>NZ_KB904820.1:0-115154 GCF_000380205.1 Ancylobacter sp. FA202 | reverse complement strand
CATGTTCGACGCTGATACCCTCGCAATCAGCGCCGGCGGCTTCTCCCTCTCGCTCACCGTCAAGGGGATCGAACGCCATTGGGACGCCCTGTCCCATTTCCCGGATCGCCGCGCCCGCATGGAGCTTGGCGCCCTCGGTGAGCGCGTCAACGCCTTCGCCGCCCATGTCGTCGCGATCGTAGCGCGGGGGGGCATTCTGGACGCCGGCGCCGAGATCGAGCGTTTCACAGTCCGCCATGTGTCGCTGACGCGGCGCGCTTGGGCGATGGAATCGCGGTGCATGTCGTGGTTCGTCGTCGGGCCGGCCCGGTTCCCGGTGGATCGGAACCGCAAGCGGCAGGCATCGGCAGACAACGCCTTTCGCGTCGTGAGCGAGCACGCCAAGGCCGCCCGCGCCGCCGTCGAGCGTACCGCCTTCCCTCATGGCGCCCCAGGCGAGCCGATCCGCGCCAGCAACCCGGATGCGCCGGCACTGATCCGCGCCGAGATCGAGAAGCGCCAGGCCGCGCACGCCATGATGAAAGCCGCCAACGCTGCTATTCGTTCGGCGAAGGGCAAAGACGTGGACGCCAAAGTGCAAGCCGTGGTCGACGCCACGGGCTGGCGCGAGGCGAAGGCGCGGCGCTGCGTTGTGCCGCCTCAAGAATGGATGGGCGCCGGCTTTCCCGCCTATCAGCTTTCGGGCGAGCTGGCCGAGATCAAGCGGCTTGCGACACGGCTGGCGACGATCGAGGCGAACCGCGAGCGCGGGACGGTCGAGCAGGAACACAACACCACAGCCGGGCGCCTGCGCGTGGTCGAGAATGGCGACGCGGCGCGCATTCAGATGTTTTTCGACGGCAAGCCCGAGGCCGCGACGCGCGACCTGATGAAGCGCGAGGGCTTCCGTTGGGCGCCGTCCGAGGGGGCTTGGCAGCGCCACCTCAACAATGCGGGGCGCTATTCCGCATCGCGCGTGGTGTCGGCTCTCCAAGGGGAGCGCAGCGCATGACCTGCCGCCCCGGCTTCAACACCTTCGCCGGCCGCGTCGCTCTGGCGCGGCAATCGGTCCTTTCCGGCGCGTCGGCAGACGCTTTCGATGTCTGCTTCAAAATGTTCGACGGCGAGATGGTCGCCGCCGCCCTTATGCGCGCGGCTGAAAAAGACGCCGCGCTCGCGGACGCCATGCCCAAATATTTCGACATTGAACTGCTGCAAGAGATCCACGCCCGCCACGCATCGACCGACCTTGAGGCCGCCGCCGCCGCGATCCGCAGGAAAGAGGCCGCACAGAGCCGGGCGAGGGCGAAGAGGTGGGAGCTTGAGGGTGACGGGCAGGCGGCGCTGTTCTAGCGCCCTGCAAGGCGAAGACGCCCCCGACGATCACAGCGCCGGGGGCAGCGCTTTCCCAATCCGATGGCCCGACGAGCGGCCGGCCGGTCACGCGCCCAGGCGGATCGACCGCCCGCGCGCGCGGCGAGAGTGGGGCTCCGCCACCCCCTCGCCTCTCCCCCCCCTCGATGCCCCGCCGGCATCCCCGAACCGCGGCGCGCGCCAGGGCGCGCAAGATCCTTCGAGAAGAACGCGGGGCCAGGAGGCTCTGCCCCCTCTGCCCCAGCAAGGGCGATGACGCCACCCCCCAGCATTCGGCCGCAAGCGGCCTGCCATGCCGGCGCGTAACCGCGCCGCCCTCCGGGTGGGTGGTTCCCCCCGTCATCATCCCCCTTGCCCCCCAACTCCCCCGCTGCTCCGCGCGAACTCGGGAAGCAGGACGCGACCTGCTTCGCCTAAGAACTGTATAGCTAAGGGCGAAACCTTGACGACGGTCCTACCGTAACGCTCGACTTACCCCGTGATCCTGATCGAATGGAGATTTGATATGTTCTCTCTCAACCGCGCTGAAATCATCGGAAACCTTGGCGCCAATCCCGAAATCCGTACCTTCCAGAATGGTGGCCGTGTTGCCACCTTCCGCGTGGCGACCAACAATTCTTATAAGGACCGGGAGGGCAATTGGAAGGAAGTCACGCAGTGGCACACGGTCGTCGTGTTCGATGATCACCTCGTCAAGCGGATCGAAAAGCGCCTTCAGTCGGGAACCAAGGTTCATGTCTCCGGCGCCATGGAAACCCGCGAATATGACAAGGATGGCCAGACCCACAAGGTGACGGAAATCGTGCTGCGCCCCTTCGGCAATGGCGACGTCATCCTGCTCGATGCGTGGATCGCCGGCGACTGAACAGGTAAAGTCCGGGTAGTGAGATCGCTCCCACCCGGTTTTCCTTGCCCGCAATGGGATGGAGAGACCCATGGAACCCCATCGTGCCCGCACCTTTCCCGCGCCAGTCGAGTATGGAGCGGATGCCCGTCACCCGCCGGCCCGGCCGCTCTGGTTGCGCATCCTCCTATGGCCGTTGCGCCTCTTGGGCTCGATGGCGCGGAGCATGGTCCTCTTTGTCCTCGTGACCGGCCTGCCCTTCGTCGTTCTCATGCGCAAGCTGTCGCTGGTCTGGATCGTCCTCGCCGTGGCGGGTTTCGCTTCCGGGGTGCCGGCGCTTCACGCCACGCTCATGCTGGTTGCCGGCGCACTTTCGTGGCTGTTCATGGATGCCTGGAACTGGGCTCTTTATCGCCTGCTGCCCGAAGACGACGTTCTGATCGCGCCCTACCACTGATTTCGCGCAGCGGGCGGCTTCCGCCGCCCGCTCTCGGAGCCGCCATAAGCGCGGCCCCGCCCGCATGAATCGCTACGGCTCCTCACGCTTGAACTCAATGCCAATTGACTTGTCAGTGCAGCAGCAGTCGCCCCTTAGGATGCAGGGTGAGATGCCTTTGGCGGCGACCGGGTCGCTGAACCCGGCACGTCATCGTCCCAGTCGGTGATCAGGCGCTTGGCTGGCGGCAGGGTGTGGGCACCTTTATGATCGCTCATCCGGTCTTACGACAGCAACATGATGATCGCGCGTTCCTCGAAAGCGCGAAAACCGTGACATCGCCCGACCCGGCGGTTCGAGCTCGACGCTGCTGAACCGATCCGCCGGGCTGGGCCGCCAATGGTCAGCTGGGCTGACCACCGGCGTCAGTTCAGAACTTCATCCCGAACTGTACCGTGAAGGCATTCTGCGACGCGCCGCTGGCGAGCTGGCCGGTGTAGGACGCGCCGAGAGACGCCGTGTCGGACAGGGCATAGGTGAGCCCCGCCTCCAGCAGCAGCGCGTCTTCCGCAATCGGCACGCCCGTGACCGAGAACGGCGTCGCGCCGCCGAGGAACTGCATGGTCGAAACCTCAGACGTGTCGCCAAAGGCGTGCTGCCAGCCGAGCGTGGCGTGCGGCGTCAGCGTCTTGCCGCCGAGCTGGACCGTCGTCGCCGCGCGCAGGCCGAGCGTCGAATAGACCGTGTCCATGCCGCCGGTGGAGACGGCAAGCGCTGCCGCGCCGCCGGTTTCCGCGAAGGAGGCGCCAGAGACGTTGACATAGGCCAGCCCCACGAAGGGCTCGAAGGCCACGGCGCCGAGCTCCATGTCATAGCCCAGCTCGCCGAACACCTGGGTGGTGCCGGTGGTGAAGTCGCCCTCGGTGGCGTCGAAGAAGCCGGGGAAGACGACGCTGCGCGACATCGACACGTCGTGCCACGTATAGGCCGCGCCGCCGCGCAGGGCGATGTTGGCGAACTGCGCACCGGCGTAGAGGCCGATGTCGACATTATCCATCGAGCCGGAGGAGGAACGGCCGGTCACGTCGAAATCCGACTGGCTGTAGCCGGCGAACAGACCGGCGCGGGCATTCTCCGCCACCGCGACGTCGGCACCCATCAGGAAGCCGCCGATCGAGTTGGAAATGGTGGCGGCATTGCCGTTGGAGAAGGTGTCGCCCCAGCCGCCATAGCCTTCGAGCCACAGGGTGGGGGTATAGCCTTCGGCGAGCTGGGCTTTCACCGGGCCGGGGCCATAGGCCAGCGGCGAGACGCCCGGCGCGGTGAGCGCCTGCATCAGCCGCGACCCCACCGCGTCACGCAGATAGACCGACTGCTGCTGGATCACGCTGCCGACCGAGGCATAGGCCTCGCCGGAGAGGGCGTTGAAGGCCCCCGGGGCGGAGGTGGCGGTCTGCTGCAGCAGCGCGTCGTACACCGCATTGCCGGCGCCCAGCGCCTGCGCCGCCGTGGCGGTGGTGAACTGGTTCTTCGTCAGCGCGTAATCGGCGAAGTTCGCCCCCGTGTAATGCAGCAAGAGGTAGATATTGTTGTCGTCGGACTCGAGCGCGGCGTCGAGGAAGATGTAATTGTCGGTCACGCTGCCGAAATTGCCGGTGACGCCTCCCGCGGCGGTGAGGATGGCGTATTTCGTGTCCACCTCATAGCGGCCGGGCACGGCGACGACCTCGACCTTGGCCTCGTCGCTAATGGTCGCGGCGCCGCTGGCGATGATGAGATCGTGCTCGCCGGACGGGGTCACGTCCACCTGATAGGTGGCGCCCTTCTCGAAGGACACGGTCGTTGCGTTGAGGGTGCCGGGCGAATTGCCGGGAGCCGCCGTGCCGCCCTCATGGATGGTGAGGGCACTGACCGTGCCGTTGCCGGCGATGACGCCGCCATAGGCATCCACGCGGGAGGCGCCGGCGAACTGGTCGCCTGTCAGGCGCAGCGTCGTCCCGTCCTGCACTGACACGGAGCCGAGGATGGTGCCGGACCCAGTATAGCTGAAGTTGCCGCCGCCTTGGAAGGTGATGTTCGAACCGGCCGCGGTGGTGATGCTGTTGGCGATGGTCACCGTGTTCGACCGGTTGAAGACCAGCATGCTCGTCGCGTCGAGGCTGATGTCCCCCGCCACCGAGCCGGTCGTGCCCCCGGCACCGATATAGAGGTAAGCCCCGTTAACTTCGGTCGTCCCGGTATAGGTGTTGTCGCCGCTCAGCGTGAATTCGCCACCGCCGATCACCACCACCCTGCCCGTGCCCTCGATGACTCCCGCGAAGGAGGATGTCGAGTTCACGTCCGCCGAGAGCGTCTTGTCGCCGAGCACGACCTTGCTCGTGGCCTCGGTGCTGGCGAGATTCCTGATCCTGGCGCCTTTGGACTCCGATATGTCGAGCGTCGCCTTGCCGAGGGTGACGCTGGAGGCATCCGCGACGCTTCCCGCGCCGCTCAGCGCCAGCGTGCCGGCGGAGACGGTGACAGCGCCGGCATAGCCTTTGTTGCCGGCTGTCAGCGTCAGCGTGCCGGCGCCGGCCTTGGCAAGCGCTCCGGAGCCGTCGAGGGAGGACATAAGGGTCAACGTCTTGCCATCCACAACGGAGAGCGTGCCGCCATTGGCGCTCACCGTAGTCTCATGCGTGAAGTCGATGTTCTCGGTCGCGAGCAGCGTGCCGCCGGACAGCGTCACCCCAGCGACCGAGCCGCCGAGATTAACGTCTTCGCTGATCGAGAGCGTGCCCTGGTAGATCGTCCAGGGGAGGGCGCTCTCAACGAGCTCACCGGTCAGCGTCCAGGTGGAGGTGCCGGTCTTGGAAAGCGCACCGAAGCCGTTCGCATAACCACCGAGCGTATCCCCGTCGATGGTCTTGTCGTTCGTGCCGCCGAGCGCGAGGACATCGGTTTGGCTGGAATGCGTGACGCTGCCGATGAGGATCGGCAGATTGCCATTCTCATCCGCGCGCAGCTCGAGCGTATTGACGCCATTGCCGAAGCTGATCGCCGCGGCACGGGTGACGCCGTCCCCGCCGAGGCCGCCCTGCACCGTGGCCGTGCCTTCGAGCACCACCAAGATACCGCTGCCGCCAATGCCGGTCCCACCTACGCCATCCGCAACGGGGTAAGTCCCGACGCCGCCGGCACCGCCGGACACCGTGACCCCGCTGGCCACCGTAATGGTGGAGTTGATCGCGCCGATGCCGGTGGCACCGTCTCCGGCTGTGCCGCCACCGCCAGAGGCAGCCCCGCCTGCGCCGCCGGTGACATTGGCATTGACGTTGACGATGCTCTTCCCGCTATCGCTTGAAGAGGAGGGATTACCGGCGTAAATCCCGTACCCGCCATATCCCCCTTTCGGCGCCGCGCCGCTGCTGGAACCGCCCGCGCCGCCCGTCACCGTATTGTTGATATTAGCAGTGATGCCGTCGCTCGCCTTATCGGCCGTGATGATCAGGCCGATGCCGCCAGTGCCGCCAGTGGCGCTGTCGGTCCCCACGCCGCCGGCGCCGCCGGTCACGGTTCCGTTCGAATTCAGTGTGGTCAGGCCTGTCGAGTTCGCCACGACCAAGCCCGCGCCGCCAGAACCTGCCTGCGCTGACGAATGGGTGGCCCCGCCGCCGACGCCGCCGGTGGCGGAGGCAGCCTGTGCGACATTGATGGTCGCACCGCCAAGCGTATCGAGAACCAAAAGGCCGCCGCCGGCCGTTCCGCCTGTGCCGGATGAGGTCCCGCCGATGCCGCCAGCGCCGCCATTGCCGCCGACAAAAGTGCCGTCCAGAGAGGCGCTAGACGTATCCACGTAGACCACGGCACCATAGCCGCCGCCGCCGCCGCCGCCGCCATAGGAAGTTGCACTTCCGCCCGCCCCGCCCGCTCCGCCGGTATAGGTTCCTGCGACGAAGGCGGAAGAAAAGGCCGCGTAGCCGTGGGCGCCGCCGCCGCCACCGCCGCCGCCGTCGCCGCCATTGCCCCCCGCCGCGCCACTGGCGCCGAATGATGAGCCGCCGGCACCACCGACGGCCGGCGACGAGTTCGGCGACGCGCCGCCGGACCCGCCGGGCAGACCGCTGCCGCCGCCGCCGCCGCCATAGGAAGGCGCACCTGCAGGAGTGCCAGTCCCGTCTTGTCCGGCTGTGCCCTGGCCCGAATAGCTCGGCGCACCGCCCGCGCCCCCGCCCGAGCCCGCGCCCCCGCCCGCGCCACCCGTCCCGGGCTCGACAAAGACCTGTGCCTGCGCAGATCCAGCGACCATCACGGCGGCAGAGGCCAGCAGGAGGCGCCGCAGCCCGCGCGAGGAAAGCTTGGGCAAGGGGAGAAGCATGCGGTCCGCCTGAGTTACAAATTGTTACAAATAAAGCGGTAATATGGTGGCTCTGGCGGCGTCAAGGTGGGCCGCTCATTTTCGCCATATTTGCGGATCGAACGCGATCGTTTTGCAACGAGTACCCCAGGGGAAAGGTTTACCTGTGGTTTAATCGACCTAGGTCCGTACCCGCTTACATTGATTCAAGCTGCTTTGGCGCCGGCCCATCCGTTGATGTGCGCCTGCCTCAAATCGGCTACTAGATCGCGCCCAAGCGGGACATCGCTATCTGGGCGGCGCGGGTCCATTGCAGCATGGCGGTAGATGCGGCAGGCGATCCGCCACTTTTCCCGGCCAGCCGTATCCAACCATCGGCCATCATCGCCTCTATCTCCGGTCCCAGCGGAGCCGCCTGCGGCCAGGGCCGGCCGGCGGTCTCTTCCCAAAGGGCCATGACCGCCGCCGGCACAGAGAGCGCCGCCAGAAGCGACGGTGACGGCGCATCGAGCTCGATCGCCGCCGCCATCATTCGCTGGTATCCCGTCTCAGCCCAATCCCGTGCTTCCTCAATCGACGCGAAGCCGCCGGCGCGTGAGGCCCCCTCGCAGACGCGATAGCCCGTCTCCTTGAGCGTCCTTGTAATGGCGACGGCCCCCCACGGAACCAGCGCCAGCAGAACCACCGTCTCGCCGGAAACCAGGTCCGTGGTGTGCGGGCTCTGAATGCGCCAGACCAGCGGTTTCACCCGAGCGGCCCGGGCCGCCATGTCATCCATGCGTCAACGTTCGCCAGATCAGCTGTTCGAGCGGTGTCGGCGCGTCCCCTGCCAGACGGGCGGCCCGCTCCTGCGCGGCAGCGGCGCGCCTCAGCTTCTCCTTGACCGTGCCAAATCCCAAAACGCTGACGGCCAGAAGCTCGTGCTCGGTCTCGCGCTCCTCCCTCTCGATAAGGCGCTCTTTGATCAGGTGGTCAACGGTCGATGCGGGCACCGGCCACTTAAAGCTGTCGTCGGTTCGGGCCGATGCCCCCTTGCCCCGAATGAGCTTCGCGTTGTTCTGCACCATGTACAGAAGGACGCGGTATTGCGACGTCGTGAGGCGCACGGATGCGGCCGGCGGCGTCATGTCGAGAACACGTCTTCCCTTCTCGGTCAGCTGGTCCGTGCGCTGGTCCAGCCAGCCCTTGCGCCGGCAACTGCGAACAGCGCAGTTCCAATAGCCGACCGTGGAGCGCGAGGTGGGGCGGCCATGATCCAGCGGCCGGCCTTCCGAGGCGTTGATGAGGATCTTGCGTTGCGTCGGCGTGATGCGTGCGGCCATTGTCACTTTCCTCCCTTCGGAGCAAAGCGATTGGCTTCGGTGCGCGCCACCATGTCCGGGCGCCGGAAATAGATGGCACGCCCGCAGCGCAGCGGCCGCTGACCGGCCTTGATGATGATCTGATCGTCGCGTCGCATGTCCTGCAGGATTTCATGCGGCAGGATCAGCGCGCGGCGCTGATAGTTGACGCTCTCGGTCGCGCGGGCGGAGCTGGCGAGAAGCCCCGCCTGCCGCGAACTCGATCCGACCTCGATCGTCATCTCGCCGCACAGGTCGGAAAGGCGCTTTGCGGTCTCGTGCGTTCCGACAGCGGCATAGGAGGTGAGCGCCGCGCTCTCGAACCATGCTTGCGCGCCGGCGCGGCCGAAATGCCCCTCTATCTGTCCGACCGACTGATAGAACAGCATCAGGCTGATGCCGTATTTGCGGCCACGGTCGCGCGCCTCTTCCAGCAGCTTCATGTAGCCGAGTAGCGAGGCTTCATCGACCAGGAACAGCACGCGGCGGCCGGAGCGCCCATCCGCCTGAATCATCGCATTGAGCAGGGCGCCGATGATGACCCGGCCGATCCCCGGATAGCTCTTCAGCGTGTCCATGCGCAGATTGAGAAACAGGTCAATCTTGCCACGCGCCAGGTCGGCGGTCGTGAAGGTATCGCCACATACGAGGGAAGCGTAATTGCCGAGAGAGAGCCATTGCGTGTCCTTCGAGGCCGTCGAATAGACGCCCGAGAAGGTCTGTTCGGTCATGTTTGTGAAGACGCCCAGCGACTCCCGAACGAAATCCGGCTCGGCTTCATCCTCGACGATTTCACGCAGGAGAGCGATGAACGACGGCTCCGGCCGGCTCACCAACTGGCGCAGGCTTCGCAGCGTTTTCTCGCCCTCGAAATTCGGCGAGAGCAGGATATAGGCGAGGATGCCGGTGAGCAGATTGTGCGCCTGGTTCTGGAAATAGCTGCCGGTCGAGCTTTCAATTTTCCCACTCTCCGCGAGCAGCATGTGCGCGACCGCCGCGATGTCCTCTTCCTTGCGAGACGACGTCTCGATCCAGTCGAGAACATTGAACCCGACGGTCGGATCGGTTGGGTCCAGGACGAACACGCGGCGACCCGGGTTCATGTCGCGACGCGCCTTCACGAGCATGGGCGCAATCTCGGTCGACGGGTCGAAACAGACGATCGGTTCGCGATAGGTCAGGCCGGTCGGGATGACGTTCGCCGTTGTCTTGAAGCCGCCCGATCCGGCGAAGAACAGCAGGTGGCCGGAGTCGTTGCCATAGCGGAAGCAGAGCAAAGGCTCCTTGCCGCCCTTGCCCCAGCTGGCGCGGTCGCCGGCCTCGAAATCAATCTCCGCGACCACATCCTTGTCGGCGCGATACGCCTCTCCGAGGACAATCTCGCCATCGGTCGGAAAGAGCTTTTGCGCCTTGCCAAGATCCATCCAGTCGGCATCACCGATCATGCCGCCCTTCACGCGCCTGACCCTATCGGGCACATGCGTGGAGAGCCGGGCGCCGAAGCCGGCGAGCCCGAAGGCGACGACACTGCCGCCGATCACAAAAGCGCTGATGTAGCCGCTCAGCTCGTTGAAGCTCATGCCCTGTTCGGCATAGGGCGCGAGGCGCGCATATTCGCGCCAGGCATAGGCAAGCCCGACGCCGACGACGAGCAGTAGGTTGATGAGCGCGAGCGGCATCCGCTTGTGGCGCGGCAGGAGCGCCACGACCGCGAGGCCGAACAGCGGCGGCAGTATGAAGTTCACCAGCGGCGAGGACCGCATGAACCAATAGTGCGGCTGCCCGGTGAGATCGGCGGCGAGAGCGGGCCACATCGTGTCCGTCACGAAGATGCAGAGTGCGAGCACCGACGCAGGTAGGAGCGCCCACGCAAGCGTGGGGTCTTTCCAGTTGATGTTGTGCATGTCGTTCCTCGAAAACCCGCCCGGCGAGGCCGGCGCCGCGTCATCCATTGCGCAGCGCCGGCCTGCCTCGATCAGCTCAGGCGCGGTGATTGCGTCGCGGACGGTTCGTCCGCATCAGTGGCCGGCGCCGCGTCCCCGAAGGCCGCACCGCCCAGGGCGCGCAGTTCGCGCCAACGTGGATCGTCCTGCTTCAGTCGTGCCGCGCTCACAAGGGCGCCGAGAATGAAAGCGCGATCCGCGCCGCGAAGTCCGGCCTTCACGACCAGGCCGCCGAGCGCGATTTTCTCGCGCACATCCTTGCGGCGTTCATCGAGCATGAGGCTTCTCCTCTTCCACCTCAGTTCAAGGATCGCGCGGTCATTGAGGCCCAGCGGCGTCAACGGCCTTTGCCGGCGACGGTGCTTCAATCCCTGAATTCGCAGGCGCCAGCCGAGGGCGAAATCGCGCGGCTACCTCGGCGAAGGCGGCCTTCAACTCCTCGTCGGTCTGTTCAAACTCACCCAGCCCCGCCGCCAGCGCGAGCCGGCCGAGGCGTTCCGCCTGCTTGGCCTGGAGTTCCCTGCGCTTGCGGTGCAGCTCCTGAATCTGAGCATCAATATCGACAATGCTGGTCATTCTACTGGCGGAACGAACGCGGCTCATAAGCGTGACTTCCCTTTCACTTATCGAAGGCAATGGGACGACCGTAAATGACCAAATGCCGGTCTCCAAAGCATTGACGGACCTATACAGGTTGCAGACCGATTATTTTTTCAGGGGCGCCTTTCGGGCGCCATCGCCGGCACAGGTGCCGGCTCTTGGAGCGGAGTGGGCTTGCCCACGAAGACTACAAGCGCAATATGTGTCGCGTTGCGACGTTGCGGCCGTGGTGCTAGGGTGCGTCATGGCGATCGGGTACGCACGGTTCACGTTCGTAGGTAGTCGAAGCGGCGGAAGCGCCGTTGCGGCCGCTGCGTATCGTCATCGTGCGGCCATGACGGACAGGCGCCTGAATAAGCCGGTGTCCTTCACGCATAAGGCCCGCGACCTCGATCATGAAGAGATCAGCCTGCCGCCCGATGCGCCAGAATGGATGCAGGCGCTTGTCGAGGGCCGCTCGATCGCGAAGGCGAGCGAGGAGTTATGGAATGCGGCCCAGGGCGCTGAGGTGCGCGCCGACGCTCAACTCGCCCGAGATCTTTTGCTGGCGCTTCCGGTGGAACTGTCGCTCGACCAGAACATCGCCTTGGTACGCGAGTTTGTCGAAACGCATCTGACGTCCAAGGGCATGGTCGCGGATTGGGTGATCCATGGCGCCAGGGACAATCCGCATGTGCATCTGATGCATACGCTCCGGCCTCTGGCCCCTGAAGGGTTCGGCCCGAAGGTCAGCCCGGTTCTTGGCGAGGACGGCAAGCCGTTGCGCGTAGCGACGACGGCCCGACCCGAGGGGCAGATCGTCTATCAGCCGTTCGTCGGAGAGCGTTCGGTCGACCGGGCGTGGAAACTCGGATGGGCCGAGGCGGCAAACCGCCATCTGGCGCTTGCCGGCCACGACATCCAGATCGACATGCGCTCCTATGTGGAACGCGGGCTCGACATCAAGCCGCAGCGCCATCTTGGTACGACCTTGGCGGCCATGGTGCGCGAGGGCAAGGCGACGCATTTTGCGCCGGCGCGCGAGGCCGAACGTCAACAGACCGCCGACCGACTGGCGGCCGATCCGTCCCAGCTGATCACGCTGATAAGTGACCAGCAGTCGACGTTCACAGAGCAGGACATCGCCCGCGCGCTGCATCGCCATGTCGACGACATCGCAGTGTTCCAGAACATCAAGGCCGCCGTTCTGCAAAGCCCCGAGCTGTGCCTGTTGCGTCCCGCCGTGCCGGCGGACAGTGCGAGCGGGCGCAAGGCCGCGCCTGCCATCTACACCACACGCGAGATGATGAAGGTTGAGCACGGCATGGCGGAAGCCGCCGACCGGCTCGCCGCTATTCGCCGCTTCGGCGTCAGCGAGAAGGTGGTGATGAAGGCCGTTCGCGCCGTCGAGACGAAAGACGCTTCGCGCCCGTTCCGCTTTGACGAGGAACAGGTCGAGGCGGTGCGTCACGTCACCGTCAACAGCGCCATTGCCGCTGTCGTCGGCTATGCCGGCGCGGGTAAATCGACCTTGCTGGAAGCGGCCCGGGTGGCATGGACAGACGAGGGGCGCCGCGTGTTCGGCGCGGCCCTATCCGGTAAGGCTGCGGAGGGTCTTCAGGAAAGCGCGGGCATCGCCTCGCGCACACTCGCGTCGTGGGAGCTGGCGTGGAAGAACGGCAACGCGCGGCTCCAGAAAGGCGACGTCTTCGTGATCGACGAGGCCGGCATGGTGTCGTCGCGCCAGCTCGCGCCCTTCGTCACCGCCGTGGAAGAGGCCGGCGCGAAGCTGGTGCTTGTGGGCGATGCGCAGCAGCTGCAGCCCATTCAGGCCGGCGCGGCGTTTCGCGCCATCATCGACCGTGTCGGGGCCAAGCACCTTGTCGGCGTGCGCCGTCAGCGTGAGGGCTGGATGCAGGAGGCGTCGCGCAACTTCGCGAGCGGCAATGCCGGCAAGTTCGGCCAGGCGCTCGCCGCCTATAACGAGCACGGCGCCGTCCGGCAGGCGGACACTCAGGACACGGCGCGGGCGGCGCTGGTGGCGGACTGGACGCTACGCCGCAACGACGTGAAGGCGCAGAAGGAAGCGAAGGGCGAGGCGCTACGCGGCGACGAACTGATCGTTCTGGCGCACACCAATGCCAATGTGCGCGCGCTCAATGACAGCCTGCGCGGCGTGCTTCAGCGGGCCGGTGAACTGTCGCAGGCGCGGACCTTCACCACGCAGGCCGGCGCGCGCGAGTTCGCCGCCGGCGACCGTATGTTGTTCCTGGAGAACGCGACGTTCATTGAGCCGACCGCACCGCAGCTTGAGCGCCAGAGCGTCAAGAACGGCATGCTCGGCACCGTCATTGCGACCACGGATGACGCGGGAAATCCGTGCCTGACGGTCCGCCTCGATGCCGGTCGCGAGGTGACGTTCACGACCGACATCTATCGCAACATCGACCATGGCTATGCGACCACGATTCACAAATCGCAGGGCGCGACCGTCGATCATGCCTTCGTGCTCGCGTCCTCGATGATGGACCAGCATCTGACCTATGTGGCGATGAGCCGTCATCGGCATAGCGTCACGATGTACGCGGCTCAGGACGAGTTCTCCAACCCGCGCGCCGGCCGTCTGGTCGCGCACGGGCCGGCGCTCTATGAGCACGAGCCGTCGAACAAGTTGAGCTACTTCGTGACGCTGGAGAACGACAAGGGCCTGCGCAACACGGTGTGGGGCGTCGATCTTGAGCGCGCCTTGCAGGCGAGCGGTGCCGAGCCCGGCACGAAGATCGAGCTTCAGCATCTGGGCTCCCAGCCCGTCACCCTGCCCGATGGCACGCTGACCCATCGCAATGAATGGCAGGTTCGCGATGCGGCGAGCGTGACCTTCGACCAGATCGAAAAGCAGCTCTCGCGGTCCGGCGCCAAGACGACGACGCTCGATTTTGAGAATGAGCCGCTGTACCGCGATCACGCGAACGCCTTCCTGGAGCGCCGCGGTTTCGAGGTGTTGCGCGACATCGGGCCGGCACTCGCGGCCGTTGTCGAGAAGCAGGCGGCGCGGCTTGCCCAGCATCGCGAGAGGCTGGCGGATTTGTGGAGCCGGGCCGAGCACGCTTTCCGGCGGATCGGGATTGGCCGCGCGGCCGAGACGGCCCCGGCGGTCGCGGCCGACATTCCCAAGATCGCCGCCGAGGACAGGATCGGGCCGGAGCGCCCCGCTCTCATCGCCAGCGTGAAGGAGCACGCCGAGCCGCTGATAGAGGCGGCCCGGGCGCGCTTCCTGCAGAGTGCCGAGGCAAGAAACAATGACGCCGAGCTGACCGCCCGGCTGGCGCAGATCTACCGCAATCCCGAGGGCGCCCGGCAGGCGATCACGGGTGCGGCGCTGCGCCTGCAGGGCGACACGGCCCGGCTGTCCGAACAGGTCGTTCAGCGCCCGCAGAGCTTCGGCGGACTGCGGGGATCGAGCCGTCTCATTGACGGCCGCGCCGCCCGCTCGCAGCGTGAGGAAGCCATGCTTGCGGTCCCCGAGGTGGCGACGCTCGCGCGCATGCAGGCCATTGCCTGGCGCAACACCGAGGCCCGCCATGTCGCGGCGGAAGAGCGCCGGCGCGAGGCGATGGCGATCGCCATTCCGGCACTGTCACAGAGGGCCGGCCAGCAGCTCGACACGCTGCACACGCTGCGCCAGCAGGGCGGCGAAGATGCGTGGCGCAAGGGCGTGGACATGCTGCGCCAGGATGCCGGCCTCATGTCGGAGATCCGCGCCGTGAACAACGCGCTTAATGCCCGGTACGGATTTGCCGCGTTCACAGACGAGGCTGACGAGCTGGCCGCGCGCACGATCGAAGATCGCACGCCGGCCGACGCACGAAAGGCGCTTGCCGAAGAAGCGCCTCGCCTGTCTGAGGTTCGGGCGGTATCGGCCGCGCTGTACTATGGCGAGAAGCGCGAGCAGGCTCTGGTGGCGAAGGTCGACCAGGTGCCGTCGGCGCCGGCCGTCATCGCCGCTCCGGCCGAGAAGCCCGCTCCCATGTTTGCGGCCGTCACCAGCTTCAGCGAGGGCGTCGAACAGGTCGCCACGCGGCGCGCCTTGGCGCGGCCGCATGTCGAAAAGGATCTTGCCGAACTCGCGGCCGAGGCCCGTAAGGTCTGGGCCGATCCGGCCCGCGCCGTCGCGACGATCCGCGCGCGTATCGAGGCGGGAACAGGTTCGCGTCTTCGCGACGAAATCACCCAGGCCCCGGAAGCCTTCGGCGAGCTTCGTGGCTCGGCACGCATGCTGGACCGCTTCAGCGCCGCCGGCGCCGAGCGCAAAGCCGCGCTCGATGCGCTCGCCCATGTCGGCGCCGTCGCTTTTGCTCTGCAGAGCAATCTCGCGAACTATCGCGCCCAGGAGGTCAAGGCCGAGACCGAGAACCGTTCCCGCATGGCGATCGAGGTGCCGGGCTTCACGCCGGCCGCACAGAGCGCCATCGAGCAGGTCCGGGGCGCGACAAACTCCAAGGCACGCCAGCAGGTCGTTGCCGGCATGAGCCTTGAGGTTCGGGCCGAGATTGCCCAGGTGGATAAGGCGCTACGCGCCCGGTTCGGCAACTACACCGGCGCCAACGATCACGAACTGGCGCACCGCATCCCCACCGAGCAGCGGGGGCGCCTCACAGCTAGCAGGCCGGCGATGTCTGCCACAAACGCGACGATCACCGCCGGCCATAACCTTCAGCATGAGCAGGAGCGGCTGCAGCGTGGTCAGACACGCGGCATCACGCCGAGCATGTGACGCACGCCATAGAGAAAGGTTCGAGATGATCGCGCAGTCCTACAGCATCGCCCCGACGCTGATGGCGGCGGAAAAACTGCCGGACCTTTCCGAGGGCGCGATCCAGCAGCGCGCGCGAGAAGCGCCGAGGGTACAGGGCGCGCGGGTCGCCGCTGAAGGTCTCAGCGAACTTGCCTACCGGGACAGGACGGCAATCCAGGCGACGCTGGACAGCATCAGGGCGGCCGATAACCCCGCTGCCACGGCGCGCGAGCGCGCCAGGTCCATCGAGGCCGATCCCGAAGCTATCGGCGCCCTGCCCGGACGCGCCGGCACCTTCTGGCGCAAGGAAGATAACGAGCGGCGCGAAGCCAAAGGCGCCGTCGTCGACCTTGCAATCGCCGTCGAAAAATACGGCGATGCCCTCGCCTATGAGCGGCGCGAAATCCAGCGCGCGCACCGTGACGAACAAATCCGGCTCGCAACCGCCATTCCGGCGCCGTCGCGCGAACTGGCGGTCGTGCTCACCCAGCCGGTCGGCAAGGCCCTCGAGGTCCTGCAGAAGGATCAAACACTCGCTGACGAGCTGGTGAAGATTGTCGACGCCGGCCGCCGGCGCCTCAGCGCGGACGATCTTCGCGAGCCCGGGCGCGTGCCCGATACCTACCGGCATGCGGCCATGCTGCGCGACATGCACCAACAGCATGTCCGCCAGCAGACGCGCGGCCGAGAGATAGGGCCTGCTCTCACGCGGTAGGGCGGCTATTCGGCCGGGGGCATCCTGGTGTCGTTGTTGGGCGGCAATTTCCCGGTAGCGTCGCCTGGCGCGCAAGACGCCGGCGTTGATGGACGCTTCGCCGCCTCTTTGGAAATCGCGCGATAGCCGCGCTTTCGCTTGCTGCGCAGTAGCCCTAGAAACAGCTGGACGGCGTCTTCCTCTCGTTCGAACGACTGGTACTTCGCCTGCCCGCGCGCGCCGATACGGCCCCAGCGGCGGGTGAGACAGACCTCCCCGAATAACGTTGGTTCGATCGACAGCATGTAATAGCGGGCCATGTTCCGGGCCCAGTCCTGCCGTTCGACATAGAGCTGGTAGGGCTGCGCGATCATGGGGCAAGAGTCGCGCGCGCGTCATGTCGCGTCCAACCAGAGTTTTGAATCGGTTGAGCCTGACCGATTCATTCCGGTGAAGTCCTGGGCCGCGCGGGGGAAGCCAAGCTTTGTCCGCGCGGCATTAATGTTCCGCTCTGTCACCGTCCGGCCCGATGAGCCAGGACGGGATGTCTCGCATCCCATGCAGCACGCGCCACACCTCGATATGATCGGGATGTTCGACGTAGAACACGAGATAGGGATAACGCTTCAGCCGGAGGCTGCGGAGGTCGGCCATCTGGAGCTCATAGGCATAGCGCGGTGAGCCCGAGGCGGGATGTTCAGCGATCAGTCGATAGGTGGCCTGGAGATCGTCAACAAACCCGAGGGCAACAGAGCCATTCGCATCGCGCAGATAGTGGCCGAGGGCCTCGTCCACGTCCCGTTCCGCCCGCTGCCGCGGGATGACAGGCTTCGGGCTCACCGACGCGTTGAACCGGCGATCCGGGCCCGCAAGCTGTCGAAGTACCGGTCGTCGGCTGGCGTCGAAGCGGGTGAGGAAGCACCCTCCAGCATCAGGCCACGCAGCCGCGCACGGTCCTGATCGCGGCGGATCAGCTCGCGCACATACTCGCTACTCGTCGCGTAGCCGCGCTCCGAAACCTGCTGGTCGACGAAACTTTTAAGGCCTTCGGGCAGTGAAATGTTCATCGTGCTCATGCATGGAGAATAAAAGCTTGGCAAAATTTGGCAAGGTTGGATTTCGCCGGAATCCGCGTCTCCGGCTCATATGGTCGCGTTCTACCATCGCCGGCGTGGCGGACAGGAGCCGCTGGCGCGCCCTCCGTTATTGAGGATCTGATGTTCTCCTGCCGCCTTTGTCGGAACTGGCTTCGCCAAATCACAAGGCGCTGCGGATATGCCTGTAGCTGACTTGGGGCCGGTGGCAGACTGTCCGCTATTGGGTGCTTCAAGCGAGAAGCGGACATATCGCAGATGAATGTCGAGGGCAGAAATTGACCGATTCCGTTGAAAAAGTCGGTCTGTGAGGCGTGCTGGCACGAAGCTGGATTTTGCCGGCGGACGTCTTCTCCGATTAAGCCGGGCTGATCTGCGGTCCGCTCGGGAGGGGCTTGGCGAGCTTACGAAGGTTCTGGGCGGTTACGGCAAGGTGGAACTCGTCGCGGGCGCCGTTGGGGCCTCGCAGGCGCAGGCGGTCGAGCTTCAGAATGCCTTTGAGATGCGCGAACAGCATTTCGACCTTCTTCCGCTGCCGCCGCGACGTGACATAGGCATCGGTGTCCGCGATGGCCCGCGCCATGTCGCGAGCGCCTTCATGGATTGAACGGGGTATTTTCCGGGCCGGTGTGGTCGGGCAGCAGCGAAGCTTCAGGGCACAGGTATCGCAGTCCAGCTTGCTGGCGCGATATCGCATCATGCCATCCTCATCCACCAGGGGCTTGGGTGTGCGATAGGTCTTCTGGCGCTGCCGCAAGAGCTTGGCGGCCGGACAGACATAGGCATCCGCCTCGCGGTCATAGGTGAAGTCGGCTCGGCTGAGCTTTTCAACATGTACCGCGAGGTGCCCTCGATCACCGACAAGGCGGCCTGGGCACTGAAGCACACGCAAAGCCTCGACGACCCCGCCTTCGCCACCGGCACGCTGGCGAGCGACCAGCAGTTCCTGCGCGATCTCGTGGCGTTCTATGTCGTGTTCGAGGGCATGTGGTTCTACACCGGCTTCGCGCAGATACTCTCGCTCGGCCGGCGCAACAAGATGGTCGGCATTGCCGAGCAGTACCAGTACATCCTGCGCGACGAGAGGCTGCACCTCAATTTCGGCATCGACGTCATCAACCAGATCAAGGTGGAGAACCCGCATCTATGGACGCCCGTTTTCCAGAACGAGGTCCGGGGAATGCTGAGGGACGCCGCCGAACTGGAAGCCGCCTATGGCCGGGACACGATGCCGCGCGGTTTTCTCGGGTTGAACGCAGCGTCGTGCGAGCAATACATGCACTTCATCGCCAACCGCCGCTGCGCGCAGCTCGGGCTCGCGCCCGTCTTCGCCGAGGCGGAGAACCCGTTCCCATGGATCAGCGAGGCGATGGACCTGAAGAAGGAGAAGAACTTCTTCGAGACCCGCGTGATCGAATACCAGAATGGCGGCGCGCTGGCCTGGGATTGAACATGGAATGATGCCGGCGCATTCGCCCGCGCCGGCATCACAAGGTCAGGGCGCCAGTGCGACCGGCCGGTGCGCCTCGTCGACCGCCACCATCACGAACGCGCCGGTGCCGCAGGAGTGGCGCTCGCCGGTGCCGAGGTCCTCCGCCCAGAGCTCCGTCTCGACGGTCATCGAGCTGCGCCCTTCGCGTGCCAGCCGCGCCTCCACCTCGATGATCGCGCCGGGCCTGATCTCGCGTGCGAATTCGACCGCCGGAGCCGCAGCCATGACCACGGCGCGGCGCGAGTGCCGCGTTGCCACCACAAATGCCGCCTTGGCCATGAAGGCGAGCGCGCTGCCGCCATAGAGGCTGCCATAATGGCTGGTCTCGCCCGGCATGACGAGATCGGCCATGCGCAGCACACCCGGTTCCTCCGGCGTATGGGCCGGCGGCGGCGGCATGGCGGCGGGCATCTCGACCGCCACCATGTTGAACACCCCCACCGTGCAACGTCGCCGCGCGGCGGCGAGCGGTGCTTCGGCCACCATCTCGACCTCGACACCGACCGAACGGCGGCCGACGCGGATGACCCGTCCGGTCAGTTCGACGATGTCGCCAAGCTGTGCGGGTGCCGCGAAGTCGATCCGCTCGCAGGACGCCGTGACGAAGTCGGCTCGTGCGTGCCGGGCCGCCGCGATGAAGGCGACCCGGTCCATGAGGGCGAGACCGGCACCCCCGAAGAGGGTGCCGTGATGGTTGGTGGCGCCGGGAAAGACGATGTCGATCAGGCGCGTCGTCCCCGCAGCCGCGGTCCCGCTCATTCGGCGGCCCTCGCCAGACCGGCGCGCAGCCGCCGCGCCGCCGCCACCATGTTGATGAGCGCCGGACGCACCTCGTCCCATTTGCGGGTCTTCAAGCCGCAATCGGGATTGACCCATATCTGCTCCGGCGCCAGCCGCTGCTTCGCGTGCTCCAGCAGTTCCACCATTTCCTCGATCGGAGGCACGCGCGGCGAGTGGATGTCGTAGACGCCCGGCCCGATCTCGTTGGGGTAGCGGTAGTCGACGAAGGCATCGAGCAGCTCCATCTTCGAGCGCGAGGTCTCGATGGAGATCACGTCGGCATCCATGGCCGCGATGGCGGCGATGATGTCGTTGAACTCCGAATAGCACATATGGGTGTGGATCTGCGTCTCGTCCCGCACGCCCGAGGCGCAGAGGCGGAAGCTCTCCACCGCCCAGTCGAGATAGGCGTCCCACTCGGCGCGGCGCAGCGGCAGGCCCTCGCGGATCGCCGCCTCGTCGATCTGGATCATCGCCGCGCCAGCGGCTTCGAGATCCTGCACCTCGTCGCGTATGGCGAGGGCGATCTGCCGGCAGGCGAGGCTGCGGGGCACGTCGTCGCGCACGAAGGACCAGTTGAGGATGGTCACCGGGCCGGTCAGCATGCCCTTCATCGGCCAGCCGGTGCAGCCCTGCGCAAAGCGCCACCAGTCGACCGTCATCGGCGCGGGCCGCGAGACATCGCCGAACAGGATGGGCGGGCGGACATAGCGCGAACCATAGCTCTGCACCCAGCCATGCTTGGTGAAGGCGAAGCCGGAGAGCTGCTCGCCAAAATACTGCACCATGTCGTTGCGCTCGAACTCACCATGCACGAGCACATCGAGCCCGATCTCCTCCTGCCAGCGAATGGTGCGGGCGGTCTCCTCCTTAAGGAAGGCCTGATACGCGGCGTCGCTCAGTTCGCCCTTGCCGTGGGCGGCGCGGGCCTTGCGCACGTCGGGCGTCTGCGGGAAGGAGCCGATGGTCGTTGTGGGGTAGGGCGGCAGGCCGAGACGGGCACGCTGCCGTTCGGCGCGGTGGGCGAACGGGCTGGCACGGCGCGCATCCGCCGGTGTGACCGCCGAAAGGCGGGCGGCGACGGCGGCATCGTGCACCTTGGCGGACGTTGCGCGGGCCTCGGCGGCCCTGGCCGAAGCGGCGAGCTTGCCGAGCACCACCTCGCGCCCGCCGGCAAGGGCGGTACCCAGCGTGACGAGTTCGTCCATCTTCTGCACGGCGAAGGCGAGCCAGCTCTTCACGTCAGGATCAAGGCCGGTCTCCTGTTCGAGGTCGATCGGCACATGCAGCAACGAGCAGGACGGGGCAATCTCGACATGGTCGGTGCCGCGCCTGCGCACGAAGGGTTCGAGCGTGTCGAGCAGGCCAGGCAGATTGGTGCGCCAGACATTGCGCCCGTCAATGACGCCGAGCGACAGCACGAGCCCCGCCCGCGCCCTGTCCGCCACCTCGCGCAGTTGCCCGGCGCCTCGCACCAGATCGAGATGCAGCCCGGCGATCGGCAGGGAAAGCGCGGTGTCGAGATTGTCGCCCAGCCGGCCGAAATAGCTGGTCAGCATGATCTTCAGCCGGGGCAGTGCATGGGCAAAGAAGCCATATGCCTCGCGCAGCGCGACGCGGGCGGCGTCATTGAGGTCTGTGACGAGGCAGGGCTCGTCGATCTGCACCCAGTCCGCTCCCGAGGCGGAGAGCCGGCGCAGCACCTCGACATAGACCGGGAGCAGCTCGCCGAGCAGGCTGAGCGGGTCGAGTCCCTCGTCCTTCGCCTTGCCGAGCTTGAGGAAGCTGACCGGGCCAAGCAGCACCGGCCGCGTCTCATAGCCCAGCGCCTTGGCCTCGCGGTACTCGTCCATCGGCTTGGTGGAGGTGAGCGAGAAGCGCTGCCCCGGAGAGAATTCCGGCACCATGTAGTGATAATTGGTGTCGAACCATTTGGTCATCTCAAGCGCCGGAACGCCGCTGCCATGCGGGTGCGCGTGGCCATGCGCGCACGTCGTCTCCGCGCTCTGACTGCCGCGCGCCATGGCGAAATAGGTGTCGAGCGGCACCGGCCCGCCGGTCCAGCCATAGGCGGGCGGGATCGCCCCCACCATCACCGCCGTGTCGAGCACATGGTCGTAGAGCGAGAAATCGTTGGAGGGGATGTTGGTGACGCCCAGCGCCTTCTGCCGGGCCCAGTTGGCGGCTCGCAGCCGCGCGGCGGTTTCGAGCAGCGCGGCGGAATCGCTCTTGCCGGCCCAGTAGGTCTCAAGCGCGCTCTTGAGTTCGCGGCGCGGGCCGATGCGCGGCGTGCCCAGGGTGGAAACCGGCACCGTGCCGGCGGAATAAGGGAAGTTCATTCGGCTAACCCCAATCAGGATTGGGGGCAAAGGCCGAGCGGACGCGAGGCGCTGCCACGGGTGCAAGGCACCGGCGGCCGCGCGAACGCACCACCGGGACACCCCGCCCAGGGACGATTATGGTGTCAGGGCAGGTCTCCTGGCTCGCGGGTCGCCGCCTCTCGTCCGGCCTTCCCGAAGCTTGCGCTTCAGTGACGCTGAATGGACGACAGGCTCGCCGCTTACAGTTGCGGGGGCAGCGCCGGCCTCGCCTTGAGGCTCACCGGCTTCCCTCTTAGCTGCGACGCAAGCGACGCCGCAGACCCATGACTGCGCCACGATGAGGGCGCCAGCGACGATTGTCAATCGCGACATAAAGACATCTTTATGTCGGCATATGATCTGGGCTGCTTCGATTGTTGTCGATAGCGCCCCTTTCAACCAGCTTACGAACCCTTGGCGCGGCAGAGTCCGTTGTCGGCGGCTTGTTCCGAGTCCGCAATTGGCACACTCATGACCTCCAGAGCGGTAAGCGGAATCGTCTGCTTTCAGGAACCCGATAATCAGATCTCTACGTCCGACATCGGGGCGCAAAGCTGACCTCGCTGAAAGGCGGCGGGGGCAGGTATGGGGCAGCGCGCATCATGGGGCTATAGTGAACACATCGTTCTCTTCTTGGTCGCTCGCGGCCCGCCACCTACGCCCGGGCATCCTACGCTACGCCATGAAGTCAGATCGCCGCCGGCGGCCGATCACGGGGCAGGCGTCCTAGACCGCGACGTGGTGCTTTCAGCTTCTGCCATCTCAGGCCGCGTCAGTGTCCCGTTTACGCCTTGCCAATCGTCTTGCCAGTAGAAGGGCGGCAGCGAGGCGCGCGGAATGCAGCGGCAGTTGATCGGGGAACCAGCGCATCCTCTCGGCGCGGCGACGGCAGTTGAGTCAGCCGTGTGGCCGGGGCTGCGGATCGAACTCGGGCCTTGGGAACCGGGGTGGCTGACGGCGCAGGAGTTCTTTACCTCTGCCGCCGCGATTGACGACTTCCTCGCGCATGAGCGGGCGCTTTATCCGGGAGCCGATCTGAAAAGCAGCGCCGCGTTCATGATGCGGGACTACCTCTCCATCTTCTCGCTGGCGACCGTTCCGCTGTTCCTTGGTCACGGCCTCGTGCCAGATCTTGCGCCCGCACGCGTCGCGCTGTGGTTCCACGACGTCGTGCATGAGCAGGACGGCCGGACATATGCGGTCCGCCGGGCACATGTGCGCTATCTCTCGCAGGCCTATGCGACGGATCAGCTTGACGCTGCTTGTCATGCGGACGCACAGGCCGTCGCCGACAGGTCTGTCCTGTGCGAGCAGTTTCGCGCGGGGCTGGAAGATCACGTGCAACCGCTCGTCGTCGCCCTCAAGGCCCGAACGGGGCTCGCCTCCGGTGCGCTCTGGCGGCTGGCGGGGGATGCCATCGCCGGACGTTTTCTCGACGTGGGAAAAAAACTGGGCCGGCTTGAGGAGGCCAAGGCCACCGCGCTGTTGATCCTGAAGCAGCCGGGTTCGCCTCTCGCCAACCGTCAGCTGCATTTCTTCGACATCGAGCTGAACGGCGACGCCGGGTGCCCTCTGGGCGTGTGGACCTTCCGCGCCCGCGGCGGTTGCTGCCGCTACTACACGCTTGAGGGCGGCACCGTCTGCACAACCTGTGTGCTCAAGCCCGCGAACGAGCGCGACGCCGAGATGCGCGCGGCGATCCGGCGCCACCTCGGCCTCGACGAGACGGCCTCCGGCTAAGGAGCACGCGTCGTCGCGGTACTGCTCCAAGAATTTTTGCCCCTGCGAGTCCCAGATCCCCCGCATGGATCGTCACTCCAGCAAGCGGCCGGGGGAAGGCCGATAGAAGCAACGGGCAGCGGCGCCTTGAACGCCGCGTGGACGGGGATTTCGATGACCGCAGGGGCACACGCATTCATGGGCGCGCGGGCGCGCCGCCTTTTCCGGCTTGCGCTTCTGGCGAGCACGATCCTCGCCTTCGGCATGGACGCCGCCACGGCGCAAAGCGCCGCGCCCGCGCGCACCAACCAGCAGGCGATCGCCATTCCGCCGGGCACGCTGACCGCCGGGCTGAACCGGCTCGCGGCGCAATCGGGCATCGAGATCCTGTTCGACGCCGCGCTGACCAGCGGCCGCCTGACCCAGGGGGTCAGCGGGACGATGACGGCGGCGGCGGCGCTCGACGCCCTGTTGGCCGGCACGGGAATTCGCGCGCGCTTCGCCGGCGGAAACCAGGTAGTGCTCAGCGGCCCGGAGGCGATCGAAGCCGACAACCTGACCTTCGGCGGCGAAATCTCGCTCGATGCCATCGCCGTCTATGGCGCACGCAACGCGCGCACGCTGCAGGATGTCAGCGCCAGCGTCGGCGTGGTCCGTGCCGAAGAGATCGAGGATGGCGAGATCCGCTATCTCCGGGATTCCTTCCGCCTCCTCGGCAACGTGATGAGCAGCGCGACGCTCAATGCCGGCTTCGTCATCCGCGGCATGAGTTCGGAAGGCTTTGTGCCGGCGGGTGCGCCGGCGGGCTCGCTCTATGTCGATGGCATCCTGCAGACCCGCTACAACGCACGCTTCGGTGCCCGCAGCCTGTGGGATGCCGAGCAGGTCGAGGTCTACCGCGGCCCGCAATCTACGCTAAGCGGCCGGGCGGCGATGATCGGCGCCATTTATCTCAAGTCGAAGGATCCGACGTTCGAGAAGGAGATCGAGATTTCCGGTACCGCTGGAAACAACGACCTCTACGGCACCGCCTTCGTCGTCAACACGCCGCTGGTCGGCGACCAGATGGCCCTGCGGGTGTCCGGCTCCTTCGAGCGGTCGAAGACGCCGATCTCCTACCCGACCTTCGTGAATTATGCCGGCTATGAAGATCTCACCACCGAGATCAGCCAGAATATCCGCGCCAAATTGCTGATCACGCCCTCGTCCCTGCCGGACACGCGGGCACTGCTGACCTACTCTTACTCGAATGACCGGCCCAATGAGCGCCTGATCGGCATCGGGCCAGGCTTCGATCTCGACGACCATCGGGGGGATTTCTACGACCCGGTCACTTACGCCGAATATCGCGCGGTGAAGGTTCACAATCTCGGCCTTGAGGTCACGCACGACTTCTCGGACACGCTGCGCCTGACCTCGATGACGGGCTACCAGTATGGCGAGACCACGCGCCGGTCCGTCGACGCCGATACGCCGGGCATTGACAACGGCATCTGGGGCACGGTCGACGACAGCCTTTTCACCCAGGAAGTCCGGCTGAACTATGAGGGGGACCGCTGGAAATGGGTCGCGGGCCTCTATGGCAGCCAGCAGAACTTCGACAGCGAGTTCGATGCCGTCGCCTATTCCTACTACCAGTGGGATCAGTATCAGAACCGCAAGACGACCAACCTCGCCGCCTTCGGCGAAGCGACCTATGAATTCCTGCCGAGCTGGTTCTTTACATTCGGTGGACGCATCGACTATCTGCGTGAGCAGATTGTCGAGGACAATGCCGAAGGAATCTATGGCGGCACTCTGCCAGTCGTCACCAATGAGGCGGATTTCAACGAGACCAACTTCGTTCCAAAGCTTGGCCTGTCGAAGAAGTTCGGCGAAAATCACACCACCGGCTTCACCTTCAGCCAAGGGTTCCGCACCGGTGGATTTTATGTGAATTACGAGACGCTTGAGCCGGAATATTACGACCCGGAAACCGCCAACAATTACGAGCTGTTCTACAAGGGCAGTTTCCTCGACAACCGCCTGACCATCAACGCCAATCTGTTCTTCACCACCTATCAGGACCAGCAGGTGGAGATCCGTCCCGATCCGGCGCGGCCTTCCTTCCGCATCACCACCAATGCGGCCTCGTCGCAATCCTGGGGTTTCGAGTTCGAGCCCAACTTCCAGGTGAACGAGCGCCTTTCCGTCTTCGCCTCGGTCGGCTACCTGAACACGCAGTTCCTCAGCTTCGACCACGCGGAGTATGGCGATCTGTCCGGGGAGGCATTTCCCGAGGCGCCGGAATGGACGGTCGGCTTCGGTGGAAAGTACTTCTTCGAAAACGGCATCTATATCGGCGCCGATGCCAAGTACACATCGAGCTACACGGCTCGTTTCGGGGTGCCCCCGCTCGACTATATGGATTCGCGCTTCATCGTGAATGCGCAGGCCGGCTACCGGGCGGAGCACTGGGAGATCACGTTCTTCGCCGAGAACCTGCTGGACGAGGAGTATCTTACCGTCGTCGATTACGACGCCACCCCGGTCTATGGGCAGCTCGGTCCGGGGCGCTCCGTCGGCGTCAACGTCCGGGCGCGCTTTTGAGCTACACCTTGATGGCGCGCACCCTCGGGCGGCTGCCGGGCCCCCGGTTCTGGCCGCGCGGATGGGCAACCGTCCGTTGCGCGGCCACGGTCGCGGCACTGGCCTGCACGGCGGCCGCGGCCGAGCCGTCCCTTGCCGGATGCGCCGGCCGCGTCGTCGTGCGCCATGTCCTGGGAAGCCCGGTCTGCGTTCCTTCCCGTCCGCAGCGTATTGTCACTCTGGATCCATGGCTGAGCCTCGGCATGCTGCAAGAACTGGGCGAGCCGGTCGTCGGGGCGCCGCTGATTGGCGTCCAGGAACCGCATGTCCGGGCCGCCCTGGGTCCGGAGGTGGTCGATGTCGGGCATCCGCTGCAACCCAGCCTCGAACGCCTCGTCGGCCTCAAGCCGGACCTCATCATCGGCAGTTCCTACCTTCATGGCTCGTCTTATGACTCGCTCTCGCGCATCGCCCCGACGTTGCTCATCGACCCTATCGACTGGAAGGCGCATTTCAGGCTGATGGCAGAAGTGAGCGGCCATGCCGAGCGCGCCGACGCGCTCATCGGCGCCTATGAGGCGCGGGCGGCCGCCCTCCGCTCCCGGGTGCCCGACATCCGCATCTCCGTCGTGCGCATCGGCCCGAGCGGCTTTCAGGTCTATCTTCAGGGACCGGCGGCCTATGGACCCTATGCCGTGCTGCAGGAAGCCGGCATCCGGAGGACCGAGTACGAAATCACCAGCGACCAGACGGTCGTGAAGCGTCCCGACTGGGAGGAGATCGCCGCGCTGGAGGGCGACGTGCTGCTTTATGTCGTCGTCAGCGGCTACGACACCGCGCAGGACGACGCGCTGGAGGCGGAAACGCTCGCCAATCCGCTCTGGCAGATGCTGCCGGCGGTGCGGGCCGGCCGGGCTTACCGTGTCGAGCGGGGGCACTGGATGGGGTTCAGCGGCGCCGGCTCGGCGCACAAGGTGCTGGACGACATCGAGCGGTTCGTTCTGGGGGCACCGTGAGCGGGGTGCGGAGCCGGATGGGCGCGCGCCATGGCGGCCTGGGCCTGACCGCCGCCGCCGCCGGGGGCGCCGCGCTCCTGGCGATGGGGCTTGTGATTGCGGCAGTCGCCGGCATCGCCGTCACCATGGGGGCGGCTCCGTTGTCCCTGTGCGACGTCACGGACGCTCTGCTCGCCTTTGACGGGTCACGCGAGCACCACGTCATCACAGCCATACGCCTGCCACGGGTCATCGCCGGCCTACTGGCCGGTGCCGGCCTCGGCGTCGCGGGGGCAATCATGCAGGCGGCGACGCGTAATCCCCTCGCCTCGCCCGACATCCTCGGTATCAATGCGGGGGCCGCCTTCTGCGTTGTCCTTGCGATGGCGGTGACAGGCGTCGTGTCCGGTATCGCCCTGGTCGGCTGCGCCCTACTTGGCGCAGGCGTCGCCGCGATCATGGTCTATCTGCTGGGCTCGTCCGGACCGTCCTCGGGAAGTCCGGTCAGGCTGGTTCTCGCCGGCGCCACGTTGTCCGCCTTCCTCGCCTCGCTGACCACTGCCATTCTGATCGTCGAGCAGAGTACCCTCGACCAGATCCGTTTGTGGGCGGCGGGCTCGCTCTCCGGCCGGACCGCGGCGCAGACGACGGCGGTTGCACCGTTCATTCTGATCGGCCTTGCCGGCGCCATGGTCTTTCGCCGCCAGATCACGACGCTGAGTCTGGGGGGCGACATTGCCCGCGCCCTCGGGCAGGAGCCCGTTATCTGGCGGGCGGTTCTCTTCGCCCTAGTGATCCTGCTCGCCGGCAGCGCCGTGGCGCTCGCCGGCCCGATCGGATTTGTCGGCCTTGTTGTTCCCCACATGGCGCGACTGATCGTCGGCGTCGACTATCGCTGGATCCTGCCCTTCAGCGCGCTAGGTGGGGCGCTGCTTCTTACAGTCGCAGACCTGGCGGGACGGTTGCTGCTCAGCCAGAGCTTTCCTGTTGGCGTGACCATGGCACTGATCGGCGGGCCGTTTTTCGTCTGGCTGGCCCGCCATCGCCTGAAGGGGACCGCCGCATGATCCGCATGGTCCTGCTGCTGCTCCTCCTGATTGCCGCGCTCGCGGCTGCCGCGCTGTCGCATGGCGACCATCCGTTTGCCTGGAGCGAACTCGCCTCGGTGCTGACCGGCCGTCCTACGGCGACCCGACAGGCCGAGCTTGTCGTGATGGATTTGCGCCTTCCCCGGCTGCTGCTCGCCTTTTTAGTCGGGGCCGCGCTGGCGGTGGCGGGGGCGGGGGCGCAGGCGATCCTGCGCAACCCGCTCGCCGAGCCCGGCCTTCTCGGCATTAACGCCGGCGCCGGCCTCGCCGCCATGGTGGTGATGGTGGGCCTGCCTTCCGCGCCGATTTCGCTTCTGCCGGTCGCGGGCTTCCTCGGCGCCAGCGCCATGGCGGCGGCAATCTACCTCCTCGCCTGGCGCGGCGGCACCACACCGCTGCGCCTGATCCTGATCGGCATCGGCCTCGGCTCCGTGGCGATGGCGGGGACGGCGCTGGTGTCGACGCTTGGCGACATCAGGGACGTGCAGCGCGCCCTCATCTGGCTGGCGGGAAGCGTCCACCATGCTAATTGGATGGGTGTGCAGCTGCTCGCCCTCTGGCTGGCCCCGCCCATGGCGCTGGTGATGCTGGCGACGCGCGAACTCGATCTGATCGGCCTCGGCGATCTCCCGGCACGAGGCCTCGGCCAGCGCGTCGATCTCATCCGCGGCATGATGGTCCTGCTCTGCACGGCGATGGCGGGCGCTGCGGTTTCGGCGGCCGGATTGATCGGCTTCGTCGGGCTGATCGCTCCGCACGCCGCCCGGCGCCTTGTCGGGCCATCCCACGCCCGGCTCATCCCGATCACGGCATTGCTTGGCGGTGCGCTGGTGATGGCCGCCGACTTCACGGGCCGGAGCATCGCCGCTCCCCTTCAGCTTCCCGCCGGTCTGTTCACGGCACTGATCGGCGCGCCCTTCTTTGCCTATCTGCTGTGGGGGCGACGCCATGGCTTCTCATGATGTCCCAAGCGACAAGGGGCTCGCAACCCGCGCGCTTTCGCTGGCCTATGGACGCACATCGATCATCGATGGCCTCGATGCCGCGTTTCCGACCGGCGCCTTCTCCGCGTTGATCGGTCCCAATGGCAGCGGAAAATCGACCCTGCTGCGGGCTCTCGGCGGTCTGCTCAGTCCCAGCGCTGGCGATGTCCTCCTGGATGGGGCCTCGATCTCGCGGCTCCCGGCGAAGGAAATGGCGCGGCAGGTCGGGATGCTGCCGCAAGGGCCTGTCGCTCCGGAAGGCCTCACCGTCGAGGCTCTCGTTCGACAGGGCCGCTATCCCCATCGCACGCTCTTCGGTTTCTGGTCGGAGCGGGACCGTGACGCCTGCGAGGACGCGCTGAGGCTGACGGGCATGGAGGAACTGCGTGAACGCCCGCTCGACAGCCTGTCGGGCGGCCAGCGCCAGCGCGCGTGGCTGGCCATGGCGCTCGCCCAGGAAACCGGCACACTGCTGCTGGACGAGCCCACGACCTTTCTTGACCTCGCCCACCAGATCGACGTGATGGAGGTGATCACGGATCTGGTGCGCGCGCGCGGCAAGACCGTGATCGCTGTTCTCCACGACCTCAACCAGGCCGCTCGCTACGCCGACCACATAGTGATGATGAAGCAAGGGCGCATCATCGCCGCGGGGCGACCGACGCGCATCATGTCGGCGGACAACATCGAGCAGGTGTTCGGCGTACGGACCCACATCGTCGCCGATCCGGTGACGGGCACTCCCATGTGTGTTCCGCTTAGACGGTGTCGGAAACAATCGCCGTCGTCAGCCGGCCGCGAAGGCCGATCGGCGTTGTCTGAATAGTCTTTCGGAAACAACGCGAGGACACGGGCGTGCGCGCGCCCTCCAGGTCGCTCGACGTCTCTGGAACCGTTCTAACCTATTGATATTGCAGATATTTAATATTCTTGCTAGGCATGTCTGACGTGCTGGTCAAGGGCCGCGCGGCGTACCGAAACCTCGACAGGGTGTCAGCGATCCGACACGTCTCGTGCCAGCTCCCCGCCATCGGATGCTGATCCCTTTTGTCTGTTGCACAGGCCGTTGCAAAGCCAGAACCATGACGACATTCCAGGGATCAGCCTCGTGCCTTGCGGCCATGGACGGCAGCGAATTGCTGAACCGCGCCATCGAGGCACATTATGAGGACATTGCTGCCGCCGTTCGACGGCGCGGCCATTCACCCGGGGCGGCGCTGGAGATCGTCCACGACCTCTATCTGAAGCTCGCGGCCAACCCGGATGTCCTGCGCGACAAGCGGTCCCTCGGCGGCTTCCTGTGCCGGGCGGCGGTGAATCTCGGGATTGACCGCTTTCGCCGCGAGCGTTTCGAGGCGCAGCTGTTTTCGGGAACGGAAGAAGAGGCCGGCGCCCTGGCGATGGAAGGGGTCATGCCGGACCATGGCCTCGAGGTGGAGGCGCGCATCTGCCTGCTGAGGGATGCCATTCGCGAATTGCCCGCGCGCCGTCGCGCCATCTTCATCCTGCACCGGCTTCATCATCTGTCGCCCGATGACATCGCCGCCCGGCTGAGGATCAGCCGAAACATGGTCGATCGTCATCTGCGGCGCGCGCTCACCCACTGCCTCGATCGACTTCTTGAGATCGGCTAGAAGTCCCGGATCGATAGGCTGGTTCGTCTATCGAATGAGCCCGCCGATCTTTCGGAGATATGATGCCCGTCAAGCGAGCCACGCGCACGCAGCACCGTCGCCATGAGGAGGCGGCGGACTGGCTGCTGCGCCAGAGCGGCACCGCCCTCGACCCGACGGAGCAGGCGGCCTTCGAGACGTGGCTCGAACACGATCCTGAGAACCGGCGCGTCTACGAGGTGGCCCGGCGGCTGATGGGCGAGGCGAGCGCCGCCATCCGCTCCGATCCCATGCTGCAGGCGTCCGACCGAAGTCCCCACTCCATGGCCAAGCCGCTGCTGGGCTGCCTGCTGGCGCTTGCCATAGCCGGCGCGGCGTTCATGTTGATGGATGGGCCGATGCGCTTTCGCGCCGACGCGATCGCCGGCGTAGGGGAATTGCCGGTGGTGACGCTGGCCGATGGCTCCCGCGTCCAGCTCAACGCCTCCTCCGCCATTGCCTTCGATGAGACCGACGATCACCGCACCGTACGACTGCTGCGCGGCGAGGCGCTGTTCGAGGTCGCGCGCGACCCGATGCGCCCCTTTGTCGTCGAGGTCGGCGACCTACGTGTCACCGCGCTCGGCACCGCGTTCGATGTGCGCCTAGGTACTGACGCAACCGATGTCGTCGTGACCCAGCATGCGGTGCGGATCGACTTTGCCGACGATCAGCATCCCTCGCTGCGTGTCACTGAGGGCGAACGGGCAGTCATTGACGAGCGGACCGGCCGAAGCGAGATCGCGGAAAGCGACACCGCGCTCGCGCTCGCCTGGACTCGCGGCCAGCTCGTCCTCGACAACACGCCGCTGTCCCAGGTCGTCACCGAGATGAACCGTCATTTCTCCGGCAGGATCGTGGTCCTCAGCCAAGAGCTGGCGCAGCGTCGCGTAAGCGGAACCATGACCATTTCCGACACTCAGGCCGCACTCAACTTTGTGGAGCGCGCGCTGGGCGTTTCTACGAACAGGATCGGCCCTGTAATCGTCATCCGGAACTGATGTACCGGCTTGCCTCAGGCAAGAACCAGACCTTATCGCGCTCTAGCGAAAACATAGTTCTCTTCTTGGTCGCTCGCGGCCCGCCATCCCGATTACCCTCTATGGCCTGATAGCGCTGCGGATCGCCGCACGCCACCGTGCGGTATAGAGAACCGCCGTTTCCACGCTATTGTTCGACACTTGCGTCGCGAGAGCGTCAGTGCGGCAGGTTTCGACCAGAGCCAGTGGTTTAGGTCCGCGCTGACGATCGTCTGGTCGCGACGGAAGCTGCCGCGCGGACTGATTAGAGCGGACCTTCCGCAACGCGCCGCCATTCCGGACGTTCAAGTTGCCATTTCGATTTCCCAAAAGCGGTCGGTCCGCTCTGGTCCTAGCAACATCGAGAACGGGTCGGATTGCGGACGGGAGGTGGCAGAATACTCATGTAGCCCTCGCGCCGGGCCCGCGAGCAGCCCTAGGTGTTTGATCCCAGGCTTTGATGGTGCAGTATTTTCGCAGGAATGGAAGGATGCGCTATGGGCCAGGTTCTCCATGGATGCACCACGACGACGGGGGCGATCCGTCGAGCGATACAGCATAGTCAAGAGAGCCTGAGGGCTCCGGCTCAGCGCTACGGAATCAACTAGAAGACCGTGGCGACATGGAAGCAGCGGACCTCGGTCGCCGACCTGACGACCGGACCTACGGCGCCGAGGTCCAGCGTTCTGGCACCGGAGGAAGATGGACATCGCCGAGGTGCAGACGGCGCAAGGCAGGCTGCATCTTTCGGTCGGCATCGACCGCAGCTCGAACTTCGCCTTTGCCCCGCGCGTCGATAGGGCCACCACGGCGACGGCGCGTGCCGTCCTCGATGCGTTGGTGGCCGCCATTCCCTACGGGATCGAGATCGTTCTGACGGACAACGGCAGCCAGTTCGCCGACCTGCGGAAGAACCGTCCGGTCCGACCGCCCTGTTGGGCGGGTATCCGTTTTACCGGGCCTTTCAGGCGCATGGCATCGACCACCGGCTGACAAAGCCCCGGCATCCCTGGACCAACGGGCAGGTCGAGCGGATGAGGCGCACGATCAGGGAGGCTACCGTCAGGCGCTTCCGCTCTCATAGCAACGATCAGCCCGAGCCAACCCAAAAGCTCTGTCGCCGCTTGCAACTTCGCCCGGCACCTCAAGAGCCTGAATGGCCCCACGCCCGACGAATTCATCTGCAAACGATGGACTTCAGTGCCACAACAATTCAAGCTCAATCCAATCCACCAAATCCCGGGACTAAACACTTTCAGGGAACACAGGGTCAAGCCGCAGAGCACAAACCCGCTCGGGCGCCTGAACGGCGAGATCAAGCGACACCGAGGTCGCCGGCATCTTCCCCAATGACGAGGCCATCATTCACCTCGTCGGTGCTTAGATGCCTGAGCAAAATGACGAATGGGCCGTCCAACTTGCCCGCTACATGACGCTGGAAACCATCGCCTCGCTGGGGAGTGATGCCCTCATCAGCGTGCCGGCCGCGACATCCTGATCAGCAAGGCAAGCGTCGAGACGTATGCGCGACCGCCAACCCAGCTACGCCACGTGGCGGGACACGATCAAGATGGGCCGCCCTTGACCTCAGCGCCATCCGTTTCAGCGAGGCGGCCAGGTCCCGCTCAGTGCTTCGGTAAACTCCTTGCTGAGCCGATATCCTACCTAAAGCCTTGCCTTTCCGGCGCGCGGGACGTCATCGCTTGCCGCGGCCCTTCCGGTTCAATAGTGATGATCGCGCCCACCCTGGCGCCGCCCGCCGCCCCAGCTTTGCCAGTATCTATGGAGGCAGGCCAATGCCGAAGAACGCCGCGATGCTTCACCCGCTGGCGTTCGGCAACCGGACGAAAATGCAGTCGACGTCGCTGCTGTCGATGCAGGAGCAGGTGCACCGCATGCTCGGCTGGAGCGCCGAATATGACGCGATCGGCGATGCGTCGACCTTCGCCACCCAGCAAGCCTCCATCACTGTCAATGGATTGAAGCTCAGCGGCCTGTCCCACTCGCCGCTCCGCACCCGCGTCGAATCGAATGAACTGTCGTTCTTCATGCCGGTGGAGGGTGGAGCGATCCGCTCCACGGTGAATGGCAAATTGGTCGAGTGTCATGTCCGGACCAACGCGCTGCTGGCGCCGGAAGGCGAGAGGATCGGCGAAGGCGGCTATCGCTCCATCCTGGTTGCCGGCCTGGACCGGAGCCGGCTGCTGCAAACGGCAGGCGCCATGCTGGGCCGCGACGAGATGAGGGTGGATCTGGGCGCGCCCAGTGTCATGCCGCTGGTCGCGGCGGGGGTGAATTTCGATCTCATGCTGCGGGGCGCCTGCAGCCTGTTGGAAGCCAGCAATCTGTCGGGAGAGGCGGCGGCGCGTTTAGGTGTCGATGAGATCTTCTATCGCGCGATCTGCGGCATGCTGCTGCGCGACCGGCTGTTCGGCGAGACCGGGGACAGGTCGTCAGGGGCGTCGGCGGACAGGCGGCTCGAGCGCGCCTGCGACTATGTCATGGCCAATCTGGACCGACGCATCACCCTGACCGACCTTGAAGCCATCAGCGGCTTGTCGGCCCGCAATCTTCAATACGCCTTTCAGAAGCGGTTCGGCTGTACGCCGGTGACGTGGATTCGCAATGAACGGCTGAATGCGGCGCGCGACCTGCTCCTGGCCGGAGGCGACGCGGACAATGTCACCACGGCGGCGCTCGCCTTCTGCTTTTCCAATCTGGGGAGCTTTTCCCGCCACTACCGAGAGCGATTCGGCGAATATCCCGCCGTGACTCTCGCCGCCGCGCGCGGCAGGAGCGGCTGACAAAAACAGCAATAGAGGGCAATGCGCGCGGAGGTAAAGTAGGTGTCATAGCACCTCAATCCGCCGCTTCGGCCGGTTCTCCGCCGCCGATCCGGCCTTCTTCCGGTTGCACATTTACAACACAGCAAAATTTGACTGCGGCCGTTTCGCAATCCGGATGCTGCCTGCGCAATCCGGATATCGCGGTAACCCGCTGTTCGCGCACGTTCGACCCAGGATCCCGCCCGGCATGGCGGGACGGGGTTTGGGGTGTAGCGGATGCGGGGAGTCACGGCTCGGAGGGCTGGTGCGTGCGAGCCGACGCGGCCGGCGGGTCGAGGGTTTGCGCGCGGCCTTGCGGCGCCGGCCCTTGCGCCCTCCGGTTGTGGCCGCGCTGCGCCATTTCTGAAAATGGCCGGACGTAAACCCGACACCGACGCAGGTTCCGGCGGTGCGGGAAAGCGCGCCGCCTCCGGGTGGTTCGGGCGTAACGCGGCTGCGCCGTCAGCGGGCGCCTGTCCGGGCGCTGTCGCGCGTCGGCGCGCCATCATGCCGTTTCGAGGCGTGCCTTTGAACCGCAGCGTCGCTGCCTCTCCTGCTTGGGCGCGGGCCCTGCGGGCAAAAATGCGTCGCTACCCCACCCCCCTTTGGTCGGCGTTGCGGGCGGCGATGGCGGCAGGCCGGCGCCCGGCGACCGCGTGCCGCGAGAGCGCCGCTGTCGCGGGCGGGCATTGGGGCGCGTGCGCGGCGCATCCGTCGAAACGGCGCCTCTAGGCACCTTTGCATTGACAAACAACACATTTTTGAAATTCGGGACTGAGGCAATCATGAGCAGCGCAGCATCTCGCAAGGACTTCGACGCCAGATCCCTCGTGCAGCCATCGCGCGCCCTGCGCCGGGGGTTGTTGTTGAGCTCGGCGCTGGTGCCTGTTCTGGCCCTCTCCTTCATGATGGCGCCGCCTGCTTTTGCTGACGGCGGCTCCTCGGGGGCCGGGGCCTCGGGCGGCACGGACTCCGCGACCTCGGTCGGCCAGGATGGCGTCTCGGGGACGGGTGGCGGCGGTGGTGGCGCGGGCGCCACCGGCGGAGCGGGTGGTTCTGCCGGGTCTGCCGCCGGCGGCGCAGGGGGCGCCACGGCTGGCGCGAATGGCGGACAAGGTCAGGATGACGTCGGTTCTGGAAGCGGCGGCGGCGGCGGCGGCGCTCACGGCTATGTCGGCAGCGTGTTGCCTATGGACAGCCTTATAAAGGGCGGCGATGGCGGCGACAGCGGCAGTGATATGAATGATGGCTACGCCAGCGGCGGCGGCGGCGCCGGTGGCTGGGGCGCTGTCATCACAGGCAGTGGACCCTATGACTGGTCGGCCATCTCCGTGATCATTCAGGGTGGTGACGGGGGCTCCGCCGGCGATTCAAACGGCAACCGGGGATCCGGCGGCAGCGGCGGCATCGGCCTGTATTTCACCTCCGATGTCTCAGTCGATATGGGCACCGGCGTTAACATTATCGGCGGGAATGCTGGGTTGGGTTCCGGCTGGGTCGACGCAGGTGCTGGACTTGTGTTCGACGGGTCAGCAACCGGAACAATCGCCGGATATGTCTCGGGCGGGAGCACGGAGCTCTTATACTCCGGTTACGGTGGTGTCGGTCTATCCGTAGCGGGCGATGCAACGCTGACGCTCGCCAGCACTGCGACCGTGACCGGCGGGCTTGCCAGCGATGGTGTGTCGGTAGCAAATGCGATCGAATTCGCCGGCACAACCAACAATCTGACGCTCGAAGGTAACGGAAACGCATCGGGATCCACCTATGCGACGATCTCCGGCGATGTCATTGGTTCGACTGCTTCCTCAGCCACCAACACTCTCACCTTGGCCGGTGTGGGCGGCAGTTTTGATCTCTCTCAGATCGATGTCGGCTCGGGCAGTTTGGCGAGTGTCGTCTTCCAGAACTTCGAATACTTCAATGTTGATGCGAGCCAGACCTGGGCAGTGACTGGTGCTGCCCGTGGAGCGGGATCCAGCAACCTCACGGAATGGAGTGTGTCCGGTGGCACGCTTCAAATCGGAACGGCAGACAATGCAGGCACAATCCCAGGTAATGTGACCGTGCACAGTGGAGCGACACTCGCCTCTACTGCACAGGTTGGGGATGTGGTGGGAAGTATTGTTATCGAGGCCGGGGGCCATCTGACTGTCAGCCGCCCCATGGGCGGTGCGCCGGCTCTGGAAACGCTCGAGGGCAATCTCACGCTGAACAGCGGCTCGTATCTCGACGTTACGCTGAACTCGCCCAGCACCACGGATCCGCTCATCGTCGTAAACGCAGCGGGTGCCCCTGGAGGCGGCACTCTCACGCTTGGCGGGACGCTGAACATTACCGACGGCGGCTCGATGGCCGAAGGTTCCTATCTTCTCATCACCTATACCGGCTCGGTTTCGGGAACGCTCGCCATCGGCACCGCGTCGTCGGATTACGATTATACCGTCGATACGACCTCGGTGAGCGGTCAGGTTCTTTTGACCGTTGCTGCGGGCGGCGGCCTGTACTGGAACGGCACGACCGTGTCCGGCAGCGGCCCGCTTGCGGGTGGAACCGGCACCTGGACGGCGGATTCGGGTGTGCTGAACTGGAGCAATGCGGACGGCACGACGCATGTCGCGTCGGACGGTGCCAAGCTCGCCATCTTCTCCGCCACCGCCGGCCTCGTCACCATCGACGATTCCTCGGGCGCGGTTTCCGCCAAGGGCCTGAAATTCCTGACCTCCGGCTATGAGATCACCGGCGACACGCTGACCCTCGCGAATGCCTCCGCGGCGCCGGTGGTGAATGTGGACGGCGCGGGCACCGACGCCACCATCTCCTCCGTGCTCGCGGGCAGCGACGGCCTGGAGAAGACCGGCGACGGCACGCTGATCCTGTCGGGCGTCAACTCCTATACGGGCGACACGACGATTTCGGCCGGCACGCTGCAGATCGCCTCGGCCGGCAGCCTCGGGGCGGGCAGCTATGCGGGGGCGATCTCCCTCGCCTCGGGTACCCTGCTCGACTACGCCTCCTCCGCCGCGCAGACCCTTTCGGGCGCGATTTCCGGCGCCGGCGGGCTGACCGTCTCGGGATCGGGCACGCTCACCCTGTCAGGCAGCAACACCTATTCCGGCGCGACCTCCATCAATTCGGGCGCCGTGGTCGTGTCTGGTGGATCGGCGATCGGCGACTCCAGTGCCGTGACGGTGGCGAGCGGCGCCGGCCTGACCCTGAACGCCAACGAGACCGTCGGCTCGCTGGCGGGGGCCGGGACGGTGACGCTGACCAATGTCAGCCAGCTCACCGCTGGCGGCGACGACAGCTCGACGACGTTCTCCGGCGAGATTGCCGGCATCGGCTCGTTCGAGAAGGCTGGCACCGGCACGCTGACCCTCGACGGGGCGAGTTCCTTCACCGGCATCGTCACCGTGTCCGCCGGAACGATGGTGCTGTCCGGCGGCTCGGCGCTGGCGAGCACGACAGAGTTCAACCTGTCGACCGGGGCCACGCTGGAGCTGGTCGACGGTTCGCAGGCCCTGGCCAATCTGAACGGTGACGGCGGGACGGTGAATCTCAACGCCAACACGCTGACGATCGGATCCGACACGACCACCGGAGGGTTTGCCGGCAGCATCACCGGCACGGGCGGGCTGACCAAGGTCGGCAGCCTCACCGCTTTCCTCACCGGCACCAATACCTTCACCGGGCCCGTCCATGTTGTTGCGGGCAAGCTGTTCCTGCAGAACGGGTCGGCGCTCGCCGACAGCGTCGCGGTAACGATCGACGCCGGGACGGAACTGGTCCTGCGGGACTCTGAAGCCATCGGTTCTCTCGCCGGCTCAGGCGATGTGATTGCCGCCGGGGGGGACTATGTGCTCACCACCGGCGGAAACAATGCGAGCACCACCTTCTCCGGTTCGCTGATCGAGGCCGGGGGGAGTTCCGTCCTGAGCCTTGTCAAGACGGGAACCGGCACGTTCACGCTGACCGGGGACAACAGCACCAGCTTCACCGCGGGAACCACGGTCCTGGGTGGCGTGCTGCAGATCGGCGACGGCGGCACGAGCGGAAACATCGGGGACGTCGACACGGGTTCCGGCCTGACGACGGGCGCCTTGGTGTTCAACCGCTCCGACGACTTCACCTATTCGGGGGGAATTTCAGGATCCGGGACGCTGGAGAAGAAGGGCTCCGGCACGATGATCCTCGGCACCAGCAATACCGGCCTCACGGGCCTGACGACGGTCTCCGAGGGGACCCTGGACCTCACGGGCAGCCTGGGCGGCGACGTGGCGGTGAAGTCCGGCGCCACGCTGCTTGGTGGCGGCGTCGCCTCCGGAACCGTTTCGGTCGAGAGCGGGGCCACGCTGTCGGTGGTCAGCGGCATCGGCTTCACCGTGGGGGCGGTGGAGTTCGGCGCGACCTCGACCTTCACATTTCTCGCGGAGGCCCCGACCGCCAACAATGCGATCTATTCGAATGGCGATGTGACCCTCGACGGCACATTGCAGGTGAATGCGGGTTCGGGCTTCGCCTCGGGTACGTACCGGCTGATCGATTTCGCCGGCGCGCTCACCGATGACGGCATGGAGGTGACGGCGCCGGCCCACTCGCTCTATGCCATCGACACGGCGACGAGCGGGCAGGTGAACCTCGTTGTCGCGCTCGGCCAGTGGTGGAACGGCACAGACACGACGGGCGGCTCCGGGGTTGTCGGCGGTGACGGCACATGGGACGTCCAGGCCGGCACCACCAACTGGACGAATATGGCGGGGACGACCGCCGATGCCTGGGGCCAGAGCGGTCTTGCCATTTTTGGCGGTACTGCGGGCACGGTGACCCTTTCGGGGAGCACGAATCCGACCGTCGCGGGCATTGAATTCCTTACCTCGGGCTATGTTGTCGACGGAGCCTCGCCGGCAGGTGCCATCCGGCTGGTGGCGCTGGCTGATGGCTATGTCCCCGAGATTTCGGTGGCCGAGGGAACGGCGACGATCAACACCCTGCTGACCGGCGGCTCGGGCTTCGAGAAGACGGGCGAGGGAACGCTCGTGCTCTCCCGGTCCAATACGATCGAAGGCGAGGTGACGGTGTCCGCCGGGACGCTTCAGTTCAGCGGCGCGGCGAAAGTGGCCGGTACGATCCTCGTCACGTCCGGGGCCGCTTTCGTGGCCGAGTCCGGGGCGACCGGCGGGTCCGTGTTGGGGATGACGGTGGCAAGCGGCGCGACGCTGCAGATGGAAGCGGACGGCGTCAGTCACCTCACCGTCGGCAGCCTGCTCATGCAGGGTTCCTCGGTCATCAATCTCGGCCTTGGGGCGCCATCGACCACGGCGGCGCTGTCGACCGGCAATGGCGACCTGATCCTGAGCGGCACGCTGAACCTCGCGCAGCGCGACGGCTACGCCTCGGGCACCTATCGCCTGTTCGATTTTGGCGGCCAGATCACCAATAACGGCCTGGTGCTGGGAACCACGCAGAACTATTCGCTGACCGCCCTCGATTATTCGACCTCCGGGCAGGTGAACCTGCTGGTCGCCGCCGCGCAATGGTGGAACGGCTCGACCGTCACCCCGGGTTCAAGCGTGCAGGGCGGCGACGGGACCTGGACGGTCACCAACTCCAACATGAACTGGACCGACGAGACCGGCGCCGCAGCCAATGCCTGGACGCAGGCGAGCGTCGCCGTCTTCGCCGGAACCGCCGGCACGGTGACGCTGAGCGGGTCGACCGATCCCGAAGTGGCGGGGATGTATTTCCTCACCTCCGGCTACACCCTCACCGGAGGCGGCATCTCCCTCTCCAGCTTCAACGGGCAGTCGGCGGTCATCACGGTCGGCGACGAGACGCCCGCAACCGCCGAGGTCACCGCCACCATCGCCTCCGTCCTCACCAGCACGACGGGGCTGGAGAAGGCTGGCGCGGGTGAACTGACGCTGACGGGGAACAACGCCATCACCGGGAGCACGGTGGTCTCCGCCGGTTCGCTCGTCTTCGCCGGCGGCACGTCGACGGCGGAAACCTTCTATATCGGCCGCGAGTACGAGACCTCGGGCGCGGCGACGCTGACCGGCGCCGGAACCAGCCTCGATCTCGGCACCTCCGGTATGATCGTGGCCGATAAGGGCAGCGGAAACCTCACCATCGCGGACGGCGCGGTGCTGACCTCCGGGGCGGGCTATGTCGGCAACGACATCGGAGCGGTGGGTCAAGCCACCGTCACCGGCACGGGCTCGCGCTGGGACGTCACGAACAGTCTTTATGTCGGCTATTACGGCACCGGCACGATGGAAATCTCCGGTGGCGCCAAGGTGACGGCCAACTATGCGGTCGTCGGCTATTATGACGAAAACGAAGGCGCGTACGGCTCCCTCACCATCACGGGTGCGGGCTCGTCGCTCGATATCGGCACCGGCGAGTTCGATGTCGGCTACTACAATGGCGGCTCGGTGACGGTCTCGAACGGGGCGACGCTCTCGACGGGGGAGGGCTATGTCGGCGTCTATAGTGGATCTTACGGGGAGTATGAATCTTCCGTGACCGTCACCGGCGCCGGCTCGAACTGGACGCTGAACGGCAATTATCTGCAGATCGGCTATTCCTACGACACGACGTCTGGCGCGCTCACCGTTGCCGACGGTGGAACGGTCGAAAGCGGCGGCGTTTATCTCGGCGTCTATGATGCCTCGCGGGGCGAGGTAACGGTGACTGGCGCTGGTTCGAAGCTCGATACCGGAGGCGCCGAATTCTACGCCGGCTATTACGGCGACGGCACCGTCACCGTCGCGGACGGCGGTACGATTCTGAGCGGCGACCTTTTTCTCGGGAACAACTCCGAACACTTTGGCATCGCCACGGTAACGGGCGCCGGATCGACTTTCGACGTCGGAACCTCTGGCATTTACATGGGCGAGTATGGCAGCGACGCGACCCTCGCCGTGGAGGACGGCGGCACGGTCGCCGCGGGCCAGATCGTCAAGGACGGCGAAGCGGCCAGCGCAGTGATTTCCCTCGACGGCGGCACGCTGCGGGCGACGGCGACGCAGGCGGACTTCCTCTCCGGCTTCGCGGCGGGAGATATCACGCTGGCGACGGGCGGTGGCACGATCGATTCCAACGGCTTCGACATTGGCGTGTCGAGCGCGCTCGGCGGCGCGGGCGGGCTTACCAAGGCGGGCCTTGGCACGCTGACGCTCACGGCCGACAACACCTATGCGGGCGGGACGACGGTGTCGGCCGGCACGCTTGAGATCGGCAATGGCGGCGCCACCGGTTCTGTGGCGGGCGCGATCGCCAATAGCGGCACGGTGGCGTTCAACCGCTCCGATGATGTGGTTGCGGCCGGGGCGATCACCGGCACGGGCGCGCTGGTGCAGAAGGGCGGGGGCAAGCTGACGCTTGTGGGCGCCAACAGCGCGGGCGCGGGCACGACGGTGGAGGCGGGCACGCTGGAGATCCTCAGCGGCGTGTCGCTGGCGAGCAATGTCACGGTGACGTCCGGGGGAACGCTGCAGGGCGAGACGTCGGGCACGTCCGGGGCGGCGATCGCCGGGACGGTGAGCGTGGAGAATGGCGGCACGCTGGCGGCGGCGCCGGTGACGACGGCGGGGGCCTATGGGCTTTCGATGACGGCGCTGACGCTGGCTTCGAGCGCCAATATCGATGTGACGCTGGGCTCCAACACCGGCAATGCGGTGTTCTCGGCCGGGACGCTGGCGCTGGACGGCGTGCTGAACGTGACCGATGGCGGGTCGATGGCGCTCGGTGTCTACCGGCTGATCGACTACACGACGCTGGCCTCGGATGGAGGGCTGGTGCTGGGCGATACGCCTACCGACTTTGCCTACACCATCCAGGTGGTGCCGAACCAGGTGAACCTGACGGTTCTCTCGGGCGAGATGCTGTACTGGAACGGCTCGACGACGACGCCGGACGGCACCATCCAGGGCGGCAGCGGCACCTGGTCGGCGAACCCGTCGGACCTCAACTGGCTGACCTCGCCGCTCAACCAGTCGCGGGCGTGGAACAGCCAATATGCGGTGTTCGCCGGCACGGCGGGAGATGTCACCGTGTCCGGCACGGTATCCACCATCGGCATGCAGTTCATGGTGGACGGCTATACGGTGGACAGCGGGACGATCACCCTCGCGGCCACCTCAGGCCAGACGCAGATCCGCGTCGGTGATGGAAGCGCGGCGGGCGCCAGCTTTGTGGCGACGATCGGTTCCGTGCTGGAAGGAACGACCGGCCTCGAGAAGACCGATCTCGGCACGCTCATCCTGACCGGCACCAACACCTATACCGGCGACACCACGGTCACGCAGGGCACCCTGCAGATCGGCAATGGCGGCACAACCGGTTCGATCGGGGGCAATGTCTCCGTGGCGGCTCTGGCGTCACTGTCCTTCAACCGGACCGACGCCGTTGCGTTCGACGGCGATGTCTCAGGCGCCGGCGCGCTGGTGCAGGCCGGCACCGGCACGCTGACCCTGACGGGAACCAACACCTATACCGGCGGCACCACCATCTCGGCCGGCACGCTTGAGGTCGGTGATGGCGGCACCACCGGAACCCTCGTCGGCGATGTGGTGAACAACGGGGCACTTGTCTTCAACCGCTCCGACGCCACCAGCTTCGCGGGAGCCATCTCCGGCACGGGCACGCTGGACAAGGCGGGCGCCGGCACGCTGACGCTCTCGGGCGCCAACAGTTTCACCGGCGCGACCACCGTGTCGGCCGGCGGCCTCGCCCTCATGGGTGGCGCCTCGCTGGCGGATGCCGCGCGGCTGACCGTGGCCTCCGGCGCCGCGCTGGAGCTGGTGGATGCTGACGAAACGGTCGGCTCTCTCGCCGGCGCCGGCGACATCGCGCTGAACGGCTACTGCCTGACGACAGGGGGCGACGGGTCGAGCTCGTCCTTCTCCGGCACCATCTCAGGCGCCGGATGCCTGACCAAGACCGGCGACGGCACGCTCACCTTGACCGGGGTCAGCACCTATAGCGGCACGACGACGGTGTCCGGCGGAACCGTGCAGGCCTCCGCGGCCAGCGCGCTGGGCACGGGCGCACTGGCCCTTGAGGGCAGCGGCACATTCCAGGCGAGCGAGAGCTTCACATGGGCCAGCGCAGTATCGCTGACCCCCTCCGAGGGGACCGGCGGGGGAACGATCTCGGTCGATCCGACCAAGACCCTCACCGTGTCGGGTGTGATCTCCGGCACCGGCGCACTGACCAAGACCGGCACCGGCACGCTGCTGCTGACGGGGACGAACACCTTCTCGGGCGCCACGGCGGTGGATGAAGGTGAACTGCAGCTTGCCGGCGGTTCCTCGCTCTCGGATACGGCGCGGCTGACGGTGGCCAGCGGGGCGAGCGCGTTGCTGACCGATGCGGACGAGACGGTCGGCTCGCTTGCCGGTGCCGGGTCCGTCGACCTCAATGGCCACTGCCTGACGGCGGGTGGGGACGGCACCAGCTCCACGTTCAGCGGCAGCATGACAGGGCCGGGCTGCCTCACCAAGACCGGTGACGGCACGCTTGCCCTCACGGGCACCAACACCTTGACCGGCCCGACCACCATCTCCGGCGGCGCGATCCAGGTGACAGCGGCGAGTGCGCTGGGAAGTGGCGCGCTGGCGCTTGAAGGCGAGGGCACGCTGCGCGCCAGCGATAGCTTCACCTATGGCTCCGCCATCTCCCTGACGCCGGTTTCCGGCGTCGGCGGCGGCACGTTCGAGGTGGATGACAGCAAGACGCTGACCCTGACGGGCGCGATCACCGGCACCGGCGCCCTTGGCAAGACCGGGACGGGCACGCTGGTCATATCCGGCACCAACAGCGCCAGCGGCGCAACCCAGGTGACCGCCGGCACGCTGATCGCCGAGGGCGGCGCCGCGCTGGGCGACACCAGCGCGGTGACCGTGGCGGAAGGGGCGAGCCTGATCCTTCGCCCCAGCGGCACGGAGACGGTCGGCTCGCTCGCTGGCGCCGGGTCGGTCACGCTTGACGGCACACGCCTGGCCACAGGTTCCGACGACACCTCGACGACCTTCTCGGGCGTGCTGGCGGGAACGGGCGGCCTCGACAAGGATGGCACCGGGACGCTGACGCTCAGTGGCGCCAATACCTATACGGGCACCACGCAGGTGAATGGCGGCACGCTCGCCGTGAACGGCAGCGTGGCGGGCGACATCTACGTCTACGATGCCGCGACGCTGGCCGGTTCCGGAACCGTGACGCAGACGGTGCATGTCCTTTCCGGTGGAACGCTCGCCGGGGTCCAGCCCACGGGCCTCACCATGGGCGCGCTGGACATGCAGTCGGGCGCGAACATGGACGTCACCCTGGGCTCTTCCACGGGCGGCGGCGTGTTCACCGTCAATGGCGACGTGACGCTGGACGGCACGCTGAACGTGACGCCTGCGAGCGAATTCGGCATCGGCATCTATCGCATTGTCAATTACACCGGCACGCTGACCGACAATGGCATGGAGGTCGGAACGATCGCGGGGGGCCTGGAGGGCGGGGTGCAGACCTCGGTGGCCGGGCAGGTGAACCTGTACGTCGAGGATCCGAACAGCCCCATCCTGTTCTGGAACGGCTCGAACACGACGGCGACGCAGAGCGTTCTCGGCGGCACGGGGACCTGGACGGCGGGGACGCAGACCAACTGGATCAACGCCTCGGGCACCATCCCGCGGGCATGGAACGACGGGTTCGCCGTGTTCCAGTCGACCCCCGGCACGGTGACGATCGACAATACCGACGGCCAGGTGTCGGCGACGGGGCTGCAGTTCGTGGACAGCGGCTATGTGGTGAGCGGCGACGCGCTGGCGCTGTCCGGCGACGACCGGGCGACGATCCGTGTCGGCGACGGCACCGAGGCCGGGGGGTCGACGCTCGCCACCATCGCCTCGGTCCTCACCGGCACGCACGGGATCGAGAAGGCCGATTACGGCACGCTGATCCTGACCGGAGCCAACACCTATACCGGCGGCACCGTCATTTCCGGCGGCACGCTGCAGATCGGCGATGGCGGCAGCACGGGGTCGATCCTCGGCGATGTGGTCAATAATGGCGTGCTGGCGTTCAACCGCAGCGACGACGTGACGATCGCGTCGGCGATCTCCGGCAGCGGCGCGCTGGTGCAGGCGGGCAGCGGCACGCTGTATCTGACGGGCGCCAACACCTATGCCGGCGGCACCGCCATCGAGGCCGGCACGCTGCGGGTCGACGCGGCCAGCGCGCTGGGCAGCGGCGGGCTGAGCGTCGGCGCGGCCGGCACCTTCCGCGCCAGCGGCAGCTTCACCTTTGGTGAGGCGGTGGTGCTGGACGGCGCCGTCTCCACGGCGGGCACGATCGAGGTGGATTCCGCGCAGACGCTGACCCTGTCGGGGGTGATCTCGGGCACGGCGGGGCTGACCAAGACCGGCGACGGCCTGCTGATCCTGACCGGGACCAACACCTATGCCGGGGTGACGACCATCTCGGCCGGCACGCTGCAGATCGGCGATGGCGGCACCACCGGCTCCATTGCCGGCGACGTGGTCAACAATGCCAGCCTGGTGTTCAACCGCTCCGACACCTACGCCCTTCACCGGGGCGATCACCGGCAGCGGCGAAGTGACCTTCACCGGCGGCGGCACGGTGCTGTTCTCGCGCGCCCTATACCGGGGCGGTGACGGTGGATGAGAGCACGGTGCAACTCGCCTCCGGGTCGAGCACCGCCTCGACCTTCACCGTCAATGAGGGCGGCGTGCTCGGCGGCACGGCGAGCATTGGCGGGCTGATCGTCAATGAGGGCGGCATTGTCGGGCCGGGCTATTCGCCCGGCACGCTGACCGTGAACGGACCCGTCACGTTCAATGCCGGCGCGGTCTACCAGGTGGACGTGACCGTGGCGGATGGGCACGACCTGATCACCGCCACCGGGGCGGTGACGCTGTCCTCGGACGCGAGCGTCGAGGTGCTGGCGACTTCGGGGCGCTACCCCTCGACGAGCACGATCACCATTCTGTCCACCACAAGCACGGTGACTGGCACCTTCGGCTCGGTCACGTCGGACTTCGCCTTCCTGGCGCCGGAACTGACCTATGACGCGCAGAACGTCTATCTGACGCTGGTCTATAACGGGTTCAACTTCGTCGACTATGCCCACACGCCGAACCAGGCGAACGTGGCGGTATCGGCGCAGGCGCTGGGCACGGGCAACGCCGTCTATGAGGCGATCTTCGCGCTGCCGGAATCGGCGGTTGCGCCGGCGCTGGACCAGCTTTCGGGCGAGGCCTATGCCTCGGCGCAGACGGTGATCCAGCAGCAGTCGATCTATCTGCGCGACGCGGTCGGCAGCCGGCTGCGCCAATCGCTCACCGCCCCGTCCGCCGGCGCGCTGTCCTATGCCGCCAAGGCGGCGGGGCCGGCCACGGCCCAGCTGGCGCAGGGCTTCACCCCGACGCTGTGGGCGGAAGGCTTCGGCGGCTGGGGCGATATCTCGGGCAATGGCAATGCCGCCTCGGTCAACACCACGGTGGGCGGCGTGTTCGGCGGCATCGACGTGGCGGTGCTCGACCAATTGCGGGTCGGCTTGGTCGGCGGCTACAGCCGGACCTCGTTCGACATCGATGGCCGCTCCTCGCAGGGCTCGATGGATAATTACGATATCGGCCTCTATGCCGGCGCCCAGTTCGACGCGCTCGCGCTGCGCGGTGGCGCCTCCTACACCTGGCACGACATCTCGGTGTCGCGCTCGGTGATCTTCCCGGGCTATTACGGCGCCCAGGATGCCGACTACATGCTGGGCACGACCCAGCTGTTCGGCGAGGTCGGCTACGACCTGTCGGTCGGGGCCTATGCCTTCGAGCCCTTTGCCGGGCTCGCCTATGTCCATGTCTCCGGCGACAGCTTCACCGAGAGCGGCACGCTCGCCTCGGCGCTGGCGGTGGACGGGGACTCGCAGGGCACGTTCTACTCCACGCTGGGCGTGCGGGCGGCCACCACCTTCACCGTGGCGGGCCGCACGCTGACCACCAGCGCGACTTTGGGCTGGCAGCATGCCTTCGGCGACACCAACTCGTCGGCCGACATGCTGTTCGCCACTGGCGGCGCCAACCCGTTCACCATCCAGGGCGTGCCGATCGCCGCGGATGTGGCGCTGGTCGGGCTCGGGCTGGGCTACCAATTGTCCGACAGCGCCGAGCTGCAGCTCAACTATGCCGGCCAACTGGCCGACCAGACCAACCAGAACACCTTCAGCGCGCAGTTCTCCTTGAAGTTCTAAGCCAACCGCGCTGGGGTCACACGGATCTCGCCCACCCGACCCACACCTGACCGAGTTGTATGATGACGCATCGCTTCCTCACACTGGCGGCTTTCATGATCGGCCTCGGCCTCGGCCTCGCCGGCCCCGCCTCGGCGCAGCAGCCGGCCGCGCCGGCGCCGGCGGCGAGTGCCCCGGCGGCCGCACGGCCCGGCCTCACCACCGCCACCTATCAGGACTGGGTGGTGCGCTGCGTGGCGGGCGACACCGGGCGGATCTGCGAGGTGGTGCAGAACATCCAGGCGCAGGGCCAGGGGCTGATCGCCAGTGTCGCGGTCGGCCGGGCCGACCCCAAGGCGCCGCTGCGGCTGGTGGTGCAGCTGCCGGCCGGGGTGTGGCTGCCGGCCGGGGTGAAGGTTCAGATCACCGAGAAGGCCAAGCCGGTGCTGCTCGCCTTCACCCGCTGCCCGCAGGGCTGCTTCGCCGAAACCGAGCTGGACGCCGCTGCGGTGCAGGCGCTGCGGGCCGCCACCGAGCCCGGCAGCTTCACCTTCGAGGACGGCGCCCGCCGCCCGGTGACGCTGCCGCTCTCCTTCAAGGGCTTCACCTCAGCCCTCGATGCCAGCCTGAAGCCCTGACACCTGTGCCGACCACGGCCTGATGTGGCGCGAAATGCCCTCCTCGATGAAAGCGAACAGACAATGACGGCCGATGCCTCGATCCTTCCTTTGTTCTATCGGGCGCCTGCCCTCTTGCGCTTTCCCGATCACCGTCTGGTGGGTGTCCGCGAGGGTGCTGATGTGAGCTATGCCGAGGGCGCGACGGCGATTCCGCTCGTGGCGGGGGAGTTCCTGCAGGCCCAGCGTAGCTATCCCATCGTATTCTCCAATGATGCCGACGCGGCGCCGCTTGCCGTCACCGGCACTGCGGCCGGCACAAACCTGTTCGCCTCGGAAGGGGCATGGGCGGAAGGGCACTATGTGCCCAGCTATGTGCGCCGCTACCCCTTCATCAGCATGGCGCCCACCGAAGGCGGAGTCACCCTGCTGGGTATCGACCTCGCCGCCGCCAAGGTGACGACCGATGCCGTCCGGGACGGCGCGCGGGCGCTCTTCTTGGAAGACGGTTCACCCACCACGTTCGCTTCCGCCAGCATGGCCTTCTGCGATGCCTATGCCCTGGAGCATGAACGCACCCGCGCCTTCAGTGCAGCACTGGTCGCGGAGAATCTCCTGGCCACCCGCGAAGCCCGCATAGTGTTGAGTGGCGGCGCCGAAAAACGGGTCCAGGGCTTCCGCCTCGTGGACGAGGCCGCCTTCCGTTCTCTGTCCAGCGACACCCTTGCCACCTTCCATCGCAACGGATGGCTCGACCTCATCATCCTGCACCTCGCCTCGCAACTTGCTTGGCAGGGGCTAGTGGAGCGTTCCGCTACGCCGGCCGAGGCGCCGGCACAAGCAGTCGCCTGATCCGCGATTGAAGGACCAGGAACAGAATCTCCACCATCTCGCGGTCACCGCCTGGCCGCTTCAGCAGATTCTGCTGCAGGGACCGGAACGCCGATGGCATTTCGGCGAAGGGCGCGCCGTTGCGTAGGGCGCCGGGCTTGCGCTGGACCACGGCCAGATAATGGCGCCAGTCATAGACAGTCCGGCTCTGGCGGTCATGGGAGCGAGCGAACACCCTTTGATGCTCGCAGATCGCCTGCCCCTCGGCGACGACGACGATCCGGTCGGGATAAACCCGCAGGCTGACCGGACGGTTGGCGAAGGACGCCGGCACGCTGTAGCGATTGCGCTCCAGATGAACGAGGCAGGTCGGGGAAACGCGCTTGGCGTGCTCGACGAAGCCGTCGAACGGCCGCGGCATCGGCATCAGGTGGCGGACCTCCTCAGCCCACACATCGGCGATTGAGCCGGGTTGCGCGCCGTGCTCGATCTGTGTCCATAGCTCCTGGCACGGGGTCTCCAGCCACTCGTTCAAGGCGTCCAGCGAGGGGAAGTTCGGTGCCCGTTGACACGGGCATCCTGGACGTTCTTCTCGATCTGCCCCTTCTCCCAACCGGAGGCCGGATTGCAGAACTCTGCCTCGAACAGGAAGTGGCTGACCATGGCCGAGAAGCGGATGTTGACCCGGCGCTCCTTGCCCCGGCCGACTTTGTCGACGGCCGTTCGCATGTTGTCGTAGATGCCTCGCCGCGGCACGCCGCCCAGCACCCGGAAGGCGTGGTTGTGGGCATCGAACAACATCTCGTGGGTCTGCAGCAGGTAGGCTCGCAGCGTGAAGGCGCGGCTGTAGGACAGCTTCACATGAGCGACCTGCAGCTTGGTGCGCTCACCGGCGATGATCGCCCAGTCCTCAGACCAGTCGAACTGGAAGGCCTCTCCGGGCACAAAAGCCAGCGGCACGAAGGTGCCGCGGCCGCTGGTCTGTTGTTCGCGCAGCCGNGCGGCCTTCCAGTCGCGGGCAAAGGCAGCCACCCGATTGTACGACCCCTCATAGCCGAGCGTCACCAGATCGGCGTGCAGCTGCTTGACCGTGCGCTTGTGCTTGCGCGACTTGCCGCTCTCGACCNGCAGCATCGCCGCNAGCTTGTCGGCATAGGGATCGAGTTTGCTCGGCCGGTCAGGAGCCTGAAACTGGGGCTCGACGCTGTCCGCCCGCAGATACTTGCGCACGGTGTTCCTCGAGAGGCCGGTGCTGCGGGATATCTCTCGGATCGAGCGACGATCCCGATGATGCCAGCGTCTGATGACGCTCAATAACTCCATGTCGATCACTCCGCTGTCCCCCGCGTAGCCCGCGTGAGACGAGGTGAAAACATGGGTCACTTCTCGATGGAAAAATCCGTCCCTGCCGGGTCAACTCTAAATGGAAATCAACAGACGGCCTTCCAGCCCGGGCGCGTCACCACGCGCCCTCGCGCTTGAAATCGCAGCACCTCGATCGAGCCGGGCTCTTCCGGTACCTGCACAGGAAATGAGAGCGTGGTTTCGTCAAACTCATGGTCCGGCGAGATCGCGGCAATGAAAGCGCGCGCGATCGCGTCGAACAGCATTCGTTCGTCATGATCCAGTGCCGCCACGCTGGCCGACATGTTCGGGGCGTTGACGTTCGGGATAAGGGCATGATGGCTGGCGCCGGCAATGCCGGCGTCAGACCAGAGACCGGACTTGCCCTTGCGAATAACCGCGGCGGCCGGCAGCAGCGGCGCCAGCCCGTCAATGCCGCGCAGGGCAGTCAGCAGATTGTCGGCGCTCGGCACCAGGTTCTCGGGCAAATAGCGGGTTTCCGCCCGGGGATAGGTGATCAGCTTGTGCCGCTCATAGAGCGCCTGGGCGACATCGAGGACCTTCTTTGCGCCCCAGCCCCATTTGCCGGCGTGCTTCTGCAGCGACGGCAGGTCGAAGGGACGCGGCGGTGCCGCTTTCCGGGCCTCCCGTGAGACCTCGATCGGTCCTTGATAGCTCGCGGCCGCGAGGGCAATCCGGTCCGCTCTCGCCGGATCGAAGATCCGCGCGTCTCCGCGCGGCCGGTACCAAAGGGACGCCTCGCCGGCAGCGCCGGCGACGACGGCCTCGATCTCGTAGAAATCGCGCGGCACGAAGCTGCGGATCTCCAGCTCGCGCGCGCAGACCAGCCCCAGGGTCGGCGTGCGGACACGGCCAATCCCGAGCGGTCCGCGCCAGCCCTCCGGCCTCAGTTTCACAGTGGCGGCCCGGGTCATCGTCAGATTGAAGATCTGATCCGACTGAGCGCGCGCCACGGCGGCCGCAAAGAGATTGGCCCAATGCGCGTTCGGCTTCAGCGCGGCGAATGCCGCCTTCAGCGAGGTTTCGTCCTCGGCGGTGAACATCGCCCTCAGCACCTCGCCCGTGAAGCCGAGATGCCGAACCAGGGACTCGCCGATCGCCTGTCCCTCGCGGTCGCAGTCCGTGGCGATGATCACACGGCCGGCGCCCGACAGCGCCTTGCGGATCTCGTCGAGACGTTCCGCCTTGCCGTCGCCCTCGTCGGCGCGCCAGCCATACCGGCCCTTTGCCGGGCGCAGGACATCGAGGCTCCAGACCCGCCACGCTTCATTGACCTCTTCCGGGGCTTCCAGGCGCAGGAGGTGGCCTTGGGCGGCAAGGATGCGGCCATGCCGATCGCCGAGAGCCGCGCGCAGATTGCGGGCCTGAGACGGCTTTTCACAGATGATCACGGTGTTCATGCTGCCAGCCCCGGCTTGCTCGTCGAAACTGTAGGCAGCACGTCCTGGCGAGCAGCGCTATCGCCACCGAGGCGCGCCGGCGCGAAGTCGATTTCGGTGACGCGGAAGCGGCCGGCTACCTTGTGGCATTGAACGACGACGTCGATCATGGTCGTCAGCAACGCCCGCACGTCATCACGCGCGAGATCGCGGCCGGCTTCACTCTGCTTCACCAGCAGCGTCAGCCGCTCGATCGCCAGCAGCGCGCTATCGGCATGCACCGTCGTAATCGAGCCCGGGTGCCCCGAATTGACGTTGACGATGTAATCGAAGGCCGTTCCGTCGCGCAGCTCCTGCAGCAATATCCGATCCGGCCGCATCCGCATGCACGATTCCAGCAGCTCGGTCGGGCCGATCTTCGCCACCCCCTGCCCTCCCTTCGAGTAGAAGAGGCGCACCGCGTTCGTCTGGGGTATCTCCAGCTCCGGCGTGTCCTCGACGGTGATGACCCGCTCATCAAGCGGGATATGGGCAATCAGCGCCTTCGACAGGGTCGTCTTGCCGCTGCCCGTCGCGCCCGAAATCACAATGTTCTTGCGCGCGCGAACCGCCTGCCGAAGGAATTCGGACCAGTCGCCGCAGCGATGCAAAGCGATCAGCTTCTCATCGGCCGGATTGAACTGCACAACCGTCCGCACGTCGTCGAACAGCCCGAACGTGTCGAGCTGGTCGAGCGTGAAGGTCTTGGACGATGGCTTGCGCAGCGTGATCGACACCGTGCCGGCGCCGACAGCCGGAGGGAACACGATCTGGATGCGCTCGCCCGCCGGCAGCGTCGCCGAGAGCAGCGGGCGCGATTCCGAGATGGTCTGGTGCGACCAGGTCGCGACCGCCCGGCCGAGGCTCGTCAGGGCCTCGAATGTCAGCTCAGGGAAGGAATAGGCTTTCCACCCGTCGCGGCGCTCGACAAGCACCTCATGCGGCCTGTTGACGACGATCTCGAATACCTCGTCGTCCGAGAGAAACTGGTCGAACGGGCGCAAGAGCGCCCGCACGACCAAGGGGTCCTGCGTGGCAGTCATCGCTAATTCCCTGAGTTGCGGCCGGCGGCCTATTTCGTGATCAAGGGATCGGCTATGCCGAAGTCACCGAGCACCCCGCGATCGTAGATCTTGCCGAGCGGTTCCGTGACTTTCAGCGTGTAGACGTTGGAGAAATCGAGGTCGCGCGCGACGAAGATCGACACCACCTCGCCCTGATGCTTGATCAGGGTCGGCGGGATATTGATCGACTGCTCGACGGCGATCGCGGCAGCGTCTTCGCCCGAACTCGTGGTCTGAGTGGCCGACACTTCGCTGCCCTTGGAGATTTCATCCCCGATCCAGCTCGAAATGTCGCTCATCATCGACATCAGGATCGCGCCGCCGAAGCGTTCCCAGAAATGCGTGTCGACATAGCCGTCGAAACCCGCCCGGCCGAGGCCATCCGTCGCCGGCGACGCCAGCGAGATAATGACCCCATCCGGCGTCTTTGCCCGCGTCCAGAGCACGAACAGCCGGCTCTGACCACGGCGCAGCCCTCCCCGATATTCGCCCACGACCTGCGTCCCCTTGGGCATCAGGACGACGCGGCCATTGTCCGAGAGCACGTCGCGCGGGATGACGCAGCTGGAAAAGCCCGGCTGGTCCGACGACAGCGCCGTTTCCAGCACACATGGAATCGAGGCGCCCATAGCCACGATGAAGTTCCGATTTCCCAGAGTGCCCGCTTTCGATCCTTGCAGGACCGTCGGCTTCAACAGCCCCTGAAAGCGCGCCTCGTCATCGGACCGCTGCTGCTGCACCGCCACATAGGCGTCATCGCCGGGGGCACTCGGCGCGCCCTGGCCGCCGCGTGCGGTTCCCGCGCTGAAGGCGATGACCGGCGCGCGGGTTGCGGACCCGAGAAGAGGGTCGGGCTCTTGCTGAGGCACCGGCGCCACAACAGCGGCGGCGCGCTCCCGAACGGGGGCAGGCACAGGCTCCACCTTCGGCAGCTGCACCGGCGCCGGCTCGTAGGGAACGTTGGAGCGGATGACGTTATCCGGCTTGGCCGGTTCACCCGCCTTCTCATTCCCGAGCGAGGAATAGACCAGGGCCGCTGCTCCTACTGCGATGAACGCGGCCCCGCCCAGGAGCTTCCTGGCGTCGATCCCAAAGCGGCTTGGCGTGGCCCGAAGCGCTCCGCGTTCACCCGCAAGGCCATCCTTCTCATGATCGGCATCAGACATCGGATCTTCCTCACTGTGCCGGGGTAGACGCGGCGGCCGGCTTTACGACGCGCTGCACCGATGGCGACGTCGTGCCCGTGCCCGGATTGATCCCGGCCGGCACGTAACCCTCATTGAAGATGCAGGTGACTTCCTTGCCGCGCCGCAGAACGAATTTCGCGGCAATGGCATGGACCATGACCAGATCGCCATCGGTCGAGCTGGGCACCAGGTTCTCCGACCCATCGGCGTTCACGATGTAGATCGCCGGAATCTGGGTGTTCCCCGAAAAGGCGAACGTCGTCACTTTGCCGTTGTCGTAGACCGACGCCGGCTCGATGACCTGCGATCCCTGCGCCGAATAGCGCCAGTTGCGCGGCCCGAACGCGCCGTGAAACTCCAGCACCTTGTCGGCTTGGTTCGCCTTCGCAGCTTCCGCCCTGGCGGCAGCGACGCGGCGCCGCTCCTCGGCTTCGTCGCCGGGGTATCGGAATTTCACAAGGAAATAGGTGTCGGAGCCGGGACCAACCGCCCCCTCCCGAACCGTCAGCTCGAACTGATAGCTGCGCTTCGAGCCGTCCCGGCGTGCCGTGACGACCTGCAGGTTGGTCACGGCCTGCTTCTCGCGCGGCTTGAGGAACAGAATGCTCCCCGCCGGCGCCACCTCCCAGGCAATGCTGTTGCCCGTGGCGACGTGCACGATCTCCTCGTCCGGCGCGAATTCGACCTGAACGGATGAGCGCAGGGTGCCGATGATCCGCACCACGTTGTACGGCTCGAACTGTACGAACCGGATGCGGCTATCGCGGGGCGCCGCGACCGGCGTTTCCAGCGCGAGCGCTGTGCCGACCGGCGCGGAGGCCGCGATGAGGATCGCCGCCGAGAGCATGGTGAAGCGGTTCATCAGTTTACCTCCGGGTCCGCTCGGAAATCGCTCACCAGGAAGCCCAGCGGGTTCACAAGCCGGTCCTGTTCGGACATCGGCGCGTTGACGAACGAATAGGTCAGCGTGGCGATCCAGTGCGTCTGGTTCACCTCATCGCCGCGCGTCATCGTGCGCAGATAGCGCACCTGCATGACGTTCGAGCCGATCAGCGCAATGGTCTTGACCTTGATCCTGACTGTCGCCCGTTCCCCATAGATGTTCTGGGGGCTCTCGGGATTGCGGCCGTTGAACCAGGCCGCGAAACGACCCTGTTCGGTCGGCGCCGACATCAGCATCACGGTCCGAAAGCTCTCTTCAGCTTCGCTCGCCGCGAAGCCCTCGCGGGAGCGCACATAGCGGGCCGCGAACCATTTGCGGACCGCCTCATCATATTCGAGCGGACCCGATTTCAGCCCCGACACCACATCGACGATGCCGGTCGAATTATCGACCCGCACCACGAAGGGCTCTACCGTCTTGAGAGGCGTCAGGCCGGCAACAGCCGCCACTGCCACCAGCGCGACCGCGCCCGACAAACCGGCGATCGTCCAGGCCACCTTGCGCGAGCGGTTCGCCGCGATCACCCGGTCTTGATCGAAGCGGCGCGCCCTCTCGAAATACTCGTCGAGGCTCTTGGTCGGCACCATCATCCCCTCCCCTTAGCTCGCGGCCGGCGTCGCGCCGGCGACCACTTCCAACCCGGTCGGCACCGGCTGGGTGCTCATGGAGGTGGAATCCCACACCGAACGGTTGAGGGGCCGGCGGGCAGAGCCGTCGCAGGACGGCAACGGGTACTGAATCGACGCGCAGCCCGACACCATCAGGCCCAGCGCGAGGATGATTAAGGCGGTCGGCTTTCTCATCAATTCAGGTCCAGTTCTCTGACGCAGAGCGTTAGGGGTGGTGTCCGGCCTCGCGGCCGGCTCAAAATTCGGTTGATTTGTCAGGGCCTTACTGTTTTCCCTTTGAGCCGCCGCGCATCTTCCCGGCCAGATACCGCGCGCTTTGCGCTACCGCGCTTCCCCGCGCATCGTTTTTCGCCAATGTGCCATAGGCCAAGGACATCCCTCCCCCGGCGAGCGAGGCGGCAAGCTGCGGCAGCTGGTACAGAATGTAGCCGGCCGCCACGAAGGTCGCCCCGAGCGACAGCGGGATCATCAAGACGTCGGAGAAGCTGCCCGCCGAGCTGACTTGCGAGTCCAGGATATCGACGAGCAGCGACCCGAGCGCCAAAACCAGCACCTGCAGCACGACGTAATTGATGACCTGAGCGAACCACGCCTCTGTCATCCGACGTGTTGAATCGAACAGCGCGCAGGCGATGAAAATCGGACCGAGAGCGAGCACCAGCGTCAGAGCGATCTTGGCGTACAGCGTCACGACGAAGGAGATCGCGAGCGTGATCAATGCGATAATGATCAGCAGCAAGGCTGCCATGCCATAGGTCACGATCGTATAGTCCCAGCCCGCCGCTGCCATGATCTTCGTGGCAGTCACCTGAATTTGCGTCATCAGACCGTCAAGGCTCGATCCACTGATCGCGCTCCCGGTCGATAGAGCCGCCGAAATCTCATTCGGCAGGCTCTCGAAAAAGATGTCGGTGACGAACTGCTGATACGTCCCGCTCTCTTTGATGAGCGCGATGATGAAGCCCAGCTTGATCACCCGAAGGGCAATTTCCCGGATCGGTGTGTCGATCTTTCCCAGCATCATCAGGACGCCGGTGATGATCACATAGAGCGTAACCGCCAGAGACAGGGGGCCGGCAATCGCGGACGCGATGTTCGACGAGCCCGAAGAGATGAAGCTCTCCAGGGGCGCCGTGAAACTGTCCTCGATGCTCTCGAATGTCGTGTAACCAGCCATGCCGGCGCCCCGTTTTCTTATTCAGCCGCGCTGCCGCACAGCAGCCCTACTGAAGCGATTTAGACATGTTGTTGAGCCGGCTCTTCCATCGCGCTTGTGCAACATTCTTGCAATTTGGCGTCTCGGAAAGCCGGCCCGGGTCATTGCTGCACTCGTTGTAGATGCGTTCGAGTGTAGCCGGGTCATTCACAAGCTCGTCGACCGTGTAGACCTTTTCATCGTTGCCGTTACAGGCGGCGAGGCCGAGGCAGGCGACGGCTGCAATAAGAATTTTCTTCATTTCAAAGACTTCTCCATATTATCCAGCTTCTGGCGCCAGTTCTCACGCGCCCGCTGTTCGTCTACCTTGATTTGAGCGTCCTGCACCATCTTCAACGCCTGCATGCGCAGCGTATCGGTCTGGAGCAGAGCGCTTTCGCTTTGGATGCGCGCCGACAGAGCGGCGACCTCCTTGGCGTCGGACGATTTGGAAATCTGTTTGCGCAGCTCTTCGAGACCATCGACCCGCTTCGTCGCGGCCTCGTACATCTGTTCGCCTAGGGACAGCTGGCCGGCGTTCTGCTTCTGGACCTTCGCCAGCTCCTGCGCGTAGAAGTCGTTGGCATTGGTCTGGTAGCTCGAATTGCTATCCAGATGGCGCTGCGCCGAGGACCCGAAGGCCCCCGAGCCATTGCCCTGCAGAAGCCCCTCAACCTCGGAGAAATTCCCAGGAAGGGCGTTGCGGATCTCCGGATCGTTCAACAGGCCGGCGACGTTGCTCATATTCGTCACGCCATTCATGGAATCGAACAGCGCCTGGCCCTGCGCCAGTTGCTCCTTGAGCGTGTCCAACTGGCTTTTCAGCTGAGCGATCTGTTCGACCTGCTTCGCGATCGCGGTCGTATCGAGGACTGGAATGCCCTGCGCACTCGCTCCAAGCGAGCCCGACAGGAAGGTGGTGACGATGAGGACAAGGCGCAGCCGAGACATGCCAGGATTCCTGATTAAGCGCCGCGACGACGGCTGTAGAAGAGCGGAAGCCAGCGGGACGGATCGTCGCCCACTTCCTTGCGGATCTGTTCAAGGTCATCGACGCCGGCCGTCGTGCCGGAGAGGATCGACATTTCGTCCCCGAAGCCCGCGAGGTTCAGTTCGGCCACGACGCTTCCATGACCCTGCTTGACGATGAAGCGCCGGGACGCCTTCTGAAGGTCGCGCGAGATCAGCTCATATTCCCGCTCGGTGAGCCGGAAGCCGCCGACATAGTCGGCGTGCTGTCCCTTCTCATTCGGCAGGAATATCTGCGTGCCGCATTGCTCGATCACCGTATGCGCGATCGGGCTCGATATCGCGTCGCGCGGGCTTTGCGTGGCGAACACCATCAGACCGTTCTGCTTCCGAATGGTCTTGAGCTTGTTCTGCACGAAGTCCCGGAAGCCCTCATCCGCGAGCGCCTTCCAGAACTCGTCGATCACAACGACGATCCGCCGGCCGTCGATCATCTGTTCGACCCGATGGAACAGGTAGAACATCAGCGGCATGCGGATTTCCTCGTTGTCGAGGAAGTCCGTCATGTCGTAGCCGAGGAATTGCGCCCCCTCTCCGATGGCGTCGCCGTCATTGTCGAAGACCCATCCCAGCGCGCCGCCGGCCGCCCAGCGGCGCAGGCGAGCGGCCACGCCTTCGGGGTCCGTCGTATCGAGAAACTGGATCAGCGCCCCGATGGAGCGGTCCCGCCGATCCAGCTGGCCCAGCGCCGTAATGGCCTGCTCGATGGCGCGCTGTTCATTCGTCGTGATCGGCCTACCGCCACGCACCAGGCGCTCGATCCAGCGCGACAGGAAGACCTTGTTCGCCTCTGTCAGCTCCAGCCCCTTGAGCGGCGAAAAGCCGGTCGGGCGACCATTCTGCAGCGGCAGATAGGTGCCACCCATCGCGCGCACGAACAGATCGGCGCCGCGGTCCTTGTCGAACAGCACCACCTGCGGCGCATGCTTGGTAATCTGCGTCAGCAGGAAGTTCATCAGGGCGGTCTTGCCCGATCCGGACGGGCCGCAGATGAACGTCGAACCCAGCTGTTCGTAATGGAAGTTGAAATAGAACGGTGCGCCCGATGCCGTCTTCAGCATCGCGACCGCCGGACCCCAATAGTTCCCTTCCGCCTGCCCTATCGGATAGGAGTGCAGCGGGCACAGCGCCGCGAAGTTCCGGGACGAAATCGCCCCCGAGCGCGGGCGCATCGAGAAATTGCCCGGCAGCTGCCCCCAGAATACCGCCTCCAGGGCGATATCCTCGCGGGCCACGACGGCGCCGCCGTTCGCCAGCTCCGCCCGCGCTTTCGACAAATGCTCCCCGAGCGTTTTCACATCGCCCGCGAAGACCATCAGCGAGAGGTGATGCTCACCCATGACGATACGATTGGCCTGCACGTCATCGGCGGCGTCGATCAGGTCGTCGATCTGCGAGACGGCCTTGTCGCCGCCGGCCGTCATCATGTTCTGCTTGCGCGTGAACAGCGCCAGGGCGTCGCCTTTCGACCGAAAGGCGAAGGACTGCGTGAGGATGAATTCACACTGAAGGGCCAGCAGGCCATCCAGCATGCCGGGACGGGTGCGCGAGGGGTATTCCTTGAGCGACAGCGCCCCGGCGACGCGATCCCCGGCCTCATGCCGGATTTGCGCCGTTTCCCGGCCGAAGATGACCCGATCGGTGTAGATCGCCGAATAGATCGGTCCCATCGTCAACGGGACACGCTCACGCCGACCGCCGACCAGCTGGTGAAGCACTTCGGACGGCTCGGACCACATCAGCCCGTCCGCCTCATAGAGGCCCAGCAGCCGAGGACGGAAGTCGGCGAGCAACCCCATCATCGTCTGGCGCGCATCCGTCAGATGCTTCAGCGCCTCGGTATTGACCTCGACGCCGCCGTTGCGGGCGCGCCGTGCAAGGCCCGCCATCTTTGCCAGCGACGACGGATCGCTCGTCCAGACCAGCGAAATGAACAGGTCGTTCCGGTACAGTTCCTGCCCGACCATCCGCTCGCGGTAGCGCTCATCCAGGCCCGAAGCGAACGCCTGATCGAAGGAGCCGGCCGGATAGGTCGTCTCGCGGCGCCGAACAACATGGCTCCATACCGCCAGCCGATCATCCGCGATGTTGCGCAGCATCGTGTCGAGCCCACGATAGCGCGCATTGATGATGTCGACGCCGGCCGTCTCGAAAGAGATGCCTTCCACGGCGATCATGGTCATGAGCGCGCCGCCAGCGAGCGCGATGACATGCTCGTCGACGTGCCGCACATGCGGGATGCGGCTCTCGGGTTCGATCTCCCGCGCCCGGAGAGCTGCGTTGTCAGAGGCCATAATCGCGCTCGTCGTAGTGGCGGATGGTCTGGAGCGGCGTCACGCTGGAGCCGCCCCAATAATCCCGGTTGAAACACCGCATGGACGTGAACAGCCACGCGGCGATGAGACGGAAGCGGTTCGGGTCGCGTTTCACAATTTCGCGGCAGACCATGTGAAGGCTGGCCGTGATCGCGACGCCGACAATGAAATTGTCGAGCAGGATGAAGCCGGTGAGCAGGCCGATGGCGGCGTTGACGGGCAACGTCTCCATCGGCGCGCCACCAAAGACCGCCGGGCGCGTGCAGGCGAGAAACAGCATTTCCTCTTCAAGCCCGGGCTCGCCGGCGGCCTTCGACATCAGCCAGCCCCCAGCATCGACGCGATGGTGGCGGCCGAGAACACGATGGCGATGCCGATCACGACGAAGCCCGCCGTGCGCAGCTGGATCACGTTGAACATCCAGCCGATGCCCACGCCCATGATCGCCAGAACCGCGAGCGCCTTTCCGACGCCGCCGGTGATCATGCTGATCAGGCTTTCGAGGGCGGTCTGAATACCCGTCGCCTGCGCAAAGGCAGGCTCCGCGCCGATCAGTGCCAGGGTCAGGCCCATCATCAGAGGGGCACTAAGGCGACGCGAACGCGAAACGAGCCCGTCGTTTGTCGCGTCCTTCGCATGCTTCGTCATCGGATTTGCTCCTGCTTGCATCATCGAGTGATGTCACGGGGTGAAAATGAGAACGTGTGATCGGCTGCCGCTGGTGTTGCCGTAGACGTCCCACGGCGGCGCAGATGGGAGTGGAGCGGCCGACCGCTTGCCGGGCGCGGGCCGCGCCTCTTCGGTCGCCGCCTTCTCGGCGGCGACCGAATGAGAGCCGATAGTCAGGGGCAGTTCAGGAAGAAGCGGGCGCAGCTCCGCCATCGCCGACAACGCTCGCTGGTCGTAGCCCGCGAGGTAGCCGGCTTCCTCTTCCCCCTGCCCGAAATAGCGTGCGAAAGCTGCGCCGAACGCGCCGTCTCCGGCGCCCGCCTTGGCCGATGCGCGGAGATAGCCCGCCAGCAATTCCCCCGTCACAGCGAGGTTTCTGCATGGATCGAACATCTCTTCGAGGCTTAGTCCGTACTTCCGGCCAATCTCGACACTCAGGCCGCCGAGCCCAAGGCTGAACTCTGCACGCTTCGCCAACAGATCGTTCGCGGCGGCGACCGCCGCCTGCTTTGTCGCCGGCTGTCCCTTGAGGACCGCGTCGCTATGCACCCTGATCGCCAACGGATTGAAGCTGCTTTCGAGCCGCACGATGGCGGCCAGCGCCGCCGGATCCACCATTGGCGCGCAGGTTTCCGCCACAGCAAGAAAGGCGCCGGGCATCAGAACCAGATCCGCTGAGTGACACCCTCTATGGTCACATCGACATAAGTCGGTTGCTCACGAACCTTGGGGCGAGTGTGCGTGTAATCCATGCAAACCCGTTTGCCGTCGCTGAGAACCAGCCGTGCCGTCTCGCTCGCGTCGCGACCCCTGCACTTGTCCAGCTCAACTGGCTGGCGTGTAACCGAGCGGCAGGTCAATTTGCCGGAACCCGAGGAGTCTTCGACCCGAGTCAAGACGGACCCGTCTTCACACCGATAGGGCTCGACTCGCGGCACCGAGGATGAAAATCCAATACCAGTGCAGGTCGGGAAACTCCCTCCCGACCGCAGCACGTCATACAGTTGAGTGATCGGGGGGACGCATGCCGCATACTGCATCGGCCCCCCAGGATTGGAAATGCACAGCAATACCTGGCAGCCCCAATCGCTCGCTGGCGCTGGAGCGGCAAAAAAAACTGTGCTGGCTAGGGCGCACCCCACAAAAGTTGTAGTAAAGCCGACGCTGACACTTCTCTGCCCGCTTTTCTCGCGAAGCTCTCCACCCGCTCCCGATGATTCCTTCTCTTTGCTCATGCCCGCAAAACTAAACTGGCCAGTGCGAGCACCACCCAGAGATTGTGCCGGGTGGTACAATCCGCTTGCGCGCACGCCATTCTCTTCGCTCAACCCAGCCGTCTTCATGGACTTGGCGCCCCCGTGAAAAGCCGCTGGCTTTCGGGGCGATCAACCCCGAAGCCCGGCAATTAAGGCAGTTACCTGCCTTTCATCGACCTATTTGCAGCTTATATTATGCAACGGAGAACGCCATGCCAAGCCCATATGCGGCCGATACCCCGCTTAAAACACTGATCTTCGTTGCCAAATTGATGGATTGCATCGTCGAGGATGAGCGCGAGGGAGAGACGGCAAGCCATCGCTTGAAGCAAGCGGGCATAATGTCTTACATTTACATGATGCATCTGAACGGTGAGAAAATCACCGTCTCAAAGCTCAAAGACCGCCTCAAAGCACCGCGTCAGGTCATTGTTGAGCTATTTAAATCTCTGGAAGAGCGCGGGTTGCTGACCCACTCGACCGAAACGCATGATGGAGGTCGAGGTCGCGTCTTTGTCTACGCGCTTGCGGACAAGGCGCTATCTCTGTAGCAGCTGCCGAATTAGCAGCATATGAGGCGTATATGTCACACGCCTCTATCGCAATATAGAACATATATGCAGACAATAAATGATTGCCCCGGGTTCCCGATCCCGCTTAATGTTGCGCGCCAAGCGCTCGAATCGACCGACCAACCCATAGAGTCGGCGTTCGATCGCATCTGCAACCTAGGAGAAGCGGACGGACAAAAAGGGAAAGGCTCCGATGCTACCAACATCGAAGCCTTTCGGTCTTCGGGAATAGCCCTCGCCAGCGCGAAACTGAACCAAAACCACCCAAACATTTTGTGGGTTTAGTTTCGCCAGGACATGAATCGATGTCAAGCGAAAACGCCCTTCCTGGCGAACGAACCCTTTTTGCCGTTTTCAGGAGAAAACGGTGTCAAATCATACCCATGGCTTAGATGCCATCAAAGTCACCGGACAGGTCGGCGCAGGCCGCCTCGCGTCTCTAGCGGCACCAGCCGCACCAGGCGGGAGCGATCGCTGATGGCGCCTCAGATGTTCGTCACGCCCTTCGGCCAACGACGCCTGGACCTGGGGCACATCGCCTCCCAGCTCGTCGCCCAATCGGCGAAACCCGACGCCGTTGTTCATAAATGGCAGGTCTTCAAGGCCATACGAGAGGCCAGAGAGTTGGTCGGTGCTACGGATCGCTCCCTCGCGATCCTTCACGCCCTGCTCTCCTTCCATCCGGAAACAGCCTTGTCGGGTGACAGCGAACACATCGTCTGGCCTTCAAACGACCACCTCGCGTCACGGGCCAACGGCATGCCGGCGTCGACGCTGCGGCGGCACATTGCGGTGCTTGTTGATTGTGGGCTTATCATCCGGCGCGACAGTCCCAACGGCAAACGGTTCGCACGGAAAGGCAGGGACGGGCAGATCGAGCAGGCGTTCGGCTTCGACCTCTCGCCCATCGTCGCGCGCGCCGAGGAATTGCTAGGGCTCGCCCAGACCGTCCAGGCTGAGAAGAGAGCCCTGCGCCGCTCGAAAGAGCGGCTGTCGTTGCTCCGACGCGACATCACCAAGATGATCGAGACCGGCGTGCGGGGGTGTGTGCCGGCCGATTGGCCCGGACATCAATCGGCCTATCAGAGCATCCTCGCGCGCCTTCCGCGCGGGGCCTGCCGAGAGATCATCGACGCTATTGCCGACGATCTTCAGCTTGTCCACACGACGATCAGCGACCTTTTGGCAGCCTTCGTAAAATCAGAGATTTTGGACGCCAATGCAGCGCAAGATGAGCGCCACATACAAGATACAGCCCCTAGTGACATCGTAGAGAGTAGAGACAATCAGTGTCGGTCTAACGACCGACACGCACATACGAGCGCCTTCGGCGAAGAGGCTTTCCGGAAAAAGCCTTGCTGCGGCGGCGGGGTCAAGCAAGACCGAAAAGCCGCGCGCAAGGCCGCTGACAGCGACATTCTCAATATTACGCTGCCGCTTGTGAAGCAGGCGTGCCCCGACGTGGCAGACACGCTGCCAGACATCTTCGCATCATGGTCCAGCCTCCGCGGCGCCAACCAGCCGCTGTGCCGCATGGCCTACATCAACCCCCAGGTCTGGGAGGAAGCTAAATCGCAGCTCGGCACCGATCTCGCGATCGCGGCTCTGGCCGTGACGGTGCAGCGCGCTTTCAATGGTGACGTCAAGAATGCGGGCGCCTATATGCGCGGGCTTGTGCAGCGGGGAACCAAGGGCGAGCTCTTCATTTCGCGGAGCCTCTTCGCCATGGCCAAGAATACGCTCGGAGAGGCCAATTAATGCAACGAAGACAGCGGTTTGTTCCGAACAATGGGCCTCTTCCGAAGGTCCATCCACAAAAGTTGACTCCACCGTTTCTCGCGTCTGCGGTTGTGTCGAGCCCCATTGATGTCGGGCATCCCAAGATATCGATTCCTGTTCCCGTGACACGTCTACCCCTCGACCTTTATGTGCCCGAGCCTTCTCCTCAGCCCGAGGTGACGCTTCGTCTCCGATCGAGCGGCGGTATCGAGCTATATGTTCGCGTCGCCGGCAAGACATTCCGTCGCTGCCTCAAGTCTGTCATCGCCGATGGACCGATGCGCGAGGACCGGTTTGCCGTGGTGCAGGGCCGCCTCGCTCCGAACGGCGTGATCGATGAGGCCGCATTGTCATACACTCCCAAGCCCCGGACCAAGGAATGAGGCTCTTCTGGCGGATAAGAAGGGCCATGAGGCCGCTCCAACTGACTATGCTCTTCGCTGCTGGTCTCTTGGTAGTTGCTGGGTATGATTGGTCCGGAACGGCAACTCGCGCGGGAAAGGAGGTGGCGGCGCCTACCCCGACGGCTATGTCACGCGAGATCGTCGGCCGCGCGACGGTGATCGACGGCGACACGCTAGCGATCGCGGGGCAGCACGCGAGGATCCGGCTGTTCGGCATTGATGCGCCGGAAAGCGCCCAGCCCTGCTTCAAAGGGCAGGGTCGCCCCTACCCTTGTGGGAGTCGAGCGACCGCGTTTCTTTCGCAGTTGATCGGCCGCGGCGGCAATGTCGTTTGCCGACCCCTGGACGTTGACTCCTATCAGAGACTGGTCGCCGAGTGCGACACGGCGGCCGGCATCTCCCTCAATCGCGAAATGGTGCGGGCCGGCTGGGCAATCGATTATGTCCGATACAGCGGCGGCAGATATTCGGTGGAACAACGCGATGCGCAGATCGCCCGGCGCGGTCTGTGGGCCGGCACGTTCGACGCGCCCGCTCAGTGGCGGAAGCAAACATCGCGGTGAGGCACGCATTTGAGCCCATCAAACGACACCCGTTCTTGAGCTGGCAATACACCGCTGCGCCTTTTCTCTTACCGTAAGAATCGGCTCGCCCCGATCAGAATCCTAGCCCGGATCCGACACGCTCAGTTTTCTCTGAGCGATCGCTGCGCCCCTGTAATAAACGAACGGAGAGATGGCAGTGTGCCACCTCGCTCCATGACTTTTAACTTCACGGAATCGTTGGACGAATCCTGTGCGAGCGATATCTCGCCGTCGTCGACGGAGAGGGGCGGTAAGTATCTGTTAACTAAATAAAGTTTGACCAACATCGGGAATCGCGCGAATGTTCGCCGACGCTTTTTTTTCGATTATCAGGAATTTTCCGTCGTGAGCGCAATGTCCGGAGCGATGGCACATAAGCTGGAGAACGAACCCTCGCTCGCGAAAATCACGCGGCATTCGCTGCTGCTCGCCGCGCAGCTGCAGGCGCTCCGCTCGCAACTCTACCCGCCAGAAGCCAAAAAGTCGCTCAAGACCTTCACCTCGCGGGAGGCCGCGTCGATGGTGGGAATTGCAGAATCCACGCTCAGGCAGATGTCCCTTGACGGCGAGAGCGCTGTTCCGGAACTGCACGGGAAGGATAACCGCCGCCGAGCTTACACGCTCGCGCAGATTAACGAGCTCCGCGAGCACCTCGCCCACAAGCGACCTAAGGAGGCGCTAGCTTTCCTGCCACGACGCCGGGCCGGCGAGAAGCTGCAGATCATAGCGATCGCCAATTTCAAGGGTGGTTCGGCGAAAACGACGACTACGATCCATCTCGCACATTTCCTGGCGCTCGAAGGATTGCGCGTTCTCGCGATCGATCTCGATCCACAGGCTTCGCTATCGACGATGTTCGGCTTTCAGCCGGAGCTTGATGTCGACGACAACCAAACCGTCTACGGTGCGATCCGTTATGACGACGATCTACGGGTGCCCCTGAAGGACGTTATTCGCAAGACCTACTTCGACGGTATTGATCTCGTCCCGGGCAATCTTGAACTCATGGAGTATGAGCACGAGACACCTCAGGCGATCTCTCGCGGCGACGGTCGTGGAGAGGCGATGTTCTTTCGCAGATTGCGATCGGTGATCGGCAGCGTCGAAGATGACTACGATGTCGTCTTGATCGATGCGCCGCCCCAGCTCGGATATCTCACGCTGGGGGCTCTGTACGCGGCGACCGCGCTGCTTGTCACGGTTCATCCGGCAATGCTCGACGTCTCGAGTATGAATCAATTCCTGAAGATGACCAGCGACATCCTCCAAGTCATCCAAGAGAACGGCGGGACTCTCGAACACGATTTCATTCGATACATCCTAACGCGGCATAACCCCCATGATGTGCCTCAGGTGAATATCGTTGCACTGCTACGGTCTCTGTTCGGCGAAGATGTGCTCGCGCCGGTCGTCGTAGAGACGACGGCCATTGCGAATGCAGGGCTGGAGAAGAAGAGCCTCTACGAGATGGCGAGAGGGACGGTGGGGCGTGACACACTCACCCGCGCGATTGAATCCGTGGACGCGGTCAATCGGGAGATCTTGAATCACATCAAGCACGTGTGGGGGCGCTCGTGACGAACGCGAAAGACCGTTCCAATCGCATGAAGCACCTATTCGGCAATGTCGACCGTACGGAACTCGAGAAGAACCTGCCCTCCCCTGCCGCCGACAAGTCGCGCGCGAGCTCGGCCGGTATGTCCGGGGCGGTAAAGTCGATGCAGCAGTCGTTCTCGACGGTCGAAGCCGAGAACGATCGCCTGCGCGCGCAATTGCAGTCGGCTGAGGCTGTGGTCGAGCTCGATCCCGCTACACTAGTCCCCTCTTTCGTCCGCGACAGGTTCGACATTGAGGGCAATCCGCGGTTCCCTCTGTTCGTCGAAAGCATAAGAAACGAAGGGCAGAAACTACCCATACTTGTTCGCCCCATCCCGGAGAAGGCTGGCACGTATCAGGTGGCCTTTGGGCACCGGCGATGGCGCGCCTGCCAAATTCTCGGGCGGCCCGTTCGAGCCGTCGTCGTGTCGCTCACCGACGAGCAGCTCGTCATTGCTCAAGGCATCGAGAACGCCGAGCGTGCCAACCTGTCCTTCATCGAGCAGGCGCTCTTCGCCGGCGAGCTGAAGAAGCAAGGCTTCACACGCGAGACGATCGCCAAGGCACTCGGTCGGAGCGAAGCGAAGGGCCTCGCATACATTTCGATTTTGACGGCGGTCGCCGCCGCTTTGCCGGAAGGGTTCGTGCGTAAAATCGGGCCGGCTCCTTCTGTCGGCCGGCCGAAATGGGAGAAGCTTGGATCATTCTTCAAGGATCAGAAGCTTCCTGCGGACGCGAATTCCGCTGTCAATGAACTGTTGGCTTCAGAAAAATGGCAGTCGCTGAGCAGCGACGATCGATTTGCCGGGGTACTTCAAATTTTGGCTCGCCGCGTCGACGCGCCTAAGCCACCGGGACGGCTTGATCTCGGCGAAGGGCTTTCGGTGACAACGAAGCGAACGTTGAAGGTCACCCAGATTTCCATTCCACACGCGCCAGCACCCGGCCTCTCAGCTTGGCTGATCGAGCGGCTGCCTCAGCTGGTGGAGGAATTCAAACGTTCGGAACAAGGAGCGAAGTCATGACCTGACACGCGAAAAGAAAAAGGGCTCACCGACTGCAATCGGTAAGCCCTTCGATTCCTAGCCAACAGAACGGTTCAGTTCCATCAGCATCAGCAGTGACAAACTGATTCTATGATGGGGCGCTTGCACAATCAAGCCCTGGTTTCCAGTCGGGGCGCGATGAAGTGCGCCAATTTGCTGGCTTTTCATCCACACAAGTGATGGAGCCGCGATCAATGGATCGCGGGGCGGCTAGCTATGTCCCAAGTTACACAGATCGCGTCGTTCCGGCGTGTCACACCGGGTATTCTTGCAAGCGCTCGGCTCGCCATGGCGAACGATGTGCCAGAGGTCTCGAAAGCCGAAATCGCAATTATCCTCAAGAAGGCGGCGCCGGTCCTGGGGATTGACGGAGCGACCTATCACATCATGGATATCCTGATTGGCCTCTCGCGAGCGGATGACTGGAAAGGTGCAAGCCGTCCAATCGTTGCGATCTCAAACGCCAAGCTTGCCGAGTATACGGCGCGATCGGTACGCCAGGTCTCTCGTTGCATCCGCCGTCTGGTCGAGGCCGGAATTGTGGCTTATCGCGACAGCCCTACAGGACGCCGTTTCGTTTATCGCGACAAAGAAGGCGAGATCGGCAAAGGCTATGGCTTGGACTTCACGCCGGCGCGGGTGAGGATCCACGAACTGAAGCGTCTCGTTGATGAGTTCCAGGCACGTCTGAACGGTGAGCAAGAGGCTCGTCGGACGACGACGCGGCTTGCGCGGGCGATTGTAGATGCCTGCGACGCCTATCCCGACCAGGCGGTGAGATGGGCCGCCGAACTTGAGCAGATCAAGTGCCGGGCGCGGGGGCTTGAGATCGAAGCACAAGAGCTCGAAGATCTCCATCGCCGTATCGTCACCGAGGTTACTGAGGAAGCCATTCAACATGAAATGTCATGCGCGGGTGACACTCATGTCGCGCCTAATATTAATACAACCCATCAAAACTCATTTGAACGTAAAAATCACCGGCCTCGCTCTAACGAGCGAGACTCTTCCTACGAACAGAACGACCGCAAAGCGGTCGTTCTCTCAGCCGAAAAAAAGTCTGCGGCCAATCACCCCCTAAGGGAACGTCCACGCGGAACAAGGGCCTCGCGAAGCGCCGACGAAGTTCAATCCGAGATCCTTGCATCGGTCTCAGTTGGCCTAATTCGCTCGGCATGCTCGGAATCCTGCGAGATTACGGGCCGGTCGTTCAAGAGTTGGCCAGAACTCACCGGCTCCGCCGAGATCATGCGCGTCATGATCGGGCTGTCGGAGGCTGCTTGGCTCGACGGGGCGGGCAAGGTGGGCCGCTATGCGGCCGCTGCCATCCTGATTACGGTTCTCGAAAAGTCGATGAGGAGCCCGGAACAGATCTCAAGTCCGGGAGGGTACTTCCGCGCAATGGTTGACCGTGCTGTCGAGGGCAGCTTGCATCTGGAAAAGAGCCTCTTTGGCCTCGCGGATGGCGCGCTCAAGCGGGCACGCGACAGCGCCTCATGAACGGCGCGATGGGGGTTACAGCTGTAACTATTCGTGCTGTCCAACGGATTTGGGCTCTTCCGAAGAGGGCTGCCCCCGTTCCAACGCAAGAAACGCGTGAGCCGTCAATGGGTTGGCCAAGCGGGGTAACAGCTGTAACGGTGCCACCAGCTGGACGCGAGGGAAAGGACCTCCCGCATGGCTGACTATAACCGAGATGAGATCAAGGAAAAGGTGCCCTGCTCCGCTCTACTGGAGAGCCGCGGCTGGAAGGTCGACCTTCGGGAAAGCACATCGCGGGCGATCAAATATCGACGCGCGGACGGTGAAATCATCATCGTCAACCACCATGGTCGCGGCTGGTTCGATCCGACGTCGCAGGCGAAGGGCGACGTCTTCTCACTTGCCCAACACCTCGGGGCCCAAGGTTTCACGAGCGCGCTTCAGGTCGTCGCTGATCTCGTGGGCTTCGTTCCGCGTGATCCAGTTTGGCAACGCAAATCGCGACGGGGTCCTAGCATCGCTCCCTCCCGGCGTTGGGCCGAGCGATCTCCTCCAATTCCCGGATCCGCCGCGTGGGTCTATCTATCCGAAGCCCGCGGCATCCCCGCGGCAATTGTTGAGAGAGCGACCGCGGCCGGCTGCTTGCGAGAGGGGCCGAGGGGGTCGATGTGGGCGGCTCACATCGACCCTGCAGGGGGCGTCGTCGGCTGGGAAGAGCGCGGGCCGGACTGGCGAGGCTTCGCAGCCGGCGGCTCGAAGGCGCTTTTCCAACTGGGCGAAGCCAACGCTCGGCGGCTTTGCATCACGGAGGCTGCGATCGACGCAATGAGCCTCGCCGCAATAGAAGGCTGTCGCGCCGACAGCATTTACGCCAGCACCGGGGGAGGGTGGGCGCCGGCCAGCGATCAGTACATTCGTGCCCTCGCTGCGCGACCGGGTTCTCTGCTCGTGGCTGCATGCGACGTAAACGACCAGGGCGACGTTTACGCCTCACGACTCCGGGAAATTGCGGCTGCTGCGGGAGCAGAGTTCTTGCGCCTTTGGCCAGAGGCCGAAGATTGGAATGCGCAGATCACCGGATGACGGGGTGCGTTCGCCGAGGCCCATCGGCACCCCAGCTAAGGATCGCATTTAGGGTGCGAACGGCGCCAAGCAGTTTAGCCCGCGCGAAAACTCACTCCGCATGGCCGGAATCGTCAAAGTCCTCGGACCGCCAGTTTGGCGCCTCGCTGACCGGCATAGCGCCGACTCTGCGTCTCAAATGGGGAAAGTGGGACCATGTCGTTGGGCTGACTTACCGCGATAGTGTGCCCCCAGGTCCGTCCCGTCACTCAAGCTCCAGGTGCGGGCACCGCCCGGAAAGCAAAGCCTGTTGCTTCACCCGAGCCAATTCTCGACCTTCAGGCCTCGGATCCGGCTGAACTCGCCGACATTGGCCGTGACCAAGGTTGTCCCTAGCGTGTAAGCATGGGCAGCAATCAGAAGATCGTTGTGGCCAATGATCTGGCCTGCTGCCTCGAGTTCAGCGCGGATGCCGCCGTACTCGCCATCGGCCGGAATCTCCAACGGCAGTACCGGGATCGTGGCCAAAACGTCCTCGACCTTCGCCAACAGCTTTGCCGAGCCCTTCTTAGCGCAACCGTACCGCAACTCGCACGCCACGATGATGCTGGTGCAGATATTGCCGTCACCGACATTCTGAAGTCGTCGGGCCGCCTGTCCAGCTGGATTGCGTACCATGTCGCTGATGATGTTCGTATCCAGCAGATAGCGCGTCAAAAGACATCCTCCGGTTCGGCTGGCCTGTCTTCGATTGTGGGAAATTCTTCATCGAGCGGCTCCCACGTCGCCAGCAATGCAAGCAATCCGGTGCTCTGACGAACGGGTTCGATAATGATCCTGTCGCCTTCACGGCTGATTAGGGCGCGGTCGCCTGGCAGTTCAAACTCAACAGGAATGCGGACGGCCTGGCTGCGGTTGTTGCGAAACAGCCGGACCTCTTTGGCAGGGGATTGATGCTGTTCGACCATAAGCATGCCTCCGTGTGTATATGCTTGTATATGCCTCATTCACCCGAGCTTCAAGAAGCTTGCTCAGGGAGAAGTGTGAGGAGTGGTCAACGCCCAAAGAGGGCGCGTGGATCACAGCCCCGCCGCCTTGGTGAGGTTAACGCGAAACCGGTCGCGCCGGCGCTGATAGCGGCGGGTCATCTCGGCGGAGGCGTGGCCGAGCTGTCTCTGCACATAGCGCTCGTCCACCTCGGCCGAGGAGGCGAGGCCCGCGCGCAGCGAATGGCCCGAGAATTTCATCTCCCGTTCGCCCTCGCTGAGATCGCCGCGCACCCCGGCCGCTAGCGCCGCGCGCTTGACCAGACGGGCGACCTCACGGTCATTCAGGCGCTCGGCGCCGACATTGGTGCCGCTGCCGGTCACCCGCCGGAACAGCGGGCCATGGCCAATGCGCGCCAGCTTCAGCCAGGTCTGCAGCGCGGTAACCGGGCAGGTGGCATCCGATGAGCCGCGCCCGATTTCCACCTCGCGCCAGCCGGTCTTTCCGCGCAACGTCACCACCATGCCTTTGTCGAGGATCTCGACCCAGCCGCGCCCGTCGGGCGTCTGGTCGCGCCCGCAATCCAGCCCGACAATCTCGGAGCGGCGCAACCCGCCGGCAAAGCCGACCAGCAGCATGGCGCGGTCGCGCAGGCCGCGAAGCGACCCGCGTTCCAGCGTCTCCAGCATGGCGCGGAGGTCTTCGGGAAGCACCGCTTCCTTCTGCCGGGGAGGGGCGGCGTGGGTGTTGCGGATGCCGGCGAGGACGGTGGCGATGTGGCGATCCTTGCGATCAAGCGGTGTGCCGCGCTGGGCGTAGTTCCAGCCGATGGCGGAGAGCCGCCGCTCGATGGTCGCGACGGCATTCGCCTTGCCGTCGGGAAGCGCCGTGCCCGAGGCGCAGGCGGTGATGTAAAGCCCGACGAGCTGGGGGGAGGGGGGCAGCGGGTCGAGGCCCTGCCGCCGGCACCAGCCGGAGAAATGCGCCCAGTCGCTGGCATAGGCGCGCCGCGTGTTGGCCGAGCTCGACGCCTCGACATAGTCGCGGGCGCGCGCCGTGAGGCGTTCGAGATGCGCGGGCAATGCGGATGGCGGCTGCACAACAGGCGAGGGGAGGGGTTGGTCAGGCAGCTGATCCATTGCCTCCACGATCTGTCCCTTTGCCTCACCCATCAATCGGCGTCCCACGGGTTGACGAAGGAGGCGCCTGTGTCGTCAAAATCCTTCACATTGCGGGTCACGAGGATGAGGTCGTGAACAATGGCGGTGGCGGCGATCCGCCCCCACTCGACCGAAATCGGATCGGTGACGGGAAGAATGCGGTCGGCATGATCGTGGCGGAGCTTGCGCAGCCATTCCGCGAGGTGACCGGCCGTTTTGGGATCGGCCTTCTGCTTCAGCGCGATGCCGCGCATGATCTCGCCGAGGGTAAGGGTGCTGAGATGGACGCTGAGCGGATCGACGCGGCGCAGCCAGGATAGCGCCGGAAGTGAGCCGCGCCGGGCTTCCGAGATGACGTTGGTATCGAGCAGGTACATCAGAGCGCGACGTCGCGGCTGGGGGCGCTGGCGCGCCGATCAACGGCATCGGCGAGGTCTGCGTCCCAGGCGGGGCCGGCGAGCAGATCGTCGACCAGGCTGGGGCGGCCGGCACGCAGGGCGTCGTAATCGGCGGCAGAGAGCACGACCGCCGCGCGCTCGCCGCGCAAAGTGACGATCTGCGGTCCCTCAGCGCGTGCTTTCTGCACCACGCGGGAGAACTGGTTCTTGGCATCCTGCAGCGGCCATTCCATCGGCGCAAGCTCCTAGCTAGACTGTCTAGCTATATAAGGGGCGGTTCGCCACCGTCAACGCCACCCCAATCCGATCAAAGCGGGGCGATCTCGACCCGATACGCTCGCCACTCTATATAAAGAGAAAAACAACCGATAATGCAACATTATCGGATATTCATATTCTTCGACAGTACGTGCGGTTAATTGTGCTTATGATGGACTAAAGCGCACATGATCGCTAGGCTTCGGCCATGAATGTCGCGCTGATTCCCCACCCCCTTGCGCCCTTCCCGGTGCCCACTGTCCCCAGCTGGGCGCGGCCGCGCGGCTCGGTGGCGGAGCCCGCCGAAGCCGCTTTTCTCGCCGGTGCGGCGTTGAATTCGCTTGATAATCTGGTTCGCGCGAATCCGCCCTGGGCCGGCGCCTGGCGCCAGCGCCTCGCCCTGACAGGCGCCGCCGCCGCCATGTCCGTCATCGGCCGCGCCGAGGACGAGGCGGGCCTGCGCGATGCGTGGCACCTGCGTCAGCCGGGCGACGATCCCGGCCCGGCCGGCCGTGTTCTCGCCGCCTGGCGCCGCCTCGCTGAGCGCTCCCCGAATGTCGATCTGGAGACCCTGCGCTCGGTCACCGGGCTGCTGGGAATTCGCTGGAGCGACGAGCTGGCGACGCTGCCCGATCAGGTCGAGGTCCTGACCCGCACGGGCGCTCCCGCGCCCTTCGCCGCCGCCGCGATCCTGCGCGCCGTCGACACAGCCGCGCCGGGCGCCGAGCTGCTCGGCTGGTGGCTGGCCGATCAGGTCCTGGCGCTGCGCCTGCGCTGGCCGCTGCCAGTGCCGCTGCTGATGGCGGAAGCGCAGGGCGCCGCGTTTCGCCGCGCCGGCCGGGGAGGGCGGTTGCGCCCGGCAGACAACGGCTTTGACGCCGCCATCTGCCTCGCCGTGGTGCACGCCGCCGCGCGGGCCCTGCGCTGCGCCGCCGAGATTGCCCCCCGCGCCGCCCGGCTGCAGGCGGTAATGCCCAAGTTGCGCGCCAAGGGGGCGGGGGAGGCGATCGCCCTTCTGCTCGACGACGACGCGGTGCCAGGCACACTGACGACACCGACCCTCTCGCGCTGGGCCGCGCGGCGTTTGTTTGAGCGGCTGGAAGCGCTGGGCGCGGTGCGCGAGCTCACCGGGCGCTCCAGTTTCAAGCTCTACGGGCTCTGACATGGCCCGGCGCGCGAGAGCCCCGGTGAGCTTCGATCTCGATCTGGCACATCTTCCGCCCGAGCTGCGCTGGCGCGAATGGATGGGGCGGGTCGAGGCGGTGATCTTCGCCTCCCCCACACCGGTGACCCGCGAGGTGCTGGCCCGCGTGGTCGGCCGCGACTGCAATCTCGACCTCATCATCGACGACATCCGCGCCGAATTGCGGGGCCGGCCTTATGAGCTGGTGGCGGTTGCCGGCGGTTGGCAGCACCGCACCCGCAAGAGCTTCGCCGATGCCATCCAGCTGGCGACCGGGCTGGGCACCACCGAGGCCAAGCCGCTCTCCCCGTCTGAAGCGCTTGTTCTGATGGGCATCGGCTATTTCCAGCCGATCACCCGCGGCGCGCTCAGCCAGTTCTTCGGCAAGGAGATCAGCCGCGACGTTATCGGCCATCTGCGCCGTCTCGGCTTCATCGCCGCCGGCCCCCGGGCGCCGCAGCCCGGCGCGCCCTACACCTATGTGACGACGAAGGCGTTCCTGAGCCATTTCGGGCTCAATACGCTGCGCGACCTGCCGGACATGGATGCGCTGGAGGACGCCGGGCTGCTCAGCAAGGAGAGGCTGCTGGCGGGGGGTATCCCGCTCGGGCTGATGGCGGACGAGCCAGACGAGGAGGAGACCGAGGACGTTGAGACCGACGAGGAGAGCTGAAGCTCCCGCTATGCCTCGCAGAAGCCCACGACCATGGCGGTTGGTCCTTCGGCAGGTAAACAGGTTCACCTGTGCAGGGTTGGACAGGGCGAGTGTACTGCAGGGGCTTGTCGTCAAAAGATCAGTTGAAGGGAGCGTGGGCTATGTGGCAGTGGCTGGTGAACTTATGGCGCTGGCTGACCGGGCTGGGTCTGCGCCGTCCTGGCGTTCCGCCGGAACGCGCCCGGTTGTTCGCACCAGTTCCTATCGCCTGCTACGAAGGCGATGGCGCCCCCCCGCCGATGTCCTGGAAGGCCTGCCACCCTCGCACGGTACACCGCTTCAAGGCACATATGACCTGCGCGTGGGGACACCCCATCGTCCTGAAGGACCACGCCGTCCGATCCGACGGCGCCGTACGCCCAAGCGTCGTCTGCCGCACGCCAGGCTGCCGGTTCCATGAATTCGTGGTACTGACCGACTGGCACGGCGGCGACCTCCCCGCCTAGGCGGCCAGCACCTCCGCCGGCCCGGCCAAAGATTCGGGCAGCAGTTCGACACCATCGTCGAACGCGTAGACCTTCGTCACGCGCTGACCATTCCATGTGTAGCGGTAGTGAACGGTCTGCAGGGAGCGGCCGAGGACACCGGCCTTCAACACAGAGATGCAGACTGACGAGGGCCGCTCGGGGGCGAGATACAGCACCCCCTCGGCCCCGGCCGAAATGGTCTCGCCGATCTTCCAACGCGCCTTGCGCCCCACCAAGGACGAATCCCGCAACAGCGTGAGATCGACATCTCGAAGATCAACGAACTCGCCCTCGATCGGTGTCTTCAACATGCGCATGTCGAGGCCAATCGGCTTCTCCTCAGTCCGGGCGAGAAAGACCTCGCGCCTCGCCACGGAGACCGCCAAAGCGGTTTGACGGGAATCACACAGTTCCAGACACGGGCGTTCGGGCGGGAAAAAGCGGCTTCCCTCGGGATTGGAATAGGCGAACGGCGCGTGGTTCCAGTTCTGAAGACGTGGCGAATCCGGAGAGAGGCCGAGGCTTAGCCCCATCAGGCGATGGGCTGACTGCAGTCGCGGGTTGGTCAGGTTCTCGATCGCGACCAGTGCATCGAGACGATCCTCGGCGACCACGTCTTCGTAGATTGAGACCGGCGGAAATCTCGACGGAATCAGGCGGAAGCCGTCGCCCCGCCATCGCACGTTCGGCCGATCACCCGCCTCGCTGCGCATCAAGATACCATCTCACCTTGTAGAGATCTACAACCCCACCCGTCAGCATCACGTCGAGCGCGCTAACGCCGTCGAAATAGTCATTGCTGTGCCGAATCCAATCGCACCCGCGCGCTTCATTTGTGAAGAGAATTGCCAGTGACTTCCAGATGCCGAGGATTTGGGAAATCCGTTCCGTAGTGTCGGGCGGAACCGCGCCCCCATCCTTTTTCCATTTGAAGAAGGTCGATCGACCCGGCGAGCCTAACAGCTTGATTTGCTCATCGGTGGTTAGGCGCCACTTTTCCGCAATGGCGAAGAACGCCTCTAGCTCAACAGGAATCCTTGATGGCCCGGCGCCCGCACGGGCGTCGACCGACATGTTTTCCATTTTTGCCCCTCCTTCAGTCCGCTTTTGGACTTGACGCGCGCATGAGTCCCGATCCATACAGTCCATATCAAGACTCTTGGGCCAAACTAGTCCAAGGCGCCTGGGTGTCAAGAGTCGGGGCCGGCCATAGCCGGCTCGGCAATCCCATGGAGGCGAAGATGGATAGCAAGACTGTGGAGCTGATGGCGAACCGGCACCAAGTGACGGTGAATGGCCAAGTCTACGGCCCGCACGATGCGGAACAGACGGGCCGTGAGCTTCTGACCCTGGCGGGGTTTGCGCCTGCGAGCGAGTACCAACTGATCTTGGTCCGCGCCAACCGCACCCGCCTCATCGGCCTCGAAGACAAGGTCAACCTGAAGGCAGAAAAGGGCGCCGTCTTTCGGGCATTCGAGGGTGATCGGTCGTACAGCTGGACGCTTGACGAGATCGGCCAGGTCTGGGGCGCGCCGACCCTTGACGTCGATGAACTGACCAGTCTGTTCGAGTTTAGCCCCGACAATGAACTGGTGCTTGAGCGCCACGACGAGCCGGACGTCGTCTTGCGGCCGGGCGGCGTGATCTCTTTCGAGGAGAAGGGCGTTGAGCACATCGTCACCCGGCCCAAGAAGCCGGACGTCGTTCTGGTGACCGTGTTCACGACGGCCGGCATCTTCCCCGCTCAGGGCGCGGTCCGCGCGCGCCCGGGCGAATTGGTCAGCACGGTGTTGGAGCGCGCCGCCAAGAAGTTGAAGCTGCAGGACACCTCCACGTGGGTGGTGACGGTCGATGGCCGCACCATCAACTCGGGTCTGACCTTCGCCCAAAATAGCCTCTCCGGCGCCGTCGAGCTCGATTGGAGTCCGCCGGAGGGGGGTGGCGGCCGTGCTTGAGGCGTTGTCGCGCGGCGCGTTCGATCGCGAACTCGCCCTTCTCGACGACCGTCTGATCGCACGCCGGGGCTGGACCGTCTTGACGGCCCAGTTCCCGGTGCTCGACGTGGTCTTTAACCACCACAGCCGCGTTCCGGTGCGCCTTCGCTTCACCTGCGATGGCTGGGACGACCAGCCGCCGGCGATCGAGATCCTAACGGCGGATGGGCAACATATTCCGTCCACGCGCGAGCCTGGTAGTCCCTACGAGTACGTGTTCACGGGTAGCATGAGCATCTTCAACTCCGGCCCGCACGAGCAGCACACGCGGCCATTCATCTGCATGCGCGGGTCTCGCGACTATCACAACCACTCCGGCCATAGCGCCGACCACTGGGACAACTACCGCGGCCAGTCGGGCAATGGCCTTCTAGGCCTGCTCGAACAGCTGTGGCGGGTTTGGAAACGGGCCGCTGACCAATGACTCCGCGCATCCTCCCAACTGCGGTGCTGCACGAGACCCTCGGCATTCTGCGCAATGGCGGTGAACTCCGATGCGAGCGTGTCGCCCTATGGCTTGCAGCAACCACGGGCGGTTCCGTCCTGGGAGAAGTCTACGAGCCGTATCAGGAAACGGCGCGCGACTACTTCCATCTTCCGCCCGAGAGCTTGCAGGCGCTGATGGCGAGTCTGAAATCGGGTCGGCTCAAGGTCGCCGCCCAGATCCACACCCATCCGGCCGAAGCGTTTCACTCACAGGCCGACGCCAAGTGGGCGATCGTGCGTCACAGCGGTGCCCTTTCGCTGGTCCTGCCGCGCTTCGCCGCGACCACGACCGTCGCCACCTTCCTTGAGGAGGTGAAGATCTTCGAGTTGTCGGAGACTGGAGAATGGATGCTGACACCCAACCATGGCCCGGACGCGCGCCTCCTGGTGCGTCCATGAGCGGCGCGGCTGAAAACGCACGCATGCTCGCCGCCCTCCTAGGGGTCGAAGAGGACGAGGCGGCAGAGCGTCTGCAGCGTCGCGTCCTGATCACCGCCGACGATGGGCCGGCGGCCGGGTGGGCGGCGGAGATCGCCACCATGCTCGAGCGCACGGTTCTGCTGACCAACGATCCGGCCCAGGCTGATGTCGAATTGCTCGTAGGCGGTGCTGCGGCTAGGGCCTCGGCGCCGGCCGTCTATGCCGCAATCGACGCCGAATGCGCGGTCGTCTCGCGGGCGCCCGTCGGGCCGCTTGGCGCTGAGCCGCCGCATCCCTTGTTCGCCATGATCTGCGCCTGTGGCGCCGCGGCGGTGGTGCTCAACGTCGTCGTCGACGATGCTCGCCTTCCGCCGACGCCCGATCCATTCGAGGTGCGCCTGGCCGACCTCGGCCTGCCCGCACTTCGCGGCCTGGCGCCGATCGACTTGAGCGGCGCCGTGCTGGTCGGCGCCGGCGCCGTGGCTCACGGATTCCTCAAGGCGCTGCGGCATCTGCCGGTGCAGGGACGCCTTGATGTGGTGGATCCGAAAAACGTCGGCTCGGGCAATATCAATCGCTGCCTGTACTTGAGCGACGGTGATGTCGGTGATCCAAAGGCTACCGCCCTCGTGGCGCATGCCGCGAGCGATTTCCTCCATCTTGAGCTTGCGCAGGAGATTCTTGAGTTCAAGGATTACGTGGCCAAGCTTCCAAAGGTGCCTCTGGCCATCGTCACCGTCGACAGCCGCCGCGCCCGCCGCCAGCTTCAGAAGTACGTGCCGGGCAAGGTACTCGACGCCTCGACCACCGATGTCCGGGGCGTGGTGGTCCACTCGCATATCCAACCGACGGCCGGCGCATGCCTCGCCTGCATCTACCAGCACATCCCGGACGAAGCGGCCCGAGAGCGGTCCATCGCCGACGGCCTGGGGATCTCACTCGACGAGGTGAAGCAGGGCTTCATCGACGGCGCTGTCGCCGAGAAGATCTGTCAGGCCTACCCGTCGCTGGATCCAGGGAAGCTGGTCGGCAAGGCGTTCGACACCTTGTTCCGCGAATTGTGCGGAGAACAGGCTTTGCGCACGCCCGAGGGGCGGCAGGTGCTCACCCCGTTCGCCTTCGTGTCGGCGCTTGCTGGCGCGCTTCTGGCGGTCGAGCTGGTGCGGCAAGCAACCGGGCGGGCCGAGACCAACTACTGGCAGGTGGATCCCTGGCGTGCCCATCTGCCGCGGATGCGCCGCATGCGGTCGAAAATCCCCGACTGCGAGTTCTGCTCCCGCCCGGAGGCCGACACCGCGGTCCGCCACCTCTGGGGCTGAACACGTACTCATGCCAAACTGTGAACACGTCCTCGTCGAAGGCGCATACTTGTCTTGAAGCCCTGCTCCTGAGATGGACCAGGAGCTCCAGCACGGACAAGCCCGCTGAACGTAAGGGGAGTCGCGACGGTCGAGTTAAGAACTGGCTGGCTTCGCCAAGTCCCATTCTTCGGGAGCGGTGGACGTATCCTCCCGGGGAAGGTGCGCCGTGCTCAGCTCAGATGGCCGCGCGGCCGTGCGTTCCTTCCTTTGTTGACGCGAGCAGATCTGCCTCACCCGGGTTGGGCCGATGCCGAACTCCCGTCCGAGACCAGCATAGGTTTCGCCGGAGAGATGTCGTTCATATAGCTCGCGAGCACGTTCATCGAGATTGTGCAGACGGTTCTGCTCGCGATCGAATTGGTCGCGCTCTTTGCGGGTCCAAACCTTGTAGCTCTCGGTGTTCCGTTGGCGATTGCGGATCCGGACGACGTATCGACCATCGACAATGGCCCGAATTTCGTAGGAGCCGTTCCTGAATGCGATGACGTCGCCCAGTGACATTCCCAATGCTCCGCCTTGACCGATCCGAAGCAGGCTTCATCTGCCCCTCGCGTGTTTCTGAAACATAACCCAACGTGTGTGAACTGGAACAAATCAGAAACAGAGCCGCAGGGCGATTTTGTTGACCACTGCGGCGACCAGCATGTCAGATCGGAGAAAGCACCGAGGACATCCACCATGCCAGATCGTTGGGGGGCGGTTCCACAATCGGCGGGCGCATTGGCGAGAAAGTCGGAACCATCCGGCCATAAACGTCGGTCATGGCGCGCGTGGTGACATTGATGATCTCGTTGGGGGCAAGCGAAGGAGGCGTAATTTTTCAACAGCGGGTGTGGGTTGTGGCCGTCACACCCGGCAGGAAAGCTGGGAATCGCGATCAGCGGCGGGCTGATTCCACTGGCCTTGACGCCTAAACTCGTTCTTAACTTGTTCTTGGGGAGAAAGGCCTATCTCTCGGGAGTGCTGTTCGAACGCCGCGAGAGGAATCCTGTGCTGCGATCCTGGGCAAACCGATATCTGGAGCTACGCAGCGTTTCGCTGCGTTGAGATGTCATGACGACCGCGCAGCAACTGATTTCCCTCCTCAAGAGCCACGTCGAAGGTGACGATGAGCAGTTCCTGACGATCGCCCTACAGGCAGCTGCCAGCGAGGCGCGCCGGGGCCACGGCAAAGTCGCATTGCAGCTTCGCGAACTTGTTGATGCCGCGCGTGCCAACAAGGAGCGGTCCGCCAAGCGAAGGGCGACTCCCATCCCCTTGGCGCAGCCTCGGGGCGACCTCGCAAATCTGATCGCCGTCCGGTACGCGGATGTCAGGCTGTCGAGCATGGTGCTCCCCGAAGCACTTGACGAGCGGCTTCGCCGTGTTCTTCGTGAGCAGCGTCAGAGGCATCGGCTTCTCAGTCGCGGGCTGGCACCGCGCCGTAAGCTGCTGCTGATCGGTCCCCCTGGTTCCGGCAAGACGATGACGGCTTCGGCCTTGGCGGGGGAGCTGCACCTGCCGCTCTTTACGGTCCAGCTTGACGCACTGATGACAAAGTTCATGGGCGAAACGGCATCGAAACTTCGCATGGTGTTCACCGCAATGGTCGAAGCAAAGGGCGTCTATTTTTTCGACGAGTTCGACGCCATCGGCGCCCGTAGGACGGAGCGCAATGACGTCGGCGAGATACGCCGCGTACTCAACTCCTTCCTGCAGTTTCTTGAGGAAGACGAAAGTGAGGGGTTGGTGATTGCCGCCACCAACCATCCCGAGTTGCTCGACCCCGCTCTGTTCCGCAGGTTCGACGATGTGATCGAGTATGCGCTTCCGAGCGCCGAGGTCGCGAAGCGGATCCTCCAGGCGCGGCTGGCGACATTCGACACCGAAGGATTGGATTGGGGCGCGGTAGTCAGCGAAGCGACGGGGATGAGTCAGGCCGAAATCTCACGGGCTGCAGCTGATGCGGCCAAGCTGGTCGTTCTTGAGGATCGAGATCGTATCACATTGCGGGATCTCACAGCGACCATCGCGGAGCGCAAGGGAGCTGCGCATCGGTAAATGGCAGACGATCCTCTGCGCCCACTCCCGCATGTCTATCTTCCTGGCAACGGTGTCGCACAGGACTACACGGCTCACCGTGGTGGCGGTGGTTCGTCGCCGCCGCAGCGCGACAGAGCTAAGCATGCAGAGAAGCTGGCCACGGCACTGACGGTGGCCTTGGCTGGCGCCGAAGCACAGCTCCGTGCGCGTGAAGATGGTCTTGCCGTCGGAACGCCGGGCTTCTATCTCCAATTCGATCTGCCCGCAGCTCAGGCCGAGATCGTTGACAAGCTCGAAAATCGGCAGGGAAAGTTCCCGATCGAGCTGGTAAGTGTACGGCCAGGTACCGCCGACGGTACGACGGTTGCCGCTACCGTCTTCGTCCCGGAAAAGCAGCGCGACTATTACCTCAAGAAGGTCGCCGATTATCGGGACAAGGACCGCATTCGCAAGCGCGAGGTCGACGGTCAGATCATAGAGGAGGCGACCGGTCCAAAGAATGAGGTCCTGGTCGCCTCTATCGAGACCGCGCGACTGGCGGTCGCCCGGTCGCTCTACACTGACGATGAAGCCCTCTTTCCTCTTCCGGGCGTCGCGATCTGGTGGGAGGTTTGGCTGCGACTAGGCACGAAGGAGCGCTTCGTTGCCACGGTGGGACGTCTCGCGCTTCCAATGCGCCAGCACGCGCTGGCCTTTCCCGAGCGAGAAGTGGTCATTGTCCACGGCACGGCGGAGGCGTTAGGGCGCATCGTCGCCAATACTGACACGATCGCCGAGCTGCGCACGGCGCGCGACACGCCGTCCTTCTTCATGGCCATGGACGGCGCTGAACAACGGGCTTGGGCTGCGGAAACGGCGGATCGGATAGTTGCTCCCGCCGCCGATGTACCGGCCGTCTGTCTCCTTGATTCCGGTTCGACCCGCCGACATCCGCTAATCCGGCCGGGACTCGCCGCGGTTGATCAACAGGCTTTCGATTCAGGCTGGAACGTCGAGGACGTGAGCAACCAGGCGCACGGTGGCCACGGCACCCAGTTGTCAGGTGTAGCGCTCTACGGGGATCTGATCGACGTGCTCGCTAGCAACGGGCCAGTGGCGCTGCGCCACAGGCTGGAATCGGTCAAGGTGCTGCCCGATCATGGTGCCAACGATCCCGATCTCTATGGTGCGATCACCGCGCAGTCGATCTCTCGTGCCGAGATCGTCGCGCCGAACCGCCCCCGCGCGATATGTCTCGCCATCACCTCGGAAGGCGATTATTGGCGGGGCCGGCCGTCGTCCTGGTCCGCTGCCCTCGACACGCTTGCATTCGGCGCCGACAACGCGCCTCGCTTCATCGCTGTGTCGGCTGGAAATATCCGGGACGACATCCATCGTGATGACTATCCCCTCCGAAACGACACAACGCCGATCGAAAGCCCCGCGCAGGCCTGGAATGTCCTGTCCGTCGGTGAACCGCCCCGGCTTTGCCGGAGACCCCAACTCCTGAGAGGATGGGGCTATGACGAGCAAGACGACGAACAAGTTCTCGCCTGAGGTGCGCGCTCGCGCGGTGCGGATGGTGCTGGATCATGAGGCTGAGCATCCGTCGCGCTGGCAGGCGATTGTGTCGATAGCGGCGAAGATTGGCTGCTCGGCACACTCACTGAACGAGTGGCTGAAGAAGGCTGAGGTCGACGCCGGTAAGCGGGCCGGGGTGACGACGGATATGTCTGCGAAGCTGAAGGCCCTTGAGCGCGAGAACCGCGAGCTGCGGCAGGCGAACGAGATCCTGCGCAAGGCATCTGCATATTTCGCCATGGCGGAGCTCGACCGCCGGTCGAAGACATGATCGCGTTCATCGATGATCATCGCGGTGCGTATGGGGTCGAGCCGATCTGCAAGGTCCTGCCGATCGCCCCATCGACCTATCATGCGCATGTCGCCCGGCGGCTTGATCCGTCGAAGTGCTCGGCACGGGCGCTACGGGACGCGGCCTTGCGGCCCGAGATCGAGCGCGTGTTCGCCGAGAACTTCGAGGTCTATGGAGCGCGCAAGGTCTGGCGACAGATGATGCGCGAAGGGTTTGACGTTGCCCGTTGCACCGTCGAACGGCTGATGCAGGGCATGGGCCTCGCTGGTGTGATCCGCGGCAAGCCGGTCCGCACGACCATCTCGGACAAGTCGGCACCGTGCCCGCTCGACCGTGTGAACCGGGTGTTCCATGCGCCGGCGCCTAACCGGCTCTGGCTCTCGGACTTCACCTATGTCAGCACCTGGGCGGGCTTCGTCTACGTCGCCTTTGTGATCGACGCCTATGCTCGCCGCATCGTCGGCTGGAGGGTGAGCCGGACCGCGCATGCCAGCTTCGTGCTTGATGCCCTGGAGCAGGCCCTTCACGAGCGACGGCCCGCCCATCGCGGCGGCCTGGTGCACCATAGCGACCGCGGTTCGCAATATGTGAGCATTCGCTACACCGAACGGCTGGCTGAGGCCGGCATCGAGCCCTCCGTCGGCAGCGTCGGTGACAGCTATGACAACGCACTCGCCGAGACGATCAACGGCCTCTACAAGGCCGAGGTCATCCATCGTGGGGGGCCTTGGCGATCCTTCGAGGCCGTCGAGTTCGCCACGCTGACCTGGGTCGACTGGTTCAACCATCGCCGGCTCCTGGAGCCTATCGGCAACATCCCGCCGGCCGAAGCCGAGGAGCGCTACTACGTCATGCTCGGTGAGCAGCAAATGGCGGCGTGACTTAAACCAAATGGCCTCCGGTGAAACCGGGGCGGTTCAGTAGCGTGACTTTTTCCCTGGGAGGTAGATCGCACATTTGTCGCGCGTGGCGTCGTCGATCGTGAAGTCGGCCGGCGACTGCCCGCCGAGCTCAGGGCGGGAACCCCGCATCCAAAGATCCGCCCGTTCAGGGGCGACGTAGCGGCTGCGAGCGAGGGCCTCGAGCTCTCGGACGGCTTTATGCTTGCGCTCGCGGGCTTGCTCCTCGATCCTGAGCTGGTCCGCTTTTCGTCCGAGAGCATGGATTGCGTCGCGAAGCCCAGTTTCGCTCCGCGCGGCCTCCAGTGGAGTCTGGCCGTCCAGAGCCGCATCGCCGGTGCTCAGCCAGATTTCATAACCTTCACCCAGGTTCGCGGCCGCGAGCTTCTCGAGCCGGACTACCCGCGCTTCGGCACCGGCCTTCTCCTTCTCCCGCTTTTCCCGTTCTCTGTCTTCGGCCTCGAGGCGTTTCCTCTTCAACGCGCGCTCAAGCTTCCCCTCACATGGGAGCCCAAAAAGCTCGAGGTTGGCACGAGGCGAAAAGCGGATTTGGGTGCCGATGTTGGACAGTTGATGGCAAAGCGCCGTCCATTCAGGCTCACTGCCGTGGATCGAGTCCGCGACGGACTGTCCACGATCCGATAGTTCGGCCTGGATCCATGTCTCGAATGAGAAGCCGCGCGTTTCCTCGTCTGGCAGGCCAAGAAGCAGCTCTGATACGATGCCCCGCATTTCGGCCAAGCGCTTCGAAGGGCGCGCCCGCAACTCCTTCGCTTCGTGAATCCTTTGCCGCAGCAGACCTGACGTCTTCCAAATCTCTGAGGGCGCGGAGTGTACAAACCCGAGCCGCTCCAGTTGGCGAAGATAGCTCTCAACGGATTCTGCGGGGGATGCGAACGGCAAGCCCGCATCCTTCAGGGCTTTGGCAATGTCCTCGGAGACCGAGCAGAAGCGCGGGTCGATCCAACTCCGCCTGACCAGGGCGGCGACGGCCGTTCGCGTTCTAAAGGGTTGGGATTTCGATTGCAGCAGGTCGAGGACAATTGCACCTTGCCACTCGGCGAGCGGGACCGTGAAACATCCGCTTCCGTTGACGGGGAGGTTGATCAGAGCATCCAAGCCGTCCTGTCGCAGGATAGCCTCGCACTCCCCACTCCCCCCTTCGCGAGCCGGAAGGCGGTGCCAATAATTTCGACGGTGCTCGTCGATGTACTTTTGCCGATCTTCGACACGTTGGCGCGCCCTCTCCTGCAAGCGGTTCCGGGCAGCGGGCTCGTGCGGATTGTGAAGCCAGATCCTGGGGGCGTTGTAGAGGATGTCGTCGGCTAGCTCATCCAATGCTTGATCCCGGTAGGCGGACAGGTCGATCTCGATCGCCCCGACATTCATGGTCTGGATGCGCGCGATTTTCACGTCATCGCAGGGGTGAGTGACTTTGAATTCAACGATGAGACGCCGATCCCGCAGTATCAGGACTACGTCCGGCACAATCGACCCATCCTTGGTTTCAAGAATGGCCTCGTCGAATACGAGTCTCGTTGCCCGCACCACAACTTCGGTATCGTCTCGATGCGAAATGAGGAGCTCGGGAAGCGCGATCTCCAGTCGCTCGTCGAGAACCTGTTTCGCTAACTTGTGGAGGGCCGTTTCGCCCGCGGACGTGCATGAAGCACCGTCGCGAGCAAAATGATGCGCGAAGTGGTGTGCTTGCAGATCCCCCTTCTTTGCAACCATTCGTCGGTCGCAGCCGGGGCATACGCATTGGCAGGCTAGCCCCGATGGCACGTCGTCGATGTGTCGAAGTGAACCATCAGCGGCTTCCGCAACCAGAACGCCGCCTTGCTCCGTACAATCGAAGAGCTGACCAAGCCGTATGCGTGTCATGCGTCCACCACTCCCTTGCGACAAGACGGTGGAATGAGCCATGGAGCGCCTCGCCATGGGCTGCGAATTTCGGATCCATCGGGTCTACCGGTTGTCCATCGCGACATCTTCGAGGTACTGATGCCACCCGCACATGTCCTCGATCGGCTCGGCCATGATGTCCTCCAACTGGTCGATCTCCCTTCTGATCCGGTCAAAGCTCCCCAGCGCGATGTACGCCTTGCGTTTCGTGCTGATCGATGTCGCCTGCTTTCGCCAACTGTTGAAGGGCAATATTGGGTGTTTGGGGGTCCAGTTCGGTAGAAGGCGTGCGTTGAGGTCTTCAAGGACCCTCATTCCCCGCGCCATCGCGAGTTGCTCATCATCGAGTGGCTTCGGCTCGAGACCCTTCGCCTTCAGCTGCTTATCGTGATCGCGGCGATGGCGGCGAATTGCCGTCAGAGTATCGGCCTCGAGTTGTACCGTCCGCAGGGTCGCAGTAGGATCGTCCGTCCCCGAACGTCCCCTCGCGATAATGCTGAAAGATGCCTCAGCTTCGTCGACCCTTGCGAGAAGGTGCCTACTTAGGGCCTGCTCGATGGGCGCCGGCGGCGAGGGACATTCGGCAACCCATCGGGCGCGCAGCCCCGCAATATCTACTTTCGCACCGTAGCGTTTCGCGGTAGCCAGCTCAGGCAAGAGGCGCCGCGCGGCGTCGGTGATGATCTCAGGCTCCCAACCCAGGTGGCGTTGAGTGCCGAGCAGTGGCTCAAGCAGCTCGGCGGCCAAGTGGAAATACAGGTGGGCGAGCTGGCCGATGACCGGATCGTCGCGCAGGCCGACATGGTAAAGTTGATTCCTGTAGCCGTGCAGGGTCGTGATTGCCTGAGCCTGCTCAGCCCGGATATGGCCGAGGTCCCGGAGGAGCCCGAGTTTCCTGTCGAAGGCGCGTCCCCGCGCGTCATTCCTTTGTTCCTGGGTCAGCCCGCGCGGGGTTCGGCCGCGGTCATCGGCTAAGAGATCAGTGCATTTCACATGACACATCAGCTCCAGGCCGTTGTCGACGAGGATCAGAGCGATGCGGCCATTGAGCGGGTGATTGATAGCCAGCTCGCTCAGGGCGCGGTCTAGCTGCTCGATGATTGTAATAACCGATCGCAAGTCTCCCCCTCCCACTATGCTCCGAGTGATGTCGCTTCGAAGGCAGGCTGCTGTGAGCCAAGCGTTGCGCGATCGTAGTGTCGTATCCAGCCAGTGTTTTGAATAATTCGTGCCCGATGGGTTCAAATTGGTGCAGTTTACACTGCCATCGAGTTCTCTCAGCCGTGAGTCCATTTCCGGTTCGCGGAATCAAACTGAACCGTTTGGAAGCGAAATTGGGCCTCCAGGCGATAGGGCAGGGGTGGTCCTCCCGCCGCGTTGCGGCGTGACCTGGCTCTATGCGCCACGCGCACCGAGTCACCAGCTGCGCCGGCGTCTCGTCCCTCTCGGGTGACGATCCCTTGCCCAAGGCGATCAGAGCGCGCCGAGGCGCGCCAGCTCTTTCGTAAAGAAGATGGGACCAGGGGGCGCTGCCCCCTCATCCCCAGCAAGGGCGATGACGCCAACCCCCAGCATTCGGCCGCAAACCGGCCTGCCATGCCGGCGCGTAAACGCGCCGCCCTCCGGGTGGGCGGTCCCCCCCGTCATCATCCCCCTTGCCCCCCAACTCCCCCGGTCTCCGCGACCCTCAGGAAGCAGGACGCAGCCTGCTTCGCAGCGAAAAAGGGGAAGACAGATGGCAAAGGCAAAGCTCACCACCGAAACCCGGACGGACATCTATCAGACCGTCACCAATGCCATCATCGCCCAGCTGGAGGCCGGCACCCGCCCATGGGCGAAGCCGTGGAAGGCGGGCAGCACCCCGCGCCCGCTGCGCCACAACGGCGTGCCCTATTCCGGCATCAACACCCTGTTGCTCTGGATGGAAGCGCAGGCGAGGGGGTATTTGTTGAATTCCATTGAGATCTGACCCGTCTGCCGGGGATTTTTCCATCGAGAAGTGACCCATGTTTTCACCACGTCTCACGCGGGCTACGCGGGGGACAGCGGAGTGATCGACATGGAGTTATTGAGCGTCATCAGACGCTGGCATCATCGGGATCGTCGCTCGATCCGAGAGATATCCCGCAGCACCGGCCTCTCGAGGAACACCGTGCGCAAGTATCTGCGGGCGGACAGCGTCGAGCCNCAGTTTCAGGCTCCTGACCGGCCGAGCAAACTCGATCCCTATGCCGACAAGCTTGCGGCGATGCTGCAGGTCGAGGCTGGCGAGTCGCGTAAGCACAAGCGCACGGTGAAGCAGCTGCACGCCGATCTTGTGACGCTGGGCTATGAGGGATCGTACAATCGGGTGGCGGCCTTCGCCCGGGACTGGAAGGCAGCCCGGCTGCGCGAGCAGCAGACCAGCGGCCGCGGCACCTTCGTGCCGCTGGCTTTTGTGCCCGGAGAGGCCTTCCAGTTCGACTGGTCTGAGGACTGGGCGATCATCGCCGGCGAGCGCACCAAGCTGCAGGTCGCTCATGTGAAGCTGTCCTACAGCCGCGCCTTCATGCTGCGCGCCTACCCACTCCAGACCCATGAGATGCTGTTCGATGCCCATAACCACGCCTTCCGGGTTTTCGGCGGCGTGCCGCGGCGGGGCATTTACGACAACATGAAAACGGCCGTCGACAAGGTCGGCCGTGGCAAGCAGCGCCAGGTCAACATCCGCTTCTCGGCCATGGTGAGCCACCTCCTGTTCGAGGCCGAGTTTTGCAATCCGGCCTCGGGCTGGGAGAAGGGGCAGATCGAGAAGAACGTACAGGATGCCCGCCATCGGCTCTGGCAGCCCCTGCCCAACGTCCCGTCCCTGGCAGCCTTGAATGACTGGCTGGAGAAGCGATGCCGGGAGTTGTGGTCACAGATCGAGCATGGCTCGCAACCCGGTACGATCGCCGATGTGTGGGCCGAAGAGGTCCGGCACCTTATGGCGATGCCCCGCCCCTTCGACGGCTTCGTCGAGCACACCAAACGGGTGACGCCAACCTGCTTGGTTCATCTGGAGCGCAATCGATACAGCGTGCCGGCGTCCTTCGCCAATCGACCCGTCAGCTTGCGCGTCTATCCCGACCGGATCGTCATCGTCGCCGAGGGGCACGCGATCTGCGAGCATCGCCGAGCCTTTGTCCGATCTCATGATCGCCAGAGCCAGACGATCTACGACTGGCGGCACTATCTGGCGGTCGTCCAGCGCAAACCCGGAGCCCTGCGGAACGGGGCTCCCTTCGCCGAGATGCCAACTGCCTTCCGTTCCCTCCAGCAACATCTGCTCAAAACACCGGGTGGCGACCGCGAGATGGTCGAGATCCTGTCCCTGGTCTTGCAGCATGACGAACAGGTCGTGCTCACGGCCGTCGAGTTGGCATGCAAGGCCGGCGTGCCGACCAAGACCCACATCCTCAACCTTCTGCACCGACTGATCGATGGTACGCCGCTGACCACACCAACGATCGACGCCCCTCAGGCCCTCACGCTGACCACCGAACCGCAGGCCAACGTCGAACGCTATGACGCCCTGCGGCGGGCCAGGGAGGTGCGCCATGCGTCATAATCCGGCCAGCGGGGCTATCGTCATCATGTTGCGCAGCCTCAAGATGCACGGCATGGCCCAAGCCGTTAGCGAACTGACGGAACAAGGCTCTCCGGCCTTCGAGACCGCCATGCCGATCCTATCGCAGTTGCTGAAGGCCGAGACCGCCGAGCGGGAGGTCCGATCAACGGCCTATCAGCTCAAGACCGCACGCTTCCCGGCCTACCGCGACCTCAATGGCTTCGACTTCGCCAGCAGCGAGGTCAATGAAGCACTCGTTCGCCAGCTCCACCGCTGTGAGTTCCTCGACGAGGCCCATAACGTCGTCCTCGTCGGCGGTCCCGGCACCGGCAAGACGCACATCGCAACGGCGCTGGGCGTTCAGGCCGTCGAGCACCATCACAAGCGGATCCGCTTCTTCTCCACCGTCGAACTCGTCAATGCCCTCGAACAGGAAAAGGCCCAGGGAAAAGCCGGACAGATCGCCACCAGGCTCGCGCACTCCGATCTCGTCATCCTCGATGAGCTCGGCTATCTGCCCTTCAGCGCATCAGGCGGCGCCTTGCTCTTCCACCTGCTGAGCAAGCTTTATGAGCGCACCAGCGTCGTCATCACCACCAATCTCAGCTTCTCGGAATGGGCCACCGTCTTCGGCGACGCCAAGATGACCACGGCCCTGCTCGACCGCCTTACCCATCACTGCCACATCCTGGAGACCGGGAACGACAGTTTCCGTTTCCGGAATAGCTCGGCAAAACCCGCCAAAACAACCAAGGAGAAATCCAGGAACTTGACCGCCACCTGACCACAGACCACCATCCGGCCGGGTCACTTCTCAGTGGAAATCCAGGGTCAAATCTCCGCGGAAATCAACAGGGTATTCCTCGAATTACTGGATGACCTACCGACAGGCCCAGGAACTCGGCGCCCAGGTGCGCAAGGGCGCCCGCTCATGCGTCGTCGTTTATGCCGGCGCCATCGAGCGCAACGAAGTCAACAATGACGGGGAAGAGGTGGAAACCCGCATTCCCTTCCTCAAGACCTATAACGTGTTCAACGCCGAACAGATCGACGGACTGCCCGAGCACTACACGGCCGCGCCCGTTGCGCATGTTCCGCCTGCCGGCCGCTATCAGGTCGCAGATACCTTTGTCGCGAACACCGACGCTCTGTTGCGTCACGGCGGTTCCCGCGCGTTCTACAGCCCGGCGATTGATCTTATCCAGATGCCGCCCTTTGAGGCATTCATTGACGCCGAGAGCTATGCCGCCACACTTCTGCACGAGCTGGTGCACTGGAGCGGCGCAAAGCCGCGCCTCAATCGCGACTTTGAGGCCAAGCGTTGGGGGGATGCCGGATATGCGGCCGAGGAACTGGTCGCCGAGATCGGCGCGGCCTTCCTCGCGGCCGACCTCGAAATCACTCTGGAACCCCGCGAGGATCACGCGGCCTATGTGGCAGCCTGGCTGAAGGTGCTGAAGGAAGACAAGCGCGCCATTTTCACAGCCGCCGCGCACGCCGAACGGGCCGCCGGCTATCTCCACGGCTACCAGTCCGCCGCAACGGAGGAGGCCGCTTAACAGCGGCCTCCCAGGCGAGGGAAGAAAAAACGGCCCCGCTCACGCGGGGCCGTTTCCTGTTGCGTCCATGTCTAGATCGACTCTCAACATAAGTCCCGCAGAAAATGGCGATGAAGGCGCCAACTTACTGTATAGCCTTCCCGATTTATTGCCTCTATGTGACGACTTCCTCACGTTCCCTATTGACTGCCAAACGGCAGAAACACCGATAGTAGGGACATCTGCGATGAAACTCATAGTCGCCACGCTGGCCGGCCTGGCATTGTCTACCGTGGCCGCGCCTGCCTTCGCCCAGAGCACCGGATCGGCGTTCAATGACATGTGGGGCGCGGACTATTCGGCCGCGCCGTCCAATTGGACCGGCTCCTATATCGGCATCGCCGCCGGCTACGCCGGCGCGAGCGCTTCACAGAGCCTGAGCGTCGCCCCCTTCGACTTCGCCGCTCACACCTCCCATTCCGATGGGGGGGCGATGATCGGCGGCTATGCCGGCTACAACTATCAGTTCGATTCCTACGTCATCGGCGCTGAAGGTACGTTCACCTATCTCGGTCAGCGCCTGGGTGGCGCATTCCCGGCCGATATCGACTGGCAGTTCGGTTTGGCCGTGCGCGCCGGCTACGCCTTCCAGGACAACACCCTTCTTTTTGTTCGCGCCGCGTGGGCACTCACAGATGTGCGCTTCGCGAAGCTCGGCGAGCTGGCCGGAACCGCCTACACCGTGAAGGACGGCTATCGCAGCGCCCTCCAGCTCGGCGCCGGCGTCGATATCAAGCTCGATCCGAACTGGATCCTGCGCGTCGAAGGAAACTACACCTTCGAGGGCGGCGACGCCGAAATCATCGACTACAGCAGCGGAATGAGCGTGAAGCTCGATCCCTCGCTCTACGATGTGCGCGCCGGCCTAGCCTATCAGTTCTGATGCGAGGGCGGGTAGAGGATCACCGGGCTCACGCGCATGGTGGCGCAGTATGCCCGGTCCATCAGGCTGAAATGGTCGGGCGGGCAATTATTGCCCGCCGCGCGCCAATCGCGCGCGATGACGAGCGCCTGGTCCTCGACACGGTCGCTGGCCGGCAGCGAGCGGATGCCGGCCAGCGTGATCATCGCTTCGACCTTGTGGCGGGCGTGGCCCGGCTCGATGCCGGTCCGCTCCATGAGCAAGACCGCCCCGCGATATGCCGCGCTGCTCGACGTGTAGACGCGCGAGGCCGCCTCGATGGCCGAGCACAGATCATCCGAGCACGGCTCGCTGGCAAGAATGGTCGCGAAGGTCACGCCCGGCACATAGAGGGAAGTGGCGGACGTGCCGACCGGCACATGCCCCGTCAGTCGAGGGCCATCAATCTCGGCTTGCAGCGCCAGCAAGCGCTGCTTCAGCGGCAGCGCCTTCACGCGGCTCTCCAGCATGAACCGGGCGGACTCCCGGACCACGTCCGTCAGCCCCATTCCCATCTCTCTGGACAGGCGGCGCACCACACGATCGGTCTTCTCGCAACGTACATGGAACGCCATGTTGTACTCCTGCTGCTAAGCGCCCAGACGACCGGACGGCGTCACTTCAAAAAGATCGCTCAGTATCGTGGTCAGCATCAGAAGATCGTCATGCCAACGTTCATTCGCACGGCGCTTATCCTTGATATACCGATAAGCCATATACACGCTTGTGCTGTCCCGCCGACCAATTGCCGCCGCGATGGTCTTGGCCGTCTCTTTCGTCAGCCGCGCGGCCAGGGTCAGCGCGACATAGCGGAAGGGCACGAGAGCGTCATCAGTGACCCGGCGCGTGACGGCGCTCGATCCGACGAGGGCTGCACGGCTCAGCCCGTAATAGAGCGTCGTAACCGCGACAATGTCCTCGATCGCCAGCGGCCGCCGGTGCTCATTGCTCCAATGTGCCGCATAGACGGCGGAGACGCCCGCCGCAGGCATGAGAGGCGGCAGGACGGAGCCCGGCACTCGTGCCGGACGCATGACAACCCCGCAACGTTGAGAGCCCGGCGAAATCTCCGGGTGATAGTAAATCTCTATAGGGCGACTGATCCGGGTACGCGAAACAACCGTCGCGTTAACGCCACACGCGGCCATCTAACGCACTCCAATCAGATGTGCGTGATATCGCAATATTGAAGCCTTTCTAAAGAATGAAAACTGCATGAGCGCAACCAAATTATACCTTGCCAAGGTCCCGTCGCCCGGTCGATTAGCTTGCTTCACATCTTGCGCGGCGGTTCGCGTGGAGCGTTCCGAGCCGTGCTGGACAACAACAAGAAATCACCCGCCAACTGAAATCCACGCCGATCGCCTTTGGTTTCTGAACAGGGGGCTCCCGTTCTTCGACCGATTTACGGCTGATAATATGCATAGGAGATTCGCATGCCAATCCCCCAGACGGCGGATACCCGCCAGATGTCCAGGACGTATATGATGAGATTAATCAATCTCATCATGGAAAATCGTCGCCCGGGGGAGACCGCAAGTCGGCGTCTAAAGCAGGCCGGTCTTATGTCGTGTATCTACACGATGCATCTCGCGGGCGAGGCCGTGACTGTGACAAAGCTGTGCGAGAGGGTGAAGGCGCCTCGTAATGTCGTGGTCGAGATCGTTAAAGCGCTCGAAAGTCGCGGCTTTCTGACCTACAAGACCAATTTACACGATGGCGGGCGCGGGCGCGTGTACGTCTATTCGCTCACAGAGAAGGCCGCAGCGCTCGTCAGCGTAGCCGAATAAGATGTATATGAGGTTAATATGTCACACCGAGCCGGGCGGATAATGCGGGCGGGTGTGGATAAAGAGCTACCGCAGTGCCTGATTATTCCCGTTGGTTTCGGGAAGTAATGGCCGGCTCGCCGGGATGTCCTTTTCAGGATCATCCCGGCCATTGCAGCGCATTTCCTTGCGGCATAAGGCCCCGGCGGGCAGGGTAGTCAAAAGACAGTGGCGCCGCCCGTGCTGCGGCGCGTCCAAAGGTCAGTTCCCACGCCGCTTTTCGTCAAGGGAAGGGCATAGGCCACATCGCTGTACGTCTGATCCTCGGTGAAGGTGAAGGGCGCCCAGGGCAGGGCGTTCCATATCCGCGCCAGGAGAGAGCTGTGCGGCAGCGTCACCTTTGCCACGAGAACATTCTTATCCGAGCTGGCATAAGCGGCGGCGCCCGCCGGGAAGGCGAATGGAGCGCCGCGCACTAGAGCCGCGCCGTTGCTGGCGCTCCAGCGCACCTTGAGGCCATCCCCGGCGTTTCCCACGCTGCTCAGCACCACTGTCGGGGCGCCGTCCATGGGCTCCAGCATGGTCGCGGTCATGGCCCGATAGCTGTTCCAGCGAGCATCGTCGATGGTTGCATCCATGGATGCCAGCCGCGCCAGCGCGTTCGCGGCCCAGGCCACCTTGTTCTGGACGATCACCGTCTCGGCAAGGAAGTTGCCGCCGACGAAGACCAGCACAAGAACCGGCAGCATGAGGGCGAATTCCACCGTGCCGACGCCGCGCTCGTCCGAACCTAATTGTCTGAGATATCGCATCGTGGTTGCTCACAGCGGGGGTGCATAGGGGTCGATCCGGAACACGGCCTGCGCGGTAACGATCCGCTGGCCGCCAGGGCCGGTGATCAGGTCGGGCAGGAAGCCGGTCAGCGACGGCAGCGCCAGGACGGCCCGCACGAGCATGCTGTTGCCGGCGACCCCGTTCCCGGCTCCGAAGGCGTCATCGTCGACAGCGCCCTCGTCGTCGAACATGGACGGGACCGGTGATCCGTCGATGATCCGCACATCGAGCTTGAGGGACGCAGCGCACGCGGCTTCACCCACCAGGACCAATGTGCCCGAGCAGATGGCCTGGCGCGCCAGAGACCGCGCGTCCTCCGCCGATAATCCCAAAGCCTCGCCGCGCTCGATCGCGCGCACGGCATTGGAGGTGTTGGACTGCAGAACCTGTTGAGCCAACAGGACCAGCCCGATTTCGATAATCCCGACGATCACGACAACCAGCGGAATAAAAAGCAGGCCGAACTCTACGAGCATCGACCCCGATTCCTCGCGCTGCAAGCGCGCGAAAGCTCGCATTGCCATCGCATCACCTCGCAGCGGCCGCAGCGGCATTCGTCCGCTCTTGCACCTGTGCGCCGATCGGTATCGTCACCTCCGGCGCGTCGCCGATAGACTGCGTCGGCGCACAACGCGGGTCGCACGCGAAGGTCGCGCGCTTGTCTCCATGCGTCACCGTCACGAGGCCGGGGGCGCGCACCACGCGCACCTGCGCGCTTTTCACGGTGTCTCCCGATTCCGTCAGGAACAGCACGTTGGTCGCGCCAAAGCTCCGGCCGGTGAAGATCGCACCCTGCCGATCGAGGGTGAACACCACATCCGTGATCGCCGGGTTTCCGATGACCACGGTGGAAACCCCTGAAGGCACCGCGAACACGCGGGCCTCATCGACCGGGATCTCCACCTTTCCACCGAGCGCCGGCGGTGCCGCCGTGCCCGTGGACTGAGCTGCCGCTGGCGCCGCCACAAGCGCCGCCGACAGCATAATGACCGCATGCTTCATCATGTCAGTGTCCTCTCAATGTTGAAAATCCGACTGATACGGCGCCGTCTAGCCGACGTTGTCGTATAGGCTAGACGAGACGCAAATCGGCTATCCAAGAAAATCAGCATTCCGAACCTGTATAGCCTATGCCGCTGCGTTGACCCGTCCAACGTCTCGCGAGTAGGCATGAATACGCCTGATAAGAACAGGCGAAACACCCACCTATACAGGAGACGAGAATGAAGAATGTCATCAACGGCGCCAAGAAGGTCCTCGGCGACGAGTCCGGTGCGGCCACCGTCGAATACGGCCTCATCACCCTCGGCGTCGTCGCCGCCGTGACCGGCGCCGCCGGTGCTTTCAAGGGCCAGATCACCGCGCTCTTCACCGACGTCGGCACCACCCTGACGGCCGCGCAGACGACCGCCAAGGCCTCGTCCAACTGACGCCGACATACCCACCATCGAGCGCGGAGCCGGGTCCTCGTGGACCCGGCAACGCCCTTCAAGGAGCGCGAGATGACAGACCTTACCGCCTATGTCCGACGACTTCTGAACGACGACACGGGAGCCGCGACGCTCGAATACGGCCTGGTGATCATCGCCGTTGTCCTGATCGCCGCCGGCGCCATCAGCATGATCGCCGGTCGCTACGACGAGCCGCTTAACGCTGCGGCGCAAGACATCGCCACATCGCGCGAGTCCCTGTCCTACAAGCCGTAAGAGCTTCCATCTCCAGATCGTCACGAACCACAACAGAGCTTCCGCATGGCCGCGCTTTTCCCAAAAGTAGTCTTTACCGGCCTGCTGCTCGTCGCTCTCGTGATCGACATTCGATCACTACGCCTGCCTAACCGCGTCGTTTTTCTCATCATCGGCGCCTTCATCATCTGCGCGCCGCTTCGGCAGCTCTCCCTTGAAGACACGCTTATCCATATCGCCACGGGCGCCGGGCTGTTCGCCACGTTGTTCGTCGTCGCCCTCGTTGGCGCCCTGACCTCCAGCCTGCCGCTGGGGGGAGGGGACGTTAAATTCGCCGGGGCGATCGGACTTTGGCTCGGCTTCGGCCATCCGTTCTTTGTCTTCGTCGCCTGGCTGCTGATTTTTCTGGTGGCGCTCATCGCCTTCATCGTCGCCCTGGCGATGTCGCGTCAGCTCCCGTTCGTGATGCCGCTTACCGGCATTGTGTGGGTCGATGACGTCACCCTCGGCGCCGTGAGCATCCGCAAGGCGCGCGTTCCCTTCGGCGTGCCGCTCGCTCTCGCGGCCATTGCCGCCACCTGGCTCAGTTGAAATAGAGGTGCTGCGTGAACCTTAAGCGCATCGGCGTCTTCGGCGCCTCGTTGCTTTCCGGTGTCGCCGCTTATGCGGTCCTCGCCTCCGCTCCGTCAGCCCCAGGGCCAGCGGTAACGGTCCAACCCGCTCCCTCGGGCCGCGTCGAAGGTCCGGCGACCGTCGATCTTCTTGTCGCCGCGCGAGAACTTCCCATAGGTGCGAAGCTCGCCGCGAGCGATGTGCGCTGGGTGAAGACCGTCGAGGGTTCGCACCCCGCGACCGCCATCCTTCACAGATCGACGGACGACGCGGCCAAGATCGAGGCCGATATCGTCGGCAGTATCGCGCGCCAGAGCCTGCTGGCGGGCGAGGCGATCAGCCGCCAGCGCCTCGCCAAAGGGACCGGGAGCCTTCTCGCCTTCAGCCTGCCGGATGGCAAGCGCGCCGTCGCCGTCGACATTGACGCGCGCGGTAGCCGCTCCGCCGGCAATTTCATCATGCCGGGCGACCATGTCGACGTGCTTGCCGTCGAAGCGGGCGGCGCCGGTAGCGCGAAGGCGGCCACCACGCTCATGCGCGATATCCGCGTCCTCGCGGTCGGCCCCAATCTCGGCGCCGACGCCATGGGCGGTACGCCGGTCACGGGTGACACCGTCACGCTCGAACTCGACCCAGCACAGGCCGAGCGGATCGCGGGCGCCGCCGTCGGCACCATCAAGCTCGCCCTGCGCCCGCGCGGCGAGGCCGGCGACGCCTATGCCGGCACCAACCTTCAGATGATGACCGTCCGCTACGGCATCGCCCGTAAGCAGTGAAGCCGAGGAATCGCAGATGGCTCCCTCCCGTGCGCGGTGCGCCACGTCGCTCGTAACGATCACGTCCCTTCTGCTCGGATCGCTCGGCACGGCCGCCGCCCAGCAGGCCCAGCCGGCGCGCGCCAATCCGGGCTTTGTCGCGCCCGATTTCAATACCGCGTTCAACCAGACAGGGGCCGCGCCGGCAGCATCCGCGCCGGCCCGAGGCATCATCCGCAAGACCCTCGATGTCGGGCTCGGTCGCTCCTACGTCTTCAACGTGCCGCGCGCGGCGGCCGATGCCTATGTGGCTGATCCCAAGGTCGCCACTGCCACGGTGCAGACAGACCGACAGATCTACATCACCGGCATCGGCCCCGGCACCACCACCATTCTCATCAGCAGCGACGACGGCTCCCAGATCGCCGAGGTGGAGGTGCGCGTCGCGCGCGACGTCGGCAGCCTGAGCAGCATTCTTGCGGCCGCGCTCCCGGGCGCGTCCATCTCGGTCCGCATGTCCGCCGATTCCGTCGTCCTCTCCGGCGCGGTGCCCAGCGCCGCCGTCGCCACCAAGGCCATGGATATCGCGCAGGGCTTCGTCGGCTCGGCCGAGCGCGTCGTCAACGCCATGACCATCAGCGCCAGCGAACAGGTCATGCTGAAAGTGACGGTCGCCGAGGTGCAGCGGAATGTTCTCAAGCAGCTCGGCGTCAACGCCGCCGGCACCTGGGAAATCGGCGACGTCGCTATCGGCGGCGTCATGTCCAACCCCTTCGGCGTCGCCGGTCAGGCGCTGTCCTCAACGTCAGGGGTGATCTCGGGCTCCGATGGCACCCTGTCCGTCGAGGCCATGGAGCAGGTCGGCGTCGCCCGTACCCTCGCCGAACCCGTCCTGACGGCCATTTCCGGCGAGACCGCCAACTTCCTCGTCGGCGGCGAGGTGCCGATCCCGACCGGCGTCACCTGCACCAATGACAATTCGTGCCAACCCAGCATCGAATTCAAGAAATTTGGCGTGTCGCTGACCTTCGCCCCGACCGTGCTGTCCTCCGGCAACATCTCCCTGCGCGTTGCGACCGAAGTCTCCGAAGTCGATACGCAGAACCAGCTCACCTATCCGGTCAGCAACAACAGCACCGTCACCATCCCCGCCTTCAAGCTGCGCAAGCAGGAAACCACCGTGGAACTCCCCTCCGGCGGTTCCCTTGTAACGGCCGGGCTCATCCAGCAGGGCGGCCGGCAGGCGATCACCGGCGTGCCCGGCCTCATGCACCTGCCCGTCCTCGGGGCGCTCTTCCGCTCCCGTGACTATCAGCGCCAGGAAACCGAGCTTGTCATCATCGTGCAGCCGATGCTGGCGCGACCGCTGCACACCAAGCAGGCCACGCGACCCGATCAGGGTTTCGCCGACGCTCCCGATCCGCGCGCCGTGTTCTTCGGCCAGGTCAACCGCATCATCGCTCCTGCCAGCGGTCCCCGGAACACTCCCACCAAGGCCGGGCCTCCCGTCGCGAATGGCTACTACGGCCACGCCGGTTTCATCGTCGACTGATCCGAGGCACGATCATGAACAGCACCCATTTCTTCGCCGCCTCCCTGGTCGCACTCGCAGCCGCCGGCTGCACCCAGCAGCGTTTCGATACCGGCTACTACCCGTCCTCCGTCGATGCGCGACACCCTATCGAGCTGGTCGACGAGGCCCGAAGCCTGCCCGTCTATCCCTCCACACTTCGCGGGCTAGACAGGCGACAGGCCGATGACGTTGCGCAGTTCGCGCGCGCCTACCGGGCCGATAGCCGCAGCAATGTCATGATCCGCGTCCCCGCCGGGGCAGGGCGCGCTGATCCGCTCACCCGCCAGACCGTTTCCACCGTCCGTGCCGAGCTTGTCCGCCAGGGTGTCCCGGCCCGCGCCATCACCCAGGCGTCTTATGATGACGCCGGCATCACCAGCATCGCCCCCATCTACCTCTCCTACCGAGCCCTTGCTGCCGCCGTGCCCCATCCGTGCGGTCAATGGCCCTTCGATCTCGCCGGCGGGGGCGGGGGAGGGGGGCAGATTTCACAAGCCGCTGCCGACAATGAGTGGTGGTCGAACGAGCCCTATTGGAACTTCGGCTGCGCCTATCAGTCCAATATCGCCGCCCAGGCTCTCGATCCGCTCGACATTCAGCGGCCGCGCACCGCCGCCGCCGGCGACGCCGGCAAGCGGGTCAATGACGTGCGCGCCCTGCGCGAAGGCCGCGACCCCAGCACCGGCTACACCGCCGAGGCGATCTCCGTGCAAGACGCGGGAGGCCGTTGATGCTGGTCGCGGTCGACACCACCTCTCCCTCGCCCGAGCCGGGCATCCGCGCGCTGCCGCGGCTCTCTCTGGTGGCCGCTCACACGACAGCGCCGGTCGGCGCCGTCCTGTCCGCCGCGATCCGCCACGCCAGCATGTCGCGCGTCACCAGCCTCCTCGGAGAGGACGGCGTGCCCGGTCTCATTCGCGCCATCCAGCAGTTGGGCGCTGTTCCCGATATCGTCGCGATCGAGATGCAGCCCGGCCAGGGCGCCGATCAGCTGATGGCCGAGCTCGCGCTGCTCGCGCCCCATTGCGGTGAGGCCACCCAGGTTTTCGTCATCGGGCACCACAACGACATTTCGCTTTATCGCCGCCTGAAGCGCGAGGGTGCGGCGGACTATCTCGTCGCCCCCTTCGCGGCGGCAGACCTCATCCGCTCCATCGGCGATCACATCCTGTCGCGGCGCGAGAGCGACGGCGCGATCGGCGCCGTCACTCTCGTCATCGGGGCACGCGGCGGCGTCGGCGCCACCTCCATCGCGGCCAACCTCGCATGGCTCGGGGCACGCTCGGGCTCCAGCCTGCTCCTCGATATGTCCGCGCCCATGTCGTCGCTACCGGGCCTTCTGGTCGAGTCCATCCCCGACCTGTCGCGCATGCTCTACCAGCCTTTCGAGCTGGATCAGGAGATGCTCGACAAAATCACAATGAGCACGCCGCTTTCGCCGAACCTCGGCATTGTCAGCGCCGAGAGCGACTTTGGCGCCAGCGTCGATCGGCGGGGCATTCCCAGCCTTCTCAACACCGCCCGCAAATCCGCCCGCACGGTCGTGACGGACTTCCCGGCATGGCTCCTCGGACCCGATACCCTTTCGGCCCTCGCCAGGGCCGATCACCTGGTCCTCGTCGCGACACCCGATTTTGTCGCGATACCCCGCGCCAGCGCCATACTGCGCGAGATCCGCGCCGTCGACGGTCCCGACCCCGTTCTGGTGCTCAACCAGGCCGGGCAGGCGGGACGCGCCGAACAGGAATGGTCTGTCGGAGAGGTCGCGCGGGCCTTGAATGTCAGTCCGGGCACCGTTGTGACGGTTCCTGCCGAGCCGAAGATCTTCGCCGACGCGGAAGCCGAAGGCTCCCTTGTCGCCGCCAGCGCACCGGACAGCGCGGCCGCCGGCGCTCTTCGGGCTCTCTATGCGCGCATCGCCCCCGGCGATCCGGCCGCCGCGCCCCCTCTTGCCACCTCGTCGGCGCGCAGCGGGCCGCTGGCCGCCCTGCGCGACCTTCCCACCCGCCTGTTGTCCCCCTTCAGGAAGTGAACGCCGCTATGGCTCTCTTTGGCACCAGGACCAAACTCCCGGCCCCCCCGGCGGCTTCCGTGCACAAGCCCGAGCTGATCCAGCTCGCGCCGGTCTCCACCATTCGCGCCGAGGATCGCGAACGCCTCGATGCCGTCCGCAACCGCACGGCCGACACCCTGTTCAAGGCGGCTGACACCTTCGGTCCGGCCGATCCGGCGGCGCTGAATTCGGACGCCTTCCGCGCCGAGGTCAACAACGCCATCCGTCAGACGCTGCAGTCCGACCCGCAGGCCGGCTTTCTCAAAGCGGCGGATCGCGAATGGCTGATCAACGACCTGACCGCCGAAATGTGCGGTTTCGGGCCGCTGGAACCCCTTTTGGCGCGCGACGATATCTCGGAAATCATGGTCAACGGCACGGGTGACATACACCTCGAAATCGCCGGCGCCATGGTGCAGAGCGACATTCGCTTTCGCAGCGAAGACGCCTTGCAGCGCATCGCCAAGCGCATGGTCGAAGAAACCGGCCGGCGCGTCGATACATCCTCGCCGATCTGCGACGCCCGCCTGAAAGATGGCTCGCGCATCAACGTCACCCTGCCGCCGATCGCGGTCGACGGCACCATCCTGACCATCCGGAAATTCCGCAAGGAACGCCTCACCCTCGAACAACTTGTCGCCGCCGGTTCGCTCAGTCCCGAGACCATGGACGTCATCGCCGTCATCGGCCGGTGCCGCCTCAACATCCTGATTTCCGGCGGCACGGGTTCCGGCAAGACCACCCTGCTGAATTGCGTGTCTTCCTGCGTCGACGAGCGCGAGCGCATCGTGACCTGCGAGGACACCGCCGAACTCCAGCTGCAGAAGCCCCACGTCGTCCGCATGGAGACCCGGGCCGCGAATGCGGAGGGAACCGGCGAAGTCACAATGCGGCAGCTCGTCCGCAACGCGCTCCGTCAACGCCCGCACCGCATCATCGTTGGCGAGGTGCGCGGCGAAGAGGCGGTCGACCTGATCCAGGCGATGAACACGGGCCACAGCGGCTCCATGGGCACCGTGCACGCCAATGACCCCCGGCTCGCCCTCTCCCGCATGGAAGCGCTTGTTCGGACGGCGCCGGGCTACCAGTCCGTGCCAAGCCTGAATATCAAGCGCGACCTCGCCGACTCGCTCGACGTCATCATTCAGACCGAGCAGCTGATCGACGGCAAGCGCGTGGTGACGCACGTCACCGACGTTCTGCGCGTCGAGGGCGAGACGATCACCACGGAAGACCTGATCGTCTACGACCACGCGCGCGGCCGACATGTCGGCAAGGGGCAGCTGCGCCCCTCCTTCTACCGGGTTGCCGAACGCTATGGCCTCGCCGAGCGCCTGGCCTCCGCGCTGTCGACCCTCAACATGACCGCGAGGGAGCCGTGATGCAGACCCTCGCAGCTCTGTTTGGCGGCTTTTCCGTGTCGCTGCTCGTGGTGGCCTCGTTCTATCCGTACCTCCGGCCCTCGCTGGCGGACGACCGCAAGCGAGCCTTTGTGGATCGCACAAGAGCGGCCCTGTTCGGGGATGAACGCACGGCGAGACACGCACGCCGTCAGATGATCATGGATCGCCTCGCTCAGCTCAGCCGTGACGAGCAGGCCCGCAGCAGCGCCGGCGATCGCGCCCGCGCCGTCGAACTCCGCCTGGAACGGTCGGGCCTGTCCTGGTCCAGATCACACTATCGCCGCGTGCAGATCGGCGTCAGCGGCCTCGTCTTCCTCGTCCTTCTTGTTCCCACGGGATCGGCCATCATCTCCCTGCCGCTTGCCATAGCGGCCGGCATCATGCTTCCCGCCGCCTATCTGGAGCGCAAGATCGCGGCGCGGTACGCCGCGTTCTCGCAAGAGCTTCCGAATGCCCTCGATGTGCTGGTGCGCGGAACCCGCGCCGGTCTGCCCGTCTCAGAATGCATCCGCTCCGTCGCCAAGGAGGCTGCCGAGCCCGTCCGGACGGAATTCGAGCTGGTCGTTCATGCACAGGGCATCGGTGCCTCGCTAACAGACGCAACCGAAATGCTGGCCCACCGGGTGCCCATATCAGACACCCGGTTCCTCGCCATCGCCATCAGCATCCAGGAGACCGAGGGCGGCGCCATCGCCGACACCCTCGGCAATCTCTCGAACACGCTGCGCGAGCGCCGCAAGCTCAACGAGAAGATCGAGGCCATGGGGTCATCCGCGCGCTCCAGCGCGAAGGCCCTCGCCGCGATGCCGTTCCTGCTGCTGGGCCTGACCTACTTCATGGACCCCGAGCGAACCCAGGTCCTCTGGACCACGACGAGCGGGCGCATCGTTACCGCTGTCTGCATCGTCTGGGTGCTGATCGGCTTCTTTGTGCTGAAGCGGATGCAAGACAACGCCATGAGCGGCGGGTGAGCATCATGTCAGCGCAGCTAGCACTCGCCTCCGCTCTTATCGGCGTCTCGGTTTTCACAGCTCTGCATGCGCTGTCCATGGGCCGCGCCCGCGACCGGAGCCGCCCTCGCATGCTGGCCGGCACGCCCGCCGTCCCGGCTCGGCCCGCGCCCTATCGCGACGCCGTCGCCGACTATCTCGTGCGGACCCTCGCCCTCAGAAAGTGGTTCGCCATGGAGAACATGCGGGACCGGCTTCATCGCGCCGGCAAGCGCGGCACGCGCGCCGAGGCCACCTATCTCGCGGCGAAGTTCCTGTTTCCCTTCGCCGGTATGGCGATAGGCGTAATCTATTTCGGCGTCCTCGATGTGATGGCGCTGCCCCTGCCGCTGAAACTGAGCGCCGTAGTCTTCGCCGCCTATATCGGCATGAAGGTCCCGGACATTCTCGTCGACCGCGCCACGCGCAAGCGCCAGGCGTCCATTCAGGACGCTTGGCCCGACGCTCTCGACTTGATGATCATTCTCGTCGAGGGCGGGCAGTCGATCGACGCCGCGCTGCGGCGCGTCGCAACGGACATCAGCATCCGCTCGCGCGCGCTTGCCGAGGATCTGACGATCCTCATCACCGAAATGTCCCTGCTGCCGGAAAAGCGGACCGCCTTTGAGAATTTCGGCCGTCGCTCCGACGTGGTCGAAGTCAAAAGCGCCTGCATGGCCTTCATCCAGTCGGATGAACAGGGAACCGAAATCGGGCCAGCTTTCAGAGCCCTCGCTGCCGACGGCCGCACCATCCGCATGTCCCGCATCGAGAAAAAAGCGGCCGCCACAGCCGCGATCATGGCCCTTCCCGTCGCCGTTTTCTTCCTCCTGCCCCTGATGGTCCTCGCGGTCATGCCCGCCGCCATCGAATTCTTGCACTGGAACTGACAATGACCGGACTCTTCAAGAGACATATCGACCGCCTGTGCTCCTCCTCCGAGGGAAGCGTCGCCGTGTTCGTCGGGCTGTTCCTCGTCGCCGCCCTCGGCGCCGGCGTCATGGTGGTCGACTACACGCGCGCCTCCACCCTGCAGAGCAAGTTGCAGCATGCCATGGATACCTCAGTGGGCGAGGCCGCACGCGGCAAAACCGACGCGCAGGTGATCGCCCTCGCCAAGGCCCAGATCGCCGAATTTCTCAAAGACGGAAACTATGCGTCCGTCGACGCAGCAGACTTCTCCATCACCCGTGACAATGGTCGCGTAACCCTCTCCGGCACGCTTCCCTACAGCCCCCTGTTCGGCCCGCTTTACGGACTGGTTGCGCCGTCCGGCAATCTGCTCGTCGCCTCCGGCTCGACCGCTCGTGAAGCCGTCTGTACGCCGCTGGCGTCCGAACGTCGCTGGAGCGCGAAGACCGGAGCGTGCGCCGCCGGCCAAACCGGCAGCCATACCTGGGAGGCCGAAGAAGAACGAACCTCGTCCTGTGCGGCGGGTGCCTCGGAACCGAGCTGGAGCGGCTGGGTCGCGACGGGCGCTGTTCGCACCGACGTCAACACCTGCGTCGCCTCAACCTGCACTTGGGTGCGCGTGGGCACGGCCCATGCTTGCCTCGCGTGGGGAGAGGGTAATCCCAAGGGCGGAGAGACCGGCGGCGGAACGTGTTATTCCCAGGCCGAGCTAATGGCGCAGGCGACCGCCACCGTGGAGGCCGGTCAGTCCACGCCTCAATTCGAGATGTTCTCGGCGAAACCCGGCCAAAAGGGGCCATCATGGGCGCGTGGTCGCCAGTGCTGGTCCTATCAAGGGGCGCTTTGCAGCCAGAGCGGCGCCACTCTCAACCGCAACCTGTTTTATGAAATCCGCTGCGACTGACATGTATCAGCGACATGAACAGTTGAAGGCGAGCGGAAACCATATGCAAAAGCTCCTTTGCGTGGGCACGATCTTGCCAGGGCTGCTGTTAGCCGGGTGCTCATCTCTCACAAAACCGGCGGCTTTCGCCGCCGGTTCCCCCTCTTCCTCTGTCATCGCGGAAGCCCAGGCCCTTCAAGCCCAGGGCCAGCGCGAACAGGCCACGGCCGTCCTTCGGGTCGCGGCCGTGAAGAACCCCAATGATCGCGAGCTTCGTGCCGCCTATGGCAAGAGCCTCCTGAATGCCGGCCAGGTCGGAGACGCCGAACGTGTCCTCGCTCAGGCCCATACGCCCGATCGCCCGGACCCGTCCGTCCTCAGCGCCCAGGGGGTGGCGGCCGCGCAGAAGGGCGACTACGCGACCGCGCTCGCCTTCTTCGATCGCTCGCTCAATCTGCGCCAGGACCCGCGCGTCATGTCCAACAAGGCCATGACGCTCGCACTCGCCGGCCGCCTGCCCGAGGCCGAAGCCCTCGCCAAACAGGCCGCCGAGAGCCCCGACGCCGATGCGCGCGTGCGGCAGTCCTACGCCCTTGTCCTCGCCATGCAGGGCAAGGGCGACGCCGCCGCTGAAACCTATGCCCGGGACCTGTCCGCCGACCAGGCGGCCGCGAACGTGGCCCTCGTGCAGAAGATGCGGCGGCAGGGCGTATAGCCCTGCCACGTTCCTCCCTAACTCGCGCCGGGGCTGGCTCACTTGCTCCGGCGCCCTTTCTCAAACACGATATCCGCCGCCGATCGGGAGACAGGCCATGCCGACCTCCATACAGTCCGGGCCGCACGTCGACATCACCGATCAGGAGATCGACAGCGCGATCGCCGCATGTGGTGGAGATCCGCGCGAGGCCATCCGCGCCCTGCTCGTCGGTCAGGCATGGCTGCAGCACGACATCGAGGCCGCCCGACGCGGCTCATGCGCAGGGTTCAGCAGAAAGATCCCCGCCGACCGCATCGCTCAGTCCTGAACCTCGGCGGGGACGGGCTTCCTCCAGGCCGCGGCGTTGCCCTTTTTGCCGGGAACGCGCTCGATCAGGCCTCGATCGCGGAGGCGGTAGAAAACCTCCTTCATCTGATTCTCGGAGCGGATGCCGGTCAGGTCCCTCGCGAGCTTGTTCCGGATCTCCTCGTTGTTCGCGAGGTATTCGATGATAAGCTCTTCCGGCGAGGCGAGGGGGGTGTGCGGAATGGTGACGACGACGTAGTTGTTCTCCTCTTGGAGCTTAGGGCTTTGGAGCTTCCACTCTTTCATCTTCTGGAACGCAGTGTTCAGACCCTCACCGAGATCCTTGTTCGGTGGCGTCTTATAACGCGCCAGGCAGCGGACGATTTTTGAATTCCGGCTGTAGCGAACGTCGAGGAAGTTTTCGGTAGTAACGAATCCCGGCAAGCGCCCCGGGCTACGAATCTCGATCCTGTCCTGGAAGATGACGACCTGGATGTCGTCGGCGATCGAGTAATCCCGATGGATAACAGCGTTGACTAGAATCTCCCAGATCGCCTCGGGCGGGTAGTCGACCTTCTTGTATCCGTCCTTCGTCTGGATGCTGATGTTGGACATGATAGACTGGATCTCGGCCACGGCGCGGTGGATCAGGTTATAGAGAGGCCCAGAGATCGTGATGTTTTTCTTGAGATGCTCGCGCTCGGGAACGATCTGACGGGTGTCATAGAACACTATCTTGATGCCGCACCGGCGGGGGAAGACGGCTTGCGGATTTTCGTTGAAGAGAAGGACGCCTGCGGAGTTGGGCACGTAACTCTTCCGATCGATGAGGCCCTCGTTTACGCAAAACGCCAGCGGTTCCTGCGGGGGGGTGATCTCCGCGCAGAATTCGGCGAGGACTTTGGAGTCAACGATGTCCTCCGCGGTCAGATTAGGAAGCACGGTATCCTCGTAGCTTGCTGCGCCCTTGGCGAAGGCGAGCGCCGTCACTTTTGCCGGATCGGTTACGGGGAGGGATTGTGCGCCTCTGCGCTGATAAACCTTGCCGTCGGCGGTGGTGGATACGTTCACGCTTTTGGCAACGAACACACGGAGGACGACGTTTGGGTAGGATTCGGCCTTCAGGAACTCGTGGCGGAAGTCGATCGCCGGGTTGAGGTTGACGAGCGCCTGAATGTGACTGTTGAAGTCCTCCGGATTTGGCAGGCCCTGCCAACGTTTCGTGACGTCCGGTTCGTCCTTGTCGTCCGCAATTCCGATGACAATTTCGCCGCCATCAGCGTTGGCGAAAGCGACGGCGATTTTCTGTATGCCTCGCCCGTCGATTTTCGCGGCCTTGCGGTCGAAGAAATCGCCTTCGACGCGGCCGGCTACGGCGATCGCATCTTGGCGCGTCACATTAATGTAGTCGTCCATGCGTCCCCCGCCGAGTCATGCTGACAATAATGAGCACCTTGCTCGTCCGAGTAGCAAGTGCGGTTGTCCAAGGCCCAACCGTTCAGCATGTGAGGCTCATTGCCCGAGGGCACACAGAGCGCGCCAGGCGCGCCAGTCGCTTTCGTGAAGCGCGTGGGGCCAGGGGGCGCTGCCCCCTCTGCCCCAGCAAGGGCGATGACGCCACCCCCCAGCATTCGGCCGCAAAGCGGCCTGCCATGCCGGCGCTCCGCGCCGCCCTCCGGGTGGGCGGTCCCCCCCGTCATCATCCCCCTTGCCCCCAACTCCCCCGGTCTCCGCGACCCTCAGGAAGCAGGACGCAGCCTGCTTCGCAGCGAAAAAGGGGAAGACAGATGACCGACACCACCACCGACCTGCACACCATCCCCCTCAACAAGCTGGTTCCCAGCCCCGCGAACGTCCGTCGCTTCCGGTCCGATGCAGGCATCACCGAACTCGCCGCCAGCCTCCACGCCCACGGCCAGCTGCAAAATCTCGTCGTCAGCAAGGGGAGCAAGGGCAAGTTTGAAGTCGTGGCCGGCGCCCGCCGCCTCGCCGCCTTCGCCCTGCTGGCGAAAGAGGGCAAAATCACAAAGGATCATGGCATCATGTGCCAGTTCCGTACCGAGGCCAACAATGCCGAACTCTCGTTGGCCGAGAACATCGTGCGCGAGCGCATGAGCGAGGTGGACGAAATCGCCGCCTTCCGCACCCTCTCCGAAGGCGGGTTGCCCCCGGAGGAAATCGCCGCCCGGTTCGGCATTTCGCACATGACGGTGCGGCGGCGCCTCAAGCTCGCCCACCTGTCCCCCCGTATCCTCGCCGCCATGGGCGAGGGGGATATCACCCTTGAGCAGGCCGAAGCTCTCGCCCTGTCCGACGATCACGCCGAGCAGGAAGCCGCATGGTTCGACGCCACGGGCTACTATGCTCGCGAGCCCCGAACGATCCGTGAAACTCTCAGCCGCGAGCATGTGAAGGGTGATCATCGTTTCGCGCGCTGCATTGGGTTGGAAGCCTATGAGCAGGCCGGCGGCGCCGTATCCCGCGACCTCTTTTCCGCCGCGAGCGATGTCTATCTGACGGATCGCCCCTTGCTCACCCGCATGGTCGTGGAGAAGCTGAACGAAGAAGCCGAGGTGCTGGCCGCCGAGGGCTGGGGTTGGGCGGAACCCGACCTTGAGGGCAACCTGCATTATGCGTCCGGTTATCACCGCATCTATCCCACGCGGCGGGAGCCGACGCCGGAGCAGCAGGCCGAGATTGAGGCGCTACAGGCCGAAGCCGATGCGCTTACCGAAACGCTCAACGCCGACGATGGCACCGAGGCCGAGCTTGAAGCCGCCTCCGAGCGTTACGACGCCGTGCAGGAGTGCCTTGAAGCACTGTACGACGCAATGACCACCTATGACCCCGCTTTGATCGGCAAGGCCGGTTGCGTGGTCAGTGTCGGTCGCGACGGTTCGATGCAGATTTCCCGTGGCCTTGTGCGGGCCGACGACTGGAAGGCTGTCGAGGCCATCAGGAACGGCGCGACCGCCGAGGAAGCCGACGCGCTGGTGACGGACGAGGCTACCGACGACGACGCGCCCGCGATTTCTTCCGTGCTGGTGGAAGAACTGACAGCCCAGCGCACCGCCGCGCTGCGCATCACGCTCGCCGGCCGGCCGGATATCGCCCTTGCCGCCAGCCTTCACCCGCTTCTGATCCGCGCCTTCTACAAGAACAGCATGGGCTATGCGTCCTTTGAGAGCGCCGTGGAGCTTCGCGGCGAGCAGAAGGACCTGACGCCGGCGATCCAGAACCCCGCCGCCTGCGCCGCTCTCACGGGCTGGAATGACCTGATCGAGCGCATCAACCAGTCTTTGCCCGGCGACGTGGCCGAGCTTTGGGAATGGCTCATCGAGCAGAAGCTGCCGACCCTGCTGGACCTGCTGGCCGTGGTGACGGCGATCAACCTCAATGCCGTGCAGATGCGCCACGAGAAAAAGCGCCCGGTGCGCCTTGCCCGCGCCGATGAAATCGCCCGCGCCGTGAACTTCGACATCACCCGGCACTTCAAGGCAGACCAAGCGTTCCTTGAGCGCCTGTCCAAGAAGCAGCTTGCCGATATCCTCGCCTCGCAGGACGTGCCGGCCGACCGGATCGCCAGCATGCAGAAGCTGCCCAAGTATGAGGCCGTGATCCGTACCGTTGCCGAGATGCGCGCCGACTACGTGCCGGCCTGCATCGAGACCCCGGCTTTCCCCGACACGGCCGAGGACATCGAGGACGCCGAGGACATGGGCGACGACGACAGGGGCGACGACGTGGCGCTTGCCGCCGAGTGAGCAACGGGCCGGGGCGTATCGCGCCCCGGCCACCTTTCATCGCGGGGACGCAACATGACAGACCACCCGGAAACAGCACTGCGCCGCCTCTGGACTGAACAGGGCGTGCCGACTGAGCAGCAGAACCGGATGATTGAGCAAATCAAGGCCAAGGCGCAGACGGGCCAGCACGTCGGTCCTTTTGTCATCAAGGCGACGCCAAGCGGCTGAGGCGCCGAGCGCGGCCGCCGCGCGGATCGACCGCGCAGCGGGCCGCCGCGAGAGTGGGGCTTTGCCACCCCTCTCGCCTCTCCCCCCTCGATGCCGGCGACGACATCCACATTCACATAGAGCGCGCCAGGGCGCGCGAGATCCATCGTAAGCGCGTGGGGCCAGGGGGCGCCGCCCCCTCATCCCCAGCAAGGGCGATGACGCCACCCCCCAGCATTCGGCCGCAAGCGGCCTGCCATGCCGGCGCTCCGCGCAGCCCTCCGGGTGGGCGGTCCCCCCCGTCATCATCCCCCTTGCCCCCCAACTCCCCCGGTCTCCGCGACCCTCAGGAAGCAGGACGCAGCCTGCTTCGCAGCGAAAGGAGAAGGAAGACCATGGCCGAGCCCGTAACAATTCAGCCCGAGGGCGCGCCGGCGCCGCTGCCCATAACGTTCTCATACTGCTACCCGACCGGAATCATTGGCTTCGGCCGGCATGTCCCCGAGGGCGCCTTTTCCCTGCTGCATGGCGATGACGAGACGGTGCGGGATATCGTGACCATCCATGCGCGCCACGCCTATGACGGGCACACCCTGATCGTGCCGGGCTTCCCCGAGGCCGACACCGCCGACGAGGCCAGCGATGCGGCTATCGCCTTCTATCGCCGGCTCCTGATGGCTCTGGAAAGGCGGATGGCATGACCGACGACATTTTCACAGAGGCCGAGCTGTTCAACTGCTGGACCGGCGGCAAGCCCCCGACAACCGAAGAAATCGCCCTGTTCGACTGGCTGGAGGTTGGCGGCGTGCGCGATGTTTCCATGCCCTTCGATGACGGGACGATTTTCGAGGCGTGCGACGACGCCGATGCAGAACTGTGGTCCGTCTATGGACGGTATCGGCCGACCGAGACGCATGCCGGGTGCGAGTGCATCACCGATGGCCCGGCGGGCGATATGGCCCGCGCCGTGGCGATTGCCGAGCACCTTGGGCAGCTCTGGGGGCTTCCCGTCAAACGGCGCTAGCTCATAGGCGCGCCCAGCGGAGACATTCTTAACATCGAGGACGATAAGAAACGGGATCGAATTTGAGGGCAGAAGCAGCCGGCGCGAAGCCAGCCCGCGCCACCGGGAAGATTGGCCTCCCGGCCGAGGCAACGGGCCTTGCCCTCAAATGGAGGACACGCAATGTGGTTTATACCGCTGAGTGTGTCGTTTAGTTTGAAGAAAACCCGGAGCGGCTGGCAGGCCGCGCTCCGGGTCTCGATCTTCATCTAGGCGCAAAGCTGGGGAGCGGGCGAAAGTCCGCTCCCCTACCTCCACTTATATAGCACACCCCCGATCCAGGTTGAAGTGCCGTGCGCGGCCGCCGCGCGGATCGACCGCGCAGCGGCCCGCTGCGAGAGTGGGGCTTTGCCACCCCTCTCGCCTCTCCCCCCCTCGATGCCGGCGACGACATTCCGGTGGCTATAGAAACAGGCCGGCCTCACCTCGTTCACGGACGGACCATGTCCCGCCCATCAGTCAGCCCAAACCATTCTTCTTCGATCATCCGGCTATGCGATAGATGCTCCATTAATACTTTTCGCCCCAACGGCACGCCGCCAAGATTTATAAGGCATTGTCCGAAGAATCTTATTACCCTCCGCCCTGCAAGGTTCTGCCTTTCGTCCTCACCCGCCTCGTCAACAAGGTAGGCCCCAGACATTATCTTTGATGTATAGTGCTCTGTTGCGCGCATCATGGCCGTCTTCCGGCCTATGACGATCGGCTCGTAACCGAGCCCGCGATTGCCGATGACACATTCAATAAGGGCTATATTGTGCCATTCATCCAAAAAGGCGTTGAACCCTATAGACGTGGCATGGCTGCTGTATTCCGATCGAACGTACTCTAGGTTTTTTCTCTCGAATTCCTCGATGTCATTTGATGCTCGGTACAGCGCGTGCCGCCTCATCAATGTTTCATCATCGAGCTTTTCATAATGGGATATTGGCTCAAACATCGCACTAACCCTGTAGCTGCAACCATATTTACAGAGATAATTCCATCTGTAATTACAAGCGGCCGCATAGGATTTATCAAGCCCTCCAAGCCTTCTATACAAGTCATCCCGCCGCGGCGCGTCGTGACCGGGCTCTATGCGCCAGGCGCACCGAGCCACCAGCTGCGCCGGCGTCTCGTCCCTCTCGGGTGACGATCCCTTGCCCAAGGGCACATAGGGCGCGCCGAGCGCGCGAGATCCATCGTCAGAGCGCGGGGCCAGGGGGCGCTGCCCCCTCTGCCCCAGCAAGGGCGATGACGCCACCCCCCAGCATTCGGCCCTAAAGGGCCTGCCATGCCGGCGCGTAAACGCGCCGCCCTCCGGGTGGGCGGTCCCCCCCGTCATCATCCCCCTTGCCCCCCAACTCCCCCGGTCTCCGCGACCCTCAGGAAGCAGGACGCAGCCTGCTTCGCAGCGAAAAAGGGGAAGACAGATGGCAAAGCTCACCAAGGCCCAGATCAAGGCCCACAAGGAAGCCGAGGCGATCCTGACCAAGGACTGTCTGTCTGATGATGAGCGCGCCTTTGTCTTCGACAACTGGCACGAGGGGGCGACCCACAACAACGGCACGGCGGGCGCGTTCTTCACTCCCGACGGCCTTGCTGGGGATTGCGCCATTGATGCCGTCGCCGGCCGTGTCATCGACCTGTGCGCGGGTATCGGCGTTCTCGCTTCCAACGTGATCGCGCTGGGTTCCTCCCGGCCCGCTGTCCGGGAAATGGTGTGCGTCGAGATCAATCCGCGTTACGCCGAGATTGGCCGCAAGCTGGTGCCCGAGGCCCGTTGGATCGTTGCCGACGTGATGGACTGGCGCAACTGGTGGAAGGCCGACCTTGGAGGCGCGACGTTCAACAGCGCTATTTCTAATCCCCCGTTCGGGAAGGTGCCCCGCAGCGGCCGAGGCCCGCGCTATCACGGCCCGGAATTTGAGTTTCACGTCATCGACATTGCGAGCCAGATTGCCGATCGCGGCACGTTCATCATCCCGCAGATGTCTTCGAGCTTCGTCTATTCCGGCGCGCAGTTCTACGATCGCAGGAAGGAGGGGCGCGGCGTCGACTTCGAGCGGTTGACCGGCCTGCACATGGAATGCGGAATCGGCGTCGATACCACCTTTTACCGGGACAGCTGGAAAGACGTTTCTCCCCTCTGTGAAATTGTCACCATCGAGTTCGCGCCAGCCCGCGAGCGCAAGAGCGTGGCGGCCGAGCTTACCGCGTCCAGCTTTCACATTCCGGCACGCCCCGCCGAACAGCTCGCCCTGCTTTGAGGTGCGCTATGATCGAGCTTGCCCGCTACTCCCTCGAATGGCGCC
>NZ_KB904819.1:0-171292 GCF_000380205.1 Ancylobacter sp. FA202 | reverse complement strand
GGTCAGGCTGATATCGACGAGTATGTGCGGGTAGCGGCGCGCGAAGTCGCCCAGCAGCGGCACGATGCAGAGCCGGCCATGCGAGAAGGCGGCGCTCACCCGCAGCCGCCCGCGCGGGGCACCCTGGTCGGCGATCACCCGCTCGGCCTCGTCGAGATCGGCGAGAATACGCCGGGCGGCGCCGAGATAGCTCTGTCCCTCCGCCGTGAGAGTGAGCGCCCGCGTGGTGCGGATCAGCAGCCGCACGCCGAGGCGCGCCTCGATGCGGTCGATCGTCCGGCTGATGGCTGAAGGCGTGAGACCGAGCGCGCGGCCGGCGGCGGAGAAGCTGCCGGTGCGCGCAATGGCTGAGAACACCTCCAGCTCGCGCGCGCGATCGGCGCCTTCGTTTCCCATCTTTGCGTTCCATTCAAAAATGCTTGGCCTGCAGGAGGCCTACTCCCTCACTGCGAGACCGTCCATCTGTGCGGTGAAACACATTCTCGCCTTTGGAGGCCATCGTGGAATATCGCCAGTTGGGATCGTCGGGACTTCGGGTTCCGGCTCTGAGTTTCGGCACCGGGACGTTTGGCGGCGCGGGGCCGCTGTTTGGCGCGTGGGGGCAGAGCGACGCCAATGAAGCGCGCCGGCTGGTCGACATCTGCCTGGAGGCGGGCGTCAACCTGTTCGATACGGCGGACGTCTATTCCGACGGCGCCTCGGAGCGGGTGCTCGGCGAGGCCATCAAGGGCCGCCGCGACGCGGTGCTGATTTCGACCAAGACCGGCCTCCCGACCGGCGATGGGCCCGGCGACTGGGGCGTGTCGCGCAGCCGGCTGATCCGGCAGGTGGAGGCGGCGCTGCGCCGGCTCGGCACGGATTATATCGACCTGCTGCAGCTGCACGCCTTCGACGCCTCGACGCCGGCCGAGGAACTGCTCGCCACGCTGGAAGCCCTCATTGCGTCCGGCAAGGTTCGCTACACCGGCGTCTCCAACTATCCCGGCTGGCAGCTGATGAAGGCGCTGGCTGTCGCCGCGCGCGACGGGCGCCCGCGCTTTGTCGCGCATCAGGTCTATTACTCGCTGGTCGGCCGCGCCTATGAGGCCGACCTGATGCCGCTCGGGGCGGACCAGGGCGTCGGCGCGCTGGTGTGGAGCCCGCTGGGCTGGGGCCGGCTGACCGGCAAGATCCGCCGCGATGTGCCGATTCCCGACGGCAGCCGCCTGCACGAGACCGCCGCCTTTGCCCCGCCGGTGGAGGACGCACATCTCTACCGCGTCGTCGATGCGCTGGAGGCAATCGCCGGGGAAACCGGAAAGACCGTGCCACAGATCGCGATCAACTGGCTGCTGCAACGCCCGACGGTCGCCTCCGTCATCATCGGCGCGCGCAACGAGGAGCAATTGCGCCAGAACCTCGGCGCGGTCGGCTGGTCGCTCACGCCGGCGCAGATGGCCGCGCTGGATGCCGCCAGCGATGTGCTGCCGCCCTATCCCCACACGCCCTATCGCCAGCAGGAAGGGTTCGCCCGCCTGAACCCGCCGCTCGTCTGAACCGGAATCCGCGTCATGAAACTGAATCCTCCGCTTCTCGCGCTGGCCGCCGGCGCCTTCGGCATCGGCGTGACCGAGTTCGCGCCCATGGGGCTGCTGCCGGTGATCGCCAGCGATCTCGGCGTCTCCATCCCGAGCGCCGGCCTGCTGATCAGCGCCTATGCGATCGGCGTCATGCTGGGGGCGCCGCTGATGACGCTCACCACCGGCCGGGTGCCGCGCCGCACCCTGCTGATCGGCCTTATGGCGATCTTCACCCTCGGCAACCTCATGGCGGCGCTGTCGAACAGCTATGAGATGCTGCTCGTGGCGCGGCTGATCACCTCGCTCAACCATGGCGCCTTCTTCGGTGTCGGCTCCATCGTCGCGGCGAGCCTGGTGCCGGCAAACCGGCGCGCCGGGGCGGTGGCCGCGATGTTCATGGGCCTCACCATCGCCAATGTCGTCGGCGTGCCGCTGGCGACCTGGGCCGGCGACCTCATCGGCTGGCGCTCCGCCTTCTGGGGCATTGCGGGGCTCGGTCTCGTCGCCATGACGTCGCTGCGCCTGACGCTGCCCGATATGCCCGCCGAGGCCGGCGGCGACATGGTTTCCGAGCTGAAGGTGCTTGGCCGCGCCCCGGTGCTGCTGGCGCTCGCGCTCACCGTGCTGAGTTCCACCGCCATGTTCACCGTCTTCACCTATATCGCGCCGATCCTGCAGCAGGAGACGCAGGCTTCCATCGGCTTCGTCACCGCGATGCTGGTGACCTATGGCGTCGGCCTCACCGTCGGCAACTGGCTGGGCGGCCGGTTCGCCGACCGCTCGGTGGACCGGACGCTGATCGTCACACTGGCCTCGCTGACCGTGCTGCTGGTGGCCTTCGCGGCGGTGATGCCCCTGGCGGTGCCGACCGTGGTGGTGATCTTCCTGTGGGGCGTGGCGAGCTTCGCGCTGGTGCCGCCGCTGCAGATGCGGGTGATGGAAGCCGCCTCGGATGCGCCGAACCTCGCCTCATCGGTGAATATTGGGGCGTTCAACCTGGGCAACGCCATCGGCGCGGCGCTGGGGGGCGCGGCGATCAGTGGCGGGCTGGGCTATCCGGCGGTCTCGCTCGCCGGCGCCGCGGCGGCCGCTTCCGGTCTCGCACTGATACTGCTGATGGTCTGGCGCCGCCCACCGGTCATCGTCTGCGGCCTGCGCTGAGCAGAACGGTGCGATCAGGGCAACGAGCCGGTGGTGACGCGGATCGAGGGGCTTCTCAAACGCCTCGTTAAGGCAGGCAACCGCGCCGGCATCCTCACCGCGTCGGGTCAGATGCCGGCCTGCTGGCGCGGAGAGCCTCGACTTCGTCCTGCTTGCGGTTCACGCTATACGCGCAGGCCCATCGATTTGCGGGCACGTCAGGCCGGCAAGAAACCGCAGAAGAGTCCTGCTACCAAATGTTGGCAGATGCGGCTTAAGCTCTGGCATCTCCCTTGTTTAAAGAGCTGCCATCGTGCGATCGCCCTCATCCAATACGCGGCTCTCCTCAGCACCTGGTGCCGCCGGCTGGCTTGCAGCGAACGACGGCAAATCCGGAAGCAAGCCTTTTCTCATCGGGGCGGCCATCGGCACCGGCATGATTGCCAAAGCCGCGGAACGTGGAGGCGCCGATTTTCTCCTCGCGCTGAACGCCGGCAGGGTGCGGGTCATGGGAGCGCCGTCGATCACCTGCATGCTGCCGATCCACGATGCCAACGAGATGGTGCGTGCCTTCGCCACCGCCGAGATCCTGGACAAGGTTGCCATTCCCGTGGTGTTCGGCGCATCGGCCTTCGATCCGCGGACGGATCTTGTCGGGCTCGTGGAGCGCGTGGCGGAGGATGGCTTTGCCGGCATGGCCAATTTTCCAACCGCCATCCATCTCGATCCATTGCTCCAGGCAGGTCTCGCCCGGCTCGGCCTCGGCTTCGACCGTGAAGTGGAGATGCTGAGACTGGCAAAAAAAGCCGGGCTCGTCGCGGTGGGCTATGTGCGCTCCGCCGAGCAGGCCGAACTGATGGTGGATGCCGGGGTCGATGTCATCTGCCTCAATTTCGGCTGGAACAGCGGCGGCCGCGAGAGCCTGCCCAGCACGGTCAGTCTCGACGAGGCGGCGGCCGACGCCACAATGATCTTCGAGCGGGTGCGGCGCCGACGCGCGGGCGTGCTTTGCGTTGTCGAGGGCGGGCCGATCGACACGCCGGAAAACGCCGCGACGGTCTGCCAGGCCGGGCAGGCCGACGGCTATATCGGCGGATCGACCATTGACCGGCTGCCGCTGGAAGCGGCGGTCTCGGGGGCGACCTCCGAATATAAATCGGTCAACGTGCTCAGCCGCCGCCTCGAAGCGATCCAGGACGCGGTGCTCGGCCAGGGCCGGCGCTACGGGCTGATCGGCCGCTCGCCACCCTTGCGCGAGGTGGTCCAACTGATCGACCGCTTCGCCGCCACCGACATGACGATCCTCGTCCAGGGGCCGAACGGGGTCGGCAAGGAACTGGTCGCGCAGGCACTGCACGCCGGAAGCCGCAGGGCAGGGCGCCCTATGGTCGCCGTCAACTGCGCAGCGCTGCCACGCGACCTGCTCGAAAGCGAACTCTTCGGCTATGAAAAAGGCGCCTTCACCGGCGCGGTGAAGACCCGCATCGGCCGCTTCGAGGAGGCCGACGGTTCTACGCTGTTTCTCGACGAGATCGGCGATCTCGAACCGCAATTGCAGGCCAAGCTGCTGCGCGTTCTGGAGGCTGGCATGGTCGACCGGCTGGGCTCCAACCAGCCGCGGCGCATCAATGTGCGCATCATCTGCGCCACCAATCGTGACCTGACGGCAATGGTGGCGCAGGGCACCTTCCGCGAGGATCTCTATTACCGGCTCAACAAAATGGAAATCCGCGTGCCCTCGCTGGCCGAGCGCATCGAGGACATTCCGCTGCTGGTCGAGCATTTCCTGCAATCGGTGGTGCCGGCGGTGAACGAGAATGTGCAGTCAGTGGACGGCCCGGCGCTGCGGGCGCTGATGGCCCATGGATGGCCGGGCAATATTCGCGAGCTGAGGAACGTGCTGGAGCGCGCGGCGATATTGTGCGACGGCAACCGGATCGGCATCGCACAGCTTCCGCGCTTTGCGGATGCGGGCCGACCGGCGGAGCCGAGAGACAGGCCCGCGTTCGGTTCGGCGGAGCCGGCCGCATCCCGCGAACCGGGCGTGCAGAGCGAGCGCGAGTGGATTCTCGACGCGCTGCGCCGTCATCGCTTCCGGCGCGGCGCGGCGGCGCAGGAACTCGGCCTTGCCCGCAAGACGCTCTACAACAAGATGCGGCTATACGGTCTCAGCTGACATCGTCGTGCTTCCCCGATGCGAGGCGGGAACGGCCCAGTCCAGCACATCCTCAACCTGCCCGGCGACCGGCGCCAACCGCTCGCCGAAGCCGGGATGCCGGTACAGGATCAGGCGCGGAGCCTGCGGCATCGCCGCGATACGTCCGATCGTGGCGACGAGGCCCTCGACGAGCCGCAGGTCGAGCGCCGCCTCCCCGGTCGGCGTGCCGGGATGGAACAGCAGCGTGGTGACGCCCGCCTCGACCGCCCGCGCCGCCTGATCGTAGGAGGCGACGGTCGCCATCACCTCCAGCCCCGCCTGCCGGGCTTCGCCCAGCGCCGTTAGCTCGGCGCCGGGATCGATGCCGGCCGCGGCGAGCGCCTGCCGGTAGACGCCGGGCGGGATGAGGTTGGTCGTCGGCAGGTTCACGACGCCATTTACACCATGGGCATGCAGGCGCTCGAACAGCCGACGCCCCCGCAGGAACGGGTCGCAGAGGAACACAGCGGCAACCAGCTTTCGCGGTGGCCGGGGCGGCAGCGGGGACAGGGCCGCAAGCAATTGCTCGTTCACCGATCCGATCGGCATCATGCCGACAATGTCTGCCGCCTCGGGCGAAAGGCCGGCCAGATACGGCGCGAGCACGACCAGATGGGCGCTCGCGGCGGCCGCGGCGGCCAGATCGGCGACGATCACACCCTGCATGGTCAGCTCCCGGGTCAAATTGGGTAGATCGAAGACCGCAGGAACATAATTACTCGTTTTTACTCAGGACGCGAGTCAGAAACCGCCCGAAATCGCAGCAATTGCCTGCGTGCCGGGCTGGCACGCCTCTTGCGATCCCTGAACGCCAAGCGAGCGCCCACCTCAAGGGCGCCGCATATCAGGGAGTAAGCCCATGGATCGCGGGACGCGCGTCGCGCCCGGCCGACCCTCCGTGCGCGGATGGTCGTGCCGATGATCGACCTTCTGGCCGGCTTCAATTTGAGGCTGTTTCTCACCGTCACCCTGAACGGGCTGACGCTGGCAGCGCTGTATTTCATCGTCGCCAGCGGCTTCAGCCTGATCTTCGGCCTGATGCGGGTGGTGAACATGGCGCATGGCTCGCTGTACCTGCTCGGCGGCTATGTCGGCTATGAGGTGTCGGTGCTCTCCGGCTCCTGGCTGCTGGCTCTGGTCGCCGGCGCCGGTGCGGCGGCACTAGCCGGCGCGCTGCTGCAGAAGGGCATCTTCGGCTGGATGCAGGGACAGGATTTGCGCCAGACGCTGGCCGCCATCGGCGTCTCCATCGTGCTGGCAGACCTGATGCTGGCGCAGTGGGGCGGCACCGCCTACCAGCTCGACCTGCCCGCCATGTTCCGCAGCTTCGTGCCGCTGCCGGTGGTGAACCGCTATCCCGTGCCGCGCCTGATGCTGATCGGCCTCGCCGTGCTGATTGGCATCGGCCTGTGGGCGATGCTCAACCGCACCCGGCTCGGCCTGCTGATCCGCGCGGGCGTCGATGACCGCCGCATGCTGGAGGCGCTCGGCGTCGACGTGCCCCGCGTCTTTCTTGGTGTCTTCGCCATCGGCGCCGGTCTTGCTGGCCTTGCCGGCGTCATCGGCGGCTCGGTGCTGTCGATCTCGCCGGGGGAGGATGCGCGCTACCTGCTCTCCTCGCTGATCGTGGTGATCGTCGGGGGCATGGGCTCGCTGTCCGGCGCCGCCATCGGGGCGCTGCTGGTGGCGCTGGCCGAGACCTATGGGCTCGCCTACACGCCCACCTATGGCGTGGTCTACACCTTCGTCATCATGGTGGCGGTGCTCGCCGTGCGGCCGCAGGGCCTGATGGGGAAGCCGGCATGAGGGCGACACGTCTCCTGCGTGGCGCGCTCCTGCTGGCGCTCATCGCCTTTCCCTTCCTCGCCAACGATTTCTGGGTGCAGCAGATCGGCGGCCGCACGCTGGGGCTCGGCACCGTCGCGCTCAGCCTGGTCTTCCTGGCGGCCTATGGCGGCATGCTCTCGCTCGGCCAGATGGCGCTGGCGGGGGTGGCCGGCTACGCGGTGGCCTATTTCACCGCGCCGGTGGCGGGTGTCGGCATGCTCCTGCCGTGGCCGGCGGCGCTCGCCCTTGCCCTTGGCGCCTCGACGCTGGCCGGCCTGCTGGTCGGGCTGATCGCGGTGCGCACCAGCGGCATCTACACGCTGATGCTCACCCTCGCCATCGCCATGGGCTTCTACTACCTCGCCCTGCAGAACTACGCGCTGTTCAACGGCTTCACCGGCTTCACGCAGGTGGCGGCGCCCGATGTCGCCGGCATGTCCTTCGCCGATCCGCGCGCCTTCTACTGGCTCTGCCTCGGCGCGGCGCTGGGTTGCTACGCGCTGGTGACCTATCTCGCCACCACGCCATTCGGGCTCGCCATGCAGGCCGCGCGCGACAATCCGCGCCGGCTGGCGGCACTCGGCTATCACGTCGCCAGCCTGCGCGTGGCGGCCTTCGGCGTCGCCGGGCTGATCGCCGGCATCGGCGGCGTGCTCAGCCTGTGGCTGAACGGCTCGATCTCGCCCGGCTCCATCGCGCTGGTGCCAACCATCGACGTACTGATGGCCGCCGTGCTCGGCGGTCTCGGCCACCCCGTAGGGGCCTATGTCGGCGCGCTGCTCTTCGTCATCGTACAGAACTTCGCCATCGATTTCATCGACCGCGAACGCTTCAACACCCTCATCGGACTGATCTTTCTCGCAGTCGTGCTGTTCTCGCCCGACGGCGTCATCGGTCTCGTCCGCCGCGCACGCCAGCTTTGTGCGCCAACACCCAAGAAGACCGGACCGGCGATCGAAGCTGGCACCGCGTCCGACGCCAGCAACGATAAAACATGAAACGGAGGAACCTCATGCCGACCCATTTCACCCGCCGCCTCGCCCTTCTGGGCAGCCTTGCCGGCGCACTCACGGCCGCCACCCTGACCCCGACCCTTGCCCAGGAAACCATCCGCATCGGCGGGCTGACCACGCTCGAAGGACCCTTCGCCGAGCCGGGCAAGGACTCGTTCCGCGGCATGGAACTGGCCTTCGAGGAAGTCGGCTACATGGTGGCCGGCAAGAAGATCGAGTTCATCAAGGCCTCGTCCAACGGAAATCCCGACGTCGCGCTACAGTCGGTGCGCCGCCTCGTCGAACAGGACAAGACCCCCATCGTCATTGGCCCGCTCTCGGGCAGCGAGGGCATCCGCCTGCGCGACTATGCCAAGACGGTGCCGAACATCACCTTCTTCAACGGTTCTTCGGCGGCGATCGAAACCACGCTGGTCGACCCGGCGCCGAATTTCTACCGCTTCAACACCGAGGGCGCGCAGTGGACCGCCGCGCTCGGCACCTATGTGAAGAAGGAGAAGGGGTGGAACAAGGTCGTCGTCGTCTCCGAAGACTATTCCTTCCCCTATGCCCAGATCTTCGGCTTCATGGGCACCTATTGCAGCGCCGGCGGCAAGGTTCCCAACAAGTATTTCGTGCCGCTCGGCACCAAGGACTTCTCCTCGGTGATCGCCCAGTTGCCCGCCAAGGGTGAGGTCGACGGCATGTTCGTGGTGCTCGGCGGCGCCGACGCGGTGAACTTCCTCACCCAATATGCCCAGTCCGGCGGCGAGCTGCCGATGATCGGCGGCTCCATCACCGTCGATCAGACCGTGCTCTCGGCCAAGGGCCCGGCCCGCGCCATGCTCCCGGGCGTGCTCTCCTCCGGCCCGATCTCCGACAATGACCCGAGCCCGGCCTGGAAGGCCTTTGTCGCCGCCTACAAGAAGAAGTTCCCGGACGGGCTCCCGTCTCCCTCGCTGTTCGCCTTCAACTACTATGTGAGCACCAAGGCGGCGCTTCTCGGCCTGGAGAAGGTGAAGGGCGATCTCTCCGACGGCGCGGCGGCCTATCGCAAGGTGCTCGACACGCTGAGCTTCGACACCCCGACCGGCCCGGTCTCGATCAACAAGAACCGGCAGGCCAGCGCCACCATCTTCATCAACGAGATCGTCGAGAAGGACGGCATCCTGACCACCGATCCGGTGAAGAGCGTGCCGGGTGTCGACCAGTATCTCGGCCTGTCCGAGGCCGCCTATGCCAAGCTCGGCAGCCCCTCGCGCGACAACCCTTCCTGCCCGTGAGCATGATGAACGCAACAGCTCAAACGGTTGCGGTCACCCCCCACGCCCTCTCAATCGAGGGCGTGGGACGCCGCTTCGGCGCGCTGCACGCCGTGCGCGACGTCACCATCAAGGTGGCGGAGGGTGAAAGGCGTGCCATTCTCGGGGCGAACGGCGCCGGCAAGACCACGCTGTTCAATCTCGTGGCGGGCGACATTCCCCCCTCGCAGGGCCGCATCCTGATGTTCGGCCGCGACGTCACCGGCCTGCCGGTGGAAAGGCGCGTGCGCGACGGGCTGCGCCGCACCTACCAGACCTCGCTGATGTTCGCCGGCCTCACGGTGCGGCAGAGCCTGTTCCTCGCCGTGCGCGGTGTCTGCGGCGGGCGCATGTCGATCGCCCGGCCGGCGAGCCGCCTGGCTGAAATGGCGGCCGGCGAAGGGCTGGCCGAGCGGCTGCGTCTCACCGAGGTACTGGATTCGCCCTGCAGTACGCTGTCGCATGGCGAGCGCCGGCAGCTGGAGCTCGCCATGGCGCTGGCCGGCGAGCCGCGCCTTCTGCTGCTGGACGAGCCGGCGGCCGGCCTCTCGCCGCGCGAGCGCGAGATGCTGCTGAAGCTGCTGCTGGAACTGCCGCGCGCCATCACCCTGGTGATGATCGAGCACGACATGGACATCGCCCTGCGCGCCGTCGACCAGGTGAGCGTGATGCACAATGGCCGGCTGGTCGCCGAGGGCACGCCACGGGAGATCGAGAACGATCGCACCGTGCACGACATCTACATGGGCAAACATGTCTCCTGAACCCGCCATTCCCCTCCTCGACGTCGCCGGCCTCGACGTCTATCTCGGCGCCAGCCATGTGTTGCAGGGCGTCTCGCTCACCCTGCCGGCCGGGCCGCTCTCCATCATCGGGCGCAATGGCATGGGCAAGACCACGCTGTGCCAGGCGATCATGGGGCTGGTGCCCACGCGCGGCGGGCGCATCGCGCTCTCCGGGCAGGATCTCACCAGGCAGCGGCCGGTGCGCATCGCCCGCGCCGGCATCGGCTATGTGCCGCAGGGGCGGCGGGTGTTCCCCTCGCTGTCGGTGCATGAACATCTGGTCCTGACGGCCCCGCGCGGCGACGCGGCGACGCGCGCGGCCTGGACCATCGAGCGGGTCTACGCAACGTTCCCGCGCCTCGCCGAGCGGCGCGGCAATGGTGGCGCCCAGCTTTCCGGCGGCGAGCAGCAGATGCTGGCCATCGCCCGCGCCCTGCTGCTGAACCCGGCCTTGCTGGTGATGGACGAGCCGACCGAAGGTCTCGCCCCGGTCATCGTCGACCATGTCGTCGAACTTCTTCACACCATCAACGGCGAAGGGGTCGGGCTTCTCCTCGTCGAACAGAATTTCTCGGTCGCCACCAGTGTCTCGGAGCGCGTGCTGGTGATGGTCAACGGGCGCATCGCGCTGGAAACCAGCGCCGAGGAGATCACCCGCAACGAAGACATGCAGCGCCGCTATCTCGGCGTGAGCGCGCACTGATGGCCGGCACAACACAAAACACTCGGGAGAACGCCATGGGTAAGGTCTATGTCGCGGGAACCTGCGACACGAAGGGCGAGGAACTCGCCTATGTGAAGGCGCTGATCGAGGCCGAAGGCGTCACTGCGACACTCGTCGATCTGTCGACCCATGAGGCCGGCACGGGGGCGGACATCCCGGCCTCGCAAGTGGCGAGCTGGCATCCGGAAGGCCCCGGCGCGGTGTTCACCGGCGACCGCGGCCGCTCGGTCGGCGCCATGGCGCTGGCCTTCGAGCGCTTCATCACGGCGCGCCCGGATATTGCCGGCGTGATTGGCCTCGGCGGTTCGGGTGGGACGGCGCTGGTGGCGCCGGCCATGCGGGCGCTGCCGATCGGCGTGCCCAAGCTCATCGTCTCCACCGTCGCTTCCGGCAATGTCGCGCCCTATGTCGGGCCGAGCGACATCGCCATGATGTATGCGGTGACCGATCTCGCCGGCCTCAACCGCATTTCGCGCACGATTCTCGCCAACGCCGCCCACGCCATGGCCGGCATGGCCCGCACTGCCCCGCCGCAGGCCGCGGACAGCCGGCCGGCGGTCGGGCTTTCCATGTTCGGCGTCACCACGGCGTGCGTGAACCAGGTGTCGGAGCGGCTGGGCGGGGGGATCGACGCGCTGGTGTTCCACGCCACCGGCACTGGCGGGCAGTCGATGGAGAAGCTGGCCGATTCCGGCCTGCTCGCCGGGCTGATCGATGTCACCACGACGGAAGTCTGCGACTTCCTGATGGGCGGGGTATTTCCCTGCACGCCGGACCGCTTCGGCGCGGTCGCCCGCACGAAGCTGCCCTATGTCGGCTCCTGCGGCGCCCTCGACATGGTGAACTTCGGTGCCCGCGAAAGCGTGCCGGCCGCCTATGCCGAACGGCTGTTCTACATCCACAACCCGCAGGTGACGCTGATGCGCACCACGGCGGCCGAGAACGACCGGATGGGCCGCTGGATCGGCGAGCGGCTGAACGCCTGCGACGGAGAGGTGCGCTTCCTCATTCCCGAGGGCGGGGTCTCCGCCATCGACGCACCGGGCGCCCCCTTCCACGACCCGCAGGCAGATGCCGCCCTGTTCGCCGCGCTCGAAGCGACCGTCAAGGCGACCGCGCGCCGGCGCCTCATCCGCCTTCCCCACCACATCAACGACCCGGAATTCGCCGACGCCCTCGTCGCCCATTTCCGGGATGTCGCACCCGGCCTTTGATCTCTGGAGTCCAAAATGGCACGCATCGAACGCTCGACCCTTCTCGCCAAGTTCCAGGACATGGTGGCGCGCGGCCAGCCCATTATCGGCGGCGGCGCCGGCACCGGCCTTTCCGCCAAATGCGAGGAAGCCGGCGGGATCGACCTGATCGTCATCTACAATTCAGGCCGCTACCGCATGGCCGGGCGCGGCTCGCTGGCCGGCATTCTGGCCTATGGCAATGCCAACGAGATCGTCCTCGACATGGCGAGGGAAGTGCTGCCGGTCGTCAAGCGCACGCCCGTCATCGCCGGGGTGAATGGCACCGATCCGTTCTGCCCGTTCGACTACTTCCTCGACCAGATCAAGGCGATGGGCTTTTCCGGCATCCAGAACTTCCCCACCGTCGGGCTGATCGACGGCACCTTCCGCGCCAACCTCGAAGAGACCGGCATGAGCTACGGGCTGGAGGTCGATGTGGTGCGCCTCGCCCATTCCAAGGACATGCTCACCACCCCCTACGTCTTCAACGAGGACGAGGCGCGGGCGATGACGCAGGCCGGCGCCGACATCATCGTCGCGCATATGGGCCTCACCACCGGCGGGGCGATCGGTGCCGAGACCGCCTTCACGCTCGATGATTGCGTCAAGCGCATCGATTCCATCGCGGCGGCCGCGCGCGCGGTGCGAAAGGATGTCATCGTGCTGTGCCATGGCGGGCCGATCGCCGAGCCGGACGACGCGGCCTATGTCCTCGCCAATTGTGAGGAAATCCATGGATTCTATGGCGCCAGCAGCATGGAGCGCCTGCCGACCGAGCAGGCGCTGACCGACCAGACCCGACGCTTCAAGGCCATCTCGCGCTGAATGCAAGACGGCCGATCAGGGAGGAAAAGAAAATGGCAAAAGCCTATGCGAGCCGCATCATCGCCGCGCCTGTCGAGGCGGTCTGGGCCCTGGCGCGTGATTTCAACGGCATGCCGGGCTGGCACCCGGCAATTATGGACAGCGTCATCGAGGACGGGCGCGATGCCGACGTGGTTGGCTGCATCCGTTCGTTTCATCTCGGCGACGGCACGCTGGTGCGCGAGCGCCTGCTGGAACTCGACGATAGCCGCTATTTCTTCGCCTATAATTTCGAGACGCCCGCCTTCCCGGTCGAGAACTACGAGGCCCGCTTCAGCCTTCTGCCCCTGACCACCGGCGAGGAGACGCTGGCGATCTGGGAAGCCACCTTCGACGAAGCGCCGGAGGACGCCGGCAAATATGCGGACATCGTCGCCAATGGCGTCTTCGCCAGCGGGCTGGCGGCGCTGGCGGCGAAGCTGGAGGGTGAGACGCATCTCGCGTCGACGGAGGCGCGCTGGCAGGGGCTCCACCCCGCCAAGGTCTACTGCGCCTCCCGGCTCGGTGCGCCGCTGGCCACCGCCTGGGCGGCGGTGCGCGACTTCGCCGGCATGGCGGACTGGCACCCGGACATCCACGCGATGACGATGCTGGACGATGCCCGCGCCGACAAGGTGGGCGCCGTGCGCGACTTCCTGTTCGGCGAGGGGCGGCTGCACGAGCAGCTGACCTATCTCTCCGACATCGACACCGCGTTCCGCTACAAGATCAATATGAGCCCGATGCCCTGGCTCAACTACCACGCCGGGCTGCGGCTTCACCCTGTCACCGCCGACGACACCACGCTGGCGGTGTGGACCGCCGACTGGGTGGCCGCGCCGCAGGACGACCTGACGCTGATCCCCACCGTGCACGAGCTGGTGTTCCAGCTCGCCTTCGATACGCTGAACGCGCAGTTCGCGGGCACCCGGCACGTGTGAACGGGCAGCTCGCTGCTGGCCACGGATTCCGCCGCCTCACGTGCCGGGTGAAAGGCCTCTGGCCGAAGCCAGCAAAGGCTTCGGCCAGAACGTCGCCAATCCACCGCGCGGTGACCGCGCGGGTGGTGCGGATCGGCAGCCACACGCTCTTCTGCAGCTGAGCTGACATCAGAGAGGAGCCTGCGGGGCAGTTGGCCAGCAACGGGAAGGGCGACGATCCCCCAACACCATGGCCTTGGCCAACGCCGTTCGACATAGAGCTGATAGGGCTGCGCGATCATAGGAAGAGAATCGCGCGCGCGTCATGTCGCGTCCAACCAGAGTTTTGAATCGATCGGACGCGACTGATTCATTCCGATGAAGTCCAGCATGAACTGTATACGCCGGCGTCCGCACACAGCACGCATTCTCGACGTGATATATCGGGCCGGGAGGCCGCGCGGGCTGAAGCAGACAATTCCTCCCGCACCCGCCGATCGCGAGGTGCTGGCCGCCGACCACAGCGATGTGTGGTTCATCAATGGCCAGCCGCCGACCGATGTCGCCGCGCTGATCGCCGATCTGCGCCGGGGGGCGCCGCTGCGCTTCGGCCTCTCCGCCTTCGTAATCGCCCGCGCCGACCGGGTCGGCGCGAACGATGCGCGTGCGTTTCTCGACAAGGCGTTTGGCAAGAAAGCGGCCCGCCTCGATGACGTTCGCGGCGTCCGGATAAATGACAGGGAAAGGCGGAGCCCGACGCCCACCTTGTTCCGTCACGACGGCCGGTGAAAGCGCTGACATAGCGGGATGCCCGTTCTTCGGGCTGCAGCTGTCAGGGTCGACCGATCAACGATCGTGCTTTGGCCCGGACCTGGGCCAGCTCTGAATCGGATATCCGACCTTTGAAGCTGGCTGCTCGTACCCGCCAGTCCAGGGATTTTACCTGATCTGCCAGAACGACGCCTTGTCTCTCGTCCTCAATCGGCACCTCGAACGGGTACCCCTTGCGCTTGGTCGTCAGGGGGCAATACAGCATCAGCCCAAGGCGATTATAGGAGGCGGTAGATAGCACGACGGCAGGGCGATGCCCCGCTTGCTCATGTCCTGCTTGCGGTGAGAATTGAAGCCAGACGATGTCGCCGGCTTCGGGAACATAGGCCACCACCTTAAAGTGCCTCTTTTCCGACGGGCACACAGAAATCGACTTCCTCGTGCATGTTCTCGGGCGTGATAGCGGCGATCAGCTCATCGAGATCATATTCGAGGCTCTTGATCGGCTCGATGATGATGGCGCCAGTGACGGAGCGGATATCAACCGTCTGGTCCAAGCTCAGCCCAGCCTCAGCCAGCAGTGAGGCAGGAATTCTGACCGAGGCACTGTTGCCCCATTTTTTTACAACAGCTCGCATCACGACCCTCCTGTAGCAACAATGTCGATACTGGCGGCGCGGCGGGAGAGTAGCAATAATGTCGCTCCGTTCGGGCCAGATTCCCCAAGGGAGCGGGTGCATGCATCCCGAGCGAGAGAAGTGGCGCGGCGACCAGGGTGAAACCGCGAACGCCTATGTCGTTGAAATTGCCTTGGTTTAAAAGTGCCGGAAAATGGATCGAAGCGGCGTTGCGAAGGCAGGGGGCGCCCGCCCGTACGTCAACAAAGACACCTGCGTGGAGTGTGCTCTCCGGTCGCGGTCGAATCCCGCACGCTCCCCAAAGGCCATTAATCGCCCTACACGGTGTGTCATTGGTGCTGGTTGCCATCCACTACTTGGCACGGAGCCGTCCATGGCGCTGGAGCGACGGTATTATTATGTCGCGGGCATGGACAAGCTCGGGCCGGCCGCAGAAACTCGGCGCCGGATCATGGCCGTGACGCACCGCTGGCGGGTGCTGCCATCGTCGGTGTTCGGGAGCCTGCATGACGACCGCAACCAGCCAGCAGCGATGGTACGCCGTGTTTGCCGGCAGCGGCGCGCTGGGCATGATCATGATCGACGCGACCGGCACGGCGGTGGCGCTTCCCTCCATCCAGCGCGAGCTGATGCTGAGCCACGGCGCCCAGCAATGGATCATCACCCTCTATGCGCTGACCGTGGCGGCCGCGATCGCCACCGGAGGGCGGCTCGCGGATGTCTTTGGCCGCGACCGCGTCTTCCGCGCCGGCGTGGCCCTGTTCGCGGCGGGCTCTCTGCTCAGCGGCCTCTCGCTGAACCTGCCCATGCTGCTGTGCGGCCGCGTGCTTGAGGGGCTGGGCAACATCCTGATGGCCCCGGCCGCCGCGCTGCTGGCCACCGAGGCGTTCGGCCCCGCGCAGCGCGGCCGGGCCATGGGCATCTATAGCGGCCTTGGCGGCCTTGCCCTGGTGTTCGGGCCCATCGTCTGCGGCGCCCTGGTGCAGCTTGGGGGCTGGCGCTGGGCCTTCTTCGTCAACCTGCCGCTCGCCGCCGCCACGCTCCTGATGCTGCGCGCCGCGGGACCCGCCGCAACCGGCCCGCGCGGTGGCACCTTCCGGCCGGCCCACAGCCTGCTGCTGGCGGCGGCGCTGGGGCCGATCGTCCTGGGCCTCCAGCAAAGCCATGTCTGGGGCTGGACGTCGCCGCTGACGCTCGCCCTCGTCGCCATCGGCGCGGCTCTTCTGGGGCTCTTCATCCGCGCGCAGCGCCGCGCCGCCGAGCCGCTGGTGGATATGCGGCTGTTTGCCGACCGGCAATTTGCCGCCGACAGCATCGTGCTGTTCTGCGCCCAATGCGCGCTGGTGGGCCAGTCGGCTTTCGGGGCGATCTATCTTCAGCGGATCCTGCACTTCACGCCGCTGCAATCCGGCCTGGCCATGCTGCTGTTCCTGGTGCCGCTGATGGTCTGCGCACCCGTGGGCGGCCTGCTCTATGACCGCCATGGCGCGAAGCTGCCCGTGGTCGCCGGCCTGAGCCTGGGAACGCTGGGCCTGTTGTGGGAAACGCAGGCCCTGCCACGCGCCGACTTCCTGCTGATGATGCCGGCCCTCGTCGCAACAGGCGCGGGCATGGGCCTCGCTTTGTCGCAGACCTACACGGACGGCACCGCGCGCGCGGCTGAAGACCAGCGCGGCCGTGCCTTCGGCGCGCTCGACACGGTGCGACAGATGGGAGGCGCGATCGGCATGGCGGCGATCGGCACGGTGGTCGCCGGCATGGAGCGCGCGCGCTTCCTCGACATCGCGGCCGGCGCCGCACCGGAGGGCGTGGCGCGCAGGGCGCTCGAAGGCCTCATGGAGCAGGCCGTCTATGGCCGGCCGGAGGCGGTGGAGGCGCTGGTAGCGCAATGGCCAGCGGTCGCGTCCACGCTGCGCCTCAGCGCCGCCCGCAGCATCGGCGACGGCTATTATGTCGGAACCGGCATGGTGGCGCTGGGCCTGCTCGCCGCCGTGCTGCTGATGCGCCGCAAACCCGCCGCGCCGGCCGTCGTCAAGGGGGCGCCGTGATGCGCGCCGTTCTCGCCACGCTGGGATCGTTCGGCGACCTCTATCCCATGCTCGCGATCGGGCAGGCCCTGCGCGCGCAGGGCCATGACCCGATCATCGCGGCGCCGGCGGTCTATGGTCCCCGCGTGGCGGCGCTCGGCCTGCCCTTCCATGCCCTGCGGCCGGATTTCCCGCCCGATGTGCTGATGGAGATCTTCGGCGATCCGGTGCATGGCGGGCGGCGGCTGTTCCTCGACCTCGTCTTTCCCCATGTGCGGGAAACCTATGCGGATCTGCTGGACGCCACCGACGGCGCCGATGTGCTGGTGGCGGGGGAACTCGTCCACGTGGCCCGGCTGGTCGCGGCGCGGCGCGGCCTGCCCTGGGCCAATGCCATGCTGGCACCCTCCACCATGATGTCGGCGCTTGATCCCAGCGTGCTGCCCTGGTTTCCGGCGGGCTATCACCTGCGTCATCTCGGGGCCTGGCCGCAGCGCCTGCTGTTCCGCCTCCTTCGTCGCCAGACGACCCGTTGGGCCGGGCCACTCTTGGCGCTTCAGCGTGAGGTGGGGGTCGGCACCGGCGACATCATGTTCACCGACAAGTTCTCGCCCGATCTGGTGCTGGCGCTGTTTCCGCCGGTCTTCGGCACGCCGCAGCGGGACTGGCCGGCCGCCTCCGTGCAGACTGGCTTTCCCTTCTTCGCGCAGGAGGCGAGCCCCGAGACCGACGCGCGGATCGAAGCCTTCCTCGCGGCCGGCTCCCCGCCCGTGGTCTTCACCCTCGGCACCACGGTGGTCCATCTGGCGCATGATTTCTACCAGATCGCGGCGGATACGGCCCGCACTCTCGGGCGCCGCGCCATTCTTCTGATGGGCCAGAACCCGCCGCCCGACGCGCCAGCCGATCAGGTGCTGGCGCTGGACTACGCGCCGCATTCCCGCCTGTTCCCTCATGCCACCGCCGTGGTGCAGCATGGCGGCGTCGGCGGCTGCGCGGAAGCGCTGCGGGCCGGCGTGCCGGTGCTCACCATTCCCTTCGCCTTCGACCAGCCCGACAATGCGATGCGGATGCGCCGCATCGGCGTGGGGGCGGTGCTCCCGCACACGAAGGTCAACCGGGGCAGCCTCGAACAGAGCCTGCGCGCGGTGCTGGACGATACGGGGCTCGCCGCGCGCGCCCAGTCGGTGGCGCGGGAGATCGACCCCGAGGCGGACATGGCGCGCACCGTGGCGGCGATCGAGACCCTCCATGGCAGCCTGGCGCAGCGCACACCCGCCATGCTGCCGCAACGCTGATCACCTCCGGGCGCCAGGAACCCCCATGTCCGCCAGCAAGACCACCCTCGATGAGACCGCCGCCGATAACGCCCCGCCAGTCCTGAAGACCCTTGAACTCGATCTCGCGACCGGTCCCGTGCGTGTCGGCTGGTTTCCCGGTGCCAGTCCCGAGGCGCTGCGGGAGGCTATCCGCGTCGCCGCCCACCTCCCGGCCGGGGCCCTCTTCCATGTGGAGACGGCGGACGGGATCGTGGTCGCGCTGGACGACAGCGTTCCCGATGGGACGCGGCTGACGCTGGTGACGGCCGGCGGCGATGGCGCCGTGGTGCATGGCAGCGTACCCGGCCCCAAGCCTTACCCTATCGTCGGAAACCTGCCCGAGCTGCACAATGCGGATGGTCTCGTGGGAGCGGTGGCCGATCTCCACGCCCGATATGGCGACTTCTTCGCCTTCAAGGCCCCGGGCGGCCGGGCCTATTTCTGCGCCGATGCCGATATCGTCTCGGAGATGACAGCGGCGCCCGACGTGTTCGCCAAGGTGGTGGAGGGCCGTGGCGGCCTCGGCAACCTCGCGGAAAAGAGCGTCGGCAGCGCGCTGTTCACCGCCAGTGACGATGATCCGCTGTGGCATCGCGCCCACCGCATCCTTGCCCCCGCCTTCGGCTCCACGGCGCTGAAGAACTACTATGGCCGCATCGTCGAGGTGGCGGACGACCTGCTGGCCCATCTCGACCGGCTGGGGCCCGATGAGAGCTTCCTCGCCACCGACCTGATGACCCGGATGACCTTCGAGGCCATCTCCTACGCCGCCTTCAACAAGCGGTACGATGCCATCGACTCCCCGGCGCTGCCGCCCTTCGTGGAGGCGATGAATCTGGTTCTGGTGGATGCCATGCAGGAGCCAAAGCGCCTCCTCCCGGAAGTCTTCTACCACGAGGCCCGCCGCCAGCGCGCCGCCGCCGACAAGATCATGCTGGAGGATGTGAACGCCATCATCCGCGAGCGGCGCACGCTCATGGAGAGCGGGGCCCCCGTGCCCACGGACCTGCTGCAGGTGATGCTCACCACGCCGGACCGGGTGACGGGGTTGAAGCTGCCGGACGACAATATTCGCGGCCAGCTCATCGTCCTGCTGATCGCGGGGCATGAAACCACCAGCGGCATGCTCTCCTATGCGCTGTATCATCTGTGGAAGAACCCGGAAGCGCTGGAGAAGCTGATCGCCGAGGTGGATCAGGTGCTTGGCCGGGACTTCTCCTATGTCCCGACCTATGAAGATTGCGGCCGGCTCGACTACACCCAGCGCGTGCTGAAGGAGACGCTGCGGCTGTGCCCGCCAGTGCCGATGTTCCCCCGTTATGTTACGCGCGACACGACGGTCGGCAACGGGCGCTACGAGGTGAAGGCCGGCGAGCGCATGTTCGTGTCGCTGACGACCTTGCAGACCAATCCGCGCTTCTGGGGGCCGGACGCGCATAGCTTCCGCCCCGACCGCTTCCTGCCGGGCGAGGAGGGCAAGCACCATCGCGATGCCTATCATCCCTTCGGCATGGGCGTGCGCTCCTGCATCGGCTTCCAGTTCGCCCTGCTCGAAGCGCGCATGGTGCTCGCCCGGTTCATCCAGCGATACACGGCCCGCCCGCGCGATCCGCATTACGTGCTGCGCCACAAGCAGGCGCTGACCGTGAAGCCGGACCATCTGGAGATGCTGCTGGAGCGGCGGCCCGAGGTGAAGGGCCGGTTCCCGGCGAGAGCGGACGCGCCGAAGGATCAGCCGGTTCCGGCCGGGGTGGCTGGGGCGGGGCGGCCCATGCGTGTGCTCTACGGCTCCAACATGGGCGGCTGCCGCGACATCGCCCTTGCGCTCGCGCGGGATGCCGCCGGCCGGGGCTTTGCCGCGCGCGTGGCAGAGCTGGACGAGCAGGCGGGCCAACCCTGGCTGACGGACGGGCCGGTGGTGATCGTCACCTCCACCTATAATGGCGCGCCGCCGGACAATGCCGCCGGCTTCGCCCGCTGGCTGGAGACGGCCCCGATGGACGCCTGCGCCGGGCTGCGCTTTGCGGTGCTGGGCTGCGGCAACGCCCAGTGGCGCCAGACCTTCCAGAAATTCCCACGCACCGTTGCCGATGGCCTCGCGGCGCGCGGCGGCACGCCGCTTCTGGACCCCGGCGCGGCCGACGCCGACGCCGACTTCGAGGCGGCGGTGGAAAGCTGGACAGCGGCTCTGTGGCATGCGCTCGACAGTAGCGTTGCCGGACATCCTCAGGATGGGGAGGCGGCGGCAACGCCCACGATCAAGGTGGAGGTGGTGAATTTCGCCGGCGCGGCGACGGGGGCCGCACCCCGCCGCAGCACAGCCCTTGATCAGAACGCCGTGCCGAGCAAGGTGCGCGTCAATCGGGAACTGCAGGCGCCCGGCGCCCCGGGCTCGACCCGCCATATCGAATTGCCCTTACCCTCCGGCACCACCTATGCCGCCGGCGATCATCTCGGCGTCTTTCCCTGCAATCCGCCGGCCCTTGTGGACGCAGCGGTGGCGCGCTGCGGCCTGGCGGCGGAGACAACCGTGCTTCTCTCCGCCCTGGCGCCGGAAGCGGATCAGGAGAGCGGCTTGCCCTTCGGCGTGCCGGTGCGGGTTGGCGAGCTGCTCGCGGACCACCTCGACCTTGCCGGCCCGGTGACGCGGCGCGACCTGCGCGCCTGGGCCAAAGCTGCCCGATGCCCGCCCGATCAGGCGCGGATCGCCCAGTGGCTGGACGATTTTCCGAACGTCGCCGCAGGCAAGCCGCGCGTGATGGATCTCCTCTCGCAACTGCCCTCCGTGACGCTCGATCTTGCCACGCTGCTCAGCGTGCGGCCGGCGCTGAAACCCCGCTACTACTCCATCTCGTCCTCGCCGCTGCTGTCGCCGGACAGCTGCACCCTCACCGTCGGCGGACACCGTTTCAACGGCGCGGATGGAACCGTGCATGACGGGTTGTGCAGCGCCTATCTGGCGAATTGCGCCGAGGGCACGACGCTGCGCGTGGTTGTGAAGGACACGGGTAGCGCCTTTCACCTGCCGGAGGATCCTTTGGCGCCGCTCATCCTTGTGGGCCCAGGCACCGGTATCGCGCCGCTGCGCGGCTTCATCCAGGAGCGGCACGCGCTGAGGGCGAAGGGCGCTGAGGTGGGGCCGGTCCTGCTGTTCTTCGGCTGCCGGAACGAGGGCGATTACCTCTATCGCGAGGAACTGGAGGCGTACCAGGACGAAGGCACGCTGAGCCTGCTCGCGGTCGCCTTCTCGCGCTGCGAGGACACTCCCAAAACCTATGTGCAGGATCTGCTGCGGGCCCATTCCGCCACGGTCAAGGAACTGGTCGCGCGCGGCGCCTCCATCCTGATTTGCGGCAATGCCCGCACTATGGCTCCCGATGTCCGCGCGGCCCTGACCGACATCCTCGGCGCCCCGGCCTTGCCCGAGCTGGAAACCGCACAGCGCTACCTCCAGGACGTTTGGGCCTCCAGCTGACGATGATCATAGCTGTGCGATTGGGCCAGGGCAGGCATTTCAGCGGTCTGCGTTGGGCAGTTCGAAACCCTCAGGCGCCGCAATTGCATGCCACGCCGCGAAATTCTGCGAGATCGCTACTCGATCGCCGTCGGTTGCCACATGGCACCTAACGTGGGCATCGAATGCGACTTCGGCCTGCCAGTGCGGGGCGGCAATCGACCCGAGTTGGACGTTCTCGACCTCGCTGAGGATTCCCGTTAGCGATCGTAGCGAGGAAATCGGAGGTCCTATGCTCATCGCCCTCAGCGGATTGCCCGGCACCGGCAAGACAACGATCGGGAAGGCATTGGCCGCCAAACGATCGGCTGCCTGTGTTCGTGTTGACGAGATCGAGCACGCGCTCAAGCAACATTTTGAATTTGACCAAGAGATCGGCCCCGCCGGCTATGTCGTGGCCTTTGCCATAGCGTCCTCGAACCTCAAGCTCGGCAACGTAGTTGTCGCCGACAGCGTCAATCCCGTCCCCGAAAGTCGGCAAGGCTGGCGCGATGTCGTGCGAGCCGTCGACGGAGCACGTCTTCTTGAGGTCGAGGTGATCTGCAGCGACGAAAACGAACATAGGCGTCGGGTGGAGGGGCGTGTGCCAGACATAGAGGGCTTCACGCTTCCCACGTGGTCGTCGGTGGCGTCACACGATTACATCCCGTGGACCGAGCCTCGCCTCATAGTGGATACCGCTCTTCTCAGCGCTCATGATGCCGTTTCCACGATTGAAAAGCAGCTTGAGTCAATGTCGGAGAATTGCCCTCGCTCGCCATGAGCGGACGGGCCGCAAATCACCAGACCTCCCCGTTCGAATAACGCCAAATAGCGTTGATATATCGAGTCAATTAGATCCGGGATGTATACCGTACGATATTGGAGAGCACTAGCGTAGACGTGGCGCTCATTATCGTCGGGTACGGCCCGCCAAGCCCGACGATTTCACGTCATGACGCGATATTCTGCGCCAGAGCTGCGCAAACGCCGCTGATTTCCGCACCGCGCGTCAAGCCGCCGCGGCTGCGCCCGCCCATGACAGCGGAAACGGGCCGAAATGGCGCGACACCTGTTCTCTATTGTGGCTGCAGATGCTCGGCCATGAAATCGACGAACGCCCTCAGTTTGGGCGTGATCTGGCGGCTGGCCGGCCAGAGGACATTGAACTGATCGGTCTCGGTGACCCACTCGTCCAGGATGGACACGAGACGGCCGTCAGCGATCTCGCGACGGATCGCAAAGGGCGGCAGACAGGCAATTCCCAAGCCTTCGACCGCCAAGTCGATCAGAGGATCGACCGCCGTCGCGCTCATCCGTTCGGGCAAGACAATCTTCCCCTGCCGTTCCGCGCGCGCAAACGGCCAGGGTCGGATCTTGCCGGTGCTGGGAGAGCGTTGGTGAAGACACTGGTGATGCGCCAGATCGTCGGGGGATTCCGGCAGGCCACATCGCGCCAGATAGTCGGGTGAGGCGACGATCTTCAGTTTGAACCGGCCGACATTGCGGCTCATCAACCGGCTGTCCGAGGGCTGCCCGGTGCGAATGACGGCATCGAACCCTTCCTCCACCACGTCCACCAGCCGATCGCTGAAATCCAGGTCGAGTTGCACCTCCGGCCAGGCGCACATGAACTTGGCCATCACCGGCGTCAGCAGCATGCCGACCAGCGGCAGACTGACCCGCAGCCGCCCTCTCGGCGTCCAATTGGATCGGGCAAGCTCGGCTTCCGCCGCCTCGACCTCCTCGAAGATGCGGCGGCAGCGTTCGAGGAACAGCCGCCCCTCTTCGGTCAGGGTCATGTTGCGCGTGTTGCGATGGAATAGGCGCACGTCCAGCCGTTGTTCCAGTCGGGCCACCGCCTTGCCAACCGCGGAGGCGGAAAGGCCGAGCTTGCGGCCAGCCGCCACGAAGTTGCCGGCTTCAGCCGATTGCACGAAGGCGTCGAACGCCGTGAGTTTGTCCATGCCCGGATTGTTATAGGACTATTATTCCGTAGTCACCGGCACAACGGCCCATTTTTCCGCAACAAGGCGACCGCTATCCCTTGGCTTTGCGAAACCAAGGAGACGAACATGATCCCCGCCTTCACGATCCAGCCCGCCCCGACGACTTTCATCGTCAACCTGATTCACGTTCATCCCGACAAGCAGGAGGAAGCCTTTCGGCTGATCCAGGATGTCGTCCACTATGTCGCCGAGCGGAAACCGGGATTTCAGTGGAGCAACCTCGCCAAGAGCACCGATGGGCTGACGGTCGTGAATATCGAGGCGATCTCGGACCCCGGCGACGTAGAGATCTTCTTTTCCGACCCGGTATTCCTCGAGAAGTTCCGCAAGCTCGACACTGTCTCATCGAGCGAGTTTCACACCTACACCGTTGGCGACCTGGTGCTGCCGAAGGCCTCGGCATGACGACGCGGGGCGAACGGCTGCCGGTGGCTGGGCTATGCGCACTGGCGCTCGCCGGTTTCGTCACCATCCTGACGGAGGCCCTCCCGGCCGGTCTGCTTCCACAGATCGGGGGCTCGCTCGATGTGAGCGAGGCCATGGCGGGACAATGGATCAGCATCTATGCGCTGGGATCGCTGCTCGCAGCGATCCCGCTGACGGCAGCAACGCGAAGCTGGCGCAGGCGACCGCTCCTGCTCGTCGCCATCATCGGTTTCGCTATCGCCAATCTGATTACGGCCCTGACGACGAGTTTTATCGTCGCGATGGCGGCACGTTTCGTCGGCGGTGTATCGGCCGGCCTGCTGTGGGCGTTGCTGGCCGGCTATGCTGTTCGCATGGCGCCGCCCAGCCTCGCTGGTCGGGCCATGGCCATTGCGATGGCGGGGACGCCGTTGGCGCTCTCCATCGGCATCCCGGCCGGCACATTTATCGGCAACCTCGCCGGCTGGCGATTGACCTTCGGATTGCTTAGCGTGATCGCGTTGCTGCTCGCTGGATGGATCATCGCCAAGGTGCCGGCTTTTGCCGGAGAGCCTGAAACGCAACGCCCTTCCTTGGCCCAGGTCTTTATGGTTCCGGGCGTACGCCCGGTGCTGGCGGTGACGCTCTGCTTCGTCCTGGCCCATAACATCCTCTACACCTACATCGCGCCACTTCTGGCCGGCCATCGTATGACGGGCCAAATCGACAGTGTCCTTCTGGTTTTCGGGGGGGCCGCACTTGTCAGTATCGGTCTGACGGGAGTTTTGATCGATAAATGGTTGCGACCATTGACCTTCGCCGGCATCGGCCTGTTTCTGGTAGCGATCTTGATACTTGCGGTGACGACCGGAGCACCGTTGGCTATCTGCGGGGCCGCACTTATCTGGGGGCTGGCCTTTGGCGGGTCGGCGACGCTCTTTCAGACCGCATCAGCGCGTGCTGCCGGTTCTGCGGCCGACGTGGCCCAGGCGATGATCGTGACGGCATGGAACATCGCCATTTTTGGCGGGGCAGTCATGGGCGGTGTTATTCTCGAAACCGCAGGAGCAGGCGGGTTGTCGTGGGCAGGTATCGACCTGCTTGTCGGTGCTGCCGGATCATCGCTGTGCATGGGGTGCCGCGCTGGCGCAGAACGCATGATGTGACAAAGCGCGATTCAAGGTGTGGTCCGGATTGTCGCCTTGTGCGGCGTTAGAGTGCTATAGTGGAGACATAGTGCTCATCATCGTCGGGCGCGGCCCGCCAGCCTCCGCCGTTGCACGCTGTGGTGCGACGATCTGAATGATGGCTACTCAGTCGTCACCGATTGCCGCGGGAACTTCAAAAGCAGATTTGGCTGCGATTTGGCCTCCCTGATTTAGTGGTCGCCCTCGACCACTAAATCAGGTCGGGATGTGCCCGGTCCCCCACGGCAGATTATTCAGATGAACTGCCTGCGATGATCGAGGAATTTCCGATGCTCCCGTCGAGATTGGGCCCAGACTGTCAGGGAACGCCTCCATTCGGGACATAAACACGCTTGGTGTCGTGTTCATTTTTCATATGCGACAGCATAGGTATCGCCCGTCCGTTTGATGCGTGCAAAGCCGGGTTCCCCGAGGTGCATGCCGGCGATCAGCAACTGCTCGGCGGCGACGCAGTCCAGCAGCTTCGTTCGTGTTCCGGCGGCGAGATGCGCATCCTGGTCGAACGCGATCGAAACGTCGGGCCGGGGAATCTGGATCTGCGGGAAATGAACGATATCGCCCCAGACCAGCAGGCTCTTGTCGCCTGAATCGAGCCGATATCCGGTGTGCCCAGCTGTATGTCCCGGCAGAGGCATCGCCGTGATGCCGGGCAGCACCTCGCCGTCCTCAAACTTGCGCAGTTTGTCGCGATAGCCGTCGAACGCCTGTCGCGCCAAGAGGAAGTTGCCACGGGCACGCTCGGGCGCGCGGCTGAGATTGCCGTCATCCTGCCAAAACGCGACTTCCCGATGGTGGGCGACAAGCTCGGCATTCGGGAAGACGGCTTCTCCTGCGTCCATCAATCCCCCGACATGATCGGGATGGGCGTGCGTCAGCAGGATCGCGTCAATCTCGCAAGGCTGGATGCCGGCAAGCAGCAGATTGGTTTTCAGGCGGCCGCCCCACTGCTTGAAACCACCGGCTCCGGCATCGATCAGGACGGTGTGACCGCCTCCGCGTACTAGGTAGCCGTTGATATGGATCGAGGTGTGATCCCTTATCCCCGCATCCTCCTGCATCCGGGAAGCTTCAGTTGGATCTATATTCGCGAGAAAGTCGAAACTGACGTGGAGATAGCCATCGCTGACGGCGGTGACTGTTAAGTCACCGACCTTCTGGCTGGGAATTGCAAGTTGAGACATCGGTTTGCTCCAGGCATCAGCTCAGTTTCGTGCGTGGATGCTCGACTGCGCATAGCCAAAGCAACGGATGCGCACGGTGAGGCCAGCGTTGCGCGTTATGGCGTTGTCCAACCCCTCCATGAACCGCTCCATGACCCGCGGCGTCCGAAAAGGCTCAAGGCGATATTGGATTTCCGCGAAGGCCGGGTGGCCCCGGCCGTGCCGGACAGCGACATAGACGATGTGCACATTCGCCAATGCCGCCCGGAGAATGCCCGTGCAGAGATCGGTGCATTGCTCCGTAAGTTCCGCAAGAGCGTCGTCCGGCGGCATTCTGTCTGCCGGAATGTAGATCGTGACATTTGGCATCGGGCCTACCGCTCCTTCTCGGAGGAAGCGTGATCCTCACTCTTCAACTGCGCCGTCATCGGCGCGTAGAGATGGACGTCGCCCGGCAGTTGCTCGATGTCGGGCCCGGCGCCCCGCTCGACCTTGGCGAGCCAGCGGCGTTCGGGAACCTTCTCCATGGCCACCGCCTGCATCGCCGAGGGTGTCAGGCCCAGCCGGATCAGAGGATCGGGGCCTGTGGCGCTCAACGCCAGATATTCGCCCTCTGCAATGGCCGGAGCGCGGTCGATCCCGCCATAGAGGTTCCGGTGCCAGTCGGTGATGTGCTGTTGCCAGCGCGCGAAATTGCCGCCGCCCTTCCGGCGGTATTCTTCCCCCGTCAGGATGTAGAGGCCGTCGATGGAGTGTAGGGCGAGATAGACGGGGCAGCCACGGCTCAATGCCTTGAACCGCTGCGAGGTGTGGAAGCCGCTCACCGATATGAGGGCGGGCAGCTTGTCCAAGCTGTAAAAGTCGTTCCATTCCGCTTCGCTGACTGGGTCGGCAAAGCTGCATTCAACCGTGTAGATCATCGGCCCATCCTCGACTGGTCGCTTGAGGCGACGGGCTTGGCTTTCATTGATGTTTGATCATGATATTCCGCGAAATTCGGCCATATAGCGATAAAAGGTCATCCTTCAGTGACTAAATGTCATTATGAAGGGGCCGCATTTCGGTCATTGCTGCGGAGAGGCTCGTGCGCCGCAAGATTCCCAGTCATTCCGCACTCATGGCATTCGAAGCGGCAGCTCGTCACGGCAGCTTCGCGCGGGCGGCGGACGAGCTGGCACTGACCGAAGGGGCGATCAGCCGCCAGATCGGTCGGCTGGAAGCCTTCCTCGGCGTTACGCTGTTCGAGCGGGTGGGCAATCGCGTCAGGCTCCTGCCGAACGGCGAGCGTTACGCGGTTCAGGTTCGCGAGTCCCTCGACCGGCTGGAGCGTGACAGTCAATATCTGATGGGCCAGCCCAGCGACGGCGCGAGCCTCGACATCGCCACCATCCCGACCTTTGCCACCCGCTGGCTCATTCCGCGGTTGGCGCGGTTTCGTGACATGCGCCCGAACATTATCGTGCACCTTGCCGAACGCATGGAGCCGTTTGTCCTGGCCGGAAGCGGCTTCGACGCCGCCATCCATTTCGAGCATCCCGCCTGGACGGGGATGAGAACACACCGGCTGCTGCACGAGACGCTGGTTCCGGTTTGCCATCCGGCGCTTCTCGGCAAAGGCGAAGGAGCGGTATCGCTAGATGAGCTGCCGCGCCTTCATCGACGCCAGAACCCGGATGCCTGGGAACGCTATGCGCTGGAGACCGGGATTGTGCTGACCAACCCTGCGGCTGGCGCCCGGTACGATCTTCATTCCATGCAAATCGAAGCCGCGCTTGCCGGTCTCGGCGTCGCGCTGGTGCCGCGCCTTTATATAGAAAAGGAGTTGGCGGAGGGGCGCCTGGTCGCGCCTTGGCCGGACGGTCAGTCGATCTCAAAGACCTTCTGCCTCATCCTGCCGGAGCCGATCCGACTGAGTGAGGGGCCGATACAGCTTTTTGCAAATTGGTTGCTGACGGAAGCGCGATCTTCAAGTCCAACGCCTTGAGGTCACCGCAGCCCCAGGCCCGCAGGCGGACAGATTGGAACAACAAATCCCTCCGCCCATTTCGTGAGGCCTTCGTCGCATCCGTGCGTCATAGGGCTATAGCGAACACATAGTTCTCTTCTTGGTCGCTCGCGGCCCGCCATTTCAGTCCCTGCGCGGGCACTGGCTTTGCGTTTTCCCTTGCAGCAGCACCTGATGCGGCTGGGCCTTTGGTCCGGTGAGCGATCCTGGCCGGCGGCGGGGTCAACGCGCGCGCGGCCGCCCCGCCCCCGGGCACAGGCTACTGCGCGGCGGTGGAGAGTGCCGCGCCAGTTAACGAGCCATTAACCAAGATTAACCGAATCTATCCTCCAGAGAGGGAGATTCGCACCGTGAACGCTGTCAGCCAAACCGGCCCGTCGATCCGTTTCCGTGGACGCTCGTTCACGGCGATGACCCTCGTCGCCGATGTCCCGCTCCAGGCATGGCTGGCCGACTTCGACATCTGGCTGCAGCGTTCTCCTGGATTTTTCAACGGCCGTACCGTGGTTCTCGATCTCGCCGACTCAGCGCAGACCAAAGCGGATGTAGAGCGCTGGATCGGCGAACTTGCCAAGCGGGGCATAAGGCTGATCGGCCTGGAGGGCGTGCGGCCCAGCATGGTCGATGCCAGCATGCCGCTTCTCCTGCGCGGCGGACGCGACACCAGCCTCACCATCGCCGATGTGGCGGTTCCCCCAGCGGAACCTCGCAAGCCCGTGGAACCGGTCAATATGCTGGTCGAGCGACGGGTTCGCTCCGGCCAGTCGGTCGTCTGCCTCGAAGGCGATGTGACGATCATCGGTTCGGTCGGTGCCGGGTCGGAGATCATCGCCGGCGGCTCCATCCATGTCTACGGAACCCTCGCGGGCCGCGCGATCGCCGGCGCGACTTTCGGCGCCTCGGCGCAGATTTTCTGCACCCGGCTTGAAGCCGAGCTTCTCGCCGTCGACGGCATCTATCGGACGGCAGAAGACATAGACAACGCCCTCCGGGGCAAGGCGGTACGCGTATCGACCGCAGATGAGACCCTGCAGATCACCGCGCTTTAAGGAGCGAAGCAAGACATGGCTAAGATCATCACAGTCACGTCGGGAAAGGGCGGCGTCGGAAAAACGACGACGACCGCCGCCATCGGCGCCGCCCTGGCCCGCACCGGCGATAAAGTCGTTGTCGTCGACTTCGACGTGGGACTGCGCAACCTCGACCTGATCATGGGAGCGGAGCGCCGTGTCGTCTACGATTTCGTCAACGTCATTCAGGGCGATGCGCGCCTGCCGCAAGCCCTGATCAAGGACAAGCGACTGGATTCGCTGTTCCTGCTTCCGGCCTCCCAGACGCGCGACAAGGATGCGCTGACCGAAGAGGGCGTGGATCGCGTCATCGGCCAGCTGGCGCAGCATTTCGACTGGGTGATCTGCGACAGCCCGGCAGGCATCGAGCGCGGCGCCACGCTCGCAATGCGCCATGCCGAGATCGCCATCGTGGTGACCAACCCGGAAGTGTCGTCGGTACGCGACAGCGACCGCATCGTCGGCATTCTGGACTCGAAGACGCTGAAGGCCGAGCGCGGCGAGACGGTGGACAAGCGCCTGCTGCTGACGCGCTACGACCATGCGCGCGCGGCGCGCGGCGACATGCTGAAGACCGAGGACGTGCTCGACATCCTGTCGCTGCCGCTGCTCGGCATCGTTCCGGAAAGCCCCGATGTGCTCAGGGCATCCAATATGGGCGTCCCGGTCTCGATCCATGATCCCGACAGCGCACCGGCCCGCGCCTATCGCGACGCGGCGCTTCGCCTCAAGGGCGAGAACATCGCCATGGAAGTACCGAGGCAGCGTGGCGGTCTGTTCAGCAAACTCCTGCGGAGGGCGGCATGACCTTATGGAAGCGCCTATTTCCCAGCACCAGCGCCCCCCAGGCGCGGGAACGGCTGCAAATCCTGCTCTCCCATGAGCGTCAGGTCCTGGGAGGCGGCGACCTGCTGGCGCGTCTGCGCGAGGACATTCTGGCCGTCGTCGCCAAGCACGTGCCCTGCGAGCAGGACAATGTGAAGGTCCGCCTTGAGCGGGGGACGCCGATGTCGATCCTCGAAATCGAGGTCGAGGTGCGCGGCGACGTCGGCCTCGCGGCCAGCCGGGCGGCCTGACGGCGCGCCGATCTTCCAGCGCCCCTCCCGGCGTGAGCGTCCCGAACGGGCGCAAGCACGCCGGGAGGGGCGTTGCTGTTTGCGGAAAGCCAAACAGAGGCGAGCCGGCCGCGACCGCCGGCGTTTCGCCGCCGTGCCCTTCCATTCCGGCAATCCCCGGCTCGTGCCCATCCCTGCCGAAGCCGGCGATTCCTGTCAGAACTTGTAGTTCAAACCGATCTTGAGCATGTGCAGGTCGATCTCGTTCGAGGCGCTACGTCCATCGGTAATGGTGGAACTGCCGGGGTGAGTGGTGGTCGTGTAGGTGGGGATTTCGGTCGGCAGGCAGAAGTCGCCGCCGAGAATCTCGCAGAGAAACGGGTCGGGAGGTTCGATCGTCGAGCCTGTCAGCGTGCGGGTCGTGTAGTTCTGCCCGACCCCGGCGCGCGCGTTCGAGAACGCGACGGTATTCGACGAGAGGCGGGTAAAGCTGTAGTCGGCCTTCACCGACCAGCGGTCGCTGAGGGCGAACTCCGCTCCGCCGCCAACCGTCCAGCCATTCCGATCGATTCTCACGCTCTCGATCGAGGTCATCTTGGTCGATGTCCCGTAGGAATCCGAACCCCAGGCGTTGTCCGCGGCATACTGGTCGCGGGTCGTCTTCTCCCTGGCAAAGGCCACGCCGCCGGTCGCGTATAGGAACAAGCCGTTCTCAAAGGCATAGCCGAGGCGGCCACGCAGGCTGGCCATCTGGTCGATGGCGTAATGCGTCTCGGCCTGAAGCGCACCGGTGGCGGCAAGCGACCCCTCCGTCGCCACGGCCTTCTGGGAGCCGGTGAGAGAGGTGTTGCTGAAGTCGGCTTCCATGCCGAAGACCCAACGGTTCGGCAGCTGGTAGTTGAAGCCGCCCTGAACGCCCCAGAGGAAGTTGTCCCGCAGACCCAGATTGGCGGATTCGGTCGCTGCAATGTCGTTTTGCGTGCCGTTCAGCGTCGTCGTTGTGCCATCCACATGGGCGAGCACCCCACCCGCGTGGAAGCCGGCATAAAGCCCGGTCCAATCCACGCCATTCCCGTTGCCTCGGAGCGGCGGCATGAGGGTGGGCATTGGCTGGTCGCCGCCGAAGGTGCCGGTCAGACCGGCATAGAAGGTGCGTCCAGGACCGGGCTGGTTCACCAGGCTCAGCGGATCGACATAATATTCGTCCGTCAGATTCTCGACGCGAATGCTCGCCTTGAGGTTCTCGTTGATCTTATATTCCGCGTACACGTCGACCAGGAAATAGGGATCCCAGTTGATCTGGCTGATGAACTGAGCGGCACCTTGCGCCGTCACCTGGCCGTGCCCGATGGCGCGCGGGCCGATATAGGACACCTGGCCGCCCACTGTGAGCGCATCGTCCAGGAATGTCTGCGACAAAGTGAGGTTCAGCATGTATTCCGGGGGGATCTGGTTGGTGGCGTAGTCGCCATACAACGTCTTGCTGTCGCAATTATAGGATGTGCGGCAATATTCGATGTCGAGATAGTAATTGGCGCCAAAGGCGGCGGTAAATCCCGCGTTCTCGTAGCGGGCGGAAAATTCGAGTCCTGAGAACCTGGCCCGGTCGATATTGTAGACCTGCATGCCGTACCACTCATAGCCATCTCCCTGGAAGGGACGGAACTCCCGGACCACATAGTCCTTCACGTCCCAGTTGAAATAGCTGAACTTCAGCATGGCCTGGTCATTGGCCGCGAACAGGCCATCCCTGACGTAGTTGACGCCGACTTCCCAATTGCTGGAGCGTTCTGGCTTCAGGTCAGGATTGGGAATGATGGTGAAGGCCGATCCCGCCTCGAACAGGCTCGGAAAACGCAGGGCGTTCGAGTAGTTCACATAGAACTGCGCACCGTCGACCGGTTCGACCGTCACTCCGACAGACGGGCTGAACCCGCCTTCGTCGCGCTCCGGCTCCGGGTTCACATAGGCGCTGTTGGAGTTGGTGGAGCGGTCATCCGACCAGTAATGCGAATAGCGCAGGCCGGCATTGAGCGTCAGCCAGTCGAGCGGCTGGTAGGCGACCTTGCTGAAGATCGCCGCCTCTTCGCGCTGGGCATCGCGCAAGTTGAGCCACCCGTCGAGGGCCTGCGAATAGCCGCTCGGGCGCGTATCCTCGCTGAGGTAGGAAACGCCGGTGATCAGGTCCAGCGATCCATATTGGTCAAGGGCGAACGCGGACGTGTTCGCCGCGTCCGCGCCCCACATCACCGTGTCGGACCCGGTGCGGTAGCCGGCCGGCAGCCCAAGCGATTCCGGCGTGGGTATCGTCGAGCCCCGGCGGGGGTTGCGCAGTTCGAGCCGCGTCGTCCAGAGGTTGGACTTGAGGTTGATGAGGTCGTTTTCCTCCGGGTCCCAGCGATAGCGCAGCGTGCCGGTGTCGACCGAGGTGCCGGCCGTCTGTTGCTGCTGAACGGGCTGGCCGCGTTCGCCGGTGAAACGGGAGGCGAGCAGGTCGCCGGCCTCGGCGCGATAGCCGGTATAGCCCGCCTGCAGGCTGTGTCCGTCACCGAACCGCACCGTCGACTTGGCGATCCATGTTTCGGTTTCGAGCTGCGTGTTCAGCACTTCCTCGCCCGGCCGGTAGTTGGTGAGGCCAGTGTTCTCGACATAATCGGGCCACGTCTCGCACCAGGAGCCCGAGCACAGTTCGCGCGGCCCGGTATTGACCGGCTTTGCCCCTGAACCGTGCGTGCCGGCGAAATAGTTCCCCTGATTGCGATAGGCATAGGCGGCAAACAGATCGTAATTCTCCTCCTTCACGCCGGCGGCGAAACTGGCGGAGCCGCTACGCGGGTCGAACAGGCCGGGCCGGTCCATGCCTTGATCGGAGGGCACGGCGACCGGAGGAGAACCGGGGCTTCGCGGCCAGAGATAGCCGCCCTTCGCGCCGGCCTCGGGCTCGGCCGAGTTGGTGCCGAACTCGCCCTTAACACGCACGCCCCAGGTCTCGCCCGGCTTCACGATATCGCCCGCATCGAGGGTGCGCATCGTCACGGTACCGGCGATGCCGCGCGAGGAGGCGTCGGATCCCTTGGTGATCTCGATGCCGGCCAGAAGATCGGGGTCGACATAGGTCCGGTTCGAGACGCCCTGATAGCCCTGATAGACCGTCACCCCGTTCTCGGCGCCGTCAATCGTGGTCGCGACACGCCCGAAACCCTGCATGCCGCGAATGTTGACGTCGATGGCGCCGGCACCGTTGCGCGCCTCGCCCGACATCACGCCCGGGGTGCCGCGGAAGATATCGGCCGGGCTGCTGCCGCGAAACCGCTCGATGGTTTCCTGCGAGATATAGGCAACGGGGGCTGGCGTCTCGAAGGGCCTTTCGACGGGATTGCCGGCGGTGGAGACCGTGACGACATCGAGCGCGATGACATCGTCAGGGACCGGCTCGACACCGACGCCCTGGCCGGGGCTGCTGATCGTCACGGTCGACCCACTGATGTTGTAGGTGAGTTCGGTTCCCTGCAGCAGGGCGTCAAGCGCCTGGTGCGGCGCGTAAAGGCCTGCCACTCCCGACGTGCGCCGGCCGCTCAGGACCTCCGACGAGGCAAGGAACCTCGTGCCGGAGGCGCGCGCCCAGGCGGTCAGGGCCGCGCCGAGACTTCCCGCCGGTATGTTGTAGGAGACCTGCTGCTGCGCCAGCACGGGCGGGGCATAACCCGCTGTTGCCAGCGCCGTCGAGCCGAGAAGGAGCGCAAGCCGCGCCCTTGCGAGAATGCCCCAGTCGCCGCGCCGCATCGTGGTTCCCCTTGCCTTGCCCGTTGCCCCCTCGCGGGGCCTCAACGGGGAAGACGCGGGCCGCGCGGAACCTGACAGTGGAAAGCAAAAGATCGTAACTTTTCTAATTCTCGATGGAATGCTCAGTCAGTCCTCGGGCGGATCAAGGTGAGATAGGGAAGCCGCAAGACACGAACCGGAAGCGTCTGTTCGAGTGCGCTGAAAAAATCATCGACATCTCGGGTCGAGAACATCCCGGTGACAGGAAGCTGCTTCAGTCGTTCGTCCGTGAAGAAGATCGCGCCCCGTCTGTAGCGTCCCATCTCTGCGGTGACGGCGCCGAGCGGCCGACCGTCGAACAGGATTTCGCCCCGGCGCCACGCCGTCACGTTCTCGATATCGACGATATGCGAGGGCCCCAGCCCGGTCGCGGGGTCGTAGTCGACGCCGTGCCCTTGGGTGACATCGACCGGTTCCGCTGGTTTCAGCGACACGCGAACGGCGTGCTCGGTGACGCTGACCGCCGTCTGCGGGCCGTCCCGGCGTATGTTGAAGGCCGTGCCGAGCGCCTGAACCTCTCCCTCCCCGGCTTCGACGATGAAGGGGCGGGCGGCATCGGCGGCCACGGTGACGAATATCTGGCCGTCGAGCAGGCGGATACGGCGTTGCGGGCCGGTGAAATCGACATCGAAACGTGTCTGCGAATCCATCACCACCGACGAGCCATCCTCAAGGGCCACGGTGCGGATTTCGCCCAGTTCCGTGGCCTGGTCCGCGAACCAGCCGGGGAACGACCCGACGGCAAGGACCCCCGCGCCGGCGAAGACCAGGCAGACGGCAAGCGCGCCAGCGGCCCGTCGCACCGCTCGGCGCGGAGGCTTCAAGGCCGGACCGAGACGGCTCCACACATGTTCGGCCCGCGCGGCGGCTTCGGCATGGCTGGAATGAGCCATCTTCCAGTCATGGTAGTCCTGCCAGTCCTGCGCCGTCTCGCCACCTGAATGCAGCTGAACCAGCCAGGAAAGCGCGCGCTCCGTCAGCGGGTCGTTCTTGAGGGGCGCTTGTGTCCGACGCGTCATAGGTCGCCATCCATGCCAATCAAGACGTGCGAGGGTTTCGGCATGACAGTGCGGCGGGGGCTTTTCTAAAAGCCGGCTTCGCCGAGCCGCGCGATGCAATGGCCCAGCGCCCGCGAAATGTATTTGTTGACCATGCTCGGCGAGACACCGAGCCGGAGGGCGATCTGCGCATGGGTGAGACGCTCGACCCGGTTGAGAATCAGCGCGGTTCGCGCCTTGGCGGGCAGTTCGTCGAGTGCCGCGCGCAGTGCCCGATACTCCTGGCGCGCCGAGAGGTGCCGTTCGGCGGACGGCTCGCCGTCGGCGAGCTCATGCGGCGATACCGCATCAAGGGCGAGCATCTGCCCCCGCCGACGCTGGCGACGCCCGAGGTCGAGAATGAGGTTGCTGGCAATCCGCCAGAGGAAGAAGCGGGGCGTCTCGGCCACCGTGTCCGCCCGCTGCACATGCGCGATGTACCGGACGAACGCATCCTGCACGAGATCGGACGCCGCTTCCCTATCGTGCAGCTTGCGATAGGCGAACGTCGCCAGCTCCCGGTGATACTCCCGGAACAGGCCATCCAGATCATCCGACGAGGTCGAGGCAGATCCCATGCCCCGCCTTAGCGCGGAGTCAAAAGTAATGCAAATTCAATAGTTTATATGATTTCTAGACTTGCGGATGGGACCCCACTGCCCGGCGGTAGCCCAAACGTGCGCGTTCGGCGGATTCCATCTTCTGCGATTGTCAGGTGCTGCCCCTTCTGTCTCATCCGCGCTCCAGAATGGCTGCAATCATCAGGAATCCTCCACTCTGGCACACGCGATGCCGCCTGGGACGGGGCATCCACTCCATCACGTCTCGCCGGGAATCAACGAAATGGCGTCAAGAAGCCGAGCCCGCTTTGCCCGGACGGAGGGGAGCGCTCTTGTCGCGCAGGTCGTCGCGCAGCTCATCCCAGGCCTCGAAGCGGGCACGGGAGCTCTCCCATTCATCCTCGCTGATCTTCACCACCAGCGCCTCGATCAAGGCGAGTGAGCCGACCAGCGTGTCCCACGCCGTGCCGACGGCTATCGGTAGTGCGAAAATGCGCTGGGCGAGTTGCGAGATTGGCGACAGCCACTGGTCGGTCACCAGCACGATCTGTGGCCGCGCGGTGCGGGAGGCGGTCTCAGCGAAGCGCAGCAGGCTGGGCTGGTAGCGACGGAAATCCAACAGCACGACCACATCGCGCTTGGTCATCGTCTGGATATAGTCGGGCCACATCTCAGGGTCGGCGGGAATGTGGTGCACGCCCTTTCTTACCAGCCGCAGGTTGGTGGTGAGGAAGCGGGCAAGGGAATCGCTCACGCGCCCACCCATCACATAGACCGAGCGTTTCGGGTCGGCGATCAGTTCGCACACCGCTTCGAAGACATCCTCCGGTATGTCCGCCGCCGTCTGCTCCAGCCGGCTGCTGACCCGCTCGAAATAGGCCGGTAGGAAGCCCCGCCGGGCGCTCATGTCCTGCGTCGCCCGCAAATCGATCGGCGAGCGCGCGCCTTCCTTCAGCTCATCGATCAGCCGACGCTGGAACTCCTGATAGCCGGCACAGCCCAGCTTGGCGACAAAGCGCGTGATCGAGGGTGCGCTGACCTTGGCGCGCTCCGCCAGCTCCTGAATCGAGGCGAGGCCGCCGAACGGATAATCCGCCAGGATCACCGTCGCGATCTTGCGCTCCGCCGCGGTCATTTCCTCGGAAATCGACAGTATCTGCGCTTTGATCGTCATGGTCGCGGTGCACCGTTCGGCAGGCCTGACGGGACTCGCTCCCGCAGGCTTGCGGCTCCAGAGAATGAAAGTGTTCGATCACAGTCAACAAAAATCTTAATGTTTGACATTTCATTTTCAGATGCGAGATCATGTTCCCATAACGGCAAGGCCGAGGGGAATTCAGGTGCGCGATACATTGATGATGGCCTGCGTGGCGGACTTTTCGGGTCGGCTGCGCGGCAAGGGCATTCCCACGCTTGGACGCCATGAGCGCTTCGCCCGGGGCCTCGGCTGGACGCCGACCAATATTCAGATCACCTGCTTTGACAGCATTGCCGAGACCCCCTTCGGATCGTTCGGGGACGTGGTGATGAAGCCGGACGCCGAAACCGAGATCAACGTCGACCTGGGCGAGGCCGTGCCGCGCGAGCATATCGTACTGTCCGACATCCATCAGGGCGACGGCACGGCGTGGCCATTCTGCATCCGCTCCGCCTGCAAGACCGCGCTGGCCGATCTGGAGGCAGAGGCCGGGCTGACGCTATTCTCGACCTTCGAGCATGAATTCATGTTCAAATCCGAGGCAGATGCCAGTTTTTCCTATTCGCTGCGCGGCTTCCGAAAGCGCAAGGCATTTGGCGAGATGTTCGTGGACGCGCTGCGCCAGGCCGGAATGACGCCGGACACGTTCCTGCGCGAATATGGCGACCAACAATATGAGATCACCGTGGAGCCGGAGGTCGGCATCCGCTCGGCCGATCAGGCAACGCTGCTGCGCGAGTTGGCCCATGCCTGTGCGGCCGCCATGGGCGAGCAGGTGACCTTCACCCCGCTGCGATCACTGGCAGGCATTGGTAATGGCGTCCACATCCATCTTTCATTCCGTGACCGGGAAGGCCAGCCGGCGACCTATGATCCCGCGCTCACGGGCAACCTGTCCGCCAAGGCCGGTTCTTTTGTCGCCGGCATCCTGAAATATCTCAACGAGTTCGTGGCGATCGTGGCGCCCAGCGCCATTTCCTACCATCGCCTGACGCCCCATCGCTGGAGTGCGGCCTTCAACAACCTGGGCGACCGTGACCGCGAGGCCGCCGTGCGCATCTGCTCGCTTTCCGCGCCGACAGAGGCCGGCAAGGCCAAGCAGTTCAATGTGGAGTTCCGACCGACCGATGCGGCGGCGAGCCCGCATTTCGCCATAGCGGCGCTGGTCCGCGCCGGACTGCAGGGCATCCGCGAAGGGCTCGCGGCGCCCGAGCCGACGCGCGAGGATCTGAGCCTGCTCTCGCCGGAAGCTCTGGCCGCGCGGGGCATGGCGCGCCTGCCCGGGAGCCTCGGCGAGGCGCTCGACAATCTGGCCGCCAGCGACACCGTGCGCGGCTGGTTCCCGCCCGGCCTGATCGATGTCTATGTCGCCCACAAGCGGGGCGAGCTCGCCGCGCTCGACGGGAAGACCGAGGAAGAGATCTTCGCCGCCTACGCCCACGCCTATTGAGGCGCGCGCGGCCCTGCGCGCAGGGCCGCGTCCGGCCTGCTACCACATCATGAACGGGGCCACGGCCGCGTCGCTGACCCGCCCGGCGGCAACGTCGGCGAGGGCCTGGTCGACGATCGCCACGCCCTCCCGCGCCTCCGCCTCCGTAAGCGTGAGGGGTGGGGTAAATTCCAGGACGTTTCCCTTAAGCCCAACATAGGAAAATGCGGCGCCCAGCTCATAGCCGCGATAGATCACCTTCGCCGTGGTGGTCACGGGAACCGGCGCCCGCGTTGCCCGGTCCGCCACGAGGTCGAGCCCCACGGCAAGGCCGCGGCCACGGACCTCGCCAATGCACGCATGGCGGTCGGCAAGCGCTCGCAGCCCATCGGCGAAAATCAGCCCGACCCGCGCGGCGTGCTCCCACAGCCGCTCCCGCAGGATGGTCTCCACCACCACGCGACCGGCCGCCGTGGCAACCGGGTTGCCGGCCGTGGTCTGCAGCGCGAAAGCCGGCGCGTGGTCCATGATGTCGCGCGGGCCCACGAGCGCGGAGAGCGGCAGCCCGCCGCCGAGCCCCTTGCCGAACACCACCATGTCCGGCAGCACGTCTTCGTGCTCGAAGCAGTGCATCAGGCCGGAACGTCCGAGCCCGACCTTCACCTCGTCGACGACGAGCTTGATGCCGTGCCGCCGGCAGCGCTCCGCCAGCGCCTTCAGGAAACCCGGCGGCGGCACGATCAGCCCGCCATCCGACATCAGCGGCTCGACGAACAGCGCGGCCACCTGTTGGGGCGGGCAGGTCGTCTCGAACTGATAGTCCAGTAGGTCGAGAACCGCTTCCGCCGAGAAGCGCGGGCGGAACGGGTCGGGATAAGGCAGCAGCACCAGGCCCGGCCGGGGCAGAGTGTGGGTCATGGCGGTATGGCCGCTCACACCCATCGAGCCGCTGAGATTGCCGTGATAGGAGCCGATGAACGAGATGAACCGCGTCCGGCCCGTCGCCGCCTGCAGCACCCGGACGGCGCAGTCATTGGCGTCCGACCCCGAATGGCCGAACCACACTTTGCGCCCGGCCTCGCCCGGCGTGGCGGCAAGCAGCGTCTCGGCCAGCGAAACCGCGTTTTCGTTGGGATAGAGCAGCAGGCTGGCGCCCGCCATGTTGCGGGTGGCCTGTGCCACGGCCTCGACGATCGCCGGATGTCCGTAGCCCAACCCCGCCGAGCCGGCGGAGGCGGACAGGTCGAGAATCTCCCGGCCGCCTTCCTCGATCAGCCGGCTTCCACGCCCCCCGGCGAGACTGAGCGGGGAGAATCGCAGCCGGGCGATATCGGCGATCACCTCGGCGTCGCGCTGGCGCAGGGAGTGGGTGTTCGGTGCTGGCTCGGCCGTCATTGCCACTCTCCGGGCAGGGGTTAACGTGGTCGGCACACCATCCCGTTCAGGGTTGCAGCGCCTCGCTCATGCGGCCGATCCATTCGGCTATGCCGGCATCATCCGAGATCAGATCGTTGCGAATTTCGATCAGCACGGCGTCATGGCCGCGATCCTGGCCGTGCACGAGGAGGGCGTAATCCTCCTCGCGGCTCACGACATAGGGTTCGTTTGCCGCGACGAAGAGCGCGCCATCGGCGGCGAGCCGGGTCAAGATGACGTCCGCCAGCGCCCGCGAGCGATCGAACAGCACGCCGGCATGCCATGGCCGAGACTTGCCGAGGAACACCGGGTTGAACGAATGGATCGAGACGATCCGCGTCGGCCTCCCCTCGGCCTCGCGCGTGTCGAGGTCGGCCGCGATCCGGTCATGGAAGGGGCGGAACATCCGCTCCACCCGCAATGCACGCTCGTCCGGCGCAAGCCCGGCATTGCCCGGCACGTCGGTCGCCTCGGAGCGCTCCGGTATCGAACTCCTCGCGTCGAGCGGCCGGTTTAGATCAATCAACAGCCGCGAATAGCCCGCGAGATAGGCGACGGCATCCATCTGCCGGGAAAGCCCGCGCGTCACAGCGGCGGCGCCGATGTCCCATGCGATGTGGCGGGCAAGATCCTCGCGCCCGAGCCCCAGCCCGCGATAGAGCGAGGGCATGTGACGCGAGGCATGCTCGCACACCAGAACCACCGGCGAGGTTCCGCCGGGGTTGAGCACCTCCACCGCCGCCGGCCACTCAGCTTCGGCAAGGGCGGCAGGGGCAGGTCGCTCGGCGGCCGCGCCGTCACACATGGTCATGCCACCACCGTCTCGCGCTTCATCGCCTCGAACCGCCTGGCCACCTCATCGGTGTCGGCGATCCAGCAATAGCCGCCGAAGGCCTTGAGGGCATTGGCGTGGCGCTCGGGCGTGGGAGCCGCGCAGGCATCCGCGACGCAGGTGATCATGAAGCCCCGGTCGGCCCCATCGCGCACCGCCATGTCGACGCACTGATCGGTGACGATGCCTGCCACGACAAGGTAGCGGATGCCGAGATTGCGCAGCAGATAGTCGAGATTGGTGGAGTTGAAGACGCCGGAGGAGGTCTTCGGCAGCAGGATCTCGTCGCCCACCGGGGCCAGCGCGGGCACGGGCAGCCCTTCCGGCGCGCTCTTCGGAACATTGATCGGCGACATTTTGTGGTCGAGCGAGCGGTCCCGGCCGTCCTCGGTCAGGCTCTGGATGATGGTGTGAATGACCTCGACCCCCGCCGCGCGGGCGGCCTTCAGCAGCCGCACCTGGTTGGGAATCGTACGGGTCGCGGTCTCACGGTAGAAATAATGGTCGGGCCCGCGCTCGGGGTGACCATGGTCGAGGCCGGGCTCCAGCCAGATGCGCTGCATGTCGACCAGCAGCAGGGCCGTTTCGCCCGGCCGGAAAGGGGCGTCGCGGCGTATGTCGGATAGGCTCATCTCGCTCTCCTGCGTCCTCAGTTCTTTTCGGTCAGGCCGGGGGCGCCGTCACCGTCGAGGGTCACGGCGTTCTGGTGGCGCACCTGTTCGATGTCCTCGACGCGGCGGCGCAGCGCCGTGCCCTCGGTGGCCAGAAGCTGTGCCACCAGTGCTTCCACCTGGGCAACGGCGGGCACCAGCGTGTCATAGGGAGAGGCCGCCTCGATGGGCGCCACCATTACCACCTCCGCCACCTCCGCGATCGGCGACAGCCAGGCATCAGTGAACAGCAGGATATGCGCCCCCCGCCCGCCCGCCTGCCGGGCGAAGCTCACCACGTCGGCCTGGTAGCGGCGGTAGTCGAACACTACCAGCACATCGCGCTTGTCGAGATCGACGAGAATGTCGAAAGCCTCCGGCCCGAGCCGGGCAAGGTCGCGCACGCCGGGGCGAAACTGCACGAGATAGGCGGCGAGCATGCCGGCGACGTGGCGGCTGAAGCGCCCGCCCAGCACCACCACCTTGCCCTTTGCCTCCATCAGCAGGCGGATCGCCCGCTCGTAATTCTGCGCCGGCATCAGCTCCGCGGTCTGCCCGACCACCCCGCCTATGGCGCCGAGATAGCTTTGCGCCACGCTCTCACCCGCAGAGGCGGGACGCTTTGCCTCCATCATCAGCAGCGGGGAATGCAGCCGCGCCTCGACTTCGGCCAGCAGCGTGGATTGGAAATTGGGAAAGCCCTCGAAGCCCAGCTTGACCACGAACCGCACCACGGTCGGGTCGCTGACGGCGGCCTTCTTGGCGAGGCTGGACACCGTGCCGAGGCCCGACAGCGGGTAGTCCGCGAGCAGCACCTGAACGATCTTGGCTTCCGACGGCGTCAGCGTCAGCCCGCTGTCCGTCAGCATGTCGCGGATCCGCATAGCCTCATCCTCCTGCCAGGCGGCGCCTCGCGTGATTGTTCATCGAATTACAAAACTCGTATATCATGTCAATTATGAAATGGAATTGACATTGGCATTCGCCGGCTTTCTACTGCACCGCACACAGCAGGAAGCGGGACTGGGCGCATGGAAGCCGGCGTGCACGGAGTGGCGGAGAGACGGCTGTCGAAGGCAATGGGCGGCGCGCTGGTGGATGCCCTCGCCATGGCGGCACTGCTGATTGCGGTCGGGCTGGTGCTCACCATGGCCGGGGTGGCGCCGCAGCGCACCGGCACCCATGCCGCCATCATCCTCACCGCCGTTGTCTCGCTGCAGATGTTTTCCGGGAACACCGGCATCGTGTCGTTCGGCCATGCGGGCTTTGTCGGCCTCGGCGCCTATGTGGTGGGGCTGCTCACCATGAGCGCCTCGGTGCAAGCGAGCGCCCTGCGCAATCTGCCGGCCTTTCTTGCCGGCTATGAAATGCCGCTGCTTGCCGCACTCGGCATCGTCGTCGTTCTTGGCATCGTCGTCGGCTTGGTCAGTGGCGCGCCGCTGTTCCGCCTGACGGGGTCGGGCGCGTCCATCGCAACGCTGGCCCTGCTCATCATCGTCTACACCGTGCTGGTTGCCTCCCGCGACATCACCCGCGGCAGCCAGCCTTTCTACGGTGTGCCCCGCGATGTCGGGCTGTGGACGGCGATCCCCGTCGCCGCGCTGGCGCTGGCCTTTGCGCGCATCTTTCGCGAATTGCCGATCGGTCTGTCGGCCCGCGCGGTGGCGGATGACGAGCGCGGCGCGGCGGCCATCGGCATTGACCGCCGCTTCACCACGCTTTTCGCGTGGGCCGCCAGCATCGTGGTGGCGATGGCGGCGGGCGGTCTCATGGCGCAGTTCCTGGGCGCCTTCTCGCCGAAGGATTTCTATTTCGGACTGGCCTTCACCACGCTGGCGATGCTGATCGTCGGGGGGATGACGTCTTCCCTAGGCGCGCTGTCCGGGGTGGCGGTGACGACGGTGGTGATCGAGCTGGTGCGCCGCATTGAGGGCGGCGGCGAGATCGGCGGCATCGTCATCCCGCCCGTCTTCGGTCTCACCGAGGCGGTTCTGGCGCTGTCGATGATCCTCATCATCTGGCGCCGTCCCGAAGGGCTGTGCGGCGGGCGCGAGCTGAACCTGTTGAAGCGCCTGGGCCTTTCCAGCCCGCCGGCCGCCGCCGCCGAGCCCCCGGCGCGCACCGCGCGGCTGACCATCCGGGCGGACGGGCTGACCAAACGCTATGCTGGAATTGTCGCCGTCGACGATGCCAGCGTCGAATTGCCGACCGACTGCATCACCGGCATCATCGGGCCGAACGGGGCCGGCAAGACCACCCTCATCAACATGATCGCCGGTGCCGTCGCGCCCACCTCCGGCACGCTCGCCATTGCCGGTGTGCCGGTCACGCGCTTCGCCGCCAACCGTGTGGCCCGGGCGGGGCTTGGCCGCACCTTCCAGAACATCCGTATCTTCCCGCGCATGACGCTGCTGGAAAACGTACTGGTTGCGTCGCGGCAGGTCGTGCCGGGGCTTGCTGCCGCCGAGCGGGCGGCGATGCGCGAACTAACCCGCGTCGGCCTTTCGGACCTGGCCGAGCAGCCGGCAGGAAGCCTGCCCTATGGCCTGCGGCGGCGTCTTGAAGTGGCGCGCGCCCTCGCGCTCGACCCTGCCTTCCTGGTGCTCGACGAGCCCGCCGCCGGCATGAATCCAGTGGAAACGGAATGGCTGACGACGATGCTGGCCGAGGTGCGCGCCGAGCGCCGCATCGGCGTCGTGCTGATCGAACACGACCTGAAGCTGGTGATGAAGCTGTGCGACCGCATTGTGGTCGTCGACCATGGCCGCATCATCGCCGAGGGAACGCCGGCCGAGGTGCAGGCCAATCCCGACGTCATCGCCGCCTATCTCGGCAGCCGGACCGGCGCCCGCGTGCTGGCGCAGACAGAACAAGAAACCAAACCTTCCAACCCAACAGGGGAATTTTCTCATGCGTGATCGCCGCCGTATCAACCGGCATTTGGCCGGCCTCGTCTCCGCTGCCGCGCTGATGCTCGGTGCCGCCTCGCCCGCCTTCGCCGAGGAGATCATCGTCGGCGTCGCCAGCGCCCAGACCGGCGGTCTGGCGCCGTTCGACCAGCCCTCGCTGGCGGGCCTGAAGATCGCCGTGGACGAGATCAACGCCAAGGGTGGCTTCGGCGGCAAGTATCCGGTGCGACTGATCGTCAAGGACACCCGCTCCGACATGGGTGCGACGGCAACCATCACGCAGGAACTGGTCGATGCCGGCGCCAAGATCCTCATCACACCCTGCGATGCCGATCCCTCGATCGCCGCCGGTCAGGTCACCCAGCCGCTCGGCATTCCGACGCTCACATTCTGCGGCACCGCGCCGATCCTGACCGGAGCTGTGGGCGACGTGATGTTCGGCACCTATCCCGGCGACAATCTTCAGGCGACGGTGCTCGCCAACTACGCCTACGATCAGGGCCTGCGCAAGGTGTACCTGCTGAAGTCGCCGGACTCTACCTACACGATGCGCCTGCCGGAATATTTCGGCGAGGTGTTCACGAAGAAGGGTGGCGCGGTCGTGGGGGAGGGCTCCTTCTCGATGAACCAGTCGGATTTTTCCGCCGAGGTCACCAAGATCAAGAACCTCGCCGACAAGCCGGACCTGATCATGACCGCCGGCTATGAGCCGGATTTCCCAGCCTTCGTGCAGCAGCTGCGCGCGGCGGGTGTCGCCACCCCCGTCTTCGGGGCGGACGCGATCGGCACCGGCACCATTCTCGGCCTGGGCAAGCTGGTCGACGGCACGGTCTACACCGCCGCCGGCTATGCCACGCCCGGCAGCAAGCTGGCGGCCTTCGAGACCAAGTTCAAGGATGTGACGGGCCACGCGCCGGAATCGGCCTATGAGGCCAATGGCTACGATATCGGCCTGATTCTCGACACCGCCGTCACCAAGGCGGATTCCGTGGACCCGAAGGCGATCCGCAATGCGCTTGCCGGCATCGAGAAGCTGGAAGGTGTGACCGGCGAGATCACCTATGCGGGCACGGACCGCATGCCGCTGCGTTCGGTGGCGCTGGTGAAGTACCAGGACGGCGCGCGCGTGTTCATCGGCACGCAGGTGCCGGCCGCCGCCGACGTCCCGGCGCCCTGAGCCGATGCTCTCGGTTCGCTCGCTTCAGGTGCGTTACGGCGAGGTCGAGGCCGTGCGCTGTGTCGATCTCACCGTCGGCCGCGGCGAGATCGTCGCCCTTGTCGGCGCCAATGGCGCCGGCAAGAGCACGACGCTCGCGGCTATCTCCGGCCTTGTCCGCCCGGCCGGCGGAAGCGTGACATTCGAGGGCGAGGAGGTGACCGGTCTCGCCCCCGAGCTGATCGCCCGTCGCGGCGTGGCGCTCACGCCCGAGGGTCGGAGGGTTTTTGCCAGTCTGACCACGGCCGAAAATCTGATGCTGGGCGGCGCGGTTCATCTCGGTCGCGCCGCGCTGAAGGAACGGGAAGCGGAGATGCTCGACCTGTTCCCGATCCTGCGGCGCTATCACCGCATCAAGGCGGGCAATCTCTCGGGCGGCGAGCAGCAGATGCTGGCGATTGCCCGCTCGCTGATGTCGAAGCCGAAGCTTCTGCTGCTCGACGAGCCCTCGCTGGGGCTGGCGCCGCAGATGATCGACAAGGTGTTCGACCTCATCGCCGATCTGCGCAGGAGCGGGCTCACGATCCTGCTCGTTGAGCAGAACGTCGCGCTGGCGTTGGAAATTGCCGACAAGGCGGTGGTCATAGCCAATGGCAATGTCGCGCTTTCCGGCTCCGCCGCCGAACTCGCGACCTCCGACCTTGTCCGACAGGCCTATCTCGGCATCTGAGCGGCTTGCCGACACCTTAGTGGAGATTGAACGGCGATGTTGGTCCAGCAAATCGTCAATGCCATCAGCCTCGGGGGCGTCTATGCGCTGCTGGCGCTCGGCCTCGCCATCGTGTTTTCCATCGTCGGCCTGATCAATTTCGCCCATGGCGAGTTGATGACCATTGCCGGCTATTGTCTCCTCGGTGCGCTCCTGATGGGCGTTCCGCTCGCGGTCGCGGTGGTGGTCGCCGTCGCATCGGCGGCGATTGCCGCGGTGCTGATGGAGCAGATCGCCTTCAAGCCGATGCGCGGCGCCAGCGTGACCAGCCTGCTGATCACCTCGTTCGCTGTGTCGAGCCTGTTGAAGGTGCTGTTCCAGAACGGCATTTCCGCCCGTCCCCAGCCGATCGCCATGCCCTCCTGGATGACCGGCGCCTTCCAATTCGGCCATGTCTCCATCGGCGTGGGGCCGCTTCTGTCGATCGCCGGCTCGGCGCTGGCCCTGATTGCGCTGGAACTCTTCCTGCGCCGCACCGTCATGGGAACCGCGATGCGCGCGGCGGCGGAGGATTTCAACGTCGTGCGGCTGATGGGCATTCCCGCCGGCCGTATCATCGCCACCGCCTTCCTGCTGTCCGGCCTGCTGGCTGGCCTCGCCTCGCTGCTGTGGATCGCCCAGCGCGCGTCGGTGGACCCGCTCATGGGGTTCACGCCAGTGCTGAAGGCCTTCATCGCAACGGTCGTCGGCGGTCTTGGCAGCCTGCCCGGCGCGGTGGTGGGCGGCCTATTGCTGGGCGTGATCGAAGTGGCGTTGCAATCGGCGTTGCCGCCGGATGTCGCCCCTTATCGGGACGCTATCGTGCTCTCCGGCGTCATCCTCGTGCTGCTGTTCCGCCCGGATGGGGTGATCCCCGCCGCGCGCGCCCAGCGCAGCTGAAGCGAGGGAACGCACGGCGATGTACACCAAGCCCGAATTCGCGGCGCCGTCTTCTACCGATATCGCGCAGGTGATCGCCGAGGCCCCGTTCGCGACGCTGGTGACCCATGGGCCGGACGGGCTTGTCGCGACGCATCTCATCATGCTGTTCGAGCCCGATCGCGGCCCGAATGGCACGCTGGTCTCCCACCTCGCGCTCGCAAATCCTCATGCCGCCCTGGTTGCAGAGGGGCGGGAGACGCTGGCGATCTTCTCCGGCCCGCACGGCTATATCTCGTCGTCCTGGTATCCGGCGGAACCGGTGCGCGACAGCGCGCCGACCTGGAACTACGCCGCCGTGCATTGCCGCGGCCGGCCGGTGCCGCTTGACGATCGCGGCACGGCCCGCCATTTGCTGACGCTGGTCGAGCGCATGGAACAGGGCCGCCCGGAGCGCTGGCGCATGCGCGAACTCGGCCCTGGCGGCATGGAGCGGCGGCTGCCGCACATTCTCGGCTTCGACCTGCCGATCGAGCGTCTCGATGCCAAGTTCAAGATGGGGCAGGACGAGCGCCTGCGCGACACCCGGGGTGCCATAACGGCGCTGGAGGCGAGCGATCCCCCGCTCGCGGCGATGATGGCGCGCCACAATGCCGGGCGCGAGACGGACTGAGACGACGATCACCACGCTGACTCCGCTCTGGGCGGGACATGGTTCAGTGTCAATCCGTCCTCGCAGCAACGGACGAACGCGCCTGGCTAGCCACTTGCAGGTCCGCCAGCCTCCTGGTGATTTCGTCGTTCATCAGCCAGGGGCACGTCCGGCTTTGCGGCTGATCGCGTGCCACCATGCCTCAGCAGCATGCCGAACAGGTCGCGCGGCTCGTCGGGGTCAGCCAGCAGGTCCAGCCTGTCATAGAAGTCCGTCGCCCGGATCCTGTCACGGACGTAGCGCAGGGCCGAGAAGTCCTCGATCGCGAAGCCGACAGAGTCGAACACGGTTATCTGCCGCTCGTCTCGGCGCCCGACGGCCGCGCCGGAAATGACCTGCCACAGTTCCGTGACGGGGTGATCGGGCGCCAATTGCTGGATCTCGCCTTCGATACGCGTCTGCGGCGGATACTCCACAAAGATGTCGGAGCGCAGGAGGATGTCGCGGTGCAGCTCTGTCTTGCCGGGACAGTCGCCGCCGACGGCGTTGATATGAACGCCCGCCCCGACCATGTTGTCGGTGAGGATCGTGGCATGCTGCTTGTCCGCCGTGACCGTGGTGATCACCTGCGCGGTCTCGATCGCCTCCTGCGACGAACGACAGATCGTGACGTCGAAACCATGGGCGCGGAGGTTGGCCGCGCATCTGCGCGAGGCGGACGCATCGATGTCGAACAGCCGGAGCGCACTGATGCCGAGCAGGGCCTTGAACGCCATCGCCTGGAATTCCGACTGCGCACCATTGCCGATAATCGCCATGCACGAAGCCCCAGCGGGAGCCAGATGCCGCGCTGCGACCGCAGACATGGCGGCGGTGCGCAGGGCCGTCAGTATGGTCATCTCCGCAAGAAGCATCGGGTAGCCGCTGCCGACATCGGCGAGCACCCCGAACGCGGTCACCGTCTGCCGGCCGCTACGCCTGTTGAGCGGATGGCCGTTGACGTATTTGAAGCCGTAGAGCTTGCCGTCGCTGGTCGGCATCAGCTCGATCACGCCGCTGCTGCTGTGCGAGGCGACGCGCGGTGTCTTGTCGAAGACCGGCCAGCGATGGAAATCCTCTTCGATGTAGCCGGCGAGCTCGACCAGAAAACGCTCAATACCGACATGCACCACGAGGCTCATCATGTGGTCGACGCTGACGAAGGGTACGATGTTCGAGGCGGGGTTCTTCATCTCAATAGCTCCGCGTGGGCCGGTCCATGATCCGGCGACCCATCAGACTCGCGACGAGGTCGACCATCAGGGTCGCCGTCCGCCCACGTTCGTCGAGAAAGGGATTGAGCTCGACCAGATCGAGGCTGGAGACACGTCCGCTGTCATGCAGCATCTCCATGACCAAATGCGCTTCGCGGAAGGTGGCGCCGCCGGGAACGGTGGTGCCGACGGCGGGGGCGATGGAGGGGTCAAGGAAATCTACGTCGAGGCTGACGTGCAGCAGACCGTTCTCCAAGCCAACACGCCCGAGAAAATTGCGCAGCAGCGGGCCGATCCCATGCTCATCTATGGCGCGCATGTCGTGCAAGGTCACGCCGGCCTTCTCTATTGCCGTCCGCTCTGCCGGATCGATGCTGCGGACCCCGAATGCGCAGACGCGGGTCGGCTCCACCCGGTTTTCAAGCGGCGGGAAATGGCCCGCGAACCCCGGCTGCCCGGTCGCGTAGGCCAGTGGCACGCCATGGAGATTGCCGCTCGTCGAGCTGTCGAGCGTATGGAAGTCGGTATGCGCATCCAGCCACAGCACGAATAGCGGCCGCCCGCATTCGGCCGCCCGCCGCGCCATGCCGGCAAGCGTGCCCGCCGAAATGCTGTGGTCGCCGCCGAGGAAGAACGGGAGGGCGTCGTCGCTCGCGCGATAAGCAGCCTCGGCGATCGTGGCCGTCCATCCGGCAATCTCCGGCAGGGATTTCAGGCGAGAATTCGGGTGAAAGGCAGGGATAGGGGTCGACGCCAGCGTCCCGAGATCATCGACGGTGTGCCCAAGCTCGCGCAACGCCTCCACCAGACCTGCGACACGTAGCGCGCTCGGCCCCATCTCGCACCCCTTGCGCCCAGCGCCATCCTCAACAGGGGCTCCCATTATCCTGCAGTGCATTTGATCCCTCCGATCCAGCGGGACCGATGAGAGCGCAATGCCGCGGCACTTCCTACACGCGGGATTGGCAAGTCAGACACAGCAATCTATCATTTCGATAAATGTCATTAATCATATTGGATAGCCTGTTGGACGAATTGGACGAAAGACTGATCACTCTGCTTCGCCACGATGGCCGGCGGAGCATTTCCGATCTTGCGGCGGATCTCGGCGTTTCCCGCGCGACGGTGCGCGTTCGCCTCGAGCGACTGGAGCGCGGCGGCCAGATCGTCGGCTACACGGTCGTCCTGCGTGCGGATGCTGTCGACCAACCCGTGCGCGGCATCACGATGATAGGGATTGAAGGGCGCGTGACCGACCGGGTGATCCACGCCCTCGGAGGCCTGCCGGAAATTTCCGCGATCCACACGACCAGCGGTCGCTGGGACCTCGTCGTGGAACTGGGCACCGCGACCTTGGCCGATCTTGATGCCGCTCTGCGCCGAATCCGCCTGATCCCTGGCGTGAACAACAGCGAAACGAGCCTTCTGCTGGCGACGCCGCGCAGTGCAAGGGCAAAGCTTCTGAGTTGATGACGGCCGGCGAATGGCGACGGCGGCTCGGATGGCGTAGCGAGCTAGGTCTCGAACGCATCGAAAAGCCCGGTATCGAGGGCTGCTTCCGTCAGGACGTCAAGGAGCCCGGTCATCGGCCTGCACTGACCGGTTTCCGATTTGTTGGCTGCCAGCCCTTTTTCGGCCCCATGACGCGCAGCTTTCCGGCCGGCGCTTGCCTTTCGACATAAAGGGACATGCAGGCCATCATGGGGCGCGTAGATCACCGTTCAGATCGCGCAGATTGGTCCCCGCAGCACTGTCCATTCCAGGCGGAAAGCGCCTGCTTTCGCGACCACATCAGCGACCGATCGCCCAGGCGCGTAGAGTGCGCTGGCAAAATGGTGCGGATCGCCCGGACCAAAGCGGGGAAAATCATCTCGGCCGGGAACAGCTTCAGAAAGACTGGACCGGCCTTTAGCGCGGCAAAGGCTTCGGACGGGGTCCGGAGCGTCGCTATTGGTCCACCGAGCTGCCCGCGCTATCGTCTGCCCATGGGCCCCATCCGCATTCTACTGGTCGACGATCATCCCATCGTGCGCGAGGGCTACCGCCGGCTACTCGGACGTCAGCCTGGCCTTTCGGTGGTGGCCGAAGCCGGAGACGGCGAGGCCGCCCTGGCTGCCTTCGCCGAGCACCGGCCCGATATTGTGCTCATGGACCTCTCTATGCCTGGCGGTGGAGGCTTTTCAGCGGTTGAGGCGATCCTCGCCGGTGATCCCCGGGCCCGAATTCTTATCGTGTCGATGCATCAGGGTGCGGTTTTCGCGCAAAAGGCGATGGCCGCCGGGGCACGTGGCTTCGTCTCGAAATCCAGCCCGCCGGACGAACTTGTCCGGGCCATCAGCACGGTGATGGGCGGGCGGCGCGCGCTGTCCACGGATGTGGCTCAGGAATTCGCCCGCACCATGGTCGAGGAAGACCCGACCACCGGCCTCACACCGCGCGAGCGAGACATTCTGCTGCGGTTGATGCGGGGCATGAACGGGCGGGCCATCGCCCTCGATCTCCATCTCTCGTCCAAGACGGTCCAGAACAACCTTTCGCAGATCCGGGCCAAGCTGGGCGCGTCGGGCGATGCCGACCTCGTGCTCAAGGCGCAGCGCGCCGGCCTCGTGCCCACCCTGTGATGCGCGGTCTCCTCCCGCAGCTCGTCATGCGGGTGCTGGCCGCCGGGCTGCTCACCGTCCTCGTCGCCGCCGGCTGGGTGATTTGGGACACGGCGAACGCCGCGCGCCGCGACGCACAGACGACAGCCGCTCTCGTCGCCGACGCCGTCGCCGCCCGCCCCAGCTTCGAGGGACTGGCGTTCGGCGGCGTCGCACCGACGCCGGTTTTCCGGGACTGGCAGCAATTTCCGGCCTGGAGCCTGATTGCGCCAGGGATCTGCGTCGAGCTCGGCCCGCGCGATCAGCCAATTCAGCGGCGCTGCGGGCCCTATCTGGCGGCAGCCGCACCGCCGGATTGGTTCGTCTGGCTGGCGAAACGCCTCGGCCTGGTGCCCGAGCCGGTCGCCGTGCCGGTGCGCACACGCTACGTCTCGAACGTCTATGTGACGGCCATCGCCGATCCCGGCGTCATCGTCACCCGCGCCTGGTCCCGCACCGGCGACCTGATGCGGGTCGCCGTGGGGATGGCGGTCGGCGGCGCGCTGCTCACCGGCCTTCTCATGATCCGCCTGCTCGCGCCGTTCGGCATCCTGTTGCGTGGCATCGAGCGGCTGCAGCGAGGCGATTTCGCCTCCCGCCTGCCGCGCCTGCGGGTCGCGGAGTTCGACCGGCTGAGCACGGCGGTGAACGACACGGCGGCCACATTGCAGGAGGCGCAGGCCCAGCGGGCCGAGCTCACTCGACGCCTGTTCACGGTGCAGGAGAGCGAGCGGCGAGCGCTGGCGCGCGAGCTGCACGACGAGTTCGGCCAGTGCCTCACCGCAACCCGCGCCATGGCGGCCGCGATCGCGCAGTCCGGCGAGACGACCGCGCGCGACGGCGCGCGCATCGCCGAGATCACCGGCCAGATGATGGACAGCCTGCGGGCCGAACTGGCCCGGCTGCGCCCGCCCGATCTCGACGATCTGGGCCTGCGCCCGGCGCTGGAGCGGATGGTGGCCGATTGGCGCGCGCGCGTGCCGGCAGTACGTTTCGAGCTGGAACTTGCCGGCCCCGTCGACGCCGTGCCCGACGATCTCGCGCTCAGCCTCTACCGCATCGCGCAGGAATGCCTGACCAATGCGATCCGGCACGGCGCCCCCACCAACGTCGCCCTTCGCATCGACGTCGGCGATGAGATCACGCTGGCCGCGACCGATAATGGCTCGCCCCGGCATGATGGCGCGATCGGCGACGGCTACGGCCTGCTCGGCATACGCGAGCGGGTCGACGCCCTCGGCGGCAGCTTCGCGTTGACGCCGGTCGAGGGGGGCATGCGCGCCCTTGCTCGCCTGCCGGTCTGACCCGGGCGATCTTCCCGGCTCAGCCGGGAAGGCCTCTCTGGCGCCCTCCTCTGTCCACCCACATCCTTGGAAGGGCCGGAGAATCGGGCAGGGAAGGTCGCCGCATGAACGATATGAGCCATCCCATTGCGCAACTCGGCACGGCGGTCGCGGCTGGATTGATCGGCCATGAGGATTTGGTCGAACGGCTGCTGATCGCCCTTCTCGCCGGAGGCCATGTGCTGATCGAAGGTCCGCCGGGCGTCGCCAAGACGCGGGCGGTGAAGCGGCTCGCCGCCCATCTTCCCGGCAGCCATGCGCGGATCCAATGCACGCCGGACCTGCTGCCCTCGGACCTGACCGGCACGCAGGTGTTCCGCCCCGAGAGCGGCGTTTTCGATTTCGTGCCCGGCCCGCTGTTCCATGCACTGGTGCTGGTGGACGAGATCAACCGCGCCCCGCCCAAAGTGCAGTCGGCGCTGCTGGAGGCCATGGCCGAGAGCCAGGTGACGAGCGCGGGCGTCAGCCGGCCGTTGCCCGATCCCTTCATGGTCGTCGCCACTCAGAACCCGATCGAACACGAGGGCACCTTTCCGCTGCCGGAAGCGCAGATGGATCGGTTTCTGCTCCATCTCTCGCTCGGCCTTCCGCAGGCCGAGCAGGAGCGTGCCATTCTTGATCTGGTTTCCGCCGAGAGGATCGAGGCCCCCGTCTTTCTGGCCAGCCCGCTTACGGCCGAAGCGCTGCATGCGGCGAAGGCCGAGGTGGCACGGGTGCATCTGGCGCCGGCGCTGAAGGATTTCATCGTCCGGCTGGTCATGGCGTCGCGACCTGGCGGTGTGGTCGCGCAATGGGTGGAGCATCCCGTCTCGCCGCGCGGCACGCTGGCGCTGGCGATCGCCGCGCAGGCGCGGGCCTGGCTGAGGGCCCGTGACTATGTGCTGCCGGAAGACGTGATCGCGCTGGCACCCGACGCGCTGGCGCACCGGCTGATACCGAGCTGGTCGGCCATTGGTGAGGGGCGCAGCGGGCGCGCCCTCGTCGGCGACATCTTGCGGCTGGTCGAGCCATGGTGAGCGCCGCGCTAGCTGCGCCCGGAATCCGGCTTCACGCCGGCGAGTTGCTGGCCCTCCGCGAGGGCGTTCTCAAGACGAGGCGATCGCAGCCCGCCTCGCGCCGTCCGGGCGCCGTTCCTGCCAAGCCGCGAGGGGCGGGAATGGATCTGCGCGAGATCCGCGCCTTTGCCGAGGGCGACGACGCCCGCCACATCGACCCTTCCGCCACCGCCCGCACCGGCGCCCCGCATATTCGCACCTTTCACGAGGACCGCGACGACACGCTGCTGCTGGTCGTGGATTTTCGCCCGCCCATGTTGTGGGGCACCGGCGCCGCGCTGCGCTCGGTGCGCGCGGCACGGCTGGCGGCGCGGCAGGGGTGGCAGGCTATCGCACGGGGCGCCACGCTGGCGGCGATCAGCGTTGCCGCCGACGGCATCGGGGTCGTCCCCCTGGGCGGCGGCACGCCACAGATGATCCGCATCAGCCATATGCTCGCCAGCCGGCACGACCAGGCGCTCGGGGGCGGCGGCGGGGCGCCCTCACTGGAGGAGGCGCTCGTCCGCGCCGCGCGGCTCTCTCCGCCCGGTGGCGAGGTGATACTCGCCACCGGCCCGGATGGCCTCGCACCCGAGGACGAGCCAGCGCTGGCCCGGCTGGCCCGCCGGCGCCGGGTGCGGCTCCTGCTGCCGCTCGATCCGCTCGAGACCTCCCCGCCGGCGTGGCCGCTTCCCATCCGGGCCGGCGCGCTCACCCGCCTCGCACGCTTGGCCCCTTTCGACCACGCGCCGCTGGCGCAGCAGCTGCGGGCACTGAAGGTGAGCCTGGAGGTTATCGACCATGACGCAGGCTGAACTCATCATGACCCTGCCGGAAGGTCGCCTGCCGCCGGCGCTGATGCAGATGAACGCCGCCGACCTGCTGCTGCTGTTCGGCGCTGGCCTGCTGATGGCGGCCCTGCTGTCGCTGCTGGCAGCGCCCTTCTTCGCCTACCGTCCATCGCGGCGCGCGCTCCTCCGCGCCACCCGAGGGATGCCGCCGCAGGAGCGGGTGCTGGCGATCGGCCGCCTTCTCGGCCATCTGCCGGAAGAGCTGCGCGCAATGGCCTATGGCAGCGCACCGCCGCTCTCGCCGAAAGCCGTCGAGCGCATCGCACTCAAGGCGAGGCGGGAACGGGAATGACGCTTGCGTTTCCTCTCGCCCTACTGATGCTTCCACTGCCGCTGCTTGCGCGTCTTCTTCTCGCCGGTCGAGCACCGGCGGAGACTGGGCTGCGCGTCCCGCCCGGTGCCTTCGCCGCGGCGCTGCCGGCGCGTGGGGGCGGGGATCGGGCCGGGCAAGCGGTTCTCGTCGCTGCCTGGACCGCGCTGGTGGTGGCGCTGGCTGGCCCGCAGATCGCGGCCACGCGCGAAGTGGTGACCGCCTCGGGCCGGGAGATCCTCCTGGCCCTCGACCTCTCTGGCAGCATGCTCAAGGAGGACTTCGTGCTCGACGGCAAGCCGCTCTCGCGGCTCGATGCCGTGAAGCGCGTCGCCGGCCGCTTCGTCGCGGCGCGGCAGGGCGACCGGATCGGGCTCGTGATCTTCGGCGACAGGGCCTATGTCGCGCAGCCGCCAACCTTCGACGTCGCTTCCGTGGCACGCGCCATCGAGGTCGCCCAAATCGGTATTTCGGGCCGCTCTACCGCCATATCGGACGGGCTGGGACTGGCGACGCGACGGATCATGGGGAGCGACGCCACGTCGAAGGTCGTCGTCCTGCTATCGGACGGCATGGATACGTCGGGCAAGGTTGAGGCGGCGGACGTGGCGCGGCTCGCGGCCGGCTACGGGATGCGGGTTCACACAATCGCGCTGGGCCCGGAGGATCTCGCGGATCAGCCCGCCTCGCGCGATGCCGTGGACGCCGTTGCCCTGCGGGAGATCGCCGCGGTCGGTGGCGGCACCAGCTTCCGGGTGCGCGGCATGGCGGATCTCGAAGCCATGGCCGCGACGCTGGATCAACTTGAGCCGAACCCAATGAAGCGCCCGCCATTGCGCTACTGGCGCCCGCTCTGGATGTGGCCCGGCGGCGCGGCGCTGGCTCTTGTGCTGCTGCTCGCCGCATGGAGGCGGACATGAGCGAACTCATTCTGCTGCGTCCATGGTGGCTCGCAGTGCTGCCGCTCCTCCTTGTCCTGGCGCTGTGGCAATGGCGGCGCGGCCCCGCTACTGGGGGCTGGGAGCGGGTGCTGCCGCCGGCCATGTTCGCGGCGATGCGGGCGCTGGGGCATCTGCAGGGGAGAGCCCCGCGCCAGGGTGTGGCCTTGCTGGCCTCGGCAGCCCTGCTGTGCCTCGGCCTCTGCGGCCCCGCGGTGCCACGCGCGGACGCGCCGCTGCTCGCCGGGACTGGGGCGGTCCTGATCGCCCTCGACATGTCGCCGTCGGTGACGGAGAGCCCGGCGCTCGCCGACGCGCAGGCCGCCGCCGCCACTATATTGACGGCCGCCTCCGGGCGCCCGGTCGGGATGCTGCTCTATTCCGGCGAAGCCTATGAAGTGGCGGCGCCCACGGCCGATCCGGCGACGCTGGAGAGCCAGATCGGCGTGCTCGGCCGCGACACCATGCCGGGCAGCGGAAGCCGTCCCGCCAGTGCGCTGGCGCTGGCCCGACAGATGCTGCAGGGCGATCGGGATGCCGATCTCGTGCTGGTGTCCGACGGCGGCGGCGTCGATGACGCCACGCGCGCGGAGGCCGAGCGTCTTGCCACCGACGGCGTGCGGCTTTCCGTGCTCACCCTGGCCGGCCCGGCGGGCGGCACGGTCGATGCTGCTGCCCTCGAAGCCCTTGCAAGCCTTGCCGCTCCCGCCAGTGCTCCCGCCCCGGTGCTCCGTCGCCTGTCGCGGCAGGGGACGCTGGAGCGGGACCCGGCGCTCGCGATTCTGGCGTTCCTCGATCTCGGCCCCTACCTCGCCGGCCTGGCTGGACTGCCGCTGCTCGGCCTTTTCCGGAGGCGCGCATGAGTCCTGTCCTGCGCCCGCGCCTGGTTCTCGTCGCCGTGGCCGGGCTCGCCTGCGTCCTCATTGCCGGCCCCGCCGCCTGGGGACGCCTTCTGTTGCAGAGCGGGGCGCCCGGCGCGGCCGCGCGGCTGCTGGACGACGCGGCGGCCCGGGGGCTCGCCCTGTACCGCGCGGGCGATTACGCCGCTGCCGACGCCGCCTTCGCCGAGGCGGGGCGCAGCCAGACCTTCAACCGCGCTCTGACGCTAGCCTCAGTTGGCAGGTACGCCCTCTCGGTCGCCTATTTCGACGCCGTGCTCTTCGCCAGCCCCTCGGACGAGGAGGCGCGCCGGCTGCGCGATCTGGTCGATGCCATGGTGCCAAAGACGACCGGCGCAACCACGGTACCGGGGCGGCTGCCCGGCGAAGGCGGTCTCGGCCCCTCGGCGCGGGCGGAGGGTCCTACCATGGCGGGCACGCCCGACCCCGCCTGGAAGAAGCCGATCGAGGCGCGCGGGTTCGCCGCCTCCGATGCATGGCTGGAAACGCTCGCCGACGATCCCGGCGAATTCCTGCGCCTGCGCTTGCGCAAGGAATATGAACGGCGCGCGGGCCTCGGCCTGCTGCGGCCGGTAGAGGGCGAGAAATGGTGAGATGGATCGGCCTGTTTCTTCTCCTGATCGCGAGTAACGCACGTGCCGACAGCCTGCGGCTGCTGCTGCCGGACGGCGCGCGTCCGGTGGCCGGTGAAATGATCCCGGTAACGCTGAGGGGCGAATATACCAGCCGGATCGCACTCGAGACGCTGAGCTTCCCCGGCTCGCAGGATTACGACTGGATGCAACTCGCGCGCGATCAGTGGCGGGACGAGGAGATCGACGGACGCACAGTCCGGGTGCTCGAGCGGCGCCTCGCCGTCTTCCCTCGACGAGCCGGGACCTTATCCCTCGGCCCGGTGACGCATCACCTCACCGTGGTCAACGAGAAGAACCTGCGCGCCCCGCTCGACGTGACGGCGCCGCCGGTCAGCTTTGCCGTTGCTCCCTATCCCGGCGAGGGCACGCCGCTTTCTGCCAGAAGCCTCACGGTCGAGGACACGCTGTCAGCCGCGCCGGGCGCGCTGCGCGACGGCGACACGCTGGTGCGCCGTGTCACGCTGAAGGCGGAGGGCACGCTGCCGCACATGCTGCCGGCGCGCCCGGCCATGCGGGAGCCCTGGCTCATCAGCTTCTCCGCCCCGGAACAGCGCGAGATGCTCCCCACGCCTGCCGGCCCGGTGACGACGCTGGTGTGGGAATGGCATCTGCGTCCCAAGACCGGAGAACCCGGCGTGCTGCCGCCTGTTTCCATCGCGTGGTTCGACACAGTGGCCCGCGCGATGCGGACAGCCGAAATCCCTGCCCTTCCCTTCGGCTACGCCAGCTTCAACGACAATCGCAGCGGCACCGGCCGGCTGTCGGCCGGGCACGTGGGGGCAGGTTTGGCAGCCCTGATCGTGGGGACATTGACCGGGCTCAGCCTGTGCATCACCGGGCTGACGCCGCGCCGTAGGGCGCATCTTCTGCGCACCCTAAGGCGGCTCTCACCTGTCGATCCGACGCGCCGTCGGCTAAAGCGCGCGGCCCGCTCCGGCGACCTTTTCGCGCTCCGCCGCGCGGCGGACGCCTACCTTCGCCGAAGGCGTCAACTGGGCCTGCCGGTGGGCGGAGGTGAAACCGCCGAACTCGACGCAGTCCTCTATGACCGGTCCGTTGAGGCAGGTAAAATCGACTTGGAAGCCAGCGTCAGGGCCATTTTTAGGCACCCGCCGCCCCCGTTGCGCGCCAGGCAGAAACACGCCCTCGGGGGCTCATGACACTCCGGCGTCGTGCCGCCCGCCGAGCGTCGCGGTGCCGGTCCGGCGGGAGCGGGCATTTCCAAGCCTGATGTCGCCCCCCTGCCTCCGGAAAAGGCGGACAGCCGTTTGCTGCAGCGTCAGGACGCGCCTCACCGCCGGCCGGTTCACGTTTTCAAGCCAGACCGCGTCTCAGCACGGCTGACCTAATCCGCCTTCGTTACCACCCCAACAGGGCGAAATGCGGCGTCCACGATGAAGAAGGCATGGACACGGTCGAAGAGGCTGATGGCGAGCGTGTCGAGCGCGGCGGCGGTGGCCGGGGTCATCGCTTCTGCCAGCAAAGCGCCGGAAGCTGCAGGTTCCCGAAGCCTGATCGCCCAGTCATTTGAGATCACCGTCGTCGTCCATCCCGATCCACTCGAGCGGTGCCTCTAGACGGTGATCGGAGCAAACGTGCTTCAGCTCGAGTGACCCGACGCGTAGCGGTCTCCATCACTTACTTTCGACAAGGTTAGGCGCAATAGTTCATTTTAGCTGAGCTATGCAGCAGGATCTCACCCCTATACGAACATCGACGAGCCGCCCGGACACGCGCGATCGAGGTGCGCAGAGACGGAGCATCGGATGTCGACGGCAGGTGACCCCATTCTCGCAACCATCGATGCACGAAGCTGGGCGCGTCGGCTTGGGAGCTACCGCCAGCCCGATCCGCGTCGCAGCGTGGTCGAGCTTGTCATCACCGCCGTTCCCTTTGCCCTTGCCTGGGCGGCGATGCTGACGGCTTTGAAACTGGATCAGTTCTGGCTGTACGCGCTCCTCGTCCTCCCGGCGGCGGGGCTGCTGGTGCGGCTGTTCATGATCCAGCACGATTGCGGACACGGTTCGTTCTTCAGTAACCGGACCGGCAATGACTGGACCGGCCGGGTGATCGGCGTGCTGACGATGACGCCCTATGATCATTGGCGGCGCGCCCATGCGATCCACCACGCCAGCGCCGGCAATCTCGACCGCCGCGGCATTGGCGACATCGACACGCTGACGGTGGACGAATATCTGGCGCGCTCGCGCTGGGGGCGGCTGCGCTATCGTCTGTACCGGCACCCTCTGGTGATGTTCGGCCTCGGTCCTATTTATGTCTTCCTGCTGGAAAGCCGCCTGCCCATCGGCTTCGCCCGCAAGGGCTGGACGCCGTGGGTCAGCACGATGACGACCAATCTGGGCATCGCCGTCGCTGCGGGGCTGCTGATGTGGGCCGTCGGCATCGGGCCGTTCCTGCTGGTCCACCTGCCGATCGTTATTCTGGGCGCGGCCGCGGGGGTCTGGCTGTTCTATGTCCAGCACCAGTTCGAGGGCACGCACTGGGACGACAATGAGAGCTGGGAATTCCACGAGGCGGCGCTGCACGGCTCGTCGCATTACGACCTGCCGGCCGTTCTGCGCTGGTTCAGCGCCAATATCGGCATGCACCATGTGCATCACCTGTGCGCCCGCATTCCCTATTACCGCCTGCCGGAAGTGCTGCGCGACCATCCGGAACTGCGCGATGTCGGGCGGCTGACGCTCTGGGAGAGTTTCGGCTGCGTGCGGCTGACGCTGTGGGACGACCGGCAGCGACGGCTGATCTCCTTCCGGGAAATGCGCGCGCTCTACCGATAACCCCGCCCCTACGGGGCCTTCGCCAGCGAAAGCCGCACGCAGCGGAAAGGCTGTATGCGCGACCTGCGGCCGATCGCAGGCGCCGTCGTCTTCGGCCAGGGTCAACTACGGCTGTCGACGAGAGGAGTACCAGCAGGCGCGCGCATGATCCCACCGGCAAGGCTCGCCGCTTACAAAGTCACGCTCGGCAAAGTCACAGACCTCTCGCGGGACTGCGATCCCGATCTCTGGGCGGCAGAGTGCCGCCATACGGGAGCCCCGCCGATCAGGTGATCACGGCAGGGTTGCGCAGCCTGCTTCTTCCCTCGCTCCGTCATGCCGACGGCACCAATCGGGTGATCTTTCCGGCCAATCTGCTCGCCGACGACAAAGACAAGGTTCACGACCCGAACCACCGGTTGCCGCGTGGTCCGTCCTCGTGGGCGTAGGCCACGCATGAAGAGAGGCCGGCCGCTCAGATCTCGTCGTCACTGGCGATGTCCGCTTCCAGCTCCTCGACTTCCCCGCCCCCTTCCATCATCCCCAGCGGAAACTCCCCCGCCAGCAGCCTGTCCTTGCTGAGCAGGCCGGCGTCCTCGAGCGCCTCCATGTCAGGGAGATCGCGCAGGGTATCGAAGCCGAAATGACCGAGGAATTCCCGTGTCGTCACATAAGTGTGGGGCGCGCCGGGCTGGGGGCTGCGCGGGCCGGCGGCGATAAAGCCCAGGGATCGCAGGTGGCCGATGACGTCGCGGCTGATCTCCTTGCCGAAAAACTGGCCGAGTTCGCCACGGGTGATCGGCTGGAAGTAGCCGATGCACAGCAGCACCAGCGCCTCGGATTGGGAGAGTGGTTTGGGATCCATGGCGCCAAGCCCGGTCGCCAGCTGGATCGCCTCGGCGAAGCTCTTGCGGGTGCGGTGCTGCCAGCCGCCTGCAACCGCCGCCAGCTCATAGGGCCGGCCCCGCAGTTCCGCGCGGATGTCGTCGATGATGAGGTCGAGATTGCAGTCGCGGCCGACCACGCGAGCCAGCACCTCGCGGGTCACCGGTGTAGGGGAGGCGAAGATCACCGCCTCGACCCGTCCCATCCATTCGCGCCAGCGAAGCTCAGGCGGAAGACGTGCCAGCTCGGCATCGAAGCTCACCGGGGTTTTTGCGCGGCGGGCCATGTCAAAGCCCGTACAGCTTGAAACTGGAACGGCCGGTGAGTTCGCGCGCCCCCCCCAGCGCTTCCAGCCGCTCAAACAGGCGCCGCGCGCCCCAGCGCGAGAGGGTCGGTGTCGTCAGCGTGCCCGGCACCGCGTCGTCGTCGAGCAGAAGGGCGATCGCCTCCCCTGCCCCCTTGGCGCGCAGCTTGGGCATTACCGCCTGCAGTCGGGCCGCGCGAGGGGCAATCTCGGCCGCACAGCGCAGGGCCCGCGCCGCTCCCTGCGCCACGGCGAGGCACAGGGCCGTGTCGAAGCCTTCCTGCGCCGGGCGCAACCGCCCTCCCCTGCCGGCCCGGCGAAACGCGGCGCCCTGCGCTTCCGCCATCAGCAGCGGCACCGGCAGTGGCCAGCGCAGGCGCAGCGCCAGGACCTGGTCGGCCAGCCACCAGCCGAGCAACTCGCCGTCCGGCGCGGCTGTGTCGACGGCGCGCAGGATCGCGGCAGCGGCGAAGGGCGCGGGCGTCCCCGCGCGGGTCAGGACATCGACCCGATCCGACAGCGTCGCCAATGCCTCGCTCCAGCGAATCCCCAGCTGCCCGGTGACCAAGCGCAGCGTCTCCACATCGACACTCGGGGAGCGCTCAGCGAGGCGGCGCCAGGCGGCGAGAACACGGCCGGCCGGGCCCGGATCGTCGCCCGGCGGACGCAGGTGCCACGCATCGCGCAGGCCCGCCTCGTCCTCGGCGCGGCCGACGACGGACATGGCGGCAGCGGCGCCTGTCAGGGCGAGGCGCTGGCGCCAGGCTCCAGCCCAGGGTGGATTTGATCGCACCAGATTATCAAGGGAATTCAATGCCGCACCGGCGAGAAAAGCAGCCTCGGCGGAATCCGTTACCGAGCCGCGCGGCAGCGCCCAGCCAGGCACAGTCGGCACCGGGAAGGGCGCGAGGGGGTGGGGAATCAGCGCGACATTCATGGCCGAAGCCTAGCGGGCATGTGCGCTTTAGTCCATCAAAGGCGCAATTAACCGCACGCCCTGTCGAAGAATAATAATATCCGATAATGTTGCATTATCGGTCGTTCTGCTCTTTATATATAGAGAGTGGTGAGCCATCGGTCCGAAGTCTGACCTGAGACCCTGATCCTCGTCCAGATTTAGGTAGCGTCCGTCACTCATGGAGACGGACGATGCGAGCCTCACGGTCCATAGAGGAACAGATCATTGGGATGCTGAAGGAGCAGGAGGCAGGCGCGAAGACCGCTGACGTCGGCCGCAAGCACGGCATCTCCTCGGCGACCCTCTACAAGTTCAAGGCCAAGTACGGCGGCATGGATGTGTCCGATGCCCGCCGGCTGAAGGCGCTTGAGGATGAGAACGCCCGCCTGAAGAAGCTGCTGGCCGAGCAGATGCTCGACAACGCGATCCTGAAGGATGTCAGCGCAAGGTGACGCCCGATGCAAGGCGTAAAGCTGTGTCTCATGCCTGTGCCGCGCACGGGGTGATCCAGCGTCGGGCGTGCCAGTCGCTGGGCGTTGATCGCACCAGCGTGCGCTACCGAAGTGTGCGTCCCGACGATGCCCCCTGAGGGAAGCCATGCCGGCCGTGGCCGCCGAGCGCCGCCGGTTCGGCTATCCCTTGGCCGGCAGGCAATTGCTCGCAATTGCCGTGAGGCGGCGCGTCCGCGTCATGCTGAGGCGCCAGGACATCGTCATGAACCACAAGAAGCTGCGCCGGTTCTACCGGGAGGAGAAGCTCCAGGTGCGCCGGCGTGGGGGACGCAAGCGGGCGCTCGGCACACGGCGGCCCATGCTGGTACCGGATCGGATCAATGTCCGCTGGATGCTCGACTTCGTGTCGGATGCCTTCACGGATGGCCGCCGCTTCCGGGTGCTGGCCGTGGTCGACGACTTCAGTCGGGAGTGCCTGGCGCTGGTCGCCGACACCTCGCTCTCGGGCCAAGCATGTGGTCGCGACCCTGGAAAGGGTCTGCGCCAAGGTGTGCTATCCACGGACGATCCGTGTCGACCAGGGGTCGGAGTTCATCTCCCGTGACCTCGATCTGTGGGCTTATGCGAAGGGGGTGACGCTGGATTTCTCCGGCCCGGCAAGCCCACCGACAATGCCTTCATCAAGGCGTTCAACGGCCGCTTCCGGAGTGAGTGCCTGAACACGCACGGGTTCCTGACGCTTGCGGACGCGACCGAAAAGATCGAGGCTTGGATCAGATACTACCTTGGGTCAGATGCTACAATGAGGACCGGCCGCACGGGGCCATCGGCCACACGCCCCCCGATCTCGCTGCAGAACCCCGGCGGCGTAGCCAGCCTGCCGCCGTGAAGCAGGCCGGAAACTCCAGCTTCCGGCGGTCCAGAAGAGGGTCTCGGATCATCAACCCTCGGCTCTCTCCTAAGCCGGAGGAGAAAAGGCTCCCAGGTCACATGTACTAATGCAGAAGTGCCCACGGAGCCCCAAGGAGAAGCGGCTGGCAGGGGAGTGTCCGTTGGCGCTCAGGCAAGACGAGGGGCAAGTCGAGGAGCAGGACGCGGATATCGTCAGTGACGACGAGATCTGAGCGGCCGAACTTTCATGATGAGCGGCCTACGCCCAAGAGGACGGATCACGCGGCAATCGGTGGTCCGGGTCGTGAACCTCGACTTTGTCATCGGCGAGCATAGTGGCCGGAAAGATCACCCGGTTGGTGCCGCCGGGATGACGAAGCGAGGGAAACAGCAAGGCGCGCGAGCCGGCGGTGATCGCCTGATCGGCGAGCCTCGCCCGGCCGGTTGAACCGGCCGGTCCTCCCCTAGGGAGCAATCGCCGCCATGGTTGCGGCTCTGGGCCGCCTTCCGCGTGCCCCCCGCGCCGGCGACGCGACGCCGCACTAGTTATCGATCTGACACGGAGCGGCGCTAACAGGGCCCGATAGCTTGGTGCAACGAGGGATCCTTCCATGCGCATTCTAGCGGCGGTCCTTGCCGCCACCACCTGCCTCATCGGCGTGGCCAACGCGGCGAACGTCTATCCGATCGACCGCGCCACGATCCTTGCCGGCTCGGCTTTCGACTTCAAGGTCGAGTTCGCCGGTGTCGTGAAGGCGGAAGACGTGTCGATAACCATCAATGGCGAGCCCGCCGCCAAGATCCTCGGCAAGGATGTGGCGTTCATCGCGAAAGAAGAGGGCGTCGACGCCTCGGCGGTGCTGCTGCGCGCGGCCAAAGTGATCACGCCCGGGCTGTACACGGTGGAAGTCAAGGCCGGCAACGACACCCGGACGGTGCATTGGGACGTTTACGGCACCCCGGACACCCCGAAGGCCAAGAACATCATCTTCTTCCTCGGCGACGGCATGTCGGTGGCGCACCGCACCGGCGCCCGCCTGCTGTCCAAGGGCATGACCGAGGGCAAGGCCAATGGCCGCCTCGCCATGGACGATCTCGACCACATGGCCTTCATCGGCACCTCGTCCACCAACGCCATCGCCACCGACAGCGCCAACACCATGTCGGCGCACATGACCGGCCATAAGACGGCGGTGAACGCGCTCGGCGTCTATGCCGACCGCACCAAGGACCCGCTGGACGATCCGCGGGTTGAGAACATCACCGAGGCGCTTGCCCGCACTGGCCGCAAGTCGGTGGGCATCGTCACCACCGCCGAGGTCGAGGACGCGACCCCGGCGGCCGTGGTCGCCCATACCCGCCTGCGCGATCGCAAGGCCGAGATCGTCGAGATGATGTTCGCGCTGAAGCCGGAGGTCGTGCTCGGCGGCGGCTCGGCCTATTTCCTGCCGAAGTCCACCCCCGGCTCGAAGCGCAAGGACGACCAGGACTTCATCAAGGCCTTCACCGAGGCCGGCTACACCCTCGCCACCGACGCCGACGCGCTGCAGGCGGTGGGGCAGGCGAATGCCGGCAAGATCCTCGGCCTGTTCCACACCGGAAACATGGACTCGGTGCTCGACCGCAAGTTCCTGAAGAAGGGCACGGTGGACAAGTTCCCCGACCAGCCCGGCCTGGTGGACATGACCAAGGTGGCGCTGGCCCAGCTCGCCAAAAATCCGGACGGCTTCTTCCTGATGGTGGAAGGCGCCACCATCGACAAGATGTCGCATCCGATGGACTGGGACCGCGCTCTCTACGACACCATCGAGTTCGACCAGGCCCTGCGGGTGGCGATGGACTTCGCCAAGGAACATCCCGACACGCTGGTGGTGGCGACTCCGGACCACACCCATGGCGTCTCCATCATCGGCACCATCGATGACGACAAGCCGGGCGAGGAAATGCGCGAGAAGGTGGGCGTCTACGCCGCCGCCGGCTTCCCCAACTACACCGACGCCGATGGCGACGGCTATCCCGACAAGGTGGACGTGTCGCGCCGCCTCGCCGTGTTCGCCAACAATTTCCCCGACTATTACGAGACCTGGCGGCCGAAGATGAACGGCCCGTTCGACCCGGCGATCAAGAACGAGAAGGGCGAGTACGTGGCCAACGCTGCCTATAAGGACGCGCCGGGCGCGGTGCTGCGCATCGGTAACATTCCGCGCTCCACCGACACCGCTGTACATGCGGTGGATGACGGCATCCTGCAGGCTTCCGGCCCCGGCTCCGAGGCGTTCAAGGGCTACCTGGAAGAGAGCGACGTGTACCGCGTCCTGGTTGAGGTGTTTGCCCTCGCCCCGGCGCAGAAGTGATCCTGAGCCATCCTTCCCGCAACCGACCTGCGGCGGACCCCGCCGGGCCCGCCGCGCCGGCCCGCCGCGCCTTCGTCGTCCATGGCACGCGGCTGCTCCTCGGCGCCGGCTGCGCCGGGCTGGTCGGTTCCCCAGCGACGGCTGCGGCACGGCTCGACTTCGACGAACTCTACGCCAAGGTCACCGTCCTCGGCCTGACCTTCTCGGACAAGGTGAAAAGCCTCGACGGCCAGATCGTGACCATGCGCGGCTTCATGGCGCCGCCGCTGAAGGCCGAGGCCAATTTTTTTGTGCTGACCGAGATTCCCATGTCGATCTGCCCGTTCTGCTCCTCGGATAGCGACTGGCCGGACAACATCGTGGTGATCCATCTCGACCGCGCCCAGACCTTCGTGCAGGCCAACGCGCCGATCGATGCGACCGGGCGGCTGGAAGTCGGCTCCTGGACCGATCCGGCGACCGGCTTCGTCAGCCTGCTGCGCCTTGTCGGTGCCTCCTTCAGTAAGGTCTGATCATGCCGAATTTGGACATCAGGGATCTGGTCGTCCGCTTCACGGGGTTGGAGCGGCCGGCGCTCAACATCCCCGAGCTCGTTCTCCCCGCCGGCGCCCATGTGGCGCTCACCGGCCCGTCCGGCTCCGGCAAGACCACCTTCATCAATATCGTGACCGGTCTCGAACGCACGCCCGCCGGTCGCGTCGCCTGGGGCGGAACGGACATAGGCCGCCTGGGGGAGAGCGCTCGCGACCGCTGGCGCGCGACCCATGTGGGGCTGGTCATGCAGGAGTTTCACCTGTTCCCGGGCTTGTCGGCCCTGGAGAATGTGCTGCTGCCTCAGCGCCTGGCCCGGTTTCGCCTGCCGCCACGGCTGCGGGCCGAGGCGGGCCGGCTGCTGGAGCGGGTAGGGATAGAACGACCCGGCCAGAAGATCGAAACCCTCTCCCGCGGTCAGATGCAGCGCGTCGCGGTGGCGCGTGCTCTCGTCGCCCGCCCTGACATCATCGTGGCCGACGAGCCAACCGCCAGCCTCGACGTCGAAGCGGGCGCGGCGGTGGCGGAACTGCTCCGTGCGCTTGCCGGCGAGGTGGGGGCGACGCTGCTGGTGGCAACGCACGACGCCCGCCTCAGCGCCGGCATGGAGCGCGTGCTGCATCTCGAAGCGGGGCGGTTGGTGCTTGCCACTTCTATGCCGACGGCATGCGCGCCGGGTTCCGCCGCTCCCGCCCCCACCGTCTAGGAAGCGCAGATGTTCCGGTTCATCGCCGCAGATCTCGTTCGGCATCGCTGGGGTGCGCTGGCGGTGGCCGTGCTCATTGCACTTGCGACTGCGCTCGGGGTTGTGGTCACGCTTGAGGAGCGAGCCCTGCGGCTCGGCAGCGCGCGCGCCGCCGCGGCCTTCGATCTGGTGGTGGGCGCCCCAGGCAGTGAGACGCAATTGGTGCTTTCTGCCGTATTCCTGCAGCCGGCGCCGCTCACTTTGCTCCCCGGCAGCGTTCTGGCCGAGCTTTTGGCCGATCCGCGCGTCGCCTATGCGGCGCCGGTCGGCTTCGGCGATTTCTCGGATGACCGCCCCGTGGTGGGCACCACCCAACCGCTCGTTGACGGTTTGGGCGGGATTGCGGAGGGTCATACGTTCATGCGGCTCGGCGAGGCCGTCATTGGCGCCGCCGTTCCCCGCGCCCTCGGTGAGACCTTCCATCCCATGCATGGAATGGCTGAAGCCCATGGCGGCGTTCACACGGCCATAACCTACCGGATCGTCGGGAGGCTGGCGCCGACCGGCACGATGTGGGACCGGGCCATACTGGTGCCGATCGAGGCGGTCTGGCACACCCACGCGCCGGATGATTACGGGCATGAAGGCCATGGCCACGAGCAGGCAGCCGATGCTGGCGCCCACGACGTGGCTGCCACTAGCGCCGCCGCCGCCGAGGCTTCCCCTGACAGGGTGCAGCCGCGGACCATCGCCGACGCCTACAAGCGCCGCCAGGAGAGCGAGGCCGCCGGCTTCGACGCACCGATCATGCCGTCAGCCGTGGCCGATCCCGCAGCGCCAGGCGTGCCTGCCATCGTGGTGAAGCCGCGGACCATCGCCGACGCCTACAGGCTCCGGCAAGCCTATCGAACCGATCACACCCTTGCTGTCTTTCCCGGCGAGGTGCTGACCCGCCTCTATGGCACCCTCGGCGACGCCCGGCAGATCCTCGCCTTCGTGGCGCTGAACGCCCAGATCCTGGTGGCGGCGGCGGTGTTGCTGGTGGTGCTGATCCATGTGCTGGCCCGCCGCCGCCAGATCGGCGCGCTCAGGGCCTTCGGGGCGCCGCGGGCGGTGGTGTTTGCCATGGTCTGGCTGGAGGCGGTGCTGGTGGTGGGCGCGGGGCTCGTGACCGGCTTCCTGCTGGGCTATGGGGTCGCGCTGCTGCTGGCGCGACAGATTTCCGTCCAGACCGGGGTTGTGCTGCCGGTGGGCTTCATTGCAGAGGACGGTGGAGCCTTCCTCCTTCTGTTCGCTGCCTGCGGGCTGGCAGCCCTGCTGCCGGCCGCCCTTGCCTATCGCCAGTCTCCGGCAGCGGCGCTCCGCGATTGAAAGACTGCCCGCACCACATGCGGTGCACTACCGGCCGCCTCGCTTCATATAGATTCGGGCGAGCGCATCGGATCGCCATCGCCCCGCTTCGATGGGCATTTGCGGCGTTGACCGTCGTGAACAGCCCCTATAAAGCTAGACAGCCTAGCTAGGAACGCGCGCCGATGGAATGGCCCCTGCAGGATGCCAAGAACCAGTTCTCCCGCGTGGTGCAGAAAGCACGCTCCGAGGGACCGCAGATCGTCACCCTGCGCGGCGAGCGCGCTGCAGTGGTGCTCTCCGCCGCCGATTATGACGCGCTGCGTGCCGGCCGACCGAGCCTGGTCGATGATCTTCTCTCCGGCCCAGCCTGGGACGCTGACCTCGCCGAGGCCGTTGAGCGGCGCGCCAGCGCTCCGAGCCGCGACGTCGCGCTCTGATGTATCTGGTCGATACCAACGTCATCTCCGAGGCCCGGCGCGGCTCATGGCCGGCGATAGCCTGGCTGCGCGGCGTCGATCCGCTCAGCGTCCATCTCAGCACGCTCACCCTCGGCGAGATCATGCGCGGCATCGCGCTGAAGCAGATGACCGATCCCCGGACGGCCGGGCATCTCGCCGAATGGCTGCGCAAGCTCCGCCACGATCATGCTGACCGCATTCTCCCCGTCACCAATGCGATTTCGGTCGAGTGGGGGCGGATCGCCGCCATTCGGCCACGCGGCGACATTGACGGGCTGATCGCGGCGACCGCCATTGTCCACGATCTCATTCTCGTCACCCGCAATGTGAAGGATGTCGAAGATACCGGCGCCTCCTTCATTAACCCGTGGGACGCCGATTGATGAGCGAAGCTGAGGGACCGTTCACGGAGGCGAAGGATCAGTTGCCCGACCGGCCCCTCCCCTCGCCTGTTGTGCAGCCGTCATCGGCCCTGCCCGCCCATCTCGAACGACTTACCGATCGTGCGCGGGACTATGTCGAGGCGGCGAGCTCGGCAAACACGCGCCGCGCCTATGCCAGCGACTGGGCGCATTTTTCCGGCTGGTGCCGGCGGCAGGGCCTCGACCCACTGCCCCCCTCCCCCCAGATCGTCGGCCTCTACATCACCGCCTGCGCCTCGGGCACGGCGCTCCCCGGCGGCAAGGCCAATTCCGTCGCAACCATCGAGCGGCGGCTCTCGGCCATTGGCTGGAACTACGCCCAGCGCGGCACGCCACTCGACCGCAAGGACCGGCACATCGCCACCGTGCTTGCCGGCATCCGCAACACCCACGCCGCCCCGCCCCGTCAAAAGGAAGCGGTGCTTCCCGAGGACCTGCGCGCCATGCTGGAAACGCTGAACCGCGGGTCCCTCCGCGGCCTGCGCGACCGGGCCATGCTGCTCATCGGTTTCGCCGGCGGCCTGCGCCGCTCGGAAATCGTCGGTCTTGATCTGGGGCGCGAGCAGACGTCGGACGGGCGCGGCTGGGTGGAAGTCCTCGACAAGGGGATGGTCGTCACGCTGCGCGGAAAAACCGGCTGGCGCGAGGTGGAGATCGGGCGCGGCTCCTCGGATGCCACCTGCCCGGTCAGCGCGCTGCAGACCTGGTTGCAGCTGGCGCGGATCGGCCATGGCCCGCTGTTCCGGCGCGTGACGGGAGGTGGCACGACTGTCGGCGCCGAGCGCCTGAACGACCGGGAGGTTGCCCGCCTTGTCAAGCGCGCTGCACTGGCCGCCGGGGTGCGCGGCGATCTCAGCGAGGGCGAGCGGGAGATAAAATTCTCCGGCCATTCGCTGCGCGCGGGCCTCGCCTCATCGGCCGAGGTGGACGAGCGCTATGTGCAAAAGCAGCTCGGCCACGCCTCCGCCGAGATGACCCGCCGCTATCAGCGCCGGCGCGACCGTTTTCGGGTGAACCTGACCAAGGCGGCGGGGCTGTAACGCGAAAGCCCTCCCCTGCCGTATCAGGGCAAGGATGGCAGCTCCTGGAAGGGATCGGCGACGCGAACGCCCAAGGGCCCGAAGTGCCGCACGTTCCGCGTCAGCACCGTAAATCCATGAACCTGAGCCGTGGCGGCGATGGCGATATCCTCAAAGCCCGGCTGGTATGCCCGCGCCCGATCGAGGATAAGCCCGGCCGCGCGTGCGCATCTCAGGTCGAACGGCAGCAGCTTTTCAGCATAGAGGTACTCAAGGCTCTGCCACCACTCCTCCAGCACTCGCGCCTTTGTCGTGGCGCCCTCCCGTTCCGCCTTAGCGATCCCGCTGCCCACCTCGGCAGCCGAGATGACGGACATGAACAGATGTGGACTGGCCTCCTCCAGCCACGCGACGATCTCCGGGACGGCGCCGCGCTTTGAGGGCGCCAACGCGGAGATGACGTTGGTGTCGACCAAAAACATCAGAAGTCGATGACAGAACGGGCAGGCTTTGAGCTTCGCTGCGGGATATCCGCCTCGTCGCCCGGAAAAGAGGCAAGAAGCCTGCCGAAACTCGGAACATTCGCCAGCTTTTCATAGTCCTCGAACGAGAGAACGACGGCCTGCTTGCGGCCGTGCCGCGTAATGACGGCGGGATGGCCCTGTATGGCTTGGTCAATGACTGCAGAAAGGCTCGCCTTCGCGTCCTTGAGCTGGATCTCTCTCATTGCCGCCTCTCAATATGACTACAGTAGTCATATAGCAAGGCCCGCCTCGGGCGACAAGGTACTGGCCGTGATGAAACCCGTCGCCGGGATCGATTCCTGATCCTCCGCAGTGCCTTCCCTAATCCCCCGCTTCCGGCGAGATCAGCGACAGCGAGGGAAAATAGCGCCCATAGCGGCCACTATCGCGCGTGAGCAACGGCAGCTCGCTCACCGCCGCATGCGCGCCGATGAAGAAATCCGGCAGCACACCGGTGCGCGTGCCACCCGCCCTGCGGTACGAGGCAAAGACCTTGCCCGCCAGAAACAGCGAAGCGCGCGGCATAGGCGCAACGGCTATCCCCGTTTCACTCAGAACCGCCTCGATAGCCTCGATCCGTTCATAACGAACCGAAAGTTCGGCATAGACGACATCGTTGATGAGCAACGGACCGCGCAGAGATGCCGCCTCCAGCTGATCGATCGACCATTGCGCCCAATGCGGATCGTCGGTGACAAGATCCAGCAGGACATTGGTATCGATCAGCGTCACGTATCACCGCGCGTCAAGGCCATGATCGCATCCGTCGTCAGCCCCTTACCGGCATGCCCCCGCAGTTTGGCGAAACGACTGGGCGCGCGCTTTTCGTCCGCCCGCGTCAGGACCACACTGCCATCCGGCGCGCGCCGAAAATCGACGCGGCTGCCCGCCACAATACCCAGCAGGTCGCGCACCGACTTGGGAATCGTCACCTGCCCCTTGGACGTCACGGTCGTACTCATCATGCCAATCCCGGTAAGGACACTTGAAGGAGAAGTATTACACGCTGCGCGGCCCTTCAACCCGCGCAGCCCCCTGTCAGGCCCGTCTCTTCTCGCCTTTCCGCTTGCCGATCAGCGCCATGAGCATGGGTCCGATGGAAAAGGCGCCCGCTTCCGCCTTTCGCGTCAGATCGCGGATATAGCCGCCGGCATTGTTGATCGCCGTGCCGCGCTGGAGAATGGCGGCAACGACCACGTCCGCCTGCACCTCGCCCATCGCCGCTTGCGCCTCCTCCCAGGCGCTAGGGCTGATTCCCAACATCGGCCGGACAATGGCGACGGTTGCCATGAAGTCCCGCCAGTTGGAAATTCCACCCCGGGCATAGTCGACGATGTCGGGGCAGGCATCGAGGATCATTCCGAGGGGGTAGGCGCCTTCTGGCTGGCGCGGCAGTTCCGTCTTCAGTTCGGCCCCCGCCCCCCTGCTTTCTCGAAAGCGAGGTTCAAGATCAATAGGGGAGTCTGGATTTGAATTCTGTTTGTGGCGCTCAGTTTGAGACTCATTGGCGCTTGAAACTGACGTTTTCACGTGTGCTTCCAGCAGGGTAAGGATCTCGTCGGCGAGCAGCGCCAGGTCCTCGGCGATCGGCTCCAGTGCCAGTCGGATAGCGTTGCGCGGAATCCGCTCGACAATGGACCGGAAAAGGCCGTGGATCTCCATCCAGTCGGCCGGCCCCTGCCCGCGCCCGCGTGTGGGGACGCCCTCCGCAATGCCTGTGGCGATCATCTTGGCGATGTCCCGCCGGCACAGGGTGATGCGCTCGCGCACCAGCTTGAGCGCCCGCTCTTCCGCCCTCACCTCTTCGGCCCAGGCCTCGAACTCATCGGCGCGCGCCACCAGCGGCGACAGATCGAAGCCGAAGGCCAGCTCGATCTCGCCACCCCGGTCCTTGCGGGCATAGCGCTTGCCGTTGGGGCTGTCGCGCCGCACGATCAGCCCGGCATCCACCAGCACCGCGAGATGCCGGCGCAGCGTTGCCGGCGCCATGCCATGGGCGCGCAGCGACAATTGCTGGTTGGACGGGAATACGATGAGGTCCTCACCGGTCAGCGCGGTCTCCGGGTGGAAGGACAGCAGCGCATCGAGCACCGCCAGGGCCCGCTCGGAGACACCGATACGCGCTTTCGCGGTGCAGATCGCCCGGAACACGTTCCATTTGTGCACCGCCTTGTCGAGCGGGCGCGCCTTTGCCACTGCCTGACTTGCCACATGGGCAAGCGAAAGCGACCGCCGCCCAAAGGGCGTCGTCGTGATATGCGTCTGCATTTTCCTTCACCTTGATCTGGGCAAGGAAAAACGCTCGCCGAAACGGCGCTAAGGCCTCACGAGAGGCTTGACGGTGATTCTAGGAAGTGCGATTCTCAAACTCGCCAAAGATCGAGAAGGGCTTCCGGAATTCGTTTCGGGGGCCTTTTTCTTTGCGGCTACAGCCTGTGGGCCTTTACCGGCTAATCGTCATTCATCAACGCTCCTTTCCTGCGTGTAGAGTTCGTAGAGATCGGGCAGCTTGTGCAGCACAAAGTCAGCGAAAGCCTCGTTCCGCTCCCGATCAATCTGTAGGCGCACGATCCTTTTCGATCGCACCAATGTTGCGAGTTCGGTTCCATCCCGGCTGCGCACCGTCTGTTCCTGCGTTGCGGGCGCCCGCGGAGCCGGCGCCTTGCGCAGGCCGTAGATCGTATCAAACCGTTCGCCGGTCGATTGCGTCCGAAAATCCGGCTGCGCGATAAGCCCCCGCGCCTCTTTCACCAGCGCCGCGTCCTGAAGAAGCTCTGCCAGCGACTGCCAGCGGCCGCGGCCGACCTTGGGTGCCCGCCCGATTGCTGCGACCAGATCGGCCGGGATCGCTTTCGCCACGGCGATGAGCTTGGAGGCTTCGGCCCGATCGATCGTCAAGGCGGACTGCACCACCGTCCGCTGGAAACCGGCATCTTCCAGCTTGAGCGCAAACAGCGCCCGCTCGATGAAGCTGAGATCTTCGCGCGCCGAGTTCTCGATGCCCTGCGAGACGACCAGGTCCTCATCGGTCAGTGGCCGGACATAGGCTTTGACCTGGCCTCCGAGATCGCGAACGGCGCGCACCCGGCGATGCCCATAGGCGCTCTGGTAGCGTCCCGGTGACGAGGGATGGGAGCGAACCAGAATGGGGATTTCCTGCCCGCGCTCGGCGATGGAACGCTTCAGCTCCTCGAAGGACGATTCGTCCTGATCATGGATGCGATCGGCAAAAGGCGAGGGGTCCACGAGAGTGGGGTCGAGATCCACCACGATCGCGCCATTCGACAGCTGCTCGCGCAATGCCTGGTAGTCGCGCTCGACATCGGTGAAGGTTTCCTTCAGCGAACGGACCGCCCCGGCGGTCACGCGGGGTAGGGAGGGCTTGTTGTCAGCTGACAACTCACCATCGCCGCGCCCGGCGAACATCGAGCGAATGGATTGGGTGCGCTTGCTCATCTCGCCTCTCTCGTCGCCACGTGCCCCGACTGCCGGCATATTCTTCGCAACCAATCAGGCCGCATAAGCACTCGATTGCATACGAAGCCCCGGTTGTCCGCAGACAACAAAGGCAGACGAAAAAGCGGTCCGGTCGAGGGCAGGGGAACTCGCTCCGTCACGGCACCCGCCCCCAGACACGCGCAATCTGCTCGATGACCTCTCTGTTCACCGCGTTGACCGATTCCATCGCCCGGTCATAGACCGAGCGTCCCACCGACCCGCGCGACAGCTCGTAAAGCGACTGCTTGGTCAATCCGGCATTGGCGATGGCCGTCGACTTCCAGGCCGTCGCCGCCAGCACGTCGGCACCGAAAATATCGCGCAGCAGCCCGACAATCTCCTGTTCCGGCACATCCCTCGGATCATGCCGAGTGATCAGAAACTTCATGAAGTCGAACTCGAGCGCCCCACCCGCCTCCTCGATGACCGTCAGCAGATCCGAGGTCATGAGCAGGAACTGGCTCATGGACGCGACATCGACCATCTGCGGGTGAACCGTGACGATCATTCCAGTCGCCGCATTCAAAGCACCCATAGTGAGGAAACCGAGCTGGGGAGGGCAGTCGATCACCACCACGTCGAAATCCGCCTCGACCTGCTCAATCGCCGCCGCCACCCGGCGGAAGAACAGATCCTCCGCGGCGCCGCGATTATTCAACATGTGGCGCGGCGTCTGGTGTTCGAACTCCATGAGCTCAAGATTGCCCGGCACAATGCTGATTCCGGAAAAATAGGACTGGCGCACCACGTCCTTCATCGGCACGCGCCGCTCGTCGTAGCGGATCGCGCCATAAAGCGTCGCGTTTTCCGGTATGTCGAATTCGGGCTGATAGCCGAACATTGAGGAGAGGGAGGCCTGCGGATCAAGATCAATCGCCAGCACCCGAAAGCCCTGCAGGGCGAGCCCCTGGGCAAGATAAAGCGAGGTTGTTGTCTTGGCCGAACCGCCCTTGAAATTTGCGACCGTGAGCACTTGAAGCTTGTCACCGGGTCGCCGACGCGGCCAGAATTTCAGGCTCTCTTTCGGTCGGCTAGAGGCCAGAAAGGCCCGAAGTTCATTGATTTGAGTCAGCGTGTAGGAACGCCGACCACTGGCGCCAATATCGGGAGTAGGCCCGAGGCCGTCCAGCGACAATTGTCGGAGATAGCCATCCGACACGCCGACAATCTCCGCCACCTCTCCCGAGGTAAAAGAGCGTAACGACTTCTGCGCTGACGGCGGAAAGGCAAGCTCCCCAACCGCACGCAGACGGGCCGACAAAGCCTCCGCGCGCTGGGAAATCCAGGCCGCGGTAGACCCATTCTGAAACCCGAGCCTTACAGGAGTAGCCATATCTTCGTGCTCAAGACGGTTTTAGAGCGTCAGACGCGCTCTTTCCGTCTGAAGATAGCGCATGATTCTGACGCTTCGGCAAGGAGATATGGGTTAATGACCGGTTAATAGTGGCAACCCGAACGCACGCGCAACGTGCCCACAACCAGCGTTATTCTGCTTTATTTATAGTCGCTTGCCGGCACCGATGAGAGGTGCCGCTTGGTTTCTTCACCCCGTTGATAAACCGTGGTCGCCACCGAGCCATCGCCTTTCCCGATCCGTCCTTCTGCCGCAGCGCGCAGGCGCGACTCACCCTGGGGAGCCGACGTCTCCTGGAGCCGGCAGCGAGAGGGAAGCGGAGGGACGCGGAGGGAGGGGAGGGGAGGGGCTTGCTTCTGCACATTCGGACCTTCCGAACGGCGGACAGCGCGCCACCTGTTCGCCCAGCCGGTTTGGCGCCTTGTTCAGCGCATCCTAGAGCGGCAATCGATCGTCTCCAACTGTCGAACGGCGCGCAATGTTCTGTACGCCGCAATACAAACGGCGCGAGGGCGCTGCTTCCGACGCGGTGCGCTCGGTCGTCTGGCCCGACGATCGCGATCGCGCATTCTTCTGGGTCGACGTGCCGGCCACGCGCCAGACACTCCCATTGGATCCGCGCTCAGCGAAGAAGAGCTCATCGCCATCAGTGCGTAAGCCTATCTACCGTTCGGGAGCGAGGAACATCCAAGGGGGGAGCCTGGACGCGCGGTTTATCGTTCGAGATCGGTCGGGTGACTGAGCCAGACGTTCCGTGCGGTCACTTCCGCGCCAAATGCCGCGCGCCAGCCCCCTGTCGCTACCATGATTAAGGTTGGGGGCGGTCCTCCTTCCCACGTCGGAATTGCACCAACAAGTGACGTAGCCGACCACCGACTAGCTCACGTTCCGCTTCGCTGAACGCTTGGGGCATGGCCACAATACACCGCAGTTGGGGCCAGAGCCCCGTTCACTTCGCTGTGGGACCGACAGCCTCCCGACAGGTTCGGGCCGCTAGTGGAATGACGGGCAGACAGGGAGGCCCGGATGCCACATCGTGTTGAGACGCGCGCACAGGATGAGCGCTTGAACGACCTCGTTCCATCGATTCGCCGGGTGCGCGCGTGCCAGCCCCCGCTCGGCCTCGTCACTGGCGAAGGGATGGCAAGTATTACCGTCCCGACGCTGGACACGGGAGGCGCCATCCCCCCGGTCCTCGGCGCGGTTGCCGCGGCGGCGCCCGGGCCCGGGCCTGCCGATTTCCCCGGCCGCGCCGTCGGCGATCGGCTGCCGCCCCGGCCGCGCCGGGCGCCGGGCCTGCCGGATCTGTCCGTCGTCATCCCCGCGCGCGACGAGGCCGGCGCCATCGGCCCGCTGCTGGCCGAGATCGCCCTCGCATTGGCCGGTATTTGCCACGAGATCATCGTCGTCAATGACGGCTCGACCGATGCGACGGCGCGGGTGGTGGCGGAGGCCGCGCGCGAGCATCATCAGCTGGCGCTTCTCACCCATGCCCGCTCGCATGGCCAGAGCGCCGCCATACGCTCCGGCGTCGACGCCGCGCTGGGGCGGATCATCGTCACGCTCGATGCGGACGGGCAGAACGACCCGGCGGACATTCCCCGGCTTCTGGCGCTCTACCGCACGGCCGGGCAGGGCAGGGACGTGCGGATGGTCGCCGGCCAGCGGCGCCGGCGCCATGACAGTCTGGTCAAGCGCCTCTCCTCGCGCCTCGCCAACCGGGTGCGCGGCGCGCTGCTCGGCGACGGCGTGACCGATACGGGCTGCGGCCTGAAAGTGTTCGACCGCGCGACCTATCAGCGGCTCCCCTATTTCGACCACATGCACCGCTTCCTGCCGGCGCTGATCCAGCGGGAAGGCGGCGTCGTGCTGACCCATCCGGTCAACCATCGGCCGCGCTCGGCCGGCCACTCCAAATACGGCACCTGGAACCGGCTCTGGGTTGGCATCGTCGATCTCGCCGGGGTGATGTGGCTGGGCGCGCGCATGAGTCGTCCAGAGGTTTTGCCCGAGATTTTGCCCGAAATGGTGCCCGGGACCCGCGCCGATGCCCGGCGGGAGGCCCGCTCGTGAGCGCCGGCCTCTGGCTCGCCGTCGGCCTGCTCGGGCAGGGCATGTTCTCCGCCCGCTTCCTCGTCCAGTGGTGGGCGAGCGAGCGCGAGGGGCGCAGCATCATCCCGCACAGCTTCTGGTATCTGAGCATCGCCGGCTCGTTGAGCCTCGCCGCCTATGCGGTCTACCAGCGCGACCCGGTCTTCATCATCGGCCAGGGCGCGGGCCTCGCCATCTATCTGCGCAATATCCGCCTGATCCGGCGACAGAGCGCCGCGCCGGAGGCATGGCGTGACGGCGCTGTCTGAGGCCGAGGCCGCTATCGCCACCACTCCGTCCCTCAGCCGCGCGGGTGCCGGACCGCTGGTGCTGGCTCTCGCCTTGTCCTTTGCCACACTGGCGCTGACCCTGCTGCTGCGCGGGCCGTTTCCGGTCGATGAGACACGCTATCTCACGGTCGCCTGGGAGATGTGGACCTCCGGCGACACGATCCTGCTGCACCTCAATGGTGCGCCCTACAGCCACAAGCCGCCGCTGCTATTCTGGCTGGTTAACCTCGCCTGGAGCGTGACCGGCCCGCAGGAATGGAGCGCCCGGCTGATACCCGCGCTGTTCTTTCCCCTGAGCGTGCTCGCGACCTATCGGCTCGGCCGGGATCTTGCCGGTCCGGCGCTCGGGGGCCGCGCCGCTGTGGTGCTCGCGGGCTTCACCGCCTATGCCGCACTCGCCACCTCGGTCATGTTCGACGCCATGCTGACCACGGCGAGCGTCACCGCGCTCATCGGCCTGCTGCGGGCCGGGCGCGGGCAGGCGGGCGGCTGGGCGATCTTTTGTCTTTCGGTGGCCTTCGGGTTGCTGGCCAAGGGGCCGGTGATGCTGGTGCAGGTGCTGCCCGCCGCCCTGCTGGCCCCGCTCTGGGCGGAGAGGCCGGCACATTGGCGGCGCTGGTATCTCGCTTTGGCGGGCGCCCTAGCTCTCGCCACGCTTCCTGTGTTCGTCTGGGCGGTCGCCGCCGCCGGGGCCGCAGGCGAGGCTTTTGCCGGTATGCTGCTGTGGCGGCAGACGGCGGGACGGATGGTGGAGGCCTTCGCCCATCGCAGGCCCTTCTGGTTCTACCTGCCGCTTCTGCCGGCGCTGCTCTTCCCCTGGTGGTGCCTCTCCGGCTTCTGGAACGGGGCCGCAGTGGCAGCACTCTGGCGTGAGCGGGCGTGGCGGCTGCCGGTGATCACGGCTGCCGGAACGCTCATCATCATGTCGGCCATTTCCAGCAAGCAGCTTCATTACCTGCTGCCAGCGCTGCCGGCCGCAGCGCTCCTTCTCGCTCGCCTGATCGGCGCCGCGCCGTCCCGCGCCGAGATGGGTCCCGCACTAGCCGTGCTGATCGCGGGCATTGCAATGGTCGGCAGCGCGCGGCTGGCGCCAAACTTCCCGGAGTTCCTGCCGCCGCTCGCGGTGTGGCCCGGCCTGCTGCTCATCGCCCTCGGCGTGCCGGTCTGGGCGCTGCGGCGCCACGCATTGAGCGCCGGCGCGGCAGTGACGGGTGCGCTGCTGCTGGCGGGCTTGCTGCAAGCGGGACTCGGACGGCTGCCGGCCTTCGATCTCGCCCCGCTGCTCGTTCGCATCGACGCCACCCGGCCCATCGCGGTGGTCGGGCTCTACGAGGGAGAGATCGGCTATCTCGCCCGCCTCACCCGGCCAATGGACCTGCTGCGCGACGACGAGCTGAAGGCCTGGCGGACAGCCCATCCCGACGGACAGATCCTCGCCCGCTTCCATGCCGGCGAAGCGCCTCTGGCGTCATCCCCGGCCTGGGAGCAGCCCTTCATGAAGCAGCGCCTCGGCCTGTGGCCGGCGAGCCCGGCGCACTGAGGGCTCACCTCACGGCGGGATCGGAGGCGGGAAAGAGAATGCGGGCCAATGTGCCGCCCGACGGGCCCGGGCCGATCTCGAACCGCGCGCCGTGCAGTTCGCAGATGCGTCGAACGATCTCCAGCCCGATGCCGAGCCCCCCGGCCCGCTTGTAGAAGCCTGGCGCGTCTTCGCGCGGCACGCCGCCGAAGCCGATTCCGTCATCGGCGACCTCGATCGTACCATCCGGCTGCGAGGCGACGCGGATGGTGACGCCCGTGCCGCCATGGCGCACCGCATTTTCGATGAGATTGCGTACCGCGTCACGAAGCAGCGGCGCATAGCCGGCAACCACGGGATCGGAGGAGGGCTCGAAGCCGATGGAGGCGCCGGCGCCATAGACGAAGGCCGCGATGGAGCCGATCAGTTCTTCCAGCATGCCGTCGAGAGCGACGGGCGCGAAGCCGCGCGTATCCGCCGCTTCCAGCCGGGCGAGGGCGACAATCTGCTCGAGGAAGCGCGAGAGTTCATCCACCTCATGGATCGCCTGCCGCGCGCGCGGATGATCGATCCGCTCCAGCTCCAGCCGCACCACGGCGAGCGGCGTGCGGATTTCGTGCGCGATGGCCGAGGTGAACAGCTTCTGCCCGGCGACCAGCGCCCGCACCCGTTCATAGGAACGGTTCACCGCCCCGGCGAGCTGGGCGATCTCGCGTGGCATGGCCTGCGTCGGCAGGCCACTCTGCGGCTTCATCGGGTCGAATTGCTCGGCGGCGAGCGCGGCCTCGCGCACCGGCTTCAGCGCCGCGTGGATGGAGTAGAGGCTGGCACCGAGCACGAAGATGAGCGTCATGCTCATCGGCACCAGCATGTGCTCGGTCACCTCATCGGCGAACACGCGCCAGAGCGCACCCTGCGGATCGCCATCAATGGCCACCTCGATAAAGGCGTGGCGCCCGCCAACATCCACCGTATGGCCCCCGGCAAAGGTGAGCGGGTAGCCCTCGGTGAGGATGCGCAGCCAGAAGCTCGGCGGGTTGAGATCAAGCGGGAGGAAATGCTCGGTGCAAGAGGCGTCGCAATGCGAGAACAGGATCACGCCGGAAGGGGTTCGCACGCGGGCCACATAGCCCGAACCCTTGACATCGTAGCGCCCGCGCAGACCGGCGGGCAGTGCGTAGCGCAGCCCGGTACCGGTGAGCGTGAAGCCCTCGGCCAGAGTCTGCGTCTCGCGCTCCAGCAGCAGCCGGGAGAGATTGTCAGGGTCGCCCGCATATTCGGCAACCACGGCAATAAGCTGCGCGACCATGGCCAGCAGCGTGAAAAGTATGATGCGCCGCGCCACGAGAACGCCGAGCGCGCGCCCCTTTCTGCGGTCCCTCCGCGTGGCCGCAGGCAGTGGGGCGGCGCTCATGTCTCGGTCTCTCGTAGAAGATAGCCGACGCCGCGCACCGTCTCGATGGCGATGCCAGCGTCATGGGCCGCGATTTTCTTGCGCAGACGCGAAAGATGCAGGTCGATGGCATTGGCGGAAATGTCCTCGTCGAAATCGGAGAGCTTGTGCTCCAAGACGCGCTTGGGCATCACTTTGCCGAAGTCGCGCATGAGGATTTCCAGCACGGCGCGCTCGCGCGGCGTGAGAGGCAGGATATCCTCGCCGCAGCTCACTTCCAGCCGCGAGAGGTCGAAGCGCAGCCTCCCGGCCTCCAGCACCGGCGCCATTGTGGGGGCCCGGCGCAGCAAGGCGCGCGAGCGGGCCAACAGCTCGCCATTGTTGAATGGCTTGGTGAGGTAGTCGTCGGCGCCGGCATCCAGCCCGGCGATGCGCTCGTCGATCGCCCCTCGGGCGGTCAGCACAAGGACGGGCGTGGTGCTGCGCTTGCGGCGCAGGGCCCGCAGGAAGTCGAGCCCGTCGCCATCGGGCAGGCCGAGATCGAGCAGCACGAGGTCATAGGCGTTGGTGTCGACGGCGAACTGCGCCTCCTCCAGCGAGCCCACCGTGTCGATCCGCCAGCCGGCCTGCCGGATCGTCTCGCTGACTAGCTCGCGCAGGCGCACACTGTCTTCCACCAGGAGGAGCCTCATGATCGGCTCCCCCTGGCTGGGGTCAGGCGCGGCGCTTGCGGCCGGTGATCATCGCCAGCACGAGGTTCTCGCGATGACGCCGGCTCTCGATCAGGGCCGCCGCCGCGTGCAGGAGCGCCATCACCAGGATGGAATTGGCGAGCCATTCGTGCGTCTCCTCCAGCCAGTCCGCGCCCCAGAAGGCGTCGAGGCCCATCATCCAGCCGCTGACGCAGGTGGCGGCCAGCAGCGCCATCAGCGCGAGCATCATCACCGCGCCGGCGGGGTTGTGCCCCAACATGCGCGGCTCGCGGCCCTTGGCAAGCGCCGATAGATACTGCGCAAGCCGGCGCGGGCCGGGAACGAACGCGGCGAAGCGGGCATAGGGCGTGCCGATGAAGCCCCAGATGACCCGCACCACCAGAACCGCAGCCACGACATAGCCGATGATCTCGTGCAGCGCCTCGCCGTCCTCGACGACGAAAAGGTTGAGCAGGCACCCGGCAACGACGGTCCAGTGGAAAATCCGGACCACCGGATCCCACACCATGACCTCCGGCGCGGGCAACGCCTCCCGGGGGGAATGGGCCGGGCCGCCTGAGGCGGCACCGACGGAGGGGAGGGTGCCGCTCATCAGTCGATCTCGGACTTCACGACCGCGCCGGAGACCGGGTTGAAATAGACCTCGGCCTTCTTGCCGTCCTTGGTGTAGCCGTAGATCTCGTAGCAGCTGCCGGAGACCTTGAAGGTCTTGATCTTCTGATAGCCCATCTCAGCGACCTTCGCCTTCATGGCGTCTTCGGTCATCCATTTGTCCTTCGCCTCGGTTGTGCAGGCCGGGCCGGCATAGGCGGCGATCGGGGCGGCGATCGGGGCGATCAGGAAGGCGGCGGCGAGACCGGTGGCGATCATACGCATCTGGTGAAATCCTCTGGCACATCGGCGGGCTGCCGACACGAGAGAGATCGCCGCGTCAACCTGTCGACTTACTGTCGCTTGTCGCAAGTTCAGCCCTGAAAGCCGTCGCCCGCCCTGGACAGCATCCCGACTGGCAACCCGCGCCATACAGGCGCCTGACGTCGCATGGGGATTGGGATACGGCTGGATTGTCAACGCATCGGTCCGCGCTGAGCTCAATCTCATCGGCCCCAGAAAGGCTGGAGAATGCTTGCCCTTCCGGGGTGTTTACCAAAATACTTGCTGTGAGAGAAAAATATAAGGCATGGTATTATGTGGTATAATGAGCGTGTAGGCAGAGACGAATACGAATTTAAATTACTCAAATCGATCTCATTTACCCAAAGATCATTGCCCCGATCCATTTGCGACAGCATGATCCCGAAGCTTCGCAGTGCCAGGGCGTCGTGATCCGCGTTCTCATCCATCGTCGCCGCTGCGAGAGATGCCTTGGCCAGCTCGATCGTCGGCCAGAGCGGCCGGGTGGCCGAGGTCAGATGGCCCCAGGCGTCGATGGAATTCGGGATGGTTTGGTCTGGTGCCGCCGAAGGAATGCCCGCTGCCTTGAGGCCAAAGTGGAAAAGGCGCCAGGCCAGTTGGAGCGCAGGTTTCGAGCCGGTTCTCGTGGCATAGACGAAGAGAAGCCACGCCCATTCGAAATGATGGCCAATCTCCCTCTGCCGCTTTTCGGGCGCGAGGGCGTCCCATCGGGGACCATACCACTCATCGATAGCGCCATGCTCGTCCACGAGGCGCACCGCCAGATCGACGATCCGTTCAGCACGCTCAAGCCATCCGCCGCCCGGATCGACGGCGGCGAGCATTTGACAGGCTTCGAAGAGGTGCATTTGCGGGTATTGCAGGCGGAGAAGACCTGCCCCCGCCGGATCGCGATACCCTCCCAAGGGATCGAGCCAGTCGCTGTCGAGGTGCGCAGCGATCTCCTGGGCGACGGCCAGCCCTGCCGTCCTGCCGGTCGCCGCGCTATAGCCGCCAAGCGCCAGAAGGACAAAGGCGATATCGTAGAGATCGCCGCGCGGATCGAGGACCTGCCCGTCGCGGCCCACACGATGCGCGAAATGCCCTGATGACAGGCGGCAGCTGTCGAGGAGAAAAGCCAGGCCATGCTCGGCGCCGCGTAGCGTCTGCGGCGACCCGTCGAACTGATAGGCCATGCTGAAGGTGTAAACGAGACGTCCCGTCACCATGGTGGTGTGTTCGCTCGGCAGGGGCTGTCCGTGCGCCGTCGCGGGGATCTCCTCCACATAGCCGCGAAGGCCCGGCTGGCAGGTGCGCTCGACCCAGCGCGGAATGAACCGATCTTTCAGCCATGCCGAAAGATCCGCGGGGGGCGCAGGCGCGACAAGGTTGGTCATCGGGCGGCTTTGACTCTGGCCCGGCTCACATCACCGCGCCGATCTGCCAGGGCACGAACTCGGCGTCGCCATAGCCGAGCCGCTCCGACCTGGTGCGCTCGCCCGATGCCACGCGCAGAAGGGCATCGAAGATCTCGCGGCCCTTTGCCTCAAGCGACACGCCCTCGAGGATCTCACCGCAGTTGATATCCATGTCGTCAGTCATGCGGTGGTATATCTCGCTGTTGGTGGCAAGCTTCAGCGATGGCACCGGCTTGCAGCCAAATGCCGAGCCCCGTCCCGTCGTGAAGCAGATGAGGTTGGCTCCGCCGGCGACCTGACCGGTGGCCGAAACCGGATCGAAGCCGGGCGTGTCCATGAACACGAGGCCGTGCGTGCGCACCGGCTCGGCATATTCATAGACGGCCTGCAAAGCGGCCTGGCCGCTCTTCGCGACGGCGCCGAGCGACTTCTCCAACAGGGTGGTGAGCCCGCCAGCCTTGTTGCCGGGAGACGGGTTGTTGTTCATCTCGGCGCCGTTACGCGCGGCGTAGTCCTCCCACCAGCGCAGCCGCTTCATCAATCGGTCTCCGACGCCCGGGGACGCGCGGCGCACCAGAAGATGCTCGGCACCGTAAATCTCCGGGGTCGCGGAGAGGATTGACGTGCCCCCATCGCGTACCAGCAGGTCCGAGGCGAAGCCAAGCGCGGGATTGGCGGTGAGGGCGGAATAGCCGTCGCAGCCGCCGCATTGCAGGCCGAGCATGAGTTCGCTGGCCGGGCGCGTCTCGCGCCGCGCGGACGCCGCGCGCGGCAGCATCTCGCGGATGGTGCCCACGATCTGCTCGACGGTGCGGCGGGTTCCGCCGGCCTCCTGGAGGGTCAGCGTCCGGAAGCCGTCGCTCTCCTCGACCCCGCATTCCTGCTTCATCCGGGCGATCTGCAGCACCTCGCCGCCGAGGCCGACCATCACCACGGCGGCGAAATTGGGATGGCAGGCATAGCCCCACTGCGTCCGGCGGAGGACCTCGTAGCCTTCGCTCCGCTCGGCGAGGCCGCAGCCTGTGCCGTGAATGATCGGCACCACGCCGTCTATGTTCGGGTAGGCGTCCAGCACCCCCAAGCGGAGGAGCGTGTCGGCGGCAAACCGGGCGACGCAGGCGGCGCCGTTCACCGAGGTGAGAATGCCGATGTAGTTTCGCGTGCCGGTACGCCCGTCGCGGCGGCGATAGCCCTGAAAGGTCGACGGCACTCCGAAGGCAGGCTGGTCGGCCGCGTATGTGCCCGTGCCAAAGTCGGCATGCGGCAGAGCGGTCAAACTCACATTGTGGACATGCACCCATTCGCCGGGGGCGATGTCGGCGCACGCCAGACCGATCGGCTGTCCGAATTTTATGACCGGCTCGCCGATACCGATCCGGCGCAGCGCCATTTTGTGCCCGCGCGGAATCTTGTCGCGGGCCAAGACCCCGCTGGCGCGGTCGCCGGGCAGGATAGCGTCCACCGCGACGACGAGATTGTCGGCTCCGTCGAGCCGAAGGATGCGCGGCTCTGCCCGAAACGAGGATAGGTATAGGTCGCTCATCGCCTACCGTTCAGTTTGCCTTCTCTGATATGCTAATATATTAGTGTGGACATGCCAACCATGAAGTGCCCGGAGCCGCGGCTCTCCTCGTCCCCCCTTCAAGGAACCCCGATGCGGGCCATCCCGGCCTCCGCGCGCATTTATGAATTGCTGCGCGAGCGCATCGTCGGCGGTGAGATGCCGCCGGGCGCCTCGGTGTCGGAGAAGGAGCTGGCCGAGCGCTATGGCGTCAGCCGCACGCCGGTGCGCGAGGCGCTGCTGCGCCTTGCCGACGAGCGGCTGATCGACATCTTCCCCCAGCGCGGCACCTTCGTGTCGCATATCAGCGTCGAGGCGCTGCGGGACGGCATGGTGATCCGCGAGGCGCTGGAGCGGGTGGCGGTCCGCTACGCCGCCTCGAAGGTGACGGATGCCGACATCGCGGAGCTGCGCCTCATCCTCGACCGGCAGCAGGCCAGCGAGCAGGCCAGCGACTGGGCCGGCTTCCACACGGAAGACGAGGAGTTCCACCGGCGCATCGCCATCCTGTCCGGACATCCCAATCTCTGGCGGGTGGCGCGGCAGGAGAAAGTTCAGATCGATCGCTGTCGCGTGCTTCATCTGCCCATCTCCGGTCGCCGCGAAATGGTGATGGCCGAGCACCGCGCGATCCTCGCCGGCCTCGCCGCGCGCGATCCCGAAACCGCGGACCGGGCGATGGCGGAGCACCTCGGCAATGTGCTGCCGGGCCTCGACGAATTGCTGCGCGCGCGTCCCGACTATTTCGACGCCGATGCGCGTACCACGTCCGAGGGCGAGCCGGCCGCCGTGCCGCTTCGTGCCGTGCGGCGCAAGGACCGGTCCACGCGATGAGTTCGCTGCCAACACCCTTCGCGCTACGGCTCTCGACGGCGTCGCTGGGGCGGCTCCCATCGGGCGCCGCGCGTCCGGCCTATGATCGCGCCAGCCAGCGCGTCGGCATCGTCCATCTGGGGATCGGGGCGTTCCACCGGGCGCATCAGGCCGCCTTCGTCGACGACCGCATGAGGGCCGGCGAGCGCGATTGGGCCATTCTCGGCGCGAGCCTGCGATCGCCGGAAACGCGGGACGCCCTGGCACCGCAGGACGGTCTCTACACGCTGGTCGAGCGCGACGAGGAAGGCGATCACGCGCGGATCATCGGCTCGGTATCGCGCCTGCTGGTCGCGCCGGAAGCGCCGGCCGCGCTGCTCGACGCGATGAGCGCCCCGCAGGTGCGGATCGTGTCATTGACGGTGACGGAGAAGGGCTATTGCCATGATCCCGCAACCGGCGATTTGCGCGAGGACCATCCCGATATCCTGCATGACCTCGCCATGCCCGGCCTGCCGCGCAGCGCGCCCGGATTCCTGGTCGAGGCGCTGGCACGCCGTCGCGCGGCGGGCATCCCGCCCTTCACCGTGCTGTGCTGCGACAATCTCCCGGCCAACGGCAGGCTCGTCCGGCGCATCGCCAGCCGGCTGGCCGGTCTTCGCGACCCGGGTCTCGGTCACTTCGTAGAGAACGAGGTGGCGTTCCCCTGCACAATGGTCGACCGGATCGTCCCGGCGACGACGCCTGCCGACCGCGACACCGTCGAGGCACGGCTTGGAGTGACCGATGCGTGGCCGGTCGTGACCGAGCCTTTCCGGCAGTGGGTGATAGAGGACGACTTCCCCGGCGGCCGTCCGCGCCTTGAGGAGGCGGGTGCCGAACTTGTCGCCGATGCCGCTCCCTATGAGACGATGAAGCTGCGCCTGCTGAACGGCTCCCACTCTTCGCTGGCCTATCTCGGCTATCTCGCCGGCCACGAGACCGTAGCGGAGGCGATTGCCGCGCCAGGCTTCGCCGCCTTCATTCGCGGGCTCATGGACATTGAGGTCACCCCGACGCTGGATGTACCCGCACACGCCGATCTCGCCGCCTACAAATCCGCGCTGCTCCGCCGCTTCGCCAATCCCGCGCTGCATCATCGGACGTGGCAGATCGCCATGGATGGCTCGCAGAAGATTCCCCAGCGCCTGCTTGCGACCATCCGCGCCCGCCTCGCCGATGGCGCGCCTATCTCGCGTCTCGCGTTGGCGCTCGCAGCGTGGATGCGCTTCGTGAGCGGCGTCGACGAGCAGGGCCGGGCGATCGATGTGCGCGACCCATTCGCCGGGCGCCTGCGCGCGCTCGCCGATGCGGCGGGGCCGTCGCCGGCGGCGTTGGTTCCGAGCCTGCTCGGCGTGCGCGAGATCTTCGACCCCGGCCTCGCGGCCGATCCGCGCCTCGTCCGCGCGGTCCGCGAGGCGCTGTCGACCCTTTACCGGATCGGCGCCGGACGCGCCGTGGCGCAATTCGTAGACACGCAGGAGGCAGGACGATGAGACAGGGCTGGCGCTGGTTTGGCCCGAGTGATCCCGTGACGCTCGACCATGCCCGGCAAGCGGGGGCGACCGACATCGTGTCCGCGCTACATGAGGTGCCACCGGGCGTCGCCTGGACCCGCGAGAAGGTCGAGGAGCGGCGCGCCGTCATCGAGGACGGGCCCGGCAACCGGACGCACCTGCGCTGGTCCGTGGTCGAGAGCATCCCCGTCGCCGACGCCATCAAGCGCGAGGGGCGGGACGCGCGCGCCGCCATCGATGCCTGGATCGCCAGCCTGGAGGCTGTGGCGGCGGTAGGGCCGCATGTGGTCTGCTACAATTTTATGCCCGTGCTGGACTGGACGCGCACCGACCTCGACTGGCCGCTGGCAACCGGCGCGACGGCCCTGCGTTTCGACCAGAACCGTTTCGCCGCCTTCGACCTTTACGTGCTGAAGCGGCCGGGCGCCGCTGCGGACTATGACGACGCGCAGCAGGCGGCAGCGCGGAAAGTTGCCGAGACACTCAGCGATGACGACGTCGCCAGCCTGATCCGCACCGTGCTGGCCGGCCTTCCCGGAGGCACCACCAAGGGGCTGAGCCTCGACGAGTTCGGTGAGTATCTCGCGGCTTACGCCGCGATCGATGCCACGCGACTGCGGGCCAATCTGATCGCCTTCCTGGAGATCGTCGCCCCGGTCGCGCAAACGCTCGGGGTGAAGCTGACGATTCACCCCGACGATCCGCCGCGCCCGCTGTTCGGCCTTCCGCGCGTCGCCTCGACGGCCGCCGACTTCGCCGCGCTGTTCGCCGCCGTGCCCTCACCCGCCAATGGCCTGTGCTTCTGCACCGGCAGTCTCGGCGTGCGCGCCGACAACGACCTGCCGGCAATCGCAGAGCGGTTCGCCGAACGCATCCACTTCACCCATCTGCGCGCCACACGCCGCGACACGGACCAACTCGGCTTCCAGGAGGCCGACCATCTCGAGGGCGATGTCGACATGCCGGCCGTTCTCGCCGTGCTGATGGCGGAGAACCGGCGGCGGGGCGAAGACGAGACGATCGTGCTGCGCCCCGACCATGGGCACCGCATGCTGGGCGACCTCGCCACCGACGAGGTGCGCAATCCCGGCTACACCGCCGCCGGGCGGATGAAGGGGCTGGCGGAGCTGCGCGGCATCATGCGCGTGCTGGACCGGCTGCCCGACGCGGCGCTCGCCGCCTTCCGCTGACGCACAAGCGCTTCAACAGCAAAGGCCGCGCTTCCGGATCGGCGGCGCGGCCTTTCTTTTCGCGGCCGTCGGCTCAGGCGGCGGACTTCTTTACTCGGGCGACGATCTGCGTCGGGTTGACGAAGCGCAGCGCCACGATCAGCCAGATCAGCGTGCTCAGCATGTAGATCACGGCCATGGCGTCGATCGACTGGCCCGCCCGCACGCCGGCGGCAAACACCGAATAATAGAGCGCCACGACCAGCGTTTGGCTCGACGGGCCGGCGGTCAGAAAGGTCAGTTCGAACATCGACACCGTCCGCACCATCGCCAGCAGCGTCGCGGCCAGAATGCCGGGCACCAGCAGCGGCACGAGGACGTGGATGAACAGCCGGCCCGTTCCCGCGCCGAACACCCGGGCGGCCGCCTCGACCTTGGGGTCGATCTGCTCGATGAACGGGATCATCAGGATGACGGTGAACGGCACGGTCGGCACCAGATTGGCGACGATGACGCCCCACATCGTACCGGCCAAGCCGACCTTGTAGAGCACCGTCGCCAGTGGAATGCCGAAGGTGATGGGCGGCACCAGCAGCGGCAGCAGGAACAGCACGATCACCAGCGGCTTGCCCGGGAACTCCCGGCGCGCCAGCGCATAGGCCGCCGGCACACCGATCAGTGCCGAGAGCAGCACCACCGCCCCAGCGATCTGGAAGGTCACCAGCAGCACGTCGCCGAGCTGGAATTCCTTCCAGGCGGAGGCATACCAGCGCAGGGTGAAGGCCGCCGGCAGCCAGGAACTGAGCCAGCGCGTGCCGAAGGAATTGATGACGACGGTCGCGATCATCGCGAGGACATTGATCACGAAGAAGATGACGAAGGCCCAGACGAGCGTCCGCCATAGCCGTTCCAGCGCGCTTTCCATGGCCTCACCCTTTCCCGCCGCCGACCGGGCCCTTGTAGAAGAGCCCTCGCGCCGTCAGCACCAAACCGACGAAGCCGAACTGCACCACCGCCATGATCATCGCGATGGCGGAGGCGTAGGAGTAATCATACTGCTCGAACGCCGCCTGCGCCGCCGCGAACGAGATCACCCGCGTCTCGCCGGCGGGGGCGCCCAGCATCACCGCCGAGGGGAACACCGAAAAGGCGTCGACAAAGGCGAGGCAGAACGTCACCGCCAGCCCCGGCACGATCAGCGGCAGCACGATGTGACGAAACCGGCTCCGGGCGCGGGCGCCAAGCGTGGCGGCGGCCTGTTCCAGTGCTGGGTCGATGCCTGAGATCATCGACAGGGTGAGCAGGAAGGTGAAGGGGAAGCCGGTGATGACGAGCGAGATAAACACGCCCCAGTAATTGTGCACCAGGCGGATGGGGCGGTCGATCAGGCCGATGAGGATGAGCGTGCGGTTGAGCCAGCCCTGCGGGCCGAGATAGTTCAGCAACCCTTCCGCCACCAGCACCGTGCCGAGCGTGATCGGCAGCACGAGAATGGTGGTGAGCAGGCGCTGGCGCTTCATGTGCCGCACCTGCATCGCCACCGGCACCGAGAGCGCGATATTGAGCAGCGTCACCGGCAGCGCGAGGCGCAGCGTCAGCCAGATCGTGCCGTACATGTAGGGGTCGGCGAAGAACTTGGTGTAGTTGCCGAGCCAGCCCCCTTCCTTCGGCGCGAAGGACAGCAGCAACCCGTAGATGAAGGGGTAGACGAACAGCAGCACCACGAACAGTGCGGCGGGAAGGACAAGCAACGTCACCCCGTCAAGGCCACGGTCGGCAAGGGTGCGCCGGCGCGGGCGGCGGACAGCGCTCATCCCACGCCCCCCGCCGCATAGACCAGCGTCCGCTCGGCCGGCGCGCCAAGCCGCACCGCCGCGCCGACACCAAGCGGCTCATCGGTGCGGAAATAGAGTTCCGCGCCGCCCGGCCCGGTTGCCGTGCCATAATAGGCCTCGCCGCGATATTCGAGCCCGGTCACCTCGGCCTGGATCGGCCCGTGCGCCATCGGCACGAGATCGGCCGGCCGGATGGCGACGAGAACCCGCTCGCCCGCGACATCCACCGCCTGGCCACGCACCGCGCCGGCGAAGCCGCAATCGACCTCGACCTCCTCGCCCTCGCGGCGCACCAGCCGGCCGGGCAGGGCGTTACGGAAGCCCATGAACTCGGCGACATCGGCATGCAGCGGCCGCCGGTAGAGGTCCTGCGGCGTTCCGATCTGCCGCACCTCGCCATCGCGCAGCACGACGATGCGGTCGGCGAGCGAGAGCGCCTCGTCCTGGTCATGGGTGACATAGATCGTCGCCGAGCCGAGCAGGCGGTGGATGCGGCGGATTTCCGCGCGCATTTCCAACCGCAGCTTGGCATCGAGATTGGAGAGCGGCTCGTCCATCAAGACGAGGGGCGGCTCCACCGCGATGGCGCGGGCGATGGCGACGCGCTGCTGCTGCCCGCCGGAGAGCTGGCCGGGAAGCTTGGCGCCCTGGGAGGTGAGACGCACCACGTTCAGCGCCTCGTCCACCCGCCGCTCGATCTCGGCCTTCGGCACGCCGCTCATCTGCAGGCCGAAGCCGACATTGCGGCGCACGCTCATATGGGGAAACAGCGCGTAGTTCTGGAACACCATGCCGAAGCCGCGCTCCTCCGGCTTCAGCGTGTCGATGCGCTTCTCGTCGAGCCAGATGGCGCCGTCGCTGAGCGACAGGAGCCCGGCGAGGCAGTTCAGCGCCGTGGACTTGCCGCAGCCCGAAGGGCCGAGCAGGGCGATGAACTCGCCGCGCTGGACGGTAAGGCTGATCTCCTTCAGCGCGTTGTGCGCGCCGAAGTTCCGGCTCATGCCGTCGAGCCGGAGCTCGCGAAAGCCGGCGGATGCTATCGCCATCGCGCTTCAATCCTGCTGGTAAAAACGAGGGTCAGAGCCTTCCGGCGGGCCGCGCGGACGCGGCCCGCCGGACGCGCGTCACTTCTTCATCTTCGCCGCGCCGATCTCGCGGTCCCACTTGTCGAACATCGCCACGAGGGGCTTGGCATCCAGCGGGGCTTCGGTCGGGTTGTCGGCGATCAGCGCCGCATATTCGGGCCGGCCGAACTTGGCGATGGTTTCCTGGCTCTCCTTCGGCGCCATGTCGAGCGTCACGCCCTTGATGGCCGGGCCGGGATACATGTAGCCATGGTCATACATGTAGGCCTGCTGCGCCGGCTTGAGCAGGAACGCCATCAGTTCCAGCACGACCTTGAGCTTCTCCTCGGAAATTCCCTTGGGGATCGCCATGTAATTGGCATCGCCCACCCAGGTGAAATTCTTGAAGGCGCCGATCTTATACTCTTCCGGCACGATGCCGAGATAGCGCGGGTTGATGTCCCAGCCGGTGGTGGTGGCGATGATGTCGCGCGTGCCGTTGGCCAGTTCCTTCATCGAGGCGGTGGTGCCGGCGGTGTAGTATTCGATGCAGGTGTCGAGTTCCTTCAAGTAGGCCCAGGTCTTGTCCCAGCCCTTGATCGGGTCCTGCGGGTCCTTGTCGCCGAGCAGATAGGGCAGGCCCATCACGAAGGTGCGGCCGGGGCCGGAATTGGCCGGGCGGGCATACATGAACTTGCCCGGATTGGCCTTGCAATAGGCCAGCAGCGCCGCCGGCGTGTCGGGCAGCTCCTTCACCCGGTCGGGGGCGTATTCGAGCAGCGGGCCGGAGGGATACCAGTCGATGACGAAGGCTTCGCCCCGGGCCATCTCCTGCATCAGATAGGCGCCGGGAATGTAGAGTTCCTTCAGATTGGGGAACTTGTCGGCGTATTTCGGCAGGATCTGCAGCCACAGCCCCTGTTCCATGCCGGCGGCGAGCGCGTCATTGCCGGTGAGCACGAAGTCGATATCGACCCGGCCGGCTTCCTGCTGTGCCTTCAGCTTGCCGGCAAGCTCCGGCGCCGTCGCCTGGGTAAAGATGAACTTCGAGACCAGCTCGGGATGCTCGGCCTGGAACTTTTCGAGCGCCGGCTGGCTGACCTGGAGGTCGCCGGCGACATCGATCACGCTGATCACCACGGGCTCGGCCATGGCACCGAAGCTGGTCGCGACGAGCAGGGCGCCCGCGGTCAGCAGGCTGGATTTCCAACGCATAAGGGACATTCGTTCTCTCCACTCTGGTTGTTGTCGGCGATCGGCACTGCAAGGTGCGGACTCAGGCGTTCGCGGCTGCGGTCTTCTTGCTGAGACGGCTTGCGGCGGCGCTATCGAGGAAGGCGTGGCAGGCGGGGTGCTGCTGGAGGATGGAGGCCGGCCACATATTGGTGACGGGACCTTCCAGCACATGCTGCACCGCCTCGGCCTTGCGCTCGTCCGGGACGGTGAGGACGATGAGGCGGCTGGAGGCGATGCGCTGCACCGTCATCGAGATCGCCTCAAGCGGCACGTCCTCAAGGGTGGGGAACCAGCCTTCGCCAAATTGCTGGCGACGGCAGCGTTCTTCCAGCTCGACCACCTTATAGGCGACGGTCGAGGTGAAATCGGCGGGGGGATCGTTGAAGGCGAGATGGCCGTTCTCACCGATCCCGGCGAACATGACGTCGATCGGGTGCGCGTCGAGCTCGGCATTGATGCGGGCCAGCTCGGCGTCGAGATCCGGCGCGTCGCCAGCGATGAAATGGAAGGCGCCCAGCGTCGGCAGCCGGCCGGTGAAGCGCTCCTTCAGATATTTGCGGAAGCTGGCCGGGTGGGTCTCCGGCATGCCGATATACTCGTCGAGATGGAAGGCCGTGACCTTCGACCAGTCGATGCCGGGCGCGGCGACCAGCGCCTCAAGCATCTCGAACTGGCTCGCGCCGGTGGCGATGACGACATTGGCCCGGCCGCGCGCGGCGATGGCTTCGCGCAGGGCGGCCGCGCCGAAATCGGCCGCCCCCAGGCCGTTCGCCGTCTTGGTTTCAAAGAGGTGGATGTCGATCATGGTCACTTCCTGCTGGACGGATCGGGCTCGGCCGGCGCCCTGGCCTTGGCCGAGGGCCGGCGCGACGCACGGATCGTTTGGGCCGGCGCGTGGGCGTGAGCCGGCGGTTGCGCGGGGGCCGGGCCGGTGGAACTGCGAATGACGAGCTCGCCTGTTATGACGTGGCGGTCGGTTGGCGGCGCGGGATTGGCGAAGCCGTTGAGCAGCAGGTCGACGGCGTTGGCGCCGGCGATGGCGCAGCGCGCGTTGACGCTGGTGAGCGGGGGGTAGGTGGTGGCGGCGATGATGTCGTCGCAGCCGACCACGCTGAAATCGCCGGGCACCGACAGGCCGCGCTCGGCGAGCCCGGCCATGATGCCCTGCGCCACCACATCGTCGACCGCCAGCGCGGCGGTGACGCCGGCGTCCAGCAGGCCGGACACGCAGTCGCGCCCCGCCTCATGGCTCGGCCTTCCGGCGTCGATCTGCACCACGCTGAGCCCATGGGCGGCGCCGGCGGCCGCGACGGCACGCGCGCGCTGCTGGCTCGACCATGACGAGCGCGGCGCCCCAACATAGGCGATCGCCCGGTGGCCGAGCCCGGCCAGAAGCGCGACGGCGGCGGTGAAGCCCGGGCCGGTGTCGACCAGCACGCGGCTGATCCCCTCAAGGTCGCGATTGATCACCACCACCGGCTTGCGCGCGGCATGCTTGCGGATGAGCGGCTCGTCGAGGCGGGGGGAGGCGAGCACGAAGCCATCCACCTGCGCGGCGAGCTTGCCGAGCAGCACGTCCTCCAGATGCGCGGTTTCGTCGGAATCGCCGAGGAAGGTGGCGTAGCCGCGCTTATAGGCCTGCGCCTGCGCGCCGCGCATCAGCGCGGAGAAGAACGGATTGGCCACATCGGGCAGGATCAGCGCGATGTTGCCCGCGCGCCCGGTCGAGAGCGCCCGCGCCACCTGATTGGGCACATAGCCGAGGCGCCGGGCCGTGCCGAGCACCTTCTCCACCGTCGCCGGCGTCAGCAGTTCCGGCTGGGAAAAGGCCCGCGACACCGTCGCCTGCGACACGCCGGCTTCACGCGCGACGAGGCGGATGGTGGGAGCAGGCCGATGTGCGGGCGTGTTGGTCACGTTTTCTCACTGATGAAACCGGTTTCATGGTGAGAATGAAACCGGTTTCATTCGGTGTCAATGGCGTTTTGACGCGCGGAGGGGGGCACCGTTGCCGGCACCCCCCTCACACGCACTCGGACTCACCAGGAGAAGCGGATGCCGCCCCAGAGCTGATGGTTGTCGCTGCCGCTGCCGAGTTCCGCGTCATAGCTGGCGAACAGCGTGGCGTTCTCCATGATCTGCGCCTGCGCCCCGATGCCGATGAGGGCGCTGTCGCGCGACTCCGGCGCTCCGTACACGGTGAACGACGCCCAGGGCGCGGCGGAGAAGGCGGCGGTGAACGGGCGGGTGGCGTCGCCGAACTCGTGCACCCAGCCGAACCGCGCGCGCAGCTCCGTCGCGATGCCACCGATATCCAGCCGGGTGCTGAAATCGGCGCCCAGCGTGGTGCGTACCGAGGTCAGCGTCTGCCCGCTCGCGGTCAGGTTGAAATCGCTGAAGCCGGTTTCGCTGAAGCCGCCCTGGTTGACGCTCACCACCTGCAGCCGGCCGAACGGCGTGATCGCGCTGGTGGAGCTGGCGTCGATCGGGAAGCGGTAGCCGGTTTCGATCTGGCCGAGGAACTGGTTGGAGGAGGAGGCGCCATTGGCGATGCCGAACACGCCGGGCACCGCGATCTTGCGCTCCAGCTCATTGCTGGCATAGGCGTAGCCAAGCAAACCGTCGACATAGAGCGGGCCCTCCGCGAAGGAGCCATGCAGGGCGACGCTGCCCGCCTGCGTATCGCCATCGCCCATGAAGCCGTCGACCGACTGCGAGCCGCCGACATAGGCGCCGGCGATGCCGATCTGCACGCGCGGATCGACCCGGTAGCCGATGCCGAAGGCGGTGCCGCCCAGCGCATAGGAGAGATCGGCGGCGTTGCCATTGCCGTCGACGCTGCCGGTGGTGCCGATGCCGCTGACCCAGCCGCTGAAGCGGGACTGCCCGTCGAGGCCGGGCGCATCGAGGGCGACGCTCTGCACGCCGCCAAAGGCCGCGCCGCGATCATTCGCCATCTGGCGGCCCACCGTGTTCATGAACAGCTGGCTGGCCCGCATGTTCACCGTGGCGAAGTCGGCATAGGGCTGACCGCTCAGCTGCTGCAGCGCGGCGGCGCCGGAGCCGACAGGCACATTGGCGAGCGCATTGATGAGGCCGGCAGCGGTGCCGCTGGCCGCCACCAGATCGAGCACGCTGCCCACCGCCTGCTGGTTGGCCGTAACACCGGCGGAGCGGAAGGCGTCGGCTGCGAAATCGAGGGTGAGGTAGAGGTTCTGCGGATCCGAAAACAATTCGGGGGAAAGGAAGGCGGTGCCGCCGGTGATCGAGTCGAAATGCGCCGTGCCGCCGCCCTCGGCGGTGACGATGGTATAGATGGTGCCGGGCGTGTAGTCGCCGGGCTCCATTATGACGCTGAGGGTGCCGGCCTTGATGGTTGCCGTATGGCCGGCACCGATGACGATGACGCGGTCGCTCTCGCCTTCGGCATTCACCTCCACCACCATCTCGCCATCGTCGAATTCGAAATCGCCGTTGATAGTGATGTGGCCGATGGAGTTGCCGGGATTTATCTTGCCACCATTGTTGGTGACCTTGCCGTTGATTCGGCTGCTTCCCTCAAGCGTGCCACCCTTGTTGACGACCACGTCGCCGTTCAGCGTGCCATTCACAGAGAGGAGGCCGTCATATTCGATATTGGTGCCGTTGCCGGCGCTGTTCAGGATGCCCTTCAGGGCAAGGGTGCCATAGATAGTGGTGCCGTCGCCGGCCGTGTTAAGCGTTCCGTTCAAGACGAGGGTACCGGTATTGACCGTGGTGCCGCCAAGGGCGCTGTTGGTGCCATTGAGGGTCAACGTCCCCTTGCCGTTCTTGGCGAGCTCTCCGTCGCCTTCAAGGCCGCCGGCATAGGTCCCATCGACAGTCTCCTTGAAGGTCAGCATCGCCCCTTCGGCGATATGGATCTTGCCGACGAGGTTCTTGCTTGAACCCTCAAGAGTACCTTGCTGCACATCGAAGGCGTAGCCGTCAGCCAGCCCGGCAAACTTGGTCTCGCCGGTCAGGACGAGGTTGCCCACGCCTGTCTTTACGACGGTGCCATAGCCCGTTTCGGTGCCGAGGCCGGTGATGTTGCCCGCGAAGGTACTTTCGCCGACGCTTGCCTGGTTGAAGACGATCGAGCGGGCATTGGTATTGTTCGCGTTGTAGTCGAAGATGATGTTGCCCTTCAGCGTGTCGGTGTTGCCTATGATGGTGCCGCCGCTGTTGGTGATGCCGGCATAGGTGCTGGTGCCGTTGAGCACGAGCGTGCCGGTGCCCAGCAGGCTGAGGATGGTGCCGCTGATCGGGCCGGTGAGGGTAAGCGTGGTGCCGCTGTCGAGCTGGAAGCCGCCGCCCGGAACACCGCCAAGTTTGATCGCCCGGGCGATGGTGAAGCTCTCGGTCGCCCAGAGATGCCCATTCTCGGAAAGCTCCAGCCCCGCACCCGCCGCACCCAGCTTGGCGTCGGAGGCGACCTGCAGCGTGCCGGCGCGCACAGCCGTGCCGCCCGTGGCGTTGTTGGTGCCGGTGAGGTTCACGATACCGCCGCCGGACTTGATGAAGGTGCCGTTGCCGCTGATGGTGCCGGCATAGACCAGCGGATGGAGCGCGGAGGAGAGCCCGCCCGAGCCGACGATGTTGAGGTTGCGGGTCATCGTCAGGTTGGGCGCGGCATCGGCCGTTGTGCCGACGACGCCGCCACTCTGCAGCGTGATGGCCTGTCCAGCCGTGCCGAGATTGGCGTCGGTGGTGAAGAGCGCCTGGGCGTTGCTGCCGATGACGCGCAGGCCGCCGGTGAAGGTGTTGTTCGCCGCCAGAACGACGGTGTTGCTGTTGACGTCCAGCTGGCCGGAGCCACTGATGACGCCGCTCATCGTCGCGACAGCGTTGTTCGGGGTGGTGCCGCCCGTTGCCGCGAGCCCGCCACTGCCGGTGATCGTGATCGCCTTGTTGAACGCCGTCGCCCCCGTGCCAAGCATCAGCGTGCCGCCGTTAAGACCGAGGGTCGACGAGGGGCCAAAATTGCTGGCGGTGGTGGTGACGAGGGTGCCGCCGCCCGTGACCGTGGTGGCGCCCGCAATGGTGCTGGTTGCGCTCAAAGCGAGCTTGCCGCCGCCACTGACGGCGACAGAGCCGGTGCCGGTGATCGCGCCCGTATAGGTGCCGTCGAAGGACTGATTGAAGATCAGCGCCGCATTGTTCTCGATATTGCCCGCGAGGCTCTTGCTGTTGCCCTGCAAGGTGCCTTGCTGCACCAAGAATTCCGCCGTGCCCGCAACCTGGGACGTGAAGTTGCTATCGCCCATCAGGGTGAGCGTGCCGGCGCCGGTTTTGACGACATTGCCAAGCCCCGGGGTCGAGCCGGTGCCGCCGATAGTGCCGGTGAACGTGCCGTCCGTGGCTTGATCGAAAACCACCTGGCGGGACGTCGTGTTCGCGGCGTCGCTGTCGAACCGGATGCCGCGCCCGAGCGAGGAGGAATTGCCCTGCAGGGTGCCGCCATAATTCGCGAAGCCGGCGTGGGAGTTCGCGCCGGTGACGACGAGCGTGCCCTGGCCTGTCTGGTTGACAGTGCCGCCGGTGATCGTGCCGCTCAGGCCGAGGGTCGTTCCCGCCCCGAGGTCGAAGCCGCCCCCGCCCGTCCCCACATTGATGGCCCGCCCGGTGGTGAAGGACTGCGAGGCCAGCAGGCGGCCATTGTTGGACAATGCCAGCGTGCCGGCGGCATCGCCGAGCCGTGCGTCGGAGTCCACCTTCAGGGCGCCGCCCTGGATCGAGGTTCCGCCGGAATAGGTGTTGGTGCCGCTGAGTTCGACGACATTGGCACCGCTGACGACCAGCGTCCCGGTGCCGCCGATGGCGCCGGACCAGTTCACGGCATGCTGCGCGCCAGTAATGCCGCCGGTGCCGGTGACGGTCAGGTCGCGGTTGGTGGTGAAATTGGCCGCCGCATTCGCCGCCGCGCCGATCAGGCCGCCCTCTGTCACGGTGACGGCCCCACCGGCGGCGCCGAGATTGGCATCGGCGGTGAACAGCGCCGTCGCGCCGCCGGTTACGTTCAGGCCGCCGCTGAAGGTGTTGCTGCCGGCCAGAGCGACCGTGCCGGCATTGACGTCCAGCGCGCCGGCGCCGCTGATGATGCCGCTGAGCGTCGCGATGCCGCCGCTGGAACCCACGCTGCCCCGGTTCGTGAGCGTGATCGCATTGGCGAGACCGACCCCGCTGCCAAGCAGCAGCGCGCCATTATTGAGAGCGACAGTGCTCGCCGCGGCGATGTTGTTGGCGGCGGTGACTTCGACCGTTCCGTTGCCGGTCACCGAGGTGAGGCCGGTATAGGTGCTGGCGCCGGTGAGCGTCAGCTTGCCCCCGGTGACCGTCATCGCGCCGGTGCCGGACATGCTGCCGGCATAGGTCCCGGCGGCCGTCTGATCGAACACCACGCTGGCATTGTTGACGATGCCGCCCTTGAGGCTCGTTGCGTTGCCGCGCAGCACGCCGCCGCTCACCGTGGTGCCGCCGGTGTAGCTGTTGGCGCCGGTGAGGGTGAGGGTGCCGGCGCCGGTCTTCACCAGTCCCCAGCTGCCGGCATTGGCGCCGGTGCCGCCAAGACCTGTCTGATCGGTGATGGCGTCGGCAATGGTCTGCGTTTCGCCCGCTGCCGGGGCCAGATTGAGCGTGCCGTTTCCGGCGAGGAACAGGCCGGCGCCGGCGGCGCCGCCATTGCCACCGGCGCCGCCGCTCCCGCTAGCGCCCGGTGTACTGATGCCGCCCGTCCCCCCCGCGACCGTGTTGTCCGCAATCGTCAGCGTGCCGGTGACGGACAGCTGGCCGCCATCCTGAACGAAGATGGCGCCGCCCATTCCGGCGCCGCCGCCGCCGCCGCCATTGTACCAGTTGACGCTGGTGCCCCCGGCGGCCCTGCCGCCGCCGCCGTTTCCGCCGAGAAATCCGCCGGTGCCAATATTATTGTCCAGGGAGCCGCCGCCGCCGCCGCCAAAGCCGCCATTGCCGCCTTTTGCGAATCCGACACTGCCACTGCCGCCGCCGCCGGCGCCCCACTGGCCGTTCCCGCCATTGCCGTCACCGCCGCCGATGGGGCCGCCATGCCCAACGGCGCCGCCCGTGGAGGTCTGTCCGCCGCCCGCGTTGGGGCCGCTGCCGCCGCCTCCGCCGCCCTGGGAGTTGGTGTGTCGATAATCCGTGACACCAACGCCGCCATTGCCGCCGACGGCACTGTTGTTCTTCAGGATCACGTTGCTGAGGGTCACATTCGCGGCCGCGCCGACAAAAAGTCCGGCGCCCGTGCCCGCCCCGCCACCGCCGCCACCGCCGCCGTTACCGCCGCTTGTCCCCTTGGTGGTCAGGTTGGACAGATCGAGATTCTGGATCGTCACCGTGCCGGACTGGACATAAAGCCCGTTGGCGTTCGCCCCTTCCTTGCCCAGCAGTTTGTGGCCATTGCCGTTGATGGTGACATTGGTCTTGATGACGCCGGCCTTGCCCTTGCCGCTCAGCTCGATATCGGCGGTGAAGGTGATCGTGTCGCCATTGGCCGCGCGGGTAACGGCGTCGGCGAGCTGGGCCTCGTTGGCGACATTGAAATTGGCCGCCTGCGCCGGCGTCGCGGCAAGGCCGAGCCCCAGGGCCATCAGCAGCGCGGGCAGCGTGCGCGCTGCGCCCGAGGAGAGGCCCGTCTGGCCGAGCCAGGCCTGCGCGCGCAGGGGGTGGCGACGGACGGGGGCAACAGGAACGAACATCGGCATATTCCCATGAAACGGTGAAAGACGAGGCCCGGCGCTTCCTGTTGCGGAAGCGGCAGGGCGCGGGTCTGCTGTCGCGGCGCGGGCCAGCGCCCCGCGGTCGAAGGGATGGAGAGGGTGAGGAGCTGCGGCGCCGCCACCGATCCGGCCGGACGCCTCAGACCGATCTCGCGATCAAAGCCGGCGCGCGAGCGTCCGCGAGCGGCTACACCGGATGCGCCGCGGTCGGGGCCGGGACCAGAGCCGGACATGCACGCGGCGTGTTCGCGCTGCCCTGTGCGTGATGCCGCCCGCTTGCGGCGACGGCCACGACCACCCAAGGTCGCCTTCCGCTTTTCGCGATCATGCCCCGCTCCCGCCCTTGATGGCCCTTCAAACCGAGGGCCGATGATCCGCATTCACAATCAGAAGAGGTAATTTGAAACCGTGTAAAACGGGCTAGCGTTACTCGTGTCGTGCCATCCCCTCCGTATCCGCCTGACACAGGCCATGTCGAAACTCGTCGGTTGCTGCACGTTTATTCGGAGCTGACGGCGCGACTACCGTCAGGTCAGCAATAGCAGGCGATTGTTTGCAGATTATTTGAAAATATGAGCAAATGTAGCGTCCAGACGGGCGAACAAATTGGCGGGGGTATTATATGCCCGTCCGGGCCGTCTGGAGCGCGAGACCTCGGGCGTTGCGGGAACGCCGGAGGGTAGGCCATGGAGCTGTTGCTTTGCCGGCACATCGGGATGATCGCTTGCATGCATCCGGCATTTGTTTGCCTGCTAATGGCAGACGGCCTATTACCTTTCGTTAGGTCCGATGCCCGTCGCGACCGTCGAGCGGAGCGGCGTACGTATTCCTCGTGCCGGGTCGGGCGCACCGACTGGGAAGGCGGGGGCGAGTTCAGGGGGACGCGGCATGCGGCAGACAGAAGGCCTGGTATTCGGCGACGTCATACTGGATCACAGCTGCCTGTTTGCTCATCGCGACGGCAAGCAGATACGCTTCACCCGCAGCGAGCGATCGCTGCTTCTGGCCCTGTCCCGCAACCCGCATCGCCTGATGCGGCGCAGCCAATTGCTCGACGTCGTCGCGTCGGCGGATTCCGACACCTCGGACCGCAACGTCGATTTTCTCATCAATCGGCTGCGGTCAAAGCTGGGCGACAGCGCGAAAGCCCCTAAATACATCGCCACGCAGTATGGCGAGGGCTATGTCTGGATCGCCACCCAAGCGCCGCCGGCGACGGCCAGGACGGGTCTCGCACCGGCCCTCAGCCTTCTGGCCGTCGTCCCTGTCGTTCCCCGGCGCGACCAGGGACTGGGCACTCCCGCCGAGCTCATCGCCGGACAATTGCGCGACGCGATTGCAGCCAAGGTCGGCGCGGGCCAGACGGTGATCGTCGCCGGGAGCGAAGAGGGCGCGGGAGCGCGCTACGTGCTGCAGATCAGCCTTCAGGAGAGCGGCGGCCGCCTGGACTGCACCGCCTCTCTCCGGGAGATGTCCTCACGGCGCATCATCCGGGCGTCTCGTCTGGAATTGGGCGACGCCGGCGCGACGTTGCTCCCGCCTGAGATCGAGCGCGCGTCGACACGCATCAGCGAGGCGCTGCAGAGAAGCTTGGCCGAGGCCTCCGAAGGGCTGGGCACGCCCACCGACCAACCGCTCGACATCCGCTTTCGCAAGGCAACGACCCTGTTGTCGGCCTCAAATCCGAAATGGCTGGAGAAGGGCCTGCAACTACGCACGGCGCGGGAGCAGAACCCGGCCAGTGCCGACATCGCGCTGCAATGGGGCCTGCATCTGTTCGCACGCCTCGTGCTCACCAATCCCTTCACCGGCATCAGCCGTGGCGAGCGCGACGATCTGGAGAGCGAGATCGAGGCGACCGCCCTTGAGTGCCTGCCGCTTGTCGAGAGCAATCCCCTGCTGATGCTGGCCGCCGCCAAGCTGCTCTATTTCGTCGATCGCGGCCATCTGGAACTGGCGGAGGACCTTGCCGAGCGCGCCTTTGCCCGCACGTCCGACTCTGCCGCCGCCTTGCCGCTGCTCGGGCAACTGCGGCAGGCGCGCGGCGAGTTCGTCGCGGCGGTGGCCTTCTTCGATCGCGGCATCGGGATGGCGGACCCCGATTCCGAGTTCGAACTGCACATGCGCGTTCTGAAGTGCATCGCGTTGCTGGCGGCCGGCGACGGCGAGGCGCTGAAGGGGGCGGCGGCGTTCGCCTGCGACAGCCCGCATTCGCCGCCGGATCTCGCCGTGATGGTCGCCGCGCTGGTCACGCCGGCCGGCCAGCAACTGCCGGCGGTCGTCACCGATGTGCTGATCGCGGCCGGTCGCGAGGGGGCTCGCAACGCGATCGACTACACCTACATGACCTCGGTGCGCCATCTCACCTCGTCGCAGGCGCGCGCCAACATCCTGCGCGAGCTTGTCGGCCGTGTGAGCGCGCTGCACGGCAGGGATGTCGTGCCACCCTTTGTGCGGATGGCAACGGGCCTGGCGGCGACGAGTTGAGCGCGCTGTCGCCGCAGTGCTTTTCGATGCGCCTTTCAAATAGTGCGCAAACAATTGCCTGCTAGCGGTGACGTGAGCGCCCGCCGCGCCTGAGTGAGACGATGCCACGGCATTTACCGCCTGGCCGGCGGCCTCACCCGCTGGCGTGACCGCCCCACTTGCAGGCGACTACATTCCTGGAGACTGATGTCATGGCCATTCTCGTCTCGTTTGCCTGCCGGAGGGCATTGAAGCTCGCCGCCGCCTTCTTGCTGTGTTCAACGGTGGTGCCGCTGCAGGCGCAGACCGTCCCGCCGGGGCAGACTGCCCCCCTGACGCAGACTGTCCCGCTGACGCAGACCGTCCCCCTGACGCTTGGGGCGTTCCCGCCGGAAGACGTCGTCCCCCTCGCCGAGGGCGGAACGGAGCGGGCGCTGGCGGATCTGCCCGCCGCGATCGACAGCGTGCTGAAGCGCAGCGGTCTCCCGGGGGCGGCCATCGCGGTGGTGCAGGGCGACAAGACGGTGTTCGCGCGCGGCTTCGGCGTTCGCGAACTGGGCAAGCCGGCCGTGATCGACACGGACACCGTCTTCCAGCTGGCGTCGCTGTCCAAGCCGATCGCCGCCACCGTCGTCGCCGCACAGGTGACGGCCGGCGTGGTGAGATGGGACGACAAGATCGCGCGGCTCATGCCCGGTTTCGCGCTTAACGACGCCTATGTGAGCGCCAATGTGACCGTGGGCGACCTGTTTTCCCATCGCTCCGGCCTGCCGCATGCGGGCGGGGACACGCTCGAAGATATCGGCTTCGACCGCGCCGCTATCCTGGAGCGCCTGCGCCTGCTGCCGCTGGCGCCGTTCCGCATCTCCTACGCCTATTCCAATTTCAGCCTCACCACCGGTGCCGAGGCGGTGGCGCGCGCCTCGGGCCAGTCATGGGAAGACCTGTCCCAAAAGGCGCTCTACGGGCCGCTGGGCATGACGGCAACAAGCTCGCGCTATCAGGACCTGCTGAAGCATGAGAACAGGGCGGTGCTGCATTCGCTGGAGGACGGGCGCTTCACGCCGCTCTACACCCGCGACCCGGACCCGCAGTCGCCGGCCGGCGGCGTGTCCTCCAGCGTGACCGACATCGCCAAATGGATGAAGCTGGTGCTCGCCAATGGCCGTCACAACGGGCGGGAATTGATCGCGCCCGCCGCGCTGCTGCCGGCGCTGCGGGCGCAGGCGTTCAGCTCGCCGGCCCCGACCATCGGCGCCCGCTCCAGCTTCTATGGTTTCGGCTTCAACGTCTCGGTGGATGCCGATGGCCGACCGAACCTGTCGCACTCCGGCGCCTTTGGCACGGGGGCGGGCACATTTGTGCGCTTCCTACCCTCCGCGGACATCGCCATCGTGGTGCTGACCAATGGCGCCCCGGTGGGGGCAGCGGAGGCGATCGCCAGCCATTTCATGGACATCGTCCAGTATGGCGCGCCGACCCGTGACTGGTACGCGTTGTTCCATCCGCGGCTGATGGAATATAACGACCCGGCCGGCGATCTGGCGGGCCAGACGGCGCCGGCGGCGCCGACGGCGGCCCGCCCGCTGGCCGATTATGTCGGCACCTATGAGAATGCCTATTTCGGCCCGGCGCGGATCACGCAGGGCCATGGCGGCCTGGTGCTGGCGCTCGGTCCCGGCGCGCTGTCGATGAAGCTGACCCACTGGGACGGGGACAGCTTTGCGGTCGCCCCGCGCAGCGAGAATGCGCCCTATGGCTCGCTGTCTTCCGTGCGCTTCGTGGTGAAGGCCGGCAAGGCCGTCGAACTGAGGATCGACTATCTCGACGCGGAGGGCCTCGCCACATGGACGCGGTGAGCGCGCCAGGGTTGGAGCCCGCGAAGGGATGCGGGCACCCGCCGGCGCGCTGGCCCGGTCACGCCGACGGCGGCGTCAGCGTGGCCTCATAGAGCGCCTTCTCGGCCAGCCAGAGATCGGCATAATCGACATGCTGCCAGTTCTCGAACCACGGCCCGCCATTGGTATAATGGATCACGTTCGGCGTCTGTGCCGGCTTCGGGTATTCGCCTTCGAGGAAGTTCCAGGTGAGCGGCAGCGCGCCGATATCCTTGTCCTCGACCCATTGCAGCCGGTGCAGGAAGGCCGGGGTCTGGGTGTTGACGACCTGCGGGGTCAGCGCCTTCACCGCCGGGTGCGCGCCGTTGAACAGAATGAAGGACGACCAGTTCTTGCGGGGGTAGGTGGCCTGCGCCTTGCCATCCATCTTGATCGCCTGCGCCGGCACATAGTCGTGCTGAACGACATGTACGGCCTTCGATCGGTCGAGCCCCTCGAATAGCTTGTGGATGTCGTCGGTAAAAAGGAAATCGCAATCGCAGAAGATCGACCACCCGTCATGGTCCGCCAGATACGGAGTGAGAAACCGTGTAAGTGAGAACTCCGTCGCGGCAGTTGCGTCAAGTGGTCGACTATAGAGGCCAAGCTCACGTAAAGTGTTCTGCTTAAGCGGAAATACACTTACGTCGGCCGAGGCATGCCGAAGAAGAGAGTGACGGGCGACCTGCCACGCGATATCCTCGCGACTGTCGTATCCGACATAAACCTTAATCAAATCAGCCATGACTTACCGCCAAACTCATCTCTTGACGTGGTTTTTTGAAGCAAAATGAACATTTTAACGTTCACTCGACGTTTACAATAGATCATACGATGCGTATAGGTGTCACCTTAGGAAAGTGCCAATTCGGAATAGCGGGCGGCGGATGCTGGAGAGGAATGAGGCGGCACGCAAGCCCTCGGCTGACTTCGGGAGTGACGGGCCTCGATCCCTGGCAGGCGCGCGATGACGCGAATTACCCTACCGGGCCGTTTCGGGCAGCTCCTGCGTGCGTGCGTCAAGCAGCTCGGCGCGGTCCCGCGCAAGTGGCGGGAACAACGGGCGGAGGAGCGGGCGCTCGCCCTCATCCGCAAGAGCGAGTTGTTCGACGCCGCTTGGTATCTGGCGCAAAATCCCGACGTTGCCGCCGCCGGCCTCGATCCGGCCCGCCACTATCTGCGCTCAGGCTGGCGCGAGGGTCGCAAGCCCAGCAGTAAGTTCATCGGTCTGGCGAGCCATGGCGACCTTGCCGGCGTGGCTCCATTGCTGGAGCACATCCGGCGCGGCCAACCAGCCAAGGCGGCCCGCCCCCCGAAGGTGCCCAGCGAGCCGGCGGATCGCCCGGTTCTGTTGAACGCCGCCTTCAAGGCCGAGGACCTTCCGGCAAGCTGGCGCGGCCAGCCGCCATCAGATGCCGGCGAGGGGCAAGCGCTGTTCGCCCTCGGTCCCGTCACGCTGGGATATGGCCGGCCCGGCGGCGACGCCCTGCGGGAATTACGCCGCCAGGTCGACGCCTTGCTGCGGTTGAGCCAGCAGGACCTGCCCCTTCGGCAGATCGATGCGCACGGCACGGAAGATGAGTGGCCGGCGGCGGAGCCGGCTCGTACGGCCCCGGCATCCGGGATTCTGCGCTTTTCTGGTGCCGGTGCACCGGAGATAGCCGATGGCTGGTTTGTCGGCGCGCGCGTGCTCCGCCTGCGGTTCGACAATGATGCGCCCGACGCTGAGGGCGGCATCGTCACGGCGCTGCAATGTGCGCCCGATGGCGATCCGGTGCTTTCCGAAACGCCCATCAGCGGCAGCGGGCCGGATTTCCTTGATGTGCAACTGGCCAATGCCCTGCTGCCGATCCTGCTCGTGCTGACGAGTTCGTCCGGCGAGGTGCGCGCTTCCACCCTGTTGCCGTTTCCCTCGCTTTGCCGTGGCGGGATACATGACGGCGAGGCGCTTGCGGTTACCAATGGGCTCGCAGGGCTCGACGCCGTGCGCGGGGCCTGCGCCGATCTGTTGGCCTGCTGGAACGATGGGGCGGGAACGGGCGCGCTTCCCGACTGGATCGAGGTTGATCTCGCGGGCGCGACAGGTGCTGAGCGGCTGTTCTCGCCGGATCTGCGCGCATGGCTCGCCCGCGTGCCGGGCGTCGGCATCCGTGCGCGTGCCGAGGAGGCGGAGACCCGCGCCGCCGGCGCCGTGTGGCTGCGCGAGGCCGTCTTTCTCGCCGCACCGCGCACGAGCGACACGCCGCGCCTTCTGCGGGTGATGGCGGACTCCGTGCCGACCCTCCATGCGCTGTTCGGCCGCTGCCAGCCAGGGCCGGCGCCCTTTATCCTGTGCCACGGCGCCGAGGCCACGCCGGCATGGCTGGTGTCCCCGCCCGACACTGGTTTTCCGCTTGAGGCGAGCCAGCCGGGAGGATCGGGTCCGTTCCCTTGCTTCATCGGGCCGGAGGGCACGGCGCCGCACTCTCAGGCCGGCACGGCGCCGGCGACGCTGCGCCAGGCCGGGCCGACGCCCACCCCTATGGCGGCTCTCCTCGCCCCGTTCGCACCCTTGCAGCCGATCGGCGGAGCGCCTGCCGGCGAGGCCTCGCGCCTCACGGCAGTGCTGCGCTATCCCGACGACCCTCTGGCCGCCGCCGCGCTGCTGGAGGCGCTGGCGGTGCAGGACCGGACGATCTGGTCCGATGTCATCGTCGTCGCCGAACTGGCCAACTCGGACGCTGCACGCGAAGTCCTTCGGCAGACTTTTCCCGAGATCGGCCATGTCGTGGTCCGTGAAGAGAACGAGACCATCGCCGCCAGCCTCAACCAGGCTGCCGGTCAGGCGAGGGGAGAGCTGCTGCTGGTGCTCGGCAGTCCCGTGCTGCTGCATGATCGCCGCACGCTCGCCCATCTGGCCCATCTGTTGGCGCCCCGGGAGGTCGCGTCGACCGCCTGCACGCTGATTACCTCCGCCCCCAGCCCCAAAGCGAACGCGCTGCGGCTGGTCGGAACCGGCTGCTACACCTCGCAGGGCCTGCCATTGTCGGCACATTCCTCACGACGCCATCTGCAGGACAGCCTGGCGGCGCTGCCGCCCGCGAGCTGGCCCGTGCCTGCCAACAGCCCCGCGCTGTTTCTCGTGCGCCGCGACGACTGGGCCGCGCTTGGTGGCTTCGCAGCCGGCGGGGATGCCGGCACATTGACAACTGGGTTCTGGGAGGCGGCAGCGGGAGCCGGGCGCCTGCATCTGGCGACGACGGCGCTGACGGCGACGCTGGTCGCGCCCTCGTCCACACCCACCGCCGACATCCCGTCTGCGGCTGCCGTTTCGTCCTCGGCGGCTCACAGCGCAATGACGGCCTACAGGATAGTGGCGTGAGGATCTGCGTCGTCACCCCTTCCACCGACTATGAGCGGCGCGCCGGCGCACGCATCCGCTATGGCCGGATCCGCGAGCCGCTGCTCCGTCTCGGCGTCGAGCTGGTGCTGCGACCCGTGGCGAGCTTCGCCGACGCCGCGCCGCTCGACGGCGATGTCTACCTGCTCAGCAAATGCCATGAGCCGGCTGGCCTTGTCATCGGACAGGCGGCGCGCGAGGCGGGCCGGAAGGTCGGCGTCGACCTGTTCGACGACTATGTCAGCCAGGTTGAGGACAGCCGCTTCGGCCATCTGCGCGGCTGGCTGTCGGCGGCAACACGCCTTGCCGATTTCGCGCTCTGCTCGACCCCCGCCATGGTGAGGGCTGCCCGGCTCTATGCGCCGCAACTGCCGGTTCATGTGCTGAACGACCCGTTCGACCGCTTCGACGCGCCCGGGCTTGAAGGGCGTCTTGCCGCCAAGAGCGCGCGCCTTCAGTCTTCCGGCCTGCTGCAGATCGCCTGGTTCGGAATCGGCAGCAACCCGCATTTCCCGGTCGGCCTGCGCGACCTTGCCGCCTTCGGCGACGCGCTGGCGGACCTGCAGGGGCGGGGGCTTGAGGTGCGCCTGCGAATCCTGACCAACCGGAGCGCGGCGACAGCCGACGCGCTGGCCGAACTGCGGCGGCTGCCGCTCCCTTTCACGCTGCATGAATGGGGCGAGGCCGAGGAGCGCGCCCTGCTGGAGGAAAGCTACGCGGCCTTCCTGCCCGTCAACGCGCAGCCTTTCAGTATCGCCAAGTCGCTCAACCGCGCCGTCACCGCGCTGTGCGCCGGCGCGCAGGTGCTCTCCGCCGGATATCCGCTCTACGAATCGCTGGCGCCGTTCGTCTATCGCGATGCGGGCCAGCTGGCGGACGACGGGCTGGCGGGCACCGCACGGCTGAACGTCGCGAGCATCGACGACCTTTCCGCACGGCTGCATGATCTCGCCGACCCCGTGCGTGAAGCGCAGACGCTCATCGACCATCTCGCCGCACTGCCGCCCCGCGCGCAGGGTATGTCGGCTGGAAAAGCCGGCGACAGGCGCCCCTCCGCCGCCCTCGTGCATGGACCCGAGGCGAATGCCCTTGGTCACGATCTCGCCCACCGCTACGGCATGTTGTCGGTCGGGACGCCGCTGTCGCCGCCTTTCGATTATGACCTGAAATTCCAGCTGAACGCCGCCGGCACCGGGCTTGATCTTCTCGTTCACAAGCGGATCGCCACTCTGGCGGAACCGCTCGTCGGCCCTCTCGTGAAGGCTGGCGCGCGGAACTATCTGAGCGCTGGGCGCGGCGACGCGGCTGCGGCGCTCGGAACCGCGCTCGCTGGCCTGCCGCTGCCGGCAGCGCAAGCCGCCGCGCATGGTTTGCTGATGCCCCGCATCGTCGCGGAGCTCGAGCGTCTGCTTCCGGGCATGCCGCTCATCCTCGCTGAAGAAGGGCTGCCACCTTCTCCCGCCATCCTCTCGCCCGGAGCCGCCTGATGGAGACACCCGAGGCGGTGTTCGTGCTGAATCTGCTGCAGGACGTGAACATCCTGCGGCCGCTGGTCTTCCTGGCCCGCCGGCTGGATCTGACGCCGCGCCTGCTGGTCTCGGGCGGCTTCCAGACACGCGATCGAAGCGGTTCGTGGCAAGCCGAGCTCGACGAGATCGCTGCGGTCTGCGATGCGCGGCTGCAATCCTTCGGCAATGTCGCCGAGGCGATCGATGCGTTGCGGGGCCGGGGTATCGTGTTCGCCGGCAGCGAATCCAATCTCGGCGGCCACGTCACCGCCCATGAGGTGATGCGTGCCGCCCCGCGCGCCTACATCACGGCGACCTTGCAGCACGGCTTTGAATGCGTCGGCTTCCTGCATTCGCGCGAGCATCGCCGCGCGCATGGCGACGAGGTCACCTTCGCCGCCGACGTGGTCTGCGGCTGGTCGGCGGCCGAGCGCCTTACCGCGCTAGCGCCTTCGCAGCGCGGCAAGCTGCTGGTGACGGGGCCGAGCGCGCTGCTCCAGCCACCGGAACGAGGGCCGGCGAGCGGGCGCGGAATCGTCTGCGAGAATCTCCATTCCGTGCGTTTCTCCGGCTCACAGATGCGGGAGGATTTCGTCACCGTGTTCACCGCCTTCTGCGCGGCGCAGGCGGCGGAGAAGGCATCGGTCGTGCTGCGCCCGCATCCGGGCGGCCAGTACACCTTGCGGCAGAACGTGCCGCTGCCGCCGAACGTGGTGTTGAACAACAACCCGATCTACAAGGTGGACCTGTCGAAATATGCCTATGGCATCTCGGCGCCGTCTTCCGTCCTCATCGACATGCTGCTCAGCGGAATTCCCACCGCCGTGTGGAGCGACCGTGGCGGCGGCGTCGACATGGACCACTATGCCGGGCTGACGCGCGTCGCCACGCTGGACGAATGGCTCGCCTTCGCGCGCGCCGCCACCGCCGACCCGGCGCCTTTCCTGGAAAAGCAGGAGCGTTTTCTGGCGGGGAGCGGGCTGCAGCGCGATCCTCTCACGACGTACCGCGCCTTTGCGGGGCTGATGACGGGCGCGGCGCGGCGCGGCCCGGCGGTGACGGCGCGGAGCGGGGCGGCTTCCGGCCGGCGGGTGCTGCTGATCGCCAACGGCCCTCTTCCGACGCTGCAGATCTGCTTTCGCAGCCCCCTCGCGCCCGATCTCGCCTCCGGCGCCATCGAGATGGAGCTGCTCTCCGAGGACGAGCTGAGCCGGCGCTTCGGCGCGAACATCGACGGCGCGGAGGCGCGGAACTGGGCGCTCGGCCGGCTTGACGATTTCGCGGCCGATCTCATCGTGTTCTGCCGCTACAGCGGCCCGCACGCCGAGGCGCTGGTGAACTGGGCGCGCGAGAAGGCCGTGCCCACCCTGTTTCATATCGACGACGATCTTCTCGCCGTGCCGCCCGCACTGGGCGAAGGCAAGTTCCGCCATCACAATGCGCCGCAGCGGACCGAAACCATCCGCCACCTCGTGGCGAAGGCCGACCTGCTCTACTGCGTCAATCCCGTGTTGGGCGAGCGCCTGGCGCCGCTGCGCGGGGGGCGCCCGACCTATGTCGGGCGCATCGCCGGTGCCAGCACGGTGCTCCGGCCGCCGGCCGACGGCGCCTGTACCCGGATCGGCTATATGGGCATGTCGCATGCCCACGACCTCGAACCGCTGGTGCCGGTCATCGCCGACGTGCTGCGCCGGCGGCCAGGCCTTGAGTTCCATCTGTTTGGCAGCACGCCGAAGCCGGCGGCCTGGGAGGAGTTCGGTGCGAGGATCGTGGTGACGCCGCCGGTGCGCGATCTCGCCACGTTCGGCGAGACCTTCGCGGCGATGGGCTGGGGCATCGGCATCGCGCCCTTGCTCGACATCCCGTTCAACCGTGGCAAGACCAATCTGAAATGGATCGACTACACCGCCGCCGGGGTCGCCGTCGTGGCCAGCCGTGGCACTCTCTATGATGAGTGCTGCGCCGATGGGAGCGGCCGGCTCGCCGGCTCTCCCGAGGAATGGCAGGCGGCGATAGAGCATCTGCTGGACCACCCGGAGGAGCGCGTCGCCCAAGTGCGGCGCGCCCAGCAGAGGCTGGCGGCGGAGTACGCGCCCGGGGCGCTGCGCCGGCAGGTGCTGGAGGCTTTTGACCGGGCTGCGGCCGCGGCAGGCGAGAAGGAAACGGGTGCGTGACGCGGCCAGTCCTCATCCTCGGCGACAGCCATGCCGACGCCCTCAAGGGCGCCCTAGCGGCCGGCGGCAGCGCGATATGCGCCGGCGCCGAAGCGTTTCGCCTTGCCAAGATCAAAAACGGCAAGCCGTTCGGCGATCTCTCGCTCGACAAGGCGCTTGCGCGTGTCCGCGCGCTGCCGCGAGATGCGCTGGTGATCTGCGCCATTGGCGGCAACCAGCACCAGTCCTTCGGCCTCGTGCAGCACCAGCGACGCTTCGACTTCATGTTACCCGGCACCCCCTTGCTGGAGGGCGAGGGGGAGATCGTACCCTTCAACGCGCTGCGGGCGCTGTTCGAGCAGAGCCTGGGCAGGGATCTCAACATGGCGCAGGCGATCCGCGAGGCCGCGCCGGGCGACGTGCTGCAGCTGTCCGCACCGCCGCCCAAGGCCGATGAGGCGTTCATGCTTCGCCATCTCGACACCATGTTCCGCGACATGGGGGTCGACGAGATCGGCTTCAGCGCTCCGGCGCTGCGCCTCAAGCTGTGGCGGCTCCAGCTTCTCGTGTCCCGCGAGCTGTACGGCAAGATCGGCGTCGAGCTGCTGCCCAACCCACCCGCCACCCTGACGGCGGACGGCTTCCTGGCACCGGACTTCTATGGCGCCGACGCAACGCATGCCAACGCCGCCTATGGGCGCGAGGTGCTGGCCCAGATCGAGGTCCGCCGCCAGCAAGCGCCCACGGTTGCCACGCAGGCAAGAAGGAACTGAAGCGTGTCGACCCACCCCTACAAGAACCTGCCTGATACCGCCTATTGGCGGCGCTCGGTTGCCGCGCCCGCAGCGGATAAGGTCGATCCTGTCGTCGGGTTCGACTTGCGCCTGACGCGGGAGAGCCGCGTGGCGACGGCCGGGAGCTGCTTCGCGCAGCACATTGCGCGCCATCTCCAGCAGGCCGGGTTCAACCACTACATCGTCGAGGATGGACACCCGGTCCTCTCACAGGAGCTGCGGACCGCGCAGGGCTACGGGCTCTATTCCGCCCGCTACGGCAACCTCTACACCGCCCGCCAGCTGCTCCAGCTCATGCAGCGCGCCTATGGCGACTTCACCCCGGAGGAGAGTGCCTGGACCGAGGCGGACGGCAGGGTGCTCGACCCGTTTCGCCCCAGCGTGCAGCCGGGCGGCTTCGTCTCGATCGCCGAAATGGAGGCGGATCGCGCGCAACACCTGGCGAGCGTGCGACGGCTGTTCGAGAGCTGCGACGTCTTCGTCTTCACGCTCGGCCTGACCGAATGCTGGAAGTCGCGGGCAGACGGCGCGGTGTTCCCGCTCTGCCCTGGCGTCGAGGGGGGCGTCTTCGACCCGGCGCGCTACGCCTTTCACAACCAGACGGCCGCCGAGGTGGAGGCCGATCTGGTGGCCTTCGTCGAGCGGCTGAAGGCGCTCAACCCGACCGCGCAGATCGTGCTGACCGTTTCGCCCGTGCCGCTCATGGCGACGGCGGAGCCCGACAGCCATGTGCTGGTGGCCACCACCCATTCGAAAGCGGTGCTGAAGGTGGCGGCGGAGGCGGTGCGGCGGCTCTACCCCCATGTCCATTACTTCCCGTCCTATGAAATCGTAACCGGCGCGCATAATCGCGGCCGCAGCTTCGGCGCCGACCTTCGCAGCGTGAGCGAGGAAAGCGTGGCCCGCGTGATGCGGCTGTTCCTCTCCCATGCCGCTGGCGTGGACCAAACCGAGGCCAATGCCGGTACCAAGGCCGCTCCGGCGGCTGGCGTGCCCGACCCGTCGGCCGGGCTTTCAGCCCGCATCGTGGCGGTGGAGTGCGACGAGGAAGCGCTGGATCGCCCGGCCGCCGCCTCGCACGCGGCGGGTGAGGCCGCCTCTCGGCGGCTGTCCTGGCCACGCTCGGGCGACTGGCGTGGCGCCATCACCGGCGTGATTGACGGCACCCGCATCGAATCGACCTCCCTCAAGTCCCGCATCGGCGGGCTCGACGAATTGCGGGGACTGGCGACGCTGTGGGTCATGGTGTGCCATGGCGGCGTGCTGTTCGACTTTCTGCCCCCTGCCATCATGGGCTGGGGCATGCACGGCGTCGTGCTGTTCTTCATGGTGAGCGGCTACCTGATAACCCGCATCCTGATCGGGCAGATCCGCTCCGGTGAACCGCTGGTGCATTTCTTCGTGCGGCGCATGCTGCGCATCTGGCCGCTGATGCTCATCGTGCTCGCCGTTGGCGCGGCGATCGAGCCGCGCTTCGCCAATTCGGTCGCCTTCAACCTGCTGCTGGTCAATAATTACGCGCAGGGTCTCGGTATCGAGCCGGTATTCCGTACCGATGTCATGTGGTCGCTGGCGATAGAGGAGCAGTTCTACCTGCTCTGGCCGCTGGTTCTGCTCGCCCTCGGCCTGCGCTTCCTGCCCTTGGCCCTGTTCGGGATCATCCTCGCCGGTTTCTGCTTCGACGCCGGGATCTTGACCACGCCATGGCCGATGCCGATGTCACGCACCACCTATGGCTGCATGCAGTACATCGCCCTCGGGGCGGCGGTGGCGCTCGGCCGACCGGGGCTGTTTGCAGCGCTCGCCGCCATTGCCACCTTCATCGTGCTGTTCGCGCTGGAGACCGGCACCCGCTTCCTTGCCGAGTTTCGTTACATCTGGTGGGGCGCCACCGTCGCCCTGTTCGCGGCGGTCTACCTCAACGTTCACTGGCGCCCGCTCATCCGCTCCTCCTTCCTCGCCTTCACCGGGCGGCTCTGCTATGGGCTCTACCTCATCCACTTCTTCCTCTCCTATTGGACGCTCAGCCGTATCGGCACGGGGCTGATCGTGCCGGGAGCGGTGTATTTTGCCGGTAGCTACGCGCTGGCGATCGCCTCGCTCCACCTCATCGAGAAGCCCGCCCTGGCGCTCCGGCCGGCACTGGAGAACTCGAAGCGGGCGCAGCTCTGGCTGTTGATCGTCGTGCTGACCAGCGCGATGGTCGCGCTCATCTCCATCCTTTCGCGCCTGCCGAAAAGCTGACGCGCGGGCGGCGGGCGGCGGATGGCATCGATCAGCGGGTCGGGGCCGTCACGCCCGGAGGCGGACGGTAGCCCTTCAGGAAGAGCGCGAGGCCGCTTTCGATCGTCATCGTCACCCGGTCGGTCGTCAGCGCGCCGAGGCCAAGCAGGCCCGTCAGGGGAATGTCGACCGAAATGAGCTGCATGAACTGGGAGGCCGCCAGCGCCGGGTCCGGGATGGACAGGTCGCCCCTGGCGCTCGCCGCGCGCAGGAAAAGCTCGATCCGCTCCTGAATCACCTTTGGTCCCGATTCGTAGAAAATACGTCCGAGCTCGGGAAACCTCGGCACCTGGGCGATGATGGTTCGATAAAAGGCGAGCGCGTCCGTCGTCGCGAACATGGTCATGAAGTTCCGGGCGATCAGCCGCAGCGCTTCCTCGACATCCTCCGACTCGGATGCGGAACTCCAGATGGAGTGTGCCGTCTGTTCGCAATTTTGCTGAACAAGGGCCGAGAACACGGCCTCCTTGCTGGGAAAATAGACGTAGAGTGTCGTCTTCGAAATACCGGCGGCCTTGGCGATCGCGTCGGTGCTGACGGCATCATAGGGCAGCTCAAGAAACAGCGCATGCGCCGCCTCCAGCACCTGCCGCACCCTGGGGTTCTCCCGATCGGGCAGGGCGAGAGCCTTGGCGCCCGGCGCGGTTGCCGCCTCCGTGCCGCCGCGGACCGCATCGGACGTGTCGATCTTCAAAGGGTGGCGAACCATGGCGGGCCCCCATGCGCAAGAAAATGGACTGGACTGTTCAGTTCATCATTGACCGCGCCCGCAATATGCGTCAAGCGTAAAACTGAACTGAACTGACCAGTACAGCCAAGGCAGGTCCTCATGCGCGTGGGTCTTTCAAGCATAGCCGGGCCTTCGAGGCGCCGGCGGCCGAACCGGGCGGGGGTTCTCGTCATCGGCCTCCTCGCGCTCGCCGCGCTGACCGGCTGCGGACCGGAGCAGGCACAGGCACCGCGGGCCCTGGAGACGGTGAAGGCTCAGCCGGCCTCCTTCCAGCCGATCGCCCGCACGGTGTCGCTGAGCGGAACGGTCGCCGCGCGGGTGGAGAGCAAGCTCTCCTTTCGCGTCGCCGGCCGTATCGCCGAGCGCAAGGTCGATGTCGGCGACCATGTGAAGGCGGGCGACGTTCTGGCGACGATCGAGACGCCGGAGCAGGTCGCCGATCTGGAGGCCGCCAAGGCGTCGCTGCAATCGGCCGAGGCGACGCTGGCGCAGGCGCAGAGCAGCTTCAAGCGGCAGCAGCAGCTGATCGCGAGCGGCTTCACCACCCGCAGCAGCTACGACGCGGCCGAGGAACAGCTGCGCCGCGCCGAAAGCTCGGTGGAATCGGCCCGGGCCGATGTCGGCACCGCCGAGGAACAGCTCGCCTTGACCGTTCTGAAGGCGGACGCCGACGGCGTGATCACCGCCCGCGACGCCGAGACGGGACAGGTGGTGTCGGCGGCGCAGACGGTGTTCACCCTGGCGCAGGACGGGGCGCGCGACGTGGTGTTCGATGTCTATGAGGCCCTGCTCGCCGATGCGCCTGCAAGCGACAGGGTGGAAATCAGGCTGCTCTCCGACAGGAGCGTGGTCGCCACCGCCATCGTGCGCGAGATCGCCCCGACCTTCGACACCGCGACCGGCACCGTGCGGGTGAAGATGTCGCTGATTGATCCGCCCGCCGCCATGAGCCTGGGCGCGGCCGTGCTCGGCAGCGGGGCGTGGGCGAGCACGGAGGTTGTCACGCTGCCCTGGACGTCGCTTGCCGCCGGTGAAGCCGGACCCGCGGTCTGGGTCATCGACCCCGCGACCAACGCCGTATCGCAACGCGCCATCACCGTGGAACGCTACAGGACGGGGGAAATCCTCGTCAGTGCCGGGCTGGCGGAAGGCGAGCTGGTCGTGACGGCGGGCGGCCAGTTCCTGCGCGCCGGCCAAATTGTCTCCATCTCATCGGGAGAACCGTCATGATGGTTCGACGCGCATTCGTCACCTTGGTCGGGCTCGGCTCCCTGGTCGCGCTCAGTGCCTGCTCGGAGAATGAGGCGGCGCCAGCGCCCCCCGTCCGGCCCGTATTGTCAATGGTGGTGGCCCCGCAGGGCGCCGAGGCGGTCCGCTTCACCGGCACGGTCCAGCCGCGCTTTTCGCGCGATCTCGGCTTCCGCGTGCTGGGGCGGGTGGTCTCGCGCCATGTCGATGTCGGCCAGACGGTTACGGCCGGGCAGGTGCTGGCCGAACTCGACCCGACGACCCTTTCCCTTGCCGTCCGGCAGCTGGAGGCGGAGCTTGCCAAGGCGGAGGCCCAGCTCGTCTACGCAACCGCGACCCGCGACCGGAAAAAGGTGCTTGTCGGCCACAAGGTCGCCTCGCAGGCCGATCTCGATACGGCGGAGGAAGCGCTGGCGAGCGCCAATGCCGCCGTCACCCGCGGCCGCGCGGCCCTCGACAAGGCGCAGGAACAGCTTTCCTACACCCGCCTGCTGTCCGAGACCGATGGCATCGTCACCGCCACCGATGCCGAAGTCGGCCAGACGGTGAATGCCGGCGCGACCGCCATCACCGTCGCGCAGGCCGATATTCGCGAGGCCATGGTCGACGTTCCCGACGAGATAGCGCGGGCGTTCAAGGTGGGCGACCTGTTCACCACCGCGCTGCAGGTCGAGCCCAGCATCCATGCCGATGGCCGCGTGCGCGAGATCGCGCCGCAGGCCGACGCCGCCACCCGGACGCGGCGCATCCGCATCACCCTCGACGCCCCCCCGCCGACCTTCCGCATCGGCACGACCGTCATCGCCTCGCCACAGCAGATCACGCAAAGCGCGATCGAACTGCCGCGCTCCGCCCTGCTCACGGCCGATGACCGCCGTTTTGTCTGGGTGGTGGACGAACAGGCGATGACCGTCGCGCGCAAGCCGGTGGAGGTCACGGACGAGGCCGGCGAAACGGTTCGGATCACCGGAGGGATCGAGGCCGGAACGCGGGTCGTGACCGCCGGCGTGAACAGCCTCACCGAAGGCCAGACGATAAAGCTCGATCCGGAGATGGTTCCATGAACGGCTTCAACCTGTCGGACTGGGCGCTCCGCCACCGCTCGCTGGTCTGGTATTTCATGCTGATCGCGTCGGTTGCCGGCGCCATGGCCTATTTCAATCTCGGTCGTGAAGAAGATCCCAACTTCACCATCAAGACGATGCTCATCACCGCCATCTGGCCGGGGGCGACGATCGAGGACACCGCGACGCAGGTGACCGACCGGATCGAGCGCAAGCTCGAGGAGATCACCACCCTCGACTACACCAAGAGCCAGACCTCGCCGGGCCGGACGACCATCTTCCTCAACCTGCGCGACACGACGCAGGGGCGCGCCGTCAACGACACCTGGCTGCGGGTGCGCAACATCCTCACGGACCTCAAGGGAGAACTCCCCGAGGGCGTGCAGGGCCCGTTCTTCAACGACGATTTCGGCGACGTCTACGGCAATATCTACGCCTTCACCTCCGACGGCCTCACCCAGCGCCAGCTGCGCGACTATGCGGAGGCGGCACGGGCCCAGATCCTCACCGTGCCGAATGTCGGCAAGGTCAATTTGATCGGGGCACAGGACGAGATCGTCTATCTTGAATTCTCCACCCCGCAGATGGCGGCGCTCGGCCTTTCCCAGCAGACCATCATCAATGCGCTGAGCGCCCAGAACGCCGTCGCTCCCTCCGGCACCGTCGAGGCGGATGGCGAGCGGATCTCGGTGCGGACCAACGGGCAGTTCGCCTCGGAGAAGGACCTGAGCAAGGTCAATCTCTGGATTAATGACCGGTTCTTCCGCCTGTCTGATGTGGCGACCATCACCCGTGGCTATGCCGATCCGCCGAGTTCGCTGTTCCGCTATGATGGGCAGCCGGCCATCGGGCTGGCCATCGGCATGAAGCCGGCCGCCAACCTGCTGGAGTTCGGCGAGGCGCTGTCGGAAGAGATGCGCCGGATCGAGGCCGAGCTGCCTGTCGGCGTCGGCGTGCATCTGGTCTCCGACCAGCCACAGGTGGTCGAGGAGGCGGTCGGCGGCTTCACCAAGGCGCTGGGCGAGGCGGTGGCGATCGTCCTGGTCGTGTCCTTCATCAGCCTCGGCATGCGCGCCGGCCTCGTCGTCGCCCTGTCGATCCCGCTGGTGCTGGCGATCACCTTCGTGGTGATGGAATATCTCGGCATCTCGCTCCAGCGCATTTCGCTCGGCGCGCTCATCATCGCCCTCGGCCTGCTGGTGGACGACGCCATGATCGCGGTCGAGATGATGGTGTCACGGCTCGAAGTGGGCGACACGCTGGAGAAGGCGGCGACCCATGTCTACACCTCCACCGCCTTCCCCATGCTCACCGGCACGCTTGTCACGGTCGCCAGCTTCATTCCGGTCGGGCTCAACAGCAGCAGCGCCGGCGAGTTCACCTTCACCCTGTTCGTGGTCATCGCGGTCTCGCTTGTGGTGTCGTGGATTGTCGCGGTTGTGTTCACGCCGCTGCTCGGCGTCAGCCTGCTGCCGAAATCCATGAAGAAGCACCATGAGGAAGCGGGGCGTTTCACCCGGCTGTTCCGCGCGGTGCTGCATGGCTGCGTGCGCTTCAAATGGCTGACCATCGCCGCCACCCTCGCGCTGTTCGTCGGATCGCTGGTTGGGATGGGGTTCGTGCAGCAGCAATTCTTCCCCTCCTCCGATCGACCCGAGGTCATTGTCGACTGGACGGCGCCGCAGAACGCCTCGATCACCGAGACCCGGGCGCAGATGGACCGCTTCGAGGCGGCGCTGAAGGGCGACGACGACATCGCCTTCTGGTCGTCCTATGTCGGCGAAGGCGCGCAGCGCTTCCTGCTGTCCTTCGACGTGCAGCCGGCGAGCCCGAATTTCGGGCAGATCGTCATCATGACCAAGGGGCTGGAATCGCGCGACCGTGTGATCAAGCGCCTCAAGACTCTCGGCGAGCAGGAATTCGTCGGCACCGACGTCTTCGTTCACCCGCTGGACATCGGGCCGCCGGTCGGGCGCCCGATCCAGTACCGGATCAGCGGCCCGGATGTCGCGAAGGTGCGGGCCTTTGCCCAGGAGGTCGCCGGCATTGTCGGCGCCAACGAAAACACCGATCGCGTCACCTATGACTGGATCGAGCCGGGGCGGGTGGTGAAGATCGACATCCTGCAGGACAAGGCGCGCCAGCTGGGCGTGACCTCGCAGGACGTGGCTACGGTGATGAACGGTGTCGTCGGCGGCTCGACCGCGACGCAGATCCGCGACTCCATCTACCTCGTCGACGTCGTGAGCCGGGCCCGCGCCACCGAGCGCGCCTCGATCGAGACGCTGGAGAACCTGCAGATTCCGACCCAGAACGGGCGATCCTTCCCGCTCGCCGCGATCGCGACGTTCCACTATGAGCTGGAGCAGCCGATCCTGTGGCGGCGCAACCGCATCCCGACGATTACGGTCAAGGCGGGCCTGGTGACGCCGGTCCAGCCGGCGACCGTCGTCGACCAGATCAAGCCCACGCTCGACGCCTTCATCGCCAGGCTGCCCCCGGGCTATCATGTCGTCACCGGCGGTGCGGTCGAGGAGAGCGCCAAGGGACAGGGCCCGATCCTCGCCGTCGCCCCCTTCATGCTGATCACCATGGCGACGCTGCTGATGTTCCAGCTCCAGAGCTTCCAGCGCCTGTTCCTGGTGGTGGCGGTCGCGCCGCTCGGCCTGATCGGCGTCGTCGCCGCGCTGCTGCCTTCCGGTGCGCCGCTGGGCTTCGTGGCGATACTGGGCGTGCTGGCGCTGATCGGCATCCTTATCCGCAACTCGGTCATTCTCGTCGTGCAGATCGAGCACCTGATCGGGGAAGGGCAGGACAGGTGGCACGCCGTGCTGGAGGCCACCGAGCACCGGATGCGGCCGATCATGCTCACCGCCGCGGCGGCCTCGCTGGCGCTGATCCCGATCTCGCGCGAGGTGTTCTGGGGCCCGATGGCCTATGCGATGATGGGCGGGATCATCGTCGGCACGGTGCTGACGCTGCTGTTCCTGCCGGCGCTGTATGTCGCCTGGTTCCGCATCAAGGAGCCGGACGACGTGCCGGCCGCGCCCCCGGCAGAGGATGCGAGCCTGCGACCCACGGGTGGCGGCGCCACCTGAACAGGGTTGCGGCGACAGGGGCAGGATCTGCGAATGGACTTCTCCGCGCGTGGCGGAGAAGTCCTGACCCTTGTCAATCCGCCGCGCAGCCGCTTCGGCGGAGCGCTGTCGCACCGGCGAGACGCGGGACCGTGCGGCCGATTATGGACATCGCCCTCAGGCGCCGTAGCCGACGATGCCCTTGATCTCCAGAAAATCGCGCAGGGCGAAATCGGCATATTCGCGCCCATTGCCGGACTGCTTGTAGCCGCCAAAGGGGGCGAACAGGTCCCAGTCCGGGTAGTTGAGATAGACCGAGCCGGCCCGAAGCTGGCGCGCCACGCGGCGGGCCTCGTCGATGTCCGCGCCCTGCACATAGGCCGCCAGGCCATAGGGCGTATCATTGGCGATGGCGACGGCCTGCTCCACGCTGTCATAGGGGATGATCGACAGCACCGGCCCGAAGATCTCCTCGCGCTCGATCCGCATGCCGGGCTTCACGTCGCCAAACACCGTCGGCTTCACATAGTAGCCGGTCTCTAGCCCCTCCGGCTTGCCCGTGCCGCCGATGACGAGGGTCGCGCCCTCATCGATACCGGCCTGGATGAGGTCCTGCACCTTGGCGAACTGCACATCGCTGACCAGCGGGCCGATCTGTGTCTCGGGGTCGGTGGGGGAGCCAACGAGCACCGCCTCGGCGGCGCGGCGGGCGATGTCGAGCGCCTCGCCGTGCCGGTCGGCCGGCACCAGCATCCGGGTCGGGGCGTCACAGGACTGGCCGGTATTGCCGAAGCAGGCCCGCACGCCTTCCGACACCGCCGCCTCGAGATCGGCGTCGGGCAGCACAATGTTGGCGGACTTGCCGCCGAGTTCCTGCGCCACGCGCTTCACTGTCGCGGCGGCGTTGCGCGCCACATCGGTGCCGGCGCGGGTCGAGCCGGTGAAGGACACCATGTCGATGTCGGGATGCGAGGACAGCGCGGCGCCGACTTCGGGGCCGGTGCCATTGACCAGGTTGAACACGCCCTTGGGAAAGCCGGCCTCGTGGACGATCTCGGCGAAGACGATGCCGGAGATCGGGGCGATTTCGGAGGGCTTCAGCACCATGGTGCAGCCGGCGGCAATGGCGGGCGCGACCTTGCACATGATCTGGTTGAGCGGCCAGTTCCACGGCGTGATGAGGCCGACGACGCCAACCGGCTCATGGGTGACACGGGTGGTGCCGCGCGTCTCGTCGAATTCGAAGCGCCGGAACGCCTCGATGGTCGCCTTCAAATGGCCGAGGCCGGCATAGGCCTGGGAATCACGGGCGCGGGCGATGGGCGAGCCCATCTCGCGGCTGATCGCCTGGGCGACATCCTCGTAGCGGCGCTCATAGACCGCGAGCAGCCGCTCAAGGAGAGCCAGGCGCTCCTCCTTGGTGGAGAACTGGAAGCTGGCGAAGGCCGCGCGCGCCGCCGCCACGGCGCGATCAACATCGGCCTGCGTGCCCAGCGAGATGGTGGCGAATTCCTGTTCGGTCGCCGGATCGACCACGCCGAGCGGTCGGTTCTCCAGCGGCTCGACGAAGGCGCCATCGATGTAGAACTTCTGCGTGTTGGGACTCATGAGGGCTCGTCTCTCATCGCTGGGAAGGCAGGGGTCGGCTAATCTGCGCGCTGCGCGTGGCGATAGGCAATACGGATGGCCGCGCCGCAGCACCGATACCAAGGAAAGTTGGGGGTAGCGATCGGCTCGCGAGGAGGCAGGCTCTGCCGAAGCGCCAAGCTCCTGGATTGCCTATGGACTCGGCTGATGGATTAATCGGACTTCTTGCCGACAAACGGGACACCCCGAACCTCAGGTGAAGCATGCACGATATCGTGGAAAAGACGGCGCTCGACATCAGGTCCCTGATCCGGTCCAAGGCGCTGTCGCCGGTCGAGGTGTTCGACGCATTCCGGGCGCGTATCGAAGCGACCAATCCCGTCATCAACGCTTTCGTCACGGTGGACTTCGACCGCAGTCGCGAAGAAGCCAAGTGGGCGGAGGACGCCGTGATGAGGGGTGAGCCGCTCGGGATCGTCCACGGGCTTCCCGTCGGTATCAAGGATCTTCAGCTCACCGCCGGCATGCGGACCACCTTCGGCTCGCTGGTTCACAAGGACAATGTGCCGACGGAAGACGAGCTGATGGTGCAGCGTCTGCGCGCGGCCGGCGCCGTCATCATGGGCAAGACCAACACGCCCGAATATGGCAGCGGCGCCAACACGACCAACCGGGTCCAGGGCGCCACGGTAAACCCGTTCGACCTCGCCCTCTCGGCCTCGGGGTCGTCGGGTGGCTCGGCCGCGGCTCTGGCGGCGGACATGGTGCCGCTGGCCTCGGGCTCCGATCTGGGCGGCAGCTTGCGCACCCCGGCCTCGTTCTGCGGGATCGTCGGGCATCGCCCGTCGCCGGGCGCCTGCCCGATGGAGGTTTCAGGTGACGTCTGGTCGCCGCTCGCCGTCGATGGCCCGATGGCCCGCAACGTGCCGGATGCGGCGCTGCTGATGGCAGCCATCGTCGGAAGGACGCACCGGGATCCCCTCTCGCAGGACCTTTCGGCCGATGCGTTCCTAAATCTCCCCGAAGTCGACACCAAGCGGCTGCGGATCGCGTTTTCCGACGATCTCGGCTGCGCGCCGGTCTCTCGCGACGTGCGGCAGCATTTCCGGATGGTGGCCGAGCGGATGGCGGGCATGTTCGGCAGCACCGAATGGAGCCACCCCGAGATCAAGGATCTGGACGAAACCTTCGAGGCGCTTCGGGCGGTGGGCTATGGTCATTCCCTCGGTGACTATATCGATCAGCACCGTCCTCTCTGCGGCGCCAACGTCGTCTCCAATGTCGAGCTCTCCCGAAAACTCTCTCTTGCGGATGTGGGGCGTGCCCATGCCCGCCAAAGCGAGATTTTCCGCAACTTCGAGACGTTCTTCAGGGACATCGACATATTGATCTGCCCGGCGGCCTCCGTGGTGCCGTTCCCGGTCGAGAACCTCTATGTGAAGGAGGTCGATGGCCGGCAGATGGAAACCTATATTCGGTGGGTTGGCATTGCCTATGCCATCACCCTGAGCAGCCATCCCGCCACGGTCATCCCGGCCGGGCTGGGGCCGACGCAGATGCCGTTCGGCCTTCAGATCGTGGGGCGCAGCCGCGATGATGTGGGGACGCTGGCCGCCGCCGCCGCGATCGAGGCGCGGTTGGCGCGCGACGCCGTACTGGCGCGCCCGCTCCCGGACGTCGGGATGCTGTCGACCCCCGGCATCGCGACCTCGGCGGGAAACATCCCGCCCGCGCTTGCTGCCCACTGAGTGGTTAAGCGGTCATGCGCGTGGGGCCAACAGGCGGCCCCCCGGCGCAGGGTCCGCTCCGGGGAGGCGACGCCCAGCCGGCGTGGGTGCCGGCTGCCCCTCTCCCGGGGAGGGGAGGGTCAGCGCGTCGCCGGGTCGGTCAGGAAGACGTAGATCTTGCGGGTATGCTCCACGATCTCCCACGTGCCCTTCCAGCCGCGCGGCAACATGAGGGCATCGCCGGGCCCGAGCTCGCGGCTTGTGCCATCGAGCTGGGTCATGATGATCTTGCCCTGCAGGAAATAGCAGAACTCCGCCGCCCCCGTCCGATCGGCGGTGAAGTGGCCCGGCGTGCACTCCCAGAGGCCGATGTCGAGCGACCCGTCGGGCGCGGTCCAGAGCGAGGAGGCGCCCTCCTGCTGCCCGGGGCTCAGGGTGGTGGGCTTGTCGGCCAGTGCGCCAAGGTCGATGCCGGACAATTGGGTGAATACGGAAAGGTCGATCATGTCGTCTCCTGCCAAAGGCGGCAGCGATGGCGCCGCCTTGGATCAATGGGCGCGGGGGGGTGAAGGCGCGCGGGCGGTCAGCGCCCGGTGAGGGCGTTGGCCAGCGTGGCGAGGCGCGAGGTGGCGCGCCCGCCGGTGCTCGCCTCGTTGCGGTCGGCCTTGTGATAGAGCCAGTACATGCCGTGCACGCCCAGCCAGCGGAAGGGCTCCACTTCCCATTTGCGCGGCCGGCGGTTCACCCAGGGCAGGCTGGTGCGTTCCGTGTGCTTGTCCAGCACCAGATCGGCCAGTGTCTGCCCGGAGAAGTTCGAGGTGGAGACGCCAAGACCGACATAGCCGCCCGCCCAGCCGATGCCGGTCCGGGGATCCAGTCCCGCCGTCGCGCACCAGTCGCGCGGCACGCCGAGCACGCCGCACCAAGCATGGTCCAGCTTCAGGCCGCGGGTCTGCGGAAGCATGCGGTAGAGAATATCCTTCAGCGCCTGGATGGTCTCGGGCTGGGTCTGGCCGCGCACATCGGTCTTGGAGCCGAACCGATAGGGCACGCCACGCCCGCCCATGGCGATGCGCCCCTCGCGCGTGCGCTGGGCATAGCAATAGGCGTGGGAGGCGTCGGCAAGGAGCTGGCTGCCCTGCCAGCCGATCTCGCGCCACAGATCATCCGGCACCGGCTCGGTGACGATGATGGCGCTGTTCATCGGGATCCACTGCCGCTCATTGCCGGGAATGCCGTGGGTGAACCCCTCGGTGGCCCGCACGATGCGCTTGGCCTTCACGGTGCCGCGATCGGTGCTGACTCGGCCCTTGGCGATGCCGGTGACGGCGGTGCGCTCGTAAATGGCGACGCCGCGCCGCTCCACCGCCTCGGCGAGGCCCCGCACCAGCTTGGCCGGCTGCACCCGCGCCACATCGTGCCGCACCAGGGCGCCCTGCGCCTTGTCGACCCGGATGCGGGTGGCCGCTTCTGACCCGTCGATGAGCTCCAGCCGGCTGGTGGGCACCTCCCAGGCCATGGCTTCCTCATAGCCCTCGCGCAGGCGCTCCATCTGCGCCGGGCTCTGGGCGAAGGTCAGGCAGTCGGTGAGCAGATAGTCACAATCGATGCCCTCTTTCTCCGTGACGCGGCGCACCTCCGCGACGGTGCTGCGCAGCTGCCGCTCCCACTCGATGATTCCCTCGCGCGTGCCGGAGGAGAGATATTTCTCCCGGCTCCAGCCGAATTCGCCCGAGCACCAGCCGCCATTGCGGCCGGAGGCGCCGAAGCCGGCGAATTCCTTCTCGACCACGGCAATGGAGAGGCCCGGCTCTGCCTCCTTTAGATAATAGGCGGTCCACAGCCCGGTGAAGCCGGCGCCGACAATGCAGACATCGACCTCGATGTCTCCCGGCAAAGGCGGGCGATAGCCGGGCACGCCGCCAATATCGGCATACCAGAAGGACACATCGCCATTCTTCTTCACGTCCATCGCCATCGTTCCTTCAGTGACCGGCGGTCGATCCGTCGTCTGCCAAGAGCACGCTCTCCTGCGGCCGCCACGCCAGCTCGACCGTGGTGCCGAGGGCGAAGGGCGCGCCTTGCGTGGGGGTTCGGGCGGTGACATGGCTGCCATCGGCCAGTGTCACCTCATATTTCATCGCAGCGCCGAGATAGAGCATCTCGCGGACCACGCCGGAGAGGATGTTGGTGCGCCCCTCCTGCGGCCCGGTGCCCGGTGCCTGCACCATCACAGCCTCGGGTCGCAACAGGATGACCTGCACGCCATCCCCCTTGGCCGCGCCCGGAGCGGCGAGGGGCGTGCCGGCGACGGTCAGCATCGTCTCGCCGCCGGCCGCGCGGTGCGGGCCGCGCAGCACCGAGCTCTCGCCGATGAACTGGCCGACGAACAGCGTCTGCGGCGCGGTGTAGAGTTCCTGCCCGGTGCCGACCTGCTCGATCCTTCCCCTGTTGAACACCGCGATCCGGTCGGAGAGCACCAGCGCCTCCTCCTGGTCGTGGGTGACATAGACGAAGGTGGAGCCGAGCTCGCGGTGGATGCGCTTGATCTCAAGCTGCAGCACCTCGCGCAGCTTCTTGTCGAGAGCGCCGAGCGGCTCGTCCATCAGCAGCAGCGAGGGATTGAACACCATCGCCCGCGCCAGCGCCACGCGCTGCTGCTGGCCGCCCGACAGCTCGGAGGGGTAGCGATGGGCGAAGCTTTCCAACTGCACCTTACGCAGCGCCTCTCCCACCGCACGGGCCCGCTCGGCCTTGCCGACGCGGCGCTGCTTGAGCGGATAGGCCACGTTCTGCGCCACGCTCATATGCGGGAACAGCGCGTAATGCTGGAACACCACGCCGATATTGCGCTTGTGCGCCGGCACATGGCCGATGGAGCGCTCGCCGAGCCGGATGTCGCCGCCGCTGAGATCGGTGAAGCCGGCAATCAGGTTCAGTGTGGTCGTCTTGCCCGAGCCCGAAGGCCCGAGAAACGACATGAACTCGCCGGGCTCCACCCGCAGGCTCACATTGTCCAGCGCGGTGAAGCTGCCATAGAACTTGCTGATGCCGTCAATGTCGATCGCCGCGCCTTTTGAGGCCGCCTCGTTGCTCACAGCGGTCATGCCCCGCGCCTCCGCAGTCCTAGGATGAGTCCCAGCCCGATAATCAGCGTGGTCGCCAGGAAGATGAGCGACCCCACCGCCGCCACGGTCGGGTCGGCATCCCGCGTCATGGAGGAAAAGATCTGCACCGGCAGCGTCTTGAGCTGTGGGCTGGTGATGAACAGCGACACGATCACCTCGTCAAAGGAGGTGACGAAGGCGAACAGCGCCCCCGACAGGATGCCCGGCAGGATGAGCGGCAGGGTAACGGTGAAGAAGGTGGTGAGCCGCGAGGCCCCCAAACTCGCCGCCGCCGTTTCCAGCCGCGCGTCGAACACGGCGAGATTGGCCCCCACCGCGATCACCACAAAGGGGATGGCGAGCAGCGTGTGCGCCAGCACATAGCCGGTCCATGTGCCGACCAGCCTTGTATCGAGATAGACGGCATAGATGCCCACCGCGAGCACCACGCCGGGCACGATCATCGGGGTGAGCAGGACCACGCGGATGATGCCGCCGGCGCGGGTCTTCAGCCGCTCGATGCCGATGGCCGCCATGGTGCCGATGATTGTGGCCACGACCGCCACCATCGCCGCGATCTTCACCGAGACGACCAGGCTGCCGAACCACTGCGGATTGGAGAAGAAGTTCGCGTACCACTGGGTGGAGAAGCCCTGCGGCGGGAAGGCCAGCGATTTCCTGTCGGCGAACGACATCGGGATCACCACCAGCGTCGGCGCCACCAGCCAGATGGCGATCAGCAGGCAGGAGAGCTGCAGCAGCAGCCGGCCGGGACGGAAGCCTGTCATCGGCTGCCTCCGCTGATCTGGTAACTGCGCCGCATGAAGGGGCCGGCCAGCGCCAGCACGCCGAAGGTCGCCACCAGCAGCACCACGCCCATGGCGCCGCCGCGTCCCCAGCTCAGCAGCGACAATACCTGCTGCTGGATCAGGGTGGAGAGCATGGTCGATTGCGGCCCGCCCAGCAGCAGCGGCGTGATGTAGAAGCCGAGCGACAGGATGAACACGATGGTCGCCCCGGCGAACACGCCGGGCAGCGACAGCGGCAGATAAATCTGGAAGAAGCTCTTCACCGGATGCGCGCCGAGGCTGCGCGCCGCCTGCAGCAGCCGCAGGTCGATGCCGCGCATCACCGCGTAGAGCGGCATGATCATGAAGGGCAGCAGCACCTGCGTCATGCCGATGGTGACGCCGAGCTGGGTGCGGATCAGCCGCACCTTCTCGAAGCCCAGCGCGAGCAGGATGCGGTTGATGACGCCGGAATCCTGCAGCAGGATCACCCAGGCCAGCGTGCGCACCACCCCCGACACCCAGAAGGGCACCAGCACGCACATGATCAGAGCCAGCCGCACGCGCGGCCCGGCGATCGACATGGCGAAGGCGTAGGGATAGGCCACCAGCACGCAGCAGGCCGTCACCCAGAAGGCGATGGTGAAGGTGCGCGCCAGCACGGTGAGGTTCACCGGAGTCTGAAAGAACCACACATAATTCGCCAGGCCGGGCACCGGCTCGGCAAAGCTGCGCAGCACGATGACGCCGAACGGCACCGCCATCACCAGGAGCAGCACCGCGATGGCCGGCAGCGTCAGCAGAAGCGCCCCGCGCGGGGCGCGGCCGGTCAGAACAGACATGGTTCAGCCTCTCTCGCGGACGCGAAGCGCGGCGTGGGGGCGCAGCGCGCGGGCGCCTCGCGCGGGGGATCGGGGCGACGCGGTCGCCCCGACCGTTTCAACCGCCGGATCAGTTGCCAGCGATGAATTCCGCCCATTTGGCGCTGAGAGCGTCGTAGTTCTTGACCCAGTAATCGACGTTCTGGTTGTAGGCCATCGCCTGCTTCTCGGGCGTATTGGTCATGAACGAGGCGGTGAGTTCATCCACCTTGGGCGTGGCGTCGACATTGACCGGCGAATAGGAAGTCGTCTCGGCCATCACTTCCTGCGCGTGCTTGCCGAGATAGGCATTGACCAGCGCATAGGCGGCATCCGTGTCCTTCACGCCGACGGGGATGGCGATCTGGTCCTTGACGACGATCCAGTCCTTCCAGACCGGCTCATATTTCGCCCCGTTCGCCAGAGCCGCCTTGCCGCGGCCCGACCAGACCATGACCATGTCCGCCTCGCCCGACTCCATCATCTGCTGGCTTTCCGCGCCTGTGGTCCACGGCACCAGATGCTCACGGATCGAGCGCCATTTGTTCAGGCCGCGGTCGATATCGGCGGGGAACATCTTGTCCTTGGGCACGCCATCGGCGAGCAGGCCAAGCTCCACCATGTAGCCTTCGGCGTCGGCATAGCCGGGAATGCCGCGCGTGCCGGGGAACTTCTCGACATCGAAGAAATCGGCCCAGCTCTTGGGCGGGTTATCGCCGTATTTTTCCTTGTTATACAGGAACATGACGGCATAGTTCATCGCCGGAACGCTGCACGGGCCGACCTGGCCGGGCGGGATCTTGGAGGTGTCGATCTTGCTGAGATCCAGCTTCTGGAACAGCGTGCCGCAATGGACGAAGGGCGTGTAGTCGCCCGTATCCACCACGTCCCACACGACGTTCTTCGATTCGACCTGCGCCTGGATCTTGGCGTTCTCGGTCGGCCCGTCGGACAGCAGAGTGACGCCGGACTTCTTGACGAAATCCTCCAGCGCCTTGATCTGGCCGTCCTGAAAGACACCGCCATAGGACACGAAGGTCAGCGTCTTGCCCTTGAGCGAGCCTTCGGCGACCTCGCCGGCGACCGGACCTTCGGCCCGCGCGGCGCCGACCAGCGCTATGCCGACGGCGGCGAGCGTGGCGATGCCGGTGAATGTGCTCCGCTTCATCTTTCTCTCCTCTGGACTATGCCCCTGGGGCTTATGCTTTTGCCGTGTGAACGTCGCTCGCCACGGAAGGACAGCGTCCGTCCCGTGGCGTGCCTGCGCTACTCACCCTTGGCGCGGTAAGTATCGAGGTAGGTCGCCGTCGAGGTTGGCGGCGAAATGATGAACAGCACCTCGGCCACGACATCCCCGATGTTCGCGACCCGATGCGGGACCGAGCTCGCGTATTCGACGCTGTCGCCCGCGTGCATTTCATGATGATCGGCGCCCAGCTCCAGCCGCACGGATCCCCTCAGCACGATGAACATCTCGTGCGAGTCGCCATGGGTGTATTGCTCGGGACCGGTGGAGCCGCCGACATCGAATTCCGAGACATAGGTTTCGAAATGGGTCAGCGGGCGGCGCGACAGCAGCATTTTGCGCTGGCCGTCCGTCACCGGCAGCGCCGGGCGTTGCGCGCGGCGCAAAACCGGATCGCGGGTGATCTCCGGCGTCGAGAACAGTTCGGAAATGCTGGTGCCGAAGCAGTTGGCAATGCGGATCAGCGTCGAGGCGCTGGCCCCGGTGAGCCCGCGCTCCAGCTGGCTGAGAAAACTCGCCGAGGTGCCCGTCGCCTCCGCCAGCTGGCGCAGCGACAGACCGTTGGCCCGCCGCAGCCGCCGCAGCCGCTCCGCCACCAGGCGCAACGTGTCGGTCTCATCGGGAACGGGGCGCGTCGAGGAGTCCATCTCGTCCTTCGTCCGGCATGACTTAACAAACGTTAAGTGAAGCCGAACGGAAGTTCAATGGGGCCCGGACGCCAAAATCATGCACGACACCTGCGCCGCGCCGTCAGGCAATGCCTCGATCGGACGACCCGCGGCAACCTCGCTATCGGTCTGAATGTCGGGCCACACCGGGTCGCCTCGTGACCAATGTCAGGCGTAGCCTTGCAATGGCCCGCCCCCGCCGCGCCGCCGCGGAGTCCGCCGAAAGCGCCGCCACGCCCTCACATTCCGGGTGCGAACACCCGGGGGAGGCTCAATTTGTCGTCTCAAGACCACGATTGCCGAGATCCTTCTTCTCGGCGATGAAGCGGGCGGCGAGGACGAACGCGCCCATGGTGAAGTCGCGGCCGTGCTCGGCGATCATCCGTTCGGCGAGCGCCGCGATTTCCGCGAAGAACATGTCCTTGCTTTCGTCGGCCTGGTCGGTCGCGCTCATGCAATCCTCCTGTTGATCTGTTTGAACATGTGGGCCGGCAGGTCGATGACCCCGGCCCAGCCTTGCGCGGCGTGAAAGGCCAGGTGCTCGCCATCGCCCGACCAGACCAGGTCGCGCAGGCCGCCCGGTGCCGGATCGCGAATGACGAGTTCGTCGCGCTGACCCACCGCCATGACGACGATCATGCCGTTTTCATAACCGGCCGCAACGAGGGGCAGATGCGGATGCAGCCGTGCCGCCTCCACCGCCACCAGGCCGGAACGGCCGGTCTCCAAGGTTTTGGGGCGCTCGTGTCCACCGTCCACCGCCCAGACGATGGTGCGGAAGGCGCCGCTGGTGACGAGCCAGCGGGAATCGGCGCTCCAGTCCAGCGTGCGCACCGGGGCCGGATAATCCGGCAGGCGCAGCACGCGCCGGGTCGCGGGGTCGATGAGAGCGACACCGCCATCGAGCAGGCCGGCGGCCAGAAGGCGCCCGTCCGGCGACCAGGCGAGGGCCTCCACCGGCCCGAGCGCGGTCTCGAAATGCGCTCCGTCGCTCTGCGGGTCATTGGTCGGCAGATCAATAACCGAGAGGCGGGAGTCGAAGCCCAGCGCGACACGTTCGCCGCCGGGTGCGGGCGCGATCACGCGGGCGGTGCCCTCATAGCGCGCCATCGCCCGGGCGGTGCCGCCCTCGGGGTCGTAGCGCGTGACGCTGCCGCTGGCGGCGACCCAGCAGACACCCGCGCCGGCGGCAGGCGCGCACGCGGTCGCCAGCGCATCGACGCCCCCGCTGTCATGTTCGACCACCACTTGCGTCGAGCCATCGGCGCCGATCTGCACCACCCGCCCGGTGGCACCGCCAACCAGAAAGCCCGATCGGCCGAACGCCGCCAGACGCAGCGGCGGCTCGCCCACCGGCACCCGTGCCGGGGCCGACACGGCACGGGCGCGCGGGGAAATGGTGGAGCGGCCATCCTCGATCGACATGCGCCAGCGCACGCCCGCCGCTTCCGGGTCCTCCATCGAGACAAGGGCGAGCGAGCCGTCCGCCAGCGCGTAGGCAAGGCGGGCACCGTCGCGGGCGAAAGCGCAGGCCTGAACCTCCGCCTCCAGCCGCCATTGCCGCGCCAGCAGGGTGAAAAGCGGTGATGCCTGGGCTTCCGTCGTGCTCATGTCGTTAGGCTCCCTGCCGATGCCCGGCCATTGGGCTCACTGTTTGCTGATCTCGCGGTCGAGCGCGTCGAGCTGCCCGTGCGATTCCATGAGGTCGCGCGCATCCTCGTCGAGCCGTGCCAGCACCGCGTCGCACTGCGCCCGGGCCTGGGCGAGACGGTCCGCCACGGCTGCATCCTCCCCCGGCGAGAGGTCGCGCTCGCACTGCATCACCTCCAGTTCGACGCCGCCGAGGATCTGCCGGTTCTTCAGCTGGCGCGCATTCAGGCGGGCGATCTCCTGCACGAGCTCCAGACGCTTTCCGAGCAAGGCGCGCAGGCGCTGCGTGTCCGTCATTGGGCATCTCCCGCAGCGCCCGGGCGGAGGGCGGAGACTTCGGCCAGAATGTCCTGCAGGCCGCCGAGCCCGGACAGGAAATGCTGCTCGGCGCTCTCGATATAGCTGCGCAGGCTGTCCCAGATGTCGGCCCGCAGCAGATGGGTGGAATCGCCGCCGAAGCGTTCGAACGCCTTCAGGTCGATCTGGTGCGACAGGGCCATGCCGTTGACCACGAAGTCGGTGAGTTCGCGGCTATGGGATTCGACGAACAGCCGCAGCAGCGGATGGTCGCCATAATCGACGCCATTCGCGCCGAGCGCGCGCTCGATGAAGCCCTGGAAGTGCCGCGACAGCAGATCAAGGCTCTCCCCGCGAATGCGCAGGGTGAAGACCACGTCGCGCTCGACTTTGTCGAGAATGGTCGAGGCAAGTTCGCTGGCCCGGGGAACATGGGCCGGGGGATAGATCCGTTCTGTCATCTGGGGCTCCCCTCGGTTTCCTCAGCCGGCGCGCGCGGCGGCTAGAGCCTTGCGCGGTAGTGCTGGAGCTTTCGGTAAAGCGTGCTGCGCGAGATCCCCAGCCGATCGGCGGCGACCGACGTATTGCCGCCCGAGGCGACCAGCGTGCGCTCGATCAGCCGGCGCTCGGCCTCGTCGATACGGGCGATCGGCTCCCCGGCATCGGACCGCTCGGCCGCCTCGACGCCCCCCTCGCCGCCCGCCTCGCGCAGATGCTGCACGTCCTCGATGAAGTCCTCCGGCAGGTCGTCGATACCCACCGTGCGGTCGATCGCCATCAGCGACAGCGACTCGACAAGGTTACGCACCTCCCGGACATTGCCGGGCCAGTCATAGCGCTCCAGCAGATCGATCACCGCCGGCTTGAAGCACAGCGGCTCGGTGCCCTGACTTTCCGCCACGCGGCTGTTGAAATGGTGCACCAGCAGGCGGATGTCGCCATGGCGGTTCCGCAGCGGCGGAATGGTGATCTTGACCGCGCCGATGCGGAAATAGAGGTCCTTGCGGAAGCGCCCCTCAGCCGCCTCCACCTTGAGATTGCGGTTGGTGGACGCGATGAGCCGCACATTTATCGGCCGAGGCCGCCCTTCGCCGATGCGGTAGACCGCGTTTTCCTCAAGGATACGCAGCAGATAGGGCTGCAGCTCTAGCGGCATCTCGCCGATCTCGTCGAGGCTGAGCACACCGCCATCGGCGATCTCGAAGCGTCCGGCGCGCCCCTCGCGGGTGGCCCCGGTAAAGGCGCCCGGGGCATGGCCGAACAGCTCGCCGCCCAGCAGATCCTTGGAAACCGCGCCGCAATTGAAGGTGACGAAGGGCTCCTTGCCCGTGGTGAGCGCGGCCGCGTGGATGAGCTTGGCGAACAGCTCCTTGCCGACCCCGGTCTCGCCCTCCAGCAGGATGGCGCTGCGGCCCTGCGCGGCGCGCTCGGCCCGCTCAATCGCCTCGATCAGGACCGCGCTCTCACCAATGATGGCGTCCCGCGCCGCCTTGAGCGCCACGCGCGCCGGGCCGGTGCCGGTCCGGACCGCCGGGGCAGGGTGGCCCGGCGGGCCGAGCAGCAGCACGGCGCCGGAAAAGTCACCGGCGTGCATCAGCGGCTCCAGTCGCTGGCTGTCGATGCCGGGAAGGCTGGCGATGTTGTCCGGCCAGTTGTCGCCCTTGAAGTCCATCAGCTGCTCGCCGAGCCGGAGCTCGGTGCCGGGATGGGCATGGCGCCAGCGCGCGGCGGCGATGTCGCTGTGGTGGATCACCCGGCCGCGGCGGTCGAGAATGACAAAGCCATCGCCCCGCCCGCCGCTTTGCAGCCGCGCAAGGCACAGTTCGAGCAGCTGCATCCGCTCGACCCGCAGCTGATCGGCGAGGGCGAGCTCTATATGGCTCGCCGCCATCATGCCGAGGGCGATGTTATGGCGGCGGAAAATGTCCTGCGGGCCGGAGAAGTCGACGACGCCGATGACACTGCCGTCGAGCGGATTGCGGATCGGCGCGCCGATGCAGGTCCACGACTTCACGCCCTCGCAGAAATGCTCGGCCGCGCGCACATAGACAGGCTTGCCCGTCACCAGCGCGGTGCCGATGCCGTTGGTACCGGTGACGGCCTCGCCCCAATTGGCACCGATTTCCAGACGTATGTCATGGGCGGCATCGACGATATGGGGGTCGCCAGCCGTGTCGATGACGACGCCGCGCTCGTCGGTGACGACCACCATGGTCGCGGTCTCGCCGAGGATGTCGGCAAGACGCTCGAAGGTCTTTCCGGCCGCCTGAAGCAGGCCGCCATTGTGCCGGCGCAAGCCGTCCACCTCGTCGGCGGAAACGATAAGATCGCTGCCGCGACCGCGCGGATTGACGCCGGAGACGGCGCTGCGCTGCCAGGAGCGTTCGATGACGCTGCGCACCAGCCCGCCGGATCCGATCGGGCGGCCTCGATCGAGAAAATTCTCCCACGCCTTCATCGTCGCCGATGCGTCGTAGGAGGCGCCTTCCGTGGCGTGCTCCGCGCCGTCCCCGCCCTCTTCCATGCGAGAGGGGAGTGCGGTCGAACGGTGCTCAACGGGCGGCTTTGTCATATGCGCTTCCGTCTGCATTGCAGTGTCCCGTAGCCCACGCACGGGCCCGCCTCCACACAAGGCGGGCCGCAGCTTCTGTCGGAGGCGCTCGATCAGATGTCCCGCGGCGCGGCGAAGCCGAGACGGGCGGCGAGCTCCTGCTTGAACGGTTCGTCGACCTCGTCCTCGGACAGCACGCAGCCATCGAGCCCGGCCAAGGCCTCCAGCACCTCGTCCGTCGCCGGGTCGAAGAAGCCATTGGCACGGGTGGCGAGAGCGAACACCCGGCCCTGCGGGCGGTGCCGGATTTCCCCAAGGAACAGCAGCTGCCGGTTGGTGTCCTCATCGACCACGACGACGCGGTTGTTCAGGCTGATGCGGATATAGGGCCGGGCCGTCGCGGCCCGGTCCACCGAGGCGTAACCGATGAAGCTCCTGCGATCGTATTCGGCAACGGATGTCTTGGCAGCGCGGGCCTGCTTGATGTCCTGCCAGCGCCCACCGGAAATCTGATTGGCGAGACGATCAATCGTCCCCCAATTTTCCCGGATCATCTGCTTGGCAGAAACGTCCTCTTTTCGAGGACCGTCCTTCTTGGTGATGATATACACCAAAGCAACCTCCCCTTTATTTTAGCAAATATCAGATGCCCGGATTCTTGGCGTTCGGCATCTGCTTCGCTTCATTGAGCCGTTTTTACCACGCTTCCAATCAAGCGTCACTCAACCAGGTCTCCCGGCGGACGGGTGCCCCTGCGGTTGAGCGCGACGGCACGGACGGCACTGAAAAACGGGCGTGCGACGCTGCCGACGAACCCGGCGATAAGTTCACGCATGGTCGTTTCCTTTGATGTCGATGCCGCCGGCCGTGGCCGGAGCGGGGCCGGCGCAGGGTCGAGGCGTGAAATTCCCGAACCCTTGCGGGGGGCGGCCCGCCGGGCGGGCGGGAGCCGCCGGCGGGACGCCATGATCATGCGCGGCCGAGCTTTTCAGCGCCGCCGCCGAGCGCGGGCCCGGCGGTGGGGTCGACATAATCGGTGATGTCGGCGATCAGCGTGTTGGTGGTGAGCACCAGCGTGGCGACCGAGGCGGCGTTGCGCAGCGCGGTGTAGGTGACGCGCACCGGATCGACGATGCCGGCCGAGATCATGTCCGTCATCTCGCCGGTGGCGGCATCGAAGCCGACACCCTCGGCCGCCGCCATCAGCTTCTCGACAATGGCCTCGGGGTCGTAGCCGGCATTGCGGGCGATGAACGCCGCCGGGCGGGCCAGCGTCTCGCGCACCAATCGGATGCCTTCGCCCATATCGCCATTGAGATTGCCGAGCCGGGCGGCGACGATGGGCGCGCATTGCAGCAGCGCCGTGCCGCCGCCGGCGACGATGCCCTCTTCCGCCGCCGCGCGGGTGGCGCTCAGCGCGTCGTCGATGAGCTGGAGCGTGCGCTTCTGCTCGACCGGCGTCACGCCGCCGGCATAGATCACCGCCGTGCCGCCGGAGAGCTTGGCGAGGCGCTCCTTCAGCTTGTCCTGCTCGATATTGGGCGGGGCGAGTTCGTGCTGGCGGGTGACCTGCGCCCGCCGGGCGGCGATCGCTTCGGCGTCTCCCCCACCCCGGATGATGACGGTCTCGCGGGCGCTGGCGCGGACCTGGTGGGCGGTGCCGAGATCGTCGAGCGTGACGTCCTCCAGCTTTCCGCCGAGATCGCGGGCGATCACCTTGCCGCCGGTGATGATGGCGAGATCGTCCATCATCGCCTTGCGCCAATGGCCATAATCGGGCGGGTTGACCACCAGCACCTTGCCGCGATTGCCGTCTCCCAGCAGGGTGACGACCACTTCCGGAGCGATTTCCTCGGCGATGATGACCAGCGTGCGCCCGGTCTGCGCCACCGCCGCGCGGAGGCCGGCGATTTCCTGCGGGGCGCGGATCTTGAGGTCGGTCAGCAGGATGTAGGGCTCGTGCAGCACCACCTCCATCTTCTCGACGTCGGTCACCATGTGGTGGGAGATGTAGCCGCGATCGAAGGACATGCCCTCCACCACGTCGAGCGTTGTCGCGATGGTGAGGCCATAATCGGAGGAGACGATGCCGTCGAGCCCGACCCGGTGCAGCGCCTCGGCGACGAGATGGCCGAGATGCGGGTTGGTGGCGGCGATGGTCGCCACCGCTTCCAGCATCGCGCGCTCGGAGGCCGGGCGGGCGCGGCCCTTCAGCGTTTCCACGACAAGCTCGACCGCCGTGTCGATGCCCCGGCACAGATCAACGGGTTTGGCGCCCCGCTCCAGTGCAGCGACACCGTTCTGGATCAGGCCATTGGCCAGCACCATGGCGGTGGTGGTGCCGTCGCCGGCCACCTCGTTGGTCTGCATCGAGACCTCGCGCACCACCTGCGCGCCCATATTCTCGAAGCGGTCGGGCAGTTCGATTTCCGAGGCGATGGTCACGCCGTCGCGCGAGACGATGGGGGTGCCGATCGGCCGGTCGACCATGGCGTTCATGCCTTTGGGACCGAGCGTCGATTCAACCGCCGCCGCCAGCTTGCCGACGCCGCGGGCCAGCGCGCGGCGCGCCTCGCCGTCATGCAGGATCATCTTTGCCATGGCTGTTTCCTCGTTCTTTTGTGTCGTTGTTCGGATCGACGTCGGAACGGAGCGTCGCCGCCCCGTTCACAGAGAGAGCGGCGTGCCGGCGGCTCGGCCAGCGGGCACGGCGCCGGTGGCCTGAAGGGCGCACCCGCCGCAGCAGCCGGTGGACGTTCCGGCGCTGCCGCAGGCGTGGGTGGCAGGGGTGGCCGTCGCCGGGCGCGGCCCCTCGTCGTAGCGGGCATCGAGAAGCCCCCGGCACAGCGCGCCATTGGCCTCCATATTGATGCGTATCGCCCGCAGCCCACGCAGATGCACAGGCAGGTCGGCGGCCGGGATGGGCGCGCCATCGAGGGTGACGAAGGCCAGGTCGGAGGGCCGCGTGGCAAGGCCGCGCGCCAGCAGGATTTCGCGGTAGCGCGACTTCTGGCGAAGGCCCTCGGGGTCGGTGATGACGGCGCGGTCGAGCGTCGCGAGGTCCGTCGTCACAATCGCCGCGTCCGACCAGCCGGCGCGCCGCAGACCGAGAATGACGGCCTCCTGCCGGCGCTGGAACGCCTTGCGCAGGAAGGTCTCGCGCAGGCCTTCCAGCGTGTCGCTGACCTCCAGATCGCGGAACGTGTCGGCGAAGGAGAGGCCGAGATGGGTGCCGCGATTGACCTCTTGCGAGAACATATGGTCTTCGAGCCGGGGATGAACCCCCCGCGCCCAGGGCAGCGCCCGCACCGCCCGGCCGATATCATCCGCCATCAGGAAGGCGAAGTTGGGCGAGCACCAATAGGTCGGCAGGCGGAAGGCGACATCCACGCGGCCGTCGGCACCGATCGCGATGTCTTCCACGAAGCCGAGATCGACGATCGACTCGTCGAGTTCCGGGTCCATGACGCCGGCGAGCTGGTTCCACACGGCGGCGATGCGCGCATCGCCGCCGGTTTCTGTACGGGCGGGGCGGCGCATGGGCCTACTCCGCCGCAACCGCCAGCGAGGCATCCTTCAGCCTCGCCTTCTGCGCCTCGACATCGACATTGTAGAGCCGGGCGGCGTTGAGGCCGAGGATCTTGCGCTTGGCCTCGCGGGTGAGATCGACGCCGCGCTCCTGCTTGATGTCTTCCGGGATCTCGAAGTTCCAGAACTTCTCGACCAGCCAGCGCGGCGTCCAGATCGCGTAGTCGCTGCCGAACAGAATCTTGTCCTCACCGACCCAGAACAGCAGCTCGCTGATCACCTCGGCGAAATAGCGCGGGCGGGAATGGATGAAGGGCAGGGCCACGGCGAGACCGCCATAGACATTGGTCTCCTGAACCGCGATCCAGCAGAAATCATCCAGCCGGGGCAGGCCGCAATGCTCGACGATAAAGTTCAGGCCCTGGAAATCGGTCGCCGCATGGTCGACGTCGTGGACATCGAACGCATCCTTGTCGAGCGGGATGATGGTCGGTCCCTTGTGGACATGGACATTGGTGATGCCGAGCTTCTGGCACAGCTCCAGGCAGCGATAGGCGCTGGGATCGGTGAGCTTCCAGCCGCGGGAATCACCCTTCCACTCCGCCGTGTAGAGCTTAACGCCCTTGATATTGTAGTTTTCCTTCATGAAGTGGATGTATTCGAGCGCCTTCTCGCCATCGCGCGGGTCGAATGCGCCGTTGACGATGTAGCGGTCCGGGTAGGCTTTCGCCATGTCGAGGTTGCGCTCGATGGTGTTGAAGCCGTTCTTGTAGAACTCGCTGAGATAGGTCGACTGCACGATCGCCATGTCGTCGGGACCATCGACGAACAGATCATGGTGCATCTTGTCGGCGCTGTATTTCTCGAACTGCTCCTTGCTCCACAGCTGATCCTTGGGGCTCAGGGCGGTGTGGTAGGCGTAGAAACAGTCGATGAACTGCTTGCCATGGATGTTGGCCTGGTTTTCCGGGCTGCCGTCCCAGAAATGGGTGTGGCCATCGATGATGAAGATCTCTTCACCGTCCGGCGTCCTGAACATGAACCCTCTCCCCTTTTTGACGAATTCTGTAAGCGCGTGGCGTCGCTTTTGATGGCGGCAGGCGTGCCGCCCCGGGCAAGGCAGCCTTCCCCGGGGCGGCGTGCGGGCCTCACTCGATGTATTGGCGGATTTCGTCCATGTCGCCGAACAGCGTCACGGTGTTGTCGTCGACACGGATCATGCGCCCGTAGTGCGTGGAAGTGTTGACCTCGAATATCTCGGCGTTCATTTCCTTGCCGAGGATTTCGCTGATCTCGTCCATCTTGAAGATCAGCTTGCCTTCGCCGTCGATGCGGATCAGCGCCGGCTGGTAGGTGATGGTGACATTGGGCTTCTGGCCCATGAACTCGGCGATGGCGCGCGCCTCGACGCTGTCGTTCATGGTGACGCCGCACTGGTGCGAGATCGTCTGGTCGAAGACGAGGTCGCCCATTTTCTGGAAGATGTTCTGATTGGTGGCCGAGCGAGACATGGTGGACATGGGCGTCACTCCTTGGGAAGGTCGAGGCCGAGCTCGCTCAGGATCTTCCCGATGCGCTCGACCGACTGCGCGCGCGCATCGGAATACTGGACAGGCTTGGAGTGCGGCTGCGACCAGATCGGCTGCAGGCCCGCCGCCGCCTTGTTGGCCAGGCCGACATGCTTGTGCAGCCAGGCCTGGAACAGGCGCTTGTTGTGCGCGCCGTGCTCGGGATCATGCGCCAGCAGGTGGAACAGATCGATCGCATTGGCGAGGTTGCGCTCGTAATCCGCCTCCGCCGCCGAGATCACCGGCGGGGTGATGAAGTCCCCATTCGGGGAAGCTACCTGCATGAGGAAGCCCGAACGGAACAGTTCGCCCACCATCGGCTCGAAGACGATGTTGATGGCGAAGTACTGCTCGAGATAATCCTCCGAGCCCATGATGGACTCGACCGCCTCGCGCGTGCCCTGCCAGAGGCCGTCTTCAAGCCAGGTGCGCTTGCCCGCCTCGTCGTCGAAATTGCCGATGTCCATGCCGATTTCGGCAAGATACAGCGTGATGTCCTGGGCGAGGCGCAGCTTGTACGACGAGTTGGTCAACGTCGCATTGTTGATCATCTGCGTGTAGCCGTAGCGCTGCGCCTGCATCAGCGAGGTGCCGAGGCCGAATTCGGCGTGCTTCCACGCGCCGAGATGGTTCTGCAGCACCCGGACCCACGCCTTGTCGAAGTGCAGCGGCGCGCCGGACTTGCGGCCATTGGCGATGACGGCCTGCACCATCGCCTCGATCTTGGACTGGCGCTGGTAGTGGGTGCGCTCCCACTCCTGGTCCGGGGCGCGGAACAGATGCCAGTTAGAGCTCAATGCGGCGGTGTTGTCCTTGGAGTAGGCGCCGCGCCCGTTCGGGAACGAGATGATCCAGTCCTGCAGCAGATAGCGCTCGGGATCGGGCTGGACGTCGACGGTGACGTCCTCGTAATGGGTCGCGCGCTTGCCGCGCGGCTCGAAGTAGCGGTACTTCCGGCTGTCGGAATCGGCGAAGACGGCCGATCCGGCTGCCCCCGACTTGACCGGCGCCGTTTGCGTGGCTGTCATGGTGTTCCTCCCAAATTATATTTGTCTGGCCAAGGCTTGTGGTGAGTGCGCTCAGGCGTGCGCCAGTTGCTCGGTGGTGCTCGAGGCCGGCGTGAACTTGTCGAAGAAGATCCGCTCGGTCGGCACATCGTTCATCTGCAGGACCGGCACGAGAGCCTCGATCATCGGCTCCGGGCCGCAGGCATAGACGTCGACCTCCTCGCCGAAATCCAGCCGGCGCAGATGGGCGTTCAGCACTTCATGGATGAAGCCGCGCTCGCCGCTCCAGCCGTCCTCGTCGCCGACGCCGGAGAGCGCGGGGATGAAGTGAAAGCGGGGGTTTTCCGCCGCCAGCCGGGCGAAGTCGTCGAGGTAGAACAGGTCCTTGGGCGTACGGGCGCCGTAGAAGAAGTGGATCTCGCGCTGCTCTCCGCTCTCCAGATGGTCGTGCAGGATCGACCACAGCGGCGACATGCCGGAGCCGCCACCGACCAGGATTAGGGCTCCTCCCTTGTCTTCCCGTCGGAAGCAGGTGCCGAAGGGGCCGCGCAAGGTGAGCTCGGTTCCGGGGCGGAGCTCTCCATCGAGGCGGGAGGAGAATTTGCCGTTGGGGTATTTCTTGATGATGAAGGCGAGTTCTTTGCCCTCGACCGGCGTATTTGCCATGGAAAACGAGCGCGTAATCGCCTCTGCCCCCGGGAGCGTGATGTCGACATATTGGCCCGCCCAGAATTTGAGAGGCTGATCGAGCACGATCTCCAGGCGCCTTATGTCGTGGGTCAGTTCGACCACCCGCGCCACTTTTGCGTTGAAGCTCCGCACGGGTATCGATTTCGAGAGGATTTCTTCATCGAAGTTGAGAAGATCCACCTCAATGTCGGAATAGGCCAGGGTCCGGCACAGCAGGATGTGGTTCTGGTCCCGTTCCATCTCGTTCAGCGCGAAGGTGGAGTAGGGCTTGAGCTCGACCTCGCCCTCGTTCAGCACGCATTTGCAGGCCGCGCACCGCCCCTCCTTGCAGCCATGCGGCAGTGCGATGCCCTGTCGGAAAGCTGCGTCGAGGACCGTTTCACCTTCTTCGACCTCGAATTCGACGCCGACCGGATTCAAGCGGACGGTATAGACGTCGCCCATCGTGCGACCTCCCCGTTAGATTCTGGAGCACCTTGGTCGATGCGGGACCGGCAAGGCCGGTCCCGCACGACGTTCAGTTGCAGGGATTGATGGTGAAGCCGGCGCGGTAGGCGGCGAGATGCGTCTCGCGCTGCTCGGGGCTCATCTCCCGCAGCGTGATCAGCGGGCTCTTGATGGTGTGCCCGCGCACATCGTCAAGCGTCCACATCTCCTTCTCCTCGAAGCGCAGATGCGGCTGCGGCACGAGGGTCTTGCCGTCGGTGCGCACGAAGCCGAGATCCTGGATGGCGTCCGCCAGGTCCCAGTCGTGGTAGCAGCTCTCCCATTCGCGCCGGCCGCTGAAGCGACCCATCGCCGGGGTGGGACGGCCCTGATATTCGCTGGCGAAGGCTTCCACCGCGGTCCAGCGGTCGAGCTCATGGGCGAAAGTGTGCAGCTTGCCGTCGATCATGTCGGTGACGATGTCCTCGCGCACCACGCAGGGCACCATCGAACTCCAGCACCGGTGCGGATAGACATAGCCGGTGTCGGCGTTGAACAGCATGTTGGTCTGGCCGCGATGCGAGAGCTTGGCGTACCACTTCCAGTATTCGCCGAATTGCGCATACCAGCCCGGATACTTGTGCTCGAACCACTCGAAGTCCTTGTCGGTCTGGGCCTCGATACGCCAGAAATTCACCGGCCAGCCGACGGAGAAGAACTGCGCGATCTTGTGCACGTAGTTCTTTTCGGTGATGCGCTTCCACGCGGTCTGAACATCGTCGTGGTGGATCTTGATGCCGTACTTCTCCAGCGGCAGCATGTAGGTGCGGTAGTAATCCTCGAAGATCCAGCGATGCCACATCTCCGCGTAGGATTCCTTGTTCTTGTCGCGGTTGGTGGTGCCGTATTCGATGAAGGTGCCGATGGCGGCATCGACGATGGCGTGGTTCTGCCAGAAGGCGTAGCGCATGTCGCGCTCCAGCAGCAGGTGGTTCTCCGGCTCCTTCAGCATCGACATCAGCATGGAGTGGCCATTGCCGACATGCCGGCTCTCGTCCGACTGGACGGAAAGGAACACGGTCGGCAGGGCGTAGTCGCCATTACGGGCGGCTTCCGAGGGCATGGCGACGAACAGCGTGTTGGTGAACGCGGTTTCGGCCACGACGGTCAGGTAGACATTGGCGGAGGTGATGGCGTCGCCGGTGATGAAGCCTTCACCGAACTGGCGGCCAATGGTGGTGGCGTAGCACTTGCCGAAGGCTTCCTCGGTGATATCGAACCCGGCCGGGTCGATATAGTTCTCCATGTACCACTTCTTCAGGTTCATCTGGATCGTCGAGTGCCGGAACTCGTCGACCATCTGCATGGTGAAGCCGGTACGCAGGTCCTCGCCGGGCGCCAGGCGACCGACCATCGCCATGGAACGGGCCGCCGAGATTTCCGGGAAGGGGATGATGGCCAGGAACAGCTTCATCCATTCCACCCAGCGCGGCTCGACATTGCGGAACATGTCGCCGCGCAGGGCCGCGTCGAGCGCGCCATAGACCCGGTTGTCCTTTTCTTCCTGCATCGGGAAGTAGGAACGAAGCACCTGCTTCATCGGATCTTTCGGCGCCTTGGTGATCTTGTAGTCGGTCGGGAAGGTCATCGCCTCCTGCACATAGGAGGGATTCCACCCGAGATCGGCGATCTTCTTCGCGGCGTCGGCGACGGAGATGCCCTTCTGCGCGGTGATCTTGTTAAGGGTCAGTGTACTTGTCATTTTTGCCATCCTGCTCTTGGAGCGGAGTCCACGGTCAATTTCCTCCCGCCAGGCGCGGCACAGCGTTCGCGCTGTCCGGCCGGCCGGGTTTCAGACATGAGCAACCCTTCGCCCGCCGCACAGGCGGCGAGCGTCGAAGGTCTGGGCAAAGGTACAAGGCACCGGATTCGGCTGTTGGCGTAACGGGTGCGGGACGGCGGTCCTGACCTGACCGTCTCGTGACCCGCCGGCGCGGCTTATCGCCGTGCCGGCAGCTTCCCCGGACTTCTCCCCTTCGTTCTTTTTGTGGCCCGCCCCGTAAGGCAGGTCAGCATTGTTCTAATAGTAATGTAGCAAGCACCGTGCCAAGTCGTCGCAGTAGGTGTTTCAACGACTTGACGGAGGCAGAACACGGCTCGCATCGCGGAAGTGAATTGTTTTGCGAATCGCGGTTCCGAAAGTGTTTCATTATGCGAAAATGCTGCAGCGCAGAAGAAACGGTAAACATTGCTTATATATTCGACGGCTCTGCTGCACTGCACTGTTCTATGCTCTGGAATACATGATGCCTGACGAGATCGCGTCAGGGCACCAGCACGGCCCGGCCATGGATCTTGCCAGCATTGAGGTCATGCAGCGCCTGGTTGGCGTCGGCGAGCCGGTATTCCGCCGTCGCCAACTCGACCAGCCCGCGATCGGCCAGCGCCATCAGCTCGGTCAGTTCGGCCCAGGTGCCGACCAGATTGCCGATGATGTTGCGTTCGGAGATGATGAGGTCGACCGCCGGGATCTTGATGTCCTCGCCATAGCCGACAATGTAGTAGCTCCCCATGGGGCGGGTCATGGCCAACCCCTTGGCAGTGGTGCCTTTTTCACCGACGAAGTCGATCACCGCCTCCGCGCCGGCACCGTCGGTCAGCGCCAGCACGGCCTCGACCTCGTTGCCGTCGGCCTTCACGATCTGGTCGGCGCCGCTCTTGGTCGCCAGCGCCAACGAGGCATCTGACTTGTCGACGACGATCACATCGGCGGCGCACATGGCCTTGAGACACTGGATGCCGATGTGCCCGAGGCCACCAGCGCCGATGACGACGCAGCTCTGGCCCGGCAGCAGGTGGCGGGTGGCCTTCTTCACCGCGCGATAGGCGGTGAGGCCGGCATCGGCATAGGGCGCCACTTCCTTCGGCGTGAGCGAGCGCGGCAGCGGGACGATGTTGCGCTCCGACGTGCAGATGAACTCGGCATAGCCGCCATTGCAGTCGAGGCCGGGAAAGCTGCCGGAGCCATGCATGTCGAAGCCGCGGCGGCAGGCGAGGCAGGTGCCGCCGGTGATCTTCGGGTGCACGATCACCGGATCTCCCTTCTTCAGCCCCTCGACCTCCTTGCCGACCTCCTCGATCCAGCCGGCATTCTCATGGCCCATGATGAGCGGCAGCAGCTTGTCGCCGGTAGGGTCCATATGCGGCTTCCACACCCCCTCGATGATGTGGAGATCGGTACGGCAGACGCCGGCGCCGCCGATGCGGACGATGACATCGGTGGATTTCACGATCTTTGGGTCGGGCACGTTCTCTTCCGCCACCCAGATGTCGCCGGAGAGACTCGTGTCGTAGTTTTTCAGCACCTGCGCCTTCATGGCGTCCTCCCTTTTTCGGCACCGCATGGCGTCGCCGTCGAAGGATCCATCGCAGCAAATGTGCCACGCGCTATTTGTTCATGTCCGCAAGGCTTTACTGCACATGCGAAGGCTTTTGCGCGTTCACAGCCTGAACAGGACCACTCATACAGTGTCCAGTTTCTGGATATTGCCTTCGCTCTGTTTTGCGCCGACCCTGCCACAAACGACAAGAACAGACGAGGATAGCGCCAATGCCGCCCCCATCCTCCGCCCCACGCTCCCCCGACGTCCAAGCGCGCGTCGCGCGGGAGGTGGGCGCGCGCCTGCCCGGCGGCGTGCTTTCGCCGGAGATCGCCCGCAGCTGGGAGCGCTGCCTCGCCGGCGGGCTCGACCCGACGCGGCGGCCGGAAGAGGCGGTCATCGCCTTCGCCGACGTGCGGGCCCGGCGTGAGGAGCAGGCGCTGCTGCGCCGTCTCGCCCTGGCGCAGATGCAGCTTCTCTATGAACAGATCGCCGGCTCGAATTTCATGATCGCGTTCGCCGATGCGGGCGGCGTGGTCCTGGATGCGTTGAGCGACCCGTCTTTCGCCGACAGCGAGGCCGGACGCTCCATTGTGCCGGGCAGCGTATGGCTGGAGGGTGGGCGCGGCACCAACGCGCTCGGTCTCGCGCTCGTGGAGCAGGCACCGGCCTCCATCAATGGGCGTGAGCATTTCTTCGCGTGTCACGGCCATCTCAGCTGCGCGGCCGTGCCGATCTTCGACCCGGCGGACCGGCTGGTGGGGCTGCTCGATGCGTCGAGTTCCAATGAAGCACGCCAGCAGCACACCCACGCGCTGGTCCGGATGGCGGCGGCAGCGGTTGAGAATGGGCTGATCGTCAATGGCCGGCCGGATGTGCTGCTGCTCGCCCTGCATCCGCGGGCCGAATATCTCGACACGCTGTCGGCCGGCCTCGTGGCGCTGTCGCCGGACGGTGAGCTGGTGTCGATCAACCGCGCCGCGCGGGGCCTGCTGGCCGGGCTGGACATCACGGCCGGGGGCGCCTTCGACACCCTGTTCGAGCCCGATTTGGGCGTCGTGGTCGACGAGCTGCGCCGCGCGGGCGTCGCCCGGGTCCGCGACCGCGCCGGCAGCCTGCTTTACGTCGCGTGCCGGCGCTTTGCCGCGCCGCCCCTGCGGGTGAGCCCGCCAACGGCGGCGCCTCGCCTGCCGATGCCGACGCCCGTGCCCCCCGCCGCATCGCCCGACGCCTTCGTCTGCGAGGATGCGCTTCTGCTGCGGCGGATGCGCGGTCTGGCGGCCGCCACACGCGAGCGGCTGGCCGTTCATATCCATGGCGAGACCGGCACCGGCAAGGAACTGATGGCCCGCCATGTCCACGCGCTCAGCGGCCGAAGCGGCGCGTTCGTTCCCATTAATTGCGGGGCCGTGCCGGAATCGCTGTTCATCGCCGAACTGTTCGGCCATGACCGCGGCGCCTTCACCAATGCGCGCAACGAGGGCGCGCCGGGGCTCATCCGTCTGGCCGACCGGGGGACGCTGTTCCTCGACGAGGTGGGCGACATCCCGCTCGCCGCGCAGACCGCGCTGCTGCGTTTCCTCGACACGATGGAGGTTCGCGCGCTGGGCGGCGGCAAGGCCGCGACGCTTGATGTGCAGATTGTGTCCGCCACCAATCGGGATCTCGCCGCCGCCGTCGCCGCGCGCCAGTTCCGGGCCGATCTCTACTACCGGCTCAATGGGCTCTCCATTGAAATCCCGCCGCTGCGCGAGCGCGGCGATTTCCATGCCATCGTCCGCCATCTTCTGGCCCGGCAGGCGACGAAAGTCGCGATCGACGACGCGGGAATCGAGCGCCTGCGCCAGCGGCCCTGGCCGGGCAACATACGCGAGCTGCAGTTCTGGCTCCGCCGCGCGGCGATCGAGACCGACGGCGAGGGCGAGGGGCTCACGCCGCTATCCTGTGAGGACGGCATCGACGACGGCGCCCCCACCTGCGCGCATTGTTCCCCTCACGCGCTGAGCCGCGATCGTTGCCGACGGATCCGAGAGACCTTTGCGGCGACCGGCGGCAACATCCAGCAGACCGCGCGCCGGCTCGGCATCTCCCGCACGACGGTGTACAAACATCTGGAAGTCGGCTGACGGCCGCGTGCCGCCGATGGCGCCAATGCCTCGCCTTTATCGAACATTCCCTATGCCGCGACGCCGGCTCGTCCCGGCGGCCGATGCCCCCGCCCGCCTGTCGACCTTGGGGCCCGCGTCAGCAGATGCGCGGCAGCTGGTCGCCGACCAGCATATCGACGATCCGCTCCCCGCCGAAACGGGTCTCCATCACCACCCGCCCGGGCCGCGTCTCGACGATCCGGCCGATCGCCCGGGCCTCGCGGCCAAGCGGATGCGCCCGCAGGGCGGCAAGCCCCGCCCCGGCCTCTTCCGGCGGCACCACCGCGACAAGCTTGCCCTCATTGGCGAGATAGAGCGGATCGAGCCCGAGAATCTCGCAGAAGCCGACGACCTCCGGGCGCACCGGCAGGTCCAGCTCGCGCAGCCGCACTCCGACGCCGCTCGCTTCCGCCAACTCATTGAGCACGGCCGCTACCCCGCCGCGCGTGGCATCGCGCAGGCTTCGGGTCCCCGGCGCGGCGTCGAGCAGCACACTGACTAGGCCATGCAGGGGCGCGCAGTCGCTTTCGATGGCGCTCTCCAGCGCAAGGTCGCCGCGCGCGTTGAGGATGGCCGCGCCGTGGTCGCCGAGGAGACCGTTCACCAGCACGATGTCACCCGGCCGCGCCCGGCCGATGCCGATATGTGCGCCTGCGCGCACGACGCCGATGCCCGTCGTGGTGACGAAGAGCTTGTCACAGGCGCCGCGCGCCACGACCTTGGTGTCGCCGGTGACGATCGGCACCCCCGCCGCCCGCGCCGTCTCGGCCATGGAAGCGGCCACGCGCCGCAGGATATCAACCGGCAACCCTTCCTCCACGATCACGGCGCAGGACAGCGCCACGGGCTTGGCGCCGCCCACAGCGAGATCATTGATCGTGCCGCACACGGCAAGCGTGCCGATGTCGCCGCCGTGAAAGAACAGCGGATCGACCACAAAGCTGTCGGTGGTGAAGGCGAGCCGGTCGCCGATGGTGGCGAGCCCGGCCAGATCGAAGCGCGCCTGATCCTCCAGCGGCGCGTCGGAGCTGGTGAAGGCCGCGATGAAAACCTCCTCGATCAGGTCACGCATGGCGCTGCCACCACCGCCATGGGCAAGCGTGACGGTGGCCGGCAGCGTGCGGCGCGCGGGGCGAACATGCGGGTTCATGCGGCACCTTCGAGGTGGGGCTGGCGTATGCCGCCATACTGGTAATAGGCCGCGCAGGAGCCTTCGGAGGAGACCATCAAGGCGCCGAGCGGGGTCTCGGGCGTGCAGGCCGTGCCGAACATCGGGCATCCCCAAGGCTTGAGCTTGCCGGTCAGCACCTCGCCGCAGCGGCAGGACGCCGGATCGCCGACGCTGATCTCGGGCACGGCAAAGCGCCGCTCGGCGTCGAAACGCGCATAGCGATCGCGCAGCCGGACGCCGGAATGCGCAATAGAGCCGAGCCCGCGCCATTCAAAGGTCTCGCGCGGTTCGTAGACCTCGGCGACAGCTTCCATCGCCGCCCGGTTGCCGGTGTCCGGCACCACGCGCGCATATTGGTTCTCGATCCTCGCCACACCGCTCTCGAGCTGGCGCAGCACCATCAACAGCGACTGCAGCAGATCAAGCGGCTCGAAGCCGGAAACCACCATCGGCTTGCCGAACTCTTCGGCGATGAAGCGGTAGGGCTCGGTGCCGATCACCATCGACACATGGCCCGGCCCGATGAAGCCGTCAATGCCGAGATCCTGCGTCTCCAGCAGCGCTCGCAAGGTCGGGATGATGGTGATGTGGTTACAGAAGATCGAGAAATTCCCCACGCCCTCGCGCGCGGCGCGCCTTATGGTCAGCGCGGTCGAGGGCATGGTGGTCTCGAAGCCGAGGCCGAAGAACACCACTTCGCGGTCGGGGTTGCGGCACGCCAGCGCCAGCGCGTCGAGCGGGGAATAGACGGTGCGAATGTCCGCCCCCTCGGCCCTGGCGGTCAGCAGGCTCTTGCGTGAGCCCGGCACGCGCATCGCATCGCCGAAGGTGGCGAAGATGACCTCGGGCCGCTCGGCAATCGAGACGCAGTCGTCCACGCGCCCCATTGGCAGCACACAGACCGGGCAGCCGGGACCGTGGACGAACTCGATGATATCCGGCAGCAGCCCTTCCAACCCGTAGCGGAAGATGGCGTGCGTGTGCCCTCCGCAAACCTCCATGACAGCGAAGGGCCGCTCGCGGCCGCGTTCCATGCGAGCGGCAATGGTCTCGATCTCGCGGATCACGACGCGGGCAAGGGCAGGATCGCGGAATTCGTCGACGAAACGCATGGCGTGCGTCCTCCCTTCAGGTTGCCGCCGGAATGACGGGGGACGACGGCAGATCGACACTGCCGGTGCGGATGGCCTCAAGCTCGGCCTCCGCCTCGCCGATCTCGGCGAGCACTCTCAGCGTCGCGGCCGCCTCTTCCTCATCGATCAGGCTCATGGCGAAGCCCACATGCACCACCACCCAGGCGCCGACGAGATCGGCGAGCGGGCGGCCGGGCGTAGCGACGCAGACGACGTCGACCGCCCGTCGGACGCCTGAAACATCGACCGTGGCCAGCATGGCGTCCTCATCGACGATCGCGACAATGCGACCGGGAATGCCGAGGCACATGGTTTCCTCCTCAATGGCTGCGCCCGAACGCATCGTCACGGGCAATGCCGTAGCGTTCGAGCTTGGCCCGCAGGCCGACACGGGACAGGCCGAGTTCCTCGGCGGCGCGACTCTTGTTCCAGCGGCAGCGCACCAGCGTTTCCATCAGGATAAGCGCCTCCATGCGCTCGATCCGATCCTTGAGCGGGCCGCTGTCCCGGATCGCCGTTTCAGTCGGCATGGCTTTGGTGGAGGCGGCGGCAGCCCCATGCACGACATGCGGCGACAGGAGGTCGGCGCCCAAATGCTCGCCGGAGGCCAGAACCAGCATGCGCGTCACCTCGTTCTGCAATTCCCGGACATTGCCGGGCCAGTCATAGGCCTCGATGCAGCCTAGTGCCTCGGCGGTGAAGCCTTTCGCCCGCTTTCCATGAGTGGCGCAGAGATGGTCGAGCAGCCGCTGCGTCAACGCCCGCAGGTCGCCGCGCCGCTCCCGCAGCGGCGGCAGGGTCAGGGTCAGCGCCGTCAGGCGATAATAGAGGTCCTCGCGGAAACGCCCGGCCCTGACCTCGCAGGCGAGGTCACGATGCGTGGCCGCGAGCACCCGCACATTGACCCGCTTGACCTCGTTCGAGCCGACAGGGCGGATCTCGCCTTCCTGCAGGAAGCGCAGCAGCTTGACCTGGAAGGCGGGTGTGATGTCGCCAATCTCGTCGAGGAGCACCGTGCCGCCATCCGCCTGGTCGAGCAGGCCGATGCGTTGGGTGTGCGCGCCGGTGAAGGCACCCTTCTTGTGGCCGAACAGCTCCGATTCCAGCAATTCGTCCGGGATAGCCCCGCAGTTCACGGCGAAGAATGGCTGCTCCGAGCGCAGGCTGGAATAATGGATGGCGCGCGACAGCAGCTCCTTGCCGGTTCCGGTCTCGCCGAGAATGAGCACCGGAATGTCGAAGGTCGCCACCTGCGCCGCCTGCCGGCAGATCTCGTTGAGCGGACTGTCGGGCGCGCGGACCAGTGTGTCGAAGTGGAAATTCGCCAGCACCTTCTCGTGCCGCTCCAGCACGCGGGCCTGGGCCGCAGGCGCGGCCAGCTTCAATTCCAGCGAGAGGCGGTCATGGTCGCGCTGGAGCTGGTAGAGCCGTGTCGCCCCCTGAGCGGCCAGCAAAAGTTGGTCCGGATGCCACGGCTTGGTGATGAACTGGTGGATGCCCGCATCGTTGATCGCACCGATCATGTCAGTGGGATCGGTGTAGCCGGTCACAATCATGCGCACGACCTCCGGCCAGCGCGCGCGCACCTCGGTGAGCAGGTCGACACCGGAGCGCTCGGCCATGCGCTGGTCACAGAAAATCGCCTGGATCCACTCGTTCTCGAGGATCTTGAGCGCCTCGGCGGCGCCCAGCGCGGTGTGAACGTCGAAATCCTCGCCGAGCACGCGCGCGATCACCTCGACCGAACGCGGCTCGTCGTCAACGACGAGGATACCGGCGCGCGTCGCGGTCACGTCGTCGCCTCCCCGTTTGCGCCCCAGGCCTGCCCGGCGCTGGCGCGCAGGGCCTGCGCCCGCCTCTCGGCTTCCGCCGCCAGCGTGCCGAGAAGCTGGCGCCGCTGGTCAGCGACCCAGTCGAGCCAAGCTTTGAGGCCGGGCACGCCACGGCTCGAACACTGCAGGATCGCAGCCGTCGGGTTGACGCGGGCGATGTTGCGCTCGATGGCGGCCATGTCGATGTCGAGATGCGGCAGCAGGTCGACCTTGGTGACAAGGACGAGATCGGCCGTCTCGAAGATATTGGGGTATTTGAGCGGCTTGTCCTCGCCTTCCGTCACGGACAGCAATGTCACACGGCGCGTCTCGCCGAGGTCGAAGGCGGCGGGGCACACGAGATTGCCGACATTCTCGATGAACAGCAGCCCGCCCGGCGGCAGCGGCAGCTCATCCAGCGCATGGCCGACCATATGGGCATCGAGATGGCAGCCCTTGCCGGTGTTGACCTGCACCGCAGGGGTGCCGGTGGCGCGGATCCGCTCGGCGTCATTCTGGGTCTGCTGGTCGCCTTCGATCACCGCCGCCGGAACGCGCCCACCAAGCGCCTTCAGCGTTTCAACCAGCAGCGTCGTCTTGCCCGCGCCGGGACCGGCGAGCAGGTTGAGCGCGAACACCCCACCTGCGCCGAACCGCGTGCGGTTGCGCGCGGCGTAGGCGTCGTTCTTGGCGAGGATGCGGTCCTCCAGTTCCACCAGCCGCTGCTCGCCCGGCGTGGCGTGGGCGTGTGGGTGAAGCTCCGCGTGGACAAGTTCGCCATGGCTGTGTGCGTGTCCATGCGTGTCGTGGATATGCCCGTCGTGGACATGCTCGTCGTGGACATGTTCATGGGGATGATCATGGCCGTGGGCAGGGTGGTGATGACCGCCGCCGCCGTTTCGCGCGGCGCCATGGGCGTCGGAGATCAAGACCTCGTCGGGGCCGCAGCCGCAGGTCACGCACATCACACCACCTCCAGATCCTTGATCCGCAAATCCGTTCCACCGTTCGGGCGCAGCCGTCCGCCGCCGCACTGCGGGCAGAGGGCGAGGCGATCCGGCAGGGAAACGGTGGTCGAACAGTCAAAGCACCACGCCGAGCCCGGCTCTTCCAGCACGACGAGCTCCGCGTCTTCGGCGAGCGAGCCGCGCATCACCACATCGAATCCAAAGCGCAGCGCCTCGACCTCGACACCGGCGAACTGGCCGACGCTGAGCCGCACCCGCGTCACCCGGGCGAAACCGTGGTGGCGGGCCGCGTCCCGCAGGGAATCAAGCAAGCTCTCGCAGAGCGCCATCTCATGCATCGCCGCGTCTCTCCCCACGCTCAAAGCTAAGACGCACCGGCACGCAGGGATTGACGGCGGCGACCGCGATCCGCGCCAGCCGAGACGTCTCGTCATTGGTTGGCAAGGCGGCGAGCATACGCGCCAGCAGGCCATCAGGGGCAAGATTCCACGCGCTGGGCGCGAGGATACGGTAATCCACCACGACACCGTCCTCGACGCGCGCGCGATGGGCCAGCAGGCCGCGCGCCGCGTAGGCGAAGCCGATGCCGGGCGGCGGCCGCCTGTCCGGTGCCGGCCCGGCATTCCCGGCAAGACCTGCGAGAAGATCCAGCAGCCGCGCCAGCAGCCGCACGAACAGGCTCATCCCCTCGCGGGCCAGGAGATCGCGGATCAGCGGCGCTCCGCGCCAGCCATCGGCTGCGGTCGTCTCGCGGGCGACGCGCGGAGTGCCGTCCTCCAGCGCCGCGACCACGTCCGCCATGTCCGGTCGATCGAGCTCCACCCGTCCCCAATCGGGATGGAGCGTGTCCTGCAGCCGTCGCATAAGTCGCGCGGTCGGGCTTGCGGCACGATCAAGCCATTTTCCGAACTCGGCGGGGGTCGCCCGCGCCAGATCAAGCTCGCTTGCTGCCACATCGTCGCCAAGCACATGGCGTCGCAAAGCGAGATGGTCCTCGGCAGTCCCTGCGAGCTGACGTAGGGCCGCCCGGTCCGGCGCGCCGCCGAACAGGGCGGGCCATTCGGCAAACACGGCGACGGCGTGGTCGCGCAGGCGCTCACTCAGGCGGTCACGGCACGGCTCCGGCAGGCCGAGAGCGGCGGCGGCCGCCACCGCATGCGCGCCGCCGCACAGATTGTAAACGCGCGGCAGGAGGCCGGCCGCCTCCTCCCGGGAGCGCCCGACCACACAACGCGCGACATCCGGCCCGGCTACCGGCGCAAAGCGCCAGCGCCGGTCCCGGCAGGTCGCGTCGAAGGCGATGTCGAGCGCGGCGAGGCTCATGCCCGCGAACTCCCCGGGGCGGCCGAGCCGCCGCCGAAGATCAGCGCGCGCCGGCTCGGCGCGGCGCGGCGCGTGCCGCCCGCCGTCGGCTCCGGCCCCTTGCCGGCAGGCTCGTCCTCGTCGTCACGCAGGGCCGGGTCGAACAATGCCGCCAGCGCCGCGCGCGCCGTCTCCTCGGCTTGCAGCATCGAGGTAAACTCGAACATTGGCGAGAAGAGCGAACACGCCTTGTAGGGGCCCGTCTCCGGGCGGTTGGCGCCGATGAACTCGTAGGGTCCGGACGGGAAGTCGAGCCGTGTGCGAGCCCCCACCACAAGGCGGCTCCAATCATCCCCAGGGCCGGGAATGAGGACAATGTTCATGAACCAGGGCGTGACCAGCACGCCGATCACCCCACCCTCATGCGGACGGAAACCGATGGCGCGCACGTCCAGCGTCTCATTGACGATGGGCATGCCGCGCATCTGCCCGACATGCACCTCGCGGAACGCAGCCTCGAAACGGCGGGCCACCTCGGCGGCAAGGCCCGTCAGCGGGTCCACAGGCGCCATCGCTTCCGGAGAGGGAACGACCGATGCGGCAAGGCTGGTGCTCCCGGTGGTGTCGACGACCATGAACTGGTCGCGCGCGCCATCGCAGCGCGGGCAGCGCCAATGGTCGGGCAGGCGCGCGAAGGGCGTTCCGGCCGGCACCTGCCAGTAATCGCAGCCCTCGGCAGGATCGTAGATCTGCCAGCAAATCTTGCATTCCAGAACCGCGTCCGGCGGCAGGCGAGCGATATCGCCGAGAAAGGATCCTTCAAAGCGTGGAGCGGCCATCGCCCTAACCCACCGTTTCGAGGATATCGAGGAGGCGCTCGGCGGAATCGGCGAGGTCCTCCGGCGCGGCGCAGGCCACCGCTGGAACGTCGACGATTTCGATCGTGTCGAGGATCAGCGTGTCGGACGAATTGAAGTAGCGCACCCGCCACACGTCGCGCAGCGCCGTCGCCTCGATGCGGCAATTACCGTAGCCGCGCGAGAGAATGACCACGCCGCCTTGCCCCAGCCGGGACTCCAGGGCGGCGATATCCTCCGGCGTTACCGGCAGCAGGGTCAGGTTGATGACATGCGGAAGGGCGTCGGTGCGGCGCTCCCGGCTCTTATGGACGATCTCGGCGAGGATGGCGGGGGCGTTGACGACCCCCGGCAGGCGGGCCGCACCGTCGACATCGACCGGCCATTCCCGCGGAAAGGCGCGGATCAGTGCGCCGCGCGGGAAAGCTCCGATTTCGACCCGCTCGCGGCCCGGCTGGGCGGCGCCGCCGCGCACCCGCCACACGCCGGCAAGCGTCGCCTCCTGGATCTCGATGCGACCGCCCGGCGACTGGACCAGAACCGCCACCTCACCCTCGCCCAGCGTCTCGGCGACGAGCGCTCGGGCGCCCGCCTCCAGCCCCTCAAGCGGCAGGGCGGTGGTCTCGCCGGGTTGAACGCGCGTGAGCGCTTCCTGGATCGCCTTCAGGAACGCGATCGCCGGCAGGGCGCGTTCGGCGTTCTCGATCTCCGGCAGATGCGCCTCATAGGTGCGCATGCCCGAGGGCATCGGCATATAGGCGAGGCCGTCCTCGCCGTCCGGCTGACTGCCGGGACCATAGCCGAGGGGAGGAACGGTGGCGTAGGGCAGAGCCATGGCAGCCTCACGAAAGCGCGGTTGAAAGCGGGGTGGCGGCAAGCGACGATCCGTCCCGGGCCGCCGCCACCAGCGGGGCGAGACGGTCGAGGAATTCGTCCCAATCGCGCATGCGGGAGAGCGAGCCGACGGGCACGCCATCTCGCAGCACGACGATGGCCGGCAGGGCGATTCCCCCGAGCGCTTCACGCAACTGCCGCTCGCAAGCCGGGCCGGCAACGGCGCCGCCATCCGTGCCAAGCGCTGCAGTGAGTTCGGGCAGCACGACCGCGATATCGGGCGTCTCGACATGGCCCCGGCCGTGGGCCGGAAGGAACAGCAACCGCACGCCGGCCGGCCCCTCGCCGGCCGTCTCGCCGTCGAGCCAGGGATAACCCTGCACCTCGATGAGGCGTGCGACCAGCGGATGCAGAGCGGCGGCGGCATCGGGACGAGTGAGGGTCACGGCGTGGTTTCCTCCGGCTTTGAAGCGTGCGGGGCGGCGAGCGCCGCGGCGAGATGCGGCGGCAGCATCGGTTCGCGCCCGGCGAGATCGGCGAAGGCGGCATCCACGGAAGTGGCGTCGCCGCGCATCACCGCCTCTACGGCGGCGAGCGCCTGCGCGATCCGCGCGGCCTCGTCGGCATCCAGAAGGCGACGCCCCGCGCCGAGGAAAACGAGCACATGGTCGCCCGGACGCGCCTCGGGCAGCAGCGAGAGGTCGACGACGTGATGCGCATCGCCATAGCGACAATGCCCGCTCCAGCCGGCGATCGTCTCGATGCGCATGGGGAGGCCGAGACACATGGCATTCACCCGCGCGGCCGGCCGGCGAGCACCCGCGCGTCACCGACGCGACAGGCGGCCTGGGCGCTCGGGCGTCCGGTCTCATAGTCCTCGCGCGAGATGGCAGGTGCCGTGAAACGCTCCCGCGAGCGGCGCGGTGTGGCGACAACGCCGAACTCCTCGACGAGGAGGCGCAGCACAGCCGCGAGCGCCGGCTCGACCTGGGCCGCCACGGCCGGGGTGAGCCCGCCGCCATAATCGTCGAGCCGCTCCGGCTGCACGCCGACGACCAGCAATTGCCGGGGCGCGCGCTCGCGCAGGCGCAGCAGGGCAAGAATTTCCTGGAACCCGGTCTGGTGCAGGCTCACCTTGCGGGTGCCGAGCACCGCCGGAACCTCGTCGTCGCGGAGCAGCTTCAGCGTCGCCGGCGGCAGGCCGTAGTCGATGGCGTCGACGATGATCACGCCCGCCGCGTCTTCGAGATGGGGCAGCAGGTAGAGCCCCTGCGTGCCGCCGTCGAGCACCGACGCATGGCCGGGAAGCTCGTAGCGTTCGTCGAGCGCCTCAATCACCCGGACGCCGAACCCCTCATCGGCCCACAGTATATTGCCGATGCCGAGGACAAGAATGCGATCGTCGTCCATGGGCCGACGCCTCCCGAGCGTGTGTCTCTGTCCCTAGGGTGCGAACGGTCTGCGCCGTTCTTTCGAATGCTTCTTAATTCAAGCCCCGTGCCAAGACAGCGCATGGGAGCTAACCTATTGTTTTATCGCGTAAAAATAGAAGAACTCATCGCATCGGCGCTTCTATGATGGAAGCTTAGTTTCCAGTTTGACCATGAAGCGGAAATCAATCATCCAAAAAAGAGGGCGCAGCCGAAGCTGCGCCCCACACTGGCCGCGCCCCCCGCACGGCCGCCGTCTGAAAGCTGGAAGGAGCCTTCAGTCGGGATCGTCGTCGCGGAAACTGCGATAGCCGTTGGTGATGGCGGAGATCATCGACTGGCGGGACATGATGTCCTCGCGGACCACCGAATAGACATGGATCAGCACGAACAGAATGATCACCCACATGCCGAGATGATGCAGCGTGTGCACCGCCAGGCTGCCGCCGAGCAATGGGATGATCCAGCCGAACAGCGTGTCCTGCCAGGAACCCATGCCTGTCCCCTCCGAATAGAGGGCGAAGCCGGTGCCGATCATGAAAAGGGAGCCCACCACCATCACCCAGAACAAGAACAGCTGGGCGAGCGGATTGTGGCCAACAAACTTCAGCGGCCGCGTCTTAAGGAACATGTACCATTGGATCTCGACAAACAGCCCCCGCCAGAAGCTCTTGCGCCAGAAGGGAAAGGTGAAGAGCTCCCTTGAGTAGCGATTGCCGAGGAAAGCCCAGGCGATCCGACCCAGGAATCCCACGGCGAAGATGTAGCCCGCCGCGAAGTGCAGGAAGCGGATGGTGCCCATGAGGTAATGGGCGCTGGGCTCACCGGACAGAGTGGGCAGCGGCGAGCCGATCAGATAGCCGGTGATGCACAGCACCACGATGGACAGCGCGTTTACCCAGTGCCAGAGCCGCACCGGCGCCTCATAGACATAGAGGGTGGTCAGCCTGCGTCCGGTACCCGCCCGCCCCTCTGGCAGGGGCGCGGCGGCCGGGGAGGGCGGGGAGGCGGGGCCGCTCAGGGCGGAAGAGACGTCGCTCATGGCCACCTCCCTAGCGCACCGTCACCCGCGCCATCTCTTCCCCGTCGGGCGAGATGACATGGGTCGAACAGGCCAGACACGGATCGAAGGAGTGGAGCGTGCGCAGGATTTCCACCGGCTCCTCCGGCCGCTCCATCGGCGTGTTCATCAGCGAAGCCTCGAACGCGCCGATATTGCCCTTGGGATCGCGCGGCCCGCCGTTCCACGTGGTCGGCACCACGCACTGGTAGTTCTCGATCCGCCCATCCTTGATCTTGATCCAGTGGCCGAGGCCGCCACGCGGCGCCGCCACCGTGCCAACGCCCCTGGCCTCCTTCGGCCAGGTGGCGGGGTCCCATTTCTCCACATTGGCGGTGGAGCGGTCGCCCGCCTTGATGTTGGCAATGAGGTTGTCGAAATCGTCCAGCATCATCTGGGCGCAGTAATGCGCCTCCAGCGCGCGGGCGAGGGTGCGGCCAATGGTGGTGGGCAGGGCCTGCTTCGGCGTGAAGCTGGTGCCGGCCAGCGCGTTGAAGCGGCCGAGCGAGTCATCGACCTGCCCCTTCACATAGTCGACGCCCTGGGAATAGGCGAGGATGTAGCGGGCGAGCGGACCCACCTCGACGGCGTTGCCCTTCCAGCGCGGCGCCTTGATCCAGGAGTATTTGGCGTTCTCGTCGATCTGCTGGATGTCGGTGCGGGTGCCCTTGGCGTCGGGACCGAGCTTGTATTGCGGCTCAGTGACGCCGTCCCAGGGATGCAGCCCCTTGTCGGCATCGCCCTCACCATAGGTGTACCAGGAGTGGGTGACGAACTCCTGCACCTGCCCCGGGTCGCGCGGGTCGATGGGGTGCACCTCGGCCCAGTTGCCGTTGAGAATGACACCGCCGGGGAGGCGGTCCGTGCTCTTCTGGCCCTGGATGGACTCGTAGTCGCCATAGTCCATGACGTTGAGCCCGGACAGGCCGCCACCATAGAGCCAGCCCTTGTAGAAGGAGGCGATGGCGATCACGTCGGGCACATAGACGTTCTTGGAGAACTCGAACGCTTCCTGCAGCTTCAGCTTCACGAAATTGAGGCGCTCCATGTTGAGCGGGGCGCCCGCAGCCATGTCGCCGTCCATGTTGATGGCGCAGGGCACGCCGCCGACCATGTAGTTCGGGTGCGGGTTCTTGCCGCCGAAGATGGTGTGAACCTTGACGATCTCCTTCTGGAAATCGAGCGCCTCCAGATAGTGCGTGACCGCCATCAGGTCCGCTTCCGGGGGCAATTTATAGGCCGGGTTGTCCCAGTAGCCATTCTTGAAGAGGCCGAGCTGGCCGCTCTCGACGAACTTCTTCAGCCGGTTCTGCACGTCACGGAAATAGCCGGGGCTGGAATTGGGGTGGTCCGGCCCGACCATCTGCTGGAGCTGCGAGGTCGCCTTGGGGTCGGCCTTCAGCGCATTGATCGGGTTGACCCAGTCCAGCGCATGCAGGTGGTAGAAATGCACGACATGGTCGTGCCATTGCAGCACCTTGGCCATGATCTCGCGGATCAGGAAGGCGTTGTTCGGGATCTTGATCTGAAGCGCGTCCTCGACGGCGCGCACCGAGGCGAGGGCGTGGCAGCCGGTGCACACGCCGCAGATGCGTTCGACGAAGGCCCAGGCATCGCGCGGGTCCCGACCCTTGAGGATCACTTCGAGCCCGCGCCACATGGTGCCGGTGGAGACGGCGTTGCGGATGATGTTGTCGGAATCGACATTCACCTCGCAGCGCATGTGGCCTTCGATGCGCGTGACCGGATCGACGACGATGCGCTTGCCTGATGTGTCGAGCGTGAAGCCGTTTGGCGTCTGGATGGTCATGCCGCCTCTCCCTTGTTGGTGTGATCGGCGGGCGGGCTCTGCTGGTCGGCATCCTTGTGTCGGGCCCGCTTGAGGGCGCTCACTGCGGCGTGCACCGCGATGCCGCCGCCGACGACACCGGCCGCGGCCATGCCCACCCGGTCGGCATTGGCCTCAATGCCGAAGCCGACACCTTTGAGATCCGTCAGGCGTGCATACCAGGACCCCTTGTCCCAGAAGCCATCCTCCGAACAGCCGATGCAGCCGTGGCCGGACTGGATCGGGAAGGAGACGCCATCATTCCAGCGGGTGGTCGAACAGGCATTGTAGGTCGTCGGGCCTTTGCAGCCGACCTTGTAGAGGCAGTAGCCCTTGCGCGCGCCCTCATCGTCGAAGGCCTCGACATATTGGCCGGCGTCGAAATGCGGCCGGCGGTAGCACTTGTCGTGAATGCGCTGGGAATAGAACATTTTCGGCCGCCCCTGCCGGTCGAGTTCGGGCAGGCGGTCGAAGGTGAGCATGTAGGTGATGACGCCGGTCATCACCTCGGCGATAGGCGGGCAGCCCGGCACCTTGATGATCGGTTTGTCGAGGATGACCTCATGCACCGGGGTGGCGCGGGTCGGGTTCGGGCGCGCCGCCTGCACGCAGCCATGCGAGGCGCAGGAGCCCCAGGAGATCACCGCCTTGGCATCCTTGGCCACCTTTTTCAGCTGGTCCACGAAAGGCTTGCCGCCGATGATGCAGTACATGCCATCCTCGTTCAGCGGCGGGTTTCCCTCCACCGCGAGGATGTAGTTGCCCTTGTACTTCTCCATCACCTCATCGAGGATCGCCTCCGCCTGGTGGCCGGCCGACGCCATGAGGGTGTCGTCGTAATCGAGCGAGATCATCGACAGCACGACGTCCTTCGCCAGCGGATGCGCCGAGCGGATGAAGCTCTCCGAACAGCAGGTGCATTCCAGCCCATGCAGCCACAGCACCGGGGTGCGTGGCTTGGTTTCCATCGCATGGGCGATTTCGGGCACGAATTCCGGCCCCAGCCCGAGCGCGGCGGCGGTGAGCGAACAGTATTTCAGGAACGAGCGGCGGGTGATGCCCTGGCGTCGCATCACCTCGTAAAATGTCTCAAGCCCGGCCATGCGGCGGATCCTCCCGATCGATTGCCTCGGCGCACGTCGAGGTGCACCGGCGAGGAAGACATGAGCAATGGCCGTGCCAGACGAATAATTGGTCTAATTCCAATGAGTTGGCATTTATCCTGACCGGCGGAGCGGAAGCTGCAAGATCGCTTTCCATACCGACCGGAAAGCGGCTTACCGCTGCATCAGGCGCGCTGCCGCAACCACGACCTGGCCGAAGGCGAGCCCGCCATCATTGGCCGGCACCTCGGCGGGAATGAGCAACGGGAGCCCGGCCGACGCCAGACGCGCGACGAGATGGTCGAGCAGCACGGCGTTCTGCATTACTCCCCCCGACAGCGCGAGGGCGCGCGCCCCGTGTTCCGCGGCCGCCGCCAGGGCGGCATCGGCGAAGGCCCGCGCCACGCCGGCATGGAAGCGCGCGGCGATCACCGCTCGCGGCTGGCCGGCTGCCAGATCGGTGACGGCGGCACGCCACATCGGTGCCGGGTCGATCGTGGCGAGGCCGTTTTCGGCCACGACACCAGAGGCATAGAAGCCGCCTGTTCTCGGCGCGCTCTCGGCAAGGGCCTCCAACGCCATCGCCGCTTCCCCCTCGAAGCTCAGGCGGCGCGGGGCGAGGCCCAGCAGCGCCGCCATGGCGTCGAACAGCCGGCCAGCGGAACTCGCCAGCGGCACGTTGATCCCGCGCGCGATCATCGCCCGCACCGTCGCGGCCGGCAGCCCATCGAACAGCGCCGGGGAGATGTCGCCCGGTGGCAGCGAAGCGTCGAGATGGGCGAGCAGCACACGCCACGGCTCGCGGCTCGCCACGTCACCGCCGGCGAGCGCAATGGGCCTCAGCCGCGCCAATCGCCGGCTTTGCGTATAGTCGCACAGAAGGATTTCCGCGCCCCAGGCCGTGCCGTCCTCGCCGAGGCCGAGCCCGTCCAGGGCGATGCCGATGACCGGGCCGGCATCCACCGCCCAGCCATTCTCCGCCATCGCGGCGGCGATATGGGCGTGGTGATGCTGGACGCCGATCAGCGGTAGCCCACGCTCCGCCGCCAGGGCGGCGCCGCGCCGGCTGGCGCGGTAATCCGGGTGGAGGTCGACGGCGATGGCCGCCGGCCGATGGTCGAACAGAGCCGCATAGTCGGCGATAGCCGTCTCGAATGCGTCCTGCGTCGTGAGTTCATCGAGATCGCCGAGGTGGTGGGAGAGCAGGGCCCGCCCCGCCGTCGAGAGGCAGATGGCGCTCTTGAGTTCCCCACCAAGGGCGAGCACCGCCGGTGCCGAGGAGAACCCCGGCGGCAGCGGGCGGGGCGCTGGCGCCAGGCCGCGCCCACGCCGCATCACCCGCAAGGCGCCGGCGGCGACCCGCGCCACGCTGTCATCCAGCCGCCGGGCGATGGGACGGTCGTGACCGAGCAGCCCGTCGACGATGCCCTCGAGCCCTTCCCGCGCGTCTTCGTCGCGATAGATCTGCGGCTCGCCGGAGCGGTTGGCGCTGGTCATCACCAGCGGCCGACCGACGGCTTCCGTCAGCAGATGATGCAGCGGCGTATAGGGCAGCATCACGCCAAGCCGCGCATTGCCCGGCGCCAGCGAGGGCGCCAGCGTGGGTGCCAGCCTTGCACCATCACGCCGACGCAGGAGCAGGATCGGTGCGGAGGGACGGCACAGCGCCTCCCATTCCGCCGGCTCCAGCGTGCAGATCTGGTCCAGCATGGCCCGGTCGCGCACCATCAACGCCAGCGGCTTGCCGGGGCGGCTTTTTCGCCGCCGCAGTTCGGCGACCGCCGCCTCATTGGTGGCGTCACAGGCGATATGGAAACCGCCGATGCCCTTGATGGCGAGGATCGCCCCGGCCCTGAGCCGCCGGGCCGCCTCGGCCAGTGGATCGCCGGGAACACGCGCACCACCCATCTCCAGCGCGAGGCGCGGCCCGCAGGCGGGGCAGGCGATCGGCTGGGCGTGAAAGCGCCGGTCGGCTGGGTCGCCATAGTCACGCTGGCATTCGCGACAGAGGTGGAAGCCGCGCATGGTGATGGTCGCGCGGTCATAGGGCAGGCCCTCAACGATGGAGAAGCGAGGCCCGCAATCGGTGCAATTGGTGAAGGGGTAGCGGTGGCGCCGGGCGACCGGATCGCGGATCTCGGCGAGGCAGGCCGGGCGCGCTCGCCGCGATGGTGAAGCCGTCGCAGCGGAACGGCGGCACCGGCCTGCGCTCCACCGCCTCGACACGGGCGAGGGTTGGCGCCTCCTCTGCCAACGCGGCGGCGAAGGCCTCCAGCACCTCGGGCGGCGCGGCGGCGTGGATCGACACCGCGTCGCCGACATTCGACACCTTGCCCTCGACACCAAGCCGGCGGGCAAGGCGCCACACGAAAGGGCGGAAGCCGACGCCCTGCACCAGCCCGCGCACCCGTATCTCCTCGGCCGCGCGCTCGTCTCCTTCCCAGTCTCCTCGCATGGCTTCGCTCAGTGCACCGTGCACACCATGCAGGGGTCGAAGGAACGCACAATGTGCTGCACAGCGACCGGCGTGGTCTCGCCCTGCCGTACCGGCGCGCCCACCAAGGCGGCCTCCAGCGGCCCCGGCACGCCGGCGGCATCGCGCGGGGAGAAGTTCCAGGTCGTCGGGGCGATGATCTGGTAGCCGGCAATGCGTCCGTCTTCGACCCGCAGCCAGTGGCCGAGGGCGCCCCGCGCCGCCTCGGTCAGGCCGGCGGCACGCCCCTCGCGCGGCATCTCGCCTTGGGCGCACCAGGGCGCGCCGGGCTCCAACCGCCGCACCCAGTCTTCCATGGCCAGAAGCGTGCGCGCCGTCTCGATCAGGCGCGCCAGCACGCGCACGAACACGCTGCCGCCGCGCGAGGCGACGAGCGCGCGGATCAGCGGCTGGCCGTCAACCATCTGCCGCGCCACCGCGCCGGTCTCGAAGGGCAGGCCGGCGAGACGTGGCGCCTTGCACCAGCTGTAGCCCGTCTCATCCGTCGCGTCGGGAAAGGTGAAGCCCTCAAAAGGATGATGCGCCCGCCAGCGTCCTTCCATTCGCGCATTGGTGTGGTCTTCGGCGATGGCGTCGGTATCGAGTGCGCCGCGTCCCTCCGGCGTGACGATGCCGCGCGCATAAAGCCGGCCGTCCTCGTCGGGATAGGCGCCGTAGCTCAGGTAGCGATCATAGGCGCGGCCCAGGCCGGCGAGTTCAAGATCCTCCGCAATGGCAAGGAACAGCGCCAGGTCGCTGTCGCCACGGCGCAGTGCGTCCAGTTCCTCCGGCGCCGCCAGCGCGGCAATGCGTGCCAGAGGCACGCCGAACAGCCGCTCCTCCAGTTCCTGGCGCGTCGCGCCAAGCGTCGCCAGCAGCCGCATCTTGTCGCGCGCATCGGCGCCGCGCGTCACGCCGCCGGGCTGGATGGCGAGGGTATGCGGCCAACGTCCGGCGAGCAGGCCGAGCACATGCAGCAATGTCGTTCGCGTCGCCAGCGCCGCCCGCACGGATGTGCCCTGCGCCGCCTTGAAGCGCGCCTCGGCACGCGCGAACCAGGGGTGGCCAGCATAGATGGCACGGGCGAAATCCGGCATGAAGAAGACGTGGAAATGCGTCAGGTGATCGGCGACGTTCTCGGTGGCGACGAGAAGGTTGGTGGCAACCCGCCCGTTCGGCGTCGGTGCCACGCCCTGCACCCCGGCCAGCGCCAGAGCGGCGGCGTGGGATTGCGACACCGAGCAGATGCCGCAGATGCGCGGGGCGATGACCAGCGCATCGCGCGGGTCGCGGCCTTCGAGTATCCGCTCGAAGCCTCGGAAGAGCGGTGAGGTGACGAAGGCCGCCAAGACCTCGCCGCCGGCAATGTCGAGCCGCACTTCCAGGTCGCCTTCGACCCGGTTGAACGGCCCGACCACCAGCCTTCTTGTTCCTGCGTCCACGTCCGCCACGCTCACCGCCGCCTGAGATCGCGCACGGCCGGTGGCGCCACCACGTGGTCGCTGGTGGCGTTGCGCCTCAGCCGGTCAGGCGTTGCCGCCTTGGCGAGGGAGGACAGGGCGACGAACCACGCCTTGGGCATGTCGGTCGGCAGGCCGACGGGAATGCCGGCGATCTTCGGCGTCTCGAGAAAGACGTGGCCGGGCTCCTCGAATTCCGGCGCGGTGCAGTTGATGCAGGCATAGCCGCCGCGCGTGCAGGAGCCTTCGCCGTTCCATAGCCGGGTGTTGCAATCGGCATGGGCCTGCGTGCCGACGCAGCCCAGATGTTCCATCATGCAGCCAAGGTCGGAGAGCTTCTCCGCGCTGGCCTTGTATTCGTAATACTCGTTCCGCGGGCAGCCATGATGCACGAGCTGGTCGGCATAGGAGCGGGGCCGGTTGTAGACGTCGAGATCGTCGGCGCCGAGCAGTCCTGTCGCCAGCAGCATCAGGGTCTCGGTAATCCAGTTCGGATGCGTCGGGCAGCCGGCAATGTTGATGACAGGCAGGCCGCTGCGGGAACGGAACGCCGCGCCGAGCGCGCCGCCGACGCGCCGCCCGTCATATTGCAGGCCGCAGGCGTCGGTCGGGTTCGGTCCCGCCGCCGTTACCCCGCCATAGGCGGCGCAGGTGCCGACGGCGACCACGTTCTGCGCCAGTGCCGCCAGCCTGCGCACCCAGTCGATGGTCGGCACGCCGGTTCCGGCGAGCAGATGGAAGCGCCCGGTATTGTTGGGCCCGCGCAGCATGGCGCCCTCGACGCAGAGCGCATCGAGGCGCAACTCGCCGGAAAGCACAGCCTCAAACAGCGCGAGCGCTTCCGTTCCGGTTTCCTCCGACAAGGTCGGGTGCCAGATAAAGCGGATGCCGGCACTCCCGAGCGTGGCCGCGAGGTCCGGCGCCTCGGCGCAAAGCAACGACATGGTGCAGCCGCCGCAGCCGCCGGACTGGATCCACAGCACGTTGAATCCGTCCATGTTCAGCCCTCCCGCGCCGCCGGCAGGCGCAGCGTCATCACCGCCCCGCCCTCCGGATGATTGCTCGCTTCCAGCGTGCCGCCGTGTTCCTTCACGATGCGATAGCTGATCGACAGGCCGAGACCCGTGCCCTTGCCGATCGGCTTGGTGGTGAAGAAAGGATCGAAAATCCGCGCGGCAATCTCGGGGTCGATGCCCGAGCCGGTGTCTCGCAGCACCAGCACTACCTCGTCCCCGCCGCGCCCCGTGATTTCGAGCCGGCGCACGGGTCGATCCTCCATGGCATCGACGGCATTCTGCACGAGATTCATCAGCACCTGGTGAACATGGCCGGGATGGCCGACCGCCGCCAACCCTTCCGGCACATCGACCACGGTCTCGATTTCAGGCGCGCGCGCCTTCGCCACCCAGTCGAGAGCCGAACGTGCCAGCACGGCGAGGTCGAACACCTCGCGCGCCTCGCGCCGATCGGACGAAAAGCGGCGGAGATCGGCGACAACGTCCCGCACCCGCTCGGCGCCTTCCAGCATGCCGTCCAGCGTGCCCCCCATATTGGCCAGCGTGTGCTGGATCTTCAGTTCCTCGCGCAGCCGGGCCAGCGTCGCCGTAGTGGCGCCGCGCTCAATGGCGTCGATATAGGCGGTCAGCCGACCGCTGTAGCGGCGCAAAGTGTGAGCATTGCCATAGACGAAGGAGATCGGGTTGTTGAGCTCGTGAGCGACGCCGGCCACCAGCCGGCCGAGCGAGGCCATCTTCTCCGAATGGACGAGTTGCTGCTGCGCCTCTTTCAGGCCCTCATGCGCCGCTTCGAGATCCCTGTAAGCCTTGCGCAGTTCGCCGATCGGCCGGCAGACCAGGACAAGGCCGACCGATCGCCCACGGGAATCGAAGCGCACGGCGCCATTGGCGGAGACGGGGAACGAGCCTTCCGGGGTGCGGAAGACGAGCTCTCGGTCGCTTATGCGGGCGCGCCGCTCGACGGCCTCGCGCAAATGGCGGAAATGCGCCGGAGATTCCTCGGCCAGCAAATCCTCGAAGGGGAGCCGGGCGAGATCGCCCGGCGAGCGGCCGAAGGCGCGCTCGGCGGCGAGGTTCACCTGCTCGATCCGGCCCGAAAGGTCGCAGGCGATGAGGATATCCGTCATCGAGGCCATCAGCCCGGCGATGAAGGTCTGCGCCTCTTCAAGCTCCTCGTTCTTCTGCTCGACCGCCACCTGCTGGGTGAGCAGCTCGGCATAGGTCTCGTCCATCTTGCGGATAACGGCGATCCAGGCCTCGTCCGTCTCATCGGCCGGTCGCGGCAGCGGCTTTCCGTAGCGCAGCGCGTCTTCCCGCATGCTCAGCGTCCATTCCGGCGTCCGAAGATCCCCTCATCGCCCCCGGCTCGATCTCGACAGTAAGCCGGCAGAGAAGGAACGGCAACGCATCCCGCGACAACAGGCGATGCCGCTCCGCGCTGTCGGGAAAGGAAGAGCCCGGCCCGCGCCCGACCAGCGCCACATCCTGCGCGATCGGCACGCCCGGATGCCGAAGGGCAGGGTGCTGACGGCCACAGGTGAGGTGGCCGCCGCCCGCACGGCCAGCGTGCGGGTGGAACGGGCCCTGCGGGGCCCCGTCAACCGACAGCGCCAGGGCCGCGTCCAACTGGGCGTGCCGAACGGCCTCGGTACGGCCGCCATGCAAGCCGTCAGAAGCTCGCCTTCAACACGGCGTTGAAGCCGTTCTGAGTGACGCCGTCACCGAACTGGCCGGTATAGGCGATGCCGAGCGTGGTGTTGGCGCCGACCAGCATATCCAGCCCCAGTTCCAGCACCGCGGCATCCTCGGCGATCGGGACGCCGGTCACCGTGAAGGCGTCGGACGACACGAAGGCCTGGCTGACCGCCGGGGTGATGTCGCCGAAGGCATGGCGCCAGCCGAGAACCCCGCGCAGCGTCACCTCGTAACTATCGAAGGTGAGAGCCTTGGAGACGCGAAGCCCCAGCGTGGTGAAGGTGGTGCCCATGTCGGACCCGCTGGAATAAAGCGCGGCCGAACCGCCGCGTTCGGCATAGCTTCCGCTATCGAGGCTGACATAGGCGAGGTTGACATAGGGTTCGAGCGCGGCGAAGGGCGTGTCGATCCGATAGCCCAGTTCGCCGAAGGCCTGCAGCGTGCCCACGTCGTAATCGGCGGTCAGGCTGTCATAGAAGCCCGGGAAGCCCACCGAGCGGGTGGTCGACACGTCCTGCAACGTGTAGGCGACGCCGCTGCGCAGGGCGAGCGGACCCCACACCTTGCCGCCATAGAGACCGATATGCCAGTTCTCGCTGCTGCCGGACGAGGCGCGGTCGGCGATGGAGAAGTCGGTAAAGCTGTAGCCGCCGGCGATGCCGAGGCGCCAGCCATCGGCGATGGTGGCATCGGCGCCCATCAGGAAGCCGCCGGTGGAAGCGTCGAGGCTGGCCGCATTGGCGTTGCCGTCGAACGAGCCCCAATTACCGAAGGCGGCGGTCCACAGGGCGAACTTCTCCGTCGTCGCGGGGGCGGCGACGGCCTTCATCGGCATGGCGAGGTCGGCCGCGACCTGAACCGGCGAGGCGGCACCGTAGCCAAGCGCCGAGCCTGCGCCCTCATAGCTCACCACCGGCGCGGAGGAGGCGCCCACGCCGCCCTGCGCGGCGCGCAGGCGATCGGCCAGCGCCGAGCGGATCAACGAGGATTGCTCCATGTATACGCTCTGCGCGGAGGCATGCAGCTCGCCCGAAAGCTGGTTGTAGGCGTTCGGCACGGCGTCGGCCGGCAGCGACACGATGGCATCGAACACCGGATTGCCCGCGCCGAGTGTCTGAGCCGCACCGGCGACCGCGAACTGGTTCGGCGTGCGGGCATAGGAGGTGAAGAGCGCGTCATTATAGAGCAGCGTCAGGAAGATGTTCTGCCCGTCGGATTCGATGCTGGGCGTCAGGAACGCATAATCGGAGATCACATTGGTGAAGGTGCCCGTGATCGTGCCGGAGCTGGACAGGATGGTGAGGGTCGAGGACGCCGCATAGACGCCGGGCTCGGCGATCACCTCCAGCGTCGCGCCATTGGCGATGGTGACGTTGCCGGTGACGATCAGCAGGTCATGCTCGCCGGTGGGCGTGACATCCACCTGGTAGGTCGACCCCGTCTCCATCTCGAGCGCGCCGTCCACCGTCAGCGTTCCCGGCGAATTGCCAGGGGCAATCGTGCCGCCATTATTTACCTTCGTGCCCTTGACGATACCACTGCCGGCAAGGGTGCCGCCGCTATTTACGACGACGCCGCCCGCCAGGCTGCCATTCACCCGCAGCTTGGCGGGGGCTGAAGGAAGTGAGCTGTAGGTGGCGGCGGAAATGGTTGTGACGCCGGTGTAGGTGTTTTGCGCCGAAAAAACCCATTCGCCAC
>NZ_KB904818.1:5065958-5068106 GCF_000380205.1 Ancylobacter sp. FA202 | reverse complement strand
GCCGCTGAGGGTGACGGCGCGGGCGGAGCTGAAGGTCGCGGTCGTCGCGAGTATGCCGCCGGAGAGCGCGAGCCCACCCGAGGCATCGCCGAGCGCCTCGTTCGCGGCCACTTGCAGCGTGCCGGCGGAGACGGTGGTGCCGCTGTAGGTATTGGTGCCGGACAGGACGAGCGTGCCGGCGCCGGTCTTCACCAGCGCGCCGGTGCCGGAGATGATGCCGCTCAGGGTGAGCGTGGTGCTTTCCGCCGTGCTGACCGTGCCGGTGCCGGTGAGGGTGACATCGCGGGCGGAGGTCATATCCGTCGTGGTGGCCAGCGTGCCGCCGGCGAGGGTGAGGCCGCCCGCCGCATCGCCCAGCGCGCCGTCGGCGCCGATCTGCAAGGTACCGGCGGTGACAAAGGTGCTGCCGGTATAGGAATTGCCCGCAAAGCCGAGCGTCAGCGTGCCGGTGCCCGCCTGGGTGAGCGAGCCGGACCCTTCCATGAAACCCGAGAAGGTGGTGCTGTCAGAGCGGTTGAAGACCACGGCCCCGTTATTGACGACATCGCCCAGCAGCACGCCGGATGTGCCGCCATTGCCGATCTGCAGCGTGCCCGCCGAGATGGTGACGCCGTAATCATTCTCGGTATTGGTGCCGGCGAGGATGAGGGTGCCGGTGCCGGTCTTGTAGATGGTCCCCTGGCCGGTCATGGCGCCGGTCAGCGTCAGCGTGGTGCCGCTGGCGGTCTGGAAGGTGCCGCTGGAGGTGAAGGCGAGCGCCCGGGCCGAGGTGAAGGTGTCGGTGGTGGCTAGCGTGCCGCCATCAAGGGTGAGGCTCCCGAGCGTCCCGCCCGGTGTGCCGCCGAGCGGGCCGCCCAGATTGGCGTCGGCGGAGACCTGCAGGATGCCGGCTCTGAGCGTCGTGCCGCCGGAATAGGTGTTGGTGCCGGAGAGGATCAGCGTGCCGGCGGAGGCCTTGGCGAGCGATCCCGTGCCCGACACCGTGCCGCTGAGGGTGAGCTTTCCAGCCCCTGTCGTGAAGATCGTATTGCTGCCCGCCAGCGACACCGCGCGGGCGGAGGTGAACGTGTTGTTGGCGGTGTTGAGCGCCGCATCGGCCAAAGCGAGGCTGCCCGCGGCATTGCCCAGATTGGCGTCGGCCGCGACCTGCAGCGTGCCGGCGGAGACGGTGGTGCCGCCCTCATACGTGTTGGTGCCGGACAGGACGAGCGTTCCGGCGCCGGCCATGGTGAGCGCGCCCGTGCCGGACACGACGCCGGAGAGGGTCAGGGTGGAACCTGTCGCGGGGGCGAGGGTTCCGGTGCCGCTGAGGGTGACGGCGCGGGCGGAGCTGAAGGTCGCGGTCGTCGCGAGTATGCCGCCGGAGAGCGCGAGCCCACCCGCCGCATCGCCCAGCGCCTCGTTCGCCGCGATCTGCAGCGTGCCGGCGGAGACGGTGGTTCCGCCCTGATAGGTGTTGGTGCCGGACAGGACGAGGGTGCCAGCGCCTGATTTAGAGAGGGCGCCCCCGGATACGACGCCCGACAGCGTGAGCGTGGTGCTTTCCGCCGTGCTGACCGTGCCGGTGCCGGTGAGGGTGATCGCGCGGGCGGAGGTGAAGGTGTCGGTGACGGCGAGCGTGCCGCCGGCCAGCGTCAGCCCGCCATCTTCATCGCCGAGCGCCTCGTCCGCTGCGATCGAGAGCGTGCCGGCGGAGACGGTGGTGCCACCCTGATAGGTGTTGGTGCCGGACAGGACGAGCGTGCCGGCGCCGGATTTGGTCAGGGCGCCGGAGCCATCGAGCACGCCGCTCAGCGTGAGGGTGGTGCTTTCCGCCGTGCTGACCGTGCCGGTGCCGGTGAGGGTGATCGCGCGCGCCGAGGCGAAGGTGTCCGTGGTGGCCAGCGTGCCGCTGGCGAGGGTGAGGCCGCCCGAGGCATTGCCGAGATTGGCGTCCGCCGCTACCTGCAGCGTGCCGGCGGCGACGGTGGTGCCGCCCTGGTAGAGGTTGGTGCCGGACAGGACCAGCGTGCCGGCGCCGGTCTTGGTCAGACCGTCCGTGCCGGCGAGGGTGACGGCGAGCGTCGCCGTGCCGTCGTCCACCTTGATGAAGGGCGCGCTGTCGTCGGCCTGCGCCACCAGGGTCAGGGTCTGGGCACCCTGCAACTG
>NZ_KB904818.1:4617130-5065858 GCF_000380205.1 Ancylobacter sp. FA202 | reverse complement strand
CGAGGGTTCCGGTGCCGCTGAGGGTGACGGCGCGGGCGGAGCTGAAGGTCGCGGTCGTCGCGAGTATGCCGCCGGAGAGCCCGAGCCCACCCGAGGCATCGCCCAGCGCCTCGTTCGCGGCCACTTGCAGCGTGCCGGCGGAGACGGTGGTGCCGCCCTCGTAGAGGTTGGTGCCGGACAGGACGAGCGTGCCGGCGCCTGACTTGGAGAGGGCGCCGGTGCTGGAGAGCACGCCGCTCAGCGTGAGCGTGGTGCTCTCCGCCGTGCTGACCGTGCCGGTACCGGTGAGCGTCACGGCGCGGGCGGAGGTGAAGGTGGCGGTCGTCGCCAGCGTGCCGCCGGCCAGCGTGAGCCCGCCCGCCGCATCGCCCATCGCGCCGTCGGCGCCGATCGAGAGCGTGCCGGCGGTGACAAAGGTGCCGCCGGTATAGGAATTGCCCGCAAAGCCGAGCGTCAGCGTGCCGGTGCCCGCCTGGGTGAGCGAGCCGGACCCTTCCATGAAACCCGAGAGGGTGGTGCTGTCAGAGCGGTTGAAGACCACGGCGCCGTTATTACTCACGTCGCCCAGCAGCACGCCGGATGTGCCGCCATTGCCGATCTGCAGCGTGCCCGCCGAGATGGTGACGCCGTAATCATTCTCGGTATTGGTGCCGGCGAGGATGAGGGTGCCGGTGCCGGTCTTGTAGATGGTCCCCTGGCCGGTCATGGCGCCGGTCAGCGTCAGCGTGGTGCCGCTGGCGGTCTGGAAGGTGCCGCTGGAGGTGAAGGCGAGCGCCCGGGCCGAGGTGAAGGTGTCGGTGGTGGCTAGCGTGCCGCCATCAAGGGTGAGGCTCCCGAGCGTCCCGCCCGGTGTGCCGCCGAGCGGGCCGCCCAGATTGGCGTCGGCGGAGACCTGCAGGATGCCGGCTCTGAGCGTCGTGCCGCCGGAATAGGTGTTGGTGGCCGTCAGGGCCAGGATGCCGTCGCCGGAGAGGGTCAGCGACCCCGCGCCGGAGATGATGCCGTTGAGGGTCAGCGTCGCGATGCCGTCGGGCGCGAAGGCGCCGTTGCCGGTGAGGGCGATGGCGCGGTCCGAGGAGAAGCTGTCGGAAGCGGCCAGGGTGCCGCCGCCGGAAAGGGTCAGCCCGCCCGCTGCGTCGCCGAGCTTGGCGTCCGAGGCGACCTTCAGCGTGCCGGCGGAAATGAGCGTGCCGCCCGCATAGAGGTTGTCGGCGGTGAGCGTCAGCGTGCCCGATCCGGCCTGGGTGACCGAGCCGGAGCCGGAGATGGTGCCGTCGAAGGTGACGTCATCGGAGCGGTTGAAGACGAGAGCGCCGTCATTGGCCACATCGCCGGTGATGGCGCCGGTGCTGCCGCCATTGCCGATCTGCAGCGTGCCGGCCGAGATGGTAGTGCCGCCGCCATGGCTGCTTGCGCCGGTCAGCGTCAGCGTGCCGGTGCCGGCCTGGGTGAGGGTGCCCTGGCCAGACACTTCGCCGGTGAAGGTGAGATCGTCCGACCGGTTGAAGACCAGCGCCGCGTCCACGCTCACATTGCCGGCGAGGCTGCCGGATGTGCCGCCATCACCCACCTGCAGCGTGCCGCCGGAGATGCTGGTGCCGCCGTCATGGGTGTCATCGCCCGTCAGGATCAGCGTGCCGTCGCCGGTCTTGGCATAGGAACCGCTGCCGGAAATGTCCCCGGTCAGGGTCAGGGTGCGGGCGGGGTCGACATTGATGGCGCTGCTGCCGGTCATCGAGACCGTGCGGGCGGAGGTGATGTCCGCGATGACGGCGAGCGCGCCGCCGGCAAGGGTCAGGCCGCCGGTGCTGCCGCCCAGATTGGCATCGTCCGAAATCTGCAGGAGGCCGCCGGAGAGGGTCGTGCCGCCGGAATAGGTGTTGGTCCCGGTGAGGATCAGCGTGCCGAGGCCGCTCTTGGTCAGCGCCCCCCCGCCGGAGAGAGTGTCGCCGAGAGTGAGGGACACCCCATCGTCCGTGGAAATGGTGCTGCTGGTGCTGCTGGTCAGTGTAACCGCGCGGCTCGAAGAGAACGAACCGATTACGGACAGCGTGCCGCCGGACAGGGTCAGGCCGGCAGAGCTGTTCCCGAGATTCTGGTTCGCGCCGATCTCGAGCGTTCCGGCCGCCACCGTGGTGCCGCCGCTGTAGGTTTTGGTGCCCTCCAGAACCAGCGTACCTTCGCCGGTCTTGATCAGCCCGCCGCTGCCCGTAATGTTACCCATCACGGACAACGTCGTCCCGGCAGCCTGGGAGAAGGTGCCGGTGCCCGTGAGCGATACGGATCTGACGAGGTTGAAAGTGCCCGTCGTGGCGAGGGTGCCGCCATTGAGCGTCAGCGAACCTGTGCCACCGAGATTGCTGTCCGCCGACACCTCAAGCGTCCCCGCCGAGACCGTGGTCCCACCCGTGTAGGTGCTCGTCCCAGACAGGATCAGCGTTCCCGTCCCCGCCTGCGTCAGCGAGCCGCTCCCGGAGATCACCCCGGTGAGGGTTAGCGTCGTGCCGGTGGACGGGGCGAAGGTGGCGGCGCCGTTCAAGGACACAGTGCGGGTGGATGAAAACGTTCCCGTGGTCGCCAGCGTGCCGGTCGTGAACGAGATCTGGGTGCCGGCACCGAGGTTGGCGTCGGCCGACACCTGAAGCGTGCCGGCGCTTATGCTGGTGGTTCCCGTATAGGTGTTGGTCCCGGTGAGGACGAGCGTGCCTCCGCCGGCCATTCTGAGAAGGGTACCGGAGAGCACCCCGGACAGTGTGAGCGTGGTACCGTTGTCGGGCTTGATGAAGCCGTTGGCGAGGGTCACGGCCCGGCCGGAACTGAAGCTTGTGGTGGTGACGAGGCTGCTGCTGGACCCGCTAATGGTGAGGCTTCCCGAGGTGTCGCCGAGATTGGCGTCGGCGGACACCTGCAGGGTTCCAGCCGAGACGGTCGTGCCACCCGAATAGGTGTTGGTTCCCGCAAGGATGAGCGTTCCCGCGCCGGACTGGGTCAGCGATCCGAGGCCGGAAATCACGCCGCCGAGCGTCAGACTCATGCTGGTTGCCGGCGCGAACGCCCCGGCACCGTCGAGGGCCACCGCCCGGTTCGACGTGACCGTGGCCGACGCCGCGAGCTTGCCGCCGCCCGACAAGGTCAGGCCACCCGCATCATTGCCGAGATTGCCGTCCGAGGAGACCTGGACCGTGCCGGCCGATATGGCCGTCCCGCCCGAATAAGTGTTGTCGCCCGAAAGAATGACGGTGCCGGCGCCGGTCTGCGCCAAGGCCCCCGTCCCCGCGATCACCCCGGCCACGGTCAGCGTCGTGCTCGCGGCTGCGGCAAGGGATCCCGTGCCGGTGACGGTGATGTCGCGGCTCGTCGAAAATACCGCTGTGGTCGCAAGTGTGCCGCCCGCCAGGGTCAAGGCGCCGCTTGCGTCGCCAAGACGGCTGTCGGCATTGATCCTCACCGTGCCGGCACTGATGGTCGTGCCGCCGGTATAGTCATTGGCCCCGCCGAGAACCAAGGTCCCGGCGCCCGCTATGGTCAGCGCGCCGCTCCCGCTGATCTTTCCGTTCCAGGTCAGGGTCGCGCCATCTGCCGGCGCGATTGTGCCGCCGCTCCCGGACAGGGTGGTGACGCGCGAATTGGTGAAGGTTCCCGTGACCGCCAGGGTTCCCCCCGAAAACGTGACGGTCCCATTTGTCGCTCCAAGGCCGCTGTTGGCTGCAATCTGGACCGTGCCGGACGCGATGGTGGTGCCGCCGCTATAAGTATTGATGCCGGAGAGGAGGAGCGTGCCGGCCCCGTTCGCCGTCAGTCCGAAGCCGGTCCCGGAGACGATGCCGCTCAGCGTCAGCGTCGTGCCGGTGGCGACGGACACAGAGGAACTGCTGGTAAGGGTCACATTCGGGCTGAAAGTGAAGGTGCCGGTGGTGGACAGGGTGCCACCACCCAGGGTCAGTGTCCCGCTGCCGAGGGCCGTATCGCTGGCGACCTGCAAGGTGCCGGCGGAGATGGTCGTGATGCCTGAATAGGTGTTTGTGCCGCTCAGGATGAGCGTGCCCGTGCCGTTCTTCGTGACTTTCCCCGTCCCGGAGATCGTGCCGGCATAGGTGAGGTCCGAGCCGAAGGCGACTGTGGCGTTGTTGACGATGTCGGAGGAGAAGCTCGCCGTGTCGATCTGGAGAGTGCCGGCGGAGACCGTTGTCGCTCCGGTATAGGACGTGGTGCCGGAAAGGGTGAGGGTAGCGGTCCCGGTCTTCGTCAGCCCGCCGCTGCCGTCCACCGTTCCCGTCAAGGTGAGGTTGTTGGTGGAGTCGGCGAAGATCGTGCCGCCCCCCGTGCCGAGATGGAAGGTGCGGTCGCTGGTGAAGGCCGCACCTACTGAGAGGATGCCGCCGCCGGAGAGCGTGACCTGATTGGTGACGCCCCCCATATCCGCGTCTTCTGCCACCGAAACCGTGCCGGCGGAGACGAACAGGCCTCCGGTGAACGTGTTCGACCCCGACAGGGTGAGGGTGCCAGCGCCCGCTTGCGTCACCGAGCCGGTGCCCGAGATGACGCCGGCATAGGTGATATTGTTCGACCGGTTGAACACCAGGGCGCTGTTATTGACGATATCGCCCGCGACGACGCCGGTGGTGCTGCCGGCGCCGATCTGCAGGGTCCCGGCGGAAACGGTCGTTACGCCGCCATAGGCGTTGGTGCCCGAGAGGACGAGGGTGCCGGCGCCGTTCGCCGTGAGCCCGCCCGTGCTGGAGATGATGCCGCTGAGCGTCAGCGTCGTGCCAGTGGCGACGGAAATGCTGGAGCTGCTGGACAGGCTCACATTGCGGCTGGACGTGAACGTGTCGGTGGTGGAGAGGGTGCCACCCGCGAGGGTCAGTGCCCCGGTGCCGAGTCCGGCATTGGCCGCGATCTCGACGGTGCCAGAGGAAATGGTCGTGCCGCCGGAATAGGTATTGGTCCCCGACAGGATGAGCGTGCCGCTGCCCGCCTGCGTCAGGGTGCCGGTCCCCGAAATGTCGCCGCTATAGGTAACGTCGTCCGAGCGGTTGAAGATCAGGGCCGCATTGTCGGTGATGTTTCCCGTGATGCTGCCCGCCGCGCCCCCATTGCCGATCTGCAGCGTCCCGGCGGAAATGGTGGTGCCGCCCTCATAGGTGTTGGTGCCGGTGAGGGTCACCACGCCGGAGCCAAGCTTGGTCAGAGCGCCGGTGCCGGAAATCACGCCCGCATAGGTGCCGTCCGTCGTCTGCGAAATGGCGACGGTGCCGTTGTTGAGGATGTTCGCCGAGAAGTTCGCGGTCGAGACTTGCAAAGTGCCGGCGGAGACCGTGGTGGCGCCGGTATAGGAATTGGTGCCCGCGAGCACCAGCGTGCCGCCGCCGATCTTGGTGAGCGTGCCGGTCCCGTCCAGGGTGCCTGATAAGGTGAGGGTGACCGCGCCCGTGTTAAAGAAGGTACCGCCATTCGCGCCGAGATGGATCGTGCGGGCGCTGGTGAAGGAGATGGTGGAAGCGAGGACGCCGCCGGAAAGCGTCAGCGCGCCGGCCGCATCGCCGAGATTGGCATCGGCGACGATCGACAGCGTGCCCGCAGTGACCGAGATGCCTCCGGTAAAGGTGTTCGTGCCTGAGAGGGTCAGCGTGCCCAAGCCGGTCTTGGCGAGGCCGCCACCGCCGGAGAGGACGCCGGAGAAGGTGGCGCCGAAGCCGTTGGTGTCGAGGCTGGTGGTCACGCCATCGACCAGCGTTGCGTTGACAGCCGTGGTGATGGCGTTGTCGATGATCCGGATCGAGCCGCCGCCAAGATTGAAGGCGTAGGTGCCGGTGGGGCTGCTGGCGCCGAATCGCGTCCGCAGGTCGCCGCCCAGCTCGAACACGCCGCCATTGAGATCGTAGCGGCCATCGCCATAAGCGGAGAGGTAGAAGGTCGTTCCAGAGCGCACGCGGAAGGTGCCGCCGGTCTGGGTGATGGTGCCCGTGCTCTGGCCATTGGAGGCGCCGGGCTCGCGATTGCCGAGGATCAGCGTGCCGCCGCCGGACACGCCGGTGCTCAGTTCGACCGTGCCGGTGCCGCTGATGTTCAGCGTGCCGCTGCCCGCCGGGTTGGAGCCCGAGTTGCGGCCGATATTGTTGAGCCCACCCTGGATGCTGAGCGTGCCGGCGCTGATGTTGTAGGTGCCGGTGCCGCCCTGATTGCCGATATTGATCGAGGCGCAATTGGCGCTCTCGCCGCAGGTGGCTGAGATGTTGAGCGTGCCGCCGGTCTGGTTGACCGTACCGGTGCCGCCCCAGTCACCGATTTGCAGCCCGACGCCGACATTCAGCGTGCCGCCGGAGATCGCCAACGTGCCGGTGTTCGGCGTGCCGGAGGTGGTGGACGTTCCAACGGAGAAATAATCGACGCTCGCCGTGCCGCTGGTGACGGCGACGGTGCCGCCGAACACATAGGCTTCGCCACCGGCGATGGTTGCCCCGTCGATCGTCAGCGTGCCGGTGCCGGCCTTGGAGAAGGTGCCGGCGGCCTCGCCGCCATAGGCGGTGCCAAAGTTGGCAAGCGTGCCGGAGAAGCTGGTGTTGGTGTTGTCGAGGCCGGCGATGAGCGCGTTCGTTCCGGTCGTGACATTGCCCGCGCCGGCGAGCGAGCCGATGAGGAGCTGCGCGGCGTCCAGGCTGAAGGTCGCCCCGCTCGCCACGGTCAGCGCCGTGCTGGTGGACAGCGCGCCGGTCGAGCCGGCGGTGAGGGTGCCGGCTGCCACTTCCGTCGCGCCCAAATAGGTATTGGACCCGGTGAGCACGAGCGTGCCGGCGCCGGATTTCGTCACGGCTCCCGTGCCGGAGATATTGCCGCTGAGCGTCGTCGACCCGGAGGCCACGTTGAGCGTGGCGGTGACGCCGGTGTTCACGGCAAGCGCATTCGACACGCTGGTGGCGCTGCTGTTGAAGGCCAGCGTAGCGTCTGCCGTGACGGTCGCCGTGCCGGTGCCGAGCGCGCTGTTGGAGCCAATCTCCAGCGTGCCAGCCGAAACCGAGGTGCCGCCGGTATAGGTGTTGGTGCCGGTCAGAATGAGCGTGCCGGCGCCGGTCTTCGCCAGCGCGCCGCTGGAGACCACCCCGGAAAGGGTGAGCGTCGTACCGGTGGCGGTGTTGATCGTGCCGGTGCCGGTGAGGGTGACGTTGCGGCTGGAGCTGAAAGTGCCCGTCGTTGCCAGCGTGCCGCCGGAGAGCGTGAGCGCGCCGGTGCCACCGAGATTGGCGTCCGCCGACACCTGCAACGTGCCGGTGGAGACGGTGGTGCCGCCGGTGTACGCATTGCTGCCCGTGAGGACGAGCGTGCCGCTGCCCGACTTGGTGAGCGAGCCCGTGCCGGAGATGACGCCGGACAGGGTGAGCGCGGTGGCGTCAGCCGTGACGATGGTTGCGTTGCTGGTCAACGCGACGGTACGGGCGGAGCTGAAGCTGCCCGTCGTGCTCAGCGTGCCCCCGGCAAAGGTCAGCCCGCCGGCCGCGCCACCCAGATTGGCATCGGCAGAGATTTGCAACGTCCCGGCGGAGAGGGTGGTGCCGCCCCCGTAGGTGTTGGTGCCGGCGAGCACCAGCGTGCCGGCGCCTAATTTGGTGAGCGATCCGTCGCCGGAGATGATGCTGGACAGGGTGAGCGTGGTGGAGGCGTCGGTGCTGATGGTGCCGGCGCCGGTGAGCGACACGGAGCGGCCGGTCTCGAAGCTCGCCGTGGTCTTGAGCGTGCCGCCATTGAAGGTCAGCCCTCCCGACTCTTCGCCGAAATTGAGGTTGTCGCTGACCGAGAGCGTGCCGGCGTTCAGCTCGGTGCCGCCCCGATAGGTGTTCTCGCTGGCGAGAACCAGCGTGCCGGCACCCGACTTCACGAGCGCGCCGTCGCCTTCGAGGGGGCCGTTGAGGGTGAGCGTCGTCCCGGTCGCCACGGCGAAGACACCATCGGCGGTAAAGTCGGCGCGGCGGCCCGAGGTGAAGGTCTGCGTGGTGGCGAGCGTGCCGCCGGTGAAGATCAGCGCCTGCCCCGCATCGCCGAGATTGGCGTCGGCGCCGATCGACAGCGTGCCGGCGGCAAGGGTGGTGTCGCCGCTATAGGTGTTGGTGCCGGACAGGGTGAGGGTGCCGGCGCCTGATTTGGTCAGCGCGCCGCTGCCGGAAAGGACGCCGGACCAGGTGGCGTTGAGCCCGTTGGTGTCGATGGTGCTGGTCGTGTCGGCGACCAGCGTCGCTTTCACTGATGTGACGAGGTTCGACCCGATGACCTGGATTGTGCCGCCGCCGAGGTTGAACACATAGGTGCCGCTGCCGCCGGTGTAGTTCCCGAGCAGCCCACCGGTGCCGCCCACCTGCAGCGTGCCGCCCAGCAGGTCGTAGCGGCCGGCGCCGTAGGCCGAGAGATAGAGGTGCGAATCCGCCGAGATCGTCAGCGTGCCGCCGGTCTGGTAGATGGCGCCGGTGCCGTTGTTGGTGGCGCCGACCTCGCGGTTGCCGAGCACCAGGCTCGCCGGTCCGTCGACACTCGTCTGCACGACGACGGTGCCGGTGCCGCTGATGTTGAGCGTACCGGTGCTGGCGGCGCGGGTGCCGGTGCTGCGGCCGAGATTATTGAGGCCGCCGATGAGATTGAGCGTGCCGGCCGAGATGGTGTAGGTGCCGGTGCCGCCCTGATTGCCGATATTCAGGCTGGCGCAGTGGGAGAGGTCGCCGCAGGTCGCCGCGACGTTCACGATGCCGCCGGTCTGCGTCACCGTGCCGGTGCCGCCCCAATCGCCGACCTGCAGGGCGGTGCCGATATTGAGCGTGCCGCCGGAGACGAGGAGCGAGCCGGTGTTCGGCGTGCCCGAACTGGTGCCGGTGCCGACCGCGAGATAATCCACCGCGGAGGTGCCGCTGGTGACGGAGACCGCGCCGCCCTGGATATAGCTCTCGCCGCCGGTGATGGTGGCGTTGGACAAGGTCAGCGTGCCGCTGCCCGCCTTGGTGAAGGTGCCGTAGGAGGAGTTCCAGCCGAAGCCGCCATTGGTGATGGTGCCGCTGAAGGTGCTGTCGGTGGCGATGTTGACGGTCAGGTTGTTGGTGTTGGTGGTCACCGTGCCGCTGCCGGACAGCCCGGCGATGATCTGGCTGGCGGTGAGGTTCAGCGTCGCGCCGTCGGAGAGGCTGACCGCCGCGCTGCTCGACAGAGCGCCGGCCGCCCCGGCGGTGAGGGTGCCGGCGGCGACCGTCAGGGTGCCGGCGGAGGTGTTGGTCCCGGTGAGGGTGAGCGTGCCCGCGCCGGATTTCGTCACGGCTCCCATGCCGGAAATGGCGCCGCTGAGCGTCGTCGAGCCGGAGGCCACGTTGAGCGTGGCGGTGGCGCCGGTGTTCACCACAAGCGCATTGGACACACCGGTGGCGCTGACGCCGAATGCCAGCGTGGCGGCTGCCGTGACGGTCGCCGTGCCAGTGCCGAGCGCGCTGTTGGAGCCGATCTCCAGCGTGCCGGCCGAAACCGTGGTGCCGCCCGTATAGGTGTTGGTGCCCGACAGGGTGAGGGTGCCGGCGCCGGTCTTCGCCAGCCCGCCGTCGCCCGACAGCACGCCGGAGAGGGTGGCGCTGTTGCCATTGGTGTTGACGGTCGCCGTCGCGCCCGTCTTCAGCGTCATCGCGTTCGACGTGGTCAGCGTGGAACTGACAAGCAGCGTGCCATTGCCGAAATTGAACGCGCCGGTTCCCCTTATGCCGTTGGTACCGCCGACGGAGAAGGTGCCGCCATCAAGGTTGAAGGTGCCGGTGCCCGAGCCGAAGGAGAGATAGCTGCTGCCCGAAAGGGTGAGCGTGCCGCCGGTCAGGTTGACCGTGCCGGTCGACCCCGAGACGCTGGCGAGAATGAACGTGGTCGCCACATCCGCGGACCCGCCCGAAATATTGAAGGTGCCCGTGCCCCCCGATGCGGCGCCGAAGACAAGCTGCGGCGAGCCGCCGACATTTTGCACCGAGAGCGTGCCGGCGGAGAGGTTGTAGGTGCCGGTGCCGCCGGTGCCATAATTGCTGACGTCGCTGCCGAAGCGAATGGGATTGGCGAGGCCGAGGGTGACGACGGAACCGGCGCCGTCCTGGGTGATGACGCCGACACCCTTGGAATCGCCGACATAGAGCTGGCCGCCGGTGAAACTGCCAGTGGTCATCGAGAACTGGGCGTTGTCGGAGATCGTGAGCGTGCCGCTGGCAGCGGTTCCGCTTCCCCCCGCGCCCGATGTGCGCGAGCCGATATAGGCGGTCATGCCGCCGGAGGAGGCATCGAATACCGCGTCGCCCGACAAGGCGTAGGTGCCCGTCCCGCCCTGCGTGCCGAGATCGAGGCTGCCGGCGCTGTTGAAGCTAACTTCGCCGCCGGATTGGTTGAACCCACCCGTCACGCCAGTGCCGCGGCCGATGGCGAGGCCGCCATAGTTCAGGCTGCCGGCATTGGCGACATAGAGCAGCTCGCCATCCGTCATGTTGACGGTGCCGGAGCCGCCGGTCGTGTTGGTGGAGCCGCCGCCGACCCAGATGCGGCCGACCGACGTTCCGGGTGCGGTGCTGGTGTCGGCCAGATTCACCTGAAGCGTGCCGCCTGAGATGTTCAGCGTGCCGCTGCCGCCATTGCCGATCTCGATGCGGCCGGCCGAGCTGCCGCTTGTCGTGTTGACGGTGAGGGTCGACGTGCTGCTCAGCGTCAGGGCCGCGTCGCCGTCAGCATTGCCGATGATGAATGGCGAGGTGTTGAAGGTTAGCTGGAGCGAGCTTCCGGCGCCGGGAAGAGTCCAGTCCGCGCCCGAAATGAAGCTCGATCCACCTTGCGCAGTGATGGTGTCCGGCTGGCCAGTTTCGATGGCCGCCTCGACTGCCGTGGCAAACGCAGCTTGATCTGTGACGGTAACGGTGTCGGCACGGGCCACGTCCGGGGTGGCGACCTGCGCAAGCACAGACAGAGCGGCCACACCCGCACACAGCCGCGCTGCGCGTGCTTTCAATAAGCCAGCCACACCCGTCCCCCGCACCGTTTGCTCTGCGAGTGCCGCAGAGCAGACTCGCCCCTAGTCTGCGCTAAGTCAGTACCGTTCTACGCTGTCGGGTCTGCGACACGCAACGACGCGAGGCAATTCTGGGTAGCGATTTTTGTAGGCTTCCATCCGATCGCGCGTGTCGCGGCCCTGCGCTGGCAGCCGGCACGGTCTTTGACGGTAATCGGATCATCCTGCGGCGGGGGCGGCTGTCAACAGGTTGTGGGGTAGTGGAGTTTCAGTAGTGCGTGCCCCGCTGTGAGCGCCTTCCATCGGGCGCGGCCGACGGGCGGGAAGTTCCCCGGGACGTGTCACGCCCCGGGGAGGGTACCTCAGGCGAGCGCCTTGCTCAGATTCTCGGAGATCTTGTCGAGGAAGCCGGTCGTGGAGAGCCACTTCTGGTCGGCGCCGACGAGCAAAGCGAGGTCCTTGGTCATGTAGCCGCTCTCGACCGTGTCGATGCACACCTTCTCCAGCGTGGCGCAGAAGGCGGCGAGTTCGGCATTGTCGTCGAGCTTGGCGCGATGGGCGAGGCCACGGGTCCAGGCGAAGATCGAGGCGATGGAGTTGGTCGAGGTCTCCTTGCCCTTCTGGTGCTCGCGGTAATGGCGCGTCACCGTGCCATGCGCCGCTTCGGCTTCCACCGTCTTGCCGTCCGGGGTCATCAGCACCGAGGTCATCAGGCCGAGCGAACCGAAGCCCTGCGCCACGATGTCGGACTGCACGTCGCCATCATAGTTCTTGCAGGCCCAGACATAGCCGCCGGACCATTTGAGGGCCGAGGCGACCATGTCGTCGATCAGCCGGTGCTCGTACCAGATCTTGTGCTTCTCGAACTCGGCCTTGAACTCGGCCTCGTAGATCTCCTGGAAGATCTGCCGGAACCGGCCATCATACTGCTTGAGGATGGTGTCCTTGGTGGAGAGGTACACCGGGTATTTCCGCATCAGGCCGTAATTGAGCGAGGCGCGGGCGAATTCGGCGATGGATTCGTCGATATTGTACATCGACAGCGCCACGCCGGCGCCGGGGTACTTGTAGACCTCGTGCTCGATCACCTGGCCGTCGTCGCCGACGAACTTGATGGTCAGCGTGCCCTTGCCGGGAACGAGGAAGTCGGTGGCGCGGTACTGGTCGCCGAAAGCGTGGCGGCCGACGATGATCGGCTGGGTCCAGCCCGGCACGAGGCGGGGCACGTTCTTGCAGATGATCGGCTCGCGGAAGATCACCCCGCCGAGGATGTTGCGGATCGTGCCGTTGGGCGAGCGCCACATCTTCTTGAGGTTGTATTCGGTCATCCGGCCGGCATCGGGGGTGATGGTGGCGCACTTCACGCCCACGCCCACGCGCTTGATCGCCTCGGCGGCGTCGATGGTGACCTGATCGGCCGTCGCGTCGCGGTTCTCAACGCCGAGATCGTAATACTCGAGCGGCACGTCGAGATAGGGATGGATCAACTTGTCCTTGATGTACTGCCAGATGATCCGGGTCATCTCGTCGCCGTCGAGCTCGACGACCGGATTCGCCACCTTGATCTTCGCCATGAAATATCACCTCGCACGGAAATCATTGTCGGAGGGGTCGCGGCGCGTGTCCGCGCGGGCAGACGCCGGATGCGCGGGTGATACCGCGCGGGGCGCAGCAGGGGAAGCAGGTAACGGGCCAAATAGCGGAGAAAGCGGCGCCAAATGCGCCTTCTCCCCCAAGCCGTTCTGGCATTCCGTATGCCTTGCGCGTCCCGTGCCGGGCGGCCGCGCCGCTTCGCAACCGTCATCCGGACCGCTATAGGAGCACACGCCCCGCCACCCAGGAGAAAACCGCCATGTCCGGCACCGACAGCACGAAGCCCTGGCTGGAAGGCGGGCCGGTGGTGATTCTGGTCGAGCCGCAGCTCGGCGAGAATATCGGCTCGGCGGTGCGGGCGATGGGCAATTTCGGCCTGTCGCGGCTGCGCCTGGTCAATCCGCGCGAGGGCTGGCCCAACCCGAAGGCCGTGACCTTCGCCTCCGGCGCCGACCGCATCCTCGACAATGCGCAGGTGTTTCCCGATCTGCGGGCGGCGCTGGCCGACCTTAATTTCGTCGTTGCCGCCACGGCGCGCGAGCGCGGCATGCAGAAATCCGTGCTCGGTGCCGACGAAGTCGCGCGCGAGGTGGTGGGCCGCATGGCCGGGGGCGAGCAGGTGGGGCTGGTGTTCGGGCGCGAGCGCACCGGGCTCTATACGGAGGAGGTGTCGCTCGCCGACGTAATCCTCACCTTGCCGGTGAATCCCGCCTTCGCCTCGCTCAATCTCGGCATGGCGGTGGCGGTGGTGGCCTATGAATGGTTCAAGCTCTCCTCGGGCGGCGCGTTGCCGTTCCAGCCGCCGGACCGCTACAAGGTCGCCGACAAGGCCGACCTGCTGGCCTTCTTCGACCATCTCGAGCGTGAACTCGACGCGGCGCTGTTCTTCCGCTCGCCGACCAAGCGGCCCGTCACCATCCGCAACATCCGCAACATCTTCCACCGCGTCGGGCTGACGCGGCAGGATGTGGCCACGCTGCACGGCATCGTGGGCGCACTGGTGGAGGGCCGGGGGCTGCGCGAGGCGCGCACGGCGGCGCGGCTGGAGGGACGGCGCGAGGAGGGCGGCGCGGGCGAGGGCGGGGCGGAAAGCTGATTTGCCTGCAACGAAGCGTTCACCAAGATGCGCCATATTGATGCCCGGGATGGAGGACATCAGATGCGTATCGAGGCTTCTCCCGTAACCGTTGCCGGCCTACGCGGCGTCTCGCCACCTGCTTCGTCCACCGGGGCTGTCGCCGTGTCGTCTCTGCCGCCTGCCACCGCTCTTCATGCGCCGACCATTCTCGTGTTCGATTCCGGGCTCGGCGGGCTCTCCGTGTTCCGCGAGCTCGCCCGCGCGCGGCCGGATGCGCGCTTCGTCTATGCCGCCGACGACGCCGCCTTTCCCTATGGCGCGCTCACCGAGGCGGCGCTGGTCGCGCGGGTGATGGCGGTGATGGAGCATCTGATCGCCCGCCACGCGCCCGATGCGGTGGTGATCGCCTGCCACACCGCCTCGACCCTCGTGCTGCCGCCGCTGCGGGCGCGCTTTGATATCCCCTTCGTCGGCACCGTGCCGGCGATCAAGCCGGCCTGCGAAAGCTCGCTGACGCGGCAGGTGAGCGTGCTGGCGACACCGGGGACGGTGCGGCGCGACTACACGCAGAAGCTGATCCATGATTTCGCCGGCGATTGCCGGGTGACGCTGGTTGGCTCCACCCGCCTGGCGCCGCTGGCCGAGGCGGCGATGCGCGGCGAGGAGGTGAGCGACGCGGAGATCGCCGCCGAGATCGCCCCCGCCTTCGTGCGTGAGGGGCGCGCGCGCACCGACACGGTGGTGCTGGCCTGCACCCATTATCCACTGCTGCGCGACCGGCTGGAGAAGGTGGCGCCCTGGCCGGTGCGCTGGATCGACCCCGCCCCGGCGATCGCCCGGCGCCTGTCCTCGCTGATCGGCCCGGTCGCTTTCGCCGCCAGCCCGGCGCCGCTGCGGCTGTTTTCCACCAGAAAGCCCCTCGACGCGGGAATGGTGGAGCGCATCGTCGGGCGGCGCGCGCGGGCCGGCGAAATCCTCGCCATGGACGCGCCGGCGCCCGCGTGATCCACTGGCACCGGCGCCTTGCCCGTGCCGCGATCCCTGCCCAACATGCCGCAACGGCAGGAGCCTTGACGTGACGCGCGACCTCTTCAACGCCCTTCATCCGGCGATCCCTTCAAGCCGCCGGGCCTTTCTTATCGGTGCGGCGGCGAGCCTGGGCAGCCTCGCGCTCGGTGGCGACGCCAGCGCGCAGGTGGCGAAGGAGCGATTCGAGGCGTGGGTGGTGACGTTTCAGCCCCGTGCCCGCGCCAAGGGCATTTCCGATTCGGTCTATGAGCAGGTGATGGGCGGGCTGCGGCCCGACACCTCGGTCTATGCCAAGGACAGCGCCCAGCCGGAATTTCGCGAACAGCTCTGGCAATATCTCAACCGCCGCATTTCCGATTGGCGGCTGATCACCGGCCGGGCGGCGGCGAAGGAGAACGCCGCGCTGATGAAGCGGCTGCAAAAGGATTTCGGCGTCGAGCCGGATGTGCTGCTCGGCCTGTGGGGCATGGAAAGCGCCTTTGGCGAGCTCGTCACCGACCCCGACCACATGAAGCCGGTCTTCCCCGCGCTTGCCGCGCTGGCCTGGGGTGAGCCGCGCCGGCGCTCCTATTGGGAAACCGAGCTGATCAACGGCCTCGCCATCGTGCAGCGCGGCTGGGCGAGCCCGGACGAGATGCTCGGCTCCTGGGCCGGGGCGATGGGGCACACGCAATGGATGCCGGAAGTCTGGCTCAATCTCGGCGTCGACTATGACGGCAATGGCGCACCCTCGCCCTACAGCGTGCCGGACGCGCTGGCCGGCTCCTCGCTCTACCTCATCAAGCGCGGCAAGTACCAGCGCGGCCTGCCGTGGGGCTTCGAGGTTCGGATGGAGGGCGTGCCGGAAAAATACGCCGACGCCAAAGCCTGGCGCACGGTGGCGGAGTGGGCCAAGCTCGGCGTGACGCCGGCCGGCGGCGGGCGCTTCGACCTGCCGAAGGCGCGCGCCCGCCTATGGGCGCCGGTGGGGCCGGAAGGGCCGTGCTTCCTGTTGACGCAGAACTTCTATGCCGTGCGCAGCTACAACCCGTCGATGAACTATGCCCTCGCCGTCTGCCATCTCGGCGACCGGGTACTTGGCGGCGAGCCCTTCCTCACGCCCTTCCCCGGCGGGGAGCGGGCGCTGACCCTGGCCGAGATCCAGGACGTGCAGCGCCGGTTGACCCGCGCGGGATTCGACACTGGCGGCGTCGATGGCCGGGTGGGCAACATGACCATGCGCGCGGTGGCCAATTTCCAGCGCAAGATGGGCGTCGAGCCCGACGGCTATGCCAGCCTCGAAGTGCTGGCGGCGCTGCGCGGCGGACGGTAAGCCCTTTGATCGCGTCATCCCGGCCGCGGCGAAGCGACGAGCCGGGATCTTTCCCATCGCGACGAGCGATCCCGGCTCGGCCGACCGCCGTCCGGATGACGGAAGGACGACAGGACCTTGACCTCCAGCCCTTTTGTGCCTATGCACCCGGCCAAGCGCGGGGCTGGAAACGGCCCCGCGTGGTGTTTCACGCACCCGTGGGTCCGTCCGGCGCGTTCGGACGATCCTGTCGGCTCCCGAAATGGGGGTAGAGGAGGGGGCGCGATCCAACCCGCAACGATATGCGAGAGGACCTGCGCATGAGCAAGCGCGTTTCGGCCAAGCACAAGCTTGACCGCCGTATGGGCGAAAACATCTGGGGCCGCCCGAAGAGCCCCATCAACAAGCGTGAATACGGCCCCGGCCAGCACGGCCAGCGCCGCAAGGGCAAGGTTTCCGACTTCGGCGTGCAGCTGCGCGCCAAGCAGAAGCTGAAGGGCTATTACGGCTCGATCGGCGAGAAGCAGTTCTATGCGGTCTATGTCGAGGCCTCGCGCCTCAAGGGCGACACCGGCGCCAACCTGATCGGCCTGCTCGAGCGTCGTCTCGACGCGGTGATCTACCGCGCCAAGTTCGTCCCGACCGTGTTCGCCGCCCGCCAGTTCGTGAGCCACGGCCACATCAAGGTGAACGGTCGTCGCGTCAACATCCCGTCCTACCAGGTGAAGGTCGGCGATGTGATTGAGGTCAAGGAAGCCTCCCGCCAGCTCGTGCTGGTGCTGGAAGCCGTTGCCTCGGGCGAGCGCGACACCCCGGACTATCTCGAAGTCGACCACTCCAAGATGACGGCCAAGTTCGTCCGCATCCCGGAGCTCAACGAGGTGCCCTATCCGGTCGTGATGGAGCCCAACCTCGTCGTCGAATTCTATTCGCGCTGATCCCTCACCGGATCGCGAGAGACGAAAAGCCGCCCGGTTGGGCGGCTTTTTTGTTGGGCGGGCGGCGGGGAGTTGCTCAGCGCGGCGCGCGGCGCAGCAGCAGGGCGAGGTGCAGAAGATGGACGGCGACAAAGGTCAGCGCCACGACCATGAGCGCCGATGAGGCATCGGTGCTGCCACGCAGCAGTACCGCCAGCCCGGCGAGACTCACGGCCGCCAGCAGGGGCGTGAGGGCCAGCGCCAAAGGGCGCGGCGCCGACCAGTTGACCGTGCCGGACAGCGACCATTGCATCGGCAGCCGCGCGCGATCGCGCAATCGGCCATTGGCGAACAGTGACATGCCGACGAGAACGGCGAGGCAGGTCAGGACGATCAATATGTTACTCAAGGCGTCGAACTTCCCAAGGTGTTCCGATGCAGGGTAGCGGGCCGCCCTGCGTCACGGCAACAAAAAGCCGCCCCGGAGGGCGGCTTTGCAGAAGCGTCCTGCAGGCGTGGTTCAGGCGGTCGCCTTGCCCATCACCGGGACGCCCTTTTCTTCGAGCAGCGTCTGCAGCTCGCCGGACTGGTACATCTCGCGGACGATGTCGCAGCCGCCGACGAACTCGCCCTTGACGAAGACCTGCGGAATGGTCGGCCAGTTGGTGTATTCCTTGATGCCGGTGCGCATCTCGTCGGAATCGAGCACGTTGATGCCCTTATAGTCGACGCCGAGCAGGGCGAAGACCTGCGCCACCTGGCCGGAGAAACCGCACATCGGGAATTGCGGCGTGCCCTTCATGAACACGACGACGTCGTTGCTCTTCACCTGGCTGTCGATGAAATCCTGAATGCTCATGGCATGCCTTTCGCCCTTGCGGGCCTCGCGAGAGGGTGTCGTGGCGGCGCTGGCCGGAGCCGGCCGCCTTCAGTCGGGTACATTGGTCTGAAGCGCGAGGGCGTGCAACACGCCGCCCATCTGGCCCTTCAGCGTCGCATAAACCATCTGATGCTGCTGCACGCGGCTCTTGCCGCGAAAGCTCTCGGCGATCACGGTCGCGGCATAGTGATTGCCGTCGCCGGCGAGATCGCGGATCTCGACCGAAGCGTCCGGCAGGCCTTCCTTGATCAGCCGCTCGATTTCGGCTGCTTCCATCGCCATCAGACAGGCTCCCTCACATCAAGCCCGCGCCCATATAGATGGGCAGCCAGGCCTCGTGCCGCTCGCGCAGCGCGTCCACTACAATTGGGCGCTCGCCCGCGATATGCAATCGGTCGCCGCCTGTTGTGCCGAGCTTGGCGACGGGGATGCCGGCCAGCTCCGCCCGGCGCAGCACCAGCGCCTTGGCGCTGTTCTCCACCGTGACGATGTAGCGGGCCTGGTCCTCGCCGAACCAGAAGGCGAAGGGGTTCATGTCCGGCGGCGGGGCGGCGAGGTTGGCGCCGATGCCCGAGGCCAGCGCCATTTCCGTCAGCGCCACGAGCAGGCCGCCATCGGAAACGTCGTGCACGGCGGTGACGAGGCCGTCATTGATCAGCCCACGCACGAGATCGCCGGTCTTGCGCTCCAGCGGCAGGTCGACGGGCGGCGGGGCGCCGTCCTCGCGGTCGAGGATTTCCGAGAGGAAGGCGGATTGGCCGAGCCAGCCGGTGGTGGCGCCGAGGACGAGGATGGTCTCGCCATTGGCCTTGAAGTCGAGCGTCGCCATCTTCTCGATGTCGTCGAGAACGCCGACGCCGCCAATGGTCGGGGTCGGCAGGATGCCGCGCCCATTGGTCTCGTTGTAGAGGCTGACATTGCCGGAGACGACCGGGAAGTCCAGTTCCAGCGCCGCCGCCCCGATGCCGCGCAGGCAGCCGACCAGCTGGCCCATGATCTCGGGCTTCTCGGGATTGCCGAAATTGAGATTGTCGGTCAGTGCCAGCGGCCGGGCGCCGACGGCGGTGAGGTTGCGCCAGGCTTCCGCCACCGCCTGCTTGCCGCCCTCGAACGGGTCGGCCTCGCAATAGCGCGGGGTGACGTCGCAAGTCATGGCGAGGCCCTTGGGGCCGTCTTCCACCCGCACCACCGCCGCGTCGCCGCCGGGGCGCTGCACGGTGTTGTTGAGGATCAGATGGTCATACTGCTCCCAAATCCAGCGCTTGGAGGCGAAATCGGGAGAGCCGATCAGCCGCTCCAACGCACCAGGGATAGTGGCGGTGATGTCGAGCGAGGCGGGGTCGACGCGCTGCTGCTTGGGCGTTTCCACCCAGGGGCGGTCATAGAGCGGGGCCTCGTCGCCCAGTTCCTTAATCGGCAGGTCGGCCTTGATCTCACCCTTGTGGCGGACGACGAAGCGCAGCGTGTCGGTGGTGTAGCCGACGATCGCGAAGTCGAGGCCCCATTTGAGGAAGATGGCTTCCGCCTGCTCTTCCTTGCCGGGCGCGATCACCATGAGCATGCGCTCCTGGCTCTCGGAGAGCATCATCTCATAGGCACTCATGCCGGTTTCGCGGCAGGGCAGCTTGTCGAGGTCGAGCTCGATGCCGAGATCGCCCTTGGCGCCCATTTCCACCGCCGAGCAGGTGAGGCCGGCCGCGCCCATGTCCTGAATGGCGACGACGCAGCCCGCCTCCATGATCTCAAGGCAGGCTTCCAGCAGCAGCTTCTCGGCGAAGGGGTCGCCGACCTGCACGGTGGGGCGCTTTTCCTCGGCGCCCTCACCGAACTCGGCGGAGGCCATGGTGGCGCCGTGGATGCCGTCGCGGCCGGTCTTCGAGCCGAGATAGACCACGGGCAGGCCGACGCCGGTGGCCTTGGCGTAGAAGATCTTGTCGGCGTCGGCGAGGCCGACCGCCATGGCGTTTACAAGGTTGTTGCCGTCATAGCGGGTGTGGAAGCCGACCAGCCCGCCCACGGTGGGCACGCCGAACGAATTGCCGTAACCACCAATGCCGGCCACCACGCCTCCCACGAGGTGGCGGGTGCGCGGATGCTTGGGGTCGCCGAAGCGCAGTGCGTTCAAGGCCGCGATCGGGCGCGCGCCCATGGTGAACACGTCGCGCAGAATGCCGCCGACACCCGTACCGGCGCCCTGATAGGGTTCGATATAGGAGGGGTGGTTGTGGCTCTCCATCTTGAACACGGCGGCCTTGCCGTCGCCGATGTCGATGACGCCGGCATTCTCGCCCGGACCCTGGATCACCCAGGGCGCCTTGGTCGGCAGGCCACGCAGATGCAGGCGCGAGGATTTGTACGAGCAGTGCTCGTTCCACATCGCCGAGAAGATGCCGAGCTCGGTGAAGGTCGGCTCGCGGCCGATCAGCGTCAGGATGCGCTCGTACTCGTCGGGCTTGAGGCCATGCTCGGCGACGAGTTCGGGAGTGATTTTCGGTTCGGAGGGGATCATGCGAAGGCCGTCATTCCGTTACGCGGTCGGGCAGGGCGGGCGGGGTCACGCCTTCTCCAGCGCGCCGACGATGCTTTCGAACAAAGCGCGCCCGTCGGTCGGGCCGACCAGCGGGTCCACATGGTTTTCGGGGTGCGGCATCAGGCCGAGCACGTTCAGCTTCTCGGAGACGATGCCGGCGATGGAATTGGCGGCGCCGTTCAGCACCTGCGCGTCGTCGCGGTGGCCGTCCGGCATCACATAGCGGAACAGCACGCGCCCGTCCTCCTCCAGCCGCTTCAGCGTCGCCGCGTCGGCAGTGTAGTTGCCCTCGCCATGGGCGACGGGGTAGCGCACGATGGCGCCCCGGGCGTAGCGGCGAGTGAAGGGAGTGTCGTTGCGCTCGACCTTCAGCAGCGCCTCGCGGCAGATGAAGCGCAGGCGGGCGTTGCGCACGAGCACGCCGGGCAGCAGCCCACTCTCGCACAGGATCTGGAAGCCGTTGCAGATGCCGAGCACCAGCCCGCCACGGGCGGCATGGGCGCGCACCGCCTCCATGATCGGGGCGCGGGCGGCGATGGCGCCGCAGCGCAGATAGTCGCCATAGGAAAAACCGCCCGGCAGGACGACGAGGTCGGTGCCCTGGGGGAGCGCGGTGTCGGCGTGCCAGACCATGGCCGGCTTGACGCCCGAGACCATGTGGAGCGCGCGTGCGACATCGCCCTCGCGGTTGGAGCCGGGAAAGACGAGGACGGCGGATTTCATGGTGTCAGTCCACGAGCTCGATGCGGTAGGTTTCGATCACCGTATTGGCGAGCAGCTTCTCGCAGGCGTCCTTGAGCGTCGCCTCGGCCTTGGCCGGATCGCTGGTGTCCAGCTCAATGTCGAAGACCTTGCCCTGGCGGACGCTGGAGACGCCGGGGACGCCGAGCGAGCGCAGGGCGCCCTCAATGGCCTTGCCCTGCGGATCGAGCACGGCGGATTTCAGGGTGACGAGGACGCGCGCCTTCATGGATCACTCTCGGGCAGTTTCGTGCGACAGAAGCAGCGGGAAAAACAGAAACGGGGGCTTTGAGGCCCCCGCCTACCATTTGGCCGCGAACGGCTCAATGCTGGAATGCGGAATGGCTGACCCGAGGGCAGCGCATCGCGCATCCGGCATCATCACTCTTCGGGTTCGGACTTCACCAGAACCGGACCGCCCGTCTGGACGCGCTCGTTCTCGGACATGATGCCGAGACGACGGGCGACTTCCGAATAGGCTTCGACCAGCCCGCCCATGTCGCGGCGGAAGCGGTCCTTGTCGAGCTTGTCGTTCGACTTGATGTCCCACAGCCGGCACGAATCCGGGCTGATCTCGTCGGCGACGACGATCCGCATCATGTCGTTTTCCCACAGGCGGCCGCATTCCATCTTGAAGTCCACAAGACGGATGCCAACGCCGAGGAAAAGGCCCGAGAGGAAATCGTTGACGCGGATCGCCAGGGCGATGATGTCGTCGATTTCCTGCGTCGTGGCCCAGCCGAACGCCGTGATGTGCTCTTCCGACACCAGCGGGTCGTTGAGCGCGTCGTTCTTGTAATAGAACTCGATGATCGAGCGCGGGAGCTGGGTGCCTTCTTCGATGCCGAGGCGGGTCGACAGCGAGCCGGCGGCGACATTGCGCACGACGACTTCCAGCGGGATGATCTCGACCTCGCGGATGAGCTGCTCGCGCATGTTCAGCCGCTTGATGAAATGCGTGGGGACACCGATCTCGTTCAGTCTCAGGAAGACATATTCCGAGATGCGGTTGTTCAGCACGCCCTTGCCGTCGATGACATCGTGCTTCTTGTTGTTGAAGGCGGTGGCGTCATCCTTGAAGTGCTGGATCAGGGTGCCGGGCTCAGGACCTTCATACAGGACCTTCGCCTTACCTTCATAAATGCGGCGGCGGCGGCTCATGGGTGGGTACCGTCGGTTGAGGAAGTCCATTAGGATGCCGGGGCTCCGGTTCCGGGTTCACGGCTGGGGGCGCCGCACGTCTGCGCACGCTCGGCGCTCTGACGATTCGTCTCGCATTGGTGCTGACACCCTCGCGCGGACACTAGCCCATCGGGGGGGCGGATACAAACGCCACCACGCGGCATGGCGTCCTTGCGTGGCGGGGTGCGACACCATCCACCGCAAAAGCCCGGGATGAGCGTCACATTGCCGTAGGGCGAGGCGCGCGGCGCCGGCGGCGTTGATTTGGGGCCGGGGTCGGGATAATCAAGCCCACGCTTTCATCGAGACAGGGGCGACCACATGAGCACGTTCGACGAGCGCGGAGATGCGTTCGAGTCCAAGTACGCCCACGACCAGACCCTGCGCTTCAAGGCGATGGCGCGGCGCAACAAGGCGCTCGGCCTGTGGGCGGCCGAGAAGCTCGGCCTGACGGGCGAGGAGGCGAGCGCCTATGCCGGCTCCGTCGTCGCGGCCGATCTGGAAGAGGCCGGCGACGAGGACGTCTACCGCAAGATCAAGGGTGACTTCGACGCCAAGGGCATCGACGTTTCCGAGCACCGCCTGCGCCGCACCATGGACGAGCTGCTGGCCGAGGCGATCGAGACCCTGCAGAAGAACGGCTGAGGCCGCGCTTCAGTCCCGCCGGCCGGCGATCCCCGGCCGGCGACGCATGCACGCACACTATGGGCCGTGCGCGCCCCGCCGATGACGGACGGCCACGCCGTTTCGCCCGGCAGATCCCTGTCCTCTTTCTCTCTTCGGCCTTTTCACGCGGCGCTCGTCGGGCGCCGGCTGCGTGTGCCGCGCGGCCCGCGAAGGTGCGCGGCGATCGCATCTGCGGGTCCGGCCCGACCCGCCCGCATTCCTCAGCGACCACGGCCGGTGGCGATAGGTAATGCAACCAATTCCGCCCGATTCGATTGCTATCGAGGATGGATATCGATCGGGTCCGCCGGGAAACGTGGCCTCAGGCGCTCCCTCAGGGAGGTTCACATGCAAAAAATCTTCAAAACGCTGGCACTTGCCGCCAGCCTTCTCGTCGGCGGAGTGGCGTTCACCGCCGCGTCGGCCGCCGTGGTCACGCGCGATCTCAATGTGCGCGCCGGCCCCGGCACAAATTTCCGTGTGATCGGCACGCTGCCGGGCGGCACGCGGGTGAATGTCGGTGGTTGCCAGGGCAATTGGTGCCAGGCGGCCGGCGGTTGGGTGAGCGCGAGCTATCTCGCCGGCGGCAACCAGACCGTGATGGTCAACCCCACTTACGTTGCGGACGATGTTGCGCTCGGCGTCGGCGCCTTTGCGCTTGGCGCCGTGGCCGGCTCGGCCTGGGGGCCGGGCTGGGGCGGCGGCTATTACGGCCCCGGCCCGGGCTGGGGGTATGGACCGCGCTGGCGCCCGGGCCCGGTCTGGTGGGGCGGTCGTCCGGGTTGGGGTCCGCGCCCCGGCTGGGGCCCGCGTCCGGGTTGGGGGCCGCGCCCCGGTTGGGGGCCGCGTCCGGGCTGGGGTCCGCGCCCCGGTCGTCCGGGCTGGGCGGGTCCGCGTCCGGGTCGCCCGGGTTGGGGCGGGCGTCCCGGCATGGGCCCGCGTCCGGTTTTCGTTCGCGGCGGCGGCTTCGGCGGCGGCCCGCGCGGATTCGGCGGGCGCGGCTTTGGTGGGCGCGGCGGCTGGCGCTGACAGCGCACGCCTATCCCACTTGCAAGAGGCCGGGGGCAACCCCGGCCTCTTTGCGTTGCGGCGCGTTCAGCTGCGGCCGAAGACCCGCTGGAAGATCGTGTCGACGTGCTTGAGGTGGTAGCCGAGGTCAAATTTCTCGGCGATTTCCTCTTCCGACAGATAGTTGCGCACCTCCTCGTCGGCGGTGAGCAGCGCCTGGAATTCGCCCTCGCCCCGCCAGACCGGCATGGCGTTCCGCTGCACGAGGCGATAGGCGTCCTCGCGGCTCGCGCCCTTCTGGGTCAGCGCCAGCAGCACGCGCTGGGAATGCACGAGGCCGCCGAGGCGGTCGAGGTTCTTCTGCATGGTCTCGGGATAGACCAGCAGCTTCTCGACGACGCCGGCCAGCCGGTTCAGCGCGAAGTCGAGCGTGACCGTCGCGTCCGGTCCGATCATCCGCTCGACCGAGGAGTGCGAGATGTCGCGCTCGTGCCAGAGCGCCACATTCTCCAGCGCCGGCGTGACCATGCCGCGCACGAGACGGGCGAGGCCGGTGATGTTCTCGGTGAGCACCGGGTTGCGCTTGTGCGGCATGGCCGACGAGCCCTTCTGGCCGGCGGAGAAGAACTCCTCGGCCTCCAGAACCTCGGTGCGCTGGAGATGGCGGATCTCGACCGCCACCCGCTCCATCGAGGAGGCGACGACGCCGAGCGCGGCAAAATAGGCGGCGTGGCGGTCGCGCGGGATCACCTGGGTCGAGACCGGCTCGACCTTCAGCCCCATCTTGGCGGCGACGTATTCCTCCACCCGCGGGTCAATCTGGGCGAAAGTGCCGACCGCGCCTGAGATGGCGCAGGTGGCCACTTCCTCGCGCGCGGCGACGAGGCGGGCGCGGTTGCGCTGGAACTCGGCATGGGCTTGGGCAAGCTTCAGCCCGAAGGTGGTCGGCTCGGCATGGATCCCGTGCGAGCGCCCGATGGTGGGGGTGAGCTTGTGCTCGAAGGCGCGGGCCTCCAGCGCCGCCAGCAGCCGGTCGACATCGGCAATCAGGATATCGGCCGCGCGCACCAGCTGCACGGCGAGGCAGGTGTCCAGCACGTCGGACGAGGTCATGCCCTGATGGACGAACCGCGCCTCGGGGCCGACGATCTCGGACAGGTGAGTGAGGAAGGCGATGACGTCATGCTTGGTGACGGCCTCGATCTCGTCGATGCGGGCGACGTCGAAGGTGGCGTCCTTCGCCATCTCCCAGATCTTCGCCGCGGCCTCCTTCGGCACCACGCCGAGCTCGGCGAGCGCATCGGTGGCGTGCGCCTCGATCTCGAACCAGATGCGGAAGCGGGTCTGCGGCTCCCAAATGGCAGCCATTTCGGGGCGGGAATAGCGCGGGATCACGGGCGGGCTCTTTCGGCAAGCGATGAGGATTGCCCGCGCTCTAGCAGAAAGGCGCCATGACGACAAACGCGCCGGGCGCCGGCGGTCGGCTAGACCAGCTCGCCCCGTGCCCGCAGCGCGGCGCTGCGGATGGCGTCGATATTGCCGGCATAGGCGTCCGCGCCGCCCTTGAACACGGCGGAGCCGGCGACCAGCGCGTTGGCGCCGGCCTTGATGCAGGCGGCGGCGGTGTCCTTGGTGACGCCGCCGTCGATCTCGATATGGATCGGCCGATCGCCCACCATGGCGGCGAGCTGGGCCACCTTCTCCATGACCGAGGGGATGAAGGCCTGGCCGCCGAAGCCGGGGTTTACCGTCATCACGATGATGACGTCGATCAGGTCGAGCACATGCTCCACCGCGCTCGCCGGGGTGGCGGGGTTGAGCGCGACGCCGGCCTTCTTGCCCAGCGCGCGGATCGCCTGCAGCGAGCGGTGCAGATGCGGCCCCGCTTCGGCATGGACGGTGATGTGGTCGGCGCCCGCCTTGGCGAAGGCTTCCAGATACGGGTCGGCCGGCGCGATCATCAGATGCACGTCGAAGGGTTTTGCTGAGAACGGCCGCACCGCCTTCACCACGTCGGGGCCGAAGGAGATGTTGGGCACGAAATGCCCATCCATCACGTCGATATGGATCCAGTCCGCGCCGGCGGCATCGACCGCGCGCACTTCCTCGCCGAAGCGCGCGAAGTCGCAGGCGAGGATGGAGGGGGAGAGGATCAGCGGGCGTGTGGTCATGGCGCGGGGCTCCGGCTGTTTGCCGGGGCGTAGCATCAAGGCGCCGGGGCGGCAATGCCGTCCCGGCGTTCTCCAGGGCTCAGAGGCCGCAGGAGGCGGAGAGCGTACCGGCCGGCACGGTCGCGCCGCCAATGGCGAAGACCTGTCCGCCGGTCTGCGTCAGCTCGGTGCCGGACCACTGGCCGGCATCGGCCGAGCAGGGGGCGGGGACATTGGTGGTGGCAATGTTGCCGGAAATGTCCTGGATCGGGCCCGAGACATAGACGGCGGAGCTGCCGCTGGCGATCACCTCCACATCGGTGAAGCTCACCCCCGTCACCGGACCGCCGGCGAAGCCATAGGCGTCGCCATAGAAATAGACGCCATAGCTGCCGGGATTGGAGATGGTGACATTGGTGAAGCTGATGTCGCTCGACGGGTTGATGAAGATGCCGGCGCGGTAGGTGTCTTCGATGAAGGCATTGGACACCGCGATGTCGGTGGTCACGCCCGGCAGGTTGAACGACGAGGCGAACATCAGCCCGTTGATACCGCCCTTCAGCGTCAGGTCGTCGAGCACGGCATGCGCGGTCTTCTGCAGAACGATCAGGTCCATTGAGCGGTCCATGGCGGAATTGTCGATGCTGATGGAGCGCAGCGTCGCCCCGTCCACGCCGACCAGCAGGATGCCCTCGCGGCGGCTGTTGACGATGGAGAGGTTCTCAACGGTAAGGTTGCCGCTCTGGCCGGTGATGGTGTTCTCCCAGTCGATCTCCTCATACTGGCTTCCGACGAACAGGCCGTAGGTGACGTTCTCCATCGCCACGTCGCGGATCGTCAGGTCCTCCACCGCCAGCGCGGCGATGCCGGCATTGCGCACCTCATTGGGATTGAAGATCGACCATTCGCATTCCGTGTTGTTCTCGCAGAAGGCGAGGTCATGGATGCGGGTGGAGGCGATGGTGGCGCTGGAGACGCTTGCCAGCGAGATGCCGTGCTCGGCGGTGCCTGAAATGTCGAGATCGCGCATGACGATGTCGGAGACGCCTTCCGCCACCACGCCGGAGCGGCCGCCACGGATCGCGAGCGAGGCCACCGCGCTGCGGTCACCGTCGAGAGAGAGCACGTCGTCGAGCGGGTCGGTGCCGTTCAGCGTCGCCGCGGGCAGGGCGTTGCGGAACACCGCCGTGCCGCCGCTCACCGCGCCGCGCACGGCAAGCGCGCCGCCGCCGCCGAGCAGATACTGGCCGGTGCCGAGCGAGACGGTGGAATCGACATCGACCGTGCCGGAGGCGAGCACCAGCGCGCCATCGCCCGCCGTCACCAACCGGGCATTGATGGTGCCGGCATCGTCGCCCGCGCCAATGGCGACCACCCGGCCGGCGACCGCGCCGGTCTCGGTGTAGACCGCCGCTTCCGCCGCGCCGGTGGCGCCGACATGGGTGCGGATCGCGTCCGAGCGCTCGACCCGGCGGTAGAGCGGATCATAGGGCGCCTGCGCTGACGTGTCGCCGAGCGGCACGCGCAGCCGGGCGAGGAAGATGCCCTGCGTGTCGTATTGCTCGTCATAGGTCAGCCCGGCAATGAGCGTCAGCCGCGAGCCATTGCCGAAGGCGGGAAGGCCCGCGCGGGACAGTTCCACTCGGGCGGAGACGCCCGGCACGTCCTCGACGCCATCGCCCGTGTACCAGTAGCCGCCGGCGAAGAGCTTGATCTGGGTAAGATCATCGGGGGTGAGGAAGGGCAGCCGGTAGCCGATCTCGCCGTCGAAACCCTGCATCGCGGTTTCCTCGCCGGCGCGGAACACCAGCCGCCCGGCCTCGATCAGCGCGGCATTGGCGCTGGCGAGCGCGGCCTCGATGTCGCCGACCGGGAGATAGCCATTGGCGCGCAGCTCCCAATCCTGGCTCAGCGCCTCGACGCCGAGCCCGAGCTGGGTGAAGCCGTTGTCGTACTGGCTGTTGAGATAGTCGAAATAGCCGTTGAAACCGTAGACCCAGCCATTCTCATGCCGGAAGCGGTAGCCAAGGCCGACCGAGCCCTGCTCGACCTCCTGCTCGCTGCCGAAGCTGGCGCGGGCATCGAGGAACAGCAGCCGGTCCGTGTCGCCCAGCATGGGCAGGAACAGGTCAAAGCTGCCAAAGGCCTCGTTTCCAACGCTGCCGAGCGTGGCTTCCACCGAGGCGGGGGAAATGCCCCGCGGGTCGGCCATCGCCGGCAGACTCACCGTGGCCGCGACGATCACGGGAAGTACGGCGCGTCTCATGTGCACTCTCCTGGGGGATTATGTCGGAGGATTTCCGAGCCCCGAACAGGCCGTCCGATAGCACCGATCTGCCACACAAAGAACGACGAACGACTCTAAGTTATTGATAACAAATGTATCTTAGAATTCTTCGTACTCTAATGAAGAAGTGCCCGGGCCGCACCCCCGACGGGCGCTGGCGGGCGGCGCGCGCCGCATGGGTCGTTGCGGAACTCCCTTATTGCCGAGCGTGGGGAAAAGGCGTCCCATTACCGCAGCGAATCCGCTGCGCGCGAGGCGGCGCCGGAGGCGTGGTCCTGAGGAGGGAAATGTCATGATGAAAAAGAGCATGCTCGCCGCGCTGGCGGTGCTGTCCACCGCCGGCCTGTTCGGCATGGTGCAGGAAGCCAGCGCCTGGCGTGCCGCCGGCTGCGGCGGGCGCGGCTGTGGCGTCGCGTGGGGCGGTGGCTGGCGCGGCCCCGGCCATTATTACGGTCCCGGCCGCTATTACGGCCCGGTGCCGCGCGGTGGCGGCGTGGTCGTGGTCAATCCGCGCCCCTATTGGCCGCCCGGCGGCGCGGTCGCGGCTGGTGCCGCGCTCGGCTTCCTCACCGGCGTTGCCGCCGCCAATCTCGCCGGCCCGCCGCCGCAGCCGAATTATTGCTGGTTCTATACCAACCCGCAGCGCACCCAGGGCTTCTGGGAGCCGTGCCCCTGATCTCTGCGCCGATCGCGCGTCGATGAAAAAGGGCGGCCGGAACGCGCCGGCCGCCCAAGGGGAGGGTACCCCAGCCGGGATGACCGGCCGGGATCGTTCGCGAGGGCGGGCAAGGCCCGCTCACCCGAATCGACGTCCTCGCGTCGATGGCCGTTCGATGCCGGCGCCCGGCCTCGCATCGGCCGGGCGCGTCGTCGCGATCCGATAATCGGGACGACCGATCGAGATCACTTCATCCAGGCGTCGACCTTGGCCTTGTTGGCGGCGACCCAGGCCTTGGCGGTGGCGGCCGGATCGGCGCCGGGCTTGTTGTTTTCGACCATCACCTTCTGCTCGTCGTCGAGCGTGAGGCTGAAATTATCGAGGATCTTGTAAGCCTCGGGCGCCTCGGTCTTCAGCTTGGTGGAGACGATGGTGTTGACCGTCTCCTCACCGCCGAACACGTTCTTGGGGTCGGCGAGGTATTTCAGGTCCCACTCCGCGAACATCCAGTGCGGCGTCCAGGTGGTGATGACGATCGGCTCCTTCTTGGCGTAGGCGTCCTTGAGCGCGGCGACCATGGTGGCGTCCGAGCCCTCGACCAGCTTCACCTTCAGGCCGTAGTCCTTGATCGCCTTCTCCGACGCCTTCATCAGGCCGGCGCCGGGATCGATGCCGATGACCTTGCCGCCGAACTTGGCCGGGTCCTTGTTGATGTCCTCGATCGAGGTGATGTCGACATAGGTCGGCACGGCCCAGCCGATCTTGGCGCCGGACAGGTTGGGGCCGAGATTGACCACCTTGTCCTTCAGCTTGGCGTTGTAGGCCTCATGCGTCGCAGGCAGCCAGCCGGCCACCATCGCATCGGCCTCGCCGGTCGCCACCGCCTGCCACATGGCGGCGCCGGAGAGCGGCACAAGCTTGACCTTGTAGCCCGCGTCTTCGAGCGCGATCTTGACGATGTTGGTGGCGACCACCGTGTCGGACCATTCGACATAGGCGATGGTCAGGTCCTTCTTCTCCGCCTGCGCCGCGCCGGCGGCGAGGCCGAGCGTCGTGGCGGCGACGGCCGCCGTCTTCAGGAATGTTCCCAGGAATGACATGTCGCTTGCTCCAATCTCGGTTGGGATGGTCGGAAGCGGAGGCATCGCCTCGCTTCCAGGGGCGAGGGTTCAGCCCTGCTGGCGGTCGCGCCGCATGTGATGGGCAATGTGCTGGGTGATGCGGTCGAGGATGACGGCCAGCACGACGATAGCGATGCCGGCCTGGAAGCCCTGGCCCGCCTCCAGCCGCTGGATTGCCCGCCACACCTCGCCGCCGAGCCCGCCGGCACCGATCATCGCCGCGATGACCACCATGGACAGCGCCAGCATGATGGTCTGGTTGACGCCGGCCATGATGGTGGGAATGGCGAGTGGCAGCTGGATCTTGAACAGCTTCTGCCAGCGGCTGGAGCCGAAGGCGTCCGCCGCCTCCACCAGTTCCGGCGGCGTCTGCAAAATGCCGAGCGCGGTCAGGCGGATGGTCGGCGGCATGGCGAAGACGATGGTGGCGAAACAGGCCGAGACCGCGCCAAGCCCGAAGAACGGGATGGCGGGGATCAGATAGACGAAGCTCGGCATGGTCTGCATCATGTCGAGCCCCGGGCCGACAATGCGCCAGAAGCGCCTGCTCAGCGCCGCGGCGATGCCGATCGGAATGCCGATGGCGAGGGCGAACGCCGTCGACACCAGCACCAGCACCAGCGATTGCAGCGTTGCCCGCCAGAGTTCGAGGTTCCACAGGAAGGCGAAGCCGAGCACCGTGCCGAGCGCGATGCGCCATGTGGTCAGCCGCCACACCAGCAGCCCGCAGGCGAGGATGACCAGCCAGGGCGGCAGGCCGACGAGAAAGTCGGTCGTGGTCTCGATGGCGGTGCCGATTACCGCGCTCATGGCGCGTGTGACACCGGAAAAATGCTCCGTCGCCCAGTCGAGCGCGATGTCGCACCATTCGGCGAGAGGAATGCGTGGGATCTCGAACTCCATCATTCCCTCCCGTCAGTGCGCGGTTTCGACCCGCCGCCGCGCCAGGGCGGCGATGAGGTCGGCATTGGCGATGACGCCGAGAAGCGCGCCATCCGGGCCGGTCACGGCGATCTCGCCGCGGCCGGAGGCGAGCCGGGCGACCGCCTCGTTGAGCGTGGCGCCGCGCGGCACGCTAGCGTCGCGGTCGCTCAGTAGCAGGCGCAGCTCGGTGGCACCGGCGCGCCGCAGCGTGTCGGCATCCACCGTGCCCTGGAAGCGGCCCAGTTCGCAGACCACCGTCATCACGGGCTCCCCGGACTGGGTGAGGATCTCCAGCGCCTCGGCGGCGCTGCTCTGCCAGGGACGGACCGCCATTGGCGGGCGCATCGCATCGCCGGCGGTGACCACACCGAGCACGTCGATATGCTCGACGAAGCGCCGCACATACTCGTCCGCCGGGTTGGCGAGGAAATCGGCGGCGGTGCCCTGCTGGACCACGCGCCCGTCTTTCATCAGCACGATCCGCCCGCCGAGCGCGATCGCCTCGTCGAGGTCGTGGCTGACAAAGACGATGGTCTTTTTCAGCCGCTTCTGCAGCGCGACGAGTTCCTGCTGCATGTCGCGGCGGATCAGCGGGTCGAGGGCGCTGAAGGCTTCGTCCATCAGCAGCACGTCGGGGTCGAGGGCGAGGGCGCGGGCAAGGCCGGCGCGCTGCTGCATGCCGCCGGAGAGCTGCGAGGGGAAATGCTGGTCCCAGCCCTTCAGCCCCACCGTCTCGATCGCGGCCATCGCCTTGTCGCGACGGGCGGCTTGTGGCACGCCCTGCACCTCAAGCCCATATTCGACATTGCGCAGGATGGTGCGGTGGGGAAACAGCGCGAATTGCTGGAACACCATGCCGAAGCGGGTGCGGCGCAGTTCCATCAGATCGCGTTCGCCCAGCGCGGTGACATCGGTATCGTCGATATGGACCGAGCCGGCGGTGGGCTCGATCAGCCGGTTGATGCAGCGCAGGCAGGTGGACTTGCCCGAGCCCGACAGGCCCATCACGACGAGGATCTCGCCCTCGGCGACGTCGAAGCTCACATCCTGCAGGCCGATCACCGCGCCGGTGGCCTTCTGCACCTCGTCGCGGTTCTTGCCGGCCTGCAGCAGCGGCAGGGCGGCGTGCTGCTCATCACCGAAAATCTTCGTCAGGCCGCGAACCCGGATGCGTGGCTTTTTCTCGCTCATGCGCTCCCCTCATTATTGAGGTGAGTGTCAAACGCATAGCTGCCATGCAGATTGGACAGATGCGACAAGCCGGGCTGCAAACACGACAGTAAAGGTGCAGGCGCGGCGAGCGAAGATGACGGCGACGAAGCAGGGAAGGCGATAGTCAGCGATCTTTTCCTCTGTCTAACCCGGAGGCGGGCCTCAGTTGGGGATCAGGGGCCATGCCCCCAGCGATCGCGCCAAGCGGGAAGCGTTCCCGGCTGCGGAAGGGCGATCGCCTCGTAAACCGCCCGGGCACACGCGCGGGCAAGGGTTCGAACCACTGTGTCGCCGATCAGCGCGAGATCGAAAATCGGATCGGCGAGGGGTTTCTTGCTCGTGGCCGCGGCGAAAATCGTGTCGCCATCGAGCGGTGAATGGACCGGCCAGATGGCGTGTGCATACCCGTCATGGGCCATGACCGCAAGCCGCTTGCACTGCGCCTTGGTCAGAATGGCGTCCGTCGCGACGATGGCGATGGTGGTATTGGCCCCCGGAGGCAGCCCCTTCAGCGCCGGCCGGACGGGTAGCGGCGGCAGCGGATGCGGCAGGCCGAGGCCGCCGAACTCGCCCGCCTGCTCGAACGGTGCCGCCCAGAAATGCGCTCCGCCGGGGAAATTGGTGGCGCCGCAGGCATTCACCGCCACCAGCGCCCCGACCCGGTGGCCGGTGGGGGCGATCATCGAGGCGGAGCCGAGCCCGCCCTTCAGGTCCACCGTCGTCGCCCCGGTGCCGGCGCCCACCGTGCCGAGCGGGAAATCGAGCCCGGCCGCATTTGCCGCAGCATAGCCGAGATCGCGATAAGGCGAGAAGCGGCCCCAGTTCTTGTCGCCGCCATTGATGAGGTCGAACAGCACCGCGCTGGGCACGATCGGCACCCGTGCATCGCCGACGGGAAAGCCGATGCCGCGCTCGGCCAGCGCCGCCGCCACCCCGCCGGCGGCGTCGAGCCCGAAGGCGGAGCCGCCGGACAGAGTGAGGGCATGGATCGCGCCCACCGTCTCATCAGGGGCGAGAAGGTCGGTTTCGCGCGTGCCCGGCCCACCGCCGCGCACATCGACAGAGGCGACGGTGGGTTCGTCGAACAGCATGACGGTCACGCCGGAGGCCAGCGTGAGGTCGGTGGCGTGGCCCACGCTGAGGCCGGCGACATCGGTGATCAGGTTGCGCATCGAAACGTCGTCCTTGGAGACAGCTTGGGAAACAGCTTGGGAAACAGCTTGGGAAACAGCCTGCCTGGAGGGCATCACATCACGGGGAGGGTTAACCGGCCGCATTGCATAAGCCGACAAGGGCGTGCAAGGGGAAGCCCTCGGACAAGGCTAGGGTTGCTCATTTCATGGCTGACGTCACTCTTCCGGCCGCCTTCCTGGCCGGCATCGCCAGCTTCGCCTCCCCCTGCGTGCTGCCGCTGGTGCCGCCCTATCTGTGCTATCTCGCCGGCACCAGCCTCGACCAGATCACCCACAAGGCGCCGACCGATGCCGCCGCCCGGCGCACGCTGGGCGCGGCGGCGCTGTTTGTCGCCGGATTCTCCACGGTGTTCGTGGCGCTGGGGGCGGGGGCCTCGGTGGCGGGGGCGTATCTGCGTCTTTACTCGCAGGAACTCGCCATGGTGGCAGGTGTCGCCATCCTGCTGATGGGCCTGCATTTTCTCGGCATTCTGCGCTTTAGCTGGCTGACCCGGACCAAGCGGGTGCATGTCGACGCGCCGACCACCTTCCTCGGCGCCTATGTGATGGGCCTCGCCTTCGCCTTCGGCTGGACGCCCTGCATCGGGCCGGTGCTGGCGGCGATCCTCGCCGTGGCGGCGAGCGAGCAGACGCTGACCCATGGCGCGGGACTACTGGCGGTGTATTCGGCCGGGCTCGGCGTGCCCTTCCTCGCGGTGGCGGCGATGGCGCGCCCGGCGCTGGGGGTGCTCGGCCATGCCAAGCGCTATTTGCCGATCATCGAGAAGGTGATGGGCGCGCTGCTGGTGCTGACCGGCATCGGCTTTCTCTCCGGCTGGATGGCGCAGGCGAGCTTCTGGCTGCTGGAGACCTTCCCGGCGCTCTCCGCCTTCGGCTGATGTGGCACCCGACTTTCCGAGCCTTGGACAATGAAAAACCCGCCGGATCGCTCCGGCGGGTTTCTTCATATCAGGCGCGGTGGAAACCGGCGCCGCGCCACGGGGGCGCGGCGGTGCGGCTCACATCTGCGAGTAGCCGCCGTCCTTCCAGACGTACAGCACGTAGTCGAGGGTGGTGCGGTCGCCCTTCTTGTCGAAGATCAGGTCGCCAAGAACGGTCTTGAAGGTCTTGCCCGAGTGAATGTACTCGGCCAGCTTGGCGTTATCGAGCGACTTGGTCGCCTCGGCCGCCTGCTGGAACACCTGGCCGGCGGCGTAGGTGTAGAGCACGTAGCCTTCCGGATCGATGCCCTTCTTCTTGAACTCGGCGACGACCGCGGCGGCGGCCGGGCTGTTGCGCGGGTCGGGACCGAAGGTCATCAGGGTGCCGGCGGCGCCCGGACCGGCGATGGTCCAGAACTCCTTGTCGGTGATGCCGTCGCCCGAGAACAGGACGGTGGTCATGCCCTGGTCGCGCATCTGGCGCACGAGCAGGCCGGCTTCGGTGTGCAGGCCGCCGTAATAGAGCACGTCGACATTGGCGGCCTTCAGCTTCGACACGAGCGCGGAATAGTCCTTCTCGCCCGGGTTGATACCTTCATAGACCACTTCCTTGATGCCGGCGGCATTCATGGACTTCTGGGTCTCGTCGGCAAGGCCCTTTCCGTAGGGGGTCTTGTCGTGAACGATGCCGACCTTCTTGCCCTTCAGGTTCTTGGCGATGTAGTCGCCGGCGACGGCGCCCTGCTGGTCGTCACGGCCGCAGACGCGGAACACGGTGGTCAGGCCGCGCTCGGTGAAGGTCGGGTTGGTCGAGGCCGGGGTGAGCTGGAGGATGCCGGCTTCGGCATACTGCTCGGAGGCCGGGATCGACACGCCGGAGTTGAAGTGGCCGAGGACGACCTTGACGCCGTCAGAGATGAACTTGTTGGCCACCGACACGCCCTGCTCGGGCTTGGAGGCGTCGTCGCCGATGATCAGCTCGACCTTCTCGCCGAGGATGCCGCCCTTGGCGTTGACGTCGGCGGCCCACTGTTCGGCACCGTTCTTCAGCTGGGCGCCGAAGGTGGCGTTCGCGCCGGTCATGGGACCGCCCACGCCGACCTTGATCTGAGCGGACGCCGGAGCGGCCAGCGCCGCCATGGCGCCGAGCGCCAGGCCGGCAATCAGAAGCTTCTTCATGAACGTCTCTCCTGGTTCTGGAAGGGTGGAAAGCACGGCCTTTACGGCTCGGCGGCGATCGCCCCGGGCCGATATCATGCCCTTTTCGGTGCTCTTGTCGACGAGCAAGCGAAACATGGTGAAGGCGCCTATCGGGGCTCTCCGGATTGGTTTCCGGTATTGCCTTCAAGCCAGCCGAAGAGCCCGGACTGGCGATAGATCCAGCCATAACGGGTGGCCATCTGCCGGGCCCGCTCGGCACGGAAGCCGAGGGTGGCGATGGCGACCAGGAAGGCCGTATCGGTGAGGAAATAGTGCAGCGAGAGCAGCGTGCCCTCGAACAGCGCGAAATGGAAGAAGCGCACCACGCAGCCCAGCAGCAGCGCGTAGAGCACCGCCTGCCGGTAGGGCCGCCAGGTGGTGGCGATGGAGCGGCCGGTCAACCACGCCGCGCCGCCGCCCAGAAACAGGGTGACGAGCACGAAGTCAGCGCGCGACACCTCGACCACCAGCTCGGGCATGAACACGGCCGAGAGCAGGACGAGGGCCACCACCAGCAGCGGCAGGGCGACGGCGAGGCTTGCCGAACTGCCCTTGGAGACGAGGGTGCCGGAAACGGGAGCCATCAGTGCGCCCCTCCTTCGAGATAGGCGGCGCGCACTTCCGGGCGCTCCAGCAATTCGCGGCCCTCGCCGGAGAGGGTGATGGCGCCGTTGACGAGAACATAGCCGCGATGGGCGAGCTTTAGCGCGTGGAAGGCGTTCTGCTCGACCAGGAACACGGTGAGCCCTTCGGTGCGGTTGAGCTCGCGGATGGCGTCGAAGATCTGGCGCACCACCAGCGGGGCGAGGCCGAGCGAGGGCTCGTCCAGCATCAGCAGGCGCGGCCGGCTCATCAGCGCCCGGCCGATCGCCAGCATCTGCTGCTCGCCGCCCGAAAGCGTGCCGCCGCGCTGGTTGATCCGCTCCTTCAGGCGCGGGAACAGCACGAAGACCTTTTCGAGATCGGCGTCGAAATGGGCGAAGCCATCCACCGCCGCGCCCATCTGCAGGTTCTCGAACACGCTCATGCGCGGGAAGATGCGCCGCCCCTCCGGCGACTGGGCGATCTTGAGATGGGCGATCTCGTGGGTCGGCACTTGGGTGATGTCGCGCCCCTCGAACAGGATCGAGCCCTCGCGCGGGCGCGGCTGGCCGAAAATGGTCATCATCAGCGTCGACTTGCCGGCACCGTTGGAGCCGATCAGGGTGACGATCTCGCCCTTGTAGACGTCCACATCGACGCCGCGCAGGGCCATGATGTTGCCGTAGAAGGTCTTGACCCCGCGCACCTGCAGCATCGGCGCGTCGGTGCGGGCCGGCGTGGAGAGGGCGGGCGTGGTGGCGGTGAGGGTGTCGCTCATGCGCCCGCTCCCGTCGGGTTGGTGTCCAGCTGGAGTTCGGCCTCGACCTCCTCCACCGCGTCCTCGTCGACGCCGAGGTAGGCGGCGATGACGCGCGGGTCGTTCTTCACCGCCTGCGGCGTGCCGTCGGAGATCTTGGTGCCGTAGTCGAGCACGACCACATGGTCGGAGATTTCCATCACCACGCTCATGTCGTGCTCGATCAGCAGGATCGAGGTGCCGTGCTCGGCGCGGATGGCGCGCAGCAGGGTGTTGAGTTCGAGGCTTTCGCGCGGGTTGAGGCCGGCGGCGGGCTCGTCGAGGCAGAGCAGGATCGGCTCCGAGCACATGGCGCGGGCGATTTCCAGCCGGCGCTGGGCGCCATAGGGCAGGTCGCCGGCCGGGTCGTCGGCGCGGTCGGTGAGGCCGACCTTGTCGAGCCAGTATTCCGCCTTCGCGGTCGCAGCTTTCTGCGCCTTCGTCCAGCCCGGCAGCCCGAACAGCCCCTTGAGCGAATAGCCCGAGGCGGCCATCAGCGCATTGTGCTGGGCGACCATGAGGTTTTCCAGCACGGTCATGCCGGTGAACAGCCGGATGTTCTGGAAGGTGCGGGCCACCTTCGCCTCGCCGGAAACCCGGTAGTCGGGCATCCGCTCCAGCAGGAACACGCCGGCGTTGCGCCCGACCAGCGAGCGCTCGCCGATGCGCGTCACCTCGGCGATCTCGCCGGGCGTCGGCGCGCGGCCATGCGCCAGGATGAGGCGGCCCTCGCTCGGCTTGTAGAAGCCGGTGATGCAGTTGAACACCGTGGTCTTGCCGGCGCCATTGGGGCCGATCAGGGCGGTGATGTCGCCGCGCCCGACCTTGAAGCTGAGGTCGTTCACCGCGATCAGGCCGCCGAAGCGCATGAACAGGTGTTCGACGATGAGGATGGGGTCGGCGTCCCAGCGCGGGAGGCCGTTTGCAGGAGAGGTTGCCATCAGCCGTGGCCCTCCTTCACGAGATCGCCGGATACCGCCTTGCGCTCCTTGAGGAAGATCGTCGGGTCGCGGGTGGAGACGAGGCCGCGCGGCTTCCACACCATGATGGCGACCATGGCGAAGCCGAAGATCAGCATGCGGTAGAGGCTGGGGTCGAAATCATTGCCGAAGACCTGCTTCAGGAAGCCCAGATTGCGCAGCATCTCCATGCCGCCCATCATGACAGCCGCCGCCACCGCGACGCCGATCTGCGAGCCCATGCCGCCGAGCACGACGATGGCCAGAATCATCGCCGAGACGTCGAAGGTGAAGCTCTCCGGGCTGACGAAGCCGGCGCGTACGGCGAAGAAGCAGCCGGCGAAGCCGCCGAACATGGCGCCGGTGGCGAAGGCGGAGAGCTTCGTGGTGGTGGTGTTGATGCCGAGCGAGCGGCAGGCGATCTCGTCCTCGCGCAGCGCTTCCCAGGCGCGGCCGACGGGAAGCCGGCGCAGGCGCACGGTGACGAAGGCGGTCAAGAGCGCCAGCGCCAGGATGACGAAGTAGAGGAAGATGATGCGGTGCATCGGGCTGAAGGGCAGCCCGAACAGCGCGGCGAAACCATCCGGCCCGGCATTGAAGGGAATGCCGAAGAAGGTGGCGCGCGGGATGGAGGCGATGCCCGCCCCGCCATTGGTGAAGTCCACCCAGTTGATCAGCACCAGGCGGATGATCTCGCCGAAGGCCAGGGTGACGATGGCGAGGTAGTCGCCGCGCAGGCGCAGCACCGGGAAGCCGAGGATCATGCCCCAGACGCCGGCGAAGATGCCGGCCATCGGCAAACAGATCCAAAACGCCCAATTGGCCCAGAAGGTGGCGCCGAACAGGCCGGCGAAGAAGTCGTTGATCGGCGCCGAGGTCGCGAGCAGGGCATAGGTGTAGGCGCCCACCGCGTAGAAGGCGACATAGCCGAGATCGAGCAGGCCGGCGAGGCCGACGACGATGTTCAGCCCCCAGCCCAGCATCACATAGGTGAGGATGAGAATGCCGAGATCGATGAGATAGCGGCTCTCGTTCAGCCCGCCGAGCGAGAAGATGGCGATGGCCGGGAAGAGTACGGCGAAGGCCAGCAGCGCCGGCTTGACGCCGGGGCCCATCACCGTGCCGGCCCGGTCGAACAGGGTCGGGCCGGTGTGGGTGGAGGGCTTGCGGTTCGGCGACCACAAAGTGAGGTTCAGCAGCAGCCGGCCGAAGAAGATGATGCCGACCATGATGGCCAGCAGCGAGGGCCGGTAGGCCAGCCCCAGCGCGCCGTCGATGATGACGGTCTCGAACCCGATGAGCGGGCCGAACAGGCCCAGCGCGATCAGGCCGACGATCAGCGCGTCCTTGAAGGCGGGGCCCAGCACGGGGTTGGCGGCCGCGGGCGGGGCGGTTTCGGCGGTCTGGACAGCCATGATGCGCGACCTCAGACCTTCTCGACCTCAGGCCGGCCCAGAAGGCCCTGCGGCATGAAGATCAGCGTGATGGCGAGGATGGAGAACGCCGCCACATCCTTGTATTCGATGGAGAAATAGGCCGACCAGAAGGTCTCGATCAGGCCGATCAGCAGCCCGCCGAGCACGGCGCCGGGGAGCGAGCCGATGCCGCCGAGCACGGCCGCGGTGAAGGCCTTCACGCCGGGCACGAAGCCGTCGGCGAAGTTCGCCACCCCGTAATACATCAGGTACAGCGTGCCGGCGACGGCGGCGAGAGCGGCGCCGATGACGAAGGTCAGCGAGATGGTGTGGTCGACATTGATGCCGAGCAGCGCCGCCATCTTGCGGTCCTGTTCGCAGGCGCGCTGGGCGCGGCCGAGCGAGGTCTTCTGCACCAGGTACCAGAAGCCGCCGAGCAGCGCGGCGGTGATCACCATGATGATCACCTGCTTCCAGGCCAGCGTGACCTGGTAGGAGCCGTTGTCCATCAGCACGATGACGTCGGTGATCATGGGCGGGATCGGCTTGTTGCGCGGGCCCTGCGTCACCTGGACGAAGTTGGCGAGGAAGATCGACATGCCGATGGCGGAGATCATCGGCGCCAGCCGGAACGAGCCACGCAGCGGCCGGTAGGCCACCCGCTCGATCGCCCAGTTCAGCAGCGAGGTGAACACCATCGCCACGACAAGCACGATGGCCAGCGCCAGGAAGATGGAGGTGATCCCCATCACCGTCGTGACCAGCAGGAAGCAGATCAGCGCGATAAAGGCCGAGACCATGAAGACGTCGCCATGGGCGAAGTTGACCATGCCGATGATGCCGAACACCATGGTATAGCCGATAGCGATCAGCCCGTAGATCGAGCCGAGCGTCAGCCCATTGATGAGCTGCTGAACAAAGATTTCCATGATTGTGCCGGCTCCCCTCAGCCGCATTTGCGCAAGGCGCTACCGTCGGGCTTTTGCACAGTTTGTAACCGTGCCCGTACGGTGTGCGCCTCTGACTCTTAGCCTGCGCCACGTTCCGATACAATTCGATCGAAAGACGAAATGCAATCGATCGAAAAGCATGATACGAGGGTATTTAAATACCTATTTCATGAATTCCTTTGCAACTCAAGCGGTTAATGTGGTGGCGCTGCGTCTGCACTGTGGCGTGAGCGGTCATTTTTGTCTTCACAGCGTCATCTACGTTCACGCGCGCCGCGCGGTTTCCAAATGCGCGCCGCAAAGGTTATGCACAGCGAAGCCGCGTGGAGTGGATCCTTCGCTCCGCGCGAGGCCGCAGGAGGCACGCCAGCGTGGACCAGCCCAAGGCACATGATGCGGCACAGCATGAGGCAGGCCACGCGGTCGAGGCCGGGCTCTATCGCGAGGCGATGAGCCGGCTGGTGGCCGCGGTGCATGTGATCACCACCAGCGGGCCGGACGGGCGCGCGGGCTTCACCGCCACCGCCGTCGCCTCGGTGTCGGACAGCCCGCCGACGCTGCTGGTTTGCCTCAACCGCCGCATCCGCTCCGCCCCCGCCTTCCGCCAGTCCGGCCGGTTCGCGGTCAACATGCTGGGCGCCGAGCAGCAAAGCGTGGCCGAGAGCTTCGGCGGGCGGGGAGGACTGGAGGGGGAGAAGCGATTCGGCGTCGGTCACTGGCATGAGGGCGCGCTGGGCCTGCCCTGCCTGAACGGGGCGATCGCGGTTTTCCAGTGCCGCATGGTGGAGATCCGCACCATCGCCACCCATGACGTGCTGGTCGGCCGGGTCGAGGCGGTGACGCTCGGCCCCGACAAGGCCAAGCTCGCCTATCTCGGGCGGGGCTTCCTGTCGGTCTGAGCCTCGGCTCAGGCAAACTGCCCGGCGACCCAGCCGGACGACCAGGCCCACTGGAAATTATAGCCGCCGAGCCAGCCGGTGACATCCACCACTTCGCCGACGAAATAGAGCCCCGGCACCTCGCGCGCCGCCAGCGTGCGCGAATCGAGGCCGGCCGTGTCGACGCCGCCCAGCGTCACCTCGGCGGTGCGGTAGCCTTCCGAGCCGGTCGGCTTCAGCCGCCAGCCATTCACCGCCTCGTCGATCCGCCGCAGCGCCTTGTCCGAGAGGTCGGCGAGATTGACCGCGCCGGCCTCGCGATCAGTGATGAGCTGGGCGAGGCGCTTGGGCAGCAGGTTCGCCAGCGCGGTGACGGGCGACTGCCGGCCATTTGCGGCCCGCGCCTCGCGCAGCTGGGCGAACACGTCCGCGCCGGGCGCAAGCGCGAGCGCGATCTCGTCGCCTTCGCGCCAATAGGAGGAGATTTGCAGGATCGCCGGCCCCGACAGGCCGCGATGGGTGAACAGCAGCCCTTCCTCGAACCGGGTTTTGCCATGGCTCACCCGTCCCTCCACCGCCACCCCGGCGAGCGGGGCGAGCCGCTCCAGCTGCGCCGGGTCGAGCGTAAGCGGCACCAGACCGGGGCGGGTGGGTTGCAGCGCCAGCCCGAAGCGCTCGGCCACCTCATAGCCGAAGCCGGTAGCCCCCATTTTCGGGATCGACTTGCCGCCCGAGGCGATCACCAGCGACGCGCAGGCCAAGGTGCCGTTGGCGGTCGCCACGGTGAAGCCATCGGCGCTGCGCTCGATGCCGGTAATGGCGGTGGACAGGCGCAGCTCGCCGCCGGCCTCGCGCAGCTCATCGGTCAGCATTTCCACCACCTGCCGGGCCGAGCCGTCGCAGAACAGCTGGCCGAGCGTCTTCTCGTGCCAGGCGATGCCGCGCCGGTCCATGCGGGCGATGAAATCCTGCGCGGTGTAGCGTTTCAGCGCCGAGATGGCGAAACCCGGATTGGCCGAGAGATAATGGCGCGGGGCGGCGTCGCGATTGGTGAAGTTGCAGCGGCCGCCGCCGGAAATGCGGATCTTCTCGCCCGGCGCGCGGGCATGGTCGAGCACCACGACGCGGCGCCCGCGTCTGCCGGCCTCGATGGCGCACATCAGCCCGGCCGCGCCGGCGCCGATCACCACCACATCGACGGAGGCGGGCCGGCTCACACGCCTTCTCCATAAGCATGTACGCCGCCGCAATAATCGGTGACGTGCCAGCCCTCGGGCGCCGGCTCCAGATAAGACGGCCCCACCGGCACCTTGCCGTGGCCGCCGGGGATGTCGAGCACGTAGGTCGGCAGCGCGAGGCCGGAGACGCGCCCGCGCAGTGCGGCCATCAGTTCCTGCCCGCGCTGGATGGTCAGGCGGAAATGCGCGGTGCCGGGGGCGAGGTCGGGATGGTGGAGGTAATAGGGCTTCACCCGGCATTCCACCAGCGCGCGGAACAGCGCCGCGAGCGTTCCGGCGTCGTCATTGACCCCGGCGAGCAGCACGCTCTGCCCGACCAGCGCGATGCCGGCTTCGGCCAGCCGGGCCAGCGCCGCGCGCGCCTCGGCGCCGAGTTCGCGGGCGTGGTTGGCGTGGACGGCGACATAGGTGGTCACGCCGGGCGCGCGCAGCGCCGCCACCAGCGCGCCGGTGACGCGCTCGGGCGCGGCGATGGGCACGCGGGTGTGAAAGCGCACCACCTTCACATGCGGGATGGCGGCAAGCCGGGCCATCAACCCGGCGAGGCGACGCGGCGAGGCGACGAACGGGTCGCCGCCGGTCAGCACGACTTCCCAGATCTCGGGTCGGGCGGAGATATAGGCGAGGGCGGTCTCCAGCGCCTCGTCGGAGAGGTTGCTCTCGGCCCCCGGCCCGACCATCTCGCGGCGGAAGCAGAAGCGGCAATAGACGGCGCAGACGCCGACCAGCTTCAGCAGCACCCGGTCGGGATAGCGGTGGACGATGCCGGGCACCGGGCTGTGCGCCGCGTCGCCGATCGGGTCCTCGCGCTCTTCCGGCCGCGTCTCCAGCTCGCGCGCATCCGGGACGAACTGGCGGGCGATCGGGTCGGCGGCGTCAGCGGGGTCGATCAGGCCGGCCAGCACCGGCGTCACCGCTACGGCATAGCGGGCGGCGACCGCCTCCAGCGCCGGATCGGCTGCGACCAGCCCGGCCTCCGCCAGTTCACTGACGCGGCGCAGCGTCCGCGCGGGCAGCGGAGTGGCGGCGGACGGGGCGAGGGGGGAGCGGGCAGGGGCGTTCATGCGCGGTCTTGTGATCGTTTCCGCGCCCGCCGGCAAGGCGCCGCCGCGTTGCCGCGCTATAGTGGGGCAAATCGTCGAACGTGAAGGAGGAGCCGATGCTCACGCGCGAGGAAGATGTGCTGCAGGCGGCGGCAAGCTGGCGGCAGGAGGGAAGGGGCGTGGCGCTGGCAACGGTGGTGGAGACCTGGGGCTCGGCGCCCCGCCCGGTCGGCAGCCACCTCGCCATCGACGAGGACGGCAATTTCCTCGGCTCGGTGTCCGGCGGCTGCGTCGAAGGCGCGGTAGTGGCGGAAGCCGCCGAGGTGATCGCCGATGGCAGCCCCCGGCTGCTGGAATTCGGCGTCGCCAATGAAACCGCCTGGCAGGTCGGCCTGTCCTGCGGCGGGCGCATCGCGGTCTATGTCGAGAAGGTTTCCTGATGGATCTGTCGCTGCTCAATGCGCTGAACACCGAGCGCGCCGCGCGCCGCCCCATTGTCCTCGTCACCGATCTCGACGGCGGCGGGCAGCGGCTGGTGCGTGCCGGCGAGGTGGCGGGCGATCCGCTGGCGGAGCCTCTCGCCGAGGCGCTGCGCAGCGGGCGCAGCGGACGGGTGGAGGTGGAGGGGGCGCGGCTGTTCCTCACCGTGCATCTGCCGTCGCCGCGCCTTGTCATCACCGGGGCGGTGCATATCTCGCAGGCGCTGGCGCCGATGGCCAAGGCCGTCGGCTTCGAGGTCATCATCGTCGATCCGCGCACCGCCTTCGCTACCGAGGAGCGCTTTCCCGCCGTCGAGGTGCGCGCGCAGTGGCCACAGGAGGCGCTGGCCGACCTTGGGCTTGACCCCTTCACGGCGGTGGCGGTGCTGGCGCATGACCCGAAGATCGACGACCCGGCGCTTGAGGCGGCGCTCAGCGCCGGCTGCTTCTATGTCGGCGCGCTCGGCTCGCGCAAATCCCATGCCGGCCGGGTCGCGCGGCTGGCGGAACGCGGCGTGCCGCGCGCGGCGCTGGAGCGCATCCGCGCGCCCATCGGCCTCGATATCGGTGCCGCCAATCCGGCGGAGATCGCCGTGTCCATTCTCGCCCAGATCGTCGGCGAACTGCGCCGCCGCCCGGCCCGCCCGCCGGCCGCGCTGGTGCTGGCGGCCGGGCAGGGCACGCGCCTGCCGCAGGCGCACAAGCTGACGCTGCCGCTCGGCGGGGTGCCGCTGGTGCGCCGGGTGGTGGAGACGGCCCTCGCCGCGCGGGCGCGCCCCGTTATCGTGGTGACGGGGCATGAGGCGGACGCGGTGCGGGCGGCGCTGGCCGGGCTCGATGTCACCTTCGCGCACAATCAGGATTTCGCGCAGGGGCTTTCCACCTCGCTCAAGGCCGGCGTCGCCGCGCTGCCGAAGGAGGTGGAGCGGGTGGTGGTGATGCTGGGCGACATGCCCATGGTCGAGCCGTCCCTGGTCGACTGCCTCGCCGATGCGCTCGATCCCGCGCGCGGAAGGCTGGCGGCGGTGCCGGTGGCCGAGGGGCGGCAGGGCAACCCGGTGGCGCTGGCGCGGGCTCTCTTCCCCGCGCTGAAGACACTGGCCGGCGATGTCGGCGCCCGGCAGATCCTCGCCCAGAACGCCGATTTCGTGGTCGAGGTGCCGGTGGAGGGCGAGAGCGCCTTTCTCGACATCGACACGCACGAGGATCTGGAGGCGCTGGAGATTCACGAGATCGCGGCCGCGTCGACGATCGACGCCGACGCCGCGCTGGAGGCGATGAAGGCGGAAGACGCCTGAGCCGGCGCGGCGCGAGGATCAGAACGGCATGAACAGCGAGAGCGTGCCATAGGGGCTTGCGTCACTATCGCTGCTCCAGCGCCAGCCGGCGGCGGCGCGCAATTCCTGCCCCGCCAGTGGGCAGGTGAGGAACAGCCCGAGGCGGGCGCTCTGGTCCAGCCAGTCCGTGGTGGCGCCGGTCTCCACCCCGACCGCAAGCCAGCTGACGGCCTGCCAGCCGGCGCTGGCGCGGCCGTTCACCGTGCCGTCCGCCGTCGAGGCGCTTAGGGCGGCGGTCAGCGTCCAGCGTTCGTCAAACCGGTAGAACCATTCGGCGACGATTTTGGCGCCGAACTGCGTGCCCTGGTCGGGATTGCCGGGGTCGGGGGCGTCGAGCCGGTTGTCAACCACATTCACCCCGCCATAGAGGGCGATGGCATGGGCGCCGCGCAGGAACTGCCAGCCCAGCAGCACCTCGCCATCGGTCTTGTTGCCGGTGTTCCAGCCGCCCGGCACCGCCTGCGTGCGGTACTCGTAGCGCCCGCCGCCGGTCTGGGTTCGCACCCGCAGGCCTTCCTGGTCCATAGGTGCGAAGGGCGCCCACGCCATGCCGCCCCAGCCATAGCCATTGTCGCGGGCGATATCGACGCCGGTATAGAAATAGAGCCGCCGGCGCAGCAAGGCCTCCGCGCTCTCCTCGGCTGCCGCGCTGGACGCTGGGCACGCGGCAGACAACGCCGCGAGGAGAGGCGCGAGAGTTCGCGCCGGCGAAGAGAACATCGCCGCGCTCACGGTTGCATATGGTCAGGAAGTACCCCTCATCCGAGCACCCTCTCCCGGCCCCCTCAATCAACCGGAGGAAGAGCGTGGATTGGGATGCACGCGCTGGCATGCCGCATTTTGTCGCAGGGCGGCGTATCTAGACCGGCGATGCCATCAGATGTTCGACCGCGACGCCCACCCGCTCGCAAACGAGATCAGCCACCATCTGCCGATGGCAATGCTCGGGATGGCGCTCGAAGCACAGCACGCAGACCCGCCGTCCCGCCTTCACCAGCGCGGTCAGTTCGTCGAGCTGTTCCTGCGCGGTGGGGGTGGCGAGATGGGCGTCATAGATGCGCCGCAGCTGGTCGTAATGGCCGCTGCGTGCCGCCTGCCGGCCCTCCGCCGGCGTGCCGAGGCCGCGCAGATGCAGATAGCCGATGCCGCGCTCGCTCACGCCGGCGGCGAGGTGGCTCTTGGAAAAGCCGGCGCGGCGCGAGGCGGCGACGGCACGCACATCGACCAGAAGATCGACGCCCGCTCCGCTCAACGTGTCGAGCACGGCGGCGGAGGAGACCTGTTCATAGCCGATGGTGAAGAAAGGCGGGCGCGACATCTGGCAAGGATGACCCTACACACGGGACTTGTCGAGCCGGGCCGAATCTGTGGAGTTCGTGGCGGCTGTCGGCGCAGGCCCCTGCCGCGTGCTAAAGGCAGGCCGGGCGGGGGCGGCCAGGCTGCCCTCCCGGTCGGATCGTCCGGTCTGGGGCGGGACAATCGAACCATTCGGCCCGCTGCCGCAGCGGAGGGGCCGGTTCAGGGATGCGTCATCGCAGATGAAGATCGGTATCGAGCTCGGAAGCAGCAACGCCGGACAGCCGGTTCGGCTCGACCTGGAAGAGCTCCTGTCCACCCGCCTGCTGGTGCAGGGCAATTCCGGCTCCGGAAAGTCGCATCTGCTGCGGCGCCTGCTCGAACAGAGCGCCGGCCATGTGCAGCAGGCGATCATCGACCCCGAGGGGGATTTCGTCGGCCTCGCCGAACGCTTCGGCCATGTGGTGATCGACGCCGAGCGCACCGCCGGCGAAATCCAGCGCATCGCCGCCCGCATCCGCAAGCACCGGGCCTCGGTTGTGTTCAACCTCGAAGGGCTGGACGCCGACGCGCAGATGCGCTCCGCCGCCGCCTTCCTCAACGGCCTGTTCGACGCGGACCGCGAATACTGGTTTCCGATGCTGGTCGTGGTCGACGAGGCGCAGCTCTTCGCCCCCTCGGGCGGCGGCGAGATTTCCGATGAGGCGCGGCGCATCTCGCTCTCGGCGATGACCAATCTGATGTGCCGTGGCCGCAAGCGCGGGCTGGCCGGCGTCATCGCCACCCAGCGCCTCGCCAAGCTGGCCAAGAATGTCGCGGCGGAAGCCTCCAATTTCCTGATGGGCCGCACCTTTCTCGACATCGACATGGCCCGCGCCGCCGATCTGCTCGGCATGGACAAGCGGCAGGCGGAGAGTTTTCGCGACCTCAACACCGGCTCCTTCGTCGCGCTCGGCCCGGCGCTGTCGCGCCGCCCGCTGCCGGTGAAGATCGGCCATGTCGAGACCGCCAGCCGCAACGGGCGGCCCTCGCTGCTGCCGCCGCCGGAGATGCCGATGGCGGAACTGCAGGACCTCATCTTCGACGATCTCGGCACCGAGCCGCTGCCCGCGCCGCCGCCGCGCGGCGAGCCGCGCGCCACCGACGCCATTCTGGAGACGCTGGAGGAGGCGCCGGCGCCCGAGCCGGTGCCGGTGGACCCCGAAGTGGCGGCGGCGTTCGATGCCGAGCGCGAGGCGCTGGTCGAGGAGATCGTGCGCCAGTTCGTCACCGACCCCGAGGCGCCGTTCCGCTCCGCTGCCGCGCTCTACCCGGATTTCCTCGTGCATTGCCGGGTGCGGCGGGTTGGCTCGAAAGTGCCTGATCTCGCCGCCTTCACCCGTCGGCTGGCCATTGCCCGCGCCGGGCTCGATTCCCGCCCCGGCGACGAGGGGTGGGCGCGGGCGGTGGAGCAGGCGACCGGGCTGCCGGAGGAGATGCAGGGCGTGTTCCTGCTGCTGGCGCGCGCCGGCATGGAGGGCGCGCCATCCCCCGCCGACGAGGCGCTGGCGAAGGCCTATGGCAGCCGCTCGCCCTCGCGCGGGCGCTGGCTGCTCACCTATATGGAAGAGCGTGGGCACCTGGTCTGCGAGGCGGACTTCCGCGGCCGGCGGGTGGTGCGCTTCCCCGCGCTCGGCTGGAAGACCGCGCCCGGCGACCCCAAGGCGCTCTCGGCCTGAGGCGTCCTCGCCGCCGCATATGAAAACGGGCCCCATCGGGGCCCGTTTCCGCTTTGCGTGGCGCGGAACTCAGCCGCCATAGAGATAGTTCGGCAGCCAGAGCGCGAAGCCGGGGAAGGTGTAAAGCAGGATCATCGCGAAGATGACGATGAAGATGAACGGCATGACGCCGGAGAAGATTTCCTCGATCGTCACATGCTTGGGTGCCACGCCTTTCAAATAGAAGGGCGCCATGGCGACCGGCGGGGAGAGGAACGAGGTCTGCAGGTTCAACGCCACCAGCACGCCGAAGAAGATCGGGTCGATGCCGAAATGGTCGAGCAACGGCAGGAAGATGGGCAGGAAGATCACGATGATCTCCGTCCATTCCAGCGGCCAGCCCAGCACGAAGATGATGACCTGGGTGAGGATCAGGAAGCCGATCGGGCCGATGTCCAGCCCCATGATGAACTCTTCCACCACCCGCTGGCCGCCCAGCAGCGCGAACACGGCGGAGAACACCGCCGAGCCGACGAACAGCCAGCACACCATCGCCGAGGCGCGGGCGGTGAGGAACACCGAGTCCTTCAGCTTCTCGATGCTGAAGGTGCGGTAGGCCAGCGCCAGCAGGATGGCGCCCGCCGCGCCGATGGCCGCGGCTTCCGACGGCGTCGCCAGGCCGAGGATGATGCAGCCGAGCACCGAGACGATGAGCAGCACCAGCGGGAAGAACGAGGTGGCCAGTGCCCAGATGACGGTGAGCACGGGGACGTTTCGTTCCGACGCCGGCAGCTTCGGCGCCAGCGAGGGGTTGATCATCGCACGGATGATCACATAGGCCATGTACATGCCGGCCAGCGCGATGCCGGGGAAGAACGCCGCGGCATAGAGCTTCACCACCGAGACGCCGGCGGTGGCGCCATAGAGGATGAGCATGACGCTGGGCGGGATGAGGATGCCGAGACAGCCGCCGGCACAGACGACGCCGGCGGAGATCTTGGTATCGTAGCCCGCCCGCAGCATGGCCGGGAAGGCCAGCAGCCCCATCAGCGTCACCACGGCGCCGACAATGCCGGTGGCGGTGGCGAACAGCGCGCAGGTGATGAGGGTGGCCACCGCCAGCGAACCGGGAATCCAGCCGGCCGCCAGCTGGATGGAGCGGAACAGCCGGTCAAGAATATTGGCGCGTTCGATCACATAGCCCATGAACAGGAACAGCGGGATCGAGATCAGCACGTCGTTCGCCATCACCGAATAGGTGCGCTGGACGAAGAGCTGGAAAATGCCGTCGCCGATCGAGAGGTAGCCGAAGGCCACGCCCAGCGCCATCAGGGTGAAGGCGATGGGAAAGCCGAGCATCAGCAGGATCAGGAAGACGACCAGCATCAGAATGCCGAGCGCGGGATCGGAAAGAAACATCACAGGGACCCCCGCGTGGTGGATTCGCGCTCGATGGCGTTGAGCCGGGCCTCTTCCTCGGCGGCCTTGGCGGCGGCTTCGTCGAGAATGACCTTCTCCAGTTCCTCAACGTCATGCAGGCGTTGCGGCCAGTCTCCCTCGCGCAGGCAGATCCAGCAGCGCACCACCTCCACCATGCCCTGCAGCAGCATCATCACGCCGGTGATGGGGATCAGCGCCTTGAAGGGCCAGATCACCGGTCCGTCCGGGCTGAAGGAGGAGTGCTCGTTCAGCAGGTAGGAGAGGTGGAAATAGCCCCAGCCGGAATAGATCAGCGCCAGGATGCCGGGGAAATAGAACAGGAAGTACAGGACCAGGTCCGTCTTGGCCTGGGTACGGGGCTGCCACTTCCGGTACAGGAAGTCGGCCCGCACATGGCCATTGCGCGAGAGCGTGTAGGCGCCCGCCATCATGAAAAGCGCGCCATAGAGCATCAGGCTGACGTCATAGGCCCAGGTGGTGGGGTCGCGCAGCACATAGCGGCAGAACACCTCGTAACAGATGGCCGCCATGAGAATGACGATGCACCAGGCGAAAATCTTGCCGATGAGGCCGTTCAGCCGGTCAACGCCGAGAAGGATGGATTGCATGGGGAGGGGCCTCTTCGGGCAAGGCGAGTGTGGGCAAGGTAAGTTCGGGCACGGCGAGGTTTGGGAGAGCAAGCTCGGGCAACGCTCGTTCGGGTACGACGAGGGATGGCGCGCCGTCCGTCACGCCCGCACAGCGGCATCGCCGCACGACGCCGTCACGGTCCGCTGCGGGAGTGCCAAGGCTCTACCGAAACCAAAAGCCCCTCTCCGTCGCCGGAGAGGGGCGCACGCGCTGGCAGGTCAGGCCGGCTTGAAGAAGTGGTCGTAGGCGAACTTCGAATCCGGCTCATATTCGAGGCGGAAGCCGACGATGCGCTTGGCCCATTCCTTCTGGCTGTCCACCACCTTCTTGAACACCGGGTCGGCCGACAGGTTGGCGATCACCACGTCCCAGGCGTTGAGCTGGGCTTCCAGCACCGCCTTCGGCGTCGGCAGCACCTTCACGCCGCGCGCCTTGATGGCGGCGAGGTCCTTGGAATAGCGGTCCTGCGCCTTCCACATCATGGTGGAGGAGGTGGCGTCGGACGCGCCCTTGAGGATTTCCTGCACGTCGGACGGCAGGCTGTCGAACTTGGTCTTGTTGAACAGGATCTCGAAGCATTCGAGCGCCTGGTGGTAGCTGCCGAGCATGTAGACCTTGGCTACGTCGGGGAAGCCGAGGATGAGGTCGGAAGACGGGTTGTTGAACTCGGCGCCGTCGAGCAGGCCGCGATCGATCGCCGGCACGATTTCGCCGCCCGGTACGATCGTCACCGCTGCGCCGAATTCCTTGAACAGGTCCGCGCCGAGGCCGACGGTGCGGTACTTCATGCCCTTCATGTCGTCGGCGCTGGTGATTTCCTTCTTGAACCAGCCGAGCGGCTGGCTGGGCATCGGCCCGGTCAGCATGCCGACAACGTTCAGCTTCAGCGTGTTCTGCACCAGGTCGTCATAGAGCTGCTGGCCACCGCCATAGCGTACCCAGCCGAGCAGTTCGTCCGCGTCCCAGCCGAAGGCGGGGGCGGTGCCGAACAGCGAGAACGCCTTGCTCTTGCCGTACCAGTAGGCGGCGACGCCGTGGCCGCCGTCGAGAATGCCTGACGAGACCGCGTCGAGCATCTGGAAGGCGGGTACGACCGAGCCGGCCGGCAGGATTTCCAGCTCGACGCGCCCGCCGGTCATGGCGTTGACGCGCTTCACATAGTCGCCGGCGAATTCGTGGAAGATGTCCTTGTTCGGCCAGGTCGACTGGAATTTCAGCTTGATGGGGGCCTGCGCGTGCACGGCGGGGGCCGCAACGGTTGCGCCGGCGGCCGCCGCTGCGGCAGCGGTGGCGATAAAGCGACGGCGGCTGGTACGGACATCCTGACGCGCGTCCGTGCTCTTCCCTGACGTGTCGGTCATGGGCGGTTCCTCCTATGGCGTTTCCTTGCGGGTCGAGCCCGCCGGGCGGCGCTTCAGCGCCTTGTCCCGATGCAGCAAGGAGACGATGCCGCAAGGTCGAGTGCAAGCCCTAATTTCAGGCTTTTAGGACGAATTCCCCCATCCGAAAGTCGAAGATCGAACGGTGGAGGCCCGGCTCGGCGCGGCGCGTGGCTCTCTAAGGCCGCAGCGGGCCTTCGCGGCCCCCCGCGCGACCCGCCCCGAGCCATGGCCACGGTGGAATTTCCGTCCCGGTCCGCGCGTCGTCATCCGTCTGTCATCGGCGGGGACTTGAACCGCAGCAGCGCGGGCTGCCGGCCCGCTTCCCGAGAGGAGATTCCCGCCATGCGCCCGCTGTTTCTCGCCAGTGCTTCCGTAGCGGTGCTCGCGCTTGTCGCCCTGTCGTCGCCGAGCCTCGCGGCCGACGCGGTGTTCAACCGCATCGGCACCTTCAATGTCGTCGACAACCTGCCTGCCGGGGCCGATCCGGCCAAGTCGACCGCCGCCGAGATCATCACCTACACCGAGGATGGCAACACGCTGATCTACAGCGACAGCCCCGGCCAGCGCATCGGCTTCATCGACATCACCGATCCCGCAGCGCCGAAATCCGCCGGCGTCGTCGCGCTGGACGGCGAGCCGACCACCACTGTCGTGATCGGCGCCAAGGCCTATGTCGGCGTCAATACGTCGGAATCGAAGGCCAAGCCCTCGGGCCATCTCGCCGTGGTCGACCTTGCCACCCGCAAGGTCGAGGACAAGATCGACCTTGGCGGCCAGCCCGATTCGATCACCAAGAGCCCGGATGGCCGCTATCTCGCCATCGCCATCGAGAATGAGCGCGACGAGGATCTGAACGAGGGCGCGCTGCCGCAGCTCCCGGCCGGCAACCTCACCACTTTCGAGGTGAAGGACGGCCGCGTGGTCGACGCCTCGAAGAAGGTGATCGACCTCACCGGCCTCGCCAGCGTAGGCCCGGAGGACCCGGAGCCGGAATATGTCGACATCAATTCCCGCAACGAGGTCGTGGTCACGCTGCAGGAGAACAACCACATCGTGGTGGTGGACCTGCCCACCGGCAAGATTCTCTCGCATTTTTCCGCCGGCACGGTCGATCTCGACAAGATCGACACCAAGAAGGACGCCGTGATCGACCTCTCCGGCTCGGCCAAGGGTGTCGCCCGCGAGCCCGACACCGTGCAGTGGATCGACGATGACCGCTTCGTCATCGCCAATGAGGGGGACTGGAAGGGCGGTTCGCGCGGCTTCTCCATCTTCGACAAGACTGGCAAGCTGCTGTTCGAGAGCGGCGCGGCGCCCGAGCATATGGCGGTGCGCCTCGGCCACTACCCGGATAAGCGTAACAAGAAGGGCATCGAGATGGAGGGCGCTGAAGTCGCGACCTTCGGCGATGACCGCCTGATCTTCGTCGCCTCCGAGCGCGGCTCGCTGGTCTTCGTCTATCGCGACAAGGGCGCCGGCGCGGCGCCGGAATTCCTACAGGTGCTGCCCGGCGGCGTCGGCCCGGAGGGGCTGGTCGCCCTGCCCAAGCGCGAGCTGTTCGTCACCGCCGCCGAGACCGACGGCCGCGAGGATGGCGGCATCGGCTCGGTCGTCACGCTCTACCAGCGCCAGCCCGGCGCCGCGCCTGCCTATCCCACGATCGTCTCCGCCGACGGCCCCGACGGGCTGCCGATCTGGTGGTCGGCGCTATCGGGCTTTGCGGCCGACGCCAAGGAAGCGGGCAAGCTCTACGCCGTGACCGACAGCGCCTATGCGCAGGCGCGGATCCTCACCGTCGACGCGAACGCCAAGCCGGCGAAGATCACCGCCGCCACCGTGCTGACCAAGGACGGCGCCCCGGCCAAGGGCCTCGACCTTGAGGGCATCGCGGTGCGTCCCGAGGGCGGCTTCTGGGTCGTCTCCGAGGGCAATCCCGAGAAGAAGGAGAAGGCGACGCAGAATCTTCTCCTGCGCGTCGGCACTGACGGCGCGATCGCGGAAGAGATCGCGCTCCCCGAGGCGGTGGCCGCGCAGGCCGGGCGCTTCGGCTTCGAGGGCGTCGCCGTCCGCGGTTCTGGCGCCGACGAGACGGTGTGGATCGCCGTGCAGCGCGAGTGGAAGGACGACCCGAAGGGTTTTGCCAAGCTCATCGCCTACACGCCGGCCGACAAGAGCTGGGCCACGGTGCGCTACCCGCTCGATACGCCCGCCAAGGGCTGGGTCGGGCTGTCCGAGCTGACGCCCTATAAGGATGGGCTGATCGTTCTTGAGCGCGACAACCTCATCGGCGCGGACGCCGCGATCAAGAAGCTCACCTATGTCTCGCTCAAGGATGTGAAGCCGGCGCCGCTCGGCAGCGAGGCCGCTCCGCCGGTGCTGGTGAAGAGCGAGGTGAAGGACCTGCTGCCGCTGCTCAAGGCCACCCATGGCTATGTGCTCGACAAGGTCGAGAGCTTCGCCATCGACGCCGCCGGCAACGCCTTCATCGTCACCGACAATGACGGTGTCGACGGCTCGTCCGGCGAGACGCAGTTCATGGCGCTCGGCAAGATCGACTGAACGGCAACCTGCCGGGTGAGGCATCAGCCTTTCCCGCTGGCTTGGCCGTGACCGCAGGCGCCGTGACAGCCGCGCCCCCGGTCGTGACCGGTACCATCCGCATCCCCGGGCGAGCCCCGGGGATCCCACACTTGCCGCGTTCGCCGGGCCGAAGCCCGGAGGGCGCTTCAGCCGCCCATAAGCAGGGCGTGGAGCCCGGCCGCGCCCTGACCTCGGCGCCGGATAGCCGGTCCGCTGACCGGATAGAGTAGCGGCGGCCTGCTTGCGCCGGTCTTGTCGTTGGCGATAGACTCTTGGCACTATCGCACCACGCCTCAAGCGGTGCGCTGTCGTTTTCTTTGCCGAGCACGCCGGCGTGACGAGATGGGTTCCGTGTCTGGCGTGATCTGCCGGTTCACGGTACCTCCGCTGCTGGTGCGCGATTGCGCGTCTGATGTGTCCCCTGGCCGTGCGGGCGCTTTGGCCGGCCGTGCCCTGTGACTGTGTTTTAGAGGGCGTCCGCGTCGGCGCCACTCGCCACCCTGCTTCCTAGGACATGCCGGAGGCCCGCACATGCCGAAGAACGCCGCGATGCTTCGCCCGCTGGCGTTCGGCAACCGGACCAAAATGCAGTCGACATCGCTGCTGTCGATGCAGGAGCAGGTTCATCGCATGCTCGGCTGGAGCGCCGAATATGATGCGATCGGCGATGCGGCTAACTTCGCCACCCAGCAATCCTCCATCGCCATCAATGGATTGAAGCTCAGCAGCCTGTCCCATTCGCCGATCCGCACTCGCGTCGAATCGAATGAACTGTCCTTCTTTATGCCGGTGGAAGGAGGAGCCATCCGCTCGACGGTGAACGGCAAATTGGTCGAGTGTCATGTGCGGACCAACGCGCTGCTGGCGCCCGAAGGCGAGCGGATCGGCGAGGGCGGCTATCGCTCCATCCTGGTTGCCGGCCTGGACCGGGGCCGGCTGCTGCAAACGGCGGGCGCCATGCTGGGGCGCGATGAGGCGAGAGTGGATCTGAGCGGGCCCAGCGTCATGCCGCTGGTCGCGGCAGGCGTGAATTTTGACCTGATGCTGCGGGGCGCCTGTACTTTGTTGGAGGCCTGCACTCTGTCGGGAGAGGCGGCGGCGCGATTTGGTGTCGACGAGATCGTCTATCGCGCGATCTGCGGCATGCTGTTGCGCGACCGGCTTTTCGGCGAGGGCGAGGACAGGTCGTCACGGGCGTTCGCGGACAGGCGGCTCGAGCGCGCCTGCGACTATGTCATCGCCAATCTAGGCCGGCGCATCACCCTGACCGACCTCGAAGCTATCAGCGGCCTGTCCGCCCGCAATCTTCAATACGCCTTCCAGAAGCGGTTCGGCTGCTCGCCAGTGACGTGGATCCGCAATGAACGCCTGAATGCGGCGCGCGAGCTACTGCTGGCTGGAGGCGACACGGATAACGTCACCACGGCCGCGCTCGCCTTCTGCTTTTCCAATCTGGGCAGCTTTTCCCGACTCTACCGGGAACGATTCGGCGAGTATCCCGCCGCGACTCTCGCCGCCGCGCGGGGCAGGGACGGCCGCTGACAAGAGGAATATAGGGCAATCCGCGCCGGATGATCGAGGTGCCATGTCACCTCTGCGCGTCGCTGCGGCGGTCGCCCTGCCGCCCATCCCGTATGCTCCTGGTTGCAGATTTACCACACGGCAGATTTTGCCTGCGGCCTTTTCGTAATCCGGATGCCCGCTGCGCAATCCGGGTATCGCGGTATCCGATTGTTCGCGCACGGTCGAGCCGGGATCACGCCGATAGGGCGGATGGGCTGGGGATGCTGCGGATGCTGGGAGTGACGGCTGGGAGGGCTGGTGCGCGCGGGTCGACGCGGCCGGCGTTTCGACGGCCTGCGCTTGGCCCTAACGCGCCGGCGGTCTCGCCCTCCGGTTGTGGCCGTCCTGCACCATTTCCGAAAATGGCCGGGCGTAAACCCGCGATCGAGTGAAGGACGTCTGAACGGGACGGGCCATGCGGGCCGGCCCGTTTTCGACGTGTCGTAGGGAAGAGGCTGGCGGTTGCGGTGGGCGCCGATACGCGCGGACCACCACGCGATCGCCGAAATGAGGCGGGTTCAGAATGCTTGGCAATGAGATGTCGCCGCGCGCGAGTGTCATGCAGGTCGGTCAGGTCGTGAAGGCAGATTCGCGGATGCAGCCCCGACAGGCCCTTTCGGCCGCCGACTCCCGCAGCGGCTCCCCCCGCTTGCGCCGGCATCTTCTTCTGACCTCGGCACTGGTGTCCTCGGCCCTCATTTCCGGCCCTGTCTTGACGTCTCCCGCGCGGGCGCAGAGCGCGACCGGCGGGGATGGGCAGGCGGGCGTTATCTCGGGCACCATCGGTGTCGGCGGTGGCGGTGGCGGTGGCGGCGCGGGTGCGGCGCTCATCGCCTATCCCGGCCCGGGCAATCTTTGGTATGGCGGCGCCGGCGGCGCCGGCGGGGATGTGCAGCCCGGCGGCGTCGCCGGCTCAACGGGTGGATCGGGCCAGGCTAACGGCATCACCTCCAACAGCGGCGGCACTGGCGGGTCGGTCGGAAGCGACACGTCGACGGGCGGCGCGGGCGGTGAAGGCGCGGGCGGCGCCTTTGGGGGGGGCGGACAGCCGGCTCAGACTGCGGCATGGGCGGCCGGCGGCAGCGGCGGCGGTGGCGGCGCGGGTGTGATCATCACTGCCGTGGAAGAGTATGATCTGGACGACGCCATGGTGGGCGGTACTGGCGGCGTCGGCGGCTCGATCAATGCGACGGGCGCGTTCACCGGCTACACGGTGATCACCGGCAATGGCGGCACCGGTGGCTCGGGCCTCGTCATCGCGGCCGCCGCTACCGTCACCAACGCCAGTTCTTTCGACGTTTTGGGCGGTGCCGGCGGCGACGCTGGCGGGGACGGGCTCGCCCTGGGCGCGATTTCCATCCTTCAGGGCAAGGGCGGTGACGGCGGCGCTGCCATCGTTCTCAGCGCGGACGGAATTGACTTCAGCAATGCTGGCATCGCGAAGGGTGGCACCGGCGGCTCGGTTTCATCGTCCGACGTGAACCAGATGAGCGGCTCTGCCGGCGCGGGCGGTGCTGGCGTGCTGATCAGCGGAAATGACTCCATCGTCAGCAATTCCGGCACATTCCAAGGGGGCGATGGCGGGAACTGGTACAGCACCGGGCAGGGCAAAAGCGGCATCGGGCTTGTTGTGTCGGGAGACAGCAACACCATCACCAACCAGAAGTTCGCGGGCATCTACGGTGCTGACATTATTTCAGGAAAAATAGGTGTCGATTACGGCGGCAACGCCGTTCTGCTCAGCGGCACCGGAAACACAATAACAAACTATGGTTTTGTAGAAGCCGGGCTTGATGATCCTCAAGGCAGAGGTGGCGCGGGTGTATTTGTCACCGGGTCCTCAAACAAGATCATAAATGACGGCAATATCATTTCGACCAATGGTGTCGGCGTCTATTTTGACACGACATCGGTGGGCTCGGCGCTGGAGCTCTGGTCCAATTGGGGCCTCGTCGGCGGAGCCGTGAATGCTGGAACCAACACCACGCTCGCGCTGGGCGGGACGGTCAATCAGAGCTTCGACCTGACGCTGATCAATTCGACCTTTGTTGATTTCAACGCCTACGAGAAGGTCGGCACCTCGACATGGGAATTCACCGGCACGACCGGTTCGTCGGGGCCGGCCAGCAACTGGACGGTGAAGGAGGGTATCCTTGCCCTGGGGACCGGCACCTGGCTGAAGGGTGACGTCACCGTCGCATCCGGCGGCACGCTGAACGCGACGACCGCGAGCAATGGAACCGCCAAGATCGAAGGCCTGCTGCTTGTTCAGAGCGGGGGCATTGTCAATGCGCAGCAGGGCGCCGCGGGTTCGGGTGGTGCCACGCCGATCAATACAGACACCTTCACTCTCAATACGGGGGCGATAGTCAATATCGGCCTCATCAGTGTCGGGGCGGATGCGGCGATCACCTCGGGTGGCGCCCTCACCATCCAGTCCGGAGTGACGATCAACCTGACCGGCACCACGCTGGTGGAGGGGACATATAATCTGATCGAATACTCCGGTGCGGGCGGCACTTTTGTTCTGCCGACGGTGGGAACCGTGTCGGGGGGCCTGGAAGGGGTCATATCCACGACAACCCGTTCCCTCGGAAACATGCTGATCCTTACCCTGTCCGAGGGCGGCCTCTACTGGAACGGCACCACGACCTCCGGCAGCGGTCCGCTCGTGGGCGGGGGCGGCACATGGACCGCGAGTTCGGGCGTGCTCAACTGGAGCAATGCGGATGGCACGACCCATGTCGCCTCCAATGCCACCAAAACCGCCATCTTCTCCGCCACCGCCGGCATCGTCACCATCGACGATTCCTCGGGCGCGGTCGGGGCCAAGGGCCTCACATTCCTGACCTCCGGCTATGAGATCACCGGCGCGGCGCTCACCCTCGCGAATGTCTCGGCGGCGCCGACGGTGGATGTGGATGGCGCCGGCTCCCTTGCCACCATCGCCTCCGCGCTCGCGGGCAGCGACGGCCTGGAGAAGATCGGCGACGGCACTCTGATCCTGACGGGCGCGAACACCTATACGGGCGGCACCACTGTGTCAGGCGGCACGCTGTCGATCGGCGACGGCGGGAGCACCGGTTCATTGGTGGGCAACATCACCAATAGCGGCATACTGATTTTCAACCGGTCGGACGATCTGACCTATTCCGGGGTGATTTCTGGGAGCGGCAAGCTGGAGAAGCGGGGCGCGGGCACGCTGACGCTGACGGGGACGAACGGGCTGACCGGGCAAACGACGGTGAGCGCCGGTACGCTTGTTTTGACGGGCAGCCTGGGTGGCGCCGTGGCGGTCGCCAATGGTGCGACGCTGACCGGAACGGGCACGGTCGGTGGCAATCTGGGCCTCTTGTCCGGCGGCACCTTCGCGGGCACGAGCGGCGCAACCCTCACGGCGAGTGGCTCGCTTCAAACGTGGCACGCGAAGTTCAATATCGCGCTCGGTACACCCACGACGACCGCGGTCCTGTCGGTGGGGAGCAGCGTATATCTCGACGGCACCTTGAACCTGACGGCGGACGCGGGTTTCGCGAGCGGCACCTACCGGTTGATCGACTATGCCGGGAACCTGACGGGGGCCGGCCTGGTGCTCGGCACGGCGCCGGAGTATTCGCTCTACGTGGTCGACACGTCGACCACCGGCCAGGTGAACCTGCAGGTCGCCGCCGCCCAGTGGTGGAATGGCTCGACCGTTACCGCGGGTTCAAGCGTGCAGGGCGGCGACGGCACCTGGACCGCGACCGGCTCCGACATGAACTGGACCAACGCGACCGGCAGCACGGCCAGCGTGTGGACCCAGGATAGCATCCCCATCTTCGCCGGGACGGCGGGGACCGTCACGCTCAGCGGCTCCACCGCTCCCGAAGTGGCCGGGATGCACTTCCTCACCTCCGGCTACACGATCACGGGCGGTGCGATTTCCCTCGTTGCCTTCAACGAGCAGACGCCTGTCATCACGGTGGGCGACGCCACGCCCGAGACCGCCGGCTTTACCGCTACCATTGCCTCCGACCTGAGTGGCTCGGCGGGACTGGTGAAGGACGGCGCGGGCACGCTGATCCTGAGCGGGGCGAAATCCCTCACCGGCATCGTCGACGTTTCCGCCGGAACGATGGTTCTGTCTGGTGGTTCGGTGCTGGCGAGCACGACGGAGGTCAACCTGTACACCGGGGCGACGCTGGAGCTGGTGGACGGCTCGCAGGCGCTGGCCAGTCTAACCGGTGACGGCGGGACGTTGAAGCTCAACGCCAACACTCTGACGATCGGGTCCGACACGACCGGCGGAGCGTTTGCCGGCAGCATCACCGGCACGGGCGGGCTGACCAAGGTCGGTAGCCTCACCGCTTGGCTCGTCGGCACCAACACGTTCACCGGTCCCGTCCATGTTGTTGCGGGCAAGCTGTTCCTCCAGAACGGGTCGGCGCTCGCCGACAGCGTCGCGGTGACGATTGATGCCGGTACCGAATTGGTCCTCCGGAGCTCTGAAACCATCGGTTCCCTCGCCGGCGCGGGTAATGTGATTGGCGCCGGAGGGGGCTATGTGCTCACCACCGGCGGAAACAATGCGAGCACCACCTTCTCCGGTGCGCTGATGGATGGCGTGGCGCCTTCCGTCTTGAGTCTCGTCAAGACGGGCACTGGCACGCTGACGCTGACGGGCGCGAACACCTACACCGGCACGACGACGGTCTCGGCCGGCACGCTGGCGCTTTCCGGCGGCAGCCTGGCCGGGGGCGTCTCGGTGAGTTCGGGCGCGACACTGCAGGGCGGGGCGAGCCAGGGCACCGTCTCCGGCATTGTGGAGATCACGGCGGGCGGCAGGCTGGCGGGCGTCTCGGGCACCACCTCGCTGTCCATCGGCGGCAATCTGTCCTTCGCGGGACCGACCTCGATCTTCGCGGTAACGCTGGGCTCGCCCGGGTCGACGACGGCGGCGATCGGCGTGACCGGCGACCTCGCGCTGAACGGCGAGCTGAACCTCACCGCCGGCACCGGCTTCGCCAGCGGTACTTACCGGCTCATCGACTATGCCGGGACCCTGTCGGGGACGGGCCTGGAGATCGGCACGGCACCGGCGCATTCGCTCTATGCTGTCAGCACCTCCACCGCCAACCAGGTCAATCTGGTCGTGGCGGCGGGCCAGTGGTGGAACGGCTCTACCGTCGTTCCGGGCACGAGCGTGCAGGGCGGCGACGGCACCTGGAGCGTGACGAACGCCACCACCAACTGGACCAACGCGACCGGCACCACGGCCGATGCCTGGTCGCAGGCGGGGCTCGCCATCTTCGCCGGCACCAAGGGCACGGTGACGGTGAGCGGGGCCACGGCGCCGCAGGTCGCGGCGATGGAGTTCCTGGTCGATGGCTATGTGATCACAGGCGGGTCGATCGAACTGGTCGGCTTCGGCAGCAGCACGGAGGCCACTGTCCTGGTGGGCGAGGGGCCCGACGCCTTCGAGATGAGCGCCACCATCGCCTCCGCACTCACCGGCACGGTGGGGTTGGAGAAGACCGGCCTCGGCACACTGGTGCTGTCCGGCAGCAACAGCTATGCGGGGGTCACTACGGTCAGTGCCGGCACGCTGAAGCTCACCGGCACCAACACCTTGAGCGCCGGTGTCTATATGACCGGAGGCACGCTGACGATCGAGGGCAGCGGCACGCTGGCGAATACGTCCGGCTACATCGCCAATGGCTCGGGAACGACCGGCACAGTGGTTGTGACCGGGGCCGACGCCTCGTGGATCGGGACGGGCGAACTTGGCGTCGGCCAGGGCGGCCAGGCGAGCTTCACGGTTTCCGCCGGCGCTGAGGCGAGCTTCGCCAACAGCTATGTTGGTGTCCTCGCCGGATCGAACGGCACGGCCACGGTGACGGGCAAGGACTCGATCTGGACCAGTACCAGCGCCATCAATGTCGGCTATAGCGGCACAGGCACCGTGAATGTCGAGGCTGGCGGCACCCTCACGGGGGCGACCGGCATTGTCAGCGCCGGCGCGGGCGCAATCGGAACCGTGACGGTGACGGGGGCGGGTTCCACTTGGACGGCCACCACCGAACTCGGCATCGGCCAGTCCGGCACCGGCACGCTGAACGTGGCGGCCGGCGGCAGGGTGAATACAGGTATCGGCTATATCGGTGTGAATGCCGGAGCCATCGGCACCGCCACGGTGACGGGCGAAGGCTCGACCTGGGACAATACGGCCGAACTCCATGTCGGCTATAGCGGTACGGGTACGCTGACGGTCGAGGACACCGGCCACGTGTCGACCGTCAACGCCTATGTCAGCACCAATAGCGGGTCGAGCGGAACGCTTGCCCTCAAGAGCGGCGCCACCGCCTCCAGCAGCTTTACCTATATCGGCGTCAGCACCGGCGCCAATGGCAGCGTCACGGTGACGGGCGCGGATTCGCTGTGGACCAGCAGCAACGACTTCGTCGTCGGCGGCTCCGGATCCGGCCAGATGACGGTGTCGGCGGGTGGCGGGGTGAGCAGCGGCAATGGCTATATCGGCCTCAATGCCCTCTCCACCGGAACGGCGACAGTCACGGGCGCGGATTCCAGCTGGAGCACGGGCAGCCTCGACCTGTTCATCGGGTTGAACGGCACCGGCACCCTGAATGTCGCCGATGGCGGCGCCGTCTCGGCCGCCCATGTCACGCTTGGCTACGGCGCCACGGGGGGCGGTACGCTCAACCTGGACGGCACGGATGGCGCGCGTGGCATCCTCACCACGGGGCAGATCAGCAAGGGCGCGGGCCAAGGCTCCGTGAACTTCAATGGCGGCGTGGTGAAGGCTTCGGCCAGCCAGGCCGCCTTCCTCACCGGTTTCGCGGACACTACCGTCACCATCAATGCCGGCGGCGTCACCTTTGACAGCAACGGGTTCGACATTGGCGTGGGGAGCGTGCTCGGTGGTGCGGGCGGGCTCACCAAAGCGGGCCTTGGCACGCTGACGCTTACGGCGGCCAACAGCTATACGGGGGGGACGACGGTTTCGGCGGGGACGCTTGAGATCGGCAATGGCGGCGTGACGGGTTCGGTTCTGGGCGCGATCGCCAATAACGCGACGGTGGCGTTCAATCGCTCCGATGATGTGGTTGCGGCCGGGGCGATCACCGGCACGGGCGCGCTGGTGCAGAAGGGCGGGGGCAAGCTGACGCTTGTGGGCGCCAACAGCGCGGGCGCGGGCACGACGGTGGAGGCGGGCACGCTGGAGATCCTCAGCGGCGTGTCGCTGGCGAGCAATGTCACGGTGACGTCCGGGGGAACGCTGCAGGGCGAGACGTCGGGCACGTCCGGGGCGGCGATCGCCGGCGCGGTGAGCGTGGAGAATGGCGGCACGCTGGCGGCGGCGCCGGTGACGACGGCGGGGGCCTATGGGCTTTCGATGACGGCGCTGACGCTGGCTTCGAGCGCCAATATCGATGTGACGCTGGGCTCCAACACCGGCAATGCGGTGTTCTCGGCCGGGACGCTGGCGCTGGACGGCGTGCTGAACGTGACCGATGGCGGGTCGATGGCGCTCGGTGTCTACCGGATCATCGACTACACGACGCTGGCCTCGGATGACGGGCTGGTGCTGGGCACGACGCCGCTGCACTACGCCTATGAGATCCAGCAGGCGCAGGGCCAGGTGAACCTGGAAGTGTTCGAGGGCGGCATTCTGTACTGGAACGGCAGCCAGACCACGCCGGACGGCACCATCCATGGCGGCGACGGCACCTGGACCGCCAGCTCGACCGACACCAACTGGACCACCTTCAAGGCGAACCAGGCGCGGGCCTGGGATGCGAGCTTCGCGGTGTTCTCGGGCACGGCGGGCGAGGTGACGATCGACGATACGGCGGGCGCGGTGGCGGTGACCGGCGTGCAGTTCATGGTGGATGGCTATGAGGTGAGCGGCGACGCGCTGACGCTGGCGGCGGCCTCCGGGCAGACGCAGATCCGCGTCGGCGACGGCACGGGGGCCGGGGCGGCCTATGTCGCCACCATCGGCTCGGTGATCACCGGCAGCACCGGTCTGGAGAAGACCGACCTCGGCACGCTGATCCTGGCTGGCACCAACACCTATACCGGCGGCACGACCATCACCCAGGGCATTCTGCAGATCGGCAATGGCGGCACCACCGGCGCGATCGAGGGCGATGTGGTGAACAATGCGGCGCTGGTGTTCAACCGCTCCGATGATCTCACCTATTCCGGCGCCCTCTCGGGCACCGGCAGCGTGACCAAGCAAGGCGCGGGCACGCTGCTGCTGGGCGGCACCAATAATTTCAGCGGCGGCCTGACGGTTAAGGCCGGCGCGGTGCAGGTCACGGCGGCGAGCGCGCTGGGCACGGGCGGGCTGGCGCTGGAAGGGGCGGGCGCGCTGCGGGCGAGCGAGAGCTTCCTCTATGGCGGCGCGGTCACGCTGAGCCCGGTCGAGGGGCTGGGCGGCGGCACGTTCACTGTGGACGACAGCAAGACGCTGACGCTGACCGGCGGCATTGGCGGGACGGGGGCGCTGACCAAGTCGGGCACCGGCGATGGGCGAGGCGGCGAGCTCTCGCTGGACGGCCCACCGCGCTGGCGCGCAGCGCATCGGGATGTGAGGGGGCACCTCGCTGTCGAACACGGCGCGGCTGACGGTGGCCAGCGGGGCGGCGCTGACCCTGACCGACGCGAACGAGACGGTGGGCTCGCTGGCCGGCGGGGGCGATGTCGCCCTCGGCGCCTATTGCCTGATCACCGGCGGCGACGGCACCAGCTCGACCTTCTCGGGCGCGGTCTCGGGCACGGGCTGCCTCAGCAAGACCGGCGCGGGCACGCTGACGCTGACCGGCACGAGCACCCATAGCGGCGGCACCACCATTTCAGGCGGCACGGTCCAGGTCTCCGCGGCGGGGGCGCTGGGCAGCGGGCCGCTGGCGCTTGAGGGCGGCGGCACGCTGCAGGCGAGCGACAGCTTCACCTTTGCCAGCGCGGTCTCGCTCACGCCGGCGGCCGGCGTCGGCGGCGGCACGTTCGAGGTGGACGACAGCAAGACGCTGACCCTGACCGGGGCGATCACCGGCCTCGGCGACCTGGCCAAGACCGGCACCGGCACGCTCATCATCAGCGGCAGCAACAGCGCCAGCGGCGCGACAAAGGTCGACGAGGGCATCCTCATCGCCGAGGGCGGGCAGGCGCTTGGCGACGCCAGCGCGGTGAGCGTGGCCATGGGGGCGCAGCTGATCCTGCGCCCGAGCGGCGCCACCGAGACGGTCGGCTCGATCGCCGGTTCCGGCGCGCTGGTCCTCGAGGGGGCGAACCTCGCCACCGGCGGCGACAACAGCAGCACCAGCTTTGCCGGGGTGATCAGCGGCACGGGCGGGCTGACCAAGTCGGGCACCGGCACGCTGACGCTGGCCGGGGACAACACCTATACGGGCGACACCACGGTGTCGGGCGGCGGCCTCGCGGTGACCGGCAGCCTGGATGGCGACGTCTATGTGCAGAACCTCGCCACGCTGTCGGGCACCGGCAGCATCGCCAAGACGGTGCATGTGCTCGATGGCGGCACGCTGGCGGGTGGGCCGGGAGCGGGCCTGACCATGGGCGGGCTCGACCTGGCCGCGGCGGCCACTGTGAGCGTGAGCCTGGGCGCGCCCTCGGAGGACACGGTGTTCACGGTCAATGGCGACGTGACGCTGGACGGCACGCTGAAGGTGACGCAGACGGCCGGCTTCGGCGTCGGCGTCTACCGCATCATCAACTATACCGGCGCGCTGACCGACAATGGCATGGAGGTGAGCCCGCTCACCGGCGGGCTGCTGGGCGGGGTCCAGACCTCGATCGCCAACCAGGTGAACCTGCTGGTGGAAGGCGTCGACACGCCGATCCTGTTCTGGAACGGCGCCAACACGACGGCGACGCAGACCGTGCTCGGCGGCACCGGGACGTGGACGGCGGGGTCGCAGACCAACTGGATCAATGCCAGCGGCACCATTCCGCAGGGCTGGAACGGCGCGTTTGCGGTGTTCCAGGGCTCGCCCGGTACGGTAACGGTGGACAATACCGATGGCCAGGTGTCGGCGACCGGCCTGCAATTCGTCGAGACCGGCTATGTGGTGAGCGGCGGCGATCTCCTGCTCGCCGGCGAGGCGCCGGTGGTCCGGGTCGGCGACGGCACCGAGGCCGGGGCGTCGAGCGTGGCCACCATCGCCTCGGTTCTCACCGGCACGAACGGGCTGGAGAAGGCCGATTACGGCACGCTGGTCCTGACCGGCACCAACACCTACACCGGCGGCACCACCATCTCAGGCGGCACGCTGCAGATCGGCGATGGCGGCAGCACGGGGTCGATCCTCGGCGATGTGGTCAATAACGCCGTGCTGGCGTTCGACCGCGACGACGACGCGACGATGGCGGGGGCGATCTCCGGCAGCGGCGCGCTGGTGCAGGCGGGCGAGGGCACGCTGTATCTGACGGGGGTCAACACCTCCACCGGCGGCATCACCATCGAGGCCGGCACGCTGCGGGTGGACGCGGCCAGCGCGCTGGGCAGCGGCGGCCTCATCGTGGGTACCTATGGCACGCTGCGCGCCAGCAGCAGCTTCAGCTATGGCGGGGCGGTGGTGCTGGGCGTGCCCAACCCGCTGGCCCGGCCGAGCTCGAGCGCGGGCACGATCGAGGTGGATTCCGCGCAGGGGCTGACGCTGTCGGGGGTGATCTCGGGCACGGCGGGGCTGACCAAGACCGGCGACGGCCTGCTGATCCTGACCGGGACCAACACCTATGCCGGGGTGACGACCATCTCGGCCGGCACGCTGCAGATCGGCGATGGCGGCACCACCGGCTCCATTGCCGGCGACGTGGTCAACAATGCCAGCCTGGTGTTCAACCGCTCCGACACCTACGCCTTCACCGGGGCGATCACCGGCAGCGGCGAAGTGACCTTCACCGGCGGCGGCACGGTGCTGTTCTCCGCGCCCTATACCGGGGCGGTGACGGTGGATGAGAGCACGGTGCAACTCGCCTCCGGGTCGAGCACCGCCTCGACCTTCACCGTCAATGAGGGCGGCGTGCTCGGCGGCACGGCGAGCATTGGCGGGCTGATCGTCAATGAGGGCGGCATTGTCGGGCCGGGCTATTCGCCCGGCACGCTGACCGTGAACGGACCCGTCACGTTCAATGCCGGCGCGGTCTACCAGGTGGACGTGACCGTGGCGGATGGGCACGACCTGATCACCGCCACCGGGCGCGGTGACGCTGTCCTCGGACGCGAGCGTCGAGGTGCTGGCGACTTCGGGGCGCTACCCCTCGACGAGCACGATCACCATTCTGTCCACCACAAGCACGGTGACTGGCACCTTCGGCTCGGTCACGTCGGACTTCGCCTTCCTGGCGCCGGAACTGACCTATGACGCGCAGAACGTCTATCTGACGCTGGTCTATAACGGGTTCAACTTCGTCGACTATGCCCACACGCCGAACCAGGCGAACGTGGCGGTATCGGCGCAGGCGCTGGGCACGGGCAACGCCGTCTATGAGGCGATCTTCGCGCTGCCGGAATCGGCGGTTGCGCCGGCGCTGGACCAGCTTTCGGGCGAGGCCTATGCCTCGGCGCAGACGGTGATCCAGCAGCAGTCGATCTATCTGCGCGACGCGGTCGGCAGCCGGCTGCGCCAATCGCTCACCGCCCCGTCCGCCGGCGCGCTGTCCTATGCCGCCAAGGCGGCGGGGCCGGCCACGGCCCAGCTGGCGCAGGGCTTCACCCCGACGCTGTGGGCGGAAGGCTTCGGCGGCTGGGGCGATATCTCGGGCAATGGCAATGCCGCCTCGGTCAACACCACGGTGGGCGGCGTGTTCGGCGGCATCGATGTCGCGGTGCTCGACCAATTGCGGGTCGGCCTCGTCGGCGGCTACAGCCGGACCTCGTTCGACATTGATGGCCGCTCCTCGCAGGGCACGATGAATAATTACGACATCGGCCTCTATGCCGGTGCGCAGTTCGACGCGCTCGCTTTGCGCGGCGGCGCCTCCTACACCTGGCACGACATCTCGGTGTCGCGCTCGGTGGTGTTCCCGGGCTATTACGGCGCCCAGGATGCCGACTACATGCTGGGCACCACCCAGCTGTTCGGCGAGGTCGGCTACGACCTGTCGGTGGGGGCCTATGCCTTCGAGCCCTTTGCCGGGCTCGCCTATGTCCACATCTCCGGCGACAGCTTCACCGAGAGCGGCACGCTCGCCTCGGCGCTGTCGGTTGATGGGGCCTCGCAGGGCACGTTCTACTCCACGCTGGGCGTTCGTGCCGCCACCAGCTTCACCGTGGCAGGCCGTGCTCTCACCACCAGCGCGACTTTGGGCTGGCAGCACGCCTTTGGCGACACGACCTCAACCGCCGACATGCTGTTCGCCACTGGCGGTGCCACCTCCTTCACCATCCAGGGCGTGCCGATCGCCGCGGATGTGGCGCTGGTCGGGCTCGGGCTGGGCTACCAATTGTCCGACAGCGCCGAGCTGCAGCTCAACTATGCCGGCCAGCTCGCCGACCAGACCAACCAGAACACCTTCAGCGCGCAGTTCTCCTTGAAGTTCTAAGCCAACCGCGCGGCTCTGCCCGACACTCCAATTGGAGTGTCCCTTCCGAAAGAACGCGCCACGACCCGTCATCTCGCGATGACGGGTCGTCCTCCCCCCGCAGGCTTACAACCACGCGGAGCCGTGCCGTCATTCGGTCAGGAAGGCGCGCGCCGGCCTGACCGAAGGCCGCCCATGCGGGACCCGGCTTTGTCCGGCGCACGACACGCATCGACGCTGACCATCATCCCCGCCGGCCTATCCCGCATGCACGCGGCGATTATTCGGCGACGGCCATGGACGGGGCCTGCGCTGCCTGTGTCCGGACGCCACTATGCCCCACGCACCCACTATCTCCGTTGGGAGAGCGGCCAATCATTGACCGCTCAAAATGGGCGAGGTCAGAGCGTGTCCTCGCAACCTGCAAGGCTGCGATCAGGGGAACTGAGTACCCCCGGGAATTCCGTTTGCGGATAAGACAGCGACAGCGCGACCCGCTTGGGTTGAGCCGATCTGATCGCCAAAGCGTCTCTAATTCCATGGGTGATCCCGTTATCCGATCGGCGCGGATCGGGTCGATCGGCAACGACTCCAGACCTCGGCAACCAATATATAATTGGTTGCCGAGGTCTGGATTAGGAAACCCGTCGGCGGCTGGAGGATCCTCATGTTGCCACCTTCATAACTTTCAAAAATGCAGATAGCAGAGCTCGAGAGAGGCCGAAATCTTGACTCACCTTCCAACCAATATATAACCAAATGAAAATAGGGTCAGAATGATCCGGCGACCGGGCTCATGGTCTGGCGCGAAGAATGGTGCGTCAACGCGCCTTTGGGAGGAAGTCGATGTTCAACATGCTCAATCGTCGCCAAATCCTGCTTGCGGGCGCCGGCGCCTTCGCCATCCCGATGCTGCGCGGTTTCATGCGCGCGGAGGCGGCCGATGGTTTCCCCAACAAGACGATGCAGGTGCTGATTCCGACCGGCGAGGGCGGCGGTGTCGATCAGGCGGCGCGCGCCTTCAATCGCATCTGGAGCAAATATCTCGGTGCCAATTTCGAGTATTCCTACTTCCCAGGCGCCTCGGGTCAGGTGGGGTACGAGGTGTTCGTCTCCAAAAGGGAGCCGGACGCCTACAATATCCTCTTCGGAAATATCGGGCCGGAGATGATCATGTACGCCACCCAGAAGGTAAAATACAAATATCCTGAGGATTTTACCTATATCGGTAGCATGGATGTCGACGATTCGGTGATCTGGGTAGCGGGCGACAGCAAGTTCAAGACCATCGGCGACATGGTCGAGGAAGGCAAGAAGCGGGAAATCACCCTTTCCACCAGCCGCCTGCCGCATCCCTCGACTATCGGCGCTTTGGCGCTGGCCGAGGCCACCGGCATGAAGGTGCGGATGATCCCCTATGGTGGTGGCGGGCCGGCCCGTTCGGCGGCGATCACCGGCGAGGTTGATGGCTGCGCCACCTTCCTCTCCTCCTCGCTCGGGCTCGGCGAACAGGCGCGCTTCCTCACCGTGTTCAACGACACCAACCGCGCCCCCGAACTGACCGGCAACGCCCCGCCCGTAAACCAGGCACTCGGCACCAAGATCCCGCCAATGTCGGGACAGCGCGCCATCGCTATCCACACCAAGGCGGTGGAGGCCTATCCGGACCGCGTGAAGAAGCTCTCCGACACCTTCCAGCAGGTCTTCGCCGACCCCGACTACAAGGTGGTGGCCGAGAAGGCTGGCACGCCCTGGGAGTTCATCCAGTATGGCGATGCCGCCTCCTGCCGGAAATCAGCGGCGGAGTTCGTCGAACTGGCCGAGCGTTTCCGTCCGCTGCTCACCGCTTCCAAGGGTTGAGAGCGCGTCTTTTCCTCGGCACGCCCCCGCGCGTTGTACCGGCCTTAGGCCGACGCGGTTCCGCGCGCCGCAGCCGCCGCAACCGGCGGCGTCCTGCCCGGCGGGACCGGGCCTTCACCGCTTGACCGCGTAGGACACCGCCATGAACGATGAGCGCAAGGCCAAGGTCGCGACAGGACCCGACTGGATCATTCCGGCTTTGGGCGCCGCCTTCGCCGCCTATTACCTCTACTCGATCAACGACCTCGCCTGGGAAGCCAAGGTCTCCGGCGTGTTCTGCGCCGTTATGCTGTTCCTGCTGATCCTCATCTTCGCCCTGCGCACCGTCGTCGGGCTGGTCCGCGGCACGCACTATGTGGAATGGCGCAGCCTTTGGGAAAGCCATCATCTCGCCCTCGTTCGTGGCGCGCTCTTCGGCCTGACCGTGACTTCGGTGGCGATCATTCCCTTCGCCGGCTTCACGCTTTCCACCTTCCTGTTCCTGTTCTTCGCCTTCCTCTGGCTGCAGCGCATGAGCCGGAAGAACGCGGCGCTCACGGCCGGCGCGCTGGCGCTCGGCGGCTACATACTTTTCATCCTGATCCTGCGCACCGCGTTCCCGACCGGCCCGTTCGAGCGCCTCGTCACGGCACTGACCGGCCTGTGAGGGGAACCCCGCCATGAACATCAGCTTCAGCCTGCTCGCCGACCAGTTCCTGCTCAATTTCAGCTATCTCTGGCTGATCATCATTGCCACGACCATCGGCATCATCATCGGGGCGATGCCGGGCTTCGGCTCGGCCAATACCATCATCATGCTGCTGCCCTTCACCTTGGCGGTGGATGTCGACGTGGCGATGATCTTCATGGTCTCGCTCTTCGTCGCCTCGCATATGGGCGGCGGCATCACCTCGATCCTGCTCAACATTCCCGGCAATGGCGGCTCGGCGGCCACGTGCCTCGACGGCTATCCCATGGCCCGCAAGGGGCTTGGCCAGCAGGCGCTGGTGCTTTCCTTCGTCGCCTCCACCGTGGGCGGCATGGTTACGGCGCTGATGTCGATTTTCCTGCTGCCCTATATCGCCCGGCTCGCCTATTACATGCACAGCGTCGAGATGGTCGTGATCCTGCTGTTCGGCATCACGCTGATCGCCTCGGTCGCCTCCGACAACATGCTGAAAGGCCTGATCGCGGGCTTTCTCGGCCTCCTGATCGGGGCCATCGGCGCCGACCACATCTATTCCACGCCGCGCGGAACCTTCGGCTTCATCGAACTCTATGACGGCGTGCCGCTGATCGCGGTGCTCATCGGCGTGTTCGCCATTTCCGAGGCGCTGATCATGATGGAGCAGAGCTCCGTCCTCAGCGAGGCCGGCATGCAGATGATGAAGCGGTCGGGCTGGAAGGAGACCTGGGAGGGCGTGGTCATGTCGTTCCAGCGCACCTGGCACATGATCTGGACCGGCATCATCGGCCTCATCATCGGCATCGTGCCCGGCGCCGGCGCCTCCATCGCCGCTTTCGTCGCCTATCAGCAGTCGCGGCTGTTTTCAAAGACGCCGGAGAAATACGGCACCGGCATCCCGGAAGGCGTGATCGCGCCGGAATCGGCCAATAATGGCTGCGCCTCCGGCGACCTGATCCCGCTGCTGGTCATCGGCGTGCCGGGCGGCACCACGGCGGCGGTGATGCTGATCGTGATGACCTATCACGGCGTGCAACTGGGGCCGCGCCTGTTCATCCAGAATCCGGGCCTCGGCTATGGCGTGTTCATCACCATGCTGGTCGCCTATGCGGTGATGCTGTTCACCACTTTGCCGCTGACCCGCTGGGTGTCCAAGCTGGTGATGATCCCGACCCCGGTACTGGCGCCGATCATCATTGCCTTCACCCTGGTGGGCGCCTTCGCCCCGCGCGCCTACATGTTCGACCTGTGGCTGACGCTGCTGTTCGGCGCCATCGGCTATCTCTGCCGCCGGTCCGGATACAATGTGGTGGCGCTGCTGATCGGCGTGATCCTCGGCCCGATGCTGGAGGCGAATGTGATGCGGGCACTGCGCATCAGCGGCAACGATCCCTGGGTGTTCTTCTCCTCGCCCGTGGGCAACATCCTCTGGGCCGCGCTGGCCTTCTCGCTCGCCATCCCCTCCATCGTGCAGTGGCGGCGCCGCCGCGCCGCCGCACGCGCCGCCATTGTGTGAAGAGGCCGCTCATGACGATGCAAGCGACGCCGGGGCCAATCGTTAGCGCCAATTTGCGCCCGCTGGCCCGGCTCGATCTGCCGGGTGGCGGCGAGGTCACGATCAAGGACGGCCACGCCTTCATCGGTCATATGTCGCCGCCCGACGGCACCACCATCCTCGACATTCGCGACCCTGCGCGGCCGCGCATCGTCGCGCAGCTCGCCCCGCCCGATCCGTTTTCCCACACCCACAAGGTGAAGGTGGCGGGCGATCTGATGATCACCAATGTCGAGCGGCACCGCCGGCATTTCTACCGCAAGGGCGAGCGGCTGGCCTCAGCCGGGGTGGAGCTCATGGCGCGCCTGGGTCGGGAGCCCTCGGAAGCCGAACTCGCCGCTGCGCTTGGCGTCGCGCCCGGCGATGTCGCCGAGCTGCGCGCGGGTCTCGCGCGCGGCTACGGGGCCGGCGGCTTCCGGGTATGGGACATCGCCGACCCCGCCCATCCGCGCGAGCTCGCCTATGTGAAGACCGGCGGCATCGGCGTGCACCGTTTCGACATGGACGAGCGCTTTGCCTACATCTCCACTGAGATGGAAGGTTACGTCGGCAACATCCTCGTCATCTACGACCTTGCCGAGCCGACCCGGCCGCGCGAGGTCTCGCGCTGGCATCTGCCCGGCCAGCATGTCGCGGCGGGCGAAACGCCTGTCTGGAGCGGCCAGCGTCACCGGCTGCACCATGCACTGCGGGTGGGAGACATTCTGTGGGCCGGCTGCTGGTATGCCGGCGCCTGGACCATCGATGTCTCGGACATTGCCCGCCCGCGCACGCTGGGCAGCTATAATTACCACCCGCCCTTCCCGGAGCCGACCCACACGCTGTTCCGCCTCGCCGCGCCGATCGCCGGCCGCGCGCTCGCGCTGATGATCGACGAGGAGCACGACCACACGCCCGGCCAGCCGCACGCCTTCCTCTGGGTGATGGACGCCAGCGATCCGGCGGCGCTGACGCCGATCTCCACGTTTCATGTCGCCGAGAGCGCCTCGCCCTATGCAAAGGCGGGCGGGCGCTTTGGCGCGCACCAGTTCCAGGAGCGTCAGGTCGGCAGCCTGGTCTTCGCCAGCTGGTTCGCCGGCGGGCTGCGGGTGATAGACCTCGCTTCGCCCGAGGAGCCCCGGGAAATCGGCCATTTCGTGCCTGCGCCCGCGCCCGGCCACGTGGCGCCGCAGAGCAACGATGTCGACATCGACCCGCGCGGCATCGTTGCCCTGCTCGATCGTGACCGTGGCCTTGATCTGCTGGCCTTCGAGGGCTGAGCCATGTGCACTGATTGCTTCGACGATCCCGCCGAGGAGCCCGCCGACGAACCCGCCATCGCCCCGGAGGAACTGGTCTGGCTCGCCCGCCGGATCGAGGAGCAGATGAGCGGCGAGCCGGTATCGCCGCGCGGTTGGGAGGTTTACTTCGGGCAGCTGAGCGGGGCGCTGGACTGGCGGACGCTGGAGCGCATTGGCCGAGCCATGGATGGTGCGCGTCTGGTCGCCAGCCTCGCCGTCGCGCGCGACGGCGAGGCTGGGCCTGGGGCATCGAGGTTCTGAACGAAGACGACCGACACCTGGCAAAGACCGGCCGGTGCCTATTTCCAGAGGCTCCTCAGCGCGCCGAAGATCGAGCCGCTGACTGCCTCACCTTGGATAACGTCCCCAACTTTGATGGCAGCCGCGCCGCCCGCCGGCGTTTCGACCACCACCACATCCCTGCGGCCCCGGAAAAAAGCTTCCGCCGCCTGCCGCGCGCCGGGGAAGAAGACCGTCCCATGGTCGTCCAGAACCAAGATCCCTCCGGGCGACAGGCGCGGCCAGAAGAATTCCAGACAATCGCGGGTCGGTTCGAACAGATCCACGTCGACATGGACGTAGGCGAACTTCCGGTCATCGACCTCATGAAAGCGCGTCGGTACCCAGCCCTTGTAGTATCGAATGAAGGGAAATGGCTTCAGATTGGCCCGCACCTGGTCTTCCGAACAGGCAAAGAGATTGCCCTCCTTCGGGGAGGCGGGGGCGAAGACCGTCGCGTCTTCGGTGGCGGACGGCGACAACCCTTCGAATGAGTCGAAGATGTGGAAGTCCCGCCTCACGCCGCCTTTCACCGCGATGCTCGCGGCCAGATAGGCCGACAGGCCCCTGAAACAGCCGACCTCGGCCATATCGCCGGGAACGTCCCGAATCTGTGGCAGCAGCTTGGCGATCAGGAAATGCCGCTGCCTGCGCATGAAGCGCTCTTTCATCTGCGTCGCGGCCAGCGCCTTGTCGTAAAGCACGTGGAAGTCGGCGTCGATGTCGTAGCGGACCTCGGGCCGATCGCGATTGGCGATCGGCCATCTCGGCGTGTCACCGAAGTGCTGGTAGGCGCTTTTCTCCCTCGCAGATACGGCGACGGTGTCTCGGGCGCTTTCCCGCTCATCCCCCGCCAGATAGGCATCGGAGAAGCCAGCGACGATCTGCTCCACAACCTTGGGGCGGACGTGCCGGCCGTCTTCGCGGAAGCCGTCCAGCCCCGCCAGGGTCACAAGCTCGAAGGACGGCACATAGTACAATCCATCGAACTCGCGAACCACCTGACCCGCTGCGGCGCGCAGGATCGCCTTGCCCTCGCAGTTCGCGGTGATGATGTCGGACGGGCCGAAGGTGCGCTCAAGGGGCACCGGCGACACGGACAGGAAAATGGGAGCGTCGGGCTTGCGCGACCGGATCAGCCGGACGATCGAGCGGAGATTGTCCAGGTTCTCGCTGAAATCGCTCTGATGATACTCTGTCTCGTCCAAGCCGGCACCGCCACCATAATTCGGCTTCTGGCCGACGATCTTGCCGTTGCGCTTGTTGCGGAAGACCTCCGCCATCCCGAAAGTGAACACGAAGGCTGTGGCCTCATCGAATGAGGCGCGCATCTCCGCGTTGACGAGATCCACCGCCGCATGCAGGTCCTCGACTGTCTTGCCGAAGACGAGCCGCTTGTAGGGATCTTGGAAAAGCGGCCTTTCCGTCCAGCCGACCACCTTCGCCGACACCTTCGGAGCGACCCAGTAATCGTCGCGGTCCTGGTTCCACGCGCCGGTGATCTGCTCCAATTGCTGAAGGATGGTGAAGGTGTTGTAGAAGTTCATGTGCTCCCGTTCCGGAAGCGTATCGATGACCATGCGGTCGCGATCAAAATTGATGCGGCTGTATCGGGGTGCACAGGTGAAGCCTTCCGCCCCAAGAGCCTTCCGGATTTCCTCCGAGAAGCAGCTTCCCATCGTGAAGATCACATCGTCACGGCCCAGTATTTTCTTAATGGGGAGCGTGATTTCACGACCTGAAAGGGCGGTCGCATACTTGCTGGTCGCAACATCGCTGGCGCGCAGCGAGAAATCCCGGGGCGTGGCGCCGGAAGCGCTCGACGGATCATTCATGCTTGGTCTTGCTCTCCCAACAGGTCACCCGGCACCGGAATCAATCGGCAACAGATCCGCTTTTGCTACCCACTGCCCTGCAAGGCGCTGCGACCTCAGCCTTTCATTTCACTGTAGCGGCTGACGGGGTCACAGACAATCTGATGGAACCCGCTTCCCCTGATGGGCGTTGATTCACTTGGGCGAAAGCGCGCCTTGCCGATGAAGGCGCTGCGACGGGCCCGCAGCCTGTAGCGACCCGTCGTGACGCCGTCCCTGTTCCTTGGGTTGCAGAAATACAACAAACGAGATTTTGACGGCTGTCGTTTCGTAATTTGGATGTTGCCTGCGCAATCTGGATAGCGTGGCTGCCCGATCCCCGCACATGCTGAGATGAAGAGTGCGCCAAAGAGGCGCGACAGGGCCGGGTGCGATGAATGCAGGGTGAAAACGTCGGGATTGTTGGCGCGCGCGAGCCGCTGCGGCGGGCGGTCACCGATTTCTGCGCGAACACGCGGCGCGCCCATCGAACCACTGCCTCTCGGCGGCGTGGTGAAACAGAACATGCTTAAGCGCCGTAACTGACGCCAAGATGAACAGGGCAGCATCTCGCAAGCATGTCGACGCCACCTCCTTCATGCCATCGTCGCGCCCCTTGCGGCGGAGGCTCCTGCTGAGTTCGGCCCTGGTTCCGGCGCTCGCTATCGCCCTTTCGGTCGCCCCGGTCTCGACCCCGACCCTGCACCCGATTTCGCCTACCCGCCCCACACCTGACCGAGTTGTATGATGACGCATCGTTTCCTCAAGCTGGCGGCGCTCCTGGCGGGCCTCGGCCTGTCCTGCCTCAGCCTCGCCGGCTCCGCTTTGGCGCAGCAGCCGGCCGCGCCGGCGCCGGCGGCGGGTGCCGCGGCGCGGCCCGGCCTCACCACCGCCACCTATCAGGACTGGGTGGTGCGCTGCGTGGCGGGCGACACTGGGCGGATCTGCGAAGTCGTGCAGAACATCCAGGCGCAGGGTCAGGGGCTGATCGCCAGCGTCGCGGTCGGCCGGGCCGATGCCAAGGCGCCGCTGCGGCTGGTGGTGCAGCTGCCCGCCGGGGTCTGGCTGCCGGCCGGGGTGAAGGTGCAGCTCGGTGAGAAGGCCAAGCCGGTCCAGCTCGCCTTCACCCGCTGCCCGCAGGGCTGCTTCGCCGAAGCCGAGCTGGACGCGGCCACGGTACAGGCGCTGAAGGCCGCCACCGAGGGCGGCAGCTTCTCCTTCGAGGACGGCGCCCGCCGCCCGGTGACGCTGCCGCTCTCCTTCAAGGGCTTCACCGCAGCCCTCGACGCCAGCCTCAAGCCGTAGGCCGCGCGCCGATCCGCCTGTCTCTTCACGCGGAGCGGACCGCGCGCCTCCAAGGCCCGCCGTCCGCCCCGCTCCGCGAAAGGTACCTGCCGTGATGAACCCGACCGAAACCGCTTCAGCCACCTCTCCCGTCCCTGCCGCTTCCCTGCCGCTGTTCTACCGCGCGCCGGGCCTGCTGCGCTTCCAGGACCATGCCCGGCTCGGCCTCCGGCGCGGACCGGCGTTCGGCTTCGCCGCCGGCGCGACGGCGATCCCGGTCGTGGCGGGCGAGTTCGCGTTGGCCGGGCGCGACTATCCCCTCGTCTTCGCCAGCGATGAAGCCGCCATGCCGCTGGCGGTGACGGGCCTCGCCGCCGGGCAGAACCTGTTCGTGGAGGCCGACGGCCAGTGGCGGGCGGGCTGCTATATCCCCGGCTATGCCAGGCGCTATCCCTTCATCGGCATGACGGTGGCCGAGGGCGGCGCGACGCTGCTCGGTGCAGACCTCGCAAGTGATCGCCTCGCCAGTGACCGCCTCGCCGCCGGGGACGAGGAGGCCGAGCTGCTGTTCGACGCCAAAGGCGGCCCCACGCCGGCCGGGCAGGCGGCCATCGCGCTGTGCGAGGCCTATGCCGCCGACCATGAACGCACGCGCGCCTTCGCCCAGGCGCTGAAGGCCAACGGCCTGCTGGCGGCGCGCACGGCGCAGGTCAATTATGAAGATGCCGGCCGCGCCGTGGTGCAGGGCTTCCAGCTGGTCGACGATGCCGCCTTCCGGGCGCTGCCCGGCCCGGTGCTGGCCGAGTTCCACGCCAAGGGCTGGCTCGACCTCATCGTCCTCCACCTCGCCTCGCAGCAGCGCTGGCGCGCCCTCGCCGCCGAAGCCGCGAAGACCCGCACTCAGGCCGCCAACTGAAGGGCCGGACCGGCGCCTTTCCCGCTGGCGTTCAGTCGAGCACGGCGGCCTTGAGCAGGCAGACCATGGTGGCGTGGGCCGGCTCTCCGGTGAGGTTGCGGATGACGTGGCGGCGGTCGCAGCGGTAGCGCAGCGTCTCGCCGGCGCGGGCGGTCTCGATCACGTCGCCGCACTCCACCTGAAGCTCGCCGGCCAGCACGGACAGGCATTCCACCGAGCCGCGCTGGTGGCCGTCGGAGATCAGCTCGCCGCCCGGCCCGGCGACGAAGTCGAACCATTGCAGCCATTCCACCGTCTTGATCCAGCCGGTGATGGTGAGGCGGCACTTGCCGTCCTCGGACAGCAGGATCGGCGTGTCGGCACGGGTGAGGTGCTCGACGAAAGGCTCGTCGTCGGTGGCGGCCATGAAGCGGTCGATCGACATGTCGAGCGCCTGCGACAGCCGCCAGACGGTGGCAAGCGTCGGGTTGGTTTCGTTGCGCTCGATCTGGCTGATGATCGACTTGGCGACGCCGGACTGCTCGGAAAGCTCGGACAGCGAGAGGTTATAGGCCTTGCGCAGGCGCTGGATGGTGCGGCCGAGCTGGCCGGTGATCGCCTGCGCCCCGGCATCCATGTCGCCGCGATCGAGGCTGCGCGTCCGGCCCGACATGCCGTCTCCTGTTTGGCTTTATGCGGCCTGTATTTAGGTCGCCCGGGCACCCCGGCGCAAGCCTGGCGAAAAAGGCTGCGGAAAGGGTGCGGAAAGCGCATGCGCGCCCCGCGCGGCCGGATTAAGCTGGCCCCATGATGCAGAGCAACGCCCTTCCTACCTATGACGATATCGCCTCGGCCGCCGAGCGCCTCGCCGGCGTCGCGGTCCGCACGCCGCTTCTCTCCAGCGCACGCCTCGACGCGATCACCGGCGGGCGCGTGTTCCTGAAGCCGGAAGTGCTCCAGCGCACCGGCTCGTTCAAGTTTCGCGGCGCCTATAACCGTATCTCGCGCATTCCCGCCGATGAGCGTGCCGGGGGCGTGGTCGCCTGCTCCTCCGGCAATCACGCGCAGGGCGTGGCGGCGGCGGCGGCGCTGATGGGCATGGCGTCGGTGATCGTGATGCCGAAGGATGCGCCTGCGATGAAGAAGGCACGCACCATCGCCTTCGGCGGCGAGGTGGTGGAGTACGACCGCGAGACCGATGACCGCGACGCCATTGCCGGCGAGATCGCGCGGGCGCGCGGCGCCATCTTCGTGCCGCCCTATGATGATTTCCACATCATCGCCGGACAGGGCACGGTGGGGCTGGAGATCGCCGAGGATCTTCTCGCGCGCGGCCTGACCCCGGATGTGGTGATGGCCAACGCCTCGGGCGGCGGCCTCGTTTCCGGCATCGCGCTGGCGGTGCGGCACCATTTCCCGGACGCCCGAATCCTCACCGCCGAGCCGGCCGGCTTCGACGACCACGCCCGCTCCTTCCGCTCCGGCGGACGCGAGCGCAACAACCAGGCGACCGGCTCGATCTGCGACGCGCTGCTGGCGGCGACGCCGGGGCGGCTGACGTTCGAGATTTCCTCCCGCCTCGTCGGCGAGGGTGTGTCGGCCACCGACGAGGAAGTGGCGCGGGCGGTGGCGTTTGCCTTCGAGGAACTGAAGCTGGTCGTCGAGCCCGGCGGGGCGGTAACGCTCGCCGCTGTGCTGGCGGGCAAGCTCGACCTTACCGACAAACTCGCCGTGCTCGTGCTCTCGGGCGGCAATGTGGATGCTTCCACCTTCGCCCGCTGCCTCGCTGTGGCGTGAGGCTCAGCCCGCCGCCACGCCGGGGACGGCGTGTGCGCGGGCGTGGGCGGCCTCGATATTGCGCAGGAACTGCTCGGTGCAGGCGCGCCAGGAAAAGCGCAGCGCATAGGCGCGGGTCGCTGCGCGGTCGATGTCGAGCGCGGCCAGCGCCGCCTGCCGCAGATCCTCGCCCAGCACGCCGACGGAGAGGTCCGCCTCGCCGATCACGTCCATCGGCCCGGTGACGGGGAAGGCGGCGACCGGCAGGCCGCTCGCCAGCGCTTCCAGCAGCACGATGCCGAAGGTGTCGGTCAGGCTGGGGAACACGAACACATCCGCCGCCGCGTAGATGCGGGCCAGTGCCTCGCCTTCTTTCAAACCGAGGAAATGCACGTCGGGGTGGCGGGCCTGAAGCTCGGCGCGGGCCGGGCCTTCGCCGACCACCACCTTCGAGCCGGGCAGGTCGAGATCGAGGAAGGCGGAGATGTTCTTTTCCACCGCGACCCGGCCGACCGAGAGGAAGATCGGGCGGGGCAGGGCGGCGACGCGCGCGTCCATCTCGGATTGCGGGCGCGGGTGGAACAGCTCGGCATCGACGCCGCGCGACCAGCGCAGGATGTTGCGGAAACCGCGCCCGCGCAGTTCCGCCTCCAGCGTCGGGGTGGAGACCATGATGCCGGCGCCGGCATTGTGGAAGCGCCGCAGCCAGGCATAGGACAGCACTTCCGGCACCGGCGCGCGGGCCGAGAGATATTCGGGAAAGCGCGTGTGGTAGCTGGTGGTGAAGCTCTGCCCGCGCGAAAGGCAGGCGCGGCGCGCCATGATGCCGATCGGGCCTTCGGTGGCGATGTGGACGTAATCGGCGCCGATCTCGTCCATCCGGCGGCGCACCCGCCCGGGCGTCGCCAGCGCCAGCCGGATCTCCGGATAGGTCGGCATCGGCACGGTGCGGAAATCGGCGGGGGTGAGGAAGTCGATCCGCGCACCCAGCGTGGCGGCCTCGCGGGCGGTGTTCTGCAGCGAACGGACGACGCCGTTCACCTGCGGCAGCCAGGCATCGGTGGCGACGAGAATGTGCATCAGGCGGCAACCTTCGGCCGTTCGAGCAGCAGCGGCGCCTTCACGCGCGCCCTTGTCTGGCGCGCCCAGTCGATCAGCTCGAAGCGGCCATCGGCATGTTCGACGATCGCCGTGCAGCTTTCGACCCAGTCGCCGCAATTAATGTACTCGACGCCGAAGCTGTCGTGAATGACCGCGTGGTGGATATGGCCGCAGACCACCCCGTCCACCTTGTGGCGGCGGGCCTCGGTGGCGACCGCTTCCTCGAAGCGGCCAATGAAATTGACCGCGTTCTTCACCTTCAGCTTGGCCCACTGGCTCAGAGACCAATAGGGAAAGCCGAATTTGCGCCTGATCCAGTTGAGATAGGTGTTGAGGCCGAGCGCGGCGGTGTAGGCGCCATCGCCGAGGAAGGCGAGCCAGCGGGCGTGACGCACCACGACGTCGAACACGTCGCCATGGATGACGAGGTAGCGCTTGCCGTCGGCGCCTTCGTGGATCGCCGTCTCGACCACTTCGATGCCGCCGAAATGATTGCCGTAATAGTCGCGGAGGAATTCATCGTGGTTCCCCGGCAGATAGACCATGCGGGTGCCCTTGCGGCTCTTGCGCAGCAGCTTCTGCACCACGTCATTATGCGCCTGCGGCCAGTACCAGCCCGAGCGCAGCCGCCAGCCATCGACGATGTCGCCGACGAGGTAGATGGTGTCGGCGTCGTGGTAGCGCAGGAAATCCAGCAGCAGATCGGCCTGGCAGCCCTTGGTGCCGAGATGGACATCGGACAGGAACAGGCTGCGATAGCGGCGTGCCTCGGGTGCGTCGTTCACCTCGAAAGCCCCCTCGATCAGGCCCTCAAACGGGCTGGGCAATGTGTCCATGGGGAAGCATAAGCCCGAGTCGCATCACCCTTTTATGACGATGCTGCGCTGCACCGTTCACATGGCAGCGACGGAGCCCCCTCAGAGGAACAGCATCACCACGCTCGACGCCACCAGCGCCGCCATCACGTAGTTGACGATGCGCTGCTGGCGCGGGGTCGACAGCAGCCGGGCGAGCAGCGCACCGAACCCCGCCCACAGGCACAGGCTGGGAAAGGCGACGCCGCCCGAAACCAGCGCGATCATCGCCACCTCGGCGAACAGATGCTCGCCGCCCACCGTGGTAAAGGCAGGGATGATCGAAAGAGCGATGGTCCACGCCTTCGGGTTCACCCATTGGAACAGTGCCGATTGCAGCAGGGTCATCGGCCGCTCTACGGCGCTGCCGTCCCCCGGGCCGCCGGCATTGGCGATCTTCCAGGCGAGATAGAGCAGATAGAGCGCGCCGACGATCTTCAGCGTCTGGTGCATGTAGGGGATGGCGAGGAACAGCGTGCCCAGCCCCATGCCGATGGCGACCAGCATCACCGCGAAGCCGACCGTGACGCCCCAGATCTGCGGCAGGGTGCGACGGAAGCCGAAGGCGGCGCCGGAGCCGGCCGAGATCATGTTGTTCGGCCCCGGCGTCAGCGCCCCGGCGAGCGCGAACAGGAACATGGGCAGAAGCTGGGACGACAGCGGCACCGGATTTTCCTCGGCGGGGCGACAGGCCGGATCGGCGCGCCAGAGCTAGGCTGTGGGGCGGTTTCCCGCAACCTGTCAACGCCGGTCGAGATGGCGAAACAAAACCGCCGGCCCCTGTCCGGAGCCGGCGGCGATCTTAGCCAAGTGGCGGGCGCGCGGCCCGTCCGCTCAATGAGCGACGAAAAGCGGCACGGGCGGGTCGATCAGCAGCGAGGCGGTGACGCCGCCGAGGATCATCTCGGCCAGACGCGAGCGGCTGTAGATGCCCATGACCAGCAGGTCGGCGCCGAATTTCTGCGCCTCCTGGGGAATGACGACACCGGCCTGGCCCTCAAGGACATGGCGGTGCTTGGCATTGACGCCATGGGTGGAGAGATAGGCGGTGAGCTTGGCGCCCGAGGCGGCGACATCCGTCTTGCTTTCCTCGACGGTGAGCACTTCCACCTCGTCGGCCAGCGCCAGCACGGGGAGGGCGAAGCGCACGGCATGGCCGGCCTCGCGCGAGGGCTTCCACGCCACCAGCACCCGGCCGATGCGGTTCGGCACCGGCTTGGCCGTCGGCACCACGATCACCGGGCCGTTGCAGGCGAGGGCGAGATGCTCGGGCAGGGTGGCGGCGAGTTCGTCGTCGACTGTGCCATAGCGGGTTTCGCTGACCACGGTAACGTCGGAAAAGGTGACTTCATCGCGCAGCGCGGCTGTGACCTCGCCCTCGATGGTCTGCCACACCCCGACCACGCCCGCTTCCGCGACTGCAGCCTCGAACTGCGCCTTGAGGACGGCTTCCTTCTCCTTCGCCTCGCGCACCAGCTCGTTCACATAGATCGACAGCGCCCGCCCGACGCGGGGCACGCCGGCGGGATAAAGCGTGTAGACCGCCTTGAGGTGGGCCCCGGTCTGGCGCGCGAGGCCGGCGGCGAAGGCCAGGCGATCGCTGAAGCCCGAATCGGGAGCGGCGTGCAGCAGGACGGTACGGATGGACATGGCGTTTCTCTCTCCTGGCGGCTGTCCCTTTGACGTAAGGACATTGGAGCCTGATGGAAATGCGGAAAACCACGATCCGCAAGAGGCATTAGGTATTCACCATACTTGGCTTTCCGCCCCATCACGAGCGCGCGACCGCGCCGCTTGGGTCATTGCTATCGCATATGCGGTCACTACTCTCGCACCGCGCGCCGGGCCCGGCGCGTAGATGAGGGAGCATCTCATGGTTCGTCGCCTGACGGCTGCGCTTGCAGCCGGCATCATCACCGCTATCGCCGCGACAGCGGTCACGGCCCAAGCCGATGTCATCAAGGAGCGCCAGGCCCTGCTCAAGCAGTTCGGCGATGCCACCAAGCCGATCGGCGGCATGCTGCGGGGAAGCGTGCCCTTCGATCTCGCGCAGGTGCAGGCGGCGTTGGATCTCTATGTAAAGGACGCCAAGGTGCTGCCAACCCTGTTCCCGGCGGGCTCGGGCACCGGCGACACCGAGGCGCTGCCGGCAATCTGGACCAATAAGGCGGATTTCGACGCCCGCTTCGCCAAGCTCGGCTCGGATGCCGCTGCCGCGCGCGCGGCGATCACCGACGAGGCCAGCTTCAAAGCCAATTTCCCCGGCGTGGTTCGCAATTGCGGCGGTTGCCACGACACTTACCGGCAGAAGAATTGACCGGCGCGTCCCTTTCCTCATCCACGCCGGTGACGATGCTGGCGTGGGACCTGCCGACGCGGCTGGCGAAATGGAGCCTTGCCGCGCTGGTCGGGCTCGCCTTCGCCAGCCGCTACTGGGGCGACGCGGCGCTGGTCTGGCACCAGTGGAACGGCCTGGCCATTCTGGTGGTGGTGGTTTTTCGCCTGCTCTGGGGGCTGGTCGGCGGCTCGACGGCGCGCTTTGCCGGCTTTGTCAGCGGCCCGGTGGCCGGGCTGCGCTATGCCATGAGCCTGCTCAAGGGCCGGCCGCCGCATTTCCTCGGCCACAACCCGCTGGGCGGCTGGATGGTGCTGGCGCTGCTGGCGATCGTGGCGGCGCAGGGGCTCACCGGCCTGTTCACCAGCGACGACATCATCGTCTATGGCCCGATGACGCCTGTCGTGAGCGACGCGACGATCCGCAGCGCTTCCGGCTGGCATCAGCGGCTCTACCCGTTCCTGCTGGCGCTGATCGGCCTGCATGTGCTGGCCAATCTCGCCTATTCGCTGTTCGGCCGCGACAACCTGATCCGCGCCATGATCACCGGCAGCAAGCCGGCGGCCAGCTATGCCGACCGGGCGCCGGCGACGCCGGGCGGGGTGGGGATGGCGCTCGCCTGCCTCGCCCTCGCGGGGCTCATCGTGTTCGGCGGTATCGCGCTGGCGGGAGGGCACCCCTTCCCGTGAAATAACACCTTCGGCCGGCTGGAGAGCCTCTTGCCGGGGCGGGTGAACCGTGCTCCATGGCGGCCCCATGAACGCGCTCAAGGGCATCGCGCTGCAGGTCGGCGCGACGTTTCTCTTCACCATCATGTCCGCCCTCGTCCGTATCGTCTCGGATCACGTTCCGACCGGCGAGATCGTCTTCTCGCGCTCGTTCTTCGCGCTGTTTCCGCTGCTGGCGCTGCTTGCCTGGCGCGGCGAGATCGGCGCGGCGGTGCGCACGGCGAATCCACTCGGCCATGTCGCACGCGGCACCATCGGCGTCTGCGCCATGGGGCTGAGCTTCGCGGCGCTGGCGCGCATTCCGCTGGCGGACGCCACCGCCATCGGCTTCGCCGCGCCGCTGCTCACCGTGATGCTGGCGGCGCTGCTGCTGCGCGAGCGGGTGCAGCTCTATCGCTGGGCGGCGGTGGTGGTGGGGCTCGGCGGGGTGGTGGTGATGCTGTGGCCGCATATGCACGGCTCGTTTGACACGCCCGGCCATATGTTCGGCGCGCTGTACGCGCTGATGGCTGCCGCCTTCACCGCCGGGGCGATGGTGCAGGTGCGCCGTCTCACCCAGACCGAGACGACGGCGTCGATCGTGTTCTATTTCCAGGCGTTGGCGGCGCTTGCCGGCCTTGCCACCGCCGGCTGGGGCTGGGTGCTGCCGAGCGGGCGCGAGGGGGTGCTGCTGCTGACGATCGGCTTCATCGGCGGGGTCGGCCAGATCCTGCTGACCGAGAGCTATCGCTACGCGCCGGCCTCGGTGGTGGCGCCCTTCGCCTATTCCGCCATGCTGTGGTCGCTGCTGCTCGGCTTCATCCTGTTCGCCGAGATTCCGCCGCTGCTGGTGCTGGTGGGCGGCGCCATCGTCATCGCCGCCGGGCTGTTCGTCATCTGGCGCGAGCGCCAGCTCGGCATCGACCGGACGCGCGAGGAGGCGGCGACCACGCCGCCCGCCGCGCCGGCGCCCTGACGCCTCAGAACGCCTTGAAGGTGATGAGGGTGCGGGTGTCCTGGATGCCCGGGAACAGCTGCACCTTCTCATTGACGAAATGGCCGATATCCGTGCCCTCAGGCACGTAGAACTTCACCAGCAGGTCGAACTCGCCAGCGGTGGAATAAATCTCGGAGGCGATCTCTGCGTCGGCGATGGCGTTCGCCACTTCATAGGCGCGGCCGAGCTGGCATTTGATCTGCATGAAGAAGGGAACCATCGCGGTCTTCCGGCTTGGGTCGGGAGGCCGATAGGAACCAGAAGCGCGGGGAGGGCGCAACCCCCAGTGCGGGGGGCGCTTGCGCGGGCGCGCGTCCTCGCCTATCTCGCGAGGACGATCACGTTGGGGTGCCCAAGGCGCGGTGGCGCGGCGGGCTGAGAGGTGAAGGCGGGCCGCGAGGCACGCTGCCAACCCACGAACCTGATCCGGGTCATGCCGGCGGAGGGAACGGATCGCGCGCGCTCGGGGCGGCTTTCCCCGTCGCGACGCCTCCGCCTCCCGCGCGGCGAGGGGAGGCGTAGCATGGCAGGCTCCACACCGATCGCGGTGACGATGGCAGGCTCGGACAGCGGCGGCGGCGCCGGCATCCAGGCCGATCTCAAGACCTTTTCCGCGCTCGGCGTCTATGGCGCCAGCGTCATCACCGCGCTCACCGCCCAGAACACGCGCGGCGTCACCGGCATTCACGACGTGCCAGCCGCCTTCATCGCCGCGCAGATCGACGCCGTGCTGTCCGATCTCGCGGTCAATGCGGTGAAGATCGGCATGCTCTCGCGCCCCGAGGCGATCCTTGCGGTGGCATCGGGCCTCAAGCGCCACGGCATGGCGACGGTCGTGCTCGATCCTGTCATGATCGCGGCCTCGGGCGACCGGCTGCTGGTGCCGGAGGCGATCGAGACGCTGCGCCGCGAATTGCTGCCTCAGGCGCTGCTGATTACGCCCAACCTGCCGGAAGCCGCCGCCCTGCTCGACTCGGCGCCGGCGCAGGACCTCGCCAGCGTAAGGGCGCAGGCGCAACTCCTGCTGGCGATGGGGCCGCGCGCGGTGTTGATCAAGGGCGGGCATGGCGAGGGGCCGGACAGCATCGACGTTCTGCTGGACGAAGACGGCTTCCTGGAACTTTCCGCGACGCGCATCGTCACCCGCAACACCCATGGCACCGGCTGCACGCTCTCCTCCGCCATCACCGCCGGGCTGGCCAAGGGACTGCCGCTGCGCGCGGCGGTGGCGGCGGCGAAGGACTATCTGACCCAGGCGCTGGCGCGCTCGGAAGAACTCGTCATCGGCCAGGGCCATGGGCCGGTGCACCACTTCCACGCGTGGTGGTGAGCACGGGTTGATGGCTCTCGCGCCTCGCGGCGCGGCCTGCTAAGCGAGGCGGCCTTTCCTGCGAGCCGCCTCGTGCCCCTCATCGCCCCCCGCCACGCCATCGCCGCCGTCTATGCCGGGCTGTTCTTCGGCATCGGCGTGTTCATGCCGTTCTTCCCGGTCTGGCTGGAAGGGCGCGGCTTCGATGCGTCGATGATCGCGCTGGCGCTGGCCGTGCCGCAGGTGGTGCGGCTCGTCACCATGCCGCTGGGCGGCCTGCTGGCCGATCGCACCGGCCGCCCGCGTGCCGCGCTCATCGTCTATGCCGCCGCCACCGCCCTGTGCTTTGCCGGCATCGCCTTCGCCCCGAGCGCCACCTTCATCCTGATCGGGCTGGGCCTTGCCGCCGTGTTCTGGCAGCCGAGCCTGCCGGTGCTCGACGCCTATGCGGTGGCGCGCCGGCGCGAGGGGCTGATCGACTATGGCCGGGTGCGGCTGTGGGGATCGGCGGCGTTCATCGGCGGAAACCTGCTGGCCGGCGGTCTGCTCGGCGGGGCGTTCGTCGTCGCGGTTCCACCCGATACGGTGATCTGGCTCATCGCCGGGGCGAGCGTCGCGGCGGCGCTGGCGGCGGCGACCCTGCGCGAGGTGCGCCCAGCGCCGCACGAGACGGCGCGTCCCCGCGGTTTCGTCCTCGCCGGTCTCGCGCCGGTGCTGTTCGTCGGCATGGCGGCGGCGGCGCTGGTGCAGGGCTCGCATGCCGTGCTCTACGCCTTCGCTTCGCTGATGTGGCAGGGCAAGGGCCTGTCCAGCACGCTCATCGGCCTGCTCTGGTCGCTCGGCGTGCTGGCGGAGGTGGTGCTGTTCCATTACGGCACACGGGTGACGAGGCGGCTGGGGCCGGAAAAGCTGCTGCTGATCGGCGGCCTCGCCGGGGTGCTGCGCTTCGGGGTGATGGCGCTCGACCCGCCGCTGCTGCTGCTTCTACTGCTGCAGCCGCTGCACGCCTTCACCTTCGGCTGCACCTATCTCGGCACTGTGGAACTCGTCGCCCGGCATGCGCCGCCGGGGCGCGGGGCGAGCGTGCAGGCGCTCGCGGCCTGGGCGACGGCGATCGCCATGGCGGGCGCGACACTGGCCGCCGGGCCGCTGTGGCAGGCCTACGGTCCGGCGGCGTTCCTCGCCTCAAGCGGGCTGGCGGGGCTGGGCACGCTGGGCGCGCTCCTCGCCGGGCGGCTGCGTCAGCCCCACAGCGCGGGCTCCGGCGGGTAGACGCGGCTGCCCTCATAGCGCAGCGCCGGGTCGCGGTCGGTGGCGAGCAGAAGCGGGCCGTCGAGATCGACGAAGCGCGCCAGCGGCGCCAGAAGCAGCGCCGGCGCCATGGCCAGCGAGGTGCCGACCATGCAGCCGACCATGATGTCGAGCCCGGCTGCCTGGGCCGCGCGGGCGAGCAGGATCGCCTCGGTCAGCCCGCCGGTCTTGTCGAGCTTGATGTTGAGCGCATCATAGCGTCCGGCCAGCGCGTCGAGGCTGTCGAGCCCGTGCGCGCTCTCATCGGCGCAGACCGGCACCGGGCGGGCGATCTGCGCCAGCGCTGCGTCGTCGGCGGCAGGCAGGGGCTGCTCGACCAGTTCGACCCCGACTTCGGCGCAGGCGGCCAGATGCGCCTCCAGATTCTCCGCCGTCCAGCCCTCATTGGCGTCGACGATCAGCCGCGCCTGCGGCACCGCCGCGCGGATCGCGGTGAGGCGGGCGAGGTCGCCCTCGGTGCCGAGCTTGAGTTTGAGCAGGTCGTGCCCGGACTCGCGGGCCGCCTGCGCCATGGCTTCCGGCGTGTCGAGGCTGAGCGTGTAGGCGGTGACGACCGGCTGCGGCGCCGGCAGGCCGGCCATCTCATAAACGCGCATTTCGGCCCGTTTGGCGTCGATGTCCCACATCGCGCAGTCGAGCGCGTTGCGCGCCGCCCCGGGCGGCAGGACCGTCATCAAATCCTCGCGCCGCAGGCCCTCGGCAATCAGCTTTTGCAGCGCGGCGAGCTGGTCGACCACCCCTTCGACGCTCTCGCCATAGCGTCCATAGGGCACGCACTCGCCGCGTCCGACATGGGCGCCGTCGCGCAGCTCGACGGTGACGACGGCGGCCTCGGTCTTTGATCCGCGGGCGATGGTGAACCGGCCACGGATCGGGAAGCGTTCGGCAGTGATGAGGAGATCGGTCATGGCCCTATCGCCGGGAGCAGGAGGAATCGCGCTCCCAGCATAAGGCCGGCCGCGCCCGGCGGGGCGTCGCATTGAAAGCACACTCGCGGCGATTACGCCGTTCCCGGGGTGTCATCGCCGTGATTCGCCGGGCGGCTCTCTCGACGGCCGCAGGTGCTACCGCTAAGTAGAGCATTGCGAATTCGTCTCGGTGTCGCGGCCGCTGGTCGTGTCATGCCCGCAGGAGAGGTCATTTTGGGAGCTGCTGAAGCGCCGCTTCTGGCCACCGTCCGCAATGGCCGCGAACTCGTGTTCGTGGGCAATGGCCGCTGGGTGGCCGGGCAGGGGCGCGCGCTCGAAGGCAGCGTCGATGCCGCGCTGGCGGAAGTCGGCAGCGGAACCAGCGAGACGGCGCGGATCGACCTTTCCGGTGTGCGCAGCTTCGACACGCTCGGCGCCGTGGTGCTCGACCGGCTGCTGCAATCCCTCGACAAGGCCAATATCCGCTTCCAGATCGTCGGGCTGGAGCGCCGCTTCCGCCCGCTGTTGGACGATATCGTCAAGGGCAGCCACCAGAATCCGCCGCGCCTGCGCCATGTGAACCCGATGCTGGGCGCTCTCCAGCTGGTCGGCAAGACCACGGTGTCGATGGCCGATGACGCTCTGGGGCTGCTTTCCTTCATCGGGGCGGTGGTGGCGGCGTTCCTGCGCGTGCTGGTGCGCCCGCACACTTTCCGCTTTACCTCGATGATCTATCATCTGGAGCGGGCCGGCCTGCGGGCGGTGCCGATCGTGGCGCTGATCACCTTCCTGATCGGCTGCATCATCGCCCAGCAGGGCATCTTCCATTTCCGCAAGTTCGGCGCCACCACCTATGTCGTCGACATGGTGGGCATTCTCACCCTGCGCGAACTCGGCGTGCTGATCGTCTCGATCATGGTGGCCGGCCGCTCGGGCAGCGCCTTCACGGCGGAACTCGGCTCCATGCGGATGCGCGAAGAAGTCGACGCGCTGCGGGTGATGGGGTTCGATCCCAATGAAGTGCTGGTGCTGCCGCGCCTGGTGGCGCTGGTCATCGCCGTGCCGCTGCTCACCTTCATCGGCAATATGAGCGCGCTGTTCGGCGGCGGGCTGGTGGCCTGGCTCTATGGCGGCATTTCACCGGCGATCTTCATCGCCCGGCTGCAGGAGGCCATCGGCCTCAACACTTTCGAGGTCGGCATGATAAAGGCGCCGTTCATGGCGGCGATCATCGGCCTCATCGCCTGCATGGAGGGCATGCGGGTCGGCGGCAGCGCGGAATCCCTCGGCGCCCACACCACCGCCTCGGTGGTGAAGGCGATCTTCCTGGTGATCGTGGTGGACGGGCTGTTCGCCATGTTCTTCGCCGCGATTGACATGTGAGGCGCGCGTGCACGCCGAAACCGACACCCAGCAGACGAGCGGCGCGGCCGTCCCCGACGTCGCTCCCGGCGAGACGATCATCCATGTGCGCGACCTGGTGGTGGCGTTTGGCGAGCGCACCATCCTCAAGGGCCTCTCGCTCGACGTGAAGCGCGGCGAGATCCTCGGCTTCGTCGGCGCCTCGGGCGGCGGCAAATCGGTGCTGACCCGCACCATACTTGGGCTGGTGCCCAAGCGCGCCGGCACGGTGGCGGTGTTCGGCCAGGACCTCGACGATCTTACCTATGCCGGCCGGCGGGCGCTTGAGCAGCGCTGGGGCGTGCTGTTCCAGCAGGGCGCGCTGTTCTCCTCGCTGAGCGTGCGGCAGAACATCCAGTTCCCGATGCGCGAATATCTCGACCTGTCGCAGGGGCTGATGGACGAACTCACCATCGCTAAGCTGGAGATGGTCGGCCTCGCCCCTGATGTCTCCGAAAAGGCGCCGTCCGAGCTTTCCGGCGGCATGATCAAGCGTGTGGCGCTGGCCCGCGCCCTGGCGCTGGACCCTGAAATCCTGTTCCTCGACGAGCCGACCTCGGGCCTCGACCCGATCGGTGCCGGCGAATTCGACGAATTGATTGCAACCCTCCAGCAGACTTTGGGGTTGACGGTATTCATGGTAACTCACGATCTGGACAGCCTGCACACGGTGTGCGATCGCATCGCGGCACTCGCCGATGGCAAGGTCATCGCCGTCGGTCCGATCGAGACCATGCTGGCGTCGCAACATCCCTGGGTTTCGGCTTATTTTCACGGCAAGCGGGCGCGCGCCGCCGGCTTCGGTTCTGAAGGGGCGCGCTGAGGACACCATGGAGACACGCGCCAATTACACGATCATCGGGCTGTTCACCCTCGCCGTCGTCGCGGCGGGCTTCGCCTTTGTCTGGTGGTTCACCGGCTCGGCCAATCGCGGGCCGCGCACCTCCTATGATGTCGTGTTCAGCGGCGTGGTGAGTGGGTTGCAGACCGGCTCCTCCGTCACCTTCAACGGTATTCCGGTGGGCGAGGTGACGGCGTTGCGGCTCGATGCGCAGGACCCGCGCAAGGTCATCGCCCGCATCGCCGTGCAGCCCGATACGCCGGTCAAGTCCGACACCCGCGCCACGCTGGATTCGCAGCTGCTCACCGGCCTTGCCTCGGTCGGGCTGGTCGGCGGCTCAACCCAGGCCGCGCCGCTGCCGGCGCCGGCGGAAGGCCAGCTGCCGCGCATCGACGCCGACACGTCGGCGGTGCAGGACCTGATGCGCTCGGCCCGCGACGTGCTGGGGCGGGTCAACGACATCGCCATTCGCATCGACGACCTGATCACGGCCAATGACGCCAAGATCTCTTCGGTGATCGACAATGTCGACAAGTTCACCACCGCACTGGGCGAGAATTCCGGCAATATCGACGCCTTCCTGCGGGAAATGGGCGGCGCGGCGCGGCGCATCTCCTCGCTGGCGGACAATCTCGACAAGCTGGTGGTTTCCGTCGATCCGGAAAAGCTAGGCAACACGGTCAACGACATCAGCGCGTTCACCGCGCAGCTCGGTACCATGGCCCAGAAGGTCAACGTCATCCTCGACAATGTGAATGGCATGACGACGAGCGAGGAAGGCAAGGGGATGTTCAGCGAGATTTCCGGCGCCGCCGCCGAAGTGCGCAAGCTCGCCGCTAATCTCGACACCCGCACGGCGGAACTGACGGTCAACCTCAACAAGTTTGCCGGGCCGGGTCTGCGGCAATACGAGGCGCTGGCGGTGGACGGCCGGCGCACGCTCAGTGAAATCGAGCGCGTTTTCAGGAATTTTGAGCGCAACCCGCGCCAGTTCATCTTTGGCGGGTCGAACGTACCCAGCTACAATGGGCGCTAGGCGATGGGGCGCCATATGATGGGAAGTCGTGCAACCGACGGGGGCAGGGGCGTTCGCGTGAGTTTTGACGAGACAAGCGACCGCTCGACCGGGCGCAGCTTTTCGGGGCGCGGCTTCCGCGCCCGCAAGGTCGCCGGCGCTCTCGGCATGGCGGCGCTGGCCGCGCTCCTCGGCGGCTGCAGCACGCTCCTGTCGGGTGGCGACACGGCGGTGCCGACCTTCGATCTCAGCGCGCCGGCCGATTTCAGCGCCCCGCGCCGGGGAACCGGCCTGCTCGTGGTAGGCCCGCCCAGCGCGCTGGCGGTGCTGGACACCGAGCGGATCGTGGTCGAGCCGCAGCCCGGCCAGATCACCTATCTGGACAAGGCGCAGTGGAGCGACCGGCTGCCGGCGCTGTTCCAGGCGCGGCTGATCGAATCCTTCGAGAACGGCAACCGTGCCCGCTCGGTCGGCCGGGCCGGCGAGGGGCTTAGCGCCGACTACACGCTGCTCTCGGACCTGCGGGCCTTCGGCCTGCGCACTTATGACGGCGGGCCGGTGGCGGTGGTCGAGGTGTCGGTCAAGATCGTCAGCGCCAGTTCGGGCCGCATCGTCGCCGCGCAGGTGTTCACCGCTCGCGCCCCGGCCGCCTCCACCAGCGGGCCGGACGCCACGGCGGCGCTCGACCAGGCCTCGGACGAGGTGTTCGTGCAGCTGGTGCGCTGGGCGTCCAGCCGCTTCTGACGCGCAGGAGAAGGCGCCGCAGCTTGGGCGCGCGTCTTCTGCGCTCTCCCAATTGCCTTGCAGACGCAAAAAAGCCCGGCTCGCGCCGGGCTTTTTCGTCTTGTCGCCAGGGAATACCCTTCGCGTCGATCAGAACTTGTAGCTGATCGCGGCGCGGACGATGTTGCTGGTCAGGTCGGCCTTGGCGCTGACGAAGCTGCCCGACGTGCCGGCGAGGTAGCTGGTCACATTGGACTCGCCGAGGTCGACATAGAGGTATTCGCCGCGCAGGATCCAGTTGTCGGTGATCGCATATTCGAGACCGCCGCCGATGGTCCAGCCGGTGTTGACGTTGTCATGCGAGCCGTAGGCCGCGGTGGTGAAGTCCGGCGCGCCGCCGCCGGTGAGGCCCATGACGGTGGTCGAGCTGCTGACCTTACCATAGGCGAAGCCGCCGGTGCCGTAGACGAGCAGGCGGTCGAAGGCGTAGCCGAGGCGGGCGCGCACGGTGCCGAACCATTCCAGCTCAGCGCTGGACTGATAGTAGGGACCGGCCGGCGTGGCGTAGAAGGCGATGCTCTCCTCGGCGCCGGTCCACTGGAAGTCAGCCTCGACGCCGACGACCACATTGTTCTCGAACTGATAGTTGTAGCCGATCTGGCCGCCGGCGACCCAGCCGTCCATATTGCCGAAGTTCACGTCGTTGCCGGCAAACAGGCCGCCGGGCGTGTATACGCCGCCGGTGCTGTCGAAGAACAGCACGTCGGTGGCCTTGGATTCACCCCAGGCATAGCCGGCATTGCCGCCGAGATAGAGGCCGGTCCAGGAGAACGCCGGCACGAAAACCGCGACCGGCTCGGCCTTGACGGGATAGGGCATGTCGGCGGCAAAGCTGGCGGTGCCGGTGGCAAGCAGGGCGGCCGCGCCAAGAAGCAGCGAGCGGTTCATGAGGTTTCTCCAGGTAAACGCACTGCCGGGATAATGACATTCCCGCGAAACAGTTCGGTTGTGGCCTGCTACCCCCGCGTTTGTTCCTGACGGTGCGTCCGAAATGCAACAATCGGCTTCCCTGAATACCGTTTGCTCGTACATCTGTTGGCAGGATACCGTTGGGAGGTAGCGGAGAACTCAAAGTCGGAGGGTGAAGCCTGCGCGGCGCGGGGTCTTTCTCTGGGGCAGGTGTGAAGCAACACGCCAAGGGTGCGGGCCGCGACCCGGCGCAGCGCGGGCGTAACCGGCGGTGAGTCGGCGGTGCGGGCATGCCTGTGGCGGCCAAGACCGGGCTTGGCCGGTCGTCTCCCCACCTTTCCGACGGCACAAGGCCAAGGCGTGAATCCCCCGGGCCAAGCCCGGGGATGACGGCTCTTTGGGGGGCGACCACCCCTCGCGAGGGGCGCGCCCTCGTCAGGCGCTGGCGCGACCAGGGCCGGGCTCGCCGTCGCCCCAGCGTTGTGTCAGGGCGGGGCTTGGGCCGGCCCTTCAAGTGCCACGTCAGGGCCGGGCTTGGCCCGGCCCTCCACGCTTTTCCGACGGCGCGAGGTCAAGGCGTGGATCCCCAGGCCGGGTCCGGGAATGACGGTAGTTTGGGGGGGGGCGTCGGCGCAGCAAAAAAGGGCGCGGCCTGCGCCGCGCCCTTCTCACTCAGATTAACCCGCAGAGGCGAATGGACTTCCTCAGAAGTCCATGCCGCCACCGAAGTCGGCTGTTGCCGACTTCGGCATCAAGAAACCGCAGGGGCGAATGGACTTCCTCAGAAGTCCATGCCGCCACCGAAGTCGGCTGTTGCCGACTTCGGCATCAAGAAACCGCAGGGGCGAATGGACTTCCTCAGAAGTCCATGCCGCCCATGCCGCCCATGCCGCCGCCCGGCATGGCGGGGGCCGCGCCGCCCTTCTTCGGAATGTCGGCGATCATCGCTTCGGTGGTGATCAGCAGCGAGGCCACGGAGGCCGCGTTCTGGATCGCCGAGCGCAGCACCTTGGCCGGGTCAATGACGCCGGCCTTGTACATGTCGACATATTCGCCGGTCTGGGCATTGAAGCCGTAGGCGTAGGTATCCTTCTCGAGGATACGGCCGACGATCAGCGAGCCGTCTTCGCCGGCATTGTTGGCGATCTGGCGCGCCGGGTACTGCACCGCCTTGCGGACGATGTCGACGCCGGTCTTCTGGTCGGGATTGGCGGTGACGACGGCGTCCAGCGCCTTCATGGCACGCAGCAGGGCGACGCCGCCGCCCGGCAGCACGCCTTCTTCCACGGCCGCGCGGGTCGCGTGCAGCGCGTCGTCAACGCGGTCCTTCTTTTCCTTCACTTCGACTTCGGTCGCGCCGCCGACGCGGATCACCGCGACGCCGCCGGCGAGCTTGGCCAGACGCTCCTGCAGCTTCTCGCGGTCGTAGTCCGAGGTGGTCTCCTCGATCTGCGCCTTGATCTGCGACACGCGGTCCTCGATGTCCTTCTTCGAGCCGGCGCCGTCGACGATCGTGGTGTTCTCCTTCTCGAGCACGACCTTCTTGGCGCGGCCGAGCATGGCGAGCGTCACGGTGTCGAGCTTGATGCCGAGATCGTCGGAGATGGCGGTGCCGCCGGTCAGGATGGCGATATCCTGCAGCATGGCCTTGCGGCGATCACCGAAGCCGGGCGCCTTGACGGCCGCGACCTTGAGGCCGCCACGCAGCTTGTTGACGACGAGGGTGGCGAGCGCCTCGCCCTCGATGTCCTCGGCGATGATCAGCAGCGGCTTGGAGGTCTGCACCACGGCTTCCAGCACCGGCAGCAGTTCCTGCAGGCCCGAGAGCTTCTTCTCGTGGATGAGGATGTAGGGGTCCTCGAACTCAACGCGCATCTTTTCGGCGTTGGTGATGAAGTAGGGCGAGAGGTAGCCGCGGTCGAACTGCATGCCCTCCACCACGTCGAGCTCGGTCTCGGCGGTCTTGGCTTCCTCGACGGTGATGACACCCTCGTTGCCGACCTTCTGCATCGCCTCGGCGAGGTACTTGCCGATTTCGGCGTCGCCATTGGCGGAGATGGTGCCGACCTGGGCGATCTCGGCGTTGGACGTCACCTTGCGGGCGTTCTTCTTGAGATCAGCGACGATGGCCTCGACCGCGAGGTCGATGCCGCGCTTGAGGTCCATCGGGTTCATGCCGGCGGCGACCGACTTGGCGCCTTCCTTCACGATGGCCTGGGCCAGCACGGTGGCGGTGGTGGTGCCGTCGCCGGCGAGGTCGTTGGACTTCGAGGCCACTTCGCGCACCATCTGCGCGCCCATGTTCTCGAACTTGTCCTCGAGCTCGATTTCCTTGGCGACGGTGACGCCGTCCTTGGTGATGCGGGGAGCGCCGAAGCTCTTCTCGATCACGACGTTGCGGCCCTTGGGACCGAGCGTGACCTTGACGGCATTGGCGAGAATGTCGACGCCGCGCAGCATCTTCTCGCGCGCGTCGCCAGCGAACTTAACTTCCTTGGCAGACATGATCTCTTACTCCGGTGATGCGTTGCGAGCAGCGTGAGCGGCTGGCTCAGGCGGCCTTCTTGGACGCAGAAGCGCCTTCCAGGACGCCCAGGATGTCGGACTCCTTCATGATGAGGTAGTCGACGCCGTCGAGCTTGACCTCGGTGCCCGACCACTTGCCGAACAGCACCCGGTCGCCGGCCGCCACATCGAGCGGCACCAGCTTGCCGGCTTCGTCGCGGGCGCCGGGGCCAACAGCGACGACTTCGCCCTGCGAGGGCTTTTCCTTGGCAGTGTCGGGAATGATGATGCCGCCCGCGGTCTTCTCTTCCGCATCAATACGCTTGACCACGACCCGGTCATGCAGGGGACGGAACTTCATCGGCTCTCTCCAATCGTGAACGATCGTTTGATCCCGCACCGCGCCCGCCCAACCGGATGGTCTGGGGGTATCTCGCGGTGCCGTGCGACATCTAGGCGCCGGGGATAGGGGGCGCAAGGTGCGGGCGGCAAAAAACTGGCAGTCGCGATGAGAGAGTGCCAACGCAAATACCCCCTTCCTGTCAGCACTCCGTCGCGTATGCTGCTAGTGCATTGATATTGAACAGGTATTATCATTTTTAACCTTGCCGCGCGCCGGCAGCGGCTGCACACTCTCTTATCGTCACGAAAGGAGGTTCCACATGACCGATCATGGGGTGTCGTCGCGTGGTGGGCGGTCGCTGCAGGCCACGGGGGAGGGCGCGGGTACCGGCGGGCGCGTGTCGCCGGATTTCCGCCGGCAGCTGGAGGGCTATGGCCTCACCACGGCCCAGATCCTCTACCGGATGCCCGATCATCCGGGAATCCTGCAGACCTTTCTCTGGCAGCATTACGATCTCTGCCCGCATTTCCCGGAGCTGAACCACTTCCTCGCCTTCTGGAAGCGCGAGCTGGAAGGCCCGCTGCATTCGGTGCTGGTGGCGCATTCGCGGCTGATCGGCCCGGCCGAACTGCGCCGGGTGGACGGGGAGTTCCGGCTGAACTGAGACTTGCCGCCTTGCCTGTGTTTTGCGCCTGCTGCCCTCTTCTTGCCGCGCGCGACGTGCTATGAGCGCGGGAACGGGGGCCGGTCCGGCGCCCGAGGAAAGTCAGGCAGCTGGTCACGCCGGTGGATCATCGTTCTCCGCGCACGTCGGAATTGCTCTCGGCGATCGTCACCGCCCATTCGGCGGAACGCATCGGCGTGGGCGAAATCGTGCATGCGCTGCGCAACCGCGCCTTCGGCCTGTCCATCCTGCTGCTCGGCCTGCCGAACTGCCTGCCGATGCCGCCCGGCCTGCCGGTCATCTGTGGCATCCTGCTCTGTCTTGTCGGCGGGCAGATGGTGGTGGGGCGCGACGAATTGTGGCTGCCGCGCTGGCTGGCCAACCGCACCATCTCGCGCGCGCTGTTGGAGAAGATCGTTAACGGCTCGCTCAAGCTGATCCGCCGCTTCGAGGGCTATTCCCGCCCGCGCCTGCCCTATTTTTCCTCGCCCTCCGCCCGCTTCGTGCTGGGCGGGCTGGTGGTGGTGCTCGGCCTGCTGCTGCTACTGCCGATCCCGATCTTCGGCAATCTGCCGCCCGGCATCGCGGTGGTGATTCTCGGCCTCGGTCTGGTCGAGCGCGACGGCGTGTTCATTCTCGCCGGCGTGGTGGCGACGCTGGTCAGCTTCGGCGTCATGGGCCTGCTCAGCTGGCTGCTGTTCCAGGGTGCGCTGGCGGTGTTCTGAAACCGCCGGAAGAGTGAGGCTTCGCAAGTCCTTAGCGGATGCTGGACAGACTGCGTTGCCTCCACCTATTCCTTAACGGAATGAGGTGGGGAGAGTCGCCATGGCGCGAAGCGGGCGGTCCGGGCTGATCGGTATAGGCCTTTATATTGCCGGCATGGGGGCCGTTCTGGCCGCCGACAATGCCTCGCCCGTCCTGCCCGAGCAGCTGCTGCTGGCGACGCCCGGCGAGGAGGTCATCCTCAAGGCCGGCTTCGGCTACACGTGGATCACTGCCAACGAATATGTCTATGAGGACGGCAATCGGATCAGCCGGCTGATCTGGGAGAGCCAGGCGCCCGTCGTAACCGCGGCGCTGAAGGTCGAGCTGGTCGAGAACGTGGTGTTCTCGGCCAATGGCAAGCTGGGCTTCTCCGGCAGTAGCCATATGCGCGACTTCGATTGGGTCGGCTCCTATGTCCGCAGCTATGCGGCGCAAGACTGGACCCACTATTCCACCCACCCCTCCACTTCGCTCGACCATTATGTCGACATCGACGCGGCGCTGGGGCGGCGGTTCACCCTGGGCGAGGGGAGGTTGCTCACCCTGCAGGCCGGGTTCAAATACACCGACATTAAATGGACCGCGAATGACGGCCCTTATCTCTACAGCCGCAACGGCTTCCGCGATACCGCCAAGCTCGACTACACCTCCCTGCCGGCCATTGACTACCAGCAGCGCTATGCGGGTCTCTTCGTCGGGGCCGAGACCGAGCTACGCCACGAGGCGTGGACGCTGACCGCTCTGGTGAAGGGCGGCGTGACCTTCTCCGCCAACGACACCGATCACCATTACTTCCGCCAGCTGCGCTTCGAGGACGATATCGGCACCTTGCCCTTCCTCACCGTTGGGGCGCGGGCGGATTATGCGCTGAGTGCCAGCGCCGGGTTTTATCTCGGGGTGGAGCTCGACACCTATTTCCGCGGCACCGGCGATGCGACCATGTATGACAATGCGATCGGCGAACTGTTGGATGTGTTCAAGGACGGTTCCGGCATGGATTTCCAGGCGACCACTGTCTCGGCCGGGTTCCGGCTGGCGTTCTGAGCCCCTCGTCACCCCCGCCCGACAAAGGGCGCGCTGCTGGCCATGATGGTCATGGTGAGGATGTTGGCGTCGAGCGGCAGGCTGGCCATGTGGGCCACCGCGCGGCCGGCATGGCCGGCATTGAAGGTCGGCTCGACCATGATCTGGCCATTGGGCTGCAGCACGCCGGTCTTCATCTTCGCCGTCATGTCGGTTTCGGCATTGCCGATGTCGATCTGGCCGCAGGCAATGTTGTGGGCCCGCCCTTCCAGCGCCACCTGCTTGGTGAGACCGGTGACGGCGTGCTTGGTCGCGGTATAGGGGCCGGTCAGCGGGCGCGGCGCATGTGCCGAGATCGAGCCGTTATTGATGATGCGCCCGCCCTTCGGGTCCTGCGCCTTCATCAGCCGCATGGCGTGCTGGATGCACAGGAACACGCCGGTGAGGTTCACATTCACCACATGCTGCCAGTCAGCCAGCGGGATATCCTCGATCGGCGTGGCGGGCGACCAGCCGCCGGCATTGTTGAACAGCACGTCGAGCCGGCCGAAACGCTGCTGCACCGCCGCGAACAGTGCCGCCACCGAGGCGGGGTCCGACACGTCGGCGGTGATGGCGTGGCTCTTTCCGCCCATCGCGGCGGCGACCGCCTCCAGCGGCTCGGCCCGGCGCCCGGTGAGCACCACGGTAAAGCCGGCCTCATGGAGGGCGAGCGCGGCGGCCTTGCCGATGCCGGTGCCGGCGCCGGTGACGAGGGCGATGCGGGGGGCGTTCATGCGGAATCTCCCAATGAGCGCGCCGTCGGCCGACGCTCAGGCCTGTGTGCGGATGCCCGGCCGGGGACGGGGGCATCATCCTGTCAAGGTTTCGGGCGCGACAAGGAACCCAACAGCAATTTCGGCGTTATCAAGGCGAACCCCACGTCTTGCAAACCGGAGGGCAAATCATGCCTATTCTGCTCTGGCTTATCGGTATCCCGATTCCGATTATTCTTTTGATCTGGCTTCTCACCTGACGGGTGAAGACGCTTGTCACCTGCCGTTAAACGCAGGTTTTACAAAATGGGTCGTCCGTAATCGTATGCGGGCGGCCCATTTTGCTGTCAAACGCGCCTTCAGCGCCCATAGGGCGGGCGCGGGATCGAGGTGTGGGCGGCCCGCAGCGCCGCCGACCAGCGCTCGCGCAGATCGTGGAAATAGGGCTCGCCCGGCTCGATGCGGTAATTCAGCTCGGCCTGCCCGCCATCGCGGCGCGCCACCAGAATGTCGATCGGCATGCCGACGCCGAGATTCGAGCGCATGGTCGAATCCATCGAGATCAGGCCGGATTTCAACCCGTCATAGAGATCGGTGTCGAAGGTGATGGAGCGGTCCAGCACCGGCTTGCCATATTTGTGCTCGCCGATCTGCAGAAACGGCGTGTCGCTTGTGCATTCGATGAAATTGCCGGCGGCGTAGATCATGAACAGCCGCATGCGCCCGCCATTCACCTGCCCGCCAAACAGGAACGAGACGTCGAAGCGCAGATCCGCTTCCTTCAGCGCCGCGCCGTAGAGGTCATAGACATGGCGCACCGCCCGCCCGACCAGCTGGGTGGCGCGGAACATGCTGCTGCAGGTCGAGAGCGTCTCCTTGGCCCCGGTCTCCGGGTTCTCCAGCCCCTCCTGCAGCGTGCTGATCACCGCCTGCGAGATCGACAGATTGCCGGCGGTGGACAGCGCCAGCACATGGCGGCCCGGCTCCTCGAACACATGGAGCTTGCGGAAGGTCGAGACGTTGTCGAGGCCGGCATTGGTCCTCGTATCGGCGATCATGACGAGGCCGTCACGCACCAGAATGCCGCAACAATAGGTCATGAAAGGCACTTCCCCCATCCGCGCCGGCGCCAGACGGCGCCGCCCCGCGCCCTTATACCGGGCCGCTTTCCTGAGGGGCAACCTCAGCGATGCACGTTAGGCCCCAAACGCTCGGCCTTGGAGCTTCAGGCTTGGGGAGCTTCATCCCTGGAGCCTCAGCCCTGAACCTGGCGGCTCGACTGGTCGACCTTGAGGGCGACGGTGAGGTTTTCATCGCCGCCGCCATAGCGATTGCCCCGCACCGGGGCCGCGCCGAGATAGTCGAGCCCGACGGCGAGCCGCACATAGGCCTCAGTCGGGCACTGGCCCTGCGCGGCATCGAAGCCGATCCAGCCCAGCCCCTCGACATAGGCTTCCGACCAGGCATGCCCGGCCTGATGGCCGGCGCGCTGCGCGACTTCGGCGCCGTCGCCGACGAGATAGCCGCTCACATAGCGCGCCGGAACGCCGATATGGCGGGCGCAGGTGGTGAATATATGCGCGAAGTCCTGGCACACGCCGCGCTTCGCTTTGAAGGCGGCGGCGGCGGTGGTGGAGACATGGGTCGGGTCGTCGTCGAACTCCATCGCCGCAGTGATCGCGTCCATCAGCGCGTGCAGGCGGGCGATTCGGTCGCCGCTGGCGGCCTGCGCCGAGGCGTGCGCGAAGGCGATCAGCTCGGCATCGGCGGTGGTAAGGTCCGAGTTTCGCAGGAAGAAGGTCGGCGGAAAGCGCTCATTGATGCCGCGAATGACGCCGGCGGTGTCCTGCGTCTCGACCTCGCCCTCCACCAGCACGCGCAGCTCCCGGATCGGGCCGTCGAGCGCGAAAGTGTGGGTCAGATTGCCGAAGGCGTCCTGGTGGGCGCGCAGCTGGCAGCCTTCCGAGACGTCGATGCGCCAGGAGACGACATACTGGCCATCATGGTTGCGCGGCGTCAGGCGCAGGGTCTGGATCGCGCCATTGGCCGGCGGATCATAGGTGTAGATGGTCGCGTGATTGACATGGATACGCATGACGCAGGCCGGTTCAGAGCAGGTACTGCTCGTTGACGATGGAGCCGAGGCGGTTGTTCTCGGTCACGAAAGTATCGATGTATTCGTGCAGTCCGGTCTGGAAAATGTCCTCCATGCGGCTGTTGCCGAGCCGGGTCAGGGTCGAGCGCGCCAGCCTCTGCGAGCCGCCCTGGCGGCCGTAATAGGCGGCGATATCGTCGAGATAGCGCGTTATGTTCTGGTAGCAACTGGTCAGCGAGCGCGGCATCTGCGCGTTGAGGATCAGCAAATCCGCCACCAGCCACGGCTTCACGCTCTCGCGGTAGACCCAGTGGAACGAGGTCAGCGCCGACACCGAGCGCAGGATCGAGGCCCATTGGAAGTAGTCGAGCGGCCCGCCAATGTGCTCTGAATCCGGCAGCAGCACATGGTATTTCACGTCGAGAATGCGGGCGGTGTTGTCGGCGCGCTCGACATACATGCCCACGCGCGAGAACCAGAAGGCGTCGTTGCGCAGCATGGTGCGGTAGGCGGCGCCGTCGAAGCGCAGCGAGGTTTCCTTGACGAAGGCCATGAAGCGCGCCAACTCCTCGCGCGTCATGTTTTTGGTGGAATAGCGCTTCAGCTCCAGCCAGGAGGAGTTGATCGTCTCCCACATCTCCATGGTCAGCGCGGTGCGGACCGAGCGGGCATTGGTGCGGGCGATCTCGAAGCAGTTGCGGATCGAGGACGGGTTTTCCGGCGAGAAGGCCAGAAAGGTGATGACGTTCTGCTCGCTGATGTCGTCGCCATACACCGCCTTGAACTGCTCGGCGCAGCCGGCGGTGAGCAGGGCGGAGCGCCACTCATTGGTGGAGCCGCCATAGGCCGCCGGCAACTGGGCGAGACGCTGCGTCACATCGAGGATGCGGGCGAGGCAGTCCGCCCGCTCCATGTAGCGGGACAGCCAGTAGAGATTGTCGGCAGTACGAGAGAGCATGGGACCCGCGTTCTATTTGGCGTTGCGCCAGGCGAGCGTGGCGACGCCCGCCGCGATCAGCAGCGAACCGCCGACCCGGTTGATGATAGCGACCATGCGCGTGTTCTGCACCGCCCCGCGCAGGCGACCGGCGAGCAGCGCGTAGCCGAAGGCATTGGCGGCGGCGAGGACGAGGAAGGTCGCCTCGAAAATCGCCAGCTGGGTGAGGAAGTCCCGCCCCGGATCGAGAAATTGGGGCAGGAACGCCACGAAAAAAGTGATGCTCTTCGGGTTCAGCGCCGTGACCACCCAGGCATGCGCGATCATCGCCCAGGCCGAGCCCGCCGGGCGGGCCTCGCCGAAGCTGGCCGTACCGCCGGCCCGCCAGAGCTTGATGCCGAGCCAGATCAGATAGGCGGCGCCAACCCATTTCAGCGCGGTGAACAGCGTCGCCGAGGTGGCGAGCAGGGCGCCGAGGCCGAGCATGGACAGCGTCATGGCGGTGAAGTCGCCCAGCGCCACGCCGAGCGCGACCGGGAACGCCACCTTGCGCCCCTGTCCGAGCGCATAGGAGACGACGAGCAGAATGGTCGGGCCGGGGATCACCAGCAGGACCGCCGAGGCGGCGATGAAGGCCAGCCATGTTTCAATCGACATCTGCGCTCCCCCTCATTGCATTCCAGAGAGCACCGTCATCCTGAGGTGCGAGCGAAGCGAGCCTCGAAGGATGCTCATCTGGGGCGATATCCCTCAAAGCCCGGCTGCGCCGGGCACCTCAGGATGACGTGGTGTTTTCCGTCCCTAGAACGCCGAACTCAGTTCTCCTCCAGCACCCAGGTGTCCTTGGTCCCGCCGCCCTGGCTGGAATTGACCACCAGCGAGCCGGCCTCCAGCGCCACGCGGGTCAGCCCGCCTGGCACGATGCGCACCTTGTCGGCGCCGGTCAGCACGAAGGGGCGCAGATCGACATGGCGCGGGGCGATGCCTTCCTCGACGAAGGTCGGGCAGGTCGACAGCGCCAGCGTCGGCTGGGCGATGAAATTGTTTGGGTCCTGCTTCAGCTTGGCGCGGAACAGCTCGATCTGCGCCTTGTCGGCGCGCGGGCCGATCAGCATGCCGTAGCCGCCCGAGCCATGCACTTCCTTCACCACCAGCTCGTTGAGATGGTCGAGCACATATTTCAGGTGGTCCGGCTCGCGGCAGCGCCAGGTCGGCACGTTCTTCAGCAGCGGCTCCTCGCCGAGATAGAAGCGGATGATGTCAGGCATATAGCTGTAGACCGCCTTGTCGTCGGCGACGCCGGTGCCGACCGCATTGGTCAGCGTGACGTTGCCGGCATTATAGGCGCTCATCAGCCCCGGCACGCCCAGCGCGCTGTCGGGACGGAAGGTGAGCGGATCGATGAAATCATCATCGAGCCGGCGGTAGATGACATCGACCCGGCGCGGCCCCTCGGTGGTGCGCATGTAGACGATGTCGTTGCGCACGAACAGGTCGCGGCCTTCCACCAGTTCTACGCCCAGCTTGTCGGCGAGGAAGGAGTGCTCGTAATAGGCCGAATTATAGATGCCCGGCGTCAGCACAACGACCGCCGGGTCGCTGTTGGAGGTGCCCGGCGCCAGCGATTTCAGCGTCGCCAGCAATTCGTCGGTGTAGTTTTCCACCGGCGCGACGCGGTTGTCGGCGAACAGCTCCGGGAAGAGCCGCATCATGATCTCGCGGTTCTCCAGCATGTAGGAGACGCCGGAAGGGGTGCGCGCATTGTCCTCCAGCACATAGAACGTGTCGGCGTCGACACGCACCACGTCGATGCCGGCGATGTGCACATATAGGTCGTGCGGCACCTTCTGGCCGTTCATTTCAGGCCGGAAGGCGGGGTTCTGGTAGACGAGGTCCTCCGGCACCACGCCGGCCTTGAGGATCTCGCGCCGGGAATAAATGTCCTTGAGGTACAGGTTCAGCGCCTTGGTGCGCTGTTCCAGCCCCAGCGACAGCCGGCGCCATTCGGTGCCGGTGAGGATGCGCGGGATGATGTCGAAGGGGATCAGGCGCTCCTGGGCATCGCTCTCGCCATAGACGGCGAAGGTGATGCCGATGCGCCGGAATATGAACTCGGCCTCCCGCCGGCGATAGTCCAGCACGTCGGGCGGCACATTGCTCAACCAGCGGGAGAGCGCGGCGTAAGCGGGCCGGATCGAACCGTCCGCATTGGTCATTTCGTCGAAGGCGACGCTCATTGCTGCAAATCTACTCCCCAACTCAGCCAAGTTAGCTACAAAGCTCGTGCCAGCGGAAGGGGAGGAACCCTTCCCGAGGCGATAATTGCGGGATTGCGCACCGATTGCCCGTTTTCAGGGCATCGTGCCCTCGCCTGCGGCGACAAGTGCGGTGAATTGCGGCGGATGGCGGCGTCGTCATCCCGGTGTGGGGGAGAATCGAATGGCGGATGCGGCAGTTTTGGTGACGGCGGCGGTGCTGGTCATCGGTGACGAGATTCTTTCCGGCCGCACCAAGGACCGGAACATCGGCTATATCGCCGAATATCTCACCGCCATCGGCGTCGATGTGCGCGAGGTGCGGGTGGTGCCTGACATCGAGGACGAGATCGTCGGCGCGGTGAACGCGCTGCGCGCCCGCTATACCTATGTCTTCACGACAGGCGGCATCGGCCCCACCCATGACGACATCACGGCGGATTGCGTGGCGAAGGCGTTCGGGGTCGGCATCGACATCGACCCCCGCGCCCGCGCCATGCTGCTGGAGTACATCAAGCCGGAAGACCTCAACGAGGCGCGCCTGCGCATGGCCCGCATCCCGCACGGCGCCGATCTGGTGGAAAACCCGGTCTCCAAGGCGCCCGGCTTCTGGATCGGCAATGTCATCGTCATGGCCGGCGTGCCCACCATCATGCAGGCCATGCTCGACCAGGTGGCGCCGAAGCTGCGCACCGGCATTCGCATGCTGTCGCAGACAGTGCGGGCGGATGCGCGCGAGGGCGATGTCGGCGGGCCGCTCGGCGCCATCGCCCGGGCCCATCCCGAGGTGAGCATCGGCAGCTATCCCTTCATGGCTGAGGATGGGCGGCCGAACACCAATCTCGTGGTGCGCGGCCGCGATCCGGAAAAGCTGGCGGCGGCGGTGGCGGAGGTCGAGGCCATGGTCGCGGCGCTGGCGGCGCGGCCGTGAACCTGCCGGTCCGTTTTTCCCGTGCGAAGCCGGGAATTTCCGCCCGGCGGCACTGGAGAAGGCGCGGCGCTGCCGCTAATGATCGCGGCTGACGTTTCCGCCAGCCTTGCCGGGATTTCGCCTGATGTCCGATGACCGCCAGAACAAGGCCTTTCCGGTCTCCTGGGATCAGTTCCACCGCGACGCGCGCGCCCTGGCGTGGCGCCTGGCCGGCGCCGGCCCGTTCGAGGGCATCGTCTGCATCACGCGCGGCGGGCTGGTGCCGGCGGCGATCGTGGCGCGCGAGCTCGGCCTGCGGATGATCGAGACGGTGTGCATCGCCAGCTATCACGACTACACCAAGCAGGGCGAGATGCAGGTGCTCAAGCCCATCGCCGAGGCGGTGACGGCCGTGGCGGGCGAGGGCGGCAAGGGTCTTCTGGTGATCGACGATCTGGTCGATACCGGCAAGACGGCGCGGCTGGTGCGCGATATGCTGCCCTCGGCGCATTTCGCCACCGTCTACGCCAAGCCGCTCGGCCGGCCGCTGATCGACACCTTCATCACCGAGGTGAGCCAGGATACGTGGATCTATTTCCCGTGGGACATGGGGCTGAGCTTCCAGCCGCCAATCCGCGACGGGGTAGCGTGAGGACAGGACATGCCCGGCAGCAGCACTGAAAACCCGGAAGACGAAAACGACGAAGGCTATGATGCCGCCTTCGACCAGCACCGTGCGGCGCTCTACGACATGCTCATGGAATATGCCGACGATCACGATCTGAGCGACGGCTTCATGGCGGTTCTGGCCTCGGATATCGGCCTTTCCCTGCGCATGGTCGCCTATGCGGCCGAAACCGAGAAGCCCTCGGTCGGCGGGCTGCGTCTCGATCTCGACCGCTACGCCCGCGAGCTGGGCGACAGCGTGCGCGACGCCAAGAAATACGCCGCAGAGTTCATCGCCGAAGCCAAGGCCGCCCAGGAAGCGGACGATGCGGAGGACGACGAGGACGAGGACGAGGACGAGGACGAGGACGAGGACGACACCGGGCCGGACGAGGACGGTTCGGATCGGAACGATCCGGACGGCGACCCGAAAAGCCGGCCGTCCTGAGGCGAGGGGGCCGGCGGGCGCCTCGCCTTTCGGCTTCCCCTGCGCTATGCCCGAGCTGCGGCAAATCGCGCCGCTTAGGGAACCTTACCGATGACCCCCGCGATCATTTCCGGCATTCTTCTCTCGCCGATCACGGCCTTCGTCGCGCGTCTCCTGCTTGTGTTCATGTTCCTCGGCAGCGCCATCGCCAAGATCACCGACTTCGCCGGCGCTGAGGCCGAGATGGCCTATTTCGGCCTCACTCCCCCGTGGCTTTTCGCGGTGGCGACCATCCTTACCCAGCTTGTCGGCGGGCTGTTGATCCTGCTGAACCGGGCGACCTGGTTGGGTGCCGGGGCGTTGGGCCTCTTCACGCTGCTGACCATCCCCATCGCGCACCATTTCTGGACCATGGAGGGCCCGATGGCGCAGATCGAATTCTATTTCGTGGTCGAGCACCTCGCAGTGCTCGGCGGCATGTTGCTGGTCGCCATACTGGCCGAGCGCACGCGCGCGGCCTGACGGCGGCACGGGCCGGGCGCATGCGCGGCCTAACGGTGAAAAGTGTAACGGGAGCCTTCATGAAGACCGCGCTGCGCACGATCGATCCCACCAGCGACGCGGCTATTGCCGCTTCCGTGACGCCGCGTCCCATCGAGGAGATCGGCGACCGGCTCGGCGTGCCGGCCGCCGCGCTGTACCGCTATGGCCCGGACAAGGCGAAGATCGCGCTCGGCTTCGCCCGCGCCGCCGAGGCGAAGGCGGATGGCAAGCTGATCCTCGTTACCGCCATCAACCCGACCCCGGCGGGCGAGGGCAAGACCACCACCACGATCGGCCTCGGCGACGCGCTGGCCCGTGCCGGCAAGCGCGTCGCCATTGCCCTGCGCGAGCCGAGCCTCGGCCCGGTGTTCGGCTCCAAGGGCGGTGCGACCGGCGGCGGCCATGCGCAGATCGTGCCGATGCAGGACATCAACCTGCATTTCACCGGCGATTTCCACGCCATCAGCGCCGCGCATAATCTGCTCGCCGCGGCCATCGACAACCACATCTACTGGGGCAATGCCCTCGATATCGACACCCGCCGTATCAACTGGCGGCGCGTCGTCGACCTCAATGACCGCGCCCTTCGCAGCGTCGTGGTCGGCCTCGGCGGGCCGGGCAACGGCTTCTCGCGCGAGGACGGGTTCGACATCACGGTGGCCAGTGAGGTGATGGCGATCTTCTGCCTCGCCCGCTCGCTGGAAGACCTTGAGGAACGGCTCGGCCGCATGGTGGTGGCGCAGAACCGCGCCCGCCAGCCGATCACCGCCGGCCAGCTGAAAGTGACGGGCGCGATGACCGCGCTGCTGCGCGACGCCTTCCAGCCGAACCTCGTGCAGACGCTGGAAGCGACTCCGGCGGTGGTGCATGGCGGCCCCTTCGCCAACATCGCCCATGGCTGCAATTCGGTGATGGCGACGCGCACCGCGCTCGGCCTCGCCGATTATGTCGTCACCGAAGCCGGCTTCGGCGCCGATCTCGGGGCGGAGAAATTCCTGGACATCAAGTGCCGGCAGGCCGGGCTCACGCCCTCCGTCGTCGTCATCGTCGCTACCGTGCGGGCGCTGAAGATGCATGGCGGCGTGGCGCAGAAGGACCTCGGGCCGGAGAATGTCGCCGCCGTCTCCGCCGGCACCTCCAACCTCGTGCGCCATATCGAGAACATGAAGGCGTTCGGCCTCCCGGCCGTGGTGGCGATCAACCGCTTCACCAGCGACTCGCCGGCCGAGATTGAGGCGATCAAGGCCGCCTGCGCGGCGGTGGGCGCGAGCGTGCATTTGTGCTCGCATTGGGCCGAAGGCTCGGCCGGGGCGATGGGCCTCGCCGAGGAAGTGGTGACGCTGGCCGCCGGCCCCTCCGCCTTCCGCCCGCTCTATGAGAGCGCGCTGCCGCTGGTGCAGAAGATCGAGGCCATCGCCACCCGCATCTACCGCGCCGGCTCGGTGGCGATCGAACCGGGGGCGCTGAAGAAGCTCGCCGAGTTCGAAGCGCAGGGCTATGGCGATTTGCCGATCTGCATGGCCAAGACGCAGTACAGCTTTTCCGCCGACCCCACCCGGCGCGGCGCGCCGGAGGGCTTCACCCTGCCGGTGCGCGATGTGCGCCTCTCCGCCGGCGCCGGCTTCATCGTGGCGCTGTGCGGCGATGTGATGACGATGCCGGGCCTGCCCTCGCGCCCGGCGGCGGAAGACATCTTCGTCGATGAGACCGGCTTCATCGGCGGGGTGTTCTGAGAGCAACTCCGAACGCGGCGGATCGCCACCGCTGAAAGCCTCGCGGGCGTGGCGAAACTGGTAGACGCAACGGACTTAAAATCTCACCTATCTCAATTTGTCATACAAATTATCGTTTAAAATCAAAGACATTGACGGATATTTCTCTTCGTCGTAGCCTGACACAGTCGTGACACAGTCACAGCAGCAGGAGACGAAATAGGGAAAGGGTCTGACACATGGGTGAGAGCCATGAAATCCTGGGCGGTAAAGTCCGGGTCTACAGGCGTGAGAACAGCGGGTATTGGCAGTGCTCCTCCATGCTCGACGGCAAGCGCTGGCGCTTCAGCACCAAGAGTGACAGCCTTGCCCATGCGAAGGAGCTTGCGGAGGACTGGTACTTCCGGCTCCGGTCCGGCCAGAACCCCCGGCAGTTCGAGCGCGATGGCGATCCGGCGGTCCGGCCAGGAGCGAAGACCTTCAAGGAAGCGGCCGACCGGTTCCTGAAGGAGTTCCCGATCATCACGGCTGGCCAACGGAACCTGGACTACGTTAGGAGCAAGGAGGTGGACATCCGTGTCCATCTGAACCCGTTCTTCGGCAAGAAGGCCGTCACGGAGATAACTGCGGGCCTAGTATCCGACTATCGGATGCAACGTATGCAGGACATCGGAAAGAGGGGGAAGCTGATCTCCCGCAGCACCCTGCACAAGGAGATCGTGACCCTCCGCCAGGTGCTGAAGACAGCGCACCGCCAGGGCTGGCTGCCGAACCTTCCCGATATGACGGCGCCTTACAAATCCAGTGGCAAGATCTCTCACCGAGCCTGGTTCTCCCCCGCTGAATATAAAATGCTCTATGAGGCGACCCGGAAGCGGGCTGAGGAACCGCTGAAGAAGCGGTACAAGTGGACGTGCGAGCAGTTGCACGACTACGTCCTGTTCATGGCCAACACCGGTTTGCGGCCTGACGAGGCCAACCGGTTGGAATACCGCGATGTGACCGTGGCGAAGGACAAGGGCACAGGCCAGACCATCCTCGAGATTGAGGTGCGCGGGAAGCGCGGGGTAGGATGGTGCAAGAGCACGCCGCAGGCGGTTCACCCGTTCAAGCGGCTTCTGGCGCGTAACAACCCGAAACCCACCGACTTGCTCTTTCCGGTCAGTCCATCCGGGTTGCTCACTAAGGTCCTGGATGAGCTGGGGCTGAAAACCGACCGCGATGGCAATGCCCGCACCGCTTACAGCCTGCGGCATACCTACATCTGCTTCCGGCTCAGCGAAGGAGCGGACGTGTGGATGATCGCGAAGAACTGCCGCACCAGCGTAGATATGATTGAGAAATTCTATGCTGTGCACATCAAGAATGCGCTTGATGCTTCGGCGATTAATGTGAGGAAGAATAGGATCTCAGCAAAGGCTTCGACAGATAAGATGACAAATTAGGGGTGCGTAGCATTTCCTATTGTCAGAATTGGGTCTGCGAACTATAGGATTTCCTTGTGCGGGCGTGGCGAAATGGCAGACGCAGCGGACTTAAAATCCGCTTCTCTAGGAGAGTACCGGTTCGAGTCCGGTCGCCCGCACCAATTCTTCTTAGGCCCTGAGAGGCTCCGGGGATGATCAGCGGGGCTCCGAGTCGGTCCCCTTCATGCCCTATGCCTAATCTGCCGGTGGGGTCTGCGCCAGTTCCAGGTGGCCGATGAGGCAGGGGCATTCACCTTAACGGCCTTGACCTGAGACCTGCTAGAGCATCTTCGATGAACGCAGAGTCGGTTTGAGGATTCCCGGGTCGTTCGCTGTCTGATTCATTGCTGCTGGTGATTTGCCAGGAGGTGATGATGACGAGGAGCCTGAGTGGCGACCTTCGCGGTCGGTTGATTGCGGCGATCGAAGACGGGGCTTCAACGCGGGAGGCAGCGCGTCGCTTCTCGATCGGGATCTCGACGGCCGGGGCTTGGTATCGCCGCTATCGCGAGACCGGCGAGATGGAAGCGCGCAAGCAGGGCCAGCCGTCGCGCTCGAAGCTCGATGCACATGAGGCCTTCATTCTCGGCCTCATCGAGGAGGTGCCGGACATCACGCTGGCCGAGATCGGGGAGCGCCTTGCAGCCGAGCGCGGCGTGCGGGCCGCCCCCTCGACGGTGTGGCTGTTCCTCGACCGGCGCGACATCACGTTCAAAAAAAGACGGCGCACGCCGCCGAGCAGCAGCGCCCCGATGTCCTGCGCCGCCGCATAGCCTGGTTTGACGGCCAACTTGACCTCGACCCCGCGAGGCTGATCTTCATCGATGAGACCGCGGCATCCACGAAGATGGCCCGCTTGCGCGGCAGGGCGCCATGCGGCGAGCGATGCCGGGCGGCCGTTCCACACGGCCATTGGAAGACGACCACCTTTACCGCCGGCCTGCGACTGGACGGCATGACGGCGCCGATGCTGCTCGACGGACCGATGAACGGTCCGGCCTTCCTGGCCTATGCAGAGCAAGTGCTCGCGCCCGAGCTTCGCCCCGGCGACATCGTGGTCATGGACAATCTGCCCGCTCACAGGATCAGCGGCGTGCGCGAGGCCATCGAGAAGGTCGGCGCGCGGCTCCTGTTCCTGCCGCCCTACTCGCCAGACTTCAACCCCATCGAGATGGCCTTCTCGAAGCTCAAGGCCCTGCTCAGAAAGGCCGCAGCCCGAACCATCGACGAACTATGGTCCGTCGTCGCCGATTGCCTCTCCGCTTTCACGCCAGAGGAATGTCGGCACTATTTCGACGCTGCCGGATATGACCCGGATTAAGTCGAATCTGCTCTAGGACGGCGGCGTCTGGTAAAGCAAGGCCACGCGCCGGCTGCCGCAGGCGGGGCACCGTACCCGTTCGGTCAGGAGCGCCAGTGGCATGTCGCGGCCTCGTGTCACCACCAGGCTGCACATATCCAGCTCGCGCGCCCAGGTGCAGCGCGGCATGTGCTTGCCCTGTTGATTTCCGCGGAGATTTGACCCTGGATTTCCACTGAGAAGTGACCCGGCCGGATGGTGGTCTGTGGTCAGGTGGCGGTCAAGTTCCTGGATTTCTCCTTGGTTGTTTTGGCGGGTTTTGCCGAGCTATTCCGGAAACGGAAACTGTCGTTCCCGGTCTCCAGGATGTGGCAGTGATGGGTAAGGCGGTCGAGCAGGGCCGTGGTCATCTTGGCGTCGCCGAAGACGGTCGGCCATTCGCCGAAGGCCAGATTGGTGGTGATGACGACGCTGGTGCGCTCATAAAGCTTGCTCAGCAGGTGGAAGAGCAAGGCGCCGCCTGATGCGCTGAAGGGCAGATAGCCGAGCTCATCGAGGATGACGAGATCGGAGTGCGCGAGCCTGGTGGCGATCTGTCCGGCTTTTCCCTGGGCCTTTTCCTGTTCGAGGGCATTGACGAGTTCGACGGTGGAGAAGAAGCGGATCCGCTTGTGATGGTGCTCGACGGCCTGAACGCCCAGCGCCGTTGCGATGTGCGTCTTGCCGGTGCCGGGACCGCCGACGAGGACGACGTTATGGGCCTCGTCGAGGAACTCACAGCGGTGGAGCTGGCGAACGAGTGCTTCATTGACCTCGCTGCTGGCGAAGTCGAAGCCATTGAGGTCGCGGTAGGCCGGGAAGCGTGCGGTCTTGAGCTGATAGGCCGTTGATCGGACCTCCCGCTCGGCGGTCTCGGCCTTCAGCAACTGCGATAGGATCGGCATGGCGGTCTCGAAGGCCGGAGAGCCTTGTTCCGTCAGTTCGCTAACGGCTTGGGCCATGCCGTGCATCTTGAGGCTGCGCAACATGATGACGATAGCCCCGCTGGCCGGATTATGACGCATGGCGCACCTCCCTGGCCCGCCGCAGGGCGTCATAGCGTTCGACGTTGGCCTGCGGTTCGGTGGTCAGCGTGAGGGCCTGAGGGGCGTCGATCGTTGGTGTGGTCAGCGGCGTACCATCGATCAGTCGGTGCAGAAGGTTGAGGATGTGGGTCTTGGTCGGCACGCCGGCCTTGCATGCCAACTCGACGGCCGTGAGCACGACCTGTTCGTCATGCTGCAAGACCAGGGACAGGATCTCGACCATCTCGCGGTCGCCACCCGGTGTTTTGAGCAGATGTTGCTGGAGGGAACGGAAGGCAGTTGGCATCTCGGCGAAGGGAGCCCCGTTCCGCAGGGCTCCGGGTTTGCGCTGGACGACCGCCAGATAGTGCCGCCAGTCGTAGATCGTCTGGCTCTGGCGATCATGAGATCGGACAAAGGCTCGGCGATGCTCGCAGATCGCGTGCCCCTCGGCGACGATGACGATCCGGTCGGGATAGACGCGCAAGCTGACGGGTCGATTGGCGAAGGACGCCGGCACGCTGTATCGATTGCGCTCCAGATGAACCAAGCAGGTTGGCGTCACCCGTTTGGTGTGCTCGACGAAGCCGTCGAAGGGGCGGGGCATCGCCATAAGGTGCCGGACCTCTTCGGCCCACACATCGGCGATCGTACCGGGTTGCGAGCCATGCTCGATCTGTGACCACAACTCCCGGCATCGCTTCTCCAGCCAGTCATTCAAGGCTGCCAGGGACGGGACGTTGGGCAGGGGCTGCCAGAGCCGATGGCGGGCATCCTGTACGTTCTTCTCGATCTGCCCCTTCTCCCAGCCCGAGGCCGGATTGCAAAACTCGGCCTCGAACAGGAGGTGGCTCACCATGGCCGAGAAGCGGATGTTGACCTGGCGCTGCTTGCCACGGCCGACCTTGTCGACGGCCGTTTTCATGTTGTCGTAAATGCCCCGCCGCGGCACGCCGCCGAAAACCCGGAAGGCGTGGTTATGGGCATCGAACAGCATCTCATGGGTCTGGAGTGGGTAGGCGCGCAGCATGAAGGCGCGGCTGTAGGACAGCTTCACATGAGCGACCTGCAGCTTGGTGCGCTCGCCGGCGATGATCGCCCAGTCCTCAGACCAGTCGAACTGGAAGGCCTCTCCGGGCACAAAAGCCAGCGGCACGAAGGTGCCGCGGCCGCTGGTCTGCTGCTCGCGCAGCCGGGCTGCCTTCCAGTCCCGGGCGAAGGCCGCCACCCGATTGTACGATCCCTCATAGCCCAGCGTCACAAGATCGGCGTGCAGCTGCTTCACCGTGCGCTTGTGCTTACGCGACTCGCCAGCCTCGACCTGCAGCATCGCCGCAAGCTTGTCGGCATAGGGATCGAGTTTGCTCGGCCGGTCAGGAGCCTGAAACTGCGGCTCGACGCTGTCCGCCCGCAGATACTTGCGCACGGTGTTCCTCGAGAGGCCGGTGCTGCGGGATATCTCTCGGATCGAGCGACGATCCCGATGATGCCAGCGTCTGATGACGCTCAATAACTCCATGTCGATCACTCCGCTGTCCCCCGCGTAGCCCGCGTGAGACGTGGTGAAAACATGGGTCACTTCTCGATGGAAAAATCCCCGGCAGACGGGTCAGATCTCAATGGAATTCAACACTGCGGCGGCTCGTCGCCGCATCCAATGAGTATGACCCGGCCGGAGTGGGGTTCGCGGGCCAGTTCTACCGTCACGGCGTCGCTCCCCAGCGTCCATAGAGGTCGGCGAACAGCTCGCAGCGATAATAGGGCAGCAGCGTCGCCAGGGCCGCACGGCGGTTGCGCATCATCACCAGCTGAAGCTGAGGCGGCATTGCACGGATGTCGGCCGCCGAGGCGACCGGATCGGTCTTGAACCGCACATTCTCGGTGGTCGTGGTGCCGAAGCTGGAACTGGTGTTGTCGCCATAGGTGCGGTCCCAACTGCCAAAACTCGTGCTCGACGAGGTGCCGTCACTGTTCTGCTCGGAGTAGGAGCGGGTCTCGTAGCTATGCTCATACTCGCCGGTGTTGCCGAGCTGGCGGGCCAAGAGTTCGGCCAGATCCGGGTCGCTCACCCCGAAATAGCAGGCCGCCCCGGCGTTGGAGATGAAGGTCGACCAGTTGTCGCCGTAGAGGTCCTTGAGCTGGCCGATGCTCTGGGCGAAGGTCCACAGCTGCACGCCGTAACCGGCGAGGTAGGCGACGCCGTTCTCGATCGGCGGCATGGAGCCGAGCGCGGGAAACTCGTCCAGCAGAAACAGGACCGGGCACGGCGGATGCGGGCGCCAGCCGGGCTCGTCGGTCCAGGCACCGGGGCGGGTGAGCTCGATGGCGGCAAGGCCCACAATCATGCGCAGCAGCGGGCTGTAGTCGCGCAGGTACTCCGGCGGAATGATCAGGTAGATGGTGGTCGGTGCGGGCAGTTGGTCCAGCGGGCGGCACATGCTCGCCTTCAGCTCGGAGAACTGGAAACTGCTCTGCATGGTCGCCCGCTGCAACCGCTCGGAGAGCCAGATGTTCATGGTCGCGCGGCAGGTGGAGAGGATGCCTGCGCGGACCTTCGCGTCGTGGTCGAGAAAGGTGTTGAGCATTGAGATCAGCACCGTGTTGTGACGGCGCGTGGCCGCCTCGCCCATGGTGTTCAGGCTCTCGTCGAACGCGGACTCGCGTTCATCCCGGCGGCTCTCTGCGGCGGGGATGAAGCGCGAAGGGAACAGTAGTTGCACCACCCGCAGCATGCAGCGCATGGGATCGCCCGGCGCATAGGTGGTGGCGACGTAGTACAGCAGCGTCGTGGCGAGGTTGCGCGCCTCAAGATCCCAGAACTCCTGGCGCGGCCGGGCCGGCACCAGCATCTCCGAGAGCAGGCGCACATCGTCAAAGGTGTAGGAGGTCGGGCTGCCGTCGGCCTCCACGCGGATGAAGTCGAACGGGTTATAGGTGTCGGAATATTCGTCGAAGGGGGCAAACTTGATGACGCGCGCCCCGGGGAACATGGCCGCGCGGTGTTCCGCGGTGATGGCGTAGTTCTCCCCCTTGATGTCGATGACCAGGCAACTGCCGCCATAGGTCAGCAGGTTGGGGATGATCTGGCCCGCCCCCTTCCCGGTGCGGGTCGGCGCGATGGTCAGCAGGTGGCCATCCTCATTGAACTGCAGGATGCCGGCCTCACGCGAGGCGCCGTTGCCGCCGTCTTCCGTGATCACCCCCAGAAAGGGCCGGTGCATGCCGGGATAGTCACGGACCAGCGGCTCGCCGCGTTGACCGCCGCGCATGGCGCGCCCTTCGGAGGGCGTCAGGAAGCAGCTGAGGCGTTCGCGGCCCCATGGCAGACTGACGTGCCAGCGTGAGCGCCAATAATCACGCCAGAGGTCTGAGAACGCGTCTGCGGTGGGTGCCAGCAGCGCGCCCTTCATGGCGAGGTCCTCTCGACTGCGGCTTCGGGGGTGCCAGCTGCGGTCTCAGAAACGGCATCCTCGCGGGGCGCTTCCCGCAATCCCCAGAGCACCGCGAAGCGGTTCTCGTGGGCGATGGCCGCCTGTTGGGTGATTTCGTCCTCGAGCTTGGTGCGCAGGGCCTCTTGAGCCTGATTGGCCGCGAGGACATCGTGCCGCAGCCGCGCCACCGAGAACCACAACCAGTCCTGCGGCGGGCCGGTCAAGGCTGCGAACAGGTAGCCGAGCGCATCCGCGGGGTAGGGTTGGAGCACATCGAGGGGAAAATCGAAGTCCTTGAAGCCATAGCGCATGCAGCGGAACACGCCGGTTTGCTTGATGTCCGGCCGGGGCGGTCGGGAGATGACGATTGGGCGCTGTTCGGGGTCAAGGCCAAGATAGGCGTCGATCAACGGCGAGCGCAGGCTTGGGTTGCGTTCAAGTTGTGCCGACGCACTGGCCCAATGCCCATCCCAATCGAGGATGATCGGGTAGCGCGGACGCAGGCGGGCATGGACCTGTTCCAGTAGCTTCGTCGAGGAACCGCGATAGCGGAGCGGAAAGTCGTTAAACAGACGGATGGGCCAGGGCTCATCGGCTCCCGGCGACGGATCGAACAGGATCAGCCGCCAGTTCATGTCCTCGAAACGGGTATAGGCCGGGTTTGCGGGCGGAAACTCATCGGCTCCGCGAAGGTCGGGCGCGATCTCCCCGTCCACGGGTTCGATGTTGCCGAAGAGCGGCAGAAGCGCCAGCAACGGTTCAGGTGGCGGCACTGGGAGTGGCGGTGGCTCGATCGGAGACTGTGCTCTTTTGCTCCGCGTGCTCGTCCACCAGACCAGCGCCGCGAACAGGATGATAAGGACTGCACCTAATCCCCAAGTCAGCATCCGCCACCTCGCCTGACGTTTGCTCAAGTCTTCCGAGGTATTGGGGTCTGGTCAAGCTAGAACCACCGATCTAGCATTGAAACTGCGCCGGGGTGCGGGTTATTGCGCGCTGTACGGCGTGAAATCCTTGATGGAGGGCCGTTCATGGGCATTGACGACGTCAATCATGAACTCCGCAAGCGTCTCAACAGCGCGCGTGCGGATCTGGCCGAGGCGCGGGCGAGCTATTCCATTGCCGTGTTCCAGGCCTACCAGAAGCCCGAAGCTGCCGAGCAAGGCATGCAGGATTACTTCAATCGCCATGGCAAGGATGCGCTTGTTCGCGCTTTGGCTGAAAACCCCGAGCAGTTTGGCGTCCGACAGGGCCATGCCCTGACAAAGGACGGCTGGAAGGCGGGGGCGCCCGAACGTGAAGTGAAGGCCAAGGAATCTCTGCGCAGCTTGGCCGACAAGGTCGAGGTGGTTGCCCAGTGCCACGAGCGCGTGAAAGCACTCCACGAAAGCATTGAGCCGGAAATCCCGGAGATCAACCGGCAGCGCAGCCGAGGTGGGCCGGAGCGCTGACCGGCGTCGACCTTCATCCGCGATGCCGCAGCCTCGGCTCCATGCCAAGAGCCCTTCCCTGGTTCCGGATCATGAAGACGACGGTATCCGGCGCCGTCCCCACCGCGACTACCTCATCTTCTACCGCATCGAACCGGCCGCCGTGGAGATACTTCATATACTGCATGGCGCCCAGGACTTCGAAGATGTGCTGTTCCCCGACGATTAACCGGCGCGGCCAGCTGCTGGAATTGTCCCTGCTCATCGTCGGGTTCCCCTCCGCCTAGGTTGTAGCCCGTCCGATGACTGACATCCTATCCGGCGCGCATGAGCCTGAAAGGCGGCGGGGCAGAACGTGTGTCTTGCGGCGCGTTCTCCCGCTTCAAGAGGGGCGTGGACCCGTTCCGGCGCTTGCCGGCGCATGCGACCGCGCCGAAGCTGATCGTGTAATCGCGCTCCCGTTTCCACGGCGCCGTTCCAGATCGACGTGCCGATACCCTCCCCATTGACCTTGTGCTCCGCCGGAGCGGGTTCCTTCAGGTTCTCCTGAGGGGCCGGGCCGTCCTGCGGCTCGGTTGGTCAGGTGTGCGACGGGGCGGTGCCCCGATCAAGCGCCTGCCCGCTCCTTCGCATGCGCTCCCGTGTTGTCGCTTGACCTTGGCGCGCCCTGTCGGGCTGCCGCCGCCATCGCTTCCGTGTCACCCGACCGGCCGCGATGGAGCGGCCGGCGAACCCAAAAGGAGAATGCACATGAAGAAACCCGCCTCAAACCGTCCGAGCCACGCGGTCTATGTCGTGGAAGGCGAGGGCGAAAACGCCTTCTGGACCAAAATCGGCGCCGCCTGGATGCACGATGACGGCGAGGGCTACAACATCCAGCTCACCGCCATGCCGCTGAACGGCCGGCTGGTGGTGCGCAAGCCCAAGCCCCCGACCGAGGAGGCGGCGCGATGAGCGCCGCCCGCATCCGCGAACTGAACGATGCGTTCCGGGCGTCATTCGTGGGCGGCCGGATCATGCTGACCGCTGGGGTGGATGCCCTCGCGGTTCCGGAAAAGGCGCAACTGCTCGAGGGTGTCCGTGGGTTCACCGCGTTCGACAAGGATAACGATCCGCACCACGAGCACGACTTCGGCGCGCTGGAGGTAGCGGGTGTGCGCTACTTCTGGAAGATCGACTACTACGACCTGGCGCTCACCTACGGCTCGCCTGATCCGGCGGATGTTGCCGTGACCACCCGCGTGCTGACCATCATGCGCGCCGACGAGTACTGAGCAAAGCCGCCTCTCTGGAGGCGGCTTCGTGCTGTCGGTAGAGAGAGATAGGTCAGTCGCGGCAGCACGTTCGAGCAACCTGCGGCTGGCGAAGACATTCACGCAGCGGGAGAACGATTCGTTCCTGGAGGATACATCCGTTGAACATTAAGAATAATTGTTATATGTCTACATAAATTATGGTTTGCATTTTAAATTTATTAATTTGAACGAGGATCACATATATCGAACGCGGTTATAAAATCAATTTCACACTGACCGCCGGCTTCTATGACCGAGGCCCGTACTAGTGTATTTGGCAGTTCTTGTATCATATAGACACGATTGACTGACCCTCGAAATATTGACGCTCAAAGTTGTTTCATTTTAGTATCAGGCGGAAGCGCGCCGCGAATATTCACAAACTGGCGCTTTGCAGCCATTTTTGATGTATTGATATCGCTATCGTGTTTTTTTTTAGGAATTCGCCGCAAGGAATGTTCCTATTGTCAGACGTGACGTTCGACCGCAACACGCGGCTCACAGCTACCAAATACGCGCGTGTATCGCTTCTCGCCTGATCAAGAAGGCGATCAGGCTGGAAAGCCCTAATGTTTTCGACAATCCCGCGCGCATTTGTCTTGATTTTCGCAATGCTATCCCCACCCTCCATCCAGGATGGGCGATCGTCCGTCACAGGTAGCCCGCGTAGCTCTTCTCCCGAAGCAAGGGCCGCCGCGTCGGGAGTCGCCTGGGGCACACGCTGGTACCGGACGACAAGCGCCACGTCCGACGGTGTCATAGAAATAAACATAGCCCTTATCAGGCCCCATCGGACCAGGCAGGATGACGCTCCGCATAATCGTATAGGCAACTAGGTCGGCGGTCGCCGCAGCAAGTGAGCCTGCCTCCTGAAGGTCTCCTCGGTTTGCTAGGTCTCGGAGAAGGGGTGTCTCTTTAGACCCGATGGCGGACAAGCCAGCCAGCGCGCCGGCAGCGGAACGAGGGTTGTCTGCTGACTTCAGTCGGACGGGCGCGACGGGGGCTCTCCACTACCCTCCGACCGCCGTATCGGCTCGCCCGCTGCGACCCGCTCGACCTTGCCGAAGAGATCCGAAGCAATGAGACCAAAGCCTGCGCCGAAGACGATTTCGAAGATCAGGATCCTTTGCTTGTCGGCCTCCTGTGCACCCTCGAGGCTAACCACCAGCCAAAGCAGGCCGAGCAGGGCGACGAGGGTAAAGGTGGTAACGATGACGGCATAGTTGAGGTTCACGACCGTCTCGTCGGCAGCCTGGGTCGACTTGTCGACGGCGTTCTTGATGATCGCCATGATATAGGCCGACGTGATTGGCATGAGGATGAGAGTCATGCTCATGCGCTGCTCCTCGGTAAGGTAGTCGCCCTTCAGAAAGATGATGACGAAGAAGCACATCGCGTGGACCAGGATCACCGCTGTGCCGATGACGATCCGAAAAGTTTCTTTTTTCATTTCCGGCACTTCATCGGCGCGTCAACGATATCGTTGAGCATCCGGATGGCGATGTACCCATCGATTTCGTCGGGGTCGACGCCGGATTTGAAGGCACCCAATGGCTGGAAGCGGTCGCCGGGCGGCTGCCGGTCCGCTGGGTATTTCGCAAACTTGGAGCTGATGACGGCCGCATCGACCCGGAATTGAGGGCCAACATCGTTTAAGTCGAAATCCGTGTACTTCTCGAAGTCCGTCATCCAGATCTCGAGGCGGACGGAGAACCAGAAGGACTTGTCCAGCACGTTCTCCATATCTTTTGGCGAGAGACCCCTCGAGTCTGACAGATGTCCACCGACCCACGCGTTCCAGCAGAGCTCCGGATAGCCCCATTCCGTCTTGCAGTTTCTCCTCACCACGACCTCGCTGAAGCGGGTCTCGAGTTTAGTCTTCAGTTTGCACTCGATTTCCTGCATCACACCTTGCAGGTTCGCAGGCGTGATCTGTCCGCCGTAGACATATTGTCTAGCCACTCTCCGCTTGGAGAAACCGCTCCCGCCGGCGGTTCCGAACCCGTGCTCGGCCGATGCGTATCCCGCTGACGTCAATGTTCGAATGGTCCATCGTTCCAGGCCATTGGGAACCGAGAACGATTTGTAGCCTTCGCCCTGCCAGCACACGTGATCATTGTCCGAGGTTCTCCTGATGCGGCCCTTGGCGCTCTTGATCACACGCAGCAATTCCGACACCTTGTCTTCGGCAATGCGAACGCAGATCGATCCGGTAGCGGGATCTTCCGCGCCTTTTTCGGAAGCCGCTGCCGCGTTGATGCCGCATAGCAGGACGGCGCACGCCCAGAGAGTGGAAAGCACTGCCCGTTTCATCGACTTGTCCCACGCCCGGCGAAGTATTTAAGCTTATGGTGCACAGAGGAACAATAGCCGCGCGCCGCCGAGCTAAGATCTTCCGGCAGCAGAAACTGCCTGGAGTAGACACTATGGGCTGGTGAACCGCCCACGCCCACGAACTGACGCGGAAAGCGGACTGGTAGACTTACATGGCCGCCCAGCCAAAGTCTCGGCGCTTTTTCATTAACATAAGGGCTATCGCCGCAGCGGTGATCGTGCTCGCGATTCATGCTGCTTAATTGTTCGGGCTCGTCATGATTTTCTGATGCTGGGCATTGCCTACAGCGATTAAAGATCGAGGTGCGACAATTCGAAATGCATGCCGTCACAGATGCGTTGCGGCTTGAAATAGCCCCCCCAGGCAAAGCCCTCGCTTTCTCTTCGACGTGCTTGCCTGCCCCGCCCGCCGCGGCCAAATCCATCGCCACTGTCGAGGAAATGTCACGTGGGATGTATAAAGGAAGTGTGTTCCCGATTGGCGGGTCAAACATCACACTCTTGCCCGGCTTCTCGTATTCGCCTTCGAACAGAGAATAGACAAGAGGGCGCTTGTAGAACTCGTTGACCAGCACGTCCGCGTTGCCTGCCGGTTCGCCCAGCATCAATCTAATGGCACGATCCAGATCGGCAGCGCGCGTTTTGAACCACGCCTCGACCATCTCCATCAAGGCTGTCAACATCAGACTGACCACAAGAACGACCAGCACGAGGGCGATGGACACGTCGAGAGCCTGTGAGCCGAACATGGATCCGCCCAAGCTTTTCAGATTAAAAATGCTAACATTGGTCTGCGGGAAAGTAACTGGGTATCGGTGAGAATCCGACTGCCCGCGCAAATTTTTATCGGCTCTCACGCTGTTCGCCGATTTCTACCCTTTGTCCACGAGGCCTAGTTATGTGCTGTCGACATTTCGCTGGCTTTTTCAGCGAATTTTTCAGTCGCTCCCTCTGACAAGATGCTCGTTCCGACTGCTGGCGATGCATGTTTTTAGACGTTTCACTTTTTCTGATCAGCTCTTGGCCGGTAGTAGACGGAAGATGCGGGAGGTCCTGCCGCGGTCAAGCAGCTGCCCGCTCCGTTCGCGTTCCGCTCCCGTGGTGCTGATGACCTCGGTGCCCGCAGGGCTCAGGTCTCCACCGCTTTTGATCTCCCGACCGGCCACGAAGTGTGTGACCGGATAACCAAAGGGAGAACCTCTCATGAAGGAAACAGCATCCACAGGTCCCAGCCACGATGTCTATGTCGTCGAGGGCAAAAGTCTTCAACATCGCGCCTATCGCCTCAGGCAGTCGAACATTATGATCTCCGGCTAGCTTCCAGGGGGGGCTTGATCGAGTCAACCCAGCCGTAACAAGCGGATATGCCGTTGTGCGCGGCTACGAATACTCAACCGAGGGCGGTAGCGGCAATCCTCAGGTCTCGGTTTTTGAGGGCGCGGCCGCAAAAGTATCGCGGCATTCCTGATGTTCCTGCAGATTTATTGGGCGATAGGGCTTCTCTTCGTCATAGATCAGCACACCTCCCGCGCGCAGTCGGGAAAGAACCGAAGCGTGCAGAGGTGCATCACTCTTGATGGTCCGCACTTTCTCTCGCCATTTGAACGACTTGCCCCATATGCGGATGCCAACACGGCATTCGTCATGCTGATGCCCCGTGTAGCGGCCAGACGGTCGGAGATAATGGGGGTCGATGAGCAGGCCTGCCTTCTGGGCCTCCTCTGCCATCCAATGGAGGGCGATATCCGAAAGGCGGGACTCGTTTTCCGGGTAGCTGCCGCCGATATCGGAGTGATTACCTGCGAACCAGATCTGCTTGAACCAGGCGTCGCCGTTGACCTCTCCACCGAGGAACTCTCCCTCGTTGACCCAGGGCACCCGCGCGAAATCTTCCCGCGCCTCGTCGATCGCCAGCGCGTGGCGCGCATAGCGCACCCTTGGATTCAGGCTACGATCGAAGAACGTCATCTTGAAACTGGTCAGATGCAGCGTCTTGTACCAGGGAAAGCCCGGCAATTCGGTCACGAATTTGGTCCGCAGACCATAATAGGCCCCCATTCCGAACAGCAGAATCCCGGCCAAGCCTCCGACCAGCCATTGCCAGAAGGTGGCCGTCCACATCGGCGCCATCCACCAGGCGAGGAGGCCTGCCAAAAGAATGGCAACGCCCGCCAGCACTGCCGCTGCTATTTTCGCAGCCGGGGGGCTGATGCCCACGGCTGCCACCGTGTCCCATACGCCAATGAAGTAGGGTACGGCATTGGATTGGCCGTCTTCATCGGATCCGTACTTCTCGCGAAATTGCTGACCGAGGGCCTTGCGCTGCTCTCCCAGACGGTGCCGTCGCCCGCTGGCGGCGTCCTGGCCATGGTCATCGACCCCACTGCCGTGGCTATAGACGCGGGAGACCGCCTCCTTTGCAATCTGCCGCGTGGTGGCGCTGTCACGCCGCAGGGGCTTGCCATCAGGCATCTTGCTGGGAATGCCGCATAGGCCGAGGACGCCACCGAGGCAGCGCACCGTATAAGCGCCGCGGCTGAAGCCGAACAGGAATATCCGGTCTCCGGGGCGCCAGAGTTGAATGAGCGCCGCGTAGCAGTCAGTGATGTTGTGGCTGATGCCGAGGCCGGTCGCGCTGCTCAGAACGTTGTAGATGCGTCGGAGTGGGCCGAACTTGATGTTCTCGCCCGCTAGCGGCGAGCCGAGGCCGGGATCATAAAAGGCTATCTGATGGTCGGGGTCGATGCTCGTATCTGGCCCGCAGCGTGTTGCACGATACAGCTTGTAGACGTTGCTCCGGAACTCATCGACGAGGATGCCGCCAGCTTGGCCGGTGCCGTCCGAAAACACTACGATGTTGCGACCGACCGGCAATTCAATTGCCGAGATTCCTTCGTTTTGAGATGACATATCCCCCATCCATTATCAAATGAAGTCAGGCTCTCTGCAATACTGTCAGGCCAAAGGGAGGAGGCTTCTCGCGCCCGACCTCGCCCCGGCAACTAGTCGATTGTATACGTAGTTGATTTCATCCAGTGGTGCCTTAAGGTTCTTGTTTTGTACACAAGATTCGGCGTTCCCGTTGATGCAGAAGCGAAGCAGAGGGTAGAAGGTAGGGTGCTCACCTGTTGCTGGACTAGCCAAGGCGCAGTGGCCGATCGATCCAGCTACCACGTACCGTTATAATATGGGGATGGCCGTGCCCAGTGTATTTTTCTCATATTCGCATGCCGATGAAGCACTCCGGGATCAATTGGAGAAACAACTTTCCATATTAAAGCGGCAAGGAGTCATAACGACATGGCACGATCGTAAAATTGACGCTGGTGGGCGCCTGCACGGTGAGATCGATAGGCACATCAACCTGGACGCGGTGATACTTCTGCTTGTGAGTGCGGATTTTATCAGTTCGGAATATTGCTACGATATCGAAATGTCTCGCGCGCTTGAGCGAGAAGCGGCGGGAGAGGCGATTGTCATTCCCATTATTCTCCGAGCCTGCGACTGGCAGAATGCTCCTTTCGGCCATTTGCGGGCTACCCCCCGCGACGGAAAGCCTGTGACCCAGTGGCCTGATCGCGATCAGGCGTTCCTTCAGGTGGTGCAGGATATCCGCCAAGCGGTCAGTCGGATCTCGTCACCTTCGCCTGCGCCGGCGGCCAGGTCTCCCGTGCTAAAACCGCCGTCGGCAGTGAGGGATACGCCGGTGGCGGCAGTCCGTTCGAGCAACTTGCGGCTGGCGAAGACGTTCACGCAGCGGGAAAAGGATGCGTTTCTAGAGGATACCTTTGGCTATATCGCCCGGTTCTTCGAGAACTCTCTGGCGGAGCTCACAAGCCGCAATCCCGGCTTCGAGGGCGCTTACCGCCGTATCGATGCCAACCGATTCTTCGCCACAATCTACAAGCACGGCAAGGACGTCGCCAAGGCGACCGTGTTCGTGGGCGGCTCGTTCGGATCGAACGGAATTGGTTATGCGTCCGGCCATATGAATAGCGACAGCTCGTTCAATGAGCACCTCCGGGTCGATGCCGATGAGCATGCGCTCTTTCTCAAAAGCATGGGCATGAGCATCTACAGTGGCCAAAGGGAAAGCAAGCTTACCCAGGAAGGGGCGGCCGAGCTTTACTGGGGCATTCTCATCAAGCCGCTCCAAGGCAACGGGTGACATGATGCTGGCGCTTGATGAGTTCACGATTGGCTCGCTCACGGATGCCAAGCCATTGAGTTTGGTGCTGCCGAGGAGTGTTTACGACAACACTGTGCTTGTTGGGGGTACCGTGGACCAGCCAGCCTATGTGTGCCTCGCTGGGGAGGGAGCCTATTCGCTTATCGGCCGAAATGAAGCGCATGCATGCTGCGGCCTTATCGTGACGGCGGTGAAGATAGAAGTTGACCCCAAGAAGGTCGTCTCACACCGAGACAGGACAGCGGGTGGCCTCATCCGCGAGGGCACCACTCTTGCTATAGTTTCTACAGGCATTCGAGGATTCAGCTTGCGTACGGTGCCGCTGATCGAGGGGTTGGCCGACGTGCCCCTGTCGGAGGCCGCCGTATTTCTGGGATGGCAGATCGTTCTTGGGGAAGGCCTGGCGAAGCGAGTTCTTTGGTCACCCCCTGCTGTTGCCTGATCAAATGGATTCCGCCGAGACAGGATGCGATAGCGAGAGCGCCGCTTCGCGCAACCAGGGCCCGCCGCACACGTAGGTCGGTCGCCTGTCTCTGCGTGAGGGCTAGGACCAGTGGCTGGCCTGGGGCGTCGCTCAGGGCATGGATCTTAGTCGTGCGACCGCCGCGGGATTGAGCTGCCGCCTGACATTGCTCACCCTTTTTCGGCGCCGGTCGCTGAGCGGCGTTCCATGGGTGCTGTCCGCCGCCAACTGGCGCGGCGTACGGTGATCTCCGGTCAGGGCGGCGTAGGTCCTCTGCCAGATCTGCTTGCGGGGCACACCGTTGAAACGGTTGTGCCTTCAACTTCCCGCTGATGTCAGACATGAAACATGCTGGACATACCCCTTTGGCAGCGCAACTATCTGTTGCATCCATGGGGGAAGATTGATGTTTCCACTTGCTATCGTCCGAATCGTTTCTTTGGTGCTTACGGGCTCGCTGCCCTTCTTAACCGCTACGAACACGGCGATGGCCGACTCGCGAGATTGCGACGCTGTAACAAGCCGCGCGACCCTTGATTATGATCCTTATCTGTTGGTCTCGATCGCCAAGAACATGAACGATCGCGTGTGCACGTTCTATGTAAGTCTGCCTCCGAATATGAACGGAACCCCGCTCCAAAGAGCAGCATTCGATCTCGGAATGCTGATCACCGCCGACCGGTCGGATGCAGACCGCTTGCGTGACAACGTTAATTTATTTGTTCGGAATTACATATCCGCACTAGCTATAAACTCCAGAAATGATCGAGAGGTAGCTGCCATCAAAAGTATATCTAGTGATGATAGGATGGTAATGGGAAATTGCATTGTAGAGCAATTGTTTAAGGGAGGGGTCTATGCAAAATACAATGATTTTATTGAATGCGGTTTCGTTCCTGGTGCGCGATCATTTGCGATCACCATCAATAAGCAACAAATAGCGATAACAACTTTGATACCTTACCGGATGTCTGCATGAGTGTGTGGGATTGGGTCCAGAAATCAGCTCAATGCATCGGACAACGCCTTGGAGCCTTTTTCACCTGGCTTATCCGTGGCTTGCTGAAGGACGTTCGCTCCGCGGTGGTTGGCGCAGCAGTAGCGTCGCTGATCAGTTTCGCTATTGCCTACTCGGACGCGCCACAACGCGAGACATGGATCTACACCAATGATGGGGGAATTGCAGAGCCGTTCAAGGTGCTTCTCGGCGAATTGCGCCGCGTGCCGGATTCGGCCGAAGCCAAGTACGACGTAAAGTTTGAGCCACTCAGCCTTCAATCGACCTACGTTTGCGAGTTCTCACACCTGACTGGAAAAACTGCAAAGGACATGCTTTTCCAGTATTTATCACGCTACTCAGGATGCTTCGTCGTAAGTGAGATATCGGGTACATCCATTGTCATCCGGCCCAACAAGAAATCGGGTATAATGATCGATTTAGGTGATACCTGGAATTGCAAATGCCAAGTAGAATAGTAGCCTCACGTAGCACTCTTCCCTCGACAACTTAAGCCAAAATGGGCTGGAGCGGGTTGCGTCATGATCGTCTCCCTTGGTCCGTTCCGCCCGTGGCCGGCAGCGGACGGGAGATGCGGTAGGTCCTGCCGCGGTCAAGCAGCGGCCCGCTCCTTCGCGTTCCGCTCCCGTGTTGCTGATGACCTCGGACGCCCGTGGGTCTCAGGTCTCCACCGCTTTTGATCTCCCGACCGGCCACGAAGGGCGTGACCGGATAACCAAAGGGAGGACCTCTCATGAAGAAAACAGCATCCACCGGTCCCAGCCACGACGTCTATGTCGTCGAGGGCGAAGGAGAAACCGCCTTCTGGACGCGCATCGGTGCCGCCTGGCCGCATTCCAACGGCGAAGGCTTCAACATCCAGCTGACCTGCGTGCCTATCGATGGCCGCCTCGTCATCCGCAAGCGCAAGCCCAAAGAGACCGGGGTGGGCCGATGAGCCCACTGCCGACCGTGTCGCACAGTTCCGTGCGGCACGGGGACTGCGTCCGCCTGATGCGCCGCATGCCCGCCGAGAGCGTCGATTTCATCCTCACTGACCCTCCCTATATCTGCCGTTACCGCTCGCGCTCCGGGCAGACCGTGCGCAATGACGACAATGGCCGATGGGTAAAGCCTGCCTTTGCCGAGATGTACCGCCTGCTGAAGCCCGGCAGCCTATGCCTGAGCTTCTACGGCTGGAACAAGGTCGACGTGTTCATGGATGCCTGGCGAGCCGCCGGGTTCCAACCCGTGGGCCATCTTGTGTTCTGCAAGGGGTACGCCTCATCGCGGCGCTTCCTGGGCGCGCAGCATGAGCAGGCCTACCTGCTTGCCAAGGGGCATCCTTCCGTGCCGGCCGTGCCGCCCAGTGACGTGCGGGACTGGGTCTACACCGGCAACCGACATCACCCGACCGAGAAGCCGGTTGATGTCCTGCGGCCGCTGGTGGAGGCGTTCTGCCCCTCCGGAGGTGTAGTGCTCGATCCGTTCTGCGGTTCCGGCTCGACCTTGCTCGCCGCCCGCGCCAGCGGTCGGCGGTTCTTCGGCATCGAGCTTGACCACCGTCACCACCGCACGGCGCTCGCGCGCCTGCAAGCGCCGTGAGGGGCGCTTTCTGGTGTTTTCAGATGCTTAGGCTTGAGGTCCGCCTTTCGCGAGAGGCGTAGGCGCGTTCATAGGCTAGTGGGAAGTTCGCTGCTGAACAGCAGCGCTTCGACGTCCATGGCACCGTTCAGGATGTGCAGGACCTGCACTTCGTCGTTCTGGACGCGAAAGAAGATCAGATAGTTGCCATGGACGCAGCGGCGAATGCCCAGGCTCTCAAAGCGGGGCACCAGCGGATAGGCGTGCGGTGTCTTGGCAATCTGTAGGGCCCGGTCCCGCAGTTCGCGCACGAAGGAGAGTGCCCGAACGGGGTTATCCTGGGCGATATAGTCCGCAATCCGCTCGAGGCCGCCTTCGGCCTCGGGCAAAAAGACCAGTCTCATTTCTGGCGGGCTTTCGCCTGGGCCTCATACTTGGCTTCCAGCCGGGCAAATACCTCTTCGGCCGGGATCGTCCGTCCGGCTTCTGCATCCGCAAGGCCGCGGGCAATCGCTGCGTCCAGCGCAGCGAGACGGCTCTCGCGCTCCTGGATCAGGCGCACGCCCTCGCGCAGCACCTCACTTTTAGAGTGATACCGTCCGTCAGCGACAAGGCGGTTCACATAGTTCTCGAGCTGTTTGCCGAGATCGACTCCCATAGCCATTTCCACATCCTCCTGCTGTTATTATAGCTCCGGTCAATAACTATTATCAAGACCGTTCTGACACCTGCTGCGCAGGTGGGGGCGGGCTGGGAGTTGTAAGGCTGCCTGCTGTCCCGCTCGACTCTGCGTTGCAAAAGCGCAACCATGCGCTTCGCGCAGGGGGCTGTCATGATCCAGGATCCTTCCCGCTTACGCGGCTGTCGCCGCGGGGGCTTTTTGTCGGTGCAGCCGTCGCGCCGCGCCGGTCTGCCTCCGTCTTGCTGACCGGAGCGGTCCATGGCCGGGAGCAAAGCCGGAGCGCTTGGCTGGGTTATCCTAGGTATCCTCGGCCTGGCGTACTTTTCGTCGCGTGGCACGACTCCTGCGCCGCCCGCCGCCAAGCCGGCTGCGCCGCTTGCCGCCGCTCAGCCCACACCTGTGGTGTTCTCCCCGCCGCCGGCGCTGCCGCGCGGCGCGGCACCGCTTGCCGCGGTGCCGTCGCTTCCGGCGGTTCCTGATCCCACACCGGCCTCGACCGCGGTGATGTACACCACCGCGCGCGTCAACCTCCGCTCCGCTCCGGCTGTCGACGCTCCGGTGCTTCTGCGCCTCGAGGCTGGCGCCTCGGTCGCGGTCTCCGGGTCCGAGGGTCGCTGGTGGAAAGCCGCCTTCGGCGGCAAGCAGGGCTGGGTGCATGCCGACTATCTCACCGCGGCGCCGCCGCCTGCGGCCGCACCGCCGCGGGAGCCTGCACCCAAGCCCGCGGCCCCTTCCGCCTCCCTGGTCGCGCCGCGCACCATGGGGCGCAAGCCAATCCGCGAAGCTTATACGGGCATCTGTGACTGCCCCTACGACTATAAGCGCAATGGTGCCCGCTGCGGTGCTACCAGTGCCTACAGCCGTCCCGGGGGCAGAGACCCGGAGTGCTACGAGTAGGGCAAGGGCTTTCCCTCCTGCACCTGAGCGGTCGGATGTCCGATCAAAGCCCGCGCGAAGACCCGGGCCCTCGAGGAAACGGCAAGTTCTTGCACGACGGGGCTGTGTCGCGGTCTCATGGGATCAGACGCCGTCCTCGTGTGACCGGCGCGTGGGAGATGCGCGACCCGTGTCCGCCGTCAAGAGAGCTTCCGCTCCTTCGCTGCGCTCCCGAGAAGCCTCTTGACGGCGGCACGCCCCCTTGGGGCTCACGGGGCCGCGCGGGAAGGTCAGCGCCGGTCACCCAAGGAGCCGGCGCCGATCAACCCATGAAAGTGCCCACGATGAGCAACCGACCGACAAAGCCCTACCGCATCCTCCTCAGCGAGGTCCGCGTCTACGCAATCGAGATCCACTCGGAGAACGACTACGACCTCGAGGACTGGGCCAGAGAGGGCTGGGAGAAGTCCGATCCCGCCGTCATCGACCCCGACCTGACGCTCGTCCATCGCCGCCTGGTCGATGTGACGGTCCACGAGAAGAGCCTGCTTCCCTGGCGCAAGCCGGTCGAGCTCCTCCTGACGGTCTGATGTCAGACAGCTGTCTCAGGGCCCTGCGGGGCCCTTTGGTATGCCGCGCGGTGCGCGGCTGTGAGAGGTTCGCATAATCATTTTGAGGGCAGCTCGGCAGGGGCGACGCGCCCTGGGGTCGCCGCTGCGGCGGCTCTCTCCCGGGAGAGATATTCTCCGACATCACATGTCGGATAGGGGCGTCTGTCGGCGCCTGGCGCGTGTGGTTGCCCTGTTGCCGGAGTGCAAGTCTGAGAGTTAGTTTTGGGGTTCGGTGGTAATGGCGCACTTATACATTGCTTCGCAACATAGGTGCACGGCCGCCACCGGGAGGTGGCTATCCGCCGTATGGTGTCGCCATGAGGCGACGTCTTTTCATATGGAGGCGCCCATGGCGTCCTACCATTTCGCAGTGCAGGTCGTGAAACGGTCCCAGGGACGTTCGGTGGTGGCCATGGCCGCCTACCGCGCTGGTGAACGTCTACACGATTCGCGGCGCAACCAGGTGGAGGATTACAGTAAGCGCCGAGGCGTGGCGCACCGCGAGATTATGGCGCCCGAGGGTAGTGCCCACTGGCTAACGGATCGTGAATCGCTCTGGAACGCCGTCGAACACGGCGAGAAGAGAGTCGATGCGCAGCTCGCCCGCGAGATCAATATGGCACTACCGCACGAGTTGACCCACCAGCAGCGGCTCGAACTGGTTCGCGGGTTTATCGCAGAGCACTTCGTGTCCCGTGGGATGGTGGCGGACTTCGCCATCCACGAGCCAGTCGTCGAGAAGGGCGACAACCACCTGAACCATCATGCGCACATCCTTCTCAGCTTGCGTCAGGCGACAGCAGGCGGTCTCCGGTCGGTGAAAACGCGTGAATGGAACTCGGACAGTTTGCTCAGGCTTTGGCGCGCCGCCTGGGCCGACCATCAAAACCGGGCTCTTCACCGCTATGGCTTTGACGCGGTCGTTGACCACCGCACGCTGGCTGTCCAGCGTGCGGCTGCGATAGAGCGTGGCGATCGTGACGAGGCGCTGCTGCTCGATCGGCTTCCCGAGGTTCACATCGGACCGCTGGCACGCCAGGCCGGCTTGCATGGACAGATACTGGTAAGCCGTGAACGCGAGGTGGGTCCGCGGCGCTATCGGCAGCCGGGCGAAGCTGCCGTACGGAGAGTCCGCAAGTATCCTCTCTACGATCGAGGAAGCCGCCTGAGTTGGACGAAAGGCATCGTGCGCCAGAATGGTCAGCGCGCCCGTTCGACACTGGAGCAACTGCAGTTTCGCAGGGCCCGTCTGGAGCGGAAGCTGGCTTATTGGGATCTGAGGGCCAAATACGGCCTGGATGGCAAAACGATGAAGCACCCCCACCTTGTCGACGGGGTCATCGCAGGACGTCGCGGACGACCGCTCACGGCTCATGAGAGGGTGCTGCAGCTCCATGCGGCGAAGCGGGCCGATCTTCTGCGGCGTCTCCTGACCGAGCTTGGCAACGTCCTACGCGCTGCACGCCAGCAGAGCGAAGGCTCGCTGATACGGACCCGTACCTTCAGCGATTGGGTGCGAGAGATTGGCGATGCGATCATGCGCGATCGAGGTCGCGAACTCGACCGCTGACCGATCTGCGCTCGCCGGCTGCGGCGCCGGCAAGGACATGGCCGCCGCCCAGCGGTAGCTGTATCGTGCTGGGGAGCCCCTAGTGGGGACGGGACAGTTTGCACCTGAACAGCTGCCTCCTGCATCTTATCCCCTGGAAGCCGATTCGATCCTCGTCCGTGGAAAACTTGCTGATTTATGTGGCAAGGACCGGTCCTTAGGTCGGGTATAGGTACGTTTCGCCCGACACATTATTTGACACATAACGCATTAAATTTCGGAAATTACCATTTTAATTCAATGAGTTATGAATAGTTAACGAGGACTTAAAATCCGTTTCTCTCTGAGAGTGCCGGTTCGAGCCCGGCCGCCCGCACCATCGTCTTGCTCCCGCACGCACGGCCGGGACGCACTCGTCGTCCCGGTCCCGATGGCTGCTCCCCCCGATGGCCGTCCGGCGCGGGATGGCCACTCTTGGCGCGGCTGCCGAGCCTTAGTCGACCAGTTCGATCTTGTGCTCGTAATGGCCGGCATCCCGGCGCGTCGTGGTCATCTGCCCGCGCTTGCCGATGAACCGGCCGGTGCCGCCGACGATGGCGCGCACCTGCGGTGCGTCGACCACCATCTCGCCGGCGCCCACGGCGTAGACCGAGCGGCCCGCGATAACCAGCGTATCGGTGCCGCCGAAATCCAGCACGATGTCGGCGAGGCGGTCGAAGAACTTATCCTTGTCACCATCGGGCACATCCACCGTGGTGATGAGGCCGCTCATCGTCCCCTTCTTGCCGTCCGGCGTGGTGAAGCCGGCCTCGAAGGCCAGCATGTCGCCATGCGAGGCTCCCGCCTTGCCGAGGTCGATATGCACCAGTTCCGGCTTGTCCTGGATGACGCTGAAGGTCTCGCCGGCCTGTGCGGCGGTGGCGGTAAGCAGCAGGGCGGTGAGAAGGCCCGCCAGGGGAGAGAGAATGTTCATGCGGCGCGTCCTTAGGGGCGCAGGTGCCCGTCCGGGAGCACGATAGCTCCACCCATCGGGCTACCAACCGCGTGGCGTGGCCGCAAAGGCGATTTTTGGCCGCATCTTCGCATCGGGCGCCCGGTTCGGGCGCGGGGCGTCTTTATTGTTGAACCGCTGCAGAACTCTAGGGCAGGTTAGCGGCAAATGTAGCGGGGCGCCGGGGCGGGCCTCGCCGAGTGGGGGAGTGCCTATGCGCCGTCGCGACTTTCTGGCCGGGGCCGGTGCCATCGGGCTCGGCGTTCCGCTCATCGCCCGCGCTGCATTCGCGCAGGCCCCCGCCGCCCCGGCGCCCGCCGACCAGAAGGTGGCGCGGCTGGCGATCTATCCCCCGCTCGGCATCTGCCGTGTCGGCAGCAGCGCGGAATTCTTCTATGCGCCCGAGGTTCCCGGCCTGCCGGCACTGGCCGATGGCCGCTACAAGGACGGGCGCGACAAGCTGAAGAAGCAGGCGCAGCGCTTTCGCGTCTACGCCTTCAACGCCGCAGGCGAGGTGCTGCGGGAAGTGACGGCGCAAGAGGCGACCATCGAATGGTCGGTGCATGTGGCCAACACCAAGGGCGCCTGGTACGGCTTCAACAACCCGCTCGACAATGGCGAGCTGGCACCGGGCCTGCCGGGTGGGCAGCGCAACCAGGCGATCACCGATTGGGGGCAGCGGGCGAAGATGCTGGTCATCGACCCCGGCCCGCATGCCATTGCCGGCCGCGGCCTGAACCTCGCCGGCGACGACCCCGCTTACGCGATGGTGGGCGCGTTCTGGGGCCGCGAACGGGTGCGGCTCGCCTCGCTCGGCACCGATACGCAGGGTCGGCTGGTGGTGTTCCCCGGCGATGGGGTGGCGAAATCGGCCATTCCCAACAACCCGATCACCAATTTCTCCGACAATGACGGCTGGTGCGACGATTGGTGCGACGGCCCGGTGGAGGCGCGCGTCACCTTCGCCGATGGCCACAGTCTGGAAGCGGAAAACGCCTGGGTCGCCAGCTGCGGGCCGGATTTCGCGCCGGAAATTCCGCCCTTCGTCTCGCTCTATGACGTGATGCGTGATGTTGCGTTCGATGCCGGCTGGCTGCCGGAGACGGCGGCACCCTATTCCTTCCGGCGCGACATCTACCCGTTCTTCCGCGCGCTGGCGCTGATGCAATGGGTCGCCGCCGCCGGGGCCATGGCCCGGCAATATGTCGAGGTCGGCGATTTCAGCGACCCCGCCTACATCAGCCGCCTCGCCGACCCCTCGCCGGAACAGGCCGCGCTGCGCGCCTCGGTATTCGCCGCCTTCCGCGACCCGAACAAGGACCTGACCGTCGAGCCGAAACAGCAGTTCAAGCTGCCCTTCATGCTCGGCGACGGGGTGAACTATGCCGGCTCGCCGCTGCGCTGGTTCCGCATTCCCGTGCGCCAATACGCCCTGCTCAAGGCTTGGGCGGAGGGCGATTTCATTGCCGATCTCGACCCCGATGCGCCCGAGCCGGTGATCGGCTTCGAGCAGATTCCGCTGGCGCAGCAGCCCGAGGCGCTGACCCGCGCCGCGCTCGCCCCCTGCTCAGGCGGTGCCTTCCATCCCGGCGTGGAGCTGACCTGGGTGCTGCGGCACAAGGAGCTGTTCCGCGGGCCCTTCCGCATCGCCCGGTCGGACACGCGCGACCCCCGCCTGATCCAGAATCTCGGCCTGCTGCTGACGCCGGAAAAAGCCTTTGCCGGCTACGGCGACACTCCCGCCGCCGTGGCGCCGCAAATGCCGGGCGACCTCACCCGCTGGATGGGCCTGCCCTGGCAGTGCGACGCCTTCAGCTGCCAGCAGGTGCTGTTCTCGCATGATTTCGTCAACGCCACCTGGTGGCCGGCGCTGCTGCCGATCGATGTGCTGCCGGAGATCAATTATCACGGCGTCATCAACAAGGACCTGCCGCTCGAGGAACGGATCAAGATGTTCGGTGCCCGGGTGGCGTGGGCGCGCGGCGCCGCCGGCATCGGCTACCACGCCAATGCCAGCTACACCGACGGGCTCAACCGCATGATCTATCTGTGGGAGCGCATGGGCGTGGTGGTCAGCCGGCCCGGACCGACCGATGAGGGGCGGCCGCAGGGCATTCCCGAAACGCTCTTCGTCGAGGTCGACCGTGGCTCGATGGACCTCACGCTGAACGGCGCGCCGTTCCCGGGCCTGCTCGCCCCCACCGATAATCGCTGACCCGCCATGGCGCGGGCAGGGCTGGTCATCGCCGGCACCGGCCTCGCCGGCATGGCGGCGGCGATCACGGCGGCGCAGGCGGGCGTGGAGGTACGGCTGCTGGGGCCGCCGCCGGCGCCGGGCGAGCGTGTCGGCGACACGCTGTCGCCGGCGGGCGAGGCGGGGCTCGCCGCGCTCGGCATGGAGGATCTTCTCGGCGAGGGCCCGCACCGCCCTCATCTCGTCACCCATGCCGCCTGGGGCCTGCCGGTACTGGCCCAGCGCCACGCCGCCGCCCAGCCGGAGGGGGGTGGCCATATTCTCCAGCGCGCGGCCTTCGAGGCGACGCTGTTCCGGCGCGTTCGGGCGCTGGGCGTCGCCGTCCATCCCGCGCGGGCGGTGGCGATGGCGCGCGAGGGGGCGGGCTGGCGGGTGACGCTCGACACGGGCGGGCAGCTGGAGGCGGACGGCGTCATCGACGCCACTGGCCGCGCCGCCGCGCTGGCCCGTGCCCATTCCCGGCCTTTCCGCGCCGACCGGTTGGTGGCCGCCTGGCAGTTCATCGCCCGTAGCGACCCCGAGGTCGAGCCCTCCCGCGCCAGCCTGATCGAGGCGGTGGAGGGCGGCTGGTGGTATGGCTGCCTGCTGCCGGACGAGCGGCTGAGCGTCGCCTTCTTCTCCGATCCAGACCTGTTGCCGCGTGGCCTGTCGCGGAATCTGGAGCGCTGGCGGGCGCTGGCCAGCGAGACGCGCTTCCTCCGCCGCTGGCTGGAGAGCGCCAGCTTCGACCTTGTTGCGCCGCCCCGGCTCGCCTCCGCCGCGACGACGTGGCTGGCGCCGGCCGCCGGGCCGGGATGGGCCGCCGCCGGGGATGCCGCCTGCGCCTTCGATCCGCTCTCCTCGCACGGCATGGCGACGGCGCTGTGGACCGGGCGCCGCGCCGCGCTGGCGCTGATCGCCGCTGGCAATGGGCAGCCGCAGGCGCTCGCCGCCTATGCCGACGAGATGGCGCGGGCGGTGACGGATTTCCTCCTCCAGCGCGCGCGGGTCTATGGCGCCGAGCGGCGCTGGCGGGCGGCGCCGTTCTGGACGCGGCGGCGCGGCGCGGCGGGTTGAAGGGCGTCAGTCCGCCGGGCAGGCGGCGCCGGTGTCGACCCAGGCCTGGGCAAGCGCCTTGGCCTCCTTCTGCGTGCCCGGCGCCGGGGTGCGCCCGGGGCCCGGCGCCCAGCCCCAGCCGACCAGGCTGTCATCGCCGATATGATGGACGAGGTCGGCCAGCGAGCGGCCGCCATTGGTCGCCGGGTTCTTGATCTGGGCACAGAGCTGGGCGACCGTGCGGCCCTCGAACGCCATTTCGCGCGGGGCGAGGAACCACGGGTCATGCCCCGGCATCCGCGCGGGGTCGTAGTTCGTCGCTTGGTGGCAGCTGGAACAGCGCAGCGCCGCCAGCCCCTTGCCATCCGCGCCGCGATAGACCGGCGGCTGGTGCAGACGCTGGCTGTCGCCCTGCAGCGGCCGGTCGCCGACAGGGTGGCAATTGACGCAGCGCGGGCTGGTCAGCACCCGGCCGAGCTCAGTGAACAGCGCTGCCGAGCGCGTGGCCTCGTCCGCAATGCCGGCGAAGCTCGCCGGTGGCGCCAGCCCCTCGGAGGCGGCGCCGGACACCGGGACGGGGGCCATCAGCGCCATCACCAGCCCGGCGGCGAGGCCGGCCGCGCCTGTCGAGACGATGAGGCTGGGCAGGCGCAGGAGGAACATCATCGCCGGTCGCCCGTCACAGCAGATAGCGGGAGGGCTCGGCGAGCACGACGTCGCGAACCGCCTCATGGTAGCGCACATAGCCCGAGCACCGGCACAGATGCCCGTCCAGCGCCTCCAGGATCGCCTGTTCCAGACCCGCGCGGGCGATCGGCGCCGCCTCCAGCCGCTCCAGCAACACCTGCGCTTCGTTGAGGAAGCCGGCGGTGCAATAGCCGCACTGGAAGGCGTAATGGGCGACGAACGCCCTTTGCAGCGCGGTGAGCTGGCCGGCCTTGGCGTGGCCTTCCACCGTGCGGATGCTCTTGCCGTTGAAGCTGACCGCCGGCGCGACGCAGGTCGGCTGCGTCGTGCTGGTGCCGGCGGGGTCGTCGACAATGACCACGCAGCTCAGGCACTGGGCGGCACCACAGCCGAATTTGGTGCCGGTCATGCCCAGCACCTCGCGCAGGAAATCGTTCATCGACAGATCGTCGCGAACCTCGATCGGCCCGTGCGGCGTGCCGTTGATGGTGAGCGAAAGCGCGGTCATGCGATCACCTTGCGCAGCATGGCCGGCGTCACCGGCAGCGACTGGAAGCGGTGGCCGGTGGCGTCATAAATGGCGTTGAGCAGCGCCGGCACGACCGGGATCATCACCACCTCCGCCATGCCCTTGGGCGGCTCCTTCGGCGAGACCGGCGGCAGCACCTCGATCTGAAGATGGCGCAGCGGCAAATCGGAGGCGCGGGCGACCACATAATCGCCGAGATTCCACTGGCCGTTGCCGGGGCCGTCCTCGAAGGGCGGCAGGGTCTCCAGCAGCGCGTAGCCGACCCCCATGGCGAAGCCGCCCTGCGCCTGGCCTTCCACCAGCTCCGGCACCAGAATCTCACCGCACTCGAACACGCTATAGGCCTGCGCGATGCGGATCTCACCGCCGGGCACGCTGATTTCCACCCGCACCGCCGTGCCGCAGGAGGAGGTGAAGGCGGTGCCGATGCGGTTATAGTCCGTGGGCGGGAAGAACACGAAGCTGCGGTCGATCACCTCGAACGGCCCATCGCCCTGGCGCACCGCCAGCGCGTCGATATCGGCCGCCCAGTCCAGCCCGCCAAGGGGGAACGCCGCCTGCGCCCACGCCCAGCGCGAGAAGGCGTGCGCCATCGCCCCGGTAATGCCCTTCATCGCATGCGAGCGGGCGGCGATGGCGGTCTGCGCCAGCGGCGGTAGGCCGGACATGATGAGGAACCCGTCCTGCCAGAACGCTTCTTCCCACAGGAATTCGCGGGGATCGCCGGCCTTGATGCCCCAGAGGTCGAGCGCGGCGGGCCAGAGGCCGAAGCGGAAGATGATCCGCGCCGCTTGCGCCGGCGCCTGGGTGCTGACATGGGCGCCGATCGAGGCGCTGGTGGCCGAGCTGATCGCCGGCACCCAGCGTGGGTTCTTCGCCGCCGCGTCCTGCTCGGCCTGCGTCATCGCATAGGGATCGCCCGAGGTGACGAGGCCAAGTGCGTCATACATGTCGATGCGGGCGACCGTCACCGCGTCGGCACTCTGGCCGAGAATGGCCGCCACGCGCCGCGCGGTGGCCGTGCCGATGCCATTGCCCATCTCCACCGCATCGGCCTGCAGGGTCACGCGGCCATCCGGGCCGATCTCGACCCGCCCGAGCGAGCAGTCCGCCCCAGTGCCATAATCCTTGGTGCAGCAGGCGACCCCGGTGCCGACACGCACGCCGGCTGGGGCAGCCGCCTTCTTCGCCGCGCGGTCGCGCCAGATCGGGTGGGCTTCCAGCTTGTCGAGGATCTCAGGCGTGCGAACCGACACCGTCCACGGGTTGCCGGTCATGGTGCGTCCGCCGGCGGTCAGCAAATTGCGCCGGCGCAGGTCGATCGGGTCGATCTTCAGCGTCGTCGCCGCCTCGTCGATCAGCGTCTCGATCGCGGTCATGGTCTGCAGCGTGCCATAGCCGCGCATCGAGCCGGCGGGCACGCCGCGCGTGTGCTCGGCCACCGTGGTCACGTCGACTTTGGGGATGTCGTAAATGCCGGCGGCGGCAGTGGCGCCGACCACGGCGACGCTGGGGGAGTAGTTGGCGAGGCCGCCGCCATCGAGCACATGGTCGGCGGCAAAGGCGGCGATGCGGCCGGTGGCGCGGTCCACGCCGATCTGCGAGCGCATCTGGAAGGCGTGGCGCTTCACCCCGCCCTGGAACTGCTGGAACCGATCCTGCGCCAGCCGGATCGGCTTGCCCGGCAGGAACAGCGCGGCAAGGCCGGCATAGAGCGGGAAGGGCGTGTGGTCACGCCCGCCAAAGCCGCCGCCGAGCGAGGCGAAGTCGAGGTCCAGCCGCGTCGGCCGCAGCGTGGCGGGGGCCTGCGCCAGCATATAGTCCAGCGCCTCCGCCGCCTCGAAGGGCGATTGCACGCCGAGCACGAGGTGCAGCGCGCCGGCGGCTTCCTCATACCAGCCAAGGCCGGCTTCCGGCTCCAGGAACATCGGGTCGACTGACTGGGTGTTGAAGGCGCGATCGAGCACCAGCAGGTCGGGATTGTCCGCCGCCAGCAGCGCGCGGATCTCCTCGCCATAGGTCGCGCCCTTGGCGTAGTCGCCGCCCTGCGCGGTGGGCAGCGGCTTCCAGATCGGCCGGCCGCCGCCTTCGGTGAAGCCCGGGCTGATCCAGCCTTCCTGCAGCGGCGAATAGATGTCGGGCGCCTCCGGCGTCGGGCCGGCGATGCGGGTGAAGCGCAGCGCGGCATAGTTCGGCCCGGTGCGCGGGCCGGTCTCGGCGCCGAAGCGCACCAGCGCTTTGTCCTCGCGAAACGCGATCCGCGCCCGGTCATAAGCGTCGAAGCCCTCGAAAAGCAGCAGCGCCACCGGCTGGCCGAGATAAAGCGGTGTCTGGCCGATGGGGCAGAACAGGTCGCCGGCATAGAAGGGCGGGGTGCGCAGGGCGCTCGCCGCGATATCGGCGGCGCCCACCACCTTGGTCGGCTGCGCCTGCGCCGGGAGCGCGTCGAGGTTCAGCCCCTCATAGACATGGCTGGCATCGCGCGCCCGCACCAGCAGCGCATGGGCTGTCGTGGCCGGCCAGCCCTCCATGTCGGCGGCGCGGAAATCCGAGGCGTAGAGCTTGGCGCCCGTGACCTTGGCGATACCGTCGATGCGGGCGCGGCCGATCAGCCCCGCATTGGCGCGGCCGGGCAGGGTCTGTGTCGCCTCGAAGGGCAGAGCGGCGGCCGGCGAAAGCCGGCTGAGGCCGAGGGTGATGCCGCTCGCGGCCACCCAGCTGAAGAGCTCACGGCGTGTCGGCTGCATGAATTGTCGCTGGCCCCCGCCGCGTGCACTGGGAACAACCTTAGAACATTTCCGAACGAACAGCCAGAAAACTCGCCGGCAAATGACCCTTGGAAAGGCAGGCGAGCCGCTACTAAGCCTCCCGCCCCATCTCCATACCTCTCTGTAAAGGCTCGAAAAAATAGTGTCGCTCGCTCCCCGGCGCGAAAGGGGCGCGTGCTACTGTGCCGGCGCGGAAGAGCAGGGTGGGGTGGTCACGTGAAGCGTATCGTTGGATGGGTCGCGTCGGCGGCCCTTTTTGCCTTCATCCTGCCGCCGCTCAGTGCTGGCCCGGCTCTCGCCCAGCCCTACCAGTCGCCTGAATTCCGCGAGCCGGTGGTGCTCTCCAGCGTCGATGGCGTGCTGGAAGTCACGCTCACCGCCCATCAGGGCGAAGCCTCGCTCGACACCTCGCCCGTGCCGGTCAAGAACACGCTGCTCTATGGCTACGCGCTGGTGCGCGGCAAGGCCTCCAACGGCGTGAACGCCAACCGCGACAATTATCCGGCGCCGACGCTGCAGGTGTTCCCCGGCGAGAAGCTCATCATCCACTACGAGAACGGCCTGGCTGGCCTCGACATCCGCGACTTCTACGATCCGCGCTACACCGGCGTCGGCGGGGAGGTGCCGGTCTATCCCCTGCAGCTCACCGTCTCGCCGGTGAACCTGCACACGCATGGCCTGCATGTCAGCCCGAAGTCGAATTCCGACAATGTGCTGCTGCACATGCCGCCGGGCACGGTGAACACCTATGTCTATGACGTGCCGCGAAACATGCCGCACGGCATTTACTGGTATCACCCGCATCTGCACACGCTCACCTCGGCCCATGTCTATCTCGGCCTCGCCGGTATGCTGGCGATCGGGCGGACGGACGGCAATTTGCCTGTCGTGACGCAGAAGTCGATTCCCGTGCGCAACATGGCGCTGCAGTATAATTTCGTGTTCGACCGCACCGGGCCGGAGCCGAGCTTCAACAATGCCAGCTGGCCGCAGTTCATCAGCACGCTGAAATCGCCCGCTGAGGGCGAACTGGCCGCCGGCACCTATCGGCCCATTCTTGCACCGGTGAACTTTGCCGGCTCGGCAAAGGGCACGCGCTTTGCCACTGTCTGGTATTCCGGCCCGCTGTCGATCCACAATATGCGCGGGCGCACCCAGTTCATCCCGAACAATCTGCAGAGCTTCACCGCAGCCTCGGGCCCCGAGGGCAACGTGCCGGCCGACCCGGCGCTGCCCGACCATCTGCGCGACATCCAGTTCACGGTGAACGGCCAGTTCCAGCCGGTGCTGCGCGGCAAGCCGGGCCAGACCGAGATCTGGGTTCTCGCGAATATCAGCGACATGGCCTATATGAGCGTGCGCCTCACCGAGACCGCGACCGGGCATCACCCGAAGATCGCCATTGTCGGCCAGGACGGCAATCCGAGCCCCTCCGTGCGTTATCCGGTCGAGGAAAACGGTACCCGCCTCGTCATCCCGCCGGCCTCGCGCTTCGCCATTGCGGTGACGCTGCCGCTGGAGGGCGAGCTGGTGCTCGACATGCCCGCGCGTGGTGGCGGCGCCCGCACCGAGAACGCGCCCGGCATTCTCTACACCAGCAACGGTACGGAGAACCCGCCTGCCGTGCTCGGCACGCTCAGCGTGGCGCCGGCGGCGGTCAGCTATTATGACGGCTTCTTCCTGTTCCCGACGCAGAAGCTGATGAGCGCGGTGGTGGAAGGCGAAAAGGGCGAGGCCACGCCCTTTGTCGAGGGCCAGCCGCTCGGCGCCTTCACCTCCTTCGACGACCTGTCCAAGGTGACGCCTGACGTCACCCGCAACATCCTCATCAATGGCGGCTTCCTCAACGACCTCGCCAGCAAGGCCGACCCGAAAGCCTTCATCTACGCCTTCGACAGCGGCGCCTTCCCGAATGTGCCGCTGATGCAGCCCCGGCTGGATTCGGTCGAGGAATGGGTGTTCCGCAACGAGAACAATGACGAGCACCCCATCCATGTGCACGTCAACGATTTCCAGATCATCTCGGTCTCCGATCCCACCATCGGCCTGAAGGTGGGCGTGGTGCAGCAGGGTGTCGACAACGCCAATGTGCCGGCGCCCAATCTCGGCCCGGAGGAATCGGTGATCGAACCGGGCGCGCTCACCATCCGCACCCGCTTCGAGGATTATGCCGGCCTGTTCGTCATGCACTGCCACCGGCTGAACCATGAGGACAACGGCCTGATGGCGCTGGTCAACGTCATCCCGGCCATCTCTTCCTATGCCGTCGCCGTGCCCGGCGCGCCGGGCCGTGCCGCCACCGTGCGGGTGATGGATGGCGACAAGCTGCTGGCCACCGTGACGCCGTTCCCCGGCTATGAGGGCACGCCGAGCGTTGCCATCGGCGATGTCGATGATGATGGCATCTATGATCTCGTGGTCGGCGCCGGCCCGGGCCATGCGCCTGAGGTGGCGGTGTTCGCCGGCGCGGTCCGGCAGGGCGGCGGCCGCTTCGCCACCGAATTGGCGCGCTTTCCAGCCTTCGACGCCGCCGCCACCAGCGGGGTGAGCGTCGCGGCGGCGCAGATCGACGGGCTGACCACTGGCGACAACATCATCGTCGGCTCGGGCCCCGGCGTCTCCAGCGAGATCCGGGTGTTCGGCTCGCAACTGCCGGCGGTGGGCACGGCGCCGGCGCTGTTCTCGACCTTCAATCCGTTCTATGGCGAGCGCAACGGCGTCACCCTCGCCACCGGCTTCGTCGATTTCACCACCGGCCGGCAGAGCCTCATCGCCGCCCCCGGTGCCGGCTCGCCCGCATTGGTGAAGGTGTTCGTCTTCCCGCTGCTGAAGGCGATGGAGGGCGAGATCGGCAGCCACGCCCACCGTGCCAAGGGTCCGCCGCGCCCGGTGCTGTCCACGTCCTTCTCCCCGTTCGGGCCGGATTATCGCGGCGGCGTGTCGCTCGCCACCGGCTGGCTGGCCGGCGTGCTCGGCGGCGCCGAGCGCATCGTCATCGGCCAGCAGGACGGGGCTGAGGTGGCGGTGTTCTCCGCCGGCTCGGCGCTCGATGGCGGGCCGGCCATGTATCTGCACAGCGCGAGCGCCCACCCGAAGGCCGACTTCACCGAAATGGCGCGCTTCACCCCCTTCGGGGCGGACGCGCGCGGGGTGAGCGTCGCCACATCAAGCACCACCTCGGGTGCCGATCTGCTGGTCGCCACCGGGCCCGCCGGCGGCGTGGCGAGCGTGCGCCGCTTCGCGATGGAGCGGGCCGGGGAGGGGGCGAAGACGCTGGCCGCCACGCCGCTTGGTGAGGCGAAGGTTTCGAGCGCCGGCGCCGTGGTTCTCGGCGGCGACTGAGGCTCAGGCGATGCTCTCGCCGCCATCGACCACCAGCGCCTGGCCGGTCATGAAGGAGGAGCGGTCGGAGACGAGGAACAGGATCGCTTCCGCGATCTCTTCCGCGCTCGCCCAGCGCCCCATCGGGATCTTCTCGCGCACATAGGCCTCGATCGCGTGCCGCCCGCCCATCTGGGCGATGAAGGGCTCGTTGAACGGGGTGTCGACCCAGCCCGGGCACAGCGCGTTCACCCGCACATTGTGCCGGGCATAGTCGATCGCCATCTGCCGCGTCATCGCGATGACGGCGTGCTTGGAGGTGGTGTAGGCGATCATCTCGCGGTCGTAGAACACGCCGGAATTGGAGGCGGTGATCAGGATCACGCCGCCGCCCTGCGCGATCATCGCCGGCATGGCGCGGCGCGCGGCGAGATAGGACGCCCGCACATTGATCCGCCAGGAGCGGTCCATTCCGTCAGGCGCCACCTCGGTGAGCGGTCCGCCGACCTGGATGCCGGCATGGCTGTGCAGGATATCGAGGCGGCCGTGACGGGCCAGCGTGCCGCCGACCAGCGCTTCGATATCGGCATCGACATCGACATCCGTCCGCACCGCCTCGCCCCGGCCGCCAGCGGCCTGGATCGCCGCCACGGTGGCCTCGCCCGCCTCCCCGTCGCGGTCGGCGACGATGACGAGGGCGCCCTCGCGCGCCATGGCGAGCGCCCCGGCGCGGCCGATCCCCGAGCCGGCGCCGGTGACGATGGCGACCTTGTCCTTGAGACTCATGATGCACCTATGCGGAGGCCGGGCGGCGCCGGCGGAGCAGCAGCTGCGCCGTGATGACGAGAAGGATGGAGGCCACCAGCACCAGCGCGCCGATGGCGTTGATTTCAGGCGTGACGCCGCGCCGTATCGAGGCGAAGACATACATGGGCAGCGTGGTCTGCGAGCCCGCGACGAAGAAGGCGACGATGAAATCGTCGAAGGAGAAGGTGAAGGCCAGCAGGAAGCCGGCAAGGATGGCCGGCAGGATCTGCGGCAGCACGATCGAGCGGAAGGTGGTGAAGGGGCTGGCATAGAGGTCGCTGGAGGCTTCCACCATGTCGCGTCCCAGCGCCCCGAGCCGGGCGCGCACGATCATGGTCACCAGCGCGGTCGAGAACAGCCCATGCGCGGCGATGATCGAGCCATAGCCCAGCGACAGGCGCGGCGGCGCATCCCCCGGCCACAGCGCCGCGAGCGCCGGGTTGACGATGCCGAACAGCTGCACCAGCGCCACCAGCGTCGCGATGCCGATCACCACGCCCGGCACCACGATGGCGGCGCCGAACAGCGCGTCGAACACGGCGCGGGTGCGCGGGCCGGCGCGGCCGAGCCCGAGCGCGGCCGCCGTGCCGCACAGCGAGGCCAGCGCGGCGCTGGTCGTCGCCACGATCAGGCTGTTGGTCAGCGCCTCCATCAGGAAGGTGTTGGAAAGCGCCCGGCCGTACCACTGCACGGAAAAGCCGGTGAAGTCGCTCGCATGCCGCCCGGCATTGAACGAGAACAGCACCACCAGCCCGATCGGCAGGTAGAGGAAGCCGTAAACGGCGGTGACGAAGGCGCGCATCATAGGAGGTCGACCTGTCGGGCGCCGGAAAGCCGGGCGGTGATGCGGTTGGCGGCGAGCAGCAGCACGACGGCGATGCCCACCAGCGCCACCGCGATGGCCGAGCCGAACGGCCAGTTGCGCGATTGCAGGAAAAGGTCGACCAGCGCATTGCCGATGAAGAACACCTTGCCGCCGCCGAGCAGGGTCGGGATCAGGTATTCGCCGAGCAGCAGGATCAGCACCAGCGAGAAGCCGGTCATCATGCCGGGCAGCGACAGCCGCAGGGTGACGCTGAAAAAGGTGGAGAACGGTGTCGCGCCGAGGTCGGCCGAGGCTTCCAGCAGCCGGCGGTCCAGTCGCTCAAGGCTGATATAGATCGGCAGGATCATCAGCGGCAGATAGCCATAGACGATGCCGAGCAGCACTGCGCCGGGGGTGTTGATCAGGCGCAGATCCGGCAGGCCGACCAGCTCCAGAAAGGCGGGAATGCCGCGCCCGCCGAGAATGTACATCCAGGCATAGGTGCGGATCAGCAGGCTGGTCCAGAACGGGATGATGATCAGCGCCACCAGCAGCAGCCGGCGCTGCGGCAGCACTTTCAGCGCGAGATAATAGGCGACGGGATAGGCGATGAGCAGGCAGGCCAGCGCCCCGGCCGGTGCCAGCACCAGCGTGTTCCAGAACGCCGCCGCGCGTGCCGGCAGATTGGCATATTGGGCGAGGGTCAGCGCCGGCTGGTAGCCGCCGGCCGGCGCCCGCTCGCCCAGGCTGAACACCACGATGGCGATGAAGGGCAGCACCAGGAATAGGAACAGCCACACCGCCGCCGGGGCGAGCAGCAGGGCCGTGACCAGTCGCTTGCGGGCAGCGCTCGACATTCGAGGTCCATCTCAAAGGGGGGCTCGGGAGCGCGTGGACGCGCCCCCGAGAGAGGGGGTGACGGGAGCGCGCGGGGCGCTCCCGAAAGCGACGATTGGATCAGGCCGACTTGAAGCGGGCCATCAGCTCGGCACGGGCCGGGTCGGTCAGCGTCGCCGCCGCGCCGAATTCCAGCGGGGCGAGCAGATCGGCGGCGGGGTAGAGGATCGGGTTGTCGAGCAGATCCTTCGGCAGCAGGGCGTTGACCCGCGCATCGGTGGAAGGCGCGCCATTGGCGATGTGCTCCTTCACCGCCACCTTGGGGTCCATCAGGTAGTTCAGCAGCGCATAGGCCGCCGCCTTGTTCGGCGCGTCCTTCGGGATGGCGTAGAAATCGGTCCAGATCTCGCCGCCCTCCTTGCCGAGCACATAGTCGATCGCGGGAATGTCGCGGTGCAGCTGGGCGCCGTCATTGGTCCAGCACATGGTCAGCCAGGCGTCGCCGCTGCGCATGGCGGGCTGGTAGTCGCTGGAGATGGCAAAGAGGTGCGGCTTCACCTTGAGCAGCAGCTCCTCGGCCTTGGCCAGCTCGTCCGGCTTCAGCGAGTTGAAGGAATAGCCGTAGTATTTCAGCGCGTTGCCGATGGTGGTCAGCTGATAGTCATGCACCATGGAGCGGCCGCTGCCGGTGGTCATGGAGGTGTCGAAGAAGTCCTTCCAGCTGGTCATGGGCTTGGTCAGCTTAGCCGTGTTCACCGCGAAGCCGGTGGTGCCCCAGTTCTTCGGCACGGCGCACAGCACGCCGTTCACTTCGCCCTCGGCGGTGAAGCGCTTGTTCTGCGCGGCGGCGTCGTAATTGGGCAGCTTCGAGACGTCGAGCGCATCGATGAGGTCGAGCTGGCGATAGGTCGAGATCGTGTAGTTGGTTGGCACGAACAGCGACCAGCCCGAGGCGCCGGCCTGCAGCTTGGCCAGCATTTCCTCATTGGAGCCGAACACGTTCACTTCGACCGCGACGCCGGTATTGGTGGTGAAATCGACGAAGGTCTGCGGGTCGTGATAGTTCGGCCAGGTGGCGATGGACAGGCGGTCGCCGAGCTCGCCCGCCGCATAGGCCGGCGTCGGCCGCAGGCCGAGTTCGCTCGCCAGCACCGCCGTGGCGACGCCGAGGCCGGTCACGCCGAGAAAGTGGCGGCGGCTGATCGAGCCGCGGCGGAAGCGCAGCAGCTGGTCGATGAATTCCCGCGCCGAAAGGGGCAGGCCGTCACGATACGATTTGGACATGGCTGGATTCCCTCTGTCTGGTCTTGTTGTCCGACGCCGGAAACGCCAGCGGCGCGCCGGGGTTGAAGCTGATGGCGACGGGGTCGCCCGGTCTCAACAGATCGCTCTGCGCCGCGCTGTGGTCGGCGGTGGCGAGCAGGGTGCCGAGCAGCGGCACCTCGATGGCGTATTCGGCGGTGGAGCCGAGAAAGATGCGGTTGCGGATGATGCCGGAGAGGCCGGTTCCGCCTGTGGGCGCGCCGAGGCGCAGCGCCTCCGGCCGCAGGCTCACCGCCACGCTGGCGCCGTTGGCGACAGCGCCGCTCACCCGGGCGCTGACCTCCATGCCGTTGGCGAGGCGCAGGCGTGCGGCCCCGGTGGTGCTTTCCAGCACGGTGCCGTCGAGAAAATTGGTCTTGCCGACAAAGGCGGCGACGAAGCGGTCGGCCGGGCGGTCATAGATCTCATCAGGCGCGCCGAGCTGGACGATGCGCCCGCCATTCATCACGCACACCACGTCGCTCATCGAGAGCGCTTCTTCCTGGTCATGGGTGACGAGCACGAAGGTGATGCCGAGTTCGCGCTGCAAATTCTGCAGCTCGATCTGCATGTCGGTGCGCAGCTTCTTGTCGAGCGCGGCAAGCGGCTCGTCGAGCAGCAGCACCGAGGGGCGGTTCACCAGCGCGCGGGCGAGGGCCACGCGCTGCTGCTGGCCGCCGGAGAGTTCATGCACCTTGCGGGCGCCGAAGCCGGCGAGCTGCACCATGGCCAGCGCGTCCGCCGTGCGTCGGGCGATCTCGGACGAGGTCAGGCGCGGGCGGATCTGGCGCAGGCCATAGGCGACATTGGCGCTGACATCGAAATGCGGGAACAGCGCATAGTGCTGAAACACCATGTTGACCGGGCGCCGATAGGGCGGAACATCCGCCATGTCGGTGCCGCCGATCAGCACCTGTCCGCTGCTCGGCTGCTCGAAGCCGCCGATCATGCGCAGACAGGTGGTCTTGCCGCAGCCGGAGGGGCCGAGCAGGGCGATGAAGGCGCCTTTCGGCACGGCGAAATCGGTGGGGTGGACGGCGGTGACGTCGCCATAGCGCTTGCTGACGCCGCGAAACTCGATGTCGAGGGTCTGCTGGGCCACCGGGCGCTCTCCGCAGCTTTCCGGCCGCCATCAGGGCCGGGTCATTGTCACATAAAAAGCTAATACCGGCGCGTTTGAGGGTATATACCTTTGCAGTGGTAGAAAGAGCCTATATATTCGTCACGAGGGGTATAGATGCTGGGCATTGGTAAAGCTGAAATCGGACGGGGCGGGCAGGAAGACGCCACGCAAGGCGGGGGCGAGCGCCCCTCGGCGGCGCGGCTGCTGGCGCAGGCGATTGCGGCGGCGCATGAGCGCAGCGCCGATGTGCTGACCGGGCCGGGCGACGACCCGTTCGGCCACGCCCTCATCGCCTGGCTGCGCGCCCATGTGCCGTTCGACCATTGCGTGACCTTCGGCTATCGCGGCACGGCGCGCCCGCCCTTGCTGTTCGAGACCTTCAACCCGGCGGAAAGCCACGTCTATGTGACGCTGTACCAGGTCGGCCCCTATCTGCTCGATCCGTTCTACCACGCCGCGATCGAGCGCGTTGAGGGCTTCCGCCGCATGCGCGAGCTGGCGCCGGACCGCTTTTATGCCAGCGAATATTACCGCTCCTATTACAGCCAGACCGTGCTGGCCGAGGAGGCCGGCTTCTTCGTGCCGCTGGCCAATGGCGCAAGCGTGGTGGTGTCGCTGATGCGCAAGGCCGCCTCCGGCGCGTTCGGCGCGGCGCAGGTCCGCCAGTTGCGCGAGCTGGCGCCGATCGTGCTGGCGCTGTGCCGCCTGCGCTGGGGCGGCGAGGTCATTGGCGAGGAAGCGCGCGGCCGCCCGGGGCGCGAGGGTGAGGGGAAGGCCGCGCGGGGGGTGGATCGCGGCACCATCTGGCGCGACCTGGCGCTGACCTCCCGCGAGGGCGAGGTGGTCGACCTCATCCTGCAGGGCCATTCCGCCGATTCCATCGCCCGGCTGCTGTCGATCTCCGCCGGCACGGCGAAGGTTCACCGCCGCAACATCTACCGCAAGCTCAACATCAATTCGCAGGCCGGCCTGTTCGCCCATTTCGTCGCGATCATGCAGCGCAAGCCGTAGGGTCTTACCCCTTCGCCGCCGCCGCGCTCTCGCGCATCATCAGCGCGGCGCCGAGGAAGAAGCCGAGCGCGCCGAGGCCGAGCAGGATGTTGGCGAGGTCCGCAATCCACCACGCTTCGCCCCCGCTTGGCACATACGCCAGCGTCGAGGCGGCCATGAAGGCGACGCAGCCGAGCAGGTTGATGAACACGATCTGCCAGTCGAGCTGACGTGGCCGCCAGCTCCAGTAGCGGTGCGCGGTCTCGACAAAGGCGAGATAGCCCGAGACCAGGAACAGCACCGAGCCGATCATCCCCGGTAGCCACACGGCGAGGTCCTGCATCTGCCAGCCTTCGCCGACCACCAGCGGGTCGAAGGTGTTGAAATTGAACGCTACCGTGCCGACGAACTGGCAGAAGGTGCTCAGCCAGCCCGCGCTGTGCGGGTGCCAGCCGATCAGCGAGATGTGCCGCGGAGCGGTGGAATCCTTGGGGTCGAGTGTGAACGCGCTCTGATTGGCGGCCTGGAAGTGCTGGAGATAGCCCGCCAGGGTGAACGGGATCGACCCCAGGAAGAACACGATGTTGATCGGCGTCGCGGCCAGCCCCGCGCCCGCCGGCAAGAGGCTCAACAGACTGCCGGCAAGGAACAGCAGCGAGCCGAGCGCGAACAGCGCGCCGGTCCACCAGTTGTAACTCTGCGTCTGCCAGAACGGGACCGGCGCGTTCTCCAGCGCCCGCGCCGCGCGTTCCAGTCCCTTGCGGTGCTGGCGCGCCTGCCAGACGATGCGCCGCCCGGCGAGCAGGTAGCTGCGCCGCGTGATGAACGGCCATGGGCCGGCCACATGGATGCGCAGGCCGGAGGGGTGGAGATGCACGCCCTTCATCGTGCCTCTCCGCCGGGGCCTGCGGCGCGCGGGAAAGGTCTCACGCCGCGCTCGCCGCCTTCAGTGCCGCGGTGGCCTCGCCCGTCTCAGGGGGGAGACGGTCAAGCGGTAGCACCTTCGGCGCGGTCTCGCCGGCCAGCGCGGCGAGGTCGAAGCGGCTGAAATTGAGGCTGCGGTAGTCACGCAGAAAGAACAGCTTGCGGTCGAGGTCGGAGAGGCTGGTCCAGCAGGTATATTCGGTGGCGCAGGCTTCGCCCGCCGGCTGGTCGAGCCCCGCCACCTCCATATGGCCGCCGCCCCCGCCGGGAGGGTCGATGCTCACCCCGCGCGGCCGGTCGAAATTGTTGAGAATATGCGCCAGCGTCTGCACGGCGCGGTCCGGCGTTGCTGCCTTCTCGGTGAACTCCGCGTAATAGGCGGCGCGAATGAAGCGCCCGACCGAGGTGTTGGAGGCAGGCAGGCCGGCGGTGGCGATGCCGGAATCCGGCTGTACCGCCTGATAGCCGCCAAAGCGCGCCGAGGAGCGGTCGACATTGGAGAGGAAGGTGTAGTTGTTGAGATTGGTGAGGTGCCAGCCAAAATCCGGCCCGTTGGTCATCACCCCCACCGGGTTGTCATAAACCTTCATCGTGCCGTGATCGAACTCGATCACCAGCGCCGCCCCGGTGGCGTCGTGCACCACATAGTGGAACGGCGATTCCACCCCGCCCAGTATGGCGAGCGGAACCAGCAGCACCGGCTGGGCCTCCAGCGCCGCCTTCACCTCAGCCACCGTGGCGAACTGCCCGAGGCACCAGCTGCCGAGATCGGAGGCGGAGAGCACGGCCTGCGTCATCTCGACCGAGCGCTGCGTGCCACCGGCGGCGGGGTAGGAGAGCAGGCTGAAGGTCAGGCCCTGGTCGTTCAGCCCTTCCAGCACCTTGAGATCGTCGAGGCCGACGGGGGCCTGCGGCGTCGGAACCTGGCACGGCATGGTCACGGCAATCATGGCGTGGCGGGCGGCATACTCGGTTGCCTTGTGCCCCTCCACCTGCGAGCGGGTGGGGAAACCGACGGGGAAGAAGGCGATCTGGTAGGGCAGATCGATCGTGAGTTCGAGCGTGCGGCCGAAATAGGCCTTGCCGCCTGCGTCGCGATAGCCGAGCGATGTGCACATCCCGTCCGTCCTTCCCGTTCGGGCGAGGGCCTGCGCCTCGCCACCGCGCCTCTCCAGTCGCGCCGCGCCGCTCAGCGGTTGGTCGCCGGTGTTTGGTGGCATGATTCAGCGAGGCGGAAAAGGCCGGGCGTCCTCGGCGCGCCGCACCGATTCGTGCCGGCCAGCCGCGCCACAATGAAGCCCCGTAAGGCGCCGGCGGGCGCCTGCGGTCCCGCGCGAGTGCCCCGGCTGCGCCGAATTTGCTCTCGCCGGAAGGCCTTGCTACCCCTTTACCCAGCGTTTCCGACTCGGAAACCCTTTCGGAGAGCGACGTTGACCAATTGGTGTCCCGTCTCAGTGCGATCGGGCCGGTGGCGGCCGCCAAGCGTGCCGCTGCGAGGCGCCGTGCCGCTGCGTGTGGCCGCGGCGAGCCTCGCCGCGCTGCCGCTCGCCGGCTGCATTCCGGCGGGTGCGCCGGCGATTTCACTGTTCGGGGCCTATTTCCCTTCCTGGCTGCTCTGCGCGCTCATCGGCATTCTCGGCGCGGTGCTGGTCCGGCTGGTCTTCATCCGGGTCGGCATTGACGATGCGCTGCCAGTGCGGCTGCCGGTCTATGTCTGCATCGCTGCCGCCATTGGCTTCGCCGTCTCCCTTCTCGGCTTCGGGCGCTAGCGGATGGCGGAAAACGCGCCTCACCCCTCCCGCCGCCCGCTCGGCCTGCTGGTGAGCCTGCTCGCCCTCGGCGCGGCGGTGTGGCTCGGCTGGCACTATCTCAGCGATGCCGCGCGCAACCCGCTCTCGCAGGATGCCGAGCTGTCGGCTGACGTGACCGCCATCTCCGCCTCTGTGCCGGGCCGGATCGTCAGCATCGGCGTGCGGGAGAACCAGGCGGTGGCCAAGGGCGAGCTGCTATTCGCGCTCGATCCCGCAACCTACAAATTGCAGGTGGCGCAGGCGCGGGCCGATCTCGCGCTCGCCGAGGCGGCGCTGGCGGACAAGCAGCGCACCGTCACCGCCGAGCGCGCCAATGCCGTGATCGCCCAGGACCAGGTGACGCGGTCGCGGCAGAATCTTGCCCTTGCAACGCAGACGCTCGCCCGGCTGGAGGCGCTGCGCCCCAAGGGCTATGTCAGCGCCCAGCAGGTGGACGACGCTGCCACCGCCAAGCGTGACGCCGAGGTGAGCCTCAAGCAGGCGATCCAGCAGGAGGCGGCCGCCCTGGTGCTGGTCAGCGACACGGCGGCGGCGGTGGCGCTGGTGGAGGCGCGGCGCGCGGCGCTGGCGATCGCCGAGCGGGCGCTGGCCGACACGCAGATCATGGCGCCGTTCGACGGCCGCGTGGTGGGGCTGGAAACGGCCGTGGGCGAATATGTGCTGCCCGGCCAGTCGATCTTCGTGCTGATCGACACCGGCGCCTGGTTCGCCTCCGCCGCCTTCGTCGAAACCGAGCTTGCCGGCATCCGCGTCGGCAATTGCGCCACAGTCTACACGCTGGCCAATCGGGAGGTGAAGATACGCGGCCGGGTGGAGGGCATCGGCTGGGGCGTGCAGTCGACCGAGCAGATCACTTTGCCGCGCAAGATGCCGATCGTGCCGAAGAGCCTCGACTGGGTGCGGGTGGCGCAGCGCTTTCCCGTCCGCATCCGGCTCATCGACCCCCCCGCCGATCTGATGCGGATCGGCGCCTCCGCCACCGCGACCGTGCACCATGACACGGATTGCTGAAACGCCCGGCGGCGGTCTCCTGCGCGAGGTCTGGGCCGACCTTCAGCCCGCGCCCGGCCGCTTCGCCATGACCTGGCGGGTGGCACTGCTGTGCGCGCTGGTTTGCGGTACGGCGATGCTCTACAAAGTACCGGAATCAGCGATCAGCTGCTATCTCATCATCTTCCTGATGCGCCCGAACGGGGCGGAAAATGTCGGGCAGGCGCTTGGTCTGATTGTACTCGTCACCCTGATCGTCCTTCTCATTGCACCGATCATCCAGTGGACGGCGGAGCTGCCACTGCTGCGTATCGCGGTGATCGCGGCGACCTCTTTCGCCTTTCTCTATCTGAGCTCCGCCTCCCAGCTGGGCGAAATCGGCGCCATCATCGCCCTCGTCATCGCCTTCGTACTGACCCTGGTCGACCAGGTGCCAGCCGGCGAAATCGTCACGCGCGGCCTGCTTTATGCCTGGCAGATGGCGTCGATGCCGATGGTGCTGATGGCGATTTTCTCAATGGTGTTAGGGACTTCGCCGCATAGACTTCTGCGTGGGACCCTTGCACGGCAGCTCGACGCCGCGGCTCTCGCGCTGGCGGGCAGAGGGCGCCACGGCCTGCACGCGGCATTGGAGCAGGGGCTGGAGGCGAGCGGCAAGCAGGTGCAGTTGGCCCGCGTGTTCCACACCGCGCCGACCCGCGAGATCACCTGGCTTTCCGGAGCCGTTGCAACGACGTACCGCCTGATGCTGGCGGTGGCGGCACTGCCCGCTGGCCTCACCGACACAGCGTTGGCGCAGCGCTGCCGGGCGATGGCCGCAACGCTGCGCGGTGGCGGCCGGCCGGCGCCGGAAAGCGGCGATGCCAGCACCGGCGAAGGCGCGCTCACTGCCGCCCGAGAGGCTTTGGCGGATCTCGAAAAAGACAATGGCGGCAGTGCGTTGCGCGCGGAGAAGCCGCCCTTTCTCGCTGCCGATGCCTTCACCAATCCCGACCATCAGCGCTACGCGCTGAAGACCACGGCGGCGGCGATTTCCTGCTATCTCATCTATTCGCTGATCGACTGGCAGGGCATCCACACGGCGATGGTGACCTGCTACGTCGCCGCTCTCGGCACAACAGGCGAGACCGTACACAAGCTCGCGCTCCGCATCACCGGCTGCCTGATCGGTGCGATGCTGGGATTGGGCTCGATCCTGTACATTATCCCGCATCTTCAATCGGTTGGCGGGCTGATGGCGCTGGTGTTTTCAGGCGTGCTGGTTGCCGCCTGGGTGTCTTCAGGCAATGAGCGCATCTCCTATGGCGGTGTGCAGATCGGCCTCGCTTTCCTGCTCACCATCCTCGACGGCTTCGGCCCGAGCACCGACATGGACTCCGCCCGCGACCGCGTGGTGGGCATCCTGCTCGGCAATCTCGTCGTCTATCTCGTCTTCACCCAGATCTGGCCAAAGAGCGCCGCCGCCGATGTGCGCGAGAGGCTGGCGAAGGCATTGGCGGCGCTGGCGCGTCTGGCCACACAGGATCGCGCGGCGCGGGTTCAGGCAGTCAATGAGGCGGCCGTGGTGGAGGCCGAGCTCGCAAAGGCGCGCGAGGCCTTGGCACTGCTGGCTTTCGAGCCGCGCCGCCAGCGCCCGCCGGAGGGGCACGTCCGCCGCCTGCGCCGGCTGGCGGAGGAGGCCGGCGCGCTGCTGCCGCAGCTGATGTTCGCCGAGAATGTGACCGCCGAGACCTCGCGGCGCTTGGCCGAGGCGGCGGAACAGGTCGACCGGCACGGGGCCGAACGGGGCGAGCCGATGCCGATTTCTGGCGACGCGGCCCCCGACGCGCTTGCCCGCCGGGCCGAGCGCATCGCGTCGCTGGCGGGGGGGTAGGGCATGCACGTGTTTCGCCTGTCTGCCCGTTCCCGAACTCTTCCGCTCGGCCTGCTGCTGGCGGGCCTGCTGCTTTCCGGCTGCGCGACCAGTGCCTTGAAGACGGCGCCGCAGGATCCATCGCAGCCCTGGGCGCCGGATGCAGCGGCCTCTTCAACATCGGCGGAGGGTGAGCCGATGGCGGCGGTGGCCTCCTCGGCGAAGCACTTCAGCGTGCCGGCCGACCCGGAAGTGGCGCAGATGCAGGCGACGCCGGGCATCGACCCCCTCCGTGCCTATGGGCTGCCAGAACTCATCGACATCGCCCAGACGCAGAATCCGCTGACCCGCATCGCCTGGCAGCAGGCCCGGCAGGCGGCGCTGGCCACCGGCATGGTGGAAGCAACCTATCTGCCGTTCATCTCCGCCAATGTGATTGGCGGCTGGCAGGATGTCTCCGCTTCGCTGCCCGTGACGGTCGGCAGCACCAGCCAGGTATCGAACAGGATCGAGGGTGTGTCGCCGCAGGTGGCGTTGCAATGGCTGCTGTTCGATTTCGGCCAGCGCGACGCGCTGCACAAGACCGCGCGCCACAACGCCACGGCCGCCAACATCCTGTTCAACGGCGCGCACCAGAAGATCATCTACGACGTGACGCGCAGCTATTTCCTCTACAGCGCCGCGCGCGGCCGGGTGCGGATCGCCGAGCAGAATGCTGCCAATGCGCGCAAGATCGACGCGGCGGCGCAGGCGCGCAATAATGAGGGGCGGGGCACCACGGTTGAGGTGGCGCAGGCGCGGCAACTCGTGGCGCAGGCGCAGTTCGGCCTGGTGCAGGCGCAGGGCGCCGAGCGCGACGCCTATCAGATGCTTCTGGGCGCCATGGGCGTATCCCCGATGACGAAGATCACTGTCCGCGAGGCGGGCCGGCGCGCGCTGCCCGAGAGTGTCGGCGCGCCGACGGAGGAGATGATCAAGGCCGCGCTTGCCCGTCGACCGGATGTGCTCGCCACCTTCTCCGCCTTGAAGGCAAGCCGCTCGGCTATTGGCGCGGCGCAGGCCGAGTTCATGCCGAAAGTCTTCCTCGGCGCGGTGGCGGCCGGCGGGGACGCCAGCTTCAGCGCCACCGGCCTGCCGACCATCGGCCAGCAGGCGTCCGCCACCGGCGTGCTGCTGGGCGTGACCATGCCGCTCTATGATGGCGGGCTGCGCGCGGCGCAGCTGAAGAATGCCGAGTCGCTGGCCGCCGCGAGCGAAGCCACCTTCGAGAAGACCCGCGACGCCGCCGCCCGGGAGATTGTCATCAGCGCCGATACCCTGCGCTCGGCGCTCGCCTCCTACCGTGCCGCCACCGCCCTCGCCAGTGCCGCCGCCGTCACCTATGACGCGGCGCTCGACGCCTACACCAGCGGGGTTGGCGACATCACTGCCGCCACTGCCGCCGATAGTGGCCTGCTCACCGCACGGCAGGCGCAATCCGATGCCCACGCCGCCGCGCTGGTGGCCGCCGCCAACCTCGCCTTCGTGCTTGGCGCGATGACCTCCGCCGACGTCCCCGCCGGACTGACGGGGCGGTGAAGGGGTGTGTGTCGGTATTGGACGGCACGGCTTGCTTGATCTGAAGGGGCCGATGTCGCTACCTTTGACGAATGGGAGGCCGCCGCGACCATTCCCTTGCCCCGTCCATGTGGCGCCACATTAACGGGCCGGCAGATGCGCGAGAGCCATCGCGTGCCGGCGCTAACGCCTCCCGATCCCCTTGCCTCGCTCTCGTGAAAGGACGCCCGTCTTGACGTCAGAACCGTCCAGCCCCGAACTCCGCCCTGACCTGCGCAGCGACCTCCTCGACGATCTCTACGGCTCGCCAGACGTGATGGGGATGCTGCCCAAATCCACGTTTCCGCAAGCGGAGAGGGAGCCGCGCCACGTGTTCGCGGCGGTGCGCGACGAACTGATGCTGGACGGCAATTCGCGCCAGAACCTCGCGACCTTCTGCCAGACCTGGGTCGACGACGAAATCCGCGACCTGATGGACCTGTCGATCGACAAGAACATGATCGACAAGGACGAATATCCGCAGACGGCCGAGATCGAGGCGCGTTGCGTGCGCATGCTCGCCGACCTGTGGAACGCGCCGGATGCGACAAGCACGCTCGGCTGCTCCACCGTCGGCTCTTCCGAAGCGGCGATGCTGGGTGGGCTCGCGCTCAAGTGGCAATGGCGCAAGCGTCGCGCCAAGGAAGGCAAGCCGGCCGACAAGCCGAACCTCATCTGCGGTCCGGTGCAAATCTGCTGGCACAAATTCGCCCGCTATTTCGACGTCGAGCTGCGCGAGATTCCGCTCGAGGGTGACCGGCTCATCATGACGCCGGAGGAGGTGCTGGCGCGCGCCGACGAGAACACGATCGGCGTGGTGCCGACGCTCGGCGTGACCTTCACCTGCCAATATGAGCCGGTGAAGGCGGTGAACGACGCGCTGGACCGGCTGCAGGCCGAGACCGGGCTCGACATTCCCATTCACGTCGACGGCGCCTCGGGCGGCTTCCTCGCTCCATTCTGCGCGCCTGACGTTGAATGGGATTTCCGCCTGCCGCGGGTGAAGTCGATCAATGCCTCCGGCCACAAATTCGGCCTCGCGCCGCTGGGTGTGGGCTGGGTGATCTGGCGCGAGGCGGGCGACCTGCCGCCCGAGCTCGTCTTCGACGTGAACTATCTCGGCGGCGACATGCCGACCTTCGCCCTCAACTTTTCCCGCCCGGGCGGGCAGATCATTGCGCAGTACTATAATTTCGTAAGGCTCGGGCGGGAGGGCTACGCCAAGATCCAGAACGCCTGCTACGACACGGCCGAATATCTCGCCCGCGAGATCGCTGCGCTCGGGCCGTTCGAGATGCTCTATGACGGCAACCGGCAGGAGGGCATTCCTGCCCTGTGCTGGAAGCTCAAGGACGACAAGGGATTCGGCGGTTACACGCTCTACGATCTAGCTGACCGCCTGCGCTCGCGCGGCTGGCAGGTGCCGGCCTATTCCATGCCGGCCAACCGCCAGGACATGGTGATCCAGCGCATTCTGGTGCGTCATGGGGTGAGCCGAGACCTCGCCAGCCTGCTGCTTGACGATTTCCGCCGCGCGCTCGATTTCTTCGCCAAGCACCCCGTCACCCACCCGCTGACCGACGACGAGGCGGCCGGGTTCAACCATAACTGAAGCCGGAGAGGGGCCGGGCGCTGCGGTACGCCCGGCCCTTTCTTGCCTCAGCCGAGTGTCATCAGGCTGGCATTGCCGCCGGCGGCGGCGGTGTTGGTGCTGGTGGAACGCTCGATCATCAAAAGATCGAGCGGGTAGGCCTCGCCGCGCGCAATGTCGTCCGGCGCCAGGCCGTGCACCAGCACGATCGGCCCCTCGCGCGCGGCTATGGTCTCGTTGAGCTGGCGCAGCGCATCGCCGTCGCCTTCGAACAGCACGGCGTCGAAATAGGTCTCCGTCAGGCTGTCGGTCAGGCTGATCCAATCCTCCAGCCCGTTCGGAAGCGCCGGTAGCAGCGAGCCCTCCAGCAGCACCTTATTGCCCGTGGCGAGCGCCGAGGCGATCTGCATGGCGAGGCCCTTCTCGGTTGCGGCGAGGCACAGGACGGTGCCGCGCGGGGAGAGCGCATACAGGTTGCGTTCGCCCACCGGGCCGGGCAAATCCGCCCGGTGACCGAAGGGCGAGGCGTCGAGGATCGCGCCGCACAGCGTCCGCGTGCCGGTGTCCGATTGGAAATCGACCCAGAGCCGGGCCGGGGCGGGCGCCTCGCGCGCCGGCAGCAGGGCGGCGGGCCGGCGGGCCAGCAGGCGGCCGAGATAAAGCGGCCCTCCGGCCTTCGGTCCCGTGCCGGAGAGGCCGTGGCCGCCAAAGGGCTGCACCCCGACCACCGCGCCGATGAGGTTGCGGTTCACATAGACATTGCCGGCCTCGATGCGGGAAGTGACGCGGGCAATGGTCTCGTCGATGCGGGTGTGCAGGCCGAAAGTCAGGCCGTAGCCGGTAGCGTTGATGGCGGCGATCAGTTCGTCGAGTTCGTCGCGGCGGTAGCGCACCACATGCAGCACCGGTCCGAAAACTTCGCGGGTGAGCGCGGCAATGCCATCGATTTCGATCAGCGTCGGTGGCACGAAGGTGCCGTGGCGGGTGTCTTCGCCAAGCACGACCTGCTCGACGACGCACCCTGCCTGCCGCAGGCGTTCGACATGGGCGTCGATGCCGGCCTTCGCCTCGGCCGAGATGACCGGGCCGATATCGGTGGACAGATGTACTGGATTGCCGACCTGGAGTTCCTTCAGCGCACCGCGCAGCATGTCCAGTATGCGGTCGGCCACATCCTCCTGCAGGCAAAGGATACGCAGCGCCGAACAGCGCTGGCCGGCGGAATCGTAGGCGGAAGCGAGCACATCGGCCACCACCTGCTCGGCCAGGGCGGAGGAATCGACGATGAGCGCGTTCTGCCCGCCGGTTTCGGCGATCAGCGGAATGACGCTGCCATCGGGATTCAGTCGGGTGGCCAGCTGGCGCTGGATGAGGCGAGCCACTTCGGTGGAACCGGTGAACATGACGCCGCGCGTCCGGGTGTCACCCACCAGAGAAGCTCCCACCTCGCCGGCGCCCGGAATGAGTTGCACCGCACCGGGCGATACCCCGGCCTCGCGCAGGATCTCCACCGCCGTGAAGGCAATCAACGGTGTCTCTTCGGCCGGTTTGGCCAGCACGACGTTTCCGGCTGCGAGTGCGGCGCCGACCTGCCCTGTGAAGATGGCGAGCGGGAAGTTCCACGGGCTGATGCAGACCACTGGACCCAGCGGGCGATGGGTGTCGCCGGAAAAGCCGTCGCGGACCTGCGCGCCATAATAGCGCAGGAAGTCCACCGCCTCGCGCACCTCGCCGATGGCATTGGGATAGGACTTGCCGGCCTCACGCACGATGATGCCGATCAGCGTCGGCATGCGCGCCTCCATAAGCTCCGCGGCGCGGAACAGGCAGGCGGCGCGCTCGGCGGGCGGCGTGGATTGCCAGATCGGCGCGGCCGCATGAGCGAACTCCATGGCGCGCGCGACGATCTCCGGCGTCGCTTCCAGCACCGTACCAACCAAGTCCCGGTGATCGGCCGGGTTGAGAACCCGTTGGGTTGAGCCTTCCACCGCGAGGGGCTCTGCCAGCAACGGGCAGGCGGCAAGCGCGGCGGTGCTACCGGCAAGCAGCGCGGCAGCCAGCGAGGCGAGGCGCTGCTCGTTGGAAAGATCCAGTCCGGCCGAATTGCGCCGCTCCGGGCCGAAAAGCTCGGCAGGGGCGGCGATGCCGCGATGTGGCGCGCCCAGCGGCTCGATGCGCTGGGCGGCGTCGACGGGGCTCTCGGTCAGTTCGTCCAGCGGCACGTTCGGGTCGGCGATGCGGTTGACGAAGGAGGTGTTGGCGCCGTTCTCCAGCAGGCGCCTGACGAGATAGGCCAGCAGCGTCTCATGGGTGCCGACGGGCGCGTAGATGCGGCACGGCCGGCCGAGCTTCTCGCGGCCGACCACTTCCTCATAGAGCGGCTCGCCCATGCCGTGCAGGCACTGAAATTCATATTGTCCGGCATAGTAGTTAGCGCCGGCCATTTCCATGACGGCGGAAAGTGTCTGGGCGTTGTGGGTGGCGAATTGCGGGAACACGGCGTCCGGGGCCGCCAGCAGCTTGCGGGCGCAGGCGAGATAGGCGACGTCGGTGTGGACCTTGCGCGTATAGACCGGAAAGCCCTCCAGCCCATCCACCTGCGCGCGCTTGATCTCGCTGTCCCAATAGGCGCCCTTCACCAGCCGCACCATCAGCCGGTGACTGGTGCGGCGGGCGAGGTCGATCAGGAAATCGACCACATAGGGGCAGCGTTTCTGATAGGCCTGAATGACGAAACCAATGCCATTCCAGCCATTTAGTGCCTCATCGAAACAAAGAGATTCAAGCAGGTCGAGCGAGATTTCCAGCCGGTCGGCCTCCTCGGCGTCGATGTTGAGGCCGATATCATAATGCCGAGCCAGCTTCGCCAGCGCGGTCACGCGCGGTAGCAACTCATTGATAATACGGGAATATTGCGCGCGGGAGTAACGCGGGTGCAGCGCCGACAGCTTGATTGAAATGCCCGGGCCTTCATAGATGCCGCGCCCCGCCGAGGCCTTGCCGATGGCGTGGATCGCCTGCTCGTAATCGGCGAAATAGCGCTGCGCGTCGGCTTCCGTCGTGGCGGCTTCGCCAAGCATATCAAAGGAATAGCGGAACCCTTTCGCCTCCATGCGGCGGGAATTGGCCAGCGCCTCGGAGATGGTCTGGCCGGTGACGAACTGCTCGCCCATCATCCGCATGGCGACATCGACGCCGCGTCGGATCAGCGGCTCGCCGCCGCGACCAATGAGTCTTGTGAGAGCGCCAGTGAGTCCAGTCTCGCTTGATGTGGAGGTCAGTTTGCCGGTGAGCACCAGCCCCCAGGTGGCGGCGTTGACGAACAGCGAGGGGCTGTGGCCGACATGGGCCTGCCAGTCGCCATGGCCGATCTTGTCGCGGATCAGCGCGTCGCGGGTGGCGCGGTCGGGAATGCGCAGCAACGCCTCGGCGAGGCACATCAGCGCAACGCCTTCCTGGCTGGAGAGCGAATATTCGTGGATGAGGCCTTCAACCGGCCCCTTCTGGCCCTTTTCGCGCAGCGCCTGCACCAGCGCGTGGGCGCGGGCCCGGGCGGCCTCCGCCTTTGCCGGCGGCAAGGTGGCGGGGCCCATGAGGACCGGCACGGCGTCGGTCTCCGGCACCCGATAGGCCGAGGTGATGCGGGCGCGCAGCACGCTCTGGGGCTGGATGCCTCGGGCGAAGGACAGAAATGGGCTGTCGCCATGCGGGCCGCCCTCGGCGGGGGCGGGCGTCGCCGCCGCGTCCGGTGGCGACAGGGCGGCAAGCCCGCGCTCCGTGCGTTCGATGGCGGCGGTGAGCGCGCTCTTGACCAGGGCGTGCGCGGTGCAACCCTCGCGCTCGGCGGCGGCCTTCAGTCGGGAACGCAACCCGTCATCGATCTTCACGCCAATGGTGGTCTGCGACATGGTGCGATCTCCCGCTGCCTCGCCTGGAGTTACCATCGAGAGTAACCCGTACGGTAATAAGTGTAACCTCTGGCACCAAAAGGTGCAACTAGACTTGGAGAGAACGCTGGCGCACGCAGGCTGTTGCACGGGATGCTCTCGGCGGCTCGTGCCGGGCAACCCGCCCGCCTCCGCCACGGCGGGCGGCGCTGTGCTGGCGTCGTGGTGACATGAAGGATACTCCTTGGCAGCAAGGCGGGGGATACCCACCTGAGCCCCATGACCCGTCTTGCAAACACCCCCCTTTCCGTTCTCGACCTCTCCTTCGTTGCCTCCGGCAGCAGCGGGCCTGAGGCATTGCGCGGCACGCTCGACCTCGCCCGCCATGTGGATGGGCTGGGCTTTTCCCGCTTCTGGGTGGCCGAGCATCACAATCTGGCCTCCGTCGCCTCTGGCGCGCCGGATATCATGGCGGGGCAGATCCTCGCCGTGACGGAGCGCATCCGCGTCGGCTCCGGCGGCGTCATGCTGCCGAACCACGCGCCGCTGATGGTCGCCGAGCGCTTCAAGGTGCTGGAGGCGCTCTATCCCGACCGGGTCGATCTCGGCCTGGGGCGGGCGCCCGGCACCGACCAGCTCACCTCGCACGCGCTGCGCCGCCGGCAGGACGTTGATCCCGGCGACGATTTCCTCGATCGGCTGAAGGAACTGATGCTGTGGGACAGCGGCCAATGGCCGGCGGACCATCCCTACCGCACGATCCAGGTGATGCCGGTCGACGTGAAGCTGCCGCCGATCTGGCTGCTCGGCTCGTCGGGCTACAGCGCCCGGCTCTCCGCGCAGTTGGGGATGGGTTATGCCTATGCCCATCACTTCGCCCAGCATGACGTACTGGATGCGATGCTGAGCTACCGCGCCGGCTTCCAGCCTTCCGAAAAACTGGCGGCCCCGCACGCCATTCTCGCGCTGGCGGTGGTGTGCGCGCCGACCGACGAGGAGGCGGAATATCTCGCCGGCAGCGTCGATCTCGCCCATCTCAGGCGTGCGCGCGGCCATTACGGGCCGATCCCGACCGCGGACGAGGCGGCCGCCTATCCCTATACCGAGGCGGACCGTGCCTTCATCCGCCGCAACCGCGACAAGGTGCTGGTCGGCGGGCCGGAAAAGGTGGCGCAGGGGCTGGAGCGCTTTCTCGACACAACGCTGGCGGACGAACTGATGATCGCCACTGCCATTCCCGACATGGCGGCGAAGAAGCGTTCCTATACGCTGGTGAAGGCGCTGCAGGCGGTGTCGGCGGCGGCCTGAGGCCGCATCTTTGAAACAATGTCCTCCCGGACGGCCGCAGGTCGATCCGGGATGGCGTGCCGATACCTGATGCCGATCCCGGCTCTCCGCCGCGCTTTGGCCGGGATGACGTCCAGGACGTGGGTTATACCGCCGCCTTTGCCGGGCGCGTGACCAGCCAGATGCCGAGCGCGATCGGCACGATGCCGAGAATGTCGAGCGGCGGCACAGCTTCACCCAACAGCAGCCAGCCGAAAAACAGGCCGAGCGGCGGCATGAGGAAGTGCAGGCTGGAGGCTGCCGTCGCCGAGGCGCGGGTGAGCAGGTAGAACCAAAGTCCATAGCCGCCTATGGAAACGCCGATCACCAGAAAGGCGAGGCCGCCGAAAAGATTGGCGGTGAGGCGGATGTCGCCCATGCTCTCGGTGGCGAGAGCCACGGGAATGAGGGCAAGCCCGCCGGCCAGGCACTGCACGGCATTGCCGCTCCATATGCCGCCGCGCGGGGCGAAATACTTGAACGCCAGGGTCCCGGCGGCCAGCGCGGAGACGCCGCCGCCGATCAGCAGCGTGCCGGCTAGCGTCTCATGCGCGCCCGCAAGGCGCGAGCGCAGCACGATGACGACGCCGATCAGGCCAAGCGCGATGCCGGCCCATTTCGCCAGGCTCATTCTCTCGCCGAGCAACGGGCCTGCACCCAGCGCCACCAGCAGCGGCAGGCAGCTGGTGAGCACCGCCGTATAGGCGGAGGAGGTGAAGGTGAGCGCGGTCCAGTTCAGCCCGAGATAGACCGCATTGTTGAGGATGCCGATGCCAATCAGCGCGAGAATGTCACGTCGGCGCATCGGCGGCAGGTCCAGCCGGCGTGCGTCGCTGTCCCATAGCGGGGCGAGTGCCAGCATGACAGAGCCGGCCAGAAGCAGGCGCACTGAGAGCAGGATCAGCGGCGGGCAGTCGGCCAGCGCCATCTTCGACGCGGCGAAGGCGGACGACCACAGCACGCAGAACAGCGCCACCAGAAGCGGCAGGGGCAAAAAAGTGTGGGGTGCGACGGCTACCGCCGCCGAAGCTGCCGGGCTCGCCTTTGATGCGGGTGGCATCGCCGATCTCCATTGTCGATGGCGCGCACCCTAGGAGGCGCTGCCACGATCGGAAAACGAGATGTTTTTATAGCCTCCATGAGGAAAGTCGATGCCACTCTGCGGGCACCGCCTCACGCCCGCCAGTCATAGATCCAGCGGTAGCGCTCCAGCACCGCGCTTTCCGACTGCGCGCGCATGACGAGATCGCGGGCGAGGCGGGCCGGGCCCTTGAGATGGTAGATGCGGTCCATGCCGCGCGCGGCGCGCTGCACGCGAGCGGTACGGGGCAGGCGGGCCGCCTCATAGCGGCGTAGCGCGGCGGGGATGTCGGGCGCGTCCGCCAGCTCGGCGGCGAGCACCATCGCGTCCTCGATCGCCTGCGCCGCGCCCTGGGCGAGGAAGGGCGGCATGGCGTGGGCGGCGTCGCCCAGCAGCGTCACCGCGCCTTCGCCCCAGCGCGTGAGCGGGTCGAGATCAAACAGCGCCCAGCGCAGCCAGCGCTCCGGCGCGTCGAGCAGCAGGCGGGCATCGGCGCACCAGCCGCGATAATGCGCCAGAAGCTCGTCGCGGCCGCCGGCCTCGCTCCAGCCATGCACCTCGCGCGCATCCGGGGTGACGGCGACGAGATTGATCGCCCGGCCGGCTTTCACGGGGTAGGTGACGAGATGAGCGCCGGGGCCGAGCCAGAGCCGCGTCACCTTGTCGGTAAGCCGAGTGGGCAGGGCCTCGACCGGCACGGTGGCGCGCCAGGCAGCGCGATGGCGGAAGGAGGGCTTCGCCTGCGGCTGCAGCGCGCCGCGCACCACCGAGCGCAGCCCGTCGGCACCGATGAGCGCATCGGCCGTCAGCGTCGCCTCGCCATCCGCGTTGCGCAGCTTCAGGGCGACGCCGGCAGCGTCCTGGGCGAAGCTCTCCAGCGTGTGGCCGAGCCTGAGGGTAATCGCCGGCACCTCGCGCACCGCGTCAAGCAACGCGGCTTGCAGGTCGGCGCGATGGATGACGAGGAAGGGGCCCCCGAAGCGCGCTTCGGCCTGCGCGCCCATCGGCCCGCCGCTGAGCCTTGTGCCGCGTTGGCCGTCGATAACGGCGAAGTCGGTGGGGAATACCGCCTGTTCGGCCACACGCTCATAAACGCCGAGGGCCTTCAGGCAGCGCGTGGCATTGGCGGCGAGCTGGACGCCGGCGCCGGCCTCTTCCAGCACCGTCGCCCGCTCATGGAGCGTGACGGCACAACCGATCCTGGCCAGCGCAAGGGCGGCGGTGAGGCCGCCAATGCCGGCGCCGGCGATGGCGATGGAGCGGGCGGGCAAGGCCGCGCTCAGGCGGCGGCCGGAATCTCGAACAGCGCGCCCGGCGGGGTCGATTCGGTGCCGTGCAGATGGGAATCGAAGGTGTAGAGGGTCGAGCAATAGGGGCAGATGATTTCGTCATCCGAACCCATGTCGAGGAAGACATGCGGGTGGTCATAGGGCGGCAGCGCGCCCACGCACATGAATTCGCGTGCCCCGATGGCGATCTTCGCCACGCCGGCCGAATTGTGGAAGTGGGGAACGACGTGGCCCGCCATGATGTTCGCCTGTCCGCGCTCGTGTTGAAATCGGCGCGACCATAGCCGCTGGCGCGCCGCGGTCCAAGGGGCCGAATGCGGGGCCGGATGCCGCGCCTGTGCATCGTGGCCCATCGCTTCGCCATAATGAACGGGCAAAAAGCGGCAATCGCGCTGCGTGATCCCATATCAACGCCATGTACCGCTTCTTCGCCGCCTTCGGATTCCTGCTCGCCTTTGCCGGTGCCGCCCATTGGGTGGTGCCGGCGTCGCGGCACGCCTTCGCGCTGGTGAGCGCGCAGGACGACGCCTCGCGGTTGGCCGAGCTCCAGCTCGCCGGGGTGCTGACCCCCGAGCGCACCGCCGTGGAGATCGACGCCGCGCTGGCGGAAGATGACGGCGAACTGGCGGCGAGCTTCATTGAGCTGGCGGACGCGCGGGGCGTCGCTGTCACCGCCGAGCGCCGGGCTCGCGTCGCGCTGGCCAATGCGCCCGGTGCGAGCCTCGCGCGCGGGGCAGGCAGCTTCGGCCATGGTTTCCTGACCGGGCAGGGCGAAGACCTCGCTGGCCTAGCCGGGGCCACGATGGGCGATCTCACCGTGTGGGGCGATGTGCGCGACCTCGGCCGCGAGGCGGCTAACTGGGCGCGTGGCGAGCCGGTGGACCAGTTCATGGTCAACCTCGCCGGCATCGGCATCGTGGCGACCGGCGCCACCTATGCGGCTTTCGGCGCGCCTCTGACCTTCCGGGCCGGCATTTCCGTGCTGAAGGGCGCGCGCCGCGCCGGCGTGGTCGGCGGGCGTTTCGCCGGCAACATCACGGCGGCGCTGCGCGGCGGCGCAAAGGCGCAGCTCGCCGCGCTGGTCGGCGATCTCGGCACGGCGGGCTCCAAGGCGGGCACGCGCGCCACCTTTGCCGGGCTGCGCCATGTCGACGATGCGGCCGGCGCGGCACGGCTGAGCGTGCTGGCGCAGGCCAAGGGCGGCAAGACGCTGGCGATCTTCAAGACGCTGGGACGGGGCGCGCTGTTCCTCACCGAGGCACTGGCCAAGCTCGCCTTCTGGGTCATGGCGGGCGTGCTGAACCTGTTCGGGCTGATTGCCTCGTTCAATTCCATGATGGTGGCGATGCTTCGCCCGATGTGGAAAAAGAAAAAGCCCCGTCGGCGGCTGTTCCTGCCGGCGTGAGGCCTTTGAGGAGGCGATGATGCGCCGTGCCCTGCTGACATTGTTTTCATTCGCCGTGCTGGCGCTCGTTTCCCTGCCGGCCGGCGCGGCGGAAAACCGCTGCGGCTGGTATGTGAACCCGACACCGGGCAACTGGTATCTCTCCGACCGCGACGGCGACTGGTGGATGCGCTCGCAGGGCGGCATGGAGGCCGAGGGCTTCGACAACGCCCCCGATTTTGACGCCAAGCAATATGTGAAGCTGCAGCCGAACGGCTATGGCTATGGTTGCGCCTGCCTGAGCGTCGACACCGACAAGGCGGAAATGAACATCACTCGCATCTATTCCGGCACCATCCTGCCGTTGTCGCGTTGCCGCAACGACAAGACGTTGAAGAAGCCGGGCTGAACCGCCGGGCGCGGGTTGGCAGCGAGGCCTCGCCTGATTAGCGTGCCGCTTCCCGCAACGGAGCGCCTTATGCCCACCTTCAGCCATGACGGAATCGAGCTTGCCTATCTCGACGAGGGGGACGGGGAGCCGATCGTGCTCGTGCACGGCTTTGGCTCGACCAAGGAGATCAACTGGGTCGGGCCGGGCTGGGTCTCGACGCTGACCGGTGCCGGCCGCCGGGTGATCGCGCTCGACAATCGCGGCCACGGCGCCTCGGCCAAGCTTTACCAGCCCGAACTCTACGATCCCTGGCTGATGGCCCGCGACGTGATTGGGCTGATCGACCATCTCGGCCTCAGCCGCGTCGATCTCATGGGTTATTCGATGGGCGGGCGGATCAGCGCCTGTGCGGCGCTCACCGCGCCGGATCGGGTGCGCTCGCTCGTGCTGGGCGGCATCGGCATTCACCTCATCGCCGGCGCCGGCCTGCCGATCACCATCGCCGACGCCCTGCGCGCCCCCAGCCTTGATGATGTGACCGACCCGATGGGGCGGATGTTCCGCGCCTTTGCCGACCAGACCAAAAGCGACCGCGAGGCGCTGGCCGCCTGCATCGTCGGTTCACGCCGCACGCTGAGCCGCGAGGAGGTGGCGCGGATCAGCGTGCCGACGCTGATCGCGGTGGGCACCCGCGACGAGGTGGCCGGCGCACCCGGGCCGCTCGCCGCGCTGATCCCGGATGCGCGGGCGATCGACATTCCCGACCGCGACCATATGCGCGCCGTAGGCGACAAACTGTTCAAGGAGGCGGTGCTGGCCTTCCTTGCGGAGCCGCGCTGAGGGGAGGGGGTGGCTGCGAGATGCCGGCGCCCCTTCTTGCCATTTTGATTCAAGAAGGGCGGAAAGCCGAGTCAACGGAATCGCTTGGCGGGCGTTGTTGGCAAAGAGAATCGGGGTCGGCTCAGGTTCCGATTCACCCGCGATCGCCCGAAGGCGGGGAGGCCCGATCATGCATTCGTGCAATGGCGGCGGCGTAGGCCGGCGTGGGCGCCTGTGTTAGGCTGGGGCCAACTCGGGACATCTGGTCGGCGCCCAAGGGCGGACGGCGAGGGCAGAAAAATGGCTGTGAATTCTCTTCAGCGCGCCGAGGTGCCGCGCGCGCTCGACAAGGTCGATCCGGTCTGGGCGCGCATTCGCGCCGAGGCGGAGACGATTACCCAGCGCGAGCCGGCGCTCGCCAGCTTCGTTTATTCCACGGTGCTCTACCACACCACGCTGGAGCGGGCGGTAGCGCACCGCATCGCCCAGAGGCTCGACCATGGCGATGTGCCGGCGGACATCATCCGCCAGGCCTTCGAGGAGGCGGTGGCGGACGATCCCGGGCTCGGGGTCGCCATTCGCGCCGACATCGTCGCGGTTCTCGATCGCGACCCGGCGACCGACCGGGCGATCCAGCCGCTGCTCTATTTCAAGGGCTTCCACGCCATCCAGACCCACCGTCTGGCGCATTGGCTGTGGAAGAACGGCCGCACCGATTTCGCGCTCTATTTGCAGAGCCGCTCCTCAGCGGTGAACCAGGTCGACATCAACCCGGCGGCACCGTTCGGGCGCGGCATCTTCTTCGACCATGCCACCGGCATCGTCGTGGGCGAGACGGCTGTCATCGAGGACAATGTCTCGGTGCTGCAGGGCGTCACGCTGGGCGGTACCGGCAAGGAGCATGGCGACCGCCACCCGAAGATCCGCCACGGCGTGCTGCTCGGCGCCGGCGCCAAGGTGCTCGGCAATATCGAGGTCGGCCATTGCGCCCGCGTCGCCGCCGGCTCGGTGGTGCTGAAGCCCGTGCCCGCCCGCACCACCGTGGCCGGGGTGCCGGCCAAGGTGGTGGGCGAGGCCGGCTGTGCCGAGCCCTCGCGCAGCATGGACCAGATGTTCGACCAGTTCTCGGACATGCCCTCCTTCCTCGGCGAGGCGATTTGAGCCCGATTGTGTGAACAGCCGATTGTGCCGGCGCCGGTTGCGCCGGCCGGCGCGTCGTGGCAAGCCTGCCGCCCGATCAACCCCCTTGGGAGCACGGACTTGGAAAAGAAGGACCTGGAGCGCGTCCAGACCTATATGCGACGCCTGTTCACCAACACCCAGCTGCGCGTCGTCGCGCGGCCGAAGAAGAAGGATTCGGCCGAGGTCTATCTCGGCGACGAGTTCATCGGTGTCCTGTTCGAGGACAAGGAAGACGGCGAGCTTTCCTATAATTTCCAGATGGCCATCCTCGACACCGATCTTGAGGACTGAGGGCGATGCCCGTCTACGCACTCGACGGGGTGGCGCCGGACCTGCCGGCGCTCGGCCGATTCTGGATCGCCCCCACCGCCGAGGTGATCGGCAATGTGCTGGTCGGCGACGAGGCGAGCGTGTGGTTCGGCTCGGTGATCCGCGGCGACAATGAGCGGATCACGCTCGGTGCCCGGGTGAACATCCAGGAATTGTGCGTGCTGCACACCGATCCCGGCTTCCCCATGACCATCGGCGACGACTGCACCATTGGCCACAAGGCGATGCTGCATGGCTGCACCATCGGCGCCAACAGCCTGATCGGCATGGGCGCCACCCTGCTGAACGGCGCCAAGATCGGCCGCAACTGCCTGGTCGGCGCTGGGGCGCTGATCACCGAGGGCAAGGAATATCCCGACAACTGCCTCATCGTCGGCGCGCCGGGCAAGGTGATCCGCACTCTCGACGAGGCGATGGAAAAGCGCATCCACGGCACGGCCGCGCACTATGTGCGCAACTGGCGGCGCTTCGCCGAGGGGCTGCGCCGGATCGACTGAGGGGCGGGGCGCCCCCTGCTTCGGCCATAGTCTCAGGCCAATCTTCGCGCAGGGGGCGTCCCTGACTTGGATTCGCGGGGACCCGGATGGACACGATCACGACAGAGCGGCTGATCCTGCGGAATTCCCGCCCCGAGGATGCGCCCGACCTGCTGGCCTATCTGCGGGAGCCGGGCGCCAGCTGCTATCTCTCGCTCAGGCTGGACGATCTCGCGGCGGCGGAGGCCGAGGCGACGACGCGCGCGAACAGCGACGAGCATATCGCCGTCTGCCTCGCCACGACCGGCCGGGTGATCGGCGATGTGTTCGCCATGCCGGAGCCTCCCGACACCTATTCCGTCGGCTAGAACTTCAACGGCGATTACAGCGGTGCGGGCTTTGCTACCGAGGCGGCGCAGGCGCTGTTCGACCATTTGTTCACGGTGAAGCAGGCCCGTCGCCTCTATGCCTATGTCGAGGAAGACAACGCCGCCTCGCGGCGCCTGTGCGAAAGGCTGGGGATGCGCCCGGAGGGGCTGTTCAAGGAGTTCATCTCCTTCCGCCAGGATGACAAGGGCACGCCGGTTTTCGAGAACACCCTGCAATACGCCCTCCTGCGAAAGGAATGGGAGGCGCGGATGCCGCGTCGTTCCGGGGCCGAAGGCGAACCCTAGTTCCGCCCGACCGACAGTGGCGCCAGCACGTCGCCGAGCGAAACCCAGCTGTCGGTGTCGTGCTGCGCCTGGCGTTTGACGAAGCGGTAGCCGGTCTCGTGCCAGAGCAGAATGGCGGCTTCCTGGTTGTCGAGCACGAGGTCGCCCCGGTCGGTGACGACGGTAAGCACGGCGTGGCCGTCGCCCTTGTGGTCGCGCACCACGGTGACGAGCAGCGTGTCCCCCGGCCAGCCGAGGCCGACCAGCGTGCGGCGCTTGAGCAGCACATAATCCTCGCAATCGCCGAAGCCGTCGTCGGGATAGGTCCAGCGTTCGATCTCGCCATAATGTTCGAGGTCGGTCATCGGCTGGATGCGCCCGTTGATCGCGTCATTGATCTCGCGCAGCTGGGCGAAATTGGCCTCGGTCAGCACCACCTTGCCGCCGCTCCCCTTGCGGGGGCCGCAATCGGCGGAGTGTTCGGCGCAGAACTGGAAATAACCCATCGGCACGGCAGTCTGCGCGCCGGCCGCCATGTTGGCGGCGAAGCTGGAGAGCATCGCCACCGTCTTTTCCGCCTCGGCGGGCGTGGCGTGCGTTAGCACCGCCGCAACGGTTGCCGCAAGAACCGCCTGACCCGCCGCGAGAAGGGCCCGTTCGAGCCTCTTTTTCATCGCGTACCTCATCCCTGTCACTGGATGAGAGCTTAGCGCAGAGGGTTTTATACCCGTCTAAGCGATGCCGGAGATTCGCAACAACGCTGGAGAGGGAATATTAATAGGTTTTCTAGTGGCGTTAACCACAGCAATAGGCAAACTGTTCATCACGCCGCTTAAGCCCATAGCAAGGCCTCGGTCGCGAGCGGAGGTGTCGCGCTCACGGCAAGATGCCTTGCCGCCGGGCCTGTGCCGGCCTATGTGATCGGCGTGCTCGAACCGCCCCGCCTTGCCGCCCACAGACGCGAACCCATTCTCAACGTGCCGCCGGTGATCACCGTGCTGGCGGCGGTGATGCTGCTCATCCAGCTCATCCGCGACTGGGTGGACCTGGAGACCGGGGTCGAGATCTTGGCGCTGTTCGCCTTCATTCCCGCGCGTTTCGATCCCTCCGTGCTGGCCGAGGGCGTGTTGCCCGGCGGCATGGCGGCGGATGTGTGGACCTTCGTCACCTATGCGTTCCTGCATGGCGGCTGGGCTCATGTCGGCCTGAACCTGTTGTGGATGCTCGCCTTCGGCACGCCGGTGGCGCGCCGCTTCGGGGTGCTGCGCTTCCTGCTGTTCTTCGCTTTCACGGCGGCGGCGGGGGCGGGGCTGCATCTCGTGACCCATGAGGGCGAACTGGTGCCGATGATCGGCGCCTCGGCCGCGGTGTCGGGCTGTATGGCAGGCGCGCTGCGCTTCATGTTCGCGCAGGAAAGCCGGGGCGTCTGGCGGCCGGGCCTGATGGAGAGCGCGGTGCACGTGCCCGCGCCGCCGCTGATGGAGGTGCTGCGCGACCGGCGGGTGATCGGCTTCGTCGCGGTGTGGTTCGTCATCAACCTCGCCTTCGGCCTTGGCGAGCCGGCCGGAATCGTCGATGGCAGCATCGCCTGGCAGGCGCATATGGGCGGCTTCCTGGCCGGCCTGCTGGCCTTTCCGCTGTTCGACCCGATCCGGCGCCGGCCGGGCGGCGATAGCTTTTCCCGCGCCACCCGCCACTGAAGCGCCCGAACTGATTGGCGCGGCGCCCCTTGCCTGCCGCAGGGTTAAAGCGGATCATTCCCATTATGGCTCGCCCGCGAAGCGGGAAGAAGCCGAATGACCGGGTGGTGGACCGCGCCGCGTTCCGTCCGCCCGGACAGCCGGGAAGGAGGCTTGCATGACGGTTCGGACCATTCTTGAAGAAAAGGGCTTCGACGTTCAGACGATCGCCCCAGAGGCGACGCTGCGCGAGGCGACGGAGCTTCTCGCCGCCAAGCGTATTGGCGCCATCGTGGTGACGGACCCCGAGCGCCGCGTGGTCGGCATCCTGTCGGAGCGCGACGTGGTGCGTGTGGTCGGGCTCGACGGGCCGGGCCGGCTCGACGACACGGTCGCCTCGGTGATGACGTCGCGGGTCGTCACCTGCGAGGGCAACGAGACCGTCCACCAGATCATGGAGCACATGACCGCCGGGCGCTTCCGCCATCTGCCTGTCGTGCAGGGCGGCAAGCTGGTCGGCATCATCTCCATTGGCGACGTGGTGAAGCAGCGTCTCGCCGAAATGGAGCGCGAGAGCCACGCCATGCGGGAATACATCCTCTCGGCGTGATTGCGGCGGTGCCGGGGCGTCATCCCGGACGGCCGTAGGCTGCTCCGGGATCGCGGGCAGGATGGCCAACGATCCCGGCACCACGGCTTCGCCTCCGGCCGGGATGACAGCCGACAGCGCCATCTCGGCCGGCTATCCGCCCGGGAGGGAGGGCGGCCTGCGTGTGTCGGCGCTAGAAGCGCGGCGTGTCGGTCTTCTTCGGTGTGCCATAGACCATGGCGGGGTCGAACAGCCGGCCGGCATCGTTGACGGCGAGCCGCAGCTCCGGCGACGGGGCAGCGCCCAGAGGCACCGAGCGGAAGAAGCAGGAGCGGTGCCCGGTGTGGCAGGCCGCGCCCGGCACATCGGGGCCGAGAGGCGGCATCCGCACGCGCAGCACCACGGCGTCCTGGTCGCAGTCGACCCTCAGCTCGACCAGCGTCTGCAGGTGGCCGCTCTCCTCGCCCTTTTTCCACAGCCGGCCGCGCGAGCGGCTGTAGTAATGGGCGATGCCGGTCTCGATGGTCAGCGCCAGCGCCTGCGCATTCATATGCGCGACCATGAGCACGGTGCCGTCGTCCGCGTCGACGGTCACGGCGGTGACGAGGCCATCGGCGTCAAATTTCGGGGAGAGGCGCTCGCCCTCCTCGATCTCGGCCTTGCTGCCCCGAGGGGCGAAGGAAATGTCGGTCACGGGAGCCTGCGCAGACGCGCGCTCACGGACGCATGCCGCGCAGCAGGCTCATGAAGCGAACCTGCTCCTGCGGGTCGTCGCGGAACACGCCGGTGAACTGGGTGGTGACGGTGGACGCGCCCTGCTTGCGCACGCCGCGCATGGCCATGCACATATGCTCGGCCTCGATCAGTATGGCGACGCCGCGCGGCTTCAGGATCTCGTCCATCGCGGTGATGATCTGCGAGGTCAGGTGTTCCTGCGTCTGCAGCCGGCGGGCGAAGATGTCGACGATACGGGCGATCTTCGACAGGCCCACGACGCGCTCGACCGGGAAATAGGCGATGTGCGCCTTGCCGACGAAAGGCACCATGTGGTGCTCGCAATGGGAATGGAACTCGATGTCGCGGACCATCACCATGTCGTCGAAATTGCCGATCTCGCCGAAGGTGCGGTCGAGAATCGATTCCGGCGCGGCGCGGTAGCCGCTGTAGAGCTCCTCATAGGCGCGCACCACACGCTTAGGTGTGTCGAGCAGGCCCTCGCGCTCGGGGTCATCGCCGGCCCAGGCGATAAGCGTGCGAACGGCGGCTTCCGCCTCCTCGCGGGTCGGACGGCGCGCGGCAGACGCCTCCATCTCGCTCTGGGCGCTGCGCATCAGCGATTTAAGCACGGCATCCATGACGAACTCCGTTCGACGCATTCACTGCCGGGCGCCGATGCGTCCCCGGTCAATCTCGTCCTACGTGCCAATACCCGCCACGGATCAGCATCATACCAACCATAACCGCCCGACGCGCCTGCTGGAAGGCAGATCGCGCGCGTTGCTTTCGCCCGGCGGCCACCACACCTATATAAGCCAGTGCGGGCAGGCCGCAATCGGGCGGAAGCCGCCCGTGCGGGGATCAACGCCGCCTTTGGGACGGATCGAACCAGCATGCTGAACGACGTCTATAATCGCCGCATATTGGAACTTGCCGCCGACATACCACGGCTTGGCCGTCTGGCCGCGCCCGACGCCTCGGCAACGGCGCATTCCCGGCTTTGCGGTTCCACCGTCACCATCGATCTCGCGGTGCGCGACGGCGTGGTGACGGATTTCGCCCATGAGGTGCGCGCCTGCGCTCTCGGTCAGGCCTCATCCTCAGTGATGGGTGCGCTCGTCGTCGGCTCGACCGCCGAGGAATTGCGCGCGGTGCGCGAGGCGATGCGCCTGATGCTGAAGGAGAACGGCCCGCCGCCGCAGGGGCGTTGGGCGGAACTCGCGGTGCTGGAGCCGGTGCGCGACTACAAGGCGCGCCACGCCTCGACGCTGCTGACCTTCGACGCCGTCGTGGATGCGTTGGGACAGATCGAGGCGCGGAACGCCGCCAGCGAAGCGGCGGAGTAGCGCCTTAGCGTTCGGTGAAGAAAGTGAACAGCACCTCGTCCTTCTCGCCGGTCAGGCAGAGAAAGCGGTTCGCGGTGTCGGAGCGGTCGCGTTGAATATAGGCCTCACCCATGATGATGCCCTTGACGGCGGTATCGCCGAGCTTGCTCTCGGCCTGCGCGATGGTGAGGCCGTCGACGTCGATATAGATGTCCTCGATCGAGGGCGACGCCTTCTTCAGCTTGGTCAGCGCGTCGGTCTTGCAGGCGGCGACGCGCTGCATGTCGGGGTCAACTTCCGGGGAGGTGGCGGCGGAAGGCTCGGGCTGGGTGCCGCCGGCCGGGCCGGGGGGGACATGCCCGGCCGCAGGCGGTTCCTGAGCGGGCGTCTGCTGCGCGGGTGCCGGCTGTGCGGGCGGCTGCTGGGCGAGCGCGGGGCTCGCCGCGAAGAGAGTGCCGGCCAGCGCCGCCCTCGTCCAGAACCTGATTGCCATCATCGCGCGCTCCCCTGGGGGCCGACATCCGTGCCGGCCCTCCACAGGGGCAACGCCGCCGAGTCCGGACGGTTCCGGGTTAGGGGCGGGGAATGAGCGGCCCGCGTCCAGAAATCAGCGCCGCCGCGCTAGTGGCCCGACTACCTCGGCTGATGCTGCGGGCGCCGATCCTCGTCTACCGCTACAGCTTCTCCGCCTTCATGGGGCGGCAGTGCCGCTATCTCCCGACTTGTTCGGAATTCGCCGAGGAGGCGATCGAAACGCACGGCGCCTGGGCGGGCGGCTGGATGGCGGCGGGGCGCATCTGCCGCTGCCATCCTTGGGGCGGGTCGGGCTTCGAGCCCGTGCCGGCCGAATTGCCGCCAAAAGCCGCGTGGTATATGCCGTGGCGCTACGCGCGAACCCCGAAGGCGGAGGGCGCGCGCGACACGTGACCACAGTGAAGCCTACCTGCGTGGTTCGCAGGAGTGGGCAGGAGAAAATGACATGTCCGACATCAATCTCACCTTCCCCGATGGCGCCGTCCGAGCCTATGCCTCCGGCACCACCGGCACCGCGGTCGCCGCCTCCATCGCCAAGTCGCTCGTCAAGAAGTCGCTGGCGATGAAGCTCGACGGCGTGCTGAGCGACCTTTCCGATCCCATTACATCAGACGCGAAGTTTGAGCTCGTCACCCGCGAGAGCCCGGAAGCGCTTGAGCTCATCCGCCACGACGCCGCCCATGTGCTGGCGGAAGCCGTGCAGACGCTGTGGCCCGGCACCCAGGTGACGATCGGTCCCGTTATCGAGAACGGCTTCTATTACGACTTCTTCCGTAACGAGCCCTTCACCCCGGACGACTTCGCCGCCATCGAGAAGAAGATGCGCGAGATCATCGCCCGCGACGCGCCCTTCACCAAGGAGGTGTGGGACCGCGAGGAGACCAAGCGCGTCTTCAAGGAGAAGGGCGAGGCGTTCAAGGTCGAGCTGGTGGACGCCATTCCCGCCGACCAGGCGCTGAAGATCTACCGCCAGGGCGAGTGGTTCGACCTGTGCCGAGGCCCGCATATGCCGAGCGTCGGCAAGGTGGGCGACGCCTTCAAGCTGATGAAGGTGGCCGGCGCCTATTGGCGCGGTGACAGCAACAACCAGATGCTGACCCGCATCTACGGTACCGCGTGGCGCACCCGCGAGGAACTCGACGCCTATATCCTCCAGCTGGAGGAAGCCGAGAAGCGCGACCACCGCCGCCTCGGTCGGGAGATGGACCTGTTCCACTTCCAGGAGGAAGGGCCGGGCGTCGTGTTCTGGCATCCCAAGGGCTGGAACCTGTTCCAGAACCTCGTCTCCTACATGCGCCGGCGGCTGGCGGCGGACTATGCGGAAGTGAACGCCCCGCAGGTGCTCGACAAGTCGCTGTGGGAAACCTCCGGCCACTGGGGCTGGTACAAGGACAACATGTTCAAGGTGCAGCCGGCCGGCGACACCGAGGACAATGACCGCGTCTACGCCCTCAAGCCGATGAACTGCCCCGGCCATGTGCAGATCTTCAAGCACGGGCTGAAGTCCTATCGCGACCTGCCCATGCGCCTCGCCGAATTCGGCGCGGTCCATCGCTATGAGCCATCGGGCGCGCTGCACGGGCTGATGCGCGTGCGCGGCTTCACCCAGGACGACGCCCACATCTTCTGCACCGAGGAGCAGATGGCGGCGGAGTGCCTGAAAATCAACGAACTGATCCTCTCCACCTATGCCGATTTCGGCTTCGAGGAGATCGTGGTCAAGCTCTCCACCCGCCCGGAGAAGCGCGTCGGTTCTGATGCGGTGTGGGATCACGCCGAGGACGTGATGGGCCGCGTGCTCACCCAGATCGAGGCGGAATCGGGCGGCAAGATCAAGACCGGCATTCTGCCGGGCGAGGGCGCTTTCTACGGCCCGAAATTCGAGTACACGCTGCGCGATGCGATCGGCCGTGAATGGCAGTGCGGCACCACGCAGGTCGATTTCAACCTGCCGGAACGCTTCGGCGCCTTCTATGTCGACGCGGACGGCTCGAAGAAGACGCCGGTCATGATCCACCGCGCCATCTGCGGCTCGATGGAGCGCTTCACCGGCATATTGATCGAACACCATGCCGGCCATTTCCCGCTCTGGCTGGCGCCGGTGCAGGCGGTGGTGGCGACCATCACCTCCGAGGGCGACGACTATGCCCGGGAGATCGTTGCGCTGGCGAAGAAGCGTGGCCTGCGTGTCGAACTCGATGTTCGCAACGAGAAGATCAACTACAAGGTGCGCGAGCACTCGCTTGCCAAGGTGCCGGCGCTGGTCGTCGTCGGGCGCAAGGAAGCGGCGGAGCGCACCGTCTCGATCCGCCGCCTCGGCTCGCCCAACCAGACCGCGATGACGCTGGATGAGGCGCTGGAGAGCCTGGTGGCGGAGGCGAGCCCGCCCGACACGCTGCGGGACTGAGGGCTTTCCTTTGGGAGCTGTCATGGCCGGGCTGGTCCCGGCCATCCATTTGCGTGGTGAGAAGTCATGGACCCCCCCCGGGTCAAGCCCGGGGATGACGGCGTGTTGGTGGGCATCGGCGTGAGATCTCGCTTGCGCAGGACCCGTCATCCTGAGGTGCCCGGCGGAGCCCGGCCTCAAAGGACGCAGATGATTGCCACGTCACACCGCCTGCGTGCTTCAGGCCGGCCTCTAGCCGGCGTCTCAGCAGGACGGAGAAGGCATAGGGTAGGGCCTATCCGACCTGACAATAACCCGCCGTCCCGTCACTTCTCCGGCGTTTCTGCCGGGCGCACCGGGGGCGGGATCGGCGGCGGCGGGTAGGGCTCGGTCTCGCGCCGCAGGCTGGGATTGCTGGTGGCGCCGGGCACGTTGAGCCGGCGCTGCTGGGGCGTCCAGTAGGAGGGGCCCTGCATCAGATTCTGGCTGTTGGGTCGAACCGAATTGGGGCGCTGGGGCATATAGGGGCTCGGCTTTGTGGTGACCTGGGCCAGGGCAGGGACGGCTGAAACAACCGCTGCCGCCGCGAGAAGCGCCGCTCGAAACATCTTCATCGTGGATCGTCGCGCCTCCTGCTCACCCTATGTAGGGCGGCGTGGGGCGATCCGCCATGCCCCGTCTGGCTCATCGCGCCACCCTCGCCCTACCCGAATAGGGGCGAGGCGCGGGAACGGCGGAACAGGCAGATTTTGTCGGTGTTTGGCGCCGCCGGCGGCGTTGCTAAGGGCGGGCATTGTGTGGATAGTCCGGCCTTGCTCGCATTCGGGCGAGGTTCGAGAAGACGGTGGAAGCGCGCTCATGACAGACCAGAATGCGTCGATTCTGGTGGTCGACGATGTCGCGGAGAACCGGGACCTGTTGATGCGGCGGCTGAAGCGGCTTGGCTTCAGCCATATCGACCAGGCCGCCAATGGCATCGAGGCGCTCGCCGCTATCGACCACAAGCCTTACGATCTCGTGCTGCTCGACATCATGATGCCGGAGCTGGACGGTTTCGGCGTTCTCGACCAGTTGCGCGCCGACGGCCGGATCAATGATCTGCCTGTTATCGTCGTCTCAGCGCTCAGCGAGATCGAGCCTGTCGTGCGCTGCATCGAGCTGGGTGCGGACGATTTCATTTTCAAACCGTTCAACCCGACACTTCTGCGCGCCCGTGTGCTCGCCACGCTGGAGAAGAAGGGGCTACGCGACCGCACCCGCGACGAGCTGAAGCGCAAGCAGGCCGAACTCACGGAAGCCCGCACATTGCAGCTGGCGCTGGTGCCGCCGCCCTTCGCCGGTGCGTTTGGCGGTCGGGGTCTCACCATCGACGTGCTGCTGGAACCGGCGAAGGAAGTGGGCGGCGATCTCGTCGATTTTTTCCCCGTCGGCGACACCAAGATGGTGGCGGTGATCGGCGATGTCTCCGACAAAGGGGCGGGTGCGGCGCTGATGATGGCGCGCACCCATTCCATGTTCCGCTCGCTCGGCACCCGCCCGGACGCGGCCGAACTGTTCGCCGATCCGGCGCGGGCGGCGGGGCTGGTGAACGACGCGCTGGCGCGTGGCAACGCTTCCTGCATGTTCGTGACGCTGCTGCTGGCGGTGCTCGACCTGCCCACCGGCACGCTCGCCTATGTGCGCGCCGGCCATGTGCCGCCTTATCTGCGGGCGGTCGATGGCACGGTATCGCGGCTCACCGCCGCTGGCGGCCCGGCGCTTGGCGTAGTGGAAGATTTCGTCTTCCGCGCCGCGTCCGTTTCCCTCGCGCCCGGCGAACGCCTGCTGGTGGTGACGGACGGGCTGACCGAGGCGCACGACCATTCCGGCGCGCTCTATGGCGAGGTGCGGGTCGGCGAGTTTCTGGCCGCGCTCGGCGAGGAGACGGCGCCGCTGCCGCGGCTCGCGGCCGTGGTGCGGGCCTTCGAGGCCGGGCTGCCGGCCTTTGACGACATGGCCGCGCTGCTGCTGACGCTGGATCCGCCCGGCGTGGCGTGACGATCAGGGGACGTTGGGGATGACGGAAGACGAGTGGGTGAGCGAGGCGACGCTGCTGCGCGCGACGCTGGAGAACATGTCGCAGGGCGTCGCCATGTACGACGCCCGGCACCGTCTCGTCACCTGGAACCAGCTGTTCCGCGACTATCTCGACATGCCGGAGGAGTTTCTCGGCACCGAGCATACCTTCTCCGACTATATCCGCTATCTCGGCGCCCGCGGTGAATTCGGCGAGGTCGACATCGAGACCGCGCTCGCCCAGCGCCTCGCCCAGCTTGAAAAGCCGCACCGCTTCGAGCGCACCCGGCCGGACGGCACCATCCTCGAAGTGCGGCGCGACCCGGTGCCGGGCGGCGGCTTCATCGCCATCTACACCGACATCACCGAGCGCAAGCTCGCCGAGATGAAGCTGCGCGAGGACGAGGAGCAGCTGCGCGCCATCGATGTCGCTGCGCCCATCGGGCTCGTCATCGTGGGCGTGGCGGACAAGGTTGTGCGCCATTCCAATGGCTGCTTCGGCCGGCTGATCGGCCGCGACGCGGGCACGCTGGTGGGCTGCGCGCTGCGCGACCTCTTCGCCGATTCCGCGCGCGGGCAGGAACTGGCGGATATTCTCGCCACGCCGTCGAGCGAACGGCAGGAATTCAACCTGCCGCATTCCGACGGCTCCACCATCTGCACCATGGTGTCGCACGAGCATCTGGATTTCCGCGGCACTCCGGCGGTCATCGCCACCTTCGTCGACATCAGCGACCGGGTGCGCATGGAGCAGCAACTGCGCGAGGCCAAGGAGGCGGCGGAATCGGCCAGCCGGGTCAAGTCGGCCTTCCTCGCCAATATGAGCCACGAGCTGCGCACGCCGCTGAACGCCATCATCGGCTATAGCGAGATCCTCTCCGAGGACGCCGCCGATGCCGGCGACACCGCGCTGGTGGCCGACCTCGACAAGATCCAGGCGGCGGGCAAGCATCTTCTGGGGCTGATCAACGACATTCTCGACCTCTCCAAGATCGAGGCGGGTCGCATGGATGTCTATCTGGAACAGGTGTTCCTGACCCGGATGGTCGAGGAGGTGAAGACCATTGTCGGGCCGATGATGCAGAAGAACGGCAACTGCTTCGTCGTCGACTGCCCGGTGGAGATCGGCACGCTGCGCACCGACGTCACCAAGCTGAAGCAGAGCCTGATCAACCTGCTGAGCAATGCCGCCAAATTCACCAAGGACGGCACGGTGACGCTGCGCATCGCCCGCGAGACGCTGGCCGACGGAGCGGGCGCGGTGCGCTTCGACGTCAGCGACAGCGGCATTGGCATGAGCGAGGAGCAGATGGGGCGGCTGTTCCAGGCCTTCACCCAGGCGGATTCCTCCACCACCCGCAATTTCGGCGGCACTGGCCTCGGCCTGACCATCACCAAGCATTTCGCCGCCATGCTCGGCGGCACCATTTCCGTGGCGAGCGAGCCCGGCAAGGGCTCCACCTTCACGATCGAGCTGCCGGTGGAGGCGCGGGTGGCCGGCGCCCAGATGGACGAGGACGAGATCGTTGATCCCGGCGCGCCTGCCGCTCCGGGGGCGATCACCGTTCTGGTGGTGGATGACGACCCGGCGGTGCACGACGTGCTCACCGCCACGCTCGGCAAGGAGGGCTATGTGCTGCGCCATGCCCGCGACGGCGTCGAGGCGCTGAACATCATGCGCAAGGAACCGCCTGATATTGTCACGCTGGACGTGATGATGCCGAAGATCGACGGCTGGTCGGTGCTCGGCATCATGAAATCCGAGCCGGCGCTGGCGCATATCCCGGTGATCATGCTCACCATCGTCGATGACCGCAATCTCGGCTATTCGCTCGGCGCCTCGGAATACATGACCAAGCCGATCGACCGGCAGCGGCTGATCGCGCTAATCCACAAATTCGCCCCGGGCAATGAGGATGGCGTGGTGCTTGTCGTCGACGATAACGAGCAGGTGCGCGCCATTATGCGCTCGACCATCGAGGGCGTCGGGCTTCCCGTGGCCGAGGTGGCGAACGGGGAGGAGGCCCTGGCATGGCTCGGCGCCCATCCGCTGCCCGCCCTCGTCCTGCTCGACCTGATGATGCCTGTTATGGACGGCTTCGCCTTCCTCACCCGCGTGCGGGCCGAGCCAGCCTATGCCGAGCTGCCCATCGTCGTGCTCACCGCGAAGGAACTGACCGAAGACGAGCGCGAGTTTCTCGCCTGCAACACGCTGCTGATCCTGAACAAGGGCGCGCAGCCGATCGGCTCGCTCGGCGCGGCGCTCGGCACGATCGCCAGCCACGGCCATTGAGAGGGCGAGATGACGAAGATTCTCCTCGTCGAGGACAATGAGATGAACCGCGACATGCTCTCGCGGCGCCTCGCCCGCAATGGCTTCGAGGTGATTATCGCGGTCAACGGCCAGGAGGGGGTGGACCTTGCCCTTTCCGAAAAGCCCGCCCTGATCCTGATGGATATGAGCCTGCCGGTGCTGGATGGCTGGGAGGCGACGCGGCAGGTGAAGGCCAACCCGGAAACGGCGGCGATTCCAGTTATCGCACTCACCGCCCATGCCATGGCCTCCGACCGTGAGCAGGCGATGGCGGCGGGATGCGATGATTTCGATACCAAGCCGGTGGAGCTGCCGCGCCTGCTGGAGAAGATCAAGACGCGGCTCGGTTTGCCGGGATGAGGTGGATCCCGCACCGTCGCCATTCCGTCATGCGACGCTTTCATAACGGCCCGCGCCTTGCACCCGTTCCGCATCAAGGCGTCGCGGGAACCGATCGTCGCGCGCATTCGACAGTCAATCGGACGACAAGGTAGGCCATGGCGACAATCGCGCTCATGTTCAGTGGGCTGGGCTTGTTCTTCATCGGGGTACGCGGCCTCTCCGCCAATCTCGTGCCGCTTGTCGGGCGACGGGCCCGCGCCGCTTTCGCGCGTGCGCTGCGTGGCAATGTCAGCGCCGCGCTCAGCGGCACGCTGGCGGGGATGATCACCCAGAGCTCCACCGCCGTGTCGTGGATCGTTGTCTCCTTCGTGCGCGGCGGTGTGCTGACCGATGGGCCGGCGCTGCTGGCGCCAAGCTGGGCCAATGTCGGCACCTCGCTGCTGCCGCTGATCGTCGCCGTCGATACCTCGACCGCTGCCGGCCTCGTCATCGGCGTCGTCGGCTTCATGACCTATTTCCGCCTGGCGCGCGGCGACCGCATGCGCAACGTGCTGGAAGCGGCGCTCGGCGCCGGGCTTCTTCTGTTCGGCATGCATCTGGTCTCCGTCGCTGTCGGCCCGATGCGCGAGGCGTTGCTGGGCCATCCCTGGTGGGAGCAGGCGGTGGAGAATCCCTGGCTGCTGGCGCTGATCGGCGCCGGCTTCTCGGTGGCGGCGCAATCCTCCTCGGTGGCTGCGGCGCTGGCGGTGGCGGCGGTGGGGGGCGGCCTGCTGGATTTCGGCACGGCGCTGCCGCTGATCGCCGGGGCCAATGCGGCCGGGATGATCAACAATGCCGTGCTGATACCCGGCGAGACCCGGCCGGGCCGGGTCGTGTTCGCGCTGCAGGTGGTGCAGAAGGGCGCCGGCTCGCTGCTGCTGGTGGCGCTCGCCCTCGTCCTCGCTTGGCGCCCCGATCTGGTCAACGCGCTGGTCGACCCGGGGCAGGGCGATGTCGGTGCGGCGCTGGCGCTTATCTTCCTGGCGGCGCAGATCGGCGGCGCGCTGATGTCTGCCCTGCTGGAGGGACCGACCCGCCGCATCGTGGCCCGGCTGTTGCCGATGAACGCGGTGGAGACGCTGTCCCAGCCCGCCTTCCTGCTGCGCGAGGCGCTGGGCGACACCGAGGCGGCGCTCGACCTGTCCATGCGCGAGGTGGCGCGCCTGAGTGGCCGGCTGCCGCAGATGATCGAGCATGTGCGCGAGGAGGGCGATCCCGCCACGCCCTCGGCCGCCGTGCTGCGCGCCGCCGGGGCGACCTTGACCGAAACCACACGCGCCTATCTCGCGTCGCTGCTCGACGCGCCGCTGGCCCGTGACCAGGTGGCGGTGGCACTGCTGCTCGACGACGCGGCCAACAATGCCGGCGCGCTGCACGAGGCGCTTGCCGACTATGCCCAGGAGGCCGCCCATGTGCGCGCCGTGCCGACGGCGCAACGTCTGAACGAGGCGCTGCACCTGCTGCTGAGCGCGGTGGCCGATCATGCCGACAGCCTGGGGGCAGAGGAGCCGGAACTGGTGCTGGCCCTGCTCGGTCATCGCGACCGGCTGATGGAGGATCTGCGCCAGCGCCTCTCGGCGCAGAGCGACCTGACCGCCGAGGAGCAGAACGCGCTTTTCCGGCTCACAGTGCTGTTCGAGCGCATCGTCTGGCTGGCGCGGCGGCTGGTGAATGGCCTGACGCAAGTGCAGCGCGCCCAGCACGCCGCCTGAAGAAGCCCGGCCGGAACGCTCAGCCGGCCAGCGCGAAGGTGAGGCGCTTCACGTTGCGATCCTTCTCGCGGGCATAGGCGAAGCTGTCGCACAAGGTGCGGACGAGATGCACGCCGAGCCCGCCGACGCGGCGTTCATCAAGCGCGCCATCGAGATCGGGCGCGGGAGCGGCAAAGGGGTCGAACGGGTCGCCATCGTCGCTGAAGACGAGGTGCAGCTGGTCGCCCACCCGCCGCACCTCGATGGCGATCTCGCCGGCTCGACCGTCGGGGTAGCCGTAATCGACGGCATTGTTGAAGAACTCATCCACCGCCAGCTGCAGCCGGTAGGCCGGGGTGGGGGGGATGCCGGCGGCCTCCATGAAGGCCTCGATGCGCGAACTAAGCGCGTCGAGCTCGGCCAGATCATTGGGCAGGCGCAGATCGAGCTCGGTGTCGGTCATCGCCCGCTCCGCCGGGTTTGCCGGGACTGTCAGGTCATGGTGGCGAGGGCAGCCTCGCGACTGGGATGGATGGGGATCAGCGAGGAGAAGCCGCTGACGTCGAACACCTCGTGCACCTGCGGGATGAGGCCGCACACCGCCAGCGTGCCGCCGGCACTGCGGACCAGCTTGGTCGCCTTCAGCACGACGCGCAGGCCGGCCGAGCTGATATAGGTGAGTTCGGCGAAATCCAGCAGGATGGTGCCCTCGCTGGGGGCACCGGCGAGGAATTCCTCCAGCTTCGGCGAGGAGGAGCTGTCGAGCCGTCCCTTGACGGCGGTGACGACGATGGTGCCCGCGACGATGCGGTCGATATGTATCAAGGCCTGGCTCCCGAACTCGGCTTTGCGGCGGAAATCGTGGCGGAGGAATTCTGTGGCGGGGCGTCGTGATCGCCGCGCCGAGCGCACGCCAGCCCATCCGCGCGAGGACGAGCAAGGATTATCGGCAAAGCCAAAGCCGCGCAAGCACAGGGCCCGGCGGGCGCCGCCGCCCGGCTGAAGCGCTCCCCGGCGGGGTCAGTGCTCGAAGCGCAGGGTCAGCTTCTGGTGGGTGCCGTCCATGCCCACATTCAGCTTGTCGGCGCGCTTGCTCAGCATGTAGCCGACGAAACGCGCCACCGCCTGTGCATCGCCCAGAAGGTCCTCTGGCGAGGGTCGATGGGTCGGGATGGCGATCGCCTCGCCGTCATAGATCAGGGCGACGTCGAAGTTCTCCTCGTCGAAATGCGCCCGCATCTCCAGCGTGCCGGGCGCGACGCCGGTGTCCAGCAGCATCTCCACGCCCTCCGCCACCACGGGGATAGCGGCCGCGATCACGTCGCGGCGCGCGCCCCAGAGGTCGCCCTGATGTTCGAGGAACTCAGTGACGACGGTGAACGGGTTTTCCTCCGCCGTGACGGCGCGCGAGGCCTCCTGGCGAATGCCAATTCGGAAGATCAGGTTGAGCACGATGGCCACGGCGGTGGCGATGGAGAGCGGCGATTCGAGGATCGGCTGCGCCCAGTCCGGGGTAAGGCGGACGAGGTCCGGCAGGATCGCCACGGCGATGCCGGTGAGGATGGCGAGGCCGACGGTGAAGATGCGCCGGTCGCTGAGCCGGCGGGACAGGATCAGCTCCATGCCCGCGACGGTGAGGAAGGCGGCGGCATAGATCAGGATCGCGCCGATAACGGGAGCGGGGATGATGGTTAGCACGCCGATGAGGCGCGGCGAGAAGGCGGCCAGTATGATCAGGATGCCGGAGACGGCGCCCACTCGCCACGCCGTGGTGCCGGTGGCGAAGGCGACTCCGACCGCCGCCGAGGACGAGGCGCTGGCGAAGCCGCCTGTCACGGCGGTGCCCATGTCGGCCAGCGTGTTGGCCTGGATCGCCCGTCCCGCCTGGTCGAGATCGGCGCGGCGCCAGTCGGCGTCGTCCATGCGCTGCATCGACACCACGGTTCCCACCATGTCGACGGCGGAGAGCACGCCGGTGATGATGGCAGCCGGGATGAGCGCCCAGGAGAAGAAGCTGATGCCGGGCCAGCCGAGGCGCGGCAGGTCGACATAGGGCAGGGTGGCGAAGCTCGGGCTCGGCTCCGGCGCAACGCCGACATAGGCCGCGAGAACCCAGCCGACGGCGGCGCCGATCGCCACTGCGAACAGGCGCAGCATGCCGCGCGAGAAGATCGCCAGCGCGATGATGATGACGAGCGTGACCGTGCTGACAAGGGCGTAGCGCATGTCGAGGTCGGGCGTGATCGCCCCCGAAATGCCGAAGGCCCGCCGCAGCGCCGGGTCGGCCAGCGCCACGCCCAGCATGGTGACGGCGACGCCGCAGACCTCCGGCGGGAACACGGACCGCAGCGCGCCCATGAAGCGTGACAGCGTCAGTTGCGACACCGCCGCAATGAGGCTCATGCCGGCATAGAGCGCGGGCCCGCCCGCCGCGAGCGACTGCACCGCCAGCGGCATGTGCGCCATGTTGGGAATCTGCACCAGCAGCATGCCCGCCCCGCGCTTGGGCAGGCATTCCAGCAGGGTGGCGATCCCCATGAAGATGATGCAGCTGGTGATGAACACCTGCGTGTCGTCAAAGGAAAGTCCGGCCTCCACCGCCGCCACCAGCGGATAGACGATGAACAGCAGCGCGAGCGTCGCATGCTGCACGCCGAGAATGAGCAGGGTGCTGAGCGGCGGCTTCTCGTCGGCCGAATAGAGAATGTTCGTCGGCTTGCGCGGCATGGGCGGGCCCTTGAGGGAGATGACGGAAGCCGGCGTCGCTGCGCCCGTCCGGAACTGGAACGAGACTTCCCGCCCTAGTGGCGATGGGCGGAGAATCTATGAGGGCGACTATGGGATTTCGCCCGAAGTCGGGCAAGCTCGCCCGCGCGGCTAGTTTCGGTCCCCGATCGTCGATGGCCAGAGCCGCGCGGTGAACGTCGCCGTCCGCCGGCCGCCACGTACCATTGACGACATCATTCCAATGATCTATGGAATGACGTTATGAGGTTCGATATTCATCGGCGGCTGACGCCCGGGCGCCTTGAGGAGGCCGCCGCGATGTTCGCGGCGCTCGCCGATCCGGCGCGGCTACGGCTTCTCGTGCTGCTCACCCATGGTGAGGCCTCGGTCTCGACCCTCGCCGCCCGGCAGGGCGAGAAGGTCTCGACGGTTTCCGCCCGGCTGCAGCTTCTGCACGCCGTGCGGCTGGTCCGCCGGACGCGTCAGGGCAAGTCGATCCTGTACGCGCTCGCCGACGACCATGTGATCGCGCTGGTCTCCAGCGCCATCGACCATGTCTGCGAAGATCACCCAACCCATGAGGCGTTTGAGATGTCTGACGGCTGCAAGATCCACCCCGACCATCCCCACCAGCACGGCGCGGGCTGCGGGCACACCGCGATCCGCCACGGCGATCATGTCGACTATTTGCACGATGGCCATCTGCATCACATGCACGGCGACCATGTGGACGAGCATGTCATCGAGGTGAGCGCGACCAATCCGGACGGCTGCACCGCTGGCGAGCCCTGCACGGGTCACGAGGCCGGCCATGTCCATGGCCCCGGCTGCGGTCATGAGGCGGTGCCGCATGGCGACCACATCGACTATCTCGTCGATGGCCGCCTGCATCATCCCCATGGCGACCATTGCGACGATCACGGCCCGGTCGAGATCGTGCGCGGCTGAACCCCGCCTAGGCGGGCGACCCGGTGGCCGGCCATCGCCGGGCCATGCACCGTGATCGCCGGCATGAAGGCGCCGGCAGGCGCCGCACACGCCGCTGCCGCACACGCCGTTGAAAGAGGTGTTGCCGCCCTGCATGCGCGGCAACATTCATGTCCGACCACTCGCTTGAGCGACCCTTGTGATCGCAATTGATATATTATATCAGTTTGCTGATGCGGTTGGGTCGGGAAGGTCACGAGCTTCATTCGGATGCCGGCCCGGGGGCGCGAACCGAGCCGGTGCGCGCGAGCGTGACGGCTGCGTTCCGGCGGCTGTTCGCGCCTTGCCCCGCGTCCGGCTCCCTTGACGACGGGGCGCGAGCGGTTACGGTCGCGGCCGATCAAGGTTCTCCGGGTCCCACGCCCGGAGCTAAGAGGGAATTCGGTGAGGCGCTCCGCGCCAAAGCCGAGGCTGCCCCCGCAACTGTAAGCGGCGAGCCCTCTGCCCATCGTCCACTGACGCGAGGCTCAGGCCATGCGTTGGGAAGGCCGGGCAGAGCCAGCGTTGACCCGCGAGCCAGGAGACCTGCCCGGATCGCGACCAATCTTTCGGGCGGGGTGCTCCGGAGGTTGCCGGCCGTGCAAGGGCTCAATGGGCCCTGCCGGCGCCGGTTCCCTTTGCGCTTCCCGTCTTCCTTTTCAGGAAGCGGTGACAATGACCAAGACGACCTTTCCCCTCATCGGCCGGCGGGCCTTCGCCCTGGCGCTCGGCCTTCTCGCCAGCGCCGCGCTGGCGACGGACGCCTCAGCCGGCACGACCTACCCGCTGATGCTGGAGAACTGCGGCCACAAGGTGGTGATTGACCACGCGCCAACGCGCGTCGTCAGCGTCGGCCAGGCGCAGACCGAGATTCTCTACGCCCTCGGCCTCGGCGACCGGGTGGTCGCCAGCGCGCTCTGGTTTGGTCCGGTCGCCAAGCCCTATGAGGCGGTCAATGCCGGCGTGAAGCGGCTCGCCGACAATGATCCCAGCTTCGAGGCGGTGGTCGGGCAGGAGCCTGACCTGGTGGTCGCCATGTATGAGTGGCACATCGGCCCGAACGGCATCATCGGCAAGCGCGACCGTTTCGACGCGGTCAAGGTGCCGGTCTATGTCTCGCCCACCGATTGCGTCGGCAAGGACAATACCGGCGCCGGCGACGGTGTCCGCACGCAGATGTACTCCACCGAGCTGCTTTACCGGAACATCCGGGAATATGGCGCCATCTTCGACGTGTCGGAGCGGGCCGAGGCGCTGGTCGCCAGCCTTAAGGCGCGGGAGGAAGCCGCCGCCCGCACGCTCGCGAGGCTGAAGGGCAGGGACGTGTCGATGGCGCTGTGGTTCTCCAGCAAGGACATCAAGGGCGATGCCTTCCTCGCCGGCAAGAACGGCGTGCCGGCCTATGTCATGGCGCAGCTCGGCGCCCGCAACATCATCACCACGGAAGAGGAATGGCCGCTGGTGGGCTGGGAAACCATCGCCGCCAACGACCCTGACGTGCTGGTGCTGGTGAAGATGGACCGCCGCCGCTTCCCCGCCGACGACATCGAGGCCAAGCTCAATTTCCTCAAGACCGACCCGGTGGCCAGCCAGCTTTCCGCCGTGAAGAACGGCCGCATCGTCATCGTGGATGTCGGCGCCACACGGCCGGGCATGGACACGGTGGACGGCATCGAGGCCATCGCCAAGGCGGTGCAGGGCTTCGGTCTGGTCAATTGAGCCATCTCGTCATCGGGCCGAACTGGCCGGCGCGGATCGCCCTCGCCGGCCTCTCCCTCGTCGCGCTGGTCTTCGCCATCGCGCTGGCGGTGACGGTGGGCGAAATGCCGATCCCGCTCGCGGTGGCCTTCCGCGCGCTCGGCAATGGGTTGTTCGATCTCGGCTACCCCGTCAGCGCCATCCAGCAGGGCGTGATCTTCGAATACCGGCTGAGCCGGGCCTTGATGGCGGCGCTGTGCGGGGGCGCGCTCGCCCTTTCTGGCGCCATCCTGCAGGCGCTGCTGCGCAACCCGCTGGCCGAGCCCTATATTCTCGGCGTCTCGGCCGGTGCTTCCACCGGCGCGGTGTGCGTGATGATCCTCGGTTTTGGCGGCGCGACGCTTGGCCTGTCCGGCGGGGCGTTTCTCGGCTCGGTGGCGGCGCTCGTCATGGTCGGGCTGCTCGCCGCCGGGGCGGGCGGGGGCAGCGACCGGGTGATCCTCGCCGGCGTCGCCGGCTCGCAGCTGTTCAACGCCGCGACAGCGACCATCGTCACCACAATGGCGAGCGCCGAGCAGGCGCGCGGGGTGATGTTCTGGCTGCTCGGCAATTTCGGCGGCGTGCGCTGGTCGGACCTCTGGGTGGCGGCCCCGGTGGCGCTGCTCGGCTTTCTCGTCTGCATGGTGCACGCCAAGGCGCTCGACGCCTTCGCCTTCGGCGCCGATGCGGCCGCCTCATTGGGCATCAACGTCACGCGGGTGCGGCTGGTGCTGCTGGCTACCACCGCGCTGCTCACCGCCACCATGGTGGCGATCGTCGGCACGGTCGGCTTTGTCGGGCTGGTCATTCCCCATGCGGCCCGCTTCTTGGTCGGCCCCGGCCATGCCCGGCTGCTGCCGGCCTGCCTCATCATCGGCGCGGTGTTCATGATCCTGGCCGATGTGCTCTCGCGCATTCTCGTGCCGCAGCAGATCCTGCCGATCGGCATCGTCACCGCCCTGGTCGGCGCGCCGGCCTTCGCGTTCATCCTCTACCGCGCGAGGCGGCCCGCATGACGCTTGCCACCCATGACGTGCGCTGGGGCGCCGGCGGAAAGCTCATCGTCGATGGCGTCACCCTCAGCGTCGAGCCGAACCGCGTGCTCGGCCTGATCGGCCCCAATGGCTCGGGCAAGTCCAGCCTGCTGCGCCTGCTCTGCCGCCTGCGCAAGGTGGCGAGCGGGGTGGTGACGCTGGACGGGGAGGACATCGCCGCTGTCGGCCGCCGCGACCTCGCCCGGCGCCTCGCCTTTGTCGAGCAGCAGGCGACCACCGAGATCCAGCTCACCGTCTGCGACGTGGTGCGGCTCGGGCGCACGCCGCACCGCGCTGCCTTCGCCTCCTGGAGCACGGAGGACGAGCGGGCGGTCGATGCGGCCCTGGAACGGGTAGGCCTCACCGAGCGGCACGACCAGCCCTGGCACACGCTGTCGGGCGGCGAGCGCCAGCGCGTCCACATCGCCCGTGCGCTGGCGCAGGCGCCGCGCGAGCTGATTCTCGACGAGCCGACCAACCATCTCGACATCCAGCACCAGCTCTCCATCCTCGGTCTGGTTCGCCGTCTCGGCGTGACCTGCATCGTGGCGCTGCACGACCTGAACCTCGCCTCGCTGTTCTGCGATCGCATCGGCGTGCTGTCCGCCGGCCGGCTGGTGGCGGCCGGCCTGCCGGAGGAGGTGCTCACCCCGGCCCTCATCCGCGAGGTGTTCGGAGTGGAGGTGACGATCCGCTTCGGCGCTAATGGCCACCGCCATATCGACTACCTCGTCGATCACGAGCCGGGAGAGCGCCCGTGACGATGCCCGCCGAAAGGAGCGTTCCATGAACCACGCTGACCCCCAGGCCGCCGTCACCGCCTATTGGAGCACCCGTGCGCCGCTGTTCGACGGTGTCGCCTCGCATGTCGCGCAGGGTGATCTGTGGCGCGCGGTGCTGGAGGCCGCCTTTGAGTCCGATGGCCCGCGCGATGTGGTCGATCTCGGCAGCGGGACCGGCGCCTGCGCCCTCATCGCCGCCGGGCTCGGCCACCGGGTGCGGGGCTATGACGCCTCGCCCGGCATGGTCGCGGCGGCCCGTGCCGCCGCGAACGCGGCGGGGATCGAGGCGTCGTTCGAGATCGCGCTGATCGCCGACATTCCGGCTGAGGACGCCGGCGCCGATATCGTCACGCTGCGCAATGTTCTCTGGACGCTCGAACAGCCGATGCAAGCGCTGCAGACCGCCCACCGGCTGCTGCGTCCCGGCGGGCGGCTCGTCGTGTCGGATGGCCTGTGGTCGGTTGCCCCGCAATATCGCTCGACCTACGCCCCTGAGCTGTCGGCCCGCCTGCCGCTGCATGACGGGATTACGGAGCCGCAGATGCGGCTGATGCTCGCGGAGGCGGGATTCACGCCCCTTCGTGCCTGGCAGCAGCTCTTCCCCGTCTCGCCCTATCCCGGCGATGTCCCGTTCTTCGTGCTGAGCGCCCGCAAAGATTGAGCCTGACCGGGCTAGAGAGCGAAGGCTGGACGTGAAAGTTCCCAGCTTTTCCTAAATCTCGGGGGAGATCTGGAGGTCGCTGAGCCGCCTCCGGAAGAGGAGCCCTCTGTTGAAGGAGATTACCGCCTTTGGCGCCTTCGGACCGGCGCGCCTTGGGGATGTACCGGAGCGTATGACTCACCAATAGCTGCACATGCGCATCCAGTGACGGTGCTCGCGCGGGATGCGGTTGGCCTCACAGTCCTTCCGTGCCTCTCCGTCCAGCGCCATGAAGCAGGACTTGCCTTCGCGCAGATGCTGGCACCAGCCACGATCCTCACCGTCCAGGGACATGAAGCACGACTTTCCCTCGACATAGGCCTGACAGAAGCCCCGTTCCACGCCGTCAAAGGTCATGAAGCAGTTCTTCCTCTTACAGATCTCCGGCAGCGACTGGGCCAGGAGGGGAGCGGTCGCGAGGCTCAGGAAGAGCGTCGCCAAAGCGAGAAGACGTTTCATGCGAGGGCCTTTCGATGACCTCTGCGGCAAAGCCGGGTGATTTTTGATGGAAGAGCGAGAGGCGGGCACGTTGTGCCCGCCTGAGCTGTTTCAGCAGGAAGAGGGCTCAGGCCTCACGCCTTGTGCCGGATGGTGCCGTTCATCATGCCGAGCTCGACCTTGGTCTTGTGGATCTCGTGCGGATCGATCGCGAGGATGTTCTGGCTGAGCACGATGAGGTCGGCGCGCTTGCCGACTTCGATCGAGCCCACATCCTTCTCCATCCGCAGCTGGTAGGCCGCGCCCATCGTGTTGGCGTGGATCGCCTCCTCCACCGTCAGCCGCTCGTCCACCGGGTTCAGCACCGGCGCGTCCTTCAGCCCGATGAGTTGGCGGGTGATGCCGACCTGGATCGACTTCAGCGGTTCGTAGGTCGAGAAATAGCCCGCCGCCGGCCAGTCGGTGCCGAAGGAGACGCGACCGCCCTGGTTGAGAATCGTCTTGGTCCGGTAAATCTTGTTTCCGCGGACCTCGCCATAACGCGCCACCATGTTCTCCAGCGAATCGGGATCGGCCGACGACCAATAGGCTGAGAACTGGGCCGTCACATTGAGTTTGGCGAAGCGCGGGCTGTCGCTGTCCTCGACATAGACCAGATGCGCGATGGCATTCCGGCGGTCGCGGGGCGGATTGGCCGCGATGGCCTTTTCGATGCCATCAAGCGCGACGCGGGCCGTACGCTCGCCGCAGGCATGGACATGCACGTCGAAGCCGGCCGCGTCCACCGTGGCGATGAGCTGGTGCCACTGCTCTTCCGTGAAGGGCGAGCCGCCGGTTGAATCGGGCATGTCGGCATAGGGTTCGATCAGCCAGGCGGTATAGCCACCCTGCGACCCGTCGCCGACGATCTTGACGATATCGACATGGACGAGCTCAGTCGCGATCTGCTTGTTGAGCGCGCTCACCTCCGCGACGACGTTGTCGATCGGCAGCGACTTCACCGAATAGGAGGCGGACACGCGGAACGGAAGCTTGCCGCGCTTCTCGGCATCGACATAGAGCTCGATGATCGCGCCCTGGTCGCTGCCGACCGGGGGAACGCCCGCGTCGAAGACCGTGGTGATGCCGGCGGCAGCCGCCTTGGGCAGCCAGCCCTCCAGCAGCCGGCCCATAGCCTCGGCGGTGATCGGCTCCACCGCGTTGACGAGGCTCAGCACCGCGTTCGTCTCCAGCACATAGCCGGTCGGGTCGCCCTTCTGGTCGCGGGCGTAATAGCTGAAACGCGGAATGGGATCAGGCGTGTCGCGGCTGACGCCGGCCATCTCAAGCGCCTTGGAATTCGCCCACAGGCTGTGCCCGTCAATGGCGAAGAAAAAGGCCGGCCGGTCGGGAATGATGGTGTCGAGTTCGGCGCGGCTCGGCCCCTCCGGCGGGAACATGTCGACACGCCAGCCGAAACCGCGGATCGGGCCGGTCGGGTTCTCCTTGGCGTAGCGCTCGATCGCCGCCAGAACCTCGGCCAGATTGGCGAGCTGGAGATCGAGGCCGGACGTCATGAAGGCGCCGAGGAAAGGATGGGTGTGGCCCTCGACGAAGCCGGGCATCAGCAGCCGGCCCTTGAGGTCGACGAACTGTGTCTTCGGGCCCGCCATCGCCTTGGCGCCGGCCTCGTCGCCGACATGGACGATGGTGTTGCCGCGAACCGCCACCGCCTCCGCCCACGGCGCGGGGCCGCCAACCGTGTAGACCGGGCCGTTGTGGAACACGAAATCCGCAGGCCCGTCGGTTGCCGCCTTAGGCTCCTCAGCGCGCGCATCGGTGGCCAAAAAGACCGGGGCCAGAGCCGTCGCCGCCGTGATTGCCGCGCCTCCGCGCAACACAGCACGCCGGCTCATTGCCCGGCTACGTCCGAACGCCTCGAAATGCGGTGCCCATTCACACGCAATGCACATTTTCACCCCTCCCTGAGGTGCATGCACCGCACGCACCATCTCCACACCCGCCGCAGGGCAATAACCACCGACCCGCGCCGGCCATGCCCGTCGTCACAGCTACCCCGCCACGAAAGACCTCTGAGTGACAGTCAGACGCCCCCGATCAAACGAAATTTCTACAATATAATGAAAATTAAGAAAATTATTCTCAGATATAATCGGCCTGTTTGCTTAACTCTTGCCCATCGATCTAGCATAAATAATAATATAGGCGGCAAGTCTCTGCAAGGGCGTTCGATAGACATTCATTTCTACGTATTTTTTTCGTCTCAATATTGAGGCGCCCTTTTTCGTCATTCGATGAGCGGAGGTTCAGATTGTCCGGCATGGGCGAGCGACGCCGGCAACCATTCGATGACCGGCGCCAAAGGCCAGATCTGCCTTTGCCATAAGCTCGCCAAGCCGCTTCGGGCGGGTGATGGCGGCGCGGTGCTTGGTCGTGAGTGCGATAAGTGCGCTTCGCAGATCAGCCGTCACATCCCTTTCGGCGCGGCTGGTTGCGATCGCCTAACGGAGAACCTGACTGCTGAGGCTGCGGGAGCGGCGTGCGGTCGCGCAGTGACCCCTAACCTCCACCGCCCGCAGGACGGCAAGGATCTCTGGCGGTGTGATCTCGTTGATGGGGCGGTTGCGAAGAGGGGCTGCGATTTCGCGCCTGCAGCCAGTGCGCCTTCGGGAGGGTGGCCTCGGCGCGCCCTTCCTTTCTTCTGTTTGCCCGCGAACCTCTAGGCCTGCTGCCAGACCCGGGCGCCGTTGGGCTTCACGAAAAGATGGAGGCCAGCATTATCGGAGCGTTGGTACTCGCCTTCAGGCCTTTGGCCGCCCGGCACGCTGCATCGGACAAGGCCATGTTCGTTCTCCCTGGCGACTGCCGGGGTCACGCGAACATGGGCTGCAGGCCAACAATAAGGCCAACACATTCGCGGGACGCGGTGGCTCTTGTTGCCCCTGGCCGGGACAGCGAGCGGAGGCTGGAGATGAAATTATCCAGCTATGCCAAAATTATGGGGAGATTTTCTACGTCGAGCCGCCCCGGAAACGGGGGGGGGTGGCTCCCTGAGCAAGCAAAAAATACCTTCAGCAGAGCATTCAAATGTATGTGATAAGTATTATTTCAGAATAGGCTGGGCCAACAAATAGGCCAACAATTTCAATGCACTATATGAGTTGGGCTGGGCGTCAGTGAGACGCTATGCGATCTTGGGCGGAAGGCAAGGATTAATTCGGGCTATCTGCGGGTTGCTCGACTTAGGTCATAATGGTCGCTCCGTCGGTCGACGGTGTCGGCACCGGCGCCGTTAGCTCGACCCGGACGGGTTACGGAAGCGCACACCGGCACCGCCGCCGTTCTCGGGAATGAACTCAATGCCTGCCCCCTCTAGGGCCGTAACAATGGCAGCCAAGTTATTCGCGATCGGGACCCGCAAAGAGCGCTCGAAATCCACGATTGTCTGGCGAGAGACGCCTGCATTTCGAGCGAGCAGTTCTTGACTCCAACCCAGCATGGCTCTTGCGCCGCGGCATTGCTCAGGAGAAAGAACCGCCTTCAAGATCGTACTTTCTGATTGACATTTATCATTTTGAGTATGAGCGTACTTAAGCGGCTGAGCGACATGCTACGAACATGACGCCCAGCCTAACCACAACCCAAGCTGTGTGGAGCTCGGATCATGGCTGATTCTGAGATTAGCACGAGTCTGTCCCGGCCATCCCGGAGGGACGTTCTCTCGGCCGCCCTGATGACTGTCGGTGGGACCTCTTTCAACAGCTCACCTGTGGCTCCGCCCGACGACGACGCAACGGATGCGGCTGTCCTTGCATGGAAGGCGTGGCGCGCAGCGCATCGGCGCACACTCGCCCTGTGTCGGAAACAACAAGCTCTGGAGTCCGAACTCGCGCGGACGATCGGCTTTCCGCAGGCGGTTCTGGCTACAGCCGAACTGCCGTCACCGATGCGCATCAACTCCTTGCGGCAGTTCGATGAGCTTGCGGCCGATCTGCCGTCGCTTTGCACCGGGCGCGCCGAAGTCGCTGCAGTGCTGCGCGCGCACCAGCAGCGTTGGGACGACGCGGATCGCGCCATCGGTTATACCGCCACCCGACAGAAAGAGGCGGCGGCTTCCGCCGATGAGGAGCGCCTGATTGCAATGCTCTTTGCAGCGGACGCCAGTTCTCTGCTTGGCCTCTCAGCGAAGCTCGACGTTCTGATCGCAGTCGGAGCCGATGGCGCCGAAGGGGGGCACTTTCCCTGGCCGGAGCTGCGGCGCGTCCGCAGGGATGTTGCGCGCTTGATGCAGCTGCAGCGTCACGATGAAGTCGGCCTCACTGCCTGAAGCAGTGCTCCCGATGCCAACGCAGGAAGTGCGGATGCGGACGCTCGAACGCTCGTTGCGGGGCAATGGCGCGTCCGCTCCGATTGATGAAGGAGCGCACGCCATCGGTGTCGTTGGCGTGCCGGGAGATTCGGCCGCCGATGGCGCAGCGCTCGTCGTAAGCGCGAAGCAGAATGCGGCGGAAGACGTGACGCGGTCCCTCACGATGGGTGGCGATAGGAAGCCGACGCGCTCGCGGATCTCCTCGAATGCAGAGAGTGCTGTTCTTCGCGGAATCTATTCAATGCAGATCCGCGTCCGTGCACGGCAGCAGCGGCGTGCGGTCATCCTGCACGAATGGGTGCAACGTCATTTAGCGAACCAGTGTTGCCGACATCGCGGCTCGACCGAAGTTGGCTGATGCACAATCATCCGAGCCATGACTGGTGATAAGCAACGCGTCGTCGCCGCAGGCTAACCCTATGCTCCCTCGTTCATTGCCGTTAGGTTGCAGCTGAGGTCAGACACAGGGGGGCCTACCTCAAAAGCCAATGAATATTGGCTACCAAAATCTTCTTCAGACGCGCTCACCAGACGTCGAGAAGCAAATTCCAGCGCCGATCAGCGTCGAATGAGTTCGGATCAAAATGATCACTACTGGGTGACCAAGCCCCAAAGAAATCTTCGACTAGACCATCGGTGGCCATTGTAACCAGTGAGCAAGGAGAGCGGTAGTTTCGCACGAAGTAGCCGACGCGGTGATAGTCCTCATCGTCTATCAACGTGGCGGTGCTCATTTCATACTGCATTGCATGCCACATGTCGTCGAGGTCGAGCATACCAAAGGTCGCGCCTGGCCAGAATTTTGTGACACGCGTCTCCAAGCATGTGAGATTGATTTGTGACAGTTCTACCAAAAACCTGCCCATGCGGATGGCTTCATCAACCGATACAAGTTGATCACCGAATATCGACAGGCCGGTTGAAGGAAATCTATAAGAGAAAATCTCCCTTTGATCCTTCGCAGATGCTAGTTTTTGACTGAATCTTGCTTGATGTTCCGAGCCAAGGCGGCGTAGCTTGTCGGCCGTCGTGTTCAGAATGTTAGAGTGGGTCATTTCGATCGATTTCTTGCCGCGCCAATCAACGCAAGGTAATGTTAGTAAGAATGAGCGACATGTGTTCATTATCGTGTAATAGCTAAGGTATGGAATGGCGACCTGAAGGTTTCTGGCCTCCGCATACTCTCCTGAATTGCCAAGAATCGTGGCCCCGAGAACGAATTTCAACGCGAGGTAGCTGCGAATGAACCATTCTGTGTTGTGGGCGTTATCAAAATTTCTCGCTATGGGGTCAAATAACTGTCGCGTTCGTTCTATGTATGATTTCAGTTCATCATCGGTGCAGAGATGCGTCAGTTCTTGATAGTCGTAAGAAACGTCGGACCCGGTTAGAGACACTATTTCGTCGGAAAGCATTCTGTCCCCACTATAAATCCGTTGGCGCAGGTCTGATAAAGCCACCCGGTGAATTTTCCGCAACCTACCCCAATCCGCCAAAGTCGGCTTTCAAGCTTCTGCCTCTTTCGAGTGAACGTTTAAAATGGAGGCGCTTGCTGTCATCGCTGATCCTCAAGATCTGTCGGGCTGTAGTATAATCGACAGCGCCGACTGGTGAGTGCGGCAACCGGCGGCAATGTCGCGCCATGGTGGGCGATCAGCGGTGTTTCGCTCCGGTGCGGATTTCCGCCATGGCACGGCGGTTAATCGAGCGCGTGCGTCGCGTGAGCAAGCCAGAATATCCTGATCGTGTGGCTATCGCCCATCTCCAACCATAGACTTGATGAAGGTAATCTCCCAATGCTCGAGCTTTTTACCCCGCTTACGAACAGGCTTGGTTAACCCCTCCCCAATGACTATGTTTCATTCTCCCGGCCCCACACGGAATTATTGTTATTATTCAAAGAAGTCCTCATCGATTTTCTTGACGTGTAGGATTTCCTCGATCCGGCATCCGACATTGTGACGGATCATGAGCCGGGTCAGGTGCTCGCCATCGATCAGCACAATGCGTTTGCTCAGGTAATCGGCCGTCTCACGGGCACTTCCGGTGAAGGTGGAGGTAGTGACGAACAGGCCCTTGGCAGCCTTATGCCGGTCGAGACTGCCGAAGAAATCACGGATCGCGCCCGGCCCGACGCTATTGCCGGCAGCATAACGCTTGGCCTGGATATAGACGCGATCAAGGCCCAGCGCGTCCTGATCGATCACGCCATCCACGCCATCATCACCGCTCCGGCCGAGCGCGCGGCCGGCCTCGGCGGCTGAACCGCCATAGCCCATGGCGAGGAGCAGGTTGACAATGAGCCGTTCAAAGAATTCTGGCGGCGCCATGCGTACACGGTCCAGCAGTTCCTCCGCCAGTGCCGTGTCGATCCGCCGATGGGCGGCGCGCATCATTTCATCCGGGGTCTGTTCGACGGTGCCTGGTGGGGTTGCCGCAAATGCCGGATCGACGGTTTCGGCGGCGCGCGCGGTGAACTGCCGGAACTCCTCGAAGCGGTTGAGAAATCGGTTGTCTATCCGTAAGGGATTACTGGCAAGCACTTCAGCGCCCCGGGGCGTGAGGCGGAAATGGCCGCGGCGGGTACTCTCTACCAAGCCGGCCTTGCCGAGATAGGTCTTGGCCCAATGTACGCGGTTGGCGAAGACGGTTTGTCGACCCGATGCCAGCAGCATCGCCCGCGCGCTTTCACTAAGCCGTAAGTCCTCAGCCAAACGCTGCACGACGGTTCCGATGCGCTGCTCACCACTCGCGGCCGCGCACAGGACCGGAAGCATTAGGCTCTGATAGTCGGGAACACTGTCGGTGCTGTCCAACGCCGTCATCCAAACACCTTGGCGAAGAGGGCAGAGGCGCGATGCGCATCCAATCACAAAACATGCGCGGGTCGACGAGGCTCGCCTCGCGCGTGATCATCACGGCGGCAATGTCGCCAGCCGGCGGCTGCCGCCTGTTCTTAGTTTTCGACGGGCTGGACTGATAAGGATGAGCACTGCGTTCTCTCCTAGCCGTACGATGTTGCCGTTCCTACGCCACCTTTGCCAGAAAGCACCACTGAGCGACTCGAACAAGTAGCGCTCTTGCACGCGAACGACGGCGTCGACCCCATTGCAACCCTTGACATTTCCGGTCTATCAAACATCAGCGTGTTATCATATAATGCGTTAACGTCGGCTCGGGCCGAGGCGATCGTCGTCCCGATGCTCACTTCCGCGCGAATCGACCATAGGGTAGGTGGTTTGTGTGGATCAGAGCGTAGCATCGAAGGCAAAAGGTCTATCGAACTTTGTTTGGCAGATTGCCGAAACCCTTCGTGGTGACTTCAAGCAATCGGAATACGGCAAGGTTATCTTGCCATTTGTTGTTCTGCGCCGTCTAGATTGCATCCTTGCACCCACCAAAGACGCTGTTCTGAAGGCCCATGCCGGGTTGCCGCCCGGCATCGATGAACACACCCGCGACATGATGCTGTATGGCGCGATCGGCGGCGGCATCCGCGTTTACAACACCAGCACGCTGACATTCGCCAAAATCAGGGCGCAGAACCCGAGCGACGTTCACAAGAACCTCATCGCCTACATCACGGCCTTCTCAGACTCTGTTCGGGATGTCTTTCTCGATAAATTCCTCTTCACGGACCAACTGAAGCGGCTCGCCGACGCCAGCATACTATGGAAGGTTTTCGAGCAGATCGCCGCGCTCGACCTTCGGCCGGAAGCCGTCTCGACGCTGGCGATGGGCTATCTGTTTGAAGACCTGATCCGCCGCTTCTCGGAAATCTCCAACGAAACCGCCGGCGAGCACTTTACGCCGCGCGAGGTGATCCGGCTGATCGTGGACCTCATCATCGTCAACGACGACGAGAAGCTCCGGGGTCAGGGGATCATCCGGCAGATTTATGATCCGGCCTGCGGCACGGGCGGGATGCTCGCGCTCGCCGAGGAAGCGCTGAAAGAGTTCAACCCGGATATCCGCGTCGAGCTTTTCGGTCAGGAACTGAACGGCGAGTCCTTCGGCATTTGCAAATCCGACATGCTGGTGACGGGTCACGACCCCGAAAACATCGCCTTCGGCAACACGCTGACGCAGGACGCCCATAAGAACCGGCGTTTCCACTATATGCTGTCCAACCCGCCCTATGGCGTGGATTGGAAAAAGTATCAGGAGCCGATCCGCGAGGAAGCGGCGACCCAGGGCAAGGACGGCCGCTTCGGCGCGGGCCTGCCGCGCATCTCGGACGGTCAGCTTCTCTTTCTCCAGCACATGATTTCCAAGATGCGGACCGATGAGGTCGGTTCGCGGATCGGCATAGTCATGAACGGCTCGCCGCTCTTCACCGGCGGGGCCGGGTCGGGCGAGAGCGAAATCCGCCGTTGGATGCTGGAGAATGACTGGATCGAGGCCATCGTCGCGCTGCCGACTGACCTTTTCTATAACACCGGCATCCAAACCTATGTCTGGCTGCTGACCAACAGCAAGGATCGGAAGCGACGCTGCAAGGTCCAACTCATCGACGCATCCGGCGAACGGTTCTGGGCGCCCATGCGCAAGAACCTTGGCTCGAAGCGCAGGGAAATCCGCGACGACGGGCGTGAGACCATCACGCATATCTTCCACGAGATGGCGAACGGCGGCGGGCCGTGGAGGGAAGTGTCGAAGGGTTTCGACACCAGCGATTTCGGTTATCGCGAGATCAGGGTGGAGCGCCCGCTCCGGTTGAATTTCCAATCCAGCCCCGAACGCATCGCGCGGTTAAAGCTCGCCAAGCCGTTCCTGAAACTGGACCCCACTGAGCAGGATGACGTGTTGAACGTCGTCGCCGATCGGCTGCCGACCACCTTGTTCAAGGACCGCCCCGCCTTCGAGGCCAGCTTGACCAAGGCGCTCAAGGGCGCTGGCGTGAAGATCGGCGCGCCGGTCAGGAAAGCCATCCTTTCTTCGCTGGCGGAGCGGGACGAGTCCGCCGCTATCTGCCTCGATGGCGACGGCAGGCCGGAGCCGGACCCGGAACTACGCGACCATGAGCTTGTGCCTCTCAAGGAGGATTGGAAAGTCTATTTCGCCCGCGAGGTGACGCCCTTCGTGCCGGACGCCTGGGTGGACGAGAACTATCGGGATGACACCGACAAGGGCGTCGGCCGCGTCGGCTACGAGATCAATTTCAACCGCTATTTCTATCGTTATGTCGCCCCGCGCCCGCTGGCCGAGATCGACGCCGAGCTGAAGACGCTGGAAACGGATATCGCCAACCTCTTGAAGGAAGTGGCGGGATGAGCGCTGCACTGGAAGAGGCGCGTCTTGCGCGTTGCAACGCAGCTTGGCCTATCAAGCGCTTACGCCGTATTGCCCGATTGGTTGGGGGCGGAACGCCGTCGAAGGGTGAGGAGTCTTTCTGGTCTACCGGCACCATTCCGTGGGTGTCGCCAAAGGACATGAAAGCCCGCGTTATTACCGAAACTGAAGACTACATCACCGAGGACGCGGTTGACGGCAGTGCAACGTCGTTCATCGACGAAGGCTCGCCCCTGATGGTCGTTCGGTCTGGCATCCTGCGTCACACGCTGCCCGTTGCACTGGCGGGCCGCAGGCTGACACTGAACCAAGATATGAAGGCGTTTCGGCTTTCGCGGGAGATCGATGGCTCGTTCTTGGTCTGGTGGTTCGAGGGCCAAAGCAAAGACCTTTTGCTTGAGTGGCGACAGTTCGGGGCGACGGTCGAAAGCATTGACACGCGCTCCATGATGAATGGTCGGATTGCTCTTCCGCCCCTCGCCACTCAGAAGGCCGTCGCCGCCTTCCTCGACCGCGAGACCGCCCGCATCGACAAGCTGATCGCGAAGAAGGAGCGGCAGGTTGACTTGCTGCATAAGCGGGCCAAGCAGGCTGCCGCCGAGCTTGTGACGGGCGCCACAGTGGAGGGCATGGCGACCGTGGAAACGGGGCTCGACCATATTCCACGCATCCCCGCCCATTGGTCACTTCTGCGAGCGGGGCATCTTTTCCACGAGGTGGCGGAGCCCAATACCGATGACCTTCCGGTGCTCTCGGTCTCAATCCATACGGGCATATCAGACAGGCAACTCGGCGACGAGGAACGCGACCGCAAGGTAAACCTCATCGAGGACCGTTCGAGCTACAAGTGCGTCAGGCCCGGATATCTGGCCTACAACATGATGCGGGCATGGCAGGGTGCGGTCGGCGTCTCGACTGTCGATGGCGCCGTGAGCCCCGCATATGTGGTCGCAAAGCCGACACGCGACCTCCATAGCCTGTATTATCAGTTTCTACTTCGCACTCCACCCTTCATCGAGCAGATGCGACGGGGATCGAAGGGGATCACCGATTTCCGCTTGAGGCTTTATTGGGAGCAATTCCGCCTCATCATGTTGCCCGTGCCTCCGCTGGAGGAACAGCGTCGCATTGCGGCGCAAGCTGAGCGGGAGCTTGCCCATGCCGACGAGGTGGCGGCCAGGATCGTTCGCTCCGTTGCGCTCTTACGGGAACACCGCGCCGCCCTCATCACCGCCGCCGTCGCGGGCCAGATCGACATCCGCGAAAATCTGCCGGCCGTCATCTCCACATCAAATCGGGACAGATTCCGCCTCGTCGTCGGAGCGGAGATCATCCACCAACATCGGAGCAATCCGAAATTCGGGCGGGTGAAGCTGCAAAAGGAACTCTATCTCGCCGAAGCCCATCTCGGCATCGGCGAGCTTCAGGGGAATTACTTCCGTCAGGCGGCGGGGCCGCTCGATCGCGCCTTGATCGAGGAAACAGAGCGCGCGGTGGAGGCCGCAGGCTTCTACAGGGCGAGTCAGGCGAACGGGGTGGGAACGAGCGTCACCTATACGCCGCTGTCAAATGCCGGACGGCATAGCGCGGAACTCAAAAGCCTGTTGGGTCCGCGCGCCGACGCGCTGGCTGGCCTCATCGTCCTCTTGCGCGATTTCGGCACCGAGGCGGTCGAGGCCGTCGCCACCCTCTATGCCGTATGGAATGACGCGCTGATGGACGGTCGGCAACCGGATGACTCCACGATCGTCAACGGCGTCCTGACCGAATGGCACGAGGAGAAGGGGAGGAAATTCAAGGATAGCGACCTTCGCTACTGGCTGGACTGGATGAAGCGCAACGGTCTCGCGCCGCGCGGCCAAGGTCCCCGCACAGCCCACACCATGACGCGGGATTTGTTCGCATGACGCGCGCCGATGTCTTCACCGAAGAGGCCATGACCCGGCCGCTTTTCGAGGAGCTTACCGGCGAACACGCGCGCGAGGACGAGTGGTCCGGGCCGCACGGCTTCGCGCTTGGCGGGATGATGCAGGCCAATGCCGCATCCCTCGCAGAGGAATATTTCGTTGCCGCCAACGCGTTGGTGGACGCCATCAATGATAAACGCATCGCCGACTACCGCATCGGCAACGCGGCGCTATTTCTCTATCGCCATTCCTGCGAACTCATACTCAAGGCCGCGATGCCTGACGCCAAGCGGATTCACGACCTGATCGTCCTCACCGACAGATTCGTGATGATGGTGAAGGAGCGCTACGGGCAGGATGTTCCCACCTGGATCGCGAGGCGCATGAAGGAACTGGCGGCGATCGACCCAGGCTCGACCGCGTTCCGATACGGCGCTTACGGCACGCCCATCGACGCGGCCGACCAGCCAATCGAGCTCGAAGCCTATGTCAGCCTGCCACACCTGCAAGCGGCCATGCTGGCGCTGAACACGGCCCTGGTTTCGGCGGTGGACGAAATCAGGATGGCGCGAGGGGAGCAGCCATGAACTACGAACAGCCATCGACCTCACACCCATATGCCAAGGGCTTTTCCGAAGACACCGTTCACCGGGAGGAGGTGTTGGAGGTGCATCTGTGCAAGGCGCTTGTGGAAGGCCAAGGTTATCGTCCCCGCCGTCCCGAGGACTATGATCGCGCCTCTGCGCTCGACGAAGCCCTGGTGATCGAGTTCGTCAAGGTGACGCAGCCGGACGAATGGGCGACGCTGGAAGGCCATTACGGTTTTTCCGCTGAAGCCGAATTCTTCAAGCAGCTTGAGCAGGCCTTGAAGCAGCGTGGCACGCTGGATGTGCTGCGGAACGGACTGAAGCTGGTTCCGAACCTGAAATTCTTCCTCGCCGCCTTCAAGCCGGCGTCCGGCGTCAACCCGGCCTTGGTGACGCTGTTCGAGAGCAATATCCTCAGTGTCATCAATCAGCTTCGCTATAGCGCGAAGAACGAGAACGCCATCGACGTAGGGCTGTTCGTCAACGGCCTTCCCGTGGCGACGCTGGAACTGAAGAACACCCTGACGGGTCAGAACTTCCGCCATGCCGAACGCCAATATCGCCACGACCGGGCGCCCGCCAATGAGCCGCTGCTGACATTCAAGCGGGGGGCCTTGGTCCATTTCGCGGTGGATCAGGACAATGTGTCCATGACCACCCGCCTTCAGAACGGCAAGACCCGGTTCCTTCCCTTCAATCGCGGCCATGACGGTGGCGCGGGCAACCCGGATATCGGCGAGGAGTTCCGCGTTGCCTATCTCTGGGCCGACCAGCCCGAAGGGCGGGCGATTTTCTCCCGCGATATCCTTCTCGACATCATCGGGCGGTTTCTCCACCTCGACGGCACGAACGGCAAGGAAGCGCTGATCTTTCCGCGTTTCCATCAGATCGACGCGGTTCTGAAGATGCTGGCCCATGCTCGCGCCAACGGCAGTGGCAACAACTATCTGATCCAGCATTCGGCGGGATCGGGAAAATCCAACACGATTGCCTGGACGGCGCATCGCCTGGTGACGTTGCATGACCCGTCCGACCAGCCGATTTTCGACACCGCGATCGTGGTGACGGATCGCGTCGTCCTCGACCGCCAGCTTCAGAACACCATTGCCCAGTTCGAGCAGACGCCCGGTGTCGTCCGCAAGATCGACGGAACCTCGCGGCAGTTGAAGGCGGCCATCGAGGGGCAGGCAAAGATCATAATCACCACCATTCAGAAGTTTTCGACCGACCATCTCCGCGTCATCAGCGGACAGGGAACACGGAGGTTCGCTGTGCTAATCGACGAGGCGCACGGCTCCCAGTCCGGCAAGAGCGCCCAGGCGTTGAGCGACGCCCTCAGCCGTGACGAAGATGCCGGGACGCCCGACGAGATCGAAGACCTGATCGCGGAATACCAGCGCCAGCGAGGCCCGCAGGCGAACATCAGCTACTTCGCCTTCACGGCGACGCCCCGCAATGTCACGCTTGAGCGTTTCGGCACGGTGGGCGCCGATGGCCTCCCGCGTCCGTTTCATCTCTATTCCATGCGGCAGGCGATCGAGGAGGGTTTCATCCTCGACGTGCTTCAGAACTACATGACCTACAAGGCGTATTACGCCCTGGAAAAGACGATCGACGATGATCCGGAACTGGACACGCGGCGCGCGCAACGGAAGGTCGCGCGGTTCGCGGCCCTGCATCCGACCGCCCTGAGCCAGAAGGTCGAGGTGATGGTCGAGCATTTCCAGCGCCATGTCAGACCGGAGCTGGACGGCCAGGCGAAGGCCATGATCGTAACCTCAAGCCGGGAAAGCGCCCTCCGCTATTATTTCGCGCTCAAGACCTACATCGAGGACAAGGGATATCGCGACCTAAAGGCGCTCGTCGCCTTTTCCGGCGAATTGCACGTCGATGGCAATACCTACACTGAGGCCGAGTTGAACGGCTTCGGCGAAAGCGAGTTGCCCAAGCGCTTTGATACCCCGGAATATCAAATCCTCATCGTCGCGGAGAAATATCAAACCGGCTTTGATCAGCCGAAATTGTCCGGGATGTATATCGACAAGAAGCTGTCGGGGTTGCAGGCCGTTCAGACCCTATCCCGGCTGAACAGGACTTACCAGGGCAAAGAACAAACCTTCATCCTAGATTTCCAGAACACGATGGATGATATCAAGGAGGCGTTTCGCCCCTTCTATGAGGCGTCCATTCTCGAAGCCGTTTCCGACAAGAACCAGATCTATCAGTTGGAAACACGCATCCGCACATTCGGATATCTCGACAGCAATGAGATCGAGCGATTCGCCGCGATCTTCTTCAAGGGAACGCTGTCCTCTCAGGATCGCGTGACGCTTGAATCATTGGTCCGCAACGCTGTGGCACGGTTTGCAGCTGAGGATGACGAAGGACGACAGGAAGAGTTCCGGCAGCTGTTGAGAAGCTACAAGCGATTCTACAGTTTCGTCGCACAAATTGTCCGGCTGGGAGATACCGGCTTGGAAAAGCTCTATGCCTACACCGATTGGCTAGATCGCATGTTACCCAATCGGGAACAACCGCCGGAAGTCGAGATCACTGATGAAATGCTGCGGCTGCGCGCCTTCCGCGTTCAACAGAAGGAAGCGGGCTCGGCGTCGCTTTCAGCCGGCGATACCGTGCCGCTCACCGCGATCAGTGAATTTGGGGCCAAACCCTATAATGAGGACGAAGCCAAGGCGCTTTCGGAGATCGTCCGCTCCTTCAATGACCGGCACGGGACGCAGTTCACCGAAGAGGATTTCATTCGCCTTGAACAGGTGAAGCGCAAGGCGCTCGACGAAGAAATGGCGGCGGTGTTGCGGAACAATCCGCCGGATGTCTCCCGTCCGACTTTCGTGCGCCGGCTCCTTGAAGAGACGATCAAGCAGTACCAGCGTGACAGCAGCCTTCAAAGCATCATCATGACCAACGCGGACGATCGCGATCGCATCTTCAACCACCTTTTCAGCCGGGCATTGCGCGAGGTCCGCGAAACGCCGACTTTTTGATCCAGGGCGCATTGCGCGGCGTTGCCGCACGATGGCGTGCAGCGCTGCGATATTTGAGGTCTACGCGCCACCCGCCATCGGTCATGCCCAATCGTGTCGATCCTGGGAGGCGGGGAGTCTCGTGCTGACGCGCTCCCTCGCGAGCGCCTCTTTCCCCTTCTCGGCCCACGGAGCTAACGCCTTCTCGCGCTCCCCGCTCCTGAGCTTGTCGGCCATCCAGAGCAGCGCGCCATAGATGACGGCACGGTCGTCGCCGGTCAGCTCGACGACGCCTGACTTCACCACGAGGCCACCGAGCTCGATGAGGTGCCGGGTGCGCTTGCGGCGCTCGACCTGCCAGTCGCGCATGTCATGCCGCGCCCGTGCTGCCTGATGGCGGTTGCGTGCCACCCGGTTGCGCCGGAGCGCTGACCGCGTCGCTGCCAGATGCCGGTGCAGATCGGCGTGCCCGTCCCTGAAAGAATGCGGCGCCTCGTCGCGCCCACGCCTCCCTCCGTCCGGGGTCTTTGGTTTCGGCGAGCACAAGCAGCGCGCCGGCCAATTCCTCCGCCGTTAGCGCGTCGGCGCCCGTGGCGATCACCAGATCGCCGAGTTGCTGCAACTTGCGGGTTCTGAGCTCTCGTGCCTTGTCCTCAAGTGCCTTCAGCTCCGCATCATAGTCCCGTGGTTTGCGCATCGTCATCTCCATCAGCAATCAATGTAAGGATGATAGTTGAGCAAGGTCGCGGTGGCTGTAATGTTGCTGGGACAGACTGGGATGGCCTCGTCGCTCCCGAGATTTTTTCGAGGGAGGGCGCGCTTATACGTCGTTCCGACGTGCGCTTCGCCGTGCTGATGTTCGGATCGCGATGGCGATCTATCATCTTCACGTCAAGGTCATCGGCCGCAAGGCTGGCTCCAGCGCGGTGGCGTCCGCGGCCTATCGTTCATCCTCAAGGCTGCGCGACGCGCGGATTGATCGTGTCCAGGACTTCTCGGCCAAGCGCGGCGTCGTGCATTCCGAGGTTCTGCTGCCGGACGGGGCTCCTGAGATGTGGAGTAACCGCGAGCAGCTGTGGAACGATGTCGAAGCCTTCGAACTGCGTAAGGACGCGCAACTCGCCCGCGAGGTCGAGTTTGCCCTGCCGCGCGAGATGAGCCAGGCGCAGGGCATCGCGCTCGCTCGCGACTTCGTCCAGGCGGAATTCGTCGATCTCGGAATGGTCGCTGATCTCAATGTGCATTGGGATATGGGCGAGGACGGCATGGCCAAGCCCCATGCCCATGTCATGCTCACCATGCGCTCGGTCGACGAGGACGGCTTCGGCCCGAAGGTCCGGGAGTGGAACGCGACCGAGATGGTGGAGCGCTGGCGCGAGCGCTGGGCCGCGCTCGCCAATGAGCGGCTCGCCGAACTCGATATCGACGCGCGCATCGATCATCGCAGTTTTGAGGCGCAGGGCATCGCGCTGGAGCCGCAGAGCCAGATCGGCGCGCCCGCACAGCGGATCGAAGGAGAGGGGATCGAGGCCGCCGATCGTGCTGAGCTTCACCGGGAGATCGCGCGCGGCAATGGCGCGCGCATCATCGCCGATCCGGCACTGGCATTGGATGCCATCACGCATCAGCAATCGACCTTCACCCGACGCGACATGGCGCGCTTCGCGCATCGCCATAGCGATGGCATCGAGCAGTTCAACGAGGTGATGGGCGCGATGGGCCGTGCGCCCGATCTCGTCGAGCTCGGCAAGGACGGGCGCGGCGAGGATCGCTTCACCACGCGGCAGATGATTGAGGCCGAGCAGCGTCTGCACCGCGCCGCCGAGCTGATGGCGGAACACGAGCGGCATGGGGTGAATGCCCCCGACAGGAAAGCGGCCCTTCTGCGTGCCGAGCAGCGCGGCCTTGTTCTCTCCCTCGAGCAGTCCGATGCGCTGGCGCACATCACTGGTACGCGCGATCTTGGCATCGTCGTCGGCTATGCCGGGACGGGGAAGAGCGCCATGCTGGGCGTCGCGCGCGAGGCTTGGGAGGCCGTCGGCCTGGAGGTTCGCGGCGTCGCGCTGTCCGGCATCGCGGCGGACAATCTGGAGAGCGGATCGGGCATCACGTCCCGAACGATCGCCAGCCTCGAACATGGCTGGGGGCAAGGCCGGGATAGGCTCACCTCACGCGATGTTCTGGTGATCGATGAGGCCGGCATGGTCGGCACGCGGCAGTTGGAGCGCGTGCTCTCCCATGCCGCTGACGTGGGCGCCAAGGTGGTGCTGGTTGGCGATCCGCAACAGCTGCAATCGATCGAGGCGGGCGCCGCCTTCCGCTCGCTCGTTGAGCGCCATGGCGGCGCGGAGATCAGCGAGGTGCGCCGCCAGCGCGCGGACTGGCAACGTGATGCCACGCGCGATCTGGCGACCCGCCGGATCGGCCATGCGATCCAGGCCTATGAGAGGAATGGAATGGTCCATTCCTCCCAAACGCGGGAGCAGGCGCGCGGCGAGCTGATTGATCGCTGGGACCGTGACCGCCAGGCGGCACCGGACTGTAGCCGTATCATCCTCACCCACACTAATGACGAGGTGCGTGCCCTCAACCAGGCCGCCCGCGAACGCATGCGGGAGGCGGGGGATCTCGGCGAAGAAGTGCGCGTCACCGTGGAGCGCGGCGCGCGTTCCTTCGCCCGCGGCGACCGGGTCATGTTCCTGCAGAATGAGCGTGGGCTCGGGGTGAAGAACGGCACGCTCGGCACCATCGAGGAGGTTAGCGCTCAGTCCATGTCGGTGCGCACCGATGATGGGCGATCCGTCTCCTTCGACTTGAAGGACTACGACCGCATCGATCACGGCTATGCCGCCACCATCCACAAGGCGCAGGGCATGACGGTAGACCGCACCCATGTGCTCGCCACGCCGGGCCTGGATGCCCATTCCAGCTATGTCGCCCTCTCGCGTCACCGCGATGGCATGGAGCTGCACTATGGCCGCGACGACTTCGCGGATGGGGACCGGCTGGTGCGCACCCTGTCGCGTGACCGCGCCAAGGACATGGCCTCGGACTATGACCAGTCTGATCCGGCGCAGGCCTATGCCGAGCGCCGCGGCATCACCTTCCGCCAGCGTGTCGTGGAGATGGTGCGCAAGGTCCCGGAGAAGCTGCGCGACCTTGTCGATGGGCTAAGGCCGGCCGTGGACGCGGCACGAGAGGCGCCGGCCCTGAACGAAGAACTCGGGAACAAAGCCAAGCCGCTTACCCAGGAGCCTCCCGACGATCCGGAAGCAGTGCTGCGGCGGGCGCGAACCCGCGCGCTCGTCCGGCATGCCCGCGCGTGGGACGCAATCCTCACCACGGCCGATGCCACCGGCCAGGGCACGCCCGAGCAGCTGCGTGAGCTCACCGATGCCCGCAAGGCCTTCGAGGAGTTACGCCCTCATGGCTGGCGGGACGCGGAAGCGGCCTATGAGAAGAACCCGGAACTGGTGCATGAGGCGGCCGACGGCAAGCTCAATCGCACCATCCGCGCCCTCCAGCTTGAAACCGAAATCTGCACCGACCCGGAGCGCCGCGCCGATTGCTTCGTCGAGCGCTGGCAGAAGCTCGACCGGAACCGCGAACGCCAGTACGCGCAAGGCGACTACGCCGGCTACAAGGCAACCCGCATCCAGATGGGGGACATGGCGCGGAGCCTGGAGCGCGACCCGCAGCTCGAATCCTTGCTCGCCGCTCGCAAGAAGGAGCTCGGCATCAGCCTCAACACAGGCCGCAGTCTTGGTCGTGAACTGGCCCACAGCCACGGCATCGACTTCGACCGCAGCCGGGGACTGGGTTTGTAAACCCGTCCGATGTGCCGCCGCCGGCTCGCCACGCTGTAGCTGCGGCGTTCATCCTCTTGCCGGCCGGCGATCCATGCCTTGTCTGGAGCGGGCGCACTCAGGCGCATCCAGCAGGAGGCAGTACCGCCATGCAGACACCAGAACGTATCATCCGCCTGAAGACTGTCCTCGCCCGCACCGGGCTGTCCCGCTCCACCATCTATCGCAAGATCGCCGAGGGTACATTCCCCGCCCAACTCAAGATCAGCACCAACGGCGCCGGCTGGCGGGAATCCGACATCAACCGGTGGGTTGCCGATCCGCCGCGGTGGCGGGCGCAGGACGAGACGGCAGTCGGTGAGTTTTGATAGTGAGCCGACCATTCGGCGAAACAGCGCCGATGTTGTCGCTTGCCAAGCTGCGCCGATGGAGGTGGAGCGTCTTATTGGTTGAACGCAGGTCGCTGTGCGCGGCGGCTCTACTCCGCCTTGTGGTCAGAGGCAAATGATGCCGCGTATGCGCCCTCGACCCACTCGATCTCCTCGGCCTTGAGCTCGCGGAATTCCTGCTCCCGGGCACGCTTTGAGAGAACTCCCCCGTTTTGGCGCAGGAAGCGGAAGAGCAGATCGACGGTGCGATCCGGCATGTCCACGATTTGTCCGATCGCGACGCGGAACGCGTCATACGCCCGCAGGAAGCGCGTCTCGGCCGGCATGTCGAACTCGATCGTGCGCTCCACGCATGCGTAGAGGAATTCTGCGTGAGGCGTCGCGTCGAAATAGCGGTAGAAATCCGCCGTATCATTCAGCACCCGGACGTTACCGGTCGGCGTCGGCTCCCATTGGATGAAGGGGAGGAGGCGCGCAGACCAGCTTTCCAGCGTCCGCCGATAATCATCGATGCGATCGAGGATCGCCGCGGAGATAGGAAAAACAACCCCCGGCGGATTGAACCCGTGTTCAGCAAGGACGTGATGGATCAGGTAGCGGTGCAGGCGCCCGTTCCCATCCTCGAAGGGATGGATGTAGACGAAGCCGAAGGCCAGTGCGGCAGCTGCGATCACCGGATCAAGTTGGCGCTCCGCTGCCGTGCGGTCGAAGGCCACCAATCCGCCGATGAGATCATGCAGGTCCTCATGCCGGGCACTGATATGATCGGGTAGTGGCATACGGGTGTCGCGGTCATGCTCGCCGACGAATCCGCCCTCCGTGCGTAGTCCAAGCTGGACGAAGCGCGCATCGCCGATGACGATGCGCTGAAGCCTCAAGAGCTCGTCAAGGTCGATGGAGCGTCGGCCTGCCTCGCCGATAGCACGGCCCCAGCGCTGGATACGATCCTGCGGCGGATGCTCTCCCTCGATTGCGAAGCTGGAGCGGGAATCCTTCAGCAGCAGAAAAGCCGCGGTGCGGGCAAGCAGGTCACGCGGCACGTCGGCAATAGCAGCGCGCGCCCGTTCGGCAAGATTCGCGTCGTGGAAGGCTTTCAGGGCTTCCGTCGCGAAGACCATGGGGCAAAAGGTCGGCGTGCCAGGCAAGTTATTCCTGACACGATGGCGGGTCGATGTGGTTCCGAACGCCGCCCATTGCAGGTCGGGATCGACGACAAGGGCATAGGCTCCCTTTTCGGCGGCCGGAAGATCGAGCCTCTCGCCAAGCAGCCATTCATACAGAAACCAGACGCGCCTCGCGTAGGAGCCGGTCGGCGTTGCGCGCACCAGCGCTTCGATTGGCGCCGGACCGGTGGCGCGAAAAAGTCTCTTGAGGACGAGAAGATCGAGCCCCTCATATTTCAGGGCGAAGGTGAGGTGGCCTTCGAGATTGGCGGCTGGCTCATGGCGCGGCGTGTATATGCGCCAGCCATCCCGTTCATAGAGGCGGTGATGAGCTCCGATAGCGCAGAGTGTCCGCGGCAGCGGCACGGCGAGGCTCAGCGCGCCGATGAGCGCGGCGTAGCCGGCGGGGGTCGCTTCTTCAGGGAGTGACTGGTCCTGAAAAACCGTGACTGGCCCTGAAAAATCGTATGTCGTGCCGTCGTTCATGAAAAAGCATTCTGGTGCGTCGCGGATGGCGTGGCCCGAAACATTATGCTGAAAAATCGTAAACATCCATGAAAAATAATAACTAAGACGCACATCCTCTGAAATTAGCATCTAGATGTGCGGCTGGCAGTTCTCGGCGCCACTCAAGAACAGTCGCTTCGAGCGGCGCCGCGGATCGACAGCTTTCACGTCGTCCGACAGCGGCCCGGTAGAGGCGCCGCAGGATAGTCGCACCCAAGCCTCCCCCCACCAATGAGGGGAAGCGCCGTCGACGGCCGTCACTGGCGAACTGATTGAAACTTTGCGGGCCCGCGCTGGGGATGGGCTTGAGTGCGGGTTTCCGCGATGGCCGCCTCTCGAAGCCGATCCAACTCGTCTGCCCACCACTGCATCATCAACACGCGTTCGTCCCAATGCTCGCCACGGGTATATGCCCGGCGCACATTATTGCCCTCAACATGGGCGAGCTGTCGCTCAATCGCGTCGGGATGCCAGCGCCGGCTCTCATTGGCGAGCGTGGCAAATGCTGCCCGAAAGCCGTGGGCGGTCATTTCCTCCGCCCCTATATCCAGGCGGCGTAGCGCGAAGTTTAGAGTGTTCTCGCTCATCGGCTTCCTAACCGAGACGGTCGCCGGAAACACGAAGGAACTGATCCCGCTTCGGGTGGCGTCGCGCAACTCCTGCAAGGTGGCCACGGCCTGTAAGGGCAGGGGCGTGCGGTGTGGTCTGCGCATCTTGGTTCGGCTGGCTGGAACGGTCCAGACCCCCGTTTCAAGGTCAACCTCGTCCCACGTGGCGGCGCGGAGTTCGCCGGGACGGAGCGCAAGCAGGGCGAGCAGCTTCAGGCCCGCGACCGTCGTCTCCTGACCCTTCGTCCAGCCATAGATGGCAGCCATAAGCTCTCCAAGCCGCTTCGGGCGTGTGATGGCGGCGCGGTGCTTGGTCGTGGGTGCGATAAGTGCGCCTCGCAGATCGGCCGTCACATCCCGTTCGGCGCGGCTGGTTGCGATCGCATAACGGAATACCTGACCGATGATGCTGCGGGAGCGGCGTGCAGTCTCGTAGTGACCCTTGACCTCCACCGCCCGCAGGACGGCAAGGATCTCTGGCGGTGTAATCTCGGCGATGGGGCGGTTTCGAAGAGGGGCTGCGATTTCCTCCAGCAGCCAGTGCGCTTTCAGGAGGGTGGCCTCGGCCCGCCCTTCCTTGGTCATCTTGTCGATGAACTCCGTCGCAACGAACCCAAAGGTGCTCGTTGCGGCCGCGACAGACGCCGCGGCGGCGGCCTTGTTGGCTCGCTTGTCGGCTCCGGGGTCTACCCCTGAGGCCAACAACCTCTTGGCTTCGTCGCGAAGCCGCCGCGCATCGGCCAGCGAAATGAGCGGATAGGGCCCATGGGTGAGTTTCTTCTGTTTGCCCGCGAATCTGTAGGCCTGCTGCCAGACCCGGGCGCCGTTGGGCTTCACGAAAAGATAGAGGCCGCCACCGTCGGAAAGTTTGTATTCGCCTTCCCGGCCTTTGGCCGTCCGGCACGCTGCATCTGACAAGGCCATGTTCGCCCTCCCTGCTGATCGCTGGGATCACGAAAACACGGCCTGCAGGCCAACAACAAGGCCAACAAATTCGCGGGATGGGGTGGCTCTGGCTGCTCCCGGCAGGGACAGCGAGCGGAGGCTGGAGAAGAAATTATCCAGCAAATTCAAGGGATAACAAGGCAATCTGGGAAAAGCTGAGCCGCCCCGGAAACGGGGGAGTGGCTCCCTGAGCAGGACTCGAACCTGCGACCATTCGATTAACAGTCGAACGCTCTACCAACTGAGCTATCAGGGACCGGGGACGCCGTGGCGTCTCGGAGGCCGGCGATATAGCAATGCGGGATGGGTTTGTGAACCCCTCATCCCGCACCATGTGGATATCCTCAGGCGCTGAGGCGTTCCTGCTGCCCGGCGAACTGCAGCTGGTGGAAGGTGAAGTAGCGCCCACGCTTGGCCACAAGCTCTTCGTGGCGGCCACTTTCGACCACGCGGCCCTTCTCGATCACGCAGATCTTGTCGGCGTTGATGACGGTCTGCAGGCGGTGGGCGATGACCAGCGTGGTGCGGTTGGCCTGCAGCGACTGCAGCGCCTTCTGCACCTCGGCCTCCGATTCGCTGTCGAGAGCGGCGGTGGCCTCGTCGAGCAGGAGAATCGGCGCATCCTTCAGGAAGGCACGGGCAATGGCGATGCGCTGGCGCTGGCCGCCGGAGAGCTGGGTGCCACGCTCGCCGACGCGGCTGCCATAGCCGCCTTCAAAGCCCATGATGAAGTCATGCGCGTGGGCCGACTTGGCGGCGGCGATGATCTGCTCGTCGGTCGCTCCCGGACGGCCGGCGGCGATGTTCTCGCGCACCGTGCCGGTGAACAGGAACACGTCCTGGCTGACGAAGCCGATGGCCTGGCGCAGAGAGCGGCGCGTGACCGCGTCGATCCGCTGGCCGTCAATGGTGACGTCTCCCGATTCGACGTCGTAGAAGCGCTCCAGCAGGTTCATCACCGTGCTCTTGCCGCCGCCCGAGGGGCCGACCAGCGCCGTGGTCTGGCCGGGCTCGGCGATGAAGCTGAGGCCGCGCAGCACCGGCTCGCTCTCGCGATAGCTGAACACCACGTCCTCGAAAGCGATGCAGCCGCCGGTGACGACAAGTTCCGGCGTCTCCGGCGCGTCCGCCTCGGTGGCCGGCCGGTCGAGAAGCCCGAACAGCATGCGCGCGCCCAGCAGGTGGGTGGTCAGGTCGATGTTGAGGCGGGCGAGACGCTTGGCCGGCTCGTAGCAGAGCAGCAGGGCGGTGATGACGGAGAAGAACTCGCCCGGCGTGCGGCCGCCATGCAGAACGCTCCAGCCGGCATACATGACCACCAGGCCGATGGCGACGCCGCCCAGCGCTTCCATCAGCGGGCCGGACTGCGACTGCGCCCGAATCATGCGGTTCGAGGCCTTCTCCATCCGGTCGATGCGCTCGAAGATCTTGGTCCGCTGGCTGTCCTCCAGGGTGAACGACTTGATCGTGCGAATGCCCTGAAACGCATCGATCGACTCGGTCATGATCAGCATCGCGCTGTTAAACTCGCGGGTGAAGATCTTCTGCACCTTGCGGATCAGCGAGCGCACGCCGCCCACCGCGATCGGCATCACGACGAAGCCGATCAGCGCCATGAACGGGTCCTGGACGATCATCACCGCGGTGAGGCCGATGACCGACAGCAGGTCGCGCCCGAGGCTGGTGATGATGAGGTTCAGCACATTGCGCGCCGCCTGCGCGCCCGTGTTGAACTTCATCATGATCTCGGCGGTGTGAACGCCCGAGAAATAGGTAACGTCCTGCAGCAGCAGCCGGTCGAGAACGCGCTTCTGGTTGTCGGCGACGATGCGGTTGCCGACCTTGGCCAGCGTGACCGCCTGGCCATAGGCGGCGAAGCCCTTGGTGATTGAAAGCGCGACCACCGACCCCGACAGGATCCAGATCGCCGCGGTGTTCTGCTCGACGAAGATGCGGTTGATGACCGTGCCCATCAGATAGGCGAGGCCCGAGGTCGTCGCCGCCATGCAGGCCATGAAGACGAAGGAGAGCGCATAACCCTTCCAGTGGCGACGCCCGTCCTGGAGGAACAGCCGCCCGACCGTGTCGCGGGTCTCGGGGCTGATCATGTTGCGGAGCGCGTTGGCCATCTTGGGAGGCAACATCAGCGAAAATCCTTTTCACGGGCCCGGCCGGATCGGGCGTCGCCCCTTCGCTCCGCGTCGCAGACGCCGGAGGGCGGGATCATCAACGACGATCACGGGGTGTTGTCAAACCCGTGACGGCTTGTGCGCCAGCATCTAAAAAGGCGGAGACGACACCCGCCGCCGACGCTTTTTCAAGGCCGGCGGCGGGTGCGTGAACTGGAGGCCACGCCCGGAATCGAACCGGGGTGCACGGATTTGCAGTCCGCTGCGTAACCACTCCGCCACGTGGCCCGACCGAGGCTGCCGCGAGGCGCCTCATGGGCCGGGCCGGCTCATAACAGAGGTGGAGGCGATGAGCAACGCGCCCGGCATGATAAGGTGGGGACGGCAGGGTGTCGGATGAGGACGGGGCGGGCGCATCGCGCGCATTGGGGCGCGTCATCTGCAGCGCGGCGCTCACCTGCCGCAGCCCCGGCCCGGCTGCGCTGCGCGGCTGACCGTGCGGCATTCTACCGCGACGCGGCCCGGCAGCGGCCGGTTCTCGGCAGGAGGGGCCGGAACGCTGGCCGGGCGATCGGCCGGCGGCACAGGCGACACGCCAGGCTGGAAATCTTCAAGAACGCCCGTCGAGAACGCTTGCAATGGAGCCGCCGCTGCCGCAATTCTGGCGCCGTTCGCTCGCGCCGCCCGTGCGTGCGCTCTCCGCGCGGCCCGCGCGCGGCCTTTGCCGTCTGCTTTCGAGGTTGTCGCCGAATGATCGATTTCGCCGAACTGCGCCGTGCCATGGTGGACGCCCAGGTGCGTGCCAACGACGTCACCGACCTGCGCATTGTGGCCGCCATGCTGGAGACGCCGCGCGAGCGCTTCGTGCCCGCCAGCCTGCGCAACTTCGCCTATATCGACGACGATGTGCTGGTGAAGGAGGGGGCGCCGGCGCGCTACCTGATGGAGCCGATGGTGCTCGCCAAGCTGCTGCAGGCGGCCGAGATCGGCCCGGATGCGCTGGTGCTCGATGTCGGCGCGGCGAGCGGCTACTCCACCGCCGTGCTGGCCAAGCTCGCAGGGCAGGTGGTGGCGCTTGAGGACGATGCCGCGCTGGCGGCGCAGGGCTCGGCCCTGCTGCTCGATCTGGGCCTTCTTAATGCCGCCTATGTGCAGGGGCCGATGACCGCCGGCTGGCCGGGCGAGGCGCCCTATGACGTGATCCTGCTGAACGGCGGGATCGACGCGGCGCCCGAATCGCTGCTCGCGCAGCTTAAGCCGGGCGGGCGGCTGGTCGCCGTGGTCGGGCGCGGTCGCGCCGGCCGGGCGACGGTGTTCACCCACACGACCGGCGGCATGGGCTCGCGGGTGGTCTTCGACGCCGCCGTGCCGACTCTGCCGGGCTTCGAGGCGCGGCCGGGCTTTGTTTTCTAGAGGTTTCCGTCGCCCCTGTGGCTGATCTGCCGCGTGTCCGACTAAATCGTTCCCCGAACCAAACCGAGCGGTTCACAGCCCCTCTCCGAGCACCTATCCTGCGTTCGCGTCATACAGAGAGTGAGAGAGTCGCCCGGGGGCAGGCGATTCCCATCAGATTAGCGTTCGCAGAGGTTGGACATGTGGGTGTCGGCTACCGGGGGTAAGGTCGTCGCGTGGGCGGCGGTCGCTTTTTTTGTCGGCATCGCGGTGCCGGCAAGAGCCCAGACCCTCGATCAGGCGCTTTCGGCCGCCTATCGCAACAATCCCACATTGAATTCGCAGCGCGCTGCCACCCGCGCTACGGACGAGTATGTGCCGATCGCGCTGGCGGGTTATCGCCCGCAGGTGTTCGGCAGTGCCTATGCCGGTGCCCAGTGGGCGGAAACACGTGTTGATGCGGGTGAGTCGGCGCTTCTGGGCGGGTCCTCGGTCAGCCAGTCCAAAACCTACCCGACGGGCTTCGGCATCACCATCAGCCAGACCATCTATAATGGCCTGCGAACCGCAAACTCGGTGCGCAGCGCCGAATCGCAGGTCCGCGGCCAGCGCGAATTGTTGCGCAATACCGAGCAGCTGGTTCTGCTCGATGCCGCCACCGCCTATATGAACGTGCTGCAGAACGCGGCGCTGGTGGAGCTTCAGAAGCAAAACCTCGAAGCCCTGCGCGAGGAGCTGCGCGCGGCGCGCGACCGTTTCTCGGTCGGTGAAATCACCCGTACGGACGTCGCCCAGGCGGAAGCCAGCGTTGCCGACGCGCAGAGCGAGCTGGCGCTTGCCGAATCGAACCTCAACACCGCCAATGCGGTATTCTATCAGGTCATCGGCCTGCGCCCGACCAAGCTGAGCCCCGGCCGTCCGATCGATCGCCTGCTGCCGAAGAGCGAGAAGCTTGCCGTCGATTCCGGCCTCACCCGGCATCCGGCGGTTAAGTCGGCCGAGTTCGCCGTCGACGCTGGCCTGTCCAACGTCAAGGTCGCAGAGGCGGCTCTCTCGCCCACGCTGACGCTGAACGGCTCGGCCTCGTCCGACTACAACAGCACCATGGACGTGCAGAGGCAGACCTCCGCCTCCGCGACGCTGAACCTGTCCGTGCCGATCTACCAGGGCGGCAGCGAATACGCGACCATCCGCCAGTCCAAGGAAACGCTCGGCCAGCTGCGGATCGAGGTCGATGTGAACCGCGAGCAGGTGCGGGCCAACGTCGTGCAGTATTGGGGCGCGCTCGAAGCGGCGAAGGCCGCCATCGAATCGGCGCAGGCCGCCGTGGCGGCGAACGAGATCGCCCTGCGCGGCGTGCGCGAGGAATGGCGGGTCGGCCAGCGCACCACGCTCGACGTGCTGAACGCGCAGACGGCGCTGTTCAACGCCCGGGCCAGCCTCGTCATCGCCCAGCGGGATCGGGTTGTTGCCTCCTATGCGGTGCTTTCCGCCAGCGGCCAACTGAGCGCCGTCACGCTCGGGCTCAAGGTTCCGGTGTACAACCCTCAGATCCACTACAATCAGGTGCGTGACGCCTGGATCGGCGTGCGCACGCCCGGCGGGCAGTAATCTCGGCCCGCCCGCAAGCCGCCGAGAGGTGTGGGAGCTTGCGACGGCGGGGGAGGGGAGACCGGCCGCGAACGGTAACGCGGTCGGCGTTAACCTTAGCTGTCGAACGTTGTTGGTCCGATTGGGTTACATCTTGGCGTTCCGCCGTGGGCGGTTCACACTTTACGAAGTGTTAACGGGTTGAGTCGTGCGCCTCGGCCGAGCGCCGTCAACCCTGGGATCGGAAAACAGCGCATGCCGGTGAATGCGAGAGGCAGTGAGCCGTCGATGGAGGAAATCCTGGCCTCCATCCGTCGCATCATTTCCGACGAGGTCGCCGCCGATCCGGCGGCGCGCAGCGATGCGCCGCGCCCTCCGCGCGATACTCGCGAGGCGTCCGGCCGCGAGGCGACGTCCCGCCCGGCCGCCGCACCTGCCCGCGAACCGGCTCCGCGCCCTGCCGCGCCACCGCGAGCGGCGGCAAGTTCCGAGTCCTCCGAGGCACTGTCCTATGCGCCGCCGCCTTACCGCGAGCGGGTCGAGGCTCCGGTCGACTATGCCCCCCGCGGCCGCGCTCCGGCGGCCGATCCGTTCACGCCGCGGCCGGTGACGGTTTCCGCTGCCGCGCTTTCCACTCCCGCGTTCGCGCCGGCCGCGATGGCGTCCCGCGCGCCGTCGGCTGCCGTCTATTCCGGCGGTTCCGCCGCCCGCGCGCTTGAGGCGCCGCTGCCGGCCCGGCCGGCGAGCGAGAGCCGGGCGCCCGAAGCGCGCCGCGTCGAGCCGCGCCTGTTTCCCGATTCCCGGCCGCTGCCCGACCTGCGGCCGCTGGCTGAGTCGCGGCCGCGACCGGAGCCCCGGCTTGTCGAGCCGCGCAGCTCCGCACCGGCCTTCACGCCCGAAATGCGCGCGCCGGTAGCGAGCGCCCCGGCCCGGCCCTCGCCGGGTTCCGCACTGAACACGCCGCCCAATGGGGCCGGCATGGCCGCCCTGCCGCCGGTGCGGCCGTCCTTCACCCGCCCTTCGGTTGTCAGGTCGCCGGCGCCGCTCGACAGCGAACTCGACAAGCCGCTGGCGGCGGCGCTGCTCGACCTCGCGCTGGTTGAGCAGGCCGTCCAGGCCGAAATGGCGAATGTGGCGCTGAACGAGCCGACCGCCTCAGCGCCAGCGCAGCCGGTCGCCTCGGTGCCGGCGGTCGAGCCGTCCCGTGCGGACGTCGTCAAGTCTGTCGCCTCGTCCGAGCCGGCGATGGTGGGGTCTGTCCAGGCCGAGCCCGCCAAGGATGCCGCCACAGCCACCGCCCCGGCAAGCGCGGCGCCCGCCGTCGCTCCCGCACCGGAAGTCGTGGCGCAGCCGGTTGCCGAGCCCGCCGAGATGCCGGCGCCTGCCGCGCGCACCGCCGTTGCCGATCCGGCCCGCGAGGGCGCCGCCCTTGCCGTGCCGGTGAAGGACGAGGTCGCGTCGGCGTCGCCCGTCGCGCCCGCGCCTCGCACGGATTTTCGCTCGCCCGAGCCGCGCGCGTCCGATGTGCGCCACGCCGAGCCGCGCGGACATGAGACAAATCTGGCGGAAGCCCGGCTCGCGGAATCCCGCCTCTCGGAGTCGCGGCTGGTCGCCAGCAGCCGGCCGAGTGTCGCCCCGGAAGCCGCCGAGCCAGCGCGCGAGCGCCTGGTGTCGGCGCCGGCCAGCAGCGCCGTGTCGGCCGCCTTCGGCTCGCTGCAGCGCACGGTGGGCAGCGCCGCGCCCCGTTCGGTCGACGATCTCGTCACCGAGGCGCTGAAGCCCATGCTCAAGGCCTGGCTCGACGAAAATCTGCCGGCCATGGTCGAGCGGCTGGTGCGGGCGGAAATCGAGCGCGTCGCCCGCCACGGGCAGTAGGCGACGCCCCGCCCGGCCACCTCTCACGGTGCAAAGCCGGGCGCGATCGGGCGCTTTAGGCGCGGCTTCGCCTCTCGCGAGTTGACTTGAGGCATCCGCTCCGCTTTCTCTCGCACCCATTCCATTCAGGTGCCGGAGCCAAAATGCTCGACAACAGGTTCGATCCCGCCGCCGTCGAAGACCGCATCTACCAGAGCTGGGTGGAGGCGGGTGCCTTCAAGGCCGGGCGTCCGGAGCGGGCAGGAGCCGAGCCCTATTGCATCGTCATCCCGCCGCCCAACGTCACCGGCTCGCTCCATATGGGGCACGCGCTCAACAACACGCTGCAGGACATTCTCTGCCGCTTCGAGCGCATGCGCGGCAAGGACGTGCTCTGGCAGGTCGGCACCGACCATGCCGGCATCGCCACCCAGATGGTGGTGGAACGCCAGCTCGCCGAGCGCCAGCTGCCCGGCCGCCGCGACATGGGCCGCGCCGCCTTCGTCGAGCGCATCTGGGCGTGGAAGGAAGAATCCGGCGGCACCATCATCAACCAGCTGAAGAAGCTGGGCGCCTCCTGCGACTGGTCGCGCGAGCGCTTCACCATGGATGAGGGCCTGTCCCGCGCCGTCCTCAAGGTGTTCGTCCGGCTCTACAAGGATGGGCTGATCTACAAGGACAAGCGGCTGGTGAACTGGGACCCGAAGTTCCAGTCCGCCATTTCCGACCTTGAAGTGCTGCAGGTCGAGGTGAAGGGCCATCTCTGGCACCTGCGCTACCCCTTGGCCGACGGTGTGACCTATGAGCACCCGATCGCCTTCGACGAGAACGGCCAGCCCTTCGAGTTCGAGACCCGCGACTATATCGTCGTCGCCACCACCCGCCCCGAGACCATGCTGGGCGACACGGCCGTGGCGGTGCACCCGGAAGACCCGCGCTATCAGGGCCTCGTCGCCGCCGGGGCCAAGGTGCGCCTGCCGCTGGTCGGCCGGCTGATCCCGATCGTGCCGGACGAGTATTCCGATCCGACCAAGGGCACCGGCGCGGTGAAGATCACCCCGGCGCATGATTTCAACGATTTCGAGGTTGGCCGCCGGCACAGCCTGCCGATGATCAACGTGCTCGACGCCGAGGCGCGCATCACGCTGGCCGGCAATGAGGAGTTCCTCGCGGGCGCGCAGCCGGGCGCCGAACTCGACGCCGCGCTGGCGCTCGACGGGCTCTCGCGCGAAGCGGCGCGCAAGGCCATTGTCGCGCTGATGGAAGAGCGCGGCGTTCTCGACCGCATCGAGCCGCACACCCACATGGTGCCGCATGGCGACCGCTCGAATGTGGTCATCGAGCCGTGGCTGACCGACCAGTGGTATGTCGACGCCCACACCCTTGCCCAGCCGGCGCTGGCCGCCGTGCGCGAGGGGCGCACGAACTTCGTGCCGAAGAACTGGGAGAAGACCTATTTCGAGTGGCTGGAGAACATCCAGCCCTGGTGCGTCTCGCGCCAGCTCTGGTGGGGCCACCAGATCCCGGCCTGGTATGGTCCGGACGGCTCAGTCTTCGTCGAGGAGACGGAAGAGGCAGCGGTTGCCGCCGCGCTCGCCCATTGCGTGCAGAACGGCATCATCACCGACGCCGAGGCGCTGGAGCTTGCCGCTGACCCGGAAAAGCGGGCGACGTTGATCACCCGCGACGAGGACGTGCTCGACACCTGGTTCTCCTCCGCCCTGTGGCCGTTCTCGACGCTCGGCTGGCCGGACGAGACGGCTGAAGTGGCGCGCTTCTACCCGACCACGGTGCTCATCACCGGCTTCGACATCATCTTCTTCTGGGTCGCCCGGATGATGATGATGGGCCTGCACTTCATGCCCGACGTGCCGTTCAAGGATGTCTACATCCACGCCCTCGTCCGTGACGAGAAGGGCGCCAAGATGTCGAAGTCCAAGGGCAACGTCATCGACCCGCTGGACCTGGTGTCGAAATACGGCGCCGACGCGCTGCGCTTCACGCTGGCGGCGATGGCGGCGCAGGGGCGCGATATCAAGCTCGCCCCGGCCCGCGTCGAGGGCTACCGCAACTTCTCCACCAAGCTGTGGAATGCGGCCCGCTTCGCTGAAATGAATGGCTGCGGGCGCGATCCGGCTTTCGTGCCGCGCAACGCCGAATCCCGGCTCAACCGCTGGATTCTCTCGGAGACGCAGAAGGCCGGCACCGAGATCACCCAGGCGCTGGAAGCCTACAAGTTCAACGAGGCGGCCGGCGCGGCCTATCGTTTCGTGTGGAACATCTTCTGCGACTGGTATCTCGAACTCGCCAAGCCTGTTTTCAACGGCAATGGCGGCTGGAAGGACGAGACGCGGGCGACCACCGCTTTCGTGCTCGACGAAATCCTGAAGATGCTGCACCCCTTCATGCCCTTCCTCACCGAAGAGCTGTGGGCGCGCACCGCCGAGACCGGCGCGCCGCGCGCCAGCCTGCTGGCGCTGGCGGAGTGGCCGGCGCTGGAAGGGCTGGAGGCGCCGGATGCCGAGGCCGAGATCGGCTGGCTGCTCGACCTCATCACGGAGATCCGCTCGGTCCGTGCCGAGATGAACGTGCCGGCCGGCGCGCAGCTTCCCCTCGTCTTGGTGGGCGTGGCGGACGAGGTGCGCGAGCGCGTGGTGGTGTGGCTCGACACGCTGACACGGCTCGCCCGCCTGTCCTCGATTTCCTTCGAGACGGAGGCCCCGGCGGGCTCGGTGCAGATCGTGGTGCGCGGCGAGACGGCGGCGCTGCCGCTGGCGGGCGTCATCGACATGGACGCGGAAGGCGCGCGCCTCGCCAAGGAGCTCGCCAAGGCGAAGGACGACATCGCCAAGGTCGACGCCAAGCTCGGCAATGCCGATTTCATCAAACGTGCACCTGAGGAAGTTATCGAGGAGCAGCGCGAGCGCCGCGAGGCGGCATCCGAGCGCGCGGGCAAGATTGGCGAGGCGCTGGCCCGGCTCGGCCGCGCCGGCTGAGGCAGGCGGCGCGACCGGCAGGCGACGGCATAGGGCAGGGCGGGCAGGGAATCGGCATGGCGTTCATCGAGTCGTTCCAGCCGGGCGATTTCCTTTCCACTATCGTCAGCCTGCTGGTCGCCTTCGCCATGGGCACGCTGATCGGCGCCGAGCGGCAATACCGCCAGCGCACGGCCGGCCTGCGCACCAATGTGCTGGTGGCGATCGGCGCCGCTCAGTTCGTCGACATGGCGATGCACCTGGCCGGCCCCGAGGGGGCGGTGCGGGTGGTCGCCTATGTGGTGTCCGGCATCGGCTTTCTCGGCGCCGGCGTCATCATGAAGGAAGGCACCAATATTCGCGGCCTGAACACAGCGGCGACGCTGTGGTGTTCGGCGGCGGTGGGGGCCTGCGCCGGGGCGGATCTGGTCGCCCAGTCGGTGCTGCTCACCGGCTTCGTGCTGGCCGGCAACACTCTGCTGCGCCCGCTGGTGGGCGCGCTGGAGCGCCTGCCGCGCGACGAGGAATCGACCGAGGCGACCTATGGTGTCAGCGTCATCACCGGCGCGACGGTGGCGGCGGAACTGCGCAGCAAGGTTTCCAGCCTGCTGGAAGCCGCGAAGTTCCCGATCGACGAGGTCGAGATCCAAGACCGGCCGGACGGCACGGCGGAGCTGCGCGCGACGCTGGTCAACACCTCCGTGCGGGTGGCCGAGCTGAATGCCGCGGTGGCGCGGCTGCGCCACCTGCCCGGCGTGACCTCGGCCGATTGGACCCGCTCGGCGGCCGATTGAGGCGGGCGGCCGCTATTGCGGGGCGGGCGAAGAATCGGGCGTGGCTGTCTGCGTCGCCGCGAGCCGCGCCTCCATCCGGTCGAGCTCGGCGCGCAGCCGCTCGATGACATCGGCAGCCTCCGACAGCTCATCCTCGACCTTGTCGCGGCGGAACTGGTCCAGATTCGCCGCCATCGCCCGCAGGCGCTCCACGATATTGCCGCTCGGCACGTTGCTCTCCCTGGTTTTCCGGCGGCCCCGGGCTCTGCGCGGAGGCCGCTTTTCCAGCCGTCTGGCTATCGCGATTTTGTGACTGGCTGGCAACAGTGTCACGCATTCGCAACCATAACCCAAGACCACGGCGCCCACGCCGCGAAGCCGCCACAAACCGGCACGAAATCCGACGGATAGACGGGGGATAAAGGTGTCGGATGCGGCGCCGACAAGAAGCCCCCGCACCGGGATGCGTGAAGAAAATGGACGTCAGGACGATCATCGACAAGCGGAACCTGCCGAGCCGCCACGTGACGGAAGGCCCGTCGCGCGCGCCGCATCGTTCCTATCTCTACGCGATGGGGCTGACCCGCGAGCAGATCCATCAGCCGCTGGTCGGCGTCGCCTCGTGCTGGAACGAGGCCGCGCCCTGCAACATCTCGCTGATGCGTCAGGCGCAGGCGGTGAAGAAGGGCGTCGCGAGCGCAAACGGCACGCCGCGCGAATTCTGCACCATCACCGTCACCGATGGCATCGCCATGGGCCATGATGGCATGAAGGCCTCGCTCGCCTCGCGCGAGGTTATCGCCGACTCGGTCGAGCTCACCATTCGCGGCCATGCCTATGACGCGCTGGTCGGCCTGGCCGGCTGCGACAAGTCGTTGCCAGGCATGATGATGGCGATGCTGCGCCTCAACGTGCCGTCGATCTTCATCTATGGCGGCTCGATCCTGCCGGGCTCCTTCCGGGGCCAGCCGGTGACGGTGCAGGACATGTTTGAGGCGGTCGGCAAGCACTCGGTGGGCCTCATGTCCGACGAGGACCTCGACGAGCTGGAGCAGGTCGCCTGCCCCTCCGCCGGAGCCTGCGGCGCGCAGTTCACCGCCAACACCATGGCCACCGTCTCCGAGGCGATCGGCCTCGCGCTGCCTTATTCGGCCGGCGCGCCGGCGCCTTATGAAATCCGCGACCGGTTCTGCATGGCGGCCGGCGAGCAGATCATGGATCTCGTCGCCCGTAACATCCGTCCGCGCGACATCGTCACGCTGAAGGCGCTGGAGAACGCCGCCACCGTGGTCGCCGCCTCGGGCGGGTCCACCAATGCGGCGCTGCACCTGCCGGCGATGGCGCATGAGGCCGGCATCAAATTCGACCTGTTCGATGTCGCCGAGATCTTCAAGCGCACGCCCTACATCGCCGATCTCAAGCCCGGTGGGCGCTATGTCGCCAAGGACATGTTCGAGGCCGGCGGCATTCCGCTGCTGATGAAGACGCTGCTGGAGCACGGCTTCCTGCATGGCGACTGCCTCACCGTGACTGGCCGCACCATTGCCGAGAACCTCGCTTCGGTGAAGTGGAACCCGCACCAGGACGTGGTCCGCCCGGCCAATGACCCGATCACCGTCACCGGCGGCGTGGTCGGCCTGCAGGGCAATCTCGCTCCCGATGGCGCCATCGTGAAGGTGGCGGGGCTCAAGACCCAGAAGTTCACCGGCCCGGCCCGCTGCTTCGACGGTGAGGAAGCGTGCTTCGAGGCCGTGACCCACCGCGCCTATCAAGAGGGCGAGGTGCTGGTCATCCGCTATGAGGGGCCCAAGGGCGGGCCCGGCATGCGGGAAATGCTGTCCACCACCGCCGCCCTCTATGGGCAGGGCGTGGGCGACAAGGTGGCGCTGATCACCGATGGGCGCTTCTCGGGCGCCACGCGCGGCTTCTGCATCGGCCATGTCGGGCCGGAGGCGGCGGTCGGCGGGCCGATCGGGCTGATCCGAGACGGCGACATCATCACCATTGACGCGATCGAGGGCACGCTTGACGTGGCGCTTTCGGACGAGGAATTCGCCGCCCGCCGGGCGGAGTGGAAACCGCGTCCCTCGCCCGTCGGCTCGGGGGCCATCTGGAAGTTCGCGCAGGCCGTGGGACCCGCCCGTGATGGCGCGGTCACTCACCCCGGCGGCGCGGCTGAGACGGCGTGCTATGCGGATGTATGATCTTTCGGGCCTCAGGCCCCTTATCCTTCTTTGCGCGCTCGTGCTGGCGCCGTCGGTGGCGTCGGCCTTCGACGGCACCCCCGGCGCCGACGCGCCGCCCGGTGCGGCCGTGCCGGCGGGCAAGCCGCGCACCATTGAAGAATCCGTGCGCTTCGGCGCGCAGGCTCTGCGTTCGGGCCAGACCGAGCAGGGCATCGATTCGCTGCGCTACGCGGCCGAAAAGGGCCATGCCGGCGCGCAGTGGAAGCTCGGCCGCATGTATGCGGAAGGCGAGGGCGTCGAGCGCAACGACATCAAGGCGTTCGAGTATTTCAGCCAGATCGCCAACATGCATGCCGACGACAACCCGGCGACGCCGGAGGCGCGCTTCGCGGCGGATGCCTTCGTGGCGCTCGGGGCCTATTATCTCGTCGGCATTCCCAACAGCAAGGTGCGCCGCGACGCCACCCGCGCGCGCGACATGTTCGCCTATGCCGCCTCCTATTTCGGCGACCCCGGCGCGCAATATCATCTGGCGCGGCTCTATATCGACGGCGATGGCGTCGACCGCGACCCGCGCTTTGCCGCGCGCTGGCTCGGGCTGGCGGCGCAGAAGGGCCAGTATCAGGCGCAGGCGGCGCTGGGCGGCCTGCTGTTCAAGGGCGATGACGGCATTCCCCGGCAGGCGGCGCGCGGCCTGATGTGGCTGACGCTCGCCCGCGACGCCGCGGCCGGCCCGCAGGACAAATGGGTGGTGGACCTCTATGAGGACGCCTTCTCCAACGCCAGCCCGGACGAGCGCGCCATGGCGCTGGTCTATCTCGAACAGTACATGAAGACGGTGCGCTGAGGCGCGCGGCTCCAGCCCGGCCTGTCGGCCAACGTCATCCCGGACGGCCGCAGGCCGATCCGGGATCGGCTCGGTGACGGAGAGCGATCCTGCGGCTCTCGCTCCGCGCGGCCGGGATGAGGGAAACCTGAACCCGCCAGCGCCTAAAGCGACAGCTCCGCCCACACCGGCACATGGTCGGAGGGCTTTTCCCAGCCGCGCACATGCTTGTCGACACCCACCGCCGTCAGCCGGTCGGTGGCCTGTGGCGAGAGCAGCAGATGGTCGATGCGGATGCCGTTGTTCCGCTGCCAGGCGCCGGCCTGATAATCCCAGAAGCTGTAGATGCCGGCCTCTTCAGTGGTGGCGCGCAGCGCATCGGTCATGCCGAGATTGAGAATTTCGCGGAACGCCGCCCGTGTCTGCGGCAGGAACAGCGCGTCCTCGGTCCAGGCCTCGGGATGGGCGGCATCTTCCGGCTCGGGAATGACGTTGTAGTCGCCGCAGACGATGAACGGTTCCTCGAAGGCGAGGCGCCCAGCGATATGGGTTTTCAGCCGCTGCATCCAGCCGAGCTTGTAGGGGTATTTCTCCGTGCCCACGGGGTTGCCGTTGGGCAGGTAGATGCCGCACACGCGCAGCGAGCCTTCCGGGGTCGAGACCACCACCTCGATGAAGCGCGACTGCACATCGGCCTCGTCTCCGGGCAGCCCAGTCGTCACCTCGTCAAAGGGCAGGCGCGAGAGCACGGCGACGCCGTTGAAGCCCTTCTGGCCATGCACGGCGACATTGTAGCCGAGCGCCTCGAATGTCTCGCGCGGAAACGCCTCGTCGGCGCATTTCAGCTCCTGCAGGCACACCACGTCCGGCCGGGTCTCGGTGAGCCAGGCCACCGCATGTTCCTGGCGTTGCCGGATCGAATTGACGTTCCAGGTAGCGATACGCATCGGGCTCTCACGGGCAGGCGGGAAGGGGGCGGTGAATCGGCCGCCACTCTACAGCACTGGCAGCAGCCGGCGCACGATGAGGGCGGAGGAGAGCGCCACTTCGTCGACGAACTGGCGGAAATCGAAATGCGAGTCGCGCCCGGCGAGATCGGAAAGGGTGCGGACCACCAGCCACGGCACGCCATAGGCAGCGGCGGTCTGAGCCATCGCCCCGCCCTCCATCTCCACCGCCGCACCGCCAAGTTCCCGAAACAGGCGCTCGCGCAGCATCTCGGAATTGATGAACTGGTCGCCGGTGAGGATGCGGCCATAATGCAGCTGAGGCGCCCTCTCGCCGCCGGCGGCCGATAGCGGCGCCAGCGAAAGCGCGGCCAGGGCCGCCTGGACGCGCTCCAGCAGGGGGCCATCGGCGCTGTGGCCGAGCTCTTCCTGCGGGCTGAAGAAGGGCAGGTGCCCCGCCTGGTAGACGATGAAGGCCTCGTCCGCGTCGTAATAGCCAGCATCGTGCTGCACGACATGGTCGGCGATCACCACATCGCCGATGGACAGCGCCGGGTCGAGGCCGCCGGCAATGCCGGAGAACAGCAGCAGGCGGCAGTCGAACCGTTCCAGCAGCAGCGTCGCGGCGATGCCGGCATTCACCTTGCCCATGCCGGCGCGTGCCAGCACGACCTCATGGCCATCAAGCCGGCCGGCATGGAACACCATGCCGGCGCGCTCGGTGATTTCGGTGCCGGTGAGATTGTCGGCGAGAAAGGCGAATTCCTGCGGAATGGCGCAGAGCACGCCGACCGGGCGCATCAGAGGGCGAAGCTGGTGCCGCAGCCGCAGGAGGCGGTGGCCTGCGGGTTGGCGATGCGGAACGAGGCGCCGATCAGGTCGTCGACATAATCGATATGCGAGCCGGACATGTATTCCAGCGACACGGGATCGATCACCACGCTGGCCTCACCCTCGGCGATGACGATGTCGTCCGCCTCGCGGGAGCGGGTAATGTCGAACTTGTATTGGAAGCCGGAACAGCCGCCGCCTTCCACGCTGACCCGCAGCATGCTCTCCGGCGGCTCGCCACGGAGAATCTCGGCGATCCGGCGCGCCGCGCTGGCGGTGACGCCGACGGCGGTGGCCGCAACGATGTCGGGCGAAGAACCTGCGCTCATGTTGCTCACTACCCGTTGAATATGACCTATAGCGATAGTTAAGTGCTGCCGCCCGCGAGTCAAAGGGGCTGCGCGCGCGACTGGCAGGAGAATTGCGCATGGCGGTGGCCGAGGCAGCGCCGCGTGCGCCATGGGCGTCGAGGGCCGAGGACAGCCGCGGGCGGCTCCATCCCGAGCCCGGCGGGGACGCCCGCAGCGCCTTCCGCCGCGACGCCGACCGCATTATCCATTCCAGCGCCTTCCGCCGGCTCGCCTACAAGACGCAGGTCTTTTCCTATCATGAGGGCGACCATTACCGGACGAGGCTGACCCATACGCTGGAAGTGGTGCAGGTGGCGCGCTCGGTCGCCCGCGCGCTGGGGCTCGACGAGGATCTGAGCGAGGCGCTGGCTCTGGCGCATGATCTCGGCCACCCGCCCTTCGCCCATGCCGGCGAACGGGTGCTCGACACCTGCATGGCTGCCTATGGCGGCTTCGATCACAATGCGCAGTCTCTGCGGGTGGTGACACGGCTGGAGAACCGCTATCCCGATTTCGACGGGCTGAACCTCTCCTGGGAGACCCATGAGGGGATCGTGAAGCATAATGGTCCGGTGGCGGGCCCGCTGCCGCACGCCATCGCGGTGCATGCCGAGCGGCAGGATCTGTGGTTGTGGAGCTGGCCCTGCGCCGAGGCGCAGGTCGCCGCCATTGCCGACGACATCGCCTATGATGTGCACGACCTCGACGACGGGCTGCGCGCGGGCCTGTTTGATCTCACTGAACTGACTGGCCTCCCGCTTGTCCACACTGTCCTCTCCGACATCCACGCCCGTTGGCCCGATCTTGACCGCGCGCGGGTGTTCCACGAACTCGGCCGGCGCATGATCACCGTGCTGATCGGCGACGTGGTGGCGGAGAGCCGCCGGCGGATCGAGGCGGCCCGTCCGGACGATGCCGACGCCATCCGCCGCCTCGGCCATGCGGTGATTGGGTTTTCAGCGGAAACGGCGGCGGCGGAAAAGGCGATCAAGGCCTTTCTTTTTCCTCGCATGTACCGGCATCCGCGCGTCATGGCGACGATGGAAGCCGCCGGCGACGTGGTGCGCGAGCTGTTCGCCCGCTACATGGCCGACACAAAGGCGCTGCCGGAGGAATGGCGCGCCAGCGTGGAAGGGCGCGGCGAGGCTGCCCGGGCGCGGCGCATCGCCGATTTCCTCGCCGGCCAGACCGACCGCTACGCCTTGGCCGAGCACGCCCGGCTCTTTGACAGGGCACCGGAACTGCGGTAGCGGCAGCGGCCCCTTCTGGGTCTGGCCGTGCCGGGAGATGATCCTCATGAACCTCTTCGCCCTCTTCGCCGACCACGTCCGCGACGCCCTCGCAAAGCTCGCAAGCGAAGGCGTGGTGCCGCCGGGCGTCGATACCGCGCGGGTGGTGGTGGAGCCGCCGCGCGACGCCAGCCATGGCGACCTCGCCACCAATGCGGCCATGGTGCTGGCCAAGGATGCCGGGCTGAAGCCGCGCGATCTGGCCGAGAAGCTGGCGACCCACCTGGCCGCGATTCCCGGCGTGGCGAAGGTGGATGTGGCCGGCCCCGGCTTCATCAATCTCAGCCTCGACGGCACCTATTGGCCGCAGGTGATCGGAGCCGTGCTGCGGCAGGGCCGGGAGTTCGGTCGCTCGGATTCCGGCGGCGGGCAGGCCATCAATGTCGAATATGTCTCGGCCAACCCCACCGGCCCGATGCATGTCGGCCATTGCCGGGGGGCGGTGTTCGGTGACGCGCTGGCCAATCTCCTGGCCTTTGCCGGCTGGAAGGTGACGCGCGAATATTACATCAACGATGCCGGCGCGCAGGTCGATGTCCTCGCCCGGTCGGCCTTCCTGCGCTATTGCGAGGCGCTGGGCGAGGAAATAACCATCCCCGAGGGGCTCTATCCCGGCGACTATCTCGTCCCCGTCGGCAAGGCGCTGGTGACGAAATATGGCCGCACGCTGCGCGACAAGCCGGAAGCGGAGTGGCTGCCGGCGGTGCGGGATGTCGCCATCGACGCTATGATGGCGATGATCCGCACCGATCTGGCGGCGCTGAACATCCATCATGAAGCGTTCTTCTCCGAGCGGACATTGCACGCCCGCCCCGACGGGGCGCCGAGCACCATCGACCGCCTGCTCGACACGCTGCGGGCGCGCGATCTCGTCTATGAGGGCCGCCTGGCGCCGCCCAAGGGGCAGCCGGTCGAGGACTGGGAGGACCGCGAGCAGACGCTGTTCCGCGCCACCCAGTTTGGCGACGATGTGGACCGGCCGCTGATGAAATCGGACGGCGCCTATACCTATTTCGCCGCCGACATCGCCTATCACAAGGACAAGTTCGACCGCGGATTCAAGCGGATGATCGACATCTGGGGCGCCGACCATGGCGGCTATGTCAAGCGTATGCAGGCGGCGGTGAAGGCCGCGTCGGACGGCGCGGCGAGCCTTGATGTCGAGCTGTGCCAGCTGGTGCGCCTGCTGCGCAATGGCGAGCCGGTCAAGATGTCCAAGCGCTCCGGCGATTTCGTCACCCTGCGCGACGTGGTCGACGAGGTCGGCCGCGACGCGGTGCGGTTCATGATGATCAACCGCAAGAACGACGCCGTGCTCGACTTCGATCTCGCCAAGGTGATCGAGCAGTCGCGCGAGAACCCGGTGTTCTATGTGCAGTACGCCCATGCAAGGGCGAGCTCGATCCTGCGCAATGCGCGGCAGGCGTTTCCGGACCTGCCGGAGGCGACGGTTGAATTCGCCGGCGCGGCGCTGTCACGGCTGAGCGACGAAGGGGAACTCGGCCTTGCTCGGCTGATCGCCAACTATCCGCGCATGGTCGAGCAGGCCGCCTCGGCGCGCGAGCCCCATCGGGTGACATTCTATCTGTACGATCTCGCCAGTGCCTTGCACGGACAGTGGAGTCGCGGGAAGGATTCGCCTCATTTACGCTTCATTATCGAAGATGATCGAGAATTGACTTATGCGCGGCTGGCTTTGGTGCACGCGGTCGCGCTGATCATCGCTTCAGGACTTTCCATTCTTGGAGTCGATGCTCCCGAAGAAATGCGGTGAGCGCGTCGCGACGGTTCGTTCGACCTGCCGCTCCCGTGATGCCGCCCGGTGGGCGGTCCTCGTTTTGATCGTGGCGAACAGGTTCTGAAGATGGGCAATGAGAACATGCGTGATCGGCCGGAAAACGCCGCCGAGGATCCGCTTGCCGAACTTGCGCGCCTGATGGCCCAGGAAGACGATTTCGCGGAGCTGCTGCGGCAGGCGCCACCGGCCCATCAACCCGCTGCGCCCCAGCATCCCTCTTCCCGGCCCGTCGCTCCCGCGCCCACGCGCCCTCCGCTGACCGCCCGCCGTCCGGCGGAGGAGGGGCGCCCGGCGCCCGGCTCCTTTGCCGCGCTGGCGGCGGAAGTCTATGGCGAGGGCGTGCCCCGCACCGCGCCGCTGTCGCGCTCCGGTGCGGAGGAGGCGGCCCGCGACGCGCATCGCGAGCCGGCCCGTGGCGAACGTCCCGATCCGCGTGCGGCCTATGTTCCGCCGCGCCCGCAGGCCACCGATGCGGCGCGCCGTATGCCGGCGTCGCGTCCGGAGATGCCGCCGGGCGCCGCTCCCTCAGCGCCGCAGCGTCCGCTGCCGCCGCGGGCCGAACCGTTGCGCGCAGAAGCGCCGCGCCCCGAGGCTCCTCGCGCCGATGCTACCCGCACCGACGCGCCGCGCGCCCCGGCGGCGCGGGCGCCGATGACGCCGGCGGACATGGCCCGGCAGGAAGCGCTTCGGCAGGACGCCCTGCGGCAGGAGGCCGTGCGCCTGGATGCCGCCCGGCAGGATTTCGCCCGACAGGATCTGGCCCGACAGGAAGCGGCGCGTCAGGAAGCGGCGCGCCACGAGGCGATGCGCCGTGAGGCGCAGCGTCAGGAAACGGTGCGCCAGGATGCGGCACGTCGCGAGGCGGCTGCGCGCGAGGCTGTGCGCGGGCCTTCCGCGCAGCCGGCCAGCGCCGACGAGGCTTCCGACGAGTCCCGCGTGCCGGCCTGGATGACCCGGGCCACGGCCGCCGCCCGCGCTGTCGATGTCCCGGTGGCGCCGGCTCAGCCTGTGGCGCCCGCCGCGCCCCCGCCGCCGGCAGCCCGGCAGGTGAGCCCGCCGGCCCCGCAGCCCGTCGATCTCGACGAGGACGCCTATGATTACGGGCGCTCGGCCGGCGATTATCCGCCGGATGCCGGCTCCTATGACGAGTACGCTGCGGAGGAGGAAGCTCCACGTGGCCCCAATCGCAAGCGCCTGCTGATGATCGGCGGCGCGGTGCTGGTGTTCATCGGCGCGGCGGCGCTCGGCTATGTCCTGGTGTCCGGCCCGTCGGGGTCTGGCGTGTCGGGCGCGCCGCCCGTCATCCGCGCCGACCAGGGGCCAAACAAGGTGGTCCCGAACCAGCCGGTGGCGGAGCAGACCGCCGATGGCCAGAAGCTGATCTATGACCGTGTCGGCGGTGGCGCGACCACCGGCAACGAGCAGGTGGTTTCCAGCGAGGAGCAGCCGGTCGACGTGTCGCAGGCGGCGCAGCCGCAGCCGCGCGTCATCCAGACCACTCCTTCGGCGGGTGGCGCCGGCTCGGCCGAACCCAAGCGGGTGCGGACCCTGACCGTGCGCGCCGATGGCACCGTCGTGGAAGTACCGGCCCCCGCCGCGCCCCTGCCGCCCGGCGCCTCTGCCGGGCCGGCGGGCAATCCCGTCGCGCTGAATCTCGGCACGGGCGGGGCGGTGCCGACGACGCCAATGCCGCTCTCGGCGACGCCCTCCATCGTCGAAAACATGCCTGCCGACGCGACCCCGGCCCCAGCTCCGGCCCCAACCCCAGCGGCGGCGCCTGCTGCCCGCGTTGCGGCGGCCCCTGCCGCCTCGGCAAGCACTGCGGCCGTGCCGGCCGGTGCCTTTGTCGTACAGATCGCCGCCGTTCGTTCCGAGGCGGAGGCGCAGGCGACCTGGCGCAGCGCCCAGGCCCGGTACTCGGACCTGCTGCGTAACCAGCCTTTCAGCGTGAAGCGGGCCGATCTCGGCGACAAGGGGATTTATTACCGGGCACAGGTGGGCAATTTCAGCTCGCGCGAGGGCGCTGTCGGCCTGTGCGAGGCCCTGCGCGCCCAAGGCACGACCTGCATGGTCGCGCGCAACTGAGACGCCAGGCCCTCATGAACGCCCCCAACGCGCCGCGCGCCTTCATCACCGGCTGCGCCGCAACTTTGCTCACCCCTGACGAGACCGCCTTCTTGAAGGAGGCGGCCCCGTGGGGGCTGATCCTGTTCCGTCGCAATGTGGAGAGCCCGGCGCAGGTGGCCGCGCTGGTCGCCGCTTTCCGTGCCGCGGTCGGCCGCGCCGATGCAGCCGTGCTGATCGACCAGGAGGGCGGACGGGTGCAGCGGCTCGGTCCGCCGCACTGGCCGGCCTACCCCCCCGCCGAGGTTTTCGCCCGCCGGGCCGAGGCCGGCGATGTGGAAGGCGCGGCGGAGGCGGCCCGGCTCGGTGCCCGGCTGATGGCGGCCGATCTCGCCGCGCTTGGTATCACGGTGGACTGCGTGCCCTGCGCGGATCTGCGCCTGCCGGAAGGCCATGGCATCATCGGCGACCGTGCCTATGGGTCGACCCCGGCGCAGGTGGCCCATCTCGCCCGCGCCGCCGCCGAAGGGCTGATGGCGGGCGGCGTGCTGCCAGTGCTCAAGCACATTCCCGGCCATGGCCGTGCCAATGCTGACAGCCATGAGAGCCTGCCCATCGTCGAGACCCCGCGCGCCGAGCTGGAAGCGACCGATTTCGCGCCGTTCCGCCTGCTGTCCGATCTGCCGCTCGGCATGACGGCTCATGTCGTCTATGCCGACATCGACCCCGACCGGCCGGCAACGACGTCGCCGAAGGTCATCGAGGAGATCATTCGCGGCCATATCGGCTTTGACGGCGCGCTGATGAGCGACGATCTCTCCATGGGCGCGCTTGCGGGTTCGCTCGCACACCGCACCGAGGCCTCCTTCGCCGCAGGTTGCGACCTGGCGCTGCATTGCAATGGGCGGCTCGACGAGATGGCGGAAGTGGCCTCCCGCACCCCGGTACTGCAGGGCGAGGCGGCACGGCGCTGCGCGGCGGCGCTTGCACGAATCAATCCGGCGGAAGAAATAGCCCTCGGCGAGGCGCGGGCGCGTTTTTCGGCTATGATCGCGACGTCCTGAACGTCGATCGCGGTCCCGCATGGTTCAAAGCCAGTTCACCTTCGATGCCGACGCCGCGCGCCAGGCGGACGAGCCCGCCTTGGTGGTGGATGTCGACGGCTTCGAGGGGCCGCTCGACCTGTTGCTGGCGCTTGCGCGCACGCAGAAGGTGGATTTGCACCGCATTTCCATCCTGCAACTCGCCGAGCAGTATCTGCTGTTCGTCGAGGCCGCGCGGCGCATCCGGCTGGAACTGGCGGCCGACTATCTGGTGATGGCGGCCTGGCTCGCCTATCTCAAATCCCGCCTGCTGCTGCCCGATCCGCCGAAGGAGGAGGGGCCGAGTGCCTCCGATCTCGCGGCCGATCTTGCCGAGCGCCTGCGCCGGCTGGAGCAGATCCGCGCCGCCGCCGCCCATCTCGCCACCCGCGACCGCATCGGCCACGAGGTGTTCCAGCGCGGCGCCCCGGAACCGCTGCAGGCGGCGGGGCCCATCGTCTATGAGGCGACGCTTTACGACCTTCTCGCCGCCTATGGCGCGCAGCGCCAGAAGATGGCGCTCTCGCAGGTGCGCTTTCCCCCGCGCAACGTGATCTCGCTTGCCGAGGCGCGCGAGCGGCTGGAGCGGCTGATGGGCCGGCTGGCGCTGCACGGCGAATGGGCCCGGCTCGACGGCTTCCTGCTCAACTGGATCGCCGACCCGAAGATGCGGGCGACAGCGCTGGCCTCGGGCTTTTCGGCGACGCTGGAGATGGTGCGCGAGGGCCTGATCGACGTGCAGCAGGAGGAGAGCTTCGCGCCGATCTGGATCCGCAGCCGACGCGACGTGCCGGGGGAGGGCGCATGAGCGCCGAAGCCGCCCGCGTCGCGGGCCCCGACCCTGAGCTGGAAGAGGTGGCGCCCGACGCTGTGTCTTCCACCGTCCGCGACCCGGATCTGCGCCTGCTGGAGGCGATGCTGTTCGCCGCCGGCGAGCCACTGGACGAGGCGATCATCGCCGCCCGGCTGCCGGAAGGCGCGGATGTGCGTGCGCTGCTCACCGCGCTGTCGGCCGATTACGCCGATCGCGGCTTCAACCTGGTGCGGGCGGCCGGAAAATGGATGCTGCGTACCGCGCCCGATCTCGGCTTCCTCCTCGCCCGCGACAAGCCGGAGCCGCGCCGGCTCTCTCGCGCCGCGCTGGAGACGCTCGCCATCATCGCCTATCACCAGCCCGTCACCCGCGCCGAGATTGAAGAAATTCGCGGCGTCTCGACCAATAAGGGCACGCTCGACGTGCTGCTCGCGGCCGGCTGGGTGCGCCTGCGCGGGCGGCGGCGCAGCCCGGGGCGACCCGTCACCTATGGCACCACCGAGACCTTCCTGGTCCATTACGGGCTGGATGCCATCCAGGACCTGCCGGGCCTCGACGAACTGCGCGGCACCGGGTTGATCGATTCGCGCGTCGCCGCCGGCCTGACCGTCCCGCTGCCCAGCGACGACCCGGACCTGAAAGATGATGAAGACCCGCTGGAGCCGGAATTCGAGCTGTCCTTCGCGCCCGAGCCGGATGGCGACGACGATCAGGACGGCTGAGAACCTCCCATGTTGACAGAGACAGGAACCACCATGCCGTCCCAGCCCTCCCGCACGCCGGTCTCGCTCGCCAGCCGGCTGGTGATCGAGGATGTGCACCACGGTTATGGCGAGGTGGAAGCGGTGCGCGGCGTCAGCCTCACCGTCGAACCGGGCGAGATCATCTGCCTGCTCGGCCAGTCCGGTTGCGGCAAGACCACGCTGCTGCGGCTGATCGCCGGCATCGAGCGGCCGACGCGCGGGCGAATCCTGCTCGACACGCATGTGGTGGCCGGCCCCGAGGCCTTCGTGCCGCCGGAAAAACGCGCCATCGGGCTGGTGTTCCAGGACTATGCGCTGTTCCCGCACCTCACCAATGTCGAGAATGTCGCCTTCGGCCTGCGCCGTCTGGGGCCGGCCGGGGCGCATGACGAGGCGATGCGGGCGCTTGAGCGTGTGCGTCTGGAAGCCTATGCGGAAAACTATCCACATGCTTTGTCGGGCGGTGAGCAGCAGCGTGTCGCGCTCGCCCGCGCGCTCGTGCCGCGCCCCGGCATTCTCCTTATGGACGAGCCGTTCTCGGGGCTCGACAGTCGGCTGCGGGGAAGTGTGCGCAGCGAGACGCTGAAGGTGCTGCGCGATGCCCGCGCCACCTGCATCATCGTCACTCACGACCCGGAAGAAGCGCTGCGATTGGGTGACCGGATCGCGCTGATGCGCAAGGGAAAACTCGTCCAGGTGGGCCCGCCGGAAGAGCTCTACCGCCACCCCGCCGACATTGAAGTGGCCCGTTTCTTCTGTGAAATCAACGAGGTGGAGGGCGTGGTGAGCGGCGGCCGGGTGGCGACGGCGCTTGGTCGTTTCCAGGCGCCCGGCCTTGCCGAGGGCGCCGGGGCAATCGCCGCCATCCGCCCGCAGGGGATCGAGCTCAAGGCGCCCGGCTCGGGCGTGCCGGGGCGAATCATCAACCACCGCTTCCTCGGCGAACTCGACCTCTATGAGGTGGCGGTGGAGGGGCTGGACCGGCCATTGGTCGCACGCCGCCGCACCACGGCCGGCCTATTGCGTGGGCATGACGTCGGAGTGAACATCGAGCCGGCGGAGGTTCTTGTCTTCGCCACAGGCCGGCCCTAGTGTCCGGTTTCAATTGCGATGCGCGGCCGCGAGGGGCCGGCGGCGCTTCGGACAAGGGAGTTTTGTGATGGGTTCGTTGAGCATCTGGCACTGGATCATCGTGCTGGTGGTCGTGCTCCTCCTCTTCGGTCGCGGCAAGCTGTCCGAGCTGATGGGCGATGCCGCCAAGGGCATCAAGGCGTTCAAGAAGGGCATGGCCGACGACGAGGATACGGCGGCGAAGCCTGGCGAGCCGGCGCGTTCGCTCGATCACCAGCCGAAGGTGGAAGCCGAGCAGACCAAGGTCAGCTGATTTCCGGCCTCACGGCTTTTCGATCGGGGAGGGTCGCGCTTCAGCGACCCCGCGTAATTCATGTTTGATATCGGCTGGACGGAATTTCTCGTCATCGGCGTGGTCGCCCTCGTGGTGATTGGACCGAAGGAGCTGCCGCGCGTGCTGCGCACGATGGGGCAGGGCGTGCGCAAGCTTCGCCACATGGCGGGCGAGTTTCAGGGGCAGTTCAACGAGGCGCTGCGCGAGGCGGAGCTTTCCGACCTCAAGGACAGCGTGAGCGGGCTCCGGAGCGATCTCTCCGGGCTGGCGAGCAATGCCCGCGAGTCGATCTCCAAGGCGCTGCCGACCAACCCGCTGCAGGATATCGAAACCGATCTGAAGGCGCCCACTGGCAGTGTCGAGGCCGGCACCGGCCTGCCGCCGGCGGCCGTGGCGGAGCCCGCGCTGCCCGCGCCCGGCGATCTGGAGCCGCACCCGTTCGAGACGGTGGAGGATGAGGTCCGCAACGCGGCTGCCGGGCTTGAGGCGTCGGCCCCGGCCGCCGCTTCCGCGCCTGTGGCGGCCGCGACGCCGTCTCCGTCCGCGCCAGACTCTACCACCGCGCCACGGCCACAGACGGCGGCCGCTCCTGCGGAGGCTCCCAAGTCCATCGACGCGCCGAAGCCTGTTGATACGCCAAAGCCTGCCGAAACGACCAAATCCGCCGACATGCCCAAGCCGGCGGAGCCTGCTCCTGCCGTCACGCCGGCCGCGAAGCCGAAGCGGGCACGTGCGGCCGCCGTGGCCGATGCCGCCTCCACCGATACACCATCCGCCGAGGCGCCGAAGCCCGCCCCCCGTCGCACGGCGCGCAAGCCTGTTGCGGCGACGGAAGTGGCCGAGCCGGAACTGTTCGAGGCGGTCGCCTCGCTGGATCAGGGCGCACCGGCCGAACGCGCCGCCAAGCCGGCTGCCAAACGGGCTACCAAGCCGCGCGTCAAGGTCAAGCCGGCCTCCGGCAATGAAGGGCCGGCCCTATGAGCCAGGATGAAATCGACGCCTCGAAGGCGCCGCTGATCGAGCATCTGATCGAGCTGCGCTCGCGCCTCATCAAGTCGCTGATCGCGTTCTTTATCGCCTTCTTCGCCTGCTTCATGCTGGGTAAGTTCATCTACAACATCCTGCTCTGGCCCTATGAGTTCGCGGCCGGCGGCACCGAGCATGTGAAGCTCATCTACACCGCGCCGCAGGAATTCCTGTTCACCCAGATCAAGCTCGGCATGTTCGGTGCGGCCTTCATCTCCTTCCCCATCGTGGCGACGCAGATCTACATGTTCGTCGCGCCGGGGCTCTACAGCCACGAGAAGAACGCCTTTCGCCCCTATCTGGTGGCGACGCCGGTGTGCTTCCTGATCGGGGCGGCCTTCGTCTATTTCGTCGCCATGCCGCTGGCGATGACCTACTTCCTCTCCATGCAGCAGTTGGCCGGGCCGGATACGCCCGAGATTTCGATGCTGCCGCAGGTCAGCGAATATTTGTCGCTGATCATGACGCTGATCTTCGCCTTCGGCATCTGCTTCCAGTTGCCTGTGATCCTCACCCTTCTGGCACAGATTGGGGTCGTCACGTCGGACCAGCTGAAGAAGGCGCGGCGCTACGCGATTGTCGGCGTGTTCGTCGCCGCGGCGGTGCTGACGCCGCCTGACGTGGTGAGCCAGTTCGCCCTCGCCATCCCGACGCTGCTTCTCTACGAGGTCTCGGTCCTGCTGGTGCGCATGGTCGAGAAGAAGAAAAAGCGCGCGGCGGAAGCAGCGGAAGCGGCCGAAAACGCCGCCGTCTGAGGCGGGGCGGTCTGCGCCAGGTCGGCATGCCTCAAAGCCCGGCTTTGCCGGGCACCTCAGGATGACGATGTTCTCTTGGGCGGAACAGGCTGCCGTCATGCTGAGGTTCGAGCGAAGCGAGCCTCGAAGCACGCATACGCCCGCACGCGCTTTCGCGCGGGCCCGCACTTGTCCCCGCCGTCCCGATTGGCTACGTCCCTGCAGTCCCGGCGCGAGGCCGGGAGCGGCGCGTTTGAAGGCGAGACTGCCATGCACGACATCAAGTGGATCCGCGAGGAGCCGAACGGGCTCATCAACGCGCTGGTGCGGCGCGGGACGGCCTCCGAGGAGGCGACGGCGCTGGTCGACGGGCTGATCGCCCTCGACGAGACCCGCCGCGCCGGCATCGTCAAGCTGGAAGAGCTGCAGGCCCGCCGCAACGCCGCCTCGAAGGAGATCGGCGCCGCCAAGAAGGCCGGCGAGAACGACCGCGCCGAGGCGCTGATGGCCGAGGTCGGGGCGCTGAAGACCGATATTCCGGCGCTGGAAGAGCAGGTGAAGGCGGCCGAGGGTGAGCTGCACAGCCGCCTCGCCGCCATCCCCAACGCGCCGCTGGCCGAGGTGCCGGAAGGCGCCGACGAGCACGGCAATGTCGAGATCGCGCTGGTCGGCCAGAAAATCGGCTTTCCCTTTGTCGCCAAGCAGCATTTCGAGATCGGCGAAGGCCTCGGCCAGATGGATTTCGAGGCGGCGGCCAAACTCTCCGGCGCGCGTTTCGTCGTGCTGAAGAACAAGCTGGCGCGTCTGGAGCGCGCCATCGGCCAGTTCTTCATCGACACCCACACCGAAGAACACGGCTACATGGAAGTCGCGCCGCCCATTCTGGTGAACGACGCGGCGATGTTCGGCACGGCACAGCTGCCAAAGTTCAAGGACGATCAGTTCCTTGTTGGTACTGTGCTGGGTCGAGAGCACGCCTTTGGATACGCTGGCGACCTTGGGCGACAGGGTGAAGCTGAGAGCGACATCGTCTCGGAAGCCAAGCAATTCGAGAATTTGGCAGGGGGCACGCATTGGCTCATCCCCACAGCGGAAGTCCCGCTGACCAATCTCGTCGCCCAGTCCATACTCTCCGAGGAAGAACTGCCGCTGCGCTTCACCGCGCTCACCCCCTGCTTCCGCGCCGAGGCGGGGTCGGCGGGGCGCGATACGCGCGGGATGATCCGCCAGCACCAGTTCAACAAGGTGGAGATGGTCTCCATCACCACGCCGGAACAGTCGGCGGACGAACATGAGCGCATGCTGGCCTGCGCGCAGGCGGTGCTGAAGAAGCTCGGCCTGCATTTCCGGGTGATGACGCTGTGCACCGGCGACATGGGCTTCGCCTCGGCCAAGACCTATGACATCGAGGTCTGGCTGCCGGGGCAGAACGCCTTCCGCGAGATTTCCTCCTGCTCCACCTGCACCGATTTCCAGGCGCGGCGGATGAATGCGCGCTACCGCCCGGCCGGCGCCAAGGCGCCGCGCTATCTGCACACGCTCAACGGCTCGGGCGTCGCGGTCGGCCGGGCGATGGTGGCGATCCTGGAGAATTACCAGAACGAGGACGGCTCGGTCACGGTGCCTGACGTGCTGGTGCCCTATATGGGCGGGCTGACGCGGATCGAGAAGAACTGAGCCCGGTCGCACGCAGCGTCATCCCGGAATCGCCGTCAGGCGATATCCGGGATCGGGGGCAAGCCGGAGGACGATCCCGGCTCTGCGCTGCGCTTCGGCCGGGATGACGTCGAACTTAAAAGCGAGGACAGATGCGCATCCTGGTGACGAATGACGACGGCATCCACGCGCCGGGGCTGGAGGCGTGCGTCCGCATCGCGCGTGCGCTGTCCGACGATGTGTGGGTGGTGGCGCCGGAAACGGACCAGTCCGGCGTGTCTCATTCGCTCTCGCTGTCCGATCCGCTGCGGCTACGGCAGGTTGAGGAAAAGCGCTTCGCCCTGAAGGGCACGCCGACCGATTGCGTCATCATGGCGGTGCGGCACATTCTCGCCGACCACAAGCCCGACCTTGTGCTGTCAGGCGTCAATCGCGGCCAGAACGTGGCCGAGGATGTCGGCTATTCCGGCACGGTGGCCGGCGCCATGGAAGGCACGGTGCTCGGCATCCCCTCGGTCGCGCTTTCGCAGGCCTATGGTTTCGAGACCAAGAAGGCGCCGCCCTATGATGTCGCCGAGCATTGGGGCCCGCAGGTGATCCGCACCCTGCTGGAGGAGGGCATTCCGCCCGGCATCGTGGTGAATGTGAACTTCCCCAACCGCCCGGTGAACGAGGTGCGCGGCATCGCCGTGACCGCGCAGGGCCGGCGAGACCAGGATTTGCTGCGCATTGACGAGCGGGCGGACGGGCGCGGAAATCCCTATTACTGGATCGCCTTTGAAAAGCGTATCTTCGAGACGGTGAATGGTTCGGATCTGCACGCGCTCGACGAGGGCTGCATTTCAGTCACGCCGCTGCGTCTCGACATGACCGACGAGCCGATGATGACGAGGCTCGCGCAGGTTTTCGCGGCTAAGCCGCGCTGAGGCATGGGCCCGCCGTTCCGGACGGGGCAGGGAGGTCGCCCGTGAGCGGCGCCGACAAGAGCGAGGATCTGCAGCGCGCCGAATTGCTGCTGGCGCTGCGCAAGCGCGGGCTGCGCGAGCGGCAGGTGATGCGCGCCATGGAGCAGGTGCCGCGCGAGCGCTTCGTCGAGCCGGCCTTCCGTCCCATCGCCTGGCAGGACCTCGCTCTGCCGATCGATTGCGGCCAGACCATCAGCCAGCCCACCGTGGTGGCGCTGATGACCGAGGCGCTGGAACTCGGCCCCTCGCACAGCGTGCTGGAGGTGGGCACCGGCTCGGGCTACCAGACCGCCATCCTCGCCAGCATCGCCGGCCATGTGGTGACGCTGGAGCGCTTCCGCACGCTGGCGGACTCGGCGGCTCGCCGGCTCGCCTCGCTCGGCATCGCCAATGTCGAGGTGCTGGTCGCCGATGGGCGGGACGGCGCCCCCCAGAGCGCCCCCTTCGACCGCATCCTGCTCACCGCCGCGGTGGAGGAGGTGCCGCCGGCGCTTTTCGAGCAACTGGCGATGGGCGGCATACTCGTCGCCCCGGTCGGGCCGCCCGAGGGCACGCAGTTTCTCATGCGCTACCGCCGCGGATTGCAGGGGCTGGAGACGCGCGAACTCGGGCTGGTGCGGTTCGTTCCGATGTTGCCCGGTGTCGCGGTAGTGCTCTGAGAATGCCGGGAATCCGCCATTTTTCCTGACGTGTCGGGCCCGGCTTAAGCGGCTGTTTACCTGTACGACGCATTAATCTCCACGAGTCCAGCGTTCGGGTGGGGTGCGATGCGTAAATTTCTGACGGCGTCCGGTAGCGGTCCCCTCATGCGGATTTCCTTCGTCGTTCTGACGGCGGGGGGAATGGCCGCGTGCAGCGCCGATTCCGCCCGGTTCAGCAGCAATCCCAACTCAAATCCCTTCGCATCGTCGCCGACCTATACCGGCTCGGTTGCCGCCGCCCCGACGGGCGCGGTGCAGAGCGCGCCGATGGGCGGATCGTCGACGGGTGGCGTGCCGCTGGCGCCGATCGGCCAGCCAGTCGCCAGCGCCTCGCCCGCCCCCTACGGCACGCCGGCCCCCTATGGAGCCCCCGCTCCCTATGGCACGCCGGTGGCGAGCGCTCCTTATGGCGCCCCGACCCAGCTTTCCGCCGCTCCCACCTACACGCCGCCGGCCGCGCCGCAGGCCGGCTATGGCGGTACCCAGCCGCTCTATGGCAGCCAGCCGCAGCCGCTGCAGGCGCCCGTTGCCGCCGCCCCGGTGCGCACGCCCGCCCCGCAGGTTGCTGCCGCCGGCGGCTCTCATGTGGTGGCGCCGGGCGAGACGCTGAGCTCGATCGCCCGCAATTACGGGCTGACGCGCACCGAACTGGCGAATGCCAACGGCATCGACTTCAACACCATGGTGCGGATCGGCCAGAAGCTGACCATTCCCGGTTCCGCTGGCGGGGCGGTGATCGCCGCTGCGCCCAAGCCGGCAATCGCCACCCCGGTGGCGCCGAAGCCGACCCCGGTGGTCGCCACCGCGCCCGCAACACCGGCTGTCGCGCCGGTCGCCCAGGCGACCGCGGCGCCGAAGCCGCAGACCATCGCCGCCGTCAAGCCTTCCGAGACGCCGGACGAGATCCGCACCGCTGCCGCAGGCCCGCAGTTCCGCTGGCCGGTGCGCGGGCGCGTCATCTCGGGCTTCGGGCCCAAGCCCGGCGGCCAGCAGAATGAGGGCATCAACATCTCGGTGCCGGAAGGCACTTCGGTGAAGGCCGCTGAAGACGGCGTCGTCGCCTATGCCGGCAGCGAGCTGAAGGGCTATGGCAACCTGGTCCTCATCAAGCACGCCGATGGCTGGGTCACGGCCTATGCCAATAACAGCGCGCTGGATGTGAAGAAGGGCGACACCGTCAAGCGCGGCCAGGTGATCGCCAAGGCCGGCCAGACCGGCAATGTCACCTCGCCGCAGCTGCATTTCGAGATCCGCAAGGGCTCGCAGCCGGTCGACCCCTCGCAATATCTCGCCGGTCTCTGACCGCCGCACTCCCCTAGGCGGGAACCGTTACCCCCTTAGGCGGAGCCATGCGCTCCGCCTCACCCATCCGGCGCGACGTTAGGACCTTGGCGCCGGTCAGCGCGGGGCGGCCGGCGGTTCCGACAAGGACACGCCAAGCCGCCCCGCGACATCCTGCACATATTGCCACGCCGTGCGGCCCGAACGCGCCCCGCGCGTGGTCGACCATTCCAGCGCTTCCTGCCGCAGCGTCTCCGGCGCGATGGGAATGGCGAAGTGGGCGATGTAGCTGTCGATCATCGCGAGATAATCGTCCTGGCTGCATTTGTGGAAGCCCAGCCACAGGCCGAACCGGTCGGAGAGCGAGACCTTCTCCTCCACCGCCTCGCCGGGATTGATCGCGGTCGAACGCTCGTTCTCCACCATTTCGCGCGCCAATATGTGGCGGCGGTTGGAGGTGGCGTAGAAGATCACATTCTCCGGGCGTCCCTCGATGCCGCCCTCCAGTACCGCCTTCAGCGACTTGTAGGAAGTGTCGTCGGCGTCGAAGGACAGGTCGTCGCAGAAGATGACGAATCGGAACGGGGCCGGCCGCACCAGGCTCATCAGCGCCGGCAGCGTCTCGATGTCCTCGCGGTGAATCTCCACCAGCTTGAGCGGCGGCTTGCCTTCGCGCGCCATCTCGGCGTTGACCGAGGCATGGGCGGCCTTGACCAGCGAACTCTTGCCCATGCCACGCGCGCCCCACAGCAGGGCGTTATTGGCCGGAAGGTCGCGGGCGAAGCGCAGCGTGTTGTCCATCAACAGGTCGCGGGTGCGCTCAATGCCCTTGAGAAGCTCCATCTCGACCCGGCTGACACGCGGCACGGCTTCGAGCCGGCGCTCGTCTGCATGCCAGATGAAAGCGTCGGCCTGCGTGAAGTCGGCGGTGGCTGCGCGGGCGGGGGCAAGGCGTTCGAGCGCGTCGGCGATGCGGGTGAGTACGGCGCCGAGATCGGCCGGTGAGTGGGTCATGATGGGCTCCTCCGCCTGCGGGAATAGCCATTGCGGCGGCGCGGGACAAGCGGAACCGTAACGCTCGGTACGCCATAGCGCGCCTGTGACCCCGCTCCGGCCGACGGCGTTTGCATTCGGCGGGAGCGTCAGTATAGTCCGCGCCGCTTCGCCGGGCCTTTCGCCCGCCTTCGATCGACGGACAAGGAACCGACATGTTGATTACGCCCGCCTATGCGCAGGCCGCCCCCATGGGCGGCGGTACCGACATGCTGATGTCGCTGCTGCCTTTCGTGCTGATCTTCGTGATCATGTATTTCCTGATTCTGCGCCCGCAGCAGAAGAAGGTGAAGGCGCACCAGGAAATGGTGAAGAGTGTCCGTCGCGGCGACACCGTCGTCACCTCGGGCGGGCTGATCGGCAAGGTCGCGCGGGTGATCGACGACAGCGAGATCGAGCTGCAGGTGTCGGAGGGCGTGAAGATCCGCCAGCTGCGCGGCATGATCTCCGAGGTTCGCGCCAAGGGCGAGCCGGCCAAGGAAGATACCGAGTCCTGAGCGCTGACCTCTTGCGGCCGTAACCGCTAGGGCGGCCGGAAGGAACCCCATGCTTTACTTCTCGAAATGGAAGGCGTTCGCGATCCTGGCGGTCTCGGCCATCATCTGTTTGATGGCCGTGCCCAGCCTGCTGTCGCAATCCGCCTATGACAGCCTGCCCAGCTTCCTCCAGCGCAAGATCGTGCTGGGCCTCGACCTTCAGGGCGGGTCCTACATCGTCCTGCAGGTCGACGCCCAATCCGTGCGCAAGATCCGCCTTGAGCAGCTGCGCGACGACGCACGCCGCGTGCTGCGCGATGCCAAGATCGGTTACACCGGCCTCGCCATCCAGGGCGAGGCGGTCGAGGTGCGGATCCGCGACGGCCAGGATGTCGAGGCGGCGCTGACCCAGCTGCGCACGCTGGCGCTGCCGATCGGCGGCGCGATGGCGAGCGCCGGACAGCTCGACACCGATGTCTCGCGCGATGGCAACACCATCGCACTGGCGCCGACCTCGGCCGGCGTCCAGGCCCGCACCATCCAGGCGGTGTCGCAGTCGATCGAGATCATCCGCAAGCGTATCGACCAGCTCGGCACCACCGAGCCGTCGATCCAGCGCCAGGGCGCCGACCGGATCCAGGTGCAGGTGCCGGGCCTGCAGGACCCCTCGCGGCTCAAGGCCCTTCTCGGCCAGACCGCGCAGCTGACCTTCCGCCTTGTCGACAACACGATGAGCCCGCAGCAGGCGCTGCAGGGCCGTGCGCCGGCCGGAACGGATGTTCTCACCTCGCAGGACAACCCGCCGGTTCCCTATCTGATCGAGCAGCGCGTGCTGGTCGCCGGCGAAGACCTCACCGACGCGCAGCCGGGCTTCGACCCGACGACGCGCGAGCCGGTGGTCACCTTCCGCTTCAACACCAATGGCGCCCGTCGCTTCGCCGAGGCGACGCAGGCCAATGTCGGCCGGCCCTTCGCCATCATCCTCGACAACCACGTCATCTCGGCGCCTGTCATACGCGAGCCGATCCTCGGTGGCTCCGGCCAGATCAGCGGCAATTTCACCGTGCAGGAAGCGAACGACCTCGCCATCCTGCTGCGGGCCGGCGCCCTGCCAGTGCCGCTGCAGGTGGTGGAAGAGCGCACGGTCGGGCCGGGCCTCGGCGCGGATTCGATCCGGGCCGGCCTCATCGCCTCCATCGTCGGCGCGACGCTCGTCGCGTTGTTCATGGTGGCGACCTACGGCCTGTTCGGCGTCATCGCCAATATCGCCGTCGCGATCAATGTCGGCATGATCTTCGGCCTCCTGGCCATGCTCGGGGCGACGCTGACGCTTCCCGGCATCGCCGGCGTGGTGCTCACGGTCGGCATCGCGGTGGATTCCAACGTTCTGATCTATGAACGCATCCGCGAGGAGGCGAGGGCAGGGCGGTCGGCCATTTCGGCGATCGACGCCGGATTCACGCGCGCCCTGGCGACGATCCTCGATTCCAACATCACCACCTTCATCGCGGCGGCGGTGCTGTTCTATGTCGGTTCCGGCCCGGTGCGTGGCTTCGCCATCACCTTCGGCATCGGCATCATGACCACCGTCTTCACCGCCTTCACGCTGACCCGCCTTATGGTGGCGCTGTGGGTGCGCTGGCGGCGCCCCCAGCGCGTGCCGATCTAAGAAAGGCGAGCATTTCCATGCGTCTGCTCCGCATCGTACCGGACGACACGAATTTCGACTTCATCCGCTTCCGGCGGATCAGCTTTCCGATCTCGGCCCTGCTGTCGATCGTGGCGCTGGTGGCGTTCTTCACCATGGGTCTGAATTTCGGCATCGACTTCAAGGGCGGCACGCTGCTTGAAGTGCGCTACGCCAACAACACGCTGAACATCGCCGATGTCCGCTCGCGCCTTGAGTCGCTCGACCTTGGCGAGGTGCAGATCCAGGAGATCGGCGGCGACGGCGAGGTGCTGATCCGCGTCGCCCAGCAGCCGGGTGGCGAGCAGGCCCAGCAGGTGGTGGTCGGCAAGGTGCGCGCGGCGCTCGGCGAGGGGGTCGAGTACCGCCGCATCGAGGTGGTTGGTCCGCGCGTCTCGCAGGAACTGCTCAGCTACGGCATTGTCGGGCTGATGATGGCGGTCGTCTGTATCCTCATCTATCTCTGGTTCCGCTTCGAATGGCAGTTCGCGCTCGGCGCCTCGATCGCCAACTTCCACGATATCGTGCTCACCATCGGGTTCATGGCGATCTTCCAGATCGACTTCGACCTGACCAGCGTCGCCGCCCTGCTCACCATTCTGGGCTACTCGCTGAACGACACCATCGTCATCTATGACCGCATCCGCGAAATGCTGCGGCGCTACAAGAAGATGCCGACGGAAGAGCTGCTGAACGCCTCGATCAACTCCACCCTGTCGCGCTCGGTCATCACCCATGTGACGGTGACGCTGGCGCTGCTGGCGCTGGTGCTGTTCGGCGGCCGGGCGATCCACTCCTTCTCTGTGACGATGATGTTCGGCGTGGTGCTCGTCGGCACCTATACCTCGATCTTCATCGCTTCGCCGCTGCTGATCTATCTCGGCGTCTCGACCCGGGCGATGGCGGAGAAGGCGGAGAAGGAAGCCAAGAGCGCCAATTCCAAGGCGGAACGTCTCGCGCCGTGAGCGCGGGAGAGCGTAAACGGGGGAGGGGCTGATGGCGACGCCGGACGCCCACCTTCCCACTCAGGTTCCGATCGACGGCTATGCGCGCGGCGCGTTCCACTTCGCCGGCATGGCGTCGGCCGGTTCCATCCTGGCGCTGCCCTCCGGCATCCACGCCTGGCCGCCGCGTGTTCCGGGTGAGATCGATGCGGGTGCGCTTGCGCGGGTTCTCGCCGAGGCCGCCGGCATCGAACTCCTGCTGATTGGCACCGGGCCGGACCCCTGGCCGCTTCCCGACGCCCTGCGCTGGCAGTTGCGCGATGCCGGTATCGCGGTCGATACCCTGCCTACCCGGTCGGCCGCCTCGACCTATAATGTGCTTCTGGCGGAAGGCCGCGCGGTCGCCGCCGCGCTGCTCGCGCTGCCCTGACGCCGCGCCGCCCGTCGCCCAACTTCCGGACCGCAGACATGAGCCGGCCAAGCCTGACCACGGACACGGACTATTGCGCGGCGCTGGTGCGCGATCTCGACCGCGACCGCTATGTCGCCGACCTGTTCGCGCCCGCCGGGCCGCGCGGCGCGCTGTTTGCCCTGCATGCCTTCAATGTCGAGGTGTCGCGGGTGCGCGAGGCGATCACCAATCCGCTGGCCGGTGAGGTGCGGCTGCACTGGTGGCGCGAGGCGCTGGCTGGCGGCGCGCGCGGCGATGTGCAGGCCAACCCGGTGGCGGCGGCGCTGCTCGCGGCGATCGAGACGTACCGGCTGCCGCGCGCCAGCCTTGAGGCGCTGCTGGAAGCCCGGCAGTTCGATCTCTATGACGACGCGATGCCGACGGTGAACGATCTGGAGGGCTATGCCGGCGAGACCTCCTCGGCGCTGATCCGCCTCGCCACGCTGGTGCTGGCGCCGGAGGCGGGCACGGCCTCTGCCGAGGCGGCCGGGCATGCCGGGGTGGCCTATGCGGTCACGGGGCTGCTGCGGGCCTTTCCTGTCCATGCCCGGCGCGGCCAGTGCTATCTCCCGCTCGATCTGCTGACCGCGCACAAGCTGACGCGCGAGGACGCGGTGTCGGGGCAGGCGAGCCCGGCGCTCATGGAGGTGCTCGCCATATTGCGGGTGCTGGCCCGCCGGCATTATGGGGCGGCGATGACGGCGCTGGCCGGGGTGAACCCGGCCGAATTGCCGGCCTTCCTGCCCTTGATGCTGGTGCCCGGCGATCTCGACGCCATGGAACGCCCGCACGACCCGTTCGCGGCCGTCCCGGCGGCGCCCGCGCTCGCGCGCCTGTGGCGGCTCTGGCGCGGGGCCGGTGCGCTCAGAAAGGCCGTGAAGGCCCGCTGAGGCGCCGGTTCAGCCGGCGCGGTCCTTGGCGATCCGGTCAAAGGCCTGGAGCCGGGCGACAAGGGCCTCGAACTGGTTCAGCGGCACCATGTTGGGGCCGTCGGACGGGGCCTTGTCGGGATCGGGATGGGTCTCGATGAACACGCCGGCGACGCCGACCGCCACCGCCGCCCGCGCCAGCACCGGCACGAATTCGCGCTGTCCGCCGGAGGAGGTGCCCTGTCCGCCGGGCTGCTGCACCGAATGAGTGGCATCGAAAATGACCGGCGCGCCTGTCGTCTCCGCCATGATCGGCAGCGCCCGCATGTCGGTGACAAGGGTGTTGTAGCCGAAGGAAACGCCCCGCTCCGTCACCAGCACGTTCGGATTGCCGCCCTCGATCAGCTTGGCGACAACGTTCTTCATGTCCCAGGGGGCGAGGAACTGCCCCTTCTTCACATTGACGACCCGCCCGGTAGCGGCAGCGGCGATGAGAAGGTCGGTTTGGCGGCAGAGGAAGGCGGGGATCTGCAGGACGTCGACCACCTCGCCGACCGGCGCGCACTGGTCATTCTCGTGCACATCGGTCAGCACCGGCATGCCGTAGCGCTCGCGGATCTCGGCGAAGACGGGGAGGGCGGCGGAAAGGCCCATGCCGCGCGCACCCTTGATCGAGGTCCGATTCGCCTTGTCGAAAGAGGCCTTGAACACCACGCCGACATTGAGCCGGGTGGCGATCTCCTTGATCGCGGCGGCGCATTCGAGCGCGTGGTCGCGGCTTTCCATCTGGCAGGGGCCGGCGATCAGCGCCAGCGGCAGGTCATTGCCGAAGCGCACATTGCCGATCGAAACCACGGAATTAGCGCCTGAGCCGCTCATGAGATGTTCCTCGGGTGGGGCGCGGGGGTCAGACGACGCCGGCGCGCAGTATGTCGTGAATATGGATGATGCCGACCGGCTTGCCCTCCGTCACCGCGAAGACGACGGTGATGGGGACCGGGCGCCGGTTCATCAGCCCCAGCGCGGCGCTGGCGAGTTCCAGCGGGTCGATCACGAAGGGTGAGGAGGTCATCACCTTCTCCACCGGCGTGGCAAGCAACTGGCTGCTCATATGGCGACGCAGGTCGCCATCGGTGACGATGCCGGCGAGGCAGCCGGCGCCGTCGACGACGCCGCAGCAGCCGAATCGCTTGCCGGTTATCTCGATCAGCGCCTCGCTCATCGGCGTGCCGAGCCGCACCAGCGGCATTTCCGCCTCCTGGTGCATGATGTCGGCCACCTTCAGCAGGCGCGCGCCCAGCTTGCCCCCGGGGTGGAACACGCGGAAGTCGGAGGCCGAGAAGCCTCGCCGCTCCAGCAGCGCCACGGCGAGCGCGTCGCCAATGGCGAGCTGCATCAGGGTGGAGGTGGTGGGGGCGAGCCCGTTCGGGCAGGCCTCCTCGACGCGCGGCAGCACCAGCGCCACATTGGCGGCGCGGCCGAGCGTGCTCGCGGCGCTGGAGGTGATGGCGACCAGTGGCACGGCGAAGCGGCGGGCATAATGCACGATATCGCCGAGTTCGGCGGTCTCGCCCGACCAGGAAATCGCCAGCAGCACATCGTCCGGCGTCACCATGCCGAGGTCGCCATGGCTGGCTTCGGCGGCGTGCAGGAACAGGGCCGGCGTGCCTGTGGAGGCGAGGGTGGCGGCGAGCTTGCGCCCGATATGGCCGCTTTTGCCCATGCCGGTGACGATGACGCGGCCGCGTGCGCCCTCGATGAGCCCGATGGCGGCTTCCACCGCGTCGCCGAGTTCAACCTCGATCGCGGCGCAGAGCGCGGCCAGGCCCTTGGCTTCGATCGCCAGGGTGCGCAGCACCCGCTCGCGCAGTCGGTCGTCCCGCACGGGTGTGGCTACGGCGGAGTTTGTCTGAGGCTGGGCGGTGCCCAAGGTGATGCTCCCTTGCTCATGGCTGCCGGGGCGCGCTGCGCCCGGCCGCCCTACAGCGCCACGCAGCGCGTCAATAAGCGCCAAACGCCCGCGATGCAATGGAGGAGCCCGCCGAGGACGCGCGGCCGATGCACGGAACCGTCGATACCACCTGCACGTTGGGTGGCGCGGATGGTCGCGACCAGAGGGCAGAGTGATGGATATGGGGCGCGACATCGCCAGCGGCACAGGGGGCTCCGCAGGATCTACGGTGCCGGAGAAGCGCGATGAGTGGCTGTGGCGACGGCTCTCGCAGGTCGCCATGGTCGCGGTCGCGGTGGTGGTGGTCGGGGCGGCCCTGGTTGCCGCGCGCCCGGTGCTGGTTCCCATCGTCGCCGCCGTCATCATCGGCAGCGTGATCGGGCCGGCGATTGAGGGGCTGTCGCGAAGGGGCGTGCCGACCTGGCTCGGCTCGCTGCTCATGGTCGTCGGCGTCGCCGCGCTAATCTATGGACTTGCGGCGGCGATGGCCGCGCCGCTCGCCGACTGGACGGCGCGGGCGCCGGAGATCGGCGAAACGCTGCGCGAGCGATTCGCCTCGCTGAAGCCGGCGATGCAGACCTTTGCCTCGGTGTTCGAATCGATCCAGTCGATCGGCCGGGTGGCCGAGCCGCCCATGGTGGTGGAGGTGGCCGATTCGCAAATGCTGGGCAGCGTGGTGGCGCTGGTGACGCCCGTGATTGGCCAGCTGATCCTCTTTCTCGGCTCGTTGCTGTTTTTTCTCGCCGGCCGGGTGCAGATCAAGCGCCGGGTGGTGCAGGTGATGACGCCGCGCAAGACGCGGCTGGCGGCATTGCGGGTTTTTCGCGAGATCGAGGAAAGGCTGGGTGCCTATCTGGTGACCGCCACCTTCATCAATATCGGCCTCGGCCTCGCCACCGTCCTGATGACCTGGGCGCTTGGCCTGCCCAATCCCCTGCTCTGGGGCGTGCTGGCGGGCGTGCTCAACTATGTGCCCTATGTCGGCCCGGCAATCACGACCCTGATTCTCGCCATGGCCGGCATTGTCTCCTTTCCGGGCCTGCTGCCGGGCCTGCTGCCAGCGGCGGCGTTTTTGGTCATCACCAGCATCGAGGGGCAGTTTCTCACGCCGCTGATCATCGGGCGGCGGGTGTCGCTCAATCCCTTTGCGGTGTTCCTGTCCATGGCCCTGTGGACCTGGCTGTGGGGGCCGGCGGGAACCTTTCTGTCGGTTCCGCTGCTCATTGCCGCCATGGCGCTCGGCGACAGCCTGATGGCGAAAAGCCGACCGCAGCTGCCGGGGTGAGACTATTCACAGGCTGTTCACCGGCAGGGCGCTCCTGCGCTTGACACCTGCGGGAGCGTGCCTTAACACCCGGCCCACTCGCTGCGGGGCCCGGTGCTTCCGACCCGCGCAGGGGGGTGTAGCTCAGTTGGTTAGAGCGCCGGCCTGTCACGCCGGAGGTCGCGGGTTCGAGCCCCGTCACTCCCGCCATCCCTTGCGATGGACCCGCCGGACGGGAATAATGTGCCCGGCTCACCCACGTCTCGCCTTTTTTCTAATCGGTCCTTCGCTGAGCCCGCCTTCCGTCGCGGGCCATGACGCACGCCGCCGTGTTTCGACGCCGCCCCGGCTTTCATGCACGCCGTTCGGCTGATAGATTCGACGCCAAGCGTTGCGAGCGAGGTAGGGCGCATGAAGAGAGCATTCCCGTCGGCCAGCCTTCTGGCCTCCGTGCTGCTGCTGGCGGGCGCTGCCCTGCCGGCGCTCGCCCAGGACGGAATGACCCCGCCGCCGGGGCAGGCCTCGCCCAGCCCCTTCATCAACAATCTCGGCCCCGATGCGCCGCAGCCGCAGACTGGCGAGCTGGTGCCGCTACCCGGCCCGCCGCCGGAGGGCAAGGAGGCCGAGATCAAGCTGCCCGATTGCGCGCCGCCCAATTGCGGGACGCCGCAGATCATGGAATAGCGCGGCATCGCCGACGCACTGGTCGACGCATTGGCCGATACGCCCGGCAAGGGCAGGGGAGACCTACCCGCTAGCGTCCCTGCCCGGGTCGCACATCCGCGCGGCACGAGGTCCTGCGGATCGACAGGCCTGTACCGGCCGGTATCCAGCCGCCGCTGGCGCTGACCGATTCCTGCTGCGCTGTCTCCTGCGGCCGTTGCTGTGGCGGGAAAATCCTGTTCTCGCCAGAAGGGGGGGGCTGCGTCGCCGCGGGCCGGGGCGTCGTCTTTGCGAAAATCACAGAGCCGGACAGCGATTGTCTGTGTGACAATGACATGACCGCTCGTGTAGCGTGGTAGCCGCGTAATGGGGCGCGGTCCGATCCGCCGGGTTCAGCCGGATCGGACCGCGCCCCAAGATCCGATGGTGATTCAAAGAGGCGGCCATGGACACGATCATCGACTTCCTGAACACCATCTTCTGGGGCTACGTGCTGATTTACGGCCTGCTGGCGGTGGGAATCTATTTCACCGTCCGGCTGAAATTCCTGCAGATCGTGCATTTCCCCGAGATGATCCGTTCGATCCTTGGATCGAGTGAGACCGATCATGCCGGCATTACGCCGTTCCAGGCGCTCTGCACCAGCCTCGCCTCGCGCGTCGGCACCGGCAACATCGCCGGCGTGGCGGTGGCGCTTTATCTCGGCGGGCCGGGCGCGATCTTCTGGATGTGGGTGGTCGCCTCGCTCGGCATGGCCACCGCCTTCGCCGAAAGCACGCTGGCCCAGCTCTACAAGATCAAGGACGAGGACGGCCATTATCGCGGCGGACCCGCCTTCTACATGGCTAAGGGCCTCAAGGCGCCGTGGGCCGGGTCGATCTTCTCGGTGTGCCTGATCCTCTCCTTCGGCCTCATCTTCAATGCGGTGCAAGCCAATTCTATCGCCGATGCCATGGAGGGCGCCTTTGGCGCGCCCAAGCTCGCAACCGGGCTGGTCATCGCGATTCTCACCGGAATCATCATCTTCGGCGGCATCGCCGCCATCGCCCGGGTGGCCGAGATCGTCGTGCCCTTCATGGCGGCGGGCTATCTCGGCATGGCCCTGTTCGCCGTGGCGATGAACATCAGCGAAGTGCCCTCGATGTTCTCGCTGATCATCGCAAGCGCCTTCGGCTTCGCGCCGGCGGCCGGCGGCGTTGCCGGCTCGGTCGCGGCGGCGATGCTCAACGGGGTGAAGCGCGGTCTGTTCTCCAACGAGGCCGGTATGGGCTCGGCGCCGAACATCGCCGCCGCCGCCACGCCGGATCCGCATCACCCGGTGAGCCAGGGCTTCGTGCAGGCGCTGGGCGTGTTCATCGACACCATCCTCATCTGCACCGCGACCGCGTTCCTGATCCTGCTGTCCGGCCTGCTGGAGCCCGGCTCCGGCCTCACCGGCACGCAGCTGACCCAGGCGGCGATGACCCACCATATCGGCTGGGCCGGCAGCTATTTTGTCGCCATTGCGATCTTCTTCTTCGCCTTCACCTCGATCATCGGCAACTACTCCTATGCCGAGGGTGCGCTGGTCTATCTCGGCATCGGCAACCATGCCGGACTGGCGGTGCTCCGGCTGGCGGTCATGGTGATGGTGGTGTGGGGCGCGCACGAATCGGTGGCGACGGTGTTCAACGCCGCCGATGCCTCGATGGGGCTGATGGCGACGGTGAACCTCATCGCCATCGTGATGCTCTCCGGGCTCGTGTCGCGACTGACGCGCGACTATCTGGAGCAGCGGCGGGCCGGAAAGAAGCCGCGCTTCACCGCCGCCTCCATGCCCGAACTCGCCGGCCAGATCGACGCCGACATCTGGAACCGGCCCTGAGCCGAGGGCGCCTGCCGCTGCGGCTTCCGCCGTCGGCAGGCGCTTGCGCATCTCGATGTGGGCGAATTGTCCCACCTGCGCCCGCGGCGAGGCGATGACAGGGCCCGCCGTTCGCCTCCCGCCCCGGCGCGACGCTTCCGGCGCAGGGCCCTCGCGCGCCCGCCGGGCCGGCCTTCCCGCCCGTATGTACCAAGCTACCGAAGGCATCCGGGCCGTCCGGCCCGTTGTATCCACGGCACCCTTCGCGCGACCCCGCCGATTGAGCGATGAATTCTGTTGTTTGGCGGGATTTTACGGGCGTTCTCGGGGGGATGTGCCGGGGCACGGTAGCGGCCGGCGCAAGGTGTGAATTCTGTATACCAGACCTGCGCGATTGCCGGCGGATGCCCTTGCCTCGGTTCGGGCGGTGCGATAAGCCTGCCGCGTGCTTTGAATATTTCGCAACTGCGATTGCACGACAGATGACCTATCCTGGCCCGGGAGGATCCCATCCATGAGCAGCCTGCTTCAGGATTATCTGCCCGTCGTGATCTTTATCGGCGTGTCGGCATTCATCGGCATCGCCCTTCTGGTTGCGCCGTTTCTTGTCGCCTTCAGCCGGCCCGATCCGGAGAAGATGTCGGCTTATGAATGTGGCTTCAATGCGTTCGACGATGCGCGCATGAAGTTCGACGTCCGGTTCTATCTGGTCGCCATTTTGTTCATCATCTTCGATCTGGAAGTCGCCTTCCTGTTTCCCTGGGCGATCACATTCGGGGAACTTGGCAATTTCGGCTTCTGGTCCATGATGGTGTTCCTCTTCGTACTCACCATCGGTTTTGTCTACGAGTGGAAGAAGGGAGCGCTCGAATGGGATTGAGCGCGCATAGCCCTCTCGTCGCCCCGGCGGCCAAGGGTATCATCGACCCCAATACCGGCCGTCCGGTCGGCGCCACCGATCCGTTCTTCGTCGAGGTGAACGCCGAGCTCGCCGATAAGGGCTTCCTCGTCACTGCGACGGATGACCTCATCAACTGGGCCCGTACCGGCTCGCTGATGTGGATGACCTTCGGCCTCGCCTGCTGCGCGGTCGAGATGATGCAGACCTCGATGCCGCGCTACGACGTGGAGCGCTTCGGCTTCGCGCCGCGCGCCTCTCCGCGCCAGTCCGACGTCATGATCGTGGCCGGCACGCTGACCAACAAAATGGCGCCGGCGCTGCGCAAGGTCTACGACCAGATGCCGGAGCCGCGCTACGTCATCTCCATGGGCTCCTGCGCCAATGGCGGCGGCTACTACCATTATTCCTATTCGGTCGTGCGCGGCTGTGACCGCATCGTGCCGGTGGACATCTATATTCCCGGCTGCCCGCCGACCGCAGAGGCCCTGCTGTACGGGGTGCTGCTGCTGCAGAAGAAGATCCGCCGCACCGGGACGATCGAGCGCTGAGGGTTCGAGGCGATATGGACGAGACGCTGAAAGAGCTGGGCGCGCATGTGAAGGAATCGCTTCCCGACGCGGTCGAGGAAGTGATCATGTCCTATGGCGAGCTGACGCTGGTGGCGTCGGCGGCCGAGGTCATCAAGGTGCTGACCTTCCTGCGCGACGACCCGTCCTGCCGCTTTGTCAGCTTCATCGACATTTGCGGTGTCGACTGGCCGCAGCGCGAGAAGCGCTTCGACGTGGTCTATCACCTGCTGTCGCCGACGCTGAACGCCCGCATCCGTATCAAGGTCGAGACCGACGAGACGACGCCGGTGGCCTCCGCCACCCCCGTGTTCGCCGGCGCCTTCTGGTTCGAGCGCGAGGCGTTCGACATGTACGGCATCCTGTTCTCCGGACACCCCGAGCTGCGCCGAATCCTCACGGATTACGGCTTCGACGGCTATCCGCTGCGCAAGGACTTCCCGACCACCGGACTTGTCGAGGTCCGCTATGACGACGAGCGCAAGCGCGTGGTCTATGAGCCGGTGAAACTGGCGCAGGAGTTCCGCAGCTTCGACTTTCTCTCGCCATGGGAGGGGCCCGACTACGTGCTCCCCGGCGACGAGAAGGCAACCACCCCGAAGGCGGGCTGAGGTGAGGTCCGAGCGATGAACGCACCCGGCAAGATCGACCCCAACGTCCGCAACTTCCAGATCAATTTCGGCCCGCAGCATCCGGCGGCGCACGGCGTGTTGCGCCTGATCCTCGAGCTCGACGGCGAAATCGTCGAGCGCGTCGACCCGCATATCGGCCTGCTCCATCGCGGCACCGAGAAGCTGATCGAGGCCAAGACCTATCTGCAGGCCGTGCCCTATTTCGACCGGCTCGACTATGTCGCGCCGATGAACCAGGAGCACGCCTTCTGCCTGGCGATCGAGCGTATGCTCGACATCACCGTGCCCAAGCGCGGCCAGCTGATCCGCGTGCTTTATTCCGAGATCGGCCGCATCCTCTCCCACATGCTGAACGTGACCACGCAGGCGCTCGACGTCGGCGCGCTCACCCCGCCGCTGTGGGGCTTCGAGGAACGCGAAAAGCTGATGATGTTCTATGAGCGGGCCTCCGGCTCGCGCATGCACGCGGCCTATTTCCGCCCCGGTGGCGTCCATCAGGACCTGCCGCGCGCGCTGGTCGAGGACATTCTCGCCTGGACGCACACCTTCCCCGGCTTCATGGACGATCTGGAAGGCCTGCTCACCGACAACCGCATCTTCAAGCAGCGCAATGTCGATATCGGCATCGTCTCGCTGGAGGACGCCTGGGCGTGGGGCTTCTCGGGGGTGATGGTGCGCGGCTCGGGCGCGGCCTGGGACCTGCGCAAGTCGCAGCCCTATGAGTGCTATGACGAGCTGGAATTCGACATTCCGATCGGCAAGAACTGCGACAATTACGACCGCTACTGCATCCGCATGGAAGAGATGCGGCAGTCGGCGCAGATCATGCGCCAGTGCTGCGAGCGTCTGCTGAAGGAAGCGGGCCCGGTCTCGGCGGTCGACAACAAGATCGTGCCGCCCAAGCGCGGCGAGATGAAGCGTTCGATGGAAGCGCTCATCCACCACTTCAAGCTCTACACGGAAGGCTTCCACGTTCCCGCCGGCGAGGTCTACGCCGCCGTGGAGGCCCCCAAGGGTGAGTTCGGCGTCTATCTCGTCGCCGACGGCACCAACAAGCCCTATCGCTGCAAGATCCGCGCACCCGGTTTCGCGCATCTTCAGGCGATGGATTTCCTGTGCCGCGGCTACATGCTCGCGGACATTTCGGCGATCCTCGGATCGCTGGATATCGTGTTCGGTGAAGTGGACCGCTGATCCCTCGGGGACGCGGTTCGATCGGAAGGGTACGGCATGTCTGTCCGTAGGCTTGCTCCAAAAGAGGTTCAGCCCGAGAGCTTCGCGTTCACGGTGGAGAATCTCGCCTGGGCCGAGAAGGCCATCGCGAAATTTCCGCCCGGCCGGCAGGCCAGCGCGGTGATTCCGCTGCTCATGCGCGCGCAGGAGCAGGCGGGCGGCTGGGTCTCGGAACCGGCGATGCGCTATGTCGGCGAGATGCTCGGCATGGCGCCGATCCGCGTCTACGAGGTTGCCACCTTCTACACCCAGTTCCAGCTCCAGCCGGTCGGCAAGCGCGCCCATATCCAGGTGTGTGGGACCACGCCCTGCATGCTGCGCGGGGCCGGCGACCTGATCAAGGTGTGCAAGAGCCGGATCCATGAGGAGCCGTTCCACCTTTCCGCCAGCGGCGATCTGTCGTGGGAAGAGGTCGAATGCGCCGGCACCTGTGTGAACGCGCCGATGATCCAGGTGTGGAAGGATGTCTATGAGGACCTGACGCCGGAGGATCTGGAGAAGATCCTCGACGCCTTCGAGCGTGGTGAACATCCCGCGCCCGGTCCGCAGAACGGCCGCCACACCTCCGCGCCCGTCACCGGGCTACGGGTGCTGACGGCGCCGGAACTGTTCGATGGCTCGATGGTCGGGCAGGGCGCCGGGCTGGCGCTCGCCCGCGAAGCGCTCGCTGCCAAGGCCAAGGGCGAGGCGGCTCCCGATGCACCGCCGCCGGCCGCTGCGGCCGCCGCGCCGCCGCCCCCGCCCAAGAGCGACCCGGCCCCCGCCGCTGCCCCCGCCGCCAAGGCGGTCGAGGCCGCTGGCGAGGCCGACAAGGAGAAGCCGAAGAAGCCTGTCGCCCCGCCGCCCGGCAAGGCGACGGACCCGAAGGCGGAATGAGGAGCGAACCATGCTTGCCGACAAGGATCGCATCTTCACCAATATCTACGGCCACCATGACTGGGGCCTGCAGGGCGCGCTGAAGCGCGGCTCGTGGGACGGCACCAAGCTGTTCCTCGATGCCGGCCGCGATTTCATCATCGAGCATATGAAGGCCTCTGGCCTGCGCGGGCGCGGCGGCGCCGGCTTCCCGACCGGCCTCAAATGGTCGTTCATGCCCAAGAACAATGACGGGCGCCCGCACTACCTCGTCGTCAATGCCGACGAATCCGAGCCGGGCACCTGCAAGGACCGCGAAATCCTGCGCCACGACCCGCACCATCTGGTCGAAGGCTGCCTGATCGCGGGCTTCGCCATGGGCGCGCACACCGCCTATATCTATGTGCGCGGCGAGTTCATCCAGGAGCGCGAAAACCTCCAGGCGGCGGTCGACCAGGCCTATGAGGCCCGGCTGATCGGCAAGAACAACGTGCATGGCTGGGACATGGACATCTATGTCCATCACGGCGCCGGTGCCTATATCTGCGGCGAGGAAACCGCGCTGCTGGAGAGCCTTGAGGGCAAGAAGGGCCAGCCCCGGCTGAAGCCGCCTTTCCCGGCCAATGTCGGCCTCTATGGCTGCCCGACGACGGTGAACAACGTCGAGTCCATCGCCGTCGCCCCCACCATTCTGCGGCGCGGCGCGGCCTGGTTCTCGTCCATCGGACGCGCCAACAATGTCGGCACCAAGCTGTTCGGCATTTCCGGCCATGTGAACACGCCCTGCATCGTCGAAGAGGCGATGAGCATCCCGTTCAAGGAACTGATCGAGAAGCATGGCGGCGGCGTGCGCGGCGGCTGGGACAATTTGCTCGCCATCATCCCCGGCGGCGCCTCCTGCCCGATCATCCCGGCCGACCAGTGCGCCGACCTGATCATGGACTTCGACGGCTGCCGCGCGGTGAAGTCCAGCTTCGGCACCGCTGGCGTGCTGGTCATGGACAAGTCCACCGACGTGGTGAAGGCCATCGCCCGCATCTCCTATTTCTTCCGGCATGAAAGCTGCGGCCAGTGCACGCCCTGCCGCGAGGGCACGGGCTGGATGTGGCGCGTGCTCGACCGCATGGTCGAGGGCCGGGCCCAGAAGCGCGAGATCGACCTGCTGCTGCAGGTCACGACCCAGGTCGAGGGCCACACCATCTGTGCGCTCGGCGACGCGGCGGCGTGGCCGGTGCAGGGCCTGATCCGGCATTTCCGTCCCGAGATCGAGAAGCGGATCGACCAGTACGCGGCGAACCCGCATTCCGACCCGGTGCCGGTGGCGGCGGAGTAAGAGAGCATCATGGCCAAGATCATCGTCGACGACATCGAGCTGGATGTTCCGCCGGAGTTCACGCTGCTCCAGGCCTGCGAGGCGGCGGGCGCGGAGATTCCGCGCTTCTGCTTCCATGAGCGGCTGTCCATCGCCGGCAATTGCCGCATGTGCCTCGTCGAGGTGAAGGGCGGTCCTCCCAAGCCCACCGCCAGCTGCGCGATGAATGTGCGCGACCTGCGCCCGGGCCCGAATGGCGAGCCGCCCGTCGTGCTCACCAAGAGCCCGATGGTGAAGAAGGCGCGCGAGGGGGTGATGGAGTTCCTGCTCATCAACCACCCGCTCGACTGCCCGATCTGCGACCAGGGCGGCGAGTGCGACCTGCAGGACCAGGCCATGGCCTATGGCGTGGACACGTCCCGCTATGCCGAGAACAAGCGCGCGGTCGAAGACAAGTATATCGGCCCGCTGATCAAGACCTCGATGACCCGGTGCATCCAGTGCACCCGCTGCGTCCGCTTCACCACCGAGGTGGCGGGCGTGGCCGAGCTTGGCGCCATCGGGCGCGGCGAGGACATGGAGATCACCACCTATCTTGAGGCGGCGCTCTCCTCCGAGCTTCAGGGCAATGTCGCCGATCTCTGCCCGGTTGGCGCGCTGACCCAGCGCCCCTATGCCTATCACGCCCGCCCGTGGGAGCTGTCGAAGACCGAATCCATCGACGTGATGGACGCCGTCGGCTCCAACATCCGCGTCGACACGCGCGGCCGCGAGGTCATGCGCGTCCTCCCGCGCCTCAATGAGGACGTGAACGAGGAGTGGATCTCCGACAAGACCCGCTACATCTGGGACGGTCTGAAGACCCAGCGCCTCGACCGCCCCTATGTGCGCGTCGGCGGCAAGCTGCAGCAGGCGAGCTGGCCGCAGGCCTTTGCCGCCATCGCCGAAAAGGTGAAGGGCGTGCCCGGCAGCCGCATCGGCGGGCTCATCGGCGACCTCGCCTCGGTGGAAGAGGCGTTCGCGCTGAAGGCGCTGCTCAGCGCGCTCGGCTCGGCCAACATCGACTGCCGCCAGGACGGGGCGAAGCTCGACCCGGCGCTCGGCCGCGCCAGCTATCTGTTCAACGCCACCATTGCCGGCATCGAGCAGGCGGATGCGCTGCTGATCATCGGTTCCAACCCGCGCCTTGAGGCGAGCGTGCTCAATGCCCGCATCCGCAAGCGCTGGCTGCAGGGAGGCTTCCCCATCGGCCTGATCGGCGAGCCGGTCGACCTGACCTACCCCTATGACTATCTCGGCGCGGGTTCCGACACGCTGGCGGACCTGCTCGCCAGCGGCAGCTTCGCTGAGACGCTGAAGGGCGCCAAGCGCCCGCTGATCCTGATCGGGCAGGGCGCTCTCGCCCGTCCCGACGGCGCGGCGGTGCTGGCGCTGGCGGCCCGCGTGGCGGATGCCGTCGGCGCGGTGACGGAAGGCTGGAACGGCTTCTCCTTGCTGCACACGGCCGCCTCCCGCGTCGGTGCGCTCGATATCGGCGCGGTGCCGGGCGAGGGCGGGCTTGACGCGGTGGCGATGACCAATGCCGGCGGGGTGGACGTGCTGTTCGCGCTCGGTGCCGACGAGATCGACATCGCCCCGGGTGCCTTCGTGGTCTATCTCGGTACCCATGGCGATCGCGGCGCCCATCGCGCCGACGTGATCCTGCCGGGTGCCGCCTATACCGAGAAGTCGGGCACCTATGTGAACATGGAAGGGCGGGCGCAGATCGCCAACCGCGCCGCCTTCCCGCCCGGCGAGGCGCGCGAGGACTGGGCGGTGCTGCGCGCGCTGTCCGATGTCGTCGGCCATCGCCTGCCCTTCGACAGCCTGGCGCAGCTGCGCGCGGCGCTCTATGCGGCGCACCCGCATCTGGCGCGGCTCGACCATGTGGCGCCGGCGGACCCGGCGGCCGTGGCCGCGCTGGCCGCGTCCGGCGGCACGCCGGCGAGCGGGCCGTTCCGCAGCGTCGTCACAGATTTCTATCTCACCAATCCGATCGCACGCGCGTCCGCCGTGATGGCCGAATGCTCCGCGCTCGCGTCCAGCCGCCACGCGGCGGCGGCCGAGTGAGGGGAGGGAGCACATGACCGAAACAAGCTGGTTCGACACGCTGATCCAGGTGCTCATCATCGTCGCCCAGAGCCTCGCGCTGCTGGTCGGCCTGCTGATCATCGTCGCCTATGTGCTGCTGGCCGACCGCAAGATCTGGGCGGCGGTGCAGCTGCGTCGCGGCCCCAACGTGGTCGGGCCGTTCGGCCTGTTCCAGTCCTTCGCCGACCTGCTGAAATTCGTGCTGAAGGAACCGGTGATTCCGGACGGCGCCAATAAGGGCGTGTTCCTTCTGGCGCCCTTCGTCACCTGCCTGCTGGCGCTGGCCGCCTGGGCGGTGGTGCCGATCGACGCCGGCTGGGTGGTGGCCGACATCAATGTCGGCGTGCTGTACATCTTCGCGATTTCCTCGCTCAGCGTGTACGGCACCATCATGGCCGGCTGGGCGTCGAACTCGAAGTATCCCTTCCTGTCGGCGCTGCGCGCGGCGGCGCAGATGGTGTCCTACGAGGTCTCGATCGGCTTCGTCATCGTCACCGTTCTGCTCTGCGCCGGCTCGCTGAACCTGACCGCCATCGTCGAGGCGCAGAACACGCCGTTGGGTATCCTCGGCTGGTACTGGCTGCCGCTGTTCCCGATGTTCGTGATCTTCTTCATCTCGGCGCTGGCCGAGACCAACCGCCCGCCCTTCGATCTGGGCGAAGCGGAATCGGAGCTGGTCGCCGGCTTCATGGTGGAGTACGGCTCCACCCCGTACATGATGTTCATGCTCGGCGAGTATGTGGCAATCATGACCATGTGCGCGCTGACCGCCATCCTGTTCATGGGCGGCTGGCTGCCGCCGGTGCCGGTGGCGCCCTTCACCTGGGTGCCGGGCATCATCTGGTTCCTGCTCAAGGTCCTGCTGGTGTTCTTCATGTTCGCCATGGTGAAGGCGATGGTTCCGCGCTACCGCTATGATCAGCTCATGCGCCTCGGCTGGAAGGTGTTCCTGCCGATCTCGCTGGCGATGGTGGTGATCGTCGCCTCCGTACTGCACTTCAGCGGCCTGTCGGCTGCGGGGGGATGAGATGAATGAGGGCACGCTCCAGGCCCTGATGGAAGCGTCCGCCGTCGGTTGGGCGGGGGCGGCTGCGGGTGCGGTGTTCGGCGCACTCGAATGGTTCATTCTGCCGGGGGTCGTCGAAACGTCGATCCGCGGTTCCAAGGAGGCCCGCAAGCTGAGCGCTGACCAGCTGGCGGGAGTGATTTCGTGGTGGAAGACCGTGATCCGCGTCTTTGCCGTTTCGATGCCGCTGGTGGGCTTCGGCCTTGCCGCGGCCATGGCCGATTGAGGAGAGCGACATGAGATTGGACCTGGCCGCACGCCAGCTGCTGCTCACCGAGTTTGTCTCGGCGTTCTTCCTGGCGATGCGCTATTTCTTCAAGCCGAAGGCGACCATCAACTATCCCTTCGAGAAGAACCCGGTGTCGCCGCGCTTTCGCGGTGAGCATGCGCTGCGCCGCTATCCCAACGGGGAAGAGCGCTGCATCGCCTGCAAGCTGTGCGAGGCGATCTGCCCGGCGCAGGCCATCACCATTGAGGCCGGCCCGCGCCGCAATGACGGCACCCGCCGCACCACCCGTTACGACATCGACATGGTGAAGTGCATCTATTGCGGCTTCTGCCAGGAGGCCTGCCCGGTCGATGCCATCGTCGAGGGGCCGAATTTCGAATTCGCCACCGAGACGCGCGAAGAACTTTATTACGACAAGGCCAAGCTGCTCGCGAATGGCGACCGCTGGGAGCGCGAGATCGCGCGCAACATGGCGCTGGACGCGCCGTACCGTTGAGCGCGCAGGGGGCTGGGAACGTGAAGACCGAAACGATACGGGCCGCCAAGGCCCTTCGCGCCGCGACCGCCGGGATGGCGGGCGCCGGAATGACTGGGGGGTGCCGGGCATGAGCCTCGCCGCGCTGTTCTTCTATCTCTTCGCCGGGGTCGCTGTGGCCTCGGCCTTTATGGTCATCTCGTCGCGGAACCCGGTCCATTCGGTGCTGTTCCTGATCCTGACCTTCGTCAACGCCTCGGGCCTGTTCATCCTGATCGGCGCCGAGTACATCGCGATGCTGCTCATCGTGGTCTATGTCGGCGCGGTGGCGGTGCTGTTCCTGTTCGTGGTGATGATGCTCGACGTCGATTTCGTCGAGCTGCGCCAGGGTTTCCTGCAATATCTGCCGGTCGGCGTGCTGGTGGGGATGATCTTCCTCGCCGAGCTGGTGCTGGTGGTCGGCTCCTGGACCTTCGGCGCAGGCGTCACCGGCGCCGTCACCTCGGCGGCGCCCGAAGTGTCGAACGCTGTGCAGATCGGCCGGGTGCTGTACACGGACTATGTCTATTTCTTCCAGGCGGCGGGCTTCATCCTGCTGGTCGCCATGATCGGTGCCATCGTGCTGACGCTCCGCCACAAGGAGAACGTCAAGCGCCAGAGCATTCCGGTCCAGAATGCGCGCACCAAGGCGATGGCGATCGACGTCGTCAAGGTGCCTTCCGGCAAGGGGCTCTGAGCCATGGCGATCGGCCTTCCGCACTATCTGACCGTCGCGGCGATCCTGTTCACGCTCGGCACGCTCGGCATCTTCCTCAACCGGAAGAACGTCATCGTCATCCTGATGTCGGTGGAACTCATCCTGCTGGCGGTGAACATCAACCTCGTCGCCTTCTCGATCTTCCTCGGCAACATCGTCGGACAGGTCTTTGCCCTGTTCGTGCTGACGGTCGCCGCCGCCGAGGCCGCCATCGGTCTCGCCATCCTCGTGGTGTTCTACCGCAATCGCGGGTCGATCGCCGTCGAGGACATCAACACCATGAAGGGCTGAGCGGGCTTCATGTACCAGGCGATCGTATTTCTCCCCCTTGTCGGCTTCCTCATCGCTGGCCTGTTCGGCCGGCTGATCGGCGCTCGCGCCTCGGAGCTGGTCACGACCGGGCTGCTCGTCATCTCCGCCTTCTTCGCGTGGATCGTGTTCTTCCAGACCGCCTTTGGCGGCCATGATGGCACTGTCGAGCTGTTCACCTGGATGGCGTCGGGCAAGCTCGACGTGACCTGGGCGATCCGCGTCGACACGCTCACCGCTGTGATGCTGATCCTCGTGACCACGGTGTCCTCGCTCGTGCACCTGTACTCCATGGGGTACATGCACGAGGACCCGAGCCGACCGCGCTTCTTCGCCTATCTCTCGCTGTTCACCTTCGCCATGCTGATGCTGGTGACGAGCGACAACCTCGTGCAGCTGTTCTTCGGCTGGGAGGGGGTGGGCCTGGCGTCCTATCTGCTGATCGGCTTCTGGTACGACAAGCCGTCGGCCTGCGCGGCGGCGATGAAGGCCTTTATCGTCAACCGCGTTGGCGATTTCGGCTTCGCGCTCGGCATCTTCGCCATTTACCTGATGACCGGCTCGGTCGCCTTCGAGCAGGTCTTCGCCGCAGCGCCTTCGCTGATGGACAAGAACATCCTGTTCCTGGGCCATGAGTGGCATGCGCCGACCGTGATCTGCCTGCTGCTGTTCATCGGCGCCATGGGCAAGTCGGCGCAGCTCGGCCTGCACACCTGGCTGCCGGACGCGATGGAAGGCCCGACCCCGGTCTCCGCGCTCATTCACGCCGCGACCATGGTGACGGCCGGCGTGTTCATGGTGGCGCGCATGTCGCCGCTGTTTGAACTGTCCCCGATCGCGCTCAACGTCGTGCTGTTCGTCGGTGCCTCCACCGCCTTCTTCGCGGCGACGATCGGCTGCGTGCAGAACGACATCAAGCGAGTGATCGCCTATTCCACCTGCTCGCAGCTCGGCTACATGTTCACCGCGCTCGGCACCGGCGCCTATTCGGTCGGCGTGTTCCACCTGCTCACGCACGGCTTCTTCAAGGCGCTGCTGTTCCTGGCGGCCGGCTCGGTCATCACCGCGATGCACCACGAGCAGGACATGCGCCACATGGGCGGGCTGTGGCGGAAGATCCCCTTCACCTACGGCACGATGATGATCGGCGGCCTTGCTCTCACCGGCTTCCCCTTCACGGCCGGCTATTACTCCAAGGACGCGATCATCGAGACCGCCTTTGTCAGCCACAGCCCCTTCGCCACCTATGCCTGGGTGATGACGGTGGCGGCGGCGGCGCTCACCGCCTTCTACACCTGGCGGCAGATGTTCATGACCTTCCACGGCAAGACGCGCGCGGACCACCACACCTTCGACCACGCGCATGAATCGCCGCTGACCATGCTCATTCCGCTCGGCGTGCTGTCGTTCGGGGCGCTGTTCGCCGGCATGATCCTCTACCCGTACTTCGTCGGGCACGATGTCGATCACTTCTTCCGGGAGTCGATCTTCATGGCCTCCGACAACAAGATCCTGGAAGAGATGCACCACATTCCGTTTTGGGCGAAATGGGCCCCGACGGCGATGATGGCGATGGGCTTCGGCCTGGCCTACTGGATGTATGTCGCCAACACGGCGGTGCCGAAGGCGCTCGCGAAGCAGAACGACGTGCTCTACCGCTTCCTGCTCAACAAGTGGTACTTCGACGAGCTCTATGACTTCCTGTTCGTGCGGCCGACCCTGTGGCTCGGCAACTTCCTGTGGAAGCAGGGCGACGTGCGGGTCATTGACGGCTACGGCCCGAACGGCGTCTCGGCCCGCGTCATCGACGTGACCAACCGCGTCGTGCGCCTGCAGACCGGCTATCTCTACCACTATGCGTTCGTGATGCTGGTGGGTGTCGCAGCCTTCATCACCTGGTTCATGTTCGGGGGCGCGCACTGATGTACGACTGGCCCATTCTCTCCGTCGTCACCTTCCTGCCGCTGGTCGGTGCGCTGCTGATCGTCCTGATGATCCGCGGCGACGACGAGGTGGCCAAGCGCAACGCCCGCTGGGTGGCGCTGTGGGCGACCCTCGTCACCTTCGTCATATCGCTGCTGCTGCTGTTCGGCTTCGATCCGTCGAATCCGGACTTCCAGTTCGTCGAGTACCAGGCCTGGCTCGGCGATGTCGCCGCCTACCGGATGGGTGTCGACGGCATTTCGCTGCCGTTCGTGCTGCTGACGACGCTTTTGATGCCCATGTGCATTCTCGCGAGCTGGGACGCGATCCAGCACCGCGTGAAGGAGTACATGATCTGCTTCCTGGTGCTCGAAACGCTGATGATCGGCACCTTCTCCGTCCTCGATCTACTGCTGTTCTACTTCTTCTTCGAGGGCGGCCTGATCCCGATGTTCCTCATCATCGGCATCTGGGGGCATGGGCGTAAGGTCTACGCGGCGTTCAAGTTCTTCCTCTACACGCTGGCCGGCTCGGTGCTGATGATGCTCGCCATCATGGCCATCTACTGGCAGGCGGGCACCACAGACATCGCCGTGCTGCTGAAGCACGATTTCCCGGAGGGCATGCAGTACTGGCTCTGGATCGCCTTCTTCGCCTCCTTCGCGGTGAAGATGCCGATGTGGCCGGTGCATACCTGGCTGCCCGACGCGCATGTCGAGGCGCCGACGGCGGGCTCGGTGATCCTGGCGGCGATCATGCTGAAGATGGGCGGCTACGGCCTGCTGCGCTTCTCGCTGCCGATGTTCCCCGACGCCTCGGCCTATTTCGCGCCCTTCGTGTTCACCCTCTCGGTGATCGCGATCATCTACACCTCGCTGGTCGCTCTGCGTCAGGAGGACATGAAGAAGCTGATCGCCTATTCCTCCATCGCCCATATGGGCTATGTGACGATGGGCATCTTCACCCTGACCCAGGAAGGCATCCAGGGCGCGGTGTTCCAGATGGTCAGCCACGGCTTCGTCTCGGGCGCGCTGTTCCTGTGCGTGGGCGTGCTGTATGACCGCATGCACACCCGCGAGATCGCGGCCTATGGCGGCCTGGTCTTCCGCATGCCGGTCTACGCCACGCTGTTCATGGTGTTCACCATGGCCAATGTCGGCCTGCCGGGCACGTCGGGCTTCATCGGCGAGTTCCTGACCCTGCTGGCCGCCTTCGGGCGCAACACCTGGGTGGCCTTCCTCGCCACAACAGGCGTCATCCTTTCCGCCGCCTATGCTCTCTGGCTCTACCGCCGGGTCGTGTTCGGCGCGCTGGAGAAGGAAAGCCTGAAGAACATCCGGGACGTGAACCCGCGCGAACTGGCGACGCTGGTTCCGCTGCTGTTCCTCACCATCCTGTTCGGCGTCTGGCCGCAGCCGATCCTCGACGCCTGCAACGTCGCGGTGAACGCGATCGTCGCGCGCGCCGATGTCGCGGCCGGCGCCATCAAGGCCGCCGCGCTGGTGCTGCCTTGATCCGACACATGACCATCGCGGAGCCCGTTCAATGACCCTCACCCTCGCCGCGCTCGGCCCCGCGCTGCCCGAACTGCTGCTGGCCTTCTCCGCCCTGGCGCTGCTGATGTTCGGCGCCTTCGCCGGCCCGAAGTCGACCGATACGGTGAACGGTCTGGCACTGGCAGCCCTGTTCGCGGCGCTGGTGCTGGTCCTGCTGGGCCCCACCGACGCCACGCTGTTCAACGGCGCGTTCCATGTCGACGCCTTCGGCCGCTTCATGAAGGTGCTGGCGCTGCTCGGTGCGGGCGGCACGCTGGCGATGTCGGTGGACTGGCTGAAGGCGGAGAAGCAGGACCGCTTCGAATACCCGATCCTGGTGCTGCTCTCCACGCTCGGCATGATGATGCTGATCTCGGCCGGCGACCTGATCGCGCTCTATATGGGCCTCGAACTGATGAGCCTGGCGCTCTATGTGATCGCGGCCAACAACCGCGATTCCGTGCGCTCCACCGAGGCCGGCCTCAAGTACTTCGTGCTCGGCGCCCTGTCCTCCGGCATGCTGCTCTACGGCGCCTCGCTGATCTACGGCTTCACCGGCTCGGTGAACTTCGCCCAGATTGCAGAGGCCGCCCGCGAGCCCTCGCTGGGGCTGATCTTCGGTATCGTGTTCATGTTCGCCGGCCTGTGCTTCAAGGTCTCGGCAGTGCCGTTCCACATGTGGACGCCCGACGTCTATGAAGGCGCGCCGGCGCCGGTGACGGCGTTCTTCGCCTCGGCGCCGAAGGTGGCGGCGATGGCGGTGTTCGTGCGCTTCGCCATGGAGGCGCTGCCCAACGTCACGCACCAGTGGCAGCAGATCATCGTCTTCGTCTCCATCGCCTCGATGGCGCTGGGCTCGTTCGGCGCCATCGGCCAGCGCAATTTCAAGCGCCTGATGGCCTATTCCTCGATCGGCCATATGGGCTTCGCTCTGGTCGGCCTCGCCGCCGGCACCGAGCAGGGCGTGCAGGGCGTGCTGGTCTATATGGCCATCTATATGGCGATGACGCTCGGCACCTTCGCCTGCATCCTGTCGATGCGGCGCAAGGACGGCATGGTCGAGACCTATGACGATCTGGCGGGGCTTGCCCACACCAGCCCGGTGAAGGCGTTCATGCTGGCGGTGCTGATGTTCTCGCTGGCCGGCATTCCGCCGCTGGCCGGGTTCCTGGCCAAGTACTACGTGTTCCTTGCCGCCATCGAATCCGGACTGTACGCGCTCGCCGTCATCGGCGTGCTCACCAGCGTGGTCGGCGCGTTCTACTATCTGCGCATCGTCAAGATCATGTATTTCGACGAGCCGGCGGCGCCCTTCGAGCCGATGCGCTCTGAGCCGCGGGTGGTGCTTGCCGTGTCGGGTACCTTCACGCTGCTGTTCTTCCTCTACCCGGCGCCGCTGATCGCGGCGGCCGCCGTGGCGGCTCGGGCGCTCTTCTGAGAATGGCGCCCACGCCGGTCGCCACGCCGGTCGTCCGTTTCGATACGGTCGGTTCGACCAATGAGGCCGCGCTCGCCCAGGCGAGCGGCGCGGCGCCTTGCTGGTTCGTTGCCGCGCGACAGACCGGCGGGCGCGGCCGGCGCGGCCGGCCCTGGGCCTCGGAGCCCGGCAATCTCTATGCCTCGCTGCTGCTGGTGGATGCCGGCCCGGTGCCGCGCCAGCCGGAGCTGTGCTTCGTCGCCGCGCTGGCACTTTATGACGCGGTGCGCGCCGTTACCGGCATCGACCCCTTGCGTATCGGCCTGAAATGGCCGAACGACGTGATGATCGACGGCGCGAAGCTCGCCGGCATCCTGCTTGAGGGGGCCGTGCCGCCGGGGGGCCGGGCGGCGACGGTGATTGGCTTCGGGGTCAATTGCGCGCACCATCCGGCCGACACGCCCTATCCGACGACGGATCTGGCCGCATCAGGCTATCCGACCGACCCGCCCGCTCTGCTCGCCGCGCTCGACGCGGCGATGGGCGAGTGGCTTGCCGAATGGGAGCGCGGCGCGGGATTTGCCCGTATCCGCGAGGCTTGGCTGCGCCGGGCGATGGGCCTGGGCAAGGCCGTGACCGCGAGGCTTGGCAGCCGCGAGGTCGAGGGAGTATTCGAGGCACTCGACTTCTCGGGTGCCATGGTGCTGCGCCGTACCGACGGCGTGCGCGAGACGATCAGCGCCGGCGACGTGTTTCCCACGTCCGCCGCGCCAGTGTGAAAGGCAGGAATGTGAGCAAGTGGCCGGACGAACTGGTCTTCGCTCCCCTTGGAGGGGTCGGCGAGATCGGGATGAATCTCGGGCTGTATGGCCTGGGGCCACGCAACCGGCGCAAATGGCTCGCGGTCGATCTCGGCATCTCCTTCGCTCCGCCGGAAGTGCCCGGCATCGATCTGATCATGCCGGATATCGCCTTCCTTGAACGCGAGGTGGAGGCGGGCAATCTGGTCGGCCTAGTCATCACCCACGGGCACGAGGACCATATCGGGGCGCTGGTCGATCTGTGGCCGCGCCTGGGCTGCACGGTCTACACCACACCCTTCACCCACGCGCTGGCCGAGGCGCGGCGTCTGGGCGAGCCGGGGGCGCCGAAGATCCCCTTCCACATTGTCCCCACTGGCGGGCGCACCAGCATCGGCCCGTTCGATGTTGAGTTCGTGCCGGTGGCGCATTCGATTCCCGACAGCCACGCCCTCGCCATCCGCACGCCGCTGGGCATGGTCGTGCATACGGGCGACTGGAAGATCGACCCGACCCCGGTGGTCGGCAACGTCACCGATCCCGTGCGCTTCTCCGCGCTGGGCGATGAGGGCGTGCGGGCGGTCATCTGCGATTCCACCAATGCCATTCGCGACGGCATCTCGCCCTCGGAAGTCGATGTGCAGAAGGTGCTCACCGAGATGATCGGTGCCGCGCCGAACCGGGTGGCGGTGACGACCTTCGCCTCCAATGTGGCGCGCATCCGTTCCATCGCCGAAGCGGCGATGAAGAATGGCCGCGAGGTCGTGCTGGTCGGCCGCGCCATGGAGCGGGTGATCGGGGTGGCGCGCGAACAGCACATGCTCGACGGCCTGCCGCCCTTCCGTTCGGCAGATGCCTATGGCTTCCTGCCGCGCGACAAGGTGGTGGCCATCCTCACCGGCAGCCAGGGCGAGCCGCGCGCGGCGCTGGCGCGCATCGCCGATGACGACCATCCCGAGATCGCGCTGTCGCCGGGCGACCATGTGATCTTCTCCTCGCGCACCATCCCCGGCAATGAGCGGCCGGTGAACCGCATCATCAATGCGCTGATCCTGCAGGGGGTGAAGGTCATCACCGACCGCGACGGGCTCGTGCACGTCTCCGGCCATCCGCGTCGCGGCGAGATGGAGCAGATGTACCAATGGCTGCGCCCGCAGGTCGCGGTGCCGGTGCATGGCGAGCCGCTGCACCTGCACGAACATGCCGAGCTTGCCCGCCGCATGGGCGTGCGCGAAGTGATCCGCCTGGTCGATGGCGACGTGGTGCGCCTGATCAGCGCCGATCCCGCGCTCGGTGCTGAGGTGATCGAGGAAATTCACTCGGGCAAGCTCTACAAGGACGGCCAGGTGCTGGTCGGCGCCGACGACCCGGCGATTGCCGAGCGCCGGCGGCTGTCCTTCAGCGGGCTGGTCTCGGTGGCCATCGCCATGTCGTCCAAGGGCGACGTGGTCGGCGACCCGATGATCGACCTTTCCGGCCTGCCGCGCCTCGGCCTGGGCGGCACGCCGCTCGACGAGGTGGTGGAGGACGCGGTGCTGAACTGCCTCGACGGCCTGCCCAAGGGCCGTCGGCGCGACCCGGACGCCGTGGCGGAATCGGTCACGCGGGCGGTGCGCGGTCAGATCAACGCCGCCTGGGGCAAGAAGCCGCTCTGCCATGTGCTTGTCATCACGGTATGAAGACCCGGCCGGGAGCCCGCATGCGCGGCCAGTGAGCGACTGACGCGAGGCATGCGTACTCCCTTAGTGCCGCAGCCTGACGCCTCGGGGCATTTATCCCGAGGCGGGGCGGGCTGGAACGGGGAGGGGACTTGCATGATTGGCCGCCTGAACCACGTCGCCATCGCCGTGCCGGACCTGGATGCGGCGATCGCGACCTATCGCGATACGCTGGGCGGCGTGGTGTCCGGCGTCACACCGCAAGCCGAGCATGGCGTGAACACGGTCTTTGTCACGCTCCCCAACACCAAGATCGAGCTGCTCGGGGCGCTGGGCGAGAACTCGCCGATCGCGAAGTTCCTCGAACGCAATCCCGAAGGCGGCATCCATCATCTGTGCTACGAGGTCGACGACATCCTCGCCGCCCGCGACCGGCTGCTGGCGGCGGGGGCGCGGGTGCTGGGCTCGGGCGAGCCGCGCCTCGGCGCGCATGGCAAGCCGGTGCTCTTCCTGCACCCGAAGGATTTTCTCGGCACGCTGGTCGAGCTGGAACAGGCGTGAGGCAGCACCATGGGCGTCGGTACCTATATCGCGATCTATTTCATTGTCTGGTGGGTGGTGATCTTCGCCGTGCTGCCCTTCGGCGTGCGCTCCCAGCATGAGGACGGCACCGTCACCGACGGCACCGAGCCCGGCGCGCCGCAGCGGCCGCTGCTGCTGCGCAAGGCGCTGGTGACCACGGTGGTGGCGGCATTCATCGTGCTGCTCTTCGCCTGGCTGGTGGAAACCGAGCGGCTGCGCCTCGACATGTTCCCCATGCCGTTCCATGTCGATGGACTGAAATAGTGGGGCTGAAATAGCGGGCGCGCTGGCCCGTCTTTTCGCAATCGAGGCAAAAAAAGAGGCGGGACCGAGGTCCCGCCTTCCTTGTCTGGCCGCCCGCACCTGATTCCGCGCCGTTTCGACGTCTGCCAGGGGGCTTTCTTAGCCGTCATTCCTCCCGAGACCTGGACCGATCTGCTCGCTTTGGAAGCGTTCAGCGGACCTCTTTCTAGAGGCCGGCACCATAAAGCAGAAAATACGGCCTTGTCATCCTTGCGTCGCAATAGAGCCATGGTGCATTGCAACAGAAATGGGCGCGCCACCCCGCAATCGCCCTAAACACAGGCAGTCCGCGCCGCTCCGGTGCGCGAGGCATGCTCTAGGGCTTGTCTTTTGTTGGACGATCCGGTTTCACTCCGCCATCGCCGCCGCGCTGCCGATCCCGGCCGAATCGTGAGTTTCCGCTGATGCGCCTGTCCCGCTACTTCCTTCCCATCCTCCGCGAAGTCCCGAAGGAAGCGGAAATCGTCTCGCACCGCCTCATGCTGCGCGCCGGCATGGTGCGCCAGGAGGGCGCCGGCATCTATGCGTGGCTGCCGCTGGGCAAGCGCGTGCTGGACAAGATCTGCAACGTCATCCGCGAGGAGCAGAACCGTTCCGGCGCCATCGAGATCATGATGCCGACCATCCAGTCGGCGGATCTGTGGCGCGAGAGCGGGCGCTATGACGACTATGGCAAGGAGATGCTGCGCATCAAGGACCGGCATGAGCGCGACATGCTGTTCGGGCCGACCAATGAGGAGATGCTCACCGAGATCGTCCGCGCCTATGTGAAGTCCTACAAGGATTTGCCGCTGAACCTCTACCACATCCAGTGGAAGTTCCGCGACGAGGTGCGCCCGCGCTTCGGCGTCATGCGCTCGCGCGAATTCCTGATGAAGGACGCCTATTCGATCGACCTCGATTTCGAGAACGCGGTCGTCGCCTATAACCGCATGTTCGTCGCGTATCTCAGAACTTTCGCCCGGCTCGGACTGAAGGCGATCCCGATGGTGGCCGATACCGGCCCGATCGGCGGCAATCACAGCCATGAATTCATCATCCTCGCCTCGACCGGCGAGAGCCAGGTGTTCTGCCATTCCGACTATCTCGGCATGGACACGCCGGAAGAGGGCGTGGACTTCCAGGACCCGGCGGCGCTGCAAGACATCGTGAACCGCTGGACCAGCCTTTATGCGGCCACGGAAGAGAAGCATGACGAGGCGGCGTTCGCGGCGATTCCGGGCGAGCAGCAGGTGTCGGCGCGCGGCATCGAGGTGGGGCACATCTTCTATTTCGGCACCAAATATTCCGAGCCGATGGGCGCCAAGGTGACGGGCCCCGATGGCGTGGAGACTCCCGTTCACATGGGCTCCTACGGCATCGGTCCCTCGCGTCTGGTCGCGGCCATCATCGAGGCCTCGCATGACGAAAACGGCATCATCTGGCCGGAGGCGATCGCGCCGTTCCGTGTCGGCCTCCTCAACCTCAAGGTGGGCGACGCGGCGACGGACGAGGCCTGCGAGGCGATCTATGCCGAGCTGACCGCGCGCAATGTCGACGTGCTGTACGACGACACGGCGGAGCGGCCCGGCTCGAAATTTGCCACGGCTGACCTGATCGGCCTTCCCTGGCAGATCATCGTCGGCCCCAAGGGGCTGGCGGCCGGCACGGTGGAGCTGAAGCGTCGGGCCGATGGCACGCGCGAGACGCTGACCATCGCGGCGGCGCTGGAGCGGATCATCGGTTGATCTCAAGACGCGCGCGGCCGATCAGGGCCGGGCGAGGGGCGGAGCAGGCATGGCGGCCAAGAGCGCAGCGCGTCGGGTGAAGGCGGCAAAGGCACAGTCCGCGACGGCGCAGGCCGGCGAGGAGCCGACCGGCTCGAAGCCGTTCAGCGCCTTCGAGTGGATGCTGTCGCTGCGCTATCTCCGCGCCCGCCGCAAGGAAGGCTTCATCTCGGTCATCGCCGGCTTCTCCTTTCTCGGCATCATGCTTGGCGTGGCGACGCTCATCATCGTCATGGCCGTTATGAACGGCTTCCGCACCGAGCTTCTGTCGAAGATCCTCGGGCTGAACGGCCACATGCTGGTGCAGCCGATCGACGGCCCGCTGACTGACTATGACGCGGTTGCCAAGCGCATTGCTGGCGTGCCGGGGGTGACGTTGGCAGTGCCGCTGGTGGAGGGGCAGGCGCTGGCCTCCTCGGCGTTCAATGCCGGCGGCGTTCTGGTGCGCGGCCTTTCCGAGGCCAGCCTGCGGGCCCTCCCGGCTATCGGCTCGAACATTCGCGCGGGCACGCTGGAGGGCTTCGACGAGGGCTCCGGCATCGCCATCGGCAAGCGCCTCGCCGACCAGCTCTCGCTGCAGGCGGGCGACAACCTGACCCTTGTCGCTCCGCGTGGCGCGGTGACGCCGATGGGCACGACGCCGCGGATCAAGGTCTACAAGATCGCAGCCGTGTTCGAGATCGGCATGTCGGAATATGACAGCGCCTTCGTCTTCATGCCGCTGACGGAAAGCCAAGCCTATTTCAACAAGGATGGCGATGTGACCGCCATCGAGGTCTATGTCGACAATCCCGACGATGTGGAGCGCTACCGCCCCTTGGTGCAGGCGGCGGCGGAGCGGCCGATCTACATCGTCGACTGGCGCCAGCGAAACGCCACCTTCTTCAACGCGCTGCAGGTCGAGCGGAACGTGATGTTCCTGATCCTGACGCTGATCGTGGTGGTGGCCGCCTTCAACATTGTGTCGGGCCTCAACATGCTGGTGAAGGACAAGGGCCGCGACATCGGCATATTGCGCACCATGGGGGCGACGCGCGGGGCGATCATGCGGGTATTCCTCGTGACCGGCGCCGCCATCGGCGTGGTGGGAACGCTGGCCGGCTTCCTGCTCGGCCTGCTGGTGTGTCTCAATGTCGAGGAAATCCGCCAGTTCATCTCCTGGATCACCGCGACCGAGCTGTTCTCGCCCGAGCTTTATTATCTCAGCCGCCTGCCGGCCGAACTGAACGCCGGTGAAACCGCGACCGTGGTTCTGATGGCGCTCATCCTCTCCCTTCTCGCCCCGCTCTACCCGTCCTGGCGCGCCGCGCGCCTCGATCCGGTGGAAGCGCTGCGCTACGAATAGGAGGGACGCCATGTCGACCTCATCGGCGACCATTCCGCCGCGCGCCGCTCTCCACCTCGAAGGCGTCGAGCGCCGCTATGTCCAGGGCGAGGGCACGCTGGAAATCCTGCGCGGCGCCGACTTCACCGTGCTGGAAGGCCAGTCGGTGGCGCTCGTGGCGCCGTCCGGCACCGGCAAGTCGACCTTGCTGCACATTGCCGGCCTGCTGGAGCACCAGGACGCCGGCGAGGTGTTCATCGGCGGCGCCGCCACGGCCGGGCTGGCTGATGCCGAGCGCACCCGCATCCGCCGCACCGGCGTCGGCTTCGTCTATCAGTTCCACCATTTGCTGCCCGAATTCTCGGCGCAGGAAAACGTCATGCTGCCGCAGATGATCCGCGGCCTGTCGCGCCGCGAATCGGCGTCGCGGGCGAAGGAGCTGCTGAGCTATCTCGGCCTCGCCAAGCGGCTGGAGCATCGTCCCGGCGAGCTATCCGGTGGCGAACAGCAGCGCGTGGCCATTGCTCGTGCCGTCGCCAATGCCCCGCGCGTGCTGCTGGCCGATGAGCCCACTGGCAATCTCGACCCGCACACCGCCGACCACGTCTTTCATGCACTGTCGCAGCTGGTGGAGGCCACCGGCCTGGCAGCTGTCATCGCCACCCACAATCTCGAACTCGCCTCCCGCATGCACCGCCGCGTCACGCTGCGCGAGGGGAAGGTCGTCGAACTCGCCTGAGGCGCGGGCCTAAAGGGCTGGCACGGGGTGCCCGCGATTCGGTCCGGATGCCGCCAGAGCTGTTTTCGTTTCGTCAACCATGAACTGGAACGAAAAGAGAACATGGGTTGATTGCGGGGATAAGCGGGGTAATGTTCTCTCTATGTTCTAGGGAGGTCGACATGATCCGTGTTCTTGTTCAAGAAACCGCCGCGCTCGCGTCCATCGCTCTTTTCGTCGCCATGATCGGCCTGTGGGCTGGGGTCATCACCGGGGTGTGAGGCCCCGACCTGAAGCCAGAGGCCTTCAGCCTGGGGCATGAACGCCACAGCCTTCAGCCTGAGGACAGCGGGGAGGGCGACCCCGCAAGGGTGGACGCCGCCGCCATGGGCGCCCACCATGTCGCGCTTCGAGTCGCGGGAGGATGAGAGATGGCGAAGGCTGATGTCGGGCAGGCTGATGTCGGGTTCGTGCATCTGCATGTCCATTCCTCCTTCTCCCTGCTGGAAGGTGCGCTCGGCATCGGCAAGCTGGCCGATCTCGCCAAGAAGGACCGCCAGCCGGCGATCGCGCTGACCGACACCGGCAATCTGTTCGGCGCGCTGGAATTCTCCGAGAAGATGGCGGCCAGCGGCATCCAGCCGATTCTCGGCTGCGCCGTGGCGGTGGATTTTCTCGGCCCGGCCCCGCGCGGCCCCGCCAGCCTGGAGCGCCCGCGCATCGTCCTGCTCGCCGCCAGCGAGGAGGGGTGGAAGAACCTGATGGAGCTGGTGTCGCGCTCCTTCCTCGACACCGCCTCCGACGGCGCCCCCCACATCAAGGCCGACTGGCTGGAGGGGCGCGCCTCTGGTCTCATTGCACTGACTGGCGGTCCCATTGGACCGATTGACCGCGCGCTGGCGGCGGGTAGCGCCGACCATGCCGAGCAGCGGCTTGGCGTGCTGAAGACCCTGTTTGGCGACCGGCTTTATGTGGAAATACAACGCCATGGCGTCGCCGAGGAACGCCGCGTCGAGCCGGCGCTGATCGAGCTCGCCTACCGGCTCGACCTGCCACTGGTGGCCACCAACGAGCCCTTCTTCGCCGCCCAGGACGACTATGAAGCCCACGACGCCCTGATTTGCATCGCCGAAGGCCGGCTGGTGGCCGAGTCTGACCGCCGGCAGATGACCCCGGATCATCGATTCCGCACCCGCGCCGAGATGGCCGAGCTATTTTCGGACTTGCCGGAAGCCCTTGCCAATACGGTCGAAATCGCCCAGCGCTGCGCTTACCGCCCGCGCACGGTCAAGCCGATCCTGCCGCGCTTCACCCTCGACCGCGACGAGGCGGAGGAATTGCGGCTGCAGGCGGAGGAGGGGCTGCGCAATCGTCTGGCGGTCCATGGCGCCACGCCGGGCTTGAGCCAGAAGGACTATGAGGACCGGCTGGCCTTCGAGCTCAGCATCATCGAAAAGATGAAGTTTCCCGGCTACTTCCTCATCGTGTCGGACTTCATCAAATGGGCGAAGGCGCAGGGCATACCCGTCGGACCCGGCCGTGGCTCGGGCGCCGGTTCGCTCGTCGCCTATTCGCTCACAATCACCGATCTCGACCCGCTGCGCTTCGGCCTGCTGTTCGAACGCTTCCTGAATCCCGAGCGCGTGTCGATGCCGGACTTCGACATCGACTTCTGCCAGGAGCGCCGCGACGAGGTGATCCGCTACGTCCAGCAACGCTATGGGCGCGACCAGGTGGCGCAGATCATCACCTTCGGCACCTTGCAGGCGCGCGGCGTGCTGCGCGATGTCGGCCGGGTGCTGGAAATGCCCTATGGCCAGGTCGACAAGCTGTGCAAGCTGGTGCCGCAGAACCCGGCCAATCCTGTGACTCTCAAACAGGCGATCACTGACGAGCCGCGCCTGCAGGGCGAGAGTGACGCCAACCCGGTGGTGAAGCGCGCCTTCGACATCGCCACCCGGCTGGAAGGGCTCAACCGCCACGCCTCGACCCACGCCGCCGGCATCGTCATCGGCGACCGGCCGCTGTCCCAGCTGGTGCCGCTCTACCGAGACCCGCGCTCGGACATGCCTGTCACCCAGTACAACATGAAATGGGTCGAGCAGGCGGGGCTGGTGAAGTTCGACTTCCTCGGCCTGAAAACCCTCACTGTCCTGCAAACCGCCGTCCGCCTCGTCGCCCAGCGCGGCATCGCGCTCGACCTGTCGACTATCCCGCTGGACGACAAGAAGACCTACGACATGCTGACCCGCGGTGAGACGGTCGGCGTGTTCCAGGTGGAAAGCGCCGGCATGCGGCGGGCGCTGGTCGACATGAAGCCCGACCGGCTGGAGGACATCATCGCGCTCGTCGCCCTGTACCGTCCGGGCCCGATGGCGAATATCCCGGTCTATTGCGCGGTCAAGAACGGTCAGGAAAAGGCCGCCTACGCCCATCCGGCGCTGGAAGCCAGCCTGAAGGAAACCTACGGCGTTATCATCTACCAGGAACAGGTGATGCAGATCGCCCAGACGCTGTCGGGCTACTCGCTTGGCGAAGCCGACATGCTGCGGCGCGCCATGGGCAAGAAGATCCGCGCCGAGATGGACCAGCAGCGCGCGCGCTTCGTTGATGGCGCGGTGGAGCGCGGAGTGCCGAAGGCCAAGGCCTCCGAGATCTTCGACCTGCTCGCCAAGTTCGCCGATTACGGCTTCAACAAGAGCCACGCGGCGGCCTACGCGCTCGTGTCCTACCAGACCGCCTATATGAAGGCGAACTACCCCACCGAGTTCATGGCCGCCTCCATGACGCTCGACATGGGCAACACCGACAAGCTGGCGGAATTCCGCCAGGAATCGCAGCGACTCGGCATCGAGGTGGTGCCGCCCTCGGTGAACCTCTCGGGGCGCGAATTCGCGGTGAAAGACGGCCGCATCCTCTACGCGCTCGCCGCCATCAAGGGCGTCGGTGGCCATTCGGTGGAAGCGATCGTCGAGGCGCGGGGCGCTCGGCCCTTCGCCAGCCTTGCCGATTTCGCCTCGCGCATCAACGCCAAGGCGCTGAACAAGCGGACGATGGAGAGCCTGGTCAGCGCCGGCGCCTTCGACGCGGTGGAGAAGAACCGCGCCCGGGCGCAAGCCGCGATCGATTCCATCCTCGCCCACGCGGCCTCGGTCGGGGCGGAGGCGGCCTCTGGTCAGGGCAACATGTTCGGCGGGCCGTCGGTCGCGGCGGAACTGCCGATTCCCAATGCCGCCCCCTGGCTGCCGGCCGAGAAGCTTCAGCGCGAGTATGACGCGATCGGCTTCTTCCTTACCGGTCACCCGCTCGATGATTACGGCAAGGCGCTGGACCGGCTGCGGGTGCAGCGCTGGACCGACTTCACCCGCTCGGTCCGCGCCGGCTCCATGGCCGGGCGCCTCGCCGCCACGGTGGTGAGCCGGCAGGAGCGGCGTACAAAGAGCGGCAACAAGATGGGCATCGTCGGCCTGTCCGACCCGTCCGGCCAGTTTGAGGCGGTGCTGTTCTCGGAAGCGCTGGCGCAGTACCGCGAATTGCTGGAGCCGGGCAAGGCGCTGCTGCTGCAGGTTTCGGCCGAACTGCAGGGCGAAGATGTGCGTGCCCGCATCCAGACGGTCGAGCCACTCGATCAGGCGGCGTCGAAGATGCAGAAGGGCATGCGGGTCTTTCTGCGCTCGCCCGAGCCATTGGAAAGCGTGGCGACCCGGCTCGGCTCGCTTGGTGGCGGGCGAGGCGATGGCGAAGTGTCGCTGGTGCTGCTGCTGGGCGAGCGTGGTGACACCGAGGTCGAGGTGAAGCTCCCCGGCCGCTTCAGCCTGTCGCCGCAGATCGCGGGCGCGCTGAAGGCGGTTCCCGGCGTCGAAATGGTCGAGATGGCGTAGCGCCCGGCCCGGATTTGTCGTCGGCAGGCGGCAGGGAGCCTCGCCGGCGCGCTTATGCGCCCGCCGCGTCGGGCGACAAGGCGCCCCTGTCGCGTGCAGGGGGCTCGCCTTTTACTTTCCGGTGCCGATCGTCGGGCTCGCGCTGCATTCCGCAGCCGCTGGCAGCCGAGATCAGGCTGTGTCTCCTCACCACACCCACAGCAGGCTGAGGTCAGTTCGACACAAGCCTTTAGGGGGCATCTGGCCTTGCGCAATGCCGGTCAGTGACGCGTCACCCGACCGAGAGGTTCCGGACCATTTTAGCGGCACTCCATCGGAAATCTGGAGATCAACTCCACGTTGAATGCTCGGCAAGAAATATGCCCACGATATGTGTGGTGTTTCTTTTTGTTTCGCGATTATTTCCATTTGATTTCATAGTGCCTTCGATGCCGATTTTGCTTGATCTTTATGAAGTTAATCCGCTTTTTGCGACGCAAGATTCACAAAAGGCAAACAGGCCGGTGGCATTAGACGGTTCTCATAAGCGGCGGGCAATTTTAATCCTGGGCATGCACCGGAGCGGCACGTCGGCACTCACGCGGACGGTCAATCTCCTGGGAGCCGCGACTCCGCAGACATTGATGGGCGCCACGTCGGGGAACCTGCGCGGGCACTGGGAATCCAAGCCCATCGTCGACTTGAACGACGAAATTCTCGCGGCCTGCGGGCACCGCTGGTATTCGCGCCGGCGTATTACGGTCTCGCCGATCGACGTGGTGCGTGCCAATGGCATGTGGCAACGGCTGCGCGATACACTGGATAGCGAATTTGAAGGTGCCTCGACGGTGGTGCTGAAGGACCCGCGCATCAGTCGTCTGGTTCCCCTCTACCGTGAGGCGCTTACCGAGGCAGGTTATGCCGTTGAGGCTGTGCTCACGCTGCGCAACCCGCTGGAGGTCGCCGAGTCGCTGGCGCGCCGCGACGACATGGAGCCGCGCCGGGCGCTGGGCCTGTGGATGCGCTACACTCTGGATGCCGAGCGCGGCACGCGCGGACTGCCCCGCGCCCTGGTCGTCTACGACGCCCTGCTCGAGGACTGGCGCGGCACGACGGGACGGATGAAGCGGCAACTCGGCGGCCAATGGCCAGAGGTGACGCCAGAGATTGCCGCGACGATCGACGAGTTCCTGACCCCGACGCTGCGTCATCACACGATCGAGGTGCCCAGGGGCGGGCTCGGGCGTGCGGCGATTTCCGGCCTCCTCTATCGCGACATGGCCCGCGCCCTGATCGATTCCCCTTCGTCGACGCCGGGATTGCTGTCTTCCACCCTGGCCGAGTGGAGCCTGCTTGCCAGCCGTTCCACCGGTGGCCTGGTGGCGGCGTAGGCGCGGACTTGCCACATGGATCGCACTCCCCTATAAGCCGCGCCATTCCGCACGCGGACTCGCGGCCGGAAGCCCATTGTCACGAGGTGACGGGGGCTCCAGCGCCGCTCCGGTGCCGTAAGCCGAATTCCTCGGCACGGCCATGTCCGCGGAGGCCCAACCGGACGAGAGACGACAATGGCGCTCCCTGACTACACCATGCGCCAGCTCCTGGAAGCTGGCGTGCATTTCGGGCATCAGTCCCACCGCTGGAACCCGAAGATGGCCCCGTTCATCTTCGGCACCCGCAACAACATCCACATTCTCGACCTGGCCCAGACCGTGCCGGCGCTGCATCGCGCGCTGCAGGCCGTGTCCGACACCGTGGCCCGTGGCGGCCGCGTGCTGTTCGTTGGCACCAAGCGCCAAGCGGCTGATGCCGTGGCGGATGCCGCCAAGCGTTCGGCGCAGTATTATGTGAACTCCCGCTGGCTCGGCGGCATGCTGACCAACTGGAAGACCATTTCCCACTCCATCGCCCGCCTGAAGAAGCTTGAAGAGCTGCTCGCGGCCGGCGAGGGCGTCGGCTACACCAAGAAGGAGCGCCTGACGCTCCAGCGCGAGAAGGAAAAGCTCGATCGCGCGCTTGGTGGCATTCGTGACATGGGCGGCATTCCCGACCTGCTGTTCGTCATCGACACCAACAAGGAAGACCTCGCCGTCGCCGAGGCCCGCCGCCTTGGCATTCCGGTCGCGGCCATCCTCGACACCAATTGCGATCCGGACGGCATCGCCTTCCCGGTTCCCGGCAATGACGACGCCGGTCGCGCCATCAACCTCTATTGCGACCTCGTCGCCCGCGCCGCCATTGACGGCATCGGCCGCTCGCATGGTGATCTCGGCATCGACATTGGCGCTTCGGAGGCCCCGATGGTTGAGGACCTGCCGGCCGAATCCGCCTGGACGAGCCTCGAATCGCTCTCGGGCCCGCGCGGCATTGCCGACGACCTGAAGAAGCTGACCGGCGTGTCGCCCGCGATCGAGAAGCAGCTGACCGACCTCGGTATCTTCCATTTCTGGCAGATCGCCGCGCTCAACGCCGACGACGCTCACCGTCTCGGCGAGGAAGTCGGCCTGCCGGGTCGTGTCGATGGCTGGGTGGCGCAGGCCAAGGAGCTGACCGCCGAGGTCGAGTGACCCCGGCGTCCGCTTCGCAACGGCGTCACATCTCGGCGCCAAGCATTGTATCGCACGGCCGGCCCGGATTCCTTCCGGCCGGCCGTGTCGTCGATTGACACATAGATCGTTGAGGAACGGAACATGGCCAACATCACCGCGGGCATGGTGAAGGAGCTGCGCGAGAAGACCGGCGCCGGCATGATGGACTGCAAGGCCGCGCTGACCGAGGTGGACGGCGACATCGAAGCCGCCATCGACTGGCTGCGCAAGAAGGGCCTCGCCAAGGCCGCCAAGAAGGCCGGGCGCGTCGCCGCCGAGGGCCTTATCGGCCTCGCCGTGTCGGGGACGACGGGTGTAGTCGTCGAAGTGAATTCCGAGACCGACTTCGTCGCCCGCAACGAGCAGTTCCAGCAGCTGGTGCGCGATATCGCCACCGTGGCGCTTGGCGCCGAGGACGATGTCGAGGCGCTCAAGGCGGCTGCCTACCCGGCCGGTGCGACCGTCGCCGACGCCATCAACACCGCCGTCGCCACGATTGGCGAGCACATGAACCTGCGCCGTTCCAAGAAGCTCTCTGTCTCGGCGGGTGTCATCGGCACCTATGTCCATGGGTCGGTCGGCGAGGGCCTCGGCAAGATCGGCGTACTGGTTGCGCTCGAGTCGGAAGGCAAGGCGGAAGAACTCGCCGCGCTCGGCCGCCAGATCGCGATGCATGTCGCCGCTGCCAACCCGCAGGCGCTCGATTCGTCCAGCATCGCCGAGGACGTGATTGCGCGCGAGAAGGGCGTTCTCGCCGAGAAGGCCAAGGCCTCCGGCAAGCCCGATAACGTGGTCGAGAAGATCGTCGAGAGCGGGCTGAAGACCTATTTCAAGGAAGTCACGCTGGTTGAGCAGGCCTTCATCCATGACCCGTCGAAGACGGTCGCCCAGGCGGTGAAGGAAAGCGAAGGCAAGGTCGGTGCGCCGATCAAGCTGGTCGGTTTCGTCCGCTTCGGCCTCGGCGAGGGCGTCGAGAAGCAGGAAAGCGACTTCGCCGCTGAAGTCGCCGCGGCCGCCGGCGTCTGAGCACGATCTTACGTTGATAAGTCACGCCGGGCCGCCCACGGGCAGTCCGGCGTGTTTTACTGTGCGCGCCGTCGCGAGTCGCGCCAAGCCAGAGGTGCACCATGTCGATCCCTGAGCCGCACGGCGCCGTCTATGGGCGTGTCTTGGTCAAGGTGTCCGGTGAGGCGCTGATGGGGAATGAGGCCTTCGGGCTGCACTGGCCCACCATCGAGAACATCGCGCAGGATCTCGTCGAGGCCCGCGCCACGGGGGCGGAGATCGCCGTGGTGGTGGGCGGCGGAAACATCCTGCGCGGCGCCAGCGTGGCGGGGCAGGGGCTCGATCGCGCCACCGCCGACCATATGGGCATGCTGGCGACGGTTATGAACGCGCTCGCGCTGGAGAAGGCGGTCGAGAAGGCCGGCGTTCCCGCCCGTACACTCTCCGCCATTCCCATGCCGACCATCTGCGAGCCCTATGCCCGGCAGACCGCATCGCGCCATCTGGCGCGCGGGCGCATCGTGCTGCTGGCCGGCGGCACCGGCAACCCCTATTTCACCACCGACACCGGCGCCGTGCTGCGCGCCGCCGAGCTGGAATGCGACGCGGTGATGAAGGCGACCAACGTCGATGGCGTATACACCGCCGATCCCAAACGGGACCCGTCGGCGCAGCGCTATGATCGCCTTACCCATGACGAGGCGCTGGCGAAGGACCTGAAGGTGATGGATGCTGCCGCCTTCGCCCTGGCGCGGGAAGCGAAGCTGCCGATCGTTGTCTTCTCTATCCGGGAGCCCGGGGCAATTGCTGCTGCCCTCCGTGGCGAGGGGCGCGCGACGACGGTGGCGCCCTAGCATTTTCGTGCGAAGGCTCGTGCCTATCCGTGCGGCGGGTGTGGTTGCCGCGTAAGGCTTGCCACGGGCGCCTTTAGGTTGGATAAGCCGCCAATCGGCGCCCGTCGGCCTCGTGCCGGCTGATGTATGAATGAGGTTTGTGATGAGCACTGGTCCGATTGACATTGCCGATATCAAGCGTCGCATGCAGGGCGCGATCTCCGTTCTGAAGACCGAGCTTTCGGGCCTGCGTACCGGCCGCGCCTCGGCCAGCCTGCTGGAGCCGATCCAGGTCAATGCCTATGGCAGCAACATGCCGCTCAACCAGGTTGCGTCGGTAAACGTGCCGGAGCCGCGGCTGCTGTCGGTTCAAGTGTGGGACCGTGGCATGGTGGCGGCGGTCGAGAAGGCCATCCGCGATTCCAATCTGGGCCTCAATCCCCAGACCGAAGGTCAGGTTCTGCGCGTGCGCATTCCCGAGCTGACGCAGGATCGCCGTCAGGAACTGGTCAAGGTGGCGCATAAATATTCCGAGGCCGCGCGCGTCTCTGTGCGCCATGTGCGGCGCGACGGCCTCGACACCATCAAGAAGGCGGAAAAGGACGGCGAGATGAGTTCCGACGACCTGGACCGGCTCGCCGATCAGGTCCAGAAGGCGACGGATCAGTTCATTGCCGAGATCGACCAGGTCGTTGCCGCGAAGGAAAAGGAAATCCTCGCGGTCTAAGCGGCGGGCGCCAGGGGGGCACCGTGAACATTGCAAGGCGTGGCGAGGCCTCAGGTGCCGCCATCGAGACCGTTGGGAGCGAGGCGATCTCGCTATGCCAGGTGCCGCGCCACGTCGCGATCATCATGGACGGCAATGGCCGCTGGGCGAAGAGCCAAGGCCTGCCGCGTTTCGAGGGGCACCGGCGTGGGGCCGAGGCCGTGCGCCGCGCCGTTGCCGATGCCAAGGATCTCGGCATCGAGGCGTTGACCCTCTACAGCTTCTCCAGCGAGAACTGGTCGCGCCCGGAGCGGGAGATCGGCGAGCTGATGGGGCTGCTCAAGCGCTTCATCCGCTCAGACCTCAAGGATCTGCACGCGAAGAATGTGCGCCTGCGTATCATCGGCGAAGGTCATCCCACCGATCGTGAAGTCCAGGCGCTGTTCGACGAGGCGCAGCTGCTCACCCGCGACAATACAGGGGTGCGGCTGACCGTAGCGTTCAATTATGGCTCGCGCGGCGAGATCGCCCGCGCGGCGCAGGTGCTGGCCCGGCAGGTGGCCGCTGGCGAGATTCGCGCCGAGGACATCACCACCGAGCGCTTTTCTGAGGTGCTCGACACGGCGGGGCTGCCGCCGCTTGATCTGATGATCCGCACCAGCGGCGAGCAGCGTCTGTCGAATTTCCTGCTGTGGCAGGCCGCCTATGCCGAGCTGGTTTTCCTGCCGGTCTTGTGGCCCGACTTCAACCGGAGCTGGCTGGAGCAGGCGCTTGGCGAGTACCGCCGGCGCGAACGTCGCTTCGGCGGCGTCGACGCCGGGGAAAGCTGAGCCATTGCGGATCGGTGAGGATTTCCTGCCGCGCCTAGGGTCGGCGCTGGTGCTCGGGCCGTTCGTCATGCTGGTGGCGGTGGTCGGCGGCTGGGCGTTCAGCGCTCTTGTCGCGCTTGCGGCCGTCATCCTGCTTTGGGAATGGCTGCGGATGATCGGAGCCAAGCCGCGCACGCCGCTGCTGGTCATTGGTGGCGCGGCGCTGGTGGCGGCAATTCTGCTGCTCGCCATCCGCCCGCCTCCGGCCGCCATCGGCATCGTGGTGCTGGGGGCGATCACCGCGGCTCTCGTCGCCCGCTCCAACCGGGAGCGGCGGACCTGGGCGCCGTTCGGGGTGATCTATGCCGGCGGGCTGGCGCTGCCCACCCTCATCCTGCGCGAAGATGGTTCTTTCGGGCTGGTGAGCCTGATCTGGCTGCTGGCCGTGGTCTGGTCGACCGACATCGCCGCCTATTTCTGCGGCCGACTCATTGGCGGTCCTAAGCTCTGGCCGCGCGTCAGCCCCAACAAGACCTGGGCCGGCTCGCTCGGCGGGGCGTTTTTCGGAATGCTGGCGGGTATGGCGACATTGTCTTTGGCCGGTGTCGAGACCGCCTTGCTGGCGGCGCCGGTGGCGCTTCTTGCCAGCTTTGCCAGCCAGGGCGGTGACCTGTTCGAATCGGCGATGAAGCGGCGTTTCCAGGTGAAGGACTCCAGCCGGCTGATTCCCGGCCATGGCGGGCTGATGGATCGGCTTGACGGTTTCATTGCGGCGGCGGCGCTGGCGCTGCTGATCGGCTTAATACGGGCGCCCGACGCGCCGGCCCGCGGGTTTCTGCTGTGGTGATTGCCGCCGATGGCGGCCGGGGAGCCACAACGTGCGTGACGTGCCTAATTTCGGGTGTCGTGCCGCATTTTGCTCACCTTCGCCTTAAACGCTGCTTATGGAACAAGAGGCGCGCCCGTCGGCGTGCGTGTCTGGGAAATCGCTGATGGAACTTCTTGCCTCGATGGGCGGCAATGCGAGCTGGCTGCTCGGCTATGTCGTGCCGTTCCTGTTCGTGCTGACGATCGTCGTGTTCTTCCACGAACTGGGTCATTTCTGGGTGGCGCGGCGGGCCGGGGTGAAGGTGGTGGCGTTCTCGATCGGCTTTGGCCCCGAGATCGTCGGCTTCAATGACCGGCACGGCACGCGCTGGAAGCTCTCGGCCATTCCCCTTGGCGGCTACGTCAAGTTCCTCGGCGACGAGAACGCCGCCAGCGCGCCGGACCGTGGCGCCATCGCCCATATGAGCGAGAGCGACCGTCGCGAGAGCTTCTTCCACAAGTCGGTCGGCGCCCGGGCGGCGATCGTCGCGGCGGGGCCGATCGCTAATTTCATCCTCGCGATCGTCATCTTTGCCGGGCTGTTCATGACGGTGGGCCGGCAGGTGACGACCCCGCAGGTCGACGCGGTGCAGGCCGGCGGCGCCGCTGAGCGCGCCGGCTTCCAGCCCAGCGACGTGATCCTCGCCATCAATGGCGATCCCATCGGTTCGTTCGGCGACATGCAGCGCATCGTCAGCGCCAATGCCGGCGAGCCGCTCGCCATCGAGGTCGAGCGCGGCGGGCAGCGACTCACCCTTGAGGCCACCCCGGACCTGCGTGAAGTCACCGACACCTTCGGTAATGTTCATCGCATCGGCGTGCTCGGCATCTCCCGCGACACCGGGGGAGGGCAGGTCCGCACCGAGCGATTCGGCCCGATCGAGGCCGTGACCCAGGCGACGACGGAAGTCTGGTTCATTGTCGACCGCACTTTCAGCTATCTCGGCGGCGTGGTGACGGGGCGTGAGCGGGCTGACCAGCTCGGTGGGCCGATCCGCATCGCCCAGGTTTCGGGCCAGGTCGCGACCTTCGGAATCGCCGCCTTACTGCAACTTGCCGCCGTTCTGTCGGTGTCGATCGGACTTCTTAACCTCTTTCCGGTACCGCTTCTTGATGGCGGGCATCTGCTTTTCTACGGCATCGAGGCGCTGCGCGGTCGGCCGCTCAGCGAACGGGCCCAGGAGGTGGGTTTCCGCATCGGTCTGGCGCTTGTCCTGATGCTGATGCTGTTTGCGACGTGGAACGATATTCTCAACATATCAAAATCTTGAGCTGGATTCGGGACGGCGTTGCCGAGGCGCCACGCCGTCCGGAAAAGGCACTGAAAGCGGCAGGTCCGGTTTGCAGGCTCTGGAAAAGTCTGTATCAAACGGAGTGCAGGGTGAGGAGTGTCGCCGGGTGCGCGCCTAGGGGTGTGCAGTCGGGCGTCTCCCAGAACAACGGTAAGGTTGCGCACCAAATGGCTCGTTCCCGGTTCGTGAGTAGATTGGCCTCGGTTGTCGGCTTTGCCCTTCTGGTGGCGGTCGGCAGTGTGTCCGGTGCCGTCATGGCGCCCGGGGTGGCCGTGGCTCAGTCGGCGAATTCAATTGTCGTCGAGGGGAATCAGCGTGTCGATGCCGATACCATCCGCTCCTATTTCCAGCCCGCTCCCGGGCAGTCGCTGACGCCCGCCAAGATCGACGAGGCGCTCAAGTCGCTCTACGCCACGGGGCTTTTCTCCGACGTCACGATCAGTAACCGCGGTGGGCGGATGGTCGTTACGGTCGTCGAGAATCAGGTCATCAATCGCGTTGCCTTCGAGGGCAACAAGAAGGTCAAGGACGACCAGCTGGCCTTGGAAGTTCAGTCCAAGGCCCGTAGCCCGCTGTCCAAGACGACGGTGCAGGCCGACACACAGCGCATCATCGACGTCTATCACCGCGCCGGCCGCTATGACGTGCGCGTGGAACCGAAGATCATCGAGCGCGGCCAGGGTCGTGTCGATCTGGTGTTCGAGATCACCGAGGGCGACAAGCTGGGCGTGGCCGAGATCAAGTTCGTCGGCAACAAGGCCTATTCCGAATACAAGCTCAAGGAAGAGGTCACGACCACGGAGACCAACTGGCTCTCCTGGCTGAAGAACACCGACATTTATGACGTCGACCGCATCAACACCGACCAGGAACTGCTGCGCCGCTTCTACCTGAAGCATGGCTATGCCGATTTCCGCATCATCTCGGTGACGGCCGATCTCGACCGGGCGCGCGATGGCTTCATCCTGACCTATGTGATTGAGGAAGGCCCGCAGTACAAAGTCGGGACGGTCGATGTCGTCAGCGGCATCAAGGATGTCTCGATCAATGATCTGCGCGCCGCCCTGCGGGTCGCGCCCGGCCAGGTCTACAATGCCGAGCTGGTCGAGAAGTCGGTCGAGAACGCCACGATCGAGGTCTCCAAGTCCGGCTACGCCTTCGCCCAGGTTCGTCCGCGCGGCGACCGCAATGTCGAGGCGCGCACCATCTCGCTGGTCTTCGCCGTCGAGGAAGGCCCGCGCGTCTATGTCGAGCGCATCGAGATCCGCGGCAATGTCCGTACCCGCGACTGGGTCATCCGCCGCGAGTTCGATTTCGCCGAAGGTGATGCCTATAACCGCGTGATGGTGGACCGCGCCGAGCGCCGCCTGCGCAATCTCGGCTACTTCAAGGACGTGAAGATTTCCAACGAGCCTGGTACCGCGCCCGACCGCATCATCCTGAACGTCGACGGTTGAGGATCAGCCCACCGGCGAGTTCTCGGTCTCGGGCGGCTATTCGACCTCGGACGGCTTCATCGGCGAAGTGGCGATCTCGGAGAAGAACTTCCTCGGTCGCGGCCAGTATGTCCGTCTCGCGGGTCAGCTGGGCGAGAACGTGCAGGGCGCCGATTTCAGCTTCACCGAGCCCTACTTCCTCGATTACCGCATCGCCGCCGGCTTCGACCTGTTCTGGAAGACGACCAGCGCCACCAGCTACAGCCAGTACGACACGGAGACGGCGGGCGGCACGCTGCGCATCGCCCTGCCGCTGACCGACGAGCTGACGCTGGGCCTGCGCTACATGCTGTCGCAGAAAGAAATCTCGGTCAGCATCGAGGATGAGTTCTACAACGACGTCTCGTGGGCGCTGCTCGAAATCAACAATGAGGCGATCATCACCTCGGCCGTCGGCTACACCCTGTCCTACAACATGCTCGACGATAACCGGAACCCGTCCAACGGCTACCTGATCGAGCTGAAGCAGGACTTCGCCGGCCTCGGTGGCGACACGACCTATATTCGCACCACCTTCGACACCCGCTTCTACACCCCGATCGTCGGCGACTTCGTGCTGCTGCTGCGTGGCCAGGTGGGCAATGTGGCCGGGTGGGGCAATGAGGACCTGCGCATCACCGACAACTTCTTCAAGGGTCCCGACCTCGTCCGTGGCTTCGCCCCGAACGGCATCGGCCCGCGCGATCTGGCCTCCGGCTATTATGGCGAGGACATGGATGCGCTCGGTGGCACGATGTACTGGGGCACCTCGGCGGAAATCCAGTTCCCGCTTTCCTTCCTGCCCAAGGATTTCGGCCTGAAGGCGGCCGTTTTCGCCGATGCCGGTTCGCTGTGGGACTACCAGGGCAACACTACCTTCCCGAACATTCCGGGTTGGGACAACGAAGAGAACTACGTGGATTGCGGGCTCTACGCTGGTTCTTCTACCAAGGGCAAAGCCAATGTCTGCGTCGCCGACAGCGACAGCATCCGCTCCTCGGTTGGTGTCAGCTTGATCTGGCAGTCGCCCTTCGGTCCGCTGCGCTTCGACTATGCCTGGGCGCTGACCAAGGAATGGTATGACGAGGTCCAGCAGTTCCGCTTCAGCGGTGGCACGAAGTTCTGATAAGCTCCACCCCATCGTGCAGCACGGCGGTCCGGTCATCCGGGCCGCTTGTGCGTTTGGGTAACGGCACTGCAGTCGACAGGCGGCGATGAGCGATCCCTTCTTCCATTCGGCGCCGGTGCCGCTGACTCTGACCGAAATCGCCGCGCTCCTCGGCGTGCCGCCCAGTGAGGCCGTCGCCAGCGCGCCGGCGGTGCGGATTTCCGCCGTGGCCTCGCTCGAAGAGGCGGGCCCCGGTGATCTTGCCTTCATGGACGGCGCCCGCCATGTGCCGGCGCTGCGTGAGACTCGGGCGGGCGCCTGCCTCGTCACCGAACGTTTCGCTGAACATGTGCCTGTCGGCACGGTGGCGCTGCGCGTGGCCAAGCCGCACGCGGCCTTCGTCACCGTGGCCCGCCAGATCCATGCCGCCAGTCTCCGCCCGGGTTCGATGTTCGGCCATGTCGGCATCGCCGCCGGGGCGGTGGTGCATCCGCAGGCGCGGATCGAGGCCGAGGTGACGGTGGACCCGGGCGCGGTGATCGGCGCCGGGGCGGAAATTGGCACGGGCACCGTGGTCGCCGCCGGCGCGGTGATCGGGCCGGGCGTTCGCATCGGGCGGCATTGCTCGATCGGCGCCGGGGTGACGCTGCAGCACGCGCTGCTCGGCGATCGGGTCATCGTTCATCCCGGGGCGCGGATCGGGCAGGATGGTTTCGGCTATGTCGGCAGCGCCAAGGGCCACGCCAAGATTCCGCAGATCGCCCGGGTGATCCTGCAGGACGACGTGGAGATCGGCGCCTCGACGACGATCGACCGCGGCGGGCTGCGCGATACGGTGATCGGCGAGGGCACCAAGATCGACAATCTGGTGCAGATCGCGCACAACGTGGTCATCGGGCGCCACTGCATCATCGTCTCCCAGACCGGCGTCGCCGGTAGCGCGACGCTGGGGGATTTCGTGATGCTGGGCGGGCAGGTCGGAGTCATCGGCCATGTCCGTATCGGCGACGGCGCCCGCATCGCCGCGACCAGCAATGTGAAGGACGATGTGCCACCCGGTGCCGAATGGGGCGGCTCGCCCGCCAAGCCGATGCGCGACTGGTTCCGCGAGGTGATGGCGCTGCAGCGGCTGGGTCGTGGCGAGGGTACAGGTTCTGGTCGGCGCGGCGTCGCCAGCGAACAACAGGGACAGTAGGGCATGGACGTGCAGGAGCAAGCCACAGTTGAACCCACGGCGCTGGGTGCGGCCGATATTCAGCGCATCCTGGCGACGCTTCCGCACCGCTACCCGTTCCTCATGGTTGACCGGATCGTCGGCATCGAGGGCGACAGGAAGGCGGTCGGGATCAAGAATGTCTCGGCCAATGAGCCGCATTTCCAGGGCCATTTCCCGGACAACCCGGTCATGCCCGGCGTGCTCATCCTTGAAGGCATGGCGCAGACCGCCGGCACCATCTGCCTGCTGAACCGCCCCGAGGATGGTGCGCCCTCGCTCGTCTATTTAATGACCATAGACAAAGCCAAGTTCCGCAAGCCGGTTCTGCCGGGCGACGTACTTGAGTATCACATGACCAAGATGACCAAGCGGCGGAACATGTGGTGGTTCCGTGGTGAGGCCAAGGTGGACGGTGAGATCGTCGCCGAGGCGGAAGTGAGCGCGATGATCGCCCGCGGGGAGCGTAAATGAACGAAACCGAGGCGAAGATCGACCCGCTGGCGCGTGTCGAGGCGGGTGCCGTTCTGGGCGTCGGTGTCGAGATCGGCCCGTTCTGCACGGTGGGGCCGCATGTGGTGTTGGGTGCCGGGGTCAAGCTGGTCTCGCATGTCGCGATAAGTGGGCACACCACCATCGGCGAGGGTTCGACGATCTATCCCTTCGCCTCGCTCGGCTTTGCGCCGCAGTCGCTCGGCTACAAGGGCGAACCGACCCGGCTGGTGATCGGCCGCAACTGCACGGTCCGCGAACATGCGACGATGAACACCGGCACCGCCGGCGGCCACCAGGAGACGGTTGTCGGCGATAATTGCCTGTTCATGGTGAACAGCCATGTGGCGCATGACTGCATCGTCGGCGACAATGTGATCTTCGCCAACAACGCGACTCTCGCCGGCCATGTAAGCGTGGGAAACAACGTCTTTCTCGGCGGCATGGCGGCGATCCATCAGTTCGTCCGCATCGGCGACAACGCGATTGTCGGCGGCCTATGCGGGCTGCAGCACGATCTCATCCCGTTCGGCGCCATGATCTATGGCCGCAGTGGACTCGGTGGGCTGAACATCATCGGCATGAAGCGCCGCGGCCTCGGCCGGCCACAGATCCACGCGCTGCGCGCGGCCTACCGTGAGTTGTTCTACTCCAGCGGCACGCTGGCTGAGCGCGCCGCGCGTGTGGCCGAGCGCTATGCCGACGACGCCAACGTCATGCATGTCGTCGATTTCGTGCGCAATGGCGGCAAGCGCCGCCTGACCGTACCCCAGGACACGGCTGACCATGTCGCCGAACCCGACGCCGCCTGAGGCGCCGTCCTCGGCGGCGGATGCGGCCGAGGGCCCGCTGGCCATCATCTGCGGCGGCGGGGCCTTCCCCCTCGCCGTGGCCGAGGGGGCGCGACGGGCGGGGCGACAGGTCGTCCTGTTCCCCGTGCGTGGCTTTGCCGATGCCGCCTTCGAGGCCTGGCCGCATGTGTGGATCTCGCTCGGCCGCTTCGGCTTCCTCAAGAGCGAGCTGCGCCGCCGGGGCTGCCGCGACGTCGTTTTCATCGGCAATGTGCTGCGCCCGCGTATCCGCGATCTCCGGCTCGACTGGGCCACACTGCGGCTGCTGCCGCGTGCCGTTGCCATGCTGCGCGGCGGCGACGACTATCTGCTCACAGGCCTTGGCCAACTCATGGAGGAATCGGGTTTCCGCCTCGTCGGCGCACATGAGGTGGCGCCGGAAATCCTCATGCCAGCCGGGCAACTTGGCGCCGTTGCGCCGGATGCTGGCGCGCGCGAGGACATCGCCCGCGGGCGCGCGGCACTGGCGGTGATGGGGCCGCTCGACATCGGCCAGGGGCTGGTGGTGATGAACCGCCATGTCGTCGCGGTCGAGGCGGCCGAGGGCACCGATCTCATGCTCGCGCGGGTCGCCGAGTTGCGGGCCAATGGCCGCATCAAGATGCCGGCGCGCTGTGGGGTGCTGGTCAAGCGCCCGAAGGAGGGGCAGGATCTGCGGATCGATCTGCCGTCCTTCGGCACCCGCACGGTGGAAGGTGCGGCCCGGGCTGGGCTGGCCGGCATCGCGCTGGAGGCCGGCGGCGTCATCGTCGCTGATAGCGCGGCCTTGATCCGGCTCGCCGACGAGAAGGGCCTGTTCATCCTGGGCGTCGAGCGCGAGGGGACACAGGGCTCATGAGCGGCCCGGCTGCTCTCGACATATTCATCGTCGCCGGTGAGGAATCGGGCGATGTGCTGGGTGCCGGGCTGATGGCGGAGCTGAAGGCGCTCCATGCCGGCGCGGTGCGCTTTCGTGGCGTCGGCGGCGCCCGCATGCAGGCGCAGGGGCTGGTGCCGCTCTTTCCCATGGAAGACATCACCGCGATGGGTTTCGCGCAGGTGATCGGCGGCCTGCCGCGCATCCTGCGACGTATGGGCGAGACGGCACAGGCCATCATTGCCCAGCGGCCTGATATCCTGGTGATGGTCGACGCGCCTGATTTCACCCATCGCGTCGCGCGCAGGGTGCGGGCGCGCCTGCCGTCGCTGCCGATCGTCAAATATGTCGCGCCAACCGTCTGGGTGTGGCGTCAGGGGCGCGCCAAGGCGATGGCGCCGGATTTCGACCGGGTGCTGGCGCTGCTGCCCTTCGAGCCCGAGGCGATGCACACGCTGGGCGGTCCGCCGACCACCTATGTCGGCCACCCCTTGCTGGGTGAGTTGGCCACGCTCCGGCCATCTGCCGAAGAGGCGGCCCGGCGCGCCGCCGCGCCGCCGGTGCTGCTGGTGCTGCCTGGCAGCCGGCGAGCGGAGCTGGCGCGCTTAGGGGCGACCTTTGGCGAGGTGCTGGCGCGGCTCATGGTCAACGTGCCGGATGTCGAGCCTGTGCTGCCGACCCTGCCGGGCCGGCGGGCCCAGGTGGAGGCCATGGTGGCAACCTGGCCGGTCAAGCCGCGCATTCTTGTCGAGGATGAGGAGAAGCGGGCCGCCTTCCGGGTGGCGCGGGCGGCGCTGGCGGCGTCCGGCACGGTGACGCTGGAACTTGCGCTTGCCGGCGTCCCGACCGTGGCGGCCTATCGGGTGCCCTGGCTGGAGGGGCGTATCGCGCCGTTCTTCATCCGGGTGAAGACGGCGATCCTGCCCAATCTCATTCTCGATGAGCCTGCCATGCCGGAATATCTGCAATGGCACATCGACCCGCCGGCCATGGCGGCGCAACTGGCGCGGCTGATCGCTGGCGGGCCTGAGCGGGAGGCACAGCTTTCCGCTTTTGCACGGCTCGACTCTGTCATGGGCGAGGGCGGCGATCCGCCCAGCCGGCGGGCAGCGCGGGCAGTGCTGGAAACGCTGGCACAGCGCCGTACTGAGAACTGAACCCGAGCGGGCGCGGCAACGAAAAACCCCGCCTTCCAATGCGGAGGACGGGGTTTCCAGTATCAGGCCATCAGCACACGTGCATCGCGATCACTTGCGCGCCGCGATCACTTGCGCGCCGCGATCACTTGCGGCGGGCGATCGGAACGTAGTCGCGCTGGGTGGCGCCGGTGTAGAGCTGGCGCGGACGGCCGATGCGCTGGCTCGGATCCTCGATCATTTCCTTCCACTGGCCGATCCAGCCCACCGTGCGGGCGAGGGCGAACAGCACGGTGAACATGGAGGTGGGGAAGCCGAGGGCGCGCAGCGTGATGCCCGAATAGAAATCGATATTTGGGTACAGCTTGCGCTCGACGAAATACTCGTCCTGCAGCGCGATCCGCTCCAGTTCGACGGCGATGTCGAGCAGCGGGTCGTCCTTGATGCCAAGCTCGCCGAGCACTTCGTGGCAGGTGCGCTGCATGATCTTGGCGCGCGGATCGTAGTTCTTGTACACCCGGTGGCCGAAGCCCATCAGCCGGAACGGGTCGTTCTTGTCCTTGGCGCGATTGATGAACTCGGGGATGCGGTCCACCGAGCCAATCTCGCCGAGCATTTTCAGCGCGGCCTCATTGGCGCCGCCATGGGCGGGGCCCCACAGGCAGGCAATGCCGGCGGCGATGCAGGCGAAGGGGTTGGCGCCCGACGAGCCGGCGAGCCGCACGGTCGAGGTCGAGGCGTTCTGCTCGTGGTCGGCGTGCAGGATGAAGATGCGATCGATGGCGCGCGAGAGGATCGGGTTGACCTTGTACTCCTCACAGGGCACCGAGAAGCACATGCGCAGGAAGTTCGAGGCGTAGTCCAGATCGTTCTTGGGGTACACGAAGGGCTGGCCGATCGAGTACTTGTAGGCCATCGCCGCCAGCGTCGGGATCTTCGCGATCATCCGGATCGAGGCGATCATGCGCTGCTGCGGATCGGAGATGTCGGTGCTGTCGTGGTAGAAGGCGGAGAGCGCGCCGACCGAGGCCACCAGAACGGACATGGGGTGCGCGTCGCGACGGAAGCCGTGGAAGAAGCGGCTCATCTGCTCATGCACCATGGTGTGGCGCGTGACGCGGTAGTCGAAATCGGCCTTCTGGGCGGCCGTTGGCAGTTCGCCGTAGAGGAGAAGGTAGCAGGTTTCGAGGAAGTCGCTCTCGGCCAGCTGTTCGATGGGGTAGCCGCGATAGAGCAGGACGCCCTCGTCGCCGTCGATATAGGTGATCTGGCTTTCACAGGAGGCGGTGGAGGTGAAGCCGGGATCGTAGGTGAACTTGCCAGTCTGGCTGTAGAGCTTGGCGATGTCGATGACATCCGGCCCTATCGTGCCGTTCAGGATCGGAAGCTCCCAGCTTTCATCGCCAATGGTGAGCGTGGCGGATTTTGGCGCGTTGCTTTGGCTGGCGTCCATGCGGGGTCTCCCTGAACCTTGAGAACCGGATCTGAAACGGATCGCGTCTTTTGCGGGGGCCGCGCCTGCCTTGCGGCAATGTGCAGCGGAGACGGGGGATGTCCCACGGCGGCCCATGGTCAAAGTCGTAGCGGTTTCGACCCGCCCTCGCAAGCGCAGCGAAACCGCTCCCGCATTGCGGCCGGGAGCCGGGCAGACGCCTGTTCCGGCGGGCCCGGCTACCTCAGGGAAGGCATTACGCTGGCGCAGCGGCGCCTGTCTGGTCGGCGATGCGGGCGAGCGATTCCTCCCGGCCCAGCACCGTGAGAACGTCAAAGATACCGGGCGAGGTGGTCTTGCCGGTCACGGCCGCGCGCAGTGGTTGGGCCAGCATGCCGAGCTTAACCCCTTGCGCCTCAGCCACCGCTCGCACCGCCGCCTCGGTCTCGGCAGCGTTCCATTCGCTCACCGCCGCGAGCTGTCCGGCAGCGGCCGCCAGCAGCCGGCGAGCGTCCTCCGTGAGCAGTGCCTGCGCCTTTTCTTCCAGGGGCAGCGGGCGCGTCCGCCAGATATAGGCTGAGTTTTCAATGAGTTCGAGCAGGGTCTTGGCGCGCTCCTTCAGTCCCGGCATGGCGGTGAGCAGCTGGGCGCGGCGCTCCGGCGTCAGCGCGGCGGCGATTGTGGCGCCGTCGGGAATATGCGGGAGCAGGGCGTCGATGGCCTCGATCAGCTCGGCGTCGGGGGTCGAGCGGATATACAGGCCGTTGATGTTCTCCAGCTTGGCGAAGTCGAAGCGCGCCGCCGAGCGGCCGACCCGGTCGAGGTCGAACAGGCGGGTCATCTCCTCGGTGGAGAAGATCTCCTGGTCGCCATGGCTCCAGCCGAGGCGGACGAGGTAGTTGCGCAGCGCGGCGGGCAGGTAGCCCATGGCCCGATACGCATCGACGCCGAGCGCACCATGCCGCTTGGAGAGCTTCGCCCCGTCCGGCCCATGGATCAGCGGGATGTGCGCCATCTTCGGCACCCCCCAGCCTAGCGCATGGTAGATCTGCGTCTGACGCGCAGCATTGGTGAGGTGATCGTCGCCTCGGATGATGTGGGTGACGTTCATGTCGTGGTCGTCCACCACCACCGAGAGCATATAGGTCGGGGTGCCATCGGAACGCAGCAGGACGAGGTCGTCGAGGTCCTTGTTGGGAATCACCACCCGGCCCTGCACGAGGTCGTCGATGACGGTCTCGCCCTCGGTCGGCGCCTTCAGGCGGAACACCGGCTTGCGGTCGGCCGGCGCGTCCGCCGGGTCGCGGTCGCGCCAGCGCCCGTCATAGCGCGGTGGGCGGCCCTCTTTGCGGGCGGTCTCGCGCATCTCCTCCAACTCCGCCGCGCTGGCGTAGCAGGGATAGGCGCGGCCGGCGGCGATCATCTGCTCCACCGCCTCGCGGTGCCTTTCGGCCCGGGCGAACTGGTAGATCACCTCGCCGGACCAGTCGATGCCGAGCCATTTCAGCCCGTCGATGATGGCGTCGATCGCCTCCGGGGTGGAGCGCTGGCGGTCGGTGTCCTCGATGCGCAGCAGCATCGTGCCGCCCTTGGCGCGGGCATAGAGCCAGTTGAACAGCGCGGTGCGGGCGCCGCCAATGTGCAGGAAGCCGGTGGGCGAGGGGGCGAAGCGGGTAACGACGGTCTCGGACATATCTCTTCCGTCTGCGCCGGAGGGACGGCGGCGAAGCATGGCGGGCGCGGAGCGTGCGTGTACCATAGGAGTACGATGCGGGAAAAGCGGGCCTTCCGCCGGGGCTGGACCGCAACGGGCCGCGCGCCGCGTGACAAGGCAGCAGGACAGGGCAGCGAAACACGCGCAAGGGGCATCGGGGGATGCACGAGCCGCCGCAGCTGGGGCCGGGAGACGCGCCGCGTCGGCGCGCGCGGGCGGCTGTGCTCGGCGCGGGGCGGGCGAGGCGGCACCCGAACGACTGGCGCCTGCCGCAACTGTCTCTGGCGGGGCTCTGGCACGGCGCGGCGACGGCGCTGGCGCGCGAGCTCGACGACCGGCGCGGCTTCCTGTTCCTGCCGATCGGCTTTTCCGCCGGCGCCGCGCTCTATTTCGCCGCGCCGCAGGAGCCCCTGCCCTATGCCGGCTTTGTGCCGGCCCTCGCCTTTGCCGGCCTTGCTGTGGCGGCGCGGGCGCGGCCCCTCGCCTTCCATCTGCTGGCGCTGCTCGCCGTCATCGCCGCCGGTTTCGCGGTGGCGGCGCTGCAGGTGCAGCTGATGGCGCATCCGGTGCTGGGCCGAACGCTGAACGCGGTTGAGCTGCGCGGCTATGTCGAGGCGGCCGAGCTTCGCCCGCGCGGCAGCCGCATCACCCTCGCCGTCACCGGCATGGAGCGCGCCGGGGTGGAAATGCCGAGGCGGGTGCGCGTCACCCTCGCCGGTCGGCAGCCGCCGGCGGTGGGCAGCCATGTGACACTGCGCGCCACGCTCGGCCCCCCGCCGGGGCCGTCCTATCCCGGCGGCTTCGATTTCGGGCGGGCGATCTGGCTGGATGGCATCGGTGCCACCGGATATGCGCTCGGCCGGCCGCAGCTGAGCCCCGCAGCTGTCGCGCCGCCGCCGGGGCTGGCGCTGACCACCTGGCTCGACGGCACGCGGCACGCCATCGCCGCACGCATCCGCGCGGCGCTGCCGGGGGAGGAGGGGGGCGTCGCGGTCGCGCTCGTTACCGGGCTGCGGGACGCGGTGCCGGAATCGATCGAGGAAAGTATGCGGATCTCCGGACTGTCGCATGTGCTGTCGATTTCCGGCCTGCACATGGCGCTGGTGGCGAGTACCGTGTTCTTCCTGGCGCGGGCGCTGCTGGCGCTGGTGGCGGATCTCGCGCTCTACCGGCCGATCAAGGCCTGGGCGGCGCTGCCGGCCATGCTGTCCGCCAGCTTCTACCTGCTGCTCTCCGGCGCCGAGGTGCCGACCCAGCGCGCCTATGTGATGACGTTGCTGGTCCTGGCCGGCATCGTGCTCGGCCGGCCGGCACTGACCTTGCGGACGCTGGCGGTGGCGGCGCTGGTGCTGCTCATAGTGTCGCCCCGGGCGGTGCTCGATCCGGGGGCGCAGATGTCGTTCGCCGCCACGCTCGGGCTGATCGCGGCCTATGAGCGTTTCGGCTTCCTCATCACCCTTCCCTCCGAGAAGGCCGGCCGCTGGCTCGGGCTGCCGGGGCGCTATATCGCGGCACTGGTGCTGGCGTCGCTGGCGGCAGGTCTGGCGACAGCACCCTATGCCGCCTATCACTTTCAGCGCCTGGCGCCGCTGAGCCTGCTGGCCAATCTCGGCGCCATGCCGGTCGTGTCGTTCGTCGTCATGCCGGCGGGGCTCGCCGGCTCGATCCTGATGCCGTTTGGCTGGGACGATCCGGCCTGGCGGCTGATGGGCTGGGGCCTCGCCCGCATGCGGGACATCTCCGATCTGGTCGCGGCGCTGCCCGGCGCCGATCGCGGCGTGCCAGCCATGCCGATGGCCAGCCTGGTGCTGATCAGCCTCGGATTGATGGTGCTGTGCCTCGCGCGCACAAGGCTGGTTGGTCTCGCGCCGCTGCTGGCGCTCGCCGGCATCGCCACGGCGGCGACGGCGCCGCGTCCCGACCTGCTGGTCGATGCCGAGGCGCGCACGGTGGCGGTGCGTGGCAGGGATGGCACTCTCGCCTTCATGGGCGACCGCGACACCGGAATCGGCGGGCGCTTTGCGGTTGAGCAGTGGTTGAGCGCGGACGGGCAGCGGGCGCGCTTCGGCGCGAGTGACCTGACCGCCGCCGCGGCCTGCGATCCGCTTGGTTGCACGCTTCCCCTGCCGGATGGGCGGCTGGTGGCGGTGTCGCGCGACCGAGATTCGCTGGAAGATGATTGCCGCCTGGCGGCTGTGCTGGTGACGCCCTACGCGCCGCCTCTCGACTGCGCGGCGACGGTGATCCACCGCGACGTGCGCACGGCCATCGGCGGAGTCGCCGGCACACTGATGCCGGATGGCAGCCTTGCTCTCGCCAGCGCGCGCCCGGCGCAGGGAACGCGGCCCTGGGAGCCGAAAGTCCCATCTCCGCCACCTCCAGAGCCGGAGCGCGGCGGGGATGCCCGCGGCTCGCCTCCGAGTAAAAACGCAACCAAGCCGGCCGCTACGTCGCCGCCTGCCATCTCTGGCCCCGCCCAGGCGATCGACGCGCCGCTTTTCTCCTCGTCCGAGATAGAGCCGGCTGCCGCCGACGATCCTCAGTAGCGGCGGAACAGCCCGACCAGCTTGCCCTGGATGCGAACCCTATCCGGGCCGAAAATGCGTGTCTCATAGGCCGGGTTGGCGGCCTCAAGCGCCACTGAGGCGCCCTTGCGGCGCAGGCGCTTGAGTGTGGCTTCCTCGTCATCGATCAGCGCGACGACGATCTCGCCGGTGATGGCGGCGTCGCATTTGCGGATCAGCGCCAGATCGCCATCGAGAATGCCGGCCTCGATCATCGAATCGCCGCGCACTTCCAGCGCGTAATGTTCGCCGCCCGACAGCATTTCCGGTGGCATGCCGATGGTGTGGTCGCGCGACTGGATGGCGGAAATCGGCGTGCCGGCGGCGATACGGCCCATGACCGGGATCGATACGACGCGGCGGTCGCCATCGTCGTCCGACGCGGGGCGCACCTTGCCGAGATTGCCCTCGATGACATTGGGGGAGAAGCTGCGGACAGGCTTCGCGGGCTGCGCGTCCTCCGGCAGGCGGACAACTTCCAGCGCGCGCGCCCGGTTTGGCAGGCGGCGGATGAAGCCGCGCTCTTCCAATGCGGTGATCAGCCGGTGGATGCCAGACTTCGAGCGCAGGTCCAGCGCCTCCTTCATTTCCTCGAACGAAGGCGGCACGCCGTCCTGCTGGAGGCGTTCATTGATGAACAGAAGCAGCTCATGCTGTTTGCGGGTGAGCATCAAGAGAACCCCGTCTGCCGGCCGATGCCGAAACGAAACAAATCACGAACAAAGACTAGCCGTTCTTATTGTGTTCCACAATGGGTAAAGGGAGCCTAAACGCCCGCCGGCCCGCCACAATCACGCTGGCGATGGCGAATGGTGGACGCCGGGAGCGGCGGGCGGGCGGCCAAGGCGGCGCAATGTGCCGCCGTTGCGGTAGGCCAGCCAGGTCGCAGAGCGCGGTCAAAGCGTCTGGGCGTATTGCTCATAGGCGTCGTGCACGATGGCGATATGGTCGCGCATGGCTGTGGCGGCGCCGTCGCGATCGCCGCGCAGGATGGCGGTGGTCACCCGGTCATGTTCGGCATGCGAGAGCGCCAGCCGCCCCAGCGCGCGGAACTGGGCTCGGCGGAAAGGCGAGAGCCGGCGGCGCGTGCCCAGCGTCAGCTCGATCAGATAGTCATTATGGCTGCCGGCATAGATCGAGGTGTGGAACTGTTCATTGGCCTCGCGATAGGCCGCAAAGTCGCCCAGTCGCATGAGTTCGCCCATGCCGAAATGCAGACGCTCCAGCTGCTGCCGCTCCGGCGGCGTCATATTGAGCGCACTAATTCCGGCGCAGAGCGCTTCCAGCTCGGCCATCACCTCGAACATGTTCTGCAGCCGCGCGACGCTCGGGCGCGCCACCACGGCGCCGCGATGCGGGCGGGCATCCACCAGGCCCGAGGCGGCCAGCTCGCGCAGCGCTTCGCGCACGGGGGTGCGCGACACGCCGAAGCGGGAGGCGAGGGCGGTCTCGTCCAGTGCCGTGCCGGGCGGCAGCGCACCGCGGGTAATCTCGTCGGCCAATTGCATGCGCAACTCCTCGGCCCGCGTCACGCGCAAGGGGCGAGCGCCATTGGTGCGGGCGCCGGTGGTTGGCCGATCAAGGGGCAGGCGGACGGGCAGCACCGACATGAGCAAACACACGACAGACAGAAGCGCCCGAACGCCGGGCGACCACTGGCATCTTTAGCCGTCGCACCGGGCTTCACCAAGAGCTCAGAGGGGATCGTCGATCACGCTGACATGCGCGGCGGCGACCTTCCAGCCCTGCGGGGTCCGCATCCATGTCTGCATCTGCCGGCCGATGCGACCCGCCGCACGCCGAAACAAGGTGGAGGCTACCGCCATGTCGCGGCCATAGGTGGTGATGACCGTGCCTTCCAGCGTGCGCTCCAGCCCGGCGGGTGAGCGGGCGGCGCGAAAGGCACGGATGGCCTCGATGCCATAGAGATTCTCACCGCCGCCATAGCGGATCGTGCGGGCATCGTCCCAGAACAGCGCGTCGAGCGCGGCGACATCATTGCCGACCAGCGCCCGCTCATAACGCTCGAAGGCGGCGCGGACCTCGGCCACCACTTCGGGAAGATCGATGTCCATGCGCGGCCCCTCATCTCGCTGGCGAAGGCCTGAGCACACAGGCGCGCGGTGGCGGCGTCAATCCTCCAGCCGCAGAATCTCGCACATCTCACCGGCTTCGGCCGCCGGGGCATGCGGGCGGCGGACGAGAAGAATGTCGGCGCGGGCGAGGTTGCGCAGCATGGAACTGTCCTGTACCGGCAGCGCCCGCACCAGCGGCACGCCGTCGGTATGGCCGACGATTTCCGCCCGCTGGAAATCCATGCGCTGCTCGTTCGCCTTCACATCGGCCGCGAGGCGGGCGGGCACGAGTTCGGGATGGGCCGGCACCGCAAGCCCCTGCAGCGCCTTGATGAGCGGCACCAGGAACAGCAGCGCGCAGACATGGGCCGAAACGGGGTTGCCGGGAAGCCCGAGCACCTGCGTCTGCGTCGCGGCGGCGCGGCCGAACATCAGCGGCTTGCCGGGACGGAGCGCGATCTTGTGGACCGCCAGCGCGACGCCCTGCGCGGTGAGAGCGGGGGCGATCAGGTCATGGTCGCCGACCGAGGCACCGCCCGTCGTCACCAGCACGTCGAAGCCGCCATCGAGGGCGGCGCGCACGCCCGCCTGGGTCGCCTCCATCGTGTCGGGCAGAATGCCGAGATCCGTCACCTCGGCCCCGGTGGCGAGGGCCAGCGCAGCGACCGAATAGAGATTGGAGACGATGACCTGATGCGGGTTTGCCCCCGCGCCCGGGCGCACCAGCTCGTCGCCGGTGGAGAGCAGGGCGACGCGCGGCCGGCGCGCCACGCTTACCGTGTCGACATCGCCAGCCGCGACCAATGCGAGGTCGCGCGCCCGCAGGCGGTGGCCTTGCGGCAGCAGCGTCTCGCCGGCGGCGAAGTCGCCACCCGCGCGGCGGATGTGCCGGCCTTGTGTCGCCGCCTCGGTGAGGGTGATGGCGTTGCCCTCGCGGCGGGTGTCTTCCTGGATGATGATGGCGTCGGCACCCTCGGGCAGCACCGCGCCGGTGAAGATGCGGACCGTGGTGCCGGGCTCGACGCGGCCGACAAAGGGGCGACCGGCGGCGGATTCGCCAATGAGTTCAAGGGTGGTAGGCACGCTCGACACGTCCAGTGCCCGCACGGCGTAGCCGTCCATGGCGGAAACGTCGGCACCCGGCGTGGTGCGGCGGGCGAGCACCGGGGCGGCGAGAACCCGGCCGGCAGCCTCAGCCAGCCCGACTGGTTCGGCACCGAGCGGCGCGGCGGTGGAGAGGAGGAGGGCCAGCGCCTCCTCAACCGGCATCAGCGCCATGGTTCTCTCCTCAATCCGCCTGCCAATGCCCTGATCGGCCGCCATTTTTTTCGAGCAGCCGGACGTTGCCGATCCGCATGCCGCGATCGACCGCTTTCGCCATGTCGTAAATGGTGAGGCAGGCGACGGTGACGGCTGTCAGGGCTTCCATCTCGACCCCGGTCTGGCCGCTGGTGCGGACAGTGGCGTGGACGATGAGGCCAGTGAGAGCAGGGTGGGGCGTGATGTCGACCGCGACTTTGGACAGCAGCAGCGCATGGCAGAGCGGGATCAGATCATGGGTGCGCTTGGCCGCCATGATGCCGGCGAGCCGGGCGGTGCCGATCACATCGCCCTTCTTGGCGTTGCCGGAAAGGATGAGATCGAGCGTCTCCGGCCGCATCGTCACCTCGCCTGCGGCGACCGCCACGCGGTCGGTCACGGCCTTGTCGGCGACATCCACCATGTTGGCCGCGCCGGCGGCGTCAAGATGGGTCAGGCGGGGTTCGTCGCTCATCGCTCAGCCGGCCGCGCGGGCGGGGACGGAAGGGGCGAGCAGGGCGCGCGTCGCCGCCGCCACGTCGGGCTGGCGCATCAGGCTTTCGCCGACAAGAATGCAGTTGATGCTCACCTGCGCCAGCCGGGCGATATCATCCGGCGTGAAGATGCCGCTTTCGCCGACGATCACCCGGTCCGACGGAATGCGTGGGGCGAGCCGCTCGGAGGTTTCCAGCGTCACCTCGAAATTGCGCAGGTTGCGATTGTTGATGCCGACCAGCCGCGCCGGCAGCTTCAACGCGCGGTCGAGCTCGGCATCGTCATGCACCTCGACCAACGCGTCCATGCCGAGGCCATGGGCGGTCTGGACAAGGTCGAGCGCCAGCGCATCGTCGACGCAGGCCATGATGACGAGGATGCAGTCCGCGCCCCAGCTGCGCGCCTCGAAAACCTGGTAGGTGTCGTAAAGGAAATCCTTGCGCAGCGCGGGCAGGGCGCAGGCGGCGCGGGCGGCAACGAGGAATTCCGGCGCGCCGTGGAAGGAGGGGCTGTCGGTGAGCACCGAGAGGCACGCCGCGCCGCCTTCTTCATACGCCCGGGCCAGCGAAGGCGGGTCGAAATCGGCGCGGATCAGTCCCTTGGAGGGGCTGGCTTTCTTGATCTCGGCGATCAGCGCCGTGTGGCCTGCCGCGATCTTCGCCTCAATGGCCCGCAGGAAGCCGCGTGCCGCCGGCTGCGCCTCGGCCTCGGCCCGCACGCCAGCCAAAGGGCGCTCGCGCTTGGCGGTGGCGATCTCCTCGCGCTTATAGGCGCCGATCTTTTCCAGAATGTCGGCCATGCCGCGCTCCTATTCTGCCGCCGCAACAGCGGAGGCGGCGACCAGCCGGTCGAGTGCCGCCGCCGCATGGCCACCCGCCAGGCTGGCGCGGGCCAGCTCCAGCCCGGCGCCGAGCTCGTCCACCTTGCCAGCCACTACAAGCGCGGCGGCGGCGTTGAGCAAAGCGACATCGGCATAGGCGCTCGGCTCGCCATTGAGCACGGCGCGCAGCGCCAGCGCATTGGCGGCGCCGTCGCCGCCCTTCAGCGCTTCCGGCGTGGCGCGGGTGAGGCCGAACGTCTCCGGCGCGATCTCGAAGCTGCGAATGGCGCCGTCCTTCAATTCGGCGACATGGGTCGGGCCTGTCGTGGTGATCTCGTCGAGGCCGTCGGAGCCGTGGACCACCCAGGCGCGGGTCGAGCCGAGCGTGCGCAGCACCTCGGCGATGGGCTCGACCCAGCCGCGGGCAAACACGCCGACCATCTGTCGGGTCACGCCGGCCGGGTTCGACAGCGGGCCGATCAGGTTAAAGATGGTGCGCGTGCCCATTTCAACCCGGGTCGGGCCGACATGCTTCATCGCCGGGTGATGGGCGGGAGCGAACATGAAGCCGATGCCGGCCTCGCTGATGCAACGGGAGATGGCGGCTGGCGACAGGTCGATGGTGACGCCCAGCGCCATCAGTACGTCGGCGGCGCCTGATTTGGAGGAGAGCGCGCGATTGCCGTGCTTGGCCACCGGCACGCCCGCGCCGGCGACGATGAAGGCGGCGCAGGTGGAGATGTTGTAGGAGCCGGAGGCATCGCCCCCGGTGCCGACCACGTCCACCGCGTCGGCCGGCGCGTCCACCCGCAGCATCTTGGCGCGCATGGTGGAGACGGCGCCGGCGATCTCGTCGATCGCCTCGCCGCGCACCCGAAGCGCCATGAGGATGGCGCCAATCTGCGAGGGGGTCGCCTCGCCCGACATCATCACGTCGAAGGCGGCGGCAGCTTCCGCCCGCGTCAGCGTGGTGCCGGTCGCCAGCTTGCCGATGATGGGCTTGAGGTTGTCCATATGGCCCTGCGTCCCCGCCTGTTGTGCCGCGCTCACGCCGCCCGGGTCCGGCCGGGGCCGGCATTCCAGGCGCGCGCGAGATCGAGGAAGTTCTTGAGGATGGTCCGGCCGTGCTCGGAGGCGATGCTCTCCGGGTGGAACTGCACCCCGTGCACGGGCAGATGCTTGTGGGAGAGGCCCATGATGAGCCCATCCTCGGTCTGGGCGGTCACGGTCAGCGCGTCGGGCAGCGTGTCGCGCTTCACCACCAGCGAGTGGTAGCGGGTGGCGCGCAGCGTGCCGTTGATGCCGTGGAACACGCCCTCATTGCTGTGGCTGATGTCGGAGAGCTTGCCGTGGATCGGCTGCGGCGCGCGCACCACATCGCCGCCGAACACCTGGCCGATCGCCTGGTGGCCAAGGCACACGCCGAAGACAGGCACGCCCTCCTTCGCCGCGCGCTCGATCAGGGCGCAGGAAATGCCGGCTTCGTTGGGGGTCGCCGGCCCGGGCGAGATGACGATCGCCTCGGGCTTCAGCGCCATGGCCTCGTCGACGGTGAGGGTGTCGTTGCGGCGCACATCCACCTCGGCGCCGAGGCCACCGATATAGTGGACCAGGTTCCAGGTGAAGCTGTCGTAATTGTCGATGAGCAGGATCATCGTGCGTCCATCCGCCGGCGTGATGCGGCTGTGAAAAGGTCTAGGTTGTGTTCCGGCGCGGGGTCAAGCCGCACCGTCCGGCGATCGTCTCTATCGCCAGCCCCGCCATCGCGCGTGACCCCGCTCCCCGCTCATCGCCTCACTGCCCCCGGCCGGCCCGGGCGGCGAAGCGCACGGCTTCCTCGCCGGCGCGGAACAGCGCCTTGGCCTTGTTGACGCATTCCTGCAATTCGCTCTCGGGCACGGAATCATAGACGATGCCGGCGCCCGCCTGCACATACATCCGCCCGTCCTTCACCACGGCGGTGCGCAGCACGATGCAGGTGTCCATCTCGCCATCGGCGCCGAAATAGCCGATGGCGCCGGCATAGATGCCGCGCTTGTCGCGCTCCAGCTCGTCGATGATCTCCATCGCCCGTACCTTCGGCGCCCCGGAGACAGTGCCGGCCGGGAAGCCGGCGGCGAGGGCGTCGAGCGCATCCCGGCGCGGGTCGAGCGTGCCCTCGACATTGGAGACGATGTGCATGACCTGGCTGTAGCGCTCGACGAAGAAGCTGTCGGTGACATGCACCGAGCCGATGGTGGCGACGCGGCCGACATCGTTGCGCCCGAGGTCCAGCAGCATCAGGTGCTCAGCGCGCTCCTTCGGGTCGGCGAGGAGTTCCTCCTCCAGCGCCTTGTCCTCATGTGGGGTGGCGCCGCGCCGGCGGGTGCCGGCGATCGGGCGGATGGTGACGGTGTCGGCGCGCAGGCGCACCAGGATCTCCGGGCTGGAGCAGACCAGCGAGAACCCGCCGAAGTTGAAATAGACCAGGAACGGCGCCGGGTTGATGCGGCGCAGCGCCCGGTAGAGCGAGAAGGGCGGCAGGTTGAACGGTGCCTCGAAACGCTGCGAGAGCACCACCTGGAAGATGTCGCCGGCGCGGATGTACTCCTTGGCCCGCTCGACCATGTCGAGATAGGCCGCGGGCTCGGTGTTGGACTGCGGCTCCACCGCCTGGTGGAAGGCGTCCTCGGATGGCAGGTTGGGCAGCGCGCTGTCGAGCGCCGCCACCACCTTCTCCAGCCGCAGGCGCGCCGCTTCATAGGCGGCTGCCGCCGGCACGCCGGCATCGGGACGCACAGGGGTGACGACGGTGATCTCGTCGCGCACAGCGTCGAACACCACCATGACCGTGGGCCGGATGAAGATCGCGTCGGGCACACCGAACACGTCCGGCTTGGGCGCCGGCAGGCGCTCCATCTGCCGCACCATGTCGTAGCCGAGATAGCCGAACACGCCCGCCGCCATGGGCGGGGCGCCTTCCGGCAGATGGATGCGCGATTCCTCGACCAGCGCCCGCAGCGCCAGCAATGGCGGCTGCGCGCAGGGCTCGAAGGCCTCGGCGTCGGTGGCGGCGCGCCGGTTGATCTCGGCGCGGTCGCCATGGCAGCGCCAGATCACGTCCGGGTCGATACCGATCATCGAGTAGCGCCCGCGCGTGGCGCCGCCCTCGACCGATTCGAGCAGGAAGCTGTTGGGCCGCTCGCCGGCGATCTTCAGGAAGGCCGAGACCGGGGTTTCGAGGTCGGCGATCAGCGTGGTGGTGACGACCTGCGCTTCGCCGCGCTGATAAAGGGCGGCGAAGGCGTCCGCTTCGGGAGTAAGGCTCATGACCCGTGTTCCGCCTCAGTTCACCGCGTCGGTGCCGACGATCTGGTCGAGCGCGGCGCGGTTGATGCGGGCGCCGAGGCGCGTCTGCAGCTCGACGAGATATTCGGTCATCAGGTCGTTCTGCAGGCTCTGGCGCAGATCGGAGACCAGCTTCTCGTCTGTGGCGGCGGTGGAGCTGGGCACGCTGGTGCGCAGCACCTGGAACAGCAGCCGGCTCTCGCCCGCTTCCGCCATCGAGCTGCCGACGCCGCCCTCGGGCGTTTCGAACACGGCGGCCATGATGTCCTGCGGCACGCCATCGGCGGTACGGCCGCGGCGCAGGCCGTTGGCGGCGCGCAGTTCGAGCCCCGCCTCGGTCACGGCCTGGTCGAAGGGTGTGCCGGCGGCGATCTTCGCTTTGATCTCCTCGACCCGCGCGTCGAGCGCCTGGGCGACCTGGTCCTGCTTCCAGCGATCGAGAACCTGCGCGCGCGCCTCCTCGAAGGAACGGTCGCGCGGCGGGGTGATCTCGTCGACCTGGTACCAGACATAGCCGCCATTCTGCGGCAGCTGGACAGGATCGTTCTCGCTGCCGACATCGGCGGCGAAGGCGCCGCGCAGCACGTCCGACCGGGCCGGGAAGGAGGCGATCGCCGTTCCGTCCGGTGCCTGGCCCTGGATGCTGGTGTCGAAGCTCTGCAGCTTCACGCCGACCTTGCCGGCGATCTCGGCCAGCTGGGCGCCGCCGGCGCGCTCGTCCTCGATCGTGTCGTAGGTGGTCAGCATCGCCCGGCGGGCGGCGTTGACCTGCAGCGCGGCGCGAATCGCCGGCGCCACCTCCGCCAGCGGCTGGACGGCGCCCGGGGTGATGGCGCCGATATGCACGATGACGGGGCCGAAGCGGCCAGCGATCACGCCGCTGGTGCCTTCGGCCGGGAGGGAGAAGGCGGCATCGGCGACCTGGCGGTCGATGATGTCGGCGCGGGAGACGTCGCCGAGGTCGACATCTTTGGCGCTCAGCTTGCGCTCTGTGACGATGTCGGCGAAGGGCGTGCCGGCCTTGATCCGCGCGGCGGCGGCATCGGCTTCTTCCTGCGAGGGGAAGACCAGCTGCTGGACGACGCGCTTTTCCGGCGTGCCATAGGTGGAGAGGTTGGCGTTATAGGCGGCCTCGACCTCGGCGTCGGACACGGTTTCGCTCGATGCCAGCGCTTCCGGCGTCAGCACCAGCACGCCGATCTTGCGGAATTCCGGCGCCCGGAAGGCGACCTTGCGCGCGTCGAAGAACGTCTTCAGCTCCTCCTCGGAAGGATCGGCCGGGGCGGCGAGGGAGGCGGGGGACAGCATCGCGTAATTGACAGAGCGCTCTTCGCCCTCGTAGCGGGCCAGGGCATCCTTGAGCACCTGCGGCACCTCGACGCCGCCGCCGAGCGACTGGATCAACTGCTGGCGCAAGGCGAGCCCGCGTTCCGCCGCGACGAAACGGGCCTCGGTGAAGCCGTTGGAGCGCAGCAGCTGGTTGAAATAGGCCGGATCGAAGCTGCCGCTCGGGCCGTGGAAGGCCGGGTTGGCCTGCACCCGCTTGGCGATCTCTTCATCGGAAAGCGCGAGGCCGAGCGACTTCGCCTGGTCGTTCAGCGCCGCCTCGGCGAGCTGCTCGTTCAAAAGCTGGTCGGGAATGCCGAAGGCGCGCGCCTGGTCGGGCGTGATGCCGCGCTTGAGCTGCTGGCTGATCTGCTGGAGCCGCTCCTGATAGGCCTGGCGGAATTCCGGCACGGTGATCTCGCTGTCGCCGATGGTCGCCAGCGTCTGGCCGCCGAAGCCGCGAAACACATCGGCGATGCCCCAGACCGCGAAGCTGAGGATGAGGAGACCCATCAGGATCTTGGCGACAATTCCGGTAGAGCTCTTGCGCAGCGACTCAAGCATTTCATTCTCGTCTGGCGTCGGGCGGGCAACGGCCCGGGGCGCGAAAGGCGCGCATAATAGGGAGGCGTCCCCGCCGCCGCAACGGCACTGATACGACCTTCCCGCAACGAAAGCCGCTGCGCCGGCACAGACGGTCTGTTATGAGGCGATGGCGCGGAGCTTTTACAGTGCAGGAGCTTGGAACGGTATGAAGATGCGTCGTCCGCTGGTTGCCGGCAATTGGAAGATGAACGGCCTGACGGCCTCGCTCGCCGAATTCGGTCGCATTGTCGACGGGTATGACGCGGCGCTGAAGGCCAAGGCCGATCTGCTGGTGTGCCCGCCGGCGACGCTGCTGGGCGCCTTCGCCGCCGCCCGTGGCGATGTCGGCGTCGGCGGGCAGGATTGCCACGCCAAGCCCTTTGGCGCCCATACCGGCGACATCGCTGCCGAGATGCTGGCCGACGCCGGCGCCAGCGCCGTCATCGTCGGCCATTCGGAGCGCCGGCAGGACCATCGCGAAAGCAATGGCGAGGTGCGCGCCAAGGCCGAGGCGGCTCGCCGCGCCGGGCTCGTCGCCATCGTCTGCGTCGGCGAGACGCGAGCCGAGCGCGAGGCGGGGCAGGCGCTGGATGTGGTGCGCGGCCAGCTGGAGGGATCGATTCCCGACGGCGCGACGGCGGCCGATCTTGTGGTCGCCTATGAGCCGGTCTGGGCGATCGGCACCGGCCTGACCCCGACCAATGAAGACATCGCCGAGATGCACTCCGCGCTGCGCACGGCGCTCAAGGCGCGTTTCGGCGAGGAGGGCGAAGGGTTCCTGCTGCTTTATGGCGGCTCGGTGAAGCCGGACAATGCCACCGAAATTCTCGCCGTGGCCGATGTGGACGGCGCGCTGGTCGGTGGGGCGAGCCTCAAGGCCGAGTCTTTTCTCGCCATTGCGCGTGCCTATCTCTAGGCGCAGTGCGTCGTTCCGGGGCGCGGCGAGGGGTGTTCGTCCTCCGGCTTAGGTGCGGTGGCTGGAAACCCCGGCCGCAATCGTGTAGGAACGCGCCCAAAGATGGCGGCGCGTCGAGTCCGGGACAGGGCTCGTGCGCCGCTGCATGAGCATTTTGAAGGCGTCAGATGCAAACCGTACTCATCGTCATTCATCTTATGGTCGTGCTGGCCCTGATCGGCGTGGTGCTGATTCAACGTTCCGAAGGGGGCGGCCTCGGCATTGGTGGCGGCGGCGGGGGAGGCGGCGGTGGCGGCTTCTTCAGCGCGCGCGGCACGGCCAATGTGCTGACCCGCGCCACGGCGATTCTCGCCGGCATGTTCTTCGTTACCAGCCTGTCCCTCACCATTCTCGCCGGCTGGGGCCGTGGCCCGACCACCATCTTCAACGCGCCGACGGCGGTGCCGGGCGTGCCGTCGGCTCCCGCGCCGGGCAGCTCGGTGCTCGACCAGCTCAATGCCGCCCAGCCCGCGCCGCCGGCCGCTCCCGCCGTGCCGCAGGCTCCGCAGTCGCAGTGACATCGGCGCCGCGCCGGACCCTCCCGGCGCGGCTTTCGGTTTAGCCAGAGGCGAGTGCCCGTTCGGCAAGGCGGGCTCTCGTCGAATCGCGTTTTTGCCGGTAGAAATCAAATCCCATGGCGCGCTACATTTTCATCACCGGCGGCGTCGTGTCCTCGCTTGGCAAGGGCCTCGCCTCCGCCGCACTCGGTGCATTGCTGCAGGCCCGTGGGTACAAGACGCGGCTGCGCAAGCTCGACCCCTATCTGAACGTCGATCCGGGGACGATGAGTCCGTATCAGCACGGCGAGGTCTTCGTCACCGATGACGGCGCCGAGACCGATCTCGACCTCGGGCATTACGAGCGGTTCACCGGCCGTCCCGCGACCAAGCAGGACAACATCACCACCGGTCGCATCTACCAGGACATTCTCACCAAGGAGCGGCGCGGCGACTATCTCGGCGCCACCATCCAGGTGATCCCGCACGTCACCAACGCCATCAAGGATTTCGTGCTCTCCGGCAATGAGGGCTACGACTTCGTGCTGGTGGAAATCGGCGGAACGGTCGGCGACATCGAGGCGATGCCGTTCCTGGAGGCGATCCGCCAGATCGGCAATGATCTGCCGCGCAAGCACTGCATCTATATCCATCTCACATTGCTGCCCTTCATCCCGTCCGCCGGCGAGCTCAAGACCAAGCCGACCCAGCATTCGGTGAAGGAACTGCGCTCGATCGGCATCGCGCCTGATATCCTGCTCTGCCGCACCGACCGCGAGATTCCGCGCGAGGAGCGTCGCAAGCTCGGCCTGTTCTGCAATGTGCGCGAGAGCGCGGTGATCGAGGCCCGCGACGCCGACAGCATCTATGCCGTGCCCTCCGCCTATCACGAGGCCGGGCTCGACACGGAAGTGCTGGCCGCCTTCGGCATCGAGCCGGCGCCCGAGCCCGATCTGACGCGCTGGAAGCGGGTCGAGACCGGCATCCGCAATCCGGAAGGCTCCGTCACCATTGCCATCGTCGGCAAGTACACGGGCATGAAGGACGCCTACAAGTCGCTGATCGAGGCGCTGACCCATGGCGGGCTCGCCAATAATATGCGGGTCAATCTCGACTGGATCGAGAGCGAGATCTTCGAGCGCGAGGACCCCTCGCCGTTCCTGGAACATGTGCACGGCATTCTCGTGCCGGGCGGCTTCGGCCAGCGTGGCGCCGAGGGCAAGATCCGCGCGGCGCAGTTCGCCCGCGAACGGCGCGTGCCCTATCTCGGCATCTGCTTCGGCATGCAGATGGCGGTGATCGAGGCGAGCCGCAATCTGGCCGGTGTCGGCAAGGCCAATTCCACCGAATTCGGCCCCACGGACGAGCCGGTGGTCGGCCTGCTCACCGAATGGCTGCGCGGCAATGAGCTGGAGCGGCGCGGCCTCAGCGGCGATCTCGGCGGCACGATGCGGCTCGGCGCCTACCCCGCCGCGCTGGCCGAGGGCAGCCGAGTGGCCGAGATCTATGGCGGCACGATGATTTCCGAGCGCCACCGCCACCGCTACGAGGTCAACATGGCCTATCGCGAGCGGTTGGAGGCCTGCGGCATGCTGTTCTCCGGCCTCTCGCCGGACGGGCTGCTGCCGGAGATCATAGAATATCCCGACCATCCCTGGTTCGTCGGCGTGCAGTTCCATCCGGAACTGAAGTCGCGCCCGTTTGAACCGCACCCGCTCTTCGCCTCCTTCATCGGCGCCGCGGCGGTGCAGAGCCGGCTGTTCTGACAGGGTCATTGCTGCAGGCGGCGGGCCGGGGGCGACCTTTGCCCCGGCCGCGTTTCTCGCGCCGAATCAAACGGTTGCGGCCGCGTCCGGTGAGGTAGATTCAGGCGGGCTCGCGCGGCGTCGGCCGATGCGTTGTCACGGGTGGCCGGGCCAGTGGCGCGGTTTCGCCCCCCCTCCGACAGTCGAGGCTGGATTCACCGGCCGCCGCCGTGCTCTCATGGCGGTGTGGGAACCGGGTCGGCGCAGTGCGCGCTGGCCAAGCAGGGGAGAAGGTGCTGGTGGAGCGCGGACTTGATCACGTCGTCCATGTCGTCCGCGACCTGGAGGCTGCTGGCGAACTCTACGACATGCTGGGCTTCACGGTCGGCACCCGCAACCGCCATCCCTGGGGCACCGACAACCGCATCGTCCAGATGCCGGGCTTCTTCGTCGAACTGCTTGAGATCGCTGAGGCGGACCGTATTCCGCCGCAGGGCGAGACGAGTTTCTCCTTCGGCGCCTTCAACCGTGACTTTCTGGCCGATGTCGGTCCCGGCCTGTCGATGCTGGTGCTGGAGGGGCGCGATCCCGCTGGCGACAAGGCCGAGTTCGATGCGGCCGGCTTCGGCGGATTCGACCTGTTCGATTTCGAGCGCGAGGGCAAGCGGCTGGACGGGGTAGACGTCAAGGTCGCGTTCTCGCTGGCCTATGCCCGCGACCCGGCCTCGCCGCATGCCGGCTTCTTCACCTGCCAGCAGCGCTATCCCGAGAATTTCTGGTCGCCGGACCTGCAGCGCCACATGAACGGCGCCAATGGCGTGGTCGGGGTGGTGTTCACCGCCGCCGACCCGGCGGCCCATACCGGCTTTCTCAGCGCCTTCGCCGGCAGTGAGGCGCGGCGGGCGGTGGATGGCTGGCACATCGTCAAGACCCCGCGCGGCGACATCGACGTGATGAGCGACGCGCTGTTCCATCAACGCTTCGGTGCAACAGCGCCGGCCGGGCCGGGGCTGCGCCTCGCCGCCGTGCGCTTTGCGGTGGGCGACATGGACCGGTTGCGCCGGCGGGTCTCCTCCTCGCGCATGTCGGTGGAGGATATTGAAGGTGTGGTCGTGGTTGGCCCGAAATCCGCGCTCGGTGCGACGCTGGTGTTCGAGGCCGCGCGCTGAAGCGCTGCTGAGGCCGGAAGCGAGGCTGCGCACCAAGGTTGCGAGCCTTAAGCGGAAACACCGAAAACAAAAGCCCCGGAATCGCTTCCGGGGCTTTTTTCATGTCGCCTGTGAGGCGGGGGCGGGCGAGGCGTGCCTCAGCCGATCTTCTCCGGCACCGCCTGCGGCGGCGCGGTGCGGCCCGGCAGCAGCGCCAGGGCGCGGCTGCGCAGAGCGCTCCATGTCGAGAAGGCGTTCAGCGTCGAGCCTTCCAGCCAGCCAATGCCGGCGGCGGCCAGGAAGGGCAGGCTCTGGATGGCGAGGGCGAGGGCGAACAGGTCGACCTCGACCACCGCGTGCCAGTTGGTCAGGCGCAGCGCCACCGCCGAGAGCATCAGCCCGGCGCCGATGATCGCCTCCGGCAGGGCCGGGAAGGCGCGGGCGGCATCGGCCAGCCAGGAGCCCTTGGCGGTGCGGGCGAAGGCGAGGTCCTTGTAGCGGAAGCTGTCATACACCGCCTTGGCGACGGTGAACTGCACCGCCATCGCTGCAAAGGCAGCACCCAGCATGCGGACCGGCGTGGTCGCCACGCGCAGCCGGTAGAGGGCGATGAAGTGCAGCAGATAGATGCCGAAGCAGAACACGATCGGGATGGTGAGGATGCGCTGCGGCACGGCGATGCCGAGGCCGAGCACGAAGGGCACCCAGAGCAGCGACAGGATCGCCACCAGCGCGCCGACACTCTCCGAGCCGAGCCAGCTGACCCAGCCAATGCTGAATTCGCGGCGCTGCGCCGGGGTCAGGCGGGTGCCGGCATTGGGGAGCATGCGGCGCCAGTGCTTCTTGATGATCTGCATGCCGCCATAGGCCCAGCGGTGACGCTGCTTCTTGAACGAGGCGAAATCGTCCGGAAGCAGGCCCCAGCCATAGCGGGTGCTGGTGTAGTGGCTCTTCCAGCCGCGCTCGACGATGGCGAGGCCGAGATCGGTGTCCTCGCAGATCGTGTCGCTCGACCAGTCGCCGGCCTCGACCATGGCGGCGCGGCGCATCAGGCACATGGTGCCGTGCACGACGATGGCGTCATGCTCGTTGCGCTGGACCATGCCGATGTCGAAGAAGCCGGCATATTCGGTGTTCATCGCTTCATGCAGCAGGCTGCGATCGGCGTCGCGGTGGTCCTGCGGCGCCTGGACGATGCCGACCGTCGGGTCCTCGAAGGTGGGAACGAGGTCCATCAGCCAGTTGGAATCGACGACATAGTCGGCGTCGATGATGCCGATGATCTCGGCATCCGGCGCGGTCTGCAGCATGGCGGCGCGCAGGGCCCCGGCCTTGAAGCCCGCCACCTTGGGCAGGTTGATGAACTTGAAGCGGTCGCCGAGCGCGCGGCAATGGGCCTCGATCGGCTCCCAGAAGGCCGGGTCGGGCGTGTTGTTGATGATGACCAGGCACTCGAAGTTCGGCCAGTTGAGCCGAGCGACGCTGTCGAGCGTCTGCTTCAGCATCTCCGGCGGTTCCTTGTAGGCCGGGATGTGGATCGAGACCTTGGGCGTGCGCGAAGGAGCGGTCACATTGTCACGGCGCAGCAGGCGGCGCGGGGTGCGGCCGAAGGCGATGGTGGCCAATTCCTCGACCCGGTAGAGCATCACCACGACGAGCGGTACCAGCAGCACCAGGCAGATCACCATCGTCACCATGTTGCCGCCGACGACGTAATGCGTCAGCCAGTGGTCGGTGACGGTGGCGATCCAGGCGCCGACCAGGTTGGCCGCGCCGACCATCACCAGCGCCTGCGTCAGGGTCAGGCGGGCGAAACGGAACACCGGCAGCGAGAAGGCGATGCCGAGCAGCAGGGCGATGGCGGCGGTGGCGGTGTAGGTCGAGGGGGTTATCGGGCCGGCCAGCGGGAACTTCGCCACCCGGTCGGCGTCGAGAATGCCCCAGTACTGGCCGACGCTGCCCTCAAAGCTCTTCCACGGCGCGTCGAACGCCTCGATGAGGTTGTATTCGATGCCGAGCGCGTCGGCACGGGCGGCGAAGCTGCGGATGATCTGGGCCTGGGCGAGCTCGCCGGGAACGGCGTTGTCGCGGTTGTAGCCCTGGCTCGGCCAGCCGAATTCGGCGATGACGATGCGCTTGCCGGGATAGGTGGCGCGCAGCCGGTCATAGATTGCGATGGTGTGGTCGACCACCTGCTCGGGCGACACGCCTTCCCAATAGGGCAGCATATGGGCGGCGATGTAGTCGACGGCGGACACCAGCTCGGGATGATCGAGCCAGACGTCCCAGGTCTCGCCGGTCGTCACCGGCACGTTGGTCTCGCGCTTCACCCGGCGGATGGTCTCGATCAGCTGTTCGGGCGTGCGCTCGGCGCGCAGGATCGACTCATTGCCGACCACGATGCCGACGACGTTGGAGTTCTTCCGCGCCACGTCGATGGCGTTGGTGATCTCGCGCTCGTTGCGCGCCTCGTCCTCGTCCAGCCAGGCGCCGACCGTGGTCTTCAGCCCCTTTTCGCCGGCGAGCCGGGCGACCAGGTCGAGATTGCCGGTCGATGCATAGGTGCGGACGGCGCGGGTATAGGGCGCCACCGCCTCCACATCGGCGCGGATCTGCGCCTCGCTGGTCGGCTCGCCCTTGTCAGGGTTGGCGTCCCGGCCATAGGGCGCGAACGACATGCTCTGGAATCGGTCGGGAGCAGCAGGAGCGGAAACCTCCTGACGCAGAGCCAACCAGACAAAGACATGGACGCACGTCACGACCGCAACAGCTGCGGCAGCGACACGGATGGCGGGGCGCATGAGACAAACCCACGATAAGGGGAGGCTGACAGATGGATTATAATACAGTTTCAACGCACGTGCAGCACGATCTTTGCCGCACCGCGCCAAAGGCACGACACGTCGGGCGATAATGCCGCTATGCAGCGGAAAATGCGTCAGACCGAGAATGGTTCCGCACTATGGCGGCCCCATGACGCGCCGATGACGCGGGCGGGGCCGGGGCGCGGATTCATTGCGCGGGGGCGGCGGCCGGGGCAGGGGTTGCGGCGGCCGGCGAGGCGTCCGGGTTGACCCAGCACGCATGCACGCGCTCGGACAGCCGCTCCTGCGCCTTGCTGTCGATATTGCCCTGCCGGACCAGGCAGCGGAAGGCGATCTTCAGGTGCTCGGTCGGGCAGCCAAAGCGCTCATAGAGCTCAAGATGGCGGCGCGCGGTGTCGATATCGTCGCGCCAGAGCAGCATGGCGATGCGCCGGCCGCTCCACACGCATTCCGGCAGGCCGGCATTGCCCGGCAGCTTGGCCGCCTCGGCATATTCCTCGACCGAACGGCGCAGCGCCTCTTCCTTGGCCTGCTCCTCCGGGGTCTTCTGCTCGGCGGGCTTCTGTTCCTGCGTGGCGCTCTGGGCCCACGCGCCGCCGGGGGCGACGGTCATCAGCATCATGCCGCCGAACAGGGCGGCGGCGAGGGGACGTACGGAGGACAACATGGGGGAAACGTCACACGCAAAAGAGGAAACACCGGGCCGACCAGGACAGTAGGAGAAGCAATCGAATTTGTCAGCATGACGGCACGCCTCGGGCGGCCTGCCGGCGCAAAATTCCGCCGCTTTGCACACGCCTCTTGCCGTGGCGGCAAAGCCCCGCTACCCGGCAGGGTGAAACGTTCGGACGGCTCCTCGCGACAGTGCCCCCGGCGACCGACCCTTGGCTACCGACCCCTGGCGACCGACCCCTGGCGGAGATTCCTCGCATGCGATTGCCCCTCGCCCTCGCCGCCCTGGTCTGCGCGGCGATCGTCGCTGTCTGGGCCTGGCTCGGGCAGCCGGTTCCGGCGCCGTTCGCGCCGATGTCGGCCGGTGAGAAGCTGCCCTGCGTCTCCTATGCGCCGTTCCGGCCCGGCCAGAGCCCGTTCAGCGAGGATGTGGCGTTCTCGCGGGCGCAGATCGACGACGATCTCGCCCGGTTGTCCAAGATCACCCATTGCGTGCGGACCTATTCCTCCATCCAGGCCGGGCTCTCCGCCGTGCCGGAACTCGCCCGCAAGCATGGCCTCACCGTGCTCCAGGGCATCTGGATCGCCGCCGACCCGGTGCGCAACCGGGCGGAGATCGAGGGCGGCATCAAGGCGGCGCAGGAAAACCCCGACGTCGTCACGGCGGTGATCGTCGGCAATGAGGTACTGCTGCGCGGCGAGCAGTCGGCCAACGATATCGCCGGCTTTCTGAAAGAAGTGAAGGGCAAGGTCCCGCCCGGCGTCGCCGTCACCTATGCCGATGTGTGGGAGTTCTGGGAGCGCAACCGCTCGCTGGCGGATTCGGTGGATTTCGTCACCGTCCACATCCTGCCCTTCTGGGAGGACATGCCGGTGCCGGCCGAGGATTCGGTCGCCCATCTCGGCGAGATCCGCGAGCATGTCGGCGAGATCTTCGCCGGCAAGGAGATCCTGATCGGCGAAACCGGCTGGCCGAGCGAGGGGCGCATGCGTGAGGGCGCGCTACCCTCGCCCTCCAACCAGGCCAATGTGATCCAGGAACTGCTGGCCCTCGCCAAGGCGAAGAACTACCGGCTCAACGTCATCGAGGCCTTCGACCAGCCGTGGAAACGGGTGCTGGAAGGCACGGTGGGCGGGCATTGGGGCTTCCTTGATGCCTATACGCGCGAGTTCAAGTTCACCTGGGGCGCCCCGGTGTCGGATCATCCCTACTGGATGGCGCAGGCGGCGGTCGGGGCGCTCTTCGCCGGCGCCATCTTCGCGATCGCGGGGTGGGCCGCCCGGCGCGCCGGCGGGCGCCCGCTTGGCATGCGGGAATGGTCGGCGGTGGGCGGCATCGCCTTTTTCGCCGGGCTGATGATCGGCCGGCTGCTGGCGTCGGTGCCGGTGGAAAGCCTCGGTGTCGGCGGCTGGATACGCGGGGCTGCGCTGGTCGGGCTGGCGCTGCTGGTGCCGCTCGCCTGCGCGGTGGCGATCGGGCGGCGCACCAGGCTGGTGACGCTGACACTGGCGCTCAACAGCGAGGCGACGCCCGGGGCGCCGTTCTTTGACCGATGCCTGGCATTGCTGCTCGCCGCGTCGCTCGTGCTGGCGGCGCAGATCGGCTTCGGACTGGTGTTCGATCCGCGCTACAAGGATTTCCAGTTCGCCGGGCTGACGCCGATCATCGCCGCCTTCGCGTTCTATGCGGTGGTGGCCAGCCCGGGGCGCTTCACCGAGGGGCGCCAGGCGGAGACCATCGCCGCCGGCCTGTTCCTCGCCGCCGGGGTCTATGTGGCGCTGAACGAGACGCTGGCGAACTGGCAGGCGCTGTGGACCGGCAGCCTGTTCGTGGTGCTGGCCTTCACCCTCTGGCGCCTCGCCACGGCCGGGCGAAGGATATGAGCAGCAGCCCGCCGGCCACGCCGGCCAGGCTGTTATTATAGATCACCAGCCCCATGCAGGTGGCCATCAGCGCCAGGGTGAACATGACAAGCGAGGGCCGCACCAGCTGGAGGAGCGCGGCGACCAGCGCGACGATGCCGAAGGCCGACTGGCTGAACAGCGCGATCACCAGCGCCCGCGTCTCGCAGGTCATGGTTTCCAGCGTCCGGCAGGCGAGGCCGACGGAGGACTGTTCCAGCAGCGCATAGCGCACATAGATCGCCCAGCCGAGGGCGAAGGCGCCGAGCGCGATGATGATATTGGCGGCGCGGGCGCCGGGCAGGAAGCTGCGATGGGCCAAAGGGGCGGTCCTTGTTCGATTGGCTTGCCCTGATGTCGCTGCATCGCACGCCGCGACGGGGCGATCAATCCGCCGGGCGGGCGAGCGGTTCGCGCCGGCGGGTGGCGAGGATGACGCCACCGAGAATCAGCACGAAGCCGACGCCATGATAGAGGTGCAGCTCCTCGCCCAGCAGCAGCACCGCGAGCAGCACACCATAGACCGGCATGAGATAGAGGAAATTCGCCGTCACCGGCGCCCCGGCGGCCTTGATCGCGAACTGGAACAGGCCGAAGGCGAGCACCGAGGGGAAGATCGCCAGGAAGGCGATGGCCCCCCAGGCTTCCAGCGTCGCCGGCGTGCTCGCGCCGCTTGCCGCCTCCCACAGCGCCAGCGGGGCAAGCAGCAGCGTGCCGGCGAGGGCATTGGCGGCAAACGCCGTCTGCCCTCCGAGCCGGGTCAGCGGCCCCTGCCGCAGCATCAGCGAATAGGCGGCCCAGGCGATCGCCGCCACCAATATGCCGAGATCGCCGCTGTTGAATTCGAGGCCAAGCAGCCGGCCCGGCTCGCCATGCACGGTGATCAGCGCGATGCCGGCAAAGCCCGCCAGCGAGCCGACAAGCTGGATCGCCGGCAGCCGTCGGCGTTTCAGCAGCGCGTCGAGCACCACGATCATCAGGGTGGAGGTTGTGTAGATCAGCGTCGCATTGGTGGCGGTGGTATGCCCTAGGGCGACATAGACATTGCCCCCGCACAGCACCATGCCGAGAAAGCCGAGCAGCAGGATGCGCGCCCATTCCCGGCGCAGCAGCTCGCGATGGCGCATCAGCGCGCCGGCGGTGAGCGGCAGCAGTACCGCCACCGCCAGCAGCCAGCGCCAGAAGGCGAGTGACCAGGGCGGCACCAGGTCGACCACCGCCCGGCCGACGATCAGATTGGTCGAGAAGAAAAGCGGCATCGCCAGCAGCGCCGCCAGCGCCCAGGGGTCTTGCAGGAGACCGGGTGGGGCGGGTGGGGAATCGCCGCTGGGTTCTTGGCGCAGTTCTTGGCGGGCGTGGTGGCTGGCGTCTTGGCGGTGCTCCATGGCGCGGGGTGATACACGCTTCCCGGCCCGGCGTCGCCCGGCCGCTTGCGGGTGCCGGCCGCCGCGCCGCTCTTTTCGCCCCGCCCGCGGCAGGCTAGAACGCGCCTTCCCGGGGCGGGTCCCGGTCCGGTCCCTGCGTCCAGCTTCTGGAGTCCGCCGATGCGCCAGCTTCTCGTCATCGTCCTTGCCGCCGGAGAGGGGACGCGCATGCGCTCCGCCCAGCCGAAGGTGCTGCACGCGGTGGCCGGCCGGCCGATGGTGTCGCATGTGCTCGACGCGGCGCTCGCCGCCGGCGCGGCGCATGTCGCCGTGGTGATCGGCCCCGACCATGACAAGGTCGCCGCCGAGGTGCGCCGTGTGGCGCCGCAGGCCGAGGTGTTCGTGCAGGCCGAGCGGCGCGGCACCGCGCACGCCGTGCTTGCCGCTCGGGCGGCGCTGGAACGCGGCTTCGACGATGTCGTGGTGATGTATGGCGACACGCCGCTGGTGCGGCCGGACACCCTCGCCGCGCTGCGGGCGCCGCTCACTGATGGCGCGGGCGTCGCAGTGCTCGGCTTCCGCCCGCAGGACCCCACCGGTTATGGCCGCCTCGTGACCGAGGGCGGGCAACTGCTCGCCATTCGCGAGGAGAAGGAGGCGAACGTGGAGGAGCGCGCGATTCGCCTGTGCAATGCCGGGTTGATGGCGCTTGACGGGCGGGCGGCGCTCGACCTGCTGGACCGTGTCGACGACGCCAATGCCAAGAAGGAATTCTACCTCACCGACGTGGTGGCGATCGCTCGCGCGCTCGGCCGCACGGCGGGTGTGTGCGAGGTGGCGGCGGAGGACGTGGCCGGCGTCAACAGCCGCGCCCAGCTCGCGCAGGCTGAGGCGATCCTCCAGCGCCGCCTGCGGGCACAGGCGATGGAGGCCGGGGTAACGCTGGTGGCGCCGGAGACGGTGTTTCTCTCGGCGGATACAAGCTTCGGCCGCGATGTCGTTGTGGAACCGAATGTGTTCTTCGGCGCCGGGGTGCGGGTCGAGGACGGTGCCACCATCCGCGCCTTCAGCCATGTCGAGGGCGCCCATGTCGGGCCGGGCGCTATCGTCGGCCCCTTCGCCCGCCTGCGCCCGGGTGCCGAACTGGGGCAGGGGGTGCATGTCGGCAATTTCGTGGAGATCAAGGCCTCCACCCTCGCCGCCGGGGCGAAGGTGAACCACCTCTCCTATGTCGGCGATTCCAGCGTCGGTGCGAACACCAATATCGGCGCCGGCACCATCACCTGCAATTATGACGGCTTCCGCAAGCACCGCACCACCATCGGCGCCAATGCCTTCATCGGCACCAACAGCCTGCTGGTGGCCCCTGTCAGTGTCGGCGATGGAGCCTATCTCGCGACCGGCTCGGTCATCACCGACGACGTGCCAGCGGACGCGCTCGCCATCGGCCGGGCGCGGCAGGTCAACAAGCCGGGGCTGGCCGCGCGGCTGCGGGCCCGGCTCTCGGCCGGTCTGGCACCCAAGGCGTGATGCCGCACTGCGATACGAAGCGACACCGGAATTGATTTCGACACTTCGGTGACGCGCGGTTAAACCCGGCGGCATAGCCTTGCAGATCGTCGTTTCTCGAAAGGGCCCGGCTCATGTGTGGAATTATCGGCATCGTCGGTACGGCGCCTGTGGCCGAGCGACTGGTCGACGCGCTGCGGCGGCTGGAATATCGCGGCTATGATTCCGCTGGCATCGCCGCGCTGGACGGAGGCCACATCGCCCGCCGCCGCGCCGAGGGCAAGCTGCGCAATCTGGAAGAGGTGCTGCGCCAAGCGCCGCTGCAGGGCACCATCGGCATCGGCCATACGCGCTGGGCGACCCATGGCCGGCCAAGCGTCGCCAACGCCCACCCGCATGCGACCACGGAAGTGGCTGTCGTGCATAACGGCATCATCGAGAATTTCCGCCAGTTGCGTGACGAACTCCTCGCGACAGGCGCCAATTTCGAGAGCGAGACCGACACCGAGGTCGTCGCCCACCTTGTGACCCGCGAGCTGCGCGCCGGCCTCAGCCCGGCGGAGGCGGTGGCGGCGGCGCTGCCGCGCCTTGAGGGCGCGTTCGCGCTGGCCTTCCTGTTCGACGGCGACGAGGACCTGCTGATCGGCGCCCGCAAGGGCAGCCCGCTCGCCATCGGCTATGGCAAGGGCGAGATGTATCTCGGCTCGGATGCCATCGCGCTGGCGCCGTTCACCGACACCATCGCCTATCTCGACGATGGCGACTGGGCGGTGCTGCGCGCCAAGGGCATCGAAATCCGCGATTCGTCCAATCATCGGGTCGAGCGCGCGGTGCAGAAGACCACCGCCACCGCGTTTCTGGTCGAGAAGGGCAATTTCCGCCACTTCATGGCCAAGGAGATGCACGAGCAGCCGGAAGTGGTGGCGCACACGCTGGCGCATTATCTCGACATGGCCAATGAGACGGTGCAACTGCCCGAGCTGCCTTTCGATTTCGCCAAGCTGGAGCGTGTCTCCATCGCCGCCTGCGGCACCGCCTATTATGCCGGGCTGATCGCCAAATACTGGTTCGAGCGCTATGCGCGCCTCTCGGTCGAAATCGACGTGGCGTCGGAGTTTCGCTACCGCGAGGCGCCGCTGCCGGCCAATGGGCTTGCCATCGTCATCTCGCAATCGGGCGAGACCGCCGACACTCTCGCCTCGCTGCGCTATGCCGGGCAGGAGAAGCAGCATCTGCTCGCCGTGGTGAACGTGCCGACCTCCACCATCGCCCGCGAGGCGCATGCGGTGCTGCCGACGCTGGCAGGACCCGAGATCGGCGTCGCCTCGACCAAGGCCTTCACCTGCCAGCTGGCGACGCTGGCCGCGCTGGCCGTGGCGGCGGGGCGCGCGCGCGGCGTGATTTCCGCCGAGGAAGAGCGCAGGCTCGTCCACGCGCTGGTGGAAGTGCCACGCCTGATGAACCGGGCGCTCGATCTCGGCCCCGACATCGAGCACCTCGCCCGCAGCTTCGCCAAGACCAAGGATGTGCTCTATCTCGGCCGTGGCACCTCCTTCCCCCTGGCGATGGAAGGCGCGCTGAAGCTGAAGGAAATCTCCTACATCCACGCCGAGGGCTATGCCGCCGGCGAGCTGAAGCACGGGCCGATCGCGCTGATCGACGAGAACATGCCTGTTGTGGTGATCGCCCCGCACGACGCCGTGTTCGAGAAGACCATGTCGAACATGCAGGAAGTGGCGGCGCGCGGCGGGCGCATCATCCTCATCACCGACGAGACCGGCGCCGAGCATGCGGCGCTGGAAACCGAGGCGACGCTGGTGCTGCCGGACATGAACCCGTTCGTCACGCCGCTGGTCTATGCCATCCCGATCCAGCTGCTCGCCTACCACACGGCGGTGGTGATGGGCACCGATGTCGACCAGCCGCGCAACCTCGCGAAGTCCGTGACGGTGGAATAGTGGTGACGGTGGGGTAGGGGCTGAGATTCCAGGGGGACCGTCATCCTGAGGTGCGAGCGCAGCGAGCCTCGAAGGATGGTCGTGCTCGGGGCGCTCAGATCAGCATCCTTCGAGGCCCGGCCGCTGGCCGGGCACCTCAGGATGACGGCCATCGGAAGGATGGTCGAACTCGGTATGTCCTGATGCCCCGTCATCCCCGGGCCTGGCCCGGGGATCCACGACTTCTGTTGCTCGGACGTTGCCAAGCCGTGGATGGCCGGGCCGAGCCCGGCCATGACGGTGATCCGAGCCATCGCCGGTCTTTTCCGTCGACCTCACCCCCGGCCGCGATAGGGCGCCACGCCCTGATCCGGCAGCCACACGCCGTCCAGCGGCGCGCCGCTCTGCCAGAACACGTCGATAGGGATGCCGCCGCGCGGGTACCAGTAGCCGCCGATCCGCAGCCAGCGCGGCACCAGCAATGTGTGCAGCCGCAGGCCGATGGCGACCGTGCAGTCCTCGTGGAATGCGCCGTGGTTGCGGAAGCTGCCGAGATAGAGCTTCAGCGATTTCGATTCGACCAGCCAGCTGTCCGGCACATAGTCGATCACCAGCTGGGCGAAGTCCGGCTGGCCGGTCACCGGGCAGAGCGAGGTGAATTCCGGCGCGGTGAAGCGGGCGACGTAGTTCGTGCCGGGATGCGGGTTCGGCACCCGCTCCAGCACCGCTTCCTCGGGGCTGGCGGGCAGGGCGGTGGGGCGGCCGAGCTGGGTCGTGCCGTCGGCGATGTCGTTCATGGCGGGGCTCCGGACGGGGAGGGGGCGGGCGATATGTCGCTGGCACCTCTTTCGCATGTCACATGGCCGGAGTAGAAGCGCCTCGACCATCCTGACCGAGTTGAGCATTGGGGAAACGCATGACCGCCATCGTCGATATTGTTGGGCGTGAAATCCTGGACAGCCGCGGCAATCCCACCGTCGAGGTGGATGTGATGCTGGAAGACGGCTCGCAGGGCCGCGCCGCCGTTCCCTCCGGCGCCTCCACCGGCGCGCATGAGGCGGTCGAGCTGCGCGATGGCGACAAGTCGCGCTATCTCGGCAAGGGCGTGCTGAAGGCGGTCGAGGCGGTGAATGGCGAGATCTTCGACGCCATTGGCGGCATGGACGCCGAGGACCAGCCGGCGCTGGACCAGATCCTGATCGAGCTGGACGGCACGCCGAACAAGGCCCGCCTCGGCGCCAACGCCATTCTCGGCGTCTCGCTGGCGATCGCCAAGGCCGCCGCCGCCGCCCGCGACCTGCCGCTCTACCGCTATGTCGGCGGCGTCAATGCCCGCACCCTGCCGGTGCCGATGATGAACATCATCAATGGCGGCGCCCATGCCGACAACCCGATCGACTTCCAGGAATTCATGATCCTGCCGGTCGGCGCTCCCAGCTTTGCCGAAGGCCTGCGCACCGGCGCCGAGATCTTCCACACGCTGAAGAAGGCGCTGAAGGATGCCGGCCACAACACCAATGTCGGCGACGAGGGCGGCTTCGCCCCGAACCTGCCGTCGGCCGACGCCGCGCTTGCCTTCGTGGTGAAGGCGATCGAGACCGCCGGCTACAAGCCGGGCGAGGACGTGTTCATCGGCCTCGACTGCGCCGCCACCGAGTTCTTCAAGAACGGCAAGTACGACTATGAAGGCGAGGGCGCGGTGCGCGATATCGAGGCGCAGGTGAAGTACCTCGCCGACCTCGTCGCCCGCTACCCGATCTGCACCGTCGAGGACGGCATGGGCGAGGATGACTGGGAGGGCTGGAAGCTGCTCACCGACACCATCGGCTCCAAGTGCCAGCTGGTGGGCGACGATCTGTTCGTCACCAACGTCACCCGCCTGTCGGCCGGCATCAAGCAGGGCGTCGCCAACTCGATCCTGGTCAAGGTCAACCAGATCGGCTCGCTGACCGAGACGCTGAATGCGGTCGAGATGGCGCACAAGGCCGGCTACACCGCCGTCATGTCGCACCGCTCGGGCGAAACCGAGGATTCGACCATCGCCGATCTCGCGGTGGCGACCAATTGCGGGCAGATCAAGACCGGCTCGCTGGCCCGCTCGGACCGTACCGCCAAGTACAACCAGCTGCTGCGCATCGAGCAGGAACTGGGCCCGCAGGCGATCTATGCCGGCCGTTCGGCGATCAAGTCGCTCGCCTGAGCCAGCTGTCTTTTTTCGGCTGAAACAACAAAGCCCCCGTCATCGCGACGGGGGCTTTCTCTTTGGGACGGGTCGTCGCGGGAGGGGGCGTTCGGCGAGTGTCGCGACGCGGGGCGGGCGCCCCGATGCGCGGCATGACGGCAGCTACTCGACGCCCGTCATCCTGAGGTGGCCGGCACCGCCGGGCCTCGAATGACGCAGGAGCGGGCGCACCCCGGCGCCCATTGCTGGTCCCGTCAGCGCTTCAGGCGCTCATACTCCGCCGCCAGACGCGGAAGGTCGGGCACCTGCGGCACGTCTGGCTGCATGAGGCCGCCGCTGATCTCCAGCGCGGCCACGGGCCAGAGGCGCTCTACCAGCGCGGGAATCTGCGAATTGGGCACGGCGGCCATGCGCGCGTCGACGGCGCAGAGGGCGCGGGCGCGCTCCTCGATGTTTCGGTTCATGCGTCGGCCTCCGTGTGTCCAGCTGGGCGCCGGAACCACCGGGGAAGCTGCTCCGGTTCAGAGCGTGACACCGAGCCACGCCGGCTTCAGGGCAAGACGATAGCACCGGCTGCCGGTGGCGAATGTCCACAACCACACATTGGATGGAACCTTTGGCCGCTGGCCCGCCTCACATTCGCGACATCGCGCTACCTTTGCCGGCCCGCTGTTCCGGCCGCTCGACTGTGTGTGCGCTGCGGTAGAAAGGAGATGTTGGCGTTAGCGTTAACCGCGCCTCAACCGGCCCGCTCTAGGCTGCGTGACATGATCATTCGCACGCGCTGGCGCTCCTTCTTCCAGACGGTCACCCTGCATCTCGGGGCGGCGGCCCTCGTCGGCTATTTCGCCTTCCAGGGCTATAACGGCCAATACGGCCTGCTGGCCCGCCGCACCTTCGAGCAGCAGCACGCCGAGCTGACGCAGGAGCGGGACAAGCTGCAGGCCCAGCGCAAGGCGCTGCAGGCCAAGGTGGCGCTCATGTCGCCCGACCTCGTTGATGCCGACATGCTCGACGAGCAGGCGCGCGTGCTGTTGAACCTCGTTCATCCCAAGGATCTGGTGCTGCTGCGGGTCCCGGGCGGCCCGCAGGCCAATTGAACGAAAATTCATCGGACGAGCGAATCCGTGGCATGCCAGACGGGTTCCGGTGGGAAACCACGTTATTCCAGAAGCTTAACTTGATTTGAGCTAAATCGAGATTTGAACTGAAATCCAGTTCATCGCCGGAAACCATTGCGCCGGCAACATGTTGTGCGTCGCAGCATTGCGTCCAGCGCGTAGCGCGGAGGGGAAAGGTGCGTTATTAACGTGCCGACTTTGTCCCCGAGCTGAGGATGCGCCATGGTAGTCGCCGCCAATAAATCGGCCGTCGGAAGAGCCCCCACCGCGAAAGCGCCGGCACGGGCTGCGGCCAAGAGTCCGGCCCGGCGTTCGGACAAGATGGCGGCGGTTCCCGAGTTCACCAAAGCCGAAGAACTCGAGGCCTATCGCCGGATGCTGGAAATCCGCCGCTTCGAGGAGAAGGCCGGCCAGCTCTACGGCATGGGCCTCATCGGTGGCTTCTGCCATCTCTATATCGGCCAGGAAGCGGTCGTCGTCGGCATGCAGGCCGCCCTCAAGCAGGGCGACCAGGTCATCACCGGCTATCGCGACCATGGCCACATGCTGGCCTGCGGCATGGACCCCAAGGGCGTGATGGCCGAGCTGACCGGCCGGCGCGGGGGCTATTCCAAGGGCAAGGGCGGCTCGATGCACATGTTCAGCACCGAGAAGGGCTTTTTCGGTGGCCATGGCATCGTCGGTGCCCAGGTCTCGCTCGGTACCGGCCTCGCCTTCGCCAACCACTACCGTGACAATGGCAGTGTTACCCTGGCCTATTTCGGCGACGGCGCCGCCAATCAGGGCCAGGTCTATGAGAGCTTCAACATGGCGGAGCTCTGGAAGCTGCCGGTCGTCTACATCATCGAGAACAACAAATACGCCATGGGCACCGCGGTGAACCGCGCCTCCGCCCAGACCGATTTCTCCAAGCGGGGCTCCTCCTTCAACATTCCCGGCGAGCAGGTCGACGGCATGGATGTGCGGGCGGTGAAGGCGGCCGGCGAGCGCGCCGTCGAGTTCGCCCGCTCCGGCAAGGGCCCCTATATCCTTGAAATGCTCACCTACCGCTATCGCGGCCACTCCATGTCCGATCCGGCCAAGTACCGGTCGAAGGAGGAGGTGCAGAAGATGCGGACCGAGCATGACCCGATCGAGCAGGTGCGCAATCGCCTGCTGGAAAAGAAGTGGGCCACCGAGGAAGAGCTGAAGGCGATCGACGCCGAGCTGCGCGACCAGATGAACGCGGCCGCCGATTTCGCCAGCGCCGACCCGGAGCCGGACCCGTCCGAGCTCTACACCGACATCCTGCGCTGAGCGCGGGCTGATGCTGGTCGAATTCTTCTGGGTCGCGGTCGTTGCCGGGGTTTCGGCGGCGGCGGTCATCTGGGTCCTCGCGACCCGGATTGCCCTCGGTATCGTGCGCGCCACGAATGCGGGCGCGCTGCGCTACTTGCTTGCCCTGCTGTGGCCGTTCGGCACCCGCCTGGTGCCGGGCGCCGCGCCTGCCGAGGCGACCCGGCTCAACAAGATGCTGGTCGGCTTCTTCGCCGCCCTCCTCGTCGCCATCGCCTCGATGGCCGTCTACAGCAATCTGACGTTCGTGCTTCCGGCACCGACGCCGTGACGCGCGATCTTAGACGCACGTTTCTTTGGGGAACGCCGCCATGCCGACCGAAGTTCTGATGCCGGCCCTGTCTCCCACCATGGAGAAGGGAAACCTCGCCAAATGGCTCAAGAAAGAGGGTGACCAGGTCCGGTCCGGCGACGTCATCGCCGAGATCGAGACCGATAAGGCCACGATGGAAGTCGAGGCCATTGACGAGGGCACCCTCGGCAAGATCCTGGTGCCCGAGGGCACGCAGGATGTCGCGGTGAACACCCCGATCGCCGTCATTCTCGCCGAGGGCGAGGACGCGAGCGCGGTCAGCGCGCCCAGCCCGCAGGCGGCCGAATCGGCGCCGCCGGTCGCCGCCGCGCCGCTGGAGCCCTCGCCGGTGGCGGCCTCCGCGCCGGCCACCCCCGCGGTGGTCAATTCCGCCGTCGCTGTTCCGCCCCAGCCCGAAACGGTGCCCGAGCCGGACGTTCCCGAAGGCACGGAATTCGTCAGCCAGACCATGCGCGAGGCGCTGCGCGACGCCATGGCCGAGGAGATGCGCCGCGATGGCGACGTCTTCGTCATGGGTGAGGAAGTTGCCGAGTATCAGGGCGCCTACAAGATCACCCAGGGCCTTCTGCAGGAATTCGGCGCGCGCCGGGTCATCGACACGCCGATCACCGAGCACGGCTTCGCCGGTGTCGGCGTCGGCGCCGCCATGGCCGGGCTGAAGCCCATCGTCGAGTTCATGACCTTCAACTTCGCCATGCAGGCGATCGACCAGATCATCAACTCCGCCGCCAAGACGCTCTATATGTCCGGCGGGCAGATCACCTGTTCCATCGTGTTCCGGGGACCCAACGGCGCCGCCGCCCGCGTCGCCGCCCAGCACAGCCAGGACTATACCTCCTGGTACAGCCACATTCCCGGCCTCAAGGTGGTGGCGCCCTACACGGCGGCCGACGCCAAGGGGCTGCTGAAGTCGGCGATCCGCGACCCCAACCCGATCATCTTCCTTGAGAACGAGATCCTCTACGGCCACTCCTCGCCGGTGCCGAAGCTCGACGATTTCACCGTGCCGATCGGCAAGGCGAAGATCGCCCGCCCGGGTAAGGACGTGACGCTGGTGGCGTGGTCCATCGGCATGAACTACGCGCTGAAGGCCGCCGAGGAGCTTTCCAAGCTCGACATCGAGGCCGAGGTGATCGACCTGCGCACCATCCGCCCGATGGATGTCGAGACCATCGTCGCCTCGGTGAAGAAGACCGGGCGCTGCGTGACGGTCGAAGAGGGCTGGCACCAGTCCGGCGTCGGTTCGGAGATCGTCGCCCAGCTGATGGAGAAGGCGTTCGACTATCTCGACGCCCCGGTGCTGCGCGTGACCGGCAAGGATGTTCCCATGCCCTACGCCGCCAATCTCGAAAAGCTAGCCTTGCCGTCGGTGCAGGACGTCATCGACGCTGCCCGCGCCGTCACCTACAGGTGAGATATGTCTCTCACTCTCGCCGAGTTGATGAATGAACTGCCTCGTGATCCCGTCGAGGCCATGGCAGAGATCGTCGAACGCACCCGTGAAGCAGCCCGACGGGGGGAGATCGACGCCAGCATTCCAGTAATATTGCTGCGAAAATTTTCGCAGAAATTTGATGTTGGATTCGCGGTAAAATCCACTGGCTCGTGGGAGGAGGAGTTCGGTTTATTTGCACGTCGTATCGATGAGGCAATGGAGAGAAAAAAGGTTGTCGACATCGATCTGATGGCAGAGTCCGAATTGGAGAGGTGGCAATCTGAGATTGAAGAAGAGACGTTCGGGTTTGCTTCGCTGAATAACAGTGAAAAAGAACAGATCGTAATTCATATTGAAAAGATAAGATCGTTTGTTGACGAAAGCAATCTTTCCCCAAAGAAAAAAGATAAGATATTTGATAGACTTACATTGCTATATAATGAAATACTTCGTTCTAGAACGAAGACCGACGCGTTTTTTGCATTTCTGGCAGATCTGTCTTTTACTGCTGGAGAAATGGCGGAAAGGGCGAAGCCCGCTTTGGAAGAGTTCAAAGAGGTCTTGCGTATCGTGATGAAAAGTCGTGCTGATCAGGAGGGGGTTAAGCTCCCGAAGCAAGCCGACCTTCCCCAGTTGCCGGCCCCGAACGAGTCCGAGGACTGAGTCATGTCGATCGAAATCCTGATGCCGGCCCTGTCTCCCACCATGGAGAAGGGCAATCTGGCGAAATGGCTGAAGAAGGAGGGCGACAAGGTCGCCCCCGGCGACGTCATTGCCGAAATCGAGACCGACAAGGCCACGATGGAAGTCGAGGCCATCGACGAGGGCACGCTGGCGAAGATCCTGGTGCCGGAAGGCACCGCCGATGTGCCGGTGAACCAGCTCATCGCAGTGCTTGCCACCGAGGGCGAGGATGTGAAGGCGGTTGCCGCCGGCGGTGGGGCCGCTCCCGCCAAGGCGGAGGCGCCGAAGGAGGCGCCGAAGGAGGCGCCCACGGCTGAGGCCGCTCCGGCGGAAGCTCCCAAGGTCGATGCGCCGAAGGCAGAGGCCACCGCTGCGCCGGCCGCGTCGGCGCCAGCCGTCGCTCCCGCCGCATCCGGCGAGCGGGTCTTCGCGTCGCCGCTGGCCCGTCGCCTCGCCAAGGAAAAGGGCGTCGATCTTTCGGCGGTGAAGGGTTCCGGCCCGCATGGCCGCGTCGTCGCCGCCGATGTCGAGGCCGCCCCGGCCGGTGGCGCCGCCAAGGCCGCCGCCCCCGCTGCCGCCAAGCCGGCCGCCGCTGCCGCCGCACCGGCCGCCGCGCCGGTGTCGAACAGCGCGCTGCTGGAACAGGTGAAGGCCTATTACGAGCCCGGCACCTATGAGGAAATCCCGCTCGACGGCATGCGCCGCGTGATCGCCCAGCGCATGACTGAAGCCCGCCAGACGGTGCCCACCTTCTACCTCACCGTGGATTGCGACGTCGACGCGCTGCTGAAGCTGCGCGAGGAACTGAACAAGGCCGCCCCTGAAAAGGACGGCAAGGCCGCCTACAAGCTCTCGGTCAACGACTTTGTCATCAAGGCCTATGCGCTCGCCTTCCAGCAGGTGCCGGATGCCAACCAGGTGTGGGGCGGCGACCGCTACCTCAAGCTGAAGCATTCCGATATCGGCGTCGCGGTGGCGATCGATGGCGGCAAGGGCCTGCTCACCCCGATCATCCGCAAGGCCGAGACCAAGACCCTTTCCGCGATCTCCAACGAGACCCGCGAACTCGCCACCCGCGCCCGCAATAAGAAGCTGGCGCCGGCCGAATATCAGGGCGGCTCCTCGGCGATTTCCAATCTCGGCATGTTCGGGATCAAGGATTTCACCGCCATCATCAACCCGCCGCACGCCACCATCCTCGCGGTGGGGGCCAGTGAACAGCGGGCCGTGGTGAAGAAGGGCGAGCTGGCGGTGGCCACGGTCATGACCGTCACCATTTCCTGCGACCATCGCGTGATGGACGGCGCCATGGGCGCGCAGCTGATCGGCGCCTTTAAGGCGATCATCGAAAAGCCGATGTCGATGCTGGTCTGATCCTCGTCATGGCCGGGCTTGTCCCGGCCATCCACGTCTTTCGCACGGCGCGCCGGGCATTCCCCAGGCCGGCCTTGGCATGACGGAAGAATTCACATGGCGAACAACTACGACGTCCTCTTCATCGGTTCCGGCCCCGGCGGCTATGTCGGCGCCATCCGCGCCGCCCAGCTCGGCCTCAAGGTCGCGGTGGTGGAGCGCCAGTACATGGGCGGCATCTGCCCGAACTGGGGTTGCATCCCGGCCAAGGCGCTGCTGCGCTCGGCCGAGATCTTCCACTATATCGAGCACGCAAAGGATTACGGGCTCGTCGCCGAGAAGGCCGGGGTGGACATAGCGGGCGTGGTCAAGCGCTCGCGCGGCATCTCCGCCCAGATGAGCAACGGCGTCGCTTTCCTGCTGAAGAAGAACAAGGTCGACGTGATCTGGGGGCAGGCGACCCTCACCGCCCCCGGCAAGGTCACGGTCGCGGCCGCCACCGAGCCGGCGCCGAAGGGCGCCTTGCCGGTGGGCGAGTACACCGCCAAGAACATCGTCATCGCCACCGGCGCCCGCCCGCGCGCGCTGCCGGGCATCGAGCCGGACAGACGCCTGATCTGGACCTATTTCGAGGCGCTGGCCCCGGCCAGCGTGCCGAAGTCGCTGCTCATCATGGGCTCGGGCGCCATCGGCGTCGAATTCGCCACCTTCTACAAGACGATGGGCTCGGATGTGACCATCGTCGAGCTGCTGCCGCAGATTCTGCCCGTCGAGGATGCCGAGATCGCCGAGCATGCCCGCAAGCGTTTCGAGAAGCAGGGCATCAAGATCCTCACCGGCGCCAAGGTCTCGAAGGTGGTGAAGGGCGCGGACAACGTCACCGCCACGGTCGAGACGACCGACGGCAAGGTGCAGACCCTGACCGCCGACCGGCTGATCTCCGCCGTCGGCGTGGTCGGCAATATCGAGAATCTCGGCCTTGAGACGCTCGGCGTGAAGACCGATCGCGGCTGCGTGGTGGTGGACGGCCTGTGCCGCACCAATGTGCCCGGCGTCTGGGCGATCGGCGATGTCGCCGGCCCGCCCATGCTGGCGCACAAGGCCGAGCATGAGGGCGTGATCGCCGCCGAGGCCATCGCCGGCAAGCACGCCCACGCGATGGACAAGCTGATGATCCCCGGCTGCACCTATTGCATGCCGCAGATCGCCTCGGTCGGCCTCACCGAGGCGAAGGCCAAGGAAGCCGGCTTCGAGCTCAAGGTCGGCCGGTTCTCCTTCATCGGCAATGGCAAGGCGGTGGCGCTGGGCGAGCCCGACGGGCTGGTCAAGACCATTTTCGATGCCAAGACCGGGCGCCTGCTCGGCGCGCATCTGGTCGGCGCGGAAGTCACCGAACTTATCCAGGGCTTCGTGCTGGCGATGAATCTGGAAACCACCGAGGAAGAGCTGATCAACGCGGTCTTCCCGCACCCCACGGTTTCTGAAACGATGCATGAGAGCGTGCTCAGCGCCTATGGGCGCGCGATTCATATGTAGTCCGGGCGCTAAGCCCGGCGGCGGGAGCCTGCCATGGAAGCGGATACCTATGCGGCCCTGAACCAGCCGGGCGTCGGCTGGTTCACCATGATCATCATCGGCCTTCTCGCCGGCTACATCGCCGAGAAGGTGACGGACAGTGACCATGGGCTGTTTGCCAACCTTCTGTTCGGCCTGATCGGTGCCTTTCTCGGCAAATATCTCGCCGAGATGGCGGCGATCCCGGTCTTCGGCTTCTTCCGCACCCTGATCGCCGCCACGGTCGGCGCCATCATCGTGCTGTTCCTGTGGCGGAAGATTCGCGGGCGATAGGCGGTATCCGTGCCGCGCCATGCGCGCGGCACAAGGCGGATGCCTGCGGCGCCCCCTTTCGCCCGTCGGCCGTGAGGCTTAACTGTGGGGCAGGCGGCGTGTGCCGCGTGCCTCGAATGCAGCCAGCGGAACACCAATGGTCGTCGTTCTCAACACTCTCAACCGCGCTTTAGAGAAACCCCGCCACCCTGAGAAGGCGAAGCGGGCGGAAACGCCTGTTCTGAAGAAGCCGGACTGGATCCGCGTGCGCGCCCCCGGCACGCCCGGCTGGCAGGAGACGGCGGATATCGTCCGCGCCAACGGCCTCGTCACCGTGTGCGAGGAGGCGAGCTGCCCCAATATCGGTGAGTGCTGGCAGAAGAAGCACGCCACCTTCATGATCATGGGCGACACCTGCACCCGCGCCTGTGCCTTCTGCAATGTCCGCACCGGCATGCCCGGCCCGCTGGACCGCGACGAGCCGCAGAAGGTGGCGGACGCGGTGGCGAAGCTCGGGCTGGAGCATGTGGTCGTCACCTCGGTGGACCGCGACGATCTTGCCGACGGCGGCGCCGAGCATTTCGCCCGCACCATCCGCGCCATCCGCGCCACCAGCCCGAAAACCACCATCGAAATCCTCACCCCGGACTTCCTGCGCAAGGAGGGGGCGCTGGAGGTGGTGGTGGCGGCGCGTCCTGACGTGTTCAACCACAATCTGGAATGCGTGCCCTCGCTCTATCTCAAGGTGCGGCCGGGCGCCCGCTACTTCCATTCGCTGCGCCTCTTGCAGCGGGTGAAGGAGCTGGACCCGACCATCTTCACCAAGTCCGGCATCATGGTGGGGCTGGGCGAGGTGCGGCACGAAGTGCTGCAGTTGATGGACGATCTGCGCTCGGCCGAGATCGACTTCATGACGATCGGCCAGTACCTCCAGCCGACCCGCAAGCACCACCCCGTCATGGCCTTTGTGACGCCGGAGGACTTCAAGTCCTATGAGACGGTGGCCTATGCCAAGGGCTTCCTCATGGTCTCGTCGAGCCCGCTGACCCGCTCCTCGCACCATGCCGGCGAGGATTTCGCCCGGCTGCGCGCGGCGCGGGCCAGCAAGGTCGCGCTCGTTCCGTCCGTGGCGGCGGCGGTTCCTGCCTGACCATGCCGTCCTTCACCAACAAGCGGCGCGTGCGCCACTCCGCCACCGACATGTTCGAGCTGGTGGCGGATGTGGAGCGCTACCCGGAATTCGTGCCGCTGTGCGAGAGCCTGCATGTGCGCCGCCGGGTGGCGAGCGGGGAGGGGGTCGACATCCTCGTCGCCGATATGAGCGTTGCCTACAAGATGTTCCGCGAGAGCTTCACCAGCCGGGTGACGCTCGACCGGCCGCGGCTCTCCATCGTGGTGGAATATCTCGACGGGCCGTTCAGCCGGCTGGAGAATCGCTGGACCTTCCGGCCGCTGGCAGATGGCGGCTGCGACGTCGAGTTCTTCATCTCCTATGAATTTCGCTCGCGCACGCTCGGCCTGTTGATGGGGGCGATGTTCGACGCCGCCTTCCGCCGCTTCGCCCAGGCCTTCGAGGAGCGCGCCGACGAGGTCTATGGCCGTCGCGCCGTCGCGAGGTAGGGGGTCAGTCGCCGCCCGCCAGTTCCGCCAGCATGGCCAGTGCGGTGAGGACGGCCAGCCGCCGCACGCCGGCGCGGTCCTGGCCGGCGAACACCTCGCGGCGGGTGATCACCTTGCCCGAAGCGGTGCCGGCGGCGAAATGCACGAGGCCCACCGGCTTGTCGGCCGAGCCGCCGCCGGGGCCGGCAATGCCTGTTATGGAGACGCCGAGCGAGGTTTTTGCCGCCCGCAGCAGGCCGGCGACCATCTCGCGCGCCGTCTCCTCGCTCACCGCGCCATGCGCCGCCAGCGTCGCCGCCGAAACGCCCAGCATTTCCTGCTTGGCGTCGTTGGAATAGGTGACGAACCCGCGGTCCACCACGTCGGAGGAGCCGGCGATCTCGGTCAGCGCGCCGGCGACCAGGCCGCCGGTGCAGGATTCGGCGGTGGACACCGTCAGCCCGCGCGCCCGGCACAGATCGAGCACCCGGATCGCCTCTAATTCGATGGCTCGCTGCGCTTCATCCATGGCCGTCTCCTCAGTCGATCCAGGGCAGGCGGACGGTGGCGGCGGCCAGCGCGGCGATGCCCTCGCGCCGGCCGGTAAAGCCCAGGCGCTCGCTGGTCGTCGCCTTCACGCTGACGCGGGCCACCGCGATGTCGACAATCGCGGCGATCCGCTCGCGCATCGCCTCGCGGTGCGGGCCGATCTTCGGCGCCTCGCAGATCACCGTGGCATCGAGATGGGCGATGCGCCCGCCGGCCGCGCGCACCAGGGCGGCGGCATGGGCGAGAAACTGGTCGGAGGCCGCGCCCTTCCATTGCGGGTCGGAAGGCGGGAAATGATGGCCGATATCGCCGCTGCCGATGGTGCCGAGCAGGGCATCGGTCAGGGCGTGCAGCACCACATCGGCATCGGAGTGGCCGGCGAGGCCGAAATCATGCGCGATGCGCAGCCCGCCCAGCACCACATGGTCGCCCGGCCCGAAGGCGTGTACGTCGAAGCCGGTGGCGGTGCGGACATCGGCAAGCTCGGCCAGCAGGCGGCGTTCGGCGGTCACGAAATCCTCCGGCGTGGTGAGCTTGAAATTGGCGGGATCGCCGGGGAAGCAGGCGACGGCGTGCCCGGCGGCCTCCGCCACGGCCGCGTCGTCGGTCAGGTCGTCAGTCCCCGCCTGCGCCCGGTGCGCCGCCAGGATGAGGTCGTAGCGGAAGGCCTGCGGCGTCTGGACGCTGCGGACGGCGTTGCGGTCGGGGCCGGTGGCGAGGAAGCCGGGCGCGGCCACCGCCTTCAGCGTGTCGACCAGCGCCAGCGCCGGCACGGCGGCGCCCGCCGTCGCGGCCGTAGCTATGGCCTGCGCCACCAGCCGGGGCGAGACGAAGGGCCGCGCCGCGTCGTGGATCAACACCAGTTCGGGCGGGTCCTGCGTCAGCGCTTCAAGCCCGGCGCGCACCGAGGCCTGCCGCGTGGCGCCGCCCGCGACCGGCGGGAGCACGCCTTCAAGGCCGGCGAGGGCCTCGGCGCAGAGGGCAGCATGTTCGGGTGAAATGACCGGCAGCACATGGCGGATGCCTGCGTGGCCGAGAAAGCCGCGCAGCGTGTGGCGCAGCACCGGCACCCCGCCCAGCGGACGGTATTGCTTGGGCAATCCCTCGCCCGCCCGCAGGCCATTGCCTGCCGCCACCACGATCACGTCGGTCCGCATCGCCAAACGCATCCGCCCTTCCGCTGACTGCCGCTTCATCAGCGCAGACTTGCCCTGCCGGCTCGTTTAGCGCAAAAGCGGCACATATTTGCAAAAGATTTGACTTAAGCCCTTCGCATGGGTTGATGACGCGCTCGGCATGGCTATTATCTAGGCACCGCTGGTCGGGCTTATTTAATGTGCATCGAGTGATCGCCGCTTGACCCTTTGTTTTTCTCCCGTCGGCAATCTGCAGATCGGCACCGTGGCGGTGCCGGGGGCGGTCGTGCTCGCGCCGATGGCCGGCATCACCGACGCGCCGCTGCGGCGCATGGCCTTGCGCTACGGCGCTTCGCTGGCGGTGTCGGAAATGGTCGCCGCCGGCGCCTTCGAGACCGGGCATGAGGAAACCGTGCTGCGGGCGGAAGGAGCAGGGGTGGCGCTGCACGCCGTCCAGCTCGCCGGCAACGAGCCCGAATCGCTGGCCCGCGCCGCCCGTCTCGCGGAGGCCGCCGGCGCGGCGCTGATCGACATCAATATGGGCTGCCCGGCCAAGCGGGTGACCACCGGGCTGGCCGGCTCGGCGCTGCTGCGCGACCTCGACCTCGCGACCCGCCTCATCGCGGCGGTGGTGGGGGCGGTGAGCGTGCCGGTGACGCTGAAGACACGGCTCGGCTGGGACGGCGCGGCCACGGTGGCGCCGGAGCTCGCCCGCCGGGCCGAAACTATCGGCGTGCAGATGATCACCATTCACGGCCGCACACGCTGCCAGTTCTACACCGGCCGGGCCGATTGGGCGGCGATCCGCGCGGTCAAGGATGTGGTCTCGATCCCCGTGCTCGCCAATGGCGATCTGGTGGCGATCGAGGACGCGACCGCGATGCTCGCCGCGTCCGGCGCCGACGGGGTGATGATCGGCCGTGGCGCGCAGGGGCGTCCCTGGTTTCCCGGCCAGGTCGCCAGCTTCCTGCGCACCGGCCGGGCGCCGGCCGACCCGGCGCTGGCCGAGCAGCGCGACGTGCTGATCGAGCTCTATGAGGGCTGGCTGGGCCATTACGGGCGCGAGCTCGGCATGCGCTGCGCCCGCAAGCATATTGGCTGGTCGCTGGCTTCGGCCACAGCGAGCGCCGGCCGGTCCCCCGACGTCGCCGCCTCCTGGCGCCGGCAACTGCTTACCCTTGAGGATCCGGCGCGCGTCGTCACCGGAATCCGCGACGCCTATGACGACATTGGATGGAGAGAAGCTGCATGAGTTCGGTTTCCTCGCAACGACCTGGCCCGCGCGCGGGCAGCGCGACTGCGGAGGCCGTCGTGAATGCGCTGCCGCATCCAGTCATCACGGTGGCGGAAGACAATCGCCTGATCGATGCCAATGTGGCGGCGGAGGCGTTCTTCGAGGCCTCGCTGGCGGTTCTGGTGCGGCATCGCCTGCAGGAATTCGTGCCCTTCGGCAGCCCGATCCTGTCGCTGGTGGAACAGGTGCGCTCGCGCGGCGCCGCGGTGAACGAGTACCGGGTCGATCTCGGCACGCCGCGCAATGGCGGCGAGCGTATCGTCGACATCCATGTCGCGCCGCTGTCGGAAGTGGCGGGCCATGTCGTCATCATGCTGCAGGAGCGCACCATCGCCGACAAGATGGACCGGCAGCTCACCCATCGCGGCGCCGCCCGCTCGGTGACGGCGCTGGCCTCCATGCTGGCGCATGAGATCAAGAACCCGCTGTCCGGCATTCGCGGCGCGGCGCAGCTGCTGGAACTCTCCGCCAGCGACGACGACCGCTCGCTGACCCGGCTGATCACCGACGAGGCCGACCGCATCGTCAAGCTGGTCGACCGTATGGAGGTGTTCTCCGACGAGCGGCCGATCGAGCGCGAACCGGTCAACATCCACGCGGTGCTGGAGCATGTGCGCACGCTGGCCAGCACCGGGTTCGCCCGCACCATCCGCTTCATTGAGGAGTACGATCCCTCGCTGCCGCCGGTGCTGGCCAATCGCGACCAGCTGGTGCAGGTGTTCCTCAATCTGGTGAAGAACGCCGCCGAAGCCATTGGCGATTCGCCTGATGGCGAGATCCAGCTCACCACCGCCTTCCGCCCTGGCGTGCGGCTGATGATGCCCGGCGCCCCGGCGCGGGTGAGCCTGCCGCTGGAGTTCTGCGTGCGCGACAATGGCCCCGGCGTGCCGGAAGACCTGATGCCGCATCTGTTCGATCCCTTCGTCACCACCAAGCCGACCGGCACGGGCCTCGGCCTGGCGCTGGTGGCCAAGATCGTCGGCGACCATGGCGGCATCATCGAATGCGACAGCCAGCCCCGCCGCACCACCTTCCGTGTCCTCATGCCCATGTACCGCGCCAGTCGCGGTGACGAGAAGAGTTGAGAACCGCCATGCCGACGGGAAGTATCCTGGTTGCCGATGACGACGCTGCCATCCGCACCGTGCTCAATCAGGCGCTGTCGCGGGCGGGCTACGAGGTGCGCTCCTGCGGCAACGCGGCGACGCTCTGGCGCTGGGTCAGCCAGGGCGACGGCGACCTCGTCATCACCGATGTGGTGATGCCTGACGAGAACGCCTTCGACCTGCTGCCGCGCATCAAGAAGGTGCGCCCGGACCTGCCGGTCATCGTCATGAGCGCGCAGAACACCTTCATGACGGCGATCCGCGCCTCGGAGAAGGGCGCCTATGAATATCTGCCAAAGCCCTTCGACCTGAAGGAGTTGATCTCCATCGTCGGCCGGGCCCTGTCCGAGCCGAAGAAGCCGGAGAACGCGCTCAAAGGTCTGGGCGAGGATGCCGACAACATCCCGCTGGTCGGCCGCTCGCCGGCGATGCAGGACATCTACCGCGTGCTGGCGCGGCTGATGCAGACCGACCTCACGGTGATGATCGCCGGCGAGAGCGGCACCGGCAAGGAACTGGTGGCGCGGGCGCTGCACGACTATGGCAAGCGCCGCAACGGGCCGTTCGTCGCCATCAACATGGCGGCGATTCCGCGCGACCTGATCGAATCCGAGCTTTTCGGCCATGAGAAGGGGGCCTTCACCGGCGCCAATGCGCGCTCGGCCGGCCGCTTCGAGCAGGCGGAGAGCGGCACGCTGTTCCTCGATGAAATCGGCGACATGCCGATGGAAGCGCAGACTCGGCTGCTGCGCGTGCTGCAGCAGGGCGAATACACCACGGTCGGCGGGCGCACCGCGATCAAGACCGATGTGCGCATCGTCGCCGCCACCAACAAGGATCTGCGCATCCTCATCCAGCAGGGCCTGTTCCGGGAGGATCTGTTCTTCCGCCTCAACGTCGTGCCGCTGCGCCTTCCGCCGCTGCGCGAGCGGGCGGAGGACGTGCCGGACCTCGCCCGCCACTTCTTCCTGCAGGCCGAGCGCGAAGGGCTGCCGCGCAAGCAGATCGACGCCGCCGCGCTCGACCGGCTGAAGCGCTACCGCTGGCCGGGCAATGTGCGCGAGCTGGAAAACCTGATCCGCCGCCTCGCCGCGCTCTATCCGCAGGAAGTCATCACCGGCTCGATCATCGAGGCCGAGCTGTCGACGCCGATCTCGCCGCCGACGCCGGAGGAAAACGGCCAGGACGAGACGCTCTCCGCCTCGGTGGAGCGCCATCTCAACGCCTATTTCGGTGGCTTCGGCGAAAACCTGCCCCCGCCCGGCCTTTATCACCGCATTCTGAAGGATGTGGAGTATCCGCTGCTCTCCGCCGCGCTGGCGGCGACGCGCGGCAACCAGATCAAGGCGGCCGAACTTCTGGGCCTCAACCGCAACACGCTGCGCAAGAAAATCCGGGATTTGGACATCCAAATAATCCGCACCAGTCGGTGAGCGCCTTACGCCCTCGCGAATTAAGGCGGGGGCGGCTCGCCAATGTCACATTTTTGCACCAGTGTCGTATCACTGCATCAGTAGGGCGGGCTGATTCCCGCCGCCAACATGGTGATGGATGAGCGACGCTTCGACCGGCGGAACCGACAGGCAGGAAACGCTCGACCTCGGCGGGATGGGATTTCGATTCTCGCTCTGGGGTCTGGCGCCGCTGGCGGTGCTGCTGGCGCTTCTGATCGCGCTGGCCAGCTTCATCATCCTCATCGGCATCACCCCGCTGGTGCCCTCGCAGGACGTCATCGTCGTCGTCCTGTGCCTCAACGGACTTATGTCGCTGGTGCTGCTCGGCATCATCGGCCGCGAGGTGTGGCGCATCGTCAAGGCGCGCAAGCGCGGCCGGGCGGCGGCGCGGCTGCATGTGCGCGTCGTCGGCCTGTTCGGCGTGGTGGCGGTGGTGCCCGCGCTGCTGGTGGCGATTCTGGCCAGCATCACCCTCGACAAGGGGCTCGACCGCTGGTTCTCGGTCCGCACCCGCTCCATCGTCGACAATGCGGTGTCGGTCGCGCAGACCTATGTGCGCGAGCATGCCTATTCCATTCGCGGCGATGTGCTGGGCATGTCGCGCGACCTCCAGCGCATCCGCCCGCTCTGGGACCAGGACCGCAGCCGCTTCCGCCAGGCGCTGACCGCGCAGGCGGTGGTGCGTGGCCTGCCCGCCGCCATGATCATCGACAAGGACCTCCAGGTCATCGATCGCGCCACCATCCGTGTCGGCCGTGAATTCGTGGTGCCGGCCAATCTGGCGCTGAAGGACGCGACCGAAGAGCAGCCGCTGATCTATTTGCCGAACGATGCCGATTATGTCGGCGCGGTCATCCCGCTGAAGGATTTCGGCGACCTCTATCTCTATGTCGCGCGCTCGGTCGATCCGCGGGTGATCGAATATCTCAAGGAGACGCAGGCCGCCGTCGTCGACTACCGCAACCTCGAACAGCAGCGCGTGGGCGTGCAGGTGGCGTTCGCGGTGCTCTATGCGGTGATCTCGCTCACCGTGCTGCTCTGTGCCGTGTGGCTCGGCATCAATTTCGCCAACCGGCTGGTGGCGCCGATCCGCCGCCTGATCGGCGCCGCCGATCTCGTCGCCGCCGGCAATCTCTATGTCGAGGTGCCGGTGCGCCGCACCGAGGGCGACCTGTCGAGCCTGGCCGAGACCTTCAACAAGATGACGCAGGAACTGCGCACCCAGCGCGACGATCTCGTCCAGGCACGCGACCAGATCGACACCCGCCGCCGCTTCACCGAGGCGGTGCTCTCGGGCGTCGGCGCCGGCGTCATCGGCCTCGACCCGCAGGGGCGGATCTCGATCATCAACCGCCCGGCGGAAAAGCTGCTCGGCGTGGTAGAAGCCGATGTGCTCGGCAGTGAGTTCGGCACCGTGGTGCCGGAAGTCGCCTCCCTGCTCGCCCAGGCGATGCAGGCGGGCGAGCGCAGCGTGCAGGCCAATGCCACGCTGACCCGCAATGGCCGCGACCGGGTGATCGCGGTGCGCGTCACCACCGAGCAGTCGCGCGAGGCCGAGCATGGCTGGGTGGTCACGCTCGACGACATCACCGAGCTGGTGGTGGCCCAGCGCAGCTCCGCCTGGGCCGACGTCGCCCGGCGCATCGCCCATGAAATCAAGAACCCGCTCACCCCGATCCAGCTCTCCGCCGAGCGGCTGCGCCGGCGCTACGGCAAGGTGATCGGCGAGGACCGCGAGGTGTTCGACCAGTGCACGGAAACCATCATCCGCCAGGTCGGCGACATCGGCCGCATGGTGGACGAGTTCTCCTCCTTCGCCCGCATGCCCAAGCCGGTCGCCGAGGCGCAGGACATTGGCGAGACGGCGCGGCAGGTGGTCTTCCTCATGCGGGTCGGCAATCCCGACATCACGCTCGACCTCGACCTGCCTGAGACGCCGGTGATCGCTCGCTTCGACCGCCGGCTGATGTCGCAGGCGCTGACCAACATCATCAAGAACGCCACCGAGGCGCTGGCGGCGGTGCCGCCGGAAGAGCGCGCCGATCCGCCGCGCATCCAGGTAGCGGTGCATGCCGATGAGCGCATGGTGACGATCGACGTCATCGACAATGGCAAGGGCCTGCCGACCGAGAACCGGGCGCGGCTGCTGGAGCCTTATGTGACGACGCGCGAGAAGGGCACCGGGCTCGGCCTCGCGATCGTCGGAAAGATCATGGAAGAACATGGCGGCGGCATCGAGCTCGACGATGCCCCCCATGGGCGTGGCGCGTGGGTTCGCCTGCGTTTCGCGCGCGATGGCGGCCCGACGGCCGCCAATGACGGAAAAGGCAACGGCGGGGCCCCGACTGCCCGGCTGGTCGGCTAAGGAGAACTGACTTATGGCGACGGACATCCTGATCGTCGACGACGAAGCCGATATTCGCGGGCTGGTCGCGGGCATTCTGGAAGATGAGGGCTATGGCGCCCGCACCGCCAAGGACAGCGACGAGGCGCTGGCCGCCATCGAGGCGCGCCGCCCGCATCTGGTCTTCCTCGACATCTGGCTGGAACGCTCCAAGCTCGACGGGCTGCAACTGCTCGAACGGATCAAGAAGAACCACCCGGACGTGCCTGTTGTGATGATTTCCGGCCATGGCACGATCGAGACGGCGGTGGCGGCGATCAAGCAGGGCGCCTATGACTTCATCGAGAAGCCGTTCAATTCCGACCGCCTGATCCTTGTCGCCGACCGCGCGCTGGAAACGCTGCGGCTGAAGCGCGAGGTGCGCGACCTCAAGCAGCGCACCGCCGTGACGCAGCTGCTGGTCGGCAAGTCCTCGGTGATGAACCAGCTGCGCCAGGGCATCGAGCGCGTGGCGCCGACCAACAGCCGGATCATGATCGTCGGCCCCTCCGGCTCCGGCAAGGAGCTGGCCGCCCGGATGATCCACTCAGCTTCGCAGCGGGCCAATGGCCCCTTCGTCGTCATCAACGCCGCCGCCATCACCCCCGAGCGGATGGAGGTCGAGCTTTTCGGCGTCGAGATCGGGGAAGGGCAGGGCCGCCAGGTCGGCGCGCTGGAAGAGGCGCATGGCGGCACGCTGTTCATCGACGAGATCGCCGACATGCCGCGCGAGACCCAGAACCGCATCCTGCGGGTACTGGTCGACCAGAATTTCCTGCGGGTCGGCGGCACCACGCGCGTCTCGGTCGATGTCCGCATCATCTCGTCCACCGCGCGCAATCTGGAAAAGGAGATTGCCGAGGGGCGTTTCCGCGAGGACCTCTATCACCGCCTCGGCGTCGTACCGGTGCGCGTGCCCCCGCTCGCCGAGCGGCGCGAGGACGTGCCGGAACTGGTGGAGTTCTTCCTCGACCAGATTTCCCAGTCCACCGGCCTGCCGCGCCGGCGCGTCGCCGATGACGCCCTCGCCGTGCTGCAGTCGCATGACTGGCCGGGCAATGTCCGCCAGCTGCGCAACAATATCGAGCGCCTGCTCATCCTCGCCTCGGGCGACGCCGACGCGCCGGTCACGGCGGACATGCTGCCCCCCGATGTCGGCGCGCTGGTGCCGAGCCTGCCGAGCGGGGCGGGCGGCGAGCACCTGATGGGCCTGCCGCTGCGCGAGGCGCGCGAAGTGTTCGAGCGGGAATATCTGGTGGCGCAGATCAGCCGCTTCGGCGGCAACATCTCCCGCACCGCCGAATTCGTCGGCATGGAGCGCTCGGCGCTGCACCGCAAGCTGAAGGCGCTCGGCATCGGCTGAGCGCCCGGCGCGCACCGCAAGGAAGATGTGCGGCCCGGCCGCGCGGACGTCTCCGGGCGCGTGCGAACCTGCTATAGAGTGACTCGCGAGATGAGAGACGGGGGGTGCCGCAGGCGGCACCTTCCGATACCAGCGGGGTCGCCATGAAGGTCGTCATTTGCGGGGCGGGGCAGGTGGGGTTCGGCATTGCCGAGCGTCTGGCCGCGGAGCAGAACGACGTCTCGATCATCGACACCTCGCCGCGCCTGATCCAGGCCGTCACCGACACGCTCGACGTGCGCGGCTTCGTCGGCCACGGCTCGCATCCGGATGTGCTGGCCCGGGCGGGGCTGGAGGCGGCGGACATGCTGATCGCCGTCACCCTGCACGACGAAGTCAACATGATCGCCTGCCAGGTCGGCCACGCGCTGTTCGACGTGCCGACCAAGATCGCGCGGGTGCGGGCGCAGAGCTATCTCCAGGGCCACTGGCGCGACCTGTTCTCGCGCGACCACCTGCCGATCGACGTGGTGATCTCGCCGGAGCTCGAAGTGGGTGAGATGGTGCTGCGCCGCCTGTCGCTGCCGGGGGCGGTCGACACGGTGAGCTTCAACGACAGCAATGTCGTGGTGGTGGGCGTGCGCTGCCAGGAGGATTGCCCGGTCCTCGATACGCCGCTGCGTCAGCTCACCGATCTGTTCCCGGATCTGCGCGCCGTGGTGGTGGCGGTCTATCGCAACGGCAAGACCTTCGTGCCGCGCTCGACCGATTCGCTGCTGGCCGGCGATCTCGCCTATTTCGTCGCCCATACCGATCAGGTGAGCCGCACCCTGTCGATCTTCGGCCATGACGAGCCGCCGGCGCAACGCATCGTCATCGGCGGCGGCGGCAATATCGGGCTTTATGTCGCCCGCGAGCTGGAGCTGCGCAACCCGAAGGCGCGGGTGAAGATCATCGAGGATAACATTGGCCGCGCCGAGGAAATCGCCCAGCAGCTGACGCGCACCGTGGTGCTGCGCGGCAGCGCGCTCGACCGGGCGATCCTGGAGGAGGCCGCCGTCGGGGACGCCGACACGATGATCGCCGTCACCAATGACGACCGGGTCAACATCCTCTCCTGCCTGCTGTCGCGCGAACTCGGCGCCAAGCGCATGCTGTCGCTGCTGAATGATCCGGCCTACCCCGCCTTTGCGCGCGGGCTCGGCATCGACGCCTATGTGAATCCGCGCCAGATCACCGTGTCGAAGATTCTGCAATATGTTCGCAAGGGCCGCATTCGCGGGGTCCACTCCCTGCTGAACGGCGCCGGCGAGGTGATCGAGGCGGAGGCGCTGGAGACGTCGCCTTTGGTCGGCAAGCCGCTGCGCCAGCTCGACATCTTCGACGGCATGCGGATCGGCGCCGTCATTCGCGGCGGCCGGGTGATGCTGCCGCGCGGCGATACCGTGATCCAGGCGCGCGACCGGGTGGTGATGTTCGCGCTCGCCGATAAGGTGAAGCGGGTCGAGCAGCTGTTCCGGGTGAGCCTTGAGTTCTTCTGAGAGAGGCCGACGCCCATGATCGCGGTCGCCCGCCACAGCGCACAGACGGCCGGGGTCATGGCCGGCTTCCTGCTGCTCTCGGCGCTGGTGTCGCTGTTCCGCCGCGAGCCCGGCGCCGATGTGTTCCTGATGACGGCGCTGCTGACCGTGTTCGGCGCCGGCGCGGTGTTTCTCGCCGTGCGCAACCGGCCCGGACGGCTCGACCGGCTGGCGGCCTATGGGCTTCTGCTCGTGCTCTGGGTCGGCGTGCCGATCATCGCCGCCGTGCCCATCGCGGCGACGACGACGCTGTCGCCGATGCATGCCTGGCTGGAGGCCGTGTCGGCCTTCACCACCACCGGCCCGGTGCAGATCCATGATCTTGAGAACGTGCCGCGCGCGACACTGGGCTGGCTGCTGACGCTGCAGTGGGCTGGCGGCCTGCTCACCCTGGTCGGCTTCGTCGCGGTGCTCGGCCCGGCCGGCATGGGCGGCCTGCCGGACCGCAGTGCCCGCGCCAATTTGCTGGCGGCAACCCAGCAGACCACGCTGGACGACGCGCTGCGGCTGGTGCTGCCGGTCTATCTCGGCGCCACCCTCCTGTGCACCTTCGTGCTGTTCTTGCTCGGTATGCGGCTGTTCGAGGCGCTCGGCTTCGCCGGCGCGGCGCTGTCCACTGGCGGCCTGCTGCCCGATGCGGACGGCATTGCCGGCTATGGCCATCTCGGCGTCAAGGCGGTGATGATCGTCTTCATGCTGGTGGGAGGAACGAGCATATTGTGGCAGCGCATGCTGCTCACACGACGCTTTCGCATGGCGCTGGGACAATATGAAAACATTGTTCTTTTTGCCCTTTGCCTTGGGCTCGGCATCGCCGCGGCGGCCATCGGTTTCCGCAGCCCGGAGGGCAGCCTTTCGCTGCCCTTCGCGCTGGGGGACGGGCTGTTCACCGCCGTCTCCCTCGTCACCACGACCGGCATCGAGCCGCATGGCGGCGCCTTTGCCAGCCTGCCGGTGACGCTGGTTCTGGCGGTGGTGTTCATCGGTGGCGCCAGCTTCTCCACCACCGGCGGCATCAAGATCTACCGCGCCGGGGTGATGGTGCTGCAGAGCCTGCGCGAGCTGGAGCGGCTGGTGCATCCCAGCGCCGTGCATCCGCGCCGGCTCGGGCAGCAGAATGTGACGCTGCAGATGATGAAGGCGATCTGGATCATGTTCGGCGTCGCCTGCACGGTGATCGGCGCGCTGACCGTGGCGCTCGCCCCGGCCATGCCGAGCTTCGAGGCGGCGTTCATCGCGGTGCTCTCGGCGCTGAGCAATATCGGCCCGGTCTATGCCGCGAACTGGCAGCCGCAGGTGAATTGGCCGGAATGGGGCGCGCTGCCGACCTATGCGCAGCTTATACTGGCGCTCGCCATGATTCTCGGTCGGCTGGAGATTCTCGTTGTGCTGGGCTTGGCGAATTTTGCCCTGTGGCGGCGCTAATAAAGTCATTGGAATCAAAGCACTGTCGCCCGGACTTCGTGCATAAAACGAGCAGATATCAGCCGAAAATGAAGCGGGCCCACGGGGACGGACGATGTCGCGCATTGCCTATGTGAACGGTGCTTATGTGGCGCATGCCGAGGCGGGCGTGCATGTCGAGGATCGTGGCTACCAGTTCGGCGATGGCGTCTATGAGGTGTGCGAGGTGCGCGGCGGCCACATGGTGGATGAGCGCCGCCACATGGCGCGGCTGGTGCGCTCGCTGGGCGAACTGCGCATCCGCCTGCCGATGTCGCTCGCCGCGCTCGGCGTCGTGCTGCGCCAGACCATCGCCCGCAACCGGGTGCGCGACGGGCTGGTCTATCTGCAGGTGACGCGCGGCGTGGCCCGGCGCGACCATTATTTCCCTGATGCCGCGACGCCGCCCTCGCTGGTGGTGACGGCCCGCTCGATCGACCCGGCCAAGGGCGAGGCCGTGGCGGGGCAGGGGATCGCCGTCATCACCGTGCCGGATAATCGCTGGGAGCGGGTCGACATCAAGACCATCGGCCTCCTGCCCAATGTGCTCGCGAAGGAAGCGGCCAAGCAGGCCGGCGCGCGCGAGGCCTGGTTCGTCGACGCCGCCGGCCATGTCACCGAGGGCGGTTCGACCAACGCCTGGATCGTCACCCCGGAGGGAAGGCTCGTCACCCGCCCGGCGGAAAGCGGCATCCTGCGCGGCATCACCCGCACCGTGATGCTGGAGGTGGCGGAAAAGCTGCAATTACGGGTCGAGGAGCGCCCCTTCACGGTGGCGGAAGCGCTGGGCGCGCGCGAGGCCTTCGTCACCTCCGCCACCAATTTCGCCACGCCGGTGGTGCGAATCGACGGGCAGGACATCGGCGATGGCCGGCCCGGCCCGGTGACGCGCGCGCTGCGCGAGACCTTCCACCGGGTTGCCGAGATCGCCCGCTGAAGCGGGAAATTGTACCCGGCCGGCACCCGTCTTGCGGGCGGGCGCGCACGGAAAGACCTTGCCAAGCGCCGCCAACTTGGCGAAAGCATCTTGCGCGCCAGTCATGCTATGCCATGTTTGGGGCGCACGTCTTCATGCTCGCCCGCTCCCGGACGGGGCGCAGAGGTGAAGGCGACCGCGCCGACCTACGAGCAACAACAAACAAACGGATTAAAAAACCATGGCCGCGGAACGTTCGCAGAACCTCCAGGACACCTTTCTCAACCACGTCCGCAAGAACAAGACGCCGCTCACCATCTTCCTGGTCAATGGCGTGAAGCTCCAGGGAGTCGTCACCTGGTTCGATAATTTCTGCGTGCTTCTGCGTCGCGACGGCCATTCGCAGCTGGTCTACAAGCACGCCATTTCGACCATCATGCCCGGCCATCCGGTTCAGCTGTTCGAGCCCGACGAGACTGGCGAGAAGGGTTGATCTTGGAGCCTAAGGCCTCCCGCAAGTCGCCCGCCGGCCGCGCTGCCGGCCTGCCTGTCGAGCACGAAACCGCTGGCGACGCCACCCGCGTGGTGGTGATCGTCCCGCACCTGACCCGTCGCGGGGGCGGGGAGGAGGGGCTGCGTCGCTCGCCCGAAGCGCGGCTCGACGAGGCGATCGGCCTCGTGCTGGCCATCGATCTCAAGCTCGTCGGCAGCGCGCTGGTGGGCTTGTCGCAGGTGCGCCCGGCGACCTATCTCGGCAGCGGCAAGGTCGAGGAGATCGCCGAGCTGGTGAAGGCAGAGGAGGCGGGGCTGGTCTTTGTCGACGCCCCGCTCAGCCCGGTGCAGCAGCGCAACCTTGAAAAGGCGTTCGCCGCCAAGGTGATCGACCGCACTGCTCTCATTCTGGAAATCTTCGGCCAACGTGCCCGCACCAAGGAAGGCGTGCTGCAGGTCGAGCTTGCCCATCTGAACTACCAGCGCAGCCGGCTGGTTCGCTCCTGGACCCATCTGGAGCGCCAGCGCGGCGGCTTCGGCTTTCTCGGCGGCCCAGGCGAAACCCAGATCGAGGCCGACCGCCGGCTCATCGGCGAGCGCATCGTCAAGATCGAGCGCGAGCTGGAGCAGGTGAAGCGCACCCGCGCCTTGCACCGCGCCAGCCGCAAGAAGGTGCCCTATCCCGTCGTGGCGCTGGTGGGCTACACCAATGCCGGCAAGTCGACGCTGTTCAACCGGCTGACCCGCTCCGACGTGATGGCGCAGGACCTGCTCTTCGCCACGCTCGACCCGACCTTGCGGGCGGTGCAGCTTCCCACCGGCGACAAGGTGATCCTGTCCGACACGGTCGGCTTCATCTCCGATCTGCCGACCCAGCTCGTCGCCGCCTTCCGGGCGACGCTGGAGGAGGTGATCGAGGCTGATCTGATCCTGCACGTGCGGGACATGTCGCATGAGGATGCCGACGCGCAGGCGCATGACGTGAAGGGCGTGCTCAGCGATCTCGACATCGACCCCGAGGACGATCACCGCGTCATCGAGGTCTGGAACAAGATCGACCGGCTTGAGCCGGAGGCAAGGGCCGGCCTGTTCAACACTGCCGCCCGCCGCGAGGGCGATGCGCGGCCGATCCCGGTGTCGGCGCTGACCGGTGAGGGCATGGAGCCGCTGCTCGCCACCATTTCGCAGCGGCTTTCGCGCGAGCGGGTCAGCCTCGCCATCGATCTCGACGCCGCCGATGGCGGCAATCTGAGCTGGCTCTACCGGCACAGCGAAGTGCTGGAGCGCCGCGAGGACGGGGAGGGGCGTCTGCATCTGGCGGTGCGCGTGCCGCCCGACCGTGCCGAGCAGATCGAACGCCGCTTCGGCGCCCGGCGGATCAAGGGGACAGGCGAGGGGGGCTGAACGCCCCGCATAATACCGCGACCGGAGCGTCATCCCGGACGGCCAAAGGTCGATCCGGGATAGCCGGCCGTACCGGCACCACCTGCGCAATCCCGCCTCTGCGCGGCGCTCAGTCGGGATGACGCACCGAGCGCATGCGAGGGCAGGGCACCCCACCGCCCTACTCCTTCGGCGCCGCCGTCTTCGCCTCCTGCCAGAGCGCCTCCATCTCAATGAGGCTCGCATCTGAAGGCGTGCGACCCGCCTCGGCGAGCTGGTCCTCGATAAAGCCGAAGCGGCGGACGAATTTCTCGTTGGTGCCGCGCAGCGCGGCCTCGGGGTCGACATCGAGATGGCGGGCGAGGTTCGCCAGCGCGAACAGCAGGTCGCCGACTTCTTGCCCCGCCGCCTTGCGATCGCCCGCGACGATCTCGGCTTCCACCTCGTCGATCTCCTCGCGGATCTTGTCGAGCACCGGGCGCACCTCCGGCCAGTCGAAGCCGACTTTGGCCGCCTTGTGCTGCAGCTTCACCGCGCGGGTGAGGGCAGGGGCGCCGGCCGGCACCCCGTCCAGCGTCCGGCCCTGCTCCGGCTCCGGCGGCAATCCCCGCGCCTGCCGGCGCTCCGCCCGCTGCGCCTTCTCCTGCGCTTTGATCGTGTCCCACGCCACATTGACCGCCGCCACGTCGCGGCCCTGCGCGTCGGCGAACACATGCGGGTGGCGGCGGATCATCTTGGCGGTGATGGCCGCGACCACGGCACCGAAATCGAAGGCGCCGCGCTCCTGCGCCATGCGGGCGTGGAACACCACCTGCAGCAGCAGGTCGCCCAGCTCGTCGCACAGATCGTCGAGGTCGCCGCGGGCGATGGCATCCGCCACCTCATAGGCTTCCTCGATCGTGTAGGGGGCGATGGTGGCGAAGTCCTGCGCCAGGTCCCACGGGCAGCCGGTCTCCGGCGTGCGCAGCGCTTCCATGATGTCCAGCAGGCGGTGAATGTCGCGGGAGGGCGTCAAAATGCCGGTTCTCCGATTCGCAGAAGACATATTATGGAAAATACTCGGATGGTTTCAAAGATCGCGGCGTGCGAACGTCCGTTCGTAACCTATTGATCTGTAAGGATTTTAAGTCCGTCATGGGCGGCGGTCACGCCAGCCGGCAGCTCGCGCATCAGCGTGGCGTAGTCGAGGTCGGTGTGCAAATTGGTCAGCACCGCCCGGCGCGGCTTCATTCGCTCGATCCAGGCCAGCGCCTCGCTGAGCGACAGATGCGTCGGGTGCGGCTTGGGCCGCAGCGCGTCGATGATCCAGACATCGAGCTCGGCCAGATACGGCAGGCTTTCCTCCGGCAGGTCGTGCAGGTCACTGGAATAAGCGAGGCCGCCGATGCGGAAGCCGTAGGAGATGATGCTGCCGTGAAACTGCCGGAAGGCCGTGGCCTCGATCGGCCCGCCGGGCCCGTCGACGCGGATGGTGTCGCCGGCGTGGAAGCGGTGCTCGGTGAGGATCGGCGGGTAGTCGCTGCCCGGCGGCGTTTCGAAGCAATAGCCGAAGCGCTGGTGCAGCATCGCCGACGTCTCGGGATCGATATGCACGTCGATGCGGCGCCGGTGCAGGATGGTTAGCGGGCGCAGATCGTCGATGCCATGGGTGTGGTCGGCATGCTCATGGGTGAACAGCACCGCGTCGAGCCGGTCGACCCCGGCATCGATCAGTTGCTCGCGCAGATCCGGCGAGGTGTCGATCAGCACCCGCGTTGGCTGGGCCCCGCCCGGCGCGAAGCGCTCCACCAGCATGGAACAGCGGCGGCGGCGGTTGCGTGGCTCGTTGGGGTCGCACACCCCCCATCCCTGCCCGACTCGCGGCACCCCGCCGGAGGAACCGCAGCCGAGAATGGTGAAGGTGAACGCCATGGCGCGTGGGAAGCCTTTAGGATGCGCGGGAGAACAGGCGGAAGAAGTTCTGCGTCGTCAGCGCCGCGATCTCGTCGAAGGAAACGCCGCGCGCCTGGGCGAGTATATGGGCGGTTTCCACGACATAGGAAGGCTCGTTGCGCTTGCCGCGATGGCTGTTGGGCGCGAGATAGGGCGCGTCCGTCTCCACCAGCACCCGGTCGGCCGGCAGGCTGGCGGCGATCTCGCGCAGCGGCGCGCCTGACTTGAAGGTGAGGATGCCGGAGAACGAGACATAGCCGCCCAGCGCCACGGCGCGACGGGCGAGCTCCGGCCCGGCGGTGAAGCAGTGCAGCACGAAGCCGAAGGCGCCCTTCCCGCTTTCCTCTTCCAGGATCGCCGCCACATCCTCATCCGCGTCGCGGGCGTGGATCACCAGCGGCAGGCCGGTGCGGCGCGCCGCCTCGATATGCAGGCGGAAGCCGGCGGCCTGCGCGTCGCGCGGGGCGGTGTCGTAGTGATAATCGAGCCCGGCCTCGCCGATGGCCACCACCTTGGGATGGTCGGCGGCGGCGAGCAGCTCGTCGAGCGTTACGTCGGCTTCCTCGCCGGCATTGTGCGGGTGGGTGCCGACCGAGCAGAACACATCGTCGAATCGCTCGGCGATCGCCCTCACCTGCCCGGAGCGGCGTACGCGGGTGCCGATGGTGACGAGGCGGCCGACGCCGGCCGCACGGGCCCGCGCGACCACGTCGTCAAGCTCGGCGGCGAAGTCCGGAAAGTCGAGATGGCAGTGGCTGTCGACGATCATGAGGCGGCCGGCGCCTCGGGCTCGACATAGCGCGGGAACACCCCCACGGGGGCTGGGAGTGCCGTGCCGCCTTCGAGACGGCCGGCCTCGCCGAGGTGGGCGAAGCTGCGCGCATCGTCGGGAACAGCCAGAAGATCCAGCAGCTTGCCGGCGCTTGTTGGAATAAAGGGCTGCGCCAGCAACGCGACCTGCCGCACCACTTCGGCCGTCGTCCACAGCACGCTGCCGAAGCGGTCGGGCGCGGTCTTGCGCAATTCCCACGGCGCGGCGCCGGCGAAATAGCGGTTGGCGTCCGCCACCACCGCCCAGATCGCGGCGAGCGCGTTGTGGATCTGCTGGCCTTCCATCGCCTCGCGCACCTTGGCGCCCATGGCGTCGGCGCTGGCGAGGATCGCCGCGTCATCCTCCGACAGCGGGCCGGGGGCAGGCAGCGCGCCGCCCAGATTCTTGGCGATCATCGACAGCGATCGCTGGGCGAGGTTGCCCAGATCATTGGCGAGGTCGGCATTGGTGCGGGCGACAATGGCGTCGTGGCTGTAGGAGCCGTCCTGGCCGAAGGGAATTTCGCGCAGCAGGAAATAGCGCAGCGCGTCGACACCATAGGCGCGGGCAAGGTCGAACGGGTCGATGACGTTGCCGACCGACTTCGACATCTTCTCCCCGCGATTATGGATGAAGCCGTGCGCGAACACGGTTTTCGGCGGCTCGATCCCCGCCGACATCAGGAAGGCCGGCCAGTACACCGCGTGGAAGCGGATGATGTCCTTGCCGATGATGTGGAGGTTGGCCGGCCAGTAGCGCTGGAAGCTCTCGCTCGCCGTGTCGGGATAGCCGACGCCGGTGATGTAGTTGGTGAGCGCGTCCACCCACACATACATCACATGGTCCGGGTCGCCCGGCACCGGGATGCCCCAGGAGAAGGTGGTGCGGCTGATCGAGAGGTCCTGCAGCCCGCCGCGCACGAAGCTTGTCACCTCGTTGCGGCGCACCTCGGGCCGGATAAAGTCCGGATGGGCGTCGTAATAGTCGAGCAGCTTCTGCTGATAGGCGGATAGGCGGAAGAAATAGCTCTTCTCCTCGGTCCATTCCACCGGCGTGCCCTGCGGGCCGAGGCGCACGCCGTCCGGGTTAACCGTGGTCTCATCCTCGGCGTAATAGGCCTCGTCGCGCACCGAGTACCAGCCGGAATAGGCGCCGGCATAGATGTCGCCGCTCTCCACCATGCGCTGCCAGATCGCCTGGGTGGAGGCGATGTGGTCGGCATCGGTGGTGCGGATGAAGCGGTCATAATCGACGCCGAGCAGCGCATCCATCTCCTGGAAGCGGGTGGCGTTCTTCGTCGCCCATTCCAGCGGCGTCAGCCCCTGCTTTTCCGCCGTCTGCGCCATCTTCAGCCCGTGCTCGTCCGTGCCGGTCAGGAAGAAGACGTCATAGCCGTCCAGCTTCTTGAAGCGGGCCAGCGCGTCCGAGGCGATCTTCTCATAGGCGTGGCCGATATGGGGCGCGCCATTGGGGTAGTCGATCGCGGTGGTGATGTAGAAGGCGGGTCTCACGGCGGTTTCCTGCGGGGCGGCCGGCCGGCGCGCGATCAGGGGCGCAGGGCCTCGTTGAGCGACGCGAAGATCCGGAGGACGAGGGTCTTGCGGTCGAGATTATAGACATCGGCGTCGACCGCAGCGCGGCGAACCTTCTCCCACACCTCCGGGAGGCGTGCAAGACGAACGCGCGCCGTCTGCCGGCGCCCGGTGGCATGGTCGCTGATCCAGCCCTCAACCGTGCCGACAAACGCCTCAAGCGCCCCTCCCCGGTCGCCGGCCAGCTTTTCGCCGAGCGTGTGCAGTGACTTGGGGTCGACATTGGGCAGCGCGTCGAGCAGCACGGTGGTGGCGTTGCGCACGGCGAGGCCATCGCCCTCCATCAGGCTCAGTGCCTCGCGCACGCTGCCCCCGGCCGCGTGCGCCGCCTCCGCAAAGCGGCTGTGGTCCAGCGTGGGCATGTGAGCGCTCAGGCCCTCCAGCGCCGCCACCACCTGCCCGTCCGACAGCGCCCGCAGCGGCACCATGCGGCAGCGCGAGCGGATGGTGGGCAGCAGCCGGCCCGGCGCGTGGCTCACCAGCAGGAACAGCGCGCGGTTGGGTGGCTCCTCCAGCGTCTTCAGCAGCGCATTGGCGCCCTGCGCGTTCATCTCGTCCAGCGTGTCGACCACGCAGACCCGCCAGCCGCCAAGCGCCGCCGTGGAGCCGAAGAAGCTGCGCACCCGGCGCACCGTCTCGGCGGGAATCATCGAGGGCAGCTTGCCGGCATCATTGGGGGGGCGCCGCAGCACCAGCAGGTCGGGATGCGAGAGCGCCGCCACCTGCCGTGCCGTGGGGTGGTCGGGATCGATCGCGATCGAGTGCGCCGGCGCGGCGCCGCCCGAGAGCACGAAGCGGGCGATGGCATAGGCCAGCGTCGCCTTGCCGATGCCCTCCGCCCCGCCGATCAGCAGCGCATGCGGCAGGCGCCCGGCGTCCCAGGCGGTGCGGACCATCGCCTGCGCCTCCTCATGGCCGATGAGGTGCTGCGTCTCGCGCGGGGCCGGCGCGGTGCCGAAACGGTCGCCTTCCAGCGGGGCAGCGTCCTTCATGAGCGGCGTCTCCGGCGCGCGGCGGGCAGCTTCAGCCGGGCCGACACCGCCTGCCAGATCGCCTCCTCCACCGTGTCGGCGTCGCGGCTGGCGTCGATCAGCGCGCAGCGTTCCGGCTCGCTCATTGCCAGCGCGCGAAACGCCTCGCGCAGGGCGCGGTGGAAGCTCAGCCCCTCGCTCTCGAAGCGGTCGGCATCGCGGCCGGAGCGGGCGGCGGCGCGGGCGAGGCCTTCCTCGGCGGGAAGGTCAAGAATGAGCGTGAGGTCCGGCCGCGTCTCGCCCACCGTCACCTCCTCCAGCGCGGCGATGAGGCGCGGATCGACATTGCCGAGCGCGCCCTGATAGACGCGGGTCGAATCGGCGAAACGGTCACACACCACCCATGCCCCGCGCGCCAGCGCCGGGCGGATGGTGGCGTCGAGATGGTCGGCGCGGGCGGCGGCGAACAGCGTCGCCTCGGCCAGCGGCCCCAGCGGCTTGGCGGCGCCGGACAGGATGAGATGGCGCATGATCTCGGCGCCGGTGGAGCCGCCGGGCTCGCGCGTGCCGACGGCGTCGACGCCCGCCGCCTGGAGCCGCGCCAGCAGCCGGCGCAGCTGCGTCGATTTCCCCGCCCCCTCCCCGCCTTCCAGCGTGATGAAGCGGCCGGTCGGAACCGGCCTTGCGGCGGCGCGGCTTGCCGGCTTGGTCGCGGGCTTGGTCGCGGGCTTGGTCGCGGGCTTGGCGGTCGCCTTGCCCGCCGTCTTCGCGGGTTTGGGAGGTGCCTTCGCGGATTTCGGTGCCGCGCTTTTCGCCGCCTTTGCCGGCGTCGGCTCGGCCTTCGCCTTCCCCTTGGCCGATCCCGCCTTTGCCGACCGCTTGGCGGTGGGCTTGGCGGTGGGCTTGGCGGCGCTTTCGGCGGTGGGGCTTGCCGGGGCGGGGGCGTTTGCGGGCGGCGACGTGCGGGAGGGCATGCTCAGCCGGTCAGCTTGGCGTAGCCCTGGCGCAGCAGGCTCACCACCAGTTCATAGGCGCCGTCCATCGCCCGGCGCCAGAGCGGGCCGGCCGGCACCGTCTCGGCCGCCACCAGCGGCACGTCGAGGGCCAGCTGCTCGCCGCGATAGACCATCAGCCGCGCCAGCTCCGCGCCCTTTTCCACCGGCGCGGCGATCGGCCCCTCGAAGCGGATGCGGGCCACCAGCTTCTCGTCGCCATTGCGCGGAATCAGCACCCGGATCGGCCCGTCGCTGGTCAGCGGCGCCCCGTTGCGCGCGCCGCCATAGAGCGTCGCCTCGCCGACAATCTGGCCGGGCTCGAACAGGGTGCGCGATTCGAACGAGCGGAAGCCCCATTCGAGCAGCCGGCGGGCGTCGTCGGCCCGCTCCTTCTCGCTCTTGGCGCCCATGATGACGACGACGAGCCGCTGCCCGTTCTGGATCGCTGATCCGACGAGGTTGAAGCCGGCATCCTTCTGGTAGCCGGTCATGAAGCCATCCGCGCCAAGACTCATGCCCAGCAGCGGGTTGCGGTTGTTCTGCCGGATCTTGTTCCAGAGGAAATCCGGTTCGCTGTAGATCTTATAGAGGTCGGGATAGTCGCGGATGATGTGGGTGGCGACCTTCGCCATGTCGCGCGGCGTCGTCTTCTGGTCGGGGTCGGCGAGGCCGCTCACATTGACGAACAGCGAGCCGGTGAGGCCGAGGCGCTTGGCCTCCTGGTTCATCTTCACCGTGAAGGCCAGCTCATTGCCGGAAATGCCCTCGGCCAGCACGATGGCGCCGTCATTGCCGGAGGGAATGATGGCCCCCCGCAACAGGTCGCTGACCTTGATGGTGCTGTTGACGGCGGCGAACATGGTGGAGCCGCCCGAAGGGGCCCCTCCCCGTCGCCAGGCATATTCGCTGACCTTGAATTCCTGGTCCTGCGACAGCCGCCCGGAGGTGATCTCGCCGAACACCACGGCCATGGTCATCAGCTTGGCGATGCTGGCGGGCGGGCTGGGCGTGTCGGCGGCGCGCTCGAAAAGCACCGAGCCGCTGTCGAAATCGAGCAGAATCGCCTGCGGCGCGGCGATCTCGGGCGCGGTCTGTGCCTGTGTGGGGGTGATGCTGGCGACGACAATGAGGGCTGCCGACAGCCCGAGGACCGCGCGCGCTGCATCGGCGAAACGGCGGCCCGGGAACAGGATGCGCAACAGGCTCACGGTCGATCCTCCCCGGCTTCGGGCAGAGTTAACAGCCGCGCGCCGCCGCCGCAATGCGACAGCGACGCCGGGCTTGCCAGAACGCAGGCGGTCGGAAGACCTCAGTACAGCCCGCGACCCATATCGGTCGCGCCCTCGGTGCCGGTCGGGGCATAGCCCATCACCGGTTGCGGACCGACAATCCAGCCGGTCGGCGCGCTGGCCGCCTGAGCGGGGGCGGTGCGGATCGGCGGCTGCAGGCTGGCGACCTGCACGCCCGGGGCGGGAGCGGCGGCCTTGGCACGCTTGGTGGGGGGCGTTGCCGGGGTCGCTGCCTGGCGCGGGGCCGGCAGCGCGGCGGCCACCACGGCCGGGCGCGGCGTGCTGGTGCCGCGCACCGGCGCGAGCGGCGCGGCGGCCGGCTCGGCATAGGCCTGCGCCACCTGCTGGTCGTCGACGGGCTCGCCGAGATCGAAAGGCCGGCTCGGCGGCAGCGGCACATTGGCGGCGGTCAGGCCACGCATCGAGCCGGCGGAGGCGACCATGACGGCCGGCGCCTCGGCGGGCTTGCCGTTCATGCGCAGGGTCGAGGCGAGCTGGATGTCGTCGGAGCCTTCCAGCGGCGCCTTGCCGATATAGTCGACACGCACCCGGGCGGTGCCGGTGGACTTGAAGCCCAGCATGTCGGCGGCGCGGTGCGAGACGTCGATAACCCGGTTGCCGTGATAGGGGCCACGGTCATTCACCCGCACCACCATGGACCGGTTATTCGCCAGGTTGGTGACGCGGACATAGGACGGCATCGGCAGCGTCGGGTGCGCGGCGGCGATGGAATGCATGTCGAAGACTTCGCCATTGGCGGTCAGCCGGCCATGGAAATCGTCGCCATACCAAGAGGCGAGGCCCTCGGCCCGGTAGTTCTTCGGCTCGGTCGGCACATAGGTCTTGCCGGCCACCACATAGGGCTTGCCGACGCGATAGGTGCCGCCGCCCTTGGGCACGGGCTGGCCGGCGGCGACGACGCGCGGGCTGGCGGAAACGCCGTATTTCGGGTCGATCTTGCTCGTCAGCTTGGTGCCGCCGCTGCAATTGGCGACCAAAAGGCCAATGCCGCACAGCGCCGCGATCCGGCTGAACCGGACGAATGCCTCACCTGCCGCGCAGCGGCCGGAAGCATTGGCAAGAGCAGGATATTTCCCCATTCACCCCGAACCGTCTGTGAGCGCCGTCTGCCCCGAAAAACCGGGAGCGGAACCGACGCACCGCACTCAAGATCTCCGGCAAGATACCGGCTATCCGACTTCGTGTCTCTCAGGAGGCTGTCTGAGTGAGGCGAAAATGCGGCGCATCGCTTGGCATGGTGAACGAAGTGTAAGTGACCAAGCGGCAACGACATTTTCGCGCGGCCGCGCCCAAGCCCCCGATCGGTGCCACGGCACCCCTGCCCGATTTCGGCCGCGTGGCCGCTCGGGAGCGGTCACATCATCCGCAGCCGGCCAGTGGTGCCGACCGGCGAGGTGGAGAGATATTGGATCGAACAGCGCACCAGTTCGGGCAGGCTGGTGGCGCCCAGCTTGGCCTTCAGCGCCGAGCAGGTATTGGCGACGGTCTTGTAGCTGATGCCCAGCTCGTCGGCGATGTGGGTGTAGTCCTTGCCCTCGGCCAGCAGCGACAGCGTCTGCAGCTCGCGCGGGGTGATGTCGGCGAGCGGCGCGGTCTTGCGCGAGCCGAGCATGGCCACCTGCAAGGCGAGGTCGTGGCTCATATAGGGCTGACCCTTGCGCACCCGCTCGAAGGCTTCCAGCAGCGCGCCCGAAGAGGTGTCCTTGAGCACATAGCCATTGGCCCCCGCTTCCAGCGCGCGGCTGGCGATGACGGGGTCACCATGCATGGAGAAGACGAGAATGGGGGTGCGGGCATCCTGCATCCGCAGGCGGCGCACCAGCACCAGCCCGCTCAGGCCGTTGCCCTGCAAGGCGAGGTCGACGATGACGACATCCGGCTTCTCGCGGCGGAACAGGCGATAGCCCGCCAGCACGGTGGAGGCCTCCAGCACCCGCTCCACGCCCGCATCCTCCAGCAGCCGCCGGCAGCCCTGGAGCACGATGGGGTGGTCGTCGATCACGAGGGCGCAGGTCATTGGGCGGCGAGCCTTTCCGGAGCGGCCGAGAGGCCGAATTCAGTGGGGTGGGCGGGAATGGCCACGTCGATTCGGGTCCCGCTCGGCACGGCCGCAACGATACTCCATTTGCCGCCGAGGGCGCCGATGCGCTCTTCCATGCCGATAAGCCCGAAGCCATGTGGCGCGTCGTCGGCGATGCCGGTGCCGTCATCCTCGATGGTCAAGTCGATCCGGCCCGCCCGGCGATCGGCCCGCAGGCTGATGGCGATGTTGCGGGCGTCGCCATGGCGCAGCGCGTTGGTCACGGCTTCCTGGATGCAGCGATAGAGGGTGATGTCGACGCTGTCGCCATAGCGCTCGGCCAGCCCCTCGGTGGCGAGGGTGATGCGGCGGCCGGGCGAATGACTCTCGAAATCGGCCACAAGATCGGCCAGCACCGCCGCCAGCGGCACATGGCCGAGCGCCATCGGGCGGATCTTGCGCAGCAGGCGACGGTTCAGACACTGAATGCGGTTGAGAATATCGGCCATGGTGGCGATTCGCTCGCCCATGCGCTGGCCCAGCGCCGGCTCGGCGCGGGCGGTGAGGCGCTCGATCGATTCGAGATTGGCGCGCAGCCCGAACACGCAGGGGCCCAGCTCGTCGTGGAGATCGGAGGCGATCTGCCGGCGCTCATCGTCCTGCACGCTCACCAGCCGCTCATTCAGCCGGGCATTGTCGCCGCGTGCCGCCTTCAGCGCGGCGCCGAGCGCGTTGAAACGATCGGCGATCAGCGCCAGCTCGCGCACCCGGGGCGTGGCGAGCCGGTGCTCGAAGCGGCCCGCCTCCAGCTCATGCAGGCCGGCCGAGAGGGTGCGCAGCGGCATCAGCAGCCGGCCGAGCACGAGATAGAGCGCGACCAGAATGGCGATGTTGACCGCCGCCGCCAGCACAGCGAGGTCGGACATGTCCTCCCACACCTCGGCGATCTCGTCGGAGGCTTCGCCGGCGACGCGCACCTGCCCCACACGGGCGCCGTTCTCGACGATGGGAATGAGGCTCTCCTGGCCTTCCACCGACACCAGCCGGGTGAACCAGCCGGGCACGTCGCCCTCGTGTTCCTCCTCGTCCGCTTCCGCCGGGGCGATGTCCAGCGCGTTGCCGGCCTGGTCCTCGATCCGGATGCGGACATGGCGCAGCCCGCTGATGTGGAGCGGCAGCTGGGCCAGAGAGCCGGTGGCGCCCTCGGCGCTGGCCAGGCGCTCGACCGTTTCCTGCACGAAGCGCTCGGCCACGGCGAGCGAGGACAGCATTTCGGCCTCGGTGGCGCGCCTTGCATTGGCGATGATGACGACCACGGCCAGCAGCGCGGCGCACAGATTGATGGCGACCACGGCGGTCAGCACCTGGGCGCGCAGCGAATGGCGCTGCCACCAGCCGAACGAGGCCGGGCGCGACGGCCCCCCGGGTGCCGAAGGGGTGTTGCCAGTGATGCCGGCCGCGATTTTGGCCGCGTTTCGGGCAGGGGTCACGGCGCGGGATTCCCCGATTTGAGAGCCGGCTCGTCGGCCAGCGCCGCCAGCGCGGCGGTGCGGTCGAGGCCCTGGGTCCGCAGATTATAGTAATGCTGGCACAGATCGCTGAAGCCGGCGCGGGACCCCTTCCCGGCGAGGGTGGAGAAATCGGCGATGATCTCGCGCGCCTTCTCGCGGATGCCGATCTCGGCCAGCATGGTTTCGAGCTGCACGGCGCGGTTGGCGATCATCCGGCCGGTCTCGCCGAAGCGGCCGTCAGCCTCGGCCAATACGCCCTGCCATTCCTTTGCCGCCGGCGCGTTCGCCGCGACATCGGCCCCGGCGTCGCGGCTGGCGAGCCACACATCCGGCTCAGTGTCGTCGGTGGGCTGCAGCCAGGTCTTGCGCGCGACGGCATCGCTTTCCGGCGCGGTGACGCGCTCGCGCTTTTCCGGCTCGCTCTCCCCCGGACAGCCGGCGAGAGCGAAGGCCAGGACGGCGCTCAGCGCGAGGCGCAAAAGAGAAAAGGGCGATGTGTTCATTTATACTTATGAACTTCTTATGAGATTGGCCGCAACGACGGTCGACAACAGTAGCTCTCCGGCGGCACCGGCGCCAGCGTCATCGTGGAAGCGCCGGGCCGGTTTGGCGCAAACAGCGTCAACCCGCTGATAGGGAACCATTTTCGGTGGATTTCGGCAAGGGTTCCGGGAGGCATGGGTGAATTATCTGTGGGTACGGGAAGAAGTTCCCGCCCCGAATTTCCATTCTGCCTAAAGACAATAAATCCGCAGACAGCGAACAATACTCCCAGAACAGCCAATGTTCTTAGAAAATCATAAGAATTCTCCGCCGATCCCAAAGACAAGCTCATGGAACTGCCCACCCATGAGAGGGCACGGCGAGGGATAAAAGAGACCCGCACGTCGACGGCAAAGCCGGGGCGCAGCGGGACGGCCTGGGAAGTAGGAAACGCGAGGGAAGACCCAATGAGCCGACTGCACACTTCGGTGTCCGCGCTCTCTGTCGCCGCCGTGATGGCGGCCGCGGTGAGCCTCGGCGCCTCGGCGCCGGCGGTTGCCAACGACAAGCTCGTCGAGCTGTCGAAGAGCACCGACAATTGGCCGATGACCGGCAAGAACTACAACGCCAACAATTACAGCGAGGCGAACCAAGTCACCAAGGAGAACGTCAAGCAGCTTCGTCCTGCCTGGTCGTTCTCCACCGGCGTGCTGTCGGGCCATGAGGGTACCCCTCTCGTCGTCGACGGCGTGATGTACATCCACTCGCCCTTCCCCAACACGACCTTCGCGGTCGGGCTGGACGATCCGGGCAAGATCCTCTGGCAGCACAAGCCGAAGCAGAACCCGACCGCCCGCGCGGTGGCCTGCTGCGACGTCGTCAACCGCGGCCTCGCCTATTGGCCCGGCAACGGCACGGTCGGCCCGCTGATCATCAAGACCCAGCTCGACGGCCATGTGGTCGCCCTCAACGCCAAGACGGGCGAGGAATACTGGAAGCTCGAGAACTCCGACATCAAGGTCGGCTCGACGCTCACCATCGCTCCCTATGTCGTCAAGGACCTGGTGCTGATCGGCTCCTCCGGCGCCGAGCTCGGCGTGCGCGGCTACGTCACCGCCTATGACATCGCCACCGGCGCCCAGAAGTGGCGCGCCTATGCGACCGGCCCGGACGAGGAAGTGCGCCTCTCCGACGACTTCAACAGCGCCAACCCGCATTACGGCCAGAAGGGCCTGGGCAAGGCGACCTGGGAAGGCGAGGCCTGGAAGATCGGCGGCGGCACCAATTGGGGCTGGTACGCCTTCGACCCGGACACCAACCTCTTCTACTACGGCTCGGGCAACCCGGCGCCGTGGAACGAGACGATGCGTCCGGGCGACAACAAGTGGACGATGACCATCTGGGGTCGCGACATCGACACCGGTAACGCCAAATTCGGCTACCAGAAGACCCCGCACGACGAGTGGGACTATGCCGGCGTCAACGTCATGATGCTCTCCGAGCAGCAGGACAAGGAAGGGAAGATGCGCAAGCTTCTGACCCATCCCGACCGTAACGGCATCGTCTACACGCTCGACCGCACCAATGGCGACCTCGTCTCGGCCGACAAGATCGACGACACGGTCAACTGGGTGAAGAAGGTCGACCTGAAGACCGGCCTGCCCGAGCGCGATCCGGAATTCGGGACCCGCATGGACCACAAGGGTCGCGACATCTGCCCCTCGGCGATGGGCTACCACAACCAGGGACATGACTCCTACGATCCGGAGCGCAAGTCCTTCTTCATGGGCATCAACCACATCTGCATGGATTGGGAGCCCTTCATGCTCCCCTACCGTGCCGGCCAGTTCTTCGTCGGTGCGACCCTGTGGATGTATCCCGGCCCGAAGGGTGATCGCCAGACCTATGAAGGTCTCGGTCAGGTGAAGGCCTATGATGCCATCAACAACAAGTTCAAGTGGCAGGTGATGGAACGCTTCGCGGCCTGGGGCGGCACGCTCGCCACCGCCGGCGGCGTGATGTTCTACGGGACGCTGGACGGCTTCATCAAGGCGCGTGACAGCGACACCGGCGAGCTGCTGTGGAAGTTCAAGCTTCCCTCCGGCGTGATCGGCCACCCGATGACCTACACCCATGACGGCAAGCAGTACGTCGCCATCTATTACGGCGTCGGTGGCTGGCCGGGTGTCGGCCTGGTGTTCGACCTGAACGACCCGACCGCCGGCCTCGGCTCGGTGGGCGCCTTCAAGCAGCTCCAGCACTACACCCAGATGGGTGGCGGCGTGATGGTGTTCTCGCTGAATGGCGATGGCCCCTACAGCGACCCGAACGTTGGTGAATACTCGACCAACGTGATCCAGGGCGGCGGCTGATACCGCCAGACAAAGCCGCCCGTCGCGTGTCTCGCGGCGGGCGGCGATGTCGCCGAAAGGCACAGCGTCCGAGAGGGCTCTTCGTCCGCTGTTACCTGCCGTGACGAGGAAGGGGCGGCGGGTGCCTGCAAGCGGCCCGCCTCCCCTGCCCCACAGGATCCCCGACCTCGAAATTTCGTCCAGGAGGACTCCCCATGTCCACGCGACAGGTCGTCAGCCGGCTTGCCATTGCCGCCGGTCTCGCTTTTTCCGGTTTCGCCATTGCCGGGCTTGCCGACGCCGCGACCGTCGAGGCCGACAAGGCCGCGGGCCGCAATCCCCATGAGCTGCGCATCTGCGCCTCGAATGTCGAGGCGCCCTTCTCCGCCCCCGATTCCAGCGGATTTGAAGACCGCATCGGCGTGGTGCTCGCCCAGGCCATGGGCCGCAAGCCAGTGTTCGTGCGCAACGACCAGCCGGGCATCTATCTGGTGCGCGACCAGCTCGACAAGAATAATTGCGACGTGGTGATGGGCGTCGATGTCGGCGACGAGCGGGTGCTCGTCTCCAAGCCCTATTACCGCACCGGCTATGTGCTGGTGACCAAGGCCGACCGCAACATCACCGCCAGTGACTGGGAAGACCAGCAGATCAAGGACCAGACCCGCTTCGCGGTGCGGTTCTATTCGCCGGCCGAGACCATGCTCAAGCGCATTGGCCGCTTCGAGGACAACGCGGCCTACATGTACTCGCTGGTCAACTTCAAGTCGCGCCGCAACCAGTGGATCCAGGTGCCGGGCGACCGCATCGTGACCGAGGTCGCCAGCGGCGAGGCCGATGTCGGCATCGCCTTCGCCCCGGAAGTGGCGCGCTATGTGAAGTCCTCGTCGACGCCGCTGCGGATCACCGTGATCACCAAGGACATCGACCGGCCGAACGATGCGCCGATCCCGATGCATTACGACCAGGCGGTCGGCGTGCGCAAGAACGATCCGGAACTGCTCAAGGAGATCAATGCGGGGCTTGAGAAGGCGCGCCCGCAGATCGAGCAGATTCTGACCCAGGAAGGCATTCCGCTGCTTGAGCCGAATACCTGACGGCTGTTTCCGACGCACCGCGTGTCTGCCGGGCCGCGGTGCGCCCCTGATCTCTTGCTGTGAACAAGGTTCGATGACGAAGACGATTTTCACCAAGAAAGCGGCCGCGCTGCTGCTCGCCGGGGCCCTCGGGGCCGGTCTGGTCGGGTTCGGTGCCCGCGCCGCGATCATGCTGAGCAACACCGTCACTGGCCAGCCACTCGACCTTTCCGAGGCGCCGGAAGAGGGCCGCGACACCAAGGCGGTGAAGGTCTTCCTGGAAACGGGCAAGAACATCTACAACGAGGATCCCGTCTGCCTGCCGAAGGCGCACGAGATCTTCCTGTCGATGTGCTCGGGCTGTCACGGCCATTATGGCGAGGGCAAGATCGGCCCCGGTCTCAACGATTCCTACTGGACCTATCCCAAGAACGAGACCGACCAGGGCTTGTTCGAGACGGTGTTCGGCGGTGCGAATGGCCAGATGGGCCCGATGTATGGCGCGCTGAACATGAACGAGATGCTGCTCGCCATGTCCTGGGTCCGGCATCTCTACAAGGACGATCCGAAGGGCGCGGTGTGGCTCACCGACGAGCAGCGCAGCACGTTCAAGCCCTTTGACGCGAACGCCAAGCACGTAGAGCCAGCCGAAGAGCTGCCCGAAGCGTGCGGCGGGCCGGCGGGCTGAACCGCGCCGGTCGAAGACGGGTGGAACACGACCAGGAGACTGAACATGAGCATCATCGACCGTAGCGTTGCCTTCGCCTTGACCCTCGCCGGCGCCGGCGCGCTGAGCCTCGCCATGATGGGCGGGGCGAGCGCCTATGACGGCACCAACTGCAAGGCCCCCGGCAATTGCTGGGAAGCCAAGCCGGGCTATCCCGACAAGGTGGCCGGCTCCAAGTACGACCCCAAGCATGATCCGAAGGAGCTGAACAAGCAGTCGGAATCGATCAAGGCGATGGAAGCGCGCAACGCCCAGCGTGTCGCCAACTTCGAGAAGACCGGCAAGTTCGTCTACGACGTGAGCAAGATTCCGAACTGACGGTTTCGGGCACGGCTTTGCTTTTCGAGAACCCACTTGCGGGCGGACGTCATTCTCCTGTCCGCCCCGCGATCCTCCGGGCAAGCCGCCCGGTTTGTGGGCAACTGGCGCGGCCGACGCCGAACGGGTTCGCCCCGTCCGGCGTGGGCCGCGCCCTTTTCCGGCACATGCGGCCCTCGCGCCCGGCCGCCTGAAAGGCTTCCCGATGCATCTTGTCCGAGATCCCGACTCCGTGCTGTCGGACTGGCATGCCCATGCGCTGCGTTTCGAACGCGAGATCGGCAAGGTGGTGCTGGGGCAGGAGCGGGTCATCCGCCTGCTGACCATCGCCACCTTCGCCCGTGGCCATGTGCTGCTGGAAGGCGATGTCGGCGTCGGCAAGACCACGCTGCTGCGGGCCATGGCCCGGGCCATTGGCGGCGCCTTCGAGCGCATCGAGGGCACGATCGACCTGATGCCGGGCGATCTGGTCTACCACGCCCATCTCGGCGAGGACGGCAAGCCGCGCATCGATCCCGGCCCGCTGCTGCGGCAGGGCGAGGACCTCTCGATCTTCTTCTTCAACGAGATCAACCGCGCCCGTCCGCAGGTGCACGCCCTGCTGCTGCGGCTGATGGCGGAGCGCTCGGTCTCCGCCTTCAACCGCGAATACCGCTTCCCGCATGTGCAGGTCTTCGCCGACCGCAACCGGGTGGAGCGTGAGGAGACGTTCGAACTGCCCGCCGCCGCCCGCGACCGCTTCCTGATGGAGGTGCAGGTGGTGATGCCGCAGGCCGATGAGGCCCGCCGCAGCCTGGTCTTCGATCCGCGCTTCCATGACGTCGATACGCTGCTGATGGATGTGGAAAGCGGCGTGCTCGACCCGGAGGCGCTCGGCACCGTGGCGCGCGCCATCCAGATCGGCGTCCAGGCCAGCCCGGCGCTGGAGGCCTATACGCTGGCGCTCTGGGACGCGGTGCGTCGCCCCCAGGCGCTCGGCCTCGCCATTGACGGCGTCGACATCAACCGGCTGGTGCAGGGCGGGGCCAGCCCGCGCGGCATGAGCTATCTCATCCGCGCCGCCCGCGTCCGCGCCTGGATGGAAGGGCGCGACATGGTGGTGCCGGAGGATCTGCGCGCCGTGTTCCCCGAGGTGATGGCGCACCGCATCTTCATCGATCCGGTCTATGAAATGCGGCGCGAGCCGATCGTCGCCGCCCTCATCGCCGGCGTGTTCGAGAGAGTGCCGGCGCCATGAAGTGGCCCGCCGGCGCCGGTTCGTCTGCCGAGGTGCGGCCGGTCGACAGGCACCCTGACGACCTGCGCCCTGACGACCTGCGCCCCCTTCCCTATCGCCTACGCTGGCGGCCGGAGGGCATTTTTCCCGGCGCCCATCCCGGGCGTGGCGAAGGCTCGGAGGGCGAGTTCCGCCGCCATGTCTCGCTGCTGCGCCAGCCTGATCCGCGCCGCATCGATCTGCGCGTCTCGCTGCGCGATCCGCATGGCGAGCTGCATGTGCGCCAGTTCGCGCCGCGCCGCTCGGTGCCGGTGGCGACGCTGGTCGATCTGTCCGGCTCGATGCGCTTCGGCGAGGCGGTGGCGGGACGGGTGGCGGATCTGTGCGCGCTGCTGGCGCTCTCCGCCGTGCGCTCGGGCGACAATTTCGTGCTGTTCGGCTGCGATGAAGGGGTGAACGAGGCCGCCAGCCTGCCGCTGTCGCGCCGGCGTGGGCTGGAGGAAGAGGTGCGCCAATGCCTCATCGGCGCCCAGCCGCGCGGCACCGGCGCTGCCGGCCTGTTCGAGGCCGCCGGGCGCCTGCCGGGCCGCAGGTCACTGGTGTTCCTGGTCTCCGATTTCCTGATGCCCATGGCCGAGATCCAGCGCCTGCTCGACGCGCTGTGGCGGCACGATGTCATCCCGGTGGTGGTGCGCGACGGCGCGCTGGAGGAGGGCCTGCCGCATTGGGGGTTGATCGAGCTCGGCGACCTGGAAACGGGTGCGGCGCGGCTGGTGTTCATGCGCCCCGGCCTGCGGGCCCGCTGGCTGCGCGCGGCGCGCGAGCGGCAGGAGGCGCTTGCGGCGCTGTTCTCCCGCCGTGGGCTGCGCCCGGTCGATCTCAAGGACGCGCTCGACACGGACGCGCTGGCCCAACGACTGATGGAGGGCTGAATGGGGCGGCTTGCGCGCATCCTTTCCACGCTGGGCCTCTTGGCGACGCTCGTTCTGCTGGCACTGCCCACCGCCCCGGCGCTGGCGCAGCTGCGCGGGGTGGAGCTGTACGCGCCGCGCGGCTTCGGCCATGTCATCGGCGACACGCTCACCCTCAGCGCCGACATCGCGCTCGACGCGCCCTTCGTGCTGGACCCCGCCTCGCTGCCGCCGCCGCGCGCACTGAACTACTGGCTCGACCTGCGCGAGGTGCGGCTCAAAGACCATGGCGTGAGCGAGGGCGTGCACCGCTACACGCTCGATCTGGTCTACCAGACCTTCTATGCGCCGCTGGAGCCGCGCCGGCTGACCATCCCCGCCGTGGCGCTGTTCGCCATCGAGGGCGAGCGGCGGGTGCCGGTGCAGGTGCCGGCCTGGTCGTTTTTAATGTCGCCGCTGCGCGAGATCGTTGCCACCGGTCCGGGGCCGGCGATGGCGCTGCGGCCGGATATCGCGCCGCCCGCGCTGCCGACGGCCGGCCTCCTGCGCGGGCTGGCGCTCGCCCTCGGTGTGGCGCTGCTGGCCCTGCTGCTGCTCGCCTGGCAGATGGGCTGGGGCCCGTTCGGGCGGCGGCGTGCGCGCCCCTTCGCCCGGGCGGCGCGGGCGATACCCTCGACGCTCGCCACCGCTCCCGGCGATCCTGTGCAGGCCGCCTCGCGCTATGTCCAGGCGCTGCAGGCACTGCACCGCGCCTTCGACGCCACCGATGGCAAGGGCGTGTTCGCCGAGGATCTGCCCGGCTTTTTCGAGCGCCATGCCGCCTTCCGGGCGGCGGAGGCGGAGGTGCGGCGTCTGTTCGCCGCCTCGCGCCGGGCGTTTTTCGGCGCCGACCCCGCCGGAGCGCAGCGCGAATTGCCGCCCGATGAGCTGGTGGCGCTGGCGCGTCGCCTGCGCGCGGTCGAACGGGGTACGGCATGAACGCCGCCGGCGCCTTCTGGGAGGGGCTGACGCGCGGCTGGGGCGTCGATCACCCCGCTATGCTGGCGCTGCTTCTTCTCGCTTTGCTGCCGCTGGTCGCCTCGGCGTTCCGCCGTCGCGGCATTGCCTCCGCCGGGCTGGTGCCGGACGATCCGCTGTCGCGGGCGGTGGGCGTCGGCCTGCGGCTGGCCGGCGCGGTGGCGATCGTGGCGCTGGTGCTGGGCCTTGCCGGCCTGCACCGGCGCGAGCAGAGCGTCGAGCGCGAGGGCACCGGCGCCCATCTGGTGCTGCTGCTCGACCGCTCCTCCAGCATGGACAACAGCTTCGCCGACCGCGCGCCGACCGGCGACCAGGAATCGAAGTCGGCCGCCGCCAAGCGGCTGCTGGCGGAGTTCGTCGCCCGCCGCCCGCATGACCGCATCGCGGTCGCTGCCTTTTCCACCTCGCCCATGCCGGTGCTGCCGCTGACCGACCATCACGAGGTGGTGGACGCGGCGATCGACGCCATCGACCGGCCGGGCCTTGCCTTTACCGATGTCGGGCGCGGGCTGGCGCTGGCCTTCTCCTATTTCGCCGACGACACGGACGAAGCCTCGCGCGCCGTGCTGCTGGTGTCCGACGGCGCGGCGCTGATCGACCGGCGGGTGCAGGAGGCGCTGCGCGACGCGGCGGCGCGCACGCCGGTGCATCTCTACTGGCTGTTCCTGCGCTCGCGCGGCGCCCAGGGCATTTATGACGCGCCGGCCTCCGGCGACGATTCCGCCCAGGCCAATCCCGAGCGCCATCTGCATCTGTTCCTGCAGAGCCTGGGCGTGCCCTACCGCGCCTTCGAGGCGACCAGCCCGCAGGCGGTGGCGCAGGCGATCACCGAAATCGACCGGCAGGAGACGCGGCCGATCCGCTATGTCGAGCGCATTCCGCGCCGCGATCTGGTCCGCCCCGCCTTTCTCGTCGCCGCCATCGCGGTCGCCCTGCTTCTGGCCGCCAAGCTGGCCGAGCGGCAGCTGCGCCCCGCCGGACGGGGCGCCAAGGAGAGCACCGACGCCATCGACCTGAGGAGGGCAGCATGAGGACACGGCGCCTGGCGCTCATCGCCACCCTTGCCCTGCTGGTCGCCAGCCTGGCGGCGGCCGGCTGGCTGGCGACGCGGCTGTTCGTGGTCGAGCGCGACAATGGGCTGATCGCCTCGCTGGCCGCCGGCCACGATCTCGCGATCAGCGCCGAGGACCCGCCGGCGCTGCTGTTCGCGCGGCTGCATTTCCTCACCACGCGCGACCGGCTGGACGAGGCGCAGCCGCTGCTCAACCGGCTGGCGGCCGGCGAGGACCGCCGCCTTGCCGTCGCGGCGCTGTACGACATGGCCAATGCCCGGCTGCGCGTCGCCTTCAGCCATCTGGAATCCAACCGCATCGACCCCGCCATCCCGCTGGTGCGGCTGGCCAAGGACAATTACCGCCGCGCGCTGGTGCTCGATCCCGGCTTCTGGGACGGCAAGTACAATCTCGACATCGCCATGCGGCTGGTGCGCGATTTCCCGCAGATCGACCTTGAGGGCGAGGAGTTGCCGCCTGACGCGGTGAAGAAGCTCTGGACCGATCTGCCCGGCCTGCCGAGGGGGCTGCCATGAGCAGGGCGGTCGCCGGGAAGGCGGGGGGAAAAGTCGCGTCCGGGCAGGGGATCGACCGGCAGGGCGGCCTGCGGCGGGACTGGCGTTTCTGGTTGCTGCTGGTGGCGCTGCTCGCCATCATCGCCGCGCTGTTCGCCCCGCGCATCGTCCAGACCGGCACGGTGCGTGACGCCGTGCTGGTGATCGACGTCACCGGCAGCATGAACGTGCGCGACGCACAGAGCCGGGGGGCGCCGGCCACCCGCCTCGATGCCGCCAAGCGCGGCGCCCGCGACATACTGGCCGGCCTGCCCTGTGGCTCGCGCCTCGGCCTCGGCATCTTCACCGAGCGGCGCAGCTTCCTGCTCTTCGAGCCGGCCGAGGTGTGCGAAAACTTCGCCGCCATCGCCGGCTCGATCGACGATCTGGACTGGCGCATGGCCTGGGAGGGCGACAGCTATGTCGCGCGCGGTGTCCATTCCGGTCTCGCCATGGCCGCCGGCCTGAAGGCCGATCTTCTCTTCATGACCGATGGGCATGAAGCGCCTCCCCTGCCCGGCGGCGCGCTGCCGACCTTCGACGGCAAGCCGGGCGAGGTGGCCGGGCTGCTCATCGGCGTCGGCGGCGTCGATCCCTCGCCGATCCCGAAATTCGACCAGGATGGGCGCGAGACCGGCTTCTACGCCGAGGAGGACGTGCCGCAGGAAAACCGCATGGGGCCTCCGCCCGAGGATGCCGCCTCGCGCGCCGGCTGGAACCCGCGCAACGCCCCCTGGGGCAGCGAAGCGGCGACCGGCACCGAGCATCTGAGCGCCCTGCGCGAGGAACATCTGCGCGCACTCGCCGCCCAGACCGGGCTTGGCTACATCGCGCTCGGCAATGCTGGCGGGCTGCTCGCCGCCGTGGAGGCCGACACAAGGCCCCGGCCGGTGGAGATGCGTGTCGACACCGCCGCCATCCCCGCCGCGCTGGCGCTGTTCTGCCTCGCGCTGCTGTTCGGGCTCGGCGCCACCACCTCTCGGCGGCCCGAGAAACTCCCCACTCGATAAAGGAAAAAGACGATGCTTCAACGACTTGCGCTCGCGCTTGGCCTTCTCCTTCTTGGCCCGGCACTGGCCCTCGCCCATGGACCGACGCCCCAGCGCGCCGATGAGACGCTGGTGATCGCCGCCCCGCCGGAGGCGGTGTGGGCCGTGCTCTCCCGCTTTGGCGGCATTGGCGAGTGGCATCCGTTGGTGAAGAAGGTGGAGGCGACCGGCGGCGACGCGGCCGGCGCCGAGCGCGTGCTGACGCTGGAGAAGGGCGAGGTCAAGGAAGGGCTGGACGAGGCCGATCCCGCCGCCCACCGCCTCTCCTACCGCCTGCTGACGGAGAATGCCGAGGCGATCCCGGTCAGCTTCTACACCCAGACCATCGAGGTGAAGCCGGACGGCGCCGGCAGCGAAGTCAGCTGGGGCGCCCGCTTCTACCGCGCCGACACCACCAATGAGCCGCCGGAAGACCGCAATGACGCGGCCGCCATCGCCGCGATGACCGATTTCATCCAGCAGGGTCTCAAGGGGCTGCAGGCCAAGGTGACGGCCAAGTGAGAGCATGCGGGCAGGCAAGTGCGGGGCAGGGAGACGGCGCGGTGAGCGCCCTCCCCCGGCTCGCCCTGCCCCGGGTCGCTCGGGTGCGCAAGGCTAAGGCAGGCCTCGCTCTGGCGCGCCTCGCCTTCGCGCTGCTCGCCCTCGGCCCGCTCGCGGCATCGAAGCCGGCACGGGCCGACACGCCCGCGCCGCTGGTCGCGGTGGTGTCGCAGAAGGCGGCGCAGCTGTCGCTGGTCGACATCGAGGCGCGTGAGGTGCGTGCGGTGATCGGCCTCGCCGCCGTTCCCGCCGGCCTTGCCGCCAGCGCGGACGGGGCGAGCGTCTATGTCACCCATCCCGACCTCAGCCTGGTCAGCCGTGTCGACCTCGCCTCCCGCACAGTGAGCGCGACCTTCAAGGTCGGGCTGGAGCCGTTCGGCATCGCGGTGAGCGCGGATGGCCGCCACCTGCTGGTCAGCGACTGGAGCGCCGATGCGTTGATCCGGCTCGACGCTTCCACCGGCGCGGAAACCGGCCGCGTCGCGATCGGCCATGCCCCGGCCGGGCTGGTGGTGGATGAGAAAGCCGGCCTCGCCTATGTCGCCGATCGCGAAAGCAACCAGGTCAGCGTGGTGCGCCTTGCCGACATGGTGCGGATCGCCACCGTGCCGACCGGGCGGGCGCCCTTCGCGCTGGCGCTGTCGCCGGGTGGCGAGCGGCTCTATGTCGCCAATGTGCAGAGCGGCGACCTCTCGGTGATCGAGACCGGCACCACGCCGCGCGAAATCGCCCGGCTCAAGATCGGGCTCATGCCCTATGGGGTGGCGGTGACGCCGGACGGGCGCACGGTGCTGGTCAGCAACCAGCAGAGCGGCAAGCTCGCCATTGTGGATGCCCAAACGCTCACCCTGGCGCCGGCGCAGCCAAGGTTGGGCACCTTTCCGGAAGGCATCACGGTGGTGTCGCCCACCCGCGCGGCGGCGGTGGACTGGGCCGATGACGAGGTGGTGGTGATCGATATCGAGGCCCGCACCATCCTCGGCCGGGTCAAGGTCGGCACCAGCCCGCGCAATCTGGTGGCGTTGCCCGGAGTCCGCTAAACTGGAAGGCCCTTATCCGCCCCAGTCGATCCGCGGAATGTCGCGCCGCACCGCGTCGACCGCTGCGCGCAGCTGCTCCTGCCGCCACTGTTTGTAGGCGTGCCCGCCGCCGGACTGCCGGGCGATCCGCGCGGTCCAGTTGGGGCCATCGCCGCTCGCCTCCACCGGGTAAATGCCGACCTCGTGCACGTCGATGCGGCCGAGACGGGGCTGCACCGCCTCGGCGATCCGTCGTATCACCTCGAATGCCGTCATCATTGCCGCGCTCCACATCTTGGCCGAGGCAGGCGGCATATGCCGTCGCAATGTGCTTTCATGATGGCCGTCCGTTGACGTGTCGATGACACCTCGCCTTTCCGGCCGAACTTCCGCGGCCATCGCGGGTTAGTCCCGAGATCAAGGAGGTGATCATGACGCTGCATCATTCGGCCAAGCCGCCCGAGGACCTCAACGACCGCAAGGCCATCCGCTTCTTCTTCCGTGGCGACGAAGACATTGTCGAATGCCTCGTCGGCTGGGACGCGCTGGAGCGGCTGGAAAACAGCCCGCTGGACAGCCGCGCGGACCGCATGGCGCGGTTCGAGCAGCACCGGCTGATGATCGAGGCGGCGGCGCTGCGCAAGATGGAGAAGGCCAGCAAAAGCGAGCGCCCGCTGACCCTCGACGCGCAGGATGTGCTTTCCGGCCCGGCGGCCTGAGGTCCGCCCCGACAGAACCAGCCCCGCCCCCCTTTCCGGGAGGCGGGGTTTTTCTGCGTGGGTTCAGCCACGGATCAGCTTCTCCGCCTCGTCGAGCGCCGTGCCGCAGCCGGCCGCATCGCCCTCGGCGTCGGCCTGCCGCGCGCGCGCAAGCGCGTCCGCGAGCTGGTCTGTCGTGCCAGCCCCGCCCTGCGCCGCCGTCTTCTGGCCCGAGGTCTGGGCGCGGACATCGGCGGGCGAGGCCGCCTTGCCGGCGAGCGTGTCGTTCATGCCGGCGGTGCCGCCGGTCCCCGGGGCTTCGCCGGCACGGGGCACGCCGGCATCCGGGGCGGTGGTGCCGGCCGCCGGCAGCTGCGTCGGGCCCGATCCAGCATCAGTGGCGGCGACGTTCTTCTCCACCTGGGCGAGCCGTTCGGTGCAGGGCCGGCCAGGGCGGCGCCGGCCGTAAGGCTCAGCGCGGCGCCGAGAGCGAGCGAGGCGGCGGGGTTGCGTGTGGTTGTCATTGGCGTTCCTCCTGCCAGTGCGTCTGGCTGCGGGAAGAACTTCCCGATGCGGCTCCCGTTCCCGCCCGCGTGCTGGACGCGGGCGGGACGAGTCGCTCAGGCAGCGCGAACGGTCTCCAGGAACCCGTCCATCACCGCCCGCAGGGTGCGGGACTGCTGGGCGAGCGCGGCGGCGGCGTCCTGAACCTGCGTCGCGGCGCGGGTGGAATCGGAGGCGGCGCTGTTGATGCCGAGGATGTTGCTGGCCACCTGCTCGGTGCCCTGCGAAGCGCGGCTCACATTCTGCGCGATCTCGCGGGTGGCGAAGCCCTGCTGCTCGACCGAGGCGGCGATGGTGCCGGCAATGGTATTGATCTGCCCGATCACGTCGGTGATCACCACGATCGCGGTGGACGAGCTGGCTGTCGCCGCCTGGATTTCGGTGATCTGGGCTTCGATTTCCGCCGTCGCCTGGGAGGTCTGCTCGGCCAGCTGCTTCACCTCCGTGGCCACCACCGCGAACCCCTTGCCAGCATCACCGGCGCGCGCCGCCTCGATGGTGGCGTTAAGTGCGAGGAGGTTGGTCTGGCCGGCAATATTGCGGATGAGATCGATGATCTGCCCGATCTTGCCGGCCGAGGCCGAAAGTGCCCGCACCTTCGTGGCGGTGGAATCGGCCTCGCTCGCGGCCATCGCGGCGACACGCGCGGAATCGTCCACCTGCCGCTTGATCTCGGCAATGGAGGAGGCCAGTTCCTCAGCCGCCGAGGCGACGGTTTGCACATTGGACGCCGCCTCCCCGGACGCGGCCGCCGCCGTGCCGGTTTCGCCGGCGACGCGCTCTGTGGCCGAGGTCATGGTCTGCGCGGCGCCCGAGAGCTGGGTGGAGGCTGAGCCGACGCCGTTGACCACTTCGCCCATGGCGTTCTCGAAGCCGTCGGCCAGCTTGAGCATGGTCGCGCGCCGCTCCTCGTCCTGCCGCAGGCGGCTGGCTTCGACGTCGAGCGCCTGCTGCCGGGCCTTCTGCTCGATGCCGAGGCGGATCTGGTCGACGGCACGGGAGATGTCGCCGATCTCGTCCTTGCGGTCGGCGCCGGCAATCTCGGCGACCTGCTCACCCGACGCCATGCGGCGCAGCGCGGCGGTGAGGCGCGAGATCGGGCCGGAGACGCCACTCGCCACGAAGGCCATCGCCACCAGGGCCAGCACGGTGACACTGATCGCTGAGACAACCTGCCAGAACAGGTCGACCTCGGCGCGCTCCTGCAGCGCATCGCGCAGGCTCAGGGCCTCCGCCATCACCAGCGCCTGCGGCACCGTGATGATGAGCGACCAGCTCGCACCGGTGCGGCCGAGGGCGATCGGCGCGTAGACCTTCAGGAGGTCCTGTCCGGCATCGACCTTCACCACCGACTGGCCGTTGCGCAGGATGGACATGTCATTGGCCGCATCCGGCTCGATGTCGCCGAACGCGCCACCGATCGCCTGAGGCTTGGCGCTGGAGGCAACGACCAGCCCGGCATTGGTGACGATTGAGACCGTTCCCTTGCCATTATAGATCGACGCGTCGACCTTCTCGGCGAGGGCCTGCACGAAGGAGAGGTCGAAGTCGGCGCCCGCGACGCCCGCAAACACCCCGCCCAGCGTGATCGGCACGGACATGGTGGCGAGGAACACCGGTTTGCCCTGGACGATATAGGGCAGCGGCGCGAGGATGCTCTCCTTGCCATCGGTCTGCGGGCCGATGAACCAGCCGCCCTTCATCACCCCGTTCGGGTGCAGGTCGCGGCTGTCATATTCCACCAGCGGCTGCAGCGCGATCTTCCCGTCCGCGTCGCGCGTCCAGTAGGGCAGCGCGCGCCCGGTGGCGTCGGAGCCAACGTCCTTGCGGCCGGTGAAGCCGTTGTCATTGCCGTCGAGCGCGCCCGGCATCCAGGCGCTGTAGGTGCCGTTAAAGCGGGGATTGTCCTTCAGCACGCCGAGCAGAACGGCGTTCAGCTGCGCCCGGCGCTGGTCCATCGGCGAGCCGCCGAGGTCGGGCTTGCCTGCCACCACTTCCAGCGCGCGGGCCATGTTGCGCGCTGCGTTGAAGGCGGAATCAACCTCGGTCTGAACGATGCCGGCCTGAGTGGAGGCCAGCCGCTGCAGCGATTCCTGGCTCAGTCGCTCCAGAAGATTCTCGACGCTGCCTGATACGTAATTTGAAGTCTGCGCCGCCGAATAGATGCCATAGCCGACAAGGGCGCCGGTCGCCGCCAGAACGCATACGGCGGAAAGAGATATGATTTTGAATTTCACGGAATGGATGTTCACCGGCGCCAGTTCCTTCACTTTTAAGAGGCGCGAACGGTCCGTGTCGGAGCTTGCGTCAGGCGGGTTTTATCCCCGCATAGGTAGTGTTACGGACCCTGGAGGCAGCCAGAAAAGCATGTGCTCGAACGTCCCGGACACGGGGGCGGCGCCCGCAGCGGTCGCCCGGCGCGGGCGTGGTCGCCGGTAGCGGAAGGCGCGGTGCGCGCTCCGGCTGTTACGTTAAAAAGTCAAACAGTATGACTATTCAGCCCTTCCAGACTGTGGCATAGATTCCCCGCCGGCAAGCACCCGCAAGTGGCGCGACGGCTAGATCTCACGGGAGAAACGCCAATGAATCTCAGGGCATTGCTGCTTGCGTCCGCCGTTTCCGGCGCGCTCTTCTCCGTCGGCGCGCAGGCTGCCGACATGACCATCGGCTTCTCGCAGATCGGCTCGGAATCGGGCTGGCGCGCGGCGGAGACCACCGTTTCCAAGGCCGAGGCCAAGAAGCGGAACATCAATTTCAAGATCGCCGACGCCCAGCAGAAGCAGGAAAACCAGATCAAGGCGATCCGCTCCTTCGTCGCCCAGGGCGTCGACGCGATCTTCCTCGCCCCCGTCGTCGCCACCGGCTGGGATTCGGTGCTGAAGGAGGCCAAGGAGGCGAAGATTCCGGTCGTGCTGCTCGACCGCGACATCGACCCCGCCGGCAAGGATCTGTACCTCACCGCCGTCACCTCCGACAGCGTGCATGAAGGCAAGGTGGCCGGTGAATGGCTGGTGAAAACCGCCGCCGGCAAGCCGTGCAATGTGGTGGAGCTTCAGGGCACGGTCGGCGCCTCCGTCGCCACCAACCGCAAGAAGGGCTTTGAGGACGGCATCGCCGGCGCCTCCAACGTCAAGATCGTGCGCAGCCAGACCGGCGACTTCACCCGTGCCAAGGGCAAGGAAGTGATGGAGAGCTTCATCAAGGCGGAAGGCGGCGGCAAGAACATCTGCGCCGTCTACGCCCATAATGACGACATGATGGTCGGCGCCATCCAGGCGATGAAGGAAGCCGGGCTGAAGCCGGGCACCGAGATCCTCACCGTCTCCATCGACGCCGTGCCCGACATCTTCAAGGCCATGGCGGCCGGGGAGGCCAATGCCACGGTCGAGCTCACCCCCAACATGGCCGGCCCCGCCTTCGACGCCGTGATCGCCTTCAAGGAAAAGGGCACCGTGCCGCCGAAGTGGATCCAGACGGAATCCAAGCTCTACACCCAGGCCGACAACCCGATGGCGGTCTACGAATCCAAGAAGGACCTCGGTTACTGAGCGGGCGCCGCTGCGGCCCCTCGCCCGCAGCTCCTGCCCCGCGCGAGCCGGTTCTTCCTCCGGCCGGCTCGCGCCGCTTTCCTGCCGCTTCCGAGGCCGCCATGCACGCCACCGAAACGCTGCCGCCACCGCTTCTGGCGCTCACCGGCTTCTCGAAATCCTTCGCCGGCTTCACCGCCCTGGACCGCGTGGACTTCACCCTGCGGGCGGGCGAGATCCACGCGCTGCTGGGCGAGAACGGCGCCGGCAAGTCCACCCTCATCAAGGCGATGACCGGCGTGGTGGCGCGCGATGCCGGCACGATGACGCTCGACGGCGTCGCGATCACCCCCCGCTCGGCGCAGGATGCGCTGGCGGCCGGCATCGCCACCGTCTACCAGGAGGTCAATCTCGCGCCCAATCTCTCGGTGGCGCAGAACCTGTTTCTCGGCCGCCAGCCGACCCGGTTCGGGCTGGTGCGCGAGGGTGAGATGCGCCGGCGCGCCCGCGCCCTGCTGAGCGAGTTCGGCCTTTCCATCGATGTGAGCGCGCCGCTGGAGAGCTATTCGGTCGCCATCCAGCACATCGTCGCCATCGCCCGCGCCGTCGACCAGTCGGCGCGCGTGCTCATTCTCGACGAGCCGACCGCCAGCCTCGATGCGCATGAGGTCGAGGTGCTGTTCGCCGCCATGCGCCAATTGGCGGCGCGCGGCATCGGCATTGTCTTCGTCACCCATTTCCTCGATCAGGTCTACGCCATCTGCGACCGCATTACCGTGCTGCGCAATGGCCGCCTCGCCGGCAGCGCGCCGGTGGAGGAGCTTCCCCGCCTCGACCTTGTCCGCCTGATGCTCGGCCGCGAGCTGAGCGAGGCGACCTCGCGACGTCCGCCTGCCAGCGCGGGCGAGTCGCGCGCCGATGTCGCCACCTTCCGGGGGGTCGGCAAGGCGGGCACCATCGCCCCGTTCGATCTCTCGCTCCGCGCTGGCCATGTCGTCGGCCTCGCCGGCCTGCTCGGCTCCGGCCGCACCGAGACGGTGCGGCTCGTCTTCGGGGTGGACCCGGCCGATTGCGGCCAGGCGGAAGTCGACGGGCGCCGCGCCGCCATCGGCTCGCCGCGCGAGGCGATGGCGCTCGGCTTCGGCTATTGCCCGGAGGAGCGCAAGACCGAGGGCATCGTCGCCGAGCTCACCGTGCGCGAGAACATCGCGCTGGCGCTGCAGGCCCGGCGCGGCGCGCTCTCCCCGCTCTCTCGCCGCGAGCAGGACGCGCTGGCGGCGAAGTTCATCGGCCTGCTCGACATCCGCCCGCCCGATCCCGAGCGCCCGGTGGGTCTGCTCTCGGGCGGCAACCAGCAGAAGGTGCTGCTGGCGCGCTGGCTCGCCACCGCCCCGCGCCTGCTGATCCTCGACGAGCCGACGCGCGGCATCGATGTCGGCGCGCATGCGGAGATCATCGGGCTGATCCGCGACCTCTGCCGCGAGGGCATGGCGCTGCTCGTCGTCTCCTCCGAGCTGGAGGAACTCGTCACCTATGCCGATGAGGTCGTGGTGCTGCGCGACCGGGCCCATGTCGCCCGGCTGAGCGGGGCGGAGATCGAGGTGTCCACCATTCTCGCCACCATCGCGCAGGCGCCCGCCTGCGCGGATGCGGCGTGAGGGAGGGCGGAATGGCATTGCGTCTTCCCCGCATCGGCACCTCGCAGATCGTCGCGCTGGGGCTGATCCTCGTCGCCAACTGGATCGTCTCGCCGCAGTTCTTCGACATCCGCCTGCAGGACGGGCGGCTGTTCGGCAGCCTGATCGACGTGTTCAACCGCGGCGCGCCGGTGGCGCTGCTCTCCATCGGCATGGTGCTTGTCATCGCCATGCGCGGCATCGACCTTTCCGTCGGCGCTGTCATGGCGATCTGCGGCGCCATCGCCGCCAGCCTCGCCGACAGCCATTCCCTGCCCGTCGTGCTGGCGGCCGCTCTTGGTGCCGGCCTGCTCTGCGGCCTGTGGAACGGGCTCTTGGTTGCCGTGCTCGGCATCCAGCCGATTGTCGCGACGCTGATCCTCATGGTGGCGGGGCGCGGCATCGCCCAGCTGATCACCGAGGGGCGCATCGTCACCTTCACCTCGCCCGATCTCGCCTTTCTCGGCGGTGGCTCGGTGCTCGGCCTGCCGACGCCCGTCGTGCTGACGCTCGGCATGATGGCGCTGACGCTGCTCCTCGTGCGTGGCACCGCGCTCGGCCTGATGATCGAGGCGACGGGGGGCAACCCGCGCGCCAGCGCGCTGGCGGGCATCGGCACCAGGTTCATCACGGTCGCGGTCTATATGTGGAGCGGCCTGTGCGCGGCGCTGGCTGGTATCGTCGCCAGCGCCGATATTCTCGGCGCCGACGCCAATAATGCCGGGCTGTGGCTGGAGCTCGACGCCATCCTCGCGGTGGTGATCGGCGGCACTTCGCTGTTCGGCGGGCGCTTCTCGATCCTCCTCGCCGTGGTCGGCGCTTTCATCATCCAGGCGATGAACACCGGCATCCTGCTCTCCGGCTTTCCGCCCGAGACCAATCTGGTGGTGAAGGCGGTGGTGGTGCTCGCCGTGCTGCTGGCCCAGTCGCCGCGCCTTGGCGGGCATCTCGCCGGGCTCGGCGTGCTGTTCAACCGCTCGAAATCCGGAGGCAGGCGCCCATGATCCGCTCCTTGAGCCGGCTGACGCCGGTGCTCGCCACGGCTGCGGTGTTCCTTGCCGGCTTCGTGGTTTGCTCGCTCATCTACCCCAATTTCGCCTCGCTGCGGGTGGTGATGAACCTGCTCACCGACAATGCCTTCCTCGTCATCGTCGCGGTGGGCATGACCTTCGTCATCATTTCAGGCGGCATCGACCTCTCGGTCGGCTCGGTGATCGGCTTCACCACCGTGTTCCTGGCCCTCGCCATCGAGCGCTGGGGCGTGCCGCCGCTCGCCGCCTTCGTGCTCATCCTCGTCATCTGCGCCGCCTTCGGCGCGGCCATGGGTGCGATCATCCAGTATTTCGAGCTACCGGCCTTCATCGTCACCCTGGCGGGCATGTTCCTGGCGCGCGGGGTGAGCTTCCTGCTGTCGACGGAATCGCTGCCGATCACCGCCGACCTCTATGCCCATCTGTCCGAACACGCGCTGCGGTTCGGCGCCGGGGCGCGGCTCACCGTGCCGGCGCTCATCATGCTGGTCGTCGTGCTCGCCGGCATGGTGCTGCTGCACCTCACCCGCTTCGGCGCCAATGTCTATGCGCTGGGCGGCTCGCGCACCGCCGCCGGGCTGATGGGCATCAATGTCGGGCGCACCACGGTGCTGATCTATACCCTCTCCAGCGTGCTGGCCGGGCTCGCGGGAATCGTGTTCTCGCTCTACACCTCGTCGGGCTATTCGCTCTCGGCGGTGGGGGTGGAACTCGACGCCATCGCGGCGGTGGTGATTGGCGGCACGCTGCTCTCGGGCGGCTACGGCTTCATCTTCGGGTCCTTCCTCGGGGTGATGATCCAGGGCCTGATCCAGACCTACATCAGCTTCGACGGCATGCTGTCGAGCTGGTGGGCGAAGATCGCCACCGGGCTGCTGCTGTTCGCCTTCATCGCCTTCCAGCAGCTCACGTTGCACCTGGCCCGCCGCTCGCGGCGCGCCCCGGCCGGAGCCCATCCATGAGCGCGCCCAACGCCTCGCAGATCATTGTCATCCCGGCCCGGCGCTCGCATTCCAACCATGCGGAAGTGGCGCGCACCATCGGCATCGACATCATCGCCGGCCGCTATGGCGAAGGCGCCAAGCTGCCGGGCGATGCCGAGCTGACGCTGATCTTCGGCGTGTCGCGGCCGGTGCTGCGTGAGAGCGTGAAGACGCTGGTGGCCAAGGGCCTGCTCTCCACCAAGGCGCGGGTCGGCACGGTGGTGCGCGAGCGCGCCGCCTGGAACATGTTCGACGCCGACGTGCTGGCCTGGCATCTCGATGCCGGCATCGACAAGCGCTTCCTGCGCGACCTCTCGGAAATCCGCCTCGCGGTGGAGCCGCGCGCCGCCGCGCTGGCCGCCGAACGCCGCAGCGCCGACGACCTCGCGCTGATGCGCCAGGCGGTGGCGCGGATGAAGGACCAGCCCGGCGCCTCGGAGAGCTTCGCCGAGGCCGACCTGACGCTGCATGTGGCTGTTGCCACCGCCTCGGGAAACCCCTTCATGCGCTCGATCGGCGCTGTCATCGAGGCGGCGCTGCGCGCCTCCTTCGTGCTCTCCGCCCCCGGCGACGCGCGCGAGCACGACATCGCGGTCGCCGCCCATGAGCGCATCGTCGAGGCGATTGCCGATGCCGATGCGGAGGCCGCCGCCGCCGCCATGACCAATGTGATTTTCAACGGCCTGCGCCGCCACGGCGCGGCCGGCTGAACAGGTGCCGACATGAGCGATGACGGATCGACCAACGACAACAAGAAGACGCTGCGTAGCCAGGCCTGGTTCGGCCGGCAGGACAAGATGGGGTTCTATTACCGCTCCTTCCTGAAGAATTCCGGCCAGCCGCAGGACCGTTTCGACGGCCGCCCGGTGATCGGCATCTGCAATACCTGGTCGGAACTCACCCCCTGCAACATCCATTTCCGCGATCTCGCCGAGCATGTGCGGCGCGGCGTGCTGGATGCGGGCGGCTATCCGCTGGAGTTTCCCGTCTCCTCGCTCGGCGAGGTGACGATGCGCCCCACCGCCATGCTCTATCGCAACCTCGCCTCGATGGATGTGGAGGAGGCGATCCGCGCCCACCCGCTCGACGGCGTGGTGCTGTTGATGGGCTGCGACAAGACCACGCCGGCGCTGCTGATGGGCGCGGCCTCCGCCAATCTGCCGGCCATCGGCGTGTCCGGTGGGCCGCAGCTGCGCGGCAATTATCGCGGCCAGATCATCGGCTCAGGCACCAACATCATCTCGATGAGCGAGCAGCTGCGCGCCGGCGAGATCACCATGGCGGAGTTCCACGAGGCGGAAGCGGGCATGAACCGCTCGTCCGGTTCCTGCATGACCATGGGTACCGCCTCCACCATGGCCTCGATGGTGGAAGCGCTCGGCATCGGCCTGCCGGAGAACGCCGCCATCCCCGCCGTCGACGCCCGCCGCAATTTGCTGGCGCGGATGGCCGGAAGGCGCATCGTCGACATGGTGCAGGAGGACCTGAAGCCCTCCGACATTCTCACCCGGGAAGCCTTCGAGAACGCCATCCGCACGCTGGCGGCCATTGGCGGCTCGACCAATGCGGTGGTGCATCTGCTCGCCATCGCCGGCCGCGTAGGCGTCGAGCTTAACCTGGCGGATTTCGACCGGCTCGGGCGCGACATCCATTGCCTTGTCGACCTGATGCCTTCGGGCCGCTTCCTGATGGAGGATTTCTACTATGCCGGCGGCCTGCCAGCGGTGCTGCGGGCGCTGGGCGAGCGCGGCCTGCTCAAAAAGGACGCCGTCACCGCCAATGGGCGGACGATCTGGGAGAATGTCGCCACGGCGCCGAACTGGAACGCCGAGGTCATCACCCCGTTCGAGACGCCGTTCAAGCCGGAAGCCGGCATCGCCATCCTCACCGGCAACCTCGCCCCGGATGGCGCCGTCATCAAGCCCTCCGCCGCCTCGCCCGAATTGATGGTGCACACCGGCCGCGCCGTGGTGTTCGAGAGCGTCGAGGAGATGCACCATGGCGTCAATGACGAGACGCTCGACATCGACGCCTCCTGCATCATGGTGCTGAAGCATTGCGGGCCGAAGGGCTATCCCGGCATGGCCGAGGTCGGCAACATGCCGCTGCCGGCCAAGCTGCTGCGCGAGGGCGTGCGCGACATGATCCGCATTTCCGATGCCCGCATGTCCGGCACCGCCTATGGCACCGTCGTCCTCCATGTCGCCCCCGAGGCCACCGCCGGCGGGCCGCTGGCGCTGGTGAAGAACGGCGACCTCATCACGCTCGACGTGCCCGCCCGCTCGCTGCACCTGCATGTGAGCGAGGAGGAAATGGCGGCCCGCCGCGCCGCCTGGGTGGCGCCGGAGCCGCACGCGACGCGCGGCTATCAGCGGCTTTACATCGACCATGTGCTGCAGGCCGATCGCGGCGCGGATTTCGACTTTCTGGTGGGGCGTTCGGGTTCGCCCGTTCCCCGCGACAATCACTGAGGTGCAGGATGACCATCCTTTCCGCCGCCGGCCCGTATAAGGGCGTGTTCCCGGTCGCCCCGACCGTGTTCGACGCCGAGGGCCGACTCGATCTCCAGGGCCAGAAGCGCGCCATCGACTTCATGATCGATGCCGGCTCGCACGGCCTGTGCATCCTCGCCAATTTCTCCGAGCAGTTCGTGCTGGCGGACGACGAGCGCGACCTCGTGATGCGGACGGTGCTGGAACATGTGGCCGGCCGGGTGCCTGTTATCGTCACCACCACCCATTTCGCCACCCATGTCTGCGCCGAGCGCTCGCGGCGCGCGCAGGAGGCGGGGGCGGCGATGGTGATGGTGATGCCGCCCTATCACGGCGCCACCTTCCGCGTGCCGGAGCCTTCCGTCTACGCCTTCTACAAGGCGGTGTCCGACGCCATCGACATTCCGATCATGGTGCAGGACGCCCCGGTCGCCGGCACGCCGCTCTCCGTGCCGTTCCTCGCCAGGATGGCGCAGGAAATCGAGAACCTCGCCTATTTCAAGATCGAGGTGCCGCAGGCGGCGAACAAGCTGCGGGCGCTGATCGAGGCCGGCGGCGAGTCCATTGTCGGCCCGTGGGACGGCGAAGAGGCAATCACCCTGATGGCCGACCTCGACGCGGGCGCCACCGGCGCCATGACCGGCGGCGGCTATCCCGATGGCATCCGCCAGATCCTCGACCCCTATGTCGCGGGGGACCGCGAGGCGGCGCTCGACGCCTATATGCGCTGGCTGCCGCTGATCAATTACGAGAACCGGCAGGCCGGCTTCGCCACCGCGAAAATCCTGATGCAGGAGGGCGGTGTCATCAAGCATGACACGCTGCGCGCCCCGCTGCCGCCGGTGCACCCCGCCACCCGCGCCGGGCTGATCGAGCTCGCGCGCCGGCTGGACCCTATGGTATTGAGGTGGGGCAAGTGAGCGCTATGACCATGACCGACATAACAGGCGCCGTCCTTCTCGGCTCCCGCGACCTCACCGGCGACGCGACCTTCCTCGCCGTCGATCCCGCCACCGGCGCAGCGCTGGAGCCGGCCTTCACCGAGGCTGGCCCGGCCGAGGTGGCGCAGGCGGCCGCGCTCGCCGCGAGCGCCTTCCCGCTCTACCGCGCCACCACGCCGGAAGCGCGCGCGGCCTTTCTCGACGCCATCGCCGCCAATATCGAGGCGCTGGGCGACACGCTGATCGCGCGCGCCGCTGAGGAAACCGGCCTGCCCATCGCCCGGATCACCGGCGAGCGCGGCCGCACGACGGGCCAGCTGCGGCTGTTCGCCAGCTGGGTGCGCGCCGGCGGGGCGGACGAGCCGCGCCTCGACAGCGCCCTGCCCGCCCGCACGCCCCTGCCCCGCGCCGATCTGCGCCTGCGTCATATCGGCCTCGGCCCGGTGGCGGTGTTCGGCGCCTCGAACTTCCCGCTCGCCTTCTCGGTCGCCGGCGGCGACACTGCCTCGGCGCTGGCGGCGGGCTGCCCGGTCATCGTCAAGGGCCACCCCGCCCATCCCGGCACCTCGGAACTGGTCGGCCGCGCCATCCGCGCGGCTGTCCTTGCGGCGGGCCTGCCGGAAGGCGTGTTCTCGCTTGTGACAGGCACCTCGCATGAACTGGGTTCGGCGCTGGTGGCCGATCCCCGCATCAAGGCGGTCGGCTTCACCGGCTCGCGCGCCGGCGGCCTCGCTCTGTGCCGCATCGCCGCCAACCGGCCCGAGCCGATCCCGGTCTTCGCCGAGATGAGCAGCATCAACCCGGTCTTCCTGCTGCCGGCGGCACTGGACGCGCGTGCCGAGGCGCTGGCGACCGGCTTTGTCGGCTCGCTGACCATGGGCGCCGGCCAGTTCTGCACCAATCCCGGCCTCGTCATCGCCCTCAGCGGCCCGGCGCTCGACCGCTTCATTGCCGCCGCTTCCCCGTTGGTAGCTTCCGCCCCTGCGGCCACCATGCTCACCCCCGGCATCGCCGGCGCCTATGCCAAGGGCGTCGTGACGCTTGAGAGCCAGGCGGACGTCACCGAACTCGCCCATGGCGCTGAGGGTGGCCCCAATAGCTGCCGCCCGGCGCTGTTCGTCACCGAGGCAGCCGCGTTCCTGCGCGAGCCGGTGCTGTCGCATGAAGTGTTCGGCGCCTCCTCGCTGGTCATCCGCTGCGCGGATGCGGACGAGATGGCGGCGGTGGCCGGGGCGCTGGAAGGCCAGCTCACCGCGACGCTGCATCTGGAGGCCGGCGACCACGCCCTCGCCGCCCGGCTACTGCCGGTGCTGGAGGACAAGGCCGGGCGCATCCTCGCCAATGGCTGGCCGACCGGCGTGGAAGTCTGCCACGCCATGGTGCATGGCGGCCCGTTCCCGGCGACCTCGGACCCGCGCTCGACCTCCGTCGGCACGCTCGCCATCCGCCGCTTCCTGCGCCCGGTCTGCTACCAGGATTTGCCGGAAGCGCTGCTGCCCGCCGTCGTGCGGGCGGAAAATCCGCTCGGCCTGCCCCGCCTTGTCGACGGCGCGCTTCAGCCCGCCGGGGAGGCACGCTCATGAGCCCGATCCGCCTCGCCCTTGTCGGCCTCGGCAAGATTGCCCGCGACCAGCACCTGCCCGCCATCGCCGCGACTGACGGCATCGAGCTGGTCGCGGTCGCCAGCCGCAACGCCTCGCTCGACGGCGTCGCCCATTTCGCCACGCTGGCCGATCTGCTGGCGAGTGGCGAGCCCATCGACGCGGTGGCGCTGTGCACCCCGCCGCAGGGCCGGCACGATCTCGCGGCGCAGGCGCTCAAGGCTGGCAAGCATGTGCTGCTGGAGAAGCCGCCCGGCGCGACGGTGAGCGAGCTCGGCCCGCTGGTCGCCGCGGCGCAGGCGTCGGGCCGCACCCTGTTCGCCACCTGGCATTCGCGCTTTGCCCCGGCGGTGGAGCCGGCCCGCGCCTTCCTCAGCGAAGTGCCGGCCCGCGCGGTGACGATCACCTGGAAGGAGGATGTCCGGGTCTGGCATCCCGGCCAGCGCTGGATCTGGGAGCCGGGCGGGCTCGGCGTGTTCGACCCCGCCATCAACGCGCTGTCGATCCTCACCGCCATCCTGCCGCGTGCGGTGTTCGTCACCGGGGCGGAACTGTCCTTCCCCTCCAACTGCTCCGCCCCCATCGCCGCGACGGTCGATCTGGCCGATGCGGCGGGGCTGGCGGTGCGGGCCGATCTCGATTTCCTGCAGACCGGGCCGCAGAGCTGGGACATCGCCATCGAGACCGACCGGGGCGCGCTGCTGCTGGCGCAGGGCGGGGCGAAGCTGACGCTGGACGGGCAGGTGCTGAGCGCCCAGCCCGAAGCGGAATACCGGAATATCTACAAGCACTTCGTCGAACTGGTTGAGACGGGGCGGTCGGATGTTGACCTCGCTCCGCTTCAGCTCGTCGCCGATGCCTTCCTGCTGGGCCGGCGCATCGACGTCGCGCCGTTCCACGACTGAGCCGAGGACCCCCCAATGCACGGCAACGCCCCGAAGAGCGACCGGCCCCTGCGCTCCCGCGCCTGGTTCGACAATCCGGACAATATCGACATGACCGCGCTCTATCTCGAGCGCTACCTCAATTTCGGCCTCAGCCAGGACGAGTTGCAGAGTGGCCGGCCGATCATCGGCATCGCCCAGACCGGCTCGGACCTCTCCCCCTGCAACCGCCACCATCTCGAACTCGCCAAGCGCACCCGCGAGGGCATTCGCGAGGCCGGCGGCATCGCCATCGAATTTCCGGTGCATCCGATCCAGGAAACCGGCAAGCGCCCCACCGCCGGGCTCGACCGCAACCTCGCTTATCTCGGCTTGGTCGAGGTGCTTTATGGCTACCCGCTCGACGGCGTGGTGCTGACCATCGGCTGCGACAAGACCACCCCGGCGCTGCTGATGGCGGCGGCCACCGTGAACATTCCCGCCATCGCCCTCTCGGTCGGGCCGATGCTGAACGGCTGGTACAAGGGCGCGCGCACCGGCTCCGGCACCATTGTCTGGAAGGCCCGCGAATTGCTGGCCGCCGGCGAGATCGACCATGCCGGCTTCGTCAAGCTTGTGGCCTCCTCGGCGCCGTCGACGGGCTATTGCAACACGATGGGCACGGCGACGACGATGAACTCGCTCGCCGAGGCGCTGGGCATGCAGCTGCCCGGCTCGGCCGCCATTCCCGCGCCCTATCGCGACCGGCAGGAAATCGCCTACCGCACCGGGCTGCGCATCGTCGAGATGGTGCACGAGGATTTGAAGCCCTCCGACATCCTCACCCGCGACGCCTTCCTCAACGCCATCCGGGTGAATTCGGCCATTGGCGGCTCGACCAACGCGCCGATCCACCTCAACGCGCTGGCCCGTCATGTCGGAGTGGAACTCTCCATCGACGACTGGCAGACCTATGGCGAGCATGTGCCGCTGCTGGTGAACCTGCAGCCGGCCGGGGAATATCTCGGCGAGGATTACTATCATGCCGGCGGCGTGCCGGCGGTGGTGAACCAGCTGATGGGCCAGGGCCTCATCGCCGAGGACGCGATGACCGCCAATGGCCGCACCCTCGGTGCCAACTGCGCCGGGGCGCGGATCGAGGACGAGGCGGTGATCCGCCCCTATGACCAGCCGCTGAAGGAGAATGCCGGCTTCCGCGTGCTGCGCGGCAATCTGTTCTCCTCCGCCATCATGAAGATGAGCGTCATCAGCCCGGAATTCCGCGTCCGCTACCTCTCCAACCCGGACGATCCGGAAGCCTTCGAGGGCCGCGCCATCGTGTTCGACGGGCCGGAGGATTACCACGCCCGCATCGACGATCCGGCGCTGGCCATTGACGACATGTGCGTTCTGTTCATGCGCGGGGCCGGCCCGGTCGGCTATCCCGGCGCGGCTGAGGTGGTGAACATGCGGGCGCCTGATTACCTCATCAAGGCCGGCGTGCACGCTTTGCCCTGCATCGGCGATGGCCGCCAGTCCGGCACGTCGGGCTCGCCCTCCATCCTCAACGCCTCGCCGGAAGCAGCGGTCGGCGGCGGGCTCGCGCTGCTGCGCACCGGCGACCGGGTCCGCATCGATCTGAAGCGCAACAGCGCCAACATGCTGGTGGCTGACGACGAACTAGCCCGCCGCCGCGCCGAGCTGGAAGCCGCCGGCGGCTATGCCTACCCCGCCAGCCAGACCCCCTGGCAGGAAATCCAGCGCGGCCTCGTCGGCCAGCTGGAAAGCGGCGCCGTGCTGGAAGGAGCCGTGCGCTACCAGCGCATCGCCCAGACCATGGGGATGCCGCGTGACAACCATTAGCGCGCCCGCCCCCGAGACGGCGGCCCACACCCTCCTCTGCGCCGAGCGCTGCCATCTCGGCGAAGGCCCGGCCTATGACGCCGCCAGCGACACCGCCTGGTGGTTCGACATCGTGGAGAAGCGCCTGTACGAGGCGCGGCTCGCCACCGGCGAGATCGCTGTCCACACGCTGCCGGTCATGGCCAGCGCGCTGGCCATGGTCGATGCGCGCCGCCAGCTCCTCATCACCGAGGGCGGGCTGATGCTGCGCGACATCGCCTCGGGCCGGCTGGAGAGTGTCGCCGCTGTGGAGGCGGATCACGCCGCCACCCGCTCCAACGACGCCCGCGTCCACCCCTGCGGCACCTTCTGGTTCAGCACCATGGGCCGGCAGGCGGAGAAGGGCGCGGGCACGCTCTATGCCTTCCACGCCGGGGCGGTGCTCCCGCTCGTGCCCGGCATCACCATTCCCAACGCCATCTGCTTCTCGCCTGACGGAACGCTCGGCTATTTCGCCGACACCGCCCTCGGGGAACTCTACCGTGTGCGGCTCGATCCCGTCTCCGGTCTGCCGCTGGAGGCGCCGAGCGTGCTGCACCGGCACAGCGGCGCGGGCGGGCTGGACGGCGCCGTCACCGATGCGCAGGGGCTGATCTGGTGCGCCGTGTGGGGCGGGGCGCGGCTCAACGCCTATTCCCCGGCTGGCGATCTCGTCCGCAGCCTTGTCACCCCGGCGCGGCAGACCAGCTGCCCGGTCTTCGTCGGCAAGGGGTTTGACCGCGTGCTCGTCACCTCTGCCTGGGAGCATATGGATGCGGACGCCCGCGCGGCGGACCCGGAACATGGGCGCACCTTCCTCCTCGACATCGGCGTGACCGGCCGCGCCGAGCCGCGCGTCCGTCTGGGGGCACTGTGATGGCTGGCGTCTCCCACATCGTCGTCGACTGGGGCACGTCGAGCTTCCGCCTGTGGGCGCTCGACCGCGCCGGCACCGTGCTTGGCGAGCGGCGCAGCGCCCAGGGGCTGGCCGCCTCGGGCGCCGAGGGCTTCGAGGCGGTGTTGGACTCCCATCTCGCGGCGCTGGCCATTCCCGAGGGCGTGCCTGTTATGATGTGCGGCATGGTCGGCTCGCGCGCCGGCTGGGTGGAGGCCGCCTATGTCACCACCCCGGCCGGGCTGGAAGGGCTGACGGCGAAGGCCGCTCATGTCCCCTCCGCGCGACGCCTCATCCGCATCTTGCCCGGCCTCGCCCAGCGCGGCGCCGAGGGCGCCGACGTGATGCGCGGCGAGGAAACCCAGCTGCTGCCGCTGATCCGCGACGGCTTCGAGGGGCTGGCCTGCCTGCCGGGCACTCATTCCAAATGGGTGCGGGTCGAGGCCGGCGCGGTCGCCGGCTTCGCCACCTTCATGACCGGCGAGCTGTTCCATCTGCTGCGCAGCGCCTCGATCCTCGCCCCGGCGGTGGAGGGTGCGGGAGCGGTGGACCCTGGCTCGGAGGCCTTCGCCCAGGGCGTGACGGACGGCCTTGCCGCGCCCGAGTTGCTGGGCAACCAGCTCTTCCGCCTGCGCGCCGCCTGGCTGCTGCAGGGCGAGGGCCCGGAGGCGGCGCTGGCGCGGTTGTCCGGCCTGCTGCTCGGGGCGGAACTCGCCGGGGCGGCGCGGTTCGGCGGGCGGGGGCCGGTCGCGCTCATCGCCTCCGGCCCGGCGGCATCGCTCTACCAGGTGGCGCTGGCGCTGGCCGGCATCGCCTCCGTCACCACGCATGATGCCGAGGCCTGCGTGCGGGCCGGGCTGCACGCCGCGGCCGTCAGCGCCTTCCGGCTGGAAAGGATGTCCGCATGAGCGCCCCCTTCACTCCCCGCATCGCCTGGCCTTCGCTGCGGCGCGGGCTGGTCGCCATCCTGCGCGGCATCCGCCCGGACGAGACGGAGGCGATCGTCGCCGCGCTGATCGAGGAAGGGCTGGAGGCGATCGAGATCCCGCTCAATTCGCCGGACCCGTTCGCCTCCATCGAGGCCGCCGCCCGCCTCGCCCCGGATCATGTGCTGATCGGCGCCGGCACGGTGCTGACGGTGGAGCAGGTCGACCTGCTCAACTATGCCGGCGGGCGCCTCATGGTGAGCCCGAATGTCGACGCAGCGGTGATCGCCCGTGCCAGCGCCCATGGCATGGTGACGATGCCGGGCGTGCTGACCCCCACGGAGGCGTTCGCGGCGCTGAAGGCGGGGGCGTCGGGGCTGAAGTTCTTCCCCGCCAATCTGCTCGGCCCGTCGATCATCCAGGCGATTTCGGTGGTGCTGCCGCCGGGAACGGTGATCGGCGCGGTGGGCGGCGTCGGCGAAAACGAGTTCGCCGCCTATGCCAGCGCCGGCATCCGCACCTTCGGTCTCGGCTCCAGCCTCTACCGGCCGGGCGCCACGGTGGGCGAGGTGCGGGCGAAGGCGCGCGCGGTGGTCGCCGCCTATGACGCCGCCTTTCCTTCCATCGAGACACGGCGCGCCGCCCAGTGAGGCGCGCGCCCTCGCGCGGGAGTCCCCGCCAAGAAACCGGAACGCCAAAGGCGACCGCTGAAAAGACGAAACGTGAAACGCTCAAGGAGCTGACGATGAAACGCCTGACGACGCTTTTCTCCGCTACCGCCTTCGCGCTCGGCGCGCTGGCCCTCGCCCTCCCCGCCTCGGCGGCGGACAAGGGCACGGTCGGCATCGCCATGCCCACCAAGTCCTCCGCCCGCTGGATCGCCGATGGCGACAACATGGTGAAGGTGCTGAAGGAGCGCGGCTACACCACCGACCTGCAATATGCCGAGGACGACATTCCCAACCAGCTCTCGCAGATCGAGAACATGGTGACCAAGGGCGCCAAGGTGCTGGTGATCGCCTCGATCGACGGCACCACCCTGTCCGACGTGCTGAAGCAGGCGCATGACAAGGGCATCAAGGTCATCGCCTATGACCGGCTGATCCGCGAGACGCCGAATGTCGACTATTACGCGACCTTCGACAATTTCCAGGTCGGCGTGCTGCAGGCGCAGTCGCTGCTCAAGGGCCTCGGCTATCCCGAGAACAAGGGCCCGTTCAACATCGAGCTGTTCGGCGGCTCGCCGGACGATAACAACGCCTATTTCTTCTATGACGGCGCCATGTCGGTGCTGAAGCCGCTGATCGACAATGGCACGCTGAAGGTCGCCTCCGGCCAGATGGGCATGGACAAGGTCTCGACCCTGCGCTGGGACGGCGCCACCGCCCAGGCCCGCATGGACAATTTGCTGAGCGCCTACTACTCCGACAAGACGCTTAATGGCGTGCTCTCGCCCTATGACGGGCTGTCCATCGGCATCCTGTCCTCGCTCAAGGGCGTCGGCTATGGCTCGGGCAAGATGAAGATGCCCGTCGTCACCGGCCAGGACGCCGAGGTGCCGTCGATGAAGTCGATCCTCGCCGGCGAGCAGTATTCCACCATCTTCAAGGACACGCGCGAACTCGCCAAGGTGACGGCCGACATGGTCGACGCCTCGCTCAGCGGCAAGGAAGTCACGGTCAACGACACCAAGACGTACAACAATGGCGTCAAGGTCGTGCCGTCCTACCTGCTCAAGCCGGTCGTGGTCGACAAGGGCAACTGGGAAGCCGTGCTCATCGGCTCCGGCTATTACAAGCCCGGCCAGATCAACTGACCCCATCCGCACCCGCCGATCCCCGCGCCGGACTGGTTCCGGCGCGGACCCGGCCATTGGAGCGAGCCATGAACGCTCTTCTCGAAATGCAGGGCATCAGCAAGCACTTCGCCGGGGTGAAGGCGCTGAGCGATGTCACCTTCGCCGTCCGACCCGGCGAGATCCATGCCCTTGTCGGCGAGAACGGCGCGGGAAAATCCACCCTGATGAAGGTGCTGAGCGGGGTCTACCCGCACGGCTCCTATGACGGCGCCATCGTCTTCGACGGCGAGGAACGCCGCTTCAGCGACATCAACGCCTCGGAATCGCTTGGCATTATCATCATCCACCAGGAACTCGCCCTCGTTCCCCTGCTGTCGATCGCCGAGAACATCTTCATCGCCAACCCGCCCGGCCGCTTCGGCATCATCGATCGCGGCGCGGTGCACCGGCGCACCCGCGAACTGCTCGCCAAGGTAGGGCTGGAGGAATCCCCCGACACGCTGGTGACCAATATCGGGGTCGGCAAGCAGCAGCTGGTGGAGATCGCCAAGGCGCTGTCGAAGAAGGTGCGCCTGCTCATCCTCGACGAGCCGACCGCCAGCCTCTCGGAAAAGGACAGCGCGGCGCTGCTCGACCTGCTGCTGGAGTTCAAGGCGCAGGGCATCGCCTCCATCCTCATTTCGCACAAGCTGAACGAGGTCTCCAAGGTCGCCGACCGCATCACCGTGCTGCGCGACGGGCGCACCGTCGACACGCTCGACTGCCATGACGGCGCGGTGGAGGAAGACCGCATCATCTCCAAGATGGTCGATCGCGACCTCGAACACCGCTACCCCAAGCGCCAGCCCACCATCGGCGAACCGATCTTCAAGGTCAGCAACTGGTCGGCCTATCACCCGCTGCATGCCGACCGGCAGGTGATCAAGAATGTCGATTTCGAGGTGCGGCGCGGCGAGATCGTTGGCATTGCCGGGCTGATGGGCGCGGGGCGCACCGAATTCGCCATGAGCATCTTCGGCCGCGCCTGGGGCCAGAAGATCAGCGGCCGGGCGGAGATGGAGGGACGCGAGGTCGACCTCTCCACCGTGCGCCGCGCCATCGATGCCGGCCTTGCCTATGTGACCGAGGACCGCAAGCAGCTCGGCCTGCTGCTGGCCGAGGACATCCGCAAGAACGTCACGCTGGCCAACCTGCCGGCGATCGCGCCGGGCCGCATCATCGACGACATGAAGGAACTGCGCGTCGCCTCCGACTATCGCGGGCGGATGCACATACGCTGCCACAGCGTGTTCCAGGAGACCGGCAAGCTCTCCGGCGGCAACCAGCAGAAGGTGGTGCTGTCGAAATGGCTGTTCACCGACCCCAAGGTGCTGATCCTCGATGAGCCGACACGCGGCATCGATGTCGGCGCCAAGTACGAAATCTATTGCATCATCAACGAGCTGGCGGATGCCGGCAAAGGCGTGGTGGTGATCTCCTCCGAGATGCCGGAACTGCTCGGCATCTGCGACCGCATCTGCGTGATGAACGAGGGCGCCTTTGTCGGCGAGTTCACAGGCACTGAGGCCTCGCAGGAGAAGATCATGCGCGCCATCATGCGCAAGGGAGAGCAGCGCCCCATGGAGGCATTGGCATGAGCGATACCGCTCTCAAGGACAAGCCGCGGCATGCCGGCTTCCTGAAGAACAATCTGCGCGAATACGGGATGCTGATCTCGCTCTTCGCCATCATGATCTTCTTCGAGGTGGTGACGAACGGCACGCTGATGCGCCCGCTCAACCTCACCAATCTCGTGCTGCAGAACAGCTACATCGTCATCATGGCGCTGGGCATGCTGCTGGTCATCGTCACCGGCCATATCGACCTCTCGGTCGGCTCGGTGGCCGGCTTCATCGGCGCGGTGGCGGCGGTGCTGATGGTGAAGTTCGATGTCCACTACATCCCCGCAACGCTGATCTGCCTGGCGCTGGGCGGGCTGATCGGCGCGGCGCAGGGCTATTGGGTGGCCTATTTCAAGATCCCGTCCTTCATCGTGACGCTGGCCGGCATGCTGGTGTTCAAGGGGCTGGCGCTCGCCATCCTCGCCGGCCAGTCGGTCGGTCCGTTCCCGCCCACCTTCCAGAAGCTGTCCTCCGGCTTCATCCCGGAACTGGTGCCGGACGCCGGCACGCTCTACCCCACCTCGCTGGCGGTGGGCGCACTGCTCGCCCTCGCGCTGGTGTGGCTGAACTTCCGTGGCCGGGCCCGGCAGGAGGCGCACCATGTCGAGACCGAGCCCTATGGCTTCTTCGTCGCCAAGAACGTGGCGCTGTTCGGCGTCATCACCTATTTCGCCTATCTGATCGCCTCGCATCGCGGCATGCCGAATGTGCTTGTGATCATGACGGCGCTGATCGCGCTCTATGCGTTCGTCACCACCCGCACCACCATCGGCCGGCAGATCTACGCCGTCGGCGGCAATGAGAAGGCGGCCAAGCTCTCGGGCATCAAGACCGAGCGGCTGACCTTCCTCACCTTCGTCAATATGGGCGTGCTGGCGGCGCTGGCGGGCCTGGTCTTCGCCGCCCGGCTCAACACCGCGACGCCGAAGGCGGGCCTCGGCTTCGAACTCGACGTCATCGCCGCCTGCTTCATCGGCGGCGCCTCGGCCTATGGCGGCGTCGGCCGCGTCGGCGGCGCGGTCATCGGCGCGCTCATCATGGGCGTGATGAACAACGGCATGTCGATTCTCGGCATCGGCATCGACTACCAGCAGGTGATCAAGGGGCTGGTGCTGCTCGGCGCCGTCTGCCTCGACGTCTACAACCAGCGCCGCGCGTAAGCGTGGCCCGTGCGGCCCGGCGCTCCCCAGCGGGGCGCCGGCCCTGCGGGAAGGCGCCCGGCTTGACAAGAGCGGCGCGCTGGCCGACCCCGGTTGTCCGCACCCCTCCCCGCACCCGGCGCGCCATGTTCCGCTTCCTGCATTCCAGCGACCTGCATCTGGGCAAGCGCTTCGGCAGTTTTTCCGGCGACCTGCCGGGGCGGCTGCGCGAGGCGCGCCACGGCGTGATCGCCCGGCTGGCGCAGCACGCGCGCGAGCACGGCGCCGGCACCATCCTGCTCGCCGGCGACACCTTCGACACCGAGACCCCCGCCCCCGAGGTGCGCCGGCAGGCGCTGGCCGAAATGCGCCACCACGCGCCGCTCACCTGGGTTCTCCTGCCCGGCAATCATGATTCGCTGCAGGCGGCGCCGCTCTGGGCGACGCTGAAGGCGGAGGCGCCTGATAATGTGATCCTCGCCACCACGCCCCGGCCGCTGGACCTCGCCCCCGGCGTGGTGCTGCTGCCTGCCCCCTGCACCACCCGCCGGCCCGGTCGCGACCTCACCGAGTGGATGGACGGCCACCCGACCCCGGAAGGCACGCTGCGCCTCGGCCTCGCCCATGGCGCCATTCGCTCCTTTTCCGAGGACGCGGTGGCGGGCGACGTGATCGCCCCCGACCGCGCCCGCCGCGCCGGCCTTGCCTATCTCGCGCTCGGCGACTGGCACGGGGCGGTGGAGGTCGATTCCCGCACCCGCTACAGCGGCACGCCCGAGCCGGACCGCTTCAAGCACGAGGCGCCGGGCACGGCGCTGCTGGTCAGCCTTGCGGGAGCGAATGCCCTGCCGGAGGTGACGGCGCTGCCGACGGCGAGCTTCGCCTGGCGTTCACTCGATCTGCATCTGCTGGAAGGCGACGACCCCGTGGCGGCGCTGGTGGCGCGGCTGCCGGAGGCGCGGGCGCGCCGGCAGACGCTGGCCCGCCTCATCGCCAGCGGGCACACAAGGCTGGCCGGCCAGGCCGCACTGGCGGGCGCCGTTGCGGAGGCCGCGCCGGATTTCGCCCTGCTGGAACTTGACGAGACAGGCCTTTCCACCGCCTGCGTGCCGGACGATCTCGACCTTATCGACCGGGCCGGCGCGCTGCGCGAGGCCGCCGATGCGCTGCTGGCGGAGGCCGGCGATGCCTCCCGCTCCGCCGCCGAGCGCGAGGTCGCCCGCGCGGCGCTGGCGCGGCTCTATTCCTATGCGCAGACGGTGGCGTCATGAAGATAACGGCGCTGCGCCTGTTCAATGTGAAGCGCTTCGCCAATCGCGGCGTGGCGATCGAGGGCATCGGCAACGGCGTCAACGTGCTGTGCGCCGTCAATGAATTCGGCAAGTCGACCAGCTTCGAGGCGCTGCACGCGCTGTTCTTCCAGCCCCATTCCGGCACGCCGGGCGATGTGCAGCGGCTGCGGCCCTATAGCGGCGGCAGCCCGCTTGTTGAGGCCGACATCGCCACCGAGGCGGGCCGCTTTCGGCTCACCAAGCAATATTATGGCGGCCGTTCCGCCCGCGTCACCGATCTCGCCACCGGCCGGCTGGTGGCGCAGGCGGACGAGGCGGAGAACTTCATCGCCGGGCTCATCAAGGGCGGCACCGCCGGGCCGGCCGGGCTGCTCTGGGTGCGGCAGGGGCTCACCGGCATCGAGAAGCGCAGCAAGTCGGAAGAGGACAGCGAGAAGCAGGTGCGCGCCAGCCTGCTGGAATCGGTGCAGGGCGAGGTCGAGGCCGTCACCGGCGGCCGGCGCATGGCGGAGATCATCGCGGCGACGCAGGACGCGCTGGCCGAACTCGTCACCGCCACCGGCCGCCCGAAGACCGGCGGGCGCTACGCCGCCGCCCTCGATGCCCGGGACCGGCTGGTGGCGCAGGAAGAGCGACTGGCCGGCGATGTGCGGACCCTGCGCGAGGCGCTGGACCGCCGCGCCACCGCCGTGAAGCGGCTCGCCGAACTGGAGAACGCCGAGGACCGGCAGGCGCGGGCCCGGGCGGTGGAGAGCGCGCAGGCCGCCTTCGACGCCGCCAAGGCGCAGGGCGAGGCGCTGCGCACCGCCGAGGCGGAGGCCGGGCTGGCCCGCGAGCGCCGCGACGCCGCCGAGCGCGAACTCACCGCCTATCGCACCGTCCTTGCCACCTCGGACGCGCATTGGGCGGCGCTGCAGGCGGCGGAACTGCGGCGCGAGGCGGCGGTCGGCAAGCGCCACGCCGCCGGCGCCGGGGTGGAACAGGCCCATGCCGAGGTCGCGGCGGCGGAAGCCGCCGAGCAGGAGGCCCGCCAGCTGCTGGCCCGCGTTGACGCGGCGTTGAGGGCGCGCGAGGCACAGGCGCGGCACGCGGCGTTGAGCGAGCGGCTGGCCGGCGCCGAGGATGCCCGTAAGGCGCTGGAAGCCGCCGAAGCACGGCTCGCCACCGAGGCGATTCCGCCAAGTGCGGTGGAGGAACTTCAGGCGCTGGAAATCGACATCGCCACGCTCCGCGCGGTGGAGGAGGCGGCGCGCCCCTCGGTGGCGATCGCCTATGCCCCCGGCGCGGCCTCGCCCGTGGTCATGGAATCGGCGCCGCTGCGCGAGGGCGAGGAACGCGGCTATGAGGGGCAGGCGGAGCTGGTCATCCCCGGCATCGGCACCCTCACTTTGCGCTCCAACCGGCCGGCGCAGGACAATAGCCGGCTGGAAAAGGCCGTCGCCAAACGGCGGACGCTGCTGGCCTCAATGGGGGTCGACGATCTCGCCGCTGCCCGCGCGCGGCAGATACGGGCGCAGCAGATCGACGCCGAGCGGCGGGAACTGAACGGCCGGCTCAGCTTGCTGGCGCCGGAGGGGCTGGCAAAGCTCCGGGCGGATGTGGCCGCGCATGGCGCGCGCGGCACCGAGGACATCGAGCTGACGGAGGACACGGCGCAGGCTCAGACGCAGGCGCAGGCGGCCCTCTCCGCCGCCGAGGCGCGGCGCACCCTCGCCCGGCAGGCACTGCGGGCGGCCGAGCCGCTGCGGGCCCGCGCCGACGAGGCGTTTGTCGAGGCCGAGACCGCGCTGGCCGCCTTGAAGGCCGAGCGCACCCGGATCGAGGCCATTCTCGGCCCGGATGAGGCGCGCGGCGCCCGGCTGCAGGAGCTGTCCGAACGCTTCGAGCAGCGCGACCGGCTCGGCGCGAGTGCCGAGGCGCAGGTGCAGCGCCTGCGCGCGAGCGTTATCGATCTCGAATCGGCCGAGGCCGCGCTTCGCCGTGCCCGCTCGGTCGCGGACGCCACCGACAAGGAAGCCGCCGCCCTGCGCGAGGCCATTGCGGGCCTGAACGCTGAGATCAGCACCCGTTCCGACGAGGCGGTGGAAGAGATGTGGGGCGAGGCGAAGGAGGCGCTTGCCGCCGCCAGCGCCCGGGTGGAGGCCTTCAGTGCCGAAATCCGCGTGCTGCAAAGGCTGGCGGCTGCGCTGGAGGCGGCACGGGCGCAGGCGCGCGATCTCTATCTCAAGCCCGTCATGGCCGAACTCACCCCGCTGCTCGGCCTGCTGTTCGACGATGCCGCCATCACCTTCGACGACAAGACGCTGCTGCCGCAGACCCTGCGCCGCAACGGCCATGAGGAGGATGTCGACCGGCTGAGCGGCGGCATGCGCGAACAGCTCTCGGTGCTCACCCGCCTCGCCTTCGCCCGCCTGCTCGCCCGCGATGGGCGGCCGGCGCCGGTTATTCTCGACGACGCGCTGGTCTATTCCGACGATGACCGTATCGAACGGATGTTCGACGCGCTGCACCGCCAGTCGCGCGACCAGCAGATCATCGTCTTCTCCTGCCGCCAGCGCGCCTTCCAGAAGCTCGGCGGCCATGTGCTTGCTATGACCGACTGGCAGCCCGGCGCGAGCACCGGCGGCTAGAACCGCACCACCTTGCCGGGGTTCATCAGGTTGGCCGGGTCGAGCGCGGCCTTCAGCGCGCGCATCATGTGGAGCTTGGCCGGGTCGCCATAGCGGTCCAGCAGGTCGAGCTTGACGGTGCCGATGCCGTATTCCGCCCCGAAGGAGCCGCCCATCGCCACGGCGAGGTCATAGATTCGCGGCGACACCTCGCGCTCGAACCACGGCTTGTAGCCGGCGGGGTCGACGCCCACGGGGGCGACCACGTTGAAATGCACATTGCCGTCGCCGACATGGCCATAGATGGAGAGCCGCCCGCCGGCGCTGTGCGCCTCGACCAGCGCGCTGGCCTGCGTGATGAAGGCCGGCAAGGCCGAGGTCGGCACCGAAACATCGTGCTTCACCGAGCCGCCATTGGCGACTTCCGCCTCGGGAATATGCTCGCGCAGATACCACAGCTGGTCGCGCTGCTGGCCGCCGGCGGCGAGTGTGCCGTCGCCGACCAGCCCCTCGCCCATAAGCTCCTCCAGCAGCGTCGCCACCGCGTCCTCCAGCCCCAGCACCGGCGAGCAGGTCTGCGCCTCCATCAGCACATAATGCGGCGCCGGGCTCTCCAGCGGATGGCGCAGGCCGGGCTGCGCGGCGAGCAGCAGGCTGAGCGAATGCTGCGAGACGTACTCGAACGAGGTGATGTTCTCGCCGGTCAGAATCTGCGCCCGTGCCAGCAGCGTGGTCAGCGCGTCGATCGCCTCGACCGCGAGGAAGGCCGTCACCGTCTGCGCCGGCTTTCGCGCCAGCTTCAGCGAGGCGGCGGTGATGATGCCGAGCGTGCCCTCGGCGCCGAGCAGCATTTGCTTCACGTCATAGCCGGTGTTGTTCTTGCGCAGCGGCTGCAGCACGTTGAGCAATTGCCCGTCCGGCAGCACGGCCTCAAGGCCCAGCACGAGGTCGCGGGCCATGCCGTATTTCAGCACCGAGATGCCGCCGGCATTGGTGGAGAGGGCGCCGCCGAGCTGGCAGGACTGGCGCGAGCCGAGATCCAGCGGCAGCATCAGGCCGGCCGCGTCGGCCGCCTCCTGCAGCACGCTCAGCACGCAGCCCGCTTCCGCCGTCAGCGACAGATTGGCGGCGTCGATCGCGCGCACGCCATTCAGCCGCTCCAGGCTCAGCACCAGCTCGCCGCCCTCCGGCGAGGGGGTGGCGGCGGCGCAATAGGAGGTGTTGCCGCCCTGCGGCACCAGTGGCACGCCATGGGCGGCGCACAGCGTGACGATGGCCTGCACCTCGGCCGTGGAGCGCGGGCGCAGCACGGCGCGGGCGGCCCCAGTGCGGAAACGGCGGAAATCGGTGAGATAGCGCGCCACCACATCCGGGTCGGTGGCGGTGATCTCCGGCGGCAGGCTGCCGAGGACGCGGGTGATCGGGTCCAGCTCTGCCATATCAGCCATCTCTTCCTCGCCGCTCTCACCTGCCCCGCGCGGGCCGTGCGAGATAGCCGGTGGGCGGCGCGGCTGGCAAGCCGGTCCGTGGCGCGGCGCGAGGTCAGATCCGGCTGAGAATGGCGCCGGCGAGCCCGGCCACCGTCGCCACATGGGCGCGGCTCGCCTCATAGGCGCCGGCCGCGTCCCGCCGCAGCAGCGCCGCGTGCAGCAGCCGCATTTCGGCGATGGCGGCCCTGTGCCGCCCTTCCTGGGCAATGGTCATCGAGCGCAGATGGTTGATCCGGGCATTGAGCGAGCGCACCACATCCCACGCCACCTCCTTGCCGGCGGCGACGAACAGCTTCTCGTAGAATTCCGTCGTCCGCCGCAGCACTTCGCGCGGGCTGCCGGTCTGGAAGGCGGCGTCGATCTCGTCGATCACCCCGCCAAGCTCGGCAATCGCCGCCTCCGGGGCGTTCAGCGCGCAGGCCCGCGCGGCCTCGCTCTCCAACAGGCCGCGTATCTCGTAGATCTGCGCCGCCTGCGCCGGGTCCGGCTTGGTCACGGCCGGGCCCTGATGGGGAATGGTCTCCACCAGCCCCTCGGCCTCCAGATGCCGCAGCACTTCGCGCACCACGCTGCGGCTCACCCCCAGCCGCTCGCACAGCGTGCGCTCCACCAGCCGCTCGCCGGGCTTGAAGCGGAAATCGAGAATGGCGTCGCGCATCTTTTCCAGCGTCAGGCTGCGCAGCGTGGTGACGCTGCGCTCGACCTTCATCTCTTCATTCGCCGTGTTCGATTCCGTCGTCGCGACCATGGCCGTCTCCCCTCCCGCCTCTTGTCGCCCGAGCGGCGCGGGATGACAATTGACTCGATTGTCTTATGGTATACCATCATACGTAACTTGAGGCCATCGTCGCTGAACGACTGCCCGCCCGGCACCGCTCAGCCCGTCTTTCGTGAGACAGATCATGCCGTTGCAGCTGCGCAAGCTCGTCACCTATGCCGAGACCACCTTCATCGAGGGCGGGCGCGCCGCCCCCACGCCGCTGCGCCTCTATGCGGCGGCGGCCGTGCTCACCAATCCGTGGGCCGGGCGCGGCTTCGTCGAGGATCTCAAGCCGGAGATTCACGACATCGCCCCCCAGCTCGGCGCGCTGCTGACCGAGGAAATCCTCCGCATGGCCGGCTCGGGCGAGACGGTGGAGGGCTATGGCAAGGCGGCGATCGTCGGCACCTCGGGCGAGGTGGAACACGCCTCGGCGCTGATCCACACGCTGCGCTTCGGTAATCACTACCGCAAGGCGGTGGGCGCCAAGAGCTATCTCGCTTTCACCAACACGCGCGGCGGGCCGAATGCCGCCATCGCCATTCCGCTGATGGACAAGCTGGATGAGGGGCGCCGCTCGCACTACCTCACCATCCAGTTCGCCATCAACGACGCCCCGGCGCCCGACGAGATCGTGGTCGCGCTCGGCGCCTCCATTGGCGGGCGCCCGCATCACCGCATTGGCGACCGCTATCAGGACCTCAAGGACCTCGGCTCCACCCAGGGGCTGGACACCGCCCCGGGCCTCGACGCCGCCGGCGCGGATTCCTCCCATGGCTGAGGTTCGCACCCTCGCCTATGCCGGCCGCGACGGCGCCCTCGCGCAGGTTGCCTATCGCCGCGCCGGCGTGGTGGGCGCGCCTGTTGTGGTGCTGATCCATGGCGTCGGCATGGCGAGCGAGGTGTGGGGCCCGCAGATCGCGGCGCTGGCCGAGGGCCATGACGTGATCGCGCTCGACATGCCCGGCCATGGCGGCTCCAGCCTGCCGCCGGCAGACGCACGCCTCTCCGACTATGCCGATCACGTCATCGCCCTGATGGATGGGCTGGGCCTGGCCTCGGCCGCGCTGGTCGGCCATTCCATGGGCGCGCTGGTGGCGCTGGAGACGGCGCTGGCGCATCCTGCCCGGGTGCGCGCCGTCGCCGCGCTCAACGCCGTTTTCTGCCGCACGCCGGAACAGCGCGCCATCGTCACCGCCCGCGCCGGCGCGCTGGACGCGGAAGGCCGGGCCGCCTCGCACGCCGCCGCCGTCGCCCGCTGGTTCGGCGCGCCGGTGCCGCCGGAACTGGAGGCGAGCGCGGCGCAGGTGACGGCGCTCCTCGCGGCGGGTGATCCGGTCGGCTATGCCCGCACCTATGCGCTGTTCGCCGCCTCCGACGCCGCCCATCGCGACCGGCTCTCCAGCCTCGCCCTGCCGGCTTTGTTCATGACCGCCGATGGCGACGGCAATTCGACCCCCGCCATGTCGCAGGCGATGGCCATGCTGGCCCCGCAGGGCCGCGCCGAGGTGCTGGCAGGCGCCCGCCACATGATGACGCTGACCCACCCGGACGCCGTGAACGCACGGCTTCTCACCTTCATCGATGCATCGGCCGCGCCCTTCGACGCAAAAGCCTTCCGCCAAGCGCTCGGTGCCTTCCTCACCGGCGTCACGGTCGTGACGACGCGCAACGCGGCCGGCGAGATGCGCGGCTTCACCGCCAATTCCTTCTCCTCCGTCTCGCTCGATCCCCCGCTCATCCTGGTGTGCCTGGCGAAAACCGCGTCGAGCTTCCCGGTGTTCTCAGCGGCGGAAAACTTCGCCGTCTCGGTTCTGGCGGCGGAGCAGAAGGACGTTTCGGCCCTGTTCGCCTCCAAGTCGCCGGACAAGTTTTCCGGCGCGCCCTGGCAGCTCGGCCCGGCCGGCAGCCCGGTCATCTCAGGCGCGGCGGCGTGGTTCGATTGCCGCAGGCACGAGGTGGTGGAAGCCGGCGACCATGTGATCCTGATCGGCCATGTCAGCGGCTTCGGCACGCGCGATGTCGCCCCGCTCGGCTATTGCCGCGGCGCCTATGTCGATGTCTCGCTCGGCCAGCAGGCGCTGGCCAAGCGCGACGAGCCGGCCCGCGTCGGCGCCCTTCTGGAACAGGACGGCGCGCTGCTGCTGGTCGAGGACGGCACGGGCGGGCTCGACCTTCCCGCCGGCACCTGCCTGGAGTCGGCCACCAATCCGCGCAGCCTGCGGGGCGCGCTGGCCCGGCTCGGCGTCGAGGGCCGGCTCGGCTTCCTGTTCGCGGTGTTCGAGACCCCGGGCGAAGGCTCGGCCCCGCCCACGGTCTCGATCTATTATCGCGGCGGATATGAAGGCACGCCGCGCCCGGAGGCCGGTGCCCGCCTCGTGCCGCTGGAGGCGGTCGACCTCGCCCGCCTGCCGGACGAGGCCACCCGCTCCATGCTGGCGCGCTATCTGCGCGAGCGGCGCGAGGATGCGTTCGGTATCTATGTCGGCGATGCCGAGCGCGGTCAGATTCACCCGCTCGCCGCCGCCCCCCACGGCTGAGACCAGAACCGGGATCACCCTCATGAAGTTCTCCCTTTTCGTCCATATGGAGCGCACCGATCCCGCCATTCCCCATGCGAGGCTGTTCGCCGAGCTGGAGGAGCTGGCGCTCACCGCCGAGGGCGCGGGCTTCGAGACGGTGTGGATCGGCGAGCACCACGCGATGGACTTCACCATCGCCCCCAACCCCTTCATCCAGCTCGCCCATCTCGCGGCGAAGACCAAGACCATCCGCCTCGGCACCGGCAATGTGATCGCCCCGTTCTGGCACCCGATCCGGCTGGCCGGCGAGGCGGCGATGATGGACATCGCCTGCGAGGGCCGGCTCGATCTCGGCGTGGCGCGCGGCGCCTACAGCTTTGAATATGAGCGCCTGCTGCCCGGCCTCGACGCCATGGGCGCCGGGCTGCGCATGCGCGAGCTGGTGCCGGCGGTGCAGAAGCTGTGGGAGGGCGACTATGCCCATGAGGGCCAGTTCTGGAGCTTCCCCACCTCCACCGCCTCGCCGCTGCCGGTGCAGGAAGGCGGCCCGCCGATCTGGATCGCCGCGCGGGACCCCAACAGCCACGCCTTTGCCGTCGCCAATGGCTGCAATGTGCAGGTGACGCCGCTCGCCTCAGGCGATGGCGAGGTGGTGAGCCTGATGGAGCGCTTCAACACCGCCGTCGCCGACCACAAGCAGGTGCCGCGCCCGAAGATCATGCTGCTGCAGCACTGTTTTGTGGCGGAGTCGCCTGCTGAGGCCGACCAACTCGCGGACGATCTTTCCGCCTGGTACGGGCTGTTCGGCGCCTGGTTCGCCAATAAGCGGCCGATCCATCAGGCGATCATGGCGCCGCTGTCCCCGGAAGAGCGGGCCGCCGTCCCGCACTTCGCCCCGGAGGTCGTGCGCAAGAATCTCGTCATCGGCGAGCCCGAGGAGGTGATCGCCCGGCTGAAGGGTTATGAGGCGCTCGGCTTCGACCAGTTCGCGCTGTGGATCGACGCCGGCATCAGCCATCAGCGCAAGGCGAAGTCGCTGGACCGCTTCATCCGCCACGTCCTGCCGGCTTTCGCGTGAGGGTGAGCCGATGACCGCCCTGCGCGACGATTTCCGGCTCTATATCGACGGCGCCTTCGTCACCGGCGGGGCGAGTTTCGAGAGCCTCGATCCCTCCACCGGCCAGCCCTGGGCGGTGATGCCGGCCGCCACCAGCGCCGACGTGAACCGCGCGGTGGAAGCCGCCTACCGCGCTTTTGACGCGCCGGAATGGGCAAACCTCACCGCCACCGCGCGCGGCAAGCTCTTGATGCGGCTCGGCGATCTCGTCGCCGCGCATGCGCAGGAACTGGCGGAGCTGGAGACCCGCGACACCGGCAAGATCATCCGCGAGACGCGGGCGCAGATCGGCTATGTCGCGGAGTATTATCGCTATTTCGGCGGCCTCGCCGACAAGGTCGAGGGCGCCCATCTGCCCGTCGACAAGCCGGATATGGAAGCCTGGCTGCGGCGCGAGCCGATCGGCGTCGTCGCCGCCGTGGTGCCGTGGAACTCGCAGCTCTTCCTCTCGGCGGTAAAGCTCGGCCCGGCGCTGGCGGCGGGTTGCACCGTGGTGCTGAAAGCCTCCGAGGAAGGCCCCGCCCCGCTGCTCGCCTTCGCCCGGCTGGTGCATGAGGCGGGCTTTCCCCCCGGCGTGGTCAACATAATCACCGGCTTCGGCGAGGAATGCGGCAAGACGCTCACCGCGCACCGGCTCGTCTCCCGCGTCGCCTTCACCGGCGGCCCGGCGACCGCGCGCCATGTGGTGCGCAACACGGCGGAAAACCTCGCTTTCACGACGCTGGAACTCGGCGGCAAGTCGCCGGTGCTGGTGTTCGCCGATGCCGATCTGGAGAGCGCCGCCAATGCGGTGGTGGCCGGCATTTTTGCGGCCTCCGGCCAGAGCTGCGTCGCCGGCTCCCGCCTCTTCGTCGAGGAGAGCGTGCGCGAGAAGCTGCTGGCCATCCTCATTGAGAAGGCCCGCCGCATCCGCATCGGCGACCCGCAGGACCCGGCGACCGAGATGGGCCCGCTCGCCACCGCTCGCCAGCGCGCCCATATCGAACAGGTCGTCGCCGCCAGCCTCGCGGCGGGGGCCACCCTCGTCACCGGCGGCACGCGGGCGGAGGGGTTTGCCTCGGGCAATTACTACGCCCCCACCATCCTCGCCTGCGCCGGCAATGAAGTGCCCTGCGCGGCGGAGGAGCTGTTCGGCCCGGTGCTCAGCGTCATCAGCTTCGAGGGCGAGGTGGACGCGCTCAGTAAAGCCAATGACAGCCCGTTCGGCCTCGCCGCCGGCGTGTTCACCCGCGATCTCACCCGCGCCCATAGGCTGATCCGAAAGCTGCGCGCCGGCATCGTCTGGGTCAACACCTACCGCGCGGTCTCGCCCATCGTGCCCTTCGGCGGCTATGGCCTGTCCGGCCTCGGGCGCGAGGGCGGGGCGGAATCGATCCGCGACTACACCCGCACCAAATCGGTCTGGCTGCGCACATCAGACGAGCCGATCGCCGATCCCTTCGTGATGCGCTGAGGCCAAGCCATGCTCTACGAGATGCGTACCTACCGCCTGAAGACCGGCGCCGTCCCGGCCTATGTGAAGCTGGTGGCCGAGGAAGGCATCGCTTTGCAGAAGAGCCATCTCGGCCAGTTGGTCGGCTATTTCACCAGCGAGATCGGTCCGCTGAACGAGATCGTCCACATCTGGGCCTATGCCAGCCTGGATGACCGCGCCGCCCGCCGCGCGCGGCTGAACGCCGATCCCGCCTGGCTCGCCTTCCTGCCGAAGATCCAGGCGCTGATCGAGACCATGGAGAACAAGATTCTCCTGCCCACCGCCTTCTCGCCGCTGGACTGACGGAGGGGAGCCTTGAGGCCCCGCTCCTCGCCGCGACGCAAAAAGTCCGAGCGCCCAACGCGCCGCCTTCCACACCGAACGCCAACCAAAGGGGACTATCATGTCGCGCACATCACGAGCCCTCGGGGTCGCCGCCCTCGCCCTCGCCGCCGGCCTCGCCGGCGCCGCCATGGCGCAGTCGGGCTCCATCGTCTTCACCAGCTGGGGCGGCACCACCCAGGACGCCCAGAAGAAGAGCTGGGCCGTGCCCTTCACCAAGGAAACCGGCATCACTGTCAAGCAGGATGGCCCGACCGACTATGGCAAGCTGAAAGCCATGGTCGAGAGCGGCAACGTCTCCTGGGACGTGGTGGATGTGGAAGCCGATTTCGCCGCCGCCGCCGCCAAGGACGGGCTGATCGAGCCGATCGACTTTTCCATCGTCAAGCGCGACGAGATCGACCCGCGCTTCGTCACCGACCATGCGGTCGGCAGCTTCTATTATTCCTTCGTGCTCGGCTTCAACCCGGCGAGCCTGAAGGGCAAGGCGCCGAAGAGCTGGGCGGATGTGTTCGACACCAAGGCCTTCCCCGGCAAGCGCACCTTCTACAAATGGTCGGCGCCGGGCGTGCTGGAGATCGCCCTGCTGGCGGACGGCGTGGCCGCCGACAAGCTCTACCCGCTCGACCTCGACCGCGCCTTCAAGAAGCTCGACAGCATCAAGAAGGACATTGTCTGGTGGGGCACCGGCGCGCAGTCGCAGCAGCTGCTCGCCTCCGGCGAGGCGCCGATCGGCCAGTTCTGGAACGGGCGCATCTTCGCGCTGCAGCAGAGCGGCGAGAAGGTCGACCTGTCCTGGGAGCAGAACCTGACCGCCGCCGACATGCTGGTCGTGCCCAAGGGCGCGAAGAACAAGGAAGCGGCGATGAAGTTCATCGCCGAGGCGACCAGCCCGGAAGGGCAGGCGAGCTTCGCCACCGAGAGCGGCTATGCGCCGGTCAATGTGAAGTCCGCCGCGCTGATGCCGAAGGACGTCGCCGCTAACCTGCCCGACCAGCACACCGGCTCGCAGATCAATCTCGACATGGGCTACTGGGCCGCCCATCGCGACGAGATCGGCAAGCGCTGGTACGCCTGGCAGGCGGAGTGACCGGGAGTTCCCGGCACGCCGGCGACCGGTAAGTCGCGCTGGCGCGCGCCGCACGACATCTGCCCGTCCGCGCTTCCCACGGAGGAGAGCGCGACCGGGTGCGGAGGCGGGGCGCCGCACCCGGTCGCGTTGGCCTCTTTGGCCTCATCGGCCTGATCGTCCACCTCACTGCACTCATCGAACCGCCGTGATCGAGCCCTCATGACCGTGACCGACGTGCCGATTGCCACCCCCTCACCCGTCCTCGCCGCCAGCCGGCGGCGGGGCCGGGGCTTCGCGCCTGTCCTGCCGGCGCTCGCTCTGGTTGTGGTGGTGTTCGTGATTCCGGTGCTGGCCCTGCTGCTGCGCAGCGTGCTGGAACCCGAGCCGGGGCTGCAGAACTACGCCGCCTTTTTCGCCTCGACGACCTATCTCAAAGTGCTGGGCAACACCTTCCTGGTCGCGGGAACGGTGACGATCGCGACGGTTCTCCTTGGTTTTCCAGTGGCTTGGTTCCTGGCGATCGCGCCGTCTTTCTGGTCACGACTGCTGTTCGCCATCGTCATCCTGTCGATGTGGACCAACCTTCTCGCCCGCACCTATGCCTGGATGGTGCTGCTCCAGCGGACCGGCATCATCAACCGCACGCTGATGGATCTCGGCCTGATTTCCGAGCCGCTGCCGCTGATCAACAATCTGGCCGGCGTTACCATCGGCATGACCTACATCATGCTGCCCTTCATGATCCTGCCGCTGCACGCCACCATCCGTTCCATCGACCCCGCCATTTTCCAGGCCGCCGCCCTCTGCGGCGCCAGCCGCTGGCAGGCTTTCACCCGCGTCATGCTCCCCCTCACCGCCTCCGGCATCGCCGCCGGCGCGCTGATGGTCTTCGTCATGTCGCTCGGCTATTTCATCACCCCGGCCCTGCTTGGCGGCACCTCGAACATGATGCTGGCGGAGCTGATAGCCCAGCTGGTGCAATCGCTGCTCGACTGGGGTCTGGCGGGGGCGGCGGCGCTGGTGCTGCTGGTGATCACGCTCGCCATCTACATGGTGCAGCTACGCTTTTTCGGCTTCGGCCAGGCGAGGAGCTAGCGCGCCATGCTGCTTGATTTCGCCCGTCTCGGCCCCTGGCGGGTCGCCCTGATCGCCATCGCCCTGCTGGTCGGGGCCTATCTGCTGCTGCCGATCCTGCTGATCGTCGCCTTGTCCTTCGGCTCCTCGCAATGGTTGCAATTCCCGCCGCCCGGCTGGACGCTGCGCTGGTATGAGGACCTGTTCGAGGATCCCGAATGGATCGCCTCCTTCCTCACCAGCTTCCAGATCGCGGTGGTGGTGACGGTGCTGTCGGTGCTGATCGGACTGATGGCCTCCTTCGGCCTGACGCGCGGCACGTTTCGCGGCCGGCAGGCGCTGCGGGCGTTGTTCCTGACCCCGATGATCCTGCCGGTGGTGGTGCTCGCGGTCGCGCTCTACGCCTTCTTCCTGCGGCTGCATCTCAACGGCACGTTTCTGGGCTTTGTTTTGGCGCATCTGGTGATCGCCCTGCCCTTCTCAATCATCGCGATTTCCAATGCGCTGGAACGGTTTGACCGCGATATCGAGACCGCCGCCATCGTCTGCGGCGCGAGCCCGCTGGAAGCCAAGATCCGAGTCACCCTGCCGGGCATCCGGCTGGGTCTGGTGAGCGCGGCGATCTTTTCCTTCCTCGCCTCCTGGGACGAGGTGGTGATCGCCATCTTCATGGCGAGCCCCGATCTCCAGACCCTGCCCGTGCGGATCTTCGGCACGCTGCGCCAGGATCTCTCGCCTGTTATCGCCGCGGTTTCGACGCTGCTGATCGCCCTGACCGCGGCCCTCATGGCGCTTGCCGCCTTCTTCCGCAAGGACGCCCGCTCATGACCTTTTTGGAAATAAGCAATATTTCCAAGACGTTCGGCAAGGTTGCCGCCGTCAATGACGTTTCGCTTGAGATCGCGCGCGGCGAGTTCGTCACTTTTCTCGGGCCCTCCGGCTCGGGCAAGAGCACGACGCTCTACATGATCGCCGGCTTCTTCGAGCCGACGGGCGGCGATGTGCGGCTGGAGGGGCGCAGCATCCTCGCCGAGCCCTCGAACAAGCGGAACATCGGCATGGTGTTCCAGCGCTACACGCTGTTCCCGCACCTCTCCGTCGCCGAGAACGTCGCCTTCCCCCTGCGCGTGCGCCGGTGGCCGGCGGCCAAGATCGCCCGCAAGGTCGAGGAGATGCTGGCGCTGGTGCGGCTGGAGACCTTCGCCGACCGGATGCCGGCCCAGCTCTCCGGCGGCCAGCAGCAGCGTGTCGCGCTGGCCCGGGCGCTCGCCTACAACCCACCGTTGCTGTTGATGGACGAGCCGCTCTCGGCGCTCGACAAGAAACTGCGGGAGGAAATCCAGGACGAGATCCGCCGCATCCACCGTCAGACCGGCGTGACCATCCTCTATGTCACCCACGACCAGGAAGAAGCGCTGAGTCTTTCCGATCGCATTGCCCTGTTCAACCAGGGCCGCATCGAACAACTCGGCAAAGGCCGGGAACTCTACGACGCGCCGCGCACGCGCTTTGTCGCTGATTTCATTGGTCATTCCAACTTCATCGACTGCACCATCACCCGCAGCGAAGGCGAGAGCGCCGACATCGTGCTGCCGGATGGCGGAACCCTGAGCGGCATCTCCCTGCACGGCGCCGCCGTCGCCGGTGCCCGCGCCGGGCTGATGATCCGCCCCGACCGCCTGCACCTTTCGGCTCTCGGGAAGCCGGCGGGACCGGGTATCGACGCCGTCCTCTCCGACGCGACCTTTATCGGCGAGACCTACCATTTTGTTTTCGCCACCGGCTGGGGCGCCAGCGTCAATGTGCGAATTCCCGCCAGCCGTGTGCGACCGGACGACGTCACCATCGGCGCCCGCATGCGGTTGCACTGGGAGGCGGCGGACGCACGACTTTTCAGTCAGTGAGATTGACGCCCCGGCTGAGCGGGCCATAGCCAGTCCGTTTCGCTCCTGCTATTGCCGGGACATGACAGCCGAAGAATTTCAGGACGCCCTCGAAAAGCTCAACGCGACGCCAGCGCGCATCGCCAAGCTCATCGGCGTCGATATCCGCACGGTGCGCCGCTGGAGCACGGGCGCGAAAGTGATTCCGGACAGCGTCGCCGCCCAGCTCGGCGCCATTATCGAGGCCGGTGGCCTGCCGTCAGAGGCGGACAGCCAATCACTGCGCAATAATGAACAGGCGGATCAGCCGGTTTCACGTTTCGTGTGGGTTCAGCGAAGGGATAGCGACCCACATTGGACGGTCGCGGAGCACGACCTTGTTTCCGATGTGTTTTATCTGCCCGGCCGGGTCGAGCGCTTCGTCGCCGACGAGCTTGTGATCGGCCTGCCGCTAACCGTGCCGGAGTGAGTGCGGCTGTCTGACCCGATGGATCGGTCAAGGCGGCAGCTGAGGTCGATGTCGGCTCCTCCGAGGCGTTGTTTGTCGCGTGCGAACCCGCGAAAGGCTTCCTGACCCGGGTCCTGAATGCCGACATTCTCGCGGAGTATGTCCTGTTCCATCTGGATCGCCTGCCGCGCGAGCGCGTAGCGCGTCAGCTCCCCGATGTCCGCCTCTCGTCCTCGACAATCTCATCCCAGCTGCGCCCTCCAGCGAAACGCTCCAGCTGGCGCGTCTGGTCGTCGAGCCGGCGGATTGCGGCAAGCTCCTCGGACTGGCCGAGCTTCGCCTTGCGCACCGCTGATTTCATCACGTCGATGGTGTGATCATAGACCCTTAGCGGCACCGGGAAGGGATGGCGGTCCTTGCCGCCATGCGCATAGGAAAAGCGTGCGGGGTCGGAGAAGCGACAGGGCGCCCCGTGGACCACTTCCGCCACCAGGGCGAGCGCCTCGACCGTGCGTGCGCCGACGCCCGGCACCAGCAGCAGTTCGGCAAAGTCCTGCGGCCCGCGATCAGTGGCTGCGGCGAGCGCCGCCTGCAGGCGCGGCAGCACCACGTCCTTCGCGCGCACATCGTGATGCGCCGGCATGACGAGGTGTGGCAGTTCGAGTTGGTCGCTTGCGGGCGCCGCCTTCTGCACCTTCGCGCCGTCCAGCCCCGCAAAGGTGCGGGCGATCGCGTCCGGTCCGAGATGTTCCAGCAGGTCCAGCTGCCCGCTGCGGGAGGGCGCGGCGCGGGCATCGGCGAGGTTGACGATGTCGCCCTGATGCGGGCCGTCGACGGCGGCATGGGGGTCGTCGAGAAAACTCTTCAGCCCTTCCGAAAGCCAATGGTAGCGCCGCGCCTGCCCGCGCGCGTCGTTCATTCCCTGCTGTACCACCACCCAGTGCCCGTCATCGGTGACGATGAAGCCGTGCAGATAGAGATCGAACCCGTCCTGCACGGCGGCGCTGTCGATCTTGGCGACAAGGCGGCTTGCTCGGCCCAGGGCCTCGCCGTCGCAGCCTGTGCGTTCGCCGAAGGCCATCAGTTCCTGCGGCGTCTTGCGCGAATGCCGGCCGCGCCCGCCGCAGACATGGATGCCCAGCTCGCCCTCGAGCGGCTGCAGGCCGCGCTTGAGCGCGCCGATGACGCTCGTGGTGATGCCGGAGGAGTGCCAGTCCATGCCCATGACGGCGCCGAAGGACTGGAACCAGAACGGATGCGCCATCCGGCGCAGGAATTCGTCGCGGCCATAGTGATGCACGATGGCCTCACTGATCACCGCGCCAAGCTTGGTCATGCGCTCCGCCAGCCAGGGCGGCACACGGCCGGTGTGAAGGGGCAGATCGGCGCTTCCGGTGCGACGGGACATGGCTCTCTCAATAGCCCACGCGCGAGGTGGCCGGAAGCACCGTCAGCGGACGGCGGCGCCGGCTCAGGCGGTGCCGATCCCGCGTGTCATCAGCCGGAACAGCCGTTGCGAGAACGCGGTCGCGTCGGCCGGCCGCTCGCCGTCGAGCACGTGGGCCGTGTCGAGCAGAAGATGCGCGACATCCGCCCGGGTGGCGTCGTCGGTATTGCCGGCGAGGCCGATGATCATGGCGTGTGTGGGGTTCACTTCGAGGATCGGCTTGGCCGCGCTGCCAAGTCGACCCGACGCCGCGAGGAAGCGCTCATATTGCCTGTCCGGTCCATTCTCGGCGGCAACGAGGCACACGGCACTGTCGGTGAGGCGGTCAGAGGCCCGCACATCGGCCACTTCCGCGCCCAGCAGCTCCTTCATTTCGGCGATGAGCCCGCTGACCTCCGCGCTGGCCCCGACCGAGGGCGGCGTGTCCTTGTCGAGGAGCGGAATAAGGCCGAGATCGGCACTGCCCTGTGTCACCGATCGGAACGGCTTGCCCTCGTAGTCGAGCCCTCCCGCTACCCAGAACGCATCGACCGGATCGGCGAGGAGCAGCACCTCGATGCCGCGTGCGCGGAAGCCTTCCAGATGCGGCGAACTCGCGATGCGAGCCGCGTCGTCACCGGTAATGATGTAAATCGCGGTTTGGTTCTCCTTCAGTCCCGCAACATAGTCCTTGAGGCTGCGCGTGCCCTCGCCGGAGGCGGTGGTCTTGAAGCGGGCGAGGTTTAAGAGCTGCTCGCGGCGCTCGAAATCCTCATAGAGGCCCTCCTTGATGACCGCGCCGAAATTCTCCCACACCCTGCCGAACGCTTCCGCATCCTGCTCGGTGAGCTTGGCGAGATCCGCGATCACGCGGTTGGTGAGCCCCTTGCGGATCGCGCCGAGCAGCGGGCTGTCCTGGATCATTTCGCGCGAGACGTTGAGCGGCAGGTCGGCGCTGTCGACCAGGCCGCGCACGAAGCGAAGATAGCGCGGCAGAAGCTCGGCGTCGTCGGTGATGAAGACGCGCTTCACATAGAGCTTGATCCGACCCTTGCGGTCGGCGTCGAACAGGTCGAACGGGCGCGCGCCCGGCACAAAGGCCAGCGCGGTGTATTAATGCCGGCCCTCGGCGCGGAAATGCACGGTGAGCGCCGGCTCGTCATATTGCCCCGCGACGCTGCGGTAGAAGTCGGTGTATTCCTGCGCCGTGATCTCGGATTTGGCGCGGGTCCACAGCGCGGCGCCGTCCGACAGCGCGGCCGCATCCGCACCGGGCTTCTCGATGAAGCGGATGGGCACCGGCACGTGGCCGGACTGTTCCTTGACGATGCGCTCCAGCGTCCAGCGCTCGGCATAGCTCTTGGCGTCGTCGGTGAGATGGAGCACGACCCGCGTCCCCCGTGCGGGGGCTGCGTCGAGGGCGACCGGCGCGACGGAGAATTCGCCTTTGCCGTCCGAGGACCAGAGCCACGCCTCGTCGCTGCCGGCGCGGCGGCTGACCACATCCACCTTCGCGGCAACCATGAACGCGGAATAGAAGCCGACGCCGAACTGGCCGATGAGCTGGGCGCCCTCCTTACCGCTTCCTTGGCTCTCGGCCGAGGCGATGCGATCGATGAAGCTGCGCGTGCCGGAGCGGGCGATGGTGCCGAGCGCCTCGATCATTTCATCCCGGCTCATGCTCATGCCGCTATCGGCGATGGTTAGCGTGCCGGCCTCCGGATCAGCCGAGAGGGTGATGGCGAGCCCGGCGTCGGCGCCCAGCAGTTCGGGGAGGGTAATCGCCTCATAGCGCAGCTTTTCGCAGGCATCGGCGGCGTTCGAGATCAGTTCCCGCAGGAACACGTCGCGGTCGGAATAGACCGAATGCACCATCATGTGCAGCAGACGGGAAACGTCGGCCTCGAAAGGGCGGCTCTCAAAGGTCTCGGTGGTCATGGCGAACCGTCACATGGATGAACGAGGCGCCTGAGATGGCGACACCGGCGCCAGAGATCAAGACGCGCGATGGCCCGCGGCGACGCTGAAGCGTCTTTGGCAGCCGAGCGCCAAACGCAGCCCCTCGAATCGACCCCGACACGGGACATTCGGGCGGGACCGCCGCGCCCGACGTCGGGTCCTCCGCCTAGGTCATCAAGGGCGAGCGGCTGCTTGCCCTCACTCGGTCTCTAGCGGAAGATCGGCGGGCGTCGGCGTGCCCAGCTTGGAACTGAAACTGGCGGGCCGTGAACGACCAAGAAGAGAACTATGTGTTCGCTATAGCCCTATGACGCATCCTGACCCATACCTGCCCCTCGCCGCCTTTCAGCGACGTCCGCTTTGCGCCCCGATCTCGGACGTTCGGTAGCCTGAAACGTGATCCCGGAAGCCGCCACTCGTGATATGGAATCGTAAGCGATTACACCAATAGGGAGGACGCCCGACTTGCCTCGCCGACCGCCCCCTATTGTGGCTTACAAAGCGCCCCCCGTTCTGCACACGAGCGGGACAGAGGAAGACATTCTCCATATGATAGCGCGTCACTACGCGGTCGCTGCGGGCTTCTTCCACGAATGTGCGGAGAAATCCGGGCACGACACGGCGATGCTCACGCGAACAGACAAGGATATCATTGCGATCAATATTGAGCCGGATTAGCAGGTGATCGTGTCCTACACGGTGTAAAGCACGCCAATCACCTGTCGGGCGGAGAGGAAGCGAGGGACTTCATTTGCGCCATCGTCTTCCGCGAGCGAAATCACCAGAGAGCTTCCAAGCCCGCCAACACTCTCGAACTGCCAGAGCTTCCCCTGCGTGCCCGGCACGCGCTGGCCAATTCGTTTGAAAACGCTGCTGCCATTGTCGAGGCAGAGGGCGACAAGGGCACCCTCCATGTGAGCAAGCTGTTCCTTGGGGACAATGTCGCCCCCGAGGACTACCTGCCCCGGCAGGGCCAACGGGACGCCGCTTTCCTCACGCACCCGATATGCTGACTTCACGTGCGACAAGCTCGTAGCAGTGATTTCAGTTGCCTCGCCTTTGCCGACCGGCGGGACAGGGCGCTCGGTGAGCATTCCGACGATCCGGTGAAGCACGACATCATGTGCATTGAACACCAGCGTCGGCTTCGACTCGCGTGGATCAGGTGCCTCCGCCGCGAGCGCTATCTCGGCGCTATTGGCAGGACGAAAAAGGCGCCGCGCCAGCAGATGACCCTTCTGCCGGGCTATTACGAGGTTATGGTCGCGTCCATCATAGGGCGTACACTCGACGATGGCGATGCAGCCATCAGGCACGGAGAAGCCGAGGTTATTCTTACGAATATAGAAGAAAGCCTTATCGCCGAACCATGAAGCATCGAACCAGTCGGTCTCCGAATCCTGCGTAAAACCGTCAGGCGCATGCGTACTGAATGCGGCAAGGTCTGGATGGATTACCACTTTGATCTGCGGGGCACTCACGGATTTGAACGGCACAACATTGGTGGCCCGGTCCTGACTTTGGATCGGCTCACTCCACCGCCAATGACGAAACTCGACATGCATGCGTTCGGCCAACGCACGCACCACGTCTAGCTGCTCGGCGACAGCGAAGATGTCGCCGGCGCTCAACGAAGCCTTGTTGTGGTGGGACGTATTGAGGACTCGAAGACATTCCGCGCCTTGTGCAAGGGCCTTGCACTCGCAGAAAGCTTTTGTGGCCTTCCCTCGGAAAAGCGCGTTCGGCGGTTGATTGACGAGGCTACGAAGATGGCCAAGGTGATCCGCCAACGTCGGATTCTTCGAACTCGCCGCGTAGGCCGGATACGCGGGATCGTCGAACAGATCGGCCAGCCGAGCCTCTAAAAAGATGCGGACTTCGTTGGCATAATCTTGCGCCATCGACGCATTGTCTTTGTCCTCCAGATAAGCGTCGCGCTTACGATCCAGATCTTCCAGAGCGGCAGCCGTTCCAACCATCGGGCGCGAGGAATTGACGGGGTGCACGCTGCGGTGTTCGATGCGGGCATATGTGCGCCCTGCCGCCACGGTCATTCGCGCAAAGTTTCGGTCGTAGGTGGCGATCAGCAGTTGCCCGCCCGCGCCCACGAGCTCTGGGATCAGTCGCGCCAGCTTTTCCCGATTGTCGAGATCCAACAATTCCTGCGGATCATCAAAAATCAGTGTCGTGATCCCGCCCCGCTCCGTAAGCACATGCTCCCAAAAGGCTAAGTAGAACCCCATCAAGTTTGCTCGCAGGGCAGACGCATTCGAAATGTGCTGCGCGGGCGCGGTCGCCTTTTCGAAGCCAATGTGAATATCGAGGACGCCTTTGGCATCCATGGCGGTGTCGCGCAGGGCATGTCCTGCCATCGGAAATGAGTTCCGGTAGCAGCGATCACGCCAATAAGTGGTGCGTGCATGCAGTTTCCGTCGCAGGGTATCGACCTGTCTTTCAGCGAGCGACCCCAGCTTCGTAATGCCTTCCAACGCATCCGCAGCACGGGCGTAAAGTGCTAGGTGGTCCTCTTTCAACCGCCTCGCGTTCAACTGCGTGGTGAGCCGTGCGCATAAGTCGAGCGCCGTGTTGAGAGGTGCGACGCCTTTAACGATAGAGTTCAGGGCCTCAAGTTTTTGCGCAATGGGTGTGGTGTCGACCACGGTCGCAACGGGCCCGCCTGTACCTTTTAGGATCGCCAACGTGACATCGGCGACTGCGGATTGATGAGCGTCGCGCCACTTTGCAAACGCTTCGGCACGCACCAGGCGTTGCATGGTCTCAGTCAGCGCTACGCCAGCCGCACCGAGGTCTGCGGGGAGCGCCTCGACCACAGGTTCGATGAACGGCGGCAGGTTGGGAAGATGCTTATCGCAAAGGGCGGCGACACCCGGCTTCAACGCTGCCAACGTGCCCTGAAAGGCGACCGTCTCAAAGAGCTCCTGTGTCAACGCCGCGCGAATAAGGTCACCGGGATGTCCGGGTAAATCCCGCCGCAGTTCCGGCTGGAGCGCTTCGTGGCTTTTGCTGGTAAGCGCTCCACCCCAGTTTGCAGCCCATCTCTGAATACTCAGGGCAAGCAACGCCTGTTCCGATTCAGTCACCTCGGAAAGGTGCTGAGAGACTGATTTTTGCGTTACCGGGTCGAGGACACCGTCGAGCGACCGGCTGCAAACCACACAAGCAGCCGGGTCATGGTCATCACCTTCAGCCATCCACCCGGCCACACGAGCATACAGCGTCTTGCGCCGGGAAAGCGCGGGCGTCGCCGTGAGTTCAGCCAGAACTGCGCCTTCGGCGCGAATCTGCTGCACCAGTGCATCGACCGTATGCCAGTCGGACGGGGTCAGCTCGGCCAAGTCACGCACACGCTTGACGCTCGCCAGTTGTCCGAGCGATTTAAGTTGTCCCTGCGCCGGACCGATGCCCGCCTCTAGGCCATCGCGGGCCGCCTTGCTGGTCGGATCAAAGCCTTTGCCCAAGATCGTCTGTGCATCGGCAAGTGCCGACGTCTTCAGCGTGTCGAAGTGCTGAACCAGCGCCTCAATCTTCGATTCCACATCCTTCGCATCGGACGGCGTCGGCAGCGGGTCAGGAGGCAACATCGTTGGAAACTCGTCGATCTGCTTTTGCAGGTCCCCTAGTGCCTCCATGAACCGTGAATCTGCCGCGTCGATTTCCTTTGTCCGGTCCTTCTTAAGATCGCCGTTCAGCTTCTCGCGCGATTTCGCGGCATGCTTCGCAAGGCTCGCGACGTCAGCCAGACCAGTCAGCTTGGCCGCAGCCTCGCCAAGGTCGGATGGCGAGCCAACTTTGATGTATTGCAGAAGAGCTGGCATCGTGGTCCCAATCCGCAGCGCGATCGGATCGACGCCCAGAGTGTCGAAACCGGAAAGCGTTTCGGTGATCTTTCCTCTCGGACCGCGTAGCTGCGTGCGCCTGACGGGTGCGACAGGCTGGCCATCTTGATCGATGAAGGTCAGCTCGACCCAGCTATCGATATGAACCGGCTTTCCTACAGGTGGCACATAGTATTTGGGGTCTGGTAGCGGCGTGATCGGCGTAAGTGCATGGCTACTCGTTTCATCGTTGCCATTCACATCGCGCACAAACAGCCCGTCGAATTCTTCTTGCCCGCTCTCCGGGCGCCGCTGCGGCCTGAGAATCTCACCCGTCAAACACCAGACCACCGTGTTCAGTAGGGATGTCTTGCCCGCTCCATTCCAACCATCGAATAGCGTGATCGGCTCGCGTGGCTCGAAGACGAAATCTACTGGCGGGGTTTCCGCCGTCCCGTACGCGTGTACGCCTGCAAACCGGTGCGCGACGATCTTTGCGAGCCGCAGCCGCCGACCCGCTTTCGCCGCTGTTGGGGCGGGAGGCTGTGGGACGGATGGTTTGGTTAGAACGGAAGCCACCATGGCTTCAACGTCGACCGTCATCACGTTGCCCGCCCACTTGGACCTGTTCAGTCGGTACCAATTCAGGACCGCAGGACTGTCGACATTCGTTAGTGAAAACTCGGTGCCTGACTCGTCGACCGAAATGCTTGCCCCCCCGATCAGATCAGCGAACAAGCTATCAATGGTCTGGAGATGCAAGGGCCGCTTGATGGGAGTGGTTTCGGACATGCTTACGCCGCGTTGGTTAAACAATGACAGTTTGATGCCAAGCAATAACTTTAGCCGAAGCTCAATTCGCCCGCCATGGCAATCGAAAACAGCAAATAGATGTTCCTGCTCGAAAGAATGTGTCCTATCGTACTTAGTCCAGAGACTTGAACGTAAAGCCGCGGGCAAACGATCACTGGGTGAACGCCATGCGCTGGCAGGGCTCACACGGACGCTCGGCCGACTACTGATGCGTCGCGCCTTCACGCACCGCATCCACCGCACGCTCTTGAAGATCGACCAACAGAGTTTTCGACATGCCCGCAGCCTTGACCTTCACGAGGGAGTTCCGATTCAATCATGTCGGCCTACGCTCTAGTAGATTGCCGACGTCTGCAATGGGGTCGCCTGCGGACCGGCAGGATCGGGGTGGGAAACGGACTGGCGGCTATTGGACGACGAGAAGGAGTTAACCGACATTCGGTAGACTTGCGCGAGGTCAAAGCAATTGCCGTTGAAGTTAATGATTCCGGCAAGGAGGAGGCATCAGTACGCTGTTAGCGTCAAGGCTACTCAAAACTCACCGCAGAAAAGCTGTCAATAAATGCGAGCCGAGCTATCGGGTCACCGCGCCCGATATGCGACCGACCTAGAGGTTTGACGGCGATGGATAATCCAACACCATTGCCACCGCTAAGTTGCTTTCCAGTCATTACCCCCGGCACAACAGCCAGATTCGGGATGTCGTGACCGGGTAACACGAGAATCAGCTGTGAATCATCGCAGTGGATATCAAGACCGAGACGCCATTCCCAAGTGTTCTCGCCATTTGGGAGAAACATCGCTTCCCAATGGTCGCCGGATTTGAAGTCGAACCGTCGAAAACCTGTAGCTGATCGAAATCCGATGAAGGCCGACTGTCGGCGCCAAACTTCGACGATTCCGTTCTCGCTGGCGAAGCGTGCAAGCTCAGCTTCTTCACAATGAAATTGAATCTCATCCAGCTGATCAAAGGTCACGTCGACCGGACTTTGCAGAACCAGAAGGTGCTTTGCTGCGGTGACAAATGGACCGCATCGTCGCGACGACCGTACTGTCTTTAGAAACCGAAAGTCGGTCAGCCTCTCCTGCTCAGCTACAGAGACAGGAGATGGTCTGATTGACCAAGGATATTTCTGCGAAAGACGTATCACGAGCTACCGAACATACAACGAAACGCTGCACGGGCCGGCTCCAACAGGGACATCCCTGATTGCAGGCTCAGCCTCCCTGAACGACGTCAATCCAGCGCTGAAAGAAAAGAACGATACTGCGTTTCCCTGCCGCAACGTCTTTGTTCTGTCGAATGCAGACGTGAAAAGTGTACCGCTATCTGCGTCGAACAAAAGGCCGCGAGGGCCAGAGCCACTTGATAACCTTTTAACAACCTCTCGCGAGCGCAGGTCGATCACAGCCACCTCGCTCGAATTCTCCAAAGAAACGAAGGCAGTTTGTGAGTCTGGCGTGTATGCCGTACCACGAGCGCCCTTCTCGCCAACATTGATCTGAGCTTCAACTGAATCGGTGGCAACCGAGATCAGGGAGACGTATCCAACTTGATTGTTAGCAGCAATGACCCATTGACCGTCTGGCGAGACGGCAGAACTGTAAGGAAATGCGCCGTCACCGACAGCAATTTGAGCAATTTCTGAAATGCTATTGAGATCTCTCCCACCCGAAGCGAGCTCTCCCAATGAGATTTTTGAAACATATTGCCCAACCGAAATTGGAACATAGCCATATTTACCATCCGGCGTAACATCGGGATGCCGGGGCTCTCTTCCAACGCCGAGTCTATGAAATTCGTGTCTGTCTTCGACATTTACAAATGAAACAGTATTATCGCCAGCATTGGAAACAATAAGTGTCTTGCCTCCTGGCAGAAGGGCGCATCCGATCGGTGCTACTCCTACAACAATGCGATCAACCTCGGTCAGTGAGTAAGCGTCGATCACGGATAACGTATTTCCCGCGTGATTTGTCACAAAACCGATGCCAGATTTCGTGAAGCGCACCGCTCCACGAGGGCCGTTACCTACCGGAATAACAGCCACACGTTCAGCGTCATTCCCCGTTACATTTAGGACTGTGATAGTGCCACTATCTGTGTCAGTCGAAAATAGAAGCTTTTCCAATGACGCCTCCCTAATCACAACGTTTGTTTCTTGATCTCCCAATACAAGCATACTGCAAATCAAGAGATAGGGAAAATCGAATCTTTTTGTGGGGGTACCGACGGCACAGCCGCTGGTGGGGAAGCGGCTGTAATGGTGGCCCTGACGGTCTTCATGTGCAAGGTCCGGTTTCAGGCGCGAGGGTCGCTTTTACCAATGACCGTATTGGGGTCGGTTGCAGAACGGCGGCTATCTGCATGGCGGCAGCCAAAACCGGCCAGTCCGCTCCCGGCCCGAAACGGCCATTCGCAGTCGTCGAACGTTCTGTTTCTGGCGCATTATGCCATCAGGCGTCCTGCATTGGAGCGAACAGAGCGCGATTTGCGGTGATCAGGCGGGCGATGGCGTCGATCGTTTCGCGCACGCCGGGCCTGTTCCGGTCCTCACCGTGCACGACCAGCCATTGCTCGTGGGAAATCTCCTCGATCACCGGCCCCGTCCTGATCAGGCGCTCATGGGCAGCGCCGACGAAGCACGGCAGGACCACCTGCCCGGCGCCGGCCAGCGCCAGATCGAGAAGCGAACGTGGGTTCGACACTTCCATGTGGATGTGCGCGCGTCGATGGCTTCGCACCCAGCGTGCGGATGGGGTGTCGACCGTGCAGGCGATCCAGTCGTCGCGTACCGAGCCGTTGTTCAGGGCATACGGTGCGAAGGTCACCGTCGCCGTGCGTCGCACCGCCAATCCCGGTTCGGAGGAGCGCTGGTTGCGGATGCCGATCAGCGCTTCACGCCGGCCTATATTGTGCCGCTCCTCCGCTGCGCTGAAGACAAGGTTGCTTCTGGCCGCATCCAGCGCGTCGATGTGCCGGGTTAGGAACCAGGTCATCCAGGTTCCAGCCGAGATGCGGATGGGCAATCCAGCGTCCCGCTCGGAGGAATCTCGCACCATATCGAGAATGCGCCCCTCCACCGCTTCGGCCTGCGCGAGACGTTTCTTGCCAGCTTCCGTCAGCGCATAGCCGCTTGGCAGACGACGAAACAGTTCCTCGCCGAGAGCACGCTCCAGATCGACGATATGGCGCCCCAGTGTCGCAGAGCTCTGCCCGGTAGCCTTCGCCGCCGCCGCAAGCCCGCCGGTCCGTGCGACGGCCAGAAAGATCCGAAGGTCCGACCAGTCGAACGTCGTTTCATCCATGAACAGGGCCTTTCATTCCCGGCGGCTGCACCAGCCGGCGGCGGCGTCGCAATTTCCCGAACCACGCGGAAGGGAGCTTGCGGAAATATGACATCAAGACTGCAAACGGCACCACGCATCGGCATGGGCTGCTGGGCCATCGGAGGCCCGTTTTGGTTCGGCGAGATCGCGGCCGGATATTCCGGCGCGGACGATGTCGAATCCGTGCGGGCCGTCCATGCCGCGTGGGACCACGGGATCCGGGTGTTCGACACCTCCGCCGTCTATGGCGCCGGCCATTCCGAGCGGCTTCTAGGCAAGGCCCTGGTGGGACGGGATGATGCCGTAATCGTCTCCAAATTCGGTCATTCGATCGATGCCGCGACGAGGCAGCTGACGGGCCCGCGCTTCGATCCGGCCTATGTGCGCGGATCGGTCGAGCAGAGCTTGGCGCGCCTCGGCCGGGATCATATCGACGTCATGCTGCTGCATCTCAACGACCTCCCGGTCGCGGACGCCGAACCAGCCTTTGAAACGCTTGAGTCCTTCGTGGCGGTCGGGGCCATCGGCAGTTATGGCTGGAGCACGGATTTTCCTGCAAGCGCCGGGGCCATGGCCCGCCGCCTTGGCTTTTCGACGGTACAGCATTCCATGAACCTGTTCTTCGACGCGCCGTCCATGTGCCGGGTGGCGACGGAGCGCGGCCTGACCCAGCTCATCCGCTCGCCGCTCGGCATGGGCGTACTGACGGGGAAGTTCGATGATGGGCGCTGCGTACCAAGCGGGGACGTGCGCGCCGGCCCGGCGGACTGGCAGGGCTATTTCGATGCCGGGCGCCCGCGCGCGGATCTGGCGCGGCAGATGGCAGCCGTTCGCGAACTGCTCACGATAGGAGGTCGAACGCTGACTCAGGGCGCCCTGTGCTGGTTGCTAGCGAAAGGCCCCATGATCTTGCCGATTCCGGGCGCCAAGACTGCCCTCCAAGCAACCGAGAACGCCGAAGCCATGGCTTTCGGCCCACTGCCGGAGAGCGTGATGGAGGAAATCGAGACTGTCCTCCAGCGCCCAACGGAGGGACCTCCGCACCCACGATGATAGTGAGAAGCGTCAACCAAAGCGGAGGGGCCGTCGCCCCGGAACTGAACCGCCCCGGTTTCACCGGAGGCCATTTGGTTTAAGTCACGCCGCCATTTGCTGCTCACCGAGCATGACGTAGTAGCGCTCCTCGGCTTCGGCCGGCGGGATGTTGCCGATAGGCTCCAGGAGCCGGCGATGGTTGAACCAGTCGACCCAGGTCAGCGTGGCGAACTCGACGGCCTCGAAGGATCGCCAAGGCCCCCCACGATGGATGACCTCGGCCTTGTAGAGGCCGTTGATCGTCTCGGCGAGTGCGTTGTCATAGCTGTCACCGACGCTGCCGACGGAGGGCTCGATGCCGGCCTCAGCCAGCCGTTCGGTGTAGCGAATGCTCACATATTGCGAACCGCGGTCGCTATGGTGCACCAGGCCGCCGCGATGGGCGGGCCGTCGCTCGTGAAGGGCCTGCTCCAGGGCATCAAGCACGAAGCTGGCATGCGCGGTCCGGCTCACCCTCCAGCCGACGATGCGGCGAGCATAGGCGTCGATCACAAAGGCGACGTAGACGAAGCCCGCCCAGGTGCTGACATAGGTGAAGTCCGAGAGCCAGAGCCGGTTAGGCGCCGGCGCATGGAACACCCGGTTCACACGGTCGAGCGGGCACGGTGCCGACTTGTCCGAGATGGTCGTGCGGACCGGCTTGCCGCGGATCACACCAGCGAGGCCCATGCCCTGCATCAGCCGTTCGACGGTGCAACGGGCAACGTCAAACCCTTCGCGCATCATCTGTCGCCAGACCTTGCGCGCTCCATAGACCTCGAAGTTCTCGGCGAACACGCGCTCGATCTCGGGCCGCAAGGCCGCGTCCCGTAGCGCCCGTGCCGAGCACTTCGACGGATCAAGCCGCCGGGCGACATGCGCATGATAGGTCGATGGGGCGATCGGCAGGACCTTGCAGATCGGCTCGACCCCATACGCACCGCGATGATCATCGATGAACGCGATCATGTCTTCGACCGGCGGTCGAGCTCCGCCATGGCGAAATATGCAGATGCCTTGCGCAGGATCTCGTTCGCCTGCCGCAGCTCGCGGTTCTCGCGCTCAAGGGCCTTCAGCTTCGCAGACATATCCGTCGTCACCCCGGCCCGCTTACCGGCGTCGACCTCAGCCTTCTTCAGCCACTCGTTCAGTGAGTGTGCCGAGCAGCCAATCTTCGCCGCTATCGACACAATCGCCTGCCAGCGCGACGGATGCTCAGCCTCATGATCCAGCACCATCCGCACCGCGCGAGCGCGCACCTCAGGCGAGAACTTGTTCGTCGTCTTGCTCGTCATAGCCCCATCCTCTCAGGAGTTGGGGTCTCCGGCAAAGCCGGGGCGGTTCAGAGCCCGGCCCGTCGAGATCGATGGCCGCCGCTATGCGATCATGCAGTGGATGGGCCGCAGCAAGCAGTTCATCGAGAAGTGGAAACGAGCGAGAGGCTATGTTTTCCTTGAGTGCGAAACTCACATTTTCTTCCTCGCAGGTGACGAGCTGGCGCGGAGCGTAACCGGCGGCATTCCACTCAAAAGGGGCGAATACGCGCTCAGTCGATGGAGTCGGGAAGACTTCATCCACTCTGTTCAGTGGACAGGTGCCGCGTGAAGGAAGGCAAAGCACGGGTCGAGTTGGGCGACGGGCTCGTGCAATATATGGCCGCCGCCGATGATACCACGCGCGAGCTGCAGGCAGCCGAAAGCCCCTTGTTGAAAGCGCTGCTGCAGTACGACGCCTATTTTCGGCGCGACCTGTGGGAGCACGTATCGCCGACGCCGGCCTTCGCCCTCGTCCTCTTCCTCAACGCCTATCAGATGTTTCTCGCCGCGGCGCGCATGGCATTAAGCGGGCATCCGGCAGAGGTTTTTCCACTTTTGCGGACCGCCCTCGAATCCGCAAGCTATGGTTACCTCATGGAGCAGCAGCCCGCCCTCTCCGAGGTCTGGGTCAACCGACACCGCAGCGAGGCCGATAAGAAGGCTTGCCGCAACGCCTTCACCTTCGATAAGGCGATCAAGGGTTTTGCCCATAAGGCTCCGGATATCGATAGGCTCGCCAAAGAGGCCTACGAGGGCGCGATCGACTACGGCGCGCACCCCAATCTGAAGGGCGTTTTCGGCCATGTTTCGATCAACGAAGATCGACCGGACGGCATGGTGGCCGTCACCCACACCAGCCTATACGGCTCAGGTCACCACGAGACGATCCGCGGCATCTGCGCCTGTCTCGACTTCGGCTTTGCCATCATCGGTATCATTGCGCTGTCCGGCCCGTCCGCAATCGGGAAGCTGCACGACCAGCTGCAGGCGTTGAACGACGCCAAGGAAGGGGCGATCGCCGCCCATCAGGCTGCGCCATAGTTCGTCCGCTGTTCCTGAATCGACCGCCCTCTCCGGCAGGCGAATGCAGTAGAAGAAAGGATGACACTACGTTGATATATAAGAGCCGACCGAATCTTGATGCAGATCGGCATCGGCACCAAGCCGAAAATTTCGGGCGCCCAACCACACATATACGAACATCGGCTTTAAGGTTCATAAATTGGCTCGGCGAACGATTGAGGTGGCGGCGCAAAGCCGCCATTCGAACGGGCATGCTGAGATGGCCACTTCGGGTCCAGCAAGTACTGCGTATTGCAGGTCATAGATCGGCTGTTGGGCATCGGTCGCCGTCGCGTCAGTCTTGGGAATGACCAGACGCTCACATTCACGCACTCAATACCCTGCATATCAATTTGCGCCGGGACGATTGCCCGACAATCTCTACACCTACGCGGAGACGCCGCTACCCCGCCGCCGGACGCGAACTTCCCCAACTCCCGCCCCGATGACCGTCACCGACGACTGGCCGGAATACATTCCGGTGACAGAGGCGGAGATTGCTGTCTTCGAGGCCTGGTTCGGGGATATTCTGGAGGAGCTGATCGAAGGGGAATGACCGCCTGACACGAAAGGCTCTGCCATGACCGCTCCGCTGCGTGCCGCCTTGTACCTGCGCGTCTCCACAGCCCGGCAGGCCGAGCACGATGTCTCGATCCCCGATCAGCGCCGGCAGGGGGAAGCCTATTGCCAGGCGCGCGGCTATCAGCTGGTCGAGACCTATGTCGAGCCGGGAGCGTCAGCCACCAATGATCGCCGGCCGGAGTTCCAGCGGATGATCGAAGCGGGCACGCTGAAGCCGGCGCCGTTCGATGTCGTCGTGGTGCACAGCTTCTCGCGCTTCTTCCGCGATCACTTCGAGCTGGAGTTCTATGTCAGGAAGCTCGCTCGAAACGGCGTGCGGCTGGTGTCGATCACCCAGGAGATGGGCGACGATCCGATGCACGTCATGATGCGGCAGATCATGGCGCTGTTCGACGAGTACCAGTCAAAGGAGAACGCCAAGCACGTCCTGCGGGCGCAGAAGGAGAATGCACGGCAGGGCTTCTGGAACGGTGCTCGCCCGCCGATCGGTTATCGCGTGGTCGAGGCCGAGCAGCGCGGTGCCAAGGTGAAGAAGAAGCTGGAGATCGATCCGCTTCACGCCGACACCGTGCGGCTGATCTTCGATTTGGCCCTGAATGGCAACGGTCGCTCCGGTCCGATGGGCGTGAAGGCGATCGTCAGCCACCTCAATCGGAACCGGATCTACACTCGCGAGGGCGGACGCTGGGGTATCGGCCAGCTTCACCGGGTGCTGACCCGCCGGACCTATGTGGGCGAGCACCAGTTCAACAGCCGCTCAAAGAGCAAGCAGAAGAAGCCGGAGAGCGAGGTAGTGGTGGTCGCCGTGCCGCCCCTCATCGACGCCAAGGTCTTCGACGCCGTGCAGGAGCAGCTTCAGGCCCGTAATCCGAAGATCGTCCCCCCGCGCGTGGTGAGCGGCCCGACCCTCCTAACCGGCATCTGCTACTGCGCGCAGTGCGGCGGGGCCATGACCATCCGCACCGGCAAGAGCGGGCGCTATCGCTACTATGCCTGCTCGATCAAGGCACGGCAGGGCGAGACCGGCTGCGCCGGGAGGGCCATCCCGATGGAGACGCTCGACACCCTTGTGGCGACCCATATCGAGCAGCGTCTTCTCCAGCCCGAGAGGCTGCAGGAAATCCTCGCCTCCATGCTCACCCACCGCCAGGAGCGCCTTGAGCGGCGGCGCGAGCATATTGCCGAACTCAGCAAGCGCGGGACAGAGGCCGACCAGAGGCTGCGTCGGCTCTACGACGCCATCGAATCAGGCGTGGCCGACATTACCGATCCGGCGCTGAAAGAACGAATTGACGGCCTGAAGGCGATCCGCGACCAGGCGCAGGCCGATGCAGCTCGCGCGCAAACCTCTCTCGCGACCTCGGGCGAAGACGCCGTCACGCCCGCCATGGTCGCGCGCTTCGCCGATATCGCCCGCAAGCGCATGCGTATCGAAGGCGGCGGCTACCGGCGTGATCATCTGCGCGCCCTGGCTCAGCGCGTGGAGGTCGGAGCGAAGGAAGTCCGCATCATCGGATCGAAAGGAGACCTGCTCCGAACGCTGGCTGCCGTCTCAGGAGGGAAATCGGCTACGCTCGGCGTGCCCAGTTTTGGACTGAAATGGCGGAAGGGGTGGGATTCGAACCCACGGTGGGCTTGCACCCACGGCGGTTTTCAAGACCGCTGCCTTAAACCACTCGGCCACCCTTCCATCTAGCAATATCAACGACTTAGTCGATGCTGCCGGCGATCCAATTCCGGGACTTGGCACCGGATTGGCACCGGACGTTCTCATTCTGTCCCGATGAGAGCCGCATCCATGATGGAGGCTGCCCTGTCATCCGTCTTGAAGAGGTGCCCATAGACTCCGAGCGTGATCGCGGGCGAGCCATGCCCTAGTCGGCGGCTGATAGTCAAGACGTCGAGCCCCGATGCGATGAGCGTGCTGGCGTGGGTGTGCCGGAGGGAATGGAATGTGGCCCTGAGGCTCGCCTTGCCCATGAGGGTGGACCACTCCTTGGTGAGGGCGTTCGGCGATCGAGGCGAGCCGTCATGCTCGCAGAAAACAAGGGATTCGGGCGGCGCCTTGCCGAGGCCGAGCATCAACCGCTGTTCCTGCTGGGCTTTCCAATGGGCGCGCAAGGCCGTGACGAGCGAAGCAGGTAGCGTAATGGTGCGCCGGCCGTGCCGCGTCTTCGGAGCCTTGAACAGGAGCCCTCCCCGCTTCGTCTGTTCCAGCGACCTTTCCACGCGCAAGACCGCGCCGTCGAGGTCTACGTCCTGCCAGCGAAGCGCGAGGATCTCTGAGCGACGCATGCCGGTACCAAGCGCAGTTATGGCAACGGAGTAGATCGGCCGGCCCTGCACGGAGGAGAGGACCTTCTTCAGCGCCGCCGGAGTCAGGATGTCGATCTCCTTGCCGACAACGGTCGGCGCGTCGATGAGCCCCGCCACGTTCTGCTGCACCACGCCCCACTGAGCGGCGTGCTTGAGCATCCGATGCAACACCCGATGAACGTGTAAACGTGTCCTGTCCGCGAGCCCGGCCTTGGCCAGCTTGGCCTGGATCGACTGCACGTCGGCCGCCCTCACCTTCTGGAGCGCCAGCTTGCCGATATGCGGCACGACGTGGCGCCGTAGGATTTGCTCATAGCGCTGATACGTCTTGTTCGAGGTGTTCGTCGCTGCCCAGTCTTGCAGCCATCGCGCGATAAATTCGGCTACCGTCTCCCGGCTGTGGTCGACGTAGCTGCCGGTGACGCTGGAGGCGATGATCTTTGCCGCCTCCGCCTGGGCGTGCGCCTTGGTGCCGTTGATCGTGTGGTAGCGCGTGAGCCGCTTGCCGGTGTCCGGATCAACGCCAAGCTCAAATTTGAGGCGCCATGAAGACTTGCCACGGCGGGTAAGATTACCCTTCATTGTTTCCTCCCGGCTGGGGAGGTAGGCGCTGTATAATGGCCTCCGCCACGCGTTCGGAAAGGATATCAATAAAATTCTTGTTTGTGTGCGTTATACTGTTCGCCAACTCAATGGTGTTATTTAATTCAGTTACATCTACATTAGGCGGAGCCCATAGCGTATTTCCGCCTACTGTAACTGATATGTATCCGTACCTCTTTAGTGCTTCTTCAATATTCGTTTGGATTATGGCGTTCGCCATTTCGATTACACCATGTCCATCCATGGTATACTGAATTCGCAAATCGCGAAATTTTACGTTGCCGCCGAGACGCTCAAGCTCCTTGGAAAACTGGCTGAACTGCAGAAGGTGGTCCTCTATAACGGCACTCACTGAGCGCCCTAGTTCGGTGGCCTCTTCGCTCAACTCTGCATCGAGTGAATCGCTGATGCGAAAGGTCCTGCTCTTGGTGAGAGGGTCGCCTTTGCGATGCGTCGGGCGCCCCCCTTTGCTGCGTTTGCTGCCCTCATCCGTCATCTAGCACTCCTCCGGATAGTTTGTCTGGTGTTATCTCATACAAACCGTTGACGCAATGATCCGGTGCGTGCCATACGAGTTTGTAAGATGATATTTAGTACAAACATGGAGGATGAGCGATGCCGGACGATCTTAGTGTTCTGACCGATCGCCTGACGGTGGATGTCGTTACGGCCGCCCGGGTCTTGGGAATTGGACGGAACGCGGCCTATGAAGCTGTAAAGGTAGGGGAAATTCCGAGCTTGAAGATTGGGGGCCGCATCGTGGTTCCGACCGCCCCGCTTCGGAAGATGCTCGGGATTGAGCCCAAGAACGAAACGGTCGCAGTCGGGCGCTGATCGGCATTCTCATGTCTACGGCTGACGACCCGCCAGGGCAGTCGCGGTTTGGTCGCCTTTGGGAGGCTTGGTGTGATGCCGTAATGGCGTCTCCGAGTATTCCTCATGGCGCGAAGAGTGTCGCCTATATAATCGGAAGATGTGTGGATAATAAAACCGGCACGTGCTGGCCTTCTCAGGCCACCATAGCCGACAGATGCAATATGTCTGTCGACAACGTGCAGCGGTCGGTTCGGCGCCTTGCTGAGGCAGGATTCCTCGATGTGAGCAAGAAAAGGTTCGGAGGATCGAACCGCATGACGCTCCGATTTCCGGCCTCGGGCCGACCACATCCCAATTCCGCTCCAGAGGCCGGAATTGGTGTCCTCAATTCCGCTCCAGAGGCCGGAATTGGTGTTCTCAATTCCGCTCCAGAGGCCGGGTCAATTCCGCTCTCTGGGCCGGGTCAATTCCGCTCTCTCGGTCGGGCTAACTCTCTTAAGAACTCTCAATTGAACTCTTCCCCCTCCGTGCCCCCCGCGCACGAGGACAGTGCATCCCGGGAAGAAATTGAGGGGGCGCCTGTCAAACGCACAGGCGAGCCCCACAGGGAGTTCCTAAAGCGGAAGCTGGCGCACGAACATAAGCGGCGGGAAGCCGGCCAGTTGCTCGACGACATTCTCCGCCATATGAGGCCTCTCCACCGTCGATAGAGCAGTAGGGCTTGGCGATTAGAAAGTTGTGGACAGTACTGTATACGTCTGCGTGCGAGTGTTGAGATGTCCTCATCTGTCCCGTCCCGTCAGATGACGCGAATGACAACCATTCGTTTCCATGGACTGTTGGCGACATCGTTGTCCGCCAACTATGAGCCCCACCATGGCTAACCGTGAAGCTGCCATCCAGACCCGTCGGGGGCGGCCGCGCCGCGCGACGAACCTCACTATCCTGCCTCCGCTGATGCGGGTTCTCTTCACCGAGGGCGAGAACCTTGTGCTCCTGGCGGTGGTGCGCTGCCTGTCGGGCAAGTGGATTGGGTCGGTAGCGCGCCGCCGGCTCATGATGGAATCGGGCCGCTCGTTGGCCACCGTCGAGAAGACCATGCGCCACGCTCGCAAGGTTGGCTTGATCCGCGAGTGGGATGATCCACAGCGCGGCTACCTCACCGAGATCATCTCGACCGAATGGCGCGCCTGGCTTGCCGGGCAGCCCGAGTTCGCCGGAGCGAGCCGTCGCGGCTAGCTGTCCCCGGCCGGGGGTGGTTGCCGACTTACGCCCTAGGGGCCGGGACCGTCTGGGGTGGATCGCGCGAGATAGAGCCGAAATAGGCTTTTTGATCAGTCGTTTAGATTGAGATCGAGGGTTTTTTGCAGTGTTCGCGACGGTCAAAAACTGGTTCGGCATGACGACCAAGAGCCTGTCGGCGCCCGATGCGGAGCTGCAGGCGCTATTCGGCGCGCTGCCCTCCGGCCTGTCGGTCGGCGCGGCGCAGGCCCTGACCGTGCCGGCCGTGGCCTCGGCGATCCGCCTGCTGTCGGAAGCGACCGCCTGTCTCGACCTGAAGGTGGTGCGCCGCGTCGGTGACGCGGACGCCGTGGCATCCGACCATCCCGTGGCGCAGCTGCTCGCGGACCGCCCGAACGACTGGACGTGCAGCTATGAGTTCGTCCGCGACATGGTGGCGGCGGCGCTCATCAGCGACAAGGGTTCGCTCGCCCTGGCGAACAAGGTCGATGGGCGCGTGATCGAGCTGGTGCGCTATGAGCCGGCGCACTTCACCGTCGACTATTCCGGCGACGGTCGCCTCGAGCCGCGCTATCGCATCAACAATGTCCCGGTGTCGGCGGACGACGTGGTGCACCTGCGTTCGCCCTTCGCGCGGTGCCCGCTCTCCCTCGCCGCCGACGCGATCGGCGTGGCAAAGGCGCTGGAGGAGCACGCCGGCCGGCTGTTCAAGAACGGTGCTCGCCCTTCCGGTGTCCTTTCCCTCGCCGAGCGCGTCACGCCGGATGTCCTGAAGCGCATTCGCGAGTCGTGGCATCTCACGCACGGCAACGGCAAGTCCGGCGGCACCGCTATCGTCGAAGGCGGGGCGACCTATGCCCAGCTCACCATGCTCTCAACGGATGGGCAGTTCCTCGAGAACCGCACCTTCCAGATCGTGGAGATCGCCCGCGCCTTCCGTGTGCCGCCGAGCATGCTCTACGAGCTGGATCGCGCCACCTGGTCCAACTCCGAACAGATGGGCAAGGAGTTCCTGACCTACTCGTTGGAGCCTTGGCTGCGCGCTTTTGAGGGCGCCTTGCGCCGCGCGCTGTTCACGGCGGAGGAGCGGCGCGAATACCGCGTGGCCTTCGACCGCGACGACCTCACCCGCGCCAGCCTGACCGAGCGCGCCACGGCCATCAACTCGCTGATCGCCGCCCGCGTGCTCAACCCCAATGAGGGCCGCGACTGGCTCGACCTGCCGCCGCGCGCGGGTGGCGAGGAATATGCCAATCCCAACACCGGCTCCAGCCAGCCCGGCGGCGGCCCTGCCGAGGATGCTGCCTGATGGAGCACGCTTTCATCGAGACCAAGATACTCGCCGACGACGCCGGGCTTATCTCCGGCCTGGCGTGGAAGTTCGGCGCGCCCGATCGCGTCGGCGACATGATCGAGCCCGGCGCCTTCAAGGGCCTCAAGCTGCCGCTGCCGATGCTGTTCGGCCACAACCTGAACGATCCCGTCGGCGTGTGGACCGAAGCGCAGGAAACCGGCGCCGGCCTCGCCCTCAAGGGACACATGCTGATCGACGACATGCCGCGCGCCCGCGAGGTACGCGCCCTGGTGAAGGCCGGCGCGGTCGGTGGGCTCTCTATCGGCTTCGTCACCCGCAAGGCCGTGGCGCGCTCCGGCGGCGGCCGCACGATCACGGCGCTCGACCTCTTCGAGGTGTCGCTCGTCACGGCGCCCATGCACCCCGGCGCCCGCATCACCGGCGCCAAGTCTGCGGCGGATGCCTTTCGGCTCGCCGAATCCATCCGCCGCGCTCACGCGGCCATCAAAGGAACCTGAACGATGAAGCACACCGGCCTCAACACGCTGGCCCTCGGCGCCGTGGTCCTGAAGGGCGAGAATGACGATCCGAACGAGATCGTCACCAAGGCGCTTGGCGATCTCACCAAGACTGTCAACGATGGCCAGAAGACGCTCGGCGATCGCATCGCCGTGCTCGAGGGCAAGGGTGCCAAGCCGGACGACAAGAAGGACGACCCGGCCGCGAAGCTGGTCGAGCGCCTGGACAAGATCGAGGCGAAGATCAACCGCCCCGGCGGCGGCACGGAAACCAAGGGCGAGGCGAGCGTCGAGCAGAAGGCGTTCGGCGCCTATCTCCGCCATGGCGACCGCGCCCCCGATGCCGAGCTGAAGGTGCTGACCGTCTCCAGCGACACGCAGGGCGGCTATCTCGCGCCGACCGAGATGTCGGCCGAGTTCATCCGCGACATCACCGAGTTCTCGCCTATCCGCACGCTGGCCACGGTGCGCACCACGGTCGCCCCGGCCGTGAGCTACCCCAAGCGCACCGGCATCACCAATGCCAAGTGGAAGGGCGAGACGCAGGCGCAGGAGGGCAGCGAGCCGAGCTTCGGTCAGGTCGAGATCCCGATCCGCGAGGTGAACACCTATGTCGATGTGTCCAACCAGCTGCTCGCCGACAGCGGCGGTACGGCCGAGGCGGAGATCAATCTCGCCCTCGCCGAGGACTTCGGCCAGAAGGAAGGCCTCGCCTTCGTCTCCGGCAATGGCATCCTCGAGCCGGAAGGCCTGCTGACCGGAGCCGGCATCGCCGAGACGCTGAACGGCCATGCGACGAACCTCTCGGCCGACCAGCTGATCGCCCTGATGTACGCGCTGCCGGCGTCCTACCGCTCGCGCGGTTCCTGGCTGATGAATGGCGGCACCCTCGCCAAGCTGCGCACCATGAAGGACGGTCAGGGCAACTATCTCTGGCAGCCGAGCTATCAGGCCGGCCAGCCGGAGATGATCCTCGGCCGCCCGGTGGTGGAAGCGATCGACATGCCCGACGTGGCGGCGAGCGCCTATCCCGTCCTGTTCGGCGACTTCGCGACCGCTTACCGGATCGTCGACCGCTTGGCGCTGTCCATCCTCGTCAACCCGTACCTGCGCGCCACCGAGGGCATCACCCGCATTCATGCCACCCGCCGCACCGGCGCCGGCGTCGTGCAGGCCCGCGCGCTCCGCAAGCTCAAGATGGCGGCCTGACGGTCGCCAATCCCTTTCACGCGCTCCCCGGAGGAACATCCCATGCGCGACATCATCTCGAATATCGCCGTCGTCGAGGCCGTCCCGCCGGCCGCTTATGCGGCGGACAACACCCCGGCGGCCATCGACCGCAAGGGGTTCGATTCCGCCATGCTGGCGATCCATGTCGGCGTCGGCGGCATCACTTTCAGCGGCGCGAACAAGATCGAGTTCAAGCTGACGCACAGCGATGACGATGCGACCTATGCCGCCGTCACCATCGACGACGTGCAGGGCGTCGCCAGTGTCGGCGCCGGCGGCATCGTCCGCTCGCTTATCGCCGCCCACGCTGCGCCCACGATCACCCGCGTCGGTTATGTCGGCAACAAGCGGTACCTGAAGTTGCTGGCGGACTTCTCCGGCACGCACGGCACCGCCACGCCGCTTTCCGCCACCGTCATCCAGGGCCACGCCCGCGACCGTCCGGTGGCGTGAATCCTTGGGCGCCGTTCTCTGAGGGCATGTAGCGGCCTGCCCAACAACGGAAACCCCGCCTCTCCGGCGCCCGGCTCGCAGGAGCTTCAGATGGGAGGCAAGGCGGGGAAGGTCGCGAGCACCAACCGGGCATCAGTGCCGGCCAAGGGCTCGCGGGCGGGCGCAGCGAGAGGCTGCGTCCGCCCACTCTCAGGAGAGCCAAAATGCTTATCGTGATTACGCCTGCCGCCGGCCGCGATCTTACTACGCTTCCGGCAGTGACCGCTGAGCTCGGCATGGAGATCGGCGCTCAGCATGAGGCATATCTTCGCTCCCTCATCACCCACATAAGCCGGGCGATCGAGAGCTGGTGCGGGCGCAGCCTTGCCTGCGAGGGCGTGCGCGAGACGTTCCATCTGACGACACCGTCCGCTGCGCTGATCCTGGCGCGCTTCCCAATCGCGGTGATTGTCTCAGTCACCACAGAGGCCGGCGCGCTGGAGCCTTCACTGTATGAGGTCGATCCCGGCGCCGGCACGCTCTACCGCCTCACCACGTCCGGCGCCCGGTTCGCCTGGTCGCCTGGTCGCGTCGTGGTCGATTATAGCGCCGGGTTTATTCTGCCGGATGCCGAGGGGCGTGGCCTTCCCGAAGACATCGAGCGCGCGGCCATCCTCGCGGTGCGCAACGCCTTCCTGACGCGCGGCCGGGACCAGACGGTGCGCAGCGAGGATGTCGAGGGTATCGCCTCATCCACCTATGGCCTGCCTTCGGCGCTTCCCGCCGACGTCACCGACCTCCTGGCGCCGTACCGGCTGCCGGGCTTCGCGTGAGGTGTTTATGCCGGTTCGCGCACCACGTATCTGCGGCTGCGGCCATCGTGTCGCCTCCAGCGAGCGCTGCCCCTGCGAGGCCAAGCGCAAGGCTCAATACGACCAGCGCCGGCCGTCCGCGCGGGAGCGTGGCTATGACACCGAATACCAGCGCCTCGCCTCCGCGTTTCTTAAAGAGCACCGGCGCTGCACTTGTGGCCAGCCGGCCGTTCTCGTGCGCCACAAGATCAGCATCCGCCTGCGGCCGGATCTGCGCATGTCGCAATCGAACTGGCTGCCGGGCTGCAGGGCCTGCAATGCGAAGGACGTCCAGCGGGAGCAGCGGACGAAGACCGGGGCGGTGTCGCCGCCATGGGAGAGGTAATCTTCATGCGCGGTGCCAAGCCCTTCGCCATCGCTCCCGGCTCCTCACCGGTGCGTGAGCCGCTCGATCCCCCGGACTGGCTCTCGGAAGACGCGCGGGCCGAGTGGAACCGCGTGGCGCCGATCCTNATCGAGGAACGCCGCACCCTTACCGTGACCGACATCGCGACGCTGGTGAACTATTGCGTTGCGGTAGGNCGGGCGGCCGAGGCGGAACGGATCATCNNCGCCGANGGCATGATCTACNAGAGCAAGACCGGGCCNAAAAAGCACCCGGCCGTNGCAATCTCCTCCGATGCCCAGACNCAGGCTCGCNTGCTNGCTGGNGAGCTGGGGCTGACNCCGGTCAGTCGCTCTCGGCCGGCGGCGCGNGGNGGTGAGGGGAATTCCGGCCAGTCCAGCCTNTTCGACNTGGACTTCTGACCATGGCGCGCTCGACTTATCCNGAATGGATCTTCGACGGCAGCGNAATCCCCGACCCGATGNGGTACGGNGCGCGCGCGGTGCGCTGGCTGGCCATGCTNCGCCANCCCAAGAGCACCTTGCCNGGGCGGCCGTTCAAGCTNGACCCGTGGCAAGAGCGNATCGTGCGCCGNATCTANGGNCCNCGCCATGAAGACGGCACGCGCATCGTCAAGACNGTNGTGCTGCTGCTNCCGCGNGGNAACCGCAAGACCGCGCTCGCNGCNGCNCTNGCNNTGCTGCACACGATCGGGCCGGAGCGGGTGCCNGGCGGCGAGGTGATCTCGGCNGCTGCNGACNGNAAGCAGGCGAGGCTCGCCTTTGCNGAGGCGCTNGGCATNGTNCGNACNGTGCCGGCNGNGGCTTCNAACACNCGCGTCGTCGACTATCGNAACCGNCTCACCTTCCCGCGTGACGGNTCGTTCTATGAGGCGATCTCGGCCGATGCNGGCACCCAGCACGGNCGNACGCCNGCNTTNGTGCTCGCCGACGAGCTGCANGCCTGGCCNAAGCGCGAGCTATGGGACGTNNTGCGCTCCGGCCTCGTGAANCAGAAGGGTTCGCTCCTCGTCGTCGCCACCACGGCNGGCCGNGGNCANGANAACGTCGCNTGGGANATCGTNGANGANGCCCGCCGCGTNGCNCGNGGNGAGGTCGANGATCCCTCGATCCTNCCGATCATGTTCGAGGCGGACCGNGATTGCGATTGGACCGACGANNNNGTCTGGCACCGGGTGAACCCNGGCCTCGCCTATGGCTACCCGGACCTTGAAGGCCTNCGCCANCTCGCCCGCGAGGGNCAGCGNCGNATCGGCGACCGCGAGGCCTTCCGCCAGCTCAACCTCAANATCTGGCTCGANCACTCCGCCGACCCGTTCGTCGANATGGACNTNTACGACGCNGGNGNCGAGCCGGTGGANCTCGANGCGCTNGAGGGCNTGCCCTGCTGGCTNGGNGTCGANCTCTCCAGCAATCACGACCTCACCGCCGTCGTCGCCGCCTGGCGCAACGAGGCCGGCGGCTACATCGTCCATCCCTGGTTCTTCTGTCCGGAAGACAATCTGCGCGCCCGCGCCGACCGCGACGGCGTGCCCTATCCGACCTGGGCCGAGCAGGGCTTCATTATCGCGACGCCCGGCAACGTCGTCGACTTCCGCACCGTGGAAGACACGATCCGCGACCTGTGCGCTCGCTTCAACGTGCAGGAGATCGCCTTCGATCCGCACCTCGCGCGCAACGTCATGAACAACCTGCTCGACGATGGCCTGCCGGCCGTGGAGATGCGGCAGGGCTGGGTGACGATGGCGCCGGCCGTCAAGGAATTGGAGCGCGCCGTTGTCGGCCGCCAGATGGCCCATGGTGGCCACCCGGTGCTGCGCTGGTGCTTCGATAACATAGCCGTCCACACCGACAGCGCCGGCAACCGCATGTTCCACAAGGGTAAGAGCCGCGACCGGATCGACGGCGCCGTGGCATGCGCCATGGCCATTGCCCGAGCGAGCGCAGAGGGCGGGGCGAGCATCTACGAAAGCGACGAGTGGTCGCCCGAACTCATGGTGATGTAGATGGCGTCCCGCTCCATGCGATCCATCGTTGAGGCCATCGTGGCGCGAGACCTGGCGCCAGCCACGCAGAAGCGGATGGTGGCGGACTTCGCGCGGCAGCGGCTCGCTGATGGCGTGCAAGCCAACCGGCAGGCCACCGGGCGCGAACCGACCTATGAGCAGATCGTTGATGGCCACACCGGCGCGTCGCTCGAAAGCGTCAACCTGCCGGGCCGGATCATCTTTCGCTTCGACGGCGGACTCGGTCGGGTGTTCGAGTGGATCGGTGACATGCTGGTGCAGCACTCACCCTTCGTGACCGGCGAATATCAGCGCTCGCACAGGTTTTATGCCGGCGGGCGGGAGATCGAGCCCGGCGGGAAGGTGCCGCCGGCCGATGAATATGTGTTCCTGTCGGTCGCGCCCTACGCGCGCCGGCTGGAGAAGCACTATGGGCCGGCCGGCATCTATGAGGCCGTTGCAGCCCTTGCCAATGCGCGGTTTCGCGACGTCGCTTCCGTCAAGTTCACATTTCGGACGCCGCAGGAGTTTGGCCTGCATCCGCCCGTTTCGTCGGGGCGCTCCCGTGCCCGCGCTCGTGAGCGAGCCGCCCGCGTTCCCGCCATCGTCATCGCAGGAGATCGCTCATGGTAGCGCTTCGGGAAGTTCGAGAGATTGATATCAAGGCGACCGTCAACGGCGTTGATCAGGCTACGGATAAGCTTGATGGCCTCGCCAGAGCGGATGATGCCGTCGTGGCAGCTGGTGAGCGCCTCGAGCGCTCCACCGCCAGCGTGGGCCGCTCGCTGGAGCGCTGGAACCGGACGCTCGATACTGGTTATACCGCCAGCAAGCATCTGGAGAAGGCAACGCGCGACCTGGCCGCCGCGCGGGCGGACGGCCTCATAACAGTGGAGCGGCAGAACCAGTTGCTCTCCATGGCGCATGCCCGGTATGGCGGCGTCTCCGATCAGATCAAGGGGGTGAACGACAACACCAAGCTCGCCACTCATGAGGTCGGCCTCATGGGTGCGCAGTTCATGGACCTGGGCGCCCAGATTGCCGGCGGCGGCGGTCTGTTCCTGCCGATCATCCAGCAGGGCGGGCAACTCGCTGGCCAGCTTGGCGACAGGGGCCTCAAGGGGGCCTTGGGTGCGCTCGGCGCCGGCCTGATGGCCTTCGTCACCAACCCGCTCAATCTCGCCGTACTGGGCCTCGCCAGCGCCGGGGCGGCGGCTACGTGGTTCTTCTCGACGGTTGGCGATGGCGCCAAGTCAACCGAGGACGTGTTCAAGGCACATGAGGACATCATCGGCCGGATCGGCGACCG
>NZ_KB904818.1:3641582-4617030 GCF_000380205.1 Ancylobacter sp. FA202 | reverse complement strand
CTCCGGCGGCGGCCGCACGATCACGGCGCTCGACCTCTTCGAGGTGTCGCTCGTCACGGCGCCCATGCACCCCGGCGCCCGCATCACCGGCGCCAAGTCTGCGGCGGATGCCTTTCGGCTCGCCGAATCCATCCGCCGCGCTCACGCGGCCATCAAAGGAACCTGAACGATGAAGCACACCGGCCTCAACACGCTGGCCCTCGGCGCCGTGGTCCTGAAGGGCGAGAATGACGATCCGAACGAGATCGTCACCAAGGCGCTTGGCGATCTCACCAAGACTGTCAACGATGGCCAGAAGACGCTCGGCGATCGCATCGCCGTGCTCGAGGGCAAGGGTGCCAAGCCGGACGACAAGAAGGACGACCCGGCCGCGAAGCTGGTCGAGCGCCTGGACAAGATCGAGGCGAAGATCAACCGCCCCGGCGGCGGCACGGAAACCAAGGGCGAGGCGAGCGTCGAGCAGAAGGCGTTCGGCGCCTATCTCCGCCATGGCGACCGCGCCCCCGATGCCGAGCTGAAGGTGCTGACCGTCTCCAGCGACACGCAGGGCGGCTATCTCGCGCCGACCGAGATGTCGGCCGAGTTCATCCGCGACATCACCGAGTTCTCGCCTATCCGCACGCTGGCCACGGTGCGCACCACGGTCGCCCCGGCCGTGAGCTACCCCAAGCGCACCGGCATCACCAATGCCAAGTGGAAGGGCGAGACGCAGGCGCAGGAGGGCAGCGAGCCGAGCTTCGGTCAGGTCGAGATCCCGATCCGCGAGGTGAACACCTATGTCGATGTGTCCAACCAGCTGCTCGCCGACAGCGGCGGTACGGCCGAGGCGGAGATCAATCTCGCCCTCGCCGAGGACTTCGGCCAGAAGGAAGGCCTCGCCTTCGTCTCCGGCAATGGCATCCTCGAGCCGGAAGGCCTGCTGACCGCCACCGGCATCGCCGAGACGCTGAACGGCCACGCGACGAACCTCTCGGCCGACCAGCTGATCGCCCTGATGTACGCGCTGCCGGCACCCTACCGCTCGCGCGGTTCCTGGCTGATGAATGGCGGCACCCTCGCCAAGCTGCGCACCATGAAGGACGGTCAGGGCAACTACCTGTGGCAGCCGAGCTATCAGGCCGGCCAGCCGGAGATGATCCTCGGTCGCCCGGTGGTGGAAGCGATCGACATGCCCGACGTGGCGGCGAACGCCTACCCCGTCCTGTTCGGCGACTTCGCGACCGCTTACCGGATCGTCGACCGCCTGGCGCTGTCCATCCTCGTCAACCCGTACCTGCGCGCCACCGAGGGCATCACCCGCATTCACGCCACCCGCCGTACCGGCGCCGGCATGGTGCAGGCCCGCGCGCTCCGCAAGCTCAAGATGGCGGCCTGACGGTCGCGAATCCCTTTCACGCGCTGCCCGGAGGATCATCCATGCGCGACATCATCTCGAATATGGCCGTCGTCGAAGCCGTCCCGCCGGCCGCTTATGCGGCGGACAACACCCCGGCGGCCATCGACCTTCGCGGCTTCGACGCCGCCATGCTCGCCATTCATGTCGGCGTTGGCGGCATCGCCTTCAGCGGCACGAACAAGGTCGAGTTCAAGCTGACGCACAGCGACGACGATGCGACCTATGCCGCCGTCACCATCGACGACGTGCAGGGACTCGATAGCGTCGGCGCCGGCGGCATCGTCAAGGCGCTGATCGCCGCTCACGCCGCGCCCTCGATCACGCGCGTCGGCTATGTCGGCAACAAGCGGTTCCTGAAGCTGCTGGCGGACTTCTCCGGCACCCACGGCACCGCCACACCGCTCTCCGCCACCGTCATCAAGGGCCGCGCCCGCGACCGTCCGGTGGCGTGACAAAGGACCTCCAGAGCGCCGCCGACCGCCAGCGGGGAGCGCGTGGCGCTCTCCGCCTTTCATCATCAGGTTGAGTGCAGATCAGATCATGCTCACCGTCACCACACCCGCCACGACGCGCGATCTCACCACCCTCAATGCGGTGAAGGCCGAACTCGACATGGCGCTCGTCACCCATAGCGACGAGCATTTGAGTCTGCTCATCACGCAGAAGAGCCGGGCAATCGAGAGCTGGTGTGGGCGGAGCCTGGTTCGCGAGGGTGTCCGTGAGACGATCCATCTTACTGACCCGTCGGCGGTGCTCATCCTCTCGCGCTTTCCGGTGGCGGCGATCGCCTCCCTCACCACCGGAAACGGTGGGCAGGCGCCGGCGCTTTACGAGTTGAACGCCGCTAACGGCCTCCTCCTCCGACTCACTGAGGCCGGGAACTCACATGTCTGGACGCCCGGCCGGGTCGTCATTGATTACAGCGCCGGTTTCATTCCATCCGGCGAAGGGCGTGACCTTCCCGAAGACATCGAGCGCGCCGCTATCTTGGCCGTGCGCAACGCCTTCCTGACGCGCGGTCGCGACCAGACGGTGCGCAGCGACGACGTGGTGGGCATCGGCTCCTTCTCCTACGGCATGACCTCGGCGCTCCCTGCCGACGTCACCGACCTCCTGGCGCCGTATCGGCTGCCGGGCTTCGCGTGAGGTGCACCATGCCGATCCGCGCACCACGTATCTGCGGCTGCGGCCATCGTATCGCACCGGGCGAGCGTTGCCTCTGCGAGGTCAAGCGCAAGGCTCAATACGACCAGCGCCGGCCTTCCGCGCGGGAGCGTGGCTATGACACGGAATACCAGCGCCGCGCCGCCGCCTTCCTGAGAGAGCATCGGCGTTGCACCTGCGGTCAGCCGGCCGTGCTCGTGCGCCACAAAATCAGCATCCGCCTACGGCCAGACCTCCGCATGGCGCAATCGAACTGGTTGCCCGGCTGCCGGCCCTGCAATGCGAAGGACGTTCAGCGGGAGCGGCAGCTAAAGACCGAGGCGGTGCCGCCGTCATGGGAGAGGTGATCGTCATGCGCGGTGCCAAGCCCTTCGCCATCGCTCCCGGCTCCTCACCGGTGCGTGAGCCGCTCGATCCCCCGGACTGGCTCTCGGAAGACGCGCGGGCCGAGTGGAACCGCGTGGCGCCGATCCTTATCGAGGAACGCCGCACCCTTACCGTGACCGACATCGCGACGCTGGTGAACTATTGCGTTGCGGTAGGGCGGGCGGCCGAGGCGGAACGGATCATCTCCGCCGAGGGCATGATCTACAAGAGCAAGACCGGGCCAAAAAAGCACCCGGCCGTTGCAATCTCCTCCGATGCCCAGACGCAGGCTCGCCTGCTTGCTGGTGAGCTGGGGCTGACTCCGGTCAGTCGCTCTCGGCCGGCGGCGCGCGGCGGTGAGGGGAATTCCGGCCAGTCCAGCCTATTCGACATGGACTTCTGACCATGGCGCGCTCGACTTATCCCGAATGGATCTTCGACGGCAGCGTAATCCCCGACCCGATGGGGTACGGAGCGCGCGCGGTGCGCTGGCTGGCCATGCTCCGCCACCCCAAGAGCACCTTGCCCGGGCGGCCGTTCAAGCTCGACCCGTGGCAAGAGCGCATCGTGCGCCGCATCTATGGCCCTCGCCATGAAGACGGCACGCGCATCGTCAAGACTGTGGTGCTGCTGCTGCCGCGTGGAAACCGCAAGACCGCGCTCGCTGCGGCCCTCGCCCTGCTGCACACGATCGGGCCGGAGCGGGTGCCTGGCGGCGAGGTGATCTCGGCCGCTGCCGACAGAAAGCAGGCGAGGCTCGCCTTTGCCGAGGCGCTTGGCATCGTGCGTACTGTGCCGGCAGTGGCTTCCAACACCCGCGTCGTCGACTATCGTAACCGTCTCACCTTCCCGCGTGACGGATCGTTCTATGAGGCGATCTCGGCCGATGCGGGCACCCAGCACGGGCGCACGCCCGCTTTCGTGCTCGCCGACGAGCTGCACGCCTGGCCCAAGCGCGAGCTATGGGACGTCCTGCGCTCCGGCCTCGTGAAGCAGAAGGGTTCGCTCCTCGTCGTCGCCACCACGGCCGGCCGGGGGCACGAAAACGTCGCCTGGGACATCGTTGAAGACGCCCGCCGCGTCGCCCGTGGTGAGGTCGATGATCCCTCGATCCTTCCGATCATGTTCGAGGCGGACCGTGATTGCGATTGGACCGACGAACAAGTCTGGCACCGGGTGAACCCAGGCCTCGCCTATGGCTACCCGGACCTTGAAGGCCTGCGCCAGCTCGCCCGCGAGGGGCAGCGGCGCATCGGCGACCGCGAGGCCTTCCGCCAGCTCAACCTCAACATCTGGCTCGACCACTCCGCCGACCCGTTCGTCGATATGGACATCTACGACGCGGGTGCCGAGCCGGTGGATCTCGACGCGCTTGAGGGCCTGCCCTGCTGGCTCGGCGTCGATCTCTCCAGCAATCACGACCTCACCGCCGTCGTCGCCGCCTGGCGCAACGAGGCCGGCGGCTACATCGTCCATCCCTGGTTCTTCTGTCCGGAAGACAATCTGCGCGCCCGCGCCGACCGCGACGGCGTGCCCTATCCGACATGGGCCGAACAGGGCTTCATCATCCCGACGCCCGGCAACGTCGTCGATTTTCGCGCCGTGGAAGACACGATCCGCGATCTCTGCTCCCGCTATGCGGTGCAGGAGATCGCCTTCGATCCGCACCTCGCCCGCAACATGCTGAACAACTTGCTCGAGGATGGCCTGCCGGCCGTGGAGATGCGGCAGGGCTGGGTGACGATGGCGCCGGCGATCAAGGAACTGGAGCGCGCCATTGTCGGACGCCAGCTCACCCATGGCGGGCACCCGGTGCTGCGCTGGTGCTTCGACAACATCGCCGTGCAGACCGACAGCGCCGGCAACCGCATGTTCCACAAGAAGAAGAGCCGCGACAAGATCGACGGCGCCGTGGCCTGCGCCATGGCCGTCAGCCGTGCCAGCGCGGAGGGCGGCGGGAGCATCTACGAGAGCGATGATTGGTCCCCCGAGATGATGGTGCTGGCCTGATGCTCCAGATCACACCCGATACCCTCGCGCTGCTTCGTTCAATGCAGGAGGCTGCGAACACGAAGGCTCGTCTGAAGCTGACGCGGAAAAAGTCGCTTCGCACCCTTAACGCTGATCACTCCGACCGCCTCGCTCACCTCGCCGCCAAGATTCTGAGGACCGGGCAGCCCACGAATTTCGCCTATGAAGGAGCCTGCATCGCCGGCATTCGCGCCTCTCTGTGCCTCGACGGGTGGCCGTGGCCTGACGCCGATGGTGCTGCCCGCTCGGTTGTCGGCGTCGCGCTCCATCAGATCGGCACCATCCGACCGACATGGAGTCAGGGGCAGCCGGAGTACGTCGATCTCAACGAGCAGGACAGGACACATTGCGCTCGCTGCGGCGGGAGAATCGATGATGATCGCGGCTCTCGCGGTGGAAAGACGGTCAAATTCTGCAGCAGATTATGTTCTCAGGCCGCCAAGAAAGAACGCGACAATCTTTCCGGGGAGGCTGTGTCCTGGGCTGAATGGATGGCAATTTGCGCCGAGAGGTCAGCAAAGCTGAAAGAAGAACGGGTAATCGATTGCGAACAGTGCGGAACTATATTCGCAATGGGCTACAGGGGCCAGAAATATTGCACAAAGGCGTGTTTCCATGATGCGGAAACCAAATACGGCAATAAACCTTGCGACCATTGCGGCACCATCTTCAAGCCGAAGAAGAACCCGTGCGGAATAGCGAAATTCTGTTCGCGCGAGTGTGCTGCTGCGAATCGGCCAAAGAAGGTTCGGCAGGCTCTTCAGTGCCTGACCTGTAGCGCGATCTTCTACCCGCCGTACCCAAGTCAGAAACGGCAGTATTGCAGCACGACGTGCAACCCCTACGCGCACAAGACCAAGTTCGTTTGCGAGGAAATCGGGGAGGATTTGCACTGATGGCTCGCCCCATGCGTTCGATCGTCGAAACCATCGTAGCGCGCGACCTTGCGCCGGAGACGCAGAAGCGCGCGGTGGCGGATTTCGCACGCCAGCGCCTCGCCGAGGGCTTGCAGACCAATCGGCAAGCCACGGGCCGCGAGCCGACCTATGAGCAGATCGTCGACGGTCGGCCGGGGGCGACGCTGGAGAGCGTGAACCTGCCCGGCCGGATCATCTTCCGCTTCGACGGTGGGCTTGGGCGGGTGTTCGAGTGGATCGGCGAGGCGCTGGTGCAGCACTCGCCGCATATCACCGGCGAATACATGAAGTCCCATCGGTTCTTTGCCGGCGGGCGGGAGATCGAGCCCGGCGCCGAGGTGCCGCGTGCCGATGAATACGTGTTCCTGTCGGAGGCCCCGTATGCCCGCCGGCTGGAGAAGCACTATGAGCCGGCCGGCATCTACGAGGCTGTCGCGGCCCTTGCGCGCCGGCAGTTCGGCGACATCGCCGCCATCAAGTTTTCATTCCGCTCGCTCCAGGAATTCGGCATTCAGCCTTACATCCCGACCGGCACCGGCACGGTGCGGCTCCGGGGCCGAAAGGGGCGCTTTGTCGCGACACCCTCCGAGCGCCGTGAGGCTCGCGGTCAAGAGCGTGCCACCCGAGTCCCCGCCATCGTCATTGCAGGAGAACGCTAATGGTCGCGCTTCGTGAAGTCCGTGAGATCGACATCAGGGCCACCACCAACGGCGTCGATCAGGCCAAGGATAAGCTGGACGGGCTCGCCAGAGCGGATGACGCCGTCGTGGCGGCGGGTGAGCGGCTGGAGCGTTCCACGGCGAGCGTTGGTCGGTCGCTGGAGCGATGGAACCGAACCCTCGATGGCAACTATGCGTCCAGCAAGCAGCTGGAGAAGGCGACACGCGACCTCGCCGACGCCCAAGCGCGCGGCCTGATCTCGGTTGACCGGCATAACCAATTGCTTGGCGCGGCGCAGATTCGCTACGGCGCCGTGTCGGACCAGATGAAGGGGGTGAACGACAACACCAAGCTCGCCAGCCATGAGATCGGGCTGATGGGCGCGCAATTTATGGACCTCGGCACCCAGATCGCCAGCGGCGGCGGCCTGTTTCTGCCGATCATCCAGCAGGGCGGACAGCTTGCTGGCCAGCTCGGCGATCGAGGCCTTAAGGGTGCCGTGGGTGCACTCGGCTCCGGCTTGCTGGCCTTCGTCACCAATCCGCTAAACCTTGCCGTCCTGGCGCTCGCCGGCGCGGGCGCGGCGGCATCGTTGTTCCTCTCGACCGTCGGCGACGGGGCCAAATCCACCGAGGATATCTTCAAGGAGCATGAAGACATCATCGGCCGCATCGGCGACCGCTACGGCGACGCCACGGCGGCCGCCCGCGACTACGCCGAGGAATCGACCGCTATCCTCCGGCGCGCAGCCGAGCAGAGCGCTGCGGCCCTGCGGGAGCAGCTGGCGAACCAGTCTCAGGCGCTGCTTAGCCAACTCGGCACCAGCGTGCAGGCGCAGCGCCCCGAAGCCTATGGCCAGATCGCCAACGGCTTCGATCAGCCGCTGTTCAGCGCGGACGCACGCTTCGCGCCGTTCAAGCAGCAGATCGAAGACCTGACGACGTCCATTGCGGCCGGCACGCCGAAGATCACCGAGTTTCGCGAGGCGGTGAACGCTCTTGCTGCAGCGAACCCCGGCAATGGCCGGATGCGCCAGTTGGCCGACGAACTCCTGACGTTGACCGACGAGGCCAGCAAGACTGCCCGCGCGCTCCCCGGCGCCGCTGCGGCGCTTCAAGCCCTCTCCGGGGCGGCGAGCGACGGCGTGCCGTCCCTGCGCACCTATGCCGACAGCGTGAAGGCCATCACCGACCTGGTGCCCGCCCTGGCAGCACAGCAGAAGGTGATTTCCTCGCTCGCCGCCATTGACGGCAACCTGGCCAACGCTCTGGCAAAGTCCGCCGCCCTCGGCGGTTCCGAGGGCGCAATAGCCGCCCGGGCTGCGCAATTGGAGACGGCCGCGCAGAGGGCGCGGGATGCCGTCACCGGCCTCACGGACGCGCAGGACAAGGCCAAGACCTCGCTCGAGGCCTACACCCGGTCCTCAATCATTGCCGGCATGTCGCCCCGCGAGGCTGCCATTGCCCGAGAAACCGACGCTTACGGCCGCCAGATCGAGATGCTGAGAGCTGCGAACGCGGCGCAGGCCGAATATGACAAGGCCGCCGAAGCTCATCAGCGGAACCTATCGGCGATCAGCGGTCAATATGGAGCGGACGGCAACAAGCTGCGGCGCGGCCAAGGCGCTGATGATCTCCTCCGGGACCAGCAGGCGCAGATAGAGGCGCTGCAACTCGAAACCCGGCTTATCGGCACCAACGCCGAAGAACGCGGAAAGCTCGTCGCTCGGCTCCAGGCCGAACAGGACATGCGGTCTCGCGGCATCAACCTGCTTTCCGCTGAAGCCGATGAGATCCGCGCCAACGCCGAGGCCATCGCCGGCTTGAATACCGAATATGCCCGCAAGCAGCTGATGGACGACATCGCGTTCGATCGGGCGCAGCTTGGCCGGAACTCGGTCGATCAGCAGATCGCGGCGACGCAGCGTTCGGCCGGGCTGGAGGTGGACCTCGAATCCGCCGACGCAGAGGCGATGCGGCTCAACGCGACGCTTGCCGCCACGAAGGACATTGCCGGCGACGCCATGTCGGGTTTCGTCCGCGACATCCGAAATGGCGTCGATGCCATGGACGCGCTTGAAAACGCCGCAGAGCGGGCCCTCGACACGATCCTCGAAATGGCGACACAGAACCTCACGGCTGGGCTGTTCGGAGAGGGCAGCGGAAGCGGGGGCGGCATCCTTGGCAGCATCTTGTCTGCCTTCACGGGAGGCGGAGGGGGCGCCAACGGAACGGCCGGGACGATGGTTGGCGGCTCGTTCGTGCCGACGACAGGAAACCCTTGGGCTGGCCTCGGCTTCGCCGATGGCGGGCGAACGGGCCGCAGCCGCTATTCGATACAGGGAGCATTCTGATGAGCGCCATGGCAGCGGTGATACAAAGCGGGCGAGTGCATGTTCTCGCTGACGCGGCAACATATGACACGCAATCTGGAGTGCTCACCAGAGTGGTGCACAAGATAGTGCCTATACCCCGAGCAAATGCCGTCTTTGTGCTTCGCGGAAGCTACCAGTGCTACATCGAGTTCTTCAAGGCCTGCATATATTCGTCCTACGAGTCATTCGATGAATTCAGGCGAATATCGGATGACGTATGGCGACGATTCGAGCAGAACCTTGAGGGATGGGAGGACTGCGAGATCATGGTAGTGGGTTGGTCTGAAGAGGCGCGAACAGGCCATGTCCTGTTTCGGTCGACGTCTCAGCGCTATGAGGACCTCCCCGTCGGCCATTGGTATTTTCTCGAAGGCGTCAGCACCTTCGGAATAGATCTCGGCGATATTCCTCCCGAGGACTTCGACCCCTCGCGCCACGCCATCCCTGCCTTCGAGGCGGCGCGCCGAAATCTGGACGTCCTTGGCACAAAGGACGGCAAGCCGATCATCGGGCACGGCGTGGGAGGGTGGATCGTGGCCACGCTCGTAACCCCCGGCGTCGAGCCTGCTTCAAAAATCATCCATCGCTGGTCAGACACCATAGGCGAGCCGATCAAGCCGTGAGCGGCGGCGCTTTTGCGTCCGGGGTCGGAATTCCGACCTCGGCACAAAGATATCGAAAGGAACCGGCAATGAACCTCTCCACCATACGCACCCATGCCGCCCGCATCGAGGGCGGCGGCTGGGTGGATGATATCCCCGGCTTCGGCGACCTTCGGCTCAAGGTGCGGGGCATCACCAGCACAAGCGCCCGCGCCGCGCAGAAGGCGGCTCTTGCCGGGATGGGGTCGGTAGTACCGACGCCATCCGAGGGGCTCACGGAGGCGCAGGCGTCGGCCGTGACGGGCGCGACGATCCTCGGTGGCATCCTGCTGGGATGGGAGAACCTGACCGGCGACGGGGACGAGGTGATCGCCTATTCGCCGGAGATGGCCGAACGGCTGGTGAACGCGCCGGACCTTGTGGCGCTGCGGGCGGCGATCCTGTGGGCGGCCGGCGAGGTTGGCAAGGGTCGTGCCGGCGAGAGCGTGTGCGACCTGGTGGACGAGAGGGCGGCGCTATGAGCCCCGACGCCGCAATCGCTTCGCTCGATCGCCAGTTGGCAAAGCATGGGCAGGACGCCGTTTTGCGGCGTCGGCATCAAGATGGAGCTCAGATGTCCAACATAGATGTCTCTGCCCGGGTGAGTTTCAGGGGGTACCGCCCGGACGAAATCGCCGGAGGCATCTACCAAGGCGACAGCGAAGTCGTGCTTTCGGCAACCCAGCTTAAAGCCGAGGGGTGGCCCTCGGGTGAATGGGAAGTGCCGAAGGTCGGCGACCAAATCATTGTCGCCGGACGTGCTCGCTCGATTCTTGCGGTTGCGCCTATCTACATTGGAAGCGCGCTGGTACGGATCGACCTTCAGGTCAGGGGCTAGCTGCCGACTCGGCTAGCCCTTAAAGCGTCCGCCAAAATCTCCAACTGACAGCCCCATAGACTGAGCCAGTCGCTCGGCTTGCTCAACTTTCAGCCAGGACGGGGGGATATAAACCCCAGTTTTCTCACGGCAAAGCTGAACCATCTTCTTTATATCGTGAAGATATGCTTCTGACTTCTTGAGGTTTGGCTCATAAATATTCAGAGACAAGCGCACTTCAACAGCCGTGGCAACATCTATTGGGGTTTCCGATATCAGCCAATCGTCCGGATTGTCGCCAAAGTCTCTTGCCGATTCATTCAAGGCGCGCCCCTCCGCTGTTGTATATCCGTAGTACTCATTCCAGGGTACCAATTTGTGTTCCGAGATTGAGAACCCGAGCGCGAATCGATTAAGCGCAATACCATGGCCAACGAGCTCAGGAATTTGCAAGGTCTGGACGATGGAGCCGTCGTCTTTGGCGAAAGAGACTTGCGATAGAATGAGGCATTTCGGAACGTCCACGCGGCGCGTGAACCACGCAAGTCGCGGGAAATCCTGCACGCCCCGCCGCAAGGAAAGAGGGGAGCGTATTTTTCCAATCTTCGGATGAATAACTTCTCGATTTGTTCCCTCTAAATCAATGTATCCAGACATCCATATAAGATTTGTGTACAGGCTGCTGGTGTGATGATAGGCGACATCACTCTGCCTCCCGGCTTTTATTTTTGCTTGGCCCATAGCTCTCTCCCCTCGGGTGCTACACACAAGCGCAGATGCCCGACCTCAGTGTTGGTAACTTAGTCTGGCATCGACCCGATCGGCATGCAACCAAAGCGCGCGCCTTCGCATCCCTCTTGGCGAGAGGGGCGAAGCAGCGCATAAATGGGATTGGGCGTGACAACCCGGACTAGTGATAGGCACCAATCCGCTTGGCGGCGGAGGAGTGCTGAAGCGAAAGCCTCTTGGCGGAGGCAGACGCAACGCGGCGCCTTGGCGGGCGACCGAACCTGGCCATATTGGCCGGGAGCGGTGCGCCATGTCCAGAGGGGAAACCCTTAAAAGTGCGCCGGCCTGTCTCACTAGCAGGTTGTCAACTCCCGGCTGCCGGTCCGCTACCGGCGACGGCCTTGACAAGCCGAACTAGTGAGCCATCCCATGTATATCCACGAAGACTACGGCGGCCCGTTCCCGCCTTCGATCGTCGACCGGCTCGCCGCCTGTCGCGATCTCTCCCTCATCATCGAGCGCGCCATGGAGGCGCTCGACGCCCTCGATCCCGATTCCGACGATGAGCCGGATGGCGACGAACTCGACCAGAGCGGCCCCGAATGGTCCACGTGCGCGGTGCTCGCCTTCCATGTCTGCACGTCCCCTCACGAGGATGACGAGGACGGCGGCGACGCCGAATACGTTCTAGGATGGCGAGAGGAGCGCGCTGGCTTCGGTTTGTGCCCGACGCCGCATGATGACGCCGAAGACGACGGATGCCGCGAGCCGAGCATCGCGTCGCCGGAGAGTTATCCGCGCGGCTGGTATGGCGACCGCACACTTTCTCCCTGCGGTTTCCTGAGCCGGACTTTCGGTTTTAATGGCGGCGATCAGTCTGCATGGGCTCGCGGCTGTGCGAACGACCGCGAGGATGACGCGGGCGATGATCCGGAGGATGTCAACGAGGACGGCGGCGACATTCTCGACGGCCCGCATGACGACGACGACAACGGCATTGCCGATGCGGGCGGACGTTGGGAGCAATTGCAGCGCAGGAGGGGCGTATGCCATCCCCGGACCTGATGCGGCTTCGCGATATCCAAGACATCATGCTGGCTGCAGGCCACATGTGCGTGGCGGCGCGGCTGATGGCGAACGCCCTGCAGGATGAGATCAGCACGGCTCATTGCGATGCGATGCGGGCGGTGCTGAACGAAGCCGCCGACCGCATGGAAGCGGCGGAAGGGCTGATAGAGGATTTGGTAAAGGACCTTGTTCCCAAGGGTGCCGGCAGGCACGACTGACGACCTCGCCGGCCGCGCCCGGGAGGTGCGGCCGGTTTATCTTGGGTTTGAGATGCTTGCCATTGGCACCGGAATTGGCACCGGACGGCAAGGCAGTGGTCAAAACCTGCGGTGATGATGCGACATGACGCGACGCTAAAATCCAGCAATATCAACGCTAGGACGCATTGACCGGGAGGCGACGGCACGGCCTTGGCAGAATTTCAAGACCGCTGCCTTAAACCACTCGGCCACCCTTCCCGGCCCCGCACTGCCTCGATTGAAGGCGGGCCTGGCGGCGATCGTTCGGGGGGCACCTTAGAGGTTGCCGGGCGCTCTCCCGATCCCGGCGTGCGCCGCGCCCGGATGGGGCGGCGCCGTTACCTTTGGAAGACCTGCCTTTGGAAGACCTGCCAGCGCGACCCCGCGCGTCATCGCCGGCGAGCCATGCCCCAGTCGGCGGCCACTCGTCAAGATAGCGGGCGCGGATGGCGCGGGACGCGTGCCCTCATTTCACGCGGCGGAACACCATGCCGCCATGGTGGAGTGTGTCCGCATCGACAAAGATGCCGTCGGCGGTGAAGCCGGTGTCGTCCCAATAGTCGATATGGGTCCCGCGCACTTCGTAGCGGCCGCGATAGGCGCTCTGCCGGGTGCCGCGCGCCTCGTCATAGCGGCCATTGGGCAGGAGCTCATGCCGGATATGTCGGTCGGGCGTTACCCACATGCCGACATAAGGGTGATTTTGGTCGTGTTGAGGGCGCGCGGCGGGTGTCGGTGTCATGGCGGGATCGGCTCCGGCACGGGATGGGAGAAAGGAAATGGCGACGAGCGCGGCCAGCAGGTTCATTCGGCGCGAAGGACGCACCGGGCGAACAGTGGTCGGGGTGGCGCGCAGCGGCGCCTGCAGTCGCAATTTCATGACGGGCCTCCTCAACTGCTGGCGGTGGGACGGACGACGATCTCGCTCACATCGACATCATCAGGCTGCTCCAGCACGAAGCGCACGGCCCGGCCGATGGCGTCCGGGGTCAGTGCGATGGCGCGATACGCCTTCATCGCCTGCGCCGCGGCGGGATCGGTGATTGTGTCGGCCAGTTCGCTCTCGACCACCCCGGGATGGACGCAGGTAACGCGCAGCCGGTCGTTTTCCTGCCGCAGGCCGTCGGAGATGGCGCGCACGGCGTATTTGGTCGCGCAATAGACCGCCGCCGTCGGCACCACCGAGAGCGCCCCGATGGAGGCGATGTTGACGATGTGGCCGGAGCCGCGCGCCGTCATGTCAGGCAGCACAGCGGCGATGCCGTAGAGCACGCCCTTGATGTTGACGTCGATCATCGCGTCCCATTCCTCCACCTTCAGCGAGGCCATGGGTGAGAGCGGCATGATGCCAGCATTGTTGATGAGGACGTCGACCCGCCCATAGTGCTGGCGGGCGGCCTCGGCGAAGGCGGCGACATCCGCCCGGTCAGTGACATCGAGGCGGCGGATCATCACCTCGGCGCCGAACGCGCCGCTGATCTCGGCTGCCAGCACGTCGAGCCGTTCGGTACGGCGCGCGCCCAGCGCCAGCCGAGCGCCGGCCCGGCCGAGTTCGCGGGCGATGCCGGCGCCTATGCCGCTGGAGGCGCCGGTGATCAGAACCACTTTGTCCAGTGCCATTGCCCTGCTCCTTTGTTGATCGCTTACGCGTCGGTTTCGCGTTGGCAGGAAGGTAGCGAGCGGGCAGTGTCGCAATAAGCCGTGCACGGCACGACACAATGGAAAGTAAAGCTAACCAATGATGGCGGATCTCAACGCGCTGGCGGTGTTCACCGTGGTCGCACAGGAGCGAAGCTTCCGCGCCGCTGCCGACCGCCTGGGCGTGACACGCTCAGCGGTGAGCCAGACCATCGGCCGGTTGGAGGCCACGTTGGGAATGGCGCTGGTGCGGCGCACCACCCGTAGCGTCAGCCTCACCGAGGTGGGCGAGCGCCTCAACGCCGCTCTGGCACCAGCCATGGCCGAGATCCGCGCCGCAGTGGAAGGTACCGGCGACCTCGCCGGGCGGCCGCGCGGGCAGCTGCGCCTGGCTGTCTCGTCGATTGCCGAGCGGTTTCTCGCCGGGCCGCTGCTGGCCGGTTTCGCCGCTGCCTGTCCTGACGTGCAGATCGACGTCACGGTGACGGATGAGGAGTTCGATATCGTCGCCGAGGGGTTCGATGCCGGGGTGCGGCTCGGCGAGGTAATCGAGCAGGACATGATCGCGGTGCCGGTCTCGGCCGAGCAGCGCCAGACGGTGGTGGCCTCGCCCGGCTATTTCGAGCGCGCCGGCACACCCGTGCATCCGCGCGAGCTGGCACAGCATCGCTGCATCGGCTGGCGGCCGGCGCCGAAACTGGCGCCCTACCGCTGGGAGTTCACCGAGCAGGGCAAGGATTTCGCCGTGGCGGTGGCACCGGAGATCACCACCAACGACATGGCGCTGATGATCAAGCTCGCCGTGGCCGGCGCCGGCATCACCTTCGGCATGGAAGAAACCTTCCGGCCCTTCGTCGCGCGTGGCGAGCTAGTGCCGGTCCTCGGTGCCTTTTGCCCGCCCTTTGCGGGCTTCTATCTCTACTATCCCAACCGCCGCAATCTCGCCCCCAAGCTGCGGGCGTTGATCGATCACGTCAGGCAGAGCCGGGACTGACGGCGCTCAGCCGCCCTGGCCGGCACCGGGCCAGCTCGGCACCGACCAGCCGGGCACGGACCAGCTCGGCATCGTCCACATCTTCGGTGTGGCGGGAGCGGGCGTGGGCGGGGGTGTGGGTTCGGCCGCAGCAGACGGGCGTCCCGGCTTGGGGCCCATGCGCGCGAGCTTCGGCTGGCTCGCCTTCCACTGCGCCATCCAGTCGCCGGTTTCCTTCAGGATCAGTTCCTGCACCGCCGGATGGGTGGGCAACTGCGCATGGTTGCGAAAGCGCGCGCCGGCATCCCAGGCGCTGATGTTGCGGGCGCCGCGCACCCGGGCGAAGCCGGGTCCGGCGATGTTCATGCAGCGCGGTACGGTGCAGGCCGGCGGGGCCGGCGCCGCGTCGATGGTGATCACCATCGGCGGCTTGTAGCCCGCGCGCGCCAGTTCGGTGGCGTAGCGCAACGCCGTCTCGCCGCCCATGGAATGGCCGATGATGACATCCGGAACGATTCCCTTGGTCTTCACCATCAGATGCGAATCGGTGCGGGTCTTGAAACCCTGCAGGGCTAAAGGCCTGGTCAGGGCGGAAACGCCGATATAGTCGCTCTCGACATAGACGCCGAGCCCATCGAGCAGCAGGACGACGGGCTGGGCCGCCTGCGGCGCTGTCGCCGCCGGCTGTTCCGTACCGCTCGACGTCTGGCTGCCCTGGGTCTGGGCGCGCAGCGATGGGGCGAAAAAGGTGGCACCGACGGCAAGCGCGGCGAAGGCGGCGGTCACAGGCTTCAAGGCGTTTGCTCGACGTAAGAAAAGCTCATCCCCCGCCCGAACGCTTACCGCAACGTCGCGGTCGCCGCCATCGCCTTTGACGCGAAGCCGGCGCGCGGGGAGTGCATAGGTCTCCCCGCTGTCGGTAACAGGTGGCCGGACCTTATGCGGCCCGGCTCCAGTGATGGGCGTCGTTGCGCAGATGGCAGGCCTCGGTCCAGGTGGCGAACGCCACCCAGGCGTCGCTCTTCTGCTGGGGAATGCGGGCCGATTCCAGCTGTGTCAGCAGCATCTCGGCGAAACGGCCGAGCCGGTCATTGCGCAGCGAACGGATAAAGCCGATGGCGCCGTCCAGCGAGTCGATGGTGATGTCTTCCTGGCCGATCAGCACATGCAGCGGCTCGGGGCGAAAGGCGGGTCCTTCAATAATGTTGGTCATGGAACCTCCCGTTTCGGCCTTTTGTGAAACCCGTCGGGGCGGGGCCGTATCCCTCGACGGGCAGGCACATCCTAAGCATGCGATCTTGGCACCCAAATGACGCAGTCAAGAAGTATCTGGGCACGCATGCGGCAGGCTGTGCCGATTGTGGCTACTTGCTTGTCACACTTTTACGTGAAGGCTTGTTGTCCTCCATGAAGAATACGGAACATCGTACATGGAATGCGGCATCCCAGAACGTCTCTCATGGTGATCGTAACGGTATCTGATGAACACCGCTGCTTAGTTACGCGGCCTGATCGTGTTTCTTCCCTTTCGTCAGCCTTTGCGACCTTGATTGCAGGCGCGACGGCGCGCTGCTCGCCCCTGAGTGAGTTCTTATGTTGTCGTTCAGGCTCCACTAGTAAAAACTATACGATTCGTGTCCAAAACATTTCGCTTGTGCGAATTCGATGGATTGTTCATGCTGCTCTGCAGCATCGAATACCTCTTGCGTATCCATCGTTACACCATGCTACGGTGGCGGCGGACGGCAGAAGACCGTCCATGAGGAGGAAACGCCAATGAACATTCACAGCAGGTTCGTCGCGCTCGCCGCGGCGGCGAGCATCCTCGCGGTCGCCCCCGCCTTCGCGCAGGATCAGGCGGCGCATGTGAAGCCGGCGACGGCCTATGTGCAGGAGAAAATCACCCCGTGGCTCAGCGATCCGGTGGTGATCGCCGCCATCGTCGAGGCGAACAAGAAGCACAAGCGGCTGATGCAGGAAGACATCATCGCGCTGGACAAGGCCTGGGTCGCCAAGGACCCGGCGGTGGTCGATCCCGTCCGCAAGAACAAGTTGTCGGAATTCCTGATCGTGAAGCGGGATGCGTCCGGCGGCGTGATCACCGAAGCCTTCGTGATGGACAATCGCGGCCTCAATGTCGGCCAGACCGACGGCACCTCCGACCTGTGGCAGGCGGATGAGGCCAAGTGGCAGAAGACCTATGCGGTGGGTCCCGGTACCATCTTCGTCGACAAGGTCGAGGAAGAGGACGGCAAGAAGATCGCCCAGGTCAGCGTCACCATTTCCGACAAGGATGTGGCCATTGGCGCCGTCACCTTCGGCATCGATGTCGACAAGTTGAAGTAAGCCCTGATCCGGACGTGTCTCTCCAGGATAGGCGGGCGGCGCGAGCCGCCCCTTTTTTTGTCTCGGCCGCCGCAATGCCGACACGCCGTATCGACCCCGGCGTCGGCTTGGGCTAAGTCTCCTGCGCCGGGTCAACACAGGAGTGCGCCATGTTTCTCGCTATGAACCGCTTCAAGGTGAAGCTCGGGTCGGAAGCCGATTTCGAGACCGTCTGGCGCGAGCGCGACAGCCATCTGAAGACCGTGCCGGGCTTCAAGACCTTCCATTTGCTGCGCGGCGCAACCAAGGACGACCACACCCTCTACGCCTCGCATTCCGAATGGGCGTCGCGGGCGGACTTCGAGGCGTGGACGCGCTCCGAGGCGTTCCGTAAGGCGCATGGCAGCGCCGGTGCCAACAAGCCGCTCTATCTCGGCCATCCCGAGGTCGAACTGTTCGACAGCGTCCTCGCCCAGTCGGTGGAAGATCAGGCGGCCTGAGCCTCACCACGGGGGGCACGGCATAGTGGGGGCGCCCCCGGCGCAGTTGACGGATCGGGCGGCGTGCCGTAACGCCTCGCGATCCTGAAATGCCGGGTACCCCCACGATCATGGCCGACATCGCGTCCCCCGACGCCTTCTCCCCCGCGCGCGGTGAGGCGCCGCGCATCTCCTTCGTTTCGCTCGGCTGCCCCAAGGCGCTGGTCGACAGCGAGAGGATCATCACCAGCCTGCGCTCGGAAGGCTATGAGCTGTCGCGCCATCACGAAGGCGCGGACCTCGTCATCGTCAACACCTGCGGCTTTCTCGACAGCGCCAAGGCGGAAAGCCTCGCCGCCATCGGCGACGCGCTGAAGGAGAATGGCAAGGTCATCGTCACCGGCTGCATGGGCGCCGAGCCCCAGCAGATTCGCGACGTGCATCCGGGCGTGCTCGCCGTCACCGGGCCGCAGCAATATGAGAGCGTGCTGGCCGCCGTCCACCAGGCGGTGCCGCCGCAGCACGACCCCTTTATCGATCTGGTGCCGCCGCAGGGCATCAAGCTCACCCCGCGCCACTATGCCTATCTGAAGATCTCGGAAGGCTGCAGCAATCGCTGCACCTTCTGCATCATCCCCAAACTGCGCGGCGACCTTGTCAGCCGGCCGGCGGCGGATGTGCTGCGCGAAGCGGAGCGGCTGGTGAATGCCGGGGTGAAGGAACTCCTGGTCATCTCGCAGGATACCTCAGCCTACGGCATCGATCTGCGCTACGCGCCGAGCACGTGGAAGGACCGTGAGGTCCGCGCCCGCTTCTTCGACCTGGCGCGCGAACTCGGCAGCCTCGGGGCCTGGGTGCGGATGCACTATGTCTACCCCTACCCCCATGTGGACGAGGTGATTGGCCTGATGGCGGAGGGCGTCATCCTCCCCTATCTCGATATCCCCTTCCAGCACGCCTCCCCCACCGTGCTGAAGCGGATGAAGCGCCCGGCGGCGCAGGAGAAGACGCTGGCCCGGGTGCAGGCCTGGCGGGCCGCGTGCCCGGACCTCACCTTGCGCTCCACCTTCATCGTCGGCTTCCCCGGCGAGACCGAGGCCGAATTCGAGGAACTCATCGCCTTCCTGGAGGAGGCCGAGCTCGACCGGGTCGGCTGCTTCAAATATGAGCCGGTGGACGGCGCGCCCGCCAACGCTCTCGGCGCCGAGATGGTGCCGGACGAGGTGAAGGAAGAGCGCTGGAAGCGCTTCATGGAGGTGCAGCAGCGTGTCAGCGCCCGCCGCCTCAAGCGCAAGGTCGGCAGCCGCCAGCAGGTCATAATCGACAAGGTCGGCCCGACCGTGGCGATCGGCCGTTCCAAGGCGGACGCGCCTGAAATTGACGGCGTGGTCCATGTCGCGGCGCGCCGTCCGCTGCGCGTCGGCGAGATCGTCACGGTGAAGATCGAGCGCGCCGACGCCTATGATTTGCACGGCACGGCGGTGGGCTACTGAACGCGACCGCTGCCGCCCTCCGCCGCTATTCCAGCACCCGTCGCAGCTCTTCGGAGGGCACGATGCTCTCGTCCACCGTCGGCCAGGACAGCGCCACCGTGTAGGCGAGCGTGGTCGAGAAGGCGATGGCGAAGGTCGAAAGCCCGATGATCAGCTGGTAGCGCTTGCCTACATGCAGCGCCGCCAGCCCGATCAGCGACAGCATGCCGAGCACCATCACCACGATCCAGCGATGCGGCGCGAGGTCGGCGTGGAGGATGAAGTAGCGGTCGGTCCGCAGCCGCCGCAGTTCGATCTGGCTGGCGAGCAGCGTGCTGCGAAGATAGTTCGGCACGGCGGCATCGGCGCTGCTCCGCGCGATCGCCTCCACCAGCCCGGCAAAGGCGGTCGACACTTCCGGCTGCGGCCGCACCCAGCCCTCATCCCACTCGTAGCGGGAAAGCGCCCGCGCATAGACCCCCACCGCATCATCGACCGGCGCGCAGCTTGGCCCACAGACACGGGCGATGTCGAGCATGGCGTCCAGCCGCTGCACCTCCTGCAGCACGGTCTTGGCGTAGAGCGTCTCGCGGTTCCAGATATCGCTCACCATGAAGGCGAGGAACAGCGCGAACGGCAGGGTCAGCGCGCCGAGATAGGACGTCTGCAGATCCCGGGGCACGAAGACGGCGACCAGGCTTGGGCGCATCGCCACCCAGTAGCAGGCCCAACCCGCCAGCAGCGGCAGGGTGGCGACGAACACCACGAAGACCGAGAAATACTCACTGACGAACAGGCGGCTCCAGGTCACGTGTTGCGCTCCGGCCTCAGGGCTTCAGAAGGTCGCGCAGCGTGGCTTCGATCACCTGCGTCGCCGCCTTGAGGTCGCTGATCCGCACATGCTCGTCGGCGGCATGGGCGTTGGCCTCCAGGATGGAGCGCGGCCCGGCGCCATAAAGCACCGTCGGCACGCCGGCCGCCGTGTAGTGGCGCGCATCGGTGTAGAGCGGCACGGCGGTGGCCGGCGGGGTCTCGCCCAGCACGGCGGCGGCGTGCTTCTGGATCGTCTCGACCAGCCGCTCCGTGCCCGGCAGCGTGCGCAGCGGCTCGGCGAGGATGATGCGTCGGCACTCGATCTCGATGCCAGCCCGCCCCGCGACCGCGCGTTCGACCAGCGCATGCAGCTCCGCCTCGACGCTTTCGCCATTTTCTTCCGGGGTCAGCCGGCGGTCGACGCGCATGACGATGCGGTCGGGCACGACATTGGTGTTGATGCCCCCCGAAATCAGACCCACTGTGATCTTCGGCGAGCCGATGCCCGGCGTGGCGCTGGTGATGCCGTTGAGGCGACGGCGCTCGGCATAGATCGCGTCGAGAATGCCGGCCGCCGCCTCAAGGGCATCCGCCCCGGTCTCGGGCATCGCAGCGTGCGCCTGCTTGCCGCGCACCACGATTTCAAGATGCAGGCAGCCATTATGGGCGATGACGACCGCATAGGAGAAGCCGGCGGAAATGGCGAGGTCCGGCTTGCTGATGCCATGCTCCAGCAGCCATTGCGGGCCGACGAAGCCGCCGGCTTCCTCGTCATAGGTGAAATGCAGCTCGACCGTGCCGTCGAGGTCGTCCGGCCGCTCCTTCAGCGCCAGCAACGCGAAAGCATAGGTGGCGAAGTCGGATTTCGACACCGCCGCGCCGCGCCCATAGATCGCCCCGCCCCGCTCTTCGGCGCCGTAGGGATCATAGGTCCAGCCCTCGCCGGGAGGTACCACGTCGCCATGCGAGTTGAGCGCGATCACCGGGCCGCTGCCGTTGCCGAAGCGCTCGCGGACGATGAGGTTGACCACCGATTTCATCCCATGCGCCAGCACATAGGGCTCCGGCACCGCGTGGCGCTCCACCTCGAAGCCCAGCCCCTCCAGCAACTGGCCGGCAATTTCGGCATGGGGCGCGCAGTCGCCCGGCGGGTTGTCGCTGGGCACGCGCACTAGCGCCTTAAGGAAATCGACCTCGCGCGCCAGCCTGTCGGAATCGCCGGAACTGCTCACGTCTGTGCTCCGCTTGTGCCGCCATCGGAAGGGGGCTGTTGAAACCGTTCGATGAATCGGATGAGCGCCGCCGCGGCCATCCCCATATCCTCGGGCGACGCATATTCCGCCGGGTTATGGCTGATGCCGCCCTTGCAGCGCACGAACAGCATGCCGACCGGGCAGAGCTTTGCCATCGCCTGCCCGTCATGACCGGCGCCGGAAGGCAGCAGCGGCGCCCGCAGCCCGAGCGAGGCGACGGCATCGCCGAGCCGCCGCTGAATGTCGCGGTAGCAGGGAACGGTTGCGACCTCGTGAAAGGCGGAAATGACGACGCCGAGGCCGCGCTGTTCGGCAATGCGGTGGGCATCGGCCTCGAACCGCGTCAGTGCCGCCCGGCGCGAGGCGTCCGATGCCGAGCGCAGATCCACAGTGAAGACCACGCGCGCCGGAATCACGTTCACCGAGCCGGGCTCGACATGTACGCGCCCGACGGTCGCCACCATGCCGTCCGCGCCGGCGCGGGCGATGCGCTCGACCGCGAGCGCCATTTCGGCGGCACCGCTCAGCGCGTCGCGGCGCAGGCGCATGGGAACGGTGCCGGCATGGCCGGCCTCGCCGGTGACGGTGACGGACAGGCGCGAGGCGCCGGCGATGGCGGTGACGACGCCCAGCGGCGCGCCCTCAGCCTCCAGCACCGGTCCCTGCTCGATATGCGCCTCGATATAGGCCAGCACGCGCGAGGGGTCATAGGCGCTGGCGGCGATGTCGTCGGGGTTCTTGCCATAGGCAAGCAGCGCCTCGCCCAGGCTGATGCCGTCGCCGTCCCGCGCCTGCAGGCTGGCGGGAAGGAACACCCCGGCACAGGCGGCCGAGGAGGAGAGCGTGGTGGGAAAGCGCGTGCCTTCCTCGTCGCCGAACGCGAGCACATCGATGCCATAGGCCGGCGTCAGCCCGCCTCGCGCCACCGCCTCGACAGCGAGAATGCCGAGGATCACGCCCAGCGTGCCGTCATATTTCCCGGCATTGGCCACGGTGTCGATATGCGAGCCGATGAGCAGGCGGGGGGCCTCCGGGCCGGCGGGGTGCCAGGCGCCACGCACCGTGCCGAGCGCGTCCTCGCTTACCGAGAGGCCGGCCTCGCCCATCCAGCGGGCGACAAGATCGGCGGCGCGCCGGTGCTCGGGGGTCAGAAAGAAGCGAGTGAGAGTGTCCGGCGCCGAGGGGATCGCGCCAAGTTGCTCGATCATCGCCGCCGCGCGGGCGCCGAGAGCCGCGATATTCACGGGGATCGTCATAGGGTCGACACGGCGCCTCCGGCCGCGCGGCCGGGCATGGGGGCCGCGCTCCTGTGCAAGCGCAATCGCATATGGCGCCACCTTTGGCAACGAGGGCGGCGTGAAAGCCCACGCCGCCGATGCGTTCCTGATGCCGGAGCCTACTGGCCGGGCACCTTGTCGTCGATGCCCTTAACATACCAGTTCATCGACAGGATATCCTTGTCGGCCAGAACCTCGCCCTCCTTCACCATGAGCGTGCCGTCTTGCTTGTAGATCGGGCCCTTGAAGGGGTTGAGGGCGCCCGAGGTGATCGCCGCCTGGGTCGTCTCGGCCATCTTCTTCACCTCGTCGGGCATGTTGGTGTAGGGCGCCATCACGACCTCGCCGTCCTTCATGCCGCCCCAGGTGTCGGTGGAGGTCCAGGTGCCGTCGAGCGCCGCCTGCACACGCTCGATGTAGTAGGGCGCCCAGTCGTCGACGATAGCGGTGAGCTGCGAATCCGGGCCGAACTTGATCATGTCGGAGGCCTGGCCGAACGCCATTACGTCGCGCGCCTCGGCGGCCTGCATGGCGGCGGGGCTGTCCGTGTGCTGCGAGATCACATCGGCGCCCTGGTCGATCAGCGCCTTGGCGGCGTCGGCCTCCTTGGCGGGGTCGAACCACGAGTTCACCCAGACGATCTTGATCTTCATGTTTGGATTGACTGATTGCGCGCCCAGCATCAGCGAGTTGATGCCGGCGATGACCTCCGGGATCGGGAAGGAGGCGATGTAGCCGATCGTGCCGGTCTTCGACGTCTTCGCCGCGATCTGGCCGAGGACATAGCGGCCTTCGTGGAACTTGGCGTTGTAGGTCGAGACGTTCTTGGCCCGCTTGAAGCCGGTGGCGTGCTCGAAGAACACGTTGGGATGGCGCTTGGCCACCTTGAGCGTCGGTTCCATAAAGCCGAAGGAGGTGGTGAAGATCAGCTTGTTGCCGGCCCTCGCGAGTTGCTCGATCACCCGCTCGGCGTCGGGGCCCTCGTCGACATTCTCGACGAAGGTGGTCTCGACCTTGTCGCCGAAGTGCTTCTCGACCGCCTTGCGGCCCTGGTCATGCTGGTACGACCAGCCGAAATCGCCGACCGGCCCGACATAGACCCAAGCCGCCTTAAGCTTCTCCGCCGCCTGTGCCGGCGCACCGCCAGCCAGGGCGAAGCCCGCGGCAATGGCAACCGCCATGGAGAGAATCTTGCGCATGAACGTCTCCGCTCCCTCATCGCGGCCTCGGGGATCACCGGCGGGCGCGACCGCCTCGCCCACCGGGAGGCCGCCATGACGCGGCCCATATGTTGGTTCAGCGATCAGGTACAAAAGGCACGCCGAGCGAGGCGGGCGCCCCACGCCCATGCTTCAGCGCGGAGATGACCACCAGGGCGATGATTGTCGCCAGATAGGGCAGCGCCGACAGGAACTGCGAGGGAATCCCCAGCCCGAATCCCTGCACATGCAGCTGCAAGATCGAGACCGCGCCGAACAGATAGGCGCCGCCGAGCAGCCAGAGCGGCCGCCAGGCGGAGAACACCACCAGGGCCAGCGCGATCCAGCCACGCCCGGCGGTCATATCAGCCGCCCAGAACGGGGTGTAGGCGAGCGACAGATGCGCCCCCGCCAGACCGGCGCAGCCGCCGCCGAACATCACCGCCAGCGTGCGGATGCCCCGTACCGGATGGCCAAGCGCATGCGCCGCCGCGTGGTTCTCCCCCACCGCGCGCAGCACGAGGCCGATCCGCGTGCGCGTCAGCGTGTAGGCAACCGCCGCCAGCAGCAGGAACGAGACGTAGACAAAGGCATCCTGCCCGAACAGCGCCTTGCCGAGGATCGGCAGCTCGGTCAGCCCGGCAATGTGCAGCTGCGGCGCGCCGGCGAGCTGGGTGCCGACGAAGCTGGCGCCGATCAGCCCGGCGAGGCCGAGACCCAGAATCGTGGTGGCGAGGCCCGACGCGACCTGGTTGGTCGCGAGCCAGATGGCGAGGACGGCGAAGACGAGCGAGAGCGCCATGCCGGCCAGCACCGCCGCCAGCGTTCCCAGCAGCAGGCTGCCCGAGCCATAGGCCGTGACATAGCCGACCGCCGCCCCGACGATCATCATGCCCTCGACGCCGAGATTGAGCGTGCCCGCGCGCTCGGCCACAAGTTCGCCGAGCGAGGCCAGCAGCAGCGTGGTCGCCGCCGCGACGACGCTGGCGAGCACCGCCCCGATGATCGCCGCGTCAAGCATGGGTCGTTCCCTCCACCCGGCGGATGCGGTAGCGCACCAGAATATCGGCGGCCAGAATGGCGATCAGCAGCGTGCCTTGAAAAACCCGCGTCACATCGAAGGGCAGGCGCATGGTGATCTGCGCCGCCTCGCCGCCAATATAGGTCAGCGCCAGAACGAGGCTCGCCACCAGAATCCCCACCGGGTGCAGCCGGCCCAGCATGGCGGCGATGATGGCGGTGAAACCGTAGCCGGGCGAGATGGTCGGCTGGAGCTGGCCGATCGGGCCGGCGACTTCGATGATGCCGGCGAGCCCCGCCAGCGCCCCGGACACCGCGAACACGCCATAGGTCACGCGCTTCTCGTCGAAGCCGGCGAAGGCGGCCGCGCGCGGGGCCGAACCGGCGAGTTCGATCGAGAACCCCACCAGCGTGCGGCCGAGTACGAAGGTGGCGGCGACCACCGCCAGCAGCGCGATGACGATGCCGCCATGCAGCCGGCCGTCCGCCATCAGCAGCGGCATCAGCGCCACGTCGTCGAAGGTGACGCTCTGGGGAAAGTTGAAGCCCGCCGGGTCGCGCCACGGGCCGCGGACGAGATAGTCGAGCCCCAGCTGGGCGACATAGACCAGCATCAGGCTGGTGAGGATTTCGCTCGCGCCGAAACGCACGCGCAGGAAGGCCGGGATCAGCCCCCACAGCGCCCCGCCGAGGGCGCCGAACACCAGCATGGCGGGCAGCACCCAGGGCCCGGCCTCTGTGCCGTGCGTCGCCAGCGCCAGCCAGGAGCCGAGCACGGCGCCGGCGACATACTGGCCCTCGGCGCCGATGTTCCAGCGGTTGGCGCGGTAGCAGAAGGAAAGGCCGATGCCGATTAGCAGCAGCGGCGAGGCTTTCACCACCAGTTCCTGCAAGGTGTAGGCGTCGCCCAGTGGCTCGATGAAATAGATGGTGAAGGCACGCACGGGATCATGCCCGAGCACGACGAACATCACCGCGCCGACCACCAGCGTCACCAGTGCCGCCACAACAGGCGCCATCGCGTGCCGCAGGGGGGAGACGTTCTCCAGCCGTTCGAGCCTAAGCGGCATGGTGGCCCTCCCCGGCGGCCGAGTGGGTGCCATAGGCGCCGCCCATCGCAAGGCCGATCGCCTCGCGCGAGGTCTCCGCCACCGGCACCGGCGCCGTCAGCCGGCCCTCGCACATCACGCCGACGCGGTCGGCGAATTCCAGCAGCTCGTCAAGGTCCTGGCTCACCACCAGCACGGCGCAGCCCTGTGCCGCCCGCTCGCGCAGCGTCGTGCGGATAAAAGCGGCCGCCGAGGCGTCGACACCCCAGGTCGGCTGGTCGACCACGATCAGCACCGGATCGCGTAGCACCTCGCGGCCGATGACGAATTTCTGCAGATTGCCGCCCGACAACCGCCGCGCCTTCGGGTCCTTGCCGCCGAAGCGCACGTCGAAACCCTTCACGATCTGCTGGAAACGGGCGAACAGCACCGAGCGGTGGATCACGCCGCGCTTCACGATCTGGCCGTCGCCATGGGTGGTGAGCAGCACATTGTCGGACAGCCGCATGTCCGGCGCGGCGGCGTGGCCCAGCCGCTCCTCCGGCACGAAGCCGGCGCGCAGCGCCCGCCGCTCGGTCGGGCCGAGGCCGCCGGCGGCCACCTTGTCGATGACGATGCTCTCGTGGTCCTCGACCCGCGTCTCGCCCGAGAGCACGTTGAACAGCGTGGTCTGGCCATTGCCGGCGACGCCGGCGATGCCGACGATCTCGCCGGCACGGACCTCGATATTGATGTCGTGCAGCGCCGAGCCGCGCGAGCCATCGCCGGCGACGCTGAGCTGGCGCACGAGCAGGCGCGGCTCGCCAAGGGCATGCGCCGCCACGCGCGGCGTGCGCGGCACGTCGGCGCCGACCATCAGCCGCGCCAGGCTGGCGGAGGATTCCTGCTTCGGGTTGACCTCGGCGATGAACTTGCCGCCGCGCAGCACGGTGGCGCGGTGGCAGAGCCGGCGCACCTCGTCGAGCTTATGGCTGATGAACAGAACCGCCCTACCCTCATCGGTGAGCAGGTCGACGGTGCGGAACAGGTTTTCCGATTCGTCCGGGGTCAGCACCGAGGTTGGCTCGTCGAGGATCAGCACGCGCGGGTCGCCGAGCAGGCAGCGCACGATCTCAACCCTCTGACGCTCGCCGACGGAGAGCTCGCCCACCCGCCGGTAGGGTTCAACGCTGAGCCCGTAACGTCGGACGCAGTCGTCGATGCGCGCGGCCAGCACGGCCAGCGGCTGGTGGCCGGGCAGCCCCAGCGCCACATTTTCCACCACGGTCAGCGCGTCGAACAGGGCGAAATGCTGGAACACCACGCCGACGCCCTTGGCGCGGGAACTGGCGGGATCGGGGAAGATGATCGGCGTGCCCTCATAGAGCAATTCGCCCGAATCGGCCTGCAGCAGGCCGCACATCATCTTCACCAGCGTGGACTTGCCGGCGCCGTTCTCGCCCAGCAGCGCATGTGTCTCACCGGCGCGGATGGCGAGGCTGACATGGTCGTTGGCGACCAGCGAACCGAACCTCTTGGTCAGCTTGACCGCTTCGAGCAGCGCGTGCGGCGGGTCCGGCACGTCCCCCATGCCGCTCACCCGCGCGGCCGTCGGCAGGCGCGGCTGCGGGCGCCTGTCAGGTCGGTAGTTAGGCGGAAGCGGCGGTTCATGCGGATGACACTTCTGTGGCGGTGCCCCGGCAGAATGGCATGGCCGATCACGGGAGCAAGCCTAAAGTCTGGTCCGCCCGGTCCGGAAAATGGCGCGTTTTGCGTCAGAATCCGGGACTGGGATACCGTCACGGCAGCAGCACGGTCGACCCGGTAGTCCGCCGCGCCTCAAGGTCGCGATGCGCGTCGGCCACCTGCGAGAGCCGGTAGCGCTGGTTCACCGGAATCTTCACCACGCCGGAGGCGACCACCTCGAACAGGTCGCGGGCATTGGCCAGAAGGTCGTCACGGGTCGAGATGTGGGTGAACAGCGTCGGCCGCGTCGCGTAGAGCGAGCCCTTCTGCGACAAAGCGAGCAGGCTGAAATCCTTGATCGCGCCGGAGGCATTGCCGAAGCTGGCGAACAGGCCGCGCGGCTTGATGCAGTCGAGCGAGGCCGGATAGGTCGCCTGCCCCACCCCGTCATAGACCACGTCGCAGAGCGCGCCCTCGGTGATGTCCCGCACCCGCTCGACGAAATTCTCCTCGCTGTAATTGACGACATAGGCGGCGCCGCAGTTGCGGGCGATCTCCGCCTTGGCCGCCGAGCCCACCGTGCCGATGACGGTGGCGCCCAGATGCGTCGCCCACTGGCAGAGAATCTGCCCCACCCCGCCGGCCGCCGCGTGCACCAGCAGCGTGTCGCCGGCCTTCACCTTGTGGGTCTGGCGCAGGAGGTAGCGCGCCGTCATGCCCTTCAGCATCATCGCGGCGGCGGTCTCGTCGGCGATCGAATCGGGCAGCTTCACCAGCGGCGCGGCAGGCATGATCCGCTCGCTGCAATAGGCCCCGAGCGCCGAGCCATAGGCGACGCGGTCGCCCGGCTTGAAGCCGCTCACCCCTTCGCCGATCTGCACGATCACACCCGCCGCCTCATTGCCGGGCGTGAAGGGCAGACCGTTCGGCGGAGGGTAGAGGCCGCTGCGGAAATAGGTGTCGATGAAATTCAGGCCGATCGCCGTATGGCGCAGCTTCACCTGCCCCGGCCCGGGCGCGCCGAGCGTCACCTCCTCCAGGGTCAGGACCTCGGGGCCACCCGTTTCATGGACGCGAATCGTCGCAGCCATTGTGCTCTCCAGCCGTTTAGGGATGAGGTGAGGCGCCCGCCGGCGCTCAGGGGCGCGGCGCGGCCGCCCGCTTGCGCGAGGGGATGACCCCGAACAGGGTGAAATAGACCGCGCAGGCGCACAGCCCGATCGTCACCCACAGGTCCGGCCGCATGTCCTCTACCACCGCGACGACCGCCAGCACCGCCCAGAGCGCGAGCAGCGCCAGGGTGACGAGCCGCAGCCGCACGACGCGGAACGGGTGGACGAACTTGATTGGCAGGAAAGTGCCCACCGCCAGCAGCGCGATGATGCCGGCAATCACGAAGGGATTGAGCGGCACGAGGAAGAAATAGAACACCACCACATTCCAGACCGCCGGAAAGCCCTGGAAATACAGGTCATCGGTCTTCATCGAGGTGTCGGCGAAATAGAGCGCGCTGGTGAGCAGGATAGTGGCGCTGGCCGCCACCGCCAGCCAGAACGGCATCAGCCCGCCGCTCGCCACCGCGAAGGCCGGCACGAGGCAATAGGTGAGATAGTCGACCACGAGGTCCAGCGTGTCGCCCGACCAGCGCGGCAGCACCTCGCCCACCTTCGCCCGCCGCGCCATGGTGCCGTCGATGCCGTCGACGAACAGCGCCAGGCCGAGCCAGGCAAACATGAGCGCCCAATGGCCTTCCACCGCCGCCATCAGCGCCAGCAGCCCGCAGACCGCGCCCGAGGCGGTGAAGATGTGCACGGCGAAAGCCAGCGTGCGACGTCCGGCCGGACCCGCGCTGAGCGACTTCGTTGTCATCGCCACCGGCTTTCCTCCTGCGACCGCGCGTCCCGGGGGATCGCCGCCTGCCTCTTCCACATCTGACATATAATATGCGCCCGCCGCGATCTGCATTGCCAGACCACGTCGGCCTGCTTATCCCACACTCCACGTCCGGCTTATAGTCCCGGTGATGCACATGGAGGTTCACATGTCATCCGAACTGCACACAGGACAGACCGCTGCGGTGGTAGGCGCCGGCGCGAGCGGCCTCATCGCCGCGCTGGCGCTGGCGGCGGGGGGGCTCCCGGTCAAGCTCATCGCCCCTCCCCGCAGTCATGATCCGCGCACCACCGCGTTGATGGACGGCTCGGTGAAGGCACTGGAGGCGCTCGGCGTATGGGAGGCCCTGCGCCCCGACGCCTCGCCGCTGCGGGTGATGCGGCTCGTCGATGACACCGGGCGCCTCATCCGCGCGCCCGAAGTCGAATTCCGCGCCGGCGAGCTCGGGCTGGAAGGCTTCGCCTGGAATGTCGAGAACGAGGCGCTGCTCGCCGCCCTCGACGCGGCGGTGGCGCAATCTTCCGGCATCGAGCGTCTCGGCGTCCGCGTGGCGGGCGTCACCGAGACGCCGACCCACGCCACGCTGGAGCTGGAGGGCGGCGCGCGGCTGGATGTCGCGCTGATCGCTGCCGCCGACGGCCGCAACTCCCCCTGCCGGCGTGCGGCCGGAATCGAGGTGAAGACGCGCGCCTATCCCCAGGTCGCCGTCACCGCCACCCTCGCCCATAGCCGGTCGCATCGTGACATCTCCACCGAGTTCCACACCCGCACCGGGCCGTTCACCCTGGTGCCGCTGCCCGGCGATCGCTCCAGCGTCGTCTGCGTCGTTTCGGCGGTGGAGGCGCAGGCGCTAGCGGAGCTGGACGACGTCGCCTTCGCCCGCGCTATGGAACGCAAGGCGCATTCGCTGCTTGGGGTGATGCAGCTGGTGTCGCCGCGCGGCAGCTTCCCGCTCAGCCAGCGCACCGCCGCGTGCTTCGCCAAGGGGCGCGTCGCGCTGGTCGGCGAGGCGGCGCACATCATCCCGCCGATCGGGGCGCAGGGGCTCAATCTCGGCATCCGCGACGCCGCCACTCTCGCCGAGATCGCCAGCGACGCCGCCCGCGCCGGGCGCGATATCGGCGGCACGGACGCGATGGAGGCCTATGAGCGCCGCCGGCGCGGCGACGTTGCCTCGCGCGGCTTCGCCATCGACCTGTTCAACCGTTCGCTGCTGACCGATCTGCTCCCGATCGCCGGCCTGCGCGGGCTCGGGCTGTGGATGCTGGGCCAATCGCCCGGGCTGCGGAGGAGGGTGATGCGCGAGGGCGTGGGGCCGACCCGCGACATGCCGCGCCTGCTGGCGGGAGCGCCGGTGTAGCTTACTGCAGCAGCCCGTGCGGCAGCATGTCGTGCTGCAGGGCGTAGAGCATGGCCGTCACCGTCGCCACCGAGACCACCGTGCCGACCAGCACGCCGCCGGAGGCGCCTGCGACATAGGTGTCGTACTGCTTGGCCATGATGAATGCGTTCAGCGCAGGCGGCAGGCTCGCCATCAGCACGGCGGTGGCGATCCACACCGGATCGAAGCCGCCGACCAGGCTCAGCACCAGCCAGATCAGCGCCGGGTGGATGAGGAGCTTGATCGCCAGCAGCCACGGCACCTCGCTCTGCATCTTGCCCATCGGCCGCAGCGCCACCGAAACGCCGAGCGTGAACAGGGCGCAGGGCGCGGCGGCGTTGCGCAGAAATTCCAGCGTCTTGTCCAGCGCGGCGGGCGGCTGGAATTCAAAATAGGCCGACAGCACCCCGAGAAAGGTCGCGACATTGAACGGGTGGGTGACGACCCGGCGCACCACCAACAGCAGGGTGTGACCGAGCCCCCGGCGATCGCGTCCGCCCATCGCCATAAGCACCGGAACGATGGTGAAGAAGAACAGGCTGTCGAAGACGAAGATCAGCGCCGTGGGCACCGAGGCACCGGCGCCGAGCGCGCCCAGCGTCAGCCCCGGCCCCATATAGCCGACATTGGAATAGGAGCCGACAATGGCGGCGATGGTGGCTTCCGGCAGGTTGCCGCGCCGCAGCCACAGCCCGACCAGAAGCGAGAGGGTGAAGCACACCGCCGTCGTCGCCGTCGTCGCCAGGATGAAGGAGCCGTTGGTCAGCTCGTGAAACGGCGTGCGGGCCACCAGCGAAAAAAACAGGGCCGGCAGCGCCAGATAGATGATGAAGAAGCTGAGCCAGGCAAGGCCGCTTTCCGGGATGCGCGCCAGCCGGCCGCATCCCAGCCCCAGGAAGATCACACCGAAAAAGGGAAGCGCGAGCGCGAGGACCTCGTCCATCAGGGCTCGCTACCGGCTCGCCTCGCCCTGGTCAATCGCCATCTTTCGCTCGTGTCGCGTCCCTGTGGTTGCGGCGTTTGGGCATGCGGGTTGCATGGGCGGCGGTTGACAGGCTCTGGCGTCGCCCGCTACGGGGGCGCTACCCCCTTCGCGGACAAGTTCAGGATGGCGGACGAGTTCATGATGAAAGAGCGGAACGCCAAATACCGTATCGGCGAGGTCGTCCGGCACCGGCACTACCCGTTCCGGGGCGTGGTGTTCGACGTCGACCCCGAATTCTCCAACACGGACGAATGGTGGGAGTCGATCCCGGAACATATCCGCCCCACCAAGGACCAGCCCTTCTATCACCTGCTGGCAGAGAACGCGGAGACCGAATACGTCGCCTATGTCTCCGAGCAGAACCTCGAACTCGACACGACAGGCGAGCCGGTGCGCCATCCCCAGGTGCCGGAAATGCTGGCGGCGGATGGTGATGGCGGCTGGCGGGTGCGCAGCGAGCGGCTGCAATAGCGGCGGCGCTGCGCCGGCGCTGCGAGTCCGTAAACGAAAACGCCCGGCTCTCGCCGGGCGCTTCTGTCTTGAAGGGTAATAGGGGCCTTACTGTGCCGGGGCGTTCTTCAGCTTCTCGGCGCCGAGCTTTTCGAGGCCGGCCTTGGTCTGCTGCTCACGCTGCTCGGCCTCGGCCTTGAGCGCTTCCTGGCGGGCCTTCACCTGCTCCTGGATCTTCGCGATCTGGCCTTCAAACACCTTCTGGTCGGTCTGCGGGCCGTCATAGACCTTGGCGAAATCACCGAGCCCGATCGGGTAGGAGATGAGGCGGCCCACCGCATTGGCGACCTGCAGAGTCAGGCCCGGGGCTTTCTTCATGCGGTCGACGAAGCCCTGGTCGACCTGGATGTCGCCACGGCAGAAGCGCTCGTCGCACATCACGAAGGTGCCGAGGATCGGCTGCTCATTGGCCAGCGCCACGCGGAAGCCGTTGCGCAGCAGCAGGCCGGTCGGGAAGGCGACGGTGAAGGCCTTCTTGGGGTCGTCCTGCACTTCGAACACGCCGAAGCGGACAAGGAACTGCCCGGTGTCGGTGATGATGGTCTGCTCCAGTTCGCAGACCTCCTTGTTGATCGAAGGCTCCTGCCGGCAGCGCTTCATCCACGGAATCGGGATCGCGGGAATCTGCTGCGGGCCGGCGGCCTGCTGGCCAGCGGCAGGCGCCTGCTGGGCGGCGGCGGGGGCCGCCGGCTTGGCGCCCGGCTTGGCCGGAGCCGTCTGGGCAAGCGCGGCACCACCGGCGAGGGTCAGCGCCAGGGCGGCGCCAGCAAGGCTGCGCGCAAGAGTGGAGCGATGGATCATGTCGAGTTCCTGTCGAGCGAACCGGGTAGAGAGAACAGCGGACGCCTCGCCGCCATAACGCGATCGTGGGGCTGTCTCAAGCGCAATTGAGGCGACAGAGTGACCCCGGCAAATATCGGTGTCTGGTTCATGCTAGAACTCGGCGGCAAATACGAGCCGAATCTCTGACCAGGAGCCGATGCGTGAGCGGTATCACCCGGCGGGCCTTTGGGCGCAACGTCTTAATTGCCGGCGGAACGGCACTTGGCTACCCAGTTCTGGGGTCTGCGGGGGCGCAGGACGGCGCTGCCCCGGCGCCCGCCGTCACCTCCAGCGAAAGCCTCGCGAGCCACGGCATCGCCATGCACGGCGCGCCGCTGCACCCGGAAGGCTTCGCCCATTACCGCAGCGTTAATCCGGACGCGCCGAAGGGCGGTCGGCTGATCCAGGGCGCGGTCGGTTCCTTCGACAGCCTCAACCCGTTCATCGTGCGCGGCACCGCCCCGCCCTTCGTGCGCTGGAACATCGTTGAAAGCCTGATGGCGCGTAGCCCGGACGAAGCCTTTACCTGCTACGCACTGCTGGCGCGCCGGGTGGAGACCGACGCGGCGCGATCCTATGTCGCCTTCGAGATCGACCCGCGCGCCCGCTTCGCCGACGGCACGCCGGTGACGGCAGACGACGTGCTGTTCTCGTTCGAGCTGCTGCGCGCCAAGGGCCGACCGAACCACCGCACCTATTACGGAAAGGTGGCGAAGGCCGAGGTGACGGATCGGCTCACCATCCGCTTCACCTTCGGCGTGGTCGACCGTGAACTACCGCTGATCCTCGCCCTCATGCCGGTGCTAGCCCGCCACGCCACCGATGCGGAGACCTTCGAACAGACCAGCTTCAAGGCGCCGCTCGGCAGCGGCCCCTACACCGTGACCGAGGTGAAGCCGGGTGAGACGGTGCTGATGGCGCGGGCCCCTTCCTATTGGGGCGCGGAGCTGCCGGTCAATCGCGGCAATTTCAATTTCGACAGCCTGCGCTACGACTTCTACCGCGATGTGAATGCGCAGTTTGAAGCCTTCAAGCGCGGGCTTTACGACATACGCTACGAGACCGACCCCGGCCGCTGGAAGACCGGCTACGACTTCCCCGCCGTGCGCGACGGGCGCATCGTCACCGAGGAGGTCGCCACCGGCACGCCCAAACCCTATTCGGCGCTGATCTTCAACATGCGCCGCCCGTTCTTCACCGATGCGCGGGTGCGGCAGGCGATGGTGGCGCTGTTCGACTTTGAATGGGCCAACCAAAATCTCTATTTCGGCCTCTACCGCCGCAATGGCAGTTTCTACGACGATTCCGAGCTTTCCTGCCTCGGCCGCCCCGCCGATGCGCGCGAGCAGGCGCTGCTCGCCCCTTATCCCGACTCCGTGCTGCCGCAGGCGATGGACGGCTCATGGCACGCCCCGCGCTCGGACGGTTCGGGCCGCGACCGTGTGCGGTTGCGCGAGGCGCTGGACCTGTTCGCAGCGGCCGGCTGGGAGCTGAAGGCCGGCACGCTGACTAGCCGCTCCACCGGCCAGCCCTTCGCCCCGGAACTGCTGGTCGGCACCAAGGACCAGGAGCGGTTGGCGCTCGCCTATCAGAACATGCTGCGCCGCGCTGGCGTGCGGCTGAACATCCGCCTCGTCGACAATGTGCAGTTCGAGGCCCGCAAGCAGACTTATGACTACGACATGGTGCCCTATATCTGGGACCAGTCGCTGTCCCCCGGCAATGAGCAGGCTTTCTATTTCGGCTCGGCGGCGGCCGATGTGCCCGGTACGCGAAATTTCATGGGGCTGAAGAGCCCTGCGGCGGACGCGATGATCGAGTCGCTGCTGGCGGCGCACGAGCGGGAGCATTTCGTCTCGGCGGTGCGGGCACTCGACCGGGTGCTGATTTCCGCGCAGTTCTCGGTCCCGTTGTTCTACACGCCGGGCCAGTGGATCGCGCGCTGGCGCAAGGTGGGGCGGCCGCAGACGCTGGCGCTTTCCGGCACGCTGGCGGAAAGCTGGTGGCAGGCAAAGCCGTAAAGTCCCGCGCGCGGCGGCGGGCCGGCTCGCCACATCAGGCCAAAACCGCGTCATCGCCCGCATGAAGCGCTGGACAGCCGCGCCCGAACGCGGTCCTTAAGGGCAGTGCGCGCGGGGGCCAGCGAAGGCAGGCCTTCCGCGTCCGAATGAAGTGCTGGAGCGAAGTCCATGCGTTACGCCGTCCTTTCCGTCGCCGCCCTCCTCGTCGCGGGCCTTGCGCCTGCCGGCGCGCAGCAGCCGATCGAGGTGCATCCGAACCAGCCGGCCGGGGGCGGGCTGGAGATCAGCATTCCGCCGATCAACAACCCGAACTATCTCGACTACGGCCCGTTGCCGGACAATCCGGGAGCGGACAAGAGTCAGGACTATATGGAGCAGGCCGGCGGCAATTACGAAAACCTCAGCGGCCCCGGCTCGGATGTCGATGCGGACGTGATGCCCGACAGCGACGGCGCCTATGAGAGCCCGCTGGACTGAACGCGGGTCTGACACCCCCGTCATCCCGGCCGCAGCCGCAGAGCCGGGATCGTCCTTCAAATCGACGCAGCGATCCCGGCCGGGACCTTTGGTCCTTCCGGGATGACGCCGATGGAAGAGGCTGCGAAGCGGCACTTGCGCCCCCTCAGTTTGAGGCGGCTACGCCGCCTTCACCCCCTGCTCGGCGATCTTCGCCAGCTCTTTCAGAATGCCGGCGCTGCCCTTGAGCCGCGCATTGGCGCTCGGCCAGTCCTCCGAGAACATCACCTTGCCGTCCGGTCGCATCTTCGCCACAACATGCGGCTTGCCGACATAGGCGATGAAGCCGGCCGGGTTGGGGAAGCGCCCGTCGCGGAAGGTCAGCACCATGCCGCGCGGGCCGGCATCCACCTTCTCGACATTGGCGCGGCGGCACAGCGCCTTGATCCCCACCAGCTTGAGCAGCTGTTCCACTTCTTCGGGGAGCGTGCCGAAGCGGTCGACCATTTCCGCGCCCATCGATTCGATCTCGGCATCGGTCTCCATGTCGGCGAGGCGGCGGTAGAGGCTGAGGCGGACATGCAGGTCCGTCACATAGTCTTCGGGGATCAGCACTGGCGTGCCGATGGAGATGGTGGGCGACCACTTGTCCGCTACCGGCGCGGTGATGCCGGCCTTCAGGTTGGCGATCGCCTCCTCCAGCATCTCCTGATAGAGCTCGTAGCCGACCTCCTTGATATGGCCGGACTGCTCGTCACCCAACAGATTGCCGGCGCCGCGAATATCGAGGTCGTGGCTGGCGAGCTGGAAGCCCGCCCCGAGCGTATCCAGCGACTGCAGCACTTTCAGCCGGCGGTCGGCCTGTGCCGTCACCTGCTTCTGCGCCGGCAGGGTGAAGATGGCATAAGCCCGGGTCTTCGAGCGCCCCACCCGCCCGCGCAGCTGGTAGAGCTGGGCGAGGCCGAACATATCGGCGCGGTGGATGATCAGCGTGTTGGCTGTCGGGATGTCGAGGCCGGATTCGACGATGGTGGTGGAGAGCAGCACGTCGAACTGCCCGTCATAGAAGGCGGACATGATCTCTTCGAGCTGGGTCGCGGCCATCTGGCCATGGGCGACCGCCACCTTCACCTCCGGCACCGCCTTGTCGAGGAAGTCCTTCACCTCGGCGAGGTCCTCAATGCGCGGGCAGACATAGAAGCTCTGCCCGCCGCGATAGCGTTCGCGCAGCAGCGCCTCGCGCACGATCAAGGGATCGAACGGGGTGATGAAGCTGCGCACCGCGAGCCGGTCCACCGGCGGCGAGGCGATAATGGAGAGCTCGCGCACCCCGGTCATCGCCAGCTGCAGCGTGCGTGGAATCGGCGTGGCGGTCAGGGTCAGCACATGCACCTCGGCGCGCATCTGCTTCAGCCGCTCCTTGTGGCTGACGCCGAAATGCTGCTCCTCGTCGACGATGACGAGGCCGAGATCGCGGAACGAGATCGCCTTGCCCAGCAGCGCATGGGTCCCGACCACGATGTCCACCGTCCCGTCGGCGAGGCCCTTTTTGGTGTCGGAAAGCTCCTTGCCGGTGACAAGGCGCGAGGCCTGGCGCACCACGACCGGCAGCCCCTTGAAGCGCTCGGTGAAGGTCTTGAAGTGCTGGCGCGCCAGCAGCGTGGTCGGCACTACCACCGCCACCTGCTTGCCGTTCAGCGCCACGGCGAAGGCGGCCCGCAGCGCCACTTCGGTCTTGCCGAAGCCGACATCGCCGCACACCAGCCGGTCCATCGGGTGGCCGGAGCCGAGATCGTCGAACACCGCTTCGATGGCGGCTTCCTGGTCCTCGGTCTCCTCATAGGGGAAGCGGGCGCGGAACTCGTCATAGAGGCCCGGTGCCGGCACTAGGCGCGGCGCCTCCTGCGTGTGGCGCTGCGCCGCGACCTTGATAAGCTCGGCCGCCATCTCGCGGATGCGGCTCTTCATCCGCGCCTTGCGGGCCTGCCAGCCGCCGCCGCCCAGCCGGTCGAGCTGCGCCTCGGTGTCCTCCGAGCCGTACCGCGACAGCAGTTCCAGATTCTCCACCGGCAGGAAGAGCTTGGAGCCTTCCGCGTAGTGGATTTCCAGGCAGTCATGCGGCGCGCCCATCGCCTCGATGGTCTTGAGCCCGATGAAGCGGCCAATGCCGTGGTCGACATGCACGACAAGGTCGCCGGCGGTCAGCGCGCCCAGTTCCGCGATCACGTCCTGCGGCCGGCGACCCTTGCGCTTGGGCCGCACGAGGCGGTCGCCGAGAATATCCTGCTCGCCGATGATGGCGAGGGCATCGGTCTCGAAGCCTGCCTCGATGCCGAGCACGGCGAGCGCGATGGTGCCTTTGGGCAGCGCCTCGGCGGCGTCGCGCGAGCCCACCGTCTGCGTGCCCTTGAGGCCGTGATCGGCCAGCACGGTGGCAAGCCGGTCGCGCGAGCCATCCGACCAGGCGGCGAGGATGGTGCGCTTGGATTTCGCCAGCTCGCGCAGATAGGCGGCGGCAATGTCGAACAGCGCGGCCTCCGGGTCCGCCCGCTCCGGCGCGAAGGAGCGCGCAGTGCGGCCGTCGAGGTCGATCACATCCTTCGAATCCGGCAATGCATAGGCGGAAAGCGCAAGGTTGCGCGCGCTCTCGCGGTGGGCCTTCCACTCCTCCGCCGTGAGATAGAGCGCGTCCGGCGGCAGCGGCTTGTAGGGCACGGCGCCGCCGCCATGCTCCAGCCCGTGCCGGCGAGCGTCGTAGTAATCGGCGATCTGCTCGAGCCGCGAGGTGGCGGCCTCATTGCCCTGCGCCTCCATCACCACGGGGGCGTCGGGGCAGTAGTCGAACAGCGTGTCGAGCCCCTCATGGAACAGCGGCAGCCAGTGTTCCATGCCGGGATAGCGCCGGCCCTCGCTCACCGCCTCATAGAGCAGGTCGCCGCGCGGTGCCGCGCCGAAGGCGGCGACATAGGCCATGCGGAAGCGCTTCATCGTCTCGCTGGTGAGCTGCAACTCGCTCATCGGCACCAGGTCGAGCGAGCGCATCTGCATGGCGGTGCGCTGGGTCTCGGGATCGAAGGAGCGGATCGATTCGAGCGTGTCGCCGAAGAAATCGAGCCGCACCGGCATCGGCATGCCCGGCGGGAACAGGTCGACAATGCCGCCGCGCACCGCATATTCGCCGGTGTCGCGCACGGTGGAGGTGCGCTGGAAGCCGTTGATCTCCGCCCAGCCGACCACCTCGTCGAGCGAGAGCGCATTGCCCGGCGCCGCCGAGAAGGACTGGGTGGCGATGAGGGCGCGCCTGGGCACGCGCTGCAGCGCCGCGTTCACCGTGGTCAGCACGATGGTCCCGGCCTCGCGGCCCTTCACCCGGGCGAGCCGCGCCAGTGTCGTCATCCGGCGGGCGATGATCGCGGCATTGGGCGAGGCGCGATCATAGGGCAGGCAGTCCCAGGCCGGGAAGGGCAGCACCTCGACGCCCGGCGCGAAGAAGCCGAGCGCGCGCTCCAGTTCGCCCATGCGGTCGGTATCGCGGCAGATGACCATCAGGGTCGGCCAGGGCGCGTCGTCCTGCGCCGCCAGAGCGCGGGCGAGATCGGCGACGACCAGCCCCTCCATGCCGGCGGGCACATTGGCAAGGGTCAGCGTCCGCCCGGGGGCCAGGCGTTTGGTCAGGGAGGCAAGCGGCGTCTTCATGTGGTCGCGGTCTTCATGGGGCGGGCGTCTTCATGGGGCGGGCGTCTTCATATCTCGGGAACGCCCTCTCCCGACAGGTGGAACTGGCGGAAGCGGTGGAAAAGCGGGGTGTCGAATTCCGGCGCCGGCGGGGCGCCGCCGAGCCAGCCATAGAGGTCGGGGTCCTCGACCTCGATCAGCTGCTCGAAGGCGGCGACGTCCTCCTCGCTCAGCTCACCGATGCAGGCATCGGCGAAGCGGCCCATCAGCAGGTCCATCTCGCGGGTGCCTCGATGCCAGGAGCGGTAGAGAATGCGGCGGCGGCGGGCATCAAGGCCCGCGCTGGAGCGCGTGGTGCCGGTCATGTCGAGACCTCGGTGGCGGGGCGCCGGAAATGCGACGCGCGGAAGCCGGTGGTTCTAGCGCGCAAGGGCGCCGCTGTCAGGTAGGCATTGGACGGGAGGTGCCACCCCTTGGGGGCAGAAGCTGAAAGCAACGCGCCGAAGCGTCTTCGCTGGGTCCCGGATCGGCGCGGCACGCGGTGCTGCTGGTCCGGGAAACGGGCGATGTGTCCCGCACCAGCGACGCCGGAGGCGGAGCGCCGATCCGGGACCCAGCAAAGACTCCCCATCGCCATCCATCCCCCTCATGAGTGCCACCCACCGCATTGCGCCCCGGCGCGGCTTCGTCCACCTTCCCGGCATCATGCGGCCCGACATTCTCAATCCCTATTTCGCCGAGATCACCGGCCTGCCCGGCATCGGCCCGAAGCTCGCCCGCCCGTTCAACCGCCTGCTCGGGCGGGAGGAGGGCGCGCGGGTGCTCGATCTTCTCCTGCACCTGCCCTCTTCCACCATCGACCGAAGGGCGCGCCCGACGCTGGCGGAAATCGTGCCCGATACGGTGGTGACGGTGGAAATCCATGTCGACCGGCATGTGCCCACCCCTCCCGGTTCCCGCGCGCCCTACCGCGTCTATGGCCACGACGCCACCGGCGACCTGACGCTCGCCTTCTTCAAGGCCGAGCGCAGCTGGATGGAGCGCCTTCTCCCGATTGGCGAGACGCGCTGGGTGTCGGGCACCGTGACGCTGTACGACGGCATGGCGCAGATGGTTCACCCCGACCGGGTGGTCGACGCCGCCGGCCTTGCGAAATTACCGCCGATCGAGCCGCTTTATCCGCTCGTCGAGGGGCTGGGCCAGGGCCATGTGCGCCGTGCCATCGAGGCGGCGCTGGGGCAGGCGGGCGATCTCCCGGAATGGCGGGCGGACGCGCCTGACATCAGTTTTCTCGCCGCCCTGCGCAACGTGCACCAGCCGCGCGACGCGCTGGATGTCAGCCCGCTCGGCCCGGCCTGGCAGCGCCTCGCCTATGACGAATTGCTGGCCGGCCAGCTCGCCCTCGCCCTGTTGCGCGCCAGCACGGTTAAGCAGGCAGGGCGTCCGAGCCTCGGCGACGGGGCAGTGTCTGCGCGTATCCTTGCCGCCCTGCCCTTCTCACTCACCGGCTCGCAGACCGAGGCACTGAAGGCGATCCGCGCCGATCTCGGGTCAGAGGACCGCATGCTGCGACTGCTGCAGGGCGATGTCGGCTCGGGGAAAACCGTGGTGGCGCTGCTGGCGGCCGCCACCGTTGTCGAGGCCAGCCGGCAGGCGGCGCTGATGGCGCCGACCGAAATCCTCGCCCGCCAACACATGAAGACCATCGCCCCGCTGGCGGAGAAGGCCGGCCTCTCCGTCGCCCTGCTCACCGGCCGCGAGAAGGGCCGTGCCCGCACGGAGATCCTCGGCCGGCTCGCGAGCGGCGCGGTTGACCTCGTCATCGGCACCCATGCGCTGTTTCAGGAAGGGGTCGATTTCCACGACCTCGCTCTCGCCATCGTCGACGAGCAGCACCGCTTCGGCGTGCACCAGCGCCTCGCTCTGGCCGCCAAGGGCGAGGCGGTGGATGTGCTTGTCATGACCGCCACGCCTATCCCCCGCACGCTGGTGCTGACCTATTTCGGCGACATGGATTCCAGCGAGTTGCGGGAGAAGCCGGCCGGCCGCCAGCCCATCGACACCCGCGCCATTCCCACCGACCGCATCGACGAGATCGTCGCCCGGCTTGGCCGCGCGCTGGAGGAAGGCCGGCGCGCCTATTGGATCTGCCCGCTGGTGGAGGAATCGGAAAATTCCGACCTCGCCGCCGCACAGGCACGCTTCGGCGAATTGCAGGCGCATTTCGGCGATCGCGTCGGCCTGGTCCACGGCAAGATGAAGGGCGCGGAAAAGGATGCGGCGATGGCCGCCTTCGCGGCGGGAGAGACGCAGCTCCTCGTCGCCACCACCGTGGTCGAGGTCGGCGTCGACGTGCCGGAAGCCAGCATCATCGTGATCGAGCATGCGGAACGTTTCGGTCTCGCCCAGCTTCACCAGCTGCGGGGCCGGGTCGGGCGCGGCTCGGAGGCTTCCACCTGCGTGCTGCTCTATCGCCGCCCGCTCGGCGAAATCGCCCGTCAACGGCTGGAGGCGCTGCGCTCCTCCGAGGACGGGTTCTTCCTCGCCGAGCAGGATCTGAAGCTGCGTGGCGAGGGCGACGTGCTCGGCACGCGGCAGAGCGGCTTTCCCGGCTTCAGGCTGGCGCGGCTCGACGTGCACGACGATTTGCTGGTTCAGGCGCGGGCGGAGGCGCTTGAAACAGTCACGAACGATTCCGATCGTCAGGGCCCACGTGGCGCGGCGCTGCGGCTATTGCTACATGTTTTCGAGCGCGACGTGGCGGTGAAGCTGCTCAGCGCGGGGTAAAGACTATAGGATGAGGATCGAACGACTTGGCGATGCACCCCTGCATGACGGAGGATGAGCAAAAAACGTCTTCCCTGGCGGCACCTGTGCGCTGGGCGATGTTTGCCCTTGCCTGGCTGTGCGTCGGGCTGGGCATCGTTGGCCTCGTCACGCCTGTTATGCCCGGCACCGTGTTCCTCATTCTCGCCGCCTGGCTGTTCACCCGCTCCTCGCCGCGCTTCGAGCGCTGGCTGCTCACCCATCCCCGTCTCGGCCCCTCGGTGGTGGCGTGGCGCGCGAGCGGGGCGGTGCCGCGTTGGGCGCAGCTCACCGCGAGCGCCAGCATGGCCGGCAGCTTCGCGCTGCTGGTGCTGATCGGCCTGCCGATTCCGGTGCTGGCGGTCATCGGCGCCATCTTTCTCGGCGTGTCGGCCTATCTGCTGACCCGGCCGACCGCATGACGTCCGCCGCCCCTGCCGGCCTCATCCTCGCCGGCGGCCTCTCGCGGCGCATGGGCGGCGGCGACAAAGGGCTGCACCGTCTCGGCGGCGAGACCATCCTCGCGCGCATCGCCCAAAGGCTCGCCCTGCAGGTTTCGCCGCTGCTGTTGAACGCCAATGGGCCGGCGGAGCGTTTTGGTCTCGATCTGCCTGTCGTGATGGACACCCTGCCCGGCAACCCCGGTCCACTTGCCGGCATCCTCGCCGGCCTCGACCATCTGGCGCGGGAGGCATATGCAGTGCGCTTCCTGCTCACAGTGCCGAGCGACTGTCCCTTTCTGCCACGCGACCTTGCCATGCGACTGGCGGCAGCGGCTGGCGAGACGGGCGCCGCCTATGCCGTCTCTGGCGGGCGCGAGCACCCCGTGTTCGGGCTGTGGCCGGTGGCGTCCCGGGACGCCTTGCGCCGCCTGCTGGTGGAGGAGGACGAGCGCCGGATGATGAACTGGGCGCGGCATAGCGGCGCCGTTCCGGTAGAATGGCCGGCGGCGCCGCTCGACCCGTTCCTGAACCTCAACACGCCCGACGACCTTCTGGCGGCCGAGCGGCTGCTCGCCGCCTATCCCGCGCTCTGATCCACAGGCCGCCAGGCGATGCCAGCCACCGGTGCGGCGTGCTGGTCGGCGAAATCGGCGATGGCCTCGATATCGGCGAGGTCGATCACCGGGCGCGGGCAGCCAGGCACGACCCGGTCGCAGGCGAGGCCGACGATGAACGGGTCGTCGGGGTAGAGGAACGGCTTGCCGATTTCCACCCGGTGAATTTCGATCTTGGGGTGGCGGTCATGCTTGAAGCCTTCGACTAGCACGAGATCGACCGGCGACAGCCGGGCGACGAGTTCCGGCAGATCGGGTTCGGGGCTGCCGCGCAATTCATGCATCAGCGCCCAGCGATTGGCCGAGGAGATCAGCACCTCGCTGGCCCCCACGGTGCGGTGGGTGTGCGAATCCTTGCCCGGCTTGTCGACATCGAAATTGTGATGGGCGTGCTTCACCGTGGAGACGCGGTGTCCGCGCCCGACCAATACGGGAATCAGCCGCGCCAGCAGCGTGGTCTTGCCCGCGCCGCTCCACCCCGCGAATCCGATCAGCCGCATGCTCGCCTCCCCTGCCCGTTCTGCCCACTGGCTTTCCGGCACTTCGCGTCGCGCCGGTGCCGTCGTCAAGCCGGGAGGCGGCATCGGCCGATCACGCTTTCCGCTTGCCCGCCGCGCCCGCCCGTCCTACCCCCGGCGCGGGAGAGGTGCCATGGATCACCACGACGCGCCGCTCAGGCTCGATCTCAAGGGAATGAAATGCCCGCTGCCGGCGCTGCACACAAGGCGGGCCCTGGCACGCGCGGCGCCGGGGGCGGTTATCCTGGTCGAATGCACCGACCCGATGGCGGCGATCGACATTCCCCACCTCGCCCGCCAGGACGGCCATGTGCTGGAAGCGCAGGCGCAGGCAGAGGGCGTCCTCTCCTTCCGCATCCGCAAAGGCGATCGAAAAGCGGGTGACGGAAAAGCGGGCGCGGCCGGATGGGCTTCAGGCCGGCTGCCAGACGAAGGGTAGCGGCGCCTCGCGAAAGGCGAATCGATCGAGATGGCGGGCGAGAACGCCCTTCATCTCTTCCAGCGTTTCCGCATCGGGCGCCTCGATTCGCACCGCCAGCCCCTCCGGCCCTGCCTCAAGCGTGGCGACCGTCCCGCCGGGAAAGCTCACCACGCCCCGCTCGGGGGTGAAGCTCACTTCCAGCTTGTGCGCCCAGTGCTTGCAGAGCTGCTGGAGATAGCGGCTGGCATGGGAGGTGGACACGGTTGCAAACGTCTTGGCCATGGTGAGGTGCCCCAAGGGGATGGAAAAGTATCTGGAAACCGTTCTATCTATCCGGACTTCCTATGCCCCGGGGTCAAAGAATGAAACTGCCGCGTCGCCTCTTCAACCTCACAGTCCTTTCCGCTCCCCTGCTCGTGCTGGGGAGCCTCGCCGGTCATGCCAATCTGGCTACTGCGCCGCATCACGGTCAGAGCGCGGCCGCACCGCTGCCGTCCCGGGCCGACACGCACGTCTATCTGCTGCGCGGGCTGTTCGGCGTGTTCTCGCTGGGGCTTGATGATCTGGCCAAGCAACTGAAGGCGCAGGGCTATCACACTGAGCTCTACGGCTGGGACGAAGCACAGCATGTGATCGACCTGATCCGGCGCCGCGATCAGCAGGGCCATGAAGGCCCGACCATTCTGATCGGCCACTCGCTCGGCGCCAATGCCGTAATCACTGTCGCTGAGGGCCTCAACAAGCGGTCGATAGCGGTCGATCTCGCCGTCACCTTCGATGCGACGGATCCCGATCCTGTACCGCAGAATGTCGCGATCCTCATTAATTTCTGGGCGGATGACGGCTTTGGTGTGCCGGTCACGGCAGTGCGGGGCTACACGGGCGACCTGCAGAACATCGATCTGTCCGACGAGCCCGGAATCGATCACACCAGCATCGATTCGATGGACCAGTTCCACCAGACCGTCATCGCCCGGCTGGAGAGCATTACCGGAAACTGACGCGCCGGCCACCCGAGCGGGTGCCGGCGCGACCGCTCACTTAAGGGCGGCGTCGACGGCACCGCGCACCCAGGCTTCGGGCGAAACCTTGGCAGCCGCCGCCTTCGCGTTGATATCGTTGAGAATTGCCGGCGGGAAGGCAACGTCGAGGATCACCGCATCGGCGCTGTCGAGCGCATAGACCGTGCGGGTGACGCGCGAGGCGAAGGTCGTGAGCTTTGCGGTCTTGGCCGCATCGCTCAGCCCGGTCTGCGCCGCAACGGAGGGGCAGTAGGCGGTGATCACACCATCAATGATGAGCCCCGAGCCGATGCCCTTGGCGCGCAGCGAATCGACCGCCGCGTCCAGGGCGTCCGGCGCGTCGAGTCCATCGCCAGCCGGCAGCGCCGCCTTGATGGTCGCCGCCTGAGACGCTTCGAGTGTGCTCTTCGGGCACTCGAAACCACCCGCCGCCAGGGCCGGCTGGGCGGCGCCAAGGGCAAGGGCGAAGGCCGTAGCCGGGAGAAGCTGTGCGTAGGACATATCAACACCTGCTGCTGAAAACGACTTCAGGAACAACGCCTTTGCGCGTGGTGAGCCCGCTGGGACTCGAACCCAGGACCTCATGATTAAAAGTCACGCGCTCTAACCAGCTGAGCTACGGGCCCCCACGCGAATGGGGATTAAGGGTTTCGCTCCGCGAAGGCAAGCGGCCGTGGGCATTCATGCCCCGCGTTTCCAATGGCCACGCGCAAGAGGCGGGCAAACGAGCCGGCCAAACGTTTCCAATTGCACGAATGCAAGACCGCTCCGTCGGTCATGCCGCTTTCGCCATGTGGCCCGCGGTACTAGCTTCACGCCATGAGATTCACCGGGGCCGAGGGTCCCGCGAAAGCAGACGAAGGGTGAGACACATGGCTAAAGTTCTGGTGCTGTATTATTCGACCTATGGTCACATCGAGACGATGGCTGAAGCTGTCGCCGATGGCGCCCGGGAGGCCGGGGTGGATGTCGTGGTGAAGCGGGTGCCGGAGACGGTCCCTGAGGAGATTGCCAAGGCTGGCCACTTCAAGCTGGCCCAGAAGGCGCCGATCGCGACCGTCGACGAGCTGAAGGATTATGACGCCATCATCTTCGGCGCCCCGACCCGTTTCGGCACGGTGGCCTCGCAGATGCGCAGCTTCATTGACCAAACCGGAGGCCTGTGGTTCACCGGCGCGCTGGTCGGCAAGGTGGGCTCGGTGTTCACCTCTTCGGCCACCCAGCATGGCGGGCAGGAATCCACCATTCTCGGCTTTGTGCCGACCCTGCTTCACCACGGCATGGTGGTGGTCGGCCTCCCCTATGCCTTCCCGGGCCAGATGGGCGTTGACGAAATCAAGGGCGGCTCGCCCTATGGCGCGGCGACCATCACTGATGGCGACGGTTCGCGGCAGCCTTCAGAGGTCGAACTTGCCGGCGCCCGCTTCCAGGGCAAGCATGTCGCGACCATTGCGGCCAAGCTGGCGGCGTGATCGGCAGGAAGACCGTCATGCCCGGGCTTGTCCCGGGCGTCCACGACTTTCCTTCACCAAACTGCAAGACGTGGATCCCAGGGCGAAGCCCGGGGATGGTATTTTGACATTGCCGCGCCATTGACGCGGGTTGTGCCCACCCGTTGTGTCACGTGATCCCGGATCGGCCTTCGGCCGTCCGGGCTGACGGCAGGTAAACGGCGTTCACCGCGCCGGAATGTCCCCGCGCGCCCAGCCTTCCTTCACCTCGGCCTTGAACGCCTCGAAGCGCCCCTGTGCGATCGCGGCGCGGATACCGGCCATCAGGCTCTGGTAATAGGCGAGGTTCACCCAGGTCAGCAGCATCGAGCCCAGCATCTCTTCGCAGCGCACGAGGTGATGGAGATAGGCGCGGGAATAATCGCGCGCCGCTGGGCACTCGCTCTCCTCGTCCAGCGGACGTGGGTCTTCGGCGTGGCGGGCGTTCTTCAGGTTGATCTTGCCGAAGCGGGTGAAGGCCTGCGCATGGCGGCCGGCGCGGGTGGGCATCACGCAGTCGAACATGTCGACACCGCGCGCCACGCTCTCGATGATATCGTCCGGCGTGCCCACCCCCATGAGGTAGCGCGGCTTGTCCGTTGGCAAGATCGGCGTCACCACCTCCAGCATCGCCAGCATCACCGCCTGCGGCTCGCCGACCGCGAGACCGCCGATGGAATAGCCGGGAAAGTCGATGTCGATCAGGCCGCGCGCGGATTGGGTGCGCAGCTCGGCATCGTCGCCGCCCTGCACGATGCCGAACAGCGCGCGTCCCTTCGGCTGCGCCTCGAACGCCGTCTTCGAGCGCTCGGCCCAGCGCAGCGAGAGCTGCAGGGCGCGGTTTATCTCGTCGCGGCTCGCCGGCAGGCGCACGCACTCGTCCAGCTGCATCTGGATATCGGCGCCGAGCAGGCCCTGTATTTCGATCGAGCGCTCGGGCGTCAGCTCGTGATAGGCGCCGTCAATATGCGAACGGAAGGTCACGCCCTTCTCGCTCATCTTGCGCAGACCGGCGAGCGACATGACCTGAAAGCCGCCGGAATCGGTAAGGATAGGGTGCGGCCAGCGCATCAGCTCATGCAGGCCACCAAGCCGCGCCACACGCTCTGCGCCGGGGCGAAGCATCAGATGATAGGTGTTGCCGAGCAGAATGTCGGCGCCGAGATCGCGCACCTGCTCGGGATACATCCCCTTCACCGTGCCGGCGGTGCCGACCGGCATGAAGGCGGGCGTGCGAACGATACCACGCGGGGTGACGACCTCGCCGAGTCGGGCGTCGCCATCGGTGGCGTGCAGGCGGTAGTGGAAATCGGTCTGTGCGCTGGGGTCGGGATTGTTCATGGCCGGGCTTGTGGCAGCAAAAGGCAGGCATCGCCATAGGAATAGAAGCGATAGCCGCTGGCGATGGCATGGGCATAGGCGCGCTTCTGGGTTTCGTGGCCGACAAAGGCCGCCACCAGCATCACCAGCGTCGAGCGCGGCAGGTGGAAATTGGTCAGCATGCCGTCGATAAAGCGGAAGCGAGTGCCAGGAGTGATGAAGATATCGGTCTCGCCGCGCCACGCGGTGAGCCGCCCCTCCTCCGACGCCGCGCTCTCGATCAGCCGCGTCGCCGTAGTGCCTGTCGTGACAACCTTGCCGCCGCGCGCCTTCACCGCGTTCAGCGCTGCGGCCGCCGCGGGCGAGACCTCGCCCCATTCGGCGTGCATCCGGTGGTCGTCCGTGTCGTCCGCCTTCACCGGCAGGAAGGTGCCGGCGCCAACATGCAGGGTGACGCGATGGGTCTCCACGCCGCGCGCCGCCAGCCGCTCGATCAGCTCCGGCGTGAAATGCAGCCCGGCGGTGGGAGCCGCGACGGACCCCTCATGGGCGGCGAACATCGTCTGGTAGTCGGCACGGTCCTGCGCGTCGTCGGGGCGCTTGGCGGCGATATAGGGCGGCAGCGGGATATGGCCGATGGCGGCGATGGCGGCATCGAGCGCGGCACCGACGGCGTCAAAGCGCAGTGTCACTTCCCCGCCTTCGCCCTTCGCCTCGATGCGTGCGGCGAGCGGCGTCACACCTTCCGCTGTCGCGAATTCGATAATGTCGCCGGGTGTCAGGCGCTTGCCGGGGCGGGCCAGCGCCAGCCAGCTGTCGGGGCCGAGCCGCTTGTGCAGCATGGCCTCCACTTTCACCCCCTCGCCCAGCGAGGCAGCGCGGCGGCGGATGCCGTCGAGACGGGCGGGAAACACGCGCGTGTCGTTGACGACGAGTGCATCGCCCGGCGCCAGCAGATCGGGCAGGTCGCGCACCTGCGCGTCGGTGAGTTCCGGCGTGGCGCCGGTCCGCACGACCAGCATGCGCGCTGCATCCCGCGGCGAGACGGGTCGCAGCGCGATGCGCTCGGGCGGCAGATCGAAATCGAACAGGTCGACGCGCATGCGACTAAGCCTGACATAGCGATCCCGGCGCGCGCCCATGCGCGGCCGGGATGACGCAGGATCTCAACAGAAAGTTGATCAGGCGGAGACGGTCGCCTTGACGATCTTGTCCGGGTTCTGCACCGGCTCGCCGCGCTTGATTTTATCGACATTCTCCATGCCTTCGGTCACTTCGCCCCACACGGTGTACTGACCGTCGAGGAAGCCGGCATCGCCGAAGCAGATGAAGAACTGGCTGTCGCCCGAATCCGGGTGCTGGGCCCGGGCCATCGACACGGTGCCGCGCACATGGCGGCCCTTGTTGAATTCGGCCTTCAGGTTCTTGCCCGAGCCGCCACGGCCCGTGCCGGTGGGATCACCGGTCTGGGCCATGAAGCCTTCGATGACGCGATGGAAGACCACGCCGTCATAGAAGCCCTGCTTGGCCAGCTCGGCGATGCGCTGGACATGGCCGGGGGCGAGGTCGGGACGGAAGCGGATGGTGACCGGCCCCTGCGTCGTTTCGAGCAGCAGCGTGGTTTCGGTGGTGTCGGTCATCGGGATTCTCCTTGCAATGGGTCGGGGATGGGGCGGCGTCACTTGACGTCGGCGGCCACCTTCATCGAAACGATCTTGTCGGGGTTCTGCACCGGCTCGCCGCGCTTGATCTTGTCCACATTCTCCATGCCGGAGACGACCTGACCGATGACGGTGTACTGGCCGTTGAGGAAAGAGGCGTCGCCGAAGGTGATGAAGAATTGGGAATTGGCGCTGTTCGGCGCAGAGGCACGGGCCATGCCGACCGTGCCGCGCTTGAACGGCACGTTCGAGAACTCGGCCGGCACGTTGGGGTAGCGCGAGCCGCCGGTGCCGTTGCCGAATTGGCCGTCGCCGGTCTGGGCCATGAAGCCCTCGATGACACGGTGGAACGGCACGTTGTCATAATAACCCTCGCGCGCGAGAGTCTTGATGCGCTCGGCGTGCTGGGGCGCGAGGTCTGAACGCAGCACGAAGATCACCGGACCCTTGGTGGTCTGCATGATGATGGCGTTCTGCGGATCGACGTTCGGCGGCAGCTTGGGCGCCTGCGCCGAGGCCGGGGCGGCGGCCACGGCCAGCGCGCAGGCGACGGAGAAGGCGGCGAGGAGGCGTCGGATCATGGGCATGAACTCCGTTGAGCGATGGCGGGCGCCGCCCGCCGCTAGGCCTCGCGCCGGAACCGGCCGCTGAGGCGGGCCAGAACGGCACTTGGCACGAAGGCGGACACATCGCCGCCCATGGCAGCGATCTGCCGGACCAGAGTGGCGGTGATGGGGCGGGCAATGGGGGAAGCGGGAAGGAAAACAGTCTGCACGCGCGAATTCAACGTCGCGTTCATCCCCGCCATCTGCATTTCATAGTCGAGATCGGTGCCATCGCGCAGGCCGCGGATCAAAAGGCTGGCGCCGTGGGCTTCGGCTGCATCGACCACGAGATTGTCAAAGGTGACGCAGTCGAGATGGGCGCCCTCTTCCCGCGCAATCGGCTCGAAGACCTCGCGCAGCATCTCTAAACGCTCCGCCGGAGCGAAAAGCGGTGTCTTGCCGGGATGGACGCCGACGCCCACGACCAGCCGGTCCACCAGCCGGGCAGCCGCGCGGGCGACCTCGACATGGCCGTTGGTCGGCGGGTCAAACGAGCCAGGATAGAAAGCGGTGCGCGTGGCGCTCATCATGGGCCTCAAGAGTGCGCGGCAAGCGTTAGCGGCCTCCCGCCGCTGACGCAAGCGCCGACCGGGTGTTGAATGCGTCACGCGAAACTGCGAGGAAAGCCGCCAGCGGTACAGGCGTGGCGCGGAGATTGGCCGATGATGGCGACGAAACTCGGGTTGCTGCTCACGGCGGTCGCGCTCTCGGCGACGGTGCCGCACCTCGCCACGGCGGAGGAAATGGCTGGGGTGCGCCAGATCGCGGCACCCTCCGCGGAACGGGGCGTCGCCCTCAATGTCACGGTCTGGTACCCGGCAGGTGCCGGCGGCGAGCCGGTCGAACTGGGCGAAAGCCCTTTCTTCCTCGGCACTCCCGCCCAACGTGACGCCCCCTTGGCTGCGGGCAAGTTCCCGCTCATCCTGCTCTCCCACGGCATCGGCCTCGGCGGAAACCCTGCGGCAGCGAGCTGGATCGCGACGGCTCTGGCGGGACATGGCTTCGTGGTTGCGGCGCCGGCCCATCCCGGCAATTCCGGCAAGAACCGCTCGGCTGCGGAGACCATGAAGATCTGGCTGCGTCCGCGCGACCTAACGGAAACCCTCAACACGCTGGAGAAGGACCCGACATTCGCCGCGCATCTCGACTTCGCCAAGGTCGGCGTGCTCGGTCTGTCTGCGGGTGGTGGCACCGCGTTGGCCATCGCGGGCGCCCGCGTCGATCCCGACCGACTGGCGGGTTACTGCGACACTGACGCGCTCAACCCCTCGCTCTGCGGCTGGGTGCGGCAGAGCGGCGTGGATCTGCACGCCATGGACCTGCAGGACGCCGGCCGAGACAATGCCGACAGCCGGGTCCGGTTCGCGATGGCGCTCGATCCTGCGCCGGTCGGTGTATTCGACGCGGCCAGCTTCCGGCGGATTTCGATCCCGATCGATCTCGTCAACCTCGGTAAAGTGGGCAGCATTCCTCACACGGCCGACGCTTCCGGGGTGGCCAAGGCTGTTCCCGGCGCGCGCTACGCCCTGATCGAGGATGCCAGCCATTTCAGCATGTTTGCCGAATGCAAGGCAGGCGGCGCCGAGAGGGCGGAAGCCGAAGATATCGGCGATCCGATCTGCGCGGATGGCGTGGGCAGGCCACGCAGCGCGCTCCATCGGCAAATGATCGACATGGTCGTCGCCGCCTTCCGTCGCGCGCTCCAGACCGGTCCTGACGTACCGAGCGGCCGCTAGCTTCACCTCGAAACGCCCAGCGGCACGGCAAGGCCGCGCCGCTGCAGAGGTGCGCTACTACACCGGCGCCTCACCGGCCTCGCCCTCGCCGGCGATAACGTCCTCACCCTCTTCCTCGGTCACGCGCTCGACCGACACCACCTTCTCGTCCTCGGCCGTGTCGAACACGATCACGCCCTGGCTGCCGCGCCCGACGGTGCGGATGCCGTTGACCGGGCAACGGATGAGTTGGCCGCCATCGGTGACGAGCATGATCTGATCGGCTTCTTCCACCGGGAAGGACGCGACGAGAGGCCCGTTGCGATCGTTGACCGCCATGGCAACGATGCCTTTGCCGCCGCGTCGCGTGGTGCGGTACTCGTAGGACGAGGTCCGCTTGCCGTAGCCATTCTCCGACAGAGTGAGGATGAACTGCTCCGCCGCGCCCATAGCGACATACCGCGCCTGGTCGATCTCGGCGGGGGCAATGGCGCCCTCCCCGGCCTCGGCATCAACGATCTCAGTCTCGACGATGTCGGCTTCCTCAATCCCCGCCTCGACGCCATTTTCAACGCCGATCTGGCTGCGGCGAATGGCATTGGCGAGCTTGATATAGGCAGCCCGCTCCTCGGCCGTGGCGTCGACATGGCGGATGATGGCCATCGAGATGAGCCGATCGCCCTCCTCCATCTGGATGCCGCGCACGCCCATGGAATCGCGACCCTTGAACACGCGGACCTCGGTGACCGGGAAACGGATGCACTGCCCCCTGGCGCTGGTCAGCAGCACATCGTCGGCCTCGGTGCAAAGCTGCACGCCGGCGATCGACTCGCCCTCTTCGAGCTTCATCGCAATCTTGCCGTTCCGGTTCACATTGGTGAAATCGGACAGTTCGTTGCGTCGCACCGTGCCGGAATTGGTGGCGAACATGATCTGTAGCCGGCTCCAGGCTTCCTCGTCCGGAAGTGCCATGATCGAGGTGATGCGCTCGCCCTCCGTCAACGGCAGGATGTTCACCAGCGCCTTGCCGCGCGATTGGGGGGCGGACATCGGCAGGCGCCAGACCTTGAGCTTGTAGACTTGGCCCTTGGAGGAGAAGAACAGCACTGGCGCGTGGGTGGAGGCGACGAAGATTCGGGTGACGAAATCTTCGTCCTTGGTCTGCATTGCCGAGCGGCCCTTGCCGCCGCGCCGCTGCGCCCGATAGGTGGAAAGCGGAACGCGCTTGACATAGCCGGCATGGGACACGGTGACCACCATGTCCTCGCGCGCGATCAGATCCTCATCTTCAAAGTCGCCTTCGGCTTCGATGATCTCGGTCTTGCGCGGCGTACCAAACTCCGCCTTCACCGCCAGCAATTCATCCTTGACGATGGTGCGGATGCGTTCGCGGCTGCCGAGAATGTCGAGATATTCCCGGATCTCAACCGCGATCTTGTCGAGCTCGTCCGCCACCTCATCGCGACCAAGCGCCGTGAGGCGCTGCAGGCGCAGATCGAGAATGGCACGCGCCTGCTCGGCGGAGAGGCGATAGGTGCCGTCTTCCGCCAGACGGTGGCGGGGGTCGTCGATCAGCGCGATGAGCGGCGCCACATCCATGGCCGGCCAGTGGCGGGTCATCAGCGCCTCACGCGCGGTCGCCGGGTCGGGCGAGGTGCGGATGGTGTGGATGATCTCGTCAATATTGGCGACAGCGATGGCTAGGCCCACCAGCACATGCGCGCGATCACGCGCCTTGCGCAGCAGGAATTTTGTACGCCGGCTAACGACATCTTCGCGGAAAGCGACAAAGGCGGTCAGCAGATCGAGCAGGTTCATCAAGGCGGGCTTGCCGCCATTGAGCGCCACCATATTGGCGCCGAACGAGGTCTGCAGCGATGTCATGCGGTAGAGATTGTTCAGCACGACGTCCGCCTGGGCATCGCGCTTGATCTCGAACACGACGCGCATGCCCTCGCGCGACGACTCGTCGCGCATCTCGGCGATGCCTTCCAGCCGCTTCTCGCGCACCAACTCGGCGATGCGCTCGATCATCGTTGCCTTGTTCACCTGATAGGGAATGGCGGTGACGATGATGGCGTCGCGGTCCTTGCGGATTTCCTCGATCGTGGCGCGCGAGCGCATGACGATGGAGCCGCGGCCGGTGAGATAGGCCTGGCGGATGCCGCTGCGCCCGAGAATGAGCGCGCCGGTGGGAAAATCAGGGCCGTGGATGTAGTCGAGCAGTTTCTCGATATCGAGCGAGGGGTCGTCGATCAGCGCCACGCAGGCATCCACCACCTCGCCGAGATTATGCGGCGGGATATTGGTGGCCATGCCGACGGCGATGCCGCCGGCGCCGTTGACCAGCAAATTGGGGTAGCGGGCCGGGAGAACCGTCGGCTCCTGCTCGCGGCCGTCATAATTGGCCTGGAAGTCGACCGTGTCCTTGTCGAGGTCGTCCAGCAGGGTCATCGCCGGCTTGGCGAGGCGCACCTCGGTATAGCGTTCGGCGGCCGGGGGATCGCCGTCGACGGAACCGAAATTGCCCTGACCGTCGATCAGCGGCAGGCGCATCGAGAAGTCCTGCGCCAGCCGCACCAGCGCGTCGTAGATCGCCTGGTTGCCGTGCGGATGGTACCGGCCCATCGTGTCGCCGGTGACGCGGGCGGATTTGTTGTAGGGCCGCTCGGGCGTGTAGTTGTTCTCGCGCATCGAGAACAGAATGCGGCGATGCACCGGCTTTAGGCCGTCGCGCACATCGGGAAGCGCGCGCGAAACAATGACGCTCATCGCGTAATCGAGATAGCTGCGCGAGAGCTCATCGGTGATGGAGACGGGCCGGATGTCCGAAGGACCGCCGCCCTCCGGATTCAAAGTATCGGAATCGGACAAGGAATCGTCTTTCCGTGGTTGCGGAACATGTTTGTCTGTTTAGCCGATTCCGCTCCGAAAGGCCAGCAAGTCGGATTTTTCATCGTCGCGAAAAATGCTTATATGTCAGAAACTTACAGTCGCATTTTCGCAGCGTTGCCGGAACGTGGCACAAGCGTGGCGGGGAGATGCGTTCACCAGCCGAGGCCGCCCCTTGGCAGCGCCTCGTGCAGGCGATCTTATAATGCGGTACCGCACCCCGACGGCGTGGGTGGGGGGTTGACCGGTGGCGGGTGGCCGGAACAGCAGAGGGCGCCATGCTGGACTATGTGTTCTCGGCGATCGTCACCATGCTGGTGGTGATCGATCCGATCGGCCTCGCGCCGCTGTTCCTGGCGGTGACGTCGGACCTGACAAGCGCCGAGCGGCGGCTGGTGGCGCTGCGGTCGGCTGCCATCGCCTTGGCCATATTGGTGGCCTTCGGGCTCGTTGGTGCGCCGCTGCTGGCGGCGCTGGGCATCACCCTGCCCGCCTTCCGCATCGCCGGCGGGCTGCTCCTGTTTGCGATCTCGTTCGAGATGGTGTTCGGTCGCCGCACTGAGCGCAAATTCGACCCCTCGGAAGTCGCGCAGCGCGACAAACTGCTGCGTACGCTCGCGGTGTTCCCGCTCGCCATCCCATTGATGGCGGGCCCCGGTGCCATCACCGCCATGCTGCTGCTGGCGGGCGAGGCGCGGGGCGATCTGAGGTTGTTGGCGTTGCTCTTTGTCATCACCGCGCTGGTGATTGGCAGTTGCCTCGCCGTTTTCCTCGCTGCCGAGCGCATGGACAAGGCGCTCGGCGTCACTGGCAATGTGATCTTGTCACGCCTGCTCGGCATCGTGCTGGCGGCACTGGCCGTGCAGTTCGTGATCGACGGAATACGGGCGTCGTTCCTGACCTGAGGCGGGCAGGAACTCTCCCCTAGCGCCTAGCCGTCAGAACGGGATCTCGTCGTCGAGGTCGCCGCCGCCCGACCCGCCGCCGAACTTGCCGCCACCGCCACCCGCGCCACCGCTGACGGGCGCAGGCTTGCGCTCGCCGCCGAAGGAGCGCCCGCCACTCGAACTGCCGCCCGCACCACCACCATAGCCGCCGCCCGAGCCGAAATCGCTGCCGCCGCCCGCGCTGTAGTCATCGCCGCCGCCCTCGGAACCGCCGCCGCCGCGGCTGTCGAGAATGGTGAGTTCGCCGCGGAACTGGCGCAGCACGACCTCGGTGAAATAGCGCTCCGGGCCGCCGGACTGGTCGCTGGCCCTGCGCGTTTCAAGCTGGCCCTCGATGTAGACCTTGGTTCCCTTGCGCAGATATTGCTCGGCCACGCGCAGCAGGTTCTCGTTGAAGATCACCACGCTGTGCCATTCGGTGCGCTCCTTGCGCTCGCCGGTGGCCTTGTCGCGCCAGGTTTCCGAGGTGGCGATGCGCAGATTGCACACCCGTCCGCCGTTCTGGAACGTACGCACTTCCGGATCGCGGCCGAGATTGCCGATCAGGATCACTTTATTGACGCTGCCCGCCATCTTGTCCTCCGAAACTGCCGGACGCCCGACATGCGCGCGCTCTTGAAAGGGAGCGCATCCTAAACCAAACGGCCGGGCACCGCGCCCCGCTTGCGTACCGAGCCGTCGCTTTGTCCACCATTTTGCGGCTGCCCGCGACACAGGTTCAGCGTATTAAAATGTTCTTGGTATGTTCCTAACATTAAGACTAAGCTGTCGCAAGTCGTCGAGTCGGACATTGCGAAGTGCCGGAGCCGGACTATGTTTACCCTGTGTTCTCAGAGGGAGCCTGTCCCATCATGACCCATATTCCCCGCCGCTCGCGCGCCCGCGCTATTGCCATCCGTGCTGAGGACGCCCGTCAGGCGTTGATCCGACGTGCCATTTTGGCCGTAGCCGGTGGGATGGTGCTGGCGGCCGGCCTCTCGGCTGTGCTCAACAGCGTGGGGGGCTGACCCCTCGCCGTGCGGTCCTCTTCTCGGGATGGCGCCGCCCTGGACGCGACTAGAGCATTTTCGAGCGAAGTGCGTTTCGGTTCGCGTGAAGAAAATGCGTAAAAGCAAAACCTGGAGCACTTCCGGTGAACCGGCTTTCACCGGACATGTTCAAGGTTGGCGTAGCTGCCCGTAGATGAACCGGCGAGAAGAGTTGGAATGAAGGACCGCGTGGATATCCCGCGCCGCGATGCTCGCACGATTGCGATCCGCGGCGCGCGTGAGCACAATCTCAAGAATGTCGACCTCGAAATCCCGCGCGACAGCCTGGTGGTCTTCACCGGCCTGTCCGGCTCGGGGAAATCTTCGCTGGCGTTCGACACCATCTATGCTGAGGGCCAGCGCCGCTATGTCGAGAGCCTCTCGGCCTATGCCCGCCAGTTCCTTGAAATGATGCAGAAGCCGGACGTCGACCAGATCGACGGTCTCTCCCCGGCCATCTCCATCGAGCAGAAGACCACCTCGAAGAATCCGCGCTCGACTGTCGGCACGGTGACCGAGATCTACGACTATATGCGCCTGCTCTGGGCGCGGGTGGGTGTGCCCTACTCGCCCGCTACCGGCCTGCCGATCGAGAGCCAGACGGTGAGCCAGATGGTCGATCGCGTGCTGGCCTTGCCCGACAAGACCCGCCTCTTTCTGCTTGCGCCCGTGGTGCGCGGACGCAAGGGCGAATACCGCAAGGAACTCGCCGAATTCCAGAAGAAGGGCTTCCAGCGGGTCAAGATCGACGGCGAGTTCCACGAGATCGCTGACGCCCCGGCGCTCGACAAGAAGTTCAAGCACGACCTTGACGTGGTTGTGGACCGGCTCGTGGTGCGACCGGACATCGCCAGCCGGTTAGCGGATTCGTTCGAGACCGCATTGGGCCTCGCTGACGGCATCGCGGTGATCGAGTTCGCCGACGAGAAGGAAGAGAGCGGCGAGGCGCGCCGCATCGTGTTCTCGGAAAAGTTCGCCTGTCCGGTCTCCGGCTTCACAATTGCCGAGATCGAGCCGCGGCTGTTTTCCTTCAACAACCCGTTCGGCGCCTGCCCCACCTGCGACGGGCTGGGCCATGAGAGCAAGATCGACCCCAACCTCATTGTGCCGGATGCGTCCCGCTCGCTGAAGCAGGGCGCCATCGCGCCATGGGCGAAGTCGACCTCGCCCTATTACGGCCAGACACTGGAGGCTATCGCCCGCCATTATGGTGTGAAGCTCACCACGCCCTGGGCGGACCTGCCGGAGAAGGTGCGGGACGTCATCCTGCACGGCTCCAAGGCCGAGACGATCCGCTTCGTCTATAATGACGGCATGCGCGCCTATGAGACGGTGAAGACTTTCGAGGGCATCGTCACCAATCTGGAGCGGCGCTGGCGCGAGACCGAAAGCGACTGGGCGCGCGAGGAAATCGGCAAGTATTTCTCCGCCGTGCCTTGCGCCGCCTGCCATGGCTACCGGCTGAAGCCCGAGGCGCTGGCGGTGAAGATCGCCGGGCGGCACATCGGTCAGGCGGCGGAGCTGTCCGTGCGCCTCGCGCTGGAATGGTTCGCCTCCCTGCCCGGCCAGCTCACCGACAAGCAAAACGAGATCGCCGCGCGCATCCTCAAGGAGATCCGCGAGCGCCTCGCCTTCCTGCTCGATGTCGGGCTGGACTATCTCACCCTCGCCCGCGCATCCGGGACTTTGTCCGGCGGCGAGAGCCAGCGCATCCGCCTCGCCTCGCAGATCGGTTCGGGGCTGACCGGCGTGCTCTATGTGCTGGACGAGCCTTCCATCGGCCTGCACCAGCGCGACAATGAGCGCCTGCTCGGCACGCTGCGGCGGCTGCGCGACCTTGGCAACACGGTGATCGTGGTCGAGCATGACGAGGATGCCATCCTTGCCGCCGACTATGTCGTCGATGTCGGCCCCGGCGCGGGCGTGCATGGCGGGCGCATCGTCGCTCAGGGCACGCCGCAGGAGATCCTCGCCAACCCACACTCGCTCACCGGCAAGTATCTCACCGGCGAAATGAGCGTGCCGGTGCCCAAGCGCCGCAAGCCGGACCGCAAGCGGCTGCTGCGCGTGGTCAATGCCCGCGCCAACAACCTGAAGAACGTAACGGCTGAAATACCTCTCGGCCTGTTCACCGCCGTGACCGGCGTGTCCGGCGGCGGCAAGTCGACCCTGCTGGTGGATACGCTCTACCGCGCGGTGGCCCGCCGGCTCAATGGTGCTTCCGAGCCGCCGCTGGCGCATGACGGGCTGGAGGGGCTGGAGCACCTCGACAAGGTGATCGATATCGACCAGTCGCCGATCGGTCGCACGCCGCGTTCGAATCCGGCGACCTATACCGGCGCCTTCACCCCTATCCGCGAATGGTTCTCCGGCCTGCCGGAGGCGAAGGCGCGGGGCTATGGGCCGGGGCGTTTCTCCTTCAACGTCAAGGGCGGGCGCTGCGAGGCGTGCCAGGGCGACGGCGTCATCAAGATCGAGATGCACTTCCTGCCGGATGTCTACGTCACCTGCGACGTCTGCAAGGGCAAGCGCTACAACCGCGAGACGCTGGAAGTCACCTTCAAGAACAAGTCCATTGCCGATGTGCTCGACATGACGGTCGATGAGGGGGCTGAGTTCTTCAAGGCGGTGCCGGCGGTGCGCGATAAGCTGGAGACCCTGGCCCGGGTCGGGCTCGGCTACATCCATGTCGGCCAGCAGGCCAACACCCTGTCCGGCGGCGAGGCGCAGCGCGTCAAGCTCTCCAAGGAACTGTCCAAGCGCGCCACCGGCCGCACGCTCTACATCCTCGACGAGCCCACCACCGGCCTGCATTTCCACGATGTGGCGAAGCTGCTGGAGGTGCTCCACGAACTGGTCGAGCAGGGCAACACGGTGGTGGTGATCGAGCACAATCTCGAAGTGATCAAGACCGCCGACTGGGTGATCGATCTCGGCCCCGAGGGCGGCGATGGTGGCGGCGAGGTGGTTGCGGCCGGTCCGCCGGAAGTGGTGGCCAAGAGCGAGCGCAGCCATACTGGACGGTTCTTGGCCGAAGTGCTGGCGCGCCGGCCGCTCAAGCCGCGCCGCGCGGCGGAATAGTCGGGTCGCGCTTCGCCTCTCGCGACAGGATCGCGGATGGTCCAGAGGACTGATCCAGGCTCCTGTCGCGACGATTGCGCCGCCGGAGGACGGCCATGCGTGAGCTTGACATGGCTACGGCTGGCGCAGCTGTGCCTGCAGCCGGGAGGCGTCAGGCGCCTTCCTTCAGCCGTACCAGATTCACCGTCACCGCAATCAGCACGATGGTCGCGCCGAACTGATGCGCCAGCGCGATGTCGATCGGCACCTGATAGACCAGCGTCAGGATGCCGAGCACCGCCTGCGCCGACACGAGAGCCACAATCAGCGTCGCCCGCCGACGCACCGAACCGCCCACCCGCCGCGCGCTGAGCCAATGCCCCACCGCCAGCGCGAACAACACATAGGCGAACAGGCGGTGATTGAACTGCACCGTGAGGACGTTCTCGAAGAAATTCCGCCAAACGGGCTGCTGCACCAGCAGATTTTCCATCGGCGGCACAAGGTGGCCATCCATCAGCGGCCAGGTCGTGTAGGTGAGCCCAGCGTCGAGGCCAGCGACCAGCCCGCCGAGAAAGATCTGCACCAGGACAGCGATGAGCAGAATTTGCGCGTAGCCGCGCAGCCAGTCGGGCGAGGAGCGCTTCTCCTGCGCGGGTTTCAGCGAAACGGCAACCGCTACCGTTGCGGCCAAGATGACGCAGGCCAGCGTGAGATGGGTGGCCAGCCGGTACTGGCTGACATCCACCCGATGCACCAGACCGGACGCGACCATCCACCAGCCGACGGCGCCCTGAAGGCCGCCGAGAACGAAAAGGCCGGCGAGCTTCCAACCAAGCGGCCGATCGATCAGCCCACGCCAGAGAAAGAACAGGAAGGGCAGCAGGAAGGCGAAGCCGATGACGCGGCCCAGCAGCCGGTGGCCCCATTCCCACCAGAAGATGTATTTGAACTCACTGAGGCTCATGCCCCGGTTGATCTGCTGGTACTGCGGAATCTGGCGGTACTTGTCGAACTCCGCCTGCCAGGCGGCGTCGCTCAGCGGCGGCAGCGTGCCCGTCACCGGCTTCCATTCGGTGATCGACAGGCCGGATTCGGTCAGCCGAGTGGCGCCGCCGACAATCACCATCAGCACCACGAGCGCCGCGACGGCGTAGAGCCAGAGGCGCACAGGCCGAAGCCGGTCGTTTTTCGCCCGCTCGCCGGCGCGCGCACTATCGCTGTCGGCGCGGCTGGTGGTGACGGCGTGATCCTGGACCATAAGTGGGCGCTCCCTGTCGTGGTGGCCGCCTGCCCCGCCGGCCACCTGCGCCGGGCAGCTTCCACCCGGGCGCGGCGAGCGATATAGAGGCCCAAGCACAGGCGCAACGAGACTCATTGTCTCGCGCCCGTCCGTCCAGCCCGGAGCCGCCCATGTCAGCCCCCCGTCCCGGCCTTTCGGCCCGCTCGCGCAAATTCGTCGGCACGGTTCTGATGGTGATGCTGGTGCTCGGCTGGGCGTTGGCGGCGATGGCGCTGGCGCAGGGCCGGGTGACCACCCTGCCCGCCTTCTGGCAGTTCCTGGCCTATGTCGTCCTTGGTGCGGGCTGGATAGTCCCGGCGGCAGTGCTCATTCGCTGGATGCAGCGGCACGACCGCCGGCCCGACACTCTCTAGAGCCGGTTGCGTGCCGCAAAGTGTTCTCGCTCAATGCGTTGAGGAGATGAAGGCGCGTCGGCGGCATCGCTATGCGTGCCCTTCCGACTCCGCTGGATAGCGTGTCGCGCGCGCTCAGGCCGCGCGGGAGAATGCCTTTTCAGCCGTTTCCGGCGTGAAGGTGATCATGGCGATCTCACCAAAGCCGAGCGAGGCAAGAGCGTCGAAGGCGTGAACCGCGTCGGTTGCCAGGCCGCCGGGCTGGGTGACGAGGATGGTCGTCGGGCTCAACCCCGCGAGGCGTTCGGCACCGACCATGCCCCCCAGCGGTGGCGCGGCCACGATAACGTGATCATAGGTCTGTTTCAGGGCGGTGAGGATCAGCGGCAATCGGTCGGCGGCAACAAGCCCGTCCGCCTCGCGCGCGCCGCGCCCAGGCGGAATGACGTGGCAGCGGGAAGCACTCTCGCGATGGATGGCGTCGGAAAAACCGCAGACGCCGGTCAAGAGATCGGTAAGGCCCGGCGCGCGGGGATCCGCGGTGAGCCCGTCGAGCGCCGGGGAGGCAACATCGAGGCAGACGACCACGACGCGCCGGTCGGCCGCTCCCGCCAGCGCGCGCCCGAGTGCGAGCGCGCAACGGGCGATCGATTCGTCGGCACGGCCGCCGGTGACGGTGACGAGACGGGCCGCGCCACCGCGCAGTTCGATCAGTCGCGCAAGGTCAGCCTGCTCGCGCTCGCGAGAGAGCAGGCGCAGCGAACTCGCCATTTCGGCATCGTCCTTGGGTTCACCGGTCGCCGCGCCGATCCAGGGCAGATGCTGGAGCGGGTGCGGTGTCGTTTCCGGCATCGGCACGGCGCCGAATTCATGTCCCGCGGCACCCGGTCGCCTGCGGGCCCAGCTCTGGAAGCCGAACACCAGCAGGAAGGTGCCGATTCCGGCGACAAGGCTGGTGACGAGCGGTGTGGGCCAGCGTGCGTTGCCGGCCGGAACGGCGGTCGCGATGATTCGTGCCGGGGTAGCGGTCGACCCGTCCGCCTCCGCCGCGTGGAGGCCGCGCGCCTGGCGCAATTCAACATAGGTCGTGGCGAAGGCGTTGGCGACATCGGCGGAGAGGCGCGGGTCGGGCGAGACGAAGTCGATCGCCACCTGTCCCCCACCCACCTGCCGCACATCAAGTCCCCGCTCAACCGTGCGCAGCGCCAGTGTCTCGCGCGATACCGGAGCGGGGGCAGGCAACAGGGCGAATCCGGCGAGGTGCAACGCTGCGCCGGAAAGTGCCCCGCCGCCTGCACCGGCCGGCGCTGCCAAACGGGCACTCAAGCGGCGGGTTTCGATGACCTGGCGAGCAAAATCGCGGGACGAGAGAACCTTGACGCCGTCACGCCCGGCGGCAGCATCGCGCCCGTCGATCCACAGCCGAGCCCGCGATTCGAAACGAGGCACGCTGATCTCGCTGGCAGCCGCCGCGATGGCGAGGCCGGCAAGTGCCGGCATAAGCACGCTACGCAGGAAGCGAGTCGCACGCGCGGGCTGATTCCCCCCGCCTGGCGCCACTGCCTGATCGGCAGTGCGGCCAGCCATCTGCGCAGAACTTTCGCACGGGTCCATCATGGAGCCTATTAGGCACCGTCATGGTTTCTACCGTGTTAAAGAGATCCGCGTTTCGCGGAGAGAACCGCCGGCCATCATGGGGGGCCGGCGAAAATGGTCGGAGCGAGAGGATTTGAACCTCCGACCCCTAGTCCCCCAGACTAGTGCGCTAACCGGGCTGCGCTACGCTCCGACGCCGTGAGGCGCCGTCTGTCTAGCCATTTGCCGGCCCGGATGCAAGCCGGCCCTTGCCCTGTGGACGAAGGATACGGTCGGCGCACAGCGAACGGTCTATGATGGGCCCCCCGCCCACTGGATGTGTCCCGATGAACCACCCCGCGCACGGGCCCGCCCTGCCCGCCAATGTCGAACCCGCCGCGCCGCTCGATCTTCCCGCCAGCCCGCAGATGCTGGCGCGCCTGGAGACACGCCGCTCCCCGCCGCTGCGTGGACTGGTGGAACCTGGACCGAGTGAGGAGGAGTTGCGGCGGATGCTTCGCCTGGCCATGCGCGTGCCGGACCATGGAAGGCTCAGTCCCTGGCGCTTCATCGTGCTGGCCGGTGACGCAAGGCGAACGCTCGGCGAGCAACTGGATGCGGTCTATGCGCGACAGAACCCGGGCTTGCCGCGCGCCAAAGCCGATATGTGGACGCTATATCTTCTGCGCGCGCCCATCACAGTCGTGCTGGTCAGTCGTCCGGACCTGACGGCCAAGGTGCCGGAATGGAATCAGGTGCTCTCGGCTGGCGCGGCGGGCATGGCGCTCACGGTTGCCGCCTCCGCGATGGGCTTTGCCACCCAGTGGCTGCTGAAATGGCCTGGCCGCGATCCCGAGGCGACGGCACTACTCGGCGTCGCGGCGGGTGAGCGGGTCGCCGGCTTCGTTCATATCGGTCGGCCGTCGGTCGTGAACGAGGACCGGCCGCGGCCGGTCCTCGACGAGGTCGTGCGTTTCTGGTCGCCCGATCAGTCGATATCGAACGACACACCCTGAGCCAGCGGCAGCGCGCGCGAGTAGTTGATGGTGTTGGTCGCCCGCCGCATATAGGCCTTCCACGCATCCGAACCGGATTCGCGCCCGCCGCCGGTTTCCTTCTCGCCGCCGAACGCTCCGCCGATCTCGGCGCCCGACGGGCCGATATTGACGTTGGCGATGCCGCAATCCGAACCCTCCGCCGACAGGAAGGTCTCCGCTTCGCGCAGATCATTGGTGAAGATTGAAGAGGACAGGCCCTGCGGCACGCCATTGTGCAGCTTGATCGCCTCCGGCAGGCCGGTGCAGCGCAGCACATAGAGGATTGGCGCGAAGGTCTCGTGCTTCACGATGTCGATCTGGGCATCGAGCTCGACCAGTGCCGGGCGGACATAGTAGGCGTCCGAATGCCCGCTGACGTCGACACGTTCGCCGCCATGCACGCGCCCCCCAGCCGCGCGGGCGGCGTCAAGCGCGTGCTGCATCGCCTCGAAAGCCGCTTTGTCGATGAGCGGGCCGATCAGCGTGCCGGCCTCGCGCGGGTCGCCGATGCTGACGGTGCCATAGGCCTTGGCGAGCTGCGGCACCAGCGTGTCGTAGACGCTTTCATGCACGATGAGCCGGCGCAGCGTGGTGCAGCGCTGGCCGGCCGTGCCCATGGCGGCGAAGGCGATACCGCGCAGCGCGAGGTCGAGATCGGCGGAAGGGCAGACGATGGCGGCATTGTTGCCGCCGAGTTCCAGGATCGAGCGTCCGAAACGGCGCGCTACGCGCTCGCTGACGATCCTGCCCATGCGGGTGGAGCCCGTTGCCGAGACGACGGGAATGCGGGCGTCGTCGGTAAGCGCGGCTCCGACATCGGCGCCGCCGATCAGCAATTGGGAGAGGCCTTCTGGCGCGGTGCCGAAGGCATGGGCGGCGCGCTCGAACAGGGCCTGCACGGCCAGAGCGGTGAGTGGCGTCTTCTCCGACGGCTTCCACAGCACGCTGTTGCCGCACACCAGCGCCAGCGCGGCATTCCACGACCACACGGCGACCGGGAAGTTGAAGGCGGTGATGATGGCGACCGGGCCTACCGGGTGCCATGTTTCCATCATGCGATGGCCGGGGCGCTCCGAGGCGATGGTGAGGCCATAGAGCTGGCGCGACAGGCCGACGGCGAAGTCGCAGATGTCGATCATCTCCTGGACCTCGCCCAGGCCTTCGGAAACGATCTTGCCCGCCTCCAGCGTCACCAGCCGGCCGAGCTCGGCCTTGTGCGCCCGCAACTCCTCGCCTAGCAGGCGTACCAGCTCGCCGCGCCGGGGGGCAGGCACCGCGCGCCAGGCCTCGTAGGCCGCGACCGAGCGCTCGACCGCCTTGGACACGTCAGACGTATCCGCCTCGGGAAGCTCGGCGATCACCTTGCCGTCGATCGGCGAGCGAACGGACCGTGTGCCGTTGCGCCAGCTGGATTCCGGCACGCCGAGGCTTTGCAGGAGGGTGAGGACCTCGTCCTCGACCGGCTTGAGCGCCCGGGTTTCGTTCGTCGCCATTCTCAATGCTCCTCGACAAATGGCCGCAGATCGTCGCGCTCAATAGCACCGGGACCGCCGCCGAATCCATCGGGGCTTTCGGCGAAGGACACGGTCGATACACGGTCTCAGATGAGCACGACGCCTGCCGCACAAGTCGGGAATGGCATCTGAATTCAACGCATTAGAGCGGAGGATATCGCACGCCCGCTGGCCTGCACCGATCGATTTTCATCTGGGATAAGTTGAAGTCGAGAGTGACTATGCTGTCGATGTTTATTATGATGCAAACGACGACATGCTTCGGCGCCACCAGGTATAGCCACAATGTCGTGATGCCCCTGCCACATTTCCTTCTCATGCATCGCGCTTCGCGCAACAGGAGAAGGACTGAGGTATTGACGGCTTGGGGAATGGGACGGGTTGCCGGAGCGGCATTCGCGACGGGGATCATCTTTATCGCCGGCGGCAATGCTGCCCTTGCAAGTTCAAAGAAGACCAACACGCCCGCGGCGTCCGGCATGGCGTCCTATTACGGCTATGGCGGGCGTACCGCCAATGGGGAGAGGCACAGTGCGCAGGCCATGACGGCGGCGCATCGCAGCCTGCCCTTCAACACTCGGGTTCGCGTCACCAACAAGGCCAATGGCCGTTCGGTCGTGGTGCGGATCAATGACCGTGGGCCCTTTGTGAAGGGTCGCATCATCGACGTTTCGACAGCGGTCGCCGATGAGCTCGGCTTTCGCAAGCGTGGCGTGGCCAGGGTCGATATCGCGGTCGTCGACTGAGGTTACAACCAATCGCCGGCCGGGGCGTGCGTTCAGTCGCCCCGGTCCCGCGCGGCGTCAAGAAGCCGCTGACAATCTTGCAATTCATAGAGCGCCGCCTGAAGCCGCAGCACGTCCTCGCGGCTCAGTCTCGTCGGGGCGGGGGTCTCGTTCGTTTGTACCTCGCCCGCGCGCGGCGCTATTTCCGACGTAAAGACAGGCCGGGTTGTCGACGTCGCCTGATAGGCCGACTCCGGCGGCAGAGCCGCGCGTGCCCGCTCCGGCACGAAGCTCACTTCATCATCGGGCAGGTGCGACGCGGGCCCGGGTCCCACCGGGCGAAACGGAAACGACGCCCGAGGTTCTGCTGGGCGCGGTTCAGGCGGGCGCGACTCCGTCGCCCGTAACTCAGCGGCAGACAGGTCAGGCGCGTGCACCTGCGGCCGGCGAGGCTCGGTGAGGGGCGGTTCGCCAATGGCAGGCCGGGGCGTTGAAGCACGAAGGTCCGGCACTCCCCCGTGTACCGGCGGCAAAGGCTCGAAGCGCGGCAGCGAATCCGTTGCCAGCGGCGGAGGCTCGCTGCGCGACGGCGGCTCGATTCGTGAGGGCCGCACCGGCGGTTCAAGATCGGCGAGCAGCGGCAAGTCGAAATGATCCGGTTCACTGTCCGGCCGCCGGCGGGCACGCCGCGCCGGGTTCTCCTCGGCAGGCTCGCGTTGGCGGCCGGGAAGCAGGTTGAGAATGCCACCCAGAGGGCCGCCAGCCGGGCCGCCGGTGGGGAAAACGCCGCGCGGGGGCGCATCCTCGGGCGGTGCCGCATAGGCGGCGCCAGCCGGCGGCAGCGGCTCCGGCGCATCGGTGCTGCGACCTTCACGCTGGCCCAGCTCGGTGATGGCCTGCTCGTCCGCTTCGATATCGCGCCAGATGGCCTGCACGTAGCGCGGACCTTCTTCCTTCAGGATGCGTTGGACCCCGCGGATCGTATAGCCTTCCCCATAGAGCAGGTGGCGGATGCCGCGCAGCAGCTCCACATCGTCCGGACGATAATAGCGCCGGCCACCGCCGCGCTTGAGCGGGCGGATCTGCGGAAAGCGGGTCTCCCAGAAGCGCAGGACATGCTGGGGGAGGTCGAGGTCCTCGGCGACCTCGCTGATCGTACGGAAGGCGTCAGGCCCCTTCTCTCCCCCCGGCGGTTCCTGTCGCGCGCTCACGACTCGGGCGAGGCCCCGTTGATCTGCTGCTTGAGGATGTTGGAGGGCTTGAACACCATGACCCGACGCGGGGCGATGGGCACCTCTTCGCCCGTCTTGGGGTTGCGGCCGACGCGCTCGCCCTTCTGCCTCACAACGAAGGAGCCGAAGGACGAGAGCTTCACCGTCTCTCCACGCGCCACGCAGTCAGCGATCTCGGAGAGAACCGTCTCGACCAGGGCGGCTGATTCCGTGCGTGAGAGCCCGACCCGCTGATAAACTGCCTCACACAGATCGGCGCGCGTGATGGTGCGACCTGCCATTGCCGTGTTCCCTATCCCGTCGGTACCGTTGTTTATAAACGCCAAACTAGGCGCCGTGGCCGTCACCGGTCAACGGCACTTCGCGCATGGGGCGCGGATTACCAGCGTATGAGCGCCGAAGCCCAGGTAAAGCCGCCGCCCATGGCCTCCAGTAGCACCAGATCGCCGCGCTTTATGCGTCCATCTGCGTGCGCCGCGGCAAGAGCGAGCGGTATTGAGGCGGCTGAAGTGTTGCCGTGCTTGTCGACGGTGATGACTACTTTCTCGGGCGCGATCCCAAGCTTGACGGCGCTGGCGTCGATGATGCGCCGGTTGGCCTGGTGCGGCACGAACCAATCGATCGTGTCGGCCGACTCTCCCGTCGCCTCGAAGGCATCGACGATCACATCGGTGATCATGCCGACGGCGTGGCGGAAAACCTCGCGGCCTTCCATGCGCAGAAAGCCGACGCTGCGGGTCGAGGAGACGCCGCCATCGACATAGAGCTTGTTCTTATGCCGCCCGTCGGAACGCAGATGCGAGGTCAGGACGCCCCGCCCCTCCTCCTCGTCGCGCACCGCTTCCAGCACCAGCGCGCCGGCGCCGTCGCCGAACAAGACGCAGGTTGTGCGGTCCGACCAGTCGAGGATGCGCGAGAAGGTTTCAGCGCCAATCACTAGGCAGCGGCGATAGGCGCCCGATTTGAGGAAGTTATCCGCCGTCGCCAGGGCAAAGACGAAGCCCGAGCAGACCGCTTGAAGATCGAAGGCGGCGCCATGGGTGATGCCGAGGCCGGCCTGCACGCTCACGGCGGTCGCTGGAAACGTGTTGTCCGGTGTCGAAGTGGCGAGGACGATCAGGTCGATATCGTCGGGCACCAGCCCGGCATCCGCCAAAGCCGCCCGCGCGGCGTGGATGGCGAGATCAGACGTCACCTCGCCCTCCGCCGCAATGTGCCGCGTGCGGATGCCGGTACGCTGGACGATCCATTCGTCGGAAGTGTCGACCATCTGTGCGAGGTCGGCATTGGTCAGACAGCGGGCCGGCAGATAGGAGCCGACGCCACGCACCACGGAACGGATTGCACTCACGATGGAACCTGTAGCTCGTCAGAGACGGAGGCATCCGCGACGCCAGCACGGCCGACCTGCGGACGGTCATTCATCCCTGCTTCAATGCGGGAGAGAAGCTGGTAGCGAACCATGTCGTAACCGATATCAACCGCCGAAGCGAAGCCTTCGGCATCGGTTCCACCATGGCTCTTGATAACGACGCCGTTGAGGCCGAGGAACACGCCGCCATTCGATTTGCGCGGATCGAGCTTGTCGCGCAGCGCACGGAAGGCGCCACGCGCGAGCAGATAGCCGATCTTCGCGATGAAGCTGCGGCTGATCGCTCCCCGCAGGAATTCCGATACCTGCTTGGCGGTGCCTTCTGCGGCCTTGAGCGCGATATTGCCGGAGAATCCTTCGGTGACGACCACGTCGACAATGCCCTGACCGATGTCATCGCCCTCGACAAAGCCGTGATAGGTCAGACCCGGATGCGTCGCCACGCGCAGGGCCGCGGCGGCGTCCTTGACCTCTTCGACGCCCTTGATCTCCTCGACGCCGATATTGAGCAAGCCGACCGTCGGCTGTTCGATATCGAAGACGATTCGGGCCATCGCCGCGCCCATGACCGCCATGTCGACCAGATGCTGGGCCGTTGCGCCGATGGACGCGCCGACATCGAGCACCACGCTCTCGCCGCGCATCGTCGGCCACAGGCAGGCAATGGCGGGACGGCTGATGCCGGACATCATCTTGAGGTTGACTTTAGCCATCGCCATCAACGCGCCGGTATTGCCGGCGGAAACGGCGCAGTCGGCCTCTTTCATCCGCACCGCGTCGATGGCGCGCCACATGGAGGAGACGCGTCGGCCCTGCCGCAAAGCCTGGCTTGGCTTGTCGTCCATCCGCACGACGACGTCGGTATGTACCACCGTGCTGGCCGCCGCCAAACGTGGGCGATCCTTCAGCAGCTGATGGATATGGGAGGAGTCGCCATAAAGCAGGAAGGCGATGTCCGGATGGCGGGTAAGCGCGATCTCGGCGCCGGGCACGACCACATCAGGCCCATGGTCGCCGCCCATGACGTCGAGCGCTATTCGAACGGGCGAGGACATCTAGCGGCGGGGTCTCATTGGTCGGGGGGACGGCGATGCGACATCGGCGCCGCGCTGACGGCATGCCCGAGTTGAGCCGCCATGACAATAGCGTCGTCGCATTTCCCTGTCCTGCCCCGTCCTAATCGGCATCCCCGCCGGCGCTTCCGCGCAGCTTGGCCAGCGCCGCGAAGGGCGATGCTTCTTCGGGGCCCGGCTCGGCCGGCCCTTCAAAAAGCGCGTCGGGCTTGCGTGGATAGGGATCGAGACCCAGGGCGAGGAACTCCGCCGCGACGGCGCCGGCATCAATGGTTCCGTCGATGATCGGATCGGGCAGGTCGAGCTCGGAGACGTCGATCTCGGCGCCCGGGCGGATCTCCGGGAGCTTTTCGGCAGGCGCGAAGGTGAGGTCGATGTCCTCGGACACCCGCGTGTCGAAATCCTCCAGCGTCACCACGCAGGTCTGGGTAACGACGGCATCGACATGTCCGGTGACACGGACCGTGCCGCCGCGCCCTGGGGTCAGAATGACGAGGGCGGTCAGCGAGGGAATACCGGGAATGCCGAAATCCTTCGCCAGGGCGGCGCGGGCGGCAGCATCGGGCGCGAGCTTCAGGTTCAGGCCATCGTCCGGCAGGCTGGCGACGAGCACGGGCTTGGAAAGGGGCGAGGCGTCGGTCATGACGGGTCTGTCTCCGTGGAGCCGATGGCGGCCGGCGGGGCCAGCGGGAAATCGCCGGCGGCGAGGCTGGCGAAGGGAACCGCCTGCAGCGCGGCCGCCGCTCCTATCATATAGTGCGCGAAGGCGCGCGCTTCATGCGCAAATGCCGGCTTCGAGCCGTAGACATTGCGCAGCACCGCCGCCGAAAGCGCGTCAAGGTCGCCCGCTTCAAGGGGCCCCTCATAGGCGCCTATCCGGCCATAGAAGGCCTCGGCCACCTTCTTCATCTTCTTCGGCACGGTCAGGTCGCCAACCCCCATCTCCCGGAGGTTGGCGTCCATGTCGGTGCAGAAGGCGTCGAAGACGCCCTGCCCGAGCCCGCGGCGTTCTTCGCTCTCGACCTTAAGGCGATGAAACAGCAGGAAGGCATGGGCGAGGATCATCTCGAAGCGGCCCTCAATGGTGTCGGGCACCGCGTAATCGGTGTAAAATACAGGCTGGCGCGAATGCGCCACGATCGCGCCATAGAGCCGCTGAATGGTCTCACCTCCGTCATTCCGGCGGAAGAAACGCAGAATCATGGACGGCTCCTGCCTCGTTGCCGCTGCCGCCTCGGCGGATGCGGCTATGCTGGCGGGTTAACGCGGGCAGCCGTCGCTGGCAACCCCGCGCTCCGCCGCAGCGCCGAGATGGCGCGGCGAGCGGGTGTTCGATGGTTGCATCAGGGGCCCCCCCTGTGCTTTCTGCCCATGGTCGCAACGCCTTCCGGCGGAGGCGGCACGAGCTTCGGAGTTGAGTGGATGGCATCGACGCGCGCGACGCGGAACAAGGCTCCTGGCACCCGGATCGCCGCCCGGGCCTCGCTGGCCGTTGCCGGCGTGGCGATTGTCGGCCTCACCGGCTGCTCCGGCGACATGCCGATGGCGACGGCCAGCATGGGGCTTCCCCGCTCGCCCACCGGCTTCGTGCAGGAACAGCAGCGCGGCTATGTCATCGCGCCGGAGGCGCTGCAGCAAATCCCCGTGGGATCCAGCCAGGAGCAGGTGTTGCTGGTGCTCGGGACGCCCTCGACCGTCGCTACCGTCGACGGCGAAGTGTTCTATTACATCTCGCAGAAGGCTAGGAAAGTGATGTTCCTGCGGCCGGAGATTACCAATCAGCGGGTGATCGCGGTCTATTTCGACCCGAAGGACAAGCGGGTCACCCGGGTCGCCGATTATGGCCTGAAGGATGGCAAGGTTTTCGACTTCATCAGCCGGACGACGCCGACCGGCGGCCAGGAAGTCTCGCTGATGGGGCAGATCTTCAACGCCACCACATTCACTCCTGGCCTCTGATCCGGGCGCGGCGCGCTCTTCAGCCGAAACGGTCGGCCGAGAACGGGGCCGGGTCGGTGCAGGGCACATCGCCATTCATCATCTCCGCCAGAAGGCGGCCGGTGATCGGCCCGAGCGTGAAGCCCAGATGCTGGTGGCCGATGGCGAGCCACATGCCGTTCTGCCCCGGAGCCGGCCCGATCACCGGAAGCATGTCCGGAAACGCCGGACGGCTTCCCATCCACGGCTCCGGCTCCGCTCGCGCACCGAGCGGAAACAGGCCGCGCGCCAGAACCTCGGTCTTGTCGAGTTGCACCGGGGTCTTGGGCGCGTCGCGACGGGCGAATTCGACACCCGTGGTCAGGCGGATGCCGCCGACCATCGGCGTGATGACATAGCCGCCTTCCTCATCCAGCACGGGACGCGACAGGCTGGCATTGCCCTCGGCATGATAGTGCATGTGGTAGCCACGCTTGACCTGCAGCGGCAGGCTGATGCCGAACGGGCGTAGCAGGTCCATGGCCCAGGGACCGAGCGCGACCACCACCTCCGGCGCCTCGACACTGCCTTCGTCCGTCATCACCGACCAGCCCGAGCCGAGCCGCGCCAGGGTGCGCGCATCGCCCCGGCGCACCTCACCGCCAAGTTCAGCGAAATGCGCGGCATAGGCTTCGGTGACGCCGCCGGGGCTCGACACCGAATGTGGGTCCGACCAGATGACCGCGCCGGTGAACACCGGCCGCAGCGATGGCTCCATGGTCAGCGCCTCGTCGACGCTGATCTCGCGCGCGGAAAGCCCGTAGGATTGGGCAAGCGGGAACTCGCTCCGCTCCACATCGAGGCCGGCCGCCGTGCGGTAGAGCTTCAGCCAGCCGCCGTCGCGGAAGAAGTGGGTGGCCCCGGCGGCACGGGCGAGGCGGTCATGCTCGTCCACCGTGAAGGCGAGCAACTTCTCCATATGCCGGGCATAGTCGAGCAAGCGGGCTGGTGCGGAGGCGCGCCAATAGGCGAACATCCACGGCGCCAGGCGCAGCAACGCGTCCCAATGGTAGTTCGCTCCCGGGTTGCGCCCCAGCGCCACCTCGACAAGCGCCGAAATCTTGCGCGGGAACGCGACGGGGTAGATCGACGCCCGCTCCACCAGCCCGGCATTGCCGTAGGAGGTCTCCTCGCCGGGACCGCGTCGGTCGACCAGAACGACGGAGCGTCCCCGCTGCGCAAGGTGATGGGCGACGCTGGTGCCGACGATGCCGGCGCCGAGCACGATGGTGTCGGTCTTCATGATGAACCTGCGGGGGGCGAAAGGGGCAGCGAGGTGAACACGGTCAATGGGTGGTGAAAGCGTCGGGCGGCGGCAATGCGCGCCGCCCGACCTGGGGTCAGTTGATCGGGAAAGGGAAGTACTTGGCGTTGATCTTGGCGAAGGTGCCGTCGGCCACGATCTCCTTGATCGCCTTGTTCAGCGACTCCCGCAGTTCGTTGTCCTCCTTGCGCACGGCGATGCCCGTGCCCTGGGGGTTCACGTCCTTCAGGTCCGGCCCGACGAATTTGCAGCACTTGCCGTCGGTCGACTTCTCCAGCCATTCATAGAGCACGAACTTGTCGGCCAGCACCGCGTCGAGGCGGCCGGCGGCGAGGTCGGCATTGGCCTCGTCCTGCGTCGGGTAGAGCTTGATCTCGGAATCCTTGTACTTGTCTTCGAGATAGGTCGCGCCGGTGGTCGAGGACTGCGCGCCGATTGTCTTTCCCTTCAGCGCCGCAGGGGCGATGTCGGTGATCGTGGTGTCTTTGGCGGCGATGAAGCTGCCCGGCGTCAGGTAGTACGGAATGGTGAAGGACACCTTCTCCTTGCGCTCGTCGGTGATCGACATCGAGGCGAGGATCAGGTCGTATTTCTTGGCGAGCAGCGCGGGGATGATGCCATCCCAATCTTGCGCCACGAAGGTGCATTCCACCTTCATCTTCGCGCACAGCGCTTCGCCGATCTCGATATCGAAGCCGACGAGCTTGCCCGCCGAGTCGACCGAATTGAAGGGCGGATAGGCGCCCTCGGTACCGATGCGCACCTTCTTCATCTCGGCCTGGGCGGCGCCCGCCCCGATGGCGAGAGCGGCGGCCGCGAGCAGTATCCTGGCGATTTTCATTTGGCTGTTCCCGTAACCAGCGCCGGATGGTCCGGCGTCTGGCTGCGAGGCTAGGTCGATGCCGGGCCGCAGGCAATCGTGGAAACACCCCACCTTCGGCGGGGCTTGTCAGAAATGGCTGAAACTGCCTTGGGCGAAGGTCAGCGGCGCGCCCTTGCCGTCCCGGACCGTAAGGCCCTGGCCCTCCACCGTATGCCCGATCACGGACACGCCGATGCCGGCCGTGGTTGCGACAGTTTGAAACCGGCTGAGTGCGTGATGCGGCACGACGGCGAGGATTTCATAGTCGTCGCCTCCGGTGAGGGCCACCTCCAGCAGCGCCGGCTCCGCCTCGACCGCCCGCCGGGCGGCGTGGCTGAGCGGAACACGTGCGGCGTCGATCTCGCCGCCGATGCCGGAGGCGGTCAGCATCTTGCCGAGGTCGCCCACCAGCCCGTCCGAGACGTCCATCGCTGCGCTGGCATGTTCCCGCAGCGCCCGGATAAGCGGCAGGCGCGGGCGCGGCAGCAGGTAGCGGTCGAGAAGGAAGGCGCGCTCCTCTTCGCTCGATGCCGCGCATCCCGGTCGTTCCGGGGCCAGCCGCAGGGCTAGGCCAAGGGCCGCGTCGCCGATAGTGCCGCTGACCACGATGGCCTGTCCGGCCCGTGCGCCGGTGCGGCGAACCATTTCACCCGTCGGCACGGCGCCGATGGCGGTGAGGGAAACCATGAATGGGCCCGGTGTCCGCACCGTGTCGCCTCCCAGCAACGGAGCGTCATAAAGCGCGGCGTCGGCGCCGATGCCGCGGGCGAAGGCGTCGAGCGCACTCGCGTCCATGTCGGGTGGAATGGCGAAGGCCAGCATCACACCCAGCGGGCGGGCCCCCTTGGCGGCGAGATCGGAGAGATTGACCCGCATCGCCTTGCGGGCAATTGCTTCGGGTGGATCGTCGGCGAAGAAATGCACACCGGCCACCAGCGCGTCCTTGGTCAGGACCAGTTCATGTCCGGGCGGCACGCTGAGAAGGGCGGCGTCGTCCTTAAGACCCAGCGCCCCGGCATGGGTGGCGATCGGCGCGAACAGCCGGGCGATCAGCGCGTCTTCGCCGGACGGCCTTGCGCCGCTGGAACCGTCCGCCATCGCCTGCTCCCGTCTAGCCGGTGAAATCGGCCGGCCGCTTCTCCCGCGCAATGCCGTCGAGCACCGCATTGACCATGCCAGTCTCCTCGCGATCGAGGAAGGCCGCTGCCACGTTCACATATTCGGCGATGACCACACGGGCAGGAACGTCCGGGCGCTCGGAAAGTTCATAGGTTCCGGCCCGAAGGGTGGCACGCAGCACCGCCTCGATGCGCTTGAGCGGCCAGCCATGGACCAGCGCGGCGTCCAGCAGCGTGTCGACGGCCCTCTGCTCGCGCACCACGCCACCGACAATATCGCGAAACAGGGTGAGGTCCGCGCTGGCGATCTCGTCGCCTTCGATCTCCTGCCCGATCCAGTGGCTCTCGAACTGGGCGAGGATCTCAGACAGCGGTGTCGCTGCAAGGTCCATTTGGTACAGCGCCTGGACGGCGTTGAGCCGAGCCGCGCTCTTGCGCACCGGCTTGTGGCCGGCAGTTTTGATGGTCGGCTTTTCGTCGGCGGTCATGGTGCTCACCCGACCTGGCGCTTGAGGCGAAGCAGCGCCAGTGCCGCCTCGGCCGCGCCGGCACCCTTGTTGCCTTCCGAAACCCGGGCCCGGACCCAGGCCTGCTCGTCGGTCTCGACGGTGAGGATGCCATTGCCGAGCGGCACCTTGCGGGCGACCGCCAGGTCCATCAGCGCGCGCGACGATTCGCCGGCGACGACCTCGAAATGGTAGGTCTCGCCGCGCACAACGCAGCCAAGCGCGACGACAGCGTCGTAAGGCCTACCTGCCGCCAGAGCCGCGTCGAGCGCGATGGCGGTTGCGACCGGGATTTCGAGCGCGCCGGGCATGGAGATGACCTCCGCCTGCGCTCCGGCTGCCTTGATGGCGGCAAGGGCGCCGGCCAGAAGCTCGTCGGCGATGTCGTCGTAAAAGCGAGCTTCGACGACGAGAACCCGTTCGCCGGCAAGCGGCATGGTATCGGCGGCATCGGATGCGCGCGGCGGGCGGGGGCTCGCCATGGTGTTACCTCATGAACTGACAGAGCCGACGACGTACAGGCGTCAACGGAACTCCGCAAGCCGCGCGGCGTAACGGGCCATCATGTCGACTTCGATATTGACACGCCCTCCCGCCCTCACCGCGTCCCAGGTGGTGTTGGCAAGGGTGTGCGGGATGAGCAGGCAGGAGAAGCGGGTGCCGTCGACTTCGTTAACGGTCAGCGAGGTGCCGTCGAGCGTCACTGAGCCTTTCATGGCGATGAAGGGCGCCAGTGCGGCCGGCGCGTCGAAGGTGAAACGCGTCGTCTCGCCCAGATCCTCGCGTGCCAGCACCTGCGCGACGCCGTCGACATGGCCCTGCACGATGTGGCCGCCGAGCTCGTCACCGATCTTCAGTGCGCGCTCCAGGTTGAGCCGTTGCCCGGCGGCCCAGTCTCCCGCCGTGGTGACAGCCAGGGTTTCCGGCGCGGCCTCGACCTCGAAAGCGTCTGGCTGCAGCGCAACTACGGTCAGGCACACGCCCGAGCAGGCAATGGAGGCGCCGAGTTCGATGCCGGCCGTGTCGTAGCGCGTGGCGATGGTCAGCCGCCGCACGTCGTGGCGGGGCTCGATCGCGCGCAGTGTGCCTATGTCGGTAACGATGCCGGTGAACATTCTAGCGACGCCTCATGATGCGCAGATGATCCGCGCCATACTGTTCCTCTTCCACCACGCAGAGATAGTCGCTCAGGGTGGAAAGCGGCAGTCCCTCCAGCGCGTCAAGTGCGCCGCTTCCCAGCGCCAGCGGTGCCTTGAACAGGTTCACCTCGTCGACCAGCCCCGCGTCTAGGAAGGACGTGACGACGCGCGGGCCGGCTTCCACCATGACCCGCGTCACGCCGCGCAGGGCGAGCAACTTCAGCGCGTCGTTGAGATCAAGCCTGCCGTCAGGACGGCGGCGCACCCGCATCACCTCTATCCCCATCGTGCCGAGCATCGCCTCAGGCGCCGCGGGGGCGTCCTCGGCGGCGACGACCCATAGGGGTGCGACATCAAGGCTTCGGGCGAGCGCGCTGGTCGGCGGAAGGCGCAGATCGGCATCGAGCACGATGCGCAGCGGCGAGCGGTCCTGCATCCCCGGCAGGCGGCAGGTGAGCAGTGGATCGTCCGAGAGCACCGTTCCGATTCCGGTGAGAACCGCGTCATGGGTGGCGCGCAGCATGTGGACCCGGTCCCGCGTTGCCGGACCGGTGATCGCCACCGGACGGCGTCCGGCCAGTCCGACTTTGCCATCGGCGGAGACGGCCATCTTGAGCATGATATGGGGCCGCCCCTCGGTGACGCGGCGAATGTGCCCGGCATGGTCGATCAGCGCCTGCGAGGCCCCTGTGCCGACCTCAACCGCGATTCCGGCTTCGCGCAGAATGGCGAAGCCCCGGCCGGCGACGCGGAAATCGGGGTCCTGAACGGCGGCAACCACACGGGCGATGCCGGCGGCCCGTATCGCGTCGACGCAGGGGGGCGTGCCGCCATGGTGCGAGCAGGGCTCGAGCGTCACGTAGAGCGTAGCGCCGCGTGCGCCCTCCCCGGCCTGAGCCAGTGCCTGCGGTTCGGCGTGGGGGCGCCCGCCCACCGAGGTCCACCCCCGGCCCAGCACATGGGCCCCGCGTGGGCCGTCGCGAACGACCAGCGCGCCGACCGCAGGATTAGGCCAGGTATGGCCGCGCTCGCGCCGGCCGATGCTCAGCGCCGCCGCCATCAGGGAGGCGTCAGAGGCTGTTTCGGTCATGGCGTGGGCAGATGGACTCGAAGGCTGCGCATCAGTCGTCGATTCCCGGCTCACGGAGGCGGCGAGCGGTGAGTTCGTCGGTCGCTTCCTCCTCGGCGAGGCGGGGACCCAGTTCCCCGAGCAGGGTCTCGAAATCCTTGGCTTCGCGGAAATTGCGGTAGACCGAGGCGAAGCGGACATAAGCGACGTCGTCGAGCTGCTTGAGGCTTTCCATCACCCGCTCGCCGATCATCTCGGAGGTGATCTCGCTCTCGCCCATGCTCTCCAGACGGCGAACCAGACCGGACACGAGCCGCTCGACCCGTTCCGGGTCGACGGGGCGCTTCCTCAGCGCCACCTCGATCGAACGGGCGAGCTTGTCGCGGTCGAACGGCACACGCCGGCCGGAGCGCTTCAGCACGGTCAGCTCGCGTAGCTGCACCCGCTCGAAGGTGGTGAACCGGCCGCCGCAATCCGGGCAGATGCGGCGACGGCGGATGGCGGCGCTGTCCTCGGTCGGACGGGAATCCTTGACCTGGGTGTCGAGGCTTCCGCAGTAAGGACAGCGCATCGTTCGGCCTCAGCTGTAGATGGGGTAGCGGGCGAGAAGATCGGCGACCTTGCCGCGCACCGCGCCTTCCACGAGGCTATCCTCGTCGGCGCCCTTCTGCGAGAGCACGTCGAGCACTTCCGCGATCATGTCGCCCACCTGCTGGAATTCGGCCACGCCGAATCCGCGCGAGGTGCCGGCCGGCGTGCCGAGGCGCACGCCCGATGTCACCATCGGCTTTTCCGGGTCGAAGGGAATGCCATTCTTGTTGCAGGTGATGTGGGCGCGGCCCAGCGCCGCTTCCGACACCTTGCCGGTGAGCTTCTTCGGGCGCAGGTCGACCAGCACCAGATGGGTGTCGGTGCCGCCGGAGACGATTTCGAAGCCGTGGCCCTTGAGGTTTTCAGCCAGCGCCTTGGCGTTCTCGACCACGTTCTTCGCGTAGAGCTTGAACTCGGGCTGCAGCGCCTCGCCGAAGGCAACCGCCTTCGCCGCGATCACGTGCATCAGCGGGCCGCCCTGGGTGCCGGGGAAGATGGCGGAGTTGAACTTCTTCGCCAGGTCCTCGTCATTGGTCAGGATCATGCCGCCGCGCGGGCCGCGCAGGGTCTTGTGCGTGGTGGTGGTGGTCACATGGGCGTGCGGCACCGGGTTCGGGTGGGCGCCGCCCGCCACCAGGCCGGCAAAGTGCGCCATGTCGACCATCAGATAGGCCCCGACCGAATCGGCGATGGCGCGCATCTTCGCGAAGTCGATATGGCGCGGATAGGCCGAGCCGCCAGCGATGATGACCTTCGGCTTGTGCTCGTCGGCGAGCTTGACCACCTCTTCATAATCGATGCGCTGGTCGTCGCGGCGCACATTGTAGGGCACCGGCTTGAACCACTTGCCCGACAGGCTGACCGGCGCACCGTGGGTCAGATGACCACCGGCCGCAAGGTTTAGGCCCAGGAAGGTGTCGCCCGGCTGCATGAGGGCGAAGAACACGGCGGTGTTGGCCTGCGCGCCGGAATGGGGCTGCACATTGGCGAAACCGGCGCCGAAGAGTTTCTTGGCGCGATCGATGGCGAGCTGCTCGGCCACATCGACATATTGGCAACCGCCATAGTAGCGGCGGCCCGGATAGCCCTCGGCATATTTGTTGGTGAGCACCGAACCCTGCGCCTCAAGCACGGCGCGCGAGACGATGTTCTCCGAGGCGATGAGCTCGATCTCGTCGCGCTGGCGGCCGAGCTCGGCGGAGATGGCGCCGGCGAGCTCCGGATCGGTCTCGGCCAGCGGCGCCGAGAAGAAACGGTTGATGAAGTTGTGGCTAGAAGCATGAGCTTCGGACGACATAGACCGGCCTCCCTGGGCGGTGGCGATGCCTCCCGGCCGGCGGCGTGCCGACCGCGAAATCGAGGCGGGTCGCTTAGCACAGCACCCGGGGCTTTCAAAGCACGCCGCCCGCAGGGGTGCCTTGCATCGAGGCGGCAGCCGCAACGGAAGGGTGCGACACCGGCGCTCTGAGGTGATGACAGCGCGCGGGGCCGGCGCGTATCGTCGCGCCCTCACCTTCTCGCGAATCCGGGCCAAGCCATGAAGATCATTCACTCGCCGCGCCATCTCGGCCATTCCGGCCATGTCGAACTGATGAACGGGCAGGTCGTCCCGGCCTTCGAGAAGCCAGAGCGGGTGGCGATGATTCTCAACGCCATCGGCGAGCGACCCTTCGGCACGCTGATCGAGCCGGCCGCCCATGGCCTCGATCCGCTGCTCAAGGTCCATGATGCGGCCTATGTCCGCTTTCTCGCCAATGCCTGGGCGCTGTGGACGGCGGATGGGCGTGACTTCCCGGCCTTGCCCAGCTTCTGGCGGGCGCCGGGCATGCGGACTGATATTGAGCCCGAGACCATTGACGGCAAGCTCGGCCATTTCTCCTTCGATGCCGGCTGCTGCATGGTGGCGGGAACCTGGGACGCGGTGCAGGCGGCGGCCGATATCGCGCTGACCGGGGTCGACCTTGTGGCGGGGGGCGAGAAGTCTGCCTTCGCCCTGTGCAGGCCGCCCGGCCACCACGCCCATGCCGGGACGATGGGCGGCTACTGCTTTATCAACAATGCCGCCGTCGCGGCGCAGCGCTTCCGCGACCGTGGCGCTGCGCGGGTCGCCATTCTCGATGTCGACTATCACCACGGCAATGGCACGCAGGCGATTTTCTATGATCGCCCGGACGTGCTGGTCTGCAACATCCATGCCGACCCGCTGCAGGAATTCCCCTATTTCCTCGGCTTTGCCGATGAGACCGGCACTGGCGCCGGCGAGGGTTTCAACGCCAATTACCCGCTGCGCTGGGGCACCGACTATGCCGGTTGGGGCGCCGCATTGGACGCGGCATGCGCGCGGATCGACGCCTTCGGGCCGGACGTCGTCATCGTCTCTCTCGGCGTCGACACCTACAAGGACGACCCGATTTCGCAGTTCCAGCTGGATAGCCCGGATTATCTGAAGATCGGCGCCCGCATTGCCGCCCTGGCCTGCCCGACCCTGTTCGTGATGGAGGGTGGCTATGCCGTCGAGGCGATTGGAGTCAATGTTGCCAATACGTTGGAAGGTTTTCTTCAGCGATAGCGGGATCGGCGGACCGATCAGAGGCGATAGAGGATCTGGTCGGTCCAGAAGCGCTCCAGCCGGGTCAACGCCTTGTTGAGCTGCTGGAAATCCTGCGGTCCGATGCCGCCGATCTGCTCGATGGTGGCGAGGTGCTTGGCGTGGAGTCCTTCGACAATGTCGCGCACCTCCTCGCCTTTCTCGGTCAGCCGGATCCGCACCGAACGGCGGTCCACCCGCGAGCGGCGGTGGTCGAGAAAGCCGGTCTCCGCAAGCTTCTTGAGATTGTAGGAAACATTGGCCCCGAGATAGTAGCCGCGCGTGCGTAGTTCGGCAGCGGTCAGCTCGGCGTCGCCGATATTGAAGAGCAGCAGCGCCTGCACGGCGTTGATATCCTCGCGCTCGCGACGGTCGAGCTCGTCTTTCACCACATCCAGCAGGCGCCGATGCAGCCGCTCCACCAGCGTGACCGCCTCGCGGTAGAGAGGGCGGATCGATTCCCGCCGCTCGTCCTCGGCCCCGTTGATGCTGATGACATTGGTCGCCTGAGCTGCACGCATGGTTCGTACCCCGGTCTCAGAAAGTGGGGATTGGCTCCCTCTCATGAGGCGGCGACTCTCACGCCGACGGGGATAAGATCGGTTTAAGCGACAGGCTGAATCCTTCGTCACCGCAACGGGTTAACGAAATATGAAGGCTCAGCGTTCGCTCTCACGCGCCGCCTTGTAGGTGAGGAAGGCGTAGGCGGCGACGAGGACCGTCTCGATGGCCGCCACGATCATCAGCCGGCCAACGCCCTCCGGCGCCGAGGCGTTGATGAGAATCTGGACCATCGCCGTCACCAGCCAAAGTACGACACCCCAGGAGGCGCCGAGCCAGAGGCCCACAGCGGCCACGGGATTCATGATGGCGGCCCAGATCACTGCCGACTGGGCGGCGAGGGAGAGCATCTCGAAGCGGCTGGTGTCCCCGTCCCAGACGCCGCAGACGAGTGTCCAGCTATAGACGGTCTTCACCATGAGGAAGCCGGCGAGGCAGCGCAGATAGAGGATCACGCGCGATTGCCAGAGCGGCATGCGCGCCCCGGCCGGGCCAAGGGTGGCGTCTATGGGATCGTAGGGAGAACTCATGGCGCCTGCATACTCCAAAACGCGGTCAGGCAAGCAGCAATTCGTCGTCAAGCGGCGTATCGAACAGCGCGGTGATGGCGGCGGGATCGATCTCGCTCAGCTGTGCCGGGCGCCACGCCGGCTTCTGGTCCTTGTCCACCAGCACCGCTCGCACGCCTTCAAAGAAGTCGGGCCGTTCGAGCAGGCGCGTCACCAGGCGGAATTCCAGCGTCAGGCAGCCCGCCAGATCGAGAGCCGGGCCACGCTGCATCTGCTGGAAGGCGATGTGCACGCTTGTGGGCGAGGCGCGGCGGATCGTCTCCAGCTGCAGCCGGGCGAAGGTGGCGACCTCGCCCTCGCCTTCCGCCACCTTCTCCAGCGCGATGACAATCGCCGCCACCGAGCCACCCGCGAAGATGCGGTCGATGTGCGGGTAGAGGCTTGCAAGCTCGGGCGCCGGTGGACGGATAGCCGTGCGTGCGAGGAGCGTCTCCACCGCCTCGCCCGACGCCAGCGCGTCCTGGAGCTCCGGCCAGCGGGTGGTCGGGATGTGGTGGGTGTAGAGGCCGAGTGCGAGCGCATCCGCCATGCCGATGCGCGCCCCGGTCATCGCCAGCCAGGTGCCGCTCCAGCCGGGAAGGCGCGGCAGCACAAAGGTGCCCCCAACATCGGGGAACAGGCCGATCGCGACCTCCGGCATGGCGAAGCCGAGATTTTCCCCGGCCACGCGGTAGCGGCCATGGCCGGTGAGGCCGAATCCGCCGCCGAAGCACAGGCCGTCGACCAGTGAGACAAACGGCTTGGGGTAGCGCGCGATGAGATAGTCCAGCGCGTATTCGTCGCGCCAGTACTGCCGGGCCTCCTGCGTGCGGCCAGTGCGGCCGAGTTCGGCCATGGCGCGCACATCGCCGCCGACGCAAAAGGCGCGCGGATGGGCCGAGCGCAGCACCACATGCGCGATGCGGGGATCGGCGATCCAGGTCCGCAATCGGGCGTCCATGGCCAGGACCATCGGGTGGTCCAGGGCATTAAGGGCGCGCGGCCGGTCGAGTGTCACGATGCCAACGGCGCCGCGCTCTTCGAAGCTGATGCCGTTGTCTGCCATCACGTCGATCCTGCCTGTCGCTGTCCTATCCAGCCACTTAAGCCGTTCTTCCCCTCGCGAAAAGCCGGAGCGCCCGACAGCGAGGTAGGAACGGACGGGCTCGCACCAGGCGCCCGCGTCAACATGCCCTGCCGCACGGGGTCGGGCTCATACGCAATCAACCGGGTGAAGAGGTCGCGCGCGGCGTCGTATGGAGCTATAACCATTCGAAAGTGCCGCGCCGGAGGCGACGCGGCGGGATCCCGCCCTCCTGGCGAGTGTCTTTGCGAGCGTGTCCATGACCATTCCCTTCGCCCGACCGCGCCCTGTCCATCCCGAGCCTTCCGGCCGGCCTGATGCGTCGTCGAAGCTCGATCTGGTGCAGCGCCCCCGACGGAACCGCAAGTCCGAATGGGCGCGCCAGCTGCTGCGCGAGAACACGCTCACCGTCGCTGACCTGATCTGGCCGATCTTCGTCAAGGATGGCCATGGCGAACGCACCGCGATCGGCTCCATGCCGGGGGTCGACCGGCTCTCCGTCGACGAAGCGGTGCGCGAGGCGGAGCGGGCGGCGCGACTCGGCATTCCGGCCCTGGCACTTTTCCCCTACACCGATCCGGCCCTGCGCTCGGCAGATGGGCGCGAGGCGCTGAATGCCGGCAATCTCGTCTGCCGCACGCTGCGGGCGATCAAGGATGCGGTGCCGGAGATCGGCCTCATCACCGACGTCGCACTCGATCCCTATACCAGCCACGGCCATGACGGGCTGCTCGACGGCGTGGGCCGTATCCTAAACGACGAGACGGTGGCCGTGCTGGTCGAGCAGGCACTCGTCCAAGCGGATGCGGGCGCCGACGTCATTGCTCCCTCTGACATGATGGATGGGCGCGTGGGCGCCATCCGGCGAGCGCTTGATGGCGAGGGCTTCCACGACGCCCAGATTCTCGCCTACAGCGCCAAATATGCCTCGGCCTTCTACGGGCCGTTCCGCGATGCGGTGGGCTCCACCGGCTGCCTCAAGGGCGACAAGCGCACCTATCAGATGGACCCGGCCAACGGCATGGAGGCGCTGCGCGAGGCGGCGCTGGACATCGAGGAAGGCGCGGACATGCTGATGGTCAAGCCCGGCCTGCCCTATCTCGATATTGTGTATCGCCTCAAGGAAACCTTCGGCCTGCCGACCTTCGCCTATCAAGTGTCGGGCGAGTACGCGATGATCGAGGCCGCGGCCCGCAATGGCTGGCTCGACGGCGACAAGGCGATGATGGAAAGCCTGATGGCGTTCAAGCGCGCGGGTGCTGACGGCATCCTCACCTATTTCGCGCCGCGCGTGGCGGAAAAGTTGGCGCGCGAGGCCTGACGCCGCTGCAGGCGCCAGCTGCCATGCCCTGCTGCGCGCGCTGCTGTCATCGCCTGCTGCAAATTGTCCTGATCGGGCTGGCGCTGCTGCTTGCCGGCTGCGGCTCGGTGATCGACGCCGACCAGGCCCGCCTCTGCCGGGCTGTGGCTCCTGCTCTCCATGACGAGACGGCGGAAATCGTCGAGAGCCAGCTGGCACCCGTGCCGAATAACGCCACGGCATTGCGCTATCGCTACCGCGTGCGCTCATCCCGCGGCAGCGGGCCACATGAATTGATCTGCCGGTTCGCGGCCCAGACGGGTGCCGGCCGTTTCAATCTTGTCGCGCTGATCCAGGATGGCGCGCCGATGGGCGAAGTGAAGCTCTACATCCTCAAGCGCTGGTGGCTGGAGGATGCGCGCGGCGAAGCGCGCGGCGCGCCGATCCTTCGCCTGAGCCCGCGCAGCGCCTATTGGCTGCAACAGGCACTCGGCGGCCTTGTCCTGATGGGTGTCTACGGTCTCATCGCCACCGGCTTTGCCTTGGTGCATGGCCTTTATGGCCGGGTCAACCTCGCCTTCGGGGAGGTCGCCGTGGCCGGGGGCATCTACATGCTCGTGGCGGTCAGCCTCGCCAGCGCGGCGGGGCGGCTTGGGCCGGCCGGGCTGGCGATGGCCCTTCTGGCGGGCATGGGCGGGGCGGCGCTGCTGAGCTGGGTGATCGGGCGTGCGGTTATCGTGCCCATTGTTGCGCGTGCCCGCTCGCCGCAGCCGGTTCTTATCGCCACGCTGGCCGTCGCCATCGTGCTGGCAGAGATATTCCGACTCACGTCGCCTTTTCGGGAAAACTGGCTGCCCGCCCTCGTCAACCGGCCGGTTTACATCGCCGGGCAGGACGGCTTCATTGCCACCGCGACGCCGGCCCAATTCCTCGCCGCCGGCCTCACCTTGACCGGCATTTCGCTGCTGCTCGGTCTCGTCCGCTTTACCGGATATGGCCGCTCCTGGCGCGCCTATGCCGACGATCCGCTGATGGCGGCGCTCTCAGGTGTGCGGGTTCCCCGCCTCGTTGGCGCCACTTTCGCGCTTGCGGGCGGCTGCGCGGGGCTTGCGGGAGTGGCCATGGTGGTAGCCTATGGGTCGATAACGCCCGGTGACGGCATGTCGATGACGCTCAAAGCCTTGATTTCGGCTATTATTGGCGGCATTGGCTCAGTACCAGGCGCCTTGCTAGGTGCTGCGCTCGTTGCATGCGTCGAAATCGTGTGGTCGTCGGCCTTCGATATCGGCTATCGCGACGTGGTGATCTATTCGCTCCTGGCGGCCGTTCTAGTCCTGAGGCCGGGAGGCCTTTTTCAGCGTGCGGCACTTTCGCCGCGAGAATTCTGAGTGGTTCGATGACCTTGCCCGTAACCCCCGCCGATGTCGCCGCCGCACGCAAGGTGCTGGATGGCGCGGTGCTGCGCACGCCCACCCTGCCGGCGCCGCGCCTCTCGGCGATTACGGGCGCTCATGTCTATGTGAAATACGAGAACCTCCAGGTCACCGCCAGCTTCAAGGAGCGCGGCGCGCTGAACAAGCTCGCCAGCCTCTCCGCCCAGGAACGCGCCGCCGGTGTTGTCGCCATGTCGGCCGGCAATCACGCGCAGGCGGTCGCCTATCACGCGGCTCGGCTCGGTATTCGCGCCACCATCGTGATGCCGAAATTCACGCCGATCGTGAAGGTCGCCGCCACCGAGGCGCATGGCGCTCGGGTTGTGCTGCATGGCGATTCGGTCGGCGACGCTTCGGAAGAGGCCGACCGCATCGCCCATTCCGAACATCTCGTCTGGGTTCATCCCTATGACGACCGCCATGTCATCGCCGGCCAGGGTTCCATCGCCTCCGAGATGCTCGAGGACGCGCCGGATCTCGACGCCCTTCTGGTGCCTGTCGGCGGTGGCGGCATGATATCCGGCATGGCGGTGGCGGCGCGTGACCTGCGGCCGAACATCGAGATCGTCGGCGTCGAGACCCGGCTTTACCCTTCGATGTGGAACGCCCTGCACCAGCAGTCCCTGCCCTGCGAGGGCGCGACGCTGGCGGAAGGCATCGCGGTGAAGCAGGCAGGCACGCTGACGCGCGAACTGGTCTCGGCACTGGTGTCCGACGTGGTGCTGGTGGGCGAGCCGACCATCGAGCGGGCAGTGAACCTGTTCCTCACCCAGCAGAAGACGCTGGCGGAAGGCGCCGGCGCCGCTGGCCTCGCCGCGCTGCTCGCCGACCCGGACCGCTACCGCGGCCGCAAGGTAGGGCTGGTGGTGTCGGGCGGGAATATCGACCCGCGCATCGTCGCCTCGATCATGATGCGCGAACTCGAGCGCGAGGAGCGGATCGTCTCGTTCCGCTTCTCCATGCTCGACCGTCCGGGCGAACTCGGCATCATCGCCAGCCTGCTCGGCGGTCTCGGCGCGAACATCCTTGAAGTGGAGCACAAGCGCCATTTCCTTGACGTGCACGCCAAGGGCGCCCGGCTCGACGTGACCGTGGAGACCCGCGACCGCGCTCATGCCGACACGGTCTACCATGCGCTAATCGAGAACGGCATGGACGTGGTGCGGGTCGACTGGCAGTCGGCTGGCTAGCATCATTGAACGAGGGCGTTCGTTTCGGCGGTTGGCCGGGGCGGGCGGGCCCTTGCCCGCGCCGGAGGGTGCCCCCACCTGACGGGGCAGGAGGAGACCGGCATGTTCGATACACGCAATGGCGAGGAAGAGAGGCCCTACGCCTTTGATCCGCTCGTCGAACCGGAGTATTTTCGCGGCGTGCTCTCCCGCCGGTTCATGGCGTTTCTCATCGACACGGTGATCATTTGCGTGCCCGTCGGTATGGCGGCGCTGCTGATTTTCATCTTCGGCTTCCTCACCTTCGGGCTCGGCTGGTTCCTGTTCAGCCTGCTGGGGCCGGGCTATGTTGTGTGGGCGCTGGTCTATGTCGGGCTCACCCTCGGCGGACCGCGCTCGGCGACGCTCGGCATGCGCGCTATGGGAATCGAGATGCGGGTGTGGCACGGAGCGCCGATGACGCCCATGCTGGCGGTTGTCAGCCTCGTGCTGTTCTGGGTGTCGGTGAGCGTCTTCACCCCGTTCATCACCATCATCGGCCTGCTCAACCGACGCAAACGCCTGGCGCATGACTTCATCATCGGCACGGTTGTGACCAACAATGACGAGCGGGCGGGCGAACTGCGCGGCTACCGCTGATCCCGCTGCGTTTGCGGATCGTAATGATCCGCGTCAACGAAGGCTTTGACGTCGGGCCCGGGGCGCGCGATCCTCAGCCATTCGCAACGTGAACATGCCGTGACCGAACATTCGCGCGACACACCGCAATTCTACCTGACCGCCCCCTCGCCCTGCCCCTATCTGGCGGGGCGTTCGGAGCGGAAGGTGTTCACGCATCTGGTGGGCGAGCGCGCCACCCAGCTCAATGATGTGCTGACTCATGGCGGGTTCCGGCGCAGCCAGTCCATCGCCTATCGGCCCGCCTGCGAACAGTGCCGCGCCTGCGTCTCGGTGCGGGTGTGCGTCGATGATTTTCGCGAGACCCGCGGCTTCCGCCGTGTCCGCCAGGCCAACGCCGATCTCATCGGCGACATCCGCGCCGCGATCCCCACCGCCGAGCAGTATTCCCTATTCCGCCTCTATCTCGACAGCCGGCATTCCGATGGTGGCATGGCCGACATGACCGTGCTCGACTACGCCATGATGGTGGAGGACAGCCACGTCCGCACCCGGCTGATCGAATATCGCCGTCACGGGCCGGCATCGGCGGTCAGCGGGAGGGGCCAGGGGCCGCTGTACGGCGTGGCGCTGACCGACGTTCTCGCCGACGGCCTGTCCATGGTCTATTCCTTCTACGATCCTGATCAGGCCGGCCGCTCGCTCGGCACCTACATGATCCTGGACCATATCGTTAAGGCGAAAGCCATGGGCCTGCCCTATGTCTATCTCGGCTATTGGGTCGAAGGCTCCGACAAGATGAACTACAAGAGCCGCTTCCTGCCGCAGGAACGCCTTGCGCCCGCGGGCTGGATGCGGGTGGAGGAATAGGTCGTCGCGCCGTCACATGACATTTTGTCGACTGCCGGCTGACCGTGCGTCATAGGGCTGTGACGTCGCAGGGGTAGCACACTGGAACGCTTCCAACTCTCGGAGCGCGACAGATTGCCGGAGCCCCCCATGACCGTCGACCTTCATCGCCCGCCGCAGGAATCTGCCCACCAGGAATCTGCCCACCAGGAATCCGCCGATCAGGTATCGCCCTTCCGCACCAGCCTGCTGGAAGAGGCTGACGGCGCCGGGAGCAATCCGACGCTCAACCCGACCATGGGTGAACTGATCTCGGTCCGCTTCTCCCGCCGTGGCCTCCTCAAGGGCGCCCTCGCCGTTTCCGCCATCGCCGCCACCGTCGGACCGGCCGCACTGATGTCGGCGGAAAAGGCGCACGCCGCCAGCGACGGCACCGCTGCCGCCAATGGTTCGGCCTTCAACTTCATCGAAGTCGAGGCGGGGGTCGACGAGACCCACCATGTCGCCGAAGGTTACGACGCCGAAGTGCTGCTGCGCTGGGGCGACCCGCTCTTTCCCGACTCGCCCACCTTCGACCCGAAGAACCAGAGCGCGGAAGCCCAGCGCCGGCAGTTCGGCTACAATAACGACTATGTCGGCTTCATCCCGCTCGATGGCTCGCCCGAGCACGGCCTGCTGGTGGTGAACCACGAATACACCAACGAGCACCTGATGTTCCCCGGCATCGTCAGCGTCGCCGAAGGCAAGCTGAAGGTGGCGCCGGCGGACAAGGCCCGGGTGGATATCGAGATGGCGGCCCATGGCGGCACCATCGTCGAAATCCGCAAGGTCGACGGCAAATGGCAGGTGGTGCGCGACGGCAAGCTGAACCGCCGCATCACCTCGACCACACCGATGCAGATCACCGGCCCGGCCGCCGGCAGCGACCGGCTGAAGACGGCGGCGGACGCCACCGGCACCCAGGTGATCGGCACGCTCAACAATTGCGCCGGCGGTGTCACGCCCTGGGGCACCTATGTGATGGCCGAGGAGAACTTCCACGGCTATTTCCTCGGCAAGCTGCCCGAGGGCTACCGGGAGGCCGCCAACTACAAGCGCTATGGCGTGCCGGAAGCTTCCTATGAGTGGGGCAACATCTACGACCGCTTCGACCTCGCCAAGGTGCCGAACGAGCCGAACCGCTTCGGTTGGATCGTCGAGGTGGATGTGAACGACCCCACTTCGGTGCCGAAGAAGCGCACCGCCATGGGCCGGTTCAAGCATGAGGGCGCCGAATCGATCGTCGCCAAGGACGGGCGCGTCGTGTTCTATCTCGGCGATGACGAGCGCTTCGACTATGTCTACAAATTCGTCACCTCGGGCACGTTCAACCCGAATGACCGCGCCGCCAACATGGACCTGCTGGATTCCGGCACGCTCTATGTCGCCAAGTTCGACTCCAGTGGCGCGCTGGAATGGCTGCCGCTGGTGTTTGGCCAGGGTCAGCTGACCGCCGCCAACGGCTTCGACAGCCAGGCCGATGTGTTGATCGAGACCCGCCGCGCCGCCGACCTGCTCGGCGCCACCAAGATGGACCGCCCCGAGGACATTCAGCCGAACGGCGTCAACGGCAAGGTCTATGTGATGCTGACCAACAATACCCGGCGCAAGGACGAACAGGTCGACGCCGCCAATCCCCGCGCCAAGAACGCCTTCGGCCATATCATCGAGATCGCCGAGGCGGATGGCGACTTCGCGGCGACCAAGGGCACCTGGGAAGTGCTGCTGAAATGCGGCGATCCCTCCGTCGCGGCGGTGGGCGCCTCCTTCTCCACCGACACCACCCGCAATGGCTGGTTCGGCATGCCCGACAATTGCGCTGTCGATACCGCCGGCCGGCTCTGGGTATCGACCGACGGCAACAACCCGAAGGATACGGGGCGCACGGACGGGCTTTGGGCCGTGGATACCGAAGGCAGCGCGCGGGCGACCTCGAAGCTGTTCTTCCGTGTGCCGGTGGGCGCCGAGATGTGCGGTCCGCTGTTCACGCAGGATGACCGCACCGCGTTTGTCGCCGTGCAGCACCCCGGTGATGGCGGCACCGACTGGGCGCCCTTCGGCCGTCCGTCCTATTATGAGGACCTGTCCACCCGCTGGCCGGACTTCAAGGACGACATGCCGGTGCGACCGGCCGTGGTCGTCATCACCAAGAAGGATGGCGGCGTGATCGGAAGCTGAGGCATCCGGCCCGGCCGTGCGAAGCCCCTCACCCTACCCCTCTCCCCGACGGGGAGAGGGGGCTTGGCCTGATCCTCGCGACGCCCGTCGCTTTCTTTCCCTCATCCCCGGGCGTGACCCAGGGATCCTGCCCTTCCGCATTCATCCGGTTAAAGACGTGGGTGGCCGGGTCAAGCCCGGCCATGAGGGAGATGCAGCGCTGCCCGGAACGCGGCGCGCAGCGTCGCGCCTATCCGGCGTCCGGGGTCTGGGAAACGGGAGAGGGGCAGGGATAAATCTGCCCTCATCCCCTGGGCACTGCTCAGCCGAACTTGTTGTTGCGTGGAAAGCCCTTCGGCGGCAGGCGGCCGGCACCGGCGCGCTCGCCGCGCCATTCGGTTAGGTCGGTCACGGTCCAGGTGCGGCCGGACGTGTCGGTCCAGGTCAGGCCGTCGGCGGCGCTGAACACCTTCACGTCACTCATCGCGCCGTCCTTGTATCGTTGCAGCCGCACACCGCGCCCGCGCGCCATCTCGGGGATCTGCGTCAGCGGGAAGACCAGCAGCTTGCGGTTCTCGCCGATCACCGCGACGCTGTCGCCGGTCGCCGGCGTCACCTTCACCGCGTCCTGCGCGTCGACGCCCAGTATCTGCTTGCCCTTGCGGGTATTGGCGAGGCAATCGTCCTCGGCGACCAAGAAGCCCCGTCCCTCCTTCGCCGCCACCAGCAGCCGGCGCCCGCCGAGATAGGGCAGCACGTCGAGAATGTCGGCTTCCTGCTCCAGCTCGATCGACAGCCGCAGCGGCTCGCCATGGCCGCGCCCGCCCGGCAGCTTCGAGGCGTCGAGCGTGTAGAAACGGCCATTGGTGGCGAACACCAGCAATTTGGCGGTCGTCTCGGTGAAGAAGGTGATCTTGAGCCGGTCGTCGCCCTTGAAGGCAAGCGCCGTGAGATCGGCGACATGGCCCTTCAGCGCCCGGATCCAGCCCTTCTCGGACACGACAATGGTAATCGGCTCGCGCTCAACCAGCGCTTCGATGACCGCATCCGCCTTGTGCACCGAGGCTTCGCCGAAGGTGGTGCGGCGACGGCCGAGCGCGGTCTCGGGCGCGAACATCTTGCGGGTTTCGGCCAGCTGTCCGGCCACCCTTTTCCACTGCAGCGCCACGGAGCCGAGCAGCTTTTCGATGCCCGCCTTCTCCTTGGAAAGCGCGTCGTGCTCCTTGCGGATCTCGAATTCCTCAAGCTTGCGCAGGCTGCGCAGGCGCATGTTGAGGATGGCCTCGGCCTGCACATCCGTCAGCTCGAACCGCGCGATCAAGGCGGGCTTCGGCTCATCCTCCTCGCGGATGATGCGGATCACCTCGTCGAGATTGAGATAGGCGATGAGGTAGCCGTCCAGTACCTCCAGCCGGTGCTCGATTTCCCCGAGCCGGTGGCGGGAGCGGCGCAGCAGCACCTCGCGGCGATGGTCGACCCATTCGCGCAGCGCTTCCAGCAGGCTGACGACCTTGGGCACCTGTCCGCCGACCAGCACGTTCATGTTGAGCGGAAAGCGCGTCTCCAGCTCGGTGAGCCGGAACAGGCTCTCCATCAGCAATTCGGCATCAACGTTTCGCGCGCGCGGTTCGAGCACCAGCCGCACATCCTCGGCGCTCTCGTCGCGAACATCGGCAAGAAGCGGCAGCTTCTTCTCGTTGAGCAGATCGGCGATCTTCTCGACCAGACGGGACTTTGGCACCCCATAGGGAATTTCGGTGACGACGATCACATAGGTGCCGCGCCCGGTCTCTTCCTTTTCCCAGCGCGCGCGCAGCCGGAAGCCGCCCCGCCCGGTGGCATAGGCATCGGCGATCGAGGACGGGGATTCGATGATGACGCCGCCGGTCGGGAAGTCCGGCCCCTTCACAAAGGCCAGCAGGTCGTCGGTGGTGGCTTGCGGGTTGTCGATCAGGTGCAGGCTGGCGTCGATCAACTCGGCGGCGTTGTGCGGCGGGATCGAGGTCGCCATGCCCACGGCGATGCCCGTCGAGCCATTCGCCAGCAGATTAGGGAAGGCGCCGGGCATGACGACGGGTTCTTCCGTCGTGCCGTCATAGTTGGGGCGGAAATCGACCGCGTCCTCGTCGATGCCGTCGAGGATCAGCCGTGCAACTTCGGTGAGCCGGGCCTCCGTGTAGCGTTCGGCCGCAGCGTTATCGCCGTCGATATTGCCGAAATTGCCCTGCCCGTCTACCAGCGGGTAGCGCTGGGAAAAGTCCTGGGCGAGCCGGACCATGGCGTCGTAGATCGCCGCGTTGCCATGCGGATGGAACGAGCCCATCACGTCGCCGACGATCTTCGCGCTTTTGCGGAAACCGCCGCCGGGGTCGAGCCGCAGAAGCCGCATGCCATAGAGAATGCGGCGATGCACGGGCTTCAGCCCGTCGCGCGCATCCGGCAGTGCCCGGTGCATGATGGTGGACAGCGCATAGGCGAGGTAGCGCTCTTCAAGCGCCGCCTTCAGGCCGATCGGTTCGATCGTGCCATCATCGGTCGGAATCGGTGGCTCACCCATGCCCTGTGCTACCGCGAAGCGCGAGCGGGAACAAGACGCGAACGCGCCCGCGCAAAGCTATCCACCGGGCCGTTTCAGCGCGGCCAGCAGCGAAGCGCGGGCATCGGGGAGCGGCAGGCCGCGCGGGTCGAAAACACGCCGCGCCAGAAAATGGCCGGTGAGCGCGAAGGCGGCCTCGACATCCTCAGGCATCGGCGGCTCGGCAACCTCGCTGATGAGGAAATAGGGCAGCGTGAAAAGCTGCGCCTGCCAGGGCGCGCCGGCGTCGCGGCTCACCGCGCGGCCGGATTTGGGCGAGACATAGAGCAGATCGTTGCGCCCGCCGGTGGCCGCGCAACTCTCCAGATCCAGGCCAAATCCCAGTTCGGTCAGGAGTGCCAGCTCAAAGCGAGCCATCATCATGCCGGTCAGGCGCTCATGGTGGAGATGCTCGATCATGGTGGCCAGATGGCCGTGCAGCACGGGATGGGGATCGCGCTCGGGCAGCAGCCGGATGAGGCTGCCGAGATGGCTCAGCGCGAAGGCGGAATGGGCCTGTGCCATCAGCCGGCCGGCATGCGCGGCCGTCACTTCCAGCGCGTAGGCGCCGAGCTGCTCGTCGAGACGCGCGCGCCAGGTCACGCGCACGCCATTGCCCGCCTGCAGCGCCGCCGCCTGCCGGCGCGAGCCGCCGCCCCGCACCAGGCCGAGATGGCGACCATGGCCGGCTGTCATCACTTCGACGATGGCATTGGCCTCACCGTGGCGGCGCACGCCGAGAATGATGCCCTCGTCCGACCACTCCATCGGGCGGCCTCACTCCTGCGGGAAATCCAGCCCCATTTCGCGGTAGCGCGCCGGGTCGTCGGCCCAGTTCTCGCGCACCTTGACGAACAGGAACAGGTGGACCGGCGCCTCGACGATCTCGGTCAGTTCCTTGCGGGCGGCCATAGAGATCGCCTTGATCGTGTCGCCGCCCTTGCCGAGCACAATCTTCCGCTGGCTTTCGCGCTCGACAAAGATGGTCTGCTCGATGCGGACCGAGCCGTCCTTGCGCTCCTGCCAGGAATCGGTTTCAACCGTCGAGCGGTAGGGCAGTTCCTCGTGCAGGCGGTGGAACAGCTTTTCGCGGGTGATCTCGGCGGCCAGCGAGCGCATCGGCGCGTCGGAGATCTGGTCCTCGGGATAGAGCCACGGCCCGAAGGGGAGGATCTGTGCGAGCCACGCGCGCAGCTCCTTCAGCCCATGTCCGGCGAGAGCCGACACCATGAACAGCCGGTCGAAGCTGGTGAGTTCGGCCACCTTGGCGGCGAGCTCCAGCAGGCTCTCGCGCTTCACCAGGTCGATCTTGTTGAGCAGGATCGCGCGCGGGCGGCGCACATCGGCGAGGCCGCGGATGATGGATTCGACTTCCTCATTGAGCCCAGCGCGGGCGTCAATGAGCAGCACGACGGCGTCGGCATCGCCCGCGCCGTTCCAGGCGGAGCGCACCATGGCTTTCTCCAGCCGGCGCTTGGGCGCGAAGATGCCGGGGGTGTCGACAAGCACGATCTGCGTCGCGCCCTCGATGGCGATGCCGCGCACCAGCGAGCGGGTGGTCTGCACCTTGTGCGAGACGATCGAGACCTTGGTGCCGACCAGCGTGTTGGTCAGCGTCGACTTGCCCGCATTGGGCGTGCCGATGAGGGCGACGAAGCCGCAGCGGGTGTTTTCGCGTGCCGCCTCGGGGGCCGCGTCAGGACCCTCTTCGGGTGTCTCGTCGATAATGTCGTTCATTGCGTAACCCGTTGGAGAAACGCCGCAGCGGCGATCTTCTGAGCGTTCTGCTTGGAGGAGCCGGTCGCCTCGACCGGCTCGAAACCCGGCACGTCGACGGCGATCCGGAACTCCGGATTATGATCGGGACCGGAGCGCTCGACCAGCCGGTAATGTGGCGGCGGCAATCCGCGCCCCTGCGCCCATTCCTGCAGCGCCGTCTTGGGGTCGCGGGCGGAACTGCCGGGGACGGCGAGCCGGGCGCGCCAGAAGCGATCGACCATGGCCTCGGCGGCGGGATAGCCGGCATCGAGATAGACCGCCGCCAGCACGGCCTCAACCACGTCGGCGAGAATGGCCGGGCGCTCGCGCCCGCCGGAACGCTCCTCGCCGGCGCCGAGCCGCAGATGCGGGCCCAGGCCCATGGCGAGCGCCACCTCGGCGCAGGCATCCTCGCAGACGAGATCGGCGAGGCGGCGCGAGAGTTCCCCCTCCTCGGCGTGGGGGAAGGCGCGGTAGAGCATGTCGGAGACCACGAGACCCAGCACATGGTCGCCGAGGAATTCCAGCCGCTGATAGGAGCGCACGCGCGCCCGCGAGCCCTGCACGCCCGTCACCGACGAGATATGCGTAAGCGCAAGGCGCAGATGGGCCCTGTCGGCAAAGACATGGCCGAGCGCGCTTTCCAGTGCGTCGAGGCCGGCGTCGTCGGGGACGCGGTTCTTGCCGCGCGTCATCGCACGAAGGAGAAGAGGCGGTTCCAGCGCACCGTCCACGGCCACTTCCAGAACTGCCAGGCCGCGTCGCCTTCCTTCACCGAGAAGAAGATGATCTGGGCGCGGCCGATCAGGTTCTCATAGGGGACATAGCCGACCTGGCTGAGCACGCGGCTGTCGGTGGAATTGTCGCGGTTGTCGCCCATCATGAAATAATGGCCGGGCGGCACCTTGTAGACGTCGGTATTGTCGTAGAAGCCGTTCTCGACGAGGTCGAGCGTGTAGTAGCTCACCCCATTGGGAAGGGTTTCGGTCCAGCGCTTCACGCGCTCCACCCGGCCATTGCCCTCGTCGTCCATCCAGTAGCCGGCATCCTCGCGCTTCACCGGCACGCCATTGATGTGCAGCAGGCCGCCGATCATCTGGATCTCGTCGCCGGGAAGGCCGATAACGCGCTTGATATAGTCCGTGCTTTCGTCGCGCGGCAGCTTGAACACCACGACGTCGCCGCGATCGGGCGTCGAGCCCAGGATGCGGCCGTCGAACAGCGGCGGCGACAGCGGCAGCGAGAAGCGGCTGTAGCCATAGCTGAACTTCGACACGAAGAGGTAGTCGCCAACAAGCAGCGTCTCCTTCATCGAGCCGGAAGGGATGTTGAACGGCTGGAACAGGAAGGTGCGGATCAGCAGCGCGATCAGGAACGCCTGGAGAATGACCTTGACGGTTTCGCCGAGGCCACCTTCCTGCTTCTTCGGTTCGGTGGTGGACGTCATGTTGCCTTCCGGTGCGCTCAGCGGCACGGCATGCGCCGCGCAAGGCGGCCGTGCGGCTCCTATAGCCGCTCAGTGCGGCGGCGGCAACGCGCGCCGCTCACGATCGCACGAGGTGCCGCATCGGCAGCCCCTAGCCGCCAGCCCCGGCGGGAACGGCGCTGATAATGACGAAGGCCTGAGCCAGCGGGCCGTCATCGGTGATGGTGAGGTCGATCTGTGCCTCGAAGCCGGCGGGGGTGATGGCGTCGAGCCGCGCCTTCGCACCGCCGGTGAGCTTCAGCGTCGGCCGTCCCGAGGCCAGGTTGACCACGCCCATGTCGCGCCAGAACACGCCCTGCGCCAGCCCGGTGCCAAGGGCCTTGGCGCAGGCCTCCTTGGCGGCGAAGCGCTTGGCATAGCTTTCCGCCCGGCGGGCGCGGCGATCGGACTTGGCGCGCTCCACCGGGGTGAACACGCGGTCGAGAAAGCGCTCGCCATGGCGCTCCAGAACCTCGGCAACGCGCCGCACGTCGGTGATGTCGGAGCCGATGCCGAGGATCATGCCCTGCCCTCCCTCACGCCGCCTGCGGCGCGCCGAGGCGGGCACGGCCGCGCGCCATCGCGGTACGCATGTGGCGGATGGCGCCTTCCAGCCCGACGAAGATGGACTCGCCGATGAGGAAATGGCCGATATTGAGCTCGCGCACCGCCGCCACGCCGGCCATGACTTCCGCCGTGGCGAAGTCGAGTCCGTGCCCGGCATGGATCTCCAGCCCGAGTTCGCTGCCCTGCCCGGCCGCCGCCAGCAGCCGCGCCAGCTCGGCCTCGGCCTTGTCGCTCTCGCCGGCGGCAATAAGCTCGCACCAGGCGCCGGTGTGAAGCTCGATCACCGCCGCGCCGATATCGGCGGCACGGGCGATCTGGTCGGCATCCGGCGCGACGAACAGCGACACGCGGATGCCGGCCGCGCCGAGCTTTTCCACCTTGTGGGCGAGATCGATGCCGCCGCCGATGACGTCGAGCCCGCCTTCGGTGGTGCGTTCCTCCCGGCGCTCGGGTACCAGGCAGGCGGCATGCGGGCGATGTTCGAGCGCGATGGCGACCATCTCGTCGGTCGCCGCCATCTCGAAATTCAGCGGCACCGTCAGTTGCTCGCGCAGGCGCCGCATGTCGCTGTCGCGGATATGGCGGCGGTCCTCGCGCAGATGCGCGGTGATGCCGTCGGCGCCGGCGGCGCAGGCGAGCTGGGCGGCGCGCACCGGATCGGGCAGATCGCCGCCGCGCGCATTGCGGATGGTGGCGACGTGGTCGACATTCACGCCGAGCCGGATGGGGGGAATGAGCGTGGTCACGCCTTCACCCCCTGGATGCTGCGCGAGCCGGGCTTCACCGGCGGCAGGGCGGCGAGTTCCGGCGGCAGCGCGTCGGCGGGATAGGTGGGAATATCGAGCTTTGCCAACGCCACCAGGGGCACGCCGAGATCGGCCTTGCCATTCGAGCGATCGATCAGGCAGGCGGCGCCGACGACGTTCGAGGTGTGCTCGGCAATCGAGGCGAGGCACTCGCGCGACGAAAGCCCGGTGGTGACGATGTCCTCCACCATCAGCACCTTCGCCTCGGGGGGGATGGTGAAGCCGCGCCGCAGCTGGAAGGTGCCGCCCTCGCGCTCGACGAAGACCGCCATGGCGCCGAGCTGGCGGGCCGTTTCATAGCCGGGAACGATGCCGCCGACGGCGGGCGAGACGACATAGTCGATCTTGCCGAACGCCGCCTCGGCCTTCTCCGCCAGCGCCTTGCACAGGCGCGCGGTGCGGACCGGGTCCTGGAAGATGAACATCTTCTGCAGGAAAATCGGGCTGCGCAGGCCGGAGGAAAGGATGAAATGCCCCTCCAGCAGCGCGCCCGCCGCACGGAACTCGGCCACGACCTCGTCTTGTGTCATCTCGAACGCCCGGAGCAGGTTGCTGAATGGGGGGCGTGATAGCCCATCCGTCGGGCCACGTCACCCATTCGCCGCGCTCGTTCAGGCGCCAGCGACAGAGCCTTCGCGCACGGCGCGGCTGCGAGCACGGGCGCAGGCCAGCGCCGCTTCCCCGGAAAGCTGCTCGACGCGGCCACTGGCGACACGGTGACCATCGCCGATGAACCGGCCCCACAGGACCTTGGCGACACCCGAAACGATGCGGACATTGGCCTGGAACTGCTCGGTCATCGGTGTCTCCTGCGGTCGCCTACTGGGACTGCCGAGGAAACGCCGGATAGGGTTAACGGTTCCTTATCAGCCGTTCACCCGTTCCACGCTCGACACCACCGGCCGGGCGCGCAGATCGGTGAGAATGCCGTTGAGGTGGCGCAGGTCATAGACGCCGATATCGATCACCATCCGGGTGAAATCGGCCGAGCGCGACGACATGCGCAGATTCTCGATATTGCCGTCGCGCTCGCCGATCACCTGGGCAATTTGCGCCAGCGAGCCCGGCTCGTTGGTGGCGACGACGACGATCTGCACCGGGAAACGCTGCGGGTCGTCTTCCTCGACATCCCAGCGCACGTCGAGCCAGCGCTCCGGCTCCTCTTCGAAATCCTGCAGTGCCGGCGACTGGATCGGGTAGATGGTGATCCCCTCGCCCGGCGACAGGATGCCGACGATGCGGTCGCCCGGCACGGCGCCGCCATTGGGGGCGAAGCGCACCGGCAGCTCGCGGTTGATGCCGCGAATCGGGATGGCGGTGAGCGGATCGGGGTCGCTCTCGATGCCGGGGATCTTGAACTTCAGGCTCTGGCCCTGCTCCAGCTCGAACCAGCCTTCGCCCTTGAGCGCGGCGCGCTCTTCCGGGCGCGGGCCGGTCCATTCGGGATGCACTGCCTTCACCACATCGTCCGAGCGCATCTCGCCGCGCCCGACCGCCGCATAGACATCCTCCAGCGAGGTGCGCGCCAGGCGGCCGACGGAGGTTGCCAACTTCTCCTCGGAGAAGACCTTTCCGGCGCGGACGATGGCCCGCTCGACGATCTTCTTGCCGAGCCCGGCATATTGCGCCCGCACGGCGGCGCGGGTGGCGCGGCGGATGGCAGCGCGGGCCTTGCCGGTGACGACGATGGATTCCCACGCCGCCGGCGGCGTCTGGCCGGAGGCGGTGATGATCTCCACCTCGTCGCCATTCTGCAGTTCCGACACCAGCGGCGAAATCTTGCCGTTGATCTTCGCCCCAACCGCCCGGTCGCCGACCCCGGTATGGACGGCATAGGCGAAGTCGATCGGGGTGGCGCGGCGCGGCAGGGTGATCAGCCGGCCCTTGGGGGTGAAGCAGAATACCTGATCATGGAACAGTTCGAGCTTGGTATGCTCCAGGAACTCCTCGGGACTGGAGCCTTCGGCCAGCAATTCGATGGTGCGGCGCAGCCAGGCATAGGCGTTGGAATCGCGGGTCAGTGGATCGGAGCCGCCGGTGTCCTTGTAGAGCGCATGGGCGGCGATGCCGTATTCGGCGATCTCATGCATCTGCCGGGTGCGAATCTGCAGCTCAACGCGCTGTCGGCCGGGCCCCACCACGGTGGTATGGATCGAGCGGTAATCGTTCTGCTTGGGGGTGGACACGTAGTCCTTGAACCGCCCCGGCACCAGCGGCCATTTGGTGTGCACCACGCCGAGCACGGCGTAGCAGGCCTCGACGGTGTCGACGAGAATGCGGAAGCCGTAAATATCGGAGAGCTGCTCGAACGCCACCGATTTGCGCTCCATCTTCCGCCAGATGGAGTGCGGGCGCTTCTGTCGTCCGGTGACGACGGCCTCGATTCCCTTTTGCGCGATGGCGTCGGACAGTTCGCGCTCAATCGCCGCGACGAGCTCGCCATTATTCTCCTTCAGCGCCTGCAGCCGGCCGAGGATCGAATCATAGGCTTCCGGCGACAGCTGGCGGAAGGACAGGTCCTCCAGCTCCTCGCGCATGTCGTGCATGCCCATGCGGCCGGCGAGCGGCGCATAGATGTCCAGCGTCTCCTGGGCGACGCGGGAGCGTTTTTCCTCCGGCACCCATTTGAGCGTCCGCATGTTGTGCAGGCGGTCGGCGAGCTTGACCAGCAGCACGCGGACATCGTCGGCGATGGCGAGCAGCAGCTTGCGCAGGTTTTCGGCCTGCTTCGCCTGCTTGGAAACCAGATCGAGCTTCTTGATCTTGGTCAGGCCCTCGACCAGCGCGCCGATCTGCGGGCTGAAGATGCGGTCGATCTCCTCGCGGGTGGCGTCGGTGTCCTCGATCGTGTCGTGCAGCAGCGCCGCCACGATGGTGGCGTCGTCGAGCTTGAGGTCGGTCAGGATGGCGGCGACTTCGAGCGGGTGCGAAAAATAGGGATCGCCCGAGGCGCGTTTCTGCGTGCCGTGGGCACGCATTGCATAGACGTAAGCGCGATCGAGCAGCGCTTCGTCGGTATTGGGATTGTACCGGCGCACGCGCTCGACGAGCTCGTACTGCCGCATCATGACAGAAACTCGCGAGAAGGATCGACCGAGGCGGCCGCTGGGCTAGATATCGTCCGCAAGCCCGGCCAGCGCAAGCCGCATGTCGCGGAAAAGGCAGGCTAAACGGAAACGGCCCGGCGCGGGGCCGGGCCGTTTGCTCGAATTGGAGTGGGAGGATCGGCCCGAAAACCGGTTCACCCAAAGGGCGTCAACCTTCGTCGTCGTCGCTCGGCTCGGGGGGCACCAGCCCCTGCAGGCCGGCCAGCAGCTCTTCCTCGGTCATGCGGTCGAGCATGACATCGGAATCGTCGCCGCCCGACGAATGGGACGAGGCGATCATGGGTACAGTCTCGGGCTCCGGCTCGTCCACTTCGGTGAACTTCTGGAGCGAGTGGATCAGTTCCTCACGCAGATCTTCCGGCGAGACAGTCTCGTCGGCGATCTCGCGCAGGGCCACAACCGGGTTCTTGTCGTTGTCACGGTCAACCGTGATCGGCGCGCCGGACGCGATGGCGCGCGCACGGTGGCCGGCAAGAAGGACCAGCTCGAAGCGATTGTCGACCTTGTCGATGCAGTCCTCGACGGTGACGCGAGCCATGCTTCGGCACTCCTGACGGGATAAGGGAAGCGGGGTCCTTAAACCAATCCGGCCTCAGGGGCAAGCTTTCCCATCTGAGGGTGGGGCCGGGCTGCTCACGATCAAGCGATTAAAAGCGGCTGATAACATGGCCCTTCGTCTCGCCGTCGCCATAAATCGGTTATGTCTATAGGCGGCGGATGGGGGCCGGCGTCGTCGGGGCGTCCGCGACCGATCCAGATTTATCAGTCCGGGTATTTCATCACTATGGTCAACGGCATGGAAAAGATCGCCCTCTTTATTGATGGGGCAAATCTGTACTCCGCCACCAAGTCCCTCGGCTTCGATATCGACTACAAGCGCCTGTTGAAGGACTTCCAGGGACGCGGCTACGTTTTGCGGGCCTTCTATTACACGACGCTGGTCGAAGACACCGAATATTCGTCGATCCGCCCCCTGCTCGACTGGCTAGACTACAATGGCTATTCGGTGGTGACCAAGCCGGCGCGGGAGTTCACCGATAGCCAGGGCCGCCGCCGGGTGCGCGGCAACATGGATATCGAGTTGGCGGTCAACGCCATGGAACTGGCCGACCATGTCGATCACATCGTCATCTTTTCCGGCGACGGCGATTTCCGCTCGCTGGTGGAGGCGGTGCAGCGCAAGGGCGTGCGGGTGACGGTGGTCTCCAGCATCCATACCCAGCCGCCGATGATCGCCGACGAGCTGCGCCGGCAGGCGGACGTATTCCTCGACCTGGTGGACCTGCAGGCGCGTGTCGGCCGCGACCCGGCGGACCGTTCCGGCCGCATGCAGGAGACGCCCCGCTTCCTCGAACGTCGCACGCCGGCGCCCTCCTCCGACGACGACCCGGCGGACGCCTGACCCCGATGGCGGCGCTCGACGCCTCGCTGGCGGTGGCGGAGCCCGAGCCGCCGCGCGACTGCCCGCTATGCCCGCGCCTCGTCGCCTTCCGCGACCACTGGCGGGCGCAGGAGCCCGGCTGGCACAACGCGCCGGTGCCCTCCTTCGGGCCAGTCGACGGGCGGCTGCTGATCGTCGGCCTCGCGCCGGGTGTGCGTGGGGCCAACCGTACCGGGCGCCCGTTCACCGGCGACTATGCCGGCGAGCTGCTCTATTCGACGCTGATCAAATTCGGCTTCGCCACCGGTACGTTCGAGGCGAGGCCCGACGATTCGCTGCGGCTGCGCGACGCGCGGCTCACCAATGCCGTGCGCTGCGTCCCGCCGGAGAACAAGCCGACCACCGACGAGATACGGACCTGCCGGCCGTTCTTCTCCGCCACCATCGGCTTGCTGCCGAGCCTCAGCGCCATTGTCGCGCTGGGCAAAATCGCCCATGACCAGGTGCTGGCCGCGCATGGCAAACGGCTCTCGCACCACAAATTCGCCCATGGCGCCGTGCACCGGCTGGGCGATTTGGTGCTTTTCGACAGCTATCACTGCTCGCGCTACAACACGAATACCGGCGTGCTCACGACGGAGATGTTCCACGCCGTCTTCGCCAAGGTGCGGGCTCATATCGACGCGCTGGGCTGATCCCGGTCAGGGCGCCACCGGCGCCCACAGCACATCCTCGATCCGCGGCGCGCCGGCTGCCAGCATCACCAGCCGGTCGAAGCCCAGCGCGATTCCGGAGGCGTCCGGCATGTGCGCCAGAGCGGCGAGAAAATCCTCGTCGATGGGGTAGCGCTCGCCATAGAGGCGCTCCTTCTCGTCCATCCACTCATCGAAGCGCCGGCGCTGCTCGGCCGCGTCGGTGAGTTCGCCAAAGCCGTTGGCGAGTTCGACGGCGCAGACATAGAGCTCGAACCGTTCGGCAAGGCGCGGGTCGGAAGGCTTGGGGCGCGCCAGGGCCGCCTCGGACAGCGGGTAGTCGCACAGGATCGTCGGCCGGCCGATGCCGAGATACGGCTCGATCTTCTCCACCATCACCCGGGTGAAGACATCCGCCCATGTGTCATCCGGTGCCACGCGGATGCCCGCGTGCTGCGCCGCCTGCCAGAGCTGGTCGCGAGCGTTGCCGCCCGCGCCGACGCTTTCCATCAGGTCGATGTTGGCGAAGCGGGAGAAGGCCTGCGCGATGGTGAGCCGTTCGGGCGCCTGCGTCACGTCGCAGGACAGGTCGCCGAACTGGAAAAGCGAGGCGCCCACCGTTTGCGCGGTCACGGCCAGCAGCGCCGCGCAATCGTCCATCAGCGCCTCATAGCCCTCATGGGCCCGGTACCATTCGAGCATGGTGAATTCGGGGTGATGCAGCGCCGTGCGCTCGCCATTGCGAAAGACGCGGGCGAAGGTGAAGAGCCGCGTCTCGCCGGCCGCCAGCAGTTTCTTGGCGGTGAATTCCGGCGAGGTGTGGAGATAACGCGGCGTGCGCGAGCTGTCCGGCCGCTCAAGCTCAGTGGCGAAGGCCTTGAGGTGGATCTCATTGCCGGGCGACACCTGCAGGATCGGCGTCTCCACCTCGATGAAATCCTGTGCGGCCAAGGCGGCACGCAGGGCGGCCTGGATTTTCTGCCGCGCCAGCAGGAACGGCCGGCGATCGGCATGGCGCGCGGGCGACCACCAGGGCGAGGCGGATACGGACATGGCGAGGCTCCGGCGCGCGCAGTGCGGGATGCGGGCGGGGTTGGCGGAAAGCGGGCGCGCTTGTATAGGAGGCCGCAACGGAATCCCAGCGGTGCCCCGCGCGATGCGGCGCACCCAACAGCCAGAGGACCGCAATGGTCAAGGTCATCGCCAGCACGCTGCGCAAGGGCAACGTGGTCGACATGGACGGCAAGCTCTATGTCGTGCTCACCGCCGAGAACATCCACCCCGGCAAGGGCACGCCGGTGACGCAGCTCGACATGCGCCGCATCTCCGACGGCACCAAGGTCTCCGAGCGCTACCGCACCACCGAGCAGGTGGAGCGCGCCCTCGTCGAGGACCGTCCCTACACCTTCCTCTATTCGGACGGTGAAGGCTTCCACTTCATGAACCCGGAAAACTACGACCAGATCGCGGTGTCGCCGGATGTGATCGGCGAGCAGGCCGCCTATCTCAGCGACGGCATGCACGTGCATCTGTCGGTGCACGAGGGCGTCGCCATCGCCATCGAGCTGCCGCAGCGCATGGTGCTCGAAGTGGTGGAGACCGAGCCGGCGATGAAGGGGCAGACCGCCTCCTCCTCGTACAAGCCCGCCATTCTCTCCAACGGCGTGCGCTCGGCGGTGCCCCCGCACATCGCGGTCGGCACCCGCATCGTCGTGATGACCGCCGACGGCTCCTATGTCGAGCGTGCCAAGGACTGAGTCTTTCTGACAAATCGAATCAAAAAGCCCGGCCAAGTGCCGGGCTTTTCTTTGATATTGGCCGGGAAATGGCGGGATGCGCCGAGCGCGTCCTACCGACGGCTATCCACCATGAACGCCGTCATCCCCGGGCTTGACCCGGGATCTACGCCTTGGCCCGGGATCTACGCCGTGGCCCGGGGCGCACGGTAAAGACGTGGATGGCCCGGCCCGGCCATGACGGCCTGAAGGGGCTGGGGCTGCCCCGGCTTTGCCGCATAGCGCTTGCCTGGGATGACGACCTAGGCGGGGGGCGCCCTCACCCCCGGTCGCGCATCAGCCGCTGCTTGTCGCGCGCCCAATCCTTGGCTTTCAGCGCTTCGCGCTTGTCATGCGCCTTGCGGCCACGGGCGATGGCGATCTCCACCTTGGCGCGGCCCTGCTCGTTGAAATAGATGCGCAGCGGCACCACCGTCATGCCCTCGCGCTCCACCGCCTGCCAGATCTTGGCGATCTGCCGCTTGTGCAGCAGCAGCTTGCGCGGGCGGCGCGGCTCGTGGTTGAAGCGGTTGGCCTGGAGATATTCCGGGATGAAGGTGTTGTAGATGATGGCTTCGCCGGTCTTGGCCGAGACATAGCTCTCGGCCACGGTGGCGCGCCCGCTGCGCAGGCTCTTCACCTCGGTGCCGGACAGCGCGATGCCGGCCTCGAAGACCTCGCCGATCTCGAAATCGAACCGCGCCCGCCGGTTGTCGGCAACGACCTTGCGTTCTTGTGTCTTTTTCTCGGCCATCACTTTGCTCCGAACCGGAGCGGATGCCCCGGCCTGCGTCAGTTGAGGATCCCGGCGTGGCGCATCGCCGCGCGGACGGTTTCCTTGGTCTTTTCGGTGACGGGCACCATGGGAAGGCGGGCCTCATCGACAATCTTGCCGAGCAGGCTCAGTGCATATTTGGTGGGGCTCGGGTTGGTTTCAACGAACAGCGCCTGGAACAGCGGGAACAGACGGTCCTGCAGCTCCAACGCCTTGACGTAATTGCCGGCGATGCAGGCCTCGATCAGCTGCGCGCAGAGCTTGGGCGCGACGTTCGAGGCGACCGAGATGCAGCCGTCGCCGCCATGGGCCATAAAGGCCAGGGCGGTGGCGTCCTCGCCGGAGAGCTGGTTGAAGCCGGCCCCCATCGCCTGGCGCTGCTGGCTGACGCGCACGAGATTGGCGGTCGCGTCCTTCACGCCGGCAATGTTGGGCAGCTCATAGAGCCGCGCCATCGTCTCCACCGACATGTCGATCACAGACCGGCCGGGGATGTTGTAGATGTAGATCGGAATGCCGATCGCGTCGTTGATGGCCTTGTAGTGCTGGTACAGCCCCTCGGGGCCGGGCTTGTTGTAGTAGGGCGTGACCACAAGCACCGCGTCCGCCCCCGCCTTCTCGGCGTGGCGGGCGAGGTCGATCGCCTCGATCGTGTTGTTGGAGCCGGCACCGGCGATCACAGGCACGCGCCCGGCGGCCTGCGCCACCGTCCATTCGACCACGGCCTTGTGTTCGTCATGGGAAACGGTCGGGCTCTCGCCCGTGGTGCCGACCGGCACGAGGCCGTGGATGCCTTCCGCGATCTGCCAGTCGACAAGGTCCCGGAACGCTTTCTCGTCCAACGCGCCATCGCGGAACGGCGTCACGAGTGCCGTAAAGGATCCACGTAAGGGCAGCGGGTGGGACATGGCGCGCTCCTGAAGCTTTGTGTCCTTGTCGCGCAACATGGCCAGGCATGGTGCGGCGAGGGGGCATCAGATATCGCGTCGGCGCGGCCGAAGGAAGGGCATTGTTGGCGCTTCTCGCGGCAAAGACTGGCAAAGCGCAGCCGGGTGCGGCACGCTGCCGCCGTTTCGCCGGGTTATGCGGCTACATCGTGCCGAAGGCGCCGCTGAACCGAAGCGATGCGGCTGTGCTGGGGTTTTGGTTAGCATTTCGTCAATAAGATCGAGCGACAACTGAAGCTGCCCGAGCCGGCTGCGAGGCTGACCTTCTCGGGCGCGATGTGTTTGTCAGGAGAGCGAACCGCCATGAGCGAGCGCGTGAACGATCATCCGCTGCGGCGGCGTTCCGAAAACGGCTCACGTCGCCGCGCCGGTGCGGTGCTGCCGGTCGCGGCCGCGCTGCTGCTCGGCTCGGCCGGGTTCATTCCTGTGCTGCCTCTCTCACTCGCGCAGGCCGCGACGCCGACTCCCGCACCCAAGCCGGCGGCAAAGCCGGCCGCCAAAGCCGCGAGCTCCAAGGAAAAGCCGAAGACGGCGGCGAAGAAGTCGGCCCCCACCCCTGCCGCCAAGCCGACGCTCGCGCCCTCGTCCAAGGTGACGGCCGCCTCTGCGGTCGCCGGCATGGCGCTGGCGGCGTCGCCGGCGCTTGCTGGGGCCAGCGGCGACCTCAAGACCGCGACCGACCTGATCGACAAGGGCCAGAGCGCCCAGGCACTGGCCATCGCCGACCAGATGCGCGACCCTGGCGCGCAGGCGCTGGTGCGCTGGCTGGCGCTGCGCGTGACCGCGCGCGATGTCGGCTATGACCGCGCCGTCGCCATTCTGGAAGCTCACCCCACCCTGCCCACGCCGATCGTGCTGCGGCGCCGTCTCGAATATCTGCTCTATGTCGAGAACAAGGATCCGCAGACGATCCTCAATTTCTTCGCCGAGCAGGCACCCTATTCCGGCGAAGGCAAGATCGCGCTGGCGCGGGCGCTGTTCGCCGCTGGCGACCAGAAGGCGGGCGCGGCCTGGCTGCGCAATGCCTGGCAGGAAGACGCGCTCGGCTCGGATACCGAATCGACCGTCATGGTCGAGTTTGGCGGCCTGCTGACGCGCACCGACCACAAATACCGCGCCGACAAGCTGCTTTATGCCGAGGACAGCGAGCGCGGCCTGCGGGCTGCCGAGCGCGCTGGCAATGACGTCGTGGCGCTGGCGCGGGCCCGCATCGCGCTGTCCACCGGCAAGGGCGATGTCAGCAAGCTGCTGGCGGCGGTGCCGGGCTCGCTGCGTTCGGACCCGGCCTATATTTATACGCTGGCCAAGATGCAGCGCCGGCAGGGCGACCACGCCGCCGCCGCGCGCACCCTTTCCAGCGCACCGAAGGACGGGGCCCTGCTGGTCGATCCGGATGAGTGGTGGGTGGAGCGCCGGCTGGTGGCGCGCGGCCTGCTCGACAAGGGCGATGCCCGCACCGCCTACAAGGTGGCGCGCGAGGCGGCCGAGCCGGAAGACGAGCACATGCGGGCCGACCACCATTTCATGGCCGGCTGGCTGGCGCTGCGCTACCTCAACGAGCCCAAGGCGGCGCTGGCTCATTTCGCCAAGGTGCCGGAGCGGCAGACCCATCCCGCCACCGTGTCGCGCGGTTATTACTGGCAGGGCCGCGCCTATGAGGCACTTGGCTCCACCGCCAATGCCCGTTCCCAATATGCGACGGCCGCCCAGTACGGCACCGCCTATTACGGCCAGCTCTCGGCCGCCAAGCTGGGCAATTCGCGGGTGAAGATCCAGACCGCGCCGGCCGCCAATGCCGCCCAGCGCAACGCCTTCAACCGCGACGAAGGGGTGATGATCTTCAAGCTGCTGGAAAAGCTCGACAAGTCGAACCTTTCCATCGCGCTCGGCTATGACCTCGCCGAGCGGCTGCCGGATGCGGCGCAACTCGGACTGCTGGCCGAACTCGCCAAGCAGCAGGGCGACGCGCGGGCGATGACGATGATCGGCAAGGTGGCGCTCAATCGCGGCATTCCGCTGGAGGCCGAGGCCTATCCCACCATCGGCATTCCCGCCTATCGGCCGATCACCGAGGATGTCGACCGCTCGCTGGTCTATGCCATTGCGCGGCAGGAGAGCATGTTCAACCCCTCGGCGCGCTCGTCCGCCGGAGCGACCGGCCTGATGCAGGTGATGCCCGCCACCGGCGCCACCATCGCCCGGCGCACTGGCACCACACTGGACCCGAAGCGTCTCGCCGTTCCGGCTGTCAACGTGCAGTTCGGCGCGGCGGAGTTGCGCAGCCTGCTCGACAACTACCAGAACAATTATGTGCTGACCTTCGCCGCCTACAATGCCGGGCGCGGCAATGTGGCGAAGTGGATCGCCGCCTATGGCGACCCGCGCGACCCCTCGGTTGATCCCATCGACTGGGTGGAGCGCATTCCCTTCTCCGAGACCCGCAACTATGTGCAGCGGGTGATGGAGAACGCGCAGGTCTATAAATCGCGCTTCGGCTCGCGCGATTCGCTGCAGATCGAGGCGGATCTGCGCGGCTCGCGGATCTGATCGCGGCGGGGCGGCCTCGCGCCGCCCCCTTGCCCACCTCAGCCAGGCGGGCGGCCGTGTATCATGCGGCGGAGCCAGCAGCCGCCGACGCAGCCAATGAGATAGGTCCCGACCAAAAGCAGCGTCACGTCGATGGCGAAGGGGGTCATCACGCGCCCTTCCCCGTGCCAGGGGCGAGCGTCCGGGCCCGCTTCGGCGCGCAGCCGCTCCACCAGCCGGTGGCGAGGCCGATGGCGAGGGCGGTGGCCAGATAGGGCCAGAGTTCAAGCGCCAGGAACAACATGCCTCACCTCACGATCAGCTGGACGCCGGCGGCTGGCGCGGTGGCTGCGGCGGGGGTCTGCGCCGCGAGAGAAGGTTGCTCGCCGGTGATCAGCCGGTCGGGAGCGATGCCGGCGGCGGCGAGATACTGCACCAGCGCCTGCGCACGTGCTGCCGCCAAGGCCGAATCCGTATCCGGCTGGCGGATGGAAATCTCGATCAGCGCATCCGGGCAGCTCGCCGCCGCCGCCGCAATTCGGTCGAGCAGGCCGAAGCTGGAGGTCTCGATGGTCGCGTCCGTGGCGGCGAAGGCGATGGTGCCTTTTTCCAGCAGGTGATTGATGACGCTCTGGCAGGCTGTGGCATCGACAGGCGCCGGGGCCGGAGCGACATCGAGCGCCACGTCGAGCGTGAAGCCGGAGGGCAGGCCGGCTGCCAGATTGGCCCGCACCGAGGTGACGGCTTCGGGATAGAGCACCGTCCCCGTCACCTTCAGCTGGTCGTCGTCGAAGCGTACCTCGCCGCTTTCCAGCCGCGACAGCTGGCGCATCGCCGTCATGACGGCGGCGGTGAAGCCCTGCGGCGCGCCTTGCGCGATGGCCGAGACGTCGTTCAGCCGGGCGCCAAAGAACTGGGTCCTGGCGGCCTCGACCAGGCGTTCATGCTCGGAAGGCGAGGGAAAGAAGCCTGACAACGTCAGGCCATCGCCATCCTTGCGCAGGCTGAAGACATAGGGCGAGACGACCGGCGGCCGCACATCGCTGCGCAGGGTGAAGCCACGCGGCGGCGATTGTTCCAGCGCAGCGCGAACGGTCATGAAGGCCGCTGCATCAAGCGCCTCGCCGGAGATGGAGAGCGTCGTACCCGTGCCGCGCACCGCGCCCTGCCGCAGCCGGGACAGCTGGTCGACGCCAAAGCTCGTGGCCGAAACCCACGCCTCCCCGGCCGGCCCGCCCATCGCGATCCGCATCTCGTCGCTCACCGGCACGCCGGGAAAATCGCCGCGCACCGCGTCGAGAACCAGTCGCTTGGCCTCCTCCGACGGGGCATAGCCGGTCAGTCGCAGCCCGTTCGCGGTGCGCTGCACGCCCCACACAAAGGGATCGACGCGCGGCGGCTCGACGGCGAACCGGGTCAGCGTATAGCCCTCCGGCACGTTCCGCCGCGCCCCGGCCAAGGCGTCATAGGCGGCGAAGTCGGGCGCCGTGCCGTCGATGGCGATGGTGGTGCCCGAGAGCGTCACCGTGCCGTTCGGCAGCCGGCCCAGCTGGCCGAGAGCGAAGGCAACCGCCTTGAGCCAGCCCTCGGTCGGCGGGGCGCCATCGGCCAGCCGCAGCCGGTCGGAGATCGCCGCTCCGGGAACGGCGCCGCGCACCATGTCGAGCAAGGCGCGGCGGGCGTCGCCGAGCGGGATATAGCCGGAGAGCGTGACGTCGCCATCCTTCTCGCGTGCCGCAGACCAGATGAAGGGCGACACGATCGGCGGCAGCACCGCAAAGCGCGCCAGGTCGAAATCGCCGGGCAATTCGCTGCGGACGGTCACTTCCAGCGCGTCATAGCTGGCGAAATCAGGCGCCCGCCCCTCGATCGAGAAGGCATCGTCGGAAATGGTGATGCGGCCTGCCGGCATCTTGGCCAGCTGCTGGATGCCGAAGGTGACGACGCCGATGAAATCGCCGGCCGGCACGCCGCGCGCCCGCACCAGTTCTTTCTCACCCGTCACCACTATGCCGGGCGCCATGGCCGCCGCCGCCTCGGCGATGCGCCGCCGCGCATAGGAGGACGGCACATAGCCTTCCAGGTGCAGCTTGCTGCCGTCGCGGATGGCGGCGAAGGTGAAGGGGCGCCGTTCCGGCAGCAGGGTGGTGCGGTCCTCGACCACCCGCACGCCCGACAGGCGCGCCAGTTCGTAGCGCACCTTGATTCGCGCTTCCTCGGACAGCGCCTCGCCTTCGAGCAGCGCATTGCGGCCCTCGAACCGCGCATGCGCCCAGGATTCGCCGATGACGGAGAGCAGTGCCTCCGCCCGTTCGGTCAGGTCCTGCTCCACCGGCGCCCGCGCGAAGGTGACGGCAAGCGCCACCAGCACGGCAAGGGCGGGAAGCCCTTTCCACCAGGCGCGCCAACGACACATCACAACGTCCCCCGTCCAGCGACCGGATTCGGCCGATCGCAAGGCCGAGGAACTTCACCATAGATCGGCGACATCAGAAAGCCGCCCCGGACCAAAACGCCATCCTCACGTCCATTCGCCCTTGCGCATGACCGGCTCGGCGACGCCGGTGGCGCTGATGCCGTCGACATCGACCTCGCCCGAACCGATCATCCAGTCGATATGGATGAGGCTCGCATTGGCGCCGCGCGTCGCCAGCTCCTCCGGCGTCAGCGTCGCGCCGTTGATGAAGCACTTCGAGTAGGACTGGCCGAGCGCGATGTGGCTGGCGGCGTTCTCGTCGTACAGCGTGTTGTAGAACAGCAGGCCGCTCTTCGAGATCGGCGAGGAATGCGGCACCAGCGCCACTTCGCCGAGGCGGCGGGCGCCCTCGTCGGTGTCGAGCACCTTGTTCAGCACGTCCGCCCCGGTGCGCGCCCGTGCTTCAATGATGCGGCCCTCCTCGAAGCGCACCGCGATGTCCTGGATCAGCGTGCCCTGATAGGCGAGCGGCTTGGTGCTGGCGACATAGCCGTCGACGCGGGCGCGGTGCGGCGTGGTGAACACTTCCTCGGTGGGGATGTTGGCATTGCAGATGATGCCGTTCTTGGCCTGCGAAGCGCCGCCCGCCCATTCATGCTCGTCGGCAAGGCCGACGGTCAGGTCGGTCCCCGGCCCACGGAAGCGCAGCGCCGCGTAGCGGCTCGCGTTAAGGCGGGCGGTGCGCGCCTGCAGTTCGGCGTTATGCGCTGCCCATGCCGCCACCGGATCGACCGCATCAACCCGCGAGGCGGCAAAGATGGCGTGCCAGAGCTTGGCGACCGCAATGTCCTCGGGATCGTCGGGAAACATCGCCTTCGCCCAGGCCGGCGAGGCATAGGAGACGATGGTCCAGTTGATGTCGAAATTGGCGATGTGCGACAGCGCCGGCATATAGGCCTTGGAACGCGCGCGGTTGGCGCGGGACACCTTGTCGGGGTCCTCATTGGCCAGCAGGGACGGGTTCTCGCCGGAGATCGCCAGCCGCGCCGCGCCGGAGGCGAAGGCCTTGGCCATGCCCTCATAGAGCCAGCCGCTGGCGGAATCGAAGCTGTTGTCGGGCGCGTTGCGGAAGCGCATCAGCGCCGCTTCCTCGTCGCTGAACAGGGTGGTGACCAGGCTGGCACCGGCCTTGTAGGCGTGCTCGGTGATTCGGCGCACCAGCGGCAGCGCGTCGAGCGAGGCGGTCATCACCAGTTCCTGCCCCGGCTGTAGGCCGAGCCCGACATGCACGGCGACGGCGCCAAGCCGGTCCAGTCTTTCGTCGTGCGAGAGCAGATCGGGAGGTGTGCCGGCGTGCTTGGTCATGGTGGTCTCCGAACGATGGCGGCGTGTCACTGCACCGCCATTCAAGAAAGGCGCGGTGTCGCCCGTCAAGCCGGAGCCTATACAAACGAAAACGGGCGAGCCCAAGGCTCGCCCGCTCCGATCAGGAATTCCGTTGCGAAATCAGCGCTCGCTGCGCTTGTTCGCACGCTCCTGGTTGATGATCGCCTGATCGCCGCGCATGACCCACGGATCGGCATAGGACGGCTCATAGCCATAGGCCGGGCCGAGCGGCGCAGTGCGATAGCGCGGGGCATAGTCCGGGCCGCCATAATAGCGCTCGCCCATATAGGCGTTGCGGCCCTCATAGACCTGGCCGCGATAAGCGGGCTGATCGGCGAAAGCGGCGCCGACGCCGCCAGCGGTGAGGATGCCCAGAGTAGCAGAGGCAAGAATGAACTTGCGCATGATGTCATCTCCGTCGTCTGAAAGCTTTTGCTTCTGGATCAGAACATGAAGTCCGATCCGTTCGGACAGACAACGGCGCACTGCAGGAAATGGTTCCGTTCACATCTTGGCAGGAATGAGTGGATCCAAGATGTCGGCCGGCGAATGCGTAACGTCCGGCCTGCGCTACCAGCCGACCAGCCAGTCCGCGAGGCTGCCCGCCAGCAGCGCGGCGGCCAGGCTCACCGCGACGGCGATCACCACCGAACGCCTCGTGCGGCGCTGCAGCTCGCGGTTCTTTAACGTGAAATCCAGCACCGACACGGCCTCGGCCACCGCCTCATCGGGCGACGACCAGACCGTGCGCCCGTCTGGCACGATCATGAGGTTCTCCGGCTTGCCCCAGTCCTCCACCAGGTGCCCCTCCCCGTCCCTGCCTTCTGCCACCGGCGGGTGACGCTCGGTGAGCGGCCGGCGGTCGGCCGACCACAGGAACACCGGCTTTCCGCGCGCCTCGGCATAGCCGATCTCGAAGGCGGTGCCGGGGTCCATATGGACGCCGCGGAACGGGGTGATGTTGGCCACCAGCGCGTCGGCCGTGTCGATCATGTCGATGCAGGCCGTGCGGATATCGACGCCGTCTTCATGCAGGGGAAACAGGCCCTGCGCGCCTGCATCGGCGCAGATGGCGGCAAGCCGCGCGCCTTGGGCCGCGGCATCCGGCCAGAACACCTCGGGTCCGGCGAGATAGAGGCGAAGAAGGGGGGACATGGGGCACTCGCGGAACAGGCGAAGCAGGCTTAGCCTCGCCCGCCCTTCCCGCGCAAGCATGCCAACCGGCTGCTGCGTGCGGCAAGGGGTGGCGACCGCGGCTGGGCTCGAACCAGCGACCTGCCGCTTAGAAGGCGGCTGCTCTATCCAGCTGAGCTACGCGGCCCGCCTGTGCCCGCCGGCAGGGCGGTCAGTGGGTCCACTGGCCGATGCGGCGGAAGCTGAAATTGTCGGAATAGGCCATGCGGCGACGGGCCGCTTCCTGCGGCTCCTGCAGCTGGTAGGCGATGCCATGCCGCTCGGCATAGGCCACGGCCTCTTCCTTGGTGTCGAAGCGCAGGCGCAGCTGGCTCTTCATATCGCCGGAGCTGGTATAGCCCATCAGCGGTTCGACAAGGCGCGGCTGCTCGGGCTCATAGTCGAGCACCCACAGCTTGGTTCGTGCGTTGCCGGACTGCATGGCGGTCCGGGTCGGCTTGTAGATGCGTGCGACCATTTCCCCTCGCTCCCTTGCCTCGCCGCCCCCGCCGCGCCGTGCGCCAGCGTCGAAGCGGGCCAGGCGCCTCGCCCGCCCTGATTAAGGCGGTCACTACGTTCTGGCAATGGCCCTGCGCCCGCTTCCCCCATCCGCCGGCCTCATCGGCCACGCCACCTGAAACCGTCTTCGCCTGCGGTGCGTGCGTGCCGTGGAATATGCGGCAGCATTCGCGGTTGAGCGTAGGCAATTCGAGTCCGCGGCGAGAGCATCCGAGGTCGCTGCCCGGCCCGGTCCGGTGCTCATTCGGCCAGCGCGCGCGCATATCAGCGCGTAGAGGCCCCTGACTTTTTCTGTCTCTCGTCCTATATAAGAAAAACCTCGTCGTTCGCGACGGCGGCTTTTACCATTCGAATAGACCACAGGATTGGACAGGATTTGCAGGTTCTCGTACGCGATAACAATGTTGACCAGGCGTTGAAGGTTCTGAAGCGGAAGATGCAGCGCGAAGGCATTTTCCGGGAGATGCGGGCGCGCCGCGCCTATGAGAAGCCCTCCGAGCGTCGCAACCGCGAAGCCGGCGAAGCCGTTCGTCGCGCCCGCAAGGTGGCGCGCAAGCAGGCGGTTCGTGAGGGGCTGATCGCCGCCCCGAAGAAGAAGCCCTCCACCCGCCCGGCCTTCGCCCGCCCGGCGACCGCGCCGGCGCCTTCGGCCGACTGATCTCGCGCTGCGACCTCACGCGCCTTGAGACCGTGCCTGACGACAACAAAAGGAATTTTCCCATGAGCGACACCCTGCCCGCCCCCGCCCTTCCCGTCTCCAAGCCGCCGCTGAGCCGGCTGGAAACCAAGGCCGAGGCGATCTCGCGCGCCGCCATGGAGACGATTCACCAGGAAGTCGCCCGGCGGGAGGCCAAGACCGCGCAGCTTCGGGCAGCGCGGCTGGCGAAGGAGGCCGCCGAGCGCGCGGCGGTGGCAGCCAAGCCTGCTGCGCCCAAGCCGAGCGCGGCCGCCAAGCGCAAGGTCGCCTCCGCACGATAGGCGCTTCAGCCTGGCGCGGTGGGCCGGCGTCCCCTGTGGCGCGGGCCTTCCGCCCGCCGCATCTTGCCGAGCGGGATGCTTCTGTGCCATCTGACAGCGGCCCGGCCCAAGCGGGCGCGAAGACGTTGCCCGTTCATGCGGGCGTTCAAGGTGTCGGGGCATAGCGCAGCCCGGTAGCGCGGAAGTTTTGGGTACTTCAGGTCGCAGGTTCGAATCCTGCTGCCCCGACCAGCCATCCTATTGATCTATCATCACTATCTGGTCGCCGTTCTGACGGCGTTCTGACAATCCGTTCTGACGCGTGTTCGTCACCCGTTCCGGGACAGGCGCGCATGCTTGAGCGCGCCCTCACCTTTGCCTGGCGCATCTGGCGCTGGCTCACACGCCCCGGCTGCGGCCCGGGATGCCCGCACCGAGGACTGGGCAGCGAAATGTGCCGGGAGTGCTTCGACTGGTGGAGCGCGAAATGAGCCGCTACGGCTCTTCACGCTCGAAGCGCTCGCTGATCACCCTGTCAATACATATCCACAGCTGACTGGCGGCCGGATCGGCGAAAGGATACGGCCCATTAGGCGCGCGCTCGCCGCAGACTCTGCAGCGCATCCTCAGCCGGACATCGTGGATTGTCTCGCCGGGTCGAGCGAGCAGATCCATCGCAGTGATGCGCACATACACCGTCCGATGGCCACACCGGCACTGAAATCCGACGAGAGGGCTCTGTCCGTTCATGAGAACAGAGTGAGAACGAAACGCCGCCGGTGTCAAACAATGAAAAACGCCCCGCCACCCGTGAGGGCAGCGGGGCGAGGTGACAGACAGGCTTTGCCGGGAGGCGTCCCGGCGGCGATCCGCGCGAGGCCGCGCGAATGTCAGTCGGCGGGCGTGAAGTCGAGGAAGTAGGATTTCCCGACCTCAAAGGCATCGATGGCCGAGGGGTTGGTGATCGTCATCCGGCACTCGCCGTTGGGCGTGTACTGCGACCATGTCTTGTTTTCCGGGCTGTCGCCGTAGACGGGCATGAGCCGGACTTCAGCGCAGGCGCTGTTCGGGTCGCTGGAATGGAATGGCGTGATCGCCATCACCTTCATCTTGGCGCGCACATGCATGGTCTTCTCCTTTGATTCCTGCCTTGTCCCCGGCAGGTGTGGGGATTGGTCTAAAGGTCGGCGATCTGCTTCAGGAATCCGTCCGGCCATTTGCCCTCGTAGGCGTCCAGCCGCGCGCGGTGCCGGGCCTGCCGAATGAACCGCTCGTTCGCCTCCCACTGCTCCGGGGTGGCGATGCCAGAGAAGCCGGGCCCGTCGATGATGAGCAGGCCCGTGGGCTTGTCGAAGGAGGCGCGGAAGGTGCTATCGCTGCTCAAGGCGGTCGATCCGGCTATCATGTTTCTCGACAGTGATCGCGATACCCGCCACCTTTTCATCGGTGCGGACCCATCGCTCCATGAGGTCCACTTGCCGCGCCTGCGTCTGAGCTTGCGCGGCCATCTGCACCTCCAGCACGCCAATGCGAGCGTGCAGGATTCCATAGGCGTAGCCGGCCGACAGCAGAGCGCCCATGAACGCAGCGATGTTGACGATGTTGATGGTGTAATCGAGCTTGAACCGCTGATGACCATCCGCCGGGCGGGGCATCCCACTCATTGCGACTTGCTCCCCGCCACACCGGCGCGCACGCCCGCATACCAATCCCGGCCCTCGCCAAGGCGCCCATTGGCCAGCGCCAGCGCGGTATAGGTCCGCGCCAGCGCGACGCGGGCATCCATGCCGGTCTTGAGATTCGGCACCGCCACCGGCGACAGCCACCCCGGCGCTTCCGGCAGCACGATCGGCTGCGGCTTAGCGCGCTCCCCCACGCACCCCGCGCAGGTCATCGTCAGTAAGATCGCAGCGGCGATCCGGCGGGCGCTTGGCGAGCTCGGCTTCATAGTCGTCAATCCGATCCTGATTGGCCTGCATGGTTTCGTCGAGGATGAGCGCCCGACGGTTGGCGTCGGCCGTGGCCTTGAGGGCGAGATCACGCTGCATCCGCATCGCCTCGGTCTCTGCCTGCGCGTCCGCCAGTTGCCGGCGGAGCGCGCCCTCCTCGCACACCGACTGCGCCGAGCCGATGCCGGCGAGGTAGCAGGCAGCGCCGAGGCAGATGATGCCGCCGGCCGCCGCGAGGATCGGCATGCGGGCGAGCGGCAGCAGCGAATAGCCGAGCAGCACCAGGCCAAGCAGCGCCGCGCCGCCCGCGCCGAAGGTCACGCTCCATGACGGGAGCCAGGAGAGGATGAGCGCGATCATCCCGGGGCACTCCCCGGTTCGCCCGGCCGGAAGCCTTGCGCCGTATAGGGGTTGAAGTCATCGCGGTCGGCGAGGTGGCGGCGCTTGTCCCGATCATCCCAGTTCGCGCCGAAGACATAGGCGCCGACGATGGAGGCGATCAGCGCCAGCAGCGCGATCAGCGCTTGGATGAGAAGGGCGTTCTCATCCCACTTGACGATGGCCGCGACGATGATCGCTTGTGCATTTCCCATCGCCCAGGCGAGGACGATGGACATCCAGCGACGGCGCCTCGGCCAGTTGTCACGAAAGAGCTCTTCCGCGAGCGGCTTCACAGGTGCGCGCATCTCACGCCTCGTTCTGCGAAAGGCTGCCGGCGAGCGAGCGGCGCGGCAGCGCGACCACGGGGTCGAGGAAGGTCGACGGCCAGCGCAGCCCGCCCGGGCGCAGGCGGCTCTTGGCGAGCCGGGTGATCGTCACCGCATCGGACTGGTTGCCGCCGAGCACATGGAAGGCCTCAGCGTCTTGGCCGACCAGGAACCCGACGTGCCCCTGCCATCCGGAGGGCGAACCCCGCCAGAACACGGCGACGCAGCCCATCATCGGCTCGGCGAGGGGCTTGCCGAACTTCAGCCAGTTGATCGAGCCCCACGGGTTCGCCGGAACAGGCTCTTGCGGCAGCGTCGCGGCGATGCACCAGCCGGCGAAAGTCCCACACCAGGCATCCTCATCGTTACGGAACGGTGCCGAGAGGCGGTCGAGCCACTTGATGATGGTCGGGTTGTGCTGCGCACCCTTGACCTCGCGCAGGCCGAGATTGCGCTTCGCCTCTTCGATCCACGGCAGGATCTGCTCGATGCCGGACATCGTCGGCGCGGCGGCTGTGGCAACAGCAATTGCGCCGAGGGCGGCAAGCGTTTTCGGCCCGACCTGGCCATCAGCCACAAGTCCGCGCGCCGTCTGAAATACCCGCACGGCATGGTCAGTTCGACGGCCCCATGATCCATCTGCCCCCGAAGGTCCGAGGTCATAGCCAAGCGCGATCAATCGCCGCTGAAGCTCAACGGTGTTCATGGTCTCTCTCCGATGTCGGGACATGAAAAAGCCGCCCGGAGGCGGCTGGGGAATGCGGCGGCGCAGGCGGGACAGATGTTTTCCCCAGCGTCACTTATTTGCGCTATAGCAGCCCGTCCGACCGTCTCCGCCCGGGTCCGGGTCGGACTGCCGGGCGCGGTTGCGGGCGCGCCCGGCTAACTCGCCAGCGGCGGCGCTGTCTTGTTCGGATGGCCGGGCGACAGTAGATCCACAAAGCCCTGCGTCCAGGCGCACCACCCCTCGAATTTGGTCTCGTCGTCGAGCGTCATGTACGCGTCGACATAGGCATGCGAGCCTAGCCGGATATACCCGCCCATGGTGTACGTGCCGCCATTGTCGACATAGGCCGCGACGGCAGATGTGCCGCTGCCTGCAGGCGTTCCGTCAACGCGGAAAGCATGGTCACCAGACGGGCGTTTTGTCTTGGCGGATACGATACAGGCCGCGTCGTCGGTGATGGCCGGATCGCCGCCATGGGCATCGTTGAGGCCGATTGTGCGGGTGATCCAGAGCACGCGCTTGCCGCTATTGATCCAGCTTTTCACCACGCCCCACGCCCCGGCTTGGCTGTTGTAGATCTGGGACAATGAGTTGCCGGGATCGGTCGCAACGAAGGCGAAAAGGCCGATTAATGTCCGCTCCGCCGGCGCTGGCGGCAGTCCGTTGATGATCCATACCCGATCCCCAGCGTTGAAGAAGCAAGGCCGACCCGCCAGTCCGGTCGGCTCGTAGACAGGGCGGATGGCTGCATTCGGCTGGGTGTAGCTCATGCCACCGGCGGCGGCAGGCCATGAGGTTGCACCGGAGCTGACACGCCGGATATCGAACACGCCGGCGAGCCCCGGCATCGCATAGGGCACCCACAAGCGCGGTGAGGCATTCGAGCGCACGCCATCGTCGCGCAGCCAGGAGATTGCTGCCCCGTCCTGCACCAGCCCCGTCGTGAGCACGCCCGAGGTCTGTGCCGGCGCGAAGTCGGCCCAGCCGCCGCCGGTGTCGTACTGCCAGCGGCCGGCCCCGCCGTGCGTCACCTGATAGATCGAGCCGGCATATCCGACGCCGGCGAGGCGGGTAAGGAGCGGGTCCGGGCGGGGCCAAACACGGCGCCCGGCAACCCTCAACTCGGCGACGTCACGCCCCGCCACCCGCAACGCGGTAGCGGAAGAGAGGTCAACTCTCATCAGCCAGCCTCACATACCAGTTGAGCGGGTTTGCATCGTCCGCCGGCGGCCAGTCGGTGTGGTCGACCAATATGACATTGATGCCTTGACCCGGCACGCCCTGCGGCGCCCCGGTCGCCACCACGGCCATGGCCGGGCCGAAGAACTGCCCGGGTCCACCAAGCACCACCTTGCCGCCCCCGATCGGCTCGCGCACATCGCCAACGGTGCGGAAGCCCGACCAGCGCCCGAAATCGCCGATCTCCAATCCGCTGATCAGTTCCTCGCCATAGGTGATCACCAGGTCGGTCACCACCTCGGGCACCAGCGCCAGCGCACCGCCCGGCGCGCTGGAGAGCAGGATTGCATCCGCCCCCGGACGCGGGGTGATCTCGATCTCGGCGAGAGAGCCGGTCCAGTTCAGCCCGGCAATGCGGAGCGTCACCGTGGCGTTCTCAGCCCCGGTGTAGAGGACAAGCGTCGAGGGGTTCATTGCGGGGAATCCCAATCAGAACGAATAAGGACCAGACCAGCCGGAAGCTTCCTTGCGGGTGAGGGTCAGAGGAAATCCCGTCTCCACCCGAAGCCAGAAAGAGCCGGTCGGCGGCTGGGGGGCCAGCGCGTCGCGCTCCGTCAGCGTGCCGCTGCCATAGGGGGCGATGGCGCACAGCGACAGGTCGCGGATCACCTTGACCAGCGCATTGCTGGCAAAGAGCGCATCGGCAGCGAGCGCGCTCTCGCGGGTGATTACGTAAGCCGAACCGGCAACGCCTGGTCCCTGCCAGGCCACGGCCAGCTTGCCGGCGCCGTCCGCGCTGATCTCGCGGATCGGCGCGCTGTAGCCGGCGCCACCGGACACCACCCAGAGGGTGCCGCCGGCAACCCCGTTGATAAGCCAGCCAGTGCCAGCGCCGGTGATATCGACCGAGCCGTTGACGAGCGTGATCGTGCCTTCCTCGTAGAGGGAGGGTGAAACAGGCATTGCAATGTCCTTCTAGAAGTCGGCGACGTTCGCAACGCCGGCATAGGAGGCGATGCCGGAAAACGACACGGATCCGTCTTTCTGCACCCGATACTGGGTCTCAGTGGCGGACAGCAGGGTGAGCCACTCTCGGGGCGTCGGGCTGGTTCCCGGTTCTCTTACCGCAATGGTGCTAACCCACCCCAGGCCTACCCAGCTACTGCTGTTCAGGTTCATCTGAAATATGGTGAAGGGGGTTCCCGCTGATGCCTGAGCATCCACCGGATAATCGTACAGACCAGGAGAGAAGGTGTTTGGGTAGATGGTGGAATAATCCCGGAACTGCAGGGGCATGCGGTCCGACCGGAAAATCCAGTCGCTCTGCCCGGCCTCGTCGAAGCCGACGTTCTTCTTGGTGACCCCGATGCCGAAGTCGTCAGACATGTGCAGTCGGCGTTTCCTGATCGTACCAACGCCCCCCGAGTAGGTGGGATCGCAAGCGATAAGCCCCCACCTATAAGTTACTGCTGTGGTTGTGGTAAACGCGAGGCGGATGGAGATGGTGTTGTCGTTTACCCATGCTGCATATACCGGGCTAACCGTTCCGGTATTTGATCGCCACGCCACAATGGGGGGCCTATCCGGGTATGAGCCGGCCAGGGTGATGTTGATCAACTGGTTGTTAGCGGAAAACTGGACGCCCCGAGTGGCTGTGCCCGTTTCGTAGAATTGAAAGTAGTTCTTCTGGGTCGAGAGAACCAGGTCGTCATCAGTGGCCGTCAAGACATCCGTTCCTCGACGACTGATAAAGAGGCCAGCCCCGCGCGTGGGGTGGTTCCCGAACAGCATCGAGTTGGACAGGTTGTCTTCCGTGGGGTCAAACTCGGTCGATCCCACGCTAAAGACCCAGTAGTAGTAGGTGAACTGATTTAGTACTCCGGCAGTACCAATATTTGCCATGTAGGGACAGACCCTAAGTCGATCCGTCTCGATCATAGCGGCGCACTGATACCACAAACCGCTAGTGTGCAAAGCTAAAACAATCGCGGTGTGTGAGGATCGAGCGATGCCTGGGATATCTATGATCTTGTGCAGATAGGTGCCACTGCCGAAGCTGCCTATCCAGTTTTGAGTGATAACGCTCCCGCTCAGGGTGTTGCCTGGGGCAATCCCCCCGGCATACCAGCGCAGCGCACTGCGCCACGAACTATCGAAGGAGACAAAGCGAGGGTCTAGCGTGAGGTCTTCCGCATCATAACCGGGACGGGATGACCTAACTCGAGCAGTCCCGTCCACGTTTCCCATCAGATATCGGCGCATCACTCCGCCTCGATCCAGATGTAATCGTTGGTGAAGTCCCACCCGGACACGCCTGTCGCGCCGCGCAGCGTGCCACTGATGGTGATGTTGTCCGCCTCCAGCCTCTTGATCCACGCCGCCGCCATGTAAACCGTGCTGGTGTCGGTATCGGCGACGAACAGCGGCTCCCGCGCCTCGGTGAAGGGGTTCACGATGGTGAACTGGCCGGCATAGTTGGAGATGCGCGAGAACGGCTCACCGCTGGCAAAGCCCGCCTCCCACTGTGTCCCCACCTCGGTCCATGCGTCGCCCGTGCTGGCCCGCATGAAGATGACGAGCCGGGTGGAGACATCGCCGCCCTCTACCGCCTGCGCTTCCACCTTCCACAAGCCGCCGGCCGAAAGGTTGCCGACGGTCGCCACCACCTCGGTGTAGGATTCCGCGATCGCCGTGACCTGGTCGCCCAGCGTGGTGACCGACGCCGACAAGGCGGTGACCGCCGAGGCCGCCGCGTTCGCCGCCCGTACCGCCACCGAGGTCGCCTTGGTCTGGGCGCCGAGGCCGACGGCGATGTCCCGCACCAGCGCGTCGTGGCGGGACCACATGGCGTCGAGATCGCCGCGCATCCGCAGCAGCGAGGCGTAGGCGTCCCCGCTGATATTGCCGAGGTCGATCTGAACATTGTCCGCCGACAGAGGCGGCGCGATCACCGGGATCTGCGTATAGGTGCCCGGCCGCCCGGCCGCATTGGTGCCGGCCACCCGCAGCAGCAGGTCCTGCGGGAAGATGGTGACGTCGAACCCCGCCTCGCGCACCTCCGGCAACGGCGTCCAGCTCGCGCCCTCATCATAGGAGACGGCCGAGATGTAGGACGCCGCCCCCGATGTCGGGTTCCACGTCGCCTCAAGCCGTCGCGGGATCTCGTTGGCGATGATCCGCGCCGACAGGCCGGTGACAGGTCCCGGTACGTTCGGGGTCGAGAGCACCGGCCCGGTCGGCAGCGGCGGCACCTCGGTCGCGTCCTCATCATAGATGGTCGGGTCGTCGAGCCAGGTCTCCAGCGCCACCTGCTCGCCGCGCGGCACCCCGCCAATAACGAGGCAGCGCGCCTGCCAGTCGGTGCCGAGGCCAAGGGCGTAACTCGCGCCGGCCCCGCCCGTGGCCCGCGCCAGCGCCGCGTCCAGCGGCCCCTGCGCCGTCTCCACCACGGCGAGGTCCGGCGCATCGAGCACGGCGATGCCGTCACTCTCGCCCCGGGCGCATTTGACCGGCCCCCACTGGCGGCCATGGCGGGTGCGGACCTTGATGTAGTGTTGCCCCGTGCCCCAGGCCGGCGGCGGCGAGAGGACAAGGCTGCTGCCGCTGCGCCGGGCTATCTCACCGGCGCGGCCCCAGCCCTGCGGCAGGGAGGATTGCAGCGCGATCGAGGAGCCGATCGCCAGCAGCCGGCCGTCATGCTCGGTCGAAAACCGCACCTTCACCCGGCGCTTGTTGAGCGTGCGCCAGAAATGGTCGCAGATCAGCTGCGCCTGCGTCCGCTGGACGATGCCGGCCACCCGGCGCCGATCCGGGCGCACAGGCGTCGCACCGCGCGGCGCGGTGACGGTGGCGATCTTCCACGTCGTCTCGTCGATATATTCCAGCACCACGCCGTCGGGGCCGGTCGCGGGCATCAGGTCGTATTTGAGCGAGAGGCTGTCGCGGACGATCTCATTGTCAGTCAGCAGCATGTCCGGCATGGGCGACCAGTCCTCGCGCGTCAGCGAGAGGAGGTCGCCGAGCCAGCGCGTGCGGGCCCGGGCCGGCGCGAGAATGGTGTCGAGCACGTCGAGGCAGGCCTGCCCGTCGCGGAATTCATGGTCGAAGGTCTCGCCGCGCGCCTCGTTCAGCGCGGCGAGGTCGACAAACCCCTGCAGGTCGACCTTGGACAGCGGCCGCTCGCCGCCATAGGTGGCGTTCGTCGCCATGTCGAGCGCCGCCCAGGCCGGCCGGCGGGTCGGCTGGTCCTCCCACTCCGTCCCGGTCCAAACGGGGAGGATGCGGGTCGAGATCACGGAGAGCTGCGACAGCGCCTCATTGCTTAGCTGGTTGGTCGCCTTTGCCCGCAGCGTGATGGTGGCGGAGGGAAAACTCTGCGGCCCGGTGATGATGGCGCGCAGCCCATACCAGTTCACCTGGTCAACGATCTTCGGGTCGTTGAGCTTCACCGTGGTGCGGCGCGCACGCACCGCGTGCCGGCCCGGCGGCACGTCGATCGTGCGGGAAAAGCGCAAAGGCGAGGGAATGGCCAGCAACAGCGGCACGGTCACCAGCGGTGCCCACGGCCCTGTCGCCGCGCCGGCATCGTCGACAGGCTGATATTCCGCCTGCACGGCGAGGGCGCGGATCGTCATCTTGCCTTCGTCATTGAGGGCGTAGAGGCCGCTCGGCAGCAAGAAATCGAGCGCGAGTTGCGTCGCCGTGGTGCCCGCCGAATTGACGACAAAGCCGCCCGTCCACGTCCCGAATTGCAATTCCTGCCCAGACACCTCCGACGAGGTCTGCACATTGAGCGGGAAGTTGGTGATGGTGGCGCTCGGCTCATGGAAGGCGATATCCACCCCGGTAAAGCTCGGGCTCACCCCATCCGCCGCCGTCCACAGCACCGTGTCGTCGAGCAGCATCTGCTCCACCTGGTGCCGGCCCTCGCCGAGCGAGAGCACCACATGGCGATATTCCGCCTGGCCCTCGAAGCTGTTCCACGGCGCCGTCGCATAGTCGAGCGTGCGCTTGATCCGCCCATAGGCGGACGGCACGGTCTGCAGCGGGCGGGCGCTGTTGATGCCGCGACCCCAGCCATAAATCGGGTCCTGCGCACCATCCGCCTGGCCACCGGGCGCGCTGCGCATCAGCGTCTGCAACGCCGCGCCGGCGCCGACGGCGATGCCCACGCCGATCACCGCACCCGCGACGGCGGCTGCGGTTCCTGCGCCCAGCACGCCAGCGGTGACGAGGCTGCCCGCGATTGCCGTGCCGATCCCCGGCGCCAGCGCCGAAATCGCAACCATGCCCAGCAGGGCGATCAGGTTTTTCGTGCCACCCGCGCCGCCGCGCGGGCGGGAGAGGAACACGATCTGGTCGCCCTTGCGGATACGCTGGCGCCAGTCCGCCCGCATCACCGGGCCGGTCTCGCCGCCGCGCGTCCGCACGCAAATCGTCGCCCATTCGTTGATCCGCCAGCCGGCGCGGGCGATGAAGCGTTTGAGGCTCTCGCGGGGCTTCGGCACCAGGCGCGCGACTTCGCCGCCCGGCAGCATCACATGCAGCACCGGGGTCATCGTTGTTGCGTTCATGGTCAGTCTCGCGGCTCGAAGAACTGCATGCGGCCCCAGCCCCGCGCGCGCAGCGTGGCGACATCTTCGGCGACGACGCCGAGATGCTGGTCGCAATGGATCACCCGGCGCTCGGGGGCGAGCCACACGCCGATATGCGCGGCGCGGTCCATGCGGCCGAGGCCGACCAGCGCGCCGTCCGGGGCCGTTACGAGCCCGGCGTGCAGCGGCGCCACCTCGCACCATTTCTGCCGCTCGGCATGCTCGGCGATGGCCGAGATCATCCACGCCCAGGATGGATCAGGCGGCACCTCCACATGCGGCAGCACGCGGCCGAACAGCCGCAGCTCTACCAGCGCCGCCACATGCCAGCAGGTGCGCTCCGGCGCCCAGCGCTGGCCGAGCAGCGAGGTCAGGAACGCGGTGCGCTCGCCGGTTTGGCTAATCATGGCACCAGCCCCGGATAGTCTTCCAGCGTGTAGACCCGGCTCGGCACCTTCCGGTCGCCGAAATCGACGATGGTCGCCGTGCCCTCCACCCCGGTGGAATCCTTGGTGATATCGGTCAGCACCAGCTCGATCGGCCCATAGCTCGGCGCATCGGGATAGTCGGAGCGGTAGCCGCGAATGACCACCTTCAGGTCGGCGCGGAAGGCCTTGGCCTTGTCGAGATAGACCACGAGATCGCCGGTCACGTCGTCGAGCCGCAGCCGCGCCACCGGCGGGCGGCCCTCGGCCATGGTCGGGTGCTCGCACTCGAAGCCGGCAGCGGCAAACAGCACCGTCTCGCCGGCATCGAACGCCGCGCCGCCCTCGATCGCGAAGGAACGATCCATCACGTCGAGCACATAGCGCAGCGGAATCGGCTGGTCGGCCTCATCGACAAAGCCGGGGTGCTGGAGTTCGACGGTGATGAACTGATCGCCATCGCTCACGCAGTTCGCCTCGCCCTCGGCCCAGGCGTCGGTATAGGTCGCGGTCATGGGCTATTCCGGGCTCGGGAACCAGTCGGGCGAAAGGCTCACCACCGATGCGGCGATCTCGTCATTCGTCAGCAGGGCGTCATAGGCGTCTTGCGAGAGGCCGATTTGCGCCTCTTCCGGCGTGCCGACGATCATCAGCGCGGCCCGCCCGTCCGGATGCTCGATGCACGGCCAGAGCAGATAGGTCTCGGCCGCCTCATAACCGCAATCGAGCCACGCCTGCGCGTTGCGCGCCTGCGCTTCCGGCACGGTGTCGAAGATCAGATATCTCACGGCATCACCTGTGCGAGGGCCGCGTCAAGAGCGGCAATGTCGAGGGAGGATTGCGCGAGCACGACGGTGGACACGCCCCCGCTGAAGAAGTTGGCCGTCAGAGATCCCGGCCTGCCGATAGCCACACCCGCCGCCGACGCGATGTCGGCACTTGGTCCGGGCGTGCCGATCATCGCCGCGCTTGTCGTGGCGCCGTCGACCGAAATATCGGCGGTTCCCGCGGTGTACAGTTGCCGGGCGATGAGCCGGCGCCAGCCCGCAGCGATTGCCCTGCTGGCGACTGTCGTGGTGTCGGCATTGGCGCGCCGCGCCAACGAGCGCGCGACACCGGTAGCGAAACCGAGCGCGGCACGCTGATTTACCGTTTCATTGGAGCTTCCGAGCAGGAAGGGCGATGCTGCCGCATTGGTCACAGACGCGACAGACGCCATGGTAAGGGCGGCGACGGCCCGCGAGAAACCGGTGCTGTTGTCAACCACCAGGAACGTGCTGCTGCCGTTATAGATATTCACGGGCCGCCCGTTCGGCCCGACGTCCAGCACCCCGGCATTGACGATGCGAGGCTGTGCGCTGCCGGTGGCCTGCGTCGCATCGCGCGATGCGCCCCTCTGGCCGTACCAGGTCTGGATATAGGCGCTGCCGGCTCCGGCCCACTGCGCGACGCTCACCCCGAGAGGGTCCACCAGCCAGGGCGCGCTCGATATGGCGTAAAACGCCTTCGTCGCGTTGTCCGATGACCGCCGCGCGAGGATGACCGGCAGGACCCACGTCGTGAGAAGCCGCGAGGTCGAGTAGATATCAAAGGTTGACGCGGCGAGGGCATCGAGCACGCCGACAAAGGCACTGGCGAGGGTGCGAAAGGTGAGCGGCCCGTAATTGCTGCCGGCATAACGCACCCGGACGGCGTGCACGCCGGCAATAAGGCCGGCCCCGTCGATGACGAACATGCCGTCCGTCGCGACGGCGCTGCGCACCACGCCGTCGATCTCGACATCAACGGTCGCGCCCGACGTCGCCTCGCCCATGATGAGCGTGTCGAAGACGTGGATGGTCGGAATCGGCCCCAGCATTTCGACAGGGAAGACGAGCAGCGAGAGATTGACCGTGAGCCATCCGCCGCCCGGTGTCGTTTCCTCCGGCAGCCCGCCGGTGATCTGCACAAGGCGGATCACATAGGTCGAGCCGTCGAGGCAAACCGGCATCAGGAAGCGGTGCGTGCCCTCTCCGATACTGGCGATGAAGGCGAGAAAGGCCGCCGCCTCGGCAGGGTTAAGCTGTCGCCCCCAGCGCATGGTGGCAAGACGATCCCCCGGCCGGCGACGTAGGCGCACATTGCCGCCCTCCATCTGCGTCTCGGCCGCATCGCGTACCGGCTTGACGCCCCACATGTCCCGCTCGGGGCGGAAGGGTACGCCCGAAGGCCACTCGGCATAGCTCATCGGCTGCGCCCCTTCATGGGATTCAGGCCATAGCTCCCCTCGAAGGCCGCGCTGAGAGACCCCCGCCGTTGCGAGACATTGGTGGCCAATTTCCCCTCTATCTGTTCGACGATCATTTCGATGTCGAAGGAGTCATCGCCGCGCTGCGTCGCCGCGCCGGCCGAGACGGCCACGCCGGGCGCCTCGTTGCGGACATGAACATTGACGGTGATCCCGCCCCCCGAGCCGCCGCTGCCCTTGGCGGACTGCCCCGTCGCATGGCGCAGCGCGTCCATCATTCCGACGCCGCCGCCATCGGCGTAGCCGCGCAGCCCCCGGTGCAGGGCATCGAGGCTCCCCACGCCAGCGGCACGAGTGGCTTCCGACGAGAAGACGTACTCGCCCCGGTGCACGGTGCCGGCCGGCTGGTACTTGCCACCCGACCCCGTATAGCCGCCCTTGTCATAGAGCGGGCCAAGACCGCCGCCGCCGGCATGGCTGCCGACCCCGGCGCCGGCGCCGCCCGTGAACGCCGACACGATGCTACCGAGGAAATTGCTGCCGCCCGTGCCCGGGCCGAACAGGCTGGCCGCGAGGTTCTGCATGGCCATGTCGAGGATGACGTCAAGCGCGCGTTTGGCGGCGTTCTCCAGCGCCGTCATGGCATCGGCGCCGTCGAGGATGTCACGGGCGAACCCCGACAGCGCCTGGCCGGCAATATCCCGCGTCGTGCTCAGTGTCGCGTTCAAGCGCAGCGCCGCGGCATCGGCGGAATCGAGGTCGACCGCGAGCCCGGACGAGCGCAGTGTGGCTGCGATCTGCTGATCGACCGGCCCCCGGCCGAGTTGGTCGCGCTCGAACTGGATGTCCGCCATCAGCTGGGCGCGGGCGGTCAGCTCGACCTTGCGCCCAAGCTCGGCATTCTGCGCCTTGAGCAGTTCCAGCTGCCGCTGGTCGACCTCAGTGCCGTTGTCGATCGCCTCGCGCTTGAGATCCCAGTACGCCGCATAATTGGCGCGCAGCGTGGCGACCTCGCCGGCGGTCTTGCCGATGAGCTCAATCTCGAGCCCCTGCGCGGCGATGCCTTCCTGCGCGCTCAGCAGCCGCTGGCGGCCGGCCAGGGTGAGTTGCACCGACGCCTGAAGCATTTCCTGCTGCGCGGCGGCATTCGCCTTGGCGGCGGCCGTGGAACCGTCGGCGCCTTCGGTCTCTGCCCGGTACCTTGCCAGCGCCGCCGATGCCGCCGCGCGCTGCGCCGGGGTGACGGCCGTCAGCAGCGCATTCTGCAGTTCCTGCTCGCGGCGGACGATCTCGGCCTGCGGGATGAGAGCCCCGTAGGCATCGGTCATCTGGCCGATCTGATTGGTGACACCCTCCAACGCGCGCTGTTGAGCGTCGGCATCGCCCACCCCGGCCTGCAAGGCGCGCTGGAGATCGGCCTGCTGTGTCCGGAGCCGGCTCAGCTCATCGTAGCGCCCGTCCCATCCGCGCAGGGCATCGCCGCCCGCCGTGGAAATCTTGTTCCTTTGCGCTTCATTGTTGCCCTGCGCCGACCAGCGGCGCTGCTGCTCCATCGCATCTTCGACGACGGCGATGTCGGCCAGAATCTGCTTCCGCTTCCAGTCCGTCAGAAAACCGGCGTCAGGTAGCTGGTTGAGACTCTCCTGAAGCTGGGCAAGGCCACGCTGGCTTACCGACAGTTCCAGGCTGTCATTGATGGTGCGACCGACATTGGCGAAGGCGTCGGAGATCGACCCGCTCAGGGTTTTCCATGCCCGGCCGAGCGCGGTAAGCCGCTGTTCGGCATTCGGCAGGGTGGCGTTGAGGCGGTCGAGCAGCAGCGCCTGCGCCTCGGTGGTGCGGTTCGCGGCATCGAGCGACTTCACATATTGCAGCGTCGTGTCGTCGAGGAAATTGAGCTTCTTGTTGAGAGCCTCCGCACCCTTTCCCGGCTCGGCGAAGGCCTCGGCCAGTTCCTGCCCCGCCTGCCGGACATCGCCCGTCGTGATGCTGGCATAGGCTTCGGCGGCGGCGATCAGGTCGACATAGAACCCGGTCGCGATCTGGCCCGTGCTGGTGAGCGAGGCCGCGATATCACGGGCCGCCCCTTGCGTGACGCCGCTGGCCTGCGAGGCGGCGGCGGCAATCGCCATGAGTTCTTGCGCCGTCGCGCCGGTGGCGCGCCCCCGCCCTTGCAGCGCCGCCTGGAGTTCCTTTTCAGCGGTGATCCATGTGCCATAGGCCGCCGCAGCCGTAACACCGACGGCGGTGAGCGCGGTCACCGCGATGCCCACCGGCGTCACCAGGCCGGCGAGCGATCCGCCGAGCGCTTTCACGCCGCCGGTGAGCCCGCCCTGCTGATTGGCCAGCACCTGGTACACCTGCCCGGCCTGCGTCGCGAGGATCTGCAACGGCGGCGCGCCAGAGGCGAGCATGGTGAGCATGTCGTTGACCTGGTAGCCCAGGTTGGTGAGGTCATGCGATGCCAGCCGCAGCCGCCCGCCCGCTTCTTGCACCCCTCGGATGGCCACCACCTGCTCGGCGAAGGCGGTCTTGGTCCGGGCGACCGCGTCGGCGCGCTGGGCCTCGCTCAGCACACCGAGCTTGGCCGCCGCGTTGATCTCCTGAAGGGTCTCAAGGTAGCGCCGCTGCACCGCCGCGAGGGGCACGTAGCGCTCGCGCAGCCGCTGGATTTCCTCGCCGACCGCCGCGATGTCGGCAGCCCTGCCGGCCGACCCGAAATCGTCGCGGACGCCAAGGTTCTGGTTGATGGCGGATTGAGCCGTCGCGGCGCGGGCGCGCGCCAGTTCCTGTTCGGCATCCTTCGCCGCGACCAGCTTGGCGATATAGCGGTCATATTCCTGCGCGAACGCGGCGATATCGGCCGCGCGCGCGTCGGTGCCGAAATCGTCGCGGACCCCGAGCAGGGCGTTATAGCGCTGCTGGACGGCCGCCGCTTCGGCCGTGGCCTTGGTCTCCTGCTGCAGGCGGCGTGTCATCTCCGCCTGCGCCTGCGCGACGACGCCATGGCGGGCGTGCATCAGGTCGAGCGTGCGGGTGTAATCCTCGGCGGAGAGGCGGCCCGCCTGCCGGGCACGATCCAGACGCTGGTGCTCACGCGCCAGCGTCTGCAGGGTGCGGAATTCCTCATCATATTTGCGCCGCACCGTGTCGGCCGCCTTGCCGGCATCCAGCTGGCGCTTCGTCACCGTGTCGGTAACGGTCGCCATCGTCGCGCCGGTCTGGGCAACATTCCCCTGTGCGGCCGCGACGGCATTGAGGTCGGCCGCCGACTTGTCGGCGCCACGGCTCTCATACTGCGTGACGACGCGACGGATCTGCTCGACGGTAACGGCCATCGGGTGCCTCGCTTCAGGATGTCAGGGTGAGGGAGCACGCGCCGCAGCAGCCTCATTGAGGGCTGCGGTCAGGGCGGCGAGCAGGTCGTGGAAGCGATCGAACTCATCCGCGCCCCGGACGCCGTAGCGTTCGGCATAGCGGTCGATCGACGAGAACGGGATCGCCGCGTGAGGTCCGGAGGGTCGGTCGGACAAGAGCGACCAGAACGCACGCCACTCGAATTCGAGATGGGGATGCACCGCCGGCCGCTCGGCCAGGGCTCGGGGAACCTCGCCAGATTCTTCGGCGAGGTCCGTCAACCAGGTGATTTGCCCGCCCCACGCGATGAGCCAGCGCAGGGCGTCGGTCAGTTTTTTGCGTCGGCCTCGAAGGAAGCCACACCGCGCTTGGCCACCTCGCTGGCGGCATAGGTCGCCGCACCGCGCAGATAGATCCCGATATCGGGATCGAGCAGCAGGGCCTTGCTACACGGCTCATCGAGGCTCCAGCCGGTGACGACCGTCGTGGCGAGGATTTCCGCGAAGATGTCATCCGACACCTCCACCGGCAGATTCTCCCGCTGCTCGACAGTCAGGGCGCTGACGAGAGCGCTGCGCAGACGCGAAGCATCGGGGTTGCTCAGGGTGCGGGCCCGGATCGAGATGGAGACGCCAAGCTCGTCGAGCCGGATGTCCTTCACCCACACGCCGGCATCGGCCTTGGCCTTGGCGGCACGAATGTCCTGCAGGTTGATCACGTTCGACGGCTCAGGCGTCACGGGTTTTCTCCTTGGTGGCCTTGTCCTCGCGCGCGTGCCCCTTGCCGACGATCAGCTTGGCGAAGTCGAGGGGCACGTCGTCGGGAACGGCGAGGGTCTGGCCGGCGACGAAGTCGCGCCGACGCTCTTCGGGGTAGCCCGCGAAGGGCTCCACGACGGTGATGGATTTCATGGGAAGGGCCCTGATGGAGGGAAGGGTCAGGCGACGGCGCGCGTGATCTTCACCGAGCAGGCCTCGGTGGCATCGAAGACGGCACGGAACGGGATGGAAACCATCACGTCGTCATTGTTGCCGCCGATCTGCTTGGCGCCGTCGAGGAAGATGATCTTCGGGCAGGAGATCGTATACTTCTTGTTCGCATCCTTGCCGATGGTGGCGCTCAAAGCGCCGCCGCCATGGTCGAGCACCGCCTGATAAAGCGCCTGGCTCTCGAAATAGGCCTCCAGCGTGCCCGTGGCGTCGAAGCGACCGGCGCCGAACTCCTCACTGTAGAGCGCGCCGACAACGGGACGCGCCCGCAGATTGTTGTTGAACTCGAAATTGACGCTGCGCAGCTTCGGCACCGGGTTGAGGCCTGCGACCGCCAGCGAGGCGACATGCGCCGACGAGGTGAGGATCGGCTCCGTGGTCGCCGGCGTGTACGTCGCCCCGACCACGATGGCGGAGGCCAGCGTTTCCTTCTGGCCCATCAGGCCAAGCGAGCCCGTCACCTTGGCGCGCGCTGCGATAGCGAGCGAGAACGTGTTGACCGCGCAGCCGGTGAAGCGGCTGAAACTGTCGGTGACGCCCAGCTCGAGCGTCTCCTCGACGGTGAAGTATTTCGGCGTGATGCCGTTCTTCAGCACGTTCGTGGTCCAGGCGCCGCGAAGCGCCGATTCCAGCATCTCGTCGAAGGTGCTGTAGGAGAACTCGAACGGATAGGCGCCACTGACGTCGAGGCCGAGCAGCCCCTCATCCGGCACGTTCCGGTCGGCGCGCAACTCGTCGCTGGTCTGGGTCGTCTTGTTCGTCCGGACGCCGCCGCCGGTCGTGCGGAATACCTTGAAGGTCGGGGTGGCAGGCGTGGTGCCGAACGCCGCCTCGGCGACATAGGCGATCCGCGCCTCGCTGGAATTCGCGAAGGGCATGGCAGGGCTCCGATGTGAGAGAGGATCAGCCGAGGAAGTCGGCGTCGTAAAGGATCGCGCTGCTCATCGACCAGTAATTGCCGTTGTCGTTGCGATCATCGAGGACAGGCGGCGAGGCCTGATAGGTACGCACCGGACCGAAGTCCTTCTGGCGGAAATGATGCCGCAGTTCGTCGAGCCATTCGGCTCCGGTGATGGTCCCGACGCCGCGCTCGATATGCAGCACGAGCCGGATCACCCCATCTTCGCGCTGCACGTTCGCGCCCGGCGCGCCGATGCTGACCGTCGTCTCGTTCGCGACGGGGTACTGCACCTCGAGATAGGGCGAGGCATCGGCCGGCGTCTCGAACGTATCGTTGGGATAGACGATCATTGTCCGGGACCAAAAGGCGTCGAGCCGGGCCTTCACTGACTTCATGACCTCGGCTGATGCCATGGCGCTACCCTAACGTGATGACGATGGCGGGCTGTCTTGTCTCGCGCTCGATCGTCCTCGCGGCCGATCGGCTCGCGGTCGAGGTGAAGCGTCCGCGCTTGTTTCGTCCGACTGGCGCGCCAGCAGGAATGTAAGGGACAAGGCCGCCGCCCTGAAACGAGCGGAATGAGAAGCGGATGCGAGCCAAGTTGCCAAACCGGGCCTTCGCCATGGCCGCGACGGCCTCGTAAACACCTTCCGGAGCCTGACGGGACAGCCCGCGTTCGATCTTCCGCGCATAGGGCACGGTTGAGAGGAACACATATTCCTCTGCCGGCGGCAGCGCCGCACCGGGCGAGACCTCGACGCCATCGGCGAAGAAGGCATGGCTGTCCTGATAGGCGCCCGTGAGCACCGGCGAGTGCCGAACCAGCATGTCGCCGATCCAGGCGAACAGGTCATTGAGCAGATCGAACTCGAAGACGATGACGCCGTCGGGCTTCACACTCTCCAGCGAGGCGCCCCGCCGACCATCTACAAAGGTCTCATGCGGCGGCACGACGCCGATGGCGCGACGGTTGATCTCCTGCGCATCAGCCAGGGCAGACCGAGCGTAACCCGCGAGCCGCCGGCCGCGTTCAGCCGGCGGCTCGCCGTCGCGTATTGCCAGCACGATGCTGCGGTCGAGCGGCTCGATCCGCGTCGACACCCGAGCCATCAGCCCCGCACCTGTATTTCGATGCGCACGACCTCGCCGGCCGCGCGGATAAGATCGACCGCCATGGCCGCGCAGACCCGCCCGCCGATGATGGCCTTGTCGCCAACCCTCGGATGCCAGTCAGGCGGCAGGCTGGTCGGCGAAAGCACCAGGCGCCGGTCACCTTGCACGACGCCGCCGCCAATCTCATCGGCGAGATAGCCCCGGACGACCGCGCGCGCGGCGATGTCGTCGGATGCGCGGCGCAGGACGATGGCCTCGCCATAATAGGCAACGGCACGGTCGAGAACGGCAATGAGCGTGGCCGGGTTCATCAGAGGTAAATCCGATAAGGGCGAAGCAGGCGCTCGATCGTATCCTGCATCAGCTTCTCCGCCTGCATCGACACCGCCCATTCCTTTTCCGCGATACCTTCGGCGCTTTCGCGCTTCAGGAAGATGTCCTCCCGGGCGAGCGAGCGCAGGGACTGCACGGAAAGGGCGACGGCATGCTTGGCCGGCAACAACTCCGGGCTGTCATCGGCATAGCCGGCGATGAAGCGGATCTTCACGGCGTCCGGCGCGCAGGAGGTGGCCGGCCAGGACAAGCCCGCCGCCGGTCGAACGCCGCAATAGATGCCGACCAGCGAGGCGCGGTAGTTCTCCGGAGGAAGGGTTTGCACCACGCCCGCGCGGTCCTCATAGGTGATCGAGACGATGCTGGTGATCGGCGGATAGGGCAACGGGATCACCCCGCGCTCGTCGATCACGCAAAACCCATCGGTCACGCTTTCCAGCGTCTGCCTGCCGAAAGCGCGACCGACCCAGCTGTCGGGCGGCTCGATCATCTGCTGCGCGGTTCGGATGAGAAGGTCGAGATGACCGGCGTCGACCCCGTCAAGCCCAGGCACCAGCCCGCGCAGCGTAGCCGCATCGAGGATAGCCTCCGGCGGGACGACGACAATCACCGACATCGTCACTCGCCTGCCAACGCTAGTTCGATGGCGGCGACGATGTCGGCCTTTTTGGTGATGTCGGCCGCGATCTCGATGCCATTCGCTTCGGCGTGCTTGCGCAGCTCGGCCACGGTCATGGTGTCGAGGCCCGGCCCGGCCGTTTCGGCCGCCACAGCAGCCGCGATCTCTTCCGGCGTGCTGCGCGACACATAGCCTCGCGGCGGATAGTTCGCCGCCTTGTACCCCGCCGCAACGAACTCGCCGACGGTCGGGCCGTCCTGCCGAAGGGCAGACAGATCCAGCTCGACTCCGGCGAGACACCCCGCCTTCATGAGGCGGTCAATCTGGTCCTGGTCGAGCGGCGGGTCGATCTCGGCGCCGGGCAGGTAGCGCCTGCCATTCCGCTTGTCGACAAATTCAGCGATGACTTTGAGCACGTGGACCTCCTGAGAAAAGCGAGAGAAAGGGTGTCGAGCATGGCTCGACACCCCGCGTTGCGGGATCAGACGGGCGGGTTGGGCGTCGGCGCGTAGCGGGCGCCGAACAGCAGGGCGACGGCGTCGACAAAGATATTGCCCGCATCATTGCCCGCCGGGGTGATGGTGAGGCGCACATACGGCTTCGGGCCGACATAGCCGATCTTGCGCACCTTGTTGTCGTCGTCGGCGGCGGTGAAGCCGGCCAGAGCCTCGGTGCCGCTCAGCTGCGCATGGGGGACGGCGGCGGCGTCCGACAGGTTCGCCTGGTCGCCATGCTCGACCTGCACCGCAAAGGTGGCGTTGGTGTCGGTGTTCGCGCCGATGTTGATGGCGAAGACGAGACCCTGATAGCCAAGAACACTGATGATCTGGCTGACGATGGCGGTGTTGTCGGTGCGTGCGGCCTGCGGGCTGATCGCCCGCGCGACATGCATGCGGCTCAGATAGTCCTGCATCTGCGGACCCTTTCAGTCATGAGGGAGGGGAGACAGGGCGGCCCGGCACCCGGCCGGGTCGCGAGCCGGCATCACGCCGGGACGTCGAGGCCGACGAAGGGCGAGACCTGGTAGCCGTTCTCTTCCTTGATCGGCGCGGTGAGCCAGGGCGCACCGTCGACGTTCCAGAAGATCTTGATCACCGTCTTGTTCGAGGTGAACTTGACGTGCTCGGAGGTCGCCACGAACGGGCCGGAACCATCCTTGATCAGGTAATAGGACCAGTCGGCGAGGAAGATGTCGCCCTTGCCGCCGAGGCTCGGAGCCCGGTTATTCCAGCGCACAGGATAGCCGAGCAGCGTGCCGGCGAACCCGTCGCGGGCGCTGGCCTGCCAGATGAAGTTGTTGTTGTCGTCCTTCAGCAGCGCAATCTGCGTCAGGGCCGACTGTGGCATCGACCACACCGGAGAGGTGCCGCCGCGCATCAGGAGACGCGCCACCATGCCCACCAGATCGCGGTAGGAGACCTGGTTGGCTACCGCCCGGTTGACGAAGAAGGCAGCACCGGAATTCAGTGCGCCGAGCGGCTGGGTGACGCCGTTGCCGCGCAGAAACGCATAATCCTCGGCAGCGGTGACCGCGCCGCGCAGCAGACCTTCGATGAAGGTGCTGGAGGCGCGCCAATTGCGCAGCAGCTTGTCGGTGATCGTGGTGATGCCGGCCACCTCGTGCGGCGTGAGGGTGACCTCGCGCAGCTTCGCGTCGGTTTCGGGCTTTTCGTCACCCTCGGCGATCCACTTCACCTCGACGCCGCCATACATATTGCCGGGGTTGGCGCCGGTCTGGTCGAGAGCGGGGAAGGTCACGCCGGCGTCCGGCGGGTCGCCCGCCTCGATCACCTGCGCGCGGGGGCGCACCAGCGCATCCTGCGCGGGGACCGACAGGAGGGTCGCGCGCAGCTGGGGCGGCACCATGAAGCCGCCCTGCGCGTTGCTGTCCATGCGCATCTCGGCGGACAGATTGTCAGCATTGGCGCCGGCACTCTCGACGAAGTTCAGGCGCTGGTCGTTAGGGGTGAAACGAACGGCATGCATGAACTGGCCGAAGTTCTCGAACTCACGGGAAGCTTCCGGACCAGCCGGGCGGATGATGCCATTGCCACGGGCGGCGGCGGGGCGAACCTGCGTGAGGTTTGCCTCTTCCTGCTCCAGGCGCTCGGCGCGCTCGATCTGCGGCTTGAGCTTTTCAAGGTCCGCCTCGAGCGCATCGTAGGCCGTCGCCTCCTCCGCCGTCAGATCCCGGCCATTGTCGTTCTCGGCGCTGGTGAGGATCGCGCGCATATCCGCGACCAGCTTGGTGCGCTTTTCGCGCAGTGCCTTCAGCATGAATGTTCTCCATATGCTGACGCCGGGCGTGAAAAAGCCCACGCGACGCCCCGGCGCGCGTGTGGGTCGAAACCGCCGGTCGGCGGAACTCGAAAGGGGATCGGCTAGAAGGCGCTGAGCGCCAGGGCCCGCTTTTCGCGCTGCAACGGCCGCCGAGAGGGGGCCGGCGCCGCAGTAGCGCCGAAGCGGTTCAGGGTTTCTTCAAGCGTGGCGATGGAATCGGCCATCCTCTCGCCGATCGCCGCTTCGGCGGTGACCGTGCGGCCCATCCCGAAGCCCTCGCGAACGGCCGCGAGGGACACGTTCCGGTTCGAGGCGACCCGGCGCACGAAGACATCGTAATAGTGGTCGACGCGGCTCTGACGATGCGCGACCGCCTCTTCGCTCATCGCCGCGAACGGCGATCCCTCGGCCTTGTACTTGCCGGCCGAAATGATCGTCTTGCGCACCCCAGCCATTTCCAGCGCGGCGCTCACATCCTCATAGATGCCGAGAACGCCGATGGAGCCAACCTCGGCGGACGGGCTCAACACCATTTCGTCGGCGGCCGTGGCGATCCAGTAGCCGGCACTCGCCGCAGTCGCATTGACATGAGCAACTATCGGCTTGGTGCCGCGCGCAGCGAAGATTTTCGCCGAAAGCTCGTCTGCTCCCGACACCACCCCACCAGGCGTATCGACGTCGAGCACGATGGCCTTCACGCCGCCGTCGGCCACGGCCATATCGAACGCGCGGCCGAAACCTTCCGAACTCGTGCCGCCCGAAATGTCGTTCATCAGGCTCATGCGGTTCGCGATCACACCGCGCAGCGGCAGGACGGCGACGGTGCCATCGCGTCGCGCTACGTCCCGCTGCACCTGCTTGGTAAGGCGCGCCTCCAATTCGGAGGCGGACAGTTTGTCGCCGGCCGCCTGCAACGCGAGAAAGGCGACGATCTGCTCGATCTTCTCTGGCTGGATCGCCCAGCACTCACTGGCCACCGCCATCAGGATATTGGCGTATTTCATTCGATCACCTGCTCGGGTTCAGTCGTTGCCTCCGGCGCCGGATCCACATCAGGCGCTTCGGGCACAGGCGGCGCGTTCACGGGCGAAGGTTCAACAGGATTGAGCGCATCCGGCGCGTCAGGGGGTGCCTGCACAGGCGGCGGTGCAGGCGATGTGCGCACGGTCGGCGGTTCAGGCGGATTGAGCGCATTCTCCAGCGATTGCAGGTTCGCCGATACGAAACGCGCATCGCCGCCGGGGCCGGCGGGCTCCATATCTTCGAGCTCGCATATTTGGTCCGGTGAGATGGCCGCGACCTCGAAAAGAGCCTTGTAGAAAGCAGCGCGCGCGGCCATGTCGCCACGAAGCAGCGCGTTCATGTTGAACTTGACGTAGTAGCCGCGCTCGCGCTCCTCTTCGGTGAAGAGCTTCCAGTTGAGCTCCTGCTCCCAGGCAGCAACCCACGGCTCGATGGTCTGGCGCACGAATCCGATCATCAGCTGCTCGATGCCGGCGCCCCACGAGGGCACGCCATCATGGCTCTGCAGCAGGATGAGCGGCACATCATACATGCGCGCGATCTCGCCTATCTGCGCCACGCGCGTGCCGAGGAACTGCGCATCCTCCGGCGGGATCGTCGTCTGAACAAACTTCATGCCCTCTTCGAGCACCTTGACCCGGTGCGCGTTGTCGAGCCCGCCCTGCACATCGACCCGGGAAGCCGGGTTGGCGGGATCTACGCGCCTCTCGCCGTTAGGTCCCCTCAAATTCTGATGCGCATTCGGCGACAGCTTGCCCGGATGCAGCAGAAAGCCGCCGCTCTTGGCGTCATTGGCGAAGAACTTCCCGCCAAAAGTCTCCAGCGCTTTGGCGAGGCCCAACGCCTCGCGCGCCATGGCAATGGGCGAGAGGCCGACATAGCCGTCCTGACTGATGTCCATGATGTGCAGGACGTCACCCTGGTCGATCCGGAATTGCTGACCGCCAATGGTGGTTCGATAGAACAGGCGGTCGTCTTCGCGCTGCGGCGAAGTCGCCCATGGCAGGAGCGGCCAGAAGCCGACACCCTGCCCTTTATTGTTGCGCTCGATCTCGATGTAGCCGTTACCCCAGAGCAGAGCGTGGGCTTGGACTGTCTTGCGTACCGTGCGCGACGACATGAAGTCGTTCGGGCGCAGACCGATGCGCAGAGACATCGGATGATCCGTCGCCTCTTCCACGCCGCCGCCCTGCTTCGCCCGCATGATCTTCATGGGGAATCGGGCGATGGGATTCGTGATGCGGTTCACGCAGGCATAGACCACCGGCAATTGCAGCGCGGTGCTTTCTACCACAGTGACACCGGCCGCCGTCTTCCCGCCACCGACGGCCCGGATCAACCAGTTATCGGGAGCGCTGACCGGCTGAGACTGGCCAAACGCCGCCGCCACCAGGTTGCCGAAGTACCCCATAGTCAAACCTCGATCTCAAGGATGCCGTGCGCCTCATAGACCGAAGGTCCTTCGACCTCCTGCGTCATCGCCAGGCCAATCGCCATCACACCGGCAGCGATGCCGTCGATCTTCTCGCGGCTCTTCTTCTTGGCCACGCAGTAATTCAGGTTTTCATCGAAGCGAACGACCGCATTACCGGCCATCCACTTGAGCACCGGGTGTCCGCCGTGATTGAGTGCACCCGACATAACTAGTCGCTCAAAATGCTTGGTTGGCTCGGCAAGCGTCGGGATGCCTTGGCGCATCTCACGGAACAGATCCGCATCGGCGCCCTCTTCCTGCAGATCGGTCAGCAGCTTCGTCGAATTCCACGGGTCGTATCCGATGGCCTCGACGCCAAATTCCTCGATACCCTTAAGGATCGACCGCTTGAGGTAGTTCTGATCGACGACATTCCCGGGCGTCGGCGTCAGAGCGCCTGCGGCGGCCCACTGGTCATAAGGCACACTGTCGTTTCTCACCCGGGCGGCGAGCGTGTCCTCCGGCACCCAGAATTCGCAGAGCACCTGCCATTCCAAGTGATCGTCATCGGGCGGGAAAACCCAGATGAGTGCGGTCACATCCTTTGTCGACGAAACGTCGAAGGCGGCGAAGCACCTCCGCCCCCGGAATGCGGAACGGTCGGAGTTCCAAGTCTTCCAGGCATTGGCATTCTTGGCGCACCGCGCCCACACCTTCGGGTCGATCCATCGAACGACAGCGTCGATCCATTGGTTCAGGTGATAGCACTTGAAGTGAGCCTCGGCCCGCGGGTTGTTCTTCGCTGCCGCCGCCTCACGGCGAAGGAAGTCAATCGTTGGCGAAAGGCCCAGCGACGGGTTGGCCCGCCGCCATACCGCCTCGTCCGCCCAATCATCGTCCTTACCGGCGGCGAACAGCACCACCAGCGTGGACGGATCGTCGATCCGACCGTCGAGAATGGCGAGGCTCTTCTCCCAAAGCCCGTAACCGACTTCGTTGGACCTGACGCCGGCCGTGGACGCATAGAGCTCGATCGGCTGGAGCCGGGCGCCCGTCCCTTGGCGAAGCGTATCGGCAAGCTCGGTGCTGATCCATTCGTGCATTTCGTCGCCGGCAATGACCGTCGGCGAGCGCCCGTGCTTTCCCTCCGGCTTCCCGGACAGCAACTCGAAGGTCGAGCGGATCTGCGGAATCCAGATGCTCTTCTTGAACGGAGTGACGCGCCCAGCCAACGGCGGCGAGAGCGCAATCATCGCCTTCATCTTGTCGAAGACGACTTTCCCCTGCTTCTCATCGCGGGCGAAGGCATACCCCTGCCCGCCGATGGTGCCGTCAAGCACGAAGAACAGCAGCGCGAGCGCCGATAGGAATTCGCTCTTGCCGTTCTTCCGGGGTAGCTAAATTTTATGCAGATATTTCCATCGCTTATAGCTGCTTGTCGCGCTCATGTCGCACTTACGACACCAGATCAGCGCCGAGCTTGTCCATCACGCCAGCAACCAAGTCCGGATTTTCGAACAGATGGCCGTACCGGTCAAAGGTCATCTGGATGCTGGAATGCCCCATGATCGTCTGCACCCGCTTCGGCGGCAGGCCGCTTTCAATGAGCAGGCTCGCGCACACATGCCGGAGGGCATGGAAGCTATATTCACCCGTGAACTGTTGAGTGCGCCCTCTGCCGCCATTTGCCGCTCGATATTGCAGGCGGTGCCATGATTCCAGAATGGACGGGCCGTCGATCATTTGGCCGCCGCGCGTAGTAAAGAGCAAGTCTTCGCCGCGCCCGCCGCTCCTCAGGCGCCACTCCTTGAGAACACCCATCAAAACGCGAGCGATAGGCACGTCGCGGATGCCGGCGCGCGATTTCGGTTCATCCACGTTGCCGAGGTTGTCCGCCGAGCGCCGAACCTTGATTATCTGCCGCTCGAAATCAATATCGCACCAGCGCAAAGGTCGTATCTCGCCCTTCCGCAGGCCAGCGTAGAGTGCAATCATCACCATGGGCTTGAGGTAGGGCGCCACACCACCCCAATGCTTCCGCTCGAACTCAGCAAGGAATGCTGCAATCTGGATCTTCTGCGGGATTTCACGAGGAGCCGCCTTCCGGCCAGGAAGGCGGAACGTGTGATCCCTGAGCACGTTGCGCCCCACCTTCGCGCGAACGAACGCAAACTGTACTGCCAGCCGCAAGCACCCGACAACATGGCCAAGACTGGCTCGAGAGAGCGGGCGATCCTCTCGATAGGCGAGATCGTCAATCCACGCTTGTATCAAGGAGGGATTAAGGTCCGTGAGCTTTTTGTTCCCGATAGTTGGGCGGATATGGTTTTCCACCCATGAAGTCATGCTGCGCAACGTATGCATGCGCAGATGATCCTTGGCTCGCACCCGCTTATCGTTATTCTCCATCCACATATCGAGGGCCTGAGAAACAGTTATGGAATCTCGGCGCGCCACATGCGTTCCATTATTAACGTCGATATGCACTTTAGACCGAAAGTCGTCTGCATCCTTTTTCTTTTGAAACGTCTCGGTCTTTCTCTTCCCGAACGCGTCGGCATATGACACCTGCCAAGCCGTCTTAATCTCGCCGGTCTTCGGATTCGTCCAGCTGCGCTTGCGAACGCTCGCCATGGCCTTGCTCTCCTGTTCTGTGGGGGAAGGCCGGCCGCACCTCCCGGGCACGGCCGGCGAGCGCGTTAGCGCAGACGCGCTTGAATTATCTCAAGGTTTTCCTTGGCTTCATTGAGATCTTTCATAGTGTCTATGCAGAGTATAGAGAAGGAATTACCCGTCTCATTATCGTGCGTGTGACAGAGATAGCCCGCCATCATTGACAATGCACCGAGGCGCATCCTTGCATTCTCTAGATCATCCAAGGCGCGCGCCGCGATAACAGCGCCACACCTTTCCATCGCGTCATTCATGGGCTTCACCTCCGAACGGGATGAAGACGCCCTGCACCCGACCGATCAGTTTCGCGGCGATGTGGTCTCGCGTCATCGGGCCTTCGGCCCATACAGGCCCGTAGAGACCATGCCGCGCGAACCATCCCTCGATCTCCCCTTCTGGCGTCCGCACCTGCCGAGCGACGGTGCCGCACAGACGATAGGTGACGCCAGAGAAGTCGTCGGAGGCGCCGTAGGCGATCAGGAAGAGTTCGCCGCGCTGGGGCTCTCGGTCGCTGAGGTAGATCACCGCGAACTCGCCGCGATCTAGGTGAGGATAGAACCGATCGTCCGTGATCGGGAACGTCAGGTGTCCGCTGGGAATCTCGGTGAACGAAGGAAGGGCCCTCAGGCCGGGCTGGGGCGCGCTCGGCACCGATGGAGTGGGATGGATATACATGGGTGTTCTCGCGGTTTGAACCGGATTTCTAGGTCCGGGGTTTGCGCCACGATGGGGCAAACCTCACCAGCGTCAGGCTGGCACCGGGAAGCTAGAAACACCGCCGCGAGACGATGCGCCACGACCTTTCCCCCAAAGGGGTATTGTATAGCCGTGGCCTTCCCGGCATAGTGAGCCGGTCACGCCCACGGCTGGGCGCGTCAAACTTTCGGTGTCCTCGGCCGGCAAGCCGATTTCACCTATCGCGGCTGAAGCGCAAACCCCGGCAAGGGTCCGCTTCGGGTGTTTCTAGGCACCGCGCACAACTTCACCCTATTCGCCATTTTGTGCAAGCGAGCCCCGCAAGGGGAGCGCGCGCCTAGACGGGCGCCGCAGCGTCCACCAGGTCGCGCACGCTCTCGCCGGCACGGCCCTTGCCAACCTCGCCGGCCGCCCACAGGATCGCCGCCCGCAGCGCCACCAGGTCCGGCGCATTCACCAGCCGTGCGGCCATCTCCGGCGAATAGGCGATCACCTCGCCCTCGTCGCCGGTCAGGTTTTCCCAGCCGAGCAGGATGCCCCCGAGGATCGTCGCGCCCGTCACGGCCGACGCCTGCGCCTCCGTGAGCCCATCGGATGGCGTCGGTACTTCCGACCCCATCCCGGCCAGAGCCTCCTTCTGCGCGGCGCGTGCGTGGGTGCTGGTGATGCCCCGCACCTTGAGCCGAAGGTCGCCGAAGCCGGGAATATCATCCACCCAGCCGCCACCCTCGATGCGGGCGGCGTGGGTGCGTATGGTAGAAAGGTTCATTGGCGGCTCCTTTCGATATCGTTGTGCCGAGGTCGGAATTCCGACCCCGGACGCGAAAGCGCCCCCGCGACGATCTCGCGAGGGCGCGGGGTTTGCGTAGTGAGCACATCCTTGCCGGTCAGGTGAGAAACTTGGGTGCCGGCGCCGCCAGGGCGCGCGCTGCGACGGCCTCGGCCGTGTCGCCGATGGCGTCAGGCCAAACGAGGATATTCTGGCGCTTCACGCCATCGTCGGTGATCGTGACGAACTCGCCCGCCCCTCCCGAAATGCACCTTCCGTCATGGAGAGCGTGGGCGCGTCGCCGGGCGTTCAGCACCCGGCGGGCGAACTCCACCGGCTTCAGGATCGCGATGTTCTTGAGTATCTCCGCATCCGTGAACGGGCGGATGGCGCCACCGATGGCGCACGGCCCGATGCAAACCCCGGCATCGGCGATGTGGAGGGCCGGGCGGCCGGGCGCCTCCATCGTGTCGATGATCGCTCCAGCCCATTCCCGCCGGCTCTCCGACCAGCCGGCGAACAGCACCTGAATATGGGCATTTTCGCCGAGCCGCGCGGCCCCAAAGGGCAGCCAAAGCCGCAGGATGTCCGGGAGCGCAATTACAACGGAATCGAAGTCCGCATGAGGTGGCAGCCACTCGGAGATAAACCGCGCACCATCCCCGGACCCCATGGCCATCCATCCGAAGAGGTGGCCGTTGGGCGTGTGTATCTTCGACGCGAAGCGGGACAAACGCCCGGCTTCATCGGCGATGGCGGTATCGGCGAAGAGGATCACGCCGCCCCGATGCACAACCTGATTGATGATCGTCATGATCAAACCTCCACAGCGATCATCAGGGCGGCTTGCGGCGCCACTGGCAGGGGCGAACGCGCCGTCTGCGCCCGGTCAAAGGCGATGTCGTCCATCAGCTGCTTGCGGGCATATTCCGCCGTCAGGCCGGCGATGGCCTCGGCGTTGCCACGGATCTCATCGGCCTCGGAGGAAAGCAGGCTGATGCCCCGCGAGCGCATATCCTGCTCGGCCTGAAGCCGGGCGACGAGCTTGCCCCGCTCCGCCTCGTTGGTGCCGATCAGCCGGGCTTCCAGCTCCAGCGCCTCGATCTGCGCCCGCTGGTCCTGCAAGAGGTCCGCCGCGCCCTGTCCCCGCCGCAGCTTGTTGCCGTCCGCGCCGTACTGGCTGCCGATGGCGGCAAGGCTGCGCTGGTGCGCTTCGTTGGCAAGGTCGTAATCGGCCTGCGCCGCGTTCGCTTCCTTCAGCAAGGCGATCTGCCTGCCGTAGGCGTCATTCTCGCGAGCGATTGCCGCCTCGCGGGGCGACAAGCCGGCAACGATCGAGGACCGGGTGTAAGCCTCGAGCGAGGTCTTAGCCTTGTTCTGCGCGTCGGTCAGTCCGGTGACGGCATCGCGGGCGCGCTGCGCATTCGCCTCAAGCTGCGCGGCGCGGGCGGCTATGGCGCCCTCGGAACCGCCGAGGGCGGCGCTCTTTGCCAGAGCGTTGGCCAGGTTGCCGTCAATGGCGGCGAGCGAGGAAATCACCTTCTGCTGCGCCGCCAGGGCGGGCACCAGGTCGGTGATGGCCTTCACGCTGTCGGCATAGGTGCGCAGGGACGGCACGCCGTCGCTCGCCGCCCCGGAGAGGGCTTGGAGCGCCGCAGCGGCGCCGGGGAGCGCGCGGGCCGTCTTGCTGGCCTCGTCGGTCAACGTCAGGAGTTCGTCCGCCAACTGGCGCATCCGGCCATTGCCGGGGTTCGCTGCGGCAAGGGCGTTCACCGCCTCGCGAAACTCGGTGATCTTCGGCGTACCGGCCGCGATGGACGTCGTCAGGTCGTCGATCTGCTGTTTGAAGGGTGCGAAGCGTGCGTCCGCGCTGAAAAGCGGCTGATCGAAGCCGTTGGCGATCTGGCCATAGGCTTCGGGGCGCTGCGCCTGCACGCTGGTGCCGAGTTGACTGAGCAGCGCCTGAGACTGGTTTGCCAGCTGCTCCCGCAGCGCGGCGGCGCTCTGCTCGGCCGCGCGGCGAAGGATGGCTGTCGATTCCTCGGCGTAGTCACGGGCGGCCGCCGTGGCATCGCCGTAGCGGTCGCCGATCCGGCCAATGATATCCTCGTGCGCCTTGAACACGTCCTCGGTGGACTTGGCCCCATCGCCAACCGTCGAGAAGAACCACGTAGCCGCCGCCCCGGCGCTGGCGAGGCCCAGAACGGCGAGATTGAGCGGGTTGGTGACGAAGGCCATCAGGCCGGCGCCGAGGGCGCTCACGGCCCCCTTGAGGCCCCGCTCGCCAAGCTGGCCGGCAAGCTGCCCGCCCTGCTGGATGATCGGCAGGAACAACCCGCCGCCGCCGGCGATCTGCGTGCCCAGATCCATGAACTGCGCGCCCATGAGACCGACCTCATGAGTGGCAAGTTTGGTGTTGTCGTTCACCCCCTTGATCTGGTCGGAGACGCCGCCATAGCGGGTGTGCGCCATGGCGAGCAACTGGTTCTGCCGCTCCACTGTTATGAGGCCGTCCGCCCGCGCGGCGGCCAGGTCGCGCGTTGCCTTCTCCAGCTGCTTGCTGGCGGTATAGCCAGCGTCGAGCGTCCGGTTCCAGCGCTCCAACGAGCGGCCAATGCTCGCCGTGGAACGCTCCAGCCGCTCGCCCGCCGCAACGACGGCATCATCCGCTCTGGCCAGCCCGTCCAGCTTATCCTTGGCCTGATCGACGCCGTTGACGGTCGCCTTGATATCGATCTCTCGAACTTCCCGAAGCGCTACCATGAGCGATCTCCTGCGATGACGATGGCGGGAACGCGGGCGGCACGCTCACGAGCGCGGGCACGGGAGCGCCCCGAGGAAACGGGCGGATGCAGGCCGAATTCCTGCGGCGTCCGAAATGTGAACTTGACGGAAGCGACGTCGCGAAACCGGGCATTGGCAAGGGCCGCGACAGCCTCATAGATGCCAGCCGGCTCATAGTGCTTCTCCAGCCGGCGCGCGTAGGGTGCGACCGACAGGAACACGTACTCGTCGGCCGGGGGCACATTCCCGCCAGGCTCGATCTCCCGTCCGCCGGCATAGAACCTGTGCGAGCGCTGATACTCGCCGGTCACGAAGGGCGAGTGCTGCACCAGCATGTCGCCAATCCACTCGAACACCCGGCCGAGCCCGCCATCAAAGCGGAAGATGATCCGGCCCGGCAGGTTGACGGCTTCGAGCGGCGCGCCGGTACGGCCATCCACGATCTGCTCATAGGTCGGTTCGCGCCCGGTGGCCTGCCGGTTGGCTTGCACGCCATCAGCGAGCCGCTGCCGCGCGAAGTCCGCCACCATCCGCTTCTGCGTGGCTGGCGCCAGGTCTCGCGCCACGATGGCCTCAACGATGGATCGCATGGAGCGGGACACGCATACCCCCGATGTTGAAAGGTGCAGCTGCGGGAACCTTGAGCCCATAATGCTAGTGGGCGCCGAGCAGGTTCCCTTCCCGTTGTTCGCCGAGCTGCGGCGGCGTCATGGAGAAGGCGCCCGAAGGGGAAGGCGGCGACCTAAGCCGCCGCCCCCTAATCAGCCGGAAACCGACATCTTCAGGAACTTGATCGCCCGCGTATCCTGCGGCGAGCCGCCGACGCGCTTGGTGGCGTAGAACTTCACGAAACCCTTCTTGGTGAAGGGATCGCGCAGGATGCGGACGTCAACGCGGTCCACGATCACATAGCCACGGGCGAAGTCGCCGAAGGCGATGGGACAGGCGCCGCTCGCCACGTCGGGCATATTCTCGTCGGCGACGACGGGATAGCCGAGCAGCAGCGGAGGCACACCCTGAGCAATGCTCGGAATCCAGATCGGGCGATCCTCGCCGTCGCGCAGCTTCGCAACGTCCGCGATGGTGGTCGAATTCATCAGCCAGGACGCGCCGGAGCGGTAGCCCGCCTTCAGGGTGTACACGATGTTGATCAGGGCATCGCAGCTAAGCTGGTCCACGCTGCCGGCGGCAACGTGCTGATAGAATTCGATAGAGCGATCATCATCGGCGAGGGCGCTGGTCGGCTTGGAGAGGAATCCGAGGGGCTTTTCCACGCCATTGCCGGTAACGAACGCCACGCCCTCCATTTCCGCGAAGGTGGTTGTGATCTCGCTTTCCAGCCAGCCGGCGACATCAATCATGGCGTCATCGAGCAGCTTCTGCGTCGTGATCGGCATGGCGTAGAGCTCATTCGCCGGCACGGAAAGCATCCCCAAATCGGGGCCTTCGGTGTCGTTCCGGTCATCCTTCTCGCCAACCCAGCCCGCGGCGGTGCCGCCCTTGCTGATCGGCTGCTTGTAAGCCGACGAAGTGGAGGTGACGATGCGGGCCAGGCGACGGATCGGACTGACGTTGCGCTGCAGGGTGAGGATTTGGCGGCTGACCTCGTCGGGCACAAGGAAGCCGCCGGACGGGTCGTCATCCGTGGAAAGAACACCGGCCGCCTTGTTGTCGACACGCAGGGTCGCCTCATCACCAGTGCGCATGTATCCGACCAGGGCAGCGCGGTGCCGCTTAACACGCGCCGGATCGCCATGGTCGTCAGCCTGATTGGGGCTTGCCGGGCCGATGCCACGGCCGACAGCAGGCCGCACGGCGGTGCCCAGCCGCTCCACATCGTGACGAAGGGAGGCGTTCTCAGCGCGCAGCGTCGCCATGGAGGCATTCACCGCCTCATTGTGCTGCTCGAAGGCTTCGGTGAGCTCATCAACGGTCGGGGCGGCATCACCGGCCGCCGCCGTCCGAAGGATCGCCGAGGGTGCCGGGCCAGCCGCAGCGGTATTGAGGGCATTTTTCAGGGACATGGAAAGCCTCCTAGGGCTTGATCGCCGCTGTCGCGGCACGGACGCGGGCCAGCAGGTCGCTTGCACGAGCCGGATCGCCGTCCAGATTGAGGGGGTTGCCTTCACGGAGTGTCGACCAGCCGCCAGCTGCCAACTTCACCGAAACACTCTTGGAGAAGCCCGCCGTATGCAGAAGGCGGGCGAACTGACGCTCGCTGGAGACGGAGGCGACATCAAGGATGCGCGCCCGCTCGTTCGCGGGGATGGTGCAGACTGAGATTTCCCTCAGATCCACCCGCAAGTAGTCGATCCCGCCATCGGCATGGCGGCGAATGTCGGTCGGAAACCGCACACTCCAACCAATAGACAGGCCGTTGAAGTCGCCCGCCTTGAGGTGGGCCATGATATCCCGGCCACGGGTGGTGGCCATGTTCACCTCGCCGACGACATGGAGGCCCCGGTTATCCTCTTCCATGTGCACCCACTTGCCGATGGGCATCCGGCTGTCGTGAGCCCAGAGCATGGATGGCATCGTTCCGGCCTTCTTATGGGCCAGGAGTGTACCGGCGAAGGCGCCGGCCTCGATGATCCGCCCCATGCAATCTGGCGGGCCGCCAAACATGCTGCCGTAGCCCTCAATGCGCCCGGAAGCAGATCCAGCCTTGGCAAGATGCAGCGACAGGGGGAAGCCAGTAAGCGACGTAACGGGATTTGCCGACATAAGACACCTCGAGCGGAAGCAAAGCGAAAGTGCCGGGAGAACCGGCATTTGGCCTTGACCGGGCATCCCGCCCGCGCCGAGGTGCTTGGATCTAGCTCCCGGCATCCCGCCGGGCGCTGTATTGATCAGCAGCACGACGACGATAAGCAGAGCGCGCCGGCCTTGGCAAGGGGGTCACTGCGTCGGCGCTGTGGATTTCCCGAACATTTCCTCGATGCCGGCGGCCGGGTCGCTGCGCAGGCGCTGGGCAAGGTTATCGAGCATCACGGCCGCGCCCTCGGCGCCGTAGATCGTGAACCAGAGGCTCACTCCGGCGACCGTGAGATGGGTCGCCACCAGGTCCGGCGGCGCGCCCTGTTCGACCACCTCCGATGCGATCCGGATGAAGGGATTTTCCAGTGCCATATCTATCTCAACCATGACCTAACCCGTTGACCAAAAAAAATAATTCCGCCAATTTCGCGACGATGCACGCGCTCTTGAACAAGTGGTCCGCCCCTTAAAGCCCTAGACTTTTGACCCCCCCCCTACCTGTCGCGCGAGCGCATCCGGGGGTCGATGCTCGATGCATCAAGGCTGCGCATCGCCTCCTCAGTCCTGAGCCTCACGCGCTCCCGCTCTTCGGGCGTGCGCTGCTGGCGAGAGGATCGCCTCTCCTCCATCTCGCGCATCATCCGCTGCTCGCGCATCCGGCGGCTGTACTCGGTCACACGCTCGTCCTTGACTTGGTCGCACACCCGCCGCAGCTCCGGCGGAGACGGGTGGAAGCCATGCCCCAGGGCGCCGGAGATAATCCGCTGCGTCGCGATGCGCAGATCGTCCGCAGCCACCACCACGCGCCCGCCCCGCTCATCCTTGAGGGCGAGCGTGAAGACGGCTTCCTCGATGCGAACGTCGGTCAAAGCCCGCCGAGGCAGAGCCCCCAACATGGCCAGCGCCTCGAGCAGATCCTTGAGGGCCGCCATGCGGGGCGGGTCCGAAACGAGGTCATTCATCGGCATCACCATTCCGAAGGTCAGCCAGGCGCCGCAGCGCGTGCTCGCCAAGAGACACGCGGCGCTCTCGGTCATGCTGCGGCGATGCCGCAGGCCATGAGACATCGAAGCCCCGCCATCCGCGCAGCATCATCAGATCGGCGGCCGCGTTCGGGTCGGGTGCCTCAGCCAGCTTGCCGGCCAACAGGCGGGCCGCGTGAGGCGTCAGGGGGCAGCGGATGCGCTGGCGATGTTCGATCACCGCCTTGGCCCGCTCGGCGTCCAATACGGCCGCCAGCGCGGCCAAGGGGGTGTGCCCTGCGCACGTCCCTTTCTTCCTCGAAGGCCCCTTCTGCTCCGCTGGCGCCGTCAGCGAAGCGCCGGTTGCGCTACTGTCGTTAGACAGTGGTCGTTCTAAAAAGAGGTCGTTATCTTCCGAAGGAAGAAGGGGTGTCTGGCTGGTCACCCTATGAGGGGCCGGCTGGTCACCCTCCCCGGCACCCTCGAAGCCGTCTTCGTCATCGACGGCGTTGTCATCCTGCGGCGCTCGATCAGGGATATGCACACGGTAATGGTTCGCCATCTGCGTGCCCCGTTCAGAGAAACGCGGGCGGACCGAAACGTACCCTTCGGCCTCAAGCTGCCGCAGCGAGCGAGCGATAGAGCGCGGCGCGGCGCTCAAGCGCTTAGCCAATGTATCGCGGCGAATAATGCACCAGCCGTTATTATTGGTATGAGAGCCTATTACACAGAGAACTCTCAAGGCAAAATCGGTCAAAGCTGTGTCGTAGACAGCTTCACCGGGAATAATACTGTAGCGCGGGCTCATTTATTACCACCCGCCTCCGGCCCGCCCAAGGTGGGCGCCTTGGCCTTGGCCTCCTGCTCAGCAAGCCATGCGGAAAGAGAGGCGCGCCGAGAGCACACCTTCTTGCCGATCTTGAACGTCGGTATCTGCCCTCTGGCGTGCAGGTGATAGACCTGCGCCGTCGTCATGTTGAGGCACTTCGAAATCGCCTCAACGCCGTAGAGCAGATCGGTAGCATCGGAGCTATCGACCATGTTGCTGGCCCCTTCATTGTTGCGCCCATGTCGCGCCAAGATGCGGCTAGCACCGGCTAGGACGGGCTAAGCCCTTGAAAACGCTGTTGCCGTGAATGCAACAAAAAACCCGCCTCGGAAGGCTTCCGAAGCGGGTTAAGGTATTGTCATTGTTCAATTTTATTCTGTATGTCCGTTCTTCCGGGGTACCCAGAGCATCAGCCGCCTGAACAGACGGACATGCTCTTCGCGCGGCTCGCCGGTTTCCTCGTCGAGCACCTCGACCGGCACTTTCCAGCCCACTAGCAGGCGGACAATGATCTCCTGCCAGCGGTTGAGCCGAAACGGCTTCCCGGCGAACCGATCCTCAGTGAGGCGAAACACCTGCGGCCACATGCGGACGGCCGCGTCGGCCTTTCCCGTATCGAACCAGGCACCCTTGACCTGGCTGGCGCGCGCCCAGGCTATTTTGGCCCAGGCATAAACCTCCTCTTCCGAGACCGCCGTGAGCCAATCGGGCTCGGGAAACAGCAGATGCGGCGCGGCAGCGCGAACGGCCGCCTCCGCGACATCCATAATCGGTGCCTAGTTCGGACGCGACCCCGGCGGCACGGCATCCAATCGGGCCAGCGCCCCGATCGGATCAGCTTCGGCGGCCGGAGCGGGAGCGTCAGGGACCGACGATGGGGGAGCGTGCGGAACCTGATCGCCAAACAGCGGCAGGCCTCCATAGCCGCCGAGCGCCGCCGACTGATCGCGCAGTATCTTGAAGCGGGTATCGGCGCGCATGCCGTAAGACGCCTCGAGCTCGGTGAGCGCCTTCTCCAGCGTCTGCATGGCCTTGAACGCCGGGTGCTGCCGCTTGGTGCTGTTCCCGTTGGTGTCGGTCGCGTCGTACCAGGTACCTTCCTTCCGGATGGCCTCGTCGGCGACGATCCACTCGACGACGTACCGGCAATAGCGACCGAGCGGCTGGGCATCGAGCGCATTGACGAAATTGAGCCGAGCCAGCAGCGGCACATACTCGCGCCAGACGTCCATAGCCTTGCGGCTCTTCGTCAACCATCGCGGCGGCTTGATCTCGCCCGGGTTGATGACGGCGGCTGCCGCCTTCGAGGGCCGTCGTCCGGGATTCCCCTTCGCGGCCTGCAGGCCGGCGTCGTCCGGTTTCCTGCCCCGCATCTAAGTCACTCCCGAAAAAAAATAATTCGCCAATTTCGCGACGACACACGCGACCTTGCCCAAGTGGTCCGGGGCCCAAAGCCGTGGACTTTTAGGCCCCCCCTACCCCTACTCGACGGGCATCATCGCGAGCGTCGCGGCAATGGCGACGCGACTGTCGAGGCGGAGATCCTCGACCCGAAGCTCGCCCCGGTCGAAGCGCGCCTCGAGGTGCTTCTTGACGACGTCGTGGTGGCGGCGGCAGGAGGGCTGCCACATCTCGACCACCCAGAACTTCACCATGTCGAAGCGATGGGGCTCGACATGGTCGACGAGCGCGGCCGGCTTGAGACGACCAACGGCCGAACAACCGAGGCAGAGCGGGTGTTCATCCAGATAGGCTTTCGCCGCCCTGTCCCATTCGGCCGTGTAGCCACGATCGCGAGCCGAGCCGCGCCGCCTGTCGCGTTCCTGCGCATCCGACGGACGTGGCGCCCGTGCGTGCGACGGCCTGAACATCGGCGGTCGGACGGGCATTCAACACCTCGGAAACGACAACGCCCGACCTCATGTGAATGGGGCCGGGCGCAGGAAGGTCAGCTTCTATTTCGGAAGAGATATCACTTCCGAAACCCCGTCAAGTCGAAATGCGCTAGAAGGGCATCCAGACCGCGCACAAGGTGTGGACGATCCCACGCGTTTATCGGCTCGTCATAGACGGCCACGCTGCGCACCAGCCGCCACGCGCGCTCCCCAGCCTGTAGAAGGGCCTTCTGCGCAGCCTCATGGTTGACCACGATGCGCACCAGCACCCGCATCCGGGCATTGCTCTTCGCCAGCTCGCGCACGTTCCCACCGTTGCGCAGCAGGGCGGCGACGATGGCCTCGTCTTCGGCATCATTCCCGCCGGAGCGGCCGACCCCGGCCTGGTAGGAAGGGCTTGCCGCCGTGCGGCGCGGAATGCCCTTGATGCGGTCATGCTCGGCGCACATCTCGGCGTAGCGCATGCCGGCGCTCATCTGCTTGGTGGTGATGTGGTCGGCAAGCCGCAGCCTCCCCAGCACCGAGCCGATGGCAGGGTCCGCCGCGCCGCGCAGCGCCATGTCGAGGATACGCTGCACCACGGCGGGCGAGGCGATCTCCGGCTTGGCCTTGGGCTTGAGCTTGCCGCAGGCATAACGGTCCCGTGTATTGTCTCGGCTGCGTCCAATCTGGCTCATCTCGCTCTCCCTCACCCGCCAATGCCCTGCTCTGCACGCCCGTCCGCCGCCGCCCCGCCCGGAGGCCCGGCGCCCGGCTTGGGCGGGTAGCGCAAGGGGAAGCTCCGCCCGGCCAGCCGGCCCCATGTGCCGTCCGCCAGCTGCGCCATCTTCCGCGTGCCGCTGCTGAAACGGTGCCCATAGCCGGCGGCGACAAAGGCCGCGTGCCACTCGCGCCAGGCGTCGGTGCCTTCCTCGACGAAGGTCCATTGCTCGCCGCGCTCGCCGTTGATCGCCCACAGCACGGCCCGGGCGACGGGGTCGGTCTCGACAGGCCGCACGGCCTCCGCCTTGGCCGGGGCTGGCAGGGAGGCAAATCGCTCCCAACGCCGTTCGCTCAGATAGGTCGCCGGGTCGCAGATCCGCCGCTTCACGGTGCGGCAATGGTCGACATACCGCGCCGCCATGGTCAGCGCCCCTGCCCGGTCGGCCGGCGGGAGGCGAGACCATGCCCGCAGGAACTTCACCTTGCTGGCGGCCGGGTCGGGGGCGAGCGTCGTCCACAGCGCATCGGCCTGCGTGTCGAGCGTCTCGGCCGGGCTGGCCTCCTGCTCCCCTTCCCCATCGGAATTCAAATCACCCGCCCCGGCCCCCTGGGGGGCTTGGGGGGATTCTTCTTTCAAGTGATGGTTAGGATGATAGTTATGGGCCTCTTCAATTTGAGGAGGGGCACTCCCCGAAACTGAGGAGGGGGCCTCCTCAATCTGAGGAGGGGGGCCTCTCCAATTTGAGGAGGGGGGCGACCCTCCGGCAGCCGGTTTCATCATCAGCCGGATCATGTCGGTGGAGCGTGAGCCATTGTCGCGCAGCCGCTCCTCCCGGGCGATCAGCCGCCCGGCCTCCAGCGCCGCCAGATGGCGCGAGACAGAGCCCGGCGCCATCTCGGTATCGTCGGCAATCTGCCGGCGCGAAGGCCAGCAGCACCCATCCTCGTCGGCATAATCGGCGAGCGCCCGCAGCACGCTCTTCGCGCCCATGGAGCCCGTCTGCTGCCGCTTCGCCCATGCCATGGCCTCGACACTCATTCCGCCGCCTCCTGAAAGAGCGGCATCTCGCGGCGCTGCCAAGCATCCGGCACCTCCACGTCGCGGGGGCGGTAGTTCGCCCGCACCAGCGCGGCCGCCACCGGCGGGCACACGGCGTTGCCGCACATGTAGCCCTGCTGCTCGAGTGTGAAGTCGATCCGCTGGCCGTTCTCGTCGATGCCGTGGTCGATGATGTAGTCGCGCGGGAAACCGTTGGCGGTGAAGCGCTCGCGTGGCGTGAGCATCCGCATGCCGATATCGACGATGACATAGATCACGCCGCCGATATCCAGCGTCACGAACTCGCCGCCGTCCCAGCACCCATGCGCGCGTAGGAAGGTCGCCACCTCGCGCGCCCTCGCCTCGTGTTCGGCGGTGAAGGGCGGCACGTCCGCCAGCGCCTCCACCAGCCCGAAGCGCGGCTTGGCCGTCTCGGTGCGGCCCGGCTGGTCCACCGGGGCGCCGTCATCGTCGGAGCCGTAATAGACCGTCATCAGCGGCAGCGAGACGAGCGCCTCGTGCTGCCCCTTGGCCGAAGATGTTCGGCCCGGTTCCTCGGCGCTCGCGTCCCGCCGGTCGCTGCCACGCAGGGTCAGCATATGGGCGGCAACAAGCTGCTGCTGCGCGCCGCGCGTCGAGATCGTCGAGGCCGGGCTGTCGGCGGCATGGCCCGGCGCGCCGGGGCGCGGCCCGTCATTGTGCTGCGCGATGTAGGTGGCGACGACGGCGGACTTGCCGCTTCCGCCGGCCATCTCGGTGCCAGCAGGAGCTACGGCCTCGCCGCCGACGGAACGGCTAAACTGCCGTGCCATATGCACCGCCGCGAGGCTTCCCTCATTCCCGGTCGGCACAGGCGTCGGCCCGGGCTTGTCGCAGGCGATGGTGCGGGGAGCCTGCCCCGTGCGTTCGCCATAACGCGGCACGAGATAAGGCGCCAGCAGCACGTTCTGGTCCTTCGGCGAGGCCGTGAAGGTGTGCGCCGGCAATTCCGGCGAGCGCACGGCGCCGCCATGCTGCGCATAGGCGAGAACCGGCGCGACGATGCCGATGGGCGCCGCCCCGCCGCCATGGGTGTCGCTCGCATGCGCGGTAATGGTGTGCGAGGGTTCGGTGGCGGGGTGGCCGATAGAGCCGTTGCGGAACTTGGTGACGAAGGGCGTCACCAGCGCGTCATCCCGCTTTCCGGTCATCGCCGGCAGCGGCAGTCCCGCCTCGCGGTCGCGAGGCTCGTCACGCGCCGTGTGATTCACCTTCACCAGAAACGGGCGGGGCGCATCGAGCACGTAGCGACGCACGCCCTTGGCCACGCGCGCCAGCGTCTTCGGCGCCAGCGGGCGCTTGGCCCGCACCCCATGCCGGGCCTTGATCTCGGCCGCTGTCGCGAGGATCGACGGACACGGCAGCGTGAAGTCGAGGCAGTCCGCCACCGGCACCCATGGCTCCAGCTCGCCGGCGGCTATGCGTGCCGCGTCGGCCGGGTCGTTCGGGTTGCCGTGCGTCGGCTCCGGCCATGTGATGGGTTCGTCGTCGCGACGCACCACCATGTAAAGCCGGTTGCGGATCGTGCCGGCGCCGTCGCGCCAGGCGCGGCGCACCCGCCATTCGATCTTGCGAAAGCCGAGCCGGCGCCACGCGGCCACGAACTGCTTGAAGGTCTCGCCCTTCCGCAGCGGGCAGCGCTTGCCCTCCGCCGTCAGGGGGCTCCAATCCTCATATTCCTCGACATTCTCCAAGATCACGACGCGCGGGCGCTGCCAGGGCGGCAACCGTTCCACCCAATGCACGATCGCCCAGCCGATCCCGCGTGTGTTGACCCCGTCCCGGTTCGGCGCCGCGCCCTTGGCTTTGCTGTGGTCGGTGCAGTCCGGACTCATCCAGAGCATGCCGACAGGGCGGCCGGCGCAGATGCCCACGGCGTCCACCGTCGCCACGTCCTGCACCATGTGCCGCGTGCCGGGGTGGTTCACCCGGTGCATTGCCAGGGCAAAACGGTCATGGTTCACCGCGATATCCGGGTCGCGCCCCATCGCCATGCGGATGCCTTCCGAGGCGCCGCCGCCACCCGCGAAACTGTCGATCACGAGCTCGCGCATCAGGCCCCCTCCCCGCCATCCGCCCGCAGGGCGAGGTGGTCCACCACGGCGCCGATCGGCCCCAGGGGCACGCCGCTGCTGTCGCGCTGCACGGCGGTGCGGAAGGCGGCGGGCGGTACGCCGTACTGCATGGCAATGGAGAGGATGGCCGCCGCGTCGCGGGCATTGGTCTCGGCGTCGGAGCCGCTCTTCGGCCCGCCGACAAACACCTCGCCCACGCGCCCGTCATCGAAGTAACCGAGCGTGACGGTGTAGAAGATATTGGCGAGCATGAAGCTCATGCTCTCGGCATAGCGCCGCACGGGAAGCATTTCGCGCGTCATTCGGCGGCGTCCTTTGTGGTGAGATATGCGAAGAGGCCATCGGTGGGCGCGGCGGAAGGAACGAACGCCTGCGGCACGCGCCATTCGCGTTCGATCCGCCGGCGGGCGATGTCGGCATATTCAGGGTTGAGCTCGATCAGCACCGCCAGCCGGCCATGCCGCGCGGCCACCAGCCCCGTGGTGCCAGCCCCGCCGAACGGGTCGAGCACCAGCCCGCCCTTGGGGCAGCCGGCGAGAATGCAGCGCTCCGCCAGTTCCGGCGGAAAGGTCGCGAAATGCGCGTCGGAAAAGGGCCGCGTCGCCACCGGCCACACACCCAGCGGCGCCGGCTCATAGTTCCGCAGGTTGCGGCCCTCGCCGCGCGGCGTCGCCTCGATTCCGGTGTGATTGATGCCGCCGGCGTGGCGCGGCCCGGCTATGTCGGCCGCGCGCAGCTTCTCCGCGACGCTCTCGCCCTTCTGCCGCCCCTGCCGGTGCCGCGACCCGTGACCGCCAGACCCCGTGTCCCAACCGTCCGGCGTCTTCCAGACGCGCTTGTTGCCCGTGTCCGCCCGACGGCCTGGCTCACCCCCGACATAGGAGCCGCCACGGAACCCGTTCGCGTCTTCGGTGGACGAACGCCCCTGCCGTACCGCCTCGGCGTCATAGAAATAGCGCTCGCTCTTGGAGAGCAGGAACACCTTCTCATGCGCGGTCGCCGGCCGGTCACGGATGGACTCCGGCATCGGGTTCGGCTTCGCCCAGATGATTTCCGAGCGCACCCACCAGCCATCTTCCTGCAGCGCGATGGCAAGCCGGTTTGGAACCATGCAGAGGTCTTTGGGCTTCAGCAGGCCGCCAATGGTCGAGAACGGCTTGTCGCGAAACGTCCGGTCGTCGCCACCCGCCGCCTTGCAGTCGGCCGCGCTGCGCCCGTTCGGCGTGGTGGCATAGCAGTCGCCATAGTTGAGCCAGAGCGTGCCCGTGGGCTTCAGCACCCGCCGCACCAGGCGAAACACATCGAGCATCACCTCGATATGCTCGCCCAGCGTCCGCTCCAGGCCGATCTGCCCGTCGACGCCGTAGTCGCGCAGGCCCCAATAGGGCGGCGAGGTGACGACGCAATCGACGCTATCCGGCTCCATGGCCGCCAGCCGCGCCCGCACATCGCCAAGCAGGATCGAGACGCGCCCGTCGAGAATGACAATGTCGTTCATCGCACTGCCTCCGCCACGAAGTCCGCGCGACGGCGGGCATGCGCCAGCTTCATGTTGCGCGGCTGGAACATGGGGCGCAGATGCGCCGGGTTGCAGCAGCGGCGCGCCCGGCACTCATGGTCCAGCTGCTCGCCCTTGCGCAGCACCCGGCCGCCGGCGATCTGCCACACCACCCTGTGCACGGCCTGCGTCACGCCACGCCATTTCACCCGGCCATAGCCGCCGCCCCGGCCGCTGCCGCTGTCGGCGCCCTGCCACAGCCAGCAGCCCCCACCCGGATGGATGGCGATCAGCGCGGCCAGGCGTGGCGGAAGGTCGTCGAAGGGGAAAGGCTTCATCACCTCGCCCCCCGTATCGCGCTCACCAGCGCCTGCACCTCGGCGGCGAGCGCGGCGTCGGTGGCGATCAACTTGTCGATCTTGCGCACCGCATGCAGCACGGTGGTGTGGTCGCGCCCGGCGAAGCGCCGGCCCACTTCGGGCAGCGAGCGCGGCGTGAGCGTCTTCGCCAGATACATCGCGATCTGGCGCGGCTTCACCACATTGGCGGTGCGCCGCTGCGAGAGGATGTCGGCCACCTCAACCTTGTAATGCCGCGCCACGACGCGGATCACCGTATCCACCCGTACCGGCGCCTGTTCGCAGCGCTTCAGGTCGCGCAGCGCCGTCTCCGCCATGTCGAGCGTCACCGGCGCCACGCCCATGCCGCTATGCGCCAGCAAGCGGTTAAGCGCCCCCTCCAGCTGCCGCCCGCTGGCGCCGCAGCACTCCACCACATAGGCCAGCACCTCGGCCGGCAGGGCAAAGCCGGGTGCCTCGGCCGCCATCTCATTGGCGCGGGCCTCCAGCACCGCCCGGCGCGTAGGCGGGTCCATCGCGCCCAACTCGATCGCCAGCCCGCCGCCGAGGCGCGAGGCCAGCCGCTCATCGGCAAGCTCAGCGTCACCAGGCGCGGCATCCATCGCCAGCACCAGATGGTGCCCGGCCCCGGCCATGTCCTGCATCACCCGCAGCAGCGCCGCCTGCGCCGTGCGGCTGCGAACGCCCTGCACATCGTCGATCGCCAGCAGCGCGATGCCGCCGAGCCCGTCGAGAAAGCGCCGCAGCCCCGCACCTTCCATGGCCCGAACAAGAAAGGCCTCGGCGGAAAGATACAGCGCCGCCCGCCCCGCCTCTCGCGCCTCGCCGACGGTCGCCTGCAAAAGGTGCGTCTTCCCCAGCCCGGCGCCACCATGCAGCACCAGCGGGTTGAAGCGCGGGGCGCCATCCTGTGCCTGCGCCACATGCCAGGCGCAGGCCTGCGCGACCCTGTTGCAGTCCCCGGCCTGAAAGCGCGCGAAACTCAGGCGTGGATCGAGCGGCGATCCCGCATCCGCCAGCACCGGGAGAGGCAAGGCCGGCGCGCCAGCCTGCACGCCATCCATTAGCGAGGCGCCAGGTGCTGCCGCGCGCAGTGCCACCAGCCGGGGGCGAACCTTCTGCCCCAGCATCCGGGCACGCAATTCCTTGTAGTGCCGCATCAACCCGGCGGCGTCAGTCACGCCGGGGGGCAGCGCGTCGCCTGCATCAATCAGCATGGCCCGCCTCCTGTGAAATCAAGCTGTTACAGTGGGTGTTTCCCGTGGAACCGGGCCGCCCCAGCAGGGCGGGCGCGGTGTAGGCGTGCGGGTGCTGGCCGACATAGGCGGCGAGCCGCGCCAGCCCGTCGAAGGAAAGCGCGCGGCCGTTCTCGCAGCGGGAAACGGTGGCGACGGAAACACCGGCCACCTCGGCGGCGGCCCGGCCGGAATGCCCGCGCAGATCGCGCGTCACCCGCACCCCGGCGCCGAGCGTCGCCCAGCAGATAGGACCGGACAGTGGCGGCACGAAAAACATGGTGCCGGACGCATCAGGCCAGCTAAGCCCGTTGAACATGCATACCGGCTCCATGCCGAAGGCTGCACAAATTGCCATGTGCGCGGCGGCGCTCACCGGGTGGCCTCCGATGGCGCGGCGCAGGTCTTTCCCGGCAATGCCTAGATTGGGTGGAACGTCCCTCCACCACTCGGCCGAATGGCCTTCGCATTCCTTCACGATCGCCGAGAGGCGTTGGCGGCGCAGATCTGGTGATGGCCACGCGGAGCAAGGGGGCAGCATGGCGTCACGCCTCCCCACTCGTCTGCATCAGCAGTGCGCGGCAGGTGGCGCGGGCACTCTGCACCTGCGCATCGAGGTCGGCGAGATCGCACTCGATCTCCTGTATCTCGCGGCGCGTCAGCTTGCCGTCGGCCAGGGCAGCGGCGAGCCGGCTCATCACGTCGCCGCACTCGCGCGCCAGCCCGGCCATGTGCTGCGCCATGCTGTCGGTGACAACGATCGTGCCGGTCGGCACCAGGTCGTAACCAAGCCGCTGCGCCAGCGCCCGGGTGATCACCGGCTCGCCGGCCAGGCTGTCGAGATCAAGTGCCACATCCAGCGGGGCGGATTGCTCGCTGGTGAGGTCGCCGAAGCGTGACAGCTGCGCAGCAGAAAGCCGCGTCATGCCGGAAAGCTCGCGCAGCCCGCCGCCGGCCTGCTGGCAGGCGCGCCGCACGGCGTTTTTCAGCGCGGCATAGTCGGCGGAAGTGAAGATGCGCCCCATCATGCAACGGCTCCCTTGGAGGTTTCATGGTGTTCCTGGGCGGCGGAGGTACATTCTTGCTTGCAAGATCGGCCGTAGCTCGGCCGGCCCTGCGACATGGCGAGGCGCTGCTGGTGAAAATCTTCGAGGGAAACTGCGCCGCACGTTTCGGCGATCACCCGCTCCTTCATCTCGGCGGGCACTTCCACTGCGCCGATCGCGTAGCGTCGGGCGTGCGTGGCCGATGAAAGCCCAAATCGCAGGGCGAGCGCGTGGAAGGACAGGCCTTCTCGCCGACGCCATTCGTCCAATGTCATGGGAAACCTCCAAAGCGGAGGTGAATATGTCGGATTTCGACACGTTACGTCAAGCGACCCCGTCGAAATCCGACATGGCGTCGCGTGTCCAAATCAGACATGCTGTTGATATGGCTACAAAAGATGATCTTCCGAACCGCATCCGGGAGCTGCGCGAGCGCCTCGGCTTGTCCATGGCGCAACTCGGCGTTCGCATTGGCGTGGAAGGATCGACAATCAACAAGCTGGAGAAGGGCGAGACCCAGCTCACCACGCGATGGATGACCCGGCTCGCGCCTGCACTGGAGATCGACGACCCAGTCGAGATTATTCGCCCCATCTCAAACCTGAGAACCGTCTCGGTTGTCGGTTATGTGCAGGCGGGCCAGTGGCGCGAGGCCATCACATGGGACGACGAAGAGCGGTACGGCGTCATAGTCCCGAGAGATAAGCATCTCGACGGCGTGCGCCTGGAGGGCTATGAAGTGCGCGGCCCTTCGATGAACAAAATATATCCCGAAGGCACAGTCGTCATCATAGCAAGCATTATTGACACCGAAGAGGCATTCATCCCCGGCAAGCGCTACGTGATCAATCGGCAGCGCGGTGACGAGGTCGAAGGAACTGTAAAGACCTATCATGTCGACGAGAGCGGACGCCGTTGGCTGACGCCCGAATCGACGATGATGGAATTTCAGCCGATATCCCTCGACGATGGCCATAACGAAGACACGGAAATCCGTGCGCTAGGTCGAGTCATGTACTCTGTACGTAGGGAATAACTAATCAGACTTAAAAGGGTTTTCCATTTTAATTTTCTGACATTCATCATAATTCGTATAGGTTGCGGAGACGAATACAGCGCTCTTGTCGTACATCGGCAATAGGCGACTTACTCCGATTATTTTTATGTCTCCGTCCGTAGTCCATTTCCACATGCCGTACATCGATGCCGGGACAACAGGCTCCCCGTAGGCATCTGTAAGCTGAGAGATAATAGTTGAAGCCACCCGAGATGCTTTTTCTTGCGTCAGCAACCCCGTCGACCCAACGATAGAGCAGACACCATCTTCGGGCGTTGCTGTCACACTATACTCTTTGAGCAGGGGGTGAGGAGCCGGCACCGTCTTCAAGTCATAAACCGTATCTGACTTCTTGTTCTTTTTGGCTGCGATGTCCTTTAGTCGCGCGCCCATCGGCACACCGAACATCTGATTGATGTCGGACGCCATCGAACTCGGCGCTTCAATCGCGAGAGCGACAAGAACACATATGCCAATCATAGTTCGCATGCTTACGGCCCCCCGGAGCCTACTGTAACGAGTAGCAGCCATTGGGCCATGTCGGATTTCGACATATCGCGCTTGACACACTATGTCGAAATCCGACATGTTGCGCCCCATCACCCCGCTGATGGGAGCACCGCGATGCACAGTCCCTTTTCTTCCTCGACCTCCGCCCTCAACCTGCCGCCCCATGAGGCTGGCGCCATCTGCGACCGCGTCTCCGCCGCCGTGCGGGCCGAAGCCTATGGCGACACGGTCGAGCGCCTCGCCCGCGATGTCGAAGCCATCATCGCCCGCCAGGGCAGCATGCAGGAGGAAGACCTCCTGACGCTCGGCTGGTCCAAGCCCGCGCTGGTGGAAACCCTGCCGGACGCGCTGGACCTTGTCCGCGCCCGCGCCAGCCGCTCCCTTTCCTGAGATCCCTCCCAGGGACGCCCGGCGGTTTCCTCCTGCCGGGCACTCGCCGGGGCGCGTGCATCCAGCCCCCAGCCCGCACGCGCCCCGGCCTTTTCGTTTCGAGCAGCGAGAACACGTCCCGTTCTCAGCGTGAGCCCAGAAGCAACCAAGGCTGTTCGCGGCCTCGGCGGCGAAGAGGGCAAGCAACAGCGCAACACCTTGGGCGTGACAGCCGGAGAGACGGCAACCTTTCAGCCACAGTGGAGCGGAACCATGTCTGGGCCGTCGTCTACCGAGATCAAGGGCATCGCCAACGTCGCTTTTCAGGCGCTGTGCGGCGAGACGGAACGCCGCGAGGTGCCGCCCGAACACGCCATTTCCACCATGATCATCGCCATGGCGTTCATGGCCGGCACCTACGCCGCCACGGTGAGTGGCATCGCCGGGCGGTCTGTCGAGGAGATCATCGACGACATCACGGAAGGCGCCAGATGCGCCGCCGATGACGCGAAAGAACTGATGCGCGAAGCGGCCCGGGGGACGGTGCAGTGACCCTCTACGCCCCCGCCTCGCCCCGGCTTCCGTCCTCGGCCGACTTCCGCTGCTGCGGTTGCGGCGCCGCGTCGCTCGACGGCGTCAAGCCCTGCGGCTGCCCCTCGATGGTCGGCGCCCGGGGCAACCCGCCCAAGCGTGAGTACGTGGTCTTCAAGACCCAGACGCAGGCCCGGCGGCTCGCGCTTTCGGGTCTCATCAAGACGCGCCTGCTTGGGGTTCGCCCGGAAGATCAGGATCTCGTGCTGGACGATCACGACTGGATCGAGATCGTCGCCGCTCTCGAAGGGGTGGCACCATGATCCACCTCCCCGCCTGCCTCCGCCGGCGCCTGCTGCGCGCCGCGCTGCGCGTCATGGCCCGTCGCCCGCCGGATATGCTGATCGGCGGGGTGGAGCGCCCCTATATGCGCCGCTGGTGGCTGCTGCCGCGCAATCGCTGGTTCAACGTCTACCTGCACGATTTCCGCCGTCCGGACGATGACCGCGCTTTGCACGATCACCCATGGCCCTCGCTCTCGGTGCTGCTGCAGGGCGATCTGATCGAGACCTACGCGCCCATCCCGGCGCTGGCGGCAGAGCTCGCGCACCAGCGCACGCGGTTCCTCACCCCGGGCGCCATCGTCTGGCGCGGCCCCCGCTTCGCCCATCGCCTCAGCCTCACTTGGCACCCGCAAACGCTGGAGCCGGTGCCGGCCATCACCCTCTTCATCATCGGCCCGCGCGTCCGCCTTTGGGGTTTCTGGTGCCCGAAGGGGAGCCCGGCCGACGGCTGGATTCCGTGGACCCGTTTTGTCTCGAAAGACGATCCCGGTGCCGTCGGCCCGGGCTGCGAGTGAGGCCCGCCATGCACCAGCCCGCCCCCATCACCGCCCGCGATATCGGTCTTGCCCTTCGGCAGGCCGGGCACCTCGCCGCCATCCTCGGCTCCGTCGCCGTCGGCCTCGTCTGGGCCGGCATCCTGTCCTGAAAGGGGAGGTTTCCATGCGTGCCCGCCGCCTCTCGCCGTCCGCCCGCCTCGCCGTCGCGCTCTGGTTCATCGCCATCGGCTCGGCCGGCGCCCTGCTGATAGCCGCCGGCATGGGGAGGTGAGCATGGCGAAATCACCCGTTGATCGCTGGGGCAGCGAGCCGCCCCGCCCGCGCAAATCCACCAAGGCGGCCGAGACCACGGCCGCGCTTGAGGCGGCGGATATCCCGAACGACGAGCCCCTGTCCGACGCCGCCGCCGGCTTCGCCAAGGAACAGCTGAAATCCTTCATCGAGCGCGTCGAGCGGCTGGAGGAAGAAAAGAAGACCATCGCCGACGACATCAAGGATGTCTTCGCCGAGGCCAAGGGCACCGGCTTCGACACCAAGGCCCTGCGCGCCATCATCCGCCGCCGCAAGGCCGACCCGGGCCAACTGGCCGAGCACGAGGCCATCGTCGATCTCTACGCCCAAGCCCTCGGCATGATCCCATTCGAGCGCACCCCGCTCGGCCAGACGATGGAGGGGTAAGCCATGCGGCGTTATTTCCACATCCCGCACGGGCGCGAAGACGAGCACGCGGCGGCGTTGACCGCCGGGCTCTCCTGTCTTCCCGTCGGCTTCATTGCCACCGTCTGTGGCGTCTGCTCGGGGCGTGGCCAGTACAGGCAAACCTACACGGCCGGCTGTGGCGGCGGGCACTTCAGCATGCCCGGGCCTTGCGACTGCTGCGAAGAGACCGGCCTGCTGCAGGGCGGCCGCCCGGCGCCGATCAGCGTCGTCAACCAGGTGCTCGTCGCCGCCTCCGATGGAGAGGTGGCGAAATGAAAGCTCCCCGCGCAGTCGATCTTGAAGAACAACACGACGATCACCTCGCCCCATGGGTGGAGGCGAAGGTGCAGCAGGCTTTCGAGGAGGAACTGACTGTCATTCTCGGTCAGGCAGAGGCCGATCTGCGCGAGGGTTTGCCGATAGATTGGCGCGCCCTGCTTGCTGATATCGAGAGCGCGGCGGAAGGCGCCGATTTCGAGGATCGGCGCTGCTGGTTCGTCATTGATATCGACTGCCCCCCCATCGTCGAGACGATCATCGGCGAGGCGTGGGATCTCGCCCGCGCGGGCGAGACGGCCGATGCGCTGCATCGCCTGTCGCTGCTCACTCGCCCGAAATGGCCGAGCGAGGCGGCGTGCCGCGATCAATACACCATCGCCATGGCCGAGACCCGGCTCGCCCGGCTCGCGCCGCTGCGCGCGGCCCTTGGTCCCTTCGCCGACACGCCGCTTGGCGCCACCCTTCTGTGAGGCAATCATGAAGCTCATAGCCGAGCGTACCCATCTACTCGCCGCCCTCAAGGCGGTCGGCCATCTGGCGAAGGCCAAGGCCAAGATCCCGATGCTCGCCTTCCTGCGCCTGCGCACGGAAGGGGATCGGCTCTTTCTCGCCGCCACGGACCACGATGCCTTTGCCGAAGCGGAAATCCCGGCCGACGTCGCCCGGCAAGGCTCCATCTGCGTCGATGCCGCCACGCTGCTGAAGCTGGTGAACGACTTCGCCGAAGGCGCGCAGGTGAGCCTCGACGCCAATGACAAGCTGGCGACCCTCAAGGCCGGGCGCTCGCGCTATCAGCTCCATGTGCTCGCCGCGAACGACTTCCCATCCATGTTCGAGCCCAATGGCTCGATCGCCAAGTTCATGCTGATGCCGGAAGAGGCGCGGCGATTGCTGGACTTGCCGCGCTCCGCCGCCGCCAAGGGGCGTGCAGACCTGTATTATCTGGAAGGCATCTATCTCCATGCATCGGAGGACGGCGCCACACTCTGGAGTGCCGCCTGCGACACACATGTTCTTATTGTCGCTGACGTCGACGCGCCGGAGGGCGCGCAGGATCTGCCCCGGAAGGTGGAGGCCGACGACACACGGGCCGCCCGCCCGCGCGGCCTTATGCTGCCGCTGGACAGCGTCGCCCACATCCTGCGTCTTGGCGAGGTGCCGCTTGAAATCCATGCCGGCGAGAACGTCGTGGCCGTGCGCGCCGCCGCCAGCGGGGTGAAGCTGCATTACGTCACCCGGCTGATCGAGAACATCTTCCCGCCCTACGAGCGGATCGTTCCGGCGGCCGAGGGCACCTGCCTCACCGTCGCGGGAGATCTCTTCGCCGCCGCGCTTCGGCGCCTTTCCAGCGTCGCCGGCAGCGAAGAGCGCGCCGTCGGCGTGGAATGGGGCGAGGAGGGCGACCTTTCCCTCTGGCTCGACAATCATGCCGAAGGCATCTATGGCGCAGAGTCTATCCCCATTGTGGCGTGCACCGGCCCGGGGCGGATAGGCATTCGCCCCGCACTGGCCCTCAAGGCCATGGACGCTCTCGGCGGCGGCAATATCGAGATCTGGTCGACCACTGAACTCAAGCCCGTTCGGCTGCGCAGCATCGCCGATCCCGGCCTAATTGCCGTCGTCTGGGTGGCCCGCCTCACCCGCCGCCCCGAGCACGGCGCCCTCTTCGGCGAGGGAGAGGCGGCATGAGCATCTCCTACGTCGCCAAGGGCGCGACCGTCTCCGCATGCGGTCGCTTTCGTTACCGCCTCTGGCGGGAATGGCGCCTGCATCCCGCCCCTTCCCTCTGGAGTATGTGGACCGATGACGACGGTTCGCCGCTCCTTGATGGCGAGGGAGATCCGGTTGGCTGGCCCAAGGCCTGCATCTTCGTCATGCTCAACCCGTCGACCGCTGATGGCGAACAGGATGACCCGACTATCCGCCGGTGCGTCGGCTTCGCCCGCGCATGGGGCTATGACCGCATGGAGGTCATCAACCTTTTCGCCCATCGCGCGACAGACCCCCGCGCGCTGCTCGCCCTGAACGATGCCGACGACCCTGTCGGCCCTGACAACAGGGGCGCCTTTGCCAATGTCCTGTTCGGCAGCTGCCCCGTTGGTCTCGTCGTGTGCGCGTGGGGCGCCCACGGCGGGCATCTCGGCCAGGACGAGACCGCACTTGGCTGGATCGGCAGTCACAAGCGCTTTGCGCTCGGTCTCACCAAGGCCGGCCATCCCCGCCACCCCCTCTATGTCGGCTCGGCCGCTGATCTGGTCGAGTTTCGCCCTGCGCGAGGGTGTGCCGCATGACCGCCAACCCCTCCCGCCCCATCACCATCGTCCTGCTCGGCTTCCTCGCGCTCTGCCTGGCCGCGATCGACATCCAGCACTTCGGCCTGATGCGCGCCGCGCTCGGCGCCCTCGCGTCGTCCGCTTTCGGAGCAACGCCATGACAGACTGGAAGACTGTCCCGATCGAGCCAACGACCGTGCAGCTTCGTGCGGGGCAAGATGCTTGGCTTAAGGACCCGCTGCGCCTGTCCAGTACGCTCTACCGTGCAATGGTCGCCGCCTCTCCGGCGGCGCCGGGCGATGAGGTGGAGCCGGCGGCGCGCTTCTGGATCATCGCCCAGGAAGTAGGGATGTTGCCTGACCAGAAAGGCCCATTCCCTGTCAGCCGCTCCGCCGAGATTATCCGAGAATTCATGACCGCAAGGCGGTCGGCCCGCTTGACGTATCTGACTGTGGGGCGCGATGGAACCCCCATGGTTGATCACGCGCCGGAGGTACTTCAGATACTCGATGGCCGATCCATGTCGTCGGCGCGAAAGCACAATGACCGTGTTCGAGCGGCAGAAGCCTCCTCGCCCACCGGGTTGCCCAAGGATGAAGGGGATGCTTGACCTCGACGACGACCCCCGGGCCGGCAATGACAACCTGCCACCGCCGGTGCGCGGCCGCCTTCCCATCCGTTTCTGGCTGATCTTCGTCGGCCTTATCGCGGCGATTGCCTTCGCCTCGGCATGGTGGGCTTTGAGAGGGGTCGCGTCATGACGGATGAATCCGCCAACCTGCGCGCTGCGCCGCCGCTCTATCTCACCGATCACCAGCTGCGCGACATCGTCGCCCCGCATATCGGCGTCGATCGCTTCCGCTCCATCCTAAAGGCGCTGGAGGCCAAGGGCTTCCCGCGCCAGCACACACTGTTCCGGGGGCGCTACTACCCCGCCGTGCGCACATGGCTGGACGCCAGCAACGGTCTGGGCAAGACTGCAACCATCGGAATGGCCGAGGATGGCGAAGAAAACTGGGATGCCCCCAAGAAGCGACGCCCCGGGCCTAAAATGGCGGACGCGCACTGACGCGCGCCGCACCGCCTATTGGGTGGCCTCTCAGGTTTGCCGCGACTGCAAGGGTTATCCCGATCGCACCGTGCGCCTGGCCGATGGCCTGACCGAGGAACAGGTCGCCGCCGCTTGCCGCGACCACACCGAGCGTCTTCGGGAATGGATTGCCACTTTCTCCGGCGGTGACAGGCCGTTGACCGTCTATGACGGCACCATCACCAGTCTTTCCCGGCTCTTTCAGGAACACCCGGACAGTTCCTTTCGCGAGGTGAAGGCGAATACCCGCAAGAGCTATGGCGACAGCCTCAAGGTCATCGAGGCGACGGTCGGCTCGCGCGTGGTGCCCGGCATCACCGTCCTCGACATCAAGCGCTGGTTCCGCAATTGGGGCGCGCCGGCGGAAGAGGGCAAGCCCCCGCGCCCCAAGCGCGCGCATGACGCCGTCTCGATGCTCCGCCAGCTGCTGCGCTTCGGCCACGCCCTCGGCTATGACGAATGCGGCACCCTGGCCGAGCGGTTGAAGAACCTGCGCTTCCAGCGCCCGGGCGCGCGAGAGGAAGAGATGGGGCTCGGCCAGGCCGTCGCCTTCATCGCCAAGGCGCTGGAGCTTGGCGAGCGCGACATGGCGATCGGCGTCGCGGCGCAGTTCGAGCTCATGCTGCGCCAGAAAGACATCATCGGCGAATGGGGGCCGGCCAACCCGGAAGCCGCTGGCGCTGTCCATCATGGCGACGAGACATGGACCGGCGCCTTTCGCTGGGAAAACCTCCCCGGCTGGCGTCTGCGCCTGCGCACCTCCAAGACCAAGGCTCGCACGGTCTTCGACTTGCAGTCCTATCCCCTGCTCTTCCCTTTGCTGGAGTCGGTGCCGCATGACGAGCGCGTCGGCGCCATCGTCAAGGGTGAGCACGGCCTGCCGGTGCGCGAGCGCAGCTATCGCAAATGGTACCGGCAGATCGCTCGCGCGGCCGGCATCCCGGACTCGGTATGGTCGATGGACAGCCGCGCCGGCGGCGCCACCGAGGCTTTCGAGGCCGGCGCCGACATCCGCGCCATCGCCGCCCACCTCACCCATTCCAACCTGTCGACGACGCCGCGTTACATCCGCAAGACGGAGAAGCAGACAGCCGAAGTCGCCCGCCTCCGCGCCAGCAGCCGCCCGGTCGAGGGGCCGAAAGACTAGCAGAACAGCGCGGCATCACGGCCGGAAGGAAGGGAAGGCGAATGAGCGAACGTCAGAACGGCAGCGAGCCATATCAAGGGGTTGAGGGAGTTTCGAATCCTGCTGCCCCGACCAGCCTCGATCCGGCCATCCCTTAGCGGCGAATCAGTGCCAGCCCGCTCTGAGGGTCGATCTGCTTGTGCAGATGAGCCGGCGTTTCGGTGACGATGATTTCGAGCGTGGGGCGGACAAAGCCCTTGGAAAGATGGCCCGCCAGCGCGCTGCCGTCGCGCCGGCCCAGCACCACATGCACATGCACCGTCGGCGTGCCGTCAGGGTTCAGCGCCACGTCGCCCGAGAGCGAGGCCACTTCCACCTGCTCGTCGACCGCGATGTCGCGATACGTCTTCGACTCCCAGTCGAAATAGCTGATGACGCCATGGCTGAAGGCGCCGATGGCCGACAGATGCGCGCCGGTGAGGTCCTCAGCGCGGGCGAACTCCTGCAATGCCGCCATCGTTTCCTCGCCGGTCTCCAATATGACCGCGAAGGTGCGCAGCTCGCCTGCGTCCGCGAGTTTCTTGATGATGGCCATAAGCGCCTCCTGTTGGTGCGGTCTGCACCAACGGATGAGCGCCCTCCCCGTTCCGCCGAGAGCGCGCGCCGATCAACCTGCATCGCAAGCGGATCGGAGGGCGCTCTAGCCGCCGCCGAACAGGCGGTGCTCGATGCGGTCGCCGACGGCGATGCCCTTGGCGCGCACCGTGCCGGCGGGCAGCTCCAGCACCGCCTTGACCGGCACGCCGGACGAGATCGTCGCCGTGGACAACGGCACCGTGTCGGTGGCGATGCTGGCGATGCGCCCATCGGAGCGGATGAACAGCATGTCGAGCGGGATATAGGTGTTCTTCATCCACATAGAGATCGGCTGATCGACGCCGAAATCGAACAGCATGCCGGCATTGGGCGCCAGTTCGGTGCGATACATCAAGCCCTTGGAGCGCTGGGCCGGCGTGACCGCCATCTCGATCTCGACCCCGAGCGGACCCGCCTTGGTGAGGATGGTCAGCTGCTCGGCAGTGGCGCCGGCGGGCACAAGGCCCGCGACCAGAAGCTGACTCGCGAACAGCACGGCCGCAACGGCAAGCGCGAGACCCCGTCCGCAGCCCCGGAAACCGCGCAGTTGCCGGCTCGCCGCGACGAAGGCGGATGCCGTGCGATCGAATGTCATGCTGGCTGAACTCATGCTCTGGAAGTCTCACCGTCGGGATTCTTGCTATCGGGATTCTTGCTATCGGGGTTCTTGCTGCCGCGATTCACGCGACGACGATGGCAGGCACCATCCCTAGTGAGACGAGGGAGTTGCGGCACCATCGGGCCGCACTTCGGCAGCCATAAGGCCTTTCGGCCCCGGCCCGAAGCGCACCAGCACGATCTGTCCCGGGCGCAGCTCCGCCAGGCCGTGGCGACGCAGCGTCTCCATATGGACAAAAATGTCCTCGGTGCCCTCGCCGCGCGAGAGGAAGCCGAAGCCACGCAGCCGGTTGAACCACTTCACCCAGGCCCGCTCGAAGCCGCCGACCGGCTGGACGGTCACATGGGTGCGCGCCTGCGGCAGCTGCGAGTGATGCAGGGCGGTTGTCTCGTCCATGGAGAGCACGCGCAGCGCCTGGAAGCCACGCTCGCGCGCCACCACCTCGCACACCACCCGGGCGCCTTCCTGGGCGGTGGTGAAGCCGCCGCGCCGCAGGCAGGTGACATGCAGCATCACGTCGCCGCTGCCATCGTCGGGGACGACGAAGCCGTAGCCCTTGGACAGGTCGAACCATTTGATGCTGCCGGCGATCTGTAGGACCTTGCCATCCTGGCGCTCGCCGTCCTCGGCGCCCTGATCCAGCTCGTCGCGGGAGCCCGTTCCCGTGCGTGGCAGAGACCCGTCCGACACCATCGGCTGCCTACCTCCAGGAAAACCCTTTTCGCCCCAGCTGGCGAAAACCATGATTCCGAAGCCGAAGCATAGCACCCGCTGCGGTCACGAAAACACCCAAATTGATTCGGTGCGCGATTCCCGCCCGTCACCGGGCCATCGCCGCCTCCAACACATCGCCAATATCGGCATGGATGACGAGGTCGGCCAGATCGTCCAGCTCGGTCGGTTCGCGATTGACGATGACGAGGGTAGCCCCGGCGCGCTTCGCCTGCACGGGAAAGCCGGCCGCCGGCCATACCACCAGCGAGGAACCGAGAACGAGGAAGACATCGCAGGCGCCACTGAGGGCCGCGGCCCGCGCCATCGCCGCCGCCGGCATCGGCTGGCCGAAGGAGATGGTGGCGCTCTTCACCGGGCCTGCGCAGGTTGCGCAGTCCGGCGCCCGCCCCTGCCCGGCTTCGAAACGGGCGCGGACCCACTCCAGCTCATAGCGCGTGCCGCAGTCGAGGCAGGTGGCGAAGGTGCTGTTGCCGTGCAGTTCGACAAGCCTGTCGTCGGGCACACCCGAGGCCTGGTGCAGGCCGTCGATGTTCTGCGTGATGATGCCCTGCAGTCGCCCCTCGCCCGCGAGCGCGGCCAGCGCCCGGTGTCCACGCCCCGGCACCGCGCCGCCCAGCGCCGGCTCCAGGGCGAAGCGCCGCCGCCAGGCCTCGGCCCGCATCTCCCTGCTGGCGAGGAAGTCCTGGTAGTCGATCGGCCGGTTGCGGGACCACAGACCGCCGGGCGAGCGGAAATCGGGAATGCCGCATTCGGTGGAGATTCCCGCGCCGGTGAAGGCGACCCCGGCCCGCATATCGGCCAGCACGGCGGCAAGCGCGTCGGCCGCCGCCTTGATGTCATCGCCACTCATCATATGTTGCGCTCATCCGATCCGCGGACACCCCGGCGGCAGCCTTTGAGAGGACTCATGAAGTACCTTCACACCATGGTGCGCGTCACCGATATCGACGCCTCGCTGGATTTCTACTGCAACAAGCTGGGGCTCACCGAGGTGCGGCGCAAGGAATCGCCGCAAGGGCGCTTCACGCTGATCTTCCTCGCCGCCCCCGGCCAGCAAGGCGTCGCCGAGGTGGAGCTGACCTATAATTGGGACCCGGAACCCTATGGCGAGGGGCGCAATTTCGGCCATCTCGCCTTCGAGGTCGACGACATCTATGCCGCCTGCCAGAAGCTGCAGGATGGCGGCGTGACCATCAACCGCCCGCCGCGCGACGGCCGCATGGCCTTTGTCCGCTCGCCTGACAACATCTCGATCGAGCTGCTGCAGAAGGGCGACGCGCTGCCGCCGCTGGAGCCGTGGGCGTCGATGGCGAACACCGGCAAATGGTGATGCGGCCTTGAGTTCGTGGGCCGGCGCGCCTTGCCGGCCCATGGGCGGCGCAAGGCGGCCGGTTGCGGCAGGGCTGCGGCAGGGCCCGGCCGGGGCCGATGTCCCTTGGGTGAGGGACTTGCTTGCATTGCCTGCTGTCTCTGAGTCGCCAGCGGCCCCGCGCTTCAGACCGCCGCCTGCCCCGCTCGCGGCGACCCAGCACGGGGCATGGCTGCGGAAGGCGTTTCGTGCGCACGGGCGCCATGCCTGTGGATGACGCGCATGGTGCCATCTTGCGCGCCGCCGCGTGTCACCCTATAAGGCCCCGGCCTGCGCGCCCTTCGTCTATCGGTTAGGACGCCACCCTTTCACGGTGGAGAGAGGGGTTCGACTCCCCTAGGGCGCGCCACTTCCGTACAAAACCGCGAACACCCGGCTGGGTGGCGCGGTCGGCGAGTACGGCTCTCTCCAGCACCGTCCTTAATCCGTGGATGCGCACGACGTGCTGGTCGACTTCGACGGCGTCGATAAGCGACCGCAGATACGCTTTGCGGAACGGCACCTCGCCCTCGGTGATGTTTGAGCGCATGAGCTGCCCGAAGCGGGCAAGCTTGTCCGGGTCAAGCCGGCTGGCGGCAGCACCCTGATTCTCGATCCGCTCCAGCGCCGAATGTGCACGGTCCCGATCTGCCTTGAGCTTGGCAATCTGCTCCTTGAGCATCTCGTCGGGCTCAGTGATGCCGTCGGCGACAAGCTGGTAAAGACGCCGGAGCTTGTCTTCCGCTGTCGTCCTTTCGCGGGAGAGTTCATCGATCCGCGCCTGAACCTCGGCATCGGCTTTCACCCGCCGGTCGACGACAGACTGCAGCAGCGCCTCCAGCCGCTCGGGCATCAGAATGCGTTCGGCCACATGGCGTGTGACCAGATGGTCGAGCTTCTCCATCGGCACCGTTCGCCCTTTGCAGGCGGACTTGCCGACCCGGCCGGAGGTCGAGCAGCTGTAATAGCGATAGACCCTGCCGCTCTTCGAGGTGCCGGTGCGCAGCGTCATGGCGCTACCGCAACAGGCGCAGTAGGCCAGCCCGGTCAGAAGGATCGGACCTGAGATGACCCGGGGCGGACTGTTGTGCGGGTTCTTCGCCCTGAGCGCCTTCTGCACCTTGTCGAAGGTGCTTCGATTGAGGATGGCCGGCACGGAAATCGGGATGACTTCGTGCTGCGGCTTCACCTGGCCGGTCTTGGAGCTGCGCTTGTTGAAGCTCCATTCCCCGACATAAACGGGATTGGTCAGAATGCCGTGGATGGTACCGACGCCGTAACGGGCACCGAGGCGGGTGCGGTGGCCCTTCGCATTGAGGTGCTTGGTAATCTCCTTGATGCCCATGGGTCCAGATGTGCCGTCTCCCTGCAGGTAAAGATCGAACATCAGCCGCACGAGCTCGGCCTCTACGGGATCGACGATGATCCGCTTCTTCGTGCGATGGCCGCGCTTCTCCACCTCTTCGAGAGTGAAACCAAGCGGCAGGCGGGAGCCGTTATAGAAACCCTGCCGGGCATTCTCCTTCATGGCCCGCAGCACATGCTTGGCGTTCTCGCGGGACTGGTATTCGTCAAACAGGGCGATGACCTGCCGCATCATGACCTGGGCCGGATCGTCCCCGAGCTCCTGGGTGATGGAGACGAGCCGCACGCCGTGCTTCGCGAGGCGGCGGATGTACATCTCCAGCCCAAAGGCATCGCGGAAGAACCGGCTGAAGCTATGGACGACGATGACATCGAATGGGCGATCGTCATCGGATGCCCGTTCAATCATCCGCTGGAACTCGTGCCGGCTGTCGTCCATCGCCGACGCACCCGGCTCCACATACTCCGCCACAACGGACCAGCCCTGCCGCTCGCAATAGGCGGCGGTCTGGAGGCGCTGATCTGGGATGGACAGGTCAACGTCGGCCTGCCGCGTGGTGGAAACGCGGAGATAGAGGGCGGCCCGGCTGGTGATAGGCAAGGTTACGTTCATGGCCCAATCGCCTCCCTCAAGCCCCTTCGGCAGCACCGTCACCTCAAGAGCGCGTCGATCTCCCGCCTGAAGAAGGCCTCGATCACATCGACTTCTTCAGGTGCGATCGGAACGCTCGATGGCCAGTCGTCGGTGACATGCACGACCTTGGAATCATGCTCGACGGAGTCAGCGGGCGCAAGGTTTTGCTCAGCATCTCGAATGACGCGCGCATCGCGGCGCGGGATCTTTGAGAGTGGTGCGCCAGCCAAGCTCGAAGCTGGCGATGGAGCATCGCTGCCGACACGGAATATTTTCTTCGGACGAAACGGACGCGAGTGGCGCATGCGCGGAGGATCAAGGGCATCCCCCCACTCGCCAAGGGGCCGATTCTACGCCGCAGAACAACCGCGTGCAGCAGGGCGAAAATACTTGCCAGATGCGGCGCGGGAGTCTTTCCCGGGATACGCTTGGTGGAGCGGTCTGGCGGCAACGACCCATACTTGGCGTTCGCCTGCCCTTGCAGCGAAGTCTACTTTGCGCCCCCATTCGGCCATTGCGGAAAAAATCACCGATCCCGAAACCCGCCCTTCGTTCATGCTGCACTAAACACCAGGCTTGATGGAAAGCAGCCCGTTCAATTCCGGCAGAATTGGTGTAATCGGACGGCCGCTCGTACCGATCGCCTTAGACTAAGAGCTGATCGACTTAACCCGCTTCAAAAGAACTGCATTCTTCCTCCTCCCCGCTGGACACCGGATTTGATCTGCGCGACGATCTCCAGATGGCTGGTCAAGATCAGAAACTCACAAGCATTCCTCTCCCGATCATCGCCCAGTTGGACGGCCGAGACGCAGCGCTCTGGCTAGTTGACGACGGCTCCACGGATGCACGCGCCGCCGCCTCGCTCTGCCGCCTACCATGGAGCGTTGTGCTCTCTGAACGCTCGGACAAGCCCTTTACAACCGAAATCGAGACTCCCGAGGCGATTGACGACCCATTGGTTCTTCGCCGAGGCCTGATCCACCTCGTCGAGACGGATCCCGCGGATGTGGTTTTGCCACGGCGGCACCTGGCTGTGCTCCTTCTTAACGGACGGCAAAGTGAGCGACGAACCGGCCTCACCGCACTGACGCGCCGGCTAACGATGCTTCAAGCGCTCCGCCGTCGCCCAGCCCACCACCTGATCGTAGTCGTATCTGGGCGCTTCGCCATACCAGAAGACCTGGACGCACTATGGGAAGACGGTTTCAGGACCCTCATTACGTTCGTATCGGACGACGCAGACGCGGACGGAACGATTCGTCAGTGGCAGCGCGACCGGGGCGGAACGCCTGTTGGTCTGCTCAGGGCATCGATCTCCGAGTTCGCCGCCTCGCTGCGGGGAGAGTACCTGCGCGGCCGGGACGGCGCCCTCTTGGTCAGGATTCGCGACGAGCAAGGGAAATTGCGCGACGTTGTCGCTACCGGGCTGGACGACCCCCAACGTCCGGTGCTGGCTTCCTACGATCTACTCGGGGTCGACGCGCTCACGCCACTCCAACCCGCAGATCTCGCCGCCGACGAAGTGGATGGGTTCTTCGCCGATCCCGCCGCTTCTTGGCGGCCCTACGCCGCTGGGATGCCGTGGCAGCGGGATCCGAACGCCTGGGAGACCCTTCGCACGCGGCTAAGACGGCTCGACCGTCGCGGCGTGGAAGAGAACCGCATCCTCTACCTCTCGTGCGAGCCCGGCGCGGGTGCCACAACGTTGCTTCGCGATCTCGCTTGGCGCGCGGCGTCGAACGGCTACCCGACTCTCGTCGCGAAACGGGGCGCCTCGCCGGGAACTGGACTCGAGATGTCCGGGCTACTAACCAGGCTAGTCAATGAACGCCCTCAGGCTGAAATCTCCGAAATTTACGAGGCGCCGTGTGTGCTCGTATTTGATCAGGGACACTGGGAGGGACGGGAGGCAGAACTCCTCAGCTACGCTAGGGAGATCGCCACAAGCGGCCGCCGGGTCTGCATGCTGCTCGCGACCGGGCCGCTCGTCGGAGTAGGCATCCTGTCCGACCACAGGTTCGTCGCTCTCGCTAATCTCACACATCGCGTCGCAGCGAACGATGCCGTCCTGCTCGGCCGCCACCTCAACCGCTTTCTCGTTCCGCATGGGACGGACAGATCGGAGGCCGAATGGCGAGCCTTCTTCGACACCTCAGCGGTGGGCACGTCGCGCAGCATCGCGGCATTCTGGATTGTCCTATCTTTCTGGCTGCAGCGGCAAGTCGACCTCGGGGAGACCGTGCAGTCTCGTGTTTACCGTGCGTTCCGCGACACAGTTACGGACGCGGAAATCCGGACGGCCCTGCTCAGGATCGCCGCCTTCAGTACTGTTCGGGAGCCTCTACCAGACGAACTGCTCCCACCCTCAGCGGGATGGCCCATCTCGGACCGCATTGAGGATATGCGGAAAGAGCTAGGTGTCCTTGGCCTCGTCGAGTTCCGCGCTGAGACCGAACGCTATTGGGCGATGGCGCACAGTCTCCTAGGGCGTTATCTGATCAACGGCCTCTTTTACGACCAGCCGGCTAGGGAGGTCGAGGGTTACGGGGCGGCGACCAATCCCGAACACATGCGCTTCCTAATCCTGCGGGATATCTCCGCATCGCCGATCTTACAGAGTGTCTATCTGCGCGAAGTGGCGGAGTCTTTCGCCGTCTCGATCTTCAAAATCGACCCGAGCCGGGGCTACGGAGTTTTCGCCCCATACTGGCGGGAGGTCCTCGCGGCCCTCGATAACATGCCGCGCTCTTTGCGCGCCCCCAGCCGTACCTTTCTGCACCATTGCGCCATATCCAGGCGGCGCATCGCATCCGACCCGGACCTCTTCCATCTTAGCGGCGATGAGCGAGTCGACATCTTGCGAAGAGCGGCAGAGGACTTGCAGACCGCACTGCGACTCGACGCCGAGGAAGGAGGCGAGTCTGATATCAACATCTACAACTCGCTCGCGCACGCGCTTTACGACCTTGCTGACGCCGAATTGGCTGCGGGCCACGATCCGGCAAGCGTCGAAGCATCACGGAAGGCCGCCGAGGCGACAACCCGACGCGCATATGGCTTGAACCCGGACAACTCCTTCGTGGTTGAGACCTACGGACGTGCCCTGTTGGCCGAGGGAGCGGCGGATCTTGCCGTGGCTGCATCGCGGGCACTGGAGGTCCTCGCGCTCGTCTACGGCCTTATGGAGCGGCCGGGATCCGAGCCGAGGCGCAACGCGCTCGGCAGGCTAGCAGAGAGCGCATTCGCGCTCCTGATGGCGAGCGGGGGCGCTGGCGACAGGGATCTAAACACCGAGACCGGCGCCATCGCGGCAGCCTTAGCGCAGCTGGGCGAAGGTGTGCGACATCAGAAGAACCTGTCCCTAGCAGATTTACCTCCGGCGAACCGTGCCGCGGCCGCAGAGATGCTCTCCGGCCCGTTGCTGACCGGCAACGTGCAGGCAGTGAAGTTGCGCTACCTGCTCACCGTCATCGATGATCCGGCGAACTTCGATCTGCAACTGGAGCTTCTGCAGTCGCTGAACGGCAGTGGCCCGGCCTTCACGCCGCAGATGCAATTGGAGTTGGCCGTCCTGATGTTCCAGCGCGACCGCGCGCACGAGGGCGAGATTCAGTTCCGTCGCCTTCGCGGCCTATGGCGCAAGGGTGAACATTTCGTCGAGGTACCGCCGCGGCTTCAATGGCTCCTGGGTTTGTCCGGCGGCGATCGACGACAGGTGCGCGCTCGGGTGACGGCGAACACCGACGGACGAGCGTTTGCCAAGGTGTCGGAGCTCGACAACGTTGAGGTGCCCTTCCGCGCGGAGCAGTTCGGACAGCCAAGGTTCGCTCCTGGAGCCCCGCTGGCCGGGTTCATCATCTTCGGACACAACGGTCCGCTGCTCCGGCCCCTCACGGCGCCCTGGAGATGAGCGGCGTCGTCGAACAAATGGCCGCCCTTCTGGGCTGGCCCATCGCGCGTGTGAATGTGATTGTGGAAGGGACCTCCGACGTAGCGTACCTAACGCGAGCATCTGATCTGCATGCGGAGCGGCACGGACGACCGCTGATCGACGCTGATCTCGCGGTCTTGGCGGCCGGGAAAGGGAACGACGGCGGTGTGGATGGCGTAAGTAGGCGTCTCGGGATGTTCCTGCAGCTAGCGGACGTAGACCGGGACGCCACAGGCGCGACCCGGTTCCGTTTCGCGGGACTGCTGGACAACGACATCGCCGGCCGCCGAGTGTTCACCACGGCGGATCCGATCATCGGTAGGTATGAGGATCTTTTCGTGCTCCGGCCCGTCATGCCTGCGTTCCCCGCAGGCTACGATCGCAAGTTGGTAGTCACCCAAGCCAACCTGGCATTCGCAACTTTGGATTGGGAAATCGAAGACCTCTGCTCTCAACGCCTGATCGCAATGCTGTCGGCCAGCTTCCCCGGCGCGGTGTTATCGTCGACCATCAACGGCGCGTACACGCATCATGAATTACATGATGACGCGAAGCCAGAGCTCAAGCGCATATTCCTCGAACACGCTAACTTCGAGGACGCGCTGGGTATGATCGCACTTCTTCGCATCCTGCGGGAATACTTACTTCTGCCCTACAACTTTATTCAATCACGACCTTGAGGCGCAGAGGCTAACGGCCATTGAACGACCGTACCTACATCTTCTAGCGCTAGGGAAAGCCTGAAACCGGCGTCTGCTAAGAGGGAGCAGTCGCCTGAAGCCCGCCATTCCGCAATCGGCCCCGATTGCACCGTTCCCATCTTGAGTGGGCGGCTCGTAGTTTTGCCTCTACGGCGCTTCCGGCCCTGCTGCTGAAGCGGATTGCCAACGTGGCAACGCGCCATCGCGCGTCGCGTGAGCTGCGTAGAGATTCGCTTCTCGAACCCTCAGCACTTAGGCCGCCTCCCACACCTTGTTGAGAATCTGGGCCGCGAGAGCCGCCTTATCCTGAGGCAGAAAGCGCCCGTAGTGCTTGGCGACCATCTCCGGGGTGTCCTGGATGGCGTAGCTCGCCTGCTCGTAGGAGCCGGTCTTCTTGAGGATATGGGTCGCGAGCACGTCGCGGACATTGTGCGGGCCGTGCGGCAGGAGGCCCTTGATGGCGCCGCGGCCGGTATAGGGGTTGTGGATGCCATAGCGCTGGATCGCCAGGCGCCAGGCCTCATAGAAGGTGTTCTGGCAGTACGCGGCATCCTTGCTGGTGAGTTTCACCGTCTTGACGAACAGCGTGCCCGGGTCGGCAGCATGCTTCAGCAGCACCCGGCGGTGCCGATCGATATAGGCCTCGAGATAGTGATAGAGGCCGCCGAGGTCGGGCAGGATCAGCCGGAACGGCTTGCTGCCGAAGAAGGACGAGTTCGCGTTCTTGAAGGCGATGGAAGGGATAAGAACCTCCCATCCCTGATCGCGCTCGCTCCAGCGCAACTCGCCACGCTTCATCTCCGCGAGGCGCCGCTCCGAGGTTGGCAGGTCGCCGCGCGGACAGACGAGGAGCTGACGCAGGTTCTTCTGCCGCAGCCCGAGATGCAGGCCGAGCCGCAGCATGAGGAACGCCCGCACCGCCTCGGCCGCCGCGCGCGGGTAGCGCTTCTCGTCCGGCATCAGCCGCAGGATCTCCTCAGTGATCTTGCGATACTCGGCGACCGGGCTGTCCGCCTCCAGAACCGCGATAATCGGCTCGAAGGGATCACGGTGGATACGGGCTACGCGCTGCACCTCCCGTGCGCGGGCGAGGCCATGGCGATGCATCTGCTCGCAGGCCGCGTCCCAGTCAGCACGGGCAGCGGCAACGTCGCGCTCGGTGATCAAATTGGGAATAGGACGGATGCGTTCCGCCAGTTGCGGGTTCTGCCGCAGCCAGCCTGTCTCGGCGCGGGTGAGCGCGGCAGCAATCCGCAGCATGTCGACCTCCCACGCGGTGTAGAAGCCGCGCCGACGCTCGCGCCATTGGATGTACCAGTCCCACACAATCGGGAAGACCAGTAGGCCGAAGCTCAGATTCTCCAACGGAACGCCAAAGCCGTGGACCGCGCCGCTGGGTGAGGCCGCCAGCGCACCGAACATCAGACCGAGATGCTCGACCTTCTGGGATGCCGTCTCCTCGCCCCAGACACCGTTGCGCTGATAGCCGAAGGCCGTCAGCGTCGCCGTCTTGAACCGGATGAGATCGGCCATCTCCTCGGCCAGCTGGGGCGGCGCATCGAGCGCCGCACTTGCGAGATCCGGATCCGGCAGCGATCCATCCGCCTCCCGGCAAAACCGGTTCAGCCCGCGCGGCCGGGCGGATTGGTCGAGCAGGCCGGGAAACCGGATCGAATAGCGCTGCTTCATGGCGGCTGCCTGGAAGCGCCGATAGTCGGTCGTTCCCGTGATCACCACCCGCTGCACCCACTCAAGGATCTCCTCCCGCTCCTTCAACGGGCGCCGATCAAAATCATGCGGTAGGTGCCAGGCGAGGCGTCGCCGCTCGGCTCGACTGATGCCGGCGATGGTCCCCGCCGATGTGCACCGATCTCCGTTCGGCAGCTTCGAACGGAAGTAACCCGGCGGCAGACGGTAGCGCCGCTCGATGAGCTCCAGCGCCGCGAGACTTCGGGAGGCGCGCGGCACCTTCACGCCGCGGCGCCACATTTTAAGCGCGGAGGCGTCGACCTGGCCCGCGCTCGCCTCAAGGACACGGGCGAGATGCATCGCGGAGTCGCCATGGCGGCGCATGTGAAGATCGAGCGCATCGGCGAATGAGGGCGGGTCCGTCCAAGGCCGGCCGTCGCTCTCGGGGAACTCGACGATCGGCTTTGCCCGAGGGCCGCGTCGACGCGGCACAGCGTCGAGCCGCTGAGCATCACGCTGAAGCTTGCTCCTCTCCAAGCGGGACGGTGCCCGGCGCGCTGCGGCACGCTTCACCGTGACGTGGCCGCGGCGCGCCAGTTCACGGCGCAGCGCATCAAGGCCTGGCGCAAGCGCGGGGCCGGCACGCTGCAGATCGGCGTGATCCACGTCACAGGCGTGAGCAATCGCGTGCCAGTCATAGTCGCGCTCCGTCAGGGGCGGTGGCACGCGCGCAGCGAGGAGATCGAGCAGCCAGTTCTGAAACAGGTCGGCGTCGCGAGACGACAGGACGGTCGTGGCACGCTGCTGGCAGAACTTCACCAACATGCGCGCGAAGCTCGTACGGGGCATCGGCGGTCAGTGCAGGCACGTTGTGGAGAGGCGACTCGCCTCGGTCAGGGGCGGCGTTTCTGCCGAGAAGCCGCTCGCTCTGCTACGCCCCAGAAGTGGCAGGCCTCGCGATCCAAAACCGAGGGGTGATGGCCCTCAGCGGGCATCAGACGATGACAATGTGCGACTAAGCGTTCGAATAGAAAGATTCCTGCTGGTCCTGCACATTGTTATCAAGTGGCGTAATGTGTCTAGATCAAGCAAATACCCTGCAAAAACAACCATCCGACCGCCGCGCAATGTTCGCGCTTTTATCCTGCCCTCAAGCTAGCCCGCTTCGCCGGCCCGAAACGAGACCACGTCTCATCGCTGCGATACTATGACGGAGCGGCAGAAAACGCGCCGTGGGCGCCGAGCGCTACCGGCTGTTCGTCAGGCCCTCCGGAAATGCGATGCCAGACTGGTGCAGGCACCGCCACGTGGGCAGCGACGTCGCCATTCAACGCCTTGCCTGAAGCGAAGCGGCTGTCGGTGCCCCGCTCAAGACTGGCGATCGCGGTGCGAAAAAGCTGCAAAGGAACTGCCGCCGAACCGCGCTGAAGCCTCAGCGATCTTGCGCAGGAGCTGCGGTCGCTGAGGCCTATGCCGGCGCTGGCGGCTTGCGGAAGCGCACACCGGCGCCGCCGCCATTCTCTGGAATGAACTCTATGCCGGCGGCTTCGAACGCCGCTCGAATGGCCAAAAGCGTGCTCGCGTGAGCGGCGTAGTCGTTCTCGATCCGTGTCACCGTCGCAGCAGTTATGCCGGCATGGTTGGCGAGATCGCGTACGCCCCATCGCAGCGCCGCGCGCGCCATTCGAACCTGTTCAGACGTTAGCAAATTTATACCTTGACATAATTTCTCGGCGATTCAGACTCGTCTTCTTCGCTGCCCAGCAGTGAAGCGGCCAAGCGGAGCGGTTGCAACGCTCTACTTGGCCTGACCACAACCAAGCTGCGTGGAGCTCGGATCATGGCTGATTCTGAGATTAGCATGAGTCTGTCCCGACCATCCCGGAGGGACCTTCTCTCTGCCGCCCTGGCGACGGTCGGCGGCTCTTCCTTCAACAGTTCGGCTGCAGCCGCACCGCAGGATGGCGGCACGACAGATGCCGCCTTCATCGCGTGGAAGGCGTGGCGCGCCGCGCATCGGCGCACGCTCGCTCTGTGTCGGAAGCAGCAGCGACTGGAGTCTGAGCTGGTGCGGACGATCGGCTTTCCGCAGGTGGTTCTTGCTGCAGCCGAGTTGCCCTCGCCGGTACGCATCACCTCCTTGCGCCAGTTTGATGAGCTTTCAGTCGATCTGCCGCCGCTTTGCTCACGGCGCGCCGAAATCGCCGCAGTTCTGCGCGCGCATCAGCAGCGTTGGGACGACGCGGATCGCGCAATCGGCTACTCCGCCACCCGGCAGGAAGAAGCGTCGGCATCCGCCGATGAAGAGCGCCTCATCGCGGAGCTGTTTGCAGCGGAAGCAACCTCTCTCAGCACTCTCTCAGCGAAACTCGACGTGCTGATCTCGGTAGGTGCCGAAGGCGCAGAGGGGCGGCATTTCCCGTGGCCGGAGCTGCGGCGCCTCCGCAGGGATGTTGCGCGATTGGTGCAGTTGCACCCGCAGTATAAGGCCACCTTCACTTCTTGAAGCGGAGCCTGCGATGCCGGCGCATAAGCAGGACGGGTGCCGATGCACGGTTTGTTTGGTCACGAAGGGTGAAAAGCCTTGGCGAGGCCGCCAGAACATAATAGGAACGTATTGCATAGATTCTCGTCGGGAGGGCAGGGTTTGAGTCGATCGGTTGGGAAGGCCGGGGCGGCAAAGCGCGGTCCGGATTTGCCTCAAAACTTCTCGGTTGTTGACCTGTTCTGCGGTGCCGGTGGGCTGTCCGAAGGTTTCAGGCAGGCTGGCTTTACCATTCTTGCTGGCAGCGACAACGATCCCGACGCCTTGGCGACTTTTGCTCTGAATTTTCCGAGGGCCCAGTCTATTTTGGGCGACCTTCGGCGAGATGCGGTCAAAGCGCAAATTCTTGATCAAGCTCGCAGGGCTACCGTCCTCGTCGGCGGCCCTCCTTGTCAGGCGTTCTCGCAGGTTCGCAACCACAGCCGATTGATTGATGATCCTCGTAATTCGCTCTATCGCGAGTTCGTCGACACGTTGCGCACCGCTTTGCCCCCAGCTTTCGTCATGGAGAATGTGACGGGCATGGACCAGATGGGGGTGCGAGAGCAGATTTTAGCTGACTTGGCACTCGACAGGGAATACGACGTGCAAGCTCAGGTTGTCGATGCGTCTGACTTTGGCGTGCCTCAGACTCGGAAACGTCTGTTGTTTCGCGGTGTTCGGCGCGGCACTCGTATGTCGCTCCCAGCTCTCAAAGGCTCTGGTGCTACGGACTCCGTGGCGTTGGCACGCTTCACGGGTGATCGCAAACCGCGTTACCAGCTCGTCGTACAGCAAAACCTCCTGAGCATGACGCTCGCAGACGCCCTAGCGGACACGGAAAATCTAACGGCGGTCACTGCCGCGCAAGCAATCTCCGATCTCGCCGGTTTGCCGATGGGACACCGGGCGGACGATCTGAATTGGAGCGACCTCCCGGAACCACAGAGCGCGTATCAGCGCTTGATGCGCACGGATGCGCCTGAGCGGCTTGCGAATGTTCAGGTTCCTAGGATTAACAAGGATACTGAACTGCGGTTATGCGGCATTCCTCAGGGCGGAAATCACAGAGATCTGCAAGAGGAACTGCTCGATCGCTATCTTACAGGGCAGCGTTGGGGACAGGAAAACGGTAGCGGGAGGCTCTCGCGAAAGCACTTTTATGCGTACCGCCGCCTCCATCCAGAGCTCTGGGCATGGACGCTGAATACGAAGGCTGATTGCGTGTACCACTACGACGCGCCGCGTGCGCTTTCAGTACGCGAGCTCGCACGGCTTCAGTCATTTCCCGATCATTTTGTGTTCACGTCGGATAGGCGTCGAGGCCCGCTAGAAGGTCGGCACGATGGTGGCCCGGCTCACTCCCGTTATCGACAAGTTGGAAACGCCGTACCGCCGCTGCTGGCCAAAAGTGTAGCGGAGGGCCTGCTGAAAGAGCTTAATACCTCACGCGATCAAGAGAGGATTCGCGCGCAGGTAGGATGATGTCATGGCTGAGGGGGATATCCTCCAACCGGAACCAGACGGTACGGCAGGGAAGGAAGCGGTAGACCGCGCATTTGGTGCAGAAAACCGTAACCGACTGATAGATAGGTATTTTCAGGCATCGACAGACAAGGTCACGGCGGCGAATGCTTGGCAGCACGTCTATCGATTGTTGCTATGGTCTGACCCTACAACGGGATTGGCACATTGCTACGAGAGTGACAAATCACAACCAGGCAAGCCGTGGTATGCGCGTTCACTTGCATTCCATGATTGGCTCTGCAGGTCACTCGTGGCGGAACCAGGCACCCTAGCCTACGACATCGACTGGCTATTCATAAAGGCGTGCGCGGACTTGGCCGACGTCGTACTGCGCCGCGAAGCGCGGCAAGCACAAGTCGCCGCCCAGCAGCGGTTGCCTTATGGAGATCGGGGTTTTCCAGAGCCAGGAGCAGATCCCGAGCTTGCGGCAATCATCAAGGAGGCGCTTGGTCCCTTCTTCGCGACCGAGCCGCCGGCGGATCGTTGGCATACCGTCACGCAGAAGGTACGGCAGTTCTTAGCGGTACAGAACAAGCGCAAGAACCTCGTTGGCGAAGGCTTTGAGGATGTGCTCGCACAAATTGTTCGGCGTGCCAGTGGGGGAACTGACGAATCGGTTCGCGTCCGGAGCCTCCTTTATGAAATCCCAGGATTTAATCGTGCCCGGCAAGGAGGCAAGGAGAACAAGGTCGATCTCGCGATACTTCGGCCCACCATGCGGACTCTTGTAACGGCGAAATGGAGTGTTCGGGCGGACCGCGAGAAGCAGTTCCCAACGGAGTATGATGAATATATCAATGCTGAATCAGAGAATCAGAAGTTTCAATATGTATTTGTCACAAACGAGTTTGATCCTGCGCGATTAATGCGTGCATGTGAGAGTCTTTACAGAAACAATCCAATGTTCGATCACGTAGTGCACATAAGCACCGACGCTGTACAAGCGACCTATGGAGAACTGGCCGGATCGCGTAATGCTGCAAATTCGCGCCGTCGGGTTGTTGAACACATTGAGCGTGGACGTTTGATTAGTTTGGAGCAATGGCTATCGACATTGGTTACCCAGTAAACGCGCGGGATAGCAACAGCCTTGACGAGAGATGGATAAGCTCGACCTAAGTCGCCGTAGCGCCAATATGCGCGCCATTCGTTCCAAAGACACAAAGCCAGAATTGATGGTTAGAAGGGCGCTGCGCGCATTAGGGTTCACAGGTTACCGTCTACATCGCAAGGATCTACCGGGTAAGCCGGACATCGCATTCATAGGAAAAACGAAAGCGATTTTCGTTCATGGGTGCTTCTGGCATGGACACGATTGCCGTGAAGGCGCACGGACGACACGTTCCAATCAACACTATTGGATACCAAAGATATCAGGAAATCGAGAGCGCGATGCGCGCCACGCTAGAGATTTAGTCGAAAGGGGCTGGAAGGTTTTGATAATTTGGGAATGTGAAGTCGGCAAAGACGACCTAACACGGCGCCTCAAAGCTTTTATTTGTGATTAAGACAGCGCCGCAGGCGGCGCGATCTTTGTTGTCGATATGCTCGCTCACCTACGGCCGTCAACACAGGGCGGGAACGGCGCTCAACCTGTTTCCAGGCGGCTGCTAAACCAATTCAATTTCAACAACATACGTGTTCATATTTTCACTCTGATCGGCGCGCCAGGCTTTTTGAATGTCCGCATGTCGTTGGTTGCGTCAGATAATCACTGACGCAAATCCAAGCATGACTCCCAAATGAGTCCCAGAAATGTGTACCCGCGGGCGCGTCTCGGCTGTGTCGGAGCGACTCAGCGTCGTCAGTGATCGTGTTCGCGAAGGCGTCTGAGATTCGACGCGCGGTTCCGTTCGCGCGTCTCGTTTCGCTCACACGGCCTCACCTGCGGCATTCCTCGGCCGCACCCGGACGAACATGTCGACGACACTTCTCACGGGCCCCTCAGCCAGCGGGCCATGCGGCGGTCAGAATCGGACCTGCAATTGACCGGAGACGACACTCTGCTGGGCGCTTGAGGCGAGTTGGCCATCGTATTTCACCCCGAGCCGCGTGTTTGGGTCGACCTCATAGGACAGCCCGCCGCCGAAGACGAAGGTGTCTGTTGCAATTGGCGCGCCGTCGATGGTGAAGGGCGCGGAGCCGCTGGCGAAACTCATGACGGCTGCCGGAACGGTGTCGCCAAAGGCATGCTGCCAGCCGAGGGTGAAGCTGGTGGTGAACGCAACGCCGTTCACCTCAATGTCGCGGCCGCCGCGCAGCCCCAGCGTGGAGTAGAGCGTATCCATGGCGCCGGCGTTCACCGCCAGCGCCGAGGTCGAACCGATCTCGGCCGTGTTCCAGCCATCAAGGTGCAGATAGGCAAGGCCGATAAAGGGTTCCAGATCGACGGGGCCGACAGACAATCCATAGCCGAGCTCGCCAAAGACCTGCGCCGAGCTCGCGGTCACGTCGCTGCTGTTCGTGCCGTCATAGCCGGCAAAGGCGACCGTGCGCGACATCGACATGTCGTGCCACGCATAGCCCGCCCCCAGCCGCAGGGCGAGCGCCCCTAGCTGCGTGGCGCTGTAAAGACCGAGTTCGTAATTATCCATCGAGCCGGACGACACGCGGTCGGAAACGTCAAACCAGGAGCGGCTGTAGCCGCCATAGGCGCCGAGCCGCCAGTCCTCGGTGAACGCCGCATCGAAGCCGCCAACGAAGCCGCCGATCGTGTCCGAGACCGCCGCCGCGTTGCCGTTGGACGCGATGTCGCCCTGGGCGCCAAAGCCCTGCATCCACATGACGGCCGCGACATCGGCGCCGAAACCAGCCGTCTGCGGCCCGTTCGCCGCATAGGCGAGAGGCGCCCCGTTCGTCCCGACCGAGGCCTGCCGCAGCCGGTCGATGACCGCCTCGCGCGTGAACACGGACTGCTGCTGGATCACCGATGCCGTTGTGGCGTAGATCTCGCCGGACAGGGCGTCGAAGGCTAAAAAGGCCTCCGATTTCAACTGCGAAGCGACGGCATCATAGACCTCGTTGCCGGCCCCGAGCGACTCGATGCCGTTCGCCGTCGAGAACTGGTTGAAGGTGTGCGCCTCCCGCCAGAAGGGAATGTCCTTGCGCACGATGTTCAGGATGACCGCGTCGTCTTCATAGTCCGGCAGGATGTCCAGAAAGGCGAAATTGGTCGTCACCGTGCCGAACACCCCGTGAACACCCTCGGTGGCGGTGAGGACGGTGTAGCTGGTGTAGTTTGCGTAGGAGCCACGCTCGGCATGCACGTCGAGCGTCGTGCCGGCGTCGATGCCGACCTCGCCATTGACGGCGATCAGGTCGTTGCCGTTGCCCGCGGTGATGTCCGCCCGGTAGGTCGAGCCGCTGGAAAGGGTCATCTTGCCATTGATCTCAAGCGTTCCCGGCGAATAGCCCGGCGAGACGGTGCCCCCATCGAGGACATCAAGCAGACCGATGCTGCCGGTGCCGCTGAGGACGCCCCTCGCGCCGATGCTGAAATTGGCGTCTGTCTCGGTGTCGCGCTTGAGAATGACATGCGCGTCTTTGGTCTGGATGAGGCCCGCATAGGTCGAGCCCACGAAGTCGACCGTGCCGCCTCCCTCCAGGATCACCTGGCCGGTGCCACTGAGGTCGACCGGGAAGGTATAGCGCCCCGCAAGGTCGTAGATGAGCGTGCCGCTGTTGACGATCGGGCCGCTGACCCAACCGGCCGTGCCACCATCGCCGATCTGCAGCGTGCCGCTATCAATGGTCGTGCCGCCGGTGTGGAAGGCAGTCCCGGTGACGACCAGCTTCCCCACCCCCTTGACGGTCAGACTGCCGGTGCCGCCGATATCATCGGCGAAGGTGCCGGCGGCGGACTGGTCGAAGACCAGCGCACCGTTGTCGAGCACGTCGCCGCGAATGGAGGCGGTGGTGCCGACGACCGTACCGGCATGAATGATGAGGCCGCCATAGGCATTGGCGCCGTTCAAGGTGAGCCGTCCCTCGCCGGTTTTGGTCAACACGCCCGTACCCGTCACCCTGCCGGACACCGCGAGGAAGCGGTCGCCCGTCACCTCGATGACCGCGCCGGCCGCGCTGAGGGCGACGTCGCGCGCGGTACTGAAGCTGTGCAGCACCTTCAGCGCCGCGCCGTCCAGCGACAGCGCGGTGCCGGCCTTGCCCAGGCTCTCATCGGCATGCACCGCCAGCGTCGCGCCCGACACTGAGGTGCCGCCCGCATAGGTGTTGATGCCACCGAGTTCCAGCGTGCCGCCGCCGGCGAGAAGCAGCCCGCCATCGCCGCCCACCCTGCCGGTGAGTGTCAGCGTAATGCCCGTGCCGACACTGAACCCGCCACTACCGGTGAGCGTCACCGCCCGCGCGCTGGCGAAGGAGGCCGTGGGCGCCAGAACGCCGCCCGCGAGGGTGAGGGAGCCGGCCGCTGCACCGAGATTGCCGTCGGAAGCGACCTGCAGCGTGGCGCCCGAACCGACGCTCGTGCCGCCGGCATAGGTGTTGGCGCCGGTGAGCGTGAGCGTGCCCGCGCCATATTGCGCCACCGTGCCGCTGCCGGAAATGACGCCGCCAAAGGTGACCGCGTCGGCGCGGTTGAAGGCGAGCGTCCCGTCATTGACCACGTTGCCGGTGATCGCTCCCGACGTGCCGCCATTGCCGAGCACCAGCGTGCCGGCGGCGATGCGCGTGCCGCCGGTGTAGCTGCCCGTCCCGGTCAGCACCAGCGCGCCCGTGCCGGCCTGCACCAGCGTGCCCGCGCCCGAAATGGCGCCGGCATAGACAATGTTGTCGGAGCGGTTGAAGACCAGCGTGCCCGCATTCGCGACATTGCCGGAGATCGTCCCGGAGGTTCCGCCGTCGCCGACCTGCAGCGTGCCGGCTTCCACGACGGTGTTGCCGCCATAGCCGTTGCTGCCCGTCAGCACGAGCGTCCCGAGGCCGCTCTTGGTGAAGTCGCCCGTCCCGCCAAGGACGCCGGACAAGGTGAACACCGCCGCATCGGCGACGCGGATTGTGCCGCCGCCGACAAGTGCCACGGTGCGCGCGCTGGCAAAGCCCTGTTCGGCGGCCAGCGTGCCGCCGGCGAGCGTGATCCCGCCGCTCAATGCCCCAAGGGCGGAATCGGCGGTGACGTGAATGGCGCTGCCGGCGCCGATGCCGGTCCCCCCGGCGTAGCTGTTGTCGCCCATCAGGATCAGAGCGCCGGGGCCGACCTGCACCACGCTGCCACTGCCCGAGATGACGTTGTCGAACCGCGTTTCGTCGGAGCGGGCGAAAACCAGTGTGCCATTGTCGACGATCGGGCCGGAGATCCGGCCTGTCGTGCCGCCATTGCCGATCTGAACCGTGCCCTGGTCGATCCGCACCCCACCGATGGCGTCGACATCGCCCGTCACAACCAGCGTGCCGGTGCCTGCCTGCACCACCGTCCCCTGCCCTGAAACGTGGTTGCTGAAGCCGAAATCGTCGCTGCGGTTGAAGGCAAGGGTCGCATCATTGACGATCGCGCCGCGGATCGAGCCCGTGGTGCCGCCATTGCCCAGCTGCAGAACGCCGGAGTGGATCGTCGTCGTGCCTTCATAGTTGTTGTCGGCGGCAAGGATCAGCGTGCCGTCGTCCCGTTTCGTCAGGCCGCCATCGCCACTCACCGCGGAGGTCAGCTGCAGCGTCGTCCCAGTGGCGACGTTGAGCGTGCCGCCTCCCACTAGACCGACAGCGCGGGAGGTGGTGAAGCTCGCCGTGGTGGCGAGCGTGCCCTTCTCGATCACCAGCGGACCGGACACCTGCCCGAGATTGGCATCGGCGCTGACTTCAAGCGTACCGACCGAGACCAGCGTGCCGCCCGCATAGCTATTGGTGCCGGAGAGGACCAGCGTGCCGCTGCCGACCTGCGCCACGCCTCCCGTGCCGCTTATACCGCCCGCGAAGGTGATGACGTCGGAGCGGTAGAACGACAGACTACCATTATTGGTGACATTGCCGGCGATGCTGCCCGAGGTGCCGCCATTGCCGACGACGATCCCGCCAGCGGCAAGGGTGGTGCCGCCGGAATAGACGTTGGTGCCGGTGAGGACGAGCGTGCCCACCCCCTGCTTCACCAGCCCGCCCGTGCCGGTGATGGTGCCGGAGAACGTGGAACTGCTGGCGTCGTAACCCACCTGCAGCGTGTAGCTCTGCAGGTTCACCGCGCCGCTGCCTGCGAGCGAACCGATGCCTTCGTTCGCATCCAGCTGAAGCGTGCCCGCGGCCTCGATCCGCACGGCGGAGGCATCTGGAAGCGCCGCACCGCCTTGGGCCTCCAGCGTGCCCTCGGCGATCACCGTCGCGCCGCCATAGGTGTTGCTGCCGCTCAGTACGAGCGTGCCGAGCCCTTCCTTGCGCAGGCTGCCGGTGCCGGAGATGGTTCCGGAGAGGCCCAGCGTTTCGCCTGATGCCGTCTTCAGGCTACCGAAGCCCTCCAGCACCACCGCGCTGCCGAGAGTGAAGGAGCCGGTCGTCGCCAGCCCGCCGTCGGAAAGGGTGAGCACATTGCCGGCATCGCCCAGCGCCGATGCGCTGGCGACGCTGAGAAAGCCGCCGGAAACCTTGGTGCCACCGACATAGCTGTTGCTGCCGGTGAGGATGAGCGTGCCGGTGCCGATCTTCTCGATGCCGCCCGTGCCGCTGATCGGCGCGCTGATCGTCGCGGTGACGTCATGCCCCTCCACCCACAGCACGCCGCCGCCATCGACATGCAGGCTCGAAGCCGGCTCCGTGCCGTCGGCCTGGAGAACATAGCCGTCGGTGACAAATTCCAGCTTCTGGAAGGTCTGCTCGCCGTGAATCGTGACCGTGCCGGCGGTGCCGGTGAAGACGCCGGTCTGCCCGCCCCACGGGATCGTGTCGCCGCTGGAAGCGAGGTACCAGGTGTCACCGGTGGACGACCAGGTGCCCGAGCCGCCAAAGCTGGTGCCGTTGTCGGTAGTCCAGATCTGCAGCGGGCTGGCATCGCGAAGGAGCAGGTTCACGTGGCCGGGATTGCCGGTCTCGATGGTGCCGGTATAGGAGGCGGAATCGACAAGGCCCGACAGGTCGACCGAGGCGAAGCTGCCGCTGTTGGTGCCGGTATAGGTGAAGACGCGGTAGATGCCGGCGCCGTGCACGGCCTCGCCGGACACGCTCAGCGTGCCACCAAGCGCGAGATCGCCCGTCACCTCGGCGACGCCAGTATTGCCCGCCGCGCCCAGCGCCAGCGCGATATCGGCCGCATTGGCGAGGGTGAGCGAACCGGTGACGAGGGCGATGTGCTGGGGGTTGGGCTGGCCCGTCACGCCGCCGGCCAGCGTGCCGCCGGCCAGCACCGACACCGTGCCGGCGATGGTGCCGAAGCCCTGCAGCGTACCGCTATCCGCGACGCTGACCGAAGAGGTGGCCAGCGTGGCGCCGTAGAGGGCCAGCGTGCCGCTCGTCACCGACGTGCCGCCGGTAAAGCTGCTGGCGCCCGACAATGCGAGTTCGCCGGCGCCGATCTTCGTCAGTCCGCCGCTGCCACTGAAGGCGCCGGCCAGTGTCAGCACGGTGCCAGGCGCGACATCGAACGTGCCGTTGCCGGAACCCAGCGTCACGTTTCGCGCGGAGGTGAAGCTGGCCGTGGTGATGAGCTTGCCGCCATCGAGCGTGAGCCCGCCAATGGCTGCGCCGAGATTGCTGTCGGCCGACACCGCCACCGTGCCGCCGGACACAAGTGTGCCGCCGGTGTAGCTGTTGGCGCCACTCAGCACGAGCACGCCGTCGCCGGACTTGGTCAGCTGCGAGGTCGAAGTCTCGCCAATGGCGCCGCTCAGGGTCAGCGTTTGGCCCGAGGCAACGTCTATGCCGCCGGCCCCGCCGAGCACGACCTCGCGCGCGCTGCTGAAGGAGCCGGTCGCGGCCAGCGTGCCATTGGCGAGGCTGATGCCGCCATCCCCCGCGCCGAGATTGCCGTCGCTGCCGATCGACACCGTCGAGCCGTTGCTGATCGCGGTGCCGCCGGCATAGGTGTTGGCGCCGGACAGGGTCACCACGCCGCCGCCGATGGCGCTCACGCCACCCGTGCCCGAGATCGCGCCGCCGAAGCTCGGCGACGCACTGGAATTGAAGGCGAGCGTGCCGTTGTTGACGATATCGCCGGCGATCGCGCCCGCCACCGCCCCGCTGCCGAGGTTCAGCGTGCCGGCCGTGATGGTGGTGCCGCCCGTATAGGTGTTGCTAGCGTTGAAGGTCACCGGCGCATTGCCGGCATTGATCGTCACCGCGCCCGAACCGGAGATCACGTCCGCCAGCACCAGCTCCTGCGCAGGCGTCAGCACCAGCGTGCCATTATTGACGATGGGTGCGGCCTGGAACGTCGTGGCGGAGACGCCATCGCCGATCTGCACGATGCCGGCGGCGATGGTCAGGGCGGACAGGTCGTAGGTGCCGGTGAGGACCGTCGTGCCCGCGCCCTGTTTGACGAGGCTGCCATTGCTGATCGAGCCGCTGAAGCCCGTATCGGCGCCATTGCCGCCGAGGCTCAGCGTCGTGCCGGCAAGCGTGACCATGCCGCTGCCCGCGAGCCCGCCAATGGTTTCGCTGGCCTGCAGCTGCAATTGCGTGCCGCTGCCCACCGTCACGGCCGTGAGATCGCTGAGCGCCGCGCCGCCGGCCAGAACCAGCGTGCCGCCGCTGATGAGGGTCGGCCCGGTGAAGCTGTTGCTGCCCGAGAGGGTCAGCGTGCCGGTTCCCGCCTTCACGAGGCTGCCGCCATCCCCGGTGATGGCGCCGGCGAAGGTGAAGTCGTTCGCCGCCGCGACCGTGATGGTGGAACTGCCGAGGGAGAGGCTGCCATCGCCGGTGAGGCCGGCAACGGTCTGGTTTGAATTGAGCTGCAGGGTGGAGGACACACCGCCGGAGAAGGCGACGACGGTGCCGGAACCGAGAACAGACTGGGAATCAAGCACCAGCGTGCCGCCGGCGATGGTCAGCACACTCACATCGGCATCGACACCTTGCAGGGTAAGGGTGCCCGAGCCGGTCTTGGTGAGGCCGCCGGTCCCGGAGAAATTGCCCGAGAAGCTGGACGAGGCGTTGTTGGCGCCGACGGTGAGCGTATTGGTGCCGATAATGACGGCGCCGGCACCGGCGAGGCTGCCGGTCGCGATCGAGGTGTTGAGCTGGAGGGTCGCGCCCTCCTGCACCGTCACCGTCCCGTTTGAGCCAAGCGCCGTGGCGGAACCGGCGATCAGCGTGCCATCGGCAACCGTCACCGCGCCGGTGAAGCTGTTCGCCCCGCTCAGCAGCACCGTGCCCTGCCCGCTAAGAGTGAGGCCCCCACTGCTGCTGCCATCGCTGATGTTGCCGCTGATCTGCCCGGTCGTGGCATCAGGGGAGAAAATGGTCACATTGCCCGCGAGGGTGACAGCTCCCGTGAGATTTGTTGCCGGCCCATCCCCCTGAAAGGCGAATTCCAGCATGGTGCCGTCGGCGAGGCTCAGCGTGCCCGGCATTTCACCCAAGGGGAAGGCGCCGGCGACAGAGAGCGTGCCCTGCAGCACCGTGGTGGTGCCGGTGTACGCGTTGCTGGCGTCGAGGGCGAGCATCCCGCCGCCGGTGACGATCAGATTGCCGGGGCCCTGGATTTCCCCGCCGAGAATCAGCACCGTCCCGGTCTCGACGTCGAAGGTCGCGCCCGGCCCGCTGCCGCCGTACAAATCGATCGGCAGGTTGATCGCCATCGAAGCGGTTGTTGTCAGCTGCCCGGAATTGCTGATGAGCAGCTCGCTGGTGGGGTCGAGGGACAGGGGATCGTCGATCGACAGGGCCCCGTCCTGGATGTCCCAGCTCGCCCAGGAATAGGACTCGCCGGTCAGCGTCCAGCTCGTGTCGTCGATCACCTCATATTGGGAAAAACCGGAAAAGCTCGTGCCGATACTGCCGGCATCGAACACGCCGCCGCTGTCCCCGGCATTGCCGCCGAGGGCGAGGATGTTGAAGTCGCCGGAAACGGAGACACCGCCATTGGCGGCATAGCTCTGGGTGAGGACCAGTGTGTTTCCATTGCCGGTGATGGCGATTCCCGCCGACTGGCTGGCGGGATTGCCCCCCTGAATGCCGCCCGATGCCGTGCCAAACAGGGTGAGAACATTGTTGTCGCCCAAGATCAGGATGCCGTAGCCGCCAACGCCGCTGGTTCCCGAGAGAGAGATGCCGCCATCGCCGCCGGTGATCACTTGCCCCGCGTCGATGATCACATTCGTGGAGCTGCCCGCCATGACGAGGCCGTCGCCGCCGATGCCACCGAAGGTCGGGAGCAATCCATGGCCGCCCATGCCGCCATCGCCGCCATTGACGGAGCTCAGAACCTCCACCGTGCCGCCGGAGCCGTAGAGATAGACGCCGACGCCGGCATCGCCGCCATTGCCGGCGCCGCCCTGCAGCAGGACGGGAAAGTCGCCGCCATCATAGGTGAAGGAGGCGCCGCTGCCGCCATCGCCGCCGTCGCCACCGATCACATCATATTGGAGCGCGATGGGTGTCGGGCTGCCCTGAAGCTCGATGACCGCGCCATAGCCGCCCGCACCGGGTCCGCCGCCACCGCCGGCGACCCCCTCGAAATCCGTGTTGAACTCGCCGCCCTCGCCGCCATCACCGCCATCACCGCCGACCACGACGGTGTCCGGCGCGCTGGTCCCGACATAGGCGTGCGCGCCGCCGCCGCCGCCGCCGCCCGAGCCACCCAAATGGCCGTCCCCGCCATCCCCGCCATCCAGAAAGACCGGGCTTAAATCGGGGAGACCCGGCGTGCCGCCATCGCCATTATCCGTGAACCATTGCGGCGAATTGCCCGCCGCGCCCAAGCCGCCGGTCGTTCCACCCCCGCCGCCGCCGCCGCCGCCGCCCGGGGGGACTTCGATATAGGGTAGCCCGTTGCCGCCCGGCCCCGTCGGGTTGGTGGCGCCATTGATGGACTGACCGAGGGCCGGCGCGGCGGTTAGAAGGGCAGCGGAGGCCAGCAGAGCGGCCCGGAGCGAAGCTGTCGATTGTCGGGGTCGGCGCATCATGAATTCCGGTCCGCAACTTCACTGACTTCAGAATCTGCCCGCCGCCACACGCACACAGGCCTCATCTGGCTGGATATGCCTGACAGGTACTGGAGTGCGTCGCAACGCGGCCCCGCGCGCCTGCTCAGGTTGGCATCAGCGTATACTGAGATACCAGGCGATCAAGGGGGCTCCGTCGTTAACACCGCTCAGCTCTCGGCTCGTCCCACGCTCGATTGACTCGTTCAAGAAATCGACATACCGTCTGTTTGTGTTCGTAATATCTCTAGGCGATATGTAGATCGAGATGACCCAGACGGCCACCACACGCTTCCCCTTTTCGATCGGTCACGTGGCCAAGGTCACAGGTGTCGCTGTCTCGACCATCCGCTCATGGGAGACCCAGGGGCTTCTCACCTCCACCAAGTCTTCCGGCGGCCACCGTTCCTATGGCGAGGCGGATATTGAACGCATCCGCCGCATTGACCGCATGCGCCGCGTCGAGGGCCAGAGCCTGTCCGGCATCCGTCGGTTCCTCGAAAGCGAGGAGGAGGCCACCGCCGCGCCGGAGAGCGAAACCGCGCCGGTCGCTGCCTTCAACCATCTCGGCGCCCGCGTCCGCAGCCTGCGCCAGGAGGCTGAAATGTCGCTGCGCGAGCTGTCCGAGCGCACGGACATCGCCTCCTCGCATCTGAGCATGTTCGAGCGTGGCGTGGCCTTTCTTTCGCCGGCACGGCTCAATGCCATTGCCGAAGTCTTTGGCCGCACGCTCGCGGAACTGCTGGGCGGCACCAAGGGGCGTGACTTTCCCGTGGTGCGGCATGGGCAGGGGCGCATCGTCGGCTCCTTCGGCCCCGGCGTCACCATCGAGCAGCTCACCGTCTCACAGCGCCTGATGGATGCCGAGGTCTGGACGATCGACCCCGAGCGCGAGAGCGACGGCTTCTACGCCCATGAGGGCGAGGAACTGATCTATGTGCTGGAAGGCTCGCTCGAACTCGCCCTCGCCGACCGCGACGCGGAGGTGCTGAGCCCCGGCGACGGCGCCTATTTCAACAGCCGCATCGCTCATCGTTGGCGCAACACCGGCACTGTGCCGGCCAAGGTGCTGTGGATCAACACCGACAGCGACCGCCTCTCGACCATGAGCTTCGAGAAGACCGACCGGCGGCTCGGGCTCGGCGCCGGTCTTGGCGGCGGCATCGGCGAGGGAGCGCTCAGCCTCGAACTGCCGCAAGGCGCGCGGACCTTCCGCGTCATTGAGACCCATACCGAGGGGCATCCCACCCATATTCTCATCGAGCCGCTGGAAGGCCTCGACGCGGACAGCGTGGCCGGCAAGTCCCGCCAGTTTGCCGAGCGTTATGACAGCCTGCGGCCCATGCTCCTGCATGAACCTCGCGGCCATTCCGGCGCCTTTGGCCTCGTGCCCGTGGCGTCCAGCGCCGCCGATTTCGGCGCCTTTTTCATCTCGTCCTATGGCTATCCCGGCCTGTGCGGCCACGCGATCATGGGCTACACGGCGGCGCTGCGCGCGCTTGGCCGTCTTTCGCGCCACCCGCGCTTCACCATCGAGGTACCGAACGGCATCCTCACCGTTCATGTCGGGGTCGAGGGCGACGCGGACGCCATCGCGCTCGAAATGCCGCCGGCCATCGTCTCGGAAACTGGCCGGCATGCCCGCGTCGCGGGGCACGACCTCGACGTCGCCATCGCCATGTGCGGCGACTGCTACGCGCTGGTCGATGCCGACGCGACCGGTCTGCGGCTCGATGTGAGCAGTATCGACCATCTGCTCGCTGTCGGCGACGGGCTGCGCCACCACCTGAACGAAGCGTTGCCCCGCCGGCGTGGTGCGCAGCCGGCAGTCGACGCGGTGCTGTTCCATGGCGCGGGCGAGGATGGTGCCGTGCGTCAGTTCCTCGCCATTGATCGCCAGAAATTCGATCGCTCCCCGGGCGTCGCCGGCCTCGCCAGCCTGCTGGCGCTGCGCGGTGCCCAGGGCGCGGCCGCGCCGGGCGCGCGGCTGAACGCGGTCAGCCTGTTCGGCGGGCACCTCTCCGGCGAACTCATCACGACGACCCATGGCGCCGGCGGCGCCGTGGCGGTCACGACCCGGATCACGGGACGCGCGCATCTCAAGGCCGTGGCGACGCTCATCCAGGAAGCGGGCGATCCCCTCGGCAGCGGCTTCCTGAGATAGGCCCACGCCTCAATACCAAACCAGAGAACTAGGGAACCGACGATGATCACAGCCTCGTCCATTCGGCCGGCCCCGGCCGCCAGCTCGCTTTTCCGCTCTTTCGTCCTGCTGTTCGTGGGTGCCGTCGTGCTGGCGCTCTCAACCTTCCAGTCCGCCTTTGCCGCCGATCCGAACCTCGTGCTCGACCGCATCCGCAAGAGCGGCGAGCTGCGCGTGCCGGTCATGATCGGCGAGGAGCCCGGCTATATCCGCGACCGCAACACCGGGGAATGGAGCGGCTTCTACGTCGAGTGGGCCAACGACATCGCCACGCTGCTGAACGTCAAGGTCGTGCCTGTCGAAACCACCTGGGGCAACCTTGCAGCCGACTTCCAGGCCAACAAGATCGACATCGCGTTCGGACTGAACCCGAACCCGAAGCGCGGCCTCGTGGTCGACTATCTCAGCGTCCCGCTGTTCACCGACGCCTGGGCCATCGTCACCAAGCCGGGCTTTACCAAGAAGACCTGGGCCGAGCTGAACGACCCGTCAGTGCGCATCGTCGTGCAGAAGGGCGGCACGATGCAGGTTGTCGCCGAGGCGCTCACCCCCAAGGCCAACATCATCGTGGTGGAAGACCGCCCGCTCGGCATCATGGAGCTGCAGGCCAACCGCGCCGACGCCATGATCCTCGCCGTGTTCGACGCCATCGACGTCTCCAAGGCGATCAACGGCCAGATCGCGCTGCCGAGCCCGATGCTGCTCAACCCGGCGACCATCGGCATGCGCCGCGAGGAAGGCAATGAGGGCTACGAGAACTGGCTCACCAACTGGGTGAACCAGCAGCGCGCCCTCGGCCTCGCCCAGGGCAAGCTGCGCAAGGCCTTCGAGGCGCGCGGCATCGACCTCTCCGTGCTGCCGGCTGAATTCAACTTCTGACGTCGCCCCTCTCGTCGACGTCTCCTACGGTGCCGGCGCCCGCCGCCGGCACCGGCCTTTCCCTCCCCCGTAAGGTCGCCGCGCCGTGTTCGACTGGTCCGTCATCACCCAAAACGCCCATCTGTTCGCCTGGGGACTGGTCGTCACCCTCGAATACACGGTCATCACCTGCGTTCTCGGCCTGATCATCGGGCTGCTGATCGCGCTGGTGCAGCTGTCGCCGATCAAGGCGCTGCGCGTTGTCGGCCGGCTGTTCGTCGAGTTCTTTCGCAATGTGCCGCTGCTGGTCTGGCTGCTGTGGAGCTATTACGCGCTGCCGATCTTCGCCGGCATCAACATCAGCAAGCAGGCGGCGGGTATTCTCGCCCTCAGCCTCTATGGCGGCGCCTACTACGCCGAAATCCTGCGCGCCGGCATCCAGTCGCTCGACCATGGACAGGCGGACGCAGCCAAGGCGCTCGGCATGCGCTCCTGGCAGGCCATGCGCCGCATCATCCTGCCCCAGGCCTTCCGCCAGATGATCCCGCCGCTGGCGGGCCAGACCATCATCCAGATGAAGAACACCACGCTGCTGTCGGTGCTCACCGTGCCGGACCTGCTCTACCAGGCGAGCTACGTGTCGTCGTTCACCTACCGGCCGATGGAAGTCTACACGGTGGTCGGTATCATTTTCCTCGTCATTCTCATTCCCTCCAACTATCTCGCGCGCCGGCTCGAGATGAACTCCCAGTGAGGGCGCGAACCATGACCCGCCTTTCCCCCGATGCCGCGCCGCTGGTCGAGGTGAGCCAGGTGCGCAAGTCGTATGGCTCGCACGAAGTGCTCAAGGGCATCGACCTCACCGTCTATCCCGGCGAAGTGGTGGCGCTGCTCGGCTCGTCCGGTTCGGGCAAGACGACGCTGCTGCGCTGCGTGAACCTCTTGGAGAATCCCAGCTCCGGCCGGATCGCCATCGACGGCTCGCCGATATTCGACCGGGCGGCTGATGGCCACGACAATGCCCGCATCAGCGGCCGCGACGTGGCGGCCATGCGCAGCCGCGTCGGCATGGTGTTCCAGCAGTTCAATCTCTTTCCGCACATGAACGTGCTGGCCAACGTGATGGAAGGCCCGCGCACCGTGCTGGGCGAGGACGACGCCAGCAACCGCGCCCGCGCGCTCGACCTTCTCGCCAAGGTCGGTATGTCGGACTTCGCCGACCGCATGCCCGGCCGCCTCTCGGGCGGGCAGAAGCAGCGGGTCTCCATCGCCCGCGCCCTCAACATGCGCCCCTCGCTGATGCTGTTCGACGAGCCGACCTCGGCGCTCGACCCCGAACTGGTCGGCGAGGTGCTCAACACCATGATCACCCTCGCCCGCGAGGGGATGACGATGCTGGTCGTCACCCATGAGCTGGGCTTCGCGCTGGAAGTCGCCACCCGCGTGGTGTTCCTGGATCAAGGCGCCATCTGCGCGCAGGGAACGCCGCAGGAGGTTCTGCTCCACCCCACCAATGAGCGCGTCCGCACCTTCGTGAACCGCTTCCACGCCACCGCCGAGCTGATGCGCCCGCTGCTGCAGACCTGACGCGCCGGCCGGCGCCTCCCCTCACCTTCCGACGCCGCTGCGTGCCGCCGTTGCACGCCACGCCCCCGCTTTGTCCCGACACACCCGATCAAGAGCCGAGACCGACATGACCAAGACCAACTGGCAGGGCATCCACAGTGTCCTCGTCACGCCCTTCCTGCCCGAGGGCGCCATCGACTTCCCGCGCTTCGAAGCGCTTGCCGAGGCCAATATCGCCAATGGCGCCGACGGCCTCATCGTCTGCGGCTCGACCGGCGAATTCTACGCCATGAGCGTCTCCGAGCGGGTGAAGCTGTTCGAGGCGACGGTGAAGGTCGCCGCCGGCCGCGTGCCGGTGCTGGCCGGCGTGTCCGATCTCCACACCGATGTGGTTCTGGAACTCACCAAGGCCGCCGAGACGACGGGCTGCGACGGCATCCTCGCTTTGCCGCCGATCTACGCCAAGCCGGACCTGCGCGAGGCCGAGCACTTCTACCGCCGCATCTGCGCCGCTTCCGGCCTGCCGGTCATGCTCTACAACAGCCCGGTGCGCATCGGCGTCAACATCACGCCCGATCTGGTGGCGCGCCTCGCCGAGATTCCGAACGTCGTCGCCATCAAGGATTCCTCCGGCGACATCCAGCAGGTCGCCGAGCTGTGCCAGAAGGTGAAGGGCGAGCTGGCGGTGTTCGTCGGCTATGAGACGATGATCCGCTCCTCCCTGCCGCTCGGCGTCGTCGGTGTCGTCGCCATGGCGCACCAGCTCTCCGGCCGCCTCGTGCGCCGCTATTACGACGCCTGCCTCGCCGGAGACACCGCGACGGCGGACCGGCTGGAGCCGGCGCTGTTCGCCATCTACCGCTGCTTCAAGACCGGCAGCTTCTATGCCGGCATCAAGGCGGCGATGAACACGCTCGGCCAGCCAGTCGGCATCCCGCGCGAGCCGCTGCTGCCCTTCTCGGACACCCAGCTGGCCAGCGTGGCGAAGATCCTCGCCGACGCCGACGTCGCCGCCACCATCAACACGCTCGCCTGAACGGACACAGACATCATGCGCTCAACCCGCATTATCCAGGGCATCGATTCCCACACCGCCGGCTGCCCGCTGCGCCTCATCACCTCAGGCTTCGGGCCGATCCGCGGCGCCACCATGGTGGAAAAGCGCGCCGACCTGATGAGCCGCGACTGGCTGCGCCAACTCGTGCTGTTCGAGCCGCGCGGCTCGTTCAACATGCCCGCCGCCGTGCTCACCGAAGCCTGCTCGCCCGACGCCGATATCGGCATGCTGATCCTGGAGCCGGACACCTATCCCCCCATGTGCGGCCATTGCGCCATGGCGGTCGCCACCATCGCCGTTGAGGCCGGCTACATCACCGCGCAGGAAGGCGAGACGCTGGTGCGGCTCGACACCCCGGCGGGCGTCGTCCCGGCGCGGGTGAAGGTGGAGAATGGCCGCGCCGTTTCCGTCACGCTGGAGATGCCGCTGAGCTTCCTCTACCAGCGCGACGTGTTCGTCGAGACCAAGAGCTTCGGCAAGGTCCGCGCCGACATCGCCTTCGGCGGCGATTTCTATCTGATCGTCAAGGGCTCCGATCTCGGCCTCGACCTCACCACCGACAATGCTTGGGCGCTGGTGAGCGCGGCGGCGGAACTGCGCGCCGGGCTGAAGGACATTCCGGTCCAGCACCCGACGCTCGCCCATGTCAACGAGATCTACCAGATCGAGATCGTCGGCGACGGCGACGGCGTGCGCTTCGACGGCAAAAACGTCGTGGTCTGCCCGCCGACCGTGATCGACCGCTCGCCCTGCGGCACCGGCACCGCCTCGCGCATGGCGATGCTGCACGGCAAGGGCGAGCTGAAGGTGGGGGACATTTTCCGCCATGCCGGCATCCTCGACACCGTGTTCACCGGTGCGATCCAGGGCGAAGACAAGGTCGGCGACCTGCCCGCGATCGGCTGCACCGTCACCGGCTCAGCCTACCTCACCGGCACCTTCAACTTCTTCCTCGATCCCAACGACCCGTTCCAGCAGGGCTTCCGCCTGACGGGCGTCTGAGGAAACGGGTGCAGGAGAGGCATATGTCCCACGATTTCGACCCGAACGGCGTCGCCGCCATCACCGATCACCTGATCGACGGGCGACGCCTCGCCGGGGACGGCGCGGAAATCGCGCTGATCCGCCCGTCCGACGGCGCGGCGATCGGCACCCTCCGCGCGGCGGACGAGGCGCTGGTGGACGCGGCCATGCGCAGCGCCGCCAACGCCCGCACCGCCTCCGGCTGGGCCACCGCCACGCCGCTGGAACGGGCGCGGGTGCTGAAAGCGTGGGCCGACCTCATCGACGCGCGGCGCACCGAGCTCGGGCGGCTGGAAGCGGCGACGACGACCCGGCCGGTGGCCGACGTCATCACCCGCGACCTCGTCCGCGCGGCGGGCGCCGTGCGCTACTTCGCCGAATGGGCGGACAAGATCGAAGGAACGCTGATCGCCGGTGCGAACAGCGGCACCACCTTCCTCAAGCCGGAGCCCTATGGCGTCATCGCCTCCATCGCGCCGTTCAACTTCCCGGCGATCAACGCCATCTGGAAGTCCGCCCCGGCGCTGGCGACCGGCAATGCGGTGGTGCTGAAACCTTCCGAGCTCACCCCGTCCTCGGCTGTCATGATCGCCGAACTCGCCATCGAGGCCGGGCTCCCCGCCGGCCTGTTCAACGTGGTGCAGGGCGCGGGCGCCACCGGCTCTGCGCTGGTGCGCCATCCGCTCACGGCTAAGATCACCTTCACCGGCTCCTCCGCCACCGGCGCGCGGGTGATGGCGGACGCGGCGATGACCGGCACCAAGCCGCTCACCCTGGAACTCGGCGGCAAGACGCCCCAGTTGGTCATGGACGACGCGCATGATCTCGACGCGCTCGCCGCCACCATCGCCGGCGGGTTTCTGGCCAATGCCGGGCAGGTCTGCACCGCCGGTACGCGGCTGATCGCGCCGCGCCGGCTGCTGGACGAACTGACGGAGAAGATCATCGACATCGCGCAGGCGCGCATCGCCGGCCCCACCTGGGACACGCGCGCAACCCTGCCACCGATCATCAGCGAGAAGCAGGCGGCCCGCATCGACGCCATGCTGGCACAGACGGTGGCCGACGGCGCCACCGTCCTCACCGGCGGCCGGCGCTGCGCCACCATGAATGCCGGGGCCTATGTCGAGCCGACCGTGCTCTCGGGCGTGCCCGACACGTCGGTCGGCTTCCGCGAGGAGTTCTTCGGCCCGGTGCTGTCCGTCTACGCCTATGACGACGAGGACGAGGCGCTGGCGATGGCCAACCATCCCAGCTACGCGCTCGCCGCCAGCCTTTACACCACCAGCGCCGCCAAGGCGCTGGCCCTCCCCGCCCGCCTCAATGCCGGCACGGTCTGGGTCAACGGCCATGGCCGCCAGCCCGATTTCGCCACCCCGCAGGGCGGCTTCGCCGGCTCCGGCTTCGGCAAGGAAATGGGGCGTGCGGGGCTTGAGGGCTTCCTGCGCTTCAAGACCGTCTGGCTCAACCACGGCTGAGAACATGTCCGAACACGCATATGACTACATTGTCGTCGGCGGCGGCGCGGCAGGTGCCGTGCTGGCGAGCCGGCTTTCGGAAGCCTCGAACCTCAAGGTCGCGCTGATCGAGGCCGGGCCGGACACGCCGCCCGGCGCCGAGCCGGCCGACACGCTCGACGCCTATCCGATCGTCGCCTATTTCAACCGGCTCTATCACTGGCAGAACCTGTCCATCCACCTCAACGCCCCCAAGCCCGGCGCGGCGGGGCGGCGCTATGAGCAGGCGCGGGTGATGGGCGGGGGCACCTCGATCAACGGCCAGTTCGCCTTTCGCGGCGTGCCCTGGGATTATGAGCACTGGCGCGAGGACGGCGCCGAGGGTTGGGGCTGGGACGACGTGCTGCCCTATTTCCGCAAGCTGGAAACCGACCTCGATTATGGCGACAGCCAGCTGCATGGCAGCCACGGCCCGCTGCCGCTGCGCCGCATTCCCGAAAAGGACTGGTCGCCCTTCGCCAAGACCGTGGCGAAGGTGCTCGACACGAAGGGCGTGGCCAATATCCGGGACCATAACGGCGTCTTCGACGACGGCTATTTCCCGATGACCATCAACAATGTGGAGGGAAAGCGCGTTTCCACCGCCCGCGCCTATCTCACGCGCGAGGTGCGCGCCCGGCCGAACCTGACCATTCTCGCCGAAACCGAGATGACCGAGCTACTGTTCGAGGGCCGCCGTGTCACCGGGCTGAAGGCGCAGGGCCCGCAGGGGCCGCTCACCCTCAAAGCGCGCGAGGTGATCCTCTCCACCGGCGCGCTGCAGACGCCGGCCCATCTCATGCGCGCCGGCATCGGTCCGGCGGCGCATCTGAAGGAGTTCGGCCTCAATGTGCGGGCGGACCGGCCGGGCGTCGGGCAGAACCTGCAGGACCACCCGATGGTGGCCTTCGCCGCCTATCTGCCAAAAGCCGCGCGCCTGCCGGCCAGCCAGCGCCGCCACATCCAGCTGGGCTATCGCTACTCGTCCGGCCTGCCGGAGACCACGCCGGGCGACATGTTCGTGCTGCCCTCCAACCGCGCGGCCTGGCACCCGCTTGGGCGGCGGCTGGCCTCGATCCTCGTCTGCGTTAACCGGCCGTACTCCACCGGCGAGGTGCGGCTGCAGGGAAGCGACGCCGCGACCGCGCCCTTCGTCAATTTTCGCCAGCTCTCGGATGAGCGCGACCTCGTGCGGCTGGAGGACGGCATGCACCGGCTGTGGGGCATCGTCACCGATCCGGCGATGGACGGGGTGATCGAGAGCATCTTCCCCGCCACCTTTTCCGAGCGCGTACGCAAGCTCGGCGCGGTCAGCCGCACCAACTGGTTCATGACGCTGATGGCCGCCGGCATCATGGCCACCGGCCCGCTGTCCCGCAAGTTGATGATCGAGAATGTCATCACCCCCGGCCTCAAGGCGCGCGAGATGATGGGCGACCGCGAGGCGCTGCGTGCCTGGATCCGGGACAATGCCTGCGGCAGCTGGCACGCCTCGGGCACCTGCCGCATCGGCCGCCCGGACGATCCACGCGCCGTGGTCGACAGCGCGGCCCGGGTGATCGGCGTCGAGGGGTTGCGCGTGGTCGACGCTTCGATCATGCCGGCTGTCATCAGCGCCAACACCATGCTCACCACCATCATGGCCGGCGAGAAGATCGCCGACGCCATCAAGTCCGGCCGCTAGGACAGGGGAACGACATGGCAACCCGCCGCTGGATTTCGACCATCGACAGCCACACGGCGGGCCACCCCACCCGCGTCGTCACCGGCGGCGTGCCGCCGCTCAAGGGCGACACGGTGGAGGCGCGGGCCGAGGACTTCCGCGCCCGCTTCGACCCGCTGCGCACCTTCCTGCTGCATGAGCCGCGCGGCCATGCGGCGATGGTCGGCGTGGTGATGACGGAAAGCGCGCGGGCGGATTTCGGCGCCTTCTTCCTCGGCAGCTACAAATATCTTGAAATGTGCGGCCACGCGACGATCGGGCTCGCGGTGACGCTCGACCATATGGGCCTGATCGGCCCCTCCGACGCACCGCTCAGTTCCTTCACGCTGGAAGTGCCGGCCGGCATCATCACCGTCCATGTCGAGCGCCGCAACGGTGCCGTCGCTGCCGTCACCTTCGAGAACGTGCCGGCCCATGTCGCCGCCTGCAACGTCCCGGTCGCCGCCCTGGGGGTGAACGTGAATGCCGATGTGGTGTGGGGCGGCAACTGGTACGGCCTCATTGCCGCCCGCGCCGCCGGGGTGGAACTGGCGCCGTCCGGCGTCTCCCACGCCATGGCCGTCGGCGCGGCGCTGAAGGCGGCCCTGAACGCCGGCATCAATGAGGGCCGCGTGCCGGGCGCCACCCGGCCGGTCGATTCCATCCTGTTCTACGAGACCGAGGCGGACGATCACGGTCTGGTCAGCCGCCAGCTGGTGGTGCTGGAATCGAACAAGTTCGACCGCTCGCCCTGTGGCACCGGCTCCTCGGCGCGGCTGGCGCAGATGGTAGCGCGCGGCGAACTCGGCCTCGACCAGCCCATCCGCACCCGCAACATTCTCGGCGTCGATTTCACCGCCACCGCGCGGGCGGTCGCGGCGGAGGCCGGCGCCCAAAAGGCCGGCGCTATCGCGCCGCATGTTGTCGGTCTCGCCCATATCACCGGCGAGCACCGGTTCGTGCTCGCGCAAGGCGACCCATTGCCGGACGGCTTCCTCTGCCGCTGACGCTGATCCGCCCCTCATTCCGGCCCCTGGAGACTGCAATGACCGACCTTTCCACCTATGACGAAACCATCGAGCTGCTGATCGACGGCACCTGGTGCCAGGGCTCCGAGGGCAAGAGTGAGCCGCTGGAAAACCCGGCCACCGGCGAGGTGCTCGGCACCGTTCCGCATGCCTCCGACGCCGATCTCGCCCGCGCGCTCGACGCCGCGCAGCGCGGCTTCAAGGTCTGGAAGGCGATGACCGCGCAGGCGCGCTACACGCTGATGATGAAGGCGGCGGACCTCATCGAGGCGCGCAAGGAGCGCATCGGGCGCATCCTGACGCTGGAAAACGGCAAGCCGCTCGGCGAAGCCGTGCCGGAAGTCCAGTTCGCCGCCGACGCCACGCGCTGGTATGCCGAAGAAGGCAAGCGCGCCTATGGCCGCATTGTGCCCGCCCGCATGGCCAATGTGCGCCAGATGGTGCTGAAGGAGCCGGTCGGCCCGGTCGTCGCCTTCGCCGCCTGGAACTTCCCGTCCTCCAACGTCATCCGCAAGATCGCTGGCGCGCTCGGCGCGGGCTGCTCGATCATCATCAAGCCGGCGGAAGAGACCCCCGGCACGGCGGTCGCCATCGCCCGCTGCTTCCAGGAGGCCGGGCTGCCGGCGGGCGTGCTGAACGTGGTGTTCGGTGCGCCGGCGCATGTCAGCAAGGTTCTGATCGCCTCGCCCATCCCCAAGGCGGTGACGCTCACCGGCTCCACGGCCGTGGGCAAGCAGCTGCAGCGCCTGGCCGCCGATACGCTGAAGCGCTGCACCATGGAGCTGGGCGGCCATGCGCCGGTCATCGTCCATGACGATGCCGATCTCGATCTGGCCGCCCGCACACTGGTGGCGTTCAAGTTCCGCAATGCCGGCCAGGTCTGCACCTCGCCGACGCGCTTCTTCGTCCATGAATCGCTTTACCAGCCCTTCGTCGCCCGCTTCGTCGAGCTGGCCTCGGCGCTGAAGGTGGGCAACGGCCTCGATTCCGGCATCCAGATGGGGCCGATGATCGCCCGCCGCCGCCTCGCGGCGATGGAAGAGCTGGTGAACGATGCCGTCGCCAAGGGCGCGAGCCTGAAGCTGGGCGGCAAGCGCATCGGCAATCAGGGGCACTTCTTTGCCCCCACCGTTCTGGCCGACGTGCCGGCCGACGCCGCGATCATGTCGAGCGAGCCGTTCGGCCCCATCGCCCCGCTCACCCCGTTCTCCAGCTTCGACGAGGTGATCGAGCGGGCCAATGCGCTGCCCTATGGCCTCGCCTCCTTCGTCTTCACCCGCTCCGGCGCGCTGGCGGCCCGCACGGAGGAAGCGCTCGACGCCGGCCTCGTCGGCGTCAACCACATGGCAGTGTCGACGCCGGAGACGCCCTTCGGCGGCGTCAACGAGTCGGGCTACGGCTCGGAGAGCGGCATCGAGGGGCTGGACGCCTTCCTGCGCACCAAGTTTGTGTCTGAACTCGCCGCTCTTTGATGATGGGCTGGTCGCGCGCTCGGTCGGCGATTCCCGCCGATCGACCGCGCGAGGCTTTTCGGTGACGAGGGCCGTCTTTCGGCTTCTCGTCACCTGTTCGTTCAAGGCTGGCGTACCTCCGGGCACCTCGACGAAAGGCTGGCCCCTCTGCCGGTGATCCACTAGCCTTCGCCAAAACAAGGTGCGAAGCCCGTGGAAACGCCTGACCTGCCCGCCTTGCGGTCCTATCACTCCTGGATCGCCAATGAGACGCTTGAAGACTATTCGTTGCGCTACACCGCGCGCTCCTTCCGCCGCTGGTCGCCCTTCGTCATTGCCAACACGGCGCTGGGGGGCATTTCCTTCCTGGCGCTGGAGACGATCGGCGCCTCGATCACGCTGAGCTACGGCTTCATGAATGCCGGGCTGGCGATTCTCGTCGTGTCGCTCTTCATCTTCGTCACCAGCCTGCCAATCGCCTATTACTCCAGCAAATACGGCATCGACCTCGACCTGCTGACCCGGGGCGCCGGCTTCGGCTATATCGGCTCGACCATCACCTCGCTGATCTATGCCAGCTTCACCTTCATCTTCTTCGCGCTGGAAGGCGCGATCATGGCGCAGGCGCTGAAGATCTACGCCGATGTGCCGTTGGTGCTGGGCTATATCGTCTCCTCGCTGGTCATCATCCCGCTGACGCTGATGGGCATCACCATGATCTCGCGGCTGCAAATGGTGACGCAGCCGCTGTGGCTGGGCATGATGATCCTGCCCTTCGTGATGATCGCGGTGAAGGCGCCGGACGACATCGCGAAATGGGTGGACTTCGCCGGGCTGGAAACCGGCTCGCGCGGCTTCGATGTGCTCGCCTTCGGCGCGGCCGTCAGCATGATGTGCTCGCTGGTGGTGCAGATCGGCGAGCAGGCGGACTATCTGCGCTTCCTTCCTGAGAAGACCAGCGCCAACCGGCTTGGCTGGTGGAGCGCGGTGATCTCGGCCGGGCCGGGCTGGATCGTGATCGGCGGGCTGAAGATCCTCGCCGGCGGGCTGCTCGCGGTGCTGGTGCTCGGCAGCGGACTGCCGCGCCCGGCGGCGCTGGAGCCGATCCACATGTACATCGTGGCCTATGGCCACGTGTTCCAGAACCCCGCTCTGGTGCTGTTCTGCGCCACCTTCTTCGTGCTGATCTCGCAGATCAAGATCAACGTCACCAACGCCTATGCCGGCTCGCTTGCCTGGTCGAACTTCTTTTCCCGCGTGACGCATTACCATCCCGGCCGGGTGGTGTGGCTGGTGTTCAACATCCTCATTTCGCTGCTGCTGATGCTTCTCGGCATCTTCGACACGCTGGAGGTGGTGCTCGCGGTTTATTCCAACATCGCCATGGCCTGGGTGGGCGCGATCGTCGCCGATCTGCTGGTGCTGAAGCCGCTCAAGGTCAGCCCGAGCTTCATCGAGTTCAAGCGCGCGCATCTGCACGACATCAACCCGGTGGGCTGCGGCGGCATGGCGCTCGGCTCGCTGGTGTCGCTAACGGCCTTCACTGGCGTGCTCGGGCCGCTGATGCAGGCCTATGCCGCGCCCTTCTCCTTTCTCATCGCCTTCCTGACCGCGACGCTGATCGGTTTCGCCACCGGCGGGCGCTATTATCTCGCCCGCCCGCCCGTGCATCCGAGCCTCGGCTCCGAGCCCTCGGCGGTGCTGCGCTGCGAAATCTGCGATCATGGCTATGAGCGGGACGACATGGCCTATTGCAGCTTCTATGAGCGGCCGATCTGCTCGCTGTGCTGCAGTCTCGACGCGCATTGCCACGACGCCTGCAAGAAATCGCACCAGGATCTGGAGAGCTCGCGCTCGCGCTATTTCGGCGGCGGCTTCACCCGGCGCATCGCCCCGCACATGCCGCAGCGGCTGCTGAAGGTCGCTGGCGTACTGATTGCGCTCTCCGTGGTGACGGGGGCGCTGTTCCTGCTCACCTACCGGCTGATCGACCCGGGCGAAGACGTGCCGCATCTCGACAATGGCGCGCTGCTGCTGCGCATCTTCCTCGCGCTGCTGCCGCTGCTGGCGATCAGCGCCTGGTGGATCGTGCTGGCCAATGAGAGCCGGGAACTGGCCGAGCGCAATCTCGTCGGCTCGCTGGAAAAGCTCTACGAGACGCGCGAGGAACTGACCCGCAGCGAGCGCCTCGCCGCGCTCGGCCAGCTCACCGCGACGGTGAGCCATGAGCTGCGCAACCCTCTCGGCACGCTCGCCACCTCGGTCGCGGTGCTGCAGCGGGCGGGCGGCATGGCCGGGGAGCGGGAGCGCAGCGAACTCGACCGGATCCAGCGCAATGTGCGCCGCTGCGTGCGGATTATCGACGACCTGCTGGAATTCTCGCGCCGCCCCAATGTCACCATGGTGCCGCTGGCGCTCGACGCCTGGATCGTCGAGCAGGTGGCGGACCTGCGGGCGCTGTCGCCGGTGGCGCTGGAGCTGGAACTGCGTTGCGACCGCATGATCGAGGCCGATGGCGAGCGGCTGCGGCAGGTTCTGGTCAATCTGGTGCAGAACGCCATGCAGGCGGTGCTCGAACGCCCGGAGGCGAGCCCGGCGGGGTGGGTGCGGATCGTCACCGCCTGCGAGGACGAGAGCGTGCGCCTGACCGTCGCCGACAATGGCGTCGGCATGAGCGAGGAGGCGAGCCAGCGCCTGTTCGAGCCGCTTTTCAGCACCAAGCCGTTCGGCCTCGGCCTCGGCCTCGCCCTGGTCCGGCGCCTGGTCGAGCGCCATGGCGGCCGCGTTGTTGTCGCCTCGCGTCCCGGTGACGGCACACGGGTCGACATTTTCCTGCCCGCCGCCCCTGCGGAGCACCAGCATGTGGCATGACGAAAAGCGGCGCGTCCTGATCGTGGACGATGACCACGACTTCGCGGCCAGCCTTGCCCTGCTGCTGGAGTTGGAAGGCTATGAGGTGGTCGTCGCCCATCATGGAGCGGCGGCGCGGGAAGCGGTGGCGCGCGTGCCGGTGGCGGTGGCGCTGGTCGACATTCGCCTCGGCCATGAGGACGGGGTGGCCGTCGCGGTTGATCTCGGGCGGATCCGTCCGGACCTGCTCACGGTCATGGTCACCGCCTATGCCTCGGTGCAGACCGCGATCAAGGCGCTGCAGGCCGGCATCTACGACTATGTCTGCAAGCCGTTCGAGCCCGCCGAGCTGCTGGCGACGCTCGCCCGATGCTTCGACCGGCACCGCCTGGCGGCAGACCGGGCGCAGGCGGAGGAGTTGCTGCGCCGCAGCCGCCGCATGGAGGCGGTTGGCCGGCTTTCGGCTGGCATCGCCCATGATTTCAACAATCTGCTCACCGTTGTCGGCGGAAGCCTCAAGCTTCTGCAGGAGGAAATGGCGCGGGGCGCGGCCGGCGACGCCGCCATCATGCGCGAACTGGTGGTCGACGCCCTGGGGGCGGTGGAGGAAGGCATTCTGGCCAATCGGCGTCTGCTCGCCGTCGGCCGGGCGCAGCCTCTGTTGCCGCGCGTGCTGGATCTCGGCGACGCGGTCGAACAGGTGGTGAGCCGGGCGCGCCACGCCTTTGGCGCGGGGGTGACGCTGGAGCTGCGCCCGTCGCCGCTGGCCTGCCTCGCCCTTGCCGATCCCCATCAGTTGGAGGCCAGCCTGCTAAACTTGATCTTCAATGCCCGCGACGCGGTGGCGGGCGCCGGCACCGTGCGCGTGGCCATCGACACATGCGATCTGCCGCCGGGCTCCGCCCTTCTCCTGGGTGACATGGCGCCGGGCCTCTATGCCGGGATCGTGGTCGAGGATGACGGCTGCGGCATGGCCTCGGATATCGCCGAGAATGCCCTCCAGCCGTTCTTCTCCACCAAGCCGGCCGAGAGCGGTAGCGGCCTCGGCCTGCCCACCGCCTATGGGTTCGCCCGCCAGTCCGGCGGCAATCTCCTCATCGAGAGCGAGGCGGGCGTCGGAACGCGCGTCACGCTTCTGCTGCCGGCGACGCCGCCGCGCCCCTGAAAAGGCCGCGGCCGGGGTCAGTGCCGCAGAGTTCAGTGCGATGGGGGCGGCGTGAAGACATAGCCCTCGCCACGGACGGTCTTGATGATCTGGAAGCCGGTGCCGTCGTCCAGCTTGCGCCGTAGCTTGCCGACCAGCACGTCGATGCTGCGGTCGAACGGCGCCCATTGCCGGTGCGCGACCAGGTCGAGCATCTGGTCGCGGGTGAGCACGCGGCCGGGCCGCTCGGTGAGCGCCACCAGGAGGCGGAATTCGTGGCTGGTGAGGGCGACCCGGCTGGTGTCCGGGCGTATCAGCTCCCGGCCGTCGAGATCGAGCTGCCACGTCCCGAACCGCCGCCGGTTATCAGCCGCCTCCGCCGAGGGGGCGCCCCGTCCCATGCCTCGGGCGCGCCGGAGCAGCGCGCGGATGCGCGCCAGCAATTCGCGCGGCTCGAATGGCTTGGTGACATAGTCGTCGGCGCCGAGTTCGAGGCAGACGATTTTGTCGACCGTCTCGCATTTGGCCGAGAGCACGAGCAGCGGCATGTGCCCGGTCGCGCGCACGGTGCGCGCCAGCGACAGGCCGTCTTCCCCGCGCGGAAAGGTCAGGTCGAGAATGATCAGGTCGAAGCTTGTGACGGCGAGCGCGTCGCGCATGCTGCTGCCATCCAGCGCGAACTCCGCGGAAAAGCCTTCCCGCGCGAGGAATTTGGTGACGAAGCCGCACATCCGTCGGTCATCATCCACCATCAATATGCGCGGCATGCACGCCGTTTCGCCCATGAACCCGCCCCGTGCATTCGCGCACCGAGACGACCGCTTGCGTCGCCTTGCGCCGATCATAGCCTCCCGGCGCCGGCTATGGGCAGTCACCGGGTGGGAATTACAAAACTTTACATTCGCCGGCCCCGGTACGGGCAAGGCGCTTACATACGGCTCCTAGCCTTCCTCGGCAGGGTGCAGGCAGGGCGGCTTCGACCGCCCGCCTTCAGCAACGGCATGAAAGCCGCGGCACCCTCACAGGAGGAAGCTCATGGCCAAGACCGTCTTCAAGATCGATCTCAACAAGGCGCCTGAAGATCAGGACATCAAGACGCATAATCGCTGGCATCCCGACATTCCCATGGTCGAGATGTTCAAGCCCGGCGACGAGTTCCGGGTCGAGTGCTACGACTGGACCGGCGGCCAGATCGGCAACAATGACAGCGCCAACGATGTGCGCGATGTCGACCTGACCAAGGTGCATTACCTCAGCGGCCCGTTCGGGGTCGAAGGCGCCGAGCCGGGCGACCTCATGGTCGTCGACATTCTCGACATCGGGCCGCTCGAAGGCTCGGAATGGGGCTTCAACGGCCTGTTCGACAAGAACAATGGCGGCGGCTTCCTCACCGAGCACTATCCCGATGCGGTGAAATCCTGCTGGGATTTCCACGGCATCTACACCACTTCGCGCCACGTACCGCGGGTGCGCTACCCCGGCCTTGTCCATCCCGGGCTCATCGGCTGCCTGCCCGACCACAAGCTGCTGGCGGAGGCCAACCGGCGCGAGGCCGCCCTTGTCGCCACCAATCCCAACCGCGTGCCCCCGCTCGCCGCGCTGCCCTATTCCGACACGGCGCTGATGGGCCAGATGCACGGCGCCGCCCGCGACAAGGCGGCGGCGGAAGGCTGGCGCACCGTGCCGCCGCGCGAGCATGGCGGCAATTGCGACATCAAGAACCTGTCGCGCGGCGCCCGCTGCTATTTCCCGGTCTATGTGAAGGGTGGCGGCCTCTCTATGGGCGACATCCATTTCTCGCAGGGCGACGGTGAAATCACCTTCTGCGGCGCCATCGAGATGGCCGGCTGGATCGATATCGGCGTCAGCCTGATCAAGGGCGGCATGGCGAAGTACGGCGTCATCAACCCGATCTTCAAGCCGAGCCCGATCGACCCGCATTTCGACGACTACCTCATCTTCGAGGGCATCTCGGTCGACGAGCACACGGGCGAGCAATACTATCTCGACGCGCATGTCGCCTACCGCCGGGCCTGCCTCAATGCCATCGAATACCTGAAGAAATTCGGCTATTCGGGCGAGCAGGCCTACACGATCCTCGGCACCGCCCCGGTCGAGGGGCGCATCGCCGGCATCGTTGACATCCCCAATGTCTGCGCGACCGTGGCGATCCCGACCAAGATCTTCGACTTCGACATCAACCCGAACTCCACCGGGCCCACAAGGCAGGTGTCGGGCGTCGACGTCGCCCGCGCGAGCTGAACCCTTCCGGCAACTTGGCGCCCCGGCTGGCCGGTCCGGCCGGGGCTGAGGAGATCGACCATGCTGCTCGGACTGGGCCTGCTTTATGTCGGCGCGGTGCTTGTGCTCAACGGCCTCTGGCTGCTGGGCAAGATCGAGGATCGCGAAATCATCGTGGTGAACGTCGTCTCCGGTGTGGTGACGCTCGCCATCTCGCTGTTCTGGGCGTTCAATCCGCAGGCGGATGCCGGCTCCATCAAGGGCGCGGCGCTCACCCTGCTGTTCACCGCCACCTATTTCTGGGTGGCCTATAACCGCGTCACCAAGGTGGACGGGCGCGGCCTTGGCTGGTTCAGCCTGTTCGTCGCCATCACCGTGGCGCCAGTGGCGATCCAGTCGCTGCGCGGGGCGGACAGCTCCATCAGCCTCTGGATGGGGTGGAACTGGGTGGGATGGTGCCTGCTGTGGTTCTGCTACTTCCTGCTGCTCACCATGAAACAACCCATCTTGCGCTTTACCGGCGCCTTCACGGTGCTGATCGGCATCGTCACCGGCTGGGTGCCCGGCGTGTCGCTGCTGCAAGGCTGGCTGCAGCCCTGATCGAGCAATGGCCACGGCCATTTGCTCTCCCGGATGGCCCATGGGCCATCCGCTTTCCCACATGGAGCGCGAACATGCCCCTCTATTCCTATGCCTGTGAGGATTGCGGCCCGTTCGAGGGCTGGAGTTCGATGAATGAGGCCGACCGGCCCGCCTGCTGCCCGGAATGCGCCGCCAGCGCGCCACGCGAAATGGCGATGCCCCGGCTCAGCACCATGAATGGCACGCTGCGCCGGGCTCTGGCCCGCTCCGAGGGCACCGCCTCGGAACCGAAGGTGGTCTCGCGCGAGCATCTGGCCGGCTGCGGCTGCTCGCTCTGCGGCGCGCGCAAGAACAAGCCGGCGCCGATCGAACGGCGCTGGTCGCTGGGGCACTGAAGGCGCCCCCACAGCAGCCCCCTGGCGGGGGCGATGCCGGCGCGTCGCTTTCGCCGGCATCGCCCTCTCGACAGCGATAACTGTATATCTTATTCTATATAGAAGTGAGATATCAGGACGCGGCGGTCGGCGATGGGGACGAGTGACGAACTGGTGGCGCTGAGCGGCGGCGAACAGGCGGCGCTGATACGCGAGCGCCGCCTGTCGCCGGTAGAACTCGTGGCGGCCTGCCTGGATCGCATCGAACGCTGGGACGGCCATTTGAAGGCCTGGATCACCGTCGATGGCGCGCGCGCCCTCGCCGCGGCGCGCCAGGCGGAAAGCGAGATCATGGCCGGGCGCTATCGCGGCCCGCTCCATGGCCTTCCCTATGGCGTCAAGGACCAGATGCACGCGGTCGGTTTCCCGACGACGCTGGGCACCCGCGTGCTCGACCCGCAGGAAACCATCGTCCCCGGCAATGCCGCTGTGATCGACCGGCTCGATGCCGCCGGCGCCATTCTGCTGGGCAAGCAGAACCTGCATGAATTCGGCAAGGGCGGCACGCTTGACTTCCCCTTCGGCCAGCCGCGCAATCCGTGGAACCCGGCCTATTCGGCCTCCAGCTCGTCGACCGGGTCCGGCATCGCGCCGGCCGCCCGTATGTGCACCTTCTCGCTCGGCGAGGACACCGGCGGCTCGATCCGTGGCCCTGCGGCGCTGAACGGCGTGGCGGGGCTGCGTCCCACCTATGGCCGGGTGAGCCGTCATGGCGCGGTGATGTCCGCCTATACGAGCGACACGATCGGTCCGCTGGCGCGCTCGGTCGGCGATCTCGCCCATGTGCTGTCCGCCATTGCCGGGCCGGATGAGCGCGACCCGTTGTGCAGCATGCGTCCCACGGAAGATTTCGCCGCCACGCTGGAGCGCTCCGTCCGGGGCCGCCGGCTCGCGGTTGTGCGCGAGATCGCCTGGGGCAACGGCACGGCCGATGAGGTGAAAGCCACCTTCGCCACCGCGCTGGACGTGCTGCGGGACCTCGGGGCGCAGATCGAGGAAGTCTCGCTGCCGCTCGCGCTCTATGCCGTGCCGTTGCAGCTTCTGAGCGCGGATGCCGATGTGGCGGCCTGGTTCCTCGGCAAATATCTGCGCGAGCGCTACCACCGTTTCGATGTCGGCACCCGCACGCGCCTTGCCGCCTCGGCGCTGGTCCCGGCGACGGCCTATAACCGCGCCATGCGGGCACGGGTGCTGGTGCGGCGTCAGGTGCTTGAGGCGCTGGAAGGGGTCGATGCGCTGGTGAGCCCGACCATGATCCGCCCGACCAAGCCGATCGACCAGGAACAGGAGACGGTGGAGACATCCGACGACGCGGTGAAGCGGCTGATGGAACGGCGCATCGGCGTCTATCCCTTCAGCCTCGCCAATGTGCCGGCGGTGTCGGTTCCCATGGGCTTCTGCCGCGCCGGCCTGCCGCTCGCCATCCAGTTCGCCGGGTGTCCCTTTGGCGAGGCGTCGCTGCTGAACATCGCCTTCGCCTATGAGCGCGCGGCGGGCTGGTGGCGGCAGGGCGCCGCGCTGGACGAAACGCTCGCCTCCTGGGCGGCCTGAGAGAACGACGCATCATGAATGTCACCCGCGATTATGTGCGTGCGGCCCTCGAATTGCAGGGCCTTTCGGTTCCCGAGGAGGAGGTGATCAATATTCATCTGCGTCTCTCCCTGTGGATGAAGGCGCTGGACGAGATCGAAGCCGCCATCGGCGACCAGATGGATGATGTCGACCCGGTTCCGCCCGTCTATCCTCATGAAAAATTCTGAGGATTGGGGACGCGATCATGGTGGCGATGACCGAGGCGGCAGATGCGGCCAAGCCGCTCTATCTCCGCATGAAGGAGGATTTGCTGCGGCGGATCCAGAGCGGGGAATGGCGGCCGGGCGAACTGGTGCCGAGCGAAAACGCACTCGCGGCCGAATATGCGGTGAGCGTCGGCACCGCCCGCAAGGCGATCGAGGAACTGGCCGACCAGCGCCTACTGGTGCGCCAGCGCGGGCGGGGCACCACGGTCGCGATGCATAATCATCGCGAGCAGGTGCAGCGCCACTACCGGCTGGAAACCCATGACCATGTAAGGCTCAACCGCGAGGCGACCTATCTCGACGTAACCGCGGCCCGCGCCAATGCGACCGAGGCCAAGGCTCTTGGCATCAATCGCGGCGCCTCGATCAGCCGGGTGCGCCGTCTGCGGGTGGCCAATAGCCGGCCCTATGTGATCGAGTATCTCGTCCTGCGCGAAGATCTGCTGCCGGGCATCGGCGCGCTGATCAACGCGACGCGCCCGCAGATTCTCTACGAACTACTGGAGCGCCAGTACCACATCATGATCGCCAAGGTGGAGGAACGGGTCACGGCCGTGAAGGCCGAGCCGGCCGACGCGGAACTGCTCGGCGTGCCGGTCGGCGAGCCGATGCTGCAGATTGAGCGCATTGGCTACGATCTCAAGGGCGTGGCGGTGGAGCGGCGCATCATGCGCGCGCGCAACGACACCCGGTACGTCTCCGAATCCTGATCCACCGCCGCGCTGCGGCCGAGCTTCCGAACCCGCCCCGCTGTGCCGGCCCTCCGGCGCAAACGCCACCGTTTTGCCCGGAGAACGCCCATGCCAGCTCCATCCCCTGCCCCCTCGCCTGCACCGTCCTCCTCTCCCGCCGCACGGCGCGGCGAAGCGTTGCTCCGCGCATGCCTGACGCGCCGGATCGGCGGGGAGAGCCGGGCATGACCGATCACATCGACGACGACCGCGCGCGGCGCGCGCCGGGCAATGACGATGAGTTCGAGGAAGAAATCGAGCGCGAGATCGAGGCATCGCTGGCCGGCCCCGCCAGCCGCGGCGCGCTGCAGAGCCGGTTCAATCGGCTGCCGGTCTGGCTCCGCATCGCCTGCGGCGGCGTGCTGGCGGCAGGCGGCGGCGTCATTGCCCATCACTTTCACCTGCCGCTGCCCTGGCTGCTGGGCGCCCTGTTCGGTTCGGCGGCGCTGAGCGTGGCCGGCTTTTCACTGCCGATCCCCGCCTTCGTGCGGCAATATGGGCAGACAGTGGCCGGCTTCGCGGTGGGCGTGTTCTTCACTCCCGAGGTTGGCCATCAGGTGCTGGATCTCGGCCTGGTGATTCTCATAGCGAGCCTGGCCTCGATCCTCATTTCAATCGTCCTTTCCCTGCCGCTGGCACGGTTCGGCGGTTGCGACCGGCGCAGCGCCTTCTTCGCGGTGATCCCCGGCGGCCTGGCCGAGATGGCGGGCCTGGCGCACCAGTTCAAGGCGAACATCACCGTGGTCTCGGTGGCGCAGAGCCTGCGCGTGGTGGTGATCGTGCTGACGGTGCCGGCAGCGCTCACGCTCTACATGCACCATGCCCGCGATGCCGGCGTGGTCCATCCGCCTGACATGTCGACGCTGATGCTGGTCATCGGCATCGCGCTCTCGGCGCTGTGCGCCCAGGTGATGAACCGGCTGCGCATCTTCAACGCCTTCCTGCTGGGCGGTCTCGTCATTGGCATGGCGGTGGGGATGACCGCCGAGGGGGCCGTGGCGGCCCCGCCCTATGCCCGCGCCATTGCCCAGATCGCCATCGGCGCTTCGCTCGGTGCGCGGTTCCATTGGCTGACACTGCGCCAGGCCGGGCCGCGCTTCGTGCCGGCGAGCATCGTCGCGACCTTTCTGCTGATCTTCGCCAATGTCGCGATTGCCGCTGCGGTTGCGGCCTATGTCGACTTTCCGACCGCCGTGCTCGCCGCCTCGCCGGGCGGCATCGCCGAAATGGCACTCACGGCGGAGGCGCTTGGACTGGCGCCGCCGATCGTCGCGGCCTGGCACTTCGCCCGCATCCTGCTGGTGGCGCTGCTCACCGCTCCGCTGTTCCGCTTCTGGGAGCGCAGGTTGTAGCCGCGCCCGGCGTTACCGGCATACCCACCCTCGAAGACGTGTTTCCGTGCGCACGCTGCGTGCCGCGCTGTGCGGCGCAGGAACCTCAGCTGCCGCAGCGGCCACTCTGCCCCTATGCGTTGCGAATGCTCAAAGTTTGCGCGGCTTCTGCTTGCCATTCAAGCGCCGCTCACATTGACGCTCTGCCCAAAACGCTAAATGTTAAACACTATAGAACTTGAGTCAGGAGCGGCTGATGAACCGACGTCTCACGTACCGACTGATGGCCGGGCTGGTGGCGGCTGCCTTCGCGGCAGCGCCGGCTTTTGTGCCCGGAACGGCGCTCGCGCAGGGCACGCTGCGCGTGGCTATGACGCTGGCGGATATCCCGCTGACCGACGGCGCGCCCGACCAGGGCACGGAGGGCGTGCGTTTCGCGGGGTACACGATCTACGACCCGCTCATTTCCTTCGACCTTTCCTCGGCGGAAAAGGCGGCGGTGCTGCGCCCCGCCCTCGCCACCTCCTGGGTGCCGGATGCCACTGACAAGACCCGGTGGACCATCAAGCTGCGCGAGGGTGTGAAATTTCACGATGGGTCGGACTTCAACGCCGACGCGGTCATCTTCACTCTGGAGCGCACCTTCAACAAGGATTTCCCGGCCTATGACGCCTCGTTCAACCGGCAGCTGAAATCCTACCTGCCGAGCCTGAAGGGCTGGAAGAAGATCGACGATACAACGGTCGAGCTCACCACCAACGCGCCGGACTCCCTGTTCCCCTATCAGCTCACCCGCCTGCTTATCGTCTCGCCGGCGCAGTATGAGAAGCTCGGCAAGGATTGGGCGAAGTTCCGCGAGCAGCCCTCCGGCACCGGCCCGTGGAAGCAGGTCGCCCTGGTGCCGCGCCAGCGGCTGGAGCTGGATCCGAACAAGGACTATTGGGACAAGAACCGCGTACCCAAGCTGGACAAGCTGATCCTTCTGCCGGTGCCGGAAGTCTCGGCCCGCACCGCCGCGCTGCTCTCCGACCGGGTGGACTGGGCGGAAAGCCCCTCGCCGGACACGGTGGAGCGGCTGAAGGAAGACAAGATCACCGTGTCCACCAACGCGATCCCGCATATGTGGCCCTATACGCTGAGCCAGCTGCCGGATTCGCCCCTGGCTGACATCCGCGTGCGCAAGGCGCTCAATCTGGCCATCGACCGCGAGGGGCTGGTGGAAGTCCTCAGCGGCCTCGCCGTGCCCTCGGTCGGCAATGTCACGCCCGACAGTCCCTGGTTCGGGACGCCCAGCTTCAAGGTTGAATACAACCCGGACGAGGCCCGGCGTCTGCTAAAGGAAGCCGGCTACGGACCCGACAAGCCGCTGAAGCTCAAGGCAGCGATCTCCACCGCCGGTTCGGGCCAGATGTACCCGCTGCTGATGAACGAGTTCATCCAGGAGAATCTGCGCGAGGTCGGCGTCGAGCTGCAGCTTGAGGTGTTCGAGTGGGAGGCGCTGCGCGCCCGCCGCCGCGCCGGCGCCCAAGGCGAGGAGAACAAGGGCATCACCATGCTGAACAACAGCTGGAACAGCATGGACCCCTATGCCGCGTTGCTGCGCTTCCAGACCGAGGCGGAAATTCCGCCGGCCGGCACCAATTGGGGCAACGTCAAGGACCCGCAGATGGAAGAGCTGGTCAGCCAGGTTCGCAACGAGTTCGATCCGGCCAAGCAGGACGCGCTGCTGGCGCAGATCCACACCCGCCATGTCGACCAGGCCAATTTCGTCTGGGTGGTGCATGACGTGGGCTCGCGCGCCCTCTCGCCCAAGGTGAAGGGGCATGTGCACGCCAAGAGCTGGTTCGTGGACTTCTCCCCCGTCTACATCGAGAACTGAACCGAGTATCCCGGCATGCTGCTCTATGTCGTCCGCCGCCTGCTCTATGCCGTTCCGATCGCGCTGGGCGTGACGCTCGTCGTGTTCTCCCTGGTGCATATCGCGCCGGGGGATCCGATCAGCGCCCTGCTGCCCAACGAGGCGACGGAGGAGATGCTGCAACAGGCCCGCAAGGAGTTCGGTCTCGACCGGCCCCTTCCGGTCCAGTACGCGATCTGGCTGGGCCATGCGGCGGTCGGCAATCTCGGCGTTTCCATCGGCAGCGGCCGTCCCGTCGCGGACGAGGTGGCCGCTGCCGTGGTCAACACGGTGATCCTCGCCGTCAGCGCCGGCCTTCTCTCCTGCCTGCTCGGCTTCGTGCTCGGCATGGTGGCTGGGCTGCGCCGCGACGGCCTCATCGATCACCTGGTGAACCTGTTCACCATCTCGGGCGTCAGCCTGCCGCATTACTGGCTGGCGATCCTTCTGGTGATCGTGTTTTCGGTGAACCTGTCCTGGCTTCCCCCCCTCGGCGTGGGCCCGGACACCTCCGATGGCTGGCGACCGGACTGGGCGCATCTGCGCCACCTGATCCTGCCGACGCTGGCCACCGCCGCCATCCCGATGGCCGTCATCGCCCGCACCATGCGCGCGGGCGTGGTCGACGTGCTCGACCAGGATTTCATCGGCACGCTGCGGGCCAAGGGCCTGCCGCCGCGCCGCATCCTCTGGCATGTCGTGCGCAACGCCCTGCCGACCACGCTGGCGGTGATGGGGTTGCAGCTCGGCAACATGCTCGGCGGCTCGGTGCTGGTGGAAACCGTGTTCGCCTGGCCCGGCACCGGCTTCCTTCTCGCCTCGGCGATCTTCCAGCGCGACCTGCCGCTGCTGCAGGGCACGATGCTCGTGCTCGCCATGTTCTTCGTCTTCCTCAACCTGATCGTCGATCTCGTCCAGAGCGCGACCGATCCCCGCATCAGGAGGTCGTGATGCACGGGACGCTCGGCGGACCCGCCACAATCGACGCCGCCGTGGCGCCGGCGGTGAGGCATAACCGCTACGCGACGGTGGTGCTGCTGCGCTTCCTGCGCCAGCCGGTCCCGATGACAGCGGCGGTCATCCTGCTGGTGGTGATGCTCGCGGCGATCTTCGCCGGCTTCATCGCGCCGGCCGACCCGTTCCAGACCCGGGTCGCGCGCCGTCTCGCCGAGATCGGCACGCCCGGGCGCTGGCTCGGCGGCGACGAGCTGGGCCGCGACGTGCTGAGCCGCCTGATCTATGGCGGGCGGATCTCGCTCGCCATGGCGATCCTGCCGGTGGCGGTGGGGCTGTTCGTCGGCGGCTTCCTCGGCGTTCTCGCCGGCTATGCCGGCGGGCGAACCAACATGGCGATCATGCGCGCCATGGACGTGTTTTACGCCTTCCCCTCCATCCTGTTGGCGGTCGCCATTGCCGGCGCGCTGGGGCCGGGGCTGGTGAATGCCATCCTGGCGCTGTCGCTGGTGTTCATCCCGCCAATTGCCCGAATGGCGGAGAGCGTGACCACGCAGGTGCGTTCCTATGAATACGTCATCGCCGCCCGGCTGACGGGCGCCTCGACGCTGCGTATCCTGCGCGAGCATGTGCTGAGCAATGTGGCCGGCCCGATCCTCGTCTTCGCGTCGAGCCAGGTCAGCGTGTCGATCATCGCCGCCTCGGGCCTGTCCTTCCTCGGCCTTGGCGTCTCGCCGCCGAATTCCGACTGGGGGCTGATGCTGTCGGCCCTGCGCCAGTCGATCTACATCAACCCATGGGTCGCCGCCTTGCCTGGCGCCATGATCTTCCTGTGTTCGGTCTGCTTTAACCTCGTCAGCGACGGCGTTCGCCAGGCCATGGAGGTGCGGCGATGAACCCGGATCCTTCCCGCGACCTTTCCCGCATGCCCGCGCCCTTGCCGGAGATCGCGGATCGCGGCGGCCCGTTGCAGCCTCTGCTCAGCGCCACCGGCCTGCGCAAGGAGTTCCGCCTCGGCGGTGGCTTCTTCGGCCCGCGCGCCGTGGTCCACGCTGTCGACGATTTCTCGCTCACCGTGATCAAGGGCGAGACGGTCGGCATCGTCGGCGAATCCGGCTGCGGCAAGTCCACCGCCGCGCGGCTGCTGGCCGGCATCACCCCGGCCGATGACGGCGAGATTATCTTCGACGGCGAGACCTTCTGGACGCCGAGGTCCCGCATTTCCGGCGAGCGCCGCCGCGCCATCCAGATGGTGTTCCAGGACAGCGCCTCCTCGCTCAATCCGCGCATGACGCTGACCGAAACGCTGGCCTTCGGCCCGCGCGCCCATGGCGTGCCGACCGCGACGGCGCGGGCCTATGCGCGCGATCTTCTCGCCGCCGTCGGCCTGCCGCCGGCGCGCTTTGCCGAGCGCTATCCGATCGAGCTGTCCGGCGGCCAGCGCCAGCGCGTCAACATCGCCCGCGCGCTGGCCATCCGGCCGCGCCTGCTCATCTTGGACGAGCCGGTCTCGGCGCTCGACAAATCGGTCGAGGCGCAGGTGCTTAATCTTCTCGTCAGCCTGCGAGATCAGCTGGGGCTGAGCTATGTGTTCATTTCCCACGATCTCAACGTGGTCCGCTACATCTCCGACCGCGTGGTGGTGATGTATCTCGGCCAGATCGTCGAGGAGGCGAGCGCGCAGGACATCTTCGCCGCGCCGCGCCACCCTTACACACGGGCGCTGTTCGCCTCCAAGCCGTCGATCGATCCGCGCCAGCGGGTGACGGCGCCGCCACTGGTGGGCGACCCGCCGGACCCGGTGAACCCGCCCTCCGGTTGCCGCTTCCGCACCCGGTGCCCGATCGTCGAAGCCATCTGCGCCAACGCCCGGCCGCCGCTCAGCGCCATGCCCGGCGCCGGGGGCACCCACCGTGCCGCCTGCTGGGCCGCCTTGCCGGGCAATGAGCATTCCCTCTCGCCACGCCAGAAGGGAGCCCTGCAATGAATGTGCAAATGACCATTCCAGAGGCAGGGCCGAGGGTGGCGACCGCGCCCCTGCTCGACATTGCCGGCCTCCGCGTCGCCTATCGCGGCCTCGCCGGCTGGACGCAGGTGGTGCGCGGGGTCGATCTCTCGCTGGCGCCGGGCCGCACGCTGGTGCTGCTGGGCGAATCCGGTTCCGGCAAGAGCGTCACATTGCGCGCCATTCCCGGGCTGCTGCGCGAGGAGGGTGCGCGGGTCGAAGGGCATGTGCGTGTCGGCGGGCAGGATGTGACCACCCTGCCACCCGCCGAGCTGTTGAAGCTGCGCGGCGGGCGGGTCGGCTTCATCTTCCAGGAGCCGATGACCGCGCTCGACCCGGTGTTCCGCATCGGCGACCAGATCGCCGAGACCATTGTGCAGCATCGCGGGGTGAGCTGGCGCGCGGCGATGGCGACGGCGCGCGAACTGTTCGATCTCGTGCAGATTCCCTCGGCGGAGCGCCGGCTCAAGGCCTATCCGAACGAGCTTTCCGGCGGGCTGCGCCAGCGTGCCATGATCGCCATGGCGATGAGCTGCGAGCCGGAACTGCTGCTCGCCGACGAGCCGACCACGGCGCTTGACGCCACGGTGCAGATCCAGGTGCTGCTGCTGCTGCGCGAGATCCAGCGCGAGCGCGGCACCGCCATGGTGTTCGTCACCCATGACCTCGGCGTCGCGGCCGAGATCGCCGATGAGGTGGCGGTGATGTATGCCGGCCGCATCGTCGAGCGTGGCGGGGCCGAGCAGGTCCTGCTCTACCCCCGCCACCCCTATACGCGCGCGCTCACCAATTGCGTGGTGCAGGGCAGCTACCGCGACCAGCGGCTCGGCGAGTTGAGCGGCGCGCCTCCGGATGTCAGCCGGCTGCCGCCCGGCTGCAGTTTCGCCCCGCGCTGCCCCGCGCGCGCCGAGGACTGCCTGCGCCACGAGCCGGATTTCCGCTCCCTCGCGCCCGGCCATGACGCCGCGTGCCTTCATCCTTCCGGCCCCAGTGCCGACCCATCCTCCAGGCCGGGCGTACCGGCCGGTTCGCCCAAGGGACACTGACATGAACCTTCATTTGCGGGACGACCTGGCGCGCCTGACGGCGCTGGAAGCGCGCACGCGCATCGACGAGGGCAGCCTCACTTCCGAGCGGCTGGTCGCCGCCTGCCTGGAGCGGATCGCGCTGCGCGAACCCGAAGTCGAGGCCTGGACCCACCTTGATGCCGAGGGCGCGCTCGCCCAGGCCCGCGCGCTCGATGCCGGCCCGTCGCAGGGGCTGTTGCACGGCATTCCCTTTGGCGTGAAGGACATTCTCGACACGTTCGACCAGCCCTCCAGCTATGGCTCGCCGATCTACCGCGATCACCGCCCGGCCTGGGACAGTTCCACCGTCGCGCTGTCGCGGGCTCAGGGCGGCATCGCGCTCGGCAAGACCGTCACCACCGAATTCGCCAACCGCCACGCCGGCAAGACCCGCAACCCGCACAACCCGGCGCACACGCCGGGCGGCTCCTCTTCCGGCTCGGCGGCGGCGGTGGCGGATTTCCATGTGCCACTCGCCATCGGCACCCAGACCGGCGGATCGGTGATCCGGCCCGCCGCCTATTGCGGCGCCTATGGCTACAAGCCGAGCCTGCATGTGTTCGGCGAATCCGGCGTGCGCACCAATACCGAACAGTTCGACACGGTCGGCATCATGGCGCGCTCGGTGGCCGACCTCGCGCTGTTCAAGGCCGCCGCCGCCCAGATGCCCTATGTTCCGGTGGCGCCGGACGCGGTGTCGCGACCGCGCCTCGGCCTGTGCCGCAGCCCGCATTGGGACAAGGCCGCCCCCGAGACCCGGGACGCCATCGAGGCCTCGCGCCGGGCGCTGGAGGCCGCTGGCGCGCAGGTGGTGGATTTCGAGCTGCCCGACTTCTTCGACGGCCTCGACAGGGCGCACCGCGTCGTCTGCGGCTTTGAGAGCGTGCGTAACTATGCCGATGAGCTCGCCCGCTTTCCGGCTCTGGTCAGCGACGATTTCCGCCGCGAGCGCGTCGATGTCGGCAACGCTTCGAGCCTCGCCGATTTCCGCGAGGCACTCCGGCTCGGCCTGCGCGCCCGCCGCTGGATCGATGCCGCGCTGGCGGAGGCGGGGATCGATGCGCTGCTCACCCCGAGCGCGGCCGGCGAGGCGCCCGCCGGGCTCGCCTCCACCGGGCAGGCGACCTTCAATTATATCTGGACCCACATGTACATGCCGGCGGTGACGCTGCCGCGCTTCACCGGGCCGAACGGGCTTCCCGTCGGCATTCAGCTCGTCGGCCGCCGCCACGAGGACGACCGTCATCTCACCCTGGCCGCCTGGGCCGATCGCGTTCTCGCCGCGAACTGAGGAGCGTACCCATGAACATCCGTCAGACCGCCGAGGCGGTGACGACCGAGCCCTGCGAGCTGAGCGCGGTCGCGGCCGCCGCCGCCATCGCCCGGGGCGAATTGACTTCCGTTGCGCTGGTGACGAGCCTGTTGAACCGGATCGCCGAACGCCGCGAGGCGGTGCAGGCGTGGGTGTATCTCGACCCCGAGAAGGCGCTCGCCGAAGCCCGCGCCGCCGACGCCCGCACCGCTGACGTCCTTGCGCCCTCCGGCCCGCTGCATGGCGTGCCGGTGGGCCTCAAGGACATCATCAACGTCGCGGGCATGCCGACACGGTTCAACTCGCCGATCTATCCCGACTACATCCCCTTCGCCAATTCGGCCTGCGCGGCGATGATCCGCAAGGCCGGCGGCTTCATCCTCGGCAAGACCGTCACCACCGAATTCGCCAACCGCCATCCAGGCCCGACCATGAACCCGCATGATCCGGCCCGCACGCCGGGCGGCTCCTCCCAAGGATCGGCGGCGGCGGTGGCCGACCGGCAGGTGCCGCTCGCCATCGGCACGCAGACCAGCGGCTCGATCATCCGCCCGGCCGCCTTTTGCGGCATTGTCGGCTACAAGCCGAGCTTCGGCGAGATCAGCCGCGTCGGGGTGAAGCCGCATTCCGGCACGCTCGACACGCTCGGCCTGTGTGCCCGCTCGGTCGGCGATGTCGAGCTGCTGCGGGCGGTGCTGGTCGGCATCCCCTATGAGCCGGTGGCGCCGGCCACGGGGCGGCTGCGCGTCGCGATCTGCCGCGACCATTGGGACGCGGCAGAGCCGGCGGCGCGGGCCTCCGTCGAAAGCGTGGCCCGTCTCATGGAGGCTTCCGGCGCGGAGATCGGCGAACTGGTGCTGCCGCCGGCCTTGTTCCAGGGCTGGCAGGAGGACCATCGCCGCATCGCCAATTTCGAGGCCGCGCGCGGCTTCGGCCATGAAAAGCGGCTGCACCGCGACAAGCTGAGTCGCGAATTCTATGAGGGGCGCGTGCTCGATGGCGAGATGTGCAGCGTCGACGACTACATCGCCGCGCAGCGCCGGTCGGAAGCGATGCGGGTGTGGATCGAGGGGGCGCTGGAGGATATCGACGTCGTGCTGACGCCGGCGGCGGCGGGCGAGGCGCCGCTGGGCCTGGCCCGGACCGGCGATGCCGGGTTCAACTCGCTCTGGACCCTGCTCTATACGCCAAGCCTCACCCTGCCCTGCGGGCGCGGGCCGGCCGGCATGCCGCTCGGGGTGCAACTGATCGGCCGCCGCTTTGAAGACGAGCGGTTGTTCGCCATCGCCTCGGCGGTCGAGCAGATGCTGGCGCGGGTCTGAGCGTTCTCATGGACATGATGGCCAGCTTCGGGTCGCTCAGCCCCGGCCAATTTCTGCTGCTGGGCGCCATCGCCTTTGTCGGCGCCATATTGGGCGGCATTTCCAGCTTCGGCGCCGGCCTCATCGTCACCCCCTTCCTGATGCCCGTGGTCGGGGTGAAGGCGGTGGTGCCTGTGATGTCGATCGCGATGACGCTGGGCAATCTCTCGCGGGTCTGGGTCTACAGGCACGAGATCGACCGCGCCATCGTGCTGCGGATCATGCTCCCGGCCCTGCCCTGCGTGGTGATGGGAACGCTGGTTTACAGCTATCTCCCGCAAGCGCTGCTGGCACTGCTGATCGGGCTGTTCCTGCTGGTCTCCATCCCGCTGCGCCGCTACATGGCCCGCCGCGCCGTCACCCCGACGCCCGGAGCGGTGCTCGGCGTGTCGGGCGTGTTCGGCCTCGTCTCCGGCGCCCTGCCCGGCGGCGGGGTGGTGCTGATGCCGCTGCTGCTCGGCCTCGGCCTGGCACGCGGCGCCATCGTCGGCACCGACGCGCTGATCGGCACGGCGGTGAACGTCACCAAGACGCTCATGTTCGGCAAGCTGGACCTGATGACGACCGAGCTGTTCCTCGCCGGCCTGCTCATCGGCCTGTGCATGGTGCCGGGCGCGTATGGGGCGCGATGGCTGATCGAGCGCATGCATGTGAAGATGCACACCGCCCTCGTCGAAGTGCTGGTCATCGGCAGCGGGTTCTCCTTCGTCTGGACGGGGCTGGTGGCCTGGTGACGTGGTCATGGGGTGAGGGTGTGGGCTTCGCGCCGGAACACACGGCGCGGAAGGTCCTGCCCGGCGGTGCGCGATGGGCGGGATAACCGAGCGGTCGCCTGATTGTTCTTGATTTGTTCAAGATCTTGACGCCAGAGTGCGGCAACTCGGGAGTCGCGCATGACGAAGAAGACCTTCTATGTCGTCCAGCCCTTCGTGGCCGGCAAGCGCGGAGCGATAAAGGCCGGCATCCCGATGGAGGTCCGCAACGCCGCCGACGCCGAACGCATCGCCGAGCGCATGAGCCTTGTGCAGATCGGGGCGATCGCTTTCTCGACCGATGTGGAGCCCGAAAGCGGCGATGCCGATCCACCCGTGCTGATCGCCCGTTTCGGCCAGGTGCCCGACGGGGTGCTGGACCCGAGCTAGAGGCCCGGGAGTTCTGAGCGATCACGCGCCTGAACGGTGCTCCGGCGAATGCGGTAGACGGCGGCGGGCGGCAGATTGGCCAGCGTTCCGCCGATGCGCTCGGCTTCCAGCCCGAGCGGGGCCAGCAGCCGCGGCGGCACCGGGCAGCGCGGGCCATAGGTGAACTGGTAGAAGGCGCCCTCCGGCCGCATCTTGCCGAAAGCCCCCATCAGGATCGCCCGCACCTTGCGCGGGGTGATCGACAGCAGCGGCAGGCCGCTGACCACGGCGCCGGCCGGCGCGCCGCCGAAAAGCTCCACCGTGTCGAGCCGCGCGGCGTCCATCCACAGCGTGCGCGCGGCGGGGAAGCGGGCCTGCAGCGCCACGGCGAATTCCGAGCCGAACTCGATCAAGGCGAGGTCCGCCGGCCGCACCCCGCGCGCGATCAGCGCCCGGGTGAAGGCCCCGGTGCCCGGTCCGAGCTCGATCACCGGTCCGATGTCGGGCGAGATCTCGCTGGTGATCAGGCGGGCGAGCGCGCGGCCCGAGGGGGCGATGGCGGCGACGCGCAACGGGCTGCGCAGCCAGGCCTGGAAGAAGCCGAGGGTCTCGGCCATACGCTGAGAAGACATTGCAGATGTTCCGGAATCGGTTGTCTGGGGCGCGCCCCTGAAGGGCGCTAAAACACGGGACCGCGCGGCGGGCGCAAAGCCCGCGGCCGATCGCGTTCAGCGACGTGCGAAGGTGGCGGCGATGCGGCGGTTGGCGACCAGCATGGCGAGCGCGGTGGCGATGGTCGCCACCGGAACCGTCAGCAGGCCAAGCGCGAGGCCGTTCGGGATCTGCGCCGCACTGGCGGCATCGCTGACCATGCCGACGATCAGCGGTCCCAGCGCCGGCCCCATCAGGCCGGAGCCGACCATGACGATGCTGGTCGCCTGCGCCTCCCGGCCCTTGCCGGCGACGAGATGGGAGGCGCCGAAGGCGAAGGGCAGCATGAAGGCGAAGGAGAGCATGCCCGGCACCAGCAGGCCAACGGACAGCCAGCCGACGGGGGTAAACAGCGCGGCGGTGGTGGTCACGCTGGCGAGGAGGAACAGATAGGCCGGCGGACCCAGCACCCGGCCGGTGCCGGACTGCACCGCACGGTCGAACATCCGCCCGCCGGTCACGGCGCCGATGATGCCCATCAGCCCCTGCAGCAGGCCGAAAGCCAACCCCGCCTCCCCGGCGGTGAAACCGTGGATGCGGATCAGAAACGGCCCGGCAAAAGCATAGAACGGCGCCGAGGCGAAGCCGACCGCGATGGCGCCGACGAACAGCCAGCGGAAGGCGGGCCCCGCCAGCAGCCGCGCGCAGGAGCGCAGGAAGCTTTCGCCGGTGGCGGCGGACTGGCGCAGCGGCCGCGTCGGCCCGATGACGAGGAGAACCAGCAGGGCGATCACCCCGCCAATCGCTCCCGCGCCGACAAGCACCACCCGCCAGCCCAGCTGGTCGGCGATGGCGCCGCCGGCGGCGAAGCCCACCATGGAGCCGAGTGGCAGGCCCAAGGCGAAAAGCCCGATCGCCAGCCCGCGCCGCTCCGGCCTTATCGTGCGGGCGATGATGGCATGGCCGGCCGGGAAGGCGCCGGCCTCGCCCGAGGCCACGCCGAAGCGGGTAAGGGCCAGAACGAGGAAACTCGCGGCCACGCCGCCCAGCGCCGTCATCGCGCTCCAGGCCAGGAGGCACAGCACAAGCACGCGGCGCGGCGAGCCGCGATCAGCGGCCCGGCCCAGCGGCAGCGACAGGAGGGTGTAGCAGATCGCGAAGGGGATGCCGGTAAGCAGCCCAACCTGCGTGTCACTCAGCGAAAGCTCGGCCTTGATGGCTTCCGCCATAATGAAAGGCAGGATACGATCGGCCTGTGAGATCGCACTCACGAGGAATAGTGTCAAAAGTGTAGCATAGACTTGCCACCCGCTCACGTATTCGCTACCGGATTCAGCGGATGGATAAGGGATATCCTTCGATCCATCTATTGATCTCAGGGTGCTTTCCGTCATTCTGGGCAGGCTCCTCAGCTTGGTTCGCACCAATAGGCTAGAAGGAGTGCCCAATGATCAGAATGCCCGAAACGTCAATAAACCTGCCTATTCCTGCAGTCCCCCCTGCCTCTTCCGGTGGGCGAGCCGGGCGCGGCAGGTCGCGCAACGCACCGGAGGCCTGTGTGCCGTCATCGCTGCTTGAGACCGTCACGGCGTATATCGACAGCAGGGGCGGCGGGCAGGGCCTGTTCCCCACGCCGATGCCGGGGGTCAACATCATCCGTTCCTTCCAGGAAGTGATGCCCCACCGCAAGATCTATCAGCCCTCCCTCTGCATCGTGCTGCAGGGCGCCAAGCAGATCCTCTTCGGCAATGAGACGCTGGATTATGGCGTCATGGAATGCCTGGTCGTGAGCATCGCGCTCCCGGGCACGGGCCGGATCGTCAAGGCCAGCGAGACCGAGCCCTTTGTCGGCCTCACCGTCGATCTCGACATCGCGGTGGTCCGCGACATGGTCGAGCGGCTGGAGGCGCTGCCGGCCGCCCCCGCCAGCGGTGGCCCCTGCGCCTTCGTGGCGCAGATCGACGAACCTTTCGCCGAGTGCATCCAGCGTCTGGTGCGGATGGCCGACAGTCCGAAGGCGGTTCCCATTCTCTACCCCTCGGTCATGCACGATATCTGCTACTGGCTGCTGAGCGGGCCGCATGGGGCGGAGATCTGCAAGCTGTCCCTGCCCGCCTCCAACACCGAGCGGGTGGCCAAGGCCATTCACCTGCTGCGCGAGAACATCGCCCAGCCCATGCGGGTGGAACAGCTGGCCGAGGCGGCGCGGATGAGCCCGTCCTCCTTCCACCAGCATTTCAAGGCGCTGACCTCGATGACGCCGCTGCAATATCAAAAACAGCTGCGCCTGCTGGAGGCGCGGCGGCTGATGGTAGCGAACGCCGCCAGCGTGGCGGATGCCTCCTACAAGGTCGGCTATGAGAGCGCCTCACAGTTCAGCCGCGAATATTCCCGCATGTTCGGCATCGCCCCCAAGCGGGACGTGATGAACCAGCATCGCCTGTATCGTTCATTGACCGGCCGCGACATGCCGACCTCCCCAGCCTCCCCGATCAGCCCGGCCGCTTCGCCCGCCTGACGCGCCCGCCCTCTCGCGCCGCCCGCCCCCCTCAGCTGGAACGCGCCCCCTCGTCAGCCCGCGCGGCCTGACGAGGGGGCGTTTTTTTGGCACGCCGACAGGCGGCGGCCGGTCGGCCCTCTATTCCCCGGCGACATCGACATCCGGCACCCCTGCCCGTCCAAAGCATTTGGAGAATCAGGCAGGTTTTCTGTGCGTTCCGGCATTCGCCCGCGCTCCCTCGGCGGCTAACGTCCCGCTCCGATGACCACGCCAAAAGGCGTAGTTGCCCGGTCCGTCCGCACCGGGCCCGGCCCTCCCTGCGCGCCGGCGGCACGGCTTTGATCGCCGCTCCCCGCGCGCCCTCTCTCCACAGGAGCCCGTCATGTCGAACGCCCTCAAGGCATGCCTCTTGGCCGCCGTCGCGGCCGCGGCCCTCGCCTTCACCACCATTGAGGCCGCCGCGCAGGCCGCCTCGCCGAACCAGATCGTCGGGGTCCGGGAGGCCGAGAACGGCGCCATCAAGCTGGAAATGTTCGATGCCGGGGGCAGTTACGCCGCCCGCATGCTCTATGGCCGGCAATTGATGGAAGCCGACGGCACGACCTTCAAGAAGGACACGCTGAACCCGGACCCGGCGCTGCGCGGGCGCTCGCTGGAGGGCATCGTCTTCGTCACCAACCTCACCTGGGACATGCGGGACCGCCGCTGGGAAGGCGGCGATTTCTATAGCGGCCTCACCGGCCGCACCATGTCAGTTCAGGCCGAACTCGTTGGCGAGACGATGCAGGTGCGCGCCTATATGGGCGCACCGCTGCTCGGCCAGACCATCGTCTTCCGCCGCGTGCCGTGAGGCCGCCCGAGCGACGCCCGTCCGGGCGCCCGCCGCATTGGAGGAATGGGCATGTTTTATGCGCGTTCCGGCATGGCGATTCCCGGCGCGGCCGTCACTCTTGCGCCGAAGCGCGGTCGGCCGGACCCGGCCCTTCGCGCGGCCCTTTCCAACTGCCAAGGAACGACCATGACACGATGGACCACGCGGGACATTCCCGCCCAGCACGGCCGCGCGGCCCTCGTCACCGGCACGGGTGGCCTCGGCTATGAGGACGCGCTGGCCCTCGCCCGTGCCGGCGCCAATGTGGTGATCGCCGGGCGCAACCCGGCCAAGGGGGCGGCGGCGGTGGCCGCGATCCGGCAGGCGGTTCCCGGCGCGCAGGTGCGGTTCGGCGAGGTCGACCTCGCCAGCCTCGCCTCGGTCGCCAGCTTCGCCGCCCGGCTCGCGGGCGAACAGGATAGCCTCGACCTCTTGATCAACAATGCCGGCGTGATGACCCCGCCGCAGCGGCGCGAGACGCGCGATGGCTTCGAGCTGCAGTTCGGCACCAATTATCTCGGCCATTTCGCGCTCACCGCGCAGCTGATGCCGCTGCTGAAGAAGGGGCGCGATCCCCGCGTCGTCACCGTGGGCAGCATCGCGGCGCGCCGGGGCACGATCGATTTCGACGACCTGCAGGCGCAGCGCAGCTATCGCGCCTTTCACGTCTACGCCCAGTCGAAGCTGGCCTGCCTGCTGTTCGCCTTCGAGCTGAACCGGCGCAGCGCTGCCGGAGGATGGGGCGTGCAGAGTTTGGCGGCGCATCCCGGCCTCTCGCGCACCGATCTGCTGTTCAACACCCCCGGCGGGCCCACCCGCACCATCTATTTTCTGCGCCGCGTCTTTCGGCTGCTGTTCCAGCCAGCGGCGCAGGGGGCGCTGCCGACCCTCTTCGCCGCCACCGATCCGAACGCGCGCGATGGCGCCCATTACGGCCCCGACCGGCTGGCGGGAACACGCGGCTATCCCACCGAGGAGCCGGCGCCGCCACGGGCGCTGGACAAGGCCGTGGCGGTGCGGCTGTGGGAGGTGTCGGAGAATTTGGCGAAGGTGCGGTTCGCGTGAAGAGCCGCGACTTCCGTAGAGGCATGGCCCAGAATCGCCGTCCCGGCCCGCGCTCTATTGGTTAGAGTTCTTTAACAGGCTGGTCATGACTCGCTAAATTGTGGCGTCTGCGAACCGGACGTATCGTAACGGCAGATGAGGCGAACGGCTTTAGCCGTTTTGACCTCGGCCCGGCGCCGGTGGTGTCATCCTGACAGTGCCGCTTCCGATAATGCCGGGCCGCTCTTCGCATTCACCGCCAACCAACAGGGATGGCACGTCCGAACGACATGCCGCGCCCTCGCGCCCTCCCCCCACGCCGCTTCGTGCGGGGGGCAGGACAGCCGCGCGCGCAGATTTGAGGAAACCGACATGCGACGCATCTGCACCACCCTGCTTCTCGCCGCCACGACACTCGGCACGACCCTCGCCACGCCGGCCCTCGCCCAGACTCCGGGCGAAAGCCCGTCCGCGCCCGCCTGCGTAACGGGAGCGGCGCGGCAGTCGGCCGAACCGGAAGCGCAGGCCGGCAACCGGCAGATTGTCACCGAGGCCTTCAATCGCTGGCAGGCGGGGGGCTCGACCTTCTTCACCGACCTCCTGTCCCCGGACGTGATCTGGACAATCGAGGGTTCCGGCCCGAGCGCCGGCCGCTATGAAGGGCGCGAGCCCTTCATCGAACGCGCCGTCCGCCCATTTGTCGCCCGGCTGTCCAGCCCGATCCGGCCGGTCAGCAAGACGGTCTGGGCCGATGGCGACCATGTGATCGTGAACTGGGAGGGCGTCGGCACCGCGCAGGATGGCCAGCCCTATGCCAACAACTATGCCTGGATCCTGCGCATGCAGGATGGCAAGGCGGTCGAGGTGACGGCATTTCTCGACCTTGTCCCCTATGATGACGTGCTGCGGCGCATTCCCGCCCCGCGCCCGGAGTGAATCCGGCAGTGTTTCCGGCGCGGCGGCAAGAACAACCTCCGCACGATCGCGCAGGAATGACGGACGTTGCAGCATAGGCAGCCGGAAGCGCGGCCCTTATCGTGACGATCGATGATGCCTCACGCCGGCGTTACCTGCCGGATCGAAGCCTTACACAGCCCGTCGCAGCCTCCATCGCCGGAATGACTGTGTCCACGCCGCGCGCGCCCTCATGGCCGGGCGCGGCAGGCGTCATCTTTTCAGAATTTCTGGCCGGGAGAGGGAGATGCCGTCATGACCGCCTTCACCATCAATGGGCGCGCCGTCCAGGTCGCCGCCGAACCCGACACGCCGCTTCTGTGGGTGATCCGGGAGAATCTCAAGCTCACCGGCACCAAATATGGCTGCGGCATCGCTGCCTGCGGGGCCTGCACGGTGCATGTCGACGGTGAACCCACGCGCGCCTGCCAGACCCAGCTGCAGGACGTGGCCGGGCGGCAGGTGACAACGATCGAGGGGCTCTCCCCCGATTCCAGCCATCCGCTGCAAAAGGCGTGGATCACGGAGCAGGTCCCGCAATGCGGCTACTGCCAGTCCGGCCAGATCATGCAGGCGGCCGGGCTGCTCGCCAGCACGCCGCACCCGAGCCGCACGGAGATCGTCGCGCATATGGACGGCAATCTGTGCCGCTGCGGCACCTACGACCGGATCGTCAGCGCCATTGAGCGCGCGGCGCAGGAGGGCTGAACCATGGTGACTCGCCTTGAGCCCCACACCACCGCCCTGTCCCGGCGCAGCTTTCTCGTCACGCTCGGCGGGGCCGGCATCGCCGTGGCCTTTGGCGGCCTCGTCCCCGTCGCGCACGCCGCCACCGAGACAGGCGCCGCCGAAGGCCTCACGCTCAATGTCTGGGTGACGATCGCCCCGGATGGCATCGTCACCCTCGTCTCGCCCGCCGCCGAAATGGGCCAGGGGGTGAAGACCGCCCTTCCCCTGCTGATCGCCGAGGACATGGATGCCGACTGGGACAAGGTGCGGGTCGTGCAGGCGCCCTCCGACGCCGAAACCTACGGCAATCCCGGATTTTACGGCATCCAGCTGACCGGCGGCAGCGAGACGGTGCGCGGCTATTACCAATTGCTGCGCCTTGCCGGCGCGCAGACGCGCAAGATCCTCCTCGCCATCGCCGCGACGCATCTCGACGTGCCGGTGGGCGAACTCACGACCGAGCCCGGCCTTGTCGTGCATGCCGGCAGCGGGCGCACGCTCTCCTATGGCGCGATCGCCGCTCATGGCGTGCTGCCCGACCCGCTGCCGCAGGCGAGCGAGGCGGACCTGAAGCCGGCCGACCAATGGCGCTATATCGGCCGCCGCGATGTGGACCGCGTCGACGTGCCCTCCAAGGTCAACGGTACCGCGCAGTTCGGCATCGACATCAATCTGCCCGACATGCTGCATGGCGCCGTGCTGCGCCCACCCGTGCCGGGTGAGCGGCCGGAGCGCATCGACGACGCAGCGGCGAAGGCGGTAAAGGGCATCACCCGCATCGTGCCGCTGGCCTATGGCATCGGCATCATCGGCGAGAGCACCGACGCGGTGCGACGGGCGAAGGAGGCGCTGGTCGTCACCTGGAGCACCGACTCCCGGGCGCGGACCTATGACAGCGCGGCGCTGGCACAGGCTTATCGGGACATTGGCCGCGATCTCGCCCGGCAGGGCGTGCCCGCCCGTGCCGAGGGCGATGCCCCCGCCGCCATCGTCGGCGCCGCGCGGGTTGTCGTCGCCGACTATGTGACGGACCTCGTCTATCACGCGCCGATGGAGCCGATGAACGCCACGGCGCGTGTGATCGGCGACCGGGTCGAGGTGTGGGCGCCGACGCAGGGCCCCACGGGAACGCAGGGCTTCGCAGCCGCCGCCGCCGGCACGACCCCGGACAAGGTGACGGTGCACACCACCCTGCTTGGCGGCGCTTTCGGCCGCAAGGCCGAGGCCGATTTCATCACCGATGCCGTGCTGCTCGCCAGGGAGGTCGAGGGCCGTCCGGTCAAGATGATCTGGAGCCGCGAGGACGATGTGCGGCACGGCAAATATCGGCCGCTCGCCACCCAGCATGTCGAAGTGGGCCTCGATCGCGCCGGCGCCATCACCGGCTGGCGCCACCGTGTCGTCGCCGACTCCATCTTCGCCCGCACCCTGCCGGAGATGTTCAAAAGCGATGGCGGGCTCGACACCGTCGTCACCGATGGGACGATCTTCAACTACCGCGTTCCCGCCCATCTGGTGGAGTACATCCGGCAGGACAGCGGGCGCGATGTCGGCTTCTGGCGCGCCGTCGGCTATGGCCAGAACGCTTTCGGCGTGGAGTGCATGATCGACGAGGTGGCGGCCGCCAGCGGCGTCGATCCGGTCGCGCTGCGGCTGCACCTGCTGAGCGATCAGCCCCGCGCGCGCAAGGTGATCGAGGCGGTCGCGCGAAAAGCGGACTGGCCGCGTCCGCGTGAAGGCCGGGCGCTCGGCCTCGCCTATACCGACGCCTTTGGCGGGCATTGCGCCGAGGTGGCGGAGGTCTCGCTCGATCGCGACAGCGGCGAGATCCGCCTGCACGAGGTGTGGTGCGTGATCGATCCTGGCGTCGCGCTGCAGCCGCGCAATATCGAGGCGCAGATCACAGGCGCCATCGTCTTCGGCGTCAGCCACGCGCTCTATGAGCAGATCAACATCGTCGCCGGCGAGGTGCAGGAAAGCAATTTCGACAGCTACCGCATCCTGCGCCTGTCGGAGATGCCGCGCATCCATGTCGAGGTGACGCCGACGCCGGAGAACAAGCCGGCCGGCATTGGCGAAATCGGCCTGCCGCCGATCGGCCCGGCCATCGCCAATGCCGTGGCCCGCCTCACCGGCGGCGTGCGGCTGCGCCATTACCCCTTCCTGCCCGACCGGGTGAAGGCGGCGCTCGCCGGCTGAATGGGCCGGGGCTGGGGGGCCTCGCTCACACCTAGGGAAACACCACATGCAGAGGCCCGACGGCAGCTGGGACCCTTTCGACGACCACGTCATCGACTTCGCCCTTGCCCGGCTGCGGCAGGGCGAGCGGGTGGCGCTGGTCACGCTGTTTGCCATCGATGGCGCCTCCCCGAGCCCGCTCGGCGCCCAGATGGCGGTTACGGCCGGCGGCGAGAGCGTCGGCTACCTCTCCGGCGGCTGCCTGGAGCGCGCCGTGATCGCCGAGGCGCAGGAAGCGATGCAAGCGGGCGCCAACCGCCTGGTTCGCTACGGCAAGGGCTCGCGCTATCTCGATATCCAGCTGCCCTGCGGCAGCGCGATCGACCTCTATTTCGACGTGTCGGTCACGAGCGCCGCTCTGGCGCGGATCGAGCGTCCGTATCGCGCCCGCAGGGAGAGCACGGTCGAGATCGGCCCGGCACCGGGGGAAAAGGGCCCGGTGCTGCGGCGCCATTACCGCCCGCAAACCCGGCTGCTCGTCGCCGGCACCGGCGCGGCGGCGGTTCAGCTCCTGCTGCTGGGCCGGGTCAGCGGCTTCGAGCCCCAGTTGCTCTCGCCGGACGCGCCGACCCGCGCGGCGTGCGAACGGGAAGGGATAAGCGCGCGGTCGATCCCCAGCACCGGTGCGGCCCGGGATTTCGTGGCGGATGCCTACACCGCCTTCGTGCTGATGTTCCACGATCACGACTGGGAACACGATTTTCTCACCGCCGCGCTGGCGAGCGAGGCGTTCTATCTGGGCGCGCAGGGCAGCAGGAGCGTGCATGCGGCCCGCCGCCAGCGCTTGCTCGCGGCGGGCCACAGCGCGGCGCAGGTGGCGCGGCTGCGTGGGCCGGCGGGGCTGTTCCATGGCGGCAAGAGCGCCTATGCCATCGCCGCCTCGATCCTTGCGGAGATCATGGAGGCGGAGCAGCGGCGCTTTCCCTCGCTCGTCTCGCTGGCGTCGTCGCCGGTGGCGCGGCGCTACTCCGCCGCCCGGGCGGCCGACGGCGCCGTGCGCCCATAGTGGCGGGGCGAGCAGCCCATCATCCGCTTGAACGCCGTGCTGAACGCGCTTTCCGATTCATAGCCCACCGCCAGGGCGACCGTCCCGACCGGGTCGCCGCTGTTCTCCAGCCGGTCGCAGGCCAGCAGCATGCGCCAGCGGGCGACATATTGCATCGGCGGTTCGCCCACGCTCTCGCGGAAGCGCAGGGCGAAGGTCGTGCGCGACATGCCGGCCTGCTCGGCCAGTAGCTGCAAGGTCCAGCCATGGGCGGGATCGGCATGGATCGCCCGGATCGCCGCCCCCAGCTGCCGGTCCGCCAGCGCGGAGAGCCAGCCGACGCCGGCGCCGGCCTCCAGATGCACCCGCAGCGCCTGCACCAGCATCATGTGGGCGAGATGCTGCAGCACCAGCGCGTTGCCGGCCTGGCGCTCGCGCAGTTCCTTCATCATCTCCTCAACCGACCAGCGCAGCGCCGCCTGTCCGGCCTGGCCGGTGATATGGACGATGGGTGGCAGCAGTCCCAGCAGCATGTCGGCATGGTGGCCGCGCACGCCGAAGCGGCTGCCGACAAGGGCAAATCCGCCGCCGCCATTCAGCCGCACCACCCCGCCCCGCTGGGCGGGCGGAAAGATCTGGCCGGAGGGCGTGGCCGGCAGGTCGAGAGCGCTGCCCATGCGAAACGGCCGGCCCCTCGGCAGCACGAAGCATTCGCCGGCCTCCAGCCGCACCGGCGCGCTCACCCCCTCGACGGCGAGCCAGCCGCCGCCCGCGACGACCGCGTAGCATTTGATCAGCGTGCTCTGGTCGCCGAACTGCACCGCCCAGTCGCCCCCGGCCTCGAAGCCGGACGACACATAGGCATGCGGCTTCAGCAAGGAGAGGACGTCGGAGAGCGGATCCATGAAATCCCCGGGGTCAGAGCGATTGAATGAAAGCCGGCAAATGACCATTTCATCGCCGCCATTGCGTGCACTTTGGCGAGTTTGGCGGCGCGCCTAGGCGCCATTACAAAGCCGACTTATCTTCTCGCTATCGGCAGCACGCGCCGGCACATAGGCCATCAACCGCAGGTCCGGCCGTCCATCGATGGCAAAGGAGGAGAATTCCAGCCTCAGCTCGCCCACCACCGGGTGGCGGATGGTCTTGGCGCCCTCCCCGGTCATCTGCACGTCGTTCTCGCCCCACAGCCGGGCGAAGTCGGCGCTTTGGGCTGACAGTTCGGCGACGAGTGCGCCCGCCCGCTCATCCTCGCCCACCCGGGCGGTCTCGGCACGAAACGTCGCCACCAGGAACCGCGCCACCGCCTCCCAGTCGCCCTGCGCCGCGCGCGTGGCGGGGTCGAGAAACATCCGCCGCAGGATGTTGCGCGCCTCGGGCGCCATCGCCTCATAATCGGCCAGCACGAGCCGCGCCGCCCGGTTCCAGCCGATAATGTCCCAGGTCGCGGTGGCGACGGTGGCGGGAATCGTCGGCATCGCGTCGAGAAAGCGCTGCAGCCGGCCGGAAATGCCCTGCTGCGAAGGGGCGCTCGCCTTGGGGCGATGGCCGATGCCGACCAGGAACAGGTGCTCGCGCTCCGCTTCCGTCATCATCAGCGCCCGGGCGAGGCTGTCGAGCACGCGCGGGGAAGGTGCCCCGCCCCGCCCCTGCTCCAGCCATGTGTACCAGGTGGTGCTGATATGGGCCCGCTGCGCCACTTCCTCGCGCCGCAGGCCCGGCGTGCGCCGTCGCCCGCCAAAGCCGAGCGCGGCGGCGTCAAGCCGCTGCCGGCGATCCCTCAGGAACGCGCCGAGCCGGTGCTGGTCGCTCTCATCGTGCAACATGGTAGTCATTATACCCGTATAACGTCACTTCTTTAACTGGGTATAGTTTGGCTGTCATTCTCCTCGCCGACAAGAAGGAGAAGTTGTCATGCAAGTATTTGTGACCGGCGCGACCGGGTTTGTCGGTTCGGCCGTAACCGCCGAACTTCTGGCCCATGGGCACCAGGTTATGGGTCTGGCCCGCTCGAACAAAAGCGCGGACGAACTCGTCCGCAGCGGCGCGCAGGTGCTGCGCGGCGATCTCGAAGCGCCGGAAACGCTGCGCGAGGGCGCGCAGTCTTGCGACGCGGTCCTCCATGCCGGCTTCATCCACGACTTCGCCGACTATGCCCGATGCTGCGCCATAGACAGTGCCGCCATTGAGACGCTGGGCGCCGCCATCGAGGGCACGGGCAAGCCGTTCATCGTCACGGCGGGCCTCGCCGGTCTCGCCGTCACCGGCAACGCCGTGACCGAGGACGATGTCGCCCCGCCGCCTTCCGAGATCTACCCCCGCGCCTCCGACAGCGCGGCGCGGGCGCTCACCGCGCGCGGCATCCCCACCATGATCCTGCGCCTGCCGCCCTCCGTGCACGGCAAAGGCGACCATGGTTTCGTGCCGATGCTGATCCAGCGGGCAAGGGAAAAGGGCCGCTCGGCCTATGTCGGCGCCGGCGACAATGCCTGGCCGGCGGTGCATGTGACCGATGCAGCCCGCGCCTATCGCGTCGCGCTGGAGCGCGGCCCGAGCGCTGACACGTTCCACGCGGTAGGCGAACAGGGCGTGCCGTTCCGGGCGATCGCGCAGGCCATTGCTGTCGGTCTCAACCTGACCTGCGTGTCGCTGAGCCCGGAGGAGGCGCGCGAGCACTTCGGCTGGATGGCCCGCTTCACCACGCTGGACCAGCCCACCGCCAGCGAACGGACCCGGCATGTCCTGGGCTGGCACCCCACGGGACCGGGCCTTCTGACCGACATCGCCGAAGCCGGCTATTTCCCGGTTGCCGCCGGCTGAGAGCGGCGGCGCGCCCGACGCCAAGAAGGCCGTCGGGCGCCTCACTTTGTATCAATTCTTATCAGGGTCTGCCCTTGCGACAGGTCGCGACAATCCAGCACGCGGGCGGCACGCTTCTGCGACACCGCGTGCCTAGCCTCTCCCGGTCGACCAATGCCAGCCGCTACGCGCCGGGCCCTCATGGCCGAGGCCAGCGCGGCAGGCTCCGTTTCTCCAGCCGGGAGGCCACCATGGTCCAGCTCACCGTCAACGGGCAGACGCACGACATCGAGGCCGAGCCCGATACGCCGCTTCTCTGGGTGCTGCGCGAGCAAATCGGCCTCACCGGCACCAAGTTCGGCTGCGGCATCGCCATGTGCGGCGCCTGCACGGTGCACATTGACGGGGTGGCGACGCGCTCCTGCGTGATGCCGCTCTCTGCCATCGAGGCCAGCCAGAAGATCGTCACCATTGAGGGCCTGTCGCCGGATGGTTCGCACCCGGTGCAGAAGGCCTGGCTGGCGCTGGACGTGCCGCAATGCGGCTATTGCCAGACCGGCATGATCATGGCGGTAGCCAGCCTGTTGGAGAGCAATCCCACGCCGAGCGACGACGACATCAACGCCGAGATCACCAACATCTGCCGCTGCGGCACCTATAACCGCGTCCGCGCCGCCATCCACATGGCGGCCGACGGCAAGGCCGGCTGAGGGAGAGCGCCATGAGCATTGTTCAGTCGGTCTCGCGCCGCAATTTCATCGTCGGCTCCGGCGCCACCGTGGCCGGCCTGTCGCTCGGCTTCCATGTGCCCTTCCTGGCCTCGGCCTCGGCGCAGGAGGCGGCCGCGACGCTGCCGCCGGAGATCAATGCCTGGGTGGTGGTGAAGCCTGATGACACCATCGTGGTCCGCATCGCCCGCTCCGAAATGGGCCAGGGCACGCTCACCGGCCTCGCCCAGCTGGTCGTCGAGGAGCTGGAAGGCGACTGGTCGAAAGTGACGACCGAATATCCCCCGCCGGGCGAGAACCTGAAGCGCGACCGCGTCTGGGGCAGCTATTCCACCGGCGGATCGCGCGGCGTCCGCGATTCGCATGACTATGTCCGCAAGGGTGGCGCCGCCGCCCGCCACATGCTGGTCGCGGCGGCGGCGGCGCAATGGGGCGTGCCGTCAAGCGAATGCGCGGCGGCCAACAGCGTCATCACCCACGGCCCCAGCGGGCGCACGCTGCGCTTCGGCGAAGTCGCGGAAGCCGCCGGCCGCCAGACGCCGCCGGCCGAAGTCGCTCTGAAGGACCCGAAGGACTGGAAAATCGCCGGCAAGCCATTGGCGCGCCTCGACACGGTAGAGAAGCTCACCGGCAAGCAGGTCTATGGCGCCGATCTCAAGCTTCCCGGCATGCTGAGCGCCGCGATCAAGGCCTGCCCGGTCTTCGGCGGCACGCTGGTGAGCTTCGATGCGGCGGCCGTTGAAAAGATGTCCGGCGTGAAGAAGGTGATGAAGGTGGATGAGCGCTCCGTCGCCGTCGTCGCCGACACCTGGTGGCGCGCCAAGACGGCGCTGGATGCGCTCCCCATCATTTGGGACGAAGGCCCCAACAAAAGCCTCTCCAGCGCCGATATCAGCGCCATGCTGGCGGAAGGGCTGGAGGCGGAAGAGGCCTTCATCGGCAACAGCCAGGGCGATGCGAAGGCCGAACTCGCCCGCGTCGCGGCCGCCGGCGGCAAGGTCATCACCGCGACCTATGCCTTCCCCTACCAGAACCACGCCACCATGGAGCCGATGAATTCCACCGCGCTCTGGACGGCGGAAAAATGCGAGGTGTGGGTGCCAACCCAGAATGGCGAGGCCAGCCTTGCCGCCGCAGCGGAGGCCGCCGGGCTGCCGGTCGGCCAGTGCGAGGTCTACAAGATCCATCTCGGCGGCGGCTTCGGCCGGCGCGGCAATTTCCAGGACTATGTCCGCCAGTCGGTCAGCATCGCCAGGCAGATGCCGGGCACGCCGGTAAAGCTGCTCTGGACCCGCGAGGAGGACATGCTGCACGGCGCCTATCACCCCACCACCCAGGCCAAGCTTACCGGGGCGCTGGATGCCGACGGCAACCTCACCGCGCTGCACCTGCGCATTTCCGGACAGTCGATCCTGGCGGCGGTGCGGCCGCAGGGCATGCAGGGCGGCATGGACCCGGTGGTGTTCCAGGGGCTGACGGCGAGCCTGCCGGAGGGCCACCTCGCCTACACCGTGCCGAACCTGCTGATCGACCACGCCATGCGCAACCCGCCGGTGCCGCCCGGCTTTTGGCGCGGGGTCAACCTCAACCAGAACGCCATCTATGTGGAGTGCTTCATCGACGAGCTGGCCCATGCTGCCGGCACCGAGCCGCTGGCCTTCCGCCGCAAGCTGATGGCGAACCACCCCAAGCACCTCGCGGTGCTGGAGGCGGCGGCCAACGGCATCGGCTGGGATACGCCGCCCGCGCCCGGGCGCCATCGCGGCCTCGGCCAGATCATGGGCTTCGGCTCCTATGTCGCCGCCGCCGCCGAAGTGTCGGTGGAGAATGGCGCGCTGAAGATCCACCGCATCGTCGCCGCCACCGATCCCGGCCATGTGGTGAACCCGGCGCAGGTGGAGCGGCAGGTCGAGGGTTCCTTCGTTTATGGCCTCTCCGCCTGCCTCTATGGCGAATGCACCTTGGCCGGCGGGCGGATGCAGGAGGAGAATTTCGACACTTATGAGGTGCTGCGCATGGCTGAGATGCCTGCGGTGGAGACCATCATGCTGCCCTCCGGCGGCTTCTGGGGCGGGGTGGGCGAGCCGACCATTGCGGTCGCCGCGCCGGCGGTGCTGAATGCGCTGTTCGCCGCCACCGGCAAGCGCTACCGCACCATGCCCTTGAAGAATCACGAGCTTGCCTGATGCGCCTGTTTCCTCTCATGCTGCCGGCGCTGGCGCTGTTGATCTCAGCCGCGCCGGCAAACGCCGCGCCGCCACGCGGGGCGGCCTCCTGCTCCGGCTGTCATCCGCGCACCGACACCAACGGGCCGGTGCCGAGCCTGAACGGCCAACCGGCCGAACAGATCGTGGCGGCCATGGCCGCCTTCCGCTCGGGCGAGCGCCGCTCGACCGTGATGACGCGCATTGCCAAGGGTTTCACCGATGAGGAAACACAGGCCATCGCCGCGTATTTCGCTGCGGGAGGCAACGCGCCCGCTCAGCCGTAGGCGCGTGCTCGGCGCCTTCGCGGCGGGGGCCTGTGCCGCGCTCGCAGGCCCTGCCGTGCTGGCGCAGGCGGCGCCGCGCGTGGTGGTGATCGGCGGCGGCTTCGGCGGGGCGAGCCTCGCCCGTGCGCTGAAGCGCGAAGACCCCGGCATCGCGGTGGCGCTGGTCGAGCCCAACGCCCATTACACCGCCTGCCCGCTCAGCAATGCGGTGATTGCCGGGTTGCGCGACATGAAGGCCCAGCATTTCGGCTATGCCGGGATCGAAGCCGACGGCATCACCCATGTGCCGCAGAAGGCCGTGCGCGTCGAGGCGGACCAGCGCCGCGTCGTGCTCGCCGACGAGGTGCGGCTCAGCTATGACCGGCTCGTCATCGCCCCGGGCATTGACCTCAACTTCGACGCCCTCCCCGGCTATGACGCGGCCGCGAGCCAGCTGATGCCGCACGCCTGGAAGGCGGGCGAGCAGACCCTGCTGCTGCGCCGCCAGCTGGAGGCGATGGAGGATGGCGGGCTGGTGGTCATCTCAGCGCCGACCAATCCGTTCCGCTGCCCGCCCGGGCCCTATGAGCGGGCGAGCCTGATCGCGCATTACCTCAAGGCGCACAAGCCGCGCTCGAAGATCCTCATCCTCGACGCCAAGGACGGCTTTTCCAAGCAGCGCCTGTTCGAGGCTGGCTGGGCCGCGCTCTATCCCGGCATGATCGAATGGGTCGGGTTGTCGTTCGGCGGCGCCGTCACCGGGGTCGACGCCGCGACACGGACGCTGCGCACCGATTTCGGCGAACACCGCGCGGCGGTGGCCAATGTCATTCCCCCCCAGCGCGCCGGCGCCATCGCGGCGCTGGCCGGCGTCGCGGACCGCACCGGCTGGTGCCCGATCGATCCTGTCAGCTTCGAATCGCGGCTGGTGCCCAACATCCATGTCATCGGCGACGCCGCCATTGGCGGGGCGATGCCGAAATCCGCCTTCACCGCCAACGCCCAGGCCAAGGCCTGCGCCAGCGCCGTCATCGCCCTGCTGCGCGAGCGAAATCCCGCCGAGCCGAAGCTGATCAACACCTGCTACAGCCTGCTGGCGCCGGATTACGGCATCTCCATCGCTGGCGTCTACGCCCCGCAGAACGGGCTGCTGGCGGAGGTCGAGGGCGCCGGCGGCACCTCCCCGCTCGACGCCCCGGCCTCTGTCCGGGCCGAGGAGGCCGCCTATGGCGAGGCCTGGTTCCAGACCATCACCACCGAGGCCTTCGCGTGAGGCAGGCGCTCGTGGGCGCCGCCTTAGCCCTCGCCTGCGGCGGAACGGGGAATGCCGCGCGGGCGGAGGAACCGGCCGGGCCGGAGCGCTATGTCGTCACGGGTGACGCGATAATTGAGCCGCTGGCGGGCAGGCGCGGCGATGCCGCCCTCGGGCAGGCGCTGATCGGCGAGCGGCACCGCAGCCTGTGCATCCTGTGCCACGCCGTCCCGGGCGGCGCGGCGCAGCTGCAGGGCACGCTGGCACCGAGCCTTACCGGCATCGGTTCACGGCTTGACGAGGGCCAGATCCGGCTCAGGATCGTCGACATGAAGCGGCTCAACCCGGAGAGCCTCATGCCCACCTATCATGCGCCGCCTGATGGCGCACGGATCGCGCCGGCCTGGCAGGGAAAGCCGGTGCTCGGCGCCGCAGAGATCGAGCACCTGGTCGCCTATCTCGTGACGCTAAAGGAGTGAGCCGATGACAGAACCCATCGCACTGGAACCCGCCGGCGGCCCCTCGCTCGGCCGGCGCGCCGTGCTGGCGGGCGGGGTCGGCATTCTCGTCATGGCGCTGCCGCTGCGCGCGCTGGCGCGGCCCTCGCTGGAGCAGGCGGTGGCCGGCTTCACCGGCGGCGTGCCGGTCACGGCCGGCCGGGTGAAGCTCACCGTGCCGCCGCTGGTGGAAAACGGCAATGCGGTCGGCGTCACCGTCGAGGTCGAAAGCCCGATGACGGACGCCGCCCATGTCCGCCGCATCGGCCTGTTCAATGAGAAGAACCCGCAGGCGGATGTCGCGATCTTCCGCCTCGGCCCCCACAATGGCCGGGCGCGGATTTCCACCCGCATAAGGCTGGCGACCTCGCAGACCGTGCTCGCCGTCGCCGAGCTCAGCGACGGCACCTATTGGTCGAGCGAGGCGAATGTCATCGTCACCCTCGCCGCCTGTATCGAGGATTTGTCATGACCCGCGCGCTCGTCAGTGTGCCGCCGGAAGCCAAGCGCGGCGAGATTGTCGACGTCAGGGCGATGATCGCCCACCCGATGGAGACCGGCTACCGCATGGGGCCCAATGGGGCCGAGATCCCCCGCGACATCATCACTCGCCTCACATGCACCTATGGCGGCGCGGAAGTGTTCTCGGCCGAGTTCTTCCCGGCCGTCTCCGCCAATCCCTTCGTGTCGTTCAGCCTCATCGCGACGGAGAGCGGCACGGTGGCGTTTGAATGGACCGACGACAAGGGGCAGACAGAGACCGCCAGCGCCGAGATCGTGGTCAGCTGATGCGCCGGCCGGCCGCGCGCCTGCCCGTCTTTGCCGCTCTGGCGCTGGCGCTGCTGGGCGGCGACGCGTCGGCGGGCGAGATCGCCCCGGGAGAGCGGCGCTCAGGCCGCGCCTTCATGGCGCCGCAGACGCAGGCGATGCAGGCGGATGACACCAGTAATCCCGGCATGCTCTGGGTGCTGCAGGGCGCCAGCCTGTGGGAAGAGAAGGCCGGCGCGTCCGGCCGCTCCTGCGCCGGCTGCCATGGCGCGGCGGAGGCGATGCGCGGCGTCGCCACCCGCTTTCCCGCCTTTGACGCCGCCAGCGGAAAACTCATCGACCTCACGGGACGCATCCGCCAGTGCCGCAGCGAGCGGCAGGGCGCGCCGGACCTGCCGCGCGACAGCGACGCGCTGCTGGCGCTCACCACCTTGGTGGCGCATCAATCGCGCGGCCTGCCGATCGCGCCGCCGAAGGAGCCCCGGCTCGCCCCCTATCGCGAGACCGGCCGACAGATCTTCACCACCCGCATGGGCCAGCTCGACCTTTCCTGCGCCAATTGCCACGACGACCATTGGAACCAGCGCCTTGCCGGCAGCGCGGTCACGCAGGCGCACCCCACCGGCTATCCCCTCTATCGGCTGGAATGGCAGGGCATCGGCTCGCTGCAGCGCCGGCTGCGCAACTGCATGATCGGCGTGCGCGCCGAACCCTTCGCGGCGGGCTCCGAGGAGTTCATCGCGCTGGAGCTCTATCTCATGCAGCGCGCCGCGGGCATGGAGATCGAGACGCCGGCTGTGCGGCCGTAGTCAGAAGCGGGCGGGCAACATCACTCCGCCGGCGTGCGGGCGCCGAGGACAAGGCCGGGCCGACGCGACGCGCGCACCGGGCCTTTCGCTTCCGGCCCGGCGATGGCGGCATGGGGCAGGCTGATGGTGGCGCGCAGCCCCTGCCCGGTATTGGCCAGCGTGATGTCGCCGCCATGATGGCGCACCATGTTGCGCGAGATCGACAGGCCGAGGCCGATCCCGCCGGTTTCGCGGTTGCGCGAATGCTCCATGCGGAAGAACGGCTCGAACACCTTCTCGGCGATGTCGGCGGGAATGCCCGGACCGTCATCCTCGATCTCGATCTCGATCGCCTGCGGCGTTGTGCGCAAGGTGACGCGGGCGCGCTCGCCATAGCGCACAGCGTTCTCCACCAGATTGCGCACCGCCCGCTTCAGCGCGTCCGGCCGGCAGCGATAGCTGATCTTCGGCCCTTCGACGCAGGTGATCTCATAGCCAAGCTCGATCAGGTCGTCGCACAGGCTGCCCACCAGCGCGGTGAGGTCGACATTGCGCGTGACCTCCTCGGTCGCCTGCTCGCGCGAGAAGGCCAGCGTCGCCTCGGTCATGGCGCGCAGCTCGTCCAGCGTGTCGAGCATCTTCTCGCGGGTCTCGTCCTCGGAGACGAATTCCGCCCGCAGCCGCAGCGAGGTGATCGGCGTGCGCAGATCATGCCCGATCGCCGCCAGCATGCGGGTGCGGTCCTCGACGAAGCGCTGCAGCCGCGACTGCATCAGGTTGAACGCCACCGCCGTGTGGCGCAGATCGTCCGGCCCCTTTTCCTGCAGCGGCGCCACGCTCTCGCCCCGGCCCAGCGCTTCCGCCGCCGCCGCCAGCCGCCGCATCGGCTTGGTCATGGTGCGGGCGATGAAGGCCGCGCACAGCGACAGGATGAACGCCGTCACCCCCAGCGAGATCAGCGAGCGGGCGGAGAGCATGCTGTTCGACATCTTCTTGGAGAAGGCGCTGTTGAGCCAGGAGCCGTCCTTCAGCTGCACGGCAAGGCCCATGCCGGTGGCATCGCCCCAATACATGAACTTGGCCGCCCGCGAGAGCGGCCAGGCATGCGCCGGCAGGTCGAGCCAGGTCGAATAGGGCGCGCCGCTGGCAGGGGTCGGCGAGGCGACGGTGACGCTCACCGGCTGCGGCGCGAGCGCCGGCGCCGCCGCCCTCTCCACCACCGTTTCCGGCCCCCCCTGTTCGGTGCCCGCCAGATTGGCCAGCGTCGGCAGCGGCTCGGCGAGCTTGTCCTTCGCCTCCACCCGCCAGCTCTCGACATTGCCGGGGAAGGTCGGCGTCACCCAGAAGCGGGTGTAGCTGGTGCCGCTGGCCTGCAGAATATCGTGCTGCACGGCGGGCGGGGTGGTTTCCAGCACCTGCGCCACCGAGGCGCTGCGGCTGAGGAATTCGGCCTTGGCCGCGCGCAGCAGCACGCCGCCCATCTCATCGGTGAACAAAAGGAAGCTGATGCCCTGCGAAACCGCGAGCGCCAGCAGCATCACGGCGACGAAGCGGGCGGTCAGGCTGCGGTTCCACATGGCGATCATTGGCCTTCCACCTCGGCCGAGAAGCTGTAGCCGCCGCCCCAATGCGTCTTGATGAGCGCGGGCGATTTCGGGTCGGTCTCGATCTTTTTGCGCAGCCGGCTCACCTGATTGTCGATCGCCCGGTCAAACGGCTCGGCGCTGCGCCCCACGGTGAGGTCAAGCAGCTGGTCGCGGCTCAGCACCAGCCCGGCATGGTCGAGAAAAACGCTCAGCAGCCGGAATTCCGCCGTGCTCAGCGGCACGGTCAGCCCGTCCTGGTCGATCAGCTCGCGCCGCCCGACATTGAGCGCCCACCGGTCGAAGCGCAGTTCCTTCGCCTTCAGCTGACCGCGCTGCGGCGGCAGGCTCTGCACCCGGCGCAGCACCGCCTTGATGCGGGCGAGCAGTTCGCGCGGGTTGAACGGCTTGGAAAGATAGTCATCGGCGCCCAGCTCCAGCCCGACAATGCGGTCGGTCTCCTCCGCCATGGCGGTGAGCATGATGACCGGCAGGCTGGTGGATTCTCGGAGATAGCGGCACAGCGAGAGCCCGTCCTCGCCCGGCATCATCACGTCGAGCACCACGAGGTCGAAGGCATTGCGCTCCATCAGCCGGCGGAACGCGCTCGCGTTCTCGGCCAGCGAGGTGCGGTAGCCGTGCCGGTGCAGATATTTGCCGACCAGATCGCGAATGTCGCGATGGTCGTCGACGATGGCGATGTGCGGTACGGCGTCCATGCGAAAACTCCACGCCTTTTACATACTGCCATCGCCCTTTGCCCGCTGGGAAAAATTGTAACAAAGCGTATAGCGCCGATCGGCTGCGACAGGCCGAGACAATTGGCGGCTCTTTCGCAAGAAGTTCTGCGACATCTCTCCCCTAGATTGGCTTCATCGGACGACGGCAAGCCGATGCCGCGCCGGACACCCGAGTAAACGCAATTACTCGCTTCACCTATACGCATTCTCCTGCGCACCGAAAATTCGGAACAGGAGATAACCAAAATGGAGAGAAGATTATGACCACGTTCAACTGGAAGATGACCCTCACCGCCGCCGTTCTTTCCCTTTCCGCCGCCGGCCTCGTCAACACGGCGCTGGCGGAAGGACGCGACCCGGTGGAAAAGGCCGGCTATGACGCCGCCGTCCGCAGCGCCAGCGAGGCGCGGGCCAATGGCGGTGCCGGCGCGCCTGTTATCGAGGGCCGCAACACCTATGTGCAGCAGCCCGCCACCCAGAATGTCGAGCCCTACATCCAGCGCCAGATCGAGCAGAACGCCCGCTCCACCCGCTGAGAGCTTCGTCAACGGCAAACGCAAGGGCGCGGTCCGCGAGGTCCGCGCCCTTCGCACGTGCGGCAATGTCACTCCCCTTGCCGGCGAGTCCGGAGTCCCTACATCACCCGCGCAGGCCGCAAATGGCCGCATGGGGAATGAGTATGTCGTCGCGTTACGTCCGCCTTGATCCGGAAACCGTCCGCCTTCTCGACCGATGCATCGCCCAGGCGCAGGACGCCGCCACGCGGCTCAATCGCGACGGGGTCGACGAGGTGATGCGGATGCGGCTGGCCTCCGCCCTGATGGAAGCCCTCCGCCTTGGCGAAAGGGATGAGGAGCGGCTGGTCGCCTTCGCCCTGCAGGTGCTGCCGGCCTATCGCGAGCAACTGGCCAAGCCCGCTCATTCGCCCGCTCACGCGCCCGCTCATGCGCCTGATCCTTCGCCGGTTCCCGGGGCGGCGGGCGCTGCACGGCGCCAGGTCGCCGTCGCGCCCGGCCGGTGAACGGGAGAGGTTGCGCAACCAGACAGCCCTTGCGCCCCAGCCTGCCGGGAGGCGATACATCGCTACCCCCTCGGTAGCGGACCCACCCCCATGGATATCAGCGAGCTTTACGATCAGAGCGACGCCGTCGCCCTTGCCGAGCATGTCGCCAAGCGCGACGTCACCCCCGGTGAGCTGCTGGACGAGGCGCTGGCCCGCGTCGCCGCGCTCAACCCGCAGCTGAACGCGGTGACGCTGCTGCAGGAAAAGGTGGCGCGGCGGCTGATCGAGGAAGGCCTGCCCGAGGGGCCGCTGCGGGGCGTGCCGTTCCTGCTCAAGGACCTTGGCGCCGAGGCGATCGATTTTCCCAGCAACAACGGCTCACGCCTGTTCGCCGACACCCGCTATGCCAAGGATTCGGCGATCTATGCCCGGCTCCGGGCGGCCGGCCTCGTCACATTCGGCCGCACCACCTCGCCCGAGGGCGGCGTTGGCCCGACCACCGAGTCGGCGGTCTATGGCGGGCCGACCCGCAACCCGTGGAATCTCGACCACACGCCGGGCGGCTCGTCCGGTGGCGCCGCCGCCGCCGTCGCGGCCGGCATCCTCCCCGCCGCGCATGGCTCGGATGGCGGCGGCTCGGTGCGGATTCCCGCCTCCTCCTGCGGGCTGTTCGGCTTCAAGGCCACCCGCGCCCGCACCCCGGATGGGCCCTATGTCGGCGAGGGCTGGGCCGGTATGGCGATCGACGGCTTTCTGACACGCTCGGTGCGCGACAGCGCGGTGCTGCTCGACGTGACGCAGGGCCCCGACCTCGGCGCACCCTATGTCGCGCCGCCGCTGGAAGCCTCGTTCGGCGCGGCGCTGGCGCGGCGCGACGGGCCGTTCACCATCGCCTTCACCACCACGACCCTGACCGGCGATCCCATCGCGCCGGACTGCAAGGCGGCGGTAGAATCAGCGGCGAAGCTGCTGGAGAGCCTCGGCCACCGTCTGGTCGAAGCCCGGCCGGAGGCCGATACGGCGGGCATGATGGCGGCCTGGACCAAGATTGTCGGCTGCGGCACCGCCCTGACGGTGGAAGGCGCGGTGCGGCGGCGCGGCCGGCCGCTGGAGGACGGCGAGATCGAGAGCGTCGCCCGCTCGGCGGTCGAGTATGCGCGCGGCATCAGCGGCGCCGACTATCTCGAAGCCGTCAACAAGGTGCACGCCTATGGGCGGGAGATGGCGGCGTTCTTCCAGCGCGCCGATTTTTTCCTGACCGCCACGCTGGCCGAGCCGCCGGCGAAGCTCGGGCGTTTCGACCATGTCGGCCGGAATTATCTCGATTACCGGATGGGGCCGGACGGGGTGTTCGCCTATTCGCCCTTCACCGCCGCCTTCAACGCCTCCGGCCAGCCGGCCGCCTCGCTGCCGCTGCACTGGACGGCGGAAGGGCTTCCCGTCGGCATTCACCTCGCCGCGCCCTTCGGCCATGACGAGGCGCTGCTCGGCCTGTGCGCCCGCATCGAGGAAGCCGCGCCCTGGGCCGGACGCCGCCCGCCGATTGCCTGCAAACAGGACGAGCCAAAAATATGATCACATTCGGCGCCACCCCGCTTGCCGGATGAAGAGGGCTCACATACGCTGCTTCACGATAGCGCCGTGAGCGGTGTGTTCGCCTTCCCTGAGAAGGCTCGTGTCTAGCAACGGGTGAATAATGCCGGAGCCTGCCGCTGTACCGGACGCCCGCATCGCTGTCGAATGCAGGGGTATCGTCAAGCAATTTGGCGAAGGACCGCGCGCCTTGCGCGCGCTGGACAATGTTTCCGTCGCCATTCGCGAGAATGAATTCTTCACGTTGCTGGGTCCTTCCGGCTGCGGCAAGACCACGCTGCTGCGGATGATCGCGGGATTTGAGTATCCCACCGAAGGCTCCATTCGCCTGCATGGCGAGGACATTGCCGGCCTGCCGCCTTTCAAGCGGCCGATCAACACCGTGTTCCAGAGCTACGCGCTGTTTCCCCACCTCACCGTTTGGGAGAATGTGGCGTTCGGCCTGCAGATGCTCGGCCGGCCGAAGGGTGAGATCGCCTCCCGCGTCGCCGAGATGCTGAAGCTGGTGCATATGGAGGAGCTGGCGCAGCGCCGCACCGACCAGATTTCCGGCGGCCAGGGCCAGCGCGTCGCCCTCGCCCGGGCGCTGGCACCGGCGCCGAAGGTGCTGCTGCTGGACGAGCCGCTCTCCGCGCTCGACTACAAGCTGCGCAAGGAGATGCAGATCGAGCTCAAGCGCATGCAGAGCGAGACCGGCATCACCTTCATCTTCGTCACCCACGACCAGGAAGAAGCGCTCACCATGTCCGACCGCATCGCGGTCATGTCCAAGGGCAAGGTGCTGCAGATCGGCACGCCCTGGGACATTTACGACAAGCCGGCCGAGCGCTTCGTCGCCGACTTCATCGGCGAGACCAATTTCCTCCCCGCCGCCATGGTCGGCATCGAGGCCGGCATGGCGCGGGTGCGGCTGCCTTCCGGCGTCGAGATGTCCGCCACCCTCGCCGATGGCTATGTGCCCTCAGGCGAGGCGACGCTGGTGGTGCGGCCCGAACATGCCCGCGTGGTCGCAAGCGGCGGGCAACTCTCCGGCCTGGTGGAGAACGTCGTTTATTTCGGCACCGATACCCACATCCATGTGAAGCTGGACGAGGGGATCACCTTCATGGTGCGCCAGCAGAATTCGCGCAGCCAGTCCTGTGGCGCCGAAGTCGGCGCGCGCGTCGGCATCGAGATCGCGCCCGATGCCGCGCAAGTGCTGCGGGACTGAGCCATGGCCAGCGCCGCAGAGATCGCCCGCCGGGACGAACAGGGCAAGATCCGCTCGCGCTGGCTGCTCTCGGCGCCCGCGCTGCTCATCGTCTTCATCGCCTCCATCGGCCCGCTCTTCGTCATGTTGGCCTATTCCTTCATGGCCAAGGGCGATTATGGCGACGTGAAGCCGGGCGAGTTCTCGCTCGACGGCTGGTTCTCGGTCTTCTTCCAGCGCGACATCTTCGACGACACCCTGTCCCTCGCCGACGCGCATCTGTCGATCCTGTGGCGCTCGGTGCGGCTGTCGGTCATCACCACCGTGCTGACCCTCGCGCTGGGGTTCCCGACCGCCTATTTCATCGCCACCCGGCCGCGCCACAGCCGCGAGATCTGGGTGTTCCTGGTGACGATCCCGTTCTGGACCAATCTGCTCATTCGCACCTTCGCGATGCAGCAGGTGATCCGCAATGAGGGCGTGCTGAACACGCTGCTCATGTGGCTCGGGGTGATCCAGGAGCCGATCCCGATCATGTACACCGACTGGGCGATCCTGTTCGGCATGGTCTATGTCTATCTGCCGCTGATGGTGCTGCCGCTCTATGCCAGCCTCGAAAAGCTGGATTTCCGGCTGATCGAGGCGGGGTACGACCTCTATGCCGGCCGGCTCGCCGTGCTGCGGCGGATCATCATCCCGCTGGTGAAGCCCGGCATCGTCGCCGGCTCGATCCTCGTCTTCATCCCCTCGCTCGGCGCCTATGTCATTCCGCGCGTGCTCGGTGGTGGCAAGAACCTGATGCTCGGCAATCTGATCGAGCTGCAATTCGGCGCCGGCCGTAACTGGCCGCTCGGCGCGGCACTGTCGATCACGCTGATGGTGCTGGTGATGGTGGCCATGCTGTTCTATGTGCGCAACGCCGCGCGGTCGGGAGGCGGGCATGGCTAGGGCGCTGTTTGATTTCCGCACCCGGGGGCGGTTCGACATCCGCTCCCAGCCCGGCTTCGGCGCCATCGCGCTGTTCACCTTCGTGCTGCTCTATCTGCCGATCATCACCCTGGTCGTCTACGCCTTCAACGCCAGCGACTCGCTGTCCTCCTGGGGCGGGTTCTCGCTGCACTGGTTCGCCGCCGCCGCGCAGAACCAGTCGGTGCAGGACGCGGCGTGGCGCTCGCTGATCATCGCGGCGAGCGCGGCAAGCATGGCGACCATCGCCGCCACCATGGCGGCGCTCGCCACCACCCGCACCCCGCCCTATCCCGGCCTGTCGTTCAAATACGCCTTCATCAACCTGCCGCTGATGGTGCCGGAAATCGTCACCGCCGTGGCGCTGCTGATCGTGTTCGCGAAGGTGAAGGTGTGGACCGGCTATACGGGCCTGGGCTACCTCATCCTCGCGCACACCGCCTTCTGTATCCCCTTCGCCTATCTGCCGATCCGCGCCCGGCTGGAGGGGATGGACCAGTCGCTGGAGCGCGCGGCGGCGGACCTCTACGCCCCGCCCTGGCAGGTGTTTCGCCGGGTGACGCTGCCGCTGCTGCGGCCCGGCATCATCGCCGGCTTCATGCTGGCCTTCGTCATCTCGCTGGACGACGTGGTGATCTCCGAATTCGTCAAGTCGGGCGGGCAGGACACGCTGCCCACCTATATGCTCGGCCAGCTGCGCCGGGCGGTGACGCCCGAGATCAACGCCATCGCCGCCGCCTTCCTCGTGCTGTCGGTGGCGCTGGTAACGATGTTCTTCTTCATCAACCGCAAAAAAGCCTGAACCAACACAGGACGGAGTGGGACCATGAGCTTGAAATCGACGACGCTGGCGGCGGCGCTCGCCCTTCTCGTCAGCGCGGGCGCGGCCAGCGCCGAGGGGCAGCTGAACATCTACAACTGGGGCGACTACACCAGCCCCGAGTTGATCAAGAAGTTCGAGGAGACGCACAAGGTCAAGGTGACCGTCACCGACTACGATTCCAACGATACCGCGCTGGCCAAGATCCGCGCCGGCGGCCATGGCTTCGACATCGTGGTTCCCTCGGCCAATTACCTCCCGATCTGGATCAAGGAGGGCCTGCTGCTGGAGGCCAGGCCCGACCAGATGCCGAACTTCAAGAATGTGGACGCGCGCTGGGTGAATGTCGCCTGGGATCCGGGCCGGCACTATTCGGTGCCGTGGCAGTGGGGCCTGAGCGGCATCGGCGTCAACAAGAAGGTCTATGGCGGCGACATCAACACCTCCGCGATCTTCCTCGATCCGCCGAAGGAACTGGTCGGCAAGATCAATGTCGAGCCGGAAATGAACGACGTGCTCTACGCCACCATCCGCTATCTCGGCGGCGAGTGGTGCACCACTGACAAGGCGCTGCTGAAGCAGGTGCGCGACAAGCTGCTGGAAGCCAAGCCGAAATGGCTGGCGATGGATTATTCCGTCACCGAGAAGCTGCCCTCGGGCGACTATGCCGGGGTGTATTACTGGAACGGCGCCATCCTGCGCGCGCGCCTGAAGAACCCCGATGTCGCCTTCGGCTATCCCAAGGAAGGCTATCCGCTGTTCATGGACAGCGTGACCATCCTCAAGGACGCCAAGAATGTTGAGAACGCCAAGGCGTTCATGAACTTCATCATGGAGCCGGAAAACGCGGCGATGATCTCGGCCTTCGCCAAATATGCCAACGGCATCAAGGGTTCGGAAGCCTTCTTCCCCGCCGACATGAAGGGCGCGCCGGAGCTGAACGTGCCGCCGGAATTCGAGAAGGCCGGCCAGTTCCTGGAAACCTGCTCGCCGGAAGTTTCCCAGCTCTATGCCCGGATCTGGACCGACATCAACAAGTGACGCCTCAGGGCATCGGACAGGGGGAGGGCCAAACGGCCCTCCCCTTTTTGTGTCCGGCGAGGGGCGGAGAGAGCAACCGGACGTGGAATGCGTCCAGCGGCGTCATCCCGGAAGGACTGCAGGTCCTGTCCGGGATGCTGGCCTTTCCTGGCGGACGATCCCGGCGCGCCGCCTTGCGGCGGCGGCCGGGATGACGGAGGCCCGAGGCCCCCGGCTTGACGACAGAATGAGCGGCCGGCAAGAGCGCCCGCAGGAGCGGCAGTCAGCAGGCGGCAGTCAGCAGGCCGCAGTCAGCAGCGGCCGGCATTTGGCACCGGCCGCCCCGCTCGCGCTTCAGTTCTTCACCGTCTCTTCAAGGAAGAAGCGGCCCAGCGGGTTCTGGTGGAAGTTCTCGATATTCTTGGCGGTGACGTTGATATAGGGGCTGTAATAGAGGTCGATCCAGTTGACGTCGCCCTTGGCCAGCTTCTGCAGCGTCACATACATCGCTTCGCGCTTGGCCGGGTCGGTTTCCAGCCGGGCGGCTTCCACCAGCGCCTTCACCTCGTCATTCTTGTAGCGGGTCATGTAGTTCATGTTGGTGTCGTGGCCGAGCACGAAGGTGGTCTTCTGGTCGACATCGAGAATGTCGTTGGTCCAGTACATCACCGAGATGTCGTAGTCGCCGTTCACCAGCATGTCCCAGCTCTGGCTGGGGTCGACCTTCTGCAGCGTCACGCCGACGCCGGCCTTGGCCAGCTGCTGCTGCACGAGAACGGCGATCTGCTCGTCCGTCTCCTTACCGGCATTGACGACGTAGTTCAGCGTGAGGCCGGAGGCGCCGGCATCGGCCAGCATCTTCTTGGCCTTTTCCGGGTCATAGGGCCGGCGCAGATTGTCGGCATAGTGATAGAGCGCGCCCTTGGGCACATAGGAATAGGCGACCTCGCCCAGCCCGAAAGTGGCGGCCTCGACGATCGCCTGCTTGTCGATCGCCATATCAAGCGCCTCGCGCACCTCCTTCTTCGCCAGCGCGCCATGCTCATGGTTGATGAGCATGTGGTCCTCGCGGGTCGAGGGATCGCTGATGACCTTGAGGTCCGGATTGGTCTTCAGCTCGGCGACGCGGGAGAACGGCACGGTGATGGCGGCATCCACCTCGCCGGCCTGGATCTTCAGCATGCGGGTGTTGTCGTCGGGAATGACCAGCCATTCCACGCCGTCGAGGCTCACCTTGGCGGCGTCCCAGTAATTGGGGTTCTTCTTCAGGATGATGCGGTCGCCGCGGCGCCACTCCACCAGGCTGAAGGCACCCGAGCCGACCGGCTTCTCGGCGAAGGCGTCGGCGGCGGCGCCGTCCACCAGCTTCTTCGGCAGCACCGAAGCGTTGGGCAGCGCCATCATCGACAGGAACGGCACCGACTTGCCCTTCAGCTTCACCACCAGCGTCTTGGGGTCGGTGGCGGTGGCGGTGTCGATCACCTTGAAGCTGTCGCCCCAGAGCGAGCCCTTGTCGTCGCGGATGCGGATCAGCGAGAAGGCGGCGTCCTCGGCGGTGACGGGGGCGCCATCGGAGAACTTCGCGTCGCGCAGCTTGAAAGTGTAGGTCAGGCCGTCATCGGAAATCGTCCAGCTCTCGGCAAGGCCCGGCACCAGCTTGGTGCCGCTGGCGTCCACCCGCACCAGAACGTCGAACACGTTCGAGAACACCCAATTGTCGACATTCTGCGCCGACTTGATCGGGTCGAACGTGGTGGAATCCTCGTTGCGGGCGATGGTGAGCACGCCGGCGGCGTGGGCATAGCTGGTCGACAGCGAAAGAAGCGCGGCAAAGGCCGCGAGGCGGGATTTGCGGAAGGCGGTTTTCACGTGTTTCTTCCTCTGGTGGTTAGCTGGCTAACTTCTCCACCGGCGGCGCCAGCAGGCGCCGGTCCGGATCGATGTCGGGAATGGCGGCGATGAGCGCGGCGGTGTAGGCCTCGCGCGGCCGCTCGAACACCTCGGCGCAGGGCCCCTCCTCCACGATGCGGCCGTGATGCATCACCACCACCCGCGCGCAGAGATGGCGCACGATGGCGAGGTCGTGGGCGATGAACACCAGCGTCAGTTCCATGGTCTTCACCAGCCGCTGGAACAGCGCGACGATCTGCGCCTGGATGGTGACGTCGAGCGCGGCGACGCATTCATCGGCGACGATCAGCCGGGGATCGACCGCCAGCGCCCGGGCGATGCCGGCGCGTTGGCACTGGCCGCCGGAGAGCTGGCGCGGCCGGCGGCCGGCGAGTTCGGGGTCGAGTTCCACCAGCGCCAGCAGTTCCGCCACCCGTGCCGGAATAGCGGCCGAAGGCACCTTGCCCTGCACGCGCAGCACCTCGGTCAACGTCTGGCCGATGGTCAGGCGCGGGTTGAGCGAGTTGAACGGGTCCTGGAACACCATGGCGGCCTGGTGCCGGATCTTCGCCAGCGCCACCCCCGGCTGCCCCCGCAGGGTGGTGCCATCGAAGCTGATGTGCCCGTCGGAGATCGGGGTGAGGCCGAGCATCGCCCGCGCCAGCGTCGACTTTCCCGAGCCGCTCTCGCCGACAATGCCGACCGTCTCGCCGGGCCGGATCTGCAGTGACACCCCGTCCACGGCGCTGAAGCTGCGGCGGCGGCCGAACAGGCCGCCGGGGAGCGGGAATCGGATGTGAAGATCGTCGATCTCCACCAGCGGGCGTGCCGGCACGGCGGAGGAGGTCGGCAGGTTGGCCTCTTTGGCCTCATCGGCCTGATCGTCCACCTCACTGCACTCATTGGTCACGGGCATTGAGGGGTGGCTGGCGATCAGCGCCCGCGTATAGGCATGGGCGGGCCGGGCGAGCAGCGCGCGCTTGTCGCCCGCCTCGACCACCCGCCCCTGCCGCATCACCGCGATGCGGTCGCAGGTCTGCGCGACCACGCCGAGATCATGGGTGATCAGGATGATGGAAAGGCCGCGCGCCTCCCGCAACTCCATGAGAAGACGCAGGATTTGCGCCTGGATGGTGACGTCGAGCGCGGTTGTCGGCTCGTCCGCGATGAGGATTTTCGGGTCGCAGGCCAGCGCCACCGCAATCATGGCGCGCTGGCGCATGCCGCCGGAAAACTCGTGCGGATAGGCGGCGAACTGGCGCGGCGGATCAGTGAATCCCACCTGCCGCATCAGCGCGATCGCCTCCGCCTGCGCCGCCGCCCGATCCAGCCGACGGTGAAAGCGCAGCCCCTCGGCAATCTGGTCGCCGACCCGCATGACAGGGTCGAGATGGCTGCTAGGGTTCTGAAATATCATGCCTATTTCGGCGCCGCGCACCTGCTGCATCTGCGCTTCGCTGAGCGCCAGCAGGTCGCGCCCGCCCATTCTCACCTCGCCCTGGGTGACGGAGATGGCGCGCGATGGCAGCAACTGCACCAGCGACCGGCACAGCAAGCTCTTGCCCGACCCGCTCTCGCCGACAAGCCCGAGAATCTCGCCGGGCTGAAGGTCGAGCGAGACGCGGTCGAGCAGGGTGCGCGGGCCTTGTTCGCCGCGCACCCTGACGGAGAGATCGCGGATCGACAGCAGCGGGGTGCTCATTCGTGCACTCCCATCGCTTCGCCGAGCGCGTCGCCGATCATCGAAAAACCGAAGGCCAGCAGGACGATAGACAGGCCGGGGAACAGGGTGATCCACCAGGCCTGGGAGAGAAAGGCCTGCCCCTCCGCCACCATGATGCCCCACTCCGCCGTCGGCGGCTGGACGCCAAGGCCGAGATAGGAGATCGCCGCCCCCGACAGCAGCACCAGCACCGAATCCGACATGCAGAACACCAGCGAGCCCGCCACCGAATTGGGCAGCAGGTGCCGGAACAGCACGCGGGTGCGCGAAAAACCAAGGCTCACCGCCGCCACGGCGTAATCCGCATTCTTCAGAACGAGAATCTGCGCCCGGATGAGGCGCGCATAAGACACCCAGCCGACCAGCGCCATCGCGATGTAGAAGCTGGAAAGCCCCGGCCCGAGAATGGCGATAATGGAGAGCATCAGCACCAGGAAGGGGAAGGCGAGGATGATGTCGATCAGCCGCATCAGCACCGCATCAACGAGGCCACCGAAAAAGCCAGCAATCGCGCCGATCACGGTGCCGATGACCAGCGGGAAAAACACGCCAATCACGGCCATCTGCAGGTCGACCCGGGCGCCAAAAATGATGCGCGAGAGGATGTCGCGGCCGAAATTGTCGGTGCCGAACGGGTGCGCCAGCGACGGCGGCTGGATGCGCGCCGCGCCATCCTGGAAGATCGGGTCATAGGGAGCGATCAGCGGCGCGGCGAGAGCGGCCAGGGCAAAGCCCCCGACAATCACAAGTCCGGCGAGAAGCGTGCGGTTCATCCGCGTGGCGGAGACGGGCGCGCTCACAGCTTCACCCGTGGATCGGCGGCGACGGTGGCGATGTCGGCGAGGAAGTTCACCAGCACGGTGGCGCAGGCGAACACCATGGCGACGCCCTGCACCACCATGTAATCGCGCGAGAAAATGGCGCGCACCAGCAATTGCCCCATGCCAGGCAGGGCGAAGATGCTCTCGATCACCACCGTGCCGCCGATCAGCCAGCCGATGTTCACCGCCAGCAGGTTGATGGTGGGCGCGATGGAATTGGGCAGCACATGGCGCCAGAACACGATGGACTCGGGCATGCCCCGCGCCCGGGCGGCGGTGGCAACGTCCGATTTCAGCCAGTCCACCATCGCCGCGCGCAGCGAGCGCAGCAGCACGGTGGACAGCGACAACGCGATGGTGAGCGCGGGCAGCGCCAGATGCGCCAGCTTGTCGCCCAGCGTCTCGCCATAGCCGGAGACGGGGAAAATCGGGAACCTCACCGCCAGCAGCATGATCAGCATCAGCCCCAACCAGAAGGGTGGAAAGCCGATGCCGAAAGTGGAGACGACGCGGATCGCGTGGTCGACCGGCCTGCCCTGGTTGCGGGCGGCGAGCGCCGCCAGCGGCACGGCGATGAGGATGGAAAGCAGCACGCTGCACAGGATGAGCGCAAAGGTCGGCTCGATGCGGGTGCCGATCAGCCGCAGCACGTCGATCCGATAGACGATCGACATGCCCATCTCGCCATTGGCGAGATTGCGCAGGAAATACAGATATTGCAGCCACAAAGGCTCGTCGAGGCCGAATTGCGCGCGGATATTGGCGATGGCGGTCGGCGTGGCGCGCGCGCCCAGCAGGACCCGCGCCGGATCGCCGGGGATCATCCGCACCAGGATGAAGGTGATGAGGCTGACGCCGAACACGACCGGCACGAATTGCAGCGGCCGCATCAGGATGAAGGAATAGCGGCGCATCTCTATCGCGATACGCTGGCGAGGAAGTCGAGCAGAGGCGGGTAATAGCCGGCTGGGTTCTCGTAGAACGGCATGTGGCTGGCATTGGCGACGACATTGATCCGCGCCTGCGGCAGAGCGTGCTTCATCTTCATGGCGCAGGCCGGGGTCAGTTCGTCGCGCTCGCCCACCACGATCAGCGTCGGCACGGTGATGCGAGGCAGATCCGGGATGCGGTTCCAGTCCTTCAGATTGCCGGTGTAGAGAAACTCGTTCGGCCCCTGCATGGTGCCATAGGGGCCCATGTTCCAGTCGGCCAGCGAGCGCTGTACCGGCGCCGGCCATTCCGGCAGGCGGCAGACATGGCGGTAGTTCAGCAGCGTGATGGCGGCCTGGTATTCGGGATGGTCGAAGCTGCCGGCCGCCTCGTGCTTCTGCATCATTGCCACCGTCTCCGGCCCGAGCGCGGCGCGCAGCTTCTCCAACTCACTCACCAGATGCGGCATGTCGGCCACCGTGTCGGCGAGGATCAGGCTTTTCAGCGCCTGCGGGTAGGCCAGCGCGTAGTCGATGGCGAGCCACCCGCCCCAGCTATGGCCGAGCAGATGCACCTTTCCGAGGCCAAGCGCGGCGCGCACGGTCTCGGTCTCTTCGACATAGCGCGCGATCGTCCACAGCGCAGGGTCTGTCGGCCGGTCGGCGGCGCCGGTGCCGAGCTGGTCGAACGCCACCACCCGGTAGCCCTGATCGATCAGGCAGGAATGCGCCTCGCGCAGATAGTCGCAGGCCAGCCCCGGCCCGCCATTGAGGAGAAAGACGGTTTCCGCGCCGGTGCCGAATGAATAGGCCACCACCCGGTGCTCACCGACCCTCACCTCATGCCGCTCATGCGGCTCAATCTCCCGCCACATCGTCCGGCCCGTCCCTGCTCAACAAAAAGGCATGCTCAATTCGTAGAGAAAACGGGAGTCCAAACCAGCTATCAGAAGTGATAGGTTTGCCCCTAGAGGCGGGGGACGCTCGGGCGATGGGTGCCGATATCGGAATGATCGAACAGCGGCTGGACGCGGCCACGACGCTGGGCGCGCAGGTCGATCTCCTGTTTGAAGCCATGCACGGTTTCGGCTTCGACGCGCTGATCTATGACTACACCCCGGCGCGCTTTGACCTCGATGGCGCACAGATGATGCCCTCCGTGCTGGAGCTGCGCAATGTCGACGAATCCATGCGCGACTACTGGGTCGGCCAGGGTTATTTCCGCCTCGACCCGGTGCAGAAGGTGGCGCTCGGCACCACACGGCCTTTCGTCTGGAACTACGACGCACGCGCCGAGACTCTGATCCGGGCCTTCATGAACGAGGACAGCGCCCCGGTGGCCGACTTCCTCGCCGCGCGCGGCATGAGCGCCGGCGTCACCGTGCCGGTGCACATGCCCGGCGGCGACTACGCCACCATCACCGGCATACGCTGCGGCGATGGGCGTTTTGCCGAGCGCGAGGCCAAGCACTGCCTGGGCGAATTCGGCCTGCTGGCGCACCTGTTCCAGCACGCGGCGGCCGGCGCGCTGCGGGAGGACCGCCGGCTCGACGGTCTTCCCCGCCTGACCGCCCGTGAGCGCGAATGCCTGCGCCATGCTGCCGAGGGACTATCCGCGAAGGAGATCTCGCGCGCGCTCGGCCGCTCCGTCCCCACCGTGGTGATGCATCTCAACGCCGCCATGCGCAAATTGCAGGCGAAGAACCGCACACAGGCGGCGGTGCGTGCGGCGCGCCTGCGCCTGCTCGATTGACCCTGCGCCCTCCCCTTCCCGCCTATCACTTCTGATAGCTGCCGCACGCTTCGCCGACTGCCTATTTTCCTCGCCATCGACACGGGCGGCAGGGAGATCAGGCATGAACGCAGTGGGCAGCGTGGAGGGGTTTCTGTCCTTCCGAGGATACCAAACCTGGTACCGCGTGACCGGCGCCCTCGACAGCCCGCGCCTGCCGCTTGTTGTGGCGCATGGCGGCCCCGGCTGCACCCACGACTATGTCGATTCCTTCAAGGATATCGCCGCCCTCGATGGCCGCGCCGTCATCCATTACGACCAGCTCGGCAATGGCAAGTCGACCCACCTGCCCGAGAAGGGTCCTGACTTTTGGACCGTGGAGCTGTTCCTCGCCGAGCTCGACGCGCTGCTGGCGCATCTGGGCATCGCGCAGCGCTACGCCTTTCTCGGCCAGTCCTGGGGCGGCATGCTGGGGGCCGAGCACGCGGTGCGCCGGCCGCAGGGGCTGAAAGCGCTCGTCATCGCCAATTCCCCCGCCAACATGCACACCTGGGTCGCCGAGGCGAACCGCCTGCGCCGCGAACTTCCCGCCGAGGTGCAGGCGACGCTGCTCGCCCACGAGGCGGCCGGCACGCTCACCCATCCCGATTACATCAAGGCCTCGATGGCGTTCTACGACCGCCATGTGTGCCGGGTCACGCCCTGGCCGGCGGAGGTCGCCCGCACCTTCGCGGCAATAGATGCGGACAACACGGTTTATCGCCACATGAACGGGCCGACTGAGTTCCACGTCATCGGCACGATGAAGGACTGGACCATCGAGAGCCGGCTGCCGCAGATCGCCGCGCCGACCCTGCTGATCTCAGGCGCCCATGACGAGGCCACGCCCGAGGTGGTGCGTCCCTATCGCGAGAAGGTACCCGATATACGCTGGGTGTTGTTTCCCGAGTCCAGCCACATGCCGCATGTCGAGGAAAAGGAGGCCTGCCTGACGGTGGTCTCCGACTTCCTCCAGCAGCACGATTAAAGCGAGCCGGCCAACCCGGCACACTTGAGGGCATAGCCTCCCGGTCGCTGCGCCGGAACCGCGGGTCGCTGCCGCTACTTGTCCCCGGCCAAAGGGGACACGTACATGCTCGACATCGCGGCCAACCGCACCAGGGGACATGAATCGCTGCTTGGCGATCTGCGCCGCCTTGCCCGCCACACGGCGGTGCTGGACGAAGACGGCAGCTTTCCCTCGCAGGACATCGCACGCCTCGCCGCCATCGGCGCCCTCACCGCTCCTTTCGGCACGAAGGAGGCGGCCGGCATCGCCATCGGCGCGCCGGACGAACTGTCGGAGGTGCTGCGCCTCATCGGCCATGGCGGCCTGCCGCTCGGGCGACTTTACGAAGGCCACGTCAATGCCGCGGCGCTGATTATCCGCTACGGCACCCGCGCGCAAATCCTTCGCGCCCGAAGCCGGGCGGCCGAGGGGGCTCTGTTCGGCGTCTGGAACACCGAGGGCGCGGATGGGGTGCGGCTGGTGCGCGAGGGCGACGCACACCGTCTTGTCGGCAGCAAGACCTTTGCCTCCGGAGCCGGCCATATCGCATGCCCGCTGATTACCGCCCGTGACGTGGATGGCGCATGGCGGATGGTGCTGCCCCGGCTGGACGACGCCGAGCGCGCCGACCTGTCGGACTGGCGGGCCCATGGCATGCGCGCCTCGGCCACCGGCAGCTTCCGCTTCACCGGGCTGGCCGTGCCGGATGAGGATCTTCTCGGCGGCGCCGGTGACTATCACCGGCAGCCGCATTTCTCTGCCGGCGCCTGGCGCTTCTGCGCCGTCCAGCTCGGCGGCATTGAGCGGCTGATCGACGAGGCAAAGGACTTCCTGCATGCCAACGGGCGGCACGAGGACCCGCATCAGCTCGCGCGCATGGGCGAGGCGCTGATTGCTGCCGAAACCGCCCGGCTCTGGGTCGGGCAGGCCGCCCGCCTGGCCGAGGCGACGGAGGTGGCCGATACGCCCGAAGCGGCGGAGCGCGCCGTCGCTTATGTGAACCTGGCTCGTTCGGCGGTGGAGCGCAGCGGGCTGGAGACGCTGGAGCGGGTGCAGCGTTCAGTCGGACTCGCCGGGTTTCTGCGCACCCACCCGCTTGAGCGCCTGTGCCGGGATCTTGCCACCTATCTGCGCCAGCCGGCGCCAGACCGCGCCTTGTGCGCTGGCGCCGCCCATGCGTTCCGCGACGAGTGGACCGGAGACCTCTGGCGATGAGCCCGACCCTCGGCGATGCGCTGGAGGCCATGGCCGGCTTCCCCGAAATGGAACCGAGCGATTTCGTCCGGCGCGGCCTCCTCGTCATCGCGCCCCATCCCGACGATGAAAGCCTGGGCTGCGGCGGCCTCATTTCCGACTGCCGCGCGGCCGGCCTGCCGGTGTCCATCCTCATCATCAGCGATGGCGCCGGCTCGCATCCGGGTTCGGTACTGTTTCCGCCCCCGGTTCTTGCCAAGCTGCGCCAGCAGGAGGCGATCGAGGCAGCGGCGGCTCTCAGTGTCGGGCCATCGCATGTGCATTTCGCCGGACTGCCGGATCGCCATGTGCCGATGACGGGGCGCGAGGCGGAACAGGCCTGCGACCGTATCGCCACCCTCGCCGCCGCTGCGGACGTGGTCGCCGTCACTTGGCGGCACGACCCGCATGGCGACCACAAGGCCAGCTTCGCGCTGGCGCGCGCGGCGGCGCGGCGCGTACCCGGCGCGACGCTTTGGGAATACCCGATCTGGGGCCTTACCCTGCCGCCGCAATTGCCGCTGCCGGGCGCGCGGCCGCACGGCGTGAGAGTCCGTGTCGCCAATCACCTGCCGGCGAAGCGGCGCGCCATCGCCGCCCATGCCTCACAGACCACGGCGCTCATCGTCGACGATCCCAAGGGCTTCCGGCTCACGCCGGATATGCTGGCGCGTTTCGACACGGATTGGGAAACCTTCATGGAGTGCCCGCTATGAACCCTTCCCTGCCCACTACCTATTTCGACACCCTCTATGAACGCTCGCCCGACCCCTGGTCGTTCGAGACCAGCCCCTACGAGCAGGCGAAATATACCGCGACGCTGTCCGCTCTGCCCCGGCCACGCTATGCGCGGGCGCTGGAAATCGGCTGTTCGATCGGCGTGCTGACCGAGCGACTGGCATCCCGTTGCGATGAGCTGATCGCGATGGAGCCGGCAGCCATCGCATTGGGGCGGGCGCGCCAGCGCTGTCGAGGCCTCAGCCAGATCGCCTTTCTGGAAGGCAGCGCTCCGGCCACCTGGCCAACGGGCACGTTCGACCTCATCCTGCTGTCGGAGGTTGTTTACTACCTTGACCCAACCGACGTGTCCCGGCTCGCGGCGCGCGTGACGGATTCGCTCCGTCCCGGCGCCCATGTCGAGCTCGTCCATTGGGTGCGGGAGACGGATTATCCGCTCTCAGGCGACGACGCTGCCGAGCTCTTCATCGCGGCCACTGCCGGAACCTTGGCGCCGATAACTCAGCAGCGCACCGAGGATTATCGCCTGGACCTGCTTGTCGTCGCCTGAGGCGCTATCGAGTGCCCGCAGCAGCTGGCGGGCGGCGACGAGATGGCGCTCCATTTGCGAGGGCCGTAACGGGCGCCGCGCGAGATGAGGGCTGTGAGCCTCCACTCTCGCCCACGCCTCGCCGAATTGAAGGCGCGCCGGGCTCTCCAGCGTGCCGGCCTGCAAGGCCAGTCGGTGCTCCCACGCCGGCGCGTCGAGACCTTCGGCGACGGCCCGCCGCAGGCGAAGCCGTAGCACCATGCGGCGCAGGGCGACGGGAAGCGCCTCCAGTCTGTCGTCGCCGGGCATATCGTGGTGTTCGAGCCGCTGGCGCAGCGTCGCGGCGCACCCGCCGCTCGCTCGCCCCTCCAGCCGCGCGGAGGTGGTGACAAGGATGTCGGGGTCGTGCCGGATCGGGATGTCATGGCGCGCCAACGCCGCCGCCAGCGCCTGGTCCTCGCCGACCTCCACCTCCGGCTGGCCGCCAATTCGGCGATAGGCGGCAAGGCTCACGGCGAAGCTGGCGCCGGACGCGGTCCAGTGATTCGGCCAGGGATCGTGCGGCAGCGGGTCGAGCCGTCCCGCCAGCGCCAGCAGCGCCGCCTCATAAGCGGCCTCAATCCGGCGACGCCTCCGCAGCGCCGATGGCAGCGCCGATGGCAGCGCCGCCGCTTCGACGGGATCGAGCTCGAACCGGCCAGCCACCGCGCCGCACCCGGCCGAAAGCCCGGCGAGATTGCGCGCCAGCCAGTCCGGCGCCACCACCGTATCGGCATCCGTGGTCAGCAATGCCCCCTGCGCCCCGCCGCGCTCGACCCAGGCGCCGGCAAGGTCGAGCGCCAGCCCGCGTGCAAAGCCGGCATTGGCATGGGTGGGCGGCACATCGAGGCTAAGGACCCGATGCGGCAGTCCGGCAGCGGCAAGCACGTTCCGCGCCCGAGGCACCGTATGGTCACGGCAATTATTCGCCAGAACCAGCACCCCGAAGGCGCCGAAATCACCCTCCGCCCGGCGCTGTCCGGCGAGCGCGGCAAGGCAGCGCTCGATGCGCCCCTCCTCGTCGCGGGCAGGCACCGCGACCACCACGCGCGGCGCAAAGCGCGAGAAGCCGGCCTGTCGTTCGAGCAGGCGGGCGAGACCGAGACGGAGCGGCGAGATGGATGGGGACACGGAAGACCTCTGGAGCACAGCGCGAACGCTCATGCGGGCCTTCCGGTTCCGTCAGCCCCCTCTCCGGAGGGGTGCGGGCTCCGTGACGCTCAGGGGCGCTCACCTCGGGCGAGACGGCCATTGATGGCGGCGAGCACCGGCAGCAGGTCGGCGACGCCATCGATCACGTAATGCGCCCCGGCGGACGCCAGCTTGCCCACCGCCTGCGCCCGGCGCGCGGCGAAGTCGTGCGCCGAGAGGGCGTCGGTGTCGGCCCGCGACAGGCCGAAGACATTGCCGGTGACGGCGACGCCGACGGTCCAGGCCCCGCAATTGAGCCCCTCGCTGATACCCACTTCGGTATCGTCGATCTTGACCACGGCCCACGGCGGATAGATTTCAAGCTCGGTCAGCACCTTCCACATCAGGAAGGGCGTCGGACGCCCGTCCGGAACGTCGCCGGTGCAGGCCATGGCATCGGCGGAAAAGCCCTGCGCGGCGGCGATCGGGGTGATCCGCGCCATGATCTCGCGGGTATAGCCGGTGGTGCTGCCGATCTTCAGCCCCTCGGCCCGCACGGCGGCTGCCGTCTCCGCCGCGCCGGGAATAAGATCGGCGTAGCTTGCCGCCACGGCGATGTTCTTCGGCACGAACACAGCGTAGACCGCATCGATGTCCGCCTCGGTGGGGGCGTGGCCATGCACGCGCTGCCATTCGCCTGTGATGCGCGGCATGGCAAGCAGTGCCGCCACATGCGGGCGCTTGGCCATGCCCATCGGCACACGCGCCTCGTCAATGCTGATCGCGACATTGAACTCGGCGAAGGCATCGACAAAGGCGCCCATCGGGGCGAGCGACCCGAAATCGACGACAGTGCCGGCCCAGTCGAAGACGACGGCCTTTAGGCGAGACAGTGACATGGCGTTCATCCGGTTGAAGGCATGTGCTCCGGCGCCCGACGACCCGGGCCGAACGCACGGCGCTAGGCTATCCCGCTGTTTCATGTCACGTGCAAGGGCTAGGCGGCCTTGCCTGACTGTCCTTTTTCGCCAGCGCCTCACCGTCGCCGCCGGCGCCGGGAAACGATGCCGGCGGCCGGCACAGCTAACGCGGCTTGCGCAATATGGGGCAGCCATAGTCCGCTCCACCCCGGCCGCCCGCGTCCCGTGAGCAGCGCATCGGGTTGTGCGCCGCCTTGGGGCAGCTGCTGACCATGCGAACCAGCTCGACGGGCGACTGCACGCCCATCTTGTGCAGCAGATTGATGCGATGCCCCTCGACCGCCTTGACGCTGAGATTCAACGCATGCGCCGCCACCTTGTTGGGCTGGCCGCGCAGCATGCATTGCAGCACCGATTGCTCGCGCTCGGTCAGCGTCGCCAGCTTGGCGCGAATGTCGTCGCAGATCAGCTCGCAGGCATAGTTCTGCGAATCCCAGCGTATCCAGTGCTGCACCAGCTGGAGGAGGACGGTATCGTTGACCGGCTTCTCCAGAAAGTCGCGCGCCCCCGCATGCAGCGCCCGCACCGCCATCACCACATCGGCATGGCCGCTGATCATCAGCACCGGCATGGTCCAGCCGATCCGCCCCACCTGCTCCAACACCTCGATACCGTTGATGCCAGGCAGGCGAACGTCGAGCAACAGGCAGGACGGCCGGCTGATATGGGTGAGTTCCAGAAAGGGCTGGGGATGCTGGAACATCTCGGTCTTCAGGCCTACAGACCGAAACAGCGCTGCGAGAGAAGCATTTAGACCGGGATCGTCATCGACAATGTAGACCGCCGGCTCACGCATCGTGCGCCTCATCTTCGCCGCGGCAAGGCAGGCGAATGGTGAAACGACTGCCTTCGCCCGACTCCGCCGCCGCTTCGATGCTGCCGCCCAGCCGCTGGGCCAGCGTGCGGGCGATGGACAGGCCGAGCCCGGAGCCGTTCACCTTGGTGGTGATGAAGGGCTCGAATATCCGCTCGCCAAGCTCTGCCGGCAGGCCGATTCCCGTGTCGCGCACATCGACCCGAACCTTCGAGGCGCCCTCGCGCGTGGTGCGAATGTCGAGATGGCGCCGACCGACGGGCTGCGGCCCCATGGCCTGGATGGCGTTCGTCACCAGGTTGAGGATGATCTGCTGGAGAATGATCTGGTCGCCCTGCACCGGCGGCAGCTCTGGGGCCAGTTGCAGCCGGAAATCGATGGATTGCTCGCGCATAGCCGGCTCGGCAAATCCAAGAACCACCTTCACCGCAGCGTTCAGGCAGGCATCGGTCGAGGGCTGCGGTGCGCCCTTGAGAAAGGAGCGCAGGCTCTTGACCACATCGCCGGCCCGGGCGGCCTCGGCGCCGATATTGATCAGCACCTCGTCCAGTTCGCCGGCCCGCACGGCCCGCCCGGTGAGCGAGCGGCGGGCGGCACCGGCGAAATTGACGATGGCGCCCAGCGGCTGATTGATCTCATGCGCCAGCGCCATGGCCATCTCGCCCAGCGCCGCCTGACGGTCAGCGCGCAGAAGCTCTTCCACCAGCACCTCGGTGGAGCGCTGGGTGGCCCGCCACGACGTCTCGTCGATGAAGGACAGCGCCCGCAACGCCCCCGCGCCCTCCCCCTGAATGGCGAAACGTCGGACCCGCAGATCCTGAGGCAGCTGACCGGCGGCGGTCCGTACCAGATCGATGTCCTCGACCTGCTCCGCCGCCTCCGAGAGCAGCGCCTCGATATCGCTGGGGGCGAAAGCCAGGCGGGCGAGAACCCCCTGCACGGGACGTCCGACGAGCTGGGCGCGCGTCAACCCGAACAGCCTGGAGAATGCGGTATTGGCCGACCGTATCGTGCCGCGCCTGAAGCTGATCACGCCCTCGGGGAAATTGGCCAGCACGGCATCGACAGACTCCCCCAAAGGCAGCTTCCTGGAGCGCGCCCTGGCGACAGATTTCGACGGATGTACCGGAGACTTTGGCTCAGCATCAAATATTATCGGCGATTTCATTTCAATTTTCCCAATAAACTCTCGCCCCCGAGACCGTTTATCGCAAGACGTTTGGGCTATGAATATGATCGATCGGCTGCTTCGGTACAGCTGTATTCGGAATTATGCAAATGATTATTTCATTTAAGCGACATGGTCACGGCCACGTCTTTCGAGCGCTGGGCGCGACTCGTCGCATCGCGAGCCCCCGGCTTTCGCCTGCCGGCATCGCGCACCGGTTGAATGACCCACCGTCGCCCCCCGATAATACCACCCCTTGATGTGGTGGGAAGCGGTTCTTGAGCAATCCAGCCGCCCCGCGCCCGGAGCACCCTCGGGTTTTCCCTAGTCCGGTGGGGGATTACCCCCTGTTGGTGCCATGTTCCTCCGCCACCATGGCGGGTTTCCATACCGCCAAGGGGGGATCATGTGCCTTTCGCTCCGGGGTGGGTCCATCGCAGTGTTGCGTCGCTCGAAGGCTCCGTCGGAGGCTCTGTCGGAGCTCGTTCGGTGACATTCGGGAATTATCCAGCTTTCATTCTGAGGAGGTTCAAATGGCCGTAGAGAAGATCAACGCCTCGAGCAGCCTCGCCGAAGTCGTGGATCGTATCCTCGACAAGGGCGTGGTGGTCGATGCCTGGGTTCGCGTTTCGCTCGTTGGTATCGAGCTGCTGGCCGTCGAGGCCCGCGTGGTCGTCGCCGGCGTCGACACCTACCTGAAGTATGCCGAGGCCGTCGGGCTCACCGCGAGCGCCCAGGCCGCGTGAGGCCGGGCCGGGCGGATCGCCTGATCCGCTCAGCTCGACCTCCCGGAACGAACCCTGCGGCACGACATGAGTCACTGCGTGCAGGGTTTGGAAGCCGGCACCGATCGGTCTGCGTGCAGACTGATCGGTGACTTCGGCACGTGGTCCGCCAGCCTGGATGGCTGCAGTGCCCTTTCGGGCATCCAGCGGCGACGTCAAGAACCCCGTCAACTTGGGCAAGGAGCATCCGAGCATGTCTTTGGCCGGCCAGATTTCGAACACCGTCGCGACCCTTGCCTCCACGCGCGAGGCGCGCCACGGGGCGCTTGGTCGCATCCGCAAGGATACTGCCCGTCATCTCAGCGATGCGCAGGCTTCCCGGCGCCGAATGGCTTCGGAGCAGCAGCATCGCCTCGGCGAGGCATTGCGCACTATCAAGCTTGGAACCGCGATCCTCCTCGGCGAGGCGGATGAGCGGATCGATCGTTACCGCAAGGAGCGCGTCCAGCAGGCCGCCCGCCTCGACCGCGCGCTCGCCGAGGGCTTGGCGTCCCTGCGCGGCAACACCCGCAAATGGCTCGGCACGCAATCGGCGGCGCGGAGTACGGAAGCCGCCAGGTCGCTTCGCCAGCGACAGCAGGACCGCAAGGACCTCGGCACGACGGTGCAGGAATTGACGGCGGACAACCTCGCCTTCCTTGCCGCGCTGACCAAGGACCGGCAGCAGGCCGCCAGCCTGTGGCATGGGCGCGCGACGTCGGTTTCCAAGACCCCGTCGGCTTCAAAGACCCACGCCAGCGCGCCGGTCGCCAAGGCCGAACCTGCCAAATCGGAACCTGCCAAATCGGAGCCTGCCACGCCCGAGCCGGTCAAGGCAGCGGCGGTCGAGGAGCCGGCCAAGCTCGCTCCCGCCCCGGTGGAAGCCGCGCCCGCCGAACCGACCAAGGTGGAAGTCGCCAAGGTCGAGCCGGCCAAGACCGAGTCCGCGAAGCCGGAAGCGTTCAAGGCCGACGCGCCCGACAGCGCGGCCGCCAAGCCCGCCACGACCATGGCCGACAACAAGCCCACCGGCTCCAAGCCGGCAGGCGACAAGATGTCGTCCGGAAAGTCCGCGTGACTTTCGACGACGTCTCCATCGACCACGAGCGCCGGCGTCTTCGCTACGCCGGCGCTTGGCAGCTAGCGGCAACCACGTGTTCGGGCAACGACGAGGAGTTTCGGCATGACCAGTGAGGCCGCATCAAAGGACCCGATTTCGGTTCTGTCCGGGTTTGGCAGCGGATCGTCGACGAGCGCGTCGAAGACCGGCGGGCGTTCCGCCCCGTCCGCGCTGACACCGCGTCCGCGCACCGGCTTTGTCGAAACCGAGCAGGTCCGCGACCTGACGCGGCGTGGTCTCGGTTTCCTCCATGCTGGCTACCCCCTGCATTTCCGGGGCCCGGCGGGAACCGGCAAGACCACGCTGGCACTGCATGTGGCGGCGCAACTCGGACGGCCGGTCATCATCATTACCGGCGACAATGAACTGGGCACGGCCGACCTCGTCGGCTCGCAGCGCGGTTATCATTATCGCAAGGTGGTGGACCAGTTCATCCACAACGTCACCAAGCTGGAAGAAACCGCCAACCAGCACTGGACCGACCATCGGCTGACCACGGCCTGCCGCGAGGGCTTTACCCTCGTCTATGACGAGTTCACCCGTTCCCGGCCCGAGACGCACAATGTGCTGCTCGGCGTGTTCGAGGAGAGGATGCTGTTCCTGCCGGCGCAGGCGCGCGAGGAATGCTACATCAAGGTCCATCCTGAATTCCGGGCGATCTTCACCAGCAACCCGCAGGAATATGCCGGCGTTCATGCCAGCCAGGACGCTCTCGCCGACCGGCTCGCCACCATCGACGTCGACTATCCCGACCGGGCGATGGAACTGGCGGTGGCGTCCGCCCGTACTGGCATGCCGGAAGCCAGCGCCGCGCGGATCATCGATCTGGTGCGGGCCTTCCGCGCTTCCGGCGACTACCAGCAGACCCCGACCATGCGCGCCAGCCTGATGATCGCCCGCGTGGCGGCGCAGGAAGGCCTAGAGGTGTCGGTCGACGATCCGCGCTTCGTGCAGCTGTGTTCCGATGCGCTGGAATCGCGGATCTTCTCCGGTCAGCGCGCCGAGGCTGTCGCTCGCGAACAGCGTCGCGCGGCGCTTTACGCGCTCATCGAAACCCATTGCCCGTCGGCAGCCAAGCCGCGCGCGCGCCGCGCCGCCGGCGGCCGCCCCGGAGTGGAGGGTGCGCTGCCATGAGCACCGACAGCAAGACGGCGCGCACGCGAGGGCTGCGGGACGTCGCCACGGTGCAGACCCGGCTTACCCGCGCCACACCTTCCAATCGCACGCAGGCGGTCAGCCGCTTCGCGCGGCTGGAGAATGAACGCACCCGCCTCCTGCGCGAGTTGGAGGCGTGGAACGCCCGACGGACGGAAGCGGAGCGGATGCTGGCCAAGGTCGACGAGGAACTCGCCACGATGCGGGCGATACTTCTCGATGCCCCCGCCTCGCCGCCGCGCGAGGCCCCGGCACCGCGCCGGCGGCGGGAACGCGACGAACCCGCCGCCGCGCCGACCACCCATTCACACGCACTCATCGAATACTAGACCTCCAGTTCCGCGAAGGGGATTGGCACCATGACCCGCAAGGACGACACCAAGGACAAGGACGAGGGCCCCCGCAAGAAGGCGGGCGCCCGGCCGGACAGCGACCCGAAAGCCGAGGCCATGGCCGATCTCGGCGCCGCGTTTCGCGGCCTTGGCGGGCTGGTCGAGATGCTTGGCTCGCTGGTGGAGAAGGCCGAGGACGTGCAGCGCGAGGGCGAGTTCAAGGTCAAGGGTCTCGGCGACCAGGCCCGGGGCGTCTATGGCTTCAGCCTGCGCACGGGCATTGGCGGCGTGCCGCAGGTCCGGCGTTTCGGCAACATCAATCCCACCGCCAAGGGCCCGGCGGTCGACGATGTGCGTGAGCCGCTGGTCGATGTGTTCGACGAGGACGATGAAGTGATCGTCACCGCCGAGATCCCCGGCGTGGCAGAAAGCGAAATATCGCTCTCGCTGGAGGAGAACCGCCTCTCCCTCTCCACCACGGGCCGCCACCTCTACGCCAAGACGGTGACGCTGCCGGGCACGATCGACCCGGCCTCGCTGGAGCGCAGCCATCGCAACGGCATCCTTCAGGTCAAGCTGCGAAAGGTCTGACCCGATGACCGGCATGGCGGAGGGAGTCGGCGCGTTCAACGTCGGTGCGGCCCAGGTCCGGGTTGTGACCGACTGCGCGGCCGACATCTCGGCCATCGTGCAGGCGGAAGAGCGCGTCGTGCGCAAGCTGGTGGACCAGGGCGTTTGGCCACACGAGACTGTGACGCTGTTCGTCCTCGACGATCTGGCACCCCTGGTCGGCCAGCTGGCCCGCACCCACCGGCTGCTGGCGGATGATCTCGTGCGCCTGCCCCAGCGTCCCATGGTCAATCTCTACGATCCACGCCACGCCATGGAGTGCTTCGTCTTCGTCAACCGTCACATCATGGAGGCAGAGGGCTTCTGGGGCGACGGCCTCGCCGCAGAGGCCCTGCTCGCGCATGAGCACGCGCACCCGCTGTCGGAAGCACCGGCAACAACGGCCGCACGCGCCCTGCAGGTGGAAGCGGACGGCCCGGCCGCGCTCGCCCCCCTCGCCGCCGAACTCGGGCGCACGCTCTCCACCGGCGCGGTGACGGAGTTGCTCGCCAATGCCTATTGCATCGCCCATGGCTTCGCCGACGCCCTGCGCCATCTCGACCGCACCACCCTGGCGCGGGCGGTGAACAACTTGGCCCAGCGCGACGAGCTGGAGCGCCGCGCCGGCGCGGCGGTGGCGGCTGGCACACTGCCTACCGAACATCTGCGTCCCTTGCTGCGGCTCGCCGATGCGCAGATCGCCCTGCCCTTCGCGCTGGAAGTGGTTCCGTTTGTCCAGGCGGGTCGGTCCGCCGAGGCCGCCGAACTGGAGGCGCTGCTGGTCGAGGGGCTGATGCCGCGCATGGCGGCCGAGGTAGCGGGCATCTACCGCGACCTGCGTGAGTGCTTCCTTCACCTGCGGCCGGAATGGGGGGCCGAGGCGATCGCCGCCTGGTGCACGCGCATTCTCCGGCGCCTCTCCGATTTTCTCTCCGCTGGCGGCGAGCGCCTCAGCCTGCGCCTGGCCGGGTCGCCGCCCCCCAATGCTGAAGGCCTGCCATGAGCGCCACAATCACCGCCCCCGGCACCGCCAACGCCGAGGTCAACGCAGCGGCCGAAGGCAAGTATCTCTACGGCATCATCGAGGCACCGGCCCCCGCCACCTTCGACGTCCCGGCGATCGGTGGGCGGGGCGACGAGGTGCACACAATCACGCTCGGACGGCTCGCGGCGGTGGTGAGCAATTCGCCCCGCATCGACTACGACAACAGCCGCCGCAACATGCTGGCCCACACGAAGGTGCTGGAAGCGGTGATGGCGCGCCACACGCTGCTGCCGGTGTGCTTCGGCACGGTCGGCTCGGACGCCGAGGTCATCGTCGAGAAGATCCTGCGCGAGCGCCGTGACGAACTCGCCGGCCTGTTGGGCCAGATGCACGGGCGGATGGAGCTCGGGCTCAAGGCGTCCTGGCGCGAAGAGGTCATCTTCGAGGAGGTGCTGGCGGAGAACCCGGCCATCCGCAAGCTGCGCGATTCACTGGTCGGCCGCTCGCCGGACAAGAGCCATTACGAGCGCATCCAGCTCGGCGAGCTGATCGGCCAGGCGCTGCAGCGCAAGCGCCAGGACGATGAGGAGCGCATCCTGGAGCGGGTGCGCCCCTTCGTGCACAAGACACGGCTCAACAAGGTCATCGGCGACCGCATGGTGATCAACGCCGCGTTCCTCGTGGATGCGGCCGTCGAATCCCGGCTCGATGCCAGCATTCGCGCCATGGATGAAGAATGGGGCGGGAGGCTGACCTTCAAATATGTCGGCCCGGTGCCGCCCTACAACTTCGTCACCATCACCATTCACTGGTAGGAGGAGGCACCATGAGCATGCTGACAGATGTCGTCTTCGCGCCAGCCGTGGGTCCCCTCAAGGGTGTGCTTTGGCTGGCCCGCATCATCGCCGAGCAGGCCGAGCGAACGCTTTACGACGAGGGCGTCATCCGCGCCGCACTGTTGGATCTGGAGCAGCAGCTTGAGGCGGGCGAGATCGACGAGGACGCCTATGAGACGCAGGAAACGGTTCTGCTGGAGCGCTTGAAAATCGCCCGCGAACGCATGCGCAGCGGCCTCTAGCGAAACCGGCGACTGAGCGGAGCCCCGGCTTCGCTCAGCACGCGGACAATCCTCGGCACAGGTGAAAGGCCCCACGGCACGGCCGCGCGGAGCCAGGAGACTAGGCATGGCAACGACACTGGAACTGATCCGCAATGTGAAGACACAGGTGCAGGAACTGACGGGTTTCTCTGCAGACAGCGTTTCCGAATTCAATGCCACCGACGGCGGGTGGGAAATGACCGTCAATCTGCTGGAGCTGAAGCGCATCCCGTCTTCGACCGACCTGCTGGCGGCCTATCGCATCACGCTCGATCCCGTCGGCAATGTCACCAGCTATCACCGCACGCGCCGCTATCTGCGCGACCAGGTGATGGAGGACGCACCGTGAGCGCAGCGGCGCGCATCGTCGGTCCTGCCGGCATCTTCGCGCCGCGGGAGGCCGAGATGCGCCGCCACACCGAGGCCCTCACCCCTGCGTCCGGCGCTTCGGCGCGGGCGGGGTTGGCGCGCCAGCTGCAAAGCGTGGCGGAGGCTCTTCTCGGCTACGCCGGCCAGCGGCTGGGCAACGTCAATGACCGCCTATGCCAGCACGTTTCGCGCCTGCGGGAGAACGCCGCCGGTCTCATCCGGCGCGCGGCACGGCTGGCGTCCTGAAATACGCCATGCGCCGCTGCGGCGTGTGGAAGCGGAGTGGACCGAGATGAACGAACAGCGGATGGAGCATTCCCTTCAGGCCGTGGGGCTGGCGGACATTCTCGAGCGCGTGCTGGACAAGGGCATCGTGATCGCCGGCGACATCACCATTTCGCTGGTCGAGGTGGAACTGCTGAACATACGCCTGCGCCTCGTGGTGGCGTCGGTCGACAGGGCGATGTCGATGGGCATCAACTGGTGGCAGAGCGACCCTCACCTCAATTCCCATGCCCGGGAACTGGCGGATGAAAACAAGCTGCTGCGCGAGCGGCTGGATCGGCTGGAGGCGGCCGTCGTCCCGCCCGTGCTGCCTGCGGACGCGGCACGGGAACCATCCCTCACCGGCGAGGAGGCGTGTCATGGTGGATGAACCCGCCCCGGCCAGCTTCCGTGTCTGCGAAGCGCCCACACGCGATGTCGGCCGCGGGCTGATCCGCCTCGATCCCGAGGACATGGCACGGCTCGGCGTGGAGGTGGGCGACGTGGTGTCCATCATCGGCCGCCGCACCACCGTGGCGCGGGTGATGCCTGCCCATGCCGGCATGCGGCGCCAGAGCCTGGTGCAGATGGACGGCCTCGCCCGGGTCAATTCCGGCGCCAGCCTCGACGAGCAGGTGACGCTCCACCCCGCGACGGTGGCGCAGGCGCGCGCCGTCACCCTGAGCCAGGTGGGCGCGCGGACCCGTCCCCCGGATGCGCGCACCCTGACGCGGCTGCTGGACGGCATCCCCATGCTGGCCGGCGACCGGGTTCGCACCTCGCTGGTCGGCGCCCAGACCCGCGAATTCACCGTCGACAGCTCCGACCCGCCGGGGCCGGTGATGATCGGCCCGGACACCCAGCTGCGCTGTCTCGACGGCACCGCCGAGGGCAATGCCGTCACCTATGAGGATGTGGGCGGCCTGTCCAAGGAAGTGCGCCGCATCCGCGAGATGATCGAGCTGCCGCTCAAGCATCCCGAGGTTTTCCAGCATCTGGGCATCGACCCGCCAAAGGGCGTGCTGCTGTGCGGGCCTCCGGGCACCGGCAAGACGCTGATCGCCCGCGCCGTGGCTCGCGAGGCCAATGTCCATTTCATCCATGTCAACGGCCCCGAGATCATCGACAAGATGTATGGGGCAAGCGAGGCGCAGCTGCGCCGCATGTTCGACGAGGCGGAGAAGAACGCCCCGTCCATTATCTTCATCGACGAGCTGGACGCGATCGCCCCCAAGCGCGAGGAGATGAGCGGCGACCGCCAGGTCGAGCGCCGGGTGGTGGCGCAGCTTCTAGGTCTGATGGACGGCCTGCAGTCGCGCGGGCAGGTCATCGTCATCGCCGCGACCAACATTCCCAATGCCATCGACCCCGCCCTGCGCCGGCCGGGACGTTTCGACCGCGAGATCATCGTCGGCGTGCCTGATGAGAACGGGCGCCGCGAGATTCTGGAGATCCACACGCGCGGCATGCCGCTGGCCGGCGATGTAGATCTCGGCCGGCTGGCTTTCCGCACGCCCGGCTTTGTCGGCGCGGATCTGGCGGCCCTGTGCCGCGAGGCGGCGATGAGCGCGCTGCGGCGGCTGATCCCCGACATCAACTTCGCCGATGGCCGGGTGTCGGACGAAAAGCTCGCCGCCCTCGTGGTGACGGCGGACGATTTCGTCGCTGCCCAGGCTGGCACCCAGCCGAGCGCGCTGCGCGAGATCGTCACCCAGGCCTCGCACAAGCGGTGGTCCGATGTCGGCGGGCTCGACGACATCAAGCAGTTGCTGGTGGAGGCGGTGGAGTGGCCGACCCGCCACGCCGCCCTCTATGCCGCGGCCGGCATCCAGCCGCCCAAGGGCATCCTGTTCTATGGCGGCCCGGGCACCGGAAAGACCTTGCTGGCAAAGGCGCTGGCGGGCGAGAGCGGCGCCAATTTCATCGCTGTGAAGGGCCCGCAGCTGCTGTCCATGTGGGCCGGAGAATCCGAGCGCGGTGTGCGCGAGGTGTTCCGCAAGGCCCGCCAGACCGCGCCCTGCATCATCTTCTTCGACGAGATCGACACCCTCACGCCCAATCGCGGCGGCACAGGCGGCGCCCTCACCGACCGGGTGGTGGCGCAACTGCTCACCGAGATCGACGGTATCGAGGATCTGCGGGGGGTCACCGTGCTGGCCGCCACCAACCGTCTCGACCAGATCGACGCCGCCTTGCTGCGCCCCGGCCGCTTCGATTTTCTCGTCGAGTTCCACGCGCCGGACCTGCCCGGCCGCCGCGCGATTCTGGATGTCCATGCCGGCCGGATGCCGCTGGCACCAGAGGTCGATCTCGCCGCACTGGCCGAGGCGACCGAAGGCATGGTGGGGGCGGAAATCGAAGCACTGTGCCGCCATGCCGGCGTGGCCGCCATCCGCGATGTGGTGACGCGCGATGTCCCGGTCGAGGGCGACACCGGTGCCACCACTCTCCGGGTGACACCCCGCGACTTCACCGAAGCCCTGATCGCCATGAAGAGGGAACGTGCCGCATGACCGACCTTCTCGTCTTCGCCGTGGTGCCGGCCGACAGGTTCGATCCCGCGATCCTCGCCGCGGGGGAAGGACTACTGCCGGGGCTGCGATCGATCGCCGCCGGCCCACTCGCGGCCGTCGTCGGCGCGGCGCCGGAAGGCGGGCTCAAGGGCCGGGAGCGCAGCGCTCTGCTGCCCTGGTTGCTCGCCAGCCAGAAGGTGATGGAGCGTCTTCTGGTCAGCGCCCCGGTTCTGCCGGTCGCCCTGGGCACGGTGGTGGAGGATGAGGGCCGCGTCCGCCATATGCTGGACGCCGGCGCGGCCGTTCTCGGCCAGGGTTTTCAGGCGGTCGGCGAGGGCATCGAGATGAACCTCGCCGTCCTGTGGCACCTCGACACGGTGGTGGCCCGGCTGCTCCCCAGTGTCGCCCCGGAGTTACGGCAAGCCGCCGCCGGCGGCGACGAGATTGAACGGCGGGTGCTCGGTACGGTGCTTGCCGGCCTGGTCGCGGCCGAGCGGCGCCGCGTGCGGGCAAAGGTCGTCGAGGAGCTGCAGGCGGTAACACGGGATTTCGCCATCAGCGAACCGACCGAGCCCGGCGGCGTCGTCAGTCTGGCGCTGCTGGTCGATCGCGCGGCGGAGACGGCGCTGGGGGCGGCGCTGGAGGCGCTCGACGCCGAATTCGACGGCGCCCTGACCTTCCGACTTGTCGGCCCGCTGCCGCCCTACAGCTTCGCCTCGGTGCAGGTCCATCTAGCGCCAGCGACGAAAGTCTGCGGAGCGCGCACCGCCCTTGGGGTTGAGCCGGGCGCCAGCCCCGCGGCGGTCAAGGCGGCCTATCACCGGGCGGCACGGGACAGTCATCCCGATCTCGTACCGATGAATGGCGACGAGCACGACGAGGGCGGCGTCGCGGCGATGGCCGACGAGACGGCCCGCTTCGTCACGCTTTCCGATGCCTACCGGGTGCTGGAAGCCGAGTACGCGCCGGTGTCGCTGCGCCGGCTGGATTCGATCCTGACAGAGTGAAAAGCGTGCGGCACCGCTGGCGGCAGACCGTGCTGCACGTGGTGAAAGAAGAACCGCCGCAAGCGGTCGTGAGGGGCACATGGCCCCGGGGGAACGGGTCTGCGCGGCGCGCAGGCGGGAGGTGAGCATGCTGTATGTCTATGCCATCACGGCCCACCACGCCGCAGGAGCGGAACCGCGCCTGCCGGAGGAAGGCATTCTTCCCGGCGTGGCGGTTCAGCATTTCGCGGCGGGTCCGCTCGGCGCTGTGGCAAGCACGGTGCCGGACAGCATCTTCGGCAAGGAGGTGCTGCAGGCCCTGCTCAACGACGCCGACTGGACACGCGCCCGCATTCTCGACCATCAGCGCGTGGTCTCGTCCCTCCTGCCGGTGGCCACCGTGCTGCCGCTGAAATTCGGCACCCTGTTCGCCGGGGAAACCTCCCTTATCAGCGCCCTCGCCTCGCAGCGCGAAGTGTTGGAAGCCACGGTCACCCGTTTGCGCGGCACGCGGGAATGGGGCGTGAAACTGTTCTTCGAGGCCCCCACCCGACCCGTCCGAACCGCCGAACCTGTCGGCGCCGGCTCGGGCCTGGCGTTCTTCCGTCGCAAGAAGGAGGAGCAGGAAGCCCGCGCCGCCGCCGAGGTCGCCCTCGACCACTGCGTGGCGGGCAGCCATCGCCGTCTCGCCGCTCTTGCACGCGCGGCGGTGGCCAACCCGCTGCAGCCGCCGGAACTGCACGGGCACGCCGGCACGATGGGGCTGAACGGCGCCTATCTCGTCGCGTCGGAAACTGAGGCGGCGTGGCGGGCGTGCCTGTCGGAACTTGAGACGACCTATGCGGCCGATGGCGCCCGCTACGTGCTGACCGGCCCATGGGCCGCGTATAATTTCACTGGAGGCGGGCTTGTCTGAACTTCCCCCCATGCCATCGCGCCATTCCGGCGAGATTGCCGTTGCCGATCTTCTCGACCGCGCCCTGCACAAGGGACTCGTGGTCTGGGGCGAGGCGACGATCTCGGTGGCCGGCGTCGACCTGGTCTATCTCGGCCTCAAGCTCCTTCTAACCTCGACTGACACCGTCAATCGGATGCGCGAGGCGGCCAACGCCACGCCGGACGAGCGGCACCTTCACGCCGACTAGGGCTACGCCCATGCTGTACCTCTACGCCATCCTGGAATCACCGCCGCCGCAGAAGCGGCTACCGCCCGGCATTGGCGGGGCGGCGCCGCTCTTCGTGGAATCGCACGGGCTCGTTAGCGCAGTCAGCGAGGCGGCCGATGCGGCGATCGCGCCCGAGCCGTCGCAGATCTGGCGCCATCAGGAGGTGGTTGCCGCGCTCATGGAGGGCCGGCCGGTGCTTCCGCTGCGGTTCGGAACCGTGGTGGAGGACAGCGCCGCCTGCCTGCGGCTGCTGGCGCGGCACCATGCCGAGCTCAGCGCCCAGCTCGACCGGGTGCGCCATTGCGTCGAGTTCGCGCTGCGGGTGGCGGGCCTGCCCGAACTGCCCGATCCCGACCCAAGCTCGAACCTTGCGGGACCGGGTCCCGGCACGTCGCATCTTCGCACGCTGGTCCGTCGCGAGCGCGGCTGGCCCACCTCCAGCGCCGCATTCCCCCATGACATGCTCAGCGCCCATGCGGCGTCCCGGCTGCTGTGGGCGCGCTCGCCCTCGCAGCCGGATCTGCGGGCCTCCTTCCTGGTCCAGCGCCGCAGCGCCTCGGCCTTTCTCGACGATGTTGGCACGCTCCAGCGCCTGCGGCCGGATCTCGGCATCACCGTCACCGGCCCCTGGCCGCCCTATTCCTTCTCCGACCCCGACCTGTCTGGAGGCCGCGAATGAACGCGCCATGCACGGCCGAAACCCTCGAAAACGCCCTGCGTGGTCGTATCGACATCGACCCGGAAAAGGTGGAGCAGGGCCTCGTCAAGCTGGTGCTGATGCTGGTGGAAACGGTGCGACAGGTGGTGGAGCGTCAGGCGATCCGCCGGGTGGAAGGTGGCACGCTGACCGAGGACGAGACCGAGCGCCTCGGCCTCGCTCTGATGCGGTTGGAAGAAAAGATGGCCGAGCTTCGCCTGCATTTCGGCCTGGAAGAGGGCGATCTCGACCTCAAGCTGAAGCTTCCGCTGGGCGAACTCTGAATCTCCCGGTCGGCAGCTCCGTGCTCCTGTAGCGCGACATCAGCGGCGACCCAGCACCTGAAGGGCGCCCGGCGTTCCTCGCTCGACCGGCGGGGCGTGAGCCGCCCCTTGCACACACCCGCCGTATAGGGTACCCCCCTATCCTATGTCCCATCTCTCCACGCCCAACCCCGCCTTGCTTGCCCGTGTCCAGCGCATCGCCGGGCAGGTGGCGGCGATCGAACGCGGCCTCGCCAGCGGCGCGGACTGTACAGCCCTGCTGCACCTCGTCGCCGCCACCAAGGGCGCCATCAGCGGCCTGATGGAGAAGATCGTCGAGGAGCATTTGCACTCGCATGTCGCCGATCCCGACCTCTCGCCCGACGCACGGGCCGAGGGCGCGCGCGAACTGATGGACGCCATCCGCCGCTACTCCAAATAGGTCATGCTCATGAACCCGCTACCGGACACGCAGGCCTTCACCCATCCGCACCTGTTCCTCAGTGCCAGCCATGACGAGAGTTCGCGGCGGACCCTCCTCGTTGCGATCCTGACCGCCGTCATGATGGTCGGCGAGATTGCCGCGGGCTTCTACACCGGCTCGATGGCGCTGCTGGCCGATGGCTTCCACATGGCCACCCATGCCGGCGCGCTCGGCATCGCCGCCCTCGCCTATGGCTATGCCCGCCGGCACGCCGGGGATGCCCGGTTCAGCTTCGGCACCGGCAAGGTGGGCGATCTCGCCGGCTTCGCCTCGGCCGCCATCCTCGCGATCGTCGCCGCCGTCATGGCCTTCGAATCGGTGCTGCGGCTGTATGACCCGGTGGAAGTGGCGTTCGGCGACGCCACCTTGGTCGCCGTGCTCGGCCTCGGGGTCAATCTGGTCAGCGCGTTCCTGCTGGGGGGCGGCCATTCGCATGGAAATGGCCATGGCCATGGACATTCCCATGGCCACAAGGCTCACGCGCACACGCCGCATGATCACGACCATCCACATCACGATCATCCGCACAACGATCATCCCCACCATGGCGAGGCCCAGCCGGCCGCGGCACGCGGCCAGGACAACAATCTGCGTGGCGCCTATCTGCATGTGCTGGCCGATGCGCTCACCTCCGTGCTCGCCATCGTCGCTCTGCTTGCCGGGGGCGCGCTCGGCTGGGTGTGGCTCGACCCTCTCATGGGCATTGTCGGCGGCCTCGTCATCGCCCGCTGGGCCTGGAGCCTGATGCGCGACACCTCGGCCGTCCTGCTCGACCAGACCGACAGCCAGCTCGCCGGCGAGGTGACGGAAGTCGTCGAGGGGCCGGGCGATGTGCGCATCGCCGATCTTCATGTTTGGCGTATCGGGCCCGATTCGCACGCCGCCATCATCAGCGTGGTGGCCCCGCTGGGCCTAACCTGCGACGCCATCCGCGCCCGTCTGGCGCCCGTGCACGAGCTGAAACACGTCACCGTCGAGTGCCGCCACGCCGCATGAGGCGTGGGGCGATCACAGCCTCGCGAAGGCGTCCCGTCCTAACGGTCTGGAAACCATGACGGCATTAATCGGGGGTGTCCGGCGGCCCGGGCGCCCCTCGCCGCGCGCGCGCCGTCGATCCGCCTTGTTGCGACGCTAGCCGAGCTGACATGAACCTGTTGCGCACCGCCTTGCTGCTCTGCCTCGCCGTCCTCCTCGCCGGTTGCGCGTCGATGGATGGCGATGATCGCGGCTCGATTCCCATTCCGCAGAAGCTGATGCAGGAGATGGCGGCGAAGGGCATGAGCCCCGACGACCCGATCATGGTGCGGATTTACAAGCAGGAGAGCGAGCTGGAGGTGTGGAAGCGCACCCGTTCCGGGCGCTATGCCCTGCTCAAGACCTATCCGCTCTGCCGTTGGTCGGGCAAGCTTGGCCCCAAGACCCGCGAGGGCGACCGGCAGGCGCCAGAAGGCTTCTACACCATCACGCGCGGCCAGTTGAACCCGCGCTCGCAATACTATCTCTCCTTCAATCTCGGCTATCCCAACGAGCTGGAAGAGGCGCTTGGCTATACCGGCAGTGCGCTCATGGTGCATGGCGCCTGCACCTCCGCCGGCTGCTATGCCATGACCAATGACGGCGTCGGGGAGGTTTATGCGCTGGCGCGCGAGGCGCTGGCCGCCGGCCAGCCGGGCTTCCAGGTGCAGTCCCTGCCCTTCCGGATGACTCCTGCCAACATGGCTGAGCACCGCGCCAACCCGAACATGCCTTATTGGCGCAACCTGAAGGAAGGCACCGACCTGTTCGCCGTCACCCGCGTGCCGCCGAATGTGTCGGCCTGTGGCGGGCGCTATCGATTCACATCTGGCACCCAGCCGGCGCAGCCGATGGCCGATCCGCTCGCCCCCTGCCCGCTGCCGGTTGCCGATGCCGCGCTGATGGCGGCGACGAACAAGCAGATGCAGGACGAGCAGAGCATCGCCGTCCTGGCGGCCGCGCGTCCGCCCGCCAACGCCACCTATATCGATGGCGGCATGCATATGAGCTTCCGCGACATTCTGCGCCGCTCCGGCCCGCAGAAGCTGGCGGCCATGACATCGGGCGGCAAGATCCCGGTCAGCGAGCCCAATGCCGCCCTCGCCGATCCCTACAAGGGCGCCGAACAGCACTATGAGGAGGGCGACACCGCCAATTAGCGCGGTCGCGGGCACTTCCCCCTGACGCCGCTTTGCGGCAGATAGGCGTCTCATCCCTTCGTATGAGGCGACGATGCACGAGGCAAAGATGCACGAGGCGATATGGCGACCCGAATGACCCCGAACGAGATGCTGGCCACGGCCCGCGATCTCCCGCGCCTGTCCTTCACGGAAGCCGACCTCGCCCTCATCCGCTCCGGCACGCCGGCGGTGGCTCCGAAGCTGTCAGCGAAGTACGAGCCCTCCGAAGGCCTCTATTATCTCGCCGCCCCCTCGCTCCACATGGAGTTCGTGGTGGTGAAATCGGAACGGATGCGCCTGCCCTTCCTGACGTTGCCGCGCTACACCATCATGATGGGGTTCGAGCATGGCGATGTCTGGGAGAAGGGGCCGGTGGTCAACCGGCTTCGCGCCGTGCCGTTCATCTTCAAGCGGATGGCGGCAGCCGATAACTGGCTCGACGACGAGTTCGGTCGCAAGAAATAATGCCGCGCGCCGCGCCTTTGGCTCAACCTGCCGGAAAGGATCGGCGCGTAACGGATTGATCCCGCTCGCCGATTCGCGCCGTCGGCGGCCGGCCGCCGACCAGCAGCAGGTCGCTCTCATCCTTCAGGCTCACGCCGGTGAGCTGCCGCGCCAGCGCCTCCTTCAGCAGCCAGGCGAGCTTGAAGGCGGCGAGCTCGTGCGAAAGCCCCTCGCCGCGCACATTGGAAATGCAGTTGCGCTCGGCGTCCGAGCGCCCGGCGCGCGGGGCGAAGGTGAGATAGAGACCGAGGCTGTCCGGCGAGGACAGGCCGGGCCGCTCGCCGATCAGCACCACGCAGGCGCTGGCCTTAAGTCGCTCGCCGACTTCGTCCCCAAGCGCCACCCGCGCCTGACTTGCCACGCACACGGGCCCGACACTCCAGCCCGCCTCGGCGATCCGGGCCTTGAAGGCGGTGAGGAACGGCACCGCCTGTGCATGGATGGCGGTGGAGGACAGACCGTCGGCGACGACGAGGGCGACATCCACCGGTGCCCCCGCCCGCGCCTCCAGCAGCGCCCGGCTCTCCTCCGACAGCCGGCGCCCGAGATCGGGCCGGCGCAGATAGGCGTCGCGCGCCGGGGCGGCGGAGGTCAGTTCCAGCGTCTCGAAGCCGAGCGCCGCGATATCGCCCGCCATGCGGGCGGACTCGAAGGGCAGATGCACCGCATCGCGCGCCTGCGCATGGGCGAGTGCAAACCGCAGCACCTCGCGGGTCGGCATTCCGGTCCCGGCCCGCCCCAAGGCGATGCGCGCGGGGGTAACGCCGGCCAGCCGGCGCCAGCTATCCTCGATCACCGCCCCCTCGATAGCCGCCCCCTCGATAGCCGCCCCCTCGCTCGCCGGGGCCTCGCTCACCGAGTCGGCCGTGAGATCGCCTTCACCCGCCGGCTCGCTCATGCCGCCAGCTCCGGCGCGGCGGCGAGCAGCGGGTGGCTTCCGCGCTGCGTCTTCAGCCGGCCATCCGGCTCGGTGATGCCCATGCGCTGCAGCCACGCCTCGAATTCCGGCGCCCGCTTCAGGCCCAGCACCTCGCGCAGATAGAGCTGGTCGTGGAACGAGGTGGACTGGTAGTTCAGCATCACGTCGTCCGAGCCGGGAATGCCCATGATGTAGGTCACGCCCGCCGCGCCGAGCAGCGTCATCAGCGTGTCCATGTCGTCCTGGTCAGCCTCGGCGTGGTTGGTGTAGCAAACGTCGCAACCGAGCGGCACGCCCATCAGCTTGCCGCAGAAATGGTCCTCGAGGCCGGCGCGGATGATCTGCTTGCCGTCGTAGAGATATTCCGGGCCGATGAAGCCGACGACCGTGTTCACCAGCAGCGGCTTGAACGGCCGGCACACCGCGTAGGCGCGCGCTTCCAGCGTCTGCTGATCGACGCCGTAATGGGCGTTGGCGGAGAGCGCCGAACCCTGCCCGGTCTCGAAATACATCACATTGTCGCCAAGCGTGCCGCGATTGAGCGACAGCGCCGCCTCACGGCCCTCGCGCAGCGTGGCGAGGTCGATGCCAAAGGAGGCGTTCGCCTTCTGCGTGCCCGCAACCGATTGGAACACGAGATCAACCGGCACGCCGCGATTGATCACCTCGGTGGAGGTGGTGACATGGGTTAGCACGCAGGCCTGCGTCGGAATGTCGAAACGCTGGATGATGCCGTCGATCAGCTTGAGCAGTTCGCTCAGCACCGGCACGCTGTCGGAGGCCGGGTTGATGCCGATCACCGCGTCGCCGCAGCCATAGAGCAGCCCGTCGAGGATAGAGGCGGTAACACCCGCCGGGTCGTCGGTGGGATGGTTGGGCTGAAGCCGCACCGCCATGGTGCCGGGCAGGCCGATCGTGTTGCGGAACCGCGTCACCACCCGGCACTTCTTGGCGACGGCGATCAGGTCCTGGTTGCGCATCAGCTTGGACACCGCCGCAGCCATCTCAGGCGTCACGCCGGGGGCAATGGTGGCCAGAACCTCGCTGGTGGCACTGCCAGACAGCAGAAAATCGCGAAAATCGCCGACCGTCATGTGCGAGAGCGTCCGGAAGGCCAGCGCGTCATGGCTGTCGATGATGAGGCGCGTGACCTCGTCTTCCTCATAGGGCACCAGCGCCTCGTTGAGGAAGGTTCTCAGTGGCACGTCGGCGAGGCACATGCGCGCCGCCACATTCTCCTCGGCCGTGGCGGCGGCGACGCCGGCCAGCATGTCGCCGGAGCGCAGCGGCGTCGCCTTCGCCATCAAATCCTTCAGGTCGGCGAAGGCGTAAGTCTGCGATCCAGCGACGGTGCGATAGGCCATGGTGCGGTCCCTGCGGCGCCCTGTGCTCAACGCGGCGCCATGGGCAAAATGTACCCTGCCGCCACGCGCCGGCAAAGCGCAACTTCGGTCCAGTGAGCGCGACTTCTGGCATGCCACGCTGGACGCGGCACGTCCCGGCCGCTACCACGCGCCACGGATTTTCGGAGGAAACGCCATGGCCACCTTCATTCTCATCCACGGTTCCTGGCACTGGGGCGGCTGCTTCCAGAAGGTAGCGAACCTTCTGGGCGCCGCCGGCCATGCGGTGATAGCCCCGGACCTCGCCAGCCATGGCTTCGACCCCACCCCCACCGCCTCCGTCACCGACATTGCCATCTATGCCGCCCCGGTGCGCACCGCACTGGAAGCGATCGAGGGCAAGGCGATTCTCGTCGGCCACTCCGTGGGCGGGGCGACCTGCACCTGGCTGGGCGAGGAAATGCCGGAGCGCGTTGAGGCGCTGGTCTACCTCACCGGCTTCATGGCGCCGCACGGCAAGAGCGCCCGCGATTTCGTCATGACGCCGACCTATCTCAAGGACCCCGCCATCGTCGAAACGCAGGGCATGCTGCGGCTCGGCAAGGAAGGGCTCGGGCTCGATCTTTCCCGCCGCGACCTCATCGCCCGCTCGCTCTATTCCGACTGCACCGCGCACGACATCGACCGCGCGCTGCCCAATCTCGTGCGCCTCACCCCGCACGCGCCCTTCGCCGCCGTCTCGGCCATCACCCCGCACCGCTTCGGCAAGCTGCGCCGGCACTATATCGAGTGCCTGCAGGATCGTGGCCTGCCGCTCGCGGTGCAGCGGGAAATGCAGGTGGCCGTGCCGGGCGCGAAGGTGCATGCGCTCGACACCGGCCATTCGCCCTTCCTCAGCGCCCCGGAAGCGGTCGCCGAGATCTTATTGAACATTTGCTGAGCTCGCGGCGCCACACCTTGCTCTATCCGACGAAGGAGGGGCCCGTGCCCCCTCCCCGGCCGCGCCGGCACAGGCTAGCCTGACCGAACTTCCAGAAGCCGCTAGGCTCACCAAGAGGCACGAATGTCCGATCAGGAAAAGCTCGCCGCGCTGCGGGCGAAATATGCCGGCGTCGGCGGTGGCGTCGTCTATGACGAAACCTTCAAGCGCGTCGCCGAAATGCAGTTCAAGGACGGCGAGAAGCGTGTCTGGCCGTGGGCCGGCGCCGCCACCCTGCTTGACGCCCCCTATCGCCCCGATGTGCAGGAACAGGCCGATTTCGGCGGGCTCGACATGGCGCTGATCGGCGTGCCGATGGACCTCGGCGTCACCAACCGCGCCGGCGCCCGCCTCGGCCCGCGGGCCGTGCGCGCCATCGAGCGCGTCGGGCCCTATGAGCATGTGCTCGGCATGGTCCCCGCGGCCGAGGCGAAGGTGGCCGATATTGGCGACGTGCCGTTCCGCTCGCGCTTCAGCCTCGATTCCTGCCATGAGGACATCGAGGCCTTCTACAAGAAGATCGTGGCGGCAGGCGTCATCCCGCTCTCCTGCGGCGGCGATCATTCCATCACCGGCTCCATCCTCAAGGCGGTGGGCGAGAAGCGGCCGGTGGGCATGCTGCACATCGACGCCCATTGCGACACCTCAGGCACCTATGAGGGCGCGAAGTTCCACCATGGCGGACCGTTCCGCAACGCGGTGCTCGACGGCGTGCTCGATCCCACCCGCACCATCCAGATCGGCATTCGCGGCGGCGCGGAATTCCTGTGGGAGTTCTCCTATGAGAGCGGCATGACCGTGATCCACGCCGAGGAGGTCACTGGCCTCGGCATGCCCGCCATCATCGCCAGGGCGAAAGAGGTGCTGGGCGACGGGCCGGTCTACGTCTCTTTCGATGTCGACAGCCTCGACCCCGCCTTCGCGCCGGGGACCGGCACGCCTGAGATCGGCGGCCTCACCTCGCGCGAGGTGCTGGAACTGCTACGCGGGCTGAACGGGCTCGACGTGATCGGCGGCGACGTGGTGGAGGTGGCCCCGCAATATGACGCCACGTCCAACACCGCCCATGCGGCGGCGCAGGTGCTGTTCGAGATCTCCTGCATGGCGGTGACGGCGCACAAGACGCGGAAGGGCTCGTGATGCGGCTTGCCCTTTTGCAGACGGCGGGCGATCCTGGCAACGACCCCGCCGCCAATCTCGACCGGCTGGACGCGGCAGCCGCGACGGCGGCGGCCGGCGGCGCCGACCTCTTGCTGGCGCCGGAAATGTTCCTCACCGGCTACAATATCGGCCGGGAGGCGGCGCTGGCGAAGGCGGAGCCGGCGGAGGGCCCGAGCGCCCGGCGCGCCGGCGAGATCGCACGCGCGCATGGGATAGGGCTTTGCTACGGCTATCCCGAATTGGGCGAGGGCGGCGCGATCTATAATTCCTGCCTGCTGATCGGCAAGGATGGCGTGCCGCTGCTGAACTTCCGCAAGACCCATCTGTTCGGCGATCTCGACCGGGCGATGTTCGCGCCCGGCGAGGGCTCGGCGGAGGTCGTGTCCTTCGCGGGATACAGGGTCGGCATGCTCATCTGCTACGACGTGGAGTTCCCGGAGGCGGTGCGGGCGCTGGCGCTCGCCGGGGCCGACCTCGTTCTGGTACCGACCGCCAACATGAAGCCCTACGACGCCGTCTCGCATGTCGTCGTGCCGGCGCGGGCCTTCGAGAACGAGCTTTTCGTCGCTTATGCCAATCGCTGCGGGGTTGAAGGCGAGCTCGACTATATGGGGCTAAGCTGCATCGGCGATCCCCACGGCCTCAATCTGGCGATGGCCGGCGATGGCGAGGAACTTCTCGTCGTCGATCTCGACCCCGCGCGGCTGAAGGCGGCGCGGGCGATCAACACCCATGTTCCGGACCGGCGCCCCGAGGTCTATCGCCGGCTGATTCCCTGAGGCCCCGCACTGTGGGCGCGGCATGGGCGGAACCCGATCCACCTATGCCGCGTTCAGTTACCGCTTGGCCTTTCCGCGCGTGGTGGGTGGCCGAGGCAAACGGGGAAAACCATGAATCGTAATATCCTGATCGTCGCCGTCATCGTGCTTGCGGGCGTGGCCGGCTTCTTCGCCTACCAAGCCTATGAGCGGGACCAGAACTCGCTGCAGATCGACGTCGGGCCGGAGGGCGTGAAGGTCGATCCGCCGGGCTGACCGGGCGCACGGCACGGGGGCAGCCAGTGCCACGAAACTCTGGCGCCCCCGGCTGCTTTTCCGGGCCCGATGCTCTAAAAGCGCCTCCAACACCCACCCGGCCGCGCCATGAGGGCGCGCAACCGGCTGCCGTTGCGGAGTGCCTTTATGTCATCCACCCTCGCCGCCGGGCATGCCGGTGCCGTCGCCAATCCCCGCTCGCGCGTCCTGTTGGCGAGCCTGATCGGCACCACCATCGAGTTCTACGACTTCTACGTCTACGCCACGGCGGCGGTGCTGGTGTTTCCGCATCTGTTCTTCCCGCCCGGCAATGACACGACGGCGCTGCTGGCCTCGTTTGCCATCTTCGGCGCCGCCATGGTGGCGCGCCCGCTCGGCGCCATTTTCTTCGGCCATCTCGGCGACAAGCGCGGGCGCAAGGTGACGCTGGTCGGCGCCCTGCTCACCATGGGCATCGCCACCTTCCTCATCGGTCTGCTGCCGACCTTCCACCAGGCGGGCTGGTTCGCCCCGGCCCTCTTGGTGGTGATGCGCCTCGCGCAGGGATTCGCGCTCGGCGGCGAATGGAGCGGCGCGGCGCTGGTGGCGACCGAGAACGCCCCGCCCGGCAAGCGCGCCGTCTACGGCACCTTCCCCCAGCTCGGTGCGCCGCTTGGCTTCATCCTCGCCAATGGCCTGTTCCTCGTCATTGCGGCGCTGCTGCCCTCGGAAGACCCGACGCGCCCCTCCGACGCCTTCCTCGAATGGGGTTGGCGCATTCCCTTCCTGTTCTCCATCGTCATGGTGGCGGTCGGCCTGTGGGTGCGCCTGCACCTCGTGGAAAGCACGGCCTTCAAGAAGACGGTGACGGACGGCAAGGTACACAAGCTGCCGCTCGCCTCGGTGTTCCGCACCCATTTCCGCCAGCTGGTGCTCGGCACCTTCTACATGCTGGCGACCTATGTGCTGTTCTACCTGATGACCACCTTCTCGCTCAGCTATGGCCGCGCCGGCACCGGTGCCGCCCTGCCCGGGCTCGGCTATGACTACACGACCTTCGTGCTGATGATGATTATCGGCGTCGTGTTCTTCGGCATCTTCACCTTGCTTTCGGGCCCCTGGGCGGAGCGCTGGGGCCGCCGCCGGACGCTGATCGCGGTGACGCTGGCCATCATCGCCTTCGGCCTGACCTGGGTGCCGATGCTCGCCGCCGGCCCGGTCGGGGTGATGGCCTGGCTCATTCTTGGCTTCAGCCTGATGGGCATGACCTTCGGCCCGATGGGCGCGCTGCTGCCGGAGCTGTTCCCGGCGAATGTGCGCTACACCGGCTCGGGCATCGCCTACAACGTCTCGTCGATTCTCGGCGCGGCGGTCGCCCCCTTCATCGCCATCGCGCTGTGGGCGTGGGGCGGCGGCAGCCCGTTCTGGGTCGGCATCTACCTCTCGGCGATGGCGGGCCTCACCCTGATCGCGCTGCTGCTCGGCAGCGAAACCCGCGACATCGACATCGAGGCGTAACAACCGCCGGGCAGGTTACTCCCCTGCCCGGTAGCCCACCCCCGGCTCGGTGATAATCAGCGTGGGATTGGCGGGGTCGGCCTCCAGCTTGGCGCGGAGCTGGCCGACATAGACGCGCAGATATTGCGTGTCGTGCTCATGCGCCGGGCCCCACACCGCGCGCAGAATGTGGCGGTGGGTCAGCACCTTGCCGGCATGGCGCGAGAGAAAGGCGACCAGCTCGAACTCCTTGGGGGTGAGCTTGATCTCCTCGCCCCCGCGCAGCACCCGATGGCGGGGAATGTCGATTTCCACCCCTCCCAGCCGCAGCACCGGCGTCTCGCCCTTGTCCTGCATCCGGTGCCGCAGCGCGGCCCGCAGGCGCGCCATCAACTCGCCCATGCCGAAGGGCTTGTTGATGAAATCGTCGGCGCCGAGATCGAGCGCCTCGATCTTCTCCACTTCGCGATCGCGGGCGGAGAGCACGAGGATGGGAACGGGCGACCACTCGCGCAGGCGGCGGATCACCTCCTTGCCGTCCATATCGGGCAGACCGAGATCGAGTATCACCACGTCCGGCTGGCGATTGGCCACCAGCGCCAGCGCCTGCGCGCCCGTGTCGGCCCGCAGCGCCTCATAGCCATTGGCCGCCAGCGCTGGGGCCATGAAACGGTGGATCGCCGGCTCGTCATCGACCACCAGCACGGTGCCCGCGCTCATGCCTCATCCTCCGGCGTCGCGGCCTGCGGGGAAAGCGGCAGCCGCAGCGCGATGCGGGCACCGTTGGTCTGGCCGGGCGCGGGGCTGCGCGCCGCGACCGAGCCACCATGGGCCTCGACGATACCGCGGGTGATGGCAAGCCCAAGCCCCGAGCCGTCGCCGCCATCGCCCGCCCCGCGTGGGGCGCGCACGAACTTCTCGAACACATGCGGCAGCGTCTCGGCCGGAATGCCCGGCCCGTCATCGGTGACCGCAATCACCATCTGACCGTCGATCACGGTGGCGGAGAGGCGGATGCGCGCGCTGGCGCCGGCATAGCGCACGGCATTGGCGACCACATTGCCGAGCGCCTGGTCCATCAGGCTCGGATCGGCTTCGATCAGCGGCAAGCCGGGAGCGCTGGTGACGACGAAGCGCTGGGTGGCGCCGCGCTTCTTCACCGTCGCAACGGCCCGGTTCATCAGTTCCACAACGTCCACCCAGTCGCGCCGCATGTCGAGCGCCCCGGCCTCCAGTCGAGTCATGGAGAGCAGGTTGCGCACCATCAGGTCGAGATTCTCGGCCTCCTCGCGCATCTGAACCAGCAGGTCGTGGCGCGCCTCCTCCGGGATGCCGGGTCCGTAGTCGAGCAGGCTGGTCGCCGCGCCGAGAATGGAGGCGAGCGGCGTGCGAAAATCATGGCTGATGGACGCCAGCAGGATGTTGCGCACCCGCTCGGTTTCGGCGGCGGTCCGCACCCGCGTCACCTCGGCTGAGAGCAGGGTGCGCAGCAGCGCGGCGGCCGTCTGCTCGGCCAGCGTGCCGAGAAGGCCCGCGCTTTCGGTGTCGAGCGGCGCCGTGCCGTCATGCTCGATGCCGACCACGCCGATCCGCCCGCCGCGCTCGCCCCCGCCCAAAGGCAGGAAAAGCCAGGGCGCGCGCGGCAGGGTGCCGGTGCCCGCGCCCGCCGCCTCGCCATGGTCGAACGCCCAGCCGGCCGCCGTCATCGAGGCGGTATCGAGCCGGTCTTCCGGTGGCCAGGCGGCCGTCAGCGCGAGAGCGCCCTCCTGCGCCAGCAGAATGACGCTGGCCCGCCCGAGCGCAGCGTGCAGTTCCACCACGGCCGCTTCCGCCACTGAGCTCCGGTCCGGCAGTGCCGCGAGTTTGCGGGTGAAATCATAGAGCCGCCGTGTCGCCCGCATGCGCTGGGCGGCGAGCCGCGCCTGCTCGCGGGCCCGGCCGGCTATGGCGGAGATGATCACTGCCACGATGAGGAACACCAGCAGCGCCAGCAATTCGTGCGGCCGGGCGATGGTGAAGGTTTCCACCGGGTCGATGAAGAAAAAATTATAAGCGAGGAAAGACAGCCCGGAAGCGAGGATCGCCGGCCACACGCCATGCAGCAGCGCCGGCAGCAGCACGGCGAGCAGATAGAGCATCGAGACGTTCGGCAAGGCGACGAAACGGGTCAGAACCAGGCCGAGCAGCGTCGCCGCCGCCACGCCGAGCCCGGCGGTGACATAGCCGGCCAGCGGGCCGGCCGGCGCCAGCCTGGAGCGCCAGCCGGCACGCGCCTCCCCCGCCTCGGCGGTGACGACATGGATGGCGATGCCAGCGGAGCCGCGCACCAGCGCGTCCGACAGCGGCCGGCGCAGCGCACTGAGCGGCCAGCGGCGCCGGGCCTTGCCGATGATGATCTGGGTGACGTTCTCGAACCGGGCGAAGCGCAGTACTTCGGCCGCCACATCCGCCGCCACCAGCGAGCGCACTTCGGCGCCGAGACTTTCGGCGAGACGCAGACCGGCATCCAGCTTCTGCCGGTCAAGGCTGGCCATCACATGGCCGGGACGCTCCACCGTCACCGCGAACCAGGCGGCGTCCATGAGGTCGGCGAGCCGCTTGGCCTCGCGCACCACCCTCTCCGCCGCCATGTCAGGCCCGACACAGACCAGCAGTCGCTCGCCCGCCGCCCACGGCCCCTCGATCGCCGCGCCCTGCATGCGCTCGACGAGATCGCTGTCGACCTGGGCGGCGACACGGCGCAAGGCGAGTTCGCGCAGGGCGGTCAGGTTGCTGGGCTTGAAGAAGCTTTGCACCGCGCGGGTGGCGGTGTCCTCGACATAGACCTTGCCGTCCGCCAGTCGCTTGAGAAGTTCGTCGGAGGGCAGGTCGACGAGGATGATCTCGTCCGCCTTGCTCAGCGCCGCGTCGGGCACCGTCTCGCGCACCCGCACGCCGGTGATGCGCTGCACCACGTCGTTGAGGCTCTCGACATGCTGGATGTTGAGCGTCGTCCATACGTCGATGCCGGCGGCGAGCAGGTCCTGGACGTCCTGCCAGCGTTTGGGATGGCGCGAGCCTTCGACATTCGAGTGGGCGTATTCGTCGACCAGCAGCAGCGCCGGCCGGCGGGTCAGCGCCGCTTCGAGGTCGAATTCCGGCACCAGCCGGCCGCGATAGGCCATGCCCTTGCGCGGCAGCAGCTCCAGCCCGGCGATCAGCGCCTCGGTCTCGGCCCGGCCATGGGTCTCGACTAGGCCCACGACGACGTCGCGGCCACCCGCCTGGGCGGCGCGGGCGGCGGAAAGCATCGCATAGGTCTTGCCGACCCCCGGAGCGGCGCCAAGGAAAATGCGCAGCTTGCCGCGCGCCTCACGTTCGGCGGCGGCAAGCAGGGCGTCCGGATCGGCGCGAGGGGCCTCCTCACCGCTCATTCTCATCTCCGTCTCACGCGCGCGGCGCATCCTTGGCGAGCGCGTCGAGCGCCAGGTTCAGCGCCAGCACATTGACGCGCGGCTCGCCGAACACGCCGAGCTGCGGGCGCTCTATGTGCGCTTCGACGAGGGCGCGCACAACGCCCACGTCGAGCGCGCGCGCACTGGCGACCCGCGCCACCTGCGCCAGCGCGTTGGCGGGCGTCACGTGCGGGTCGAGTCCGCTGCCGGAAGTCGTCACCGCATCGGCGGGAACCGGGCCGGCGAGGCCTGCCGCGCGAAGGGCGTCGGCATCGGCCTTGAGCCGTTCCGCGAGCTTGGCACTTGTGGGGCCGAGATTGCTGCCGGAGGAGGCAGCGGCATCATAGCCATTGCCCGCCACGGAGGGGCGCGGATGGAAATAGCCGGCAGCGGTGGTGGCTTGGCCGATCAGCGCCGAGCCGACGACCACGCCGTCGCGGACCACGAGCGAGCCATTGGCCTGTCGCGGAAACAGCGCCTGCGCGGCCTCGGTCATCGCCAGCGGATAGGCAAGGCCAGTGAGCAGGGTGAAGGCGATGAGCAGCGTCACCGCCGGGCGGAGATAGATGAGCATGGAACACTCCTTGAGGGGGGCGCGTCACCCCGGACGGCCGAAGGCCGATCCGGGATCGCGGGAAGCAGGCGAACGATCCCGGCGCTTCGGCTTCGCCTTCGGCCGGGATGACAGGCGTTGCCTTACGCCAGGCCGATCGCCACCAGAGCGAGGTCGATCAGCTTGATGCCGATAAAGGGCAGCGCCAGCCCGCCCAGCCCGTAAATGGCGAGGTTGCGCGCCAGCACCGCCCCGGCCTCGCCCGGCCGGTAGGCGACGCCGCGCAAGGCGAGCGGGATCAGCGCGATGATGATCAGCGCGTTGAAGATCACCGCCGAGAGGATGGCGCTCTGCGGCGAGGCGAGCCCCATCACATTCAGCAGACCCAGCTCGGGAATGGCGGCGATGAACAGCGCCGGGATGATGGCGAAGTACTTCGCCACGTCGTTGGCGATGGAGAAGGTGGTGAGCGCCCCGCGCGTCATCAGCAGTTGCTTGCCGATGCCGACGATCTCGATCAGCTTGGTCGGGTCGCTGTCGAGGTCCACCATATTGCCGGCCTCGCGCGCCGCCTGCGTGCCGCTCTGCATGGCGACGCCGACATCGGCCTGCGCCAGAGCCGGCGCGTCATTGGTGCCGTCGCCGCACATGGCGACCAGCCGCCCCTGGCGTTGCTCGGTGCGGATATAGGCCAGCTTGTCCTGCGGGGTGGCCTCGGCGATGAAATCGTCGACGCCGGCCTCGGAAGCGATGGCGGCGGCGGTCACGGGGTTGTCGCCCGTCGCCATCACCGTGCGGATGCCCATGCGGCGCAGTTCGGCGAAGCGCTCCTTGATATCAGGCTTCACCACGTCCTTGAGGTGGATGACCGCCAGCAGCCGGCCATTCTCGGCCAGCCCCAGCGGCGTGCCGCCGGAGCGGGCGATCCGCTCCACCGCCGCATCGAAAGCGGCGATGCCGGTAGAAGCGTGCGGGTCGACCCCGTGCACGAAGCGCTTGATGGCGTCGATAGCGCCCTTGCGAATGCGCCGGCCGGCGACATCGACACCCGAGAGCCGGCTCGCCGCCGAGAACGCGACGAAGCTCGCCCCTTCCAGCGCCGCCGTCTCGGGGGTGATGCCATAGGTCTCGCGCGCCAGCGCCAGGATCGAGCGCCCTTCCGCCGTCTCGTCGGCGAGGCTCGCCTGCACCGCGATCAGCGCCGCCTCATGCGGATTGATGCCGGGAACCGGGATGATCTCCGACGCCATGCGGTTGCCGAAGGTGATGGTGCCGGTCTTGTCGAGCAGCAGCGTGTCGACATCGCCCGCCGCCTCCACCGCGCGGCCGGACATGGCGAGCACATTGTGGCGGATCAGCCGGTCCATGCCGGCAATGCCGATGGCCGAGAGCAGGCCGCCGATTGTGGTCGGGATCAGCGTCACCAATAGCGCCACCAGCACCGGCACCGGCACGTCGGCCGCCGCATAGCGCCCAAGCCCCGCCAGCGAGACCACGGCGATGAGGAAGATCAGCGTCATGCCGACCAGCAGCACGGAGAGCGCCAATTCGTTCGGCGTCTTCTGCCGCTCGGCGCCTTCCACCAGCGCGATCATCCGGTCGAGGAAGGAGGAGCCCGGCGCGGCGGTGATCCGCACCACCAGCCAGTCGGAGATAACAGTGGTGCCGCCGGTCACGGCCGACCGGTCGCCGCCGGATTCGCGGATCACCGGCGCGCTTTCGCCTGTTATGGCGGCCTCGTTGACCGAGGCGATGCCCTCGACGATCTCGCCATCGCCGGGAATGAGATCGCCCGCCTCGACCAGCACATGGTCGCCGATCTTGAGATCGAGCGCCGATACCGTGTCGAGCCCGGTGCGGATGGCGGGATTACGCAGCCTTTTGGCCACCGTGTCGGTGCGCGCCTTGCGCAAGGAATCGGCCTGGGCGCGGCCCCTGCCCTCCGCCAGCGCCTCGGCGAAGGTGGCGAACAGCACCGTGAACCACAGCCACGCCATGATCTGGCCGGTGAAAGCCAGCGGGTTGCCGGCGACAAGATCGCGGACGAACAGCACGGTGACGAGGGCGGCGACCACCTCGGTGACGAAGATCACCGGGTTGCGCATCAGCGCCACCGGATTGAGTTTGACGAGGGCATCACGCGCCGCCCGCCCGATCAGCTCGGGTGAGGCGAAGGCGGAGGTCGCCTTGGTTTGGGTGGACATGGGAGTCTCTCCGGAACGGCGGGATCAGAAGGTCTTGCTCAAAAGGTCTTGCCGGCCAGCATCTGCACCTGCTCGGCGATCGGGCCGAGGGCGAGAGCGGGGAAGAACTGCAGGCCGCCGAGAATGAGGATGATGCCGATCATCAGCCCGACGAAGAGCGGGCCGTGGGTCGGGAAGGTGCCGGTTGAGGCGGTAAGGCGCGTCTTGGCGGCGAGCGAGCCGGCGATGGCCATCATCGGTACGATGTAGGCGAAGCGCCCGCACAGCATGGCGAGCCCGAGCGTGGTGTTCCACCAGGGCGAATTCGCCGAGAGCCCGCCAAAGGCCGAGCCATTATTCCCCGCCGCCGAGGAATAGGCGTAGAGGATTTCCGACAGGCCATGCGGGCCGGCATTGCCGAGGCCGGACAGCGCCGCCGGCAGCACCGCCGCGACGCCGGAAAAGCCGAGAATGGCCGCCGGCAGGATGAGAATGGCGAGCATGGCCATCTTCACCTCCTTCGCCTCGATCTTCTTGCCGAGATATTCCGGCGTGCGCCCGACCATCAGGCCGGCGACGAATACGGCGAGAACCGCCATAACCAGCAGGCCGTAGAGCCCGGAACCGACGCCGCCGGGAAGGATCTCGCCGAGCTGGATCAGGAACAGCGGCACCATGCCGCCGAGCGGGGTGAACGAGCCGTGCATGGCGTTCACGCCGCCATCGGACAGGCCGGTTGTCACAGAAGCGAACAGCGCCGAGGCGGAGAGGCCGAAGCGGACTTCCTTGCCCTCCATATTGCCGCCGGCGGGGTCGATGCCGGCCGCGACCAGCGAGGGAGTGCCTGCGGCCTCGGCCCAATAGGTGATGGCGATGCCGGCGACGAGGATGAGGCCGATGGCCGCCACCAGCGCCCGCGCCTGCCGCCGGTCGCCGATCAACCGGCCGAAGGCGAAGATGAGCGCGGTGGAGATGACCAGCATCTGCCAGATCTCCAGCGCATTGGAGAGCGGGCTGGGATTCTCGAACGGGTGCGCGGCATTGACGTTGAAGAACCCGCCGCCATTGGTGCCGAGCTGCTTGATCGCCATCTGCGAGGCCACCGGCCCCATGGCGAGGGTCTGCTGCGCGCCGTCCAGCGTCGTGGCGGCGACCGCTGCCTGAAGCGTCTGCGGCACGCCCATGGCCACCTGTACCAGCGCTGTGACCACCGCCAGCGGCAGCAGCACATAGAGCACTGAGCGGGTCATATCGACAAAGAAATTGCCGACGCCCGGCGCGTTGGAACGGGCAAAGGCCCGCACCAGCGCCACCGCCAGCGCAAGCCCGGTGGCGGCAGAGAGAAAGTTCTGCACGGTGAGCCCCGCCATCTGGCTGAACAGGCTCATCGTGGTCTCGCCGCCATAGGACTGCCAGTTGGTGTTGGTGACGAAGCTGGCCGCCGTGTTGAAAGCGAGGTCGGGAGCGAGGCCGGCAAAGCCCAGCGGGTTGAGCGGCAGCACGCCCTGCAGCCGCAGCAGCGCATAAAGCAGCACCACGCCCGCCGCGTTGAAGGCGAGCATGGCGAGGGTGTAGCCGAGCGCGCTCTGCTCGCGGGCCGGGTCCACCCCGGCAAAGCGGTAGAGCACCCGCTCGAACGGTCCGAGCAGCGCGGAGAGCAGCGTGCGCTCGCCGGCATAGATACGCGCCATATAGGCGCCGAGCGGCACGGCGGCGACGAGCACGAGCGCGAGAATGATGGCTATCTGAAGCCAGCCTTGAACGGTCATGGCATGTGGACTTTCGCGAAGAGGGAAGAGCCGGTCAGAACTTCTCGGGCCGCAGCAGCGCGGTCACGAGGTAGCCGGCAAGAGCGAGGGCGACGGTGCCGCCGAGCAGAAGATCGAACATGGCCTCACCCCTGTGATGCGAAACGGGCATAGGCCGCCATCAGCAGGAAGAAGCCGATGGAGAGGGCGAGATAGACGAGATCGAGCATGATTCCAGCTTCCTGGTTGAGCTGGCACTTCATCTAGGCCGGACCGGATAAGCGTTCGATCCGGAATGCTGCGCCGCACCGTAAAGACCGCATAAAGACCGGCTGCCGACGCCGGCCGGGCTCGCGCCGAGTGGTGGCACGCGCTTTTCCGCCCCGATGCCGGGGGGTTGCGCCGCAGCACTCCCCATGCAACTGATACATTGTATCACTTCGCATGTGGAGCGTTCCTATGTCCGACACCCGCCTTCCGGTCACGGTTCTTTCCGGCTTCCTCGGGGCCGGCAAAACCACCCTGCTCAACCATGTTCTGGCGAACCGCGAGGGGCTGCGCGTCGCGGTCATCGTCAACGACATGTCGGAGGTGAACATCGACGCCGAGCTGGTGCGGGCGGGCGACGCCAATCTCTCGCACACGCAGGAAAAGCTGGTCGAAATGACCAATGGCTGCATCTGCTGCACCCTGCGCGACGACCTGCTCGCCGAGGTGAAGCGCCTCGCCGATGAAGGCCGCTTCGATTATCTCCTCATCGAATCCACGGGGATCGCCGAGCCGCTACCCGTCGCCGCCACCTTCGAGTTCCGCGACGAGGACGGCTTTTCGCTGTCCGACGTCGCCCGGCTCGACACCATGGTGACGGTGGTGGATGCCGCCAACCTGCTGCGCGATTTCGGCTCCCGCGACTTCCTGCGCGACCGCGGCGAAGTGGCGGGCGAAGAGGACGCCCGCACGCTGGTCGACCTGCTGACCGACCAGATCGAGTTTGCCGACGTGATCGTGCTCAACAAGGTCTCCGACGTCGCCCCGGCGCGCCGCAAGGAGGTTCGCGCGGTGGTGAAGGCGCTGAACCCGGATGCGGTCATCATCGAAACCGACCAGGCCAATGTGCCGATGAAGGACATTCTCGGCACCGGCCGCTTCGATTTCGAGCAGGCGCATGAGCACCCAACCTGGTTCAAGGAGCTCAACGGTTTCAAGGACCATGTGCCGGAAACCGAGGAATACGGCATTTCCAGCTTCGTCTACCGCGCCCGCCGGCCGTTCCACCCGGAGAAGTTCAACGCTTTCCTCGCCCGCACCTGGCCGGGGCTGGTGCGGGCCAAGGGGCTGTTCTGGCTGGCGACCCGGCCGCGCCGGGTGGGCGAGATGTCGCTGGCCGGCGCCATCTGCCGCACCGGCTCCATCGGCCAGTGGTGGGCGGCGATCCCCACCGAGCACTGGCCGACGCAGCCCGATTGGCGCTCATGGCTGCGCCAGCACTGGACGCCCGGCTATGGCGACCGCCGGCAGGAACTGGTGTTCATCGGCGTGAACCTGGACGAGGCCGCGATCCGCGCCGCGCTCGATGCGTGCCTTGTCGGCCCGCTCAAGCCCACCCTGTTCGATCCCGAGCCGCTTAAGCACCTGTCGGACCCGTTCCCGGACTGGGAGCGCGTGCCGGCCTGAAGGGGGAGTGGCGGCGCCGATCGGTGCCGCCGCCGCTCTCCGCCGGAGGGCATCATGCCGGCTGAACGATAATCACCCGAAACGGAGCCAAAAACCGCCGTCCATTGCCGGATCGGATCTAACTCCCTCAACTGATTTTCGCGGGAGGCCCTAAAGAGACCTCTCCAGAAGAAACTCGGTTCGCAGGCGATGGCACTCCCTCAGTATCGCGTGTCTCAATGGGCGGCTCTTTGCAGCGTTCTCATCGTCACCAGTACGCTCGTCACGTTCATCGTTGCCGCGATAGGCTTCAATGCGGCGCGTATCGGCAGTCCGACCTACGACCGAATAATCGCCGGCAAAGACATCATCGCCGACATATTGCCGCCGCCGCTTTACGTCGTCGAGGCCAACCTCGAAGCGCTGATCGCCTTGAGCAAGCCCCACACCGCCGCCGCCCGTGCAGCACGCTTTGCCCAGCTGAAGCGGGATTTTGATGGCCGTATAACCTATTGGGACGGTCAGGTGCTGCCGCCTGAGCTGAGCAGCGCCATCGACAAGATCGACGCGACGGCGGCGCCCTTCTGGAAGATCGGCGCGACGGAGCTGTTCCCCGCGCTTGTCGCGGGCGACACCGCGGAGGCGGCGGAGGCGGCGGAGCGGATGGGCGACGCCTACACTGTCCATCGCCTCGCGGTCGATTCCACCGTGCTCATGGCCGAGGGCTTCGCCGCCGCCAATCAGGCGGATGCGGAGACAACCATCCGCGAGACGATCCAGGCAAGCAGCGCCGCCGGCCTCGCTACGCTCGCGCTGGTGCTGTTTTCTCTGTTCGCCGTCATCTTCCGGCTCACCCGACCGCTCGCGGAACTCGCCGGCGCGCTGGCGGCCTTGGCATCGGGCAACCGCGCCGTCGCGATACAGGGTCTTGCCCGCAAGGACGAATTGGGCGAACTCGCCCGCGGTCTCGACGCATTCCGCCGCACCCTCGAGGAGGGTGACAGTATGCGGAACGCCCAGGCCGACGCTGCCAAGCGCAACGCCGCGCAGCTTACCGCCGAGCGTCACGCCCTGGCGGAGGCGTTCGAGGAATGCATGGGTGCTCTCGCCGAAGGCTTCGTCGCCTCCTCCAAGGAGGTTCACGGCGCAGCACAGCAACTGTCGCAGGCGGCCGAGGGAGCGGCCCTACAGGCGCAGATCGTGGCGAACGCCGCCGATGAATCGACCGGCAGCGTACGATCGATCGCCGCAGCCACAGAGCAAATATCCAGCTCGGTCAACGAGATACTGGGCCGGACGGCCGAGTCTTCGGGCATCTCCACTCAGGCGGCGCAGGAAGCTGCGATCATGCGGGCCAACATCCAGGGGCTCACGCAATCGGCCGAAGCCATCGGGCAGGTCATCCATCTCATCAGCGCCATCGCCTCGCAGACCAATCTGCTGGCGCTCAATGCCACCATTGAAGCGGCCCGCGCCGGCGACGCCGGACGCGGCTTCGCGATCGTGGCGACCGAAGTGAAGCAGCTCGCGGCTCAGACCGCAGCGGCCACCGAGGAAATCGGGCAGAAGATCTGCGACATCCAGGCCGCAACCGGACAGACCGTCGCCTCGGTCGAGACGATTGCAGCAACCGTTGAGAAAATTCGCGCGATTTCCGCCCTGGTGGGGTCGGCTGTTGAAGAACAGGGAGCGACCACCTCCAACATCGCGCTTAACACCCAGCGCGCCGCGCAACGAAGCGAGGATGTGAATGCCGGCATTGGCGGCCTGGGAACGGCCGCGCGCACCGTCGGCGCCGCATCCACGCAGATGATCGGCCTCTCCGACGCGCTCTCAAGCCGGGCGAGCCGGCTTCGGGACGAGGTGGCGACATTCGTGCTGAACCTGCGCGCAAGCTGACGCAGGCGCGCGGTGGCGCCGGCCTGAGGCCCCTCCCCGGCGGCGGCCCACGCCGCCGGAACCGCACTCAATCCCAGGCCAGCGCGCCGCCATTCTGGTACTCGATCACGCGGGTCTCGAAGAAGTTCTTCTCCTTCTTCAGGTCCATCGCCTCGCTCATCCAGGGGAACGGGTTCTCCACCTCGGCGAAGACCGGGGCGAGGCCCAGCTGGGCGCAGCGGCGATTGGCGATGAAGTGCATGTACTGCTCGCACAAGGCCGCGTTCAGCCCGAGGAACCCGCGCGGTATCGTATCCCGGCCATAGGCGGCTTCCAGCTCGGCGGCGTCGGCGAGCATGGCGCGCACCTCGTCCTGGAAGGCGGGCGTCCAGAGATGCGGATTTTCAGCCTTGATCTGGTTGATCACGTCGATGCCGAAGTTCAGGTGCAGGCTCTCGTCGCGCAGGATGTATTGGTATTGCTCGGCTATGCCGACCATCTTGTTGCGCCGGCCGAGCGAGAGGATCTGGGCGAAGCCGGTGTAGAACCACATTCCCTCGAACACGACGTAGAACGCCACGAGGTCACGCAGAAACTGCTGGTCGGCCTCCGGCGTGCCGGTGGCGAAGGCGGGGTCGTCGAGGCTCTGCGTGTGCTTCAGCGCCCAGGCCGCCTTGTCGGTGATCGAGGGCACCTCGCGGTACATGTTGAACAATTCGCCATCGTCGAGGCCAAGGCTCTCGACGATGTACTGGAAGGTGTGGGTGTGCACCGCCTCCTCGAAGGCCTGGCGCAGCAGATATTGCCGGCATTCCGGGTTGGTGAGATGGCGGTAGATCGCCAGCACGATGTTGTTCGCCACCAGCGATTCCGAGGCGGCGAAGAAGCCGAGGTTGCGCTTGAGCATGCGCCGCTCGTCCTCCGTCAGCCCGTCACGCGACTTCCACAGCGCGATGTCGGCCTGCATCGACACCTCGGTCGGCATCCAGTGATTGTTGCAGCCGGCGAGGTATTTCTCCCACGCCCATTTGTATTTCAGCGGGAGAAGCTGGTTCACGTCGGCGCGGGCATTGATCATCCGCTTTTCGTCGACGCTGACCCGGGCGGCGCCGCGTTCGATCGCGCCAAGTCCGGTGGCGTCGGCGGCAGGTGCCGCGATGTTGGGTGGAAGGGGCCGGGCGACGGGCTTGGTATCGGACCAGTCGAGCATGGATGTTCCTTGAGAGGGCGTCATGGCCGGGCTTGACCCGGCCATCCATGACCTTGCTGCTTGGCAGCGGGCGTCTCGCGAGGCGTGGATGCCCGGCTCAGGGCCCGGCATGACGTGGTGACAGGGGGAGGATGCCGGCCGACCTATTGGCAGGCTTCGCAGTCGGGATCGTTGATGGAGCAGGCCGAGCCAAAGGCGCTCTCGGGCACCGCGATGGGCGCCGCCGCCATCACCGCTGAGACGGCGTTGAGCTTGCCGTCAGTGCCCTTCAGCGTCGATTTCTCGACATGGCTGGCGGAGCGCGCCCGCAGATAATAGGTGGTCTTCAGCCCCCGCTTCCACGCCAGCCGGTAGGTCTCGTCGAGCACGCGGCCGGAAGGATTGGCGACATAGATGTTCAGCGACTGCGCCTGGTCGATCCATTTCTGCCGCCGGGCCGCCGCCTCGATCAGCCAGGCGGGCGCGATCTCGAAGGCGGTGGCGTAGAGCGCCTTGAGATCGTCCGGGATGCGGTCGATCGGCCCGACGCTGCCATCGTAATATTTGAGGTCGGACACCATCACCTCGTCCCACAGGCCGCGCGCCTTCAAGTCGCGCACGAGGGCCGCGTTCACCACGGTGAAGTCGCCGGACATGTTCGATTTGACGAACAGGTTTTGATAGGCGGGCTCGATCGACTGCGACACGCCGCAGATGTTCGAGATGGTGGCCGTGGGCGCGATCGCCATGGTGTTGGAGTTGCGCAGGCCGGTCGTCGTCACCCGTGCGCGCAGGCCCTCCCAGTCGAGCGTCGAGGAGCGGTCGAGGTCCAGCCCGCCGCGCGCGTCGCTTAGCAGCTCAAGGCTGTCGATCGGCAGAATCCCTTTCGACCACAGCGAGCCCTCGAAGGAAGGGTAGCGCCCGCGCTCAAGGGCGAGATCGCAGGAGGCTTGAAGTGCGTGGAAGCTCACTGCCTCCATGCTGGTATCGGCGAAGCGCACCGCCTCTTGCGAGCCATAGGGAATGCGCAGCGCCTGCAGCGCGTCCTGGAAACCCATAATGCCAAGCCCCACCGGACGGTGGCGCAGATTGGAGCGGCGCGCCTCGGGGATGGTGTAGAAATTGATGTCGATGACGTTGTCGAGCATCCGCATCGCCGTCGTCACCGTGCGCGCCAGCCGCGCCTGATCGAGCCCGTCGGGTGTGACATGCGCCAGTAGATTCACCGAGCCGAGATTGCACACCGCCACCTCGTCGGCGGTGGTGTTGAGCGTGATCTCGGTGCACAGGTTGGACGAGTGCACCACGCCGACATGGCCCTGCGGCGAGCGGATGTTGCACGGGTCCTTGAAGGTGATCCAGGGGTGGCCGGTCTCGAACAGCAGGGTCAGCATACGCCGCCACAGGTCGATGGCCCGCACCTGCCGGAACACCTTCATCTCGCCGCGCGCCGCCTTCGCCTCATAGGCCTCATAGGCGCTCTTGAACGTCGGTCCGGTAAGGTCGTGCAGATCAGGCGTCTCGTCGGGCGAGAACAGCGTCCACGGCCCGTCCGCCTCCACCCGCTGCAGAAACAGGTCCGGCACCCAGTTGGCGGTGTTCATGTCGTGGGTGCGGCGGCGGTCGTCGCCGGTGTTCTTGCGCAGGTCGAGGAATTCTTCGATGTCGATATGCCAGGTTTCCAGATAGGCGCAGACCGCCCCCTTGCGCTTGCCGCCCTGGTTCACCGCGATGGCGGTGTCGTTGGCCACCTTGAGGAAGGGCACCACACCCTGGCTCTCGCCATTGGTGCCCTTGATATGGGCGCCGAGGCCGCGCACCCGGGTCCAGTCATTGCCGAGCCCGCCGGAATATTTCGCCAGCAGGGCATTGTCCTTGATCGCCTTGAAGATGCCGTCGAGATCATCCGCCACGGTGGTCAGGAAGCAGGAGGAAAGCTGCGGGCGCAGCGTGCCGGCATTGAACAGGGTTGGGGTCGAGGCCATGAAGTCAAAGGAGGACAGCAGGCGGTAGAACTCGATCGCCCGCGCCTCGCGATCCACCTCGCGCAAGGCGAGCCCCATGGCGACGCGCATGAAGAAGGCCTGCGGCAGCTCGAAGCGAGTGCCGCGCGCGTGCAGGAAATAGCGGTCATACAGCGTCTGCAGGCCGAGATAGTCGAATTGCAGGTCGCGCTCGGGGAGCAGGGCCGCCGCGATGCGGTCGAGGTCGAATCGGCCGAGTTCGGGGTCGATCAGTTCCTCGGCGATGCCGCGCTGGAGATAGGCGCGGAAATAGTCGGGGTAGCGTGCCCCCATCTCGCGCTGCGTCGCCTGCGCCGGCCGGCCGTCGAGAAAGCTCAGCGCCTCGCGGCGCAGCTTGTCGCCGAGCAGGCGGGCGGACACCTTGGCATAGTTCGGCTCGGTCTCGATCAGCGTGCGGGCGGCGAGAATCGGGGCCAGCGCCAGCTCATCGACGCTGATGCCGTCATAAAGGTTGCGACGGGTCTCGTTGAGGATGGTGGCAGCGGAGACATCGGCCAATCCCTCCGTCGCCTCGGCCAGCACCGCCTCCAGCCGGGCAGCGTCGAGCGGCACCCGCGCCCCGTCGGCCGTGGTCATCGACAGCGCCGCCGTCAGCGTCGGAACCGAGAGGGAGGCCGCCTTGGCCGCCGCCCGCTCGCGTGCCCGCTCCTCGCGGTAGAGCACATAGGCGCGCGCGACCTTGTGGTGTTCGCCGCGCATCAGCGCCAGTTCCACCTGGTCCTGCACGTCCTCGATGTGGAAGCTGCGCCCGGAATCGGCGCGGCGGGTGAGGCCGGCAACGATCTGGTCGGTCAACTCGGCGACGATGTCGTGCACGCGGCGCGAGGCGGCCGCGCCGGAGCCTTCGACAGCGAGGAAGGCCTTGGTCAGCGCCACGGCGATCTTCGAGGCATCGAACGGCGTCACCGCGCCGTTGCGGCGGATGAGCTGATAGCCCGGTGTGCTGGAAGGGGCCGCCGCCGGCGCGGCGGAAACCGGCACGTGGCCGGGCAGGTTTTCGGCGTCGAGAGAAAGAGACATCGGCTAACCCCAAGATCGATGGGGGCAAAGGCCGAGCGGACGCAGGCGCGGGCCATGGCAGAACCACCGGCGGACGCGCGAACGCACCACCGGGACACCCCGCCCAGGGACGATTATGTTGCTACGGCAGGTCTCCTGGCTCGCGGGTCCACGCCTCTCGTCCGGCCTTCCCGAAGCGCGCGGCCTCAGTGACACGGTATGGACGATAGGCTCGCCGCTGACAGTTGCGGGGGCAGCGCCGGCCTCGCCCCGAAGAGCTCACCGGCTTCCCTCTTAGCCCTCTCGCCTTGCGACTCGAAGGACCGTAACGCCTACATATAGGCAGCCAGCGCCTCGCGACGTCAAGATATGGATGACTCTTGTCCTCAGCCGCATCTCGGCGCGCGGCCATCAGCGGCGCGCGGTCTCGCGCTCACCCCGCCCCGCCGGCCAGCAGGCCCTGCATGGAGCGGGCGATGTCGGCGGGCATGTAGGGCTTGGTGAAGAACAGGCTGCCAGCGGGAAGCTCAGCCTTGCCGGCGATCCGGTTGCCTGAAGTGACGATGATATGCACCGGGGGCCAGCGGTCGCGCACTGCGGCGGAGAGCTTCAGCCCATCCATGCTGCCGGGCATGTCGATATCGGTGAACACCAGCCGGATTTCCGGGACGGCTTCGAGGATTTTCAGCGCCTGGTCGGCACTGGCCGCCTCATGCACCTCGAAGCCGTTTTCGGCGAGGTAGTCGGCGATGTCGAAGCGCAGGAGCGCCTCGTCCTCGACCACCAGCACTGCGATTGGCATACTCAAAACCCCGGTGCCGGCGCACGATTCACTGCCACAATGACAGGCAACGCCGCATGCGGGAGAACGATCCCGGATTATTTTCCAAACCACCTTTTTGTGAGCCGGCGCCACATGCGCCGGCGACGGCAGACGCAGCGTCAACGCGCTCGCCCGCCGTTCCCGCACCGCACCGCGCGGGAAATCACGCGCGACGCTTGTCGGCCATGGCGTGATGGCGCTATGTAGGGCCTGACGATGTCGCGACCCGCCGGGCCGCACTTCCCATCGCTGCGTCTTGCTCCGGCGAGATGCAGCCGTGTCGGCTCCCACGAGCCGCCCAACCAGCAGCCGTGCTGCATGTGATCGGACAAGAATTGCAGGTCCTCGTTCGCGACAACAATGTCGAACAAGCCATGAGGGTTTTGAAGAAGAAGATGCAGCGCGAAGGCATCTTCCGCGAGATGAAGGCGCGCCGCGCTTACGAGAAGCCCTCCGAGCGGCGCAATCGTGAAGACGCCGAGGCCATCCGCCGGACCAAGAAGGCCGCGCGCAAGCAGGCCATTCGCGACGGGCTCATCGCCGCGCCGAAAAAGAAGCCGTTGATCGGCCGTGGCCTGCCCCGCCCTGGCGCCCCCAGCGCCCCGGCCGCCGAGTAAAAATAAATCTTGCGGGGGTTGTGAGAACATCACATCCTCTGTACGATAAGGCATCGATCTTGGACGTTGAACTTTGTTTTGCGCACCCGTGCGCCGTAGCGAACTTCCTCTCAAATCGATGTCAACCTGATGTTCGCATGCGTGCGAGCACTCAAATCACTATGTCGACTGAAAGGATTTAGTCATGGCTACGGGTACTGTGAAGTGGTTTAACGGCCAGAAGGGCTTTGGTTTCATTCAGCCGGACAACGGCGGGCCGGACGTGTTCGTTCACATCTCTGCTGTCGAGCGCGCGGGCCTCATGGGCCTGAACGAAGGCCAGAAGGTGTCCTACGAGCTCGAGACCGACCGCCGCAGCGGCAAGAGCTCGGCCGGCAGCCTCAAGGCTGCGTGAAGACGTTGCTTCCGGTCTTTGACCACGGATGTACTGGCAACGGCCGTTGAGGCAGTAATGGAAAGGCCGGGGAAACCCGGCCTTTTTTTGCGTTTACGAAGGGAAGTTCAGCATGCCCAAACGAGCGCAGGAGACACCCTTCAAGCCGAAGATGTCTCAATCTGAAAGCAAGGCCGATTCCGTTTCCCGGATCGCCATGTCGATGATCGAGCACGAATCCGTGGCGCGCGAAGCCAAGATCGCCCGCCTGCGGCAGGCGCGTCTGGCCCAGGAGGCCGCCGAGCGCAGCCTCGCCGCCTCAGCGCCCCCCAAGCCCACCCGCCGCACCGTCAAGCGTTAATCTCCCGCAAGCGTTAGTTTCCCGCGAAAGCTGCCATGCCTGCTGCCCTGAACGACCCCATGACCCTGAAGCTCAAGACGCTGCGCAACCGGCTGCTGGCCGAGCAGCGCGATCTGATTTCCATCGCCGCCGAGATCAACGCCCTGCCCTCCGACAAGACGATCCAGAAGATCGCCAGTCTAGAAGTCGCCATCGGTGCCGTCGAATCGATGCTCGATGAGGAAGCCGGCGAGCGGACGGCGAAATAGCGCCCGGCCGGTTCAGCCCGGCTTTGCCAGCAGCCCCTGCGCCAGGCAGCGGAACGCCTCGATCGCCTTTGGCAGCGCCTGTTCCGGGGAGGGGCTCGCAGCCGTCCACAGCGCCGCGTTCAGCGCCGCACCATTGATCAGCCACGCCGTCGCCGCCGAGTCCACCGGCTTCAGCACGCCGTCGGCGATCAGCCTTTCCACCGTGCGACGGGTGGTCTCCAGGCAGGCGTTCTGGCTCGGCCATTGCGAGGGATCGCCAAGCACGGCTGGTCCATCGAGCAGCACAATGCGCTGCACCTCCGGCTCCAGCGCCATCTCGATATAGGCGGCGCCCTCGGCCAGCAGCCCTTCCCATGGCGTGCCGGCGCGGGCGGCGATCGCCTGGGCGCGGGCGGCCATTTCGGCATCGATCTGGTGCACCACGGCGGCCAGAAGCCCGCGCTTGTCGCCGAAATTATGATAGAGCGCCCCGCGCGTCAGCCCGGCCGCCGCCGTCAGATCATCCATCGAGGCCTCGGCATAGCCCTTTTCGGCAAAGGCCTTGCGCGCCGCCGCCACCAGGCTGGCGCGGGTCGCCTCCATCTTTTCCGCCCGTCGTCCCACGGCCATGTCGTGCTCATCTTCCTTAAGGGCCCGAGCGCCCATTGACATACGTCACGTATGCGAACACTCTCACATACGAAACGTATATCAGATCGTGCCGCCCTCGGAATAGCCGGCGGCGGCATGGCCAACCGAAAGGACACGATGATGCGCGACGCCGTATTCCCCGCTGGCCGGCACGCCCTTTATGAGAAGCATGGCTATTCCGCCGCTATACGGTCGGGAGACCTTCTGTTCGTGTCGGGACAGGTGGGCAGCCGCCCGGATGGCAGCCGCGAGCCTGAATTTCCCCGCCAGGTCGAGCAGGCCTTCGCCAATTTGCGGGCGACGCTCGCCGCCGCCGGCTGCAGCTTCGACGACGTAATCGACGTGACCACCTTCCACACCGACCCCGAGAATCAGTTCGACACCGTCCTGGCGGCAAAGGCGCAGGCCTTTCCGGCGGCGCCCTTTCCCGCCTGGACCGCCATCGGGGTGAACTGGCTTGCCGGCTTCGACTTCGAGATCAAGGTGATCGCGCGACTGCCCGCACAGGCCGCGCCGTCGAACTGAACGGCCGCGTTGCGCCGCCAATGCCTCAGCTGAAGATCGCCTGATAGGTGAAGCGGTTCCCGTCACCGGCGATGGGGACGAGAAACATGTCCAGCTCGCCCAGCGCCGCATGGTGCGGGCGATGGGTGAGCTGGGCCAGGCACTACACGCAGGACGATTCGCAAGGGCACGGGCAAGACCTAGCCTGACCGCGAAGCCGTCGCCACGCGCGGCTCGAACGGCTGAAGCGTCCATGCGGGGCCTGCCCAGGCGATTCCTCTCTCCCTGCGTCATGCACTTCAAGGTTGACATACACTGGACGATACCACCCCGGCAGGATAGGTGTAGAGATAATGGCGACAACTTGAGCGTGACCCATGCCCCTCTCGCCCAATTCGGAGGTCGTTCGGCGGCCCCATCCGCTTGAAGCTGCCATTGGCGACACGCAGGTTCTGCTGGATGTCGAACAGGGCCTTTATTTCGGGCTGAACGCGGTCGCCAGCAGCATCTGGCAGCGTCTGGAGCAGCCCATCCGGGTCGGCGACCTCTGCCATTCGCTGATGGCGGAATATGAGGGCGAGGAAGCGCGCATCGAGGCCGAGGTGTTTGCCTTTCTGGCACAGCTTGAAGCCCAGAACCTGATCGATATTCGCGCGTGAGTGTGGCGCCCCTGACCGATGGCCTCCTCTGCGGCTGGCGCATCCGTTCCGCCATCGCATTGCCCGAACTCCTGGAATGGCAGGGGGACGACCGGCCGCCTGACCTCACCGTCCGACTCGGCGACGTTGACGAGCACCTGCCCGAGGGCCGGACACTGAGCCCGTTCCTTGAGATCGACGGCACCGGCACCGGCCTGTTGCAGGTGCCGGAGGTGGGGCGGTTCCTTGTGCGACCATCCGGCGGCATCACCATCGCGCCGCAGCCGGAGGCGAGCGCCGCCGAGATTCGGCTGTTCCTGCTCGGCTCGGTGCTCGGCCTAGTCTGCCATCAGCGCGCCCTGCTGCCGCTGCACGCCTCCAGCGTCGTGATCGATGGCGGTGCTGTGGCCTTCTGCGGCCCGTCGGGCATGGGCAAGTCCACCCTGGCGCTTCGCTTTGCCCGGCGCGGCCACGCGGTCGTCTCGGACGATGTCTGCGTCCTCGACAGCGGTGGGCCTGCCAGGGTGCGGCCCTCCTTTCCGCGGCTGAAACTCTGGCGTGATGCGATCGAGGATGCGTCGCTTTCTCCCGAGGGACTGGAGCGCAACCGGCGCGGGCAGGAAAAGTACCATTTCCTGGAGCCGGAGGCGGGCGTGCGCGATTCCCTCCCCCTGCGTGCCATCTTCCTTTTGCGCCGGCCCGAACGCGGCGAAGTGGAAGGCATCGAGCGGCTGTCGGCGCCGCTCGACATCCTCGCCGCGCTGGAGGCCGAGACGTTCCGGCTGCCGGTCGGGCGGGCGCTGGGGACCGAGAAGGCGCTGTTTCAGGCGCGCACGCTCATCGCCAGTACGGTGCCCGTCTATCAGCTTCGGCGCCAGCCGGATGCACCGCCCGAGCGCTGGCTCGACGCCATCGCGGCGATCGTGCGGGGATGAGCGGCCTCGCGCTCATCGCCTCCTATCCCAAGTCCGGCAACACCTGGCTGCGGGCCTTCCTCGCCAGCCATCTGCACGGAGGCCAGCCGATCGATCTCAATGGCGACCTCGTGCGCATCAGGAACGTGACCGGCCGTAGCCTGCAGGACAGGCATGCCGGCCTGGAGCATTCGGACCTCACTCCCAATGAGGTGGCTCTGCTTCGGCCCCTCTCCAGCCGCCGCATCGCCCGGCAACAGCCGGGCCTCTACAAGACGCACGATTCCAATCTCGTTCCGCCCGGCGCGCGCGAACCGGCGATCCCCGCCGACGCCATAGACCGCGTCGTCTACATCGTCCGGGACCCGCGCGATGTGGCGATCTCAATGGCGCATCATTTCGGCTGGTCGCTCGCGGCCAGCGTCGATCGGATGGGCGACACGGCGTTCTGCATCGGGCTCTCCTCGCCGGGGCTCAACATGAATATCGAGCAGTGGGTCTCCTCCTGGAGCGCCCATGTGGAGAGCTGGCTCGACGCGGGCGATCTGCACCTGCTGCCGCTGCGCTATGAGGACCTGCTGGCCGACCCGCCGGGGCATTTCACCCAGCTCTGCCGGTTCCTCGGTCTCGACGACACGCGCCACGCCGTCAGTCGCAGCCTGGAAGCGAGCAGCTTCACCGCTCTCGCCGACCAGGAGGCCCGCACGGGGTTCCGCGAGCGGTACGCGGCCTCAACCGCGCCCTTTTTCCGCAAGGGAGGCGCGGGCGGGTGGCGCGGGGAATTGCCGCCGGAACTGGCCGAGCGCGTAGCCTGCACGCATCGTCGGGTCATGGCGCGCTTCGCCTATCGCTGACGGCCCGCCGCCGGGACACGAGGGAGCGCTACCCGTTGCCGCCCTCGACCCGGCGGATGAAGCGGCCGGCGGTGAGCGCACGGCTGAAGGCGCAGAGATAGTCAAAAGTCGCCCGCTCACTTGCGTTCTCGACACCGGGCCAGGCATCGAGGAGTTGGTCCATGCGGTCGAGATCGAGGCACTCGCTGGCGAAAGGGCTGTTGCGCAGCCGCGCCACTTCCGCCCGCAGGCCGGGGAGCGCTTCCTGGAAGCCTACCCGCCAGTCGGCCGCCTGCAGCCCCTTGCGCCGCTCATTCAGCACGACGTCCGGCACCAGCCCGCGCATCGCCCGGCGGATGAGCGAGCGCGGCACGCCGCCCAGCGCAAACTGCTCGTCTGGAATGGAGAGGCACAGTTCGATCAGCCGCCGGTCGCTGGTGGGATCGCGCACATCGATGCCGAACAGACGGCGGGTCGCCATAGCGGAATGGCCGCGATGGTCGGTGCGGTCGAGCACCGCCAGGCGCAGCGCGCGACTGTCGCCACGTGCGAGGTTGCCGAGGTTGCAGGCCATGTCGATGGCGCGCTCCTCCATGCCGGAGCGGTGGAGAAACGCGGGATGGATGGCGGAATAATCGAACAGCCCCGGCGCCCCGCGCCCAAGGGCAGCGCGCAAGCTGCGGCTGAGACGCTTCGGCAGCAGGCTGTCCGCCGCCTCCCCGGCAATGCCGAGCCAGGAGCGCCCGCCACCGCGCCGCATGTCGCGCATGGTTCGCAACGCGCCGAGCAGATCGCCACTTCGCACGCGCGCCGCCAGTGGATCGCCGCTGCCATGGCTGATGGTCATATTGCCCATCGTCCCCTGCAGAACGACATCGAGCCGTCGGCGCTTCGCCTCGCGGAAGATGGCGGTGATCCAGACATTGTTGGAGGCATTCAGCACCGGCCAGTCATTTCCCATCTCGCTCCGGTCCAGCGCGTCGAGAATTGGCTCGGAATCATTGTCGATCCGCACATGGGCGATGTTGGGGTAAAGCGCCGCCACCGCGGCGGCGCGGGGCCATTCATCGGTGAAGCGGTTGCGGCTGGCGGGCTGCGCATGGCGCGGCGCGGCGGTGAAGGCGGTCAGCTCCCGCCCCTGCGCCGAAAGCTCCCGCGCCGCCAGCGCGGTGACGCTGGAACTGTCGAGCCCGCCCGAGAGTTCGCTGCCGATCCGCTCGCCGGGGCGGATGCGGGCACGCACCGCCTCGCCGAGCACCTCGCGCAGCGCGTCTTCGTAGTCCGCGTCGCGCGGCAGGTGAAGCGTCGCCAGGTTCTCCGGCTGCCACCAGCGCTCCAGCGCGAACTCACCCGCCGCCCAGCGCACGCAATGGCCGGGCGGCACCCGGTTGATGCCGCGAAAGAAGGTACGCAGCGGCTCGCGCGGCAGCATGCTCAGCCAGGCGGCCATCTGGTCCGGGTCGATCTCGCGCGGCACCTCGGGGCAGGCGAACAGGCCGCGCTGCTCGGTTGCAAAGAGGAGGCGCCCACGATCGGTCCAGAAGAACAACGTGCGCAGGGCGCCGGGATCGGTGGCGAGGTAGAAGGCGCGCTCGTCCCTGTCCCAGACCGCGCAGGCATAGTCGCCGATAAGATGGGTGAAGCAGTCCCTCCCCCAGCGGTGATAGGCCGCCAGCAGGAGCGCGCCGGTATCGATGGAGGCGGCGAGGCAGAGATGCCGCAGGAGCGCGTCGCGGTTGTCCAGCCGGCCATCGAAGGCAAGAGCCGCGCGGCTGTCCTGCGCGGCGATCGCGTCCTCGCAGGCGGCGAGAACGCACTCGGCGGCTACCGCCGCAGAAAGGCCGCGTGCCGACCGCCGGAGAGCGGCGAGGCACCGCTCGGCTGTTCCAGGCGCCAGGTTCAGCCCGCCGCAGAATCCCATCAATGGAGCCTTATGGCCGCCAGCGCCGCCGTTCAGGGCCGCAGCCGACGGCGCCACTCCCCGGTCGCGCTCTAGGAGGACACGCCGGAATCCGTGCTACCAGAATTATTCGCCTCTGCGCTGTGCAGAGGAGCCACCTCGATCACCGGCGTCTCCCAGCGGGGCTTGCCGGCCCGTGTCTCCGCCACTGCGGAAACGGATGTGGTCTCGTCCAATGCAGTTTTCACCGTTACAGCCCCTCGCGTCGGCCTCAACCAAGGATAGGAAGTTATGTTGCCCCACACGCGCGCGCGCGTCAAACGGCAGGGCCCGCAGAGGCGGTAAAAGGAATGCAACCAAGACGGTCACGTAGGCTCTTTACATTCTAAAGTTGCCCTCATAGGTTACATACAACCTTTGAGTGTATGCGCTTCGCATGCACGCCGCTTTCCGGTTGGGGCATTGAAAGATGGCTGAGGCATATCTGGGCGAGATTCGCCTTTTTCCCTATGACAGGGTTCCCTACGGCTGGCTTCCGGCAGACGGCCGATTGCTCAGCATCGCGCCAAATCAGGCGCTGTTCGCCCTGCTCCAAAACACGTTTGGCGGGGACGGAAAGACTCAGTTTGCCCTGCCGGACCTGCGCGGCCGGGTTCCGCTCTGCGCTGGTGCCATTCGGGATGGAACTGACAGATTCTATGCACTCGGGGAGGCGGCAGGCGCGGAAACCTTCACCCTCGCCGTAAAGCATCTTCCGGCCCACACACATACGTTCAGGGCCTGCACCAAGGAGGGGACGACCGGCAACAGCACGAACGGTCACGTCGCCACCGTCAAGAAAGACGATCTGACCCCGCCAAACGAACGTTTGCTCTATGGCGCCGCCGTTCCCGGCCAGACGGTGGCTCTGCACCCGCAATCCCTGTCACAGGTGGGCAGCGCTGGGGCGCACGAGAACATGCAGCCATTTGCCGTGGGCAGCTACTGCATCTGTCTGCGGGGAATTTGGCCCGAAAGGGAGTGAGGAGCGACGATGGAATACTACGTCGGAGAAATCAGGCTGTTCGCCGGCACTTACGCGCCGCAGGGTTGGGCCGTTTGCGAGGGCCAGACCTTGGCGATCAACGAGTATGAAGTCCTGTACGCGCTGGTGGGAACAACATGGGGCGGCGACGGCGTCTCGAACTTCAACCTGCCGGATCTGCGCGGCCGCGTGGTGATCGGCCGTGGGCAGGGCCCAGGCCTCATCTCACGCTCCCTCGGCGAGACCGGCGGCAGCGAGACGGTGAGTTTGGTGACCGGGCAGATCGCTCACAATCATCAACTGAACGCCTCCAAACAGCCAGCCAATTCCATAACGCCCGCCCAGACGCACATTTTCGCGGCGGCCGCATCAACTACGGCGCCCACCGGCTTTGACGGCTTGCCCTATGTCAAGTCAACGGCTGGCCTGGATCCCCGCATACTCCAGGTGGACACGCTCACCGTCAGCGGCTCAGGCGAACCCCATGTCAACGTGATGCCCTCCCTCGCGATCAACTACATTATCGCGCTGGCAGGGATCTTTCCTTCAGATTGAGGACGATTCATGGAGCCCTTTATCGGTGAAATCCGTCTCTTTCCACTGCACTATCCTCCCAAGGGCTGGCTGATCTGCAATGGCAATTTGCTCGAGATCCGCAGCCACACGACACTGTTCTCCATCATCGGCGTCAACTACGGTGGCGACGGCACCATCAACTTCGCCCTGCCCAATATTCAGGGCCGCGCCGTGCTTGGTGCTGGCACCGGGCTGGGCCTTTCCACGTATTCTGTCGGAGACGATGCCGGAATGGAGAGCGTGATGCTCACCAGATCGAATCTCCCTCCGCACAATCATATGGTAACGACCTACGCCAGCAATACTGACGGCGCACTTGACGGCTTGCCGGCCGAAACGAACTTTCTGGGACGCTACAAGGTGCGCGGGAACCCATCGGTGGCGGAGCATTTTCTGCCGGGAAGCGAAAACCTGGACACGGAACTCTCTCCCATCACTGTGGGCCTCGCCGGAGGCAATGAGCAACATAGCAATATGCAGCCTTACTTGACGCTGCTCTACTGTATCGCAACAGAGGGAATATACCCGATGAAGCCATGAACCCCGCTCTGTACGGCCTCGTCGTGCCGACACCCGCGTCGGCGCTGCCGGACACCTGGGCCGATGGCGGCCTCGCCCTCCGCCCGCAGACCGAACAGGATATGCCTTTCCTGCAGGCCCTGTTCGCCAGCGTGCGCGGGTCGGAATTCGAGGGCAATGGCTGGCCGGACGCATTCCGTTCGGCCTTTCTCGACCAGCAGTTCCGCTTCCAGCTCGCCCATTACGCCCAATACTACGCCGATGCGGACTTGCTGATCATCGAGCGGCAGGGCGCCCCGATCGGCCGGCTCTATCTCCACCGCAGCCCGAGCGAGCATCGCATCGTCGATATCAGCCTGCTGCCGGAGGCGCGCAATCAGGGGCTCGGCGGCGCGCTGCTGGACATCGCCTGCGCCGAGGCCCACCGGCTCGGGCGGGTTGTCTCCCTCCATGTCGAAAAGAACAATCCCGCCCAGCGGCTCTATCGGCGCAAGGGCTTCGTGCAGGTGGGCGAGAGCGGGCCCTATTGGCTGATGATCCGCGCGCCGGGGCAGGATGTGCCGGCCGAAGAGCATACCGAGGCCGGCACCTGAGCCAGCCTTTCACCACAGGTTCTGGAACGAGGCCCGCGCCTGCTCTATAGGGAACGCCTGTGCACTTTCCCTAAAGGCACCTCGCGCGGAACCTCTTGATGATCGACCTGTTCGCCCTGTTCTCCGGCCTCGCCATATTGTGCGTGTCGGCCCTCATCGCCTTCACGCTGCGCCGGCTGGTGCCGGCGGTGCTTGTCATCACCGCCCTCACGGTGCTGGCCGCGGTGGCAGCGGTCGATTTCGGCCTGTTCGCCGCGCTCACGCCGCTGCTCGTCATCTATGGCAATGGCGCCCTCATGGGCGGCGTCGGCGGCGCGCTCTATGCCCGCAAGCTCGCCGAGGAACGGGCGCGCTAGACCGGCTCGGCCACTCACCTTCCGATGGCGCCTTTGCCGCAGGACATGCCGAGCGCGACGATCATCAGTCCGCCGGCGAGCAGAAAGGTCAGCTGCATGCCGGCCGCGATGGCCGCAGGTTTGGCGTGCAGCAGATCCTCCGTGCCGGCGCCGAAGGCGAACACGCCGCCGAGCAGCGAGGCACCCAGTATGAGGCCGATATTGCGCGACAGGTTGAGCAGGCCCGACACCGTGCCGCGCCGGTCGGCGGGAACATCGGCCAGCACGGCCGTGTTGTTGGCGGCCTGGAACAGCTGATAGCCCGGCGTCAGCACGATTATCGCGCCCACATAGCCCGCAACACCCAGCACGCCCGGCAGCACCGCCAGGAAAAACGCGCCCGCCGCCAGCAGCGCGAGCCCGAGCACGAGCACCCGGCCGCTGCCCCACGCATCGACCAGGCGCCCCGAGGGCACGCCGCTGACGATGGAAATTGCCGGTCCGATCGCCATCACCGCTCCCACCAGCGCGTCCTTCAGTCCGAGGCCGAGGCCGAGATAGAACGGCCCGACCACCAGCGTCGCCATCAGCACGGCGGCGACCAGCGTATTGACGATCAGATTGGGCGCCAGGCGCCGGTTGAGCACCGCGAACAGGGGCGGCGACGCTGCCCTCTCCCGGCGCGGCGTGTCCGGCAACGCCGTTCGCGCCAGCACCAGGGCGAGCACGGCCAGCGGCAGTTGCACCCAGAACAGGCCGCGCCACCCCGTCAGCGGCATCAGCAGCCCGCCGAGCGCCGGGCCGAGCGCGGTGCCCAGCGCCGAAACCGTGCCGAGCAGACCCATCGCCCGGCCCAGCCGTGCCTCGCCGGCGCTCTGGCGCATCAGGGCCATGGCGAGCGTCATCAGGAAGGCGGCGCCGACGCCCTGCAGCAGCCGGGCGGCGACCAGCAGCCAGAGGCTCGGCGCCAGCGCGCACAGCAGCGAGGCGAGAGCGAACACGGTGAGGCCCGCCATCAGCATGGGCTTCAGGCCGTAACGGTCGCCGAGCCGGCCGGCGACGACGACCGAGACCGTCAGCGCGGCAAGATAGGCGACCACCACGACCTGCACCTGCGCGAAGGGTGCCGCGAACGCCTGGGCCAGCGCCGGCAGCGCGATATTGGCGATGCTGGTGCCGAGCGCGGCCAGCAGCATCGCCAGCGCCAGCGCCACCGTCAGCCCCCGCGGCGTCGTGCGCGCGCCGGCCGTTACCGTTCCCCCGTCCATTGCCGCGTCGATTGGCGCTTGCCTGACTGTCATCGCCTTCCCTCTCTTGTGCAATTGCCTGTCGGGGGGCACACTGCCACTTCAAGTCGAGTTGAGGTCAAGCGTGAAATTCCTGGATATTGGCGAGGTGTCGGCCCGGAGCGGAATCGCGCCCTCGGCGCTGCGCTATTACGAGCAGGCCGGGCTGATTTCCTCGGTCGCCCGCCACGGGCTGCGCCGGCAGTTTCCGCCCGAGGTGCTGCTGCAGCTCACGCTGATTTCCATGGGCAAGTCGGCGGGGTTCTCGTTGGAGGAGATCGCCGGCATGTTCGGCGGCAACGGCACGCCGGACCTGCCGCGCGCCGTCCTCCATCGCAAGGCTGACGCGATCGACCGGCAGATCCTGGAATTGAAGGCGTTGCGCGACACGCTTCGCCACGTCGCCGACTGCCCGGCACCCTCGCATATGGAGTGCCCGACCTTCCGGCGGCTGGTGGAAGCAACGGCCCGGCGCGCGGCAAAGCCAACACGCACCGAAAAGCCGAAACCCCGCGCCCCCCGTTGACGTTCGCGCGCGCGGCCCGCCCCTCGCCCGACCGCCGCAAAGGCGCGTGCGAATTACGGCCAGCGGATTCCGGCAGATCTTGCCGACCGCGACGGCGCAACGCTGGGGAACCCGACATCCCCACGCAGGGTTACAGCCTGATGGCGGTGCTTGCCGTTCTCTCCCCACCGCTCAACGACGGTCACAGCAATCGGAGAAATGCACCATGACGTGGGAATATCATGTGGTCGAAACGACGCTGGATTCCGCCGCGCTGGGGGAATTGGGGGCTGAGGGATGGGAACTCGTCGCGGTCGTCTCCCCCGGGCATTTCGTGCTGCATTACTTCTTCAAGCGTCCGGCGCGCGCCTGAGCGATCTCGGCCGTTTCCAGCTGGCTCGATCCGGTCGGCTTCGGCCTTGTCGGACCTGCTGGCCTATCGGGCGGAAAGCCCGACAAGACTCAGCCGTCCTTGCTTGCCAACAACGTGACAGCGGACCGGCCGGCCTGCGCCTGGCTTATCGCCTCCCCGGCGAGGGCAATGACGTCGGCAAGCGGGCGGTCGATATCGACCGTCACCACGTCCGCTTCGCCGGTGGGGACTTCAAGTGTGGCGAGCTGGCTGTCGAGAAGCGCGAGCGGCATGAAATGCCCGGCACGCCGGCTCATGCGCTCGGCCAGCACGGCCCGCGAACCGCTGAGGAAGACGATGTCGAGCGGCCCGGCCGTACGGAGCTGGTCGCGATAGGCGCGCCGCAGCGCCGAGCAGGACACCACGACCCCGCGCCCGGCAGCACGGCTGTCGGCGATCGTCCGGCAGATCGTCGCCAGCCAGGGACGACGATCCTCGTCGTCCAGCGGCTCGCCACGGGCCATCTTGGTGATGCTGGCGGGAGGGTGGAGCGCGTCGCCCTCGATGAAATCGGCACCGAACCTGTCGGCAAGCGCTTGCCCGACCGAGGACTTGCCGCAGCCGGAAACGCCCATGACCACGATGGCGGGAGGTGCCTGCCGCATCACAGGCGTCACGAAGCCGCGCCGAAGCGGAACTGCACCTTCATCGCCCGCCGCCGGTCCGAGGCCAGCGCGAACGCCGCGTTCGCCTCCTCGATCGGGAAGCTGCCCGTCAGCAGCGGCGCGAGGTCGACACGGCCGGTGGAGATCAGCTCAGCGGCGCGGGCGAACTCGGCGTCGAAGCGGAAGCTGCCGCAGAGGTTCAGCTCCTTGGCGACGATCGCATTCATCGGCAGGGACAACTCGCCGCCGAGCCCTACCAGCACGAGTGTGCCGCGCGGGCGGGTGAGTTCGATGGCGCTCACCAGCGCACGCCCATTGCCGGAACATTCCAGCGCCGCGTCGACACGGCCCTTGTCCCGGGCGAGATCGGCCAGTTCGTCCGTGCCGCCCGAGACATCCACGCAGCGCGTCGCCCCCAGCCGGGCGGCGATGGCGAGGGCTTCCGGCGCGATGTCGGTGGCGATGATGGCACCCGCGCCGGCGAGCTTCGCGGCGGCGATGACGAGGCAGCCGATCGGGCCGCAACCGGAGACCAGAACGGTCCTGCCCGCGAGATCGCCCGCCTGCGCCACCGCGTGCAGCGCCACGGCGAAGGGCTCGCACAGCGCGGCGAGCGACAGGTCGACATCGTCGGCGACTTTCACGGCCTGTGCTTCCGGCACGGTCATCTCCTCGCGGAACGCTCCCTGTACATGGGGGAAACGCATCGCGCTGCCGTAAAAGCGCATGTCGAGGCACTGGTTGCGCAGGCCGCGCCGGCAATATTCGCACTCACCACACGGCCCCGAGGGATTCACCGCCACCTTGTCGCCGACCTTGACCGAGGTCACGCCCGCCCCCACCGCGCGCACCGTGCCGGCCACCTCATGGCCGAGCACCATCGGCTCGCGCAGACGCACCACGCCGAAGCCGCCCTGGTGGAAATAGTGCAGGTCCGAACCGCAAATGCCCCCCGCCCCCATTTGCACAACGACATCGTGCGGGCCGGGCGCGGCAGCCGGCAGCACCTCGAGGCGCAGATCGTGCGGGGCGTGGATGACAATGGCACGCATGGTGGGCAAGTCCTTGGAGAAAAGGGAAGGCATGGGAGAAAAGGGAAGGCAGGAATGGGGTCGGCGTCACCGGGTCATCCAGTGCAGCGGCCACAGCACGATCTGCGGGAAGGCGACCAGCAGAACCATCACGAAGGTCTGGGCGATCAGGAAGGGCAGCACCCCGCGTATCACCCCGCTCATCGGCACCTTGGCGACGCCGCAGACCACGTTAAGCACGGTGCCGACAGGCGGCGTGACCAGGCCCAGCGCGTTGTTCATGATGAACAGCACGCCGAAGTAAACCGGGTCGATGCCCGCCTGCTTCACAACAGGCATCAGCACCGGGGTGAGGATCAGCACGGTGGGGGTGAAGTCGAGCGCGGTGCCGATGATGAACACCAGCACCATCAGGATCGCCATAAGCAGGATCGGGCTGTCCATGAACGGCTCGACGAAGATGGCGAGCTGCTGGGGAATGTCGGCGGTGGTGATCAGCCAGGCCGACACGCCGGCCGCCGCCACCAAAAACATGATGACCGCCGTCGTCTCCGCCGCCCGGTAGATCAGGCGGAACAGGTCGCGCGGCTTGATCTCGCGGTAGATGAACAGGCCGACAAAGAGCGAGTAGACGGCAGCGATGACCGCCGCCTCGGTGGGGGTGAAAATGCCGAACTTCAGACCGCCTATGATGACCAGCGGCAGCAGCAGCGCCCAGAAAGCGTCGCGGGTTTCGATCGCGCGCTCCCGCATCGAACGGCGCGGCTCGACGCGGGGGTTGTCGCGCTTGATGCACCAGCGCCACGCCACCATGATGGCGATGCCCATCAGCACGCCGGGCACGATGCCGGCGATGAACAGCTTGGTGATCGACACGCCACCGGCGACGCCGAAGATGATCATGCCGATCGAGGGCGGGATGACCGGGGCGATGATGCCGCCGCAGGCGATGAGGCCGCAGGAGCGGTTCACATCATAGCCGGAGTTGCGCATCAGCGGCACGAGCACCGAGGCGAGCGCGGCGGTGTCGGCGACGGCGGAGCCCGAGAGCGAGGCCATGATGACCGCCGCCATGACCGCGACATAGCCCAGCCCGCCACGGATATGGCCGACCCAGGCCATGGCCATGGTGATGATGCGCCGGGTCATGCCGCCGGCATTCATGAACTCGCCGGCGAGCATGAAGAAGGGCACGGCAAGCAGCGGGAAGCTGTTGGCACCGTCCCACATGTTCTGGATGATGATCTGCGGATCGGTGATGCCCATATAGAACATCATGGCGAGGCCGCAGCCGATCAGCGCGAAGGCGACCGGCATGCCGAGCGCCATCAGGCCCAGCAGCGAACCGACGAAGATAAGGACGATCATGACGCGGTCCCCTTGCGGGAGGTCTGGTCGGCGAGCTCGTGCTCGATGTCGTGGATTTCCGACATCCCCTCCTCGTTGACGTCGATCAGCTCGTCTTCCGCGACATGGCCGAGGGCGAGGCGAATGAGGTTGGAGAGGCAGATGAGGCCGATGGCGGTCGAGGTGATGTAGCTCACGCCATAGACCCACAGCGTCGAGATCTGCGCGACGGGCGAGGAGTTGCCGGCGATGATGTCGTGCTGCAGCCAGGTGCCGTAGAGCATGTACAGGGCGCACACGAGCATGATCGCCTGGCTGATGCCCCAGCACAGCTTGCGGCCGAGCAGAGGCAAAGCGCGCACCACCAGGTCGACACCCAGATGCGCCCGCCGGTGCAGGCCGACAATGGCGCCGAGGAATGTGAGCCAGACAAAGGCGAAGCGCGGCAGTTCGTCGGACAGGTCGATACCGGTGTTGAAGCCGAGCCGCAGCACCACATTGCCGAAGACGGTGACGAGCATGACGACCATGCACAGCACCATCACCGCTTCCAGCACGCGGTAGAACGCGGCGATCGCCAAGCTGAGCAGTTGGTTCATCGGGACACCTCGCGAAAGCCAGGCGCCGCTCCGTCACCGAGGAAGGGGTGCGCCGTGGGAGGAAGGCCGGCGACCCGCGCAGGCGGGCCGCCGGAGGCGATCGCTCAGTTGGCGCTGCGCGCCTTCTCGATTTCGGCGTAGAAGCCGTCAACGAAGGCGTCGCCGATCTGCGGCTTGAACTTCGCCACCACCGGCTTCACCTGGGCCTGGATGCGGGCCAGCTGGTCGGCGGGAACCTCGTCGACTTCCACGCCCGCTTCCTTGAACTTGGCGATGACGTCGCGATCACCCTCGTCCAGCAGCTTGCGCTGGAGCAGACCAGCCTCGACCGCCGCCTTGCGGATGCCGGCCTGGTCGGCCGGGGTCAGCTTGTCCCAGAACTTCTGCGAGGCCACCAGCGCCACCGGCGTATAGACGTGGTTGGTAAGCGAGATGTACTTCTGCACTTCCTGCATCTTGTTGGCGTACATATGCAGGAGCGGATTCTCCTGGCCGTCGATCGCCTTCACCTCAAGCGCCGGGAACACTTCCGAGAACGGCATCGGGGTGGCGTTGGCGCCGATGGTCTTCCAGGTGTCGAGCGCGACCGGGTTGGCCATCACCCGCAGCTTCAGGCCGGTGATGTCGTCCAGCTTGGTCACCGGGCGGCGGCTGTTCGACAGGTTGCGGAAGCCCATGCCGGTCCAGGTGAGGCCGACAATGCCCGAGGGCTCGACCTTGGCGAAGATTTCCTTGGAGGAGGCGCCGTCGAGCACGGCGTACACTTCCTTGGTGTTCTGGAACATGAAGGGCAGATCCCAGACCTGCACTTCCTTCACTCGCGACGACAGCGGCGCCAGCGTGCCGATATAGAATTCCTGCGTGCCGGACTGCACCGCCTGCAGCTGCTTCTCGTCGCTGCCCAGCAGGGCGCCGTGATAGGTCTGCACCTTCACATTGCCATTGGTGTAGGTGCCGACCAGCTCGGCGAACTTGTTCATCGCCGCCGCCTGCGGGTGGCTTTCCGGCATGGCGTGGCCGGCCTTGGCCTTGATTTCCGCCATGGCGGGGCCGGTCGCGAACAGCGCGGCAGCCGCCAGCAGCGCGGCGGTGGCCGCGCGCAGGCTGGGAGTCTTCATCGTGAAAGCGGTCTTCATGGGGCTTCTCCTTGGTCGGTGTTGTTTTCTTGTGGAAGCCGGCGGCGAGCCGGCTAGAGAACGGCCAGCATGCCGCCATCGACATAGATGAGCTGGCCGTTGACGTAGTTGGAGGCGGGCGAGGCGAGGAACACCGCCGCGCCGACCAGTTCATCGGGCTGGCCCCAGCGCTTGGCCGGGGTGCGGCCCTTGACCCAGGCATCGAAGGCCGGATCGTTCATCAGCGCCTCGTTCATGTCGGTCGCCATGTAGCCGGGACCGATGGCGTTGGCCTGGATGTTGAACTGCGCCCATTCCGCGACCATGGAATGGGTCAGCGTCTTGATGCCGCCCTTGGCCGCCGTGTAGGGGGCGACCGTCGCCCGCGCCGCTTGGCTCATCAGCGAGGCGATGTTGATGATCTTGCCGCCGCGCCCGCGCGCGATCATGCGGCGCGCCGCCTGCTGGCTGACCAGGAAGGCGCTGGTGAGATCGACTTCCAGCACCCGGCGCCAATCGGCCGGGTCGAGATCCACCATCGGCTTGCGGAACTGGATGCCGGCATTGTTGACGACGACATCCACCTCGATGCCCTCGGCATCGAGCGCGGCGAAGGCCTCGGCCACCGCCACGTCATTGGTCACGTCGAAGGGCAGCGCATGGGCGTTCAGGCCCTCCCCTTCCAATGTGCGGCAAGCCGCTTCGGTGGTGTCAGCCTTGGTGCCGTTCAGCACGACACGGGCCCCGGCCTGGGCGAGGCCGCGGGCGATGCCATAGCCGAGGCCGCGGGCCGAGCCGGTGATGAGCGCCGTGCGGCCTTCGAGGGAAAAGAGCTTCGTGGACATGGAGATATCGCTTTCTAGAGAGCGCTGCGGCGGGTGCTGACGTCGGGACGCTTGAACACGTCGGGGCGCAGTTCGAGGCCGAGTCCGGCGCCTTCCATCGGGTAGGCGTAGCCGTTCTCGATGCGCGGCAGGTTGGTCACCAGCTCGGTGTACCAGCCGCGATAAAAGGCGCGGACCGACTCCTGGATCAGCGTGTTGGGCTGGCTGAACGAGCAGTGGATCGCCGCCGCGAAGGCCACCGGGCCGGTGCAGTCATGCGGGGCGAAGGGCCGGTGATAGGTGTCGGCCTGCGCGGCGATCTTGCGACCCTCGGTGAGCCCGCCGGTCCAGCACAGGTCGACCATCACCACGCCGACTGCGTCAACATTCAGGAAATCCTGATAGGCGAAGCGCGAACCCAGCGTCTCGCTGGCGCAGACCCACACATCGGTGGAGCGGGCATATTCGGCCAGCGCCTGCGGCGAGTTCATCCGAATCGGGTCTTCGTACCAGGTCGGCGCATAGTCTTCGAGCGCGCGGGCGATCTTCTTGGCGGTCGGCAGGTTCCACAGCGAGTGGAACTCGACCATGATCTCCATCTTGTCGCCGACCGCCTTGCGGATCTTCTCGAAGGGCTGGATCGCCGTCTTCATCTGCTCGGCGGTGATGTAGTTGCCGCCGGTCTCGATCGCGGCGGGATCGAACGGCCAGATCTTCATGGCGGTGATGCCTTCGTCGAGCAGGCTCTCCGCCACCTCGTCGGCACGGTTCATGAAGCCGTCGAGATCCTCATAGGGCCCTTCGGCCTCGCCGAGGCCCCAGGTGGACACCGGCTTGATGCTCATCGAGCGGACATATTTGTAGCCGGCGCAGGTGTTGTAGAGCCGCAGCTTGTCATGGGCGAGGCCGCCCAGCATCTGGTGGACCGGCTGGTTGCAGACCTTGCCGAAAATGTCCCACAGCGCGAAGTCGATGGCCGAGGCGGCGCGGTATTCGACACCGGTGGAAGCCTGCGCCAGCGGCAGGTTCACCATCTCGCGGTTGAGCGCCTCGATGCGCAGCGGGTCGCGGCCGAGCAGCCGGCCGGCCAGCGTGTCATGAATGTGCGCCTCGACCGCGCCGGCGCCATAGAATGTCTCGCCGAGGCCGATCACGCCCTCGTCGGTATGGACGTGCACCCAGAGCAGATTGGCGAACTCGGCGACGCGGATGGTCTCGATGGCTGTGATTTTCATGAGATCTTGCAAGCGGCTTTGAGGACATGACGGAGCATTGCCCGTCCGCGAGGACGAAGCTGGTCGAAGGTTCGATGATGGTGCGGGCGGCCCACCCGGCACGCTCGCGCGGCACGCTTACGTGGCGGGCAGCAGGGCGCGGGCGGTCAGCTGTGCGGCGGGCCTAGGTCAGGGCAATCCGGTCATGGCGTTCCTCCAGCATTTCCTCATTGTTCTTCTGGTCGAGCTCTCTGTCGGCTCGTTGTTGAATCTGCGCCACGCTGGCCGTCTGGGCCGGGGTGCGAAAGGCTTCGGGGTCGGCGCGCAGCAGCTTGCGCATGTCGCGCTCGGCATCGTCCAGCAGCTCGATGATGGCGTCGCCCGCCTCGGAGGGCCGGCGCTGCTCGATCGCCTCGCACACGCGGCGGTGCATGGGCAGCGAATGCGCCCGCCCGCCGGGGACGGCGGCGACCCGCTCGAAACAGATGCGCAGCACCGTCGACATCACGCTCTGCAGCTGGGTGACGAAGGGATTGGCGCAGGCGCGGATGATGGTGCTGTGGAATTCGAGGTCGGCGGCGACATAGTCGCCCTGCCCGTCCACGGCGGCCGCCATCGCCTCATAGGCCGCCCGAAGCGTCTTGAGCTCCTCCGCGCTGGCCCGCTCGGCGGCGAGGCGGGCGGCGGCCGGCTCGATAATGCGGCGCAGCTCCATGATGTCGGAACCGAGCGCGAGATCGACGCCATTGGCATCGGCGCGCCAGATCATCACTTCCTGATCCAGCAGGCTCCACCGGCTCTGCTCCAGCACCACCGTGCCGGTGCGACGGCGCGCCTCCAGCATGCCCTTCGACACCAGCCCCTTGATCGCCTCGCGCAGCACGATGCGGCTGACGCCGAGCTGCGCGCACAGCACCGGCTCGGCCGGAATCACCTGTCCCGGCCGATAGCGGCCGGCGCAGATGTCCTTACCCAGACGGTCAAGGGTGTCATGGTAGAGCGTCATACCAATCATCATACGTATGATGATTGGATCGTCAATGGTCGCCGCTGCCCCGGCCGATCGATATTCAGGCTTTCCCGAGATCGAGACGGCGCGTGCCTATGCCAAGGGGCGAGAGGGCCGCGGCCCCCTGCGGTTCACCACCGGAACCGCAGGCTGCCACTGGCGCCGAGGACGGAATAGCCGTCCGCGATCTGCGCGTCGAAACTGGCGGAAAGAATCATCGTGCCGGCAAGCGTCACCTGCAGCCCCGCACGCAGGTCCAGTGCGTCCTCAACAATGGGGATGGGCGATCCCACCAAGGTAAAGCCCGGCGCTTCCGCGAAGCTGCGCGACACATCCCGCTCCGGGCTGAAATCGTGCATCCACGCCGCGCGCAGGAAGGGCGCATAGGTCGTGCCGTCCTGGCCCTGCCAGAGGCCGTCGAACTGCACGCCGACATAGGTCGGCAAAGCGGTGATCGTGCCGGAATGATAGGTCAGCCCCTCCCCCAAATAGCCGAAGCTCTCCGTGTCCGAGCCGAGCCAGAGCTGCATCGGCTGGAACGCGGCGAAGGGCGTCAGCGTCGCGTTGGTATCGCCAAGCGCGAAGCCATAGCCGATCTCGATCCGGCCGCCGAGCAGCGTGCCGTCGCGTTCCCCGCTGGTCGCGAGATCGAGGCCGAGGCCATAGAGGTTGCGGTCAAAATCGGCCCGGCCATAACCGAGCGTGGCGATCGCCGAGAGATAGGCCGCCGCGTCCTGATAGACGCCATAGGCGCTCAACCCGCCATAATTGGTCGAGGTGCCGGCGCCATATTCGCTCGCCGACAGGTCGGTGGTGGAAAAATGGCCCGCCACACCCACCAGCATCGGCAGGTCAGGCAGTTCCCCGTCGGCACCCATGGTCAGCCCGAGAAGGTTGCCGGAGATGCCGCCGCCCGTGGTCGAGCTGCCCATCGCCGCGCCCCAGAAATAGCTCGCCGCCGCGCCGTCAGGGCCGGCCGGCGCATTGCCGGTGGCCGCCGCGCCCGGTCGACGCTGGCGCAGGCGCCACTGGTCCATCTGGTCCGTCACGCTGGCGATCGCCGCCGAGCTGGCGTTGATCATGCTCTGAGGGACAAGGGAGGCCGCCCCGCCGCCGATCGTCTCGTAGGCGGTCTCAAGCGAGGCAATCGTCGGCATATCAAGCAAGGCGGGGACGATGGTCTGGAACAGGGCGGAGGAGCCTCCAGTCTGAATGAACCCGACGACATTGGCGATATCGCGCGTGCCGGCGGAAAGACCCTCGGGCGTGAAGTCGATGCGGGTGTCGAGGCTGAGCCCGCCTGACGATCCCGACAGCGAGAAATCGAGGATCGCCGTGTCCCCCACCGCCGTCAGGCTGGACCAGCCCATCTCCCCCGCAACGGAAAGGAAGGGCACCGAGAACGACCCGGGCATGGCGAGATCCGGGCGGTAGAGGCTGCCCTGCACGGCGCCGGAAATGTCGGCGCTGCCGCTGATGCCGAACTGGTCCGCCTCCAGCGAGATCTGGTCGGTTCGCACGATCAGGCGGCCCGTCGCGGTCTGGGTGAGGCTGCCGTCGATCGCCGTTGCGCCAAGGCTGTTCGCGCCCCGGCGCAGCGTGCCCTCATTGCTCAGCACGCTCTGCGCGCCGCCGAGGTCGAGCGACGACCCCGCATAGATTGTGCCGCTGGACAGGTTGACCACGCTGTTGGCGATGCCATCGGCCAGCGACAGGTTGCCGATCAGGCCGCCGCCATTGGTGATGGCGCTATACCCGCCGGTGGTGCGGACCGCCATGCCCTCCGCGCCATCGACCGTGGCGATCCAGCCATAGCTGTTCACATAGTTCTCGGTGCCGTCGCTGACGATGCCGACGCCGCCAACGCCGCCGATGACGCTCGCGCCCTGCGCGATGTTAATGAGCGGATCGCCGCTACCCTGCATCAGCACGCCGACCGCGCCGGCGCCGGTCGCGGTCACCGCCGTCTGGCTTGCCAGATTGACCACCACCTTGCCGGAGGCCGCTGTGCTGCCATTCACCAGTTCCATGCTGGTGCCATTCATCACCAGGCCGCCGCCATTGCTGACGGACTGGGCGATGACGCCATAGGCGCCGGCGCCTGTCGTCGAGACGCTGCCATTCACGTTCACCGTCACCGCCCCGCCGGTGCCCGTGCCGCCCGTGGAGGTCCAGCTCGCCGCCTGACCGTCGGATATCGCCGCCCCGCCGCCGCCGCCGATCGACTGGGCGAGAACGCCAACCGCATTGGTGCCCGACGTGGTGAGCGCTCCGCCGACCGTCACCTCGACCGCTCCGGCGTCGGAGGCGGTGGAAGGTCCGGCAAAGGTGACATTCGCGCCGGCATTTGCCACGCCGCCGCCGCCGCCAATGCTCTGCGCCAGAATGCCGATCGCCGCGTTCCCGGTCGTGGCGATCGTGCCGGACGTGGACAGCGTAACCGTGCCGCCCGCCCCGCTACCCGCCCCGCCGAGCGTCGTGGCGAGGCTGTTGGGGAGGGCCGCGCCGGTGCTGACGCTGGCGACACCGCCGCCGCCGCCGATGGACTGGGCAAGGATGCCGAAGGCCGCGCCGCCTGACGTCACGAGGCTGGCCGCCGTGACGGAGACGTTGCCGCCGTCATTGCCGGTGCCGCCCGTTCCCGCCAGGGTCAGCGTGCCGGTGACACCGCCGCTGGTCAGGCTGGACGAACTCGCCGCTCCAAGGCCGCCGCCGCCGCCGACCGACTGGGCGAGAATCGCCACCGCCGCCATGCCCGCGGTGGTGATCGTATCGGCGGTGGTTACCGTCACCGAGCCGCCGGTCTGGCCGATGCCGGCGCTGCCGCCAAGCGCCATGTCGAAGGAGGCCTCCGTGCCGCCCGAGGCGCCGCCGCTGGAAGCCCCCGCCGCTCCACCGCCGCCGCCGACCGATTGGGCCAGCAGGCCATAGGCGAGTACACCCGATGTGGTGATGGCCTCATTGGCCGTCGCCGTCACGTCGCCGCCCGCGCCGCCCGTGCTGCCCGATCCGCCGAGGCCGAATGCCAGCGCATAGGTGCTGTTGCTGGCATTCACTGTGCTCGCCCCGCCCGCGCCGCCGCCGCCGCCGACGGATTGCGCGAACAGGCCGGTGGAATGGGCGCCCTGGGTGAGGATCTGCGCGTTCGAGGTGACCTGCACCGTGCCGCCGGCGCCGCCACCGGCGCCGGACCCGCCAAGACCCATTGCCAGCGCCACGCCGTCACCAGCGGAGGTGGAGGTGGAACTGCTCGATGCCGAACTGCTGCTCGCGCTGCTGCTGCTGCCGCCGCCCCCGCTCGGCGCCGTCGCCGCGGAAACCAGCGCGCCGCCCGAGCCGCCGCCACCGCCCACCGACTGGGCGAAGATGCCGTAGGAACTGTCGCCCTGCGTGGTGATCGCGGAGGAAAGGCCGCTCCACGCCACCGCCGCGTTGACGGTGACGGTCACGTCCCCGCCAGCGCCGCCGCCGGCGCCGCTGCCGCCGAGGCCGAGGGCGATGGAGGCGGTGCCGCCGTCACCGGATGTGCTGGAGGAAGCGCCGCCCGATCCGCCGCCGCCACCCACCGATTGGGCGAAGACGGCGCTGGAATTGTAGCCATTGGTCGACAGCGTGCCCTGGGTGGTGACGCCGACCGTGCCGCCGGCTCCCGCGCCCGACCCCGCCCCACCGATGGACAGCGCCACACTGGTTTCGCTGGCCGAGGCATTGGTGGTGCTGGCGCCGCCATTGCCGCCGCCGCCGCCCACCGATTGCGCGAAGATGGCGGCGGAATGGTCCCCCGCCGCGACCATGGTGTCGGAATCGTAGAGGTCGACGCCGGTGGCGATCACATAGGCATTCGTGACCGAGACATCGCCGCCCGCGCCGCCGGTGCCGCCACTGCCGCCCAGGCTCAGGGCGAGCGAGGTGCCGCCATCGCTGCCGGACTGGCTGCCCTGCTGTCCCCCGCTCGTCCCGGCCGAGGCCGAGGTCGCGCTGCCGCTGGCCGAGCCCGACAGGCTGCCGGTGGAACTGGAGGAGGAGCCGCCGGAGCCGCTGGAGGACGACACGCTGGCACTGGCGACGCTGGAGCCGCCATTGCCGCCGCCCCCTCCGACCGACTGGGCGAAGATGCCCGCCGAATTGGGTCCGAGCGTGCTGACATAGGCGAGCTGGGACGCGCCGACCGTCACCGTGACCCCGCCGCCATCGCCGCCATCGCCGCCGGAAGCGCCGAGGCTCATGCTCACCGCCGCCTGGCCGCCGCTGCCGGCCGTGCTGGACGAGGAGCCGCCATTGCCGCCACCCCCGCCGACCGACTGGGCGAAGATGCCCGCCGCCATCAGGCCGGAGGTCTGGATGTAGCCATAGGAGGAGAGATTGACGCTGCCACCATCGCCGCCGTCGCCGGCGCCGCCGCCGAGGCTGAACGAGGCGGCGTAGGAATCCCCGTTGGCATTGGTGCTGCTGGCGCCGCCATTGCCGCCGCCGCCGCCGATGGATTGGGCGAGGATCGCCGTGGCCTGATCGCCAAAGGTGTAGATGGACCCGGTATTGTCGATGCCGACGCTGGCAGCGTCGCCCCCGGCGCCGCCGAAGCCGCCAATGGTGAGCGCGGCGGCGATACCCGCGCTCGCGCCGTCATTGCTGCTTTCTGGCTGCGCGTCGGAACTGCCCGAGACGGCCGAACTGACATTGGCGGCGTCTTGCCCCGCCCCGGCGCCCGCCACGGACGTGACGCCGCCCTGAAGCTCTTCCCCGTCGCCGGCATTGGTGGTGGTGGAAGCCGCGCCGCCATTGCCGCCGCCGCCGCCGATGGATTGGGCGAGGATGCCGTAGGAGAGCGCGCCATAGGTCACCAGCGTGCTGCCATTGTCGACGGTGACGGCGCCGGCATCGCCGCCGCCATTGCCGAAGCCGCCAATGGCGAGGCCCGCCGCGTAGTCGTTGCTGGAGGCGGTGGCCTGCGTCCAGCCGCCATTGCCGCCGCCGCCGCCGATCGACTGGGCGAGAATGGCCGAGGCATGCGTGCCCACCGTGGTAATGCTGCCTGATGTGTCGGTGTTGCTGGACACCGTCACGGTGTTGCCCGCGCCGCCGCTGCCGCCGCCGCCGCCAATGGCGAGCGCCACCGAGGCGGTGGTGGAGGTCGCAATGGAATCAGCCGAGCCGCCATTGCCGCCGGAACCGCCGATCGATTGGGCGATGATGCCGGCGGACTGGTCGCTGAAGGCGCCGGAGGAGCCGGTCCGGATCGCGCCGTTCTGCGTGACCGCGACCGTATTGCCATCGCCGCCCGCCGCGCCGCTGCCGCCGATGGCGACGCTGGCCGCCGCGCCGTCGGTGCTGTCGCTGGTGCCGGAAAGGCTGAACGCGCGGCTCGACCCGCCATTGCCGCCGGCGCCGCCGATGGATTGGGCGAGAATGCCGGCGGAGAGATAGCCATTGGTGCTGATGTCGGCGGCGGTGACGGTGACGCCGCCACCCGACTGGCCGGAGCCGCCGCCCCCGCCAGTGGCGCTGGCCCCGCCCACCGAGACGTTCGCGTCGCCCCCGCCGGTGGCGCCGGAACCGGCAATCGCCGAGCCGCCATTGCCCCCCGAACCGCCGATGGATTGCGCGAGAATGCCGATCGACTGGTCGGCGCCGGTGCTGACCGTGTCGGACGCGGTGACGGCGACATCAAAGGAGCCGCCGCCGGTGCCGCCGCTGCCACCGACGGTGACGCTGGAGGCGAAAACGACTGAACCCGCCGCCGAGGCGGTGAAGCCGCCATTGCCGCCATTGCCGCCAATGTTCTGCGCGATGATGCCGGGCGAGAACAGGCCGTTGGTCGAGGTGGTGCCGTTGGCCGTCACCTGGACGGTGCCGTTACCGCTGCCGCCCGCGCCACCGGTGCCGCCGATGCTGACGGGCGCGCTGGCGCCGGAGCCGAGCGCGCCGGCGATGTCCCAGCCGCCATTGCCGCCATTGCCGCCGATGGACTGCGCGATGATGCCGGCCGACTGGTTATAGCCATAGGACGTCACATCCTGCGTCTGGATGGTGACATTGGCCGAGGTGCCGCCGGCGCCACCCGCGCCGCCCAGATTGACGCCGGCCGACAGCCCCTCGCTGAGGCCGCCCGCCACCGCGAAGCCGCCATTGCCGCCCTGCCCGCCAATGCTCTGGCCCACCACGCCCGGCGCGAGCGGGCCGTTCATCGTCACCGCCGCATAGAGGGTGATGGTGGCTGAGGACGCCGCCCCGCCGCTGCCGCCCTCGCCCCCGATATCGAGGCTCCCCGAGGCGGCACCGGTAAAGTCGCCGCTGGCGGCGAAGCCGCCATTGCCGCCGCCCCCGCCAAGCGACTGGGCCAGCACGCCCGGCGCGGTGCCGCGCGCCTGGTCGCCATAGGTGCCCGCCGCGCCGATGATGGCGCCATAGCTGGTGACGGTGACGTTGCCGGAATTGGAGCCCGCGCCACCGCCGCCGCCGACCGCCAGGGTGAACGCCCCGTCGCCGGAAAAGTCGCCTGTGGTGACGAAGCCGCCATTGCCGCCGCCGCCGCCGATGGACTGCGCGAGCAGGACCGGCGCGCCGCCATAATTGGAGGTGAGCGCGCCGTAGTTGAGCACCGTCACATCGCTGGAGCTGTTGCCGCTGCCGCCGCCGCCGCCAATGGTCATTCCAGCCGAGGCGGAGATGCTGAGATCCGCGTCGAGGCTGAAGCCGCCGCTGCCGCCGCCGCCACCGATCGACTGGGCGATAATCGCGCTCGATCCCGGCCCGTTGACGGTGATGTCGGCCGAGCCATAGGCGCTGTTGACCGAACTGTCCTCATTATAGACCCAGACATCGCTGGCGGTGCCGCCCGAGCCCCCCGTCCCGCCGATGACGAGGCTGGCGGAGATGGCGTCCGCGTCGACGCTGATCGTGTTGCCGCCCGCGCCGCCGCCGCCGCCAATCGCCTGGGCGACAATGCCGTGCGAGCGCTCGCCATTGGTGGTGATGACGCCGCCGGAATTGTCGGCGATGACCGATCCCGAATTGCCGCCGCCGCCGCCGGATCCGCCCACCCCGATGCCGATGACGGTCCCGGTCGTGACAGTGCCGGAAACCGAGGCGCCACCCGCGCCACCGCCGCCGCCGATGGACTGGCCGACAAGGCCGGAGGAATCGTCGCCAGTGGTGGTGATGCTGACGCCGTTGCTGCCGGTATAGACGTCACCACCATCGCCGGCGCCGGCGCCCGATCCGCCGAAGGACATGGTGAAGCTGCCGACATCCGAGCCGGACAGCGACACCGCATAGCCGCCCGCGCCGCCGCCGCCGCCGATCGACTGGGCGACGATGCCGGGTGAACTGTCGCCTTGCGTCGAGATCAGCGCCGTGCTCGCCGGCGCGCTGAAGGTCGGCTGGCCGCTGATGGACGTGCAGGCGCCGTCATTGCCGGAGTTGCCCGAATAGGAATTGCAGTTGACCGCCACGGGGCTGGTGCCCCCGCCGGAACCGCCGCTGCCGCCATGGGCGATGGCGGCGGAGACCCCGCCCGACAGGTCGAAGGCGAGGCTGCCGCCGCCGGCCCCGCCCCCGCCGCCGATGGACTGGGCGAGAATGCCGGCGGAGTTGATCTCCGTCGTGGTGATGCTGCCGCTATTGCCGACATAAATGCTAGCGCCGCCGCCGCCCTGGCCGCCGGTGCCGCCGACGGTGAGGGAGACGCCCGTCACCAGCGAGGCCGAGCCCGACAGGCCGAACCCGCCCGCGCCGCCGCCGCCGCCGATGGACTGGGCGAGAATGCCATAGGCGCCGCCCGCCGTGGTCGTGGGCGACCCGGCATAGCCGCACCCGCCCGTGCACAGATCGCCGGAATTGATGACGATGACCTGGTTGCCATTGCCGCCATCACCGCCGGTGCCGCCCAGCGCGATGGCGAGGTCGGGGGCGCCGCTGAAGGCCATGCCGCCCGAACCGCCGGCGCCGCCGACAGACTGCGCGAAAATGGCGGCGGAGGACGCGCCTGCGGTGCCAATGCTGGCGTAATTGCTCACCGTGACCGCCGCGCCCTGGCCGGCCGGTCCGCCGGAACCGCCCAGCGCGACCAGCCCCGCCGCCACGCCGGCATTGCCACCGCCGCCGCCGACGGACTGGGCGTAGATGCCATAGGACCCCGCGCCGCCGGTCAGGATGTCCGCGCCGGCGTAGTTGGTTACGGTAACCGTGCCGCTGTCGCCGCCATAGCCGCCGCCGCCGCTGACGCCGCCATACCAGCCATTCGTGCTGCCGCCGTCGCCGCCATTTCCGCCGATGCTCTGTGCAAAGATGGCAGATGCCCGCGAGGTGATGATGGCGGCCGCGTTCGACACCGTGACCGTGCCGCCGTTTCCGCCAGTTCCCGCCGCACCGCCGTTGCCGCTGCTGACGGAACTGTTCTCATTGCCGCCATTGCCGCCCTGGCCACCCACGCTCTGTGCCCAGATACCGTAGGAATCGGTGCCGATAATCGCCAAGGCGATGTTGTTGCTGACCGTGACGCTGACCGCGCCGCCATCGCCACCATCGCCGCCGCCCCCGCCCTGGAAGTCCACCGACGAGGTCGAGCCGCCATTGCCGCCCCGGCCGCCCTGGGAAATCACGACGACGCCGGAATAGACGAAGGCAAAGGCGCCCGACGCCACACTGACGGTGGCGTCGGCTGTCCCGCCATCCCCGGCAGCGCCACCGGGCTGGCCGCCATAGCAGCTGCCGCCACTTCCCCCCGCCCCACCCTGCCCGCCGGTGACGTTCATGAGGAGGAGCGTTGCGAAGTACTCGGTGCCGGACGTTAGGCCGGTGCTGAAGTTCGTGAAGACGCTGTCGGATGGACTGCCAATGGTGCCGCTATAGGGCGGGTAGGTGCAGCCATCCGCGTTCTGGCCGCTGAGACCATTGCTTCCCGTGTTCTGGAAGGACGAAATGGCCGGCCCGATCGACGGGGCCGTGCTCTGGGCGGCGGCAGGAACGGTCAAGGCGCAGACGGCCACCGACGACATAAGGACTGGCAGGGACAGCCGAAGAGTGCCGGAAACCGCACGGGCCTTCCGCGAGAGCAACGTCAGACCGGCCATGCGCATCCCCCGCAGGAAAGCAAAACGGCAGGCGCCTCGTCGGCGCCCACTGTGTGGGATGGGCATCCCACTCCCGGGTTTGCCGGCCGGACGTGCTATAGGCAACGAAACTTTTTGGAATCGTTGGGCGATTTATGCAGAAGGCGGGCGCGTGCATGAGCGGGGAATCGGGGCCGGCCGCGTCCTTCCCCGAGCCCGTCCTCCGGCTGTTCGGCGCGAAAGCGATCAACGACCTCATGGCCGCGCCGGGATTTCCAGCCGCCGTCGAGGCCGCCGCCGCCAATGCCGTCCGGCTGTATGACGGCAGCTGGATCCGCAACCGGCTTCTGAACGATCGCGGCCGCCTCCTCGCCGTGCTGCTCATTCTGGATCTGCATTTCACCGAGAGCGGCGGCAGGGGCGTGACCGGGGCGCGGCTGCGCCGCGAGGTCGTGGAACTGGATGTCTGCAGCGCCGGCCGCGCCACCGCCTTCCTCGCGGCGCTGCGGTTCAAGCGCCTGCTGGCGGACTGCCCCGTTTCCGGGCCGAAGGAGCGGCGGCTGATGCCGACGGCGGCCCTTTTGCAGACGCATCGCGAGCGCTGGAACGGCATGTTCGCCGCCATCGCTCATGTCGACGCGCCGGCGGCCGAGGCGGCCCGCGCCTTGCCGGATGAGCTGCTGTTCGGCCCCTGCACCCACGCCATGGCCGCGTGTTTCCGGCAGGGCCTGCGGGTATTCGCGGCCGCGCCGGAACTGCAGGACCTCGCAGAGCGCGATGCCGGCCTCGTCATGCTGGTGTCGCTGATCGCCCGGGACGGGCCCGTCTCCGTCTCCCAGCTGGCGCGGCAATTCCACATCTCGCGCGCGCATGCGACCAATGTCCTGCAACGCGCCGAGGCCCGGGGCCTCGCCTGCAGCGCGCCGGGACTGAGCGGATACCGCGCGAGCCCGGCGCTGCAGCCCGTGCTCGCGCGCTTCTACGCCGTCATTTTCCTCACCTTCCTGACCGCCCTCAGGGAAGGTCGACCGAGCGGGGGCTGAAGCCGCGCCATGCCGGCATGGCGCCAACCCGGCACCACGGCCCGGACCACCGCCGGCACGCGAACGGGGATGCCGTCGCCTCAGCGCCGGCTGGCGGGGCCCGTTTCCGCGAGCGGCGGCGGGATCGCCGATTCCGCGTCATTATCGGCGAGGCGGATCGAGAGCATCGTGCGGTTGGACACGTCCATTTTCTGGAAAATGTGCAGCAGATGGGTTTTGACCGTGCCCAGCCCGATGTTGAGCGTCTCGGCGATATGACGGTTCGTGAGGCCGTCGCGAATGAGGTCGGCGATCTCGATCTCGCGCGCCGTCAGCCCATAGACCAGCTGCAGCATGCGCTGGCGCTGGCGCCGGCGGTCGCGCGGCCGGGGATGGCTGCCGATGTGATACTCGATATAGGGCTGCATGGACTGCGCCACCCGCAGCGTCTCCCCCGAGATGAGCGGGTCGTCGCGGCGCTTGAGGATGCCGAGGCCGGCAATGGGTTGGTTGTCCTGCCAGAAGACGAAGTCGAGCACGTCGACGATCTCGCTTTCGGTCAGATAGCTGCTGTAGCGCTCGAAGGCACTGCGCGGGGCCAGCGAGCGATCATGGCTCATCGTCGCCACGCGCTTGCGGGACGCGACCAGGCGATCGATGTTCAGCGGATCGAATGCCTGCATGTCGCGCACATAACGCCCGATGTGGCGGCAGCACGGGCCGGTTGTGTCGGCGACGACCATGGAGCGGCCCTCGTCGATCCAGTAGAAGACCGCCGAGTTTGCCTGGAAGACGGACAGCGCCACGCTGCGGATCCGCGTGATCTGCTCATCCGTTCCAGGCCTTGGTTGAAACTCCGGAAGCTGAAGCATGGCAGCGGTCCCGCGTCGCGAATTGGGCTTCCCATACGCAAGAAGGCTGCCAAACCCGTATCCGTTATCCTGCCACCGTGTCAGCTCGGGTGATGGCAGCACACCGTGTGGCCGGGCGCGAGTTCCCGGGCCGGCGGATCCTCAACGGCGCAGAGCGCGCTCGCCCGGAAGCAGCGGGTGCGGAATCCGCAGCCGGAAGGCCGGTCGGCCGGATTGGGCACGTCCCCTGTCAGGACGATGCGCTGGCGCGCCTGTTCGCGCACCGGATCGGGAATCGGCGCGGCCGACAGCAGCGCCTGCGTGTAGGGATGAGCGGGGCTCCGATAGAGATCGTCCCGCGCCGCGGTCTCGACGATCCGGCCGAGATACATCACCGCCACGCGGTCCGACATGTGCCGGATGACCGCGAGATTGTGGGCAATGAAGATGTAGGCGATGCCCGTGCGCTGCTGGATATCTTTCAGCAGATTGAGCACACCGGCCTGGACCGAGACGTCGAGCGCCGAGACAGGCTCGTCGAGGATGATGATATCCGGCTCGACCACGAGCGCGCGCGCAATGCCAATCCGCTGGCGCTGGCCGCCGGAGAAAGCGAAAGGATAGCGGTCCGCCTGCTCCGGCAGCAGCTGCACCTGCTGCATGGCCCGCAATGCCCGCTCGCGTCGCTCCGCCCGGCTGAGCGGCAGCATGCGCAGGGGCTCGGCGATGTTCTCCAGCGCCGTCATGCGCGGGTTGAGGCAGGCATAGGGGTTCTGAAACACCAGCTGAATGGTGCGCCGGTGGGGCCGCATGGCCGCAGGCGACAGGACGGCCAGTTCGGCGCTGCGCAAGCGGATATGCCCGCTGGTCGGTTTGATCAGCCCCATGATCGCACGGGCCAGCGTGGATTTCCCGCAGCCGGATTCTCCCACGACGCTCAGCGTCTCGCCCGGATGGACGTGGAGCGACACGCCGGCGACCGCGCTGATGGCGCCAACCTGGCGGGCGAACACGATGCCGCGCCGGACGGGAAACGCGACATGCAGATCCGCGACATCGAGCAGCGGGCCGGGGGCGGCGGCGACAGCGTTCGTCATCACGCCTCCTTTCTCGGCAGATCGCCGAGCGACAGTTCCTCCGCGCGATGGCAGGCGACCACGGCGGAGCCGAAGCGCAGCAGGGCGGGCTCGCTCATTCGGCACAGCGGCACGGCGAAATCGCAGCGCGGGGCGAAGGCACAGCCCGGCGGACGGGCGCCGAGCGAGGGCGGCGTGCCGGGGATGGCGTAGAGCCGTTCGGCCACGTCGTCGATCGACGGCACGGCGGCAAGCAGGCCTGCCGTATAAGGATGGCGCGGCGCGGTGAAGACAGGTCCCACGGGACCGCGCTCGGCGACACGCCCGGCATAGAGCACGCTCATGCGGTCGGCGAGGCCGGCAACGAGGCCGAGATCATGGGTGATCAGCACCACCGCCATGCCACGCTCCGCGCGCAGCCGCGCGAAGATCTCCATGATCTGCGCCTGAATGGTCACGTCGAGGGCGGTGGTCGGCTCGTCGGCGATCAGCAGCTCGGGATCGTTGGCAATGGCGATCGCAATCACCACGCGCTGGCGCATGCCGCCGGAGAACTCGTGCGGGTATTGGTCGAACCGCCGTTCCGGCGCCGGGATCGCGACGGATTCGAGCAGTGCGAGCGCCCTCTCCTTCACCTCCGCCCGGCCAAGCTTGGGGTTGTGCAGGCGGATCATCTCGCTGATCTGCGCCCCGATGGTCTTCACGGGATTGAGCGCCGTCATCGGGTCCTGAAACACCATGGCGATGCGCCGGCCACGCAGGGAACGCATCTGCCGCTCCGGTGCGCCGCAGATCTCGACGCCGTCGAAGCGGATGGAACCGGAGACGTGGAGGTGCCGCGGCAGCAATCCCATCACCGCGAGCATGGACAAGCTCTTGCCGGAACCCGACTCGCCGACGAGGCCGACGACCTCGCCCCGGTCGATCGTGAAGTCGACATTCGAGACCGCCGCCTGCTCGCCGTCGCGGGTGGGAATGGTGACGGCGAGGCCGCGTATGTCGAGAAGGGGCAGGCTCATGGTCCTCTCCTCACTGCCGCCCGCGCGGGTCGGCGACATCGCGCAGGGCATCGCCGAGGAAATTGGAAGAGAGAGAGACGAGAAAAATGGCCATGCCCGGGCCGAGCGCGATCCACCAGCAATAGAAATTGGAGGCGCCCTCCGCGATCATCTGTCCCCATTCTGGGGTGGGCGGCTGGGCGCCGAGGCCGATGAAGCTCAGGCCCGCGGCAAGCAGGATCACCTGGCCGACATCCATCGTCATATTGACGAAGATCGGACTCCAGCACAGCGGCATGATGTGCCGGACCAGCAGCCGGCCCGGCCTGACCCCGGCGACGATGGCCGCATCGACATGGTCGAGCTTCCTCACATTCAGCACCTGCGCCCGCATGAGGCGCGCATAGATGGGCCACCAGACGATGATGAGCGCGAGTGCCGTATTGACCAGCCCCGGCCCCAGCGAGGCGGCGATCGCCATGGCGAGCAGGACCGGAGGAAAGGCCAGCGTGATGTCGGCCAGCCGCATCAGCACATTGTCGACGAGGCCGCCGAGAAAGCCGGCGAGCGCGCCCACCAACACCCCGAGGCTGACCGCGACCAGCAGCACGCCGGCGGCGATGGGCAGCGAATAGCGCGCGCCATAGAGCGTGCGCACCAGCACGTCGCGGCCGAGCGCGTCAGTGCCCAGCCAATGCGCCGCGCTCGGCGGCTGCAGCCGCCGGCCGGCAAGGCCGATGGGATCGTAGGGCGTCCACCAGGGAATGGTGATGGCGATGATGACGAGGCCGACCAGCACGACCAGCGCGAAGATCACCGGCAGATGCGCCCAGCCCAGCCGCCGGAAGGCACGGCCGATGCTGGCCGAGAGGCGCGGCCGGGGGCGCTGGATGGTGCGGGCGGGAGGACTGAACAGCATCAGCCGGCCTCCCGCATGCGCGGGTCGGCCGCGGCATAGGCGATATCGGTGAGCAGGTTGGCGAGGAGGAAGCCGAGCCCACCAATGATGGTCACGCCTGTAATGGCGGGATAGTCGAGGCTGCGCGCCGCGTCGACCGCGTAGGAGCCGATGCCGGGCCAGGAGAAGATCGTCTCCACCAGCACCGAGCCGGTGATGAGATAGGCGAAGGTGAAGCCCAGAATGGTCAGCGCCGGGATCAGCGCGTTGGCGAGCGCGTGGTGGATCAACACCCGCAGCCGCCCTGCCCCCTTGGCCCGCGCCATGGTGATGTAGTCCTGCCCCAGCACGTCGAGCATCGAGGCGCGCACCATGCGGGTGATGATGCCCATGACCGACCAGCCGAGCACCAGCGCCGGCAGGATCAGGTGGCGCAGCGCGTCGACGAAAGCGCTCCAGTTGCCGGCGAGCAGCGTGTCGACCAGCATGAAGCCGGTCACGGTGGGGGGCGCCACGGCACGGATGTCGAGCCGCCCGGGGCCGGGCAGCAGCTTGGTCTGCACGGTGAAGAGAAAGAGCGCGATCAGCCCGAGCCAGAACACCGGCAGGCAGGAGCCCAGCAACGCCACCAGCCGCGCCAGATGGTCGGCGAAGCTGTCCTTGAATTCGGCGGAGACGATGGCGAGCACGATGCCGCCGACGGCGCCGACGAACATCGCGCAGATGACCAGTTCGAGGGTCGCCGGCAGTCGCTGGGCAAGATCGGTCAGCACGGGCTGCTTGGTGCGGAAGGAGGTGCCGAGATCGCCATGGGCGAGGTTCCACACATAGGTCGCGTAGCGTTCCGGCACCGAGCCATCGAGGCCCCAGCGGGCCTTGGCGGCGGCGACGATCTCGGCATTGTCGAGATTGCGGGCGCCGATGATGGAGATGAGCGGGTTGCCCTTGGTGAACTGGGCCAGCAGGAAGGTCGCCGTGACGATCCCGAGAAGCAGGAACGGCATCACCAGCAATCGGCGCAGGACGACCTTCAGCATGGCCGGTTCAACCCCTCACTTCTTCTCGATTTCGCCAAGCGGCAGGTTGCAGCAGGCGCTGTAGCGCACGCCGCTCACATCGTTGCGGTAGGCGAGGACAAGGTTCGGGCTGACCAGCGGCAGGATGATCTTGTCGTCGATCATCTTCATGGCGAGGTCGTGATAGGCCTTTTCCTGCCCGGCGGCATCAGTGGCGGCAAGCGCCTTCTGGTACATCGCCAGCTGCTCCTTGCCGTCGAGGCCGGGCACCTTGCCGACGCCGGCGCGCTTGGCCCACGGCATGTCCGGCATCATGCCGAAATACTGGACATATTGAGCGCTGCCGAAATAATCCGGCGCGAAGAAGCCGAGGGCGAAGGGCACGCCGGGATTATCGATGTCGCTCGCCCACACGGTGAAGGGCACCGGCTTCAGCGACAGCTTGATGCCGACCTTGCCGAGATCCTGCTGCACCTTCTGGGCGAGCAGGGAGAGATCGACGCCATAGACATTCATCGCCGGAAATTCGAGCTCCATCGCGAAGCCATCGGGATGGCCGGCCTTGGCGAGCAGTTCCTTGGCCTTCTCGACATTGAACACCGGGGCGGGCAGATCCTTGGTGCCTGGATAGCCGTTCGGGATCGCCGAGGACTGTTCCTTGCCTTCCCCGCCGACGGTGAAGTCGATGAGGCCCTGATAGTCGAGGGCCAGCGCAATGGCCTCGCGCACCTCCTTGGTCAGCGGCACCGGGGCGCCCTTGGCCGCCGGGCTGATGGCGGCATAGACATAGTTGAACGAGGGCACCGCCTTGAAGGTGGCGTCGGGCGCCGAAACCGTCTTCGCCGTGTCGGGATCGACCTGCATGGCGATATCGGCGGCGCCGGACTGGAGCATCTGCGCCTGCGTCACCGCATCGGCGGTCTGCTTCAACACCACGCCGGAAATCGCGGGCTTCTTGCCCCAGTATTTCTCGTTGCGGGCGAGGCGCAGCTGGTCATCGGCCGTGTATTTTTCCAGCACGAAGGGGCCGGCACCGGCCGAATTGGCGAGGAACCAGGTGTCGGAGGTGTCGGAGGTCGCCGCATCGGCCTTGGCGTTGGCGCCATTGGCGGACGCGACCTTGGAATTGATGATGCCGGTATAGGGTGCGGCCAGAATGCCGAGGAACTCGGAATTCGGCGTCGAGGTGGTGATGACGACGGTCTTGTCATCCTTGGCCTCGACCGACTTCAGGCTGTCCATCAGATAGGACGGCCCACCCTTGACGTTCTTCAGCCGCTCCAGCGACCACTTCACATCCGCGGCCGTCACCGGGCTGCCGTCGGAGAAGGTGGCCGCCGGGTCGAGATGGAAGGTGAAGGTCGTCACGTCCGGGCTCACCTCCCAGCTTTTGGCGACGGCGGGAATGATGGTCTGGTTGTCGGCGGCGAGCGTCAGCAGCGTCGCATAGACCGCCGAGAGATAGATCTGGCAGGTATCGCAATAGCCGCGCGCCGGATCGAGCGAGTTGATGTCCATCGCGCGCGCCACGACGAGCGGGCCGTCGGCGGCCCTCGCCTTCTGCGCAGCCATCGGCATGAAGAAGACCGCCCCCAGCAGCGAGGCGGCGACGCGCGTGGAGAGGGCAAGGCGGGAGAGGCGGGCCATGGGCAAATGTCTCCGGACGAAGGGGGGCGAGGATCGGGAACGTTGCGGGCCGCTCAGGCGGTGGCCGGCGCCAGGGCGCGCACGGCGCGGAAGCCGAGCTCGGCGGCCTCCAGCGCCCGGTCGATGTCCTCGGGCGTGTGCGCCGCGCTCAGGAACATGTTGTGCTGCGGGTGGAAGTACACGCCCGCCTTCAGCGCCGCCGCGCAGAAGGCAAAGCCCTTGCGGCAGTCCGCATCGTCGTCCAACAGCACCATGGGCATCTGCACCGGGCCGGTCTGGCGGATCGGGATGCCGTGGGCGAGGCTCAACGCCGCCAAGCCCTCGCGCAGCATGGTACCCATCTTCTCCATATGCGCGACGGCATCCTCGCGGCGCAGGATGTTCAGCGTCGCCACGGCGGCGGCCATGGACATCGCCCCGCACCAGAAGGAGCCGGTGGTGAAAATGGACTGCGTCGCCGCGCGGAAGCGGTCATTGCCGGTGACGGCCGAAAGGGCGAAGCCATTGGCGATCGACTTCGACCAGGCCGAGAGGTCGGGGCGCACCCCCACCCGCTCCCAGCTGCCGCCGAGCGAGAGCCGGAAGCCGGCGCGCACGTCGTCGACGATCAGTGCGGCGTCGGCAGCGTCGGCGGCGGCACGGGCAGCCTCGGCGAAGGCGATGGTCGGCAGTTCCTGGTCCTTGCCGTAATCGTGCTTAAAGGCGCTGACGATGATGCCGGCGAGGTCGCCCTCGGCCTGGGCCACGGCGGCGTTCAGGCTGTCGATGTCGTTGTAGTCATAGGTGAGGATATGCGCCCGGTCCTCGGAGGTGACGCCAATGAGGGAGGGCGAGCACCAGGGCACGGCGCCATGATAGGCGCCCTTGGCGACCAGGATCTTGCGGCGTCCGGTGCCGGCGCGGGCGATGGTCACGGCGGTGGTGGTGGCGTCGGTGCCGTTCTTCTCGAACTGGGCCCAGTCGGCATGGGGGATGAGTTCCACCATCAACTCGGCGAGTTCGACCATCGCCTCGCCGGGGCCGTTCATGGCGTCGCCCTGCTGGTATTGCGCAAAGGCGGCGGCATCCACTTCCGGGTGATGATGGCCGAGGATCACCGGGCCCCAGCTGCACATGAAGTCGAGATAGTCGTTGCCGTCGACATCCCAGAGCTTTGTGCCCTCGGCGCGGGCGAAAAACTGGGGGTAGCCCTCGGGCAGATCCTTGGCGTGCATGTGTCCCCACATCCCGCCGGGAACCACACGCAGCGCGCGCTGGCGCAAGGCGTGATCCAAGGAATTGCTCATGAATGCTTCCCTCTTATGCGTGCCTATTTTTCAGACGCGAGGGTGTAAGAGCCGGGGGCGACGGTCAATCTACCGAAAGTAAGAGACATCGCCCGCCAGCGTGAACGCGCCGGCCGGACCCCGCCGCCGCGACGGACACGGATGAGACCGGCCGAGGGCGGACAGCAACGGGAGGCAGGCGACATCCAGCTCGCGCGGCCATTCCCGACCCCGCCGAACCCTCACGCCGATTTCCACCAGAGTGGAGACCAAAGCGGCAAACAGAAGCCTGCGGGCCGGTTGCCGCGCCTACGCCTTTGTCGACAGAAAAGCCCTGTGGTCGCCGTCAATGACCAGCGCGGTGAGGCGGCCGGTGCGATAGGCGCCGGTATCGATGCCGATGCGGTTGATCCGCTCCTCCGGCTTCGCGCTGATCGTGTGTCCGTGCACCACCACTTTTTCCAGCGGCATCAACGAATCCAGGAAGGGAGCGCGCATCCACAGCAGGTCATCGGGGTCCTGCCGGTCCAGCGACGTTCCGGGGCGAACCCCGGCGTGGCAAAAGAAATAGTCGCCGAACGACACCGCGTGCCGCAGCCCTTTCAGAAAGTCCACATGCGCGGAAGGAACCGCCGCCACCAGCTTGCGATGCACCTGGTCGAGATCGGCGTCCGTCTTCAGCTTCGCGCGGTTGAGCTTCACGCCATAGGAACGCGCCGCGGCATTGCCGCCGCTATTAACGAACACGCCGTCACTGCTGGGGTGATCGAGAAAGGCGAGAAATTCCACGTCGTGGTTTCCCGCCAGCATGATGTAGCGGGAATCCGCGCCCTGAAGCGCGATCAGACGGTCGATGACGCCGCTGGAATTCGGGCCGCGATCGACGTAGTCGCCGAGGAAAATGATCCGCCAGTCGCCCGGCTTGGAGCGGGCGATATCCTCCTCGATCTTCTGCAGAAGCTTGTCGAGAAGCGACAGGCAACCATGGATATCGCCAATGGCGTAGATCCGGATTCCCTCAGGGCCGCGCGCCTCGGAAAGGGTGACGAGGGGTGTTTTCCAAAGTCCAAAAATTCTGTGGCGACTCCAAACCGGGGCGTCAGAATGATCGAAGGTGCCGTGGAATACAATATCCTGGTAGCCGACCGCGGCAGCGCTTCCCCCGGAGATCCGCGACCCGTGCGTGGCGTCGTCGCAGGGCTACCTGACGGCGAATGCTACTTTTATGTGACAATGCGAGCCGCTATCGGTGGCTCATCAAGCTGACGGGAGGTGGCCTCTTCGTAGCGGCAAACGGGCTTTTGCCCGGACAAGCGGAGAGACGACATGTCGGAGCAAACGACCGAAATTCAGCTGCACGCCGAGGTGGACGCGCCGGAATCTGCCGGTGCCGGGCGCGAGGTCGAGCTCAAGCTGCTCACGGATCCCGCCACCCTGCAGCGCCTGCTCGCTACCGCCGTGATAACCCGAAACGCCACCTCGAAGGGCGTCGTCCGGCGGCTGGAGGCGACCTATTACGATACGCCCGATGCGGTCCTCGCCCGGCTGGGTGCCTCGCTGCGGGTCCGGCGCAGCGGCAAGCAGTTCATCCAGACGCTGAAGCTGGCATCCGAGGCAAGCCCGCTTCAGCGGCGCGAGATGGAAGCTCGGGTGCCCGATAGCGCCCTTCAGCTTGAGGCGCTGCCCCTGGCCGATCTGGGCGCGCCCTTCGCGACGCTGCCGGGCGCGGGGCTGGCGCCGGTGTTCACCACCAAGATCCGCCGCCACATTCAGATGGTGGAGTTTGGCGGCGCCGTCATCGAGGTCGCGTTCGACGAGGGAACGCTGAGCGCCGGCGACAAGGCGGAAGCCGTCTGCGAGATCGAGCTTGAGCTGAAAGCCGGCGGGGCGGGTGCGCTTTATGACCTGGCCCTGTCGCTGCTGGAGCAGGGTCCGGTCCGGATCGGGCTGCAAAGCAAGGCCGAGCGCGGCTATGCGCTCGCCTTTGGCTCGTCGCCCACACCGGAAAAGGCGTTTGCGACCGGCATCGGGCCGGCCGACACCACCGACGAGGTGATCGCCAAGGTCTTGATCGCCTGCCAGCGCCATGTGATGGCGAATCTGATGGCCGCGCATCACGGCCAGGACCCGGAGGGCGTGCATCAGCTGCGGGTCGCGCTGCGGCGTCTGCGCACCGCGATCTCCCTGTTCAAGAAGGAAGTCCCCGCCTCGGCGCTCCAGGCCCTCGGCCTTGACGCCAAGAGGCTGGCCAGCGCCCTCGGGCCGGCCCGCAACTGGGACGTGTTCGCCACCTCGACCATCGCCGAGATCGAGCGGTCCAGTCTGCCCGGCGTCGACTTCACCGCGCTCAGATCCGCCACCGTCTCGCCGCGTGCGCTCAGCTATCAGGCCGTGCGGGTCGATCTGATCGATCTCGAATGCACCCGCTTCCTGCTGTCGCTCGGCAGCGTGATCGAGCGCCGAAGCTGGCGCAACGATATCGGCGTCGAGGCGCTCGCCGTGCTCACCCAGCCGGCGCACGAATTCGCCGGGCGCGGACTGACGCGCCTGCACCGCAAGGCGCTGAAACAGGGCCACAATTTCCGCAAGCTGCGGCCGACGGCCCGGCATGAGCTGCGCCTGACGCTGAAGAAGCTGCGCTATGGCGCGGAGTTCCTGCTGCCGCTGTACGACCGTGACGGCGCCGCCCGGAAATATCTGAAGCGGATGTCCCGGCTGCAGGACATTCTCGGCATCGACAACGATATCACCACCACCCAGGCGCTGCTGCGCGAGGTGGAGGAGAGCACGTCGCTGCCGCAGGTGCACAAGGCGATCGGCGCCATCACCGGCTGGCAGGGACGCGACCGCATCGAGACCGCCGAGGCACTGCGGCGCAGCTGGCGCAAATTCATCGATGCCGAACCGTTCTGGCTCGGCTAGTGACGTCGCCCCCGTCACATCGCTTGCCGCCGGCCTCGCCAACGTCACCCAGTTCGTCTGTCGTGCCGTAACGCCTGAGCGCGGTCAGGCCGATGCTGGTTTCGGCGATGGGCCCGGCCGACAAGCCGGCGGAGTGGGTCAATCGGCGCTCACGATCAGCTTCTTGCCACTATGGCTGCCGTCGAAGAGCGTCAGGAGCGTCGCGGGGAGCTTCTCGAAACCATCGATGAGTTCCTCGCCGAATTTGATCTTGCCATGCGTGACCAGGGGCGTCATCTCGGCCAGGAACTCGGGGAAGGTGTCCATGACATAGGGGGTCGCGAAGGCCTTGATATCGATGAACCGGTAATGGATCAGCGTAATCAGCCGCGGCAAATAGTTCGTCCCGGTCGGCAATTCGGTGTCGCTGTAGTCAGCGATCGTGCCACAGATGACCATCTTCGCCTTGGTATTGAAATATTCCATCAGGACCGGAAAAAGTGGTCCACCGACATTCTCGAAGAGAGCGTCCATCCCGTTGGGGAGCGCGCGCTTGACCTGTTCGGCGAAGTCGTCGGCCTTGTAATCGATCGCATCATCCAGGCCGAGCTGATCCTTGAGGTAAGCCCTCTTCGCGGCACCACCAGCGATGCCGACAACGCGGAGCCCGCGCAGCTTCCCTAGCTGCGCGGCTGCGGAGCCGACCGAACCCGCCGCTCCCGTGACCACCAGCGTGCCGCCGGGCTTGAAGTCATGGAGCTTCGTCATGCCGTACCAAGCGGTGAAGCCGGTGAGACCGAGCGGTCCGAGCGCGGTCGTCAGTGGCGCGAGGCCGACATCCAGCTTGCGAAGATCGGCACCGTCCGAGACGGCATAGTCCTGCCAACCCGACCACGTCTGAACGTGATCGCCGACGGCGAAATCCGAGTTTCGGCTTTCTTCGACCACCGCGACCGTCGGCCCGCCCATCGGCTCACCGATCTCGATCGCGGGCCATTCGGAAGAGCCGTTGCCCATCAGGTTGCGCTGGTAGGGATCGACCGAGAACAGCGTGTTGCGGACGAGCACCTGCCCCTCAGCCAGCGGCGGCACCGGTGCTTCCACAAGCTTGAAGTCGCTGAGTTTGGCCGCCCCCTTCGGGCGCGCGGCGAGCGTAAACTGGCGGTTCAGCGTTTGGGTCATCTTGGGTCCTCAGCCTCCATCGCGGAGATATCGTAACGATCATTATGTAACGTCCATTACGTATCTGGACTTTGGCTGTCAAGGGAATTAACTAACGCTCATTATGAAACGGAATGGACGCCGGCATGGGACGCCCAAGGTCATTTGAGGTGGAGGAAGCGCTCGAAGCGGCGCTCGGCGTCTTCTGGCGCAAGGGCTTCGAGGGAACCTCCTATGCCGACCTCGTTGCCGCGACCGGTGTTGAGCGGCCGGCGCTCTATTCGGCCTTTGGCAACAAGGAGGCGCTGTTCCTCAAAGCGCTCGATCGGTACGCAAGCCACTACGGCAACTATGTCTGGGAGGCTGTGGCTCTGGAAACCGCCCTGGCGGTGGCGACGCGGGTGCTTGAGGGGGCGATCGAGCTCAACACGCGGTTTGCCGATCGTGCCGGATGTTTCGGAATCAACGGTGCTTTGGCCGGATCGGACGACTCCGAGGCCAGTCGTCAGGCGCTGATCAAATGGCGGGCCGATGGTGAGGCGGTCCTGCGGGATCGATTTGAAAGGGCAAAGACCGAGGGAGACCTGGCGGCGAACGCCGATAGCGCCGTGCTTGCCGCGTACATATTGACGATCGCGCATGGCCTGGCCGTTCAGGCGAAAGCGGGCTTTTCCAGAGAGAAGCTCACAGCCATTGCCCGGCTCGCTTTGTCGGCCTGGCCTCAAGCCTGACGCACCGAGTGGCTCCGGTGCACGCACGACCTCAAACAGCGGCCGCGCAGCATCTTGCCACAAGCACCCACAGGCTGGTGTCGACGCTCTACACAGAATGGATAGACGAAACTCTCCCTCTTCCGCAACCGTGACCCATCAGATCAAGAACAGTTCTAATATTTCTGAGCCGCATTGATGCATTCGACCGTTTCGCGCTACTGCGTTGCGTCACCCATTTGGGCCGTGAACTGGTGAGGCGGATCGAGCCAATGTCTCGCAATGACGCATTGCGTGAGCTATTTGATGCCGAGCGATCGTCGATCCTGCGTTTCTTCCGGCGCATGACGGGTTCCGCGACTCAGGCGGAGGATCTGTCGCAGGACGTCTTCGCGCGCCTCGCGGCGACCAATCTCGCCGGCGTCGCCAATCCGCGGGCGTATATGCGCAGCATCTCCGCCAATGTCGCCACCGATCTCATTCGCCGCGAAAGCCGGCGGCGGCTGAGCCATGCCGAGATCGACGATCTGCTCGACGCGCCCGACCCTGCGGCGGACCCGGAGGCGACGCTCATCGCCAAGGACCAGACCGAGCGTCTGCTGGAGATGCTCGCGGAACTGCCGCCACGCCGGCGCACCATCCTGCTGGCGGCCCGGCTCCAGCGCACCCCGCACCGCGACCTCGCGCGCGAGCATGGGGTGAGCGTGCGCACCATCGAGATCGAGATCCGGAAGGCGCTGGCGCACTGCTCCCGCGCGCTGACCGACTGAGCGCTCCCATATTGTCCGCGCCCCTTTCCATGACGCATATAGGCTCCTGGCCGCGCCTGCCGGGCGCGCGCTTGGCCGGCCATCGGGAGCAAGGCGCGGGCATGACGAACAGTGACGGCATCAGCGGTGCCCCCGGAGCGCTGCAGGATGAGGCGATGGCGTGGGTGGTGCTTCTCACCTCCGGCGAGGCAACGCGCGACGACGCGGCGCGCCTGAAGGCCTGGCGTGCCCGCAGCTATGCGCACGAACGCGCTTTTCGCCGGGCGAGCGCCGTCTGGCGCGGCCTGGGTGCCGCCTCTGCCCCGTCCCGCCTGTCGCGACGGCTTTTCCTTGCTGGCGTCGGTGCCGGCACCGCGCTCGCAGCCGGCTGGGCCGGCACGATGATCGGCGTGCTGCCCGGCCTCGACCAGCTTCTGTCCGATCATGCCACGGCGGTTGGCGAGCAGGCCCGCATTGATCTGCCGGACGGCTCGTCTGTCGATCTCGACGCGGCCAGCGCGCTGGATGCACGGTTCACGGCGGATTATCGCGCGGTCACGCTGGTCACGGGCGCCGCCGAGTTCGAGATTGCCGCCGATCCGCGCCCGTTCCGCGCCTCGATAGGCCCGGGGGAAGTGACGGCGGCCAAGGCCCGCTTTGCCGCCAGCGTCGGCGCGCGCCAGACGGTGATCGACTGCATCGAGGGGAGCATCGAGGTGCAGTGCGGCGGCGTGACGACCCTGAAGGCGGGCGAGCGCGCCCGGCTGGCCGGGGGATCGCTTCTTGCCGGGCGTGAGACGCTCGCGCCGAACGCGGCCGCTCCGTGGCGGCGGGGCCTGCTGGTGTTCACCGATCAGCCGCTGGCCGATGTCGTCGCCGACATCAACCGGCATCGGCGCGGCCGTATCGTGCTGGCGCGGCCAGGGCTTGGCGAGCGGCGCGTCGACGGCGTTTTCCATCTCGGCCGGACGGACGAGATCGTCACCAATCTCGCGGCGGCACTGAAGCTGCGCGACACCTGGCTGCCGGGCGGCGTGGTGCTGCTGAGTTAAATTTTTCGCCCCACCGGATTCGGGTCCGTCGATCCTCGTCGTCTTGTTCTCATAGCGGATGCCTCGACGCATTCGGAGCTCACGACGGGGACGGCAGGAATGACGGGGACGGGGAACGGTCGCACGCTGCGCGCGGCGCTGCTGGCAGGATGCGCGCTCATGGCGCTCGCGCTGGGTACGGAGGGCATCTCGGCGCAAGGGGCGGTGTCGGTCGCGGCGGTGTCGGTCGCGGCGGCGCCGTCGGTGACCTATGCCATTCCGCCCGGTCCGGTTTCGCGCGCGCTCGCCTCCTTCGGGGCCGCCAGTGGAATCCAGATCGTCTATGACAGCGCCATCGCGCGCGGCCTCGCCTCGCCGGGCGTCTCCGGCACGCGCTCACCAGAGCAGGCGCTAGCCGCGCTCCTCGCCGGCACCGGCCTGAACGGGCGCTTCACCTCGCCGCGTTCCGTGACCATCGAAGCCCCGGCGCCGAGCACCGCCTCGGTCGTCGTCGGCGAGGACATGATCGAGCTCGACGCCATCACCATTTCCGGCGAGAAGCTCACCCGCGACCTCGCCAATGTCTATTCCAGCGTCGGCGTCGTCACTGGCGAGCAGTTCTTCGACTACGCGATCGAGGATCTGAGCGGCGCGCTCAACAAGCTGGCCAACACCCGTGTCTCCTCGGCCAATCGCGGCAATAGCGGCATCGTCATTCGCGGCCTGTCCTCCGACGGCCTGACCCAGCCCACCAGTTCCTCGCCCGCCATCGCGGTCATCGTCGACGGCGCCTCGCAGAATGGCGAGGGCATCAGGCGCGGCAATCGCGGCACCTGGGACGTGGCCGATGTCGAGGTGTTCCGCGGCCCGCAATCCACCCTGCAGGGACGCAACGCCATGGGCGGCGCGGTGATCGTCAACACCAACGATCCCAGCTGGACCTATGAGGCGGCGCTGGAGGGAGACCTCGCCACCTCCTCCGATTCCGGCGCCTTCGCCAATGGCGCCTTCATGCTGTCGGGCCCGATGATCGAGGACCAACTCGCCTTCCGCATCGCCGGCCAGTACTTCCAGGACGATGCCGGCATCACCTATTCCGACCCGCTCAACAACACGCTGGACGACGGCTATTTCGGCCAGATGCGGGCGAAGTTCCTGTTCACGCCGTCGGCGCTCGACGGCTTCGAGGCGCTCGTCACCATCAGCCACACCGAGGACAAGCCGGGATCGGCGACCGCGACGGGCCCCAACTATTTCGCGCGGCGCTTCGACGGCGACAATTCAGCGGTCGAGATCCGCGATACGAACGTCACCAACGTCGTCGCCAACCTCTCGCAGCGGCTCGGCGATGGCGTGACGCTGCGCTCGATCACCGCCTATATCGACACCGATGCCGCGATCAACAGCCCCGCCGGCGCCTCCACCTTCGTCCGCGACGAGCTGCGCTCCGGCGGCGACATCACCGAGGATCTTCGCCTCGAGATGGAGGACGGCGCGCGCGCGATCAGCGGCGTGCTCGGCTTCAATTTCGGCCGCTTCAGCCTCGACCGCGATTCCAGCATCACGGTGAACTACCCCGGTCTGGGGCTGAACAACATGCTTTATCAGGACCTCGCCAGCACCAATGTGCTGACCTCCTACGCGCTCTACGCCGATCTGCGCTACGCCATCGCCGACCGCTGGGCGCTGATGTTCGGCGGACGGCTCGGCTATGAGGAGGTCGATGTCACCAATCAGGGCGAGGTGCTGAATCTGGGCACCTTCGGCTATGACCAGATCAACCAGAATGCCTCGACGGACTATCTCGTCGCCCTGCCGAAGCTCGGCATCGCCTACGAGATCGATGAGAAGCAGAACATCGCCGTCACCCTGAGCGAAGGCTTCCGCGCCGGCTTCGCCGCCATCGACACCTACGGCAACCCTTACGACGTCCAGCCGGAAACGCTGTGGGCCTATGAGATCGCCTATCGCTCGAAGTGGTTCGGCGACCGGCTCGAAGTCAACGCCAACGCCTTCTATTACGAATATGACGACCTGCAGATCGCGGTGGAGGACCCCAACCCGCTGAACCGCCAGTCCATCACCCGCAACGCCGGCAAGGCGCACGCCTATGGCGGCGAGCTTGAGCTGCGCGCCCGGGTGACGCAGGAATTCACCGCCTTCGCCTCGCTCGGCCTGCTGAAGACCAAGCTGGACAGCGCGGTGATGGCGACCGGCGACTACACCGGCAACGAATTCCCCGAGGCGCCGGCGGTGACGTTCAACATTGGCGGCGTGTATCGCCATGCCTCCGGCGTCTTCGTCTCGGCCGACCTCGCCTATACCGACAGCTATTACTCCGTGGGCGACATCGCCAACAGCGCCGCCGAGCAGGTCTCCGCCTTTACCATCGTCAATGCGGCGATCGGCTACGAGGCCGAGACATGGTCGCTGACGCTCTATGCCAAGAACATCTTCGACGAGGAGTATCTCACCGGCATTTATGCCGACAACACCGGCTCGGAAGCCACGCTCGGCGATGGGCGGCTGATCGGCGTGCGGGCGCGCGCGACGTTCTGATGCCTGAAGGAGACGAGCCTGTGGGCATGGGGGCGCCGCCGAGCGGCACGTTGGCGAAGATGGAGGCGGCGCGGATCATCAGCGCCGCCTTTGGCGTTCTCGCACGCCATTGGACCTTGCCGCTGGCCGACATAGGCCCGATCGAGCCCGGCTTCACGCCGCTGGCGACCCTGTTCGGCGCCGAGCGCTTCCTGACAGCGATGCTCGCGCGCCAGCAGGCGGCAACGCCCGGCCTCGACGAGAAGGGGGCCGCAGCCTTCTTCATCACCGAGTATTCCAATCTGCTCGGCATCCTGGCGGCGGTGCCGTTCCTCTCGCACGGTCTTGTTCCGGACCTGTCGGCGCGGAACTGCGCGCTCGCGGCGCAGCCTCCACCGGGCGAACCGCCCGACGTGCGGCTGCGTCTCCTGAACGCGGCCGGCGTGACGGATCGTCCATTGGCGGCCCCCTCCTCCCTTATCCGCCCTGTCGATCGTGCCGGCCTGCTCGAAGCCCTCGGCCAGTCTCTCGAAGCCCATATGGCGCCGCTTATCGACACTCTGCACACGCGCACCGGACTGCCCAGACGGGCGATGTGGCGGCTGGTCGGCGACGCCGTCGCGATGCGCTTTCTGGAAGCCGGCCAGCGCCTTGGCTGCGAAGCCGTGGCGAAGGCGGATGTCATGGCGGCGTTGATGCGAACCGGCTCGCCGCTCGCCAACCGGCAACTGCATTTCTTCGATGTCGAAATCGTCGATGACGCGCGCCGGGTGCTGGCCCGCCGCACCTTCCGTGCGCGCGGTGGGTGCTGCCGCTTCTACACCGCGCCCGGCGGCTCGCTCTGCACCAGTTGCGTGCTGGTCAAGCCCGAGGACCGGCGACAGCGGATCGAGGCGCGGATGCGCGCCGAGCTTGGCCTGCCGCGTGTGGCTCAGGAACCGGTCGGCCAGCTCACGACGTCATCGCTGCTTCCAGGGGGCGAGGCATGATCCATCCGCTCGCAGTTCTCACGCTCGGTCTCGCCTTGCTAGGCGCGCTCAGCACCCCGACGCGAGCCTGCGAGGGGCGCGTCATCGACTCCGCGGACATTCTGCATTCGCCGGTCTGCGTACCCGCGGATCCCCGGCGTATCGTGGTGCTCGACCCGACCTTCAGCCTTGGCATGGGGCTGGAACTGGAGCTTCCGCTGCTGGGCGCGCCGCTCGCCGTGATGAGCGACAAGGCCCTGCGCGAGAAGGCGCTGGCACGCGGCGTCACCGATCTCGGCAGCTTCATGGAGCCCAGCGTCGAGCGCATCGTGGCCTTGAGGCCCGATCTCATCCTCGGCACAGCGCAGGCGGAGCGCGCCTATCCCCTGCTGTCGCAGATCGCGCCGACCGTGCTGATCAGCGCCGGCAACTGGCAGGACTATCTGAGGCTCGTCGCGGAGGTCGCCGGGCGAGTGGAACGCGGCGAGCAACTGCTCGATGGCTACAGGACGCGCGTCGCCGCCCTGAAAGCCCGCGTGCCGGACCGTACCGTCTCGATCGTGCGCATAACCCCTTGGGACTTCCAGGTCTATCTCGACAGTCCCAAGGCCTATGGGCCGTTCGCGGTGCTGCGGGATGTCGGGGTGCGGCGCTCCGCCTATGAGACGACGAACGGGGATGAAACCCTCAAAAGGCCGGACTGGGAAGCTCTGGCCGGGCTGGACGGCGATACCCTGCTCTACATCGTCGGCGGCGTGAACAACTCCGCCACCAGCGGCCGACACGAGGAGGTACTGGCCAATCCGCTCTGGCAGATGCTACCCGCCGTGAAGGCAGGGCGCGTGCATCGCCTCGATCCGGCGGTCTGGATGGAGTTCAGCGGCGTCGGATCGGCGCATCGCGTGCTGGACGATGTCGAGCGCCTCATCATCGCCCAGCCATGAGGGCGCCCGACGACACGGCTTGCGTCCGGCAAGACCATCCGACCCGGAGCCCGCGCGGCCTTGGCCTGGCCCTGGCCGTCGCGGCCCTGCCGGTGCTTGCGCTTTGGGCGCAGAATGTGGGCCATGCCGCCATACCCCTCGATCGGCTCGCGGCCGCCGTTTTCGCGTTCGACGCCTCGCGCGAACACGTCATTGTCTGGGACGTACGCCTGCCGCGGGTGTTGGCGGGGCTGCTGGTGGGCGGGCAACTGGCCGTCGCCGGGGCCATCATGCAGGCGGTGACCGCCAACCCCCTCGCCTCGCCCGGTCTTCTCGGCATCAATGCCGGCGCGGCCTTCGCGGTGGTGCTGGCGATCGCGATGGCGGGCATCGACGGCGCCGGCACGCTCATGTGGTTCGCCTTCCTCGGCGCCGGCGCCGCGGCGGTCACGGTGTATGCACTGGGCTCGGCGGGACGGGGCGGGGCAACCCCGCTCAAGCTCGCCCTTGCCGGCGCGGTGTTGACCGCGTTCCTCGCCTCGATGACCACCGTGATCCTGCTGCGCGACCAGTCCACGCTGGACAATGTCCGCCTCTGGTCGGTCGGCAGCCTGAGCGGCCGCCCTATGAGCGCCGTTGTCGCTATTGGCCCGTGGGGCGTCGCCGGCCTGGTGGGAGCCGTGCTGGCGAGCGGCCCGATCATGACTTTGAGCCTCGGCAGCGATCTCTCCCGCGCCCTCGGCCAAAGCCTCGCTCTCTGGCGGGCGGTCAGCGCCGTTCTGGTGGTCTTGCTCGCGGGCGCCGCCGTGGCGCTCGCTGGCCCTGTTGGTTTCGTCGGGCTGGTGGTGCCGCATATGGCGCGGCTGCTGGTGGGGTCCGACTATCGCTGGATCATCGCCTACAGCGCCCCGCTCGGTGCCGGACTGGTGGTGCTGGCCGATACAGCGCTGCGGGGACTGTCCGGCGTCGACATACCGGTGGGCGTGACGCTCGCGCTGGTGGGCGGTCCGGTCTTCATCGCACTGGTGCGTCGGCAGGGATGGAACCTGCGATGATGGCCGTGGCGCTGCCCGCTCTCCTCATCCTGCCCCTCGCCCTGCTCGCCCTCGCCTGGGGCGATGCCGGTGTGGCGCCGGGCGATATCGCGGCGTGGCTGTCGGGCGATCCGGTGGCGGCGATGCTCGTGGGCTCGCTGCGCGCCCCGCGTCTTGTCGCGGCGCTCCTCGTCGGCGCGTGCCTTGGCGTAGCCGGTGCGATCACCCAGGCGGTCATGCGCAACCCGCTCGCCGAGCCGGGCCTGCTGGGCATCAATGGCGGTGCCGGACTTGCTGTCATCGTCCTGATCGTCCACCTCACTGCACCGACTGGCCAGTGGCTTCCGGTCGCCGGTTTCGCCGGCGCGGCCCTTGCGGCGGGTGCGATCTACGCGCTGTCCTGGCAGGGCGGCACCTCCTCGATCCGGCTGATCCTGATCGGCATCGGCGTGTCCGCATTGACCGGCGCCGGCATCGCCTTCATCACCGCCTTCGGCGAGGTGAGCGAGGTCCAGCGCGCCATGAGCTGGATGGCGGGGAGCCTCTATGGCTCTGACTGGACGAGGGTTTTCCTTCTCCTGGCCTGGGCCGCTCCGGCGCTGGCGGCGACCTCGCTGCTCGCGCGCGAGCTCAGGCTGATGGCCTTTGACGACGATGCCCTGCAGGGATTGGGGATGCGCCTGCAGCTGATGCGGGGAACGCTGATCCTGCTATGCACCCTGCTCGCCGGCGCCGCCGTCGCCATGGCCGGCCCGATCGCCTTCATAGGTCTGATCGCCCCACACCTCGCCCGCCTGTCCGCGAAATTGCGCTATCTCATTCCAATCACAGCACTTTATGGCGCCCTCTTGCTTCTGGTCGCCGACATCCTGGCCCGAGCCCTGATGCTGCCGGCCGGCATCCTGACGCCGTTGATCGGCGTTCCCTTCGTCGCATTTCTCCTTCGGAAACAAAGCCATGAGTGAAGTGGCCGGGATGGTTCGCCTCCAGGCGCGCGCGATCAGGGTCGGGTATCGCAGCCGCGACGTGCTCGATGATCTGACGCTCGCCGTGCCACCGGGCCAGTTCACGGCCCTCCTCGGCCCAAATGGCAGCGGCAAATCGACCTTGCTCCGAACGCTCGCCGGCCTCACTGCACCGCGCGCCGGCGAGGTGACGCTGGACGGACACGCCATAAACACCCTGTCGCGCCGGCGCCTCGCGCAAAATTTAAGCCTGCTGCCGCAGACGCCGCGTGCCCCCGACGACATTGCTGTGGCCGATCTGGTCGCGCAGGGCCGCTACCCGCACCGCCGACTCTTCACACCCTGGAGCGCGAAGGATCAGGCCATTTGCAACGAGGCGATGCAGTTGGCCGATATCGATGATCTCGCGGCGAGGCCCCTTGGCGCTCTGTCAGGGGGACAACGCCAGCGTGCCTGGATCGCGATGACCCTGGCCCAGTCCGCCGATATCCTGCTGCTCGACGAGCCCACCACCTATCTCGACATCGCCCACCAGCTCGACATCCTTGCTCTGCTCCGCCGCCTCGTCCGCGAGCAGGGAAAGACGATGGTGGCCGTTCTGCATGACATCAACCACGCAGCCCGCTTCGCCGATCATATCTGCCTGCTAAAGGAGGGGAGAATAATCGCAAGTGGCTCTGCGCACAGAGTTATCGAGCCTGAGCACCTGAGGAAGACGTTCTCGATAGAGGCGACGATTCTGTACGATCCACAGGATGGCGTGCCGGTGTGCATCGCCCGGAGATGATGCGAAACGCTCGCGGTGCGGGTGGGAGCGCGTGACGCGCCCCGCGTCGCCTATTGCTGCGACAGCCACGCTTCAGGGCGCGTACGAAGGCCCGGCCATGCCATTAGAATCCGGGCTTTCGATCGGCGTCGCCAACGGCTCAAGGCCGACCTCGCGCGCGAAGCAGCGGGACTCCTGCGCGATGTGGCCATGCCGCAGAGTCCCGGCTCGGCCGGAGGGCCTTTTTTCAATGCCGAACGGGCCCGCGGGCGGGCCCGAGGAACAAAAGCGGCAGACCGGAAGCGGGGAACCCAAAACCATCAGTCGCCAACCTTCGGCCCCGCGCCCGCAGTGCCGGATGCCACCGATCGGCGCAGATCCCGTGGTGTCATGCCATAGCGTTTGCGGAACGCACGGCTGAAATAGGATGGGTCATCGAAACCCACATCGAAAGCGATCTGGGTGATCGGCGTGAAGGTGCCATTCAGCAGGATGGCTGTCTTGGCAAGATCGAGCCGCCGCTCGAGAATATAGCCGGAAAAGGTTGTTCCCTCCCGCGTAAACAGCTTTTGGATCGCCCGCGTCGTCACACCCTCCTTCCGGGCGACATTTGCAATTGAAAACATGCTGTCGGCCAGATGGTTCTCGATATGGGACTTGACCGAGCCCAACCGATCGGACGGCGGAAAGTGGGTAATCCCCCTGGCAACAGTGTCTGCAAGCACGGGAAGTAACGCATAGAAATGCGCGATCATCATGTCGGCATCGCTCCGCACTTGGTGATCGTACTGCAGCAGATAGCCCGCATAGGTGACCAGCAGCTGCAGCGGCAGACTTTCGCCGGCTATAGGCTGCAGCAGCAAGTGTGACAGCCGCCGCCGCCCCTTTCCGAGCGCGTGGCTGGGCAGGTAGGCGCAGTCGAGGCGCCCGCCATCCGGCAGAGCAATGGACAGCGGCGCATTGGCCGCCAGGAACACGACATCGGCCTTCGCGGCTTCGATCCGCCGCTGCCTCTGCGTGACGGAGAGACGCCCGTCCATCGCGCGCAGGACGATGATGCCCTCATTCCTCATGCCGACCGCTGCCAGCTGCGTAGCCGTTTCTGGGAAATACAACGTCGTCAGCGATAGCGATACGTGGCTCCAGAACAAGCCGCGCACGCGGGACAGGTCGCCCTCCGAAAACGATATCGTGGCTGCGCCCATCATATCCTGAAGGATTGCGCGGCAGATCGTGGCGCCATTTTCGTCAGATGAGGCACCTGCGCCGAATTTCAAAGGTTTTATAGTCATTCCATTTCAAAACAACGTAAGACTGCGGAAGTTCGTTCCCATCCTATCTCAGTTCGCGCCAGTCCATGCAACAGGTATGGCAATCACCTAAACATGGTTGGATTGCGATTCACTGACAATGCCATGGACGACGACTTCGCGCTCCTGCGTGAGTCAAGCTGCTGGAGACGAACTGTGCGCGAATACGAAACGACCGCCGCCATCCTGGCCTTGCTCGCCGCGGCTGGAATGGCTGGGCCAGCAACCGCGCAGGAAGCCGAACAGTCCACAGCCCAGGCAGACGCTGCCGTCAGCGAGATCGCCCTCGATGACATCACCATCACCGGCGGGCGATCACCGCAGCAGATATCCGAAATCCCGCGCACGATCTATGTGATCGACGAGCAGACCATCCAGTTGCGTTCACGCGCCGGCCAGACTCTCCAGCAGATCCTGGCGCAGGAGATACCCAGCTTCGACCCCGCGAGCTACGGCGCACGCACCTCCTATGGGCAGAGTCTGCGTGGCCGCACGGCGCTCGTTTTGATCGACGGCATCTCGATGAACTCCGTCCGCGGCATCAGCCGGCAGTTCGATGCGATCGATCCCTTCAATGTCCAGCGTATCGAGGTGCTCTCGGGGGCGACCTCGCTCTATGGCGGTAACGCCACCGGCGGCATCATCAACATCATCACCAAGAAGGGAAAGGACGCCGCCGAGGGCCTGCACGCCGAAGTGACCGGAGGTGTGGAGAGTGGCTTTCGGGGCAGCGACGATCTCGACCGTAGTGGCGCCGCCGCCGTGACCTATAACAGCGACAAGTGGGATAGCCGGCTCTCGGTCGCGTCCGCGCGAAGCGGGGCGTTCTACGACGGCACGGGCACGCTCCTCGTTCCCGACATTACCCAGACATCTACGGCCTTCAACACGCGGATTGACCTGATGGGTTCGGTGGGGTTGCAGATCGACGCCGGCCGGCGACTGGAATTCACCGGGCAATATTTCAACAGCGAGCAAGATTCCGATTACGGCCTCTACTATGGAAAGTTCTTCGCAGCACTTGCCAACCCGAACCTATTTGAAACGCGCGACGGCTACAGTTCGGACTTCAATCCCAGCACCGAACGTTCAATGTACAACGTAGTCTATTCGGACGATGACGTCTGGGGTCAGAAGCTCTTGCTTCAGGGCTTCTATCGCAGCGAGGCGGTGACGTTCAACCCCTTCCCTACCTCGACCTACTTCTACGGCAGCTCCCAGGATACCGATTATTACGGCATCAAGGCCGCCCTCGTGGCGCAGCTGACCGACCGGCTGAGCATCACCTACGGCGTCGACGCCGACAAGGACGCCTTCTCGTCCAGCCAGAACGTCTTCAACATGACGACGGCAGCATTGAGCGGTGGCCTCGACTTCGACACCATCGGCATTGTTGGGCTCTACCCGCAGATCGACGTCTCCACCGTCGCCGGCTTCGCCGAGGCTTCCTATGAGGCGACGGACAAACTTACCCTCACCGGCGGCATCCGCTACCAATACGTCAAGACGGACGTCTCCGACTTCGTAGGCGCGGCACAGCAGGTCGCGATCCTGCAAGGCCTGGCGGGGTCGGCGGACGCCATTCCCGGCGGCGCCGTCAGCTATGACGCCTCTCTCTTCAACGCGGGCGCGGTCTACCGGCTGAACGAGACGCAGCAGGTCTATACTAACTTCAGCCAGGGGTTCGAATTGCCCGATCCCGCAAAATATTACGGCATCGGTGTCTACAGTCTCACGGGCGGTCACTACAGCCTGCTCAATGGGGTGAGCGTGTCCGACTCGGCCCTCGAGGCGATCAAGACGAACTCGGTCGAGATCGGCTATCGGCTCGATGACGGCACCTACACCATCGAAACGGCCGCCTATTATTCCTGGTCGGATCGTTCGATCGAGCTCGACCGTACGACCCTTGCCGTCGATGTCGTGGACCAGGAACGGCGCGTCTACGGTATCGAGGGCAAGGTGAGCGCCAGGCTCGGCCATGGTTTCGATGTCGGCGTGCTCGGCCAATGGGTCAAAACCGAAGTCAAGAGCGGCGGCGATTGGGTGAACGACACCGTCGGTAGCGCCAGCCCCTCCAAGCTCGGCGGCTATGTCGGATGGCAGGGCGACGCCCTGAGCCTGAAGCTGCAGGGGCAGCATGTCTTCGACCTTTCCGACGCCGACGGTTATCGGATTGACGGCTTCACCCTGTTCGATCTTATCGGCGCCTATCGTTTCGAACAGGCCGGCACGACCGTGAACTTCGGCATCCAGAATCTGTTTGACACGGACTACACGACGATCTGGGGCGCTCGCGCCAAGGCCCTTTATGGCGCTCTCGCGAGCGAGGAGATCTTCGACTACAAGGGGCGCGGCCGGACCTTCGCCATTTCCCTTACGAAGGTCTTCTGATGAACGCGCACGACCTCCAGCACAGCATGGCTCGCGCGACCGGGGAAGCGCCGGGCAAGGATCGGCGCCTCTATGTGGTGCTGGGCGGGCTCTATCTCGCCCAGGGCATTCCCACCTACCTTCTGCTGGTGGCCCTGCCACCGCTGCTGCGCGAGAGCGGCGCGTCGCGGACCGCGATCGGCTTGTTCTCGCTGCTGATGCTGCCGCTGATCCTGAAATTCGCGATCGCGCCCCTGGTCGATCGCTACGCCCTGTTGTCCCGGCTGGGACACCGGCGGGGCTGGGTCATCCCGACGCAGATCCTGGTGAGCGCGGGCATTGCCAGCATGGCACTGGTGACGCCCGATCAGGTGGGCTGGCTGTTCGGCATCTGCCTTTGCATTACCATTCTGTCTTCGCTGCAGGATATCGCGACGGACGGCTATGCGGTCCGGCACCTGACCGCACGCAGTCGTCCGATGGGCAACGCCATCCAGGCCGGCGCCGTCGCGCTCGGCGTGATCATCGGCGGCACGCTGGCGCTCGTCCTCTTCCATGAAATCGGCTGGCGCCCGACCATCCTGATCGTTGCGGCCCTGTCGCTTCTGCCCCTACTTGCGGCGGTCTGGATGGAGGAGCCCCCTGCCGCGACACAGCCGCAGGATCGCCCGCGCGCGAGCCTGCGGGCATTCTTCGCACGGCCAAACGCCTGGCTCGTCCTGGGTTTTGCCGTGACCTACCGGGCGAGCGAGGGACTGGTCCGCGGCATGGAGGGTCCCTATCTCATCGATCTCGGGGTGCCTGTCTCCTGGATCGGCTATCTCTCCGGCAGCGCCGCCGCCAGCGCCGGCCTGGTCGGGGCCGCCTGCGCCGCGCTGCTGATCCGCCGGGCTGGACTTGCCGCGACACTGGTCCTGCTCGGCCTGCTGCGCAGCCTGTGCTTCCTCACCTTCGCGCTCAGTGCGGCCGACCTGTGGCCGGGCTTCGTCGTCGCGATGTCGGCATCGGCCCTGCAGACCTTCATCCGCTACATGGAGCTTGTGGCGCTCTATTCGTTCTTCATGCAGGCCTCCTCACGGGACCAGCCGGGCACGGACTTCACCATTCTCAGCTGCGCCGAACTGATCGTCTATCTGCTTGGCTCCACACTGGCGGGCGTCCTTGCCGATGCATTCGGCTATTCCGTGCTTTTCTCCGGTGCGACGGTCATCTCCGTTGCCGGCGTCGGTCTGGCGCTTTTCCTGCTGGAAACCCTGAAGGCCCGTTCGGCGGCTTTCGCCGGCAGCGGGGATGAAGGACTGCGGGCGTGACCGCTTTCGTGACGACGACCTTCCTCCGGTTCAAGAACGCCGAACGCCTGCTGGCCGAATTGCTCACGCATTTCGCGGAACATGCCACCGTTATCCGCACGGATAGCGGTGCACGCCTGCACACCTCCTACGGGACCGTCGATATAGCCCGGCAGCAGGAAGGCCTGTCGGTAGGCGTATCGAGCCGTTCCGCCGGGGCGCTGGCAATGATCAAGGTCTTCATCGCCGAGCACGTCTTCCAGTTCGCGCACGAGCCGGTGGCCATGGTCTGGTCCGGTGACGGTGCCGACGAGCGGCGCCTGCCGAATTTCCAGAGGTTGCGGGTGCTTGCAGCATCGAGCGTCACCCCGCGAATGCGCAGGATTACCTTCCAATGCGAGGACGCCGCGCCCTTTGTTGGAGAGAGCCACTATCATGCGCGTCTGCTGATCCCTCCTCAGGGGCGCGCTCCCATCTGGCCGTCGCTGGCTGCCAGCGGCCGGATCATATGGCCGGAGGGTAAGGACGCTCTCACCAGTCGCGTGTACAGCATCCGTTCCGTCGAGCCGGCTCGCAACATCCTCACCATGGATATCGTCGTGCATGGCCAGGGCGGCTCGCCTGGCGCATGCTTTGCCAAGGACGCCCGGGAAGATGCCATCGTCGGCGTGCTGGGGCCCGGCGGTGGCGGCCGCCCCGACGCCGGAAACCTCCTGCTTCTGGGCGACGAGACCGCGCTGCCGACGATCGCACGGATGCTTGAGAACCTTCCTTCCACATCCTCCGCCGACGTCTTCATCGAAGTCGAGGATGAAGGTGAGGAACAGATGCTGGTCTCGAACGCCAGAGTGCGGATCAACTGGCTGCATCGCCATGGCGTCGAACCAGGGCGGTCGGCCCGTCTGGAACAGATCCTTCGGGAGCAGGCCGCTCGTGAGGCAGAAGCCGGCCGGTTTGTCTGGGCAGGGTGCGAGCGCGGGCAGGCGGAAAGGTTGCGGAACATCCTTGGCGAACGGTCCTCGATGCGCCGCAGCAGCCACCATATCATGGGTTTCTGGACCCGCCAGAAAGCTGCTTACGAGCCCGTCGAACCGGCGCAACCGACGTCGCATTGAACCGCCCCGCGTTATTTAGACGCCGTCGGCTTTGGCTTGTCTGCGGTTCGTGCTTGAGCAGGTTGACGAAGCTCTCGGCCACAGCGTTGTCATGGCAATTCCCGTGACGGCTCATCGAGGGCGAGCAGGTGCCGCACCACAGGCGGTCGTTCGATCTTGTGGAAGGCGCGCACCTGCTGCTGCACGTCGGCGTCGGCGTGCGACACGCGGTGGTGCTGGCGCAAATGCTCGGCCCAGGACTCGACCATGAACCATTCCGTCACCCGCGTCGGCTCGGCTGCATCCTCCATCACGCCCCAGGAGGTGGCCCCGTCGCGCCGGCGGGCATGGGACAGGCGCTGCAGCACCTTCAGGAAAGCGGGCCGGTCTTCGGTCGCGATCTCATATTCGATCAGCACCAGCACCGGCCCGCGATCGCCCGCCACGGGCTGGGCGAGCAGCGGCTCGGGCCAGTGGTTCGAGGGCGCGAGGTCGCTCTCGCCCCTCGGCAGCGCGACGCGGTGCACGATGAGGCCCGACAGCACGAGCCCGGCCGCCGCCGTCCACAGCGTCGCCGCGAGCCCGATTTCCTGGGCGATGAAGCCCCAGCCGAGGCTGCCCCCGGCCATCGCGCCGTTGAACACGGTGAGGTAGACGGCGAGCGCGCGCCCACGCACCCAGTTCGGCAGGATCGCCTGCGCCGTGGCGTTGAGCGTGGTCAGAGCGACGATCCAGGCCGCGCCCATCACCAGCAGCACCAGCACCGCCGCCCATTGGGGGGGACCGAAGGCGAGCGCCGTAGATGCCGCGCCGGTGGCCAGCGCGGCGGCGAGCATCAGCCCGTCCGGGCTCAGCTTGTCTCGCGCCATCGGCAGGGCCAGCGCACCGCCAATGGCGCCGACGCCGACCGAGCCGAGCAGGAGGCCGTAAAACGCGGCATCTCCCGCCAGCAATTGCCGCGTGACCAGCGGCAGCAGCGCCCAGACGGCGCTGGCGAAGGCGAAGAACACGGCGGCGCGCAGCAGCACCACATGCAGCTCGCGACTGGAGCGGGCATAGCGCAGCCCCGCCCCGAAGGCGCCGCCGAAATGCTCGCTCAGTTCGTCCTGCGTGTTGGCCGGCCGCTTCCACCACAGCAGTGCCGCGATGACGATGAGGTAGCTGGCGACATCAGCCCCATAGGTCACGGCCGCACCGAAGGCGGCGAGCAGCAGGCCGCCGACGGCCGGCCCGATGGAGCGGGCGATGTTGATGCCCAGCGAGTTGAGCGCCACCGCGCTCTTCAGTTCGCCGCGCGGCACCAGCTCGGGCACGATGGACTGCCAGGTCGGCCCCATCAGCGCCGCGCCGATGCCGCCGACAAAGGTGAGCATGATCAGCCCGGACACCGTGACAAGGCCGCTCGCCGACAGCAGCATCAGCGTGGCGCTGACGCAGCCGAGCATGATCTGGATGAAGATCAGGAATTTCCGCCGGTCGAGAATGTCGGAGAGCACGCCGGCGGGAATGGCGAGCAGGAAGATCGGCAGCATGCCGGCCGCCTGCACGGCGGCGACGGCGGCGGGCGAGGCGGAGAGGTCCGTCACCAGCCAGGCGCTGGCCACGTCGCGCATGAAGCTGCCGGTATTGCCCAGCACGGTGGCCGCCCACAGCACGGCGAAGACCGGGCGCCGCAGCGGCGCGAAGCTGCCGGCGGGCGGCGCGGGCGACGGGGTGGCCGTGCTCATGTCTGTCTCCTCCTCGCGCGCAGGGCGCCTGTCAGACCGCCCAGCAGGCGCAGCCGAGCGCGCCCCAGAAGGCGGGCGCGTCCGAGGTCGGCACCTCGGCCCCCCAGGCCCCCGCATGGGCGTGGCCGTGGACGTTGCACGCCTGCGCGCAGCCGCACAGCCGGGCGAAGGCGTGCCGGGCAGTGCCCGCTTCCGCGCGCTGCGTGTAGCCGTCGAAGGTGCGCACCGGCGACCAGTCCGGCATCGCCGGCGGCAGTTCGGGGGCGAGGTCGCGGAAATCTCCGGCGCCATGCACCGGCGTGCCGCCGAGCAGCGTCAGGACCGAGGTGATGTCGGCGATGGCCTCATCAGGCACGGCGAAATAATCCTCGGAGAGCACGGCGAGATCGGCCAGCTGGCCGGCGGCGATCTGGCCCTTCTTGCCCTCCTCATTGGAGAACCAGGTATTCTCATCCGTCCACAGGCGCAGCGCGGCCTCGCGGTCCAGCCGGTTCGCGGCGGGGTAGAGGGCGAGCCCGCCCACCGTCCGGCCCGTGACCAGCCAGGCGAGCGAGACCCAGGGATTGTAGGAGGCGACGCGGGTGGCATCGGTGCCCGCGCCCACCTTCACGCCCATGTCGAGCATGCGCCGCACCGGCGGGGTGCGCTCGGCGGCGCGGTGGCCGTAGCGTTCCGCAAAATACTCGCCCTGAAAGGCCATGCGGTGCTGCACCGCGATGCCGCCGCCGAGCGCGGCGACGCGCGCAATGTTGCGGTCGCTAATGGTCTCGGCATGGTCGAAGAACCAGTTGAGCCCTTCCAGCGGCACATCGCGATTGACCTTCTCGAACACGTCGAGAGCGCGCGAAATGGTCTGGTCATAGGTGGCGTGCATCCGCCACGGCCAGCGATTCTCGGCCAGCAGGCGGATGACGGGTTCGAGGTCGCCTTCCATGCTCGCCGGCATGTCGGGGCGCTCGACCCGGAAATCCTCGAAATCGGCGGCGGAATAGACCAGCATCTCGCCGGCGCCATTGCTGCGGTAGAGGTCGTCGCCCTGGCCGGGCGTCACCTGCTTCGCCCAGCCGGCAAAATCGGCGAGCTCCTCCGTCGGCTTCTGGGTGAAGAGGTTGTAGGCGATCCGCACGGTGAGCGCGCCCTCGCGGTGAAGTTCCTCGATGATCGCATAGTCGTCCGGGTAGTTCTGGAAGCCGCCGCCGGCATCGATGACGCCGGTGACGCCGAGCCGGTTCACCTCGCGCATGAAATGGCGGGTGGAGTTCTTCTGATATTCGACCGGCAGCTTCGGCCCCTTGGCCAGCGTCGCATAGAGGACGGTCGCGTTGGGCTGGGCGAGCAGAAGGCCGGTGGGGTTGCCGGCGCCATCGCGCGCGATCTCCCCGCCGGGCGGGTTCGGCGTGTCCCTGGTGTAGCCCACCGCCCGCAGCGCGGCGCCGTTGAGCAAGGCGCGGTCATAGAGGTGAAGGATGAACACCGGCGTGTCGGGGGCGACCGCGTTGATCTCCTCCAGCGTCGGCAAGCGCTTTTCCGCGAACTGGTGTTCGCTGAAGCCGCCAACCACCCGCACCCATTGTGGCGCGGGCGTGTTGTCGACCTGCTGCTTCAGCATCTCCATCGCGTGGGCGAGCGAGCGCACGCCGTCCCAGCGCAGCTCCATAGTGTAGTTCAGCCCGCCGCGGATGATGTGCATGTGGCTGTCGATCAGGCCGGGAATGACCCGGCGCCCGCCAAGGTCGATGCGCACCGTCGCCTCACCCGCCAGCGCCATCGCCTCCGGCGCGGCCCCGGCGAACAGCACCTTGCCATCCGCGATCGCCACCGCCTCGGCCTGCGGGTTGGAACGGTCGAGCGTCGTGACCTTGGCGTTGAACAGGATCAGATCGGCGGTAGATGGCATGATCGCGGTCTCCGCTGAGAGGGGCGGCCGGTCAGGAACCGGGAGGCGCCTCGTGGCCCTCGCTGGCGCTGGCCTTGCGGCCGGGCAACTGGCCGAGCACATGATCGGAACAGTCGGCGAGGCCGATGGCGGCGCGCAGGCCATCGCCCTTGAGAAGATGGCGGGCGACGGGCACAACCTGCTCGCCGAGGAGGATGCCGAACAGGCCGACCAGCGCCACGACGGGCGGGGCCGGCGAGCGGACATTGATCAGGCTGTAGACGATGCCGACCAGCAGGCCGGCACCGAGCGAGGCGAAATAGAGCTTCATCGCAGCACTCCTGCGAGGCGCGCCCAGGCTCAGCCCTTGATGAAGGCGAGCAGGTCCGGGTTGATCACCTCGGCCTCGGTGGTCAGCATGCCGTGGGGGTAGCCCTTGTAGACCTTGAGCGTGCCGTTCTTCAGCAGCTTGACCGCCTTCAGCGCCGAATCCGCAATCGGCACGATCTGGTCGTCGTCCCCATGCATCACCAGCGTCGGCACGGTGATCGCCTGGAGATCCTCGGTCTGGTCGGTCTCGGAGAAGGCCTTGATGCCGTCATAATGCGCCTTGGCGCTGCCCATCATGCCCTGCCGCCACCAATTGTTGACGACGCCGGGATAGACCTTCGCACCCTCGCGGTTAAAGCCGTAGAAAGGGCCGGCCGGCACATCGAGGAAGAACTGGGCGCGGTTCTCGGCAGTGGCCTTGCGGAAGCCGTCGAACACTTCCAGCGGCAGGCCCTCCGGATTGGCGTCGGTCTTCAGCATCAGCGGCGGCACGGCGGAGACCAGCACCGCCTTGGCGACGCGGCCGGCCGGCTCGCCATGCTTGGCGACATAGCGGGCGACTTCGCCGCCGCCGGTGGAATGGCCGATATGCACGGCGTTCCTCAGGTCGAGATGCTCGACCACGGCGAAGGCGTCGGCGGCGTAGTGGTCCATGTCGTGGCCGCCGGAGACCTGCGCCGAGCGGCCATGGCCGCGCCGGTCATGCGCGACGACGCGGAAGCCGTTCTGGACGAAGAACAGCATCTGGGCGTCCCAATCGTCCGACGACAGCGGCCAGCCATGGTGGAACATGATCGGCTGGGCGTCCTTCGGACCCCAGTCCTTGAAGAAGATCTCGACTCCGTCCTTGGTGGCGAGTGTGGTCATATCAGGGGCTCCGTGAGTGGCGATGGTTGCGGCGAAAGCGGGAGTGAGCGGGCCGAGCGCGGAAAGGACCGCGGTCGCGCCTCCGATTTCAAGGATGGCCCGGCGCGACAGCGACAGAGACTGCCCGCTCATGGCTTCATCTCAATGACCTTCGGAGGCGCCGAACATCGTCTTGGCGTAGGTGATTCCCAACCCATAGGCGCCGCCGAACTGCTTGGCGATGCCGGTGGTCATCTCGTAGCTCCCGGTTCGGGCCCAGTCGCGCTGCAGTTCGAGCAGATATTGCAGCGCGGTCATCGGCCGGGCGCCAGCCTGGATCATCCGCTGCAGGGCGCGTTCATGCGCCTCGCCCGAGACGTCGCCGCAGGCATCGGCGATGACGAAGACCTCGAAGCCCTGGTCGAGGGCGGAAAGGGCCGGGCCGACGATGCACACGCTGGTCCACAGGCCGGCCAGCACGATACGGCTTTTGCCGATCTCATTGACCCGGGCGATGACCGCCGCGTCCTCCCAGGTGTTCATCGAGGTGCGATCGAGCATGGCCGGGCCGGGAAAGGCCTCGGTGATCTCGGCGAATATCGGACCGGAAAAGCTCTTCTCCGCCACCGTGGTCAGGATGGTCGGGACCTGGAATCCGGCGGCGGCGCGGGAGACCAGCGCCGCGTTGTTGCGCAGAAGGACGGCATCGATCGAGCTGGTCGCAAAGGCCATCTGCGACTGGAAGTCGATCAGCACCAGAGCGTGGTTGTCGGGATCGAGGAGTTCCTTGCCGGGGGTCGGAGTTGCGGTTGGCATTGCACATCCCTGCGTGATGGGGTCCGCCGCAAGTCGTAGAGCGCGGGGCGCGGGCGGAACAATTGTGCGCGGGATGGGGGGGCATTGGCCCTGGGGCTAGGTCGGCCCGCTCTGCCCGGTCGCTCGGCGCAGGCAGGCGAGCAACTCCTCGGGGACCACCGGCTTGGCGAGATAGCCGTGGAACCCGGCCCGCAACGCCCGCCGGCTCGTCGCCTCGTCGGGATAGGCGGTCACGAGGATGGTCGGCACATCCAGGCCTTCCGCCCGCAGACGGCGGTGGAGCACGATGCCGCTGAAATCACGCAGACGAATATCCGCCACAAGCACATCGACCGATCGTGCCCGATCCGACGCCAGGAAGTCTGTGGGATCGGCAAAACAAAGCGGCCGGTAGCCGAGCGCGTCGACCAGCCCGCCCAGGGCCGCCAAAGCTGCGGGATCGTCGTCGACGATGGCCACTGTCTTGCGCATGCCCGGGACGGGTCCATCGCGCCGGACAGCGAGTGGCCCGGCCTGTGCGAACGAGCTTTGCCGGCCGCTCCGGTGCGCCACAATTGGCTGGTGGGTGTAGGCCCCTACTCCCCGGGGCCAGTCGCGGCCAGTTGATCGGCGATCCGTACCAGGTCGGCAAGGGTACGGGCCTGCAGCTTCTGCATGATCTGGGACCGGTGCACCTTCACCGTCGCCTCGCTCAACTGCAGCTGGGCGGCGATCTGTTTGTTCATCAGCCCGCTGGCGATGAGCGGCATCAGCTCGCGCTCGCGCGGCGTCAATGCCGCCTGACGCCGGCGCAGCGACGAGATCTCGGCGTCGCGCGCCCGGCGGCGGCGATCACGGGCGATGCCCTCGCGCACCGCGTCGAGCAGGTCTTGGTCGCGGAACGGCTTGAGCAGGAATTCGACGGCGCCGGATTTCATCGCCGTCACCGACATCGGCACGTCGCCATGGCCGGTGATGAAGACGATGGGCGTGGCGATGCCGGCGCGCGCGAGTTCGCGCTGGAATTCAAGCCCGCTCGCCCCGCGCAGCCGCACGTCGAGGATGAGACAGCCGGGAAGATCCGGGCAGCGGGCGTTCAAGAAGTCCCTGGGCGATTCATAGGCCCGCACCTCATAGCCTTCAGACGACAGAAGGCTTTCCAGCGAGGCGAGGATGGATCGGTCATCGTCGACGACATAGACCACCGCGTCCGTCATCGGGCTTTCTCCTCCACGCCAGATCTCGCCTGCGCGTCTGCCACAGACAGGATCGCCACGGGAAGCGAGAAATGGAAGATGGCCCCGTGCGGCGTGTTCGCGCTGGCCCAGATGCTGCCGCCATGCGCCTCGACCACGGCGCGGCAGAACATCAGCCCCATGCCCATGCCGCCGGGCTTGGTGGTGACGAAGGGATCGAACAGCCGCTCGGCCACCTCACTGGCGATGCCGGCGCCGGTGTCGGCGACCCCGACATGCACCTCGCCATGCGGCTCCTGCGACAGGCGCACCGTCACGCGGCGCGCCCGCAACGGCGCCGCGCGCACGGCATCGACCGCGTTCTCGATCAGGTTGCGCAGCACATGATGCAGTTGCACGGCGTTGCCGATGACGGGTGGCACCTCGCGCTCGCCCTCGACCACGATCTCGACGCCATAATGGCGCGCGTCGCGGCTCGCCTCCCCGGCCGCCCTGGCGACGATGGCCGCGAGGTCCAGCTCGGCCCGCTCGCGCGTGCCCTTGGTGAACATGGTGCGGATGCCCGCCACCACGCCATTGGCCCGATGGCCGTCCTCGACGATCCGGCGCAGCGCCAGTTCCGCCTTGTCGATGCGCGGCTCGGCCTTGGAAAGCCAGCGCAGCGCCGCGTCGGCATTGGTCACCATGCTGGCGAGGGGCTGGTTGATCTCATGGGCGATCGAGGCGGAGAGCGCCTCCATCGCGGTCAACCGCTTCTCCCGGCTGCGCAGCTCGGCCGCGACGGTGCGGGCGAGACGGATATGCACCAGCGTGGTCTGGGCGATCAGGACCAGCAGGATGATGCTCATCGCCACCAGCCCATAGAGCCGCCCGGCCCACCAGCCCACGCTCAGCCGCGTGCCGCCACCGAGATAGGAGATGAGCAGCAATTCGATACCAAGCGAGAACAGGACGATGCAGACCCACAGGCTCAGCGCCGAACGGCGGAACCAGAGGAGTAGAACGATATCAACGGCATAAAGCGCCATGGCGAGGGCCGGCACCACCTGCCACAGCAGGTTGACCTGCCGCCCGTCGCGCATCAGCGGCGGCAGTGCGTCGCGGAAATACAGCGTCACCTCGATCAGCACGGTCGCCCCGACGCACACGCAGACCGCCACCAGCGCCGCACTGGTCGTGATCTCCCGACGCGGGGCGAGGGCGAAGGCCAGCACGAAAAGCGGAAAGGCCAGCCGGCGCAGCAGGCCGAAGGCGGCCGTCACCTGCAGCCCCGCATTGATGTCGAAGCCGGTAAAGACGCCCGGGAAGGTCAGTGCCCAGGGCGCGAGCATCAGCGCGCCGAACAGATAGCCGGAGGCGAGGAAGAGCAGCGGAAGCGAGCGGCGCGCGCTGTAGAGCGCGAAGAGGAGCGCGGCCGTCATAGCTTCCAGAACAAAGGTCGCCGCTGCATAGGCCGGCACCAGGATTTCGGTGTTCTGGGTGGGCAGGCGCGCGAAGGGCATTGTCGCGACGAACAGCGCAACCAGTGCAAGCGAAAGTCCACCCGCCAAGGCGAGTTGCGGCCGCGTGACACGGAAGGACGTCTCCGCCTGCTCCTCGCTGCTCGACACCATTTTTTCCCTGCCCAAGGGCCCGAAGCACAGCTTGGATGCGATGAACCAAGAACGGCCGAAGCGAAGCGTTTCCGAATTGGTTTCGTTTGTCCATCCGGCGCCAGGATTCCCTTGGTCCCTGTTCTTCACCGGATATGGCTGGCGAATGCTGACGGAGATTTCCGCGATCGACATCCCGCTGGACGGATCGACGTGTACCCTGCGCCGAAGGCTGGCCACGGATTCAGAAGGGTAATCGGATACGCTTGGCGTGTCCAGTTTGGGACTGAAATGGCGGAGACGGAGGGATTCGAACCCTCGAGGCCCTTTTGGGGGCCTGCTCATTTAGCAAACGAGTGCCTTCAGCCTCTCGGCCACGTCTCCAGCCGGCCTCGCGTTCGCCTTGCGGCGGCGCGGTTCGAGCCGGCGACCTGTCTAGGTTTCCCCCGCCCCCCGGTCAAGGCCGAATACGCAGTTGGTCCACTGCCGGCTTCATTCATCCGGCCGGGCGCTGGCCGAACAGCACGCTCTGCGCCTGTTTGTCGGTGGCGAAGTCGATTTTGGCGCGGTCCTCGGCGTTCAGCGCCAAGCCGCGTTTCACCGCCGGCCGCGCCAGCATCCGCTCCAGCCAGGCAGCGAAATGGGGAAACTCCTTGATGTCCTGCCCCTGCCGCTCCCACAATTTCGCCCAGCCGATGCAGGCGATGTCGGCGATGGAATAGTCCCCGGCGAGGAAAGGCCGATCGCTGAGGCGCGTGTTCATCACCCCATAGAGCCGGCGCACCTCGTTGGTGTAGCGCTCGATGGCGTAGGGAATTTTCTCCGGCGCATAGATGCGGAAATGGTGCGCCTGCCCCGCCATCGGCCCGAGCCCGGCCATCTGCCAGAACAGCCACTGGTCCACCTCCACCCGCCCGCGCTCGTCGGTGGGGTAGAACAGCCCGGTCTTGCGGCCGAGATATTGCAGGATCGCCCCTGATTCGAACACTGAGAGCGGCGCGCCGTCCGGCCCCTCGGGATCGACGATCGCCGGGATCTTGTTGTTGGGCGACAGGGCGAGAAAGTCCGGCTTGAACTGGTCGCCGCGGCCGATATTGACCGGGATCACCTCATAGGGGAGGCCGCATTCCTCCAGCATGATGGAGATCTTCCAGCCATTGGGCGTCGGCCAGTAATAGACCTGGATCGGACGGGACTGAAGCTGGGCCATTACGCGAGCGCTCCCCTGCGCCCTCCATGGGGCGCTGGCCATCAGAACTAGGGCCGCCCCGCGCGGCTGGCAAGCGGTGCGGGCCCGGCTTCATGACGTGCTCGCCTCATCAGGCGGATGCGGGTAGATTTGCCCCACCCGGCGCTCCCCCCGCGCCGGCAACAAGCGAGACCCTGCGCGTGAAACCTGCCGTCCTTTCCTGCCTGCTCGGCACGCTCCTCCTGGCCGGCGCCCTCCCCGGCGCCGCGCGGGCGCAGACGCCGGCGGCCCCGTCGCCGGCCAAGATCTGCGCCGACCGCTGGAACGAGATGAAGGCGAACGACCAGACCGGCACGCAGAGCTTTCGCGATTTTTCCGCGCAATGCCTGAAGGAGCCCGGCGCGACGGCGGAAAAGCCGGCTAGCGCGGGCGAGACGGCGCCCGCGCCAAAGCGCAACACCACCCCGACCGGCGCCTCGGCCACCGCCGCCCAGCCCTCGATCAAGCAATGCGCCGACCTGTGGAACGAGATGAAGGCGAAGAACCAGACCGGCAAGCGCACCTATCGCGACTTCGCCCAGGAATGCCTCGCCGGCACCGGTGTGCTGGACGACAAGCCGGCGCAGACACCCGTGCCGGAGGAGCCGAAGGACGCGGCGCCAAAGCCGAAGACCTCGGCTCCCTCCGTGCCGCGCCCGGCGGCGGCGCCCGCGCCCGATCCCGCCCCGGCGCTGACGCGCCCGCCTGATGCCAGCGACCGCGAGGCGCTCAACCGCTGCAATGGGGAATGGCAGGCCTACAAGGCCCGGCACAACCTCACCGGCGCCAAGGCCTGGCACGTCTTCATGGCGCGCTGCCTGCCGTGAGGCGGGGCGTGTTCAGTGGCCGACGAGGTCGATCTTGAAACCGTCGAGCCGCTTCTCGAAGCCCGCGCGCTCATAGAAGCGGTGCGCGTCGGCGCGCAGCTTGTTGGAGGCCAGCTGCAGCGAGCCCGCGCCCCGGCGCCGCGCCTCGGCGATGGCGAAGTCCATCATCGCGCCGCCGACGCCCTTGCCGCGCACATCGGGGTCCACCTGCACCGCCTCGGCATGGGCGAGCAGCGTGCCGTGGCGCAGCAGCGCGCGGAAGAACACCAGCTGGAAGGTGCCGACGACGCGCCCATCGAGCCGCGCGACATAGAGCGTCGCGCGCGGATCGGCGGCGATGTCGTCAAAGGCGCGCTCATAGGCGGGGAAGTCGGCGGGGTCGGCGCTGTCGCGCACGCCGAACATCGTCTCCCGGGCGAGAATCGACACGATCGCCGGCAGGTCGGCGCGGGTGGCGGGCTCGATGGTGACGGCACCGGCCGTCACGTCAGGCGCGGAGGCCGCGCTCATATCCCGAGCTTGGCCTTGAGAAGGTCGTTCACCACCTGCGGCGCGGCCTTGCCGCCGGTCTGCTTCATCACCTGGCCGACAAACCAGCCGAGCATGGTCGGCTTGGCCAGCACCTGCGCCACCTTGTCGGGGTTGGCGGCAATGATGGCGTCCACCGCTGCCTCAATGGCGCCGGTGTCTGTGACCTGCTTCATGCCGCGCGCCTCGACAATGGCGCGGGGGTCGCCGTCCTTCTCCTCGGCGATGATGATCGCCAGCACGTCCTTGGCGATCTTGCCAGAAATGGTGCCGTCGGCGATCAGGTCGACAAGCCCGGCGATCTGCACCGGGGTGATGTGGGTCTCGTAGACCGACAGGCCAGAGGCGTTGGCGAAGGCGGAGACGTCGCCCATGATCCAGTTGGCCACCGCCTTGGCGTCGCGCGCGCCGCCGCCATGGGCGACCGCCGCCTCGTAATAGGCCGCCGTCTCCTTCTCGGCCACCAGCACGTCGGCGTCATAGGCGGAGAGGCCATAGGCGGCGACGAAGCGGGCCTTTTTCTCGTCCGGCAGTTCCGGCAGATGCGCCTTCAGCTCGGCGACGAAGGCGTCGTCGAATTCCAGCGGCAACAGGTCCGGGTCGGGGAAATAGCGGTAGTCATGCGCTTCTTCCTTGGAGCGCATGGAGCGCGTCTCGCCCTTGCCGGGGTCGAACAGGCGGGTTTCCTGGTCGATCGTGCCGCCATCTTCCAGAATGCCGATCTGCCGGCGTGCCTCGACATCGACCGCCTGGCCGATGAAGCGGATGGAGTTGACGTTCTTGATCTCGCAGCGCGTGCCGAAATCATCGCCCGGCTTGCGCACGGACACGTTCACGTCGGCGCGCAGCGAGCCCTTTTCCATGTCGCCGTCGCAGGTGCCGAGATAGCGCAGAATGGTGCGCAGCTTGGTCACATAGGCCTTGGCCTCTTCCGCCGAGCGAAGATCCGGCTTGGAGACGATCTCCATCAGCGCCACGCCGGAGCGGTTGAGATCGACCAGCGACAGGGTCGGGTGCTGGTCGTGGATCGACTTGCCCGCGTCCTGCTCCAGATGCAGCCGCTCGATGCCCACTTCGATCGGACCGTCGGCGGTGTCGACCAGCACCACGCCCTCACCGACGATGGGGCTCTTGTACTGGCTGATCTGGTAGCCCTGCGGCAGGTCCGGATAGAAGTAGTTCTTGCGGTCGAACACAGAGCGGTTGTTGATCTCGGCCTTGAGGCCCAGCCCGGTCCGCACCGCCTGCTTCACGCATTCGGCGTTGATGACAGGCAGCATGCCCGGCATCGCCGCATCGACCAGCGAGACATGGGCGTTCGGCTCGGCGCCGAATTCGGTCGAGGCGCCGGAGAACAGCTTGGAATTGGACGTGACCTGCGCATGGATTTCCATGCCGATCACGATTTCCCAGTCGCCAGTGGCCCCCTTGATCAGCTTCTTCGGGTCGGCGGGGCGGGAATGCATGTTCATCGGACGAACCTGTTCTGGCGTGCGCAAGCACGAAAGCGCGGGAGTGGCAGTTCCCTACCCTGCCCCCGCCGGTCCTGACAACCGTTTCGCGCGGCCCCGCCGGCCGAACCGGTCTGTCGGCCGCCCCGGCTGAGGGGTGAAACACCGCCCGAAATCGACCGAGCTAGACCATTGGACAAGAGGACACGCCATTTTGTCTCGCGTATTCATGGCTCCAATGCGACGATGGTCAGAATATATTACCAACGCGCAGGCTCTCGGGAGGAGCGTCCACACCAATCAACGTCGCCGCTCCGTCTGGGCTCCTGGCGGAAAAAGGCCGGCGACACAGGAGGAAACAACGGGATGTCGACAGGTCTGCTCGCCTTCCTTGCCTTTTTGCCGATCATTTCGGCAGGCGTAATGCTCATCGGTTTTCGCATCGCCGCCCGCATCGTCATGCCCATCACCTATGTGATGGCGGTGGTCATCGCCCTGCTGTTCTGGGGCGTCAGCGCCAACCGGATCGCCGCCTCAACGCTGCAGGGATTGCTGCAGACCGCCGGGCTTCTGTGGATCATCTTCGGCGCCATCCTGCTGCTCAACACGCTGAAGCACTCCGGCGCCATCTCCACCATCCGCGCCGGCTTCACCTCGATCAGCCCGGACCGGCGCGTGCAGGTCATCCTCATCGCCTGGCTGTTCGGCTCCTTCATCGAGGGCGCCTCGGGCTTCGGCACCCCGGCCGCCGTCGCCGCCCCGCTGATGGTGGCGGTCGGCTTCCCGGCCATGGCGGCCGTCGTGTTCGGCATGATGATCCAGTCGACGCCGGTGTCCTTCGGCGCCGTCGGCACGCCGCTGATCGTGGGCGTGCAGACCGGGCTGGACCAGACCGCCATAACAGCGCAACTCACTGAAGTCGGCTCCAGCTGGGCCACCTTCTTCCACCTCATCACCACGGAAGTGGCGGTCATCCACGCCATTTGCGGCACGCTGATGCCGCTGTTCCTCATCATGGTGATGACGCGCTTCTTCGGCCGCAACAAATCCTGGACCGAGGGCCTGTCCGCCGCGCCCTTCGCCATTCTCGGCGCCTTCGCCATGACGGTGCCCTATGTGCTGGCGGCGACCTTCCTCGGCGCGGAATTCCCCTCGCTGCTCGGCGGGCTGATCGGCCTCGCCATCATGACGCTGGCCGCGCGCGCCGGCTTCCTGGTGCCGAAGACCAGCTGGGACTTCGCCCCGCCCTCGGAATGGCCGAAGGAGTGGTTCGGCCAGCTCGACATCACCCTCGACAGCCTCGCCAAGCGCACCATCCCGCTGGCGCTGGCCTGGGCGCCCTATGTGCTGCTGGCGGTCTTCCTGGTGGTCAGCCGCATGGTGCCCGGCATCGGCGGCGCGCTGAAATCGGCAACGCTGGCCTTCTCCAACCTACTCGGCGAACAGGGGATCAATGGCGATTTCCCGCTGCTGTTCTCCCCCGGCGGGCTGCTGGTCATCATCTGCATGATCACGGTGCTGCTGCACCGCATGCCGCTGTCCGGCTTCGCCGCCGCCGTGCGCGAGAGCAGCGGCACGCTGATCGGCGCCGGCTTCGTGCTGATCTTCACCGTGCCGATGGTGCGGGTGATGATCAATTCCGGCGTCAACGCCAATGGGCTGGACAGCATGCCGGTGCTGGTCGCCGAATGGGTGTCGACGCAGGTCGGCGCCGTATACCCGGTGTTCGCCCCGACCATCGGCGCGCTGGGCGCATTCCTCGCCGGCTCGAACACGGTCAGCAACCTCATGCTGAGCCAGTTCCAGTTCTCGGTGGCGCAGGGTCTGGGCATCTCATCGGTGCTGATGGTGGCGGGCCAGTCGGTCGGCGCCGCCGCCGGCAACATGATCGCGATCCACAATGTGGTCGCCGCCTCGGCGACCGTCGGCCTGCTCGGGCGCGAAGGCGCGACGCTGCGCATCACCATCCTGCCGACGATCTATTATCTCGTCGTCGCCGGGACCCTGCTGCTGCTCGGCTTCTATGTCGTCGGGCTCAGCGATCCGCTGATGGGCCGGTAAAGCGAGAAGCCGGGACCGCCTGCGCGGTCCCGGCGGGCTTGCGCCAGATCAAGGCCAGCGCCCGCGCGCGCCGGCACTCTCCCCGCAAACGGGGAGAACAGCGATGAATGTCGACACGATTGACGAGCGCCTCGCGCTCTTCCGGGCCATGGCCGCCCATGCCGGCGTGGACCTGCCGGCGATCGCCGCCGAGGCGCCGCAGGAGGTACTGGCCGCCGCCCAGCGTTGCCTGGGCTGCCGCGACGCCCCCGACTGCCACCGCTGGTTCGACGCGCAGGCCGCCAGCGAAAATGCGGAAAACGCGAGTGCCAGCCAAGCGCCGGTGCCCGGCTTCTGCCGCAACGCGACTCAGTTCGATCTGTGGAAGGACGGCGAGACTCCGTCGCAGGCGGGCGAATAGGCCGGCGCGGCGGGCCTAGAGCGTTTTCGAGCAAGTGGATACTGGCTCGCGCGAAGAAACGCGAAAAACCAAGAACTAGCCCAGCCGCTCATTCTCATAGGCGATCACCCAGTCGATCAGCTGGCGCCAAAGCTTTTCCACCAGCTCCGGCGGCACGCCCTTGGTCTCGGCATGGGCGCTGACCTTGTCGATCACGTCCTCCACCCGCTCGGGCAGGAAGGCGGCGAGGCCCTCCACCTTCTTCACCGCGATGACGTGCTTGACCACCTCGAAGCGCCGGGCCAGCAGCTCGACGATCTCGGCGTCGATGGCATCGATCTCGGCCCGGAAGGGCGCGAGGGAGCGCTCATTGGCGGGCAGGCGCGGCATCGGCTCACTCCCACCAGCGGTCAGAGACCTCGAAGCGGCCGGCGGCCTCCTCGATCACCTGGCCGAGCGAAAACAGCCCCTCCTCGCCGAACGGCCGGCCGATCAGCTGCAGGCCGAGCGGCAGCCCCTCGGAGGAGAGCCCTGCCGGCACCGCGATGCCCGGCAAGCCGGCCATGTTCAGCGTCACCGTGAACACGTCCTGCAGATACATCTCCACCGGATCGGCGCCCGACTTCTCGCCGATGCCGAAGGCGGGCGAGGGCGTTGCCGGCGCCAGCACTGCGTCGATCCCCTGCGCGAACACGGTCTCGAAGTCGCGCTTGATCAGCGTGCGGACCTTCTGCGCCTTCAGGTAATAGGCGTCGTAATAGCCGGCCGAGAGCACATAGGTGCCGACCATGATGCGCCGGCGCACTTCGTCACCGAAGCCGCTCGCGCGGGTCTTCTCATACATGTCGACGATGTCGCGGCCTGCGACCCGCTCGCCATAGCGCACGCCATCATAGCGGGCGAGGTTGGAGGAGGCCTCCGCCAGCGCCACGATGTAATAGGCCGGCAGCGCGTATTTGGTGTGCGGCAGGCTGATGTCGACGATCTCCGCGCCGGCCGCGCGCAGCATGTTGGCGCCCTTGTCCCACAGCGCGGCGATCTCCGGCGACATGCCGTCGACGCGGTATTCGCGGGGAATGCCGATTCGCTTGCCCTTCACCGAGGCGCCCACCGCGGCCTCATAGTCCGGCACGGGCATGTCGACGCTGGTCGAGTCCTTGGGGTCGTGGCCGGCCATGGAGCGCAGCAGCAGCGCGGCATCGTTGACCGAGCGGGCGATCGGCCCGGCCTGGTCGAGCGAGGAGGCATAGGCGACCACGCCCCAGCGCGAGCAGCGGCCATAGGTCGGCTTGATGCCAACCGTGCCGGTGAAGGCCGCCGGCTGGCGGATCGAGCCGCCGGTGTCGGTGCCGGCCGCCCCGGCGCAGATCTGCGCCGCCACCGCCGCCGCCGAGCCGCCGGACGAGCCGCCGGGCACGAGCTTCTGGGTGGAGCCATTGCGCCGCCAGGGGTTCACCGCGGCGCCGAAGGCGCTCGATTCGGTGGAGGAGCCCATGGCGAACTCGTCCTGGTTCAGCTTGCCCAGGAGCACCGCGCCATCCTTCCATAGCCGGGAGGTGACGGTCGACTCATAGGGCGGCACGAAGTTCTTGAGGATGTTCGAGCAGGCCGTGGTGCGCACGCCCTCGGTGGCGAACATGTCCTTGACGCCGAGCGGAATGCCTTCCAGCGGCCCGGCCGTGCCGGCGGCGTAGCGGGCATCGCTGGCCTTGGCCATATCAAGCGCCTTTTCCGGCGTCGCCAGCACATAGGCGTTGAGATCGCCCGCCGCCTCGATCGCGCCGAGATAGGCATGCGTCAGCTCGGTAGCGGTGAAGTGCCCCTCGCTCAGCCCTTCATGGGCGGCGGTGAGGGTGAGGCGGGTGAGTTCGTGGCGGGAGGAGGTGCTCATCGGGCTCACTCCACCACTTTCGGGACGGCGAAGAAGCCATCCTCGGAGGCCGGGGCGTTGGCGAGCACGCGCTCGGCATATCCGCCGTCGCTCACCACATCCGCGCGCAGCGGCAGGGTCATCGGGATGACGCTGGTCATCGGTTCGACGCCATCGGTGTCGACCTCGCCGAGCTGTTCAACGAAGGCGAGGATGGCGTTCAGTTCGCCCTGGAGGTGGGCCACCTCGTCCTCTGTCACGGCGATGCGCGCCAGATGCGCCACCCGCCGGACCGTCGCCTGATCGACCGACATCCGAAATCCCAATCCACTGAAACCGATGCGCGCCCTATAGCAGGCACGCACCGCGCCCCGCAACGCGCGGCGCTACGCTCGCCACATCAATGGCGGGGATCGGATGCCGGCCGGCGCACCAAAGCGCGCCGATCTCAGGCCTCAACCGGCCGCTGGTGCGGCCGGTCGCAAGCTTCCGCCAGCCGCTCTCGCGGCCGGCCGACGCAGGTCAGGACCGCGCCTGCTCCAGGCACTGGCCGGCGGCCTGGGCGTTCGAGCGCGCATTGCCGCGGTCGATCTGGCCGGACATGGCCAGCGACTTGGTGGTGTCGGTGACAATGGTGCGCAGGTCGCCGCTGTCGCCGGCCGCCATGACAGCCGAATAGATCGCCTTGCCATCGGCCGTGAGCGAGGCGGCGCAGGCATTGCCCGCCGCTTGGTCGGCACGGGCCACGCCGGCGGCCAGCAGAACGAGCGCGGCAGCCGTGGACAGCCCGCCGATGCGAGCAAAGGAACGAAGCATCATGATAGACTCCATGGTAGAATAGGGTTCAGCGCACGCCAGCGCGGTTGACGCCGCCATTCACGTTAACGCCCGGGCCGGGGCGCGCGACGGCACGCGCATTGGCGTTGGCGCCAGCAGTGCAGCCGGCGGGAAAGCCGGGGCGGGTGCAGTAGACGGTCGCCCGGGCAGCCGGCGCGACATAGGGAGTCGGACGAACCACGCATCCGACCGGAAGGCCCGGTCCGGTGCAATAGACAACGGCTGCGTCGGCGGGGGCGGAGCTGCCCACGGCGAGAGCGACCAGCAGCCCGCCGCAGAAGGCGGCCGGCAGGAGGCGGCGCGCAAGCGGGAAGACGCGAGATTGGAGGCTCATTTCGATCTTGTCCTGTTCTGGCCCCCGCAAGGGGATCCGGACGCTACATTGGGCGATTTGTAGCGCCCTGCAATGTCGATTATTGGTCGCAACGAAAGGCTTCGATGAGAAGAATGGTTGGGCGAAATGCAGCAACGGTCCGGACCGACGATTCCACCCGCCGGCGGCTCGACGCTCTGATGCCCGGCGAATCGCAGGAACGCGCCCGGCTGCGCGCCCGCCCCGACTTTCCTTGGATCGCGCGGCAGGCGGCGATCAATCTCAGCGACGCCTATCGCGGCAATGTGCTGCTGACCCGGCTGCTGAACGATCGCGGCCGCTTTGTCCTCTCTTTGCTGATTATGGACATGCATTTGGAAGCGCCGGACGCGCCCGGCCTGACCACCGGCCGGCTGAAGGCGGAGGCGGTGGCGCTCGACGTGTGCAGCCCGGGCCGGGTCGGCGCCATCGTCGCCGCGTTCCGGGTGTTCGGCATGATCGCGCCGACGCCGGATGCCGACGGGCGCCGCCGCCGCCTCGTCGTGACCGACAAGCTGATGTCGATCCACCGCGAGCGCTGGCGGACCATGCTCAACACGCTCGCCCTGGTCGTGCCCGAAGAGGGCGAGCGGGGCCTGCGCCACCTTGACGACCCGGTCTTTCTCGCGGCCTTCGTCCGCACCCTGCTGGAGCCACTGCGCGGGGGCTGGCGTCCGTCCCATGACATTCCAGCCATCGGCCAGTTCGCCGAGCGGGACGGCGGCCTGCTGATCGCCCTGGCCCTGTTCGGCATCGGGCTCACCGGCCAGCCGCTGTCGATCTCGCAGCTCGCGCGCTCGTTCCGTATCTCCCGCTCGCATGTCGTCGGCATCGTCCAGGAGGCCACCGAGGCGGGGCTGGTGCGGCGGGTGGACGAACAGGGCGGGCGCGGGCCGGGCGTGCTGCCGCAGCCGGCGCTGATCGAGGCGATGGAGAACTTCGTCGCCCTGGCGCTGGTGCGGCAGATGGTGGCGGTGCGCGCCGGCCTCGCCGCCCTCGACCGTCGCGACGCCGCCTGAACCGGGCTTGGCCGACTCAGCCGCGCGCGAACGCCACCGGCACGCCCTTCTCAGGCACCACCACCGTCGCCTCCTCGCCCACCAGCGCGACGAATCGCTCGGCGCCGGGCTCCAGCAGCCCGAACGAGGCATAGTGCGCCGGGATGATGGTGAGGCCGCTGAGATAGCGCGACACCGCCACCGCCGCCAGTTCCGGCCCCATGGTGAAACGGTCGCCGATCGGCACGATCACCACGTCAGGCTTGTGCAACTCGGCGATCAGGCCCATGTCGGAAAAAATGTCGGTGTCGCCCATGTGCCAGACCGTGGGCTCGCCCGGCGCCTTGACGATGATGCCATTGGCATTGCCGAGATAGACGGTCCGCCCGTCCTCCATCATGCCGGAGGAATGGTCCGCCCGCACCATGCTCACGGTGAAGCCGTCGAAATGCACCGTGCCGCCAGTGTTCATCGGCTCCAGCCGGGCGACGCCCTGCTGGCCGAGCCAGCCGGCGAGGTCGGCATTGGCCACGACAGTCGCCTCGTTCGTCCGCGCGATCGCCACGCTGTCGCCGACATGGTCGCCATGGCCATGGGTGAGCAGCACATGCGAAACGTCAGCCGTCGCGTCGCCGAAATCGCCTGAAAAGGCCGGATTGCCGGTCAGGAAGGGGTCGATCAGCACCGAAGTCCCGGCAAAATCGAGCCGAAACGCCGCATGGCCGAACCAGGTGATCTTCATCGCCGATCCTCATTCATGAGCAAGGGAAGCGCCGGGGAACATAGGGCACGCACGTCGACGCACAACCCCGCCCCTCGCCCGCCCCTCGCCCGCCCCTCGCCCGCCCCTCGCCCGCCCCGCCCCTGGCCCGGCCAGCGCGGCGATGGCGCCGAGCCCGTGGCCATGCTAGGCGATCCGCCATGGCCGCCCCCATCCTCACCGTCACCGACGCCGCCCCGCTCCTGCCCCTCCGTGGCGGGCTGATCGGCCTCGATCTCGGCACCAAGACCATCGGCGTCGCCTCCTCCGATCCCGACCGGCGGCTCGCCGCCCCGGTCGAGACCATCGCACGCAAGCAGTTCACCCCGGATGCGGCGCGCATTCTGGCGCTGGGCACGGCGCGCGGCGCGGTGGGAATCGTTCTCGGCCTGCCGGTCAACATGGATGGCAGCGAGGGGCCGCGCGCGCAGTCCTCCCGCGCCTTCGCCCGCAACCTCGCCCGGCTGACCGAGCTGCCGATCATCCTGTGGGACGAGCGCCTGTCCACTGCCGCCGTCGAGCGCGACATGATCGCCATGGACATGAGTCGCGCCCGCCGCGCCGAAGTAGTGGACCAGCAGGCCGCCGCCTTCATCCTGCAGGGCGCGCTGGACCGGCTGCGCTTCATCGCCGGCAACGGCTGACACGTTCCCAGGGAGCCGGGCCGACATGTCCGCTGTGCTCGGTGCGCTGGTGCCGGTCTTTCTCATCATCGCGCTGGGCGCGGTGCTCAAGCGCGGCCTGCTGCCCGAGGCCTCGCACTGGATCGCGCTGGAGCGGCTGACCTATTTCATCCTGTTCCCCGCTTTGCTGGTGGTGAGCATCGCCCGGGCGGATCTGGGCGAGGTGGCGGTGCTGGAAGTCTCGACGGCGCTGCTGGGCGCCATTGCCCTGACCGGCGCTCTGCTTACCCTCGCGCGGGCCCCGATCTGCCGGGCCTTCGGCCTTGCCGGGCCCAGCTACACCTCGGTGTTCCAGGGGGCGCTGCGCTGGAACACCTATATCGCCCTCGCCGTCTCCGGCTCGCTCGCCGGCCCGCGCGGGCTGGCGGTGGCCGCCGTCGGGCTGGCGGTGATGATTCCCGTGCTCAACACGCTCAGCGTCATCGTGCTGGCCCGCCATGGCGAGAATGGCTCAACCAGCAATCGCCTGCTGGTGCTGCAGATTCTGCGCAATCCGTTCATCTGGTCCTGCGCCGCCGGCGCGCTGATCAACGCGCTGCACCTGCCGATCCCGCCGGTGCTCCTGACCTTCGGCGACATTCTCGGTCGTTCGTCCCTGGCGCTGGGACTTCTGGTGGTGGGGGCCGGGCTGCGGCTGGAGGATCTGCGCCGCCCGCGCCTCGCCACCTGGTTCACCTGCCTGATAAAGCTCGCGATACTCCCCTGCGTCGCGGTGGCGATCGGGCTTCTCCTGGGCCTGCGCGAGGTCGATCTGCTGATCGTCGCCGTCGGCGCCGCCGTCCCCTCCGCCCCGAACGGCTATGTGCTGGCCCGGCAGATGGGCGGCGACGCGCCGCTGCTGGCGGAAATCCTGACCCTCCAGACACTTCTGGCCGCCATCACCATGCCGCTTGTCATCGCCGCGGTGGCGCTTCTGTGAGGGAAAAAGCGCGCACGGGCGCTAAATCTCTTGCCGAGGGCCCTCGCGGCCTCTATCCAGCCGACTTCGATATGACATCGAACCCCACCGCCAGTTTCACCCTCAATCGCCGGCACCTGCTCGGCATCGAGGGCCTGTCGCCCGACGAGATAGTCGGCCTTTTGGACCTCGCCGAAGAGTTCGTGCTTCTCAACCGCCAGGTGGAGAAGAAACGGGCCACCCTGCGCGGGCGCACGCAAATCAACCTTTTCTTCGAGGCCTCGACCCGCACCCAGGCCTCGTTCGAGATCGCCGGCAAGCGGCTCGGCGCCGATGTGATGAACATGTCGGTGAGCACCTCCTCGGTGAAGAAGGGCGAGACGCTCATCGACACGGCCGCGACCCTGAACGCCATGCACCCGGATGTGCTGATCGTGCGGCATAGCGCGTCGGGCGCGGTGGAGTTGCTGGCCCGCAAGGTCGATTGCGCGGTGGTCAATGCCGGCGACGGCGCGCATGAGCACCCGACCCAGGCGCTGCTCGACGCCCTCACCATCCGCCGCAACAAGGGCCGCATCCAGGGCCTCACCGTCGCCATCTGCGGCGACATCACCCATTCGCGCGTCGCCCGCTCCAACATCCTGCTGCTGCAGGCGCTGGGCGCGCAGGTGCGGGTCATCGCCCCGCCGACCCTGCTGCCCAAGGGCATCGAGCGCTTCGGCGTCTCCGTCTATGGCGACATGCGGACCGGGCTGGCCGATGTCGATATCGTCATGATGCTGCGGCTGCAGCGCGAACGCATGAACGGCTCCTATGTGCCTTCGGTGAAAGAGTATTTCCATTTCTGGGGGCTGGACGAGGCCAAGCTGCGCTTTGCGAAGCCCGACGCGCTGGTGATGCATCCCGGCCCGATGAATCGCGGCGTCGAGATCGATTCGGCGGTGGCTGACGGCGCCCAGTCGCTCATCCGCGAACAGGTCGAGATGGGCGTCGCCGTCCGCATGGCGGTGCTGGACGCTCTCTCGCGAACCCTGCCGGGAAACCTGCCCAATGCATGAGACCCGTCCCACCCTGCTCTCCCGGGCGCGCCTTATCGACCCCTCGCGCGACCTCGACACGACAGGCGACATCCTGATCGCCGACGGCATCATCAAGGACATCGCGCCCAACCTCTCCGCCGGCCTGCCGCCTGATACCGAGATCGTCGACTGCCGCCAGCTGGTGGCGATTCCGGGCCTGGTCGACATGCGCGCCTTCATCGGCGAGCCGGGCGCCGAGCACCGCGAGACGCTGGCCTCGGCCAGCCAGGCGGCGGCGGCGGGCGGCGTCACCACCATCATCTGCCAGCCCGACACCGACCCCGTGATCGACGATCCCGCCATCGTCGACTTCATCCTGCGCCGGGCGCGCGACACCGCCATCGTTAATGTCCACCCAATGGCCGCCCTCACCAAGGGGCTCGAAGGCCGCGAGATGACCGAGATCGGCCTGCTCGGCGCCGCCGGCGCGGTCGCCTTCACCGACGGCACCCGCTCCATCGGCTCGGCACAGGTGCTGCGCCGCGCGCTGACCTATGGCCGCGACTTCGGCGCGCTGATCGTCCACCACACCCAGGATGCGAGCCTCGCCGGCGAAGGCGTTATGAATGAAGGCGAACTCGCCTCCCGGCTCGGCCTCGCCGGGCTGTCCAGGGCGGCGGAAACCATCGTGTTCGAGCGCGATGTGCGCCTCGCCGCCATCACCGGCGGGCGCTACCACGCCGCCTCGCTGACCTGCGCCGATTCGCTGGAAGTGCTGCGCCGGGCCAAAGACGCCGGCATCGACGTCACCGCCTCGGCCTCGATCAACCATCTGACGCTGAACGAGCGCGACGTCGTCGGCTACCGCACCTTCTTCAAGCTGACCCCGCCTTTGCGCGCCGAGGAGGACCGAATCGCGCTGGTGCAGGGCGTCGCCGAGGGGCTGATCGACATCATCGTCTCCGACCACAACCCGCAGGATGTCGAGGTCAAGCGCCTGCCCTTCTCGGAAGCCGCCTTCGGCGCGGTGGGGCTGGAGACGATGCTCGCCGCCGGTCTGCGCCTCGTCACGGCGGGCCTGCTCGATGTGATGACGCTGATCCGCGCCATGTCCACCCGCCCGGCGGAACGCCTCGGTCTACCCGGCGGCACGCTGCGGCCCGGCGCGCGCGCCGACATCGCCCTGCTGGCGCTTGATGAGGCGTGGATTCTCGATCCGCTCACCCTCAAATCGCGCTGCCGCAACACCCCGTTCGACGAGGCGCGGTTTGAGGGCCGGGTGGTCCGCACGCTCGTCGCCGGCCGCACGGTATATGAATACGTGTGACGAACACCGCCGAGGGCACCCGCCCATCTGTGCATTCCCCGGGAAGTCTGTAAGGTCGCAGGCATGAACTGGTCCCTGCCCCTCTTGTCGAGCTTTGCCGCGCTGCTGCTGGGCTATCTGCTCGGGTCGATCCCCTTCGGCCTGATCCTGACCCGGCTCGCCGGCACGCAGGACATTCGCAGCATCGGCTCCGGCAATATCGGCGCCACCAATGTGCTGCGCACCGGTCGCAAGGGCCTTGCCGCCGCGACCCTGCTTGGCGACGCGCTGAAAGGCACGCTCGCCGTGCTGCTGGCTGGCGGGCTGCTCGGCCCGGAGGCGGCGCTGCTGGCGGCGCTGGGCGCCTTTCTCGGCCATCTGTTCCCGGTCTGGTTGAGCTTCAAGGGCGGCAAGGGCGTCGCGACCTTTCTCGGCGTGACGCTGGCGCTGGCCTGGCCGGCGGCTTTGGTGTTCGCGGTCGCCTGGCTCGCGGTGGCCTTCCTCACCCGTTATTCCTCCCTCGCCGCCCTGGTGGCGAGCGTGTTCACCGTGCTCGCCGCCTTCCTGCTCGGCTCGCCGCAGACCGGCGGGCTGCTGGCGATCCTGGCCGCCCTGCTGTGGTTCATGCACCGGGCCAATATCCGCCGCCTGCTGGACGGAACGGAAGGGCGCATCGGCAAGAAGGGATAGCGCTTGGGCGGGCGCGGCGTTCAGCTCGATCCGGAACAGCGCCGCGACTGGCTCCGCCTGATCCGGACCGAGAATGTCGGCCCGCGTGCCTTTCGCAGCCTGATCAACCGATTCGGCGGCGCCGCTGCCGCGCTCGACGCGCTTCCCGCCCTCGCCCGGCGGGGCGGCGGGCTGCTCGCCCCGCGCGTCCCCAGCATCAGCGAGGCCGATGCCGAGATCGAGGCGCTGGCGCGGTTGGGCGGTCGCTTCGTCGCGCTCGGCGAGAGCGATTATCCCGCGTTGCTGCGCCAGATCGACGACGCCCCGCCCCTTCTCGCCCTGCGCGGCCGTGGCGAACTGCTTGATCGGCCGACCGTCGCCATTGTCGGCGCCCGGAACGCCTCGGGGGCCGGCCTCACCATTACCGCCCGCATGGCGCGCGGCCTGGGGGCCGCCGGCTGGGTCGTCGCCTCGGGGCTGGCGCGCGGCATCGACGCCGCCGCCCATGCGGCGAGCCTCGCCACCGGCACCATCGCCGTGATCGCCGGCGGGCATGACCGGCCCTATCCGCGCGAGAATGTGGCGCTGATGGAGGCCATCGCCGAGCAAGGCGTCATCCTCTCGGAAATGCCGATGGGCTGGGAGCCGCGCGCCCGCGACTTTCCCCGCCGCAACCGGCTGGTGTCCGGCGTGTCGCTCGGCGTCGTCGTGGTCGAGGCGGCCGAACGCTCCGGCTCGCTGATCACCGCCCGCCTCGCCGCCGAGCAGGGGCGCGAGGTGCTGGCCGTTCCCGGCTCGCCGCTCGATCCACGGGCGGGCGGCACCAATGCGCTGATAAAGCAGGGTGCCGCGCTGGTGACGGGCGCCGAGGATGTGCTGGAAGTGCTCACCCTGCTGCGCGACCGGCCACCGCCTCTGGCGCTCGAAGAAGATACGCTCGCCTTGGATGCCGGCGAGCCGAGCGACGACCTGCGGGCTCAGATCCTGAGCCTTCTCGGCCCGTCGCCGCTGCAGGTCGACGACCTCGTCGTCCTGTCGGGCGCCCGGGTAAGCGATGTGCAGATTCTGCTGCTCGAACTGGAGCTGGCCGGCCGGCTGGAGCGCCACCGCGACGGCAGCGTCTCACTGCTCGTCTAGGAGATTTTCGCGCGAAGCGGGTTCAGGTTCGCGGGAAGAGAATGCGTAAAACAAGAAGCCGGAGGACGTACGGTGAACTGATTTTCACCGGACGTGCTCCAGAGCGCCGGCACTACACCCGCTCCGGCTGTAGAGCAGCGGCCCGGCGCGGTTTCAACCGCCGTCACGCGGCTCCGGCTCGCCCCGCACCACGGATCGTGCCTCGTCTCGCGCCATTTCCAGGAGATAGCGCAGCACGTCCAGCCGGTTGCTGGCCGCCATGCTGGCCAGCTCGTGGGCGAGGGTGGCGATGTAGTCGGCCGCGTCCTTGGCAGGCGCACGCACGCAGTCATTTTCAGTCACGTCGGGGCGTCCGTTGCTGAATGGCCAGCGCCAAAAAAGTAGCACAGGCGCGGCGCCTGTCACGATCATTGCGTGCATTTTTGAAACAAATACGACCACAAGCTGCATTCGGTCGCATTGCGTCCTCCACTTTGCCGGCTGTTTGGCCGGAAACCCTCCCGCATCGCGGTCGTAGACCCTGCTCACCGGCAGGCGCGGCGGCACGGGTCCTGCTTGCCATTTGACACACCGGGGCCACTACCCCATTTTCCCGCCTCTTCGGGCTGGACCCTCAACGGACGTGGCGCGCACATGCAGGTCGTCATCGTCGAATCGCCTGCAAAGGCGAAGACGATCAATAAATATCTCGGATCGGGCTACGAGGTTTACGCCTCGTATGGGCACGTACGCGACCTTCCGGCCAAGGACGGTTCCGTCAATCCCGACGATGATTTCCGCATGCTCTGGGATGTCGATCCCAAGGCGCAGAAGCGGCTGTCCGATATCGCCAAGGCGGTGAAGGGGGCGGATGGCCTTATCCTCGCCACCGATCCGGATCGCGAAGGCGAGGCGATTTCCTGGCACGTGCTGGAAGTGCTGAAGGAAAAGCGGGCGCTCAAGGACCAGCCGGTTTCGCGCGTGGTGTTCAACGCCATCACCAAGCAGTCGGTGCTGGAGGCGATGAAGCACCCGCGCATCATCGACGCGGCGCTGGTCGATGCCTATCTCGCCCGCCGGGCGCTCGACTATCTCGTCGGCTTCACGCTGTCCCCGGTGCTGTGGCGCAAACTGCCTGGCGCCCGTTCGGCCGGCCGCGTGCAGTCGGTGGCGCTGCGCCTCGTCTGCGACCGCGAGCGCGAGATCGAAACCTTCGTCAAGCGCGAATACTGGTCGATCGCCGCCCAGCTGGCGACGCCCCGGCAGGAGACCTTCGAGGCCCGCCTCGTCGGTGCCGACGGCAAGAAGATCACCCGGCTGGACGTGGGCACCGAGGCGGAAGCCAAGGATTTCCGCGCCGCGCTGGAACGCGCCGATTTCAAGGTGCGCTCCGTCGAGGCCAAGCCGGCGCGCCGGCATCCCTCGCCGCCCTTCACCACCTCGACCCTGCAGCAGGAGGCGAGCCGCAAGCTCGGCTTCGCGCCGGCGATCACCATGCGGATCGCGCAGCGGCTCTATGAAGGCATCGATGTCGGCGGCGAAACCGTCGGCCTCATCACCTATATGCGAACCGACGGCGTCGACATGGCGCCGGAAGCGGTGGCTGAAGCGCGCACTGTGATCGGCCGCGAATATGGCGAGCGCTACGTGCCCTCCGCCCCGCGCAAATACACCGCCAAGGCCAAGAACGCGCAGGAAGCCCATGAGGCGATCCGCCCGACCGAACTCGCGCGCCGGCCGCGCGATGTCGCCCGCCAGCTGGAGCCCGACCAGGCCAAGCTCTATGAGCTGATCTGGCTGCGCACCATCGCCAGCCAGATGGAATCGGCCGAGCTGGAGCGCACCACGGTCGATATCGAGGCTGCCGCCGCTGGGCGCGCGCTGGAATTGCGTGCCACCGGCACGGTGGTGAAGTTCGACGGCTTCCTCACCGTCTACCGCGAGAGCAGCGACGACGACGAGGACGATGAAGAGAGCCGCCGCCTGCCGGCCATGTCGTCGGGCGAGGCGCTCGCCAATAAGGGCATCAAGGCCGACCAGCACTTTACTGAGCCGCCGCCGCGCTATTCCGAAGCCTCGCTGGTCAAGCGCATGGAAGAGCTCGGCATCGGTCGCCCCTCGACCTATGCCTCCGTGCTCGCCGTGCTGCGCGACCGTGAATATGTGAAGCTCGACAAGCGCCGGCTGGTGCCGGAGGACAAGGGACGCCTCGTCACCGCCTTCCTGGAGAGCTTCTTCGACCGCTATGTCGAATACGACTTCACGGCGGACCTGGAAGAGAAGCTCGACCGCATCTCCAATGGCGAGCTGCAGTGGAAGGACGTGCTGCGGGACTTCTGGCGCGACTTCACGGCGGCGGTGGGAGAGACCAAGGAGCTGCGCGTCTCCGACGTCATCTCGGCGCTCGACGGCATGCTGACCGCGCACATCTTCCCGCCGAGGGAAGACGGCGCCGATCCGCGCATCTGCCCCACCTGCGGCACCGGCCGGCTGTCGCTGAAGGTCGGCAAGTTCGGCGCCTTCATCGGCTGCTCGAACTATCCCGAGTGCAAATACACCCGCCCGCTGGCGGCGCAGGGCGGCGACGACGAGAATGGCGGCGACGCCAATGGCACCCGCGTGCTCGGCACCGATCCGGCCTCCGGGCTGGAGGTGACGATCCGCGCCGGCCGCTTCGGCACCTATCTGCAGCTCGGCGAGGCCAAGGACGGCGAGAAGCCCAAGCGCTCCAGCCTGCCGAAGGGGCTCGCGCCGGCCGATGTCGATCTCGAAACGGCGCTGTCGCTGCTCTCGCTGCCGCGCGAGATCGGGCTTCATCCCGAGAGCGGCGAGCCGATCCTCGCCGGCATTGGCCGCTTCGGCCCCTATGTCCAGACCGGCAAGACCTACGCCAATATCGAGCCGGGCGACGACATCCTCGCCATCGGCCTCAACCGCGCGGTGGCGCTGATCGCCGACAAGCAGAGCAAGGGCCCCGGCCGGCGCGGCGCGGTCGGCGGGCGCGAGCTGGGCGAGCATCCCACGCTCGGCGGGCCGATCACCGTGCGGCCGGGCCGGTTCGGTGCCTATGTCAACCACGGCAAGGTGAATGCCACGCTGCCCAAAAGCATCGAGCAGGATTCGGTGACGCTGGAGCAGGCGGTGGAGCTCATCACCGCCAAGGCCGGCACGATGCCGGCCAAGCCCGCGCGGCGGGCGGCGGCCAAGGCAGCCGATGGCGAGACGGCGGCCAAGAAGCCGGCCACCAAGAAGACCGCTACCAAAAAAACCGCCGCGAAAAAGCCTGCTGCCAAGAAGGCCCCGGCCAAGAAAGCGGCGGGCGCCTGAGCGCCCGCGTCCCACCCCCGCCGGATCAGTCCGGCAGGGGCGCCGGGGCGTGGCCCGAGCGCAGCGGCCGCTCTTCCATCGCGATCATGGCGATCAGCGACACCAGCAGCGAGCACGCCGCCGCGACGAACACCCAGCGGAACGCGCCGGCGAGCGGGGCCACCTGCGCCCGCCCCTCCAGCAGCCGCTCCAGCAGCGCGCTGCTCTCAATGCCGGACAGCCCGATGACGAGGGCACCGAAGCCGGCGGTGAGCACGGCCGCGCCGAGCGAGCGGAACAGGTTCACCACCCCGGTCGCGGTGCCCATTTGCGGCAGCGGCACCGCGTTCTGGATCGCCACGGTCGAGACCGGCAGCACCGTGCCGAGGCCCATCCCGGCGACGCCCATCGCCGCCCCGACGGCATAGATCGGCAGACCCAGCGGCCACAGCGCCAATACGCCCAGCGCCACGATGCTCGCCAGCAGCCCGACGATCGGCAGGCGCTTGTAATGGGTGAAATGCCCCATCACCCGCCCCGCGCCCGTCGCCCCGACCACGACGCCGGCCATCAGCGGAATCAGCGCCACGCCGGATTCCGAGGCGGTCAGCCCCATCACCCCCTCCAGATACAGCGGCATCTGGATGGAGAGACCGACCAGCGTGCCCATGGCGAAGGCGGCCGAGGGCACGCCGGTGCGCACCACCTGGTTGGACAGCACCGCAAGCGGAACCAGCGGCTCGCTCGCCGTCGCCACGCGGAAGGCGAAGCCGATCCACAGCAGCACCGCCGCCGCCAGAAGGCCGAACACCGGCAGCGAGAGCCAGGGGAAGTAGGTGCCGCCCCAGCTCAGCGCCATCAGCAGCGCGACGGTGCCCGCGCACATCAAGAGCGCGCCGAGAATGTCGAGCCGGTGCGGATGATGGTGCGCCGGCAGGCGCCGCAGCGCCCGGTCGCTCATCAGTGCCGCCACAAGGCCGAGCGGCACGTTGATCCAGAAGATCAGCGACCAGTGCAGATGCTCGGCGAAGAAGCCGCCGAGGATCGGCCCGGCGATGCTTGAGGTGATGAAGACGATGGCAAAATAGCCCTGGTAGCGGCCACGCTCGCGCGGCGCGATCAGCAGGCCGATGATGGTCTGCGCCAAAGCGATCAGCCCGCCGCCGCCCAGCCCCTGCACCGCCCGCGCCACGATCAGCCAGGGCATGCTCTGGGCGGTGGCGCACAGCACCGAGCCGATGAGGAAGGTGCCGATGGCCACCAGCAGCACCGGGCGCGGACCGTGAATATCCGCCAGCTTGCCGACCAGCGGGGTCACGGCGGTGCCGGTGAGCAGATAGGCGGTGACGACCCAGGAGAGATTTTCGAGGTCGCCGAAGCCTGCCCCGATCGTCGGCAGCGCCGTGGCGATGATGGTCTGGTCCAGCGCGCTCAGAAACATCGCGACCATGACGCCAATCACGATAACGCGGATATCGGCATGGGAAAGCGGGGCGTCGGCGGCCTCGGACGAACGGGCATCCATGGTATAGAATCCAGATCGGCGCCTCGATGCGCCGCGAAAGGCCGGCAAACTTGTCCCATCAGGGGCGAAATGCAAGCCATCTCGCAAGCCATCTCGAATGCTTGCCCGAGGGGAAGGTGGCCGCCCCGGTCGACGCGAGGCGTCGATGCCGTTAGCCTTGGGTCGCCCCTCCCACACGCGGTGAATCGTGCGTAAGCCAATAAAAGCCAAAGGGCGCAAGCCCGCCCGTCCGACCCTGCCAGCCGGCCTCACCCGGGGGCTGCCCGGTCGCGAGGAGTTGATGGCGTTCATCGCGGCGCATGGCGGCGATGTCGGCAAGCGGGACATTTCGCGCGCCTTCGGCCTCGACGGTGGCGACCGCATCGCGCTCAAGGCGCTGCTGCGCGAACTGGCCGATGAAGGCGTGCTGGGAACCAAGCGCCGCAAGATTCACCTGCCCGGCGCCCTCCCCGCCGTGGTGATGTCGGAAATCGTCGAGCGCGACGAGGATGGCGAACTGATCGCCACGCCGGTGGACTGGGACGAGGACGAGAATGGCCCGGCCCCGCGCATACTGGTGCGCCTTGCCCGTCGCGGCAGGCTGGCCGGTCCCGCGCCCACGCTCGGCGACCGTGTGCTGCTGAAGACCGAGGAAATCCCCGAGGCGGACGGCGCGATCCGCCACAATGGCGTCGTGCTCAAGCTGCTGGAGAAGGCCCGCGCCCTCACCCTCGGCATTTACCGCCGCGATGCGCAGGGCGGCGGACGGCTGATTCCTATCGACAAGCGCAATATGGGCCGCGAACTCGCCATTCCGCCCGATTTCGCCGGCGACGCGCAGGAGGGCGACCTCGTCTCGGTCGAAATCGTCCGCCACCACGCCTATGGCCTGCCCACCGCCAAGGTGAAGGAGCGGCTCGGCTCGGTATCGACGGAAAAGGCGATCAGCCTGATCGCCATTCATGCCCATGGCATTCCCAGCGTCTTCCGGCGCGAGGCGCTGGTGGAAGCGGAGGCGGCGCGCGCCGCCACGCTGGCAGGGCGCGAGGACTGGCGCGAGCTGCCGCTGCTCACCATCGACCCGCCCGATGCCAAGGACCATGACGACGCGGTGCACGCGACGGCGGACCTCGACCCGGACAATGAGGGCGGCTTCATCGTCACCGTCGCCATCGCCGATGTCGCGGCCTATGTCCGCCCCGGCAGCGGGCTGGACCGCGAGGCGCTGGCGCGCGGCAATTCGGTGTATTTCCCCGACCGCGTCGTGCCGATGCTGCCCGAGCGCATTTCCAACGATCTGTGCTCGCTGCGCCCGAACGAGGACCGCCCGGCGCTGGCGGTGCGGATGGTGATCGGCGCCAACGGTCGCAAGAAGCGCCATGCCTTCCACCGCATCATGATGCGCTCGGCCGCCAAGCTCGCCTATGCGCAGGCGCAGGCGGCCATTGATGGTCATACTGACGAGACGACCGCGCCGCTGCTGGACGACGTGCTGCGCCCGCTCTGGGCCGCCTATGGCGCGGTGAAGCAGGCCCGCGAGGCCCGCGCGCCGCTCGATCTCGACCTGCCCGAGCGCAAGATCCTGCTGAAGCCCGACGGCACGGTCGACCGGGTGATCGTGCCGGAGCGGCTCGACGCGCACAGGCTGATCGAGGAGTTCATGATCCTCGCCAATGTCGCCGCCGCCGAGACGCTGGAAGAAAAGCACATTCCGCTCATCTACCGCGTGCACGACCAGCCCTCGCTGGAGAAGATGTCGGGCCTGCGCGACTTTCTGCAGACGCTCGACATCAAGCTGCCGAAGACCGACGCCGTGCGGCCGGCGCAGTTCAACGACATTCTCGCCCGCGTCGCCGGCTCGGAGCTGGCGCCGCTGGTGAACCAGGTGATCCTGCGCAGCCAGGCGCAGGCGGAATATGCCAACGACAATTACGGCCATTTCGGCCTGCATCTGCGCCGCTACGCCCATTTCACCTCGCCGATCCGCCGCTATGCCGACCTCATCGTGCACCGGGCGCTGGTGCGGGCGCTGGGTCTCGGCCGGGACGGCCTGCCGGAGACCGTGACACCCGAGCAGCTGGCGGAGATCGCGGCGCGCATTTCCGCCAGCGAGCGCCGGGCGATGGCGGCCGAGCGCGAGACGATTGACCGGCTGATCGCCCACCATATGGCCGAGCAGATCGGCGCCACCTTCAAGGCCCGCATCTCAGGCGTCACCAAGGCCGGGCTGTTTGTCGCCCTCAACGAGACAGGCGCGGACGGCTTCATCCCCGCCGTCACGCTCGGCCAGGACTATTTTCGCTATGACGAGGTGCGCCATGCCCTCATCGGCGAGCGCACGGGCGAGATGCACCGGCTCGGCGACCGCGTCGAAGTGAAGCTCGTGGAAGCCGCGCCGGTGGCTGGCGCGCTGCGGTTCGAGCTACTATCTGAGGGCAGGCACGTAACGCCCGACAAGCGCCGGCCCGGTGGTGCGCGCGGGCGCTATGGCAGGCCGGAGTCGCGCCCCCATGGACCCAAGCGCATCGGCAAGCGCAAATAGCGCCGGAGGCGCCCCGCCATGAAGGACAAGTCCCACCAGCCCCACCGCCCGGTCGGCCCGGCGATGATGAACGGCCTGCGCCTGCGCTGCCCCGCCTGCGGCAAGGGCGCGATGTTCGGCGCCTATCTCAAGGTGAACGAGCACTGCCCGGAGTGCGGCGAGGAACTGTGGCACCACCGCGCCGACGACGCGCCGCCCTATATGGTCATCACCATTGTCGGCCATATCGTCGTGCCGCTGCTGCTGGCGGTGGAGATGGCGCTGCACCCGGCTGTGTGGATCCACCTCATCGTCTGGCTGCCGATGACCCTGCTGCTGTCGCTGCTGCTGCTGCCGCCGGTGAAGGGCGCACTCATCGCCTATCAATGGGCGCTGCACATGCATGGGTTCGACCCGACCGATTCCGAGCGCGAGGCGCTGCCCCCCAGCCGGCAGATCGACGCCGTTCCCGCCGGCAAGCGCTCCTGATCGTCCGCATTGGCCTCACTGCACTGACACTCCACCACACTGCACTCATGAAACCGACCGACGTCTCCCCGAATTTCCCGCGCGAACGGCTCGATGCGGGCCACCCGCTCGTCCGCCCGGTGGACGCGGCCGCTCTGATTCTGGTGGACCGCTCAAAGCGAATCCCACGCATCCTGCTCGGCCGACGCAACCCGTCGTTGCGCTTCATGCCGGGGAAATTCGTTTTTCCCGGCGGGCGCGTCGACGCGGCGGACCGGCAGGTTCCGGTCTATGGCATGCTCGATTCGGAGAGCGAACGCAGGCTGTTAGCCCGCGTCAGCCGCCCGAGCACAACCCGCGCCCGGGCGCTGGCGCTCGCCGCCATCCGCGAGACCTGCGAGGAGACCGGCCTGCTCATCGGCACGAACGAGGCCGGCGCGCCCGGCCAGTTTCCCGGGCCCTGGCAGGGCTTCAGCGCGGCCGGACTGTTTCCCAATCTGGAGGCGCTGACCTTCGTCGCCCGCGCCATCACCCCGCCCCGCCTCGCCCGCCGCTTCGACACCCGCTTCTTCATGGCGGAGCTTTCGGAAGTCGCCCACCGCCGGGAAGGCGTGGTCGGACCCGCGACTGAACTGGTGGAACTTCAATGGCTTACACTGGACGACGCACTGCTGGCGGACGTGCCTGAGATCACGCGGGCGATCCTTGCCGAGGTCGCCCCGCGCCTCAAGAGCGGCCACCGGCCCTGGCAGCCGGTGCCGTTCTATTTCACACGCGGTGCAAAGGTTTATCGCGAGACGCTGACGTAAACGGCGAACCCCGCCAGCAATTCCCGGCATGACATCATTGCCAAAAGTCATTCGACTTTTGCCATCCATGGGCTAGAGGCAGCGGTCCGGGACTCTACCACCCGGCGCCAGGTGCCCGCCATGCATGCCCCCGCCCTTTCGCCTCCCGTGAATGTCGCCTCCATCGCGGCCGCTATCGCAGCCATATCGGCGGTCGGGCTCGGCCTCGCGCTCTCCATTCCGCTACTCGCGTTTGAGTTGCACGACCGGGGCATCTCCTCGACCTGGATCGGCATCAACACCGCGGTGGGCGGGCTCGCCACCATCGCGCTGGCGCCCTTCCTGCCCAAGCTGGTGCGCCGCATCGGCGCCGGCCCCCTGCTGCTGGCAGCCATCCTCAGCGCCGCAATAAGCCTGCTCGCCTTCAAGATCACCCCATCCTTCATACTGTGGTTCCCGCTCCGCTTCATCTTCGGGGCGGCACTGTGCGTGCTGTTCGTGGTCAGCGAGTTCTGGATCAACGCCGCATCGCCGAACCACCGTCGCGGTCTTGTCATCGGCATCTACGGGACGGTGCTGTCGATGGGCTTCGCCGGAGGTCCCGCGATTCTCAGCCTGGTCGGAACGCAGGGCTGGGCACCCTATCTCTGCGGTGCCGCCTTCTTCGCGCTGGCGGGCATTCCGGTGTTGATCGGTGCCGCCGGCGCGCCAGCCATCGAGGAAGATCATTCCGGCGGCGGCGTGTGGACGCTCATGCGTATCGCCCCGGCCGCCACCCTCGCAGCCTTCATCTTCGGAGCTGTAGAGACGGGAATGATTAACTTCCTGCCGCTTTACGGCCTGCGGCGCGGGCTGGACGCGGGCGAGGCGGCACTTCTGCTCACTGTCGCCGAACTCGGCAATGTCGCCCTGCAACTGCCGCTCGGCCTGCTGAGCGACAGGGTTGACCGGCGCCGGCTACTGCTCGGCTGCGGGATCATCGGCGTTCTCGGCTCGTTTCTGATACCGCACCTCGCGATCGACAGCTGGGCCATGTGGATCGCGGCGTTCCTCACCACGGGAATCGTCGCCGGCCTGTACACGGTCGGCCTCGCTTTGCTCGGTGCGCGTTTCAACGGGGCGGCGCTCGCCACCGCCAATGCGGCCTTCGTGATGCTGTATTCGATTGGCCTCACCGTGGGTCCAACCGCGGTCGGTGGCGGCATGCAACTGGTGGATCCGCACGGTTTCGCCTGGGTGATCGGGGCCTTCCTTCTGCTCTATGTGCTGGTCGTCGCCGGGCAGATTTGGCGCGATCGCTGAGCGCGCTTCCTTGACATTCGCGCGCCGATCACGGATACGGACGCGCAACGAGCGGCGGATCTGCCGCGCGAACCCGTTTTCTTCGGCGTGGCGCCCCCACGTTCGAGAGCCACGCTCCAGGAGACCCGGTCATGGCCAAGGCAACGACCATCAAGATCAAGCTCGTGTCGAGCGCTGACACCGGCTTCTTTTACGTGACGAAGAAGAACTCGCGCACCATGACCGACAAGCTGGTCGTGAAGAAGTACGACCCGGTTGCGCGCAAGCATGTCGAGTTCCGCGAAGGCAAGATCAAGTGATCTGAACCGCCGCACGGGCCCAGCCCAAAACGCGAAAGGCGCCGCAAGGCGCCTTTTCTTTTGGCTGCGCCGTTGCTGGCGCGGATGGATTGGCTTGGGCTGATGTTCGGGGGACTGGTCCGTTCAGGGAGAAGCTGGAATCGGCGAGCGGTGAACGGAGAGGCCATCCGTAGACACCGCCCGCCGACCAGACCCTACGGACCCAGGAGATGCGGCGGACCCGAGCACTCCGCAGGGCAAACGGATACCGTGATCAGGCTACCCGAACGGGCGCCAATTGCAACGGGAATTGTCGACAGAATCGCAGGCGGATGTGGCGGACCTCGTCTCGCCGCTCGCCCTTTCAGGGCACGGGGGCGAACTGGCGCACGGTCTCCAGGAATTTCGCCACCGAGATCGGCTTTGAAAGATAGGCCTCGCAGCCCCCCTCGCGAATCCGCTCTTCGTCGCCCTTCATGGCGAAGGCCGTGACGGCGATGACGGGAATCGCTTTCAGCTCCGGATCGGCCTTGAGGGCGCGGGTCACGTCGAGGCCGGAGACCTCGGGAAGCTGAATGTCCATCAGAATCAGGTCCGGCCTGTGCTTGCGCGCCAGATCCATGGCTTCGATGCCATTTCGGGTGCCGACCGTGATATAGCCATGGGCTTCGAGCAGATCGTTGAAGAGCTTCATGTTGAGCTCATTGTCCTCGACGATCAGAACGGTCTTGGGCATTGCTCGACGGTCCCTGCGACGACGGCACGTTCTGGCGAGCCAGAATCGCTCGCTCATCCGCCGGTCGATACGCTAGCTTTACCCACCCATTCCTTACGGAACCGGAAATGAAGAGCCGCAACTCACGCTCCCCCACGCAGATCGAGGCGGCCCGACAGGTCGCCCTCGGCGCCCTCGCCTATCTCGCCGGCGATCCCGAGCGCATCGGCCCCTTTCTCGCCGACAGCGGTCTGTCGCCCGCCGATCTGCGCGGAGCGTTGGGCTCGGCCGCGTTCCATGTGGCGCTGCTCGACCATCTGATCAACCATCAGGAACTTCTCATCGCCTATGCCGGCGAGGCGAAGATCGATCCTGGCCATGTGGTGGCGGCGCGCGAAATTCTGTTTCACGCCGATATGGGCGAGGACTGATCGGGCAAACGGAGCACGGCCCATGGCGCGCCTGCCGGCCTTCTGCCGCGATTGCCTGAGCGAAGCCGGCGAGGAGCGCCGCTGCGCCCGTTGCGGCAGCCCGCGACTTGTGCGGCATGCCGAGCTCGACACGCTGCACGTCGCTCATATCGATTGCGACGCCTTCTACGCCTCGGTGGAGAAGCGCGACGATCGAGCGCTCCGCGATGTTCCTGTTATCATCGGCGGCGGCAAGCGCGGCGTTGTCTCCACCGCCTGCTACCTCGCCCGCGTGAAGGGGGTGCGCTCGGCAATGCCGATGTTCAAAGCCCTCGCCCTCTGCCCGGAAGCGGTGGTGATCAAGCCAAGCATGGCGAAATATGTCGCGGTCGGCCGCCAGATCCGCGAGCGCTTCTTAGGCCTGACGCCGCTGGTCGAGCCGCTCTCCATCGATGAAGCTTTTCTCGACCTAGCCGGCACCGAGCTTCTGCATGGAGAGAGCCCGGCGAGGGCCCTGGCCCGGCTTGCCCGGGCGGTGGAGAAGGAGATCGGCGTCACCATCTCGATTGGCCTCGCGCCCAACAAGTTCCTCGCCAAAATGGCCTCCGAACTCGACAAGCCGCGCGGCTTCGCGGTGATCGGGACGCAGGAAGCCGTGGCCTTTCTCGCGGAGCGGAGCGTTGGCGCGATCTGGGGGGTCGGCAAGGCGACCCAGGAGCGGCTGACGCGCGAGGGCTATCGTACCATTGCCGACCTGCAGGCCGCAGACGAGACCGCCCTCGCCCGCCGTTTCGGCAATGAGGGCCTGCGGCTTTGGCGGCTCGCACGCGGCATCGATACGCGCACCGTGAACCCTGAGCGCGAGACCAAGAGCGTCTCGACCGAGACAACCTTCGACACCGACATTGCCGACTACCGCACGTTGGAGCAGGAACTCTACCGGCTCACCCGCAAGCTCTCCGACCGGCTGAAGGCGGCCGACCTCGCCGGCCGCACCGTCACGCTGAAGCTCAAGACGTCCGATTTCCGCCTTGTCACCCGCGCCCGTTCGCTGGAGGACCCGACGCGGCTCGCCCACCGCATCTTCGACCATGCCCGCGAACTGCTCGCCCGCGAAACGGATGGACGGCGCTTTCGACTGATCGGGGTCGGCGTGTCGGAACTAGCCGACCCGGTGCTCGCCGATCCGGCGGATCTCGTCGATACTTCCGCCACCAAGCGCGGTCTGGCGGAATTGGCGACGGACGCGCTGCGCGCCCGGTTCGGCAAGGAAATCATCGACCGGGGAATCGCCCTCGACGCACCGAAACGACGCGAGCCCCAGCAGCCGCACCGCAACCGACCCGACGAGCAGGCGCCAGCGTCAGCAAGCGGCCCGGCCGATGGCGGGGAGGCTACGGCCAAACCTATTTCGCGCACTCTTCCTTCGGCAGCGCCTCGTAGGAAATGAGCGTGCCATTCAGCGCGAACTCGCCATAATCGAGCTTCAACTTGCGGCTCACGCCATTGTCGAACATGTCGAAGCTGATGACGTAGTCCGGCGTTTCACTGGTGCCGCCACGCTCGTAATAGCTGATCGTCACAGGGAAGCGGGGCCGGCCGGCCAGATCGCCTGACGTGGCCGCCTCTTCCAGCCCCTTCGCGTCGCGGGTTTCGCGGCCGATCACCGCCAGCGTGTCATAAACCTTCTTGGCGTCAGGAGACCCATCGAAGACAGGCGCTTCCAGCACCGACTCGCCGCTTTCCGCGCTGCTGATAAGGCGCAGTACGTGTTGGGTCGGAAGCAGGACATTCTTGCCGAGCACGACGGTCCGCGCCTCCGGCTTGGTCGACGTCACCGTAAGTTCACCCTCTTTGCGCTCGGCCACGCCGTCGGCTTCCTCTGATGTCTCGCCATTGAGCCTGTTGGTGACGCGGAAGCGATAGGATTTGCCCTCGCCATCCTCCCAGGTGGCCGTCGATACCGCACTGTTGAGCCGCCCCCCATCGGTTGCGAGATCGGTATCCTGTCTTAGTAGCACCGAATAACCGGCGCACGCGCTGCCGCGCATCTCATAGATAATCCGCCCCTCGGCGCCGTTGATGCGGGTTCCGGATTTCGAGGCGTCGAGCGAAACCGTATAGGTGGCGCGGTGCGATGACAGCTGAATTGCCATGGCCGGAAGGGCCGACGCGCCGAGCAGAAGGGCCGCGACAGCGAAGCGGGGGAAACTTGAGGACGGCATAGGCAAAGGGCTCCTCGCAGACGTCAGTCGCAGCTTGCGAATGGCGAACCGATCCGCCAAACATGACCCATCGAAGATGGCAATTGCAGGTCGGTTGCCGCTCATTGGCCGCCACCGCATGCCCAGCAGGCATGCGCGCTCAAGATAGCAGGAGATCCCCATGACCGGAACGGTTGAGGCCAAGCTCGCGGCCCTCGGCATCACCATCCCCGCGGCCAGCGCTCCTGCGGCAAATTATGTGCCCTTCGTCATCAGCGGCAACCTTCTGTGGATCTCCGGCCAGATTTCCATGGCCAATGGCAGCTTCATGACCGGCAAGCTCTCGGGCGAGGCCGACATTGAGGCCGGGCGTGCCGCCGCCCGCCAGTGCGCAATCAACCTCATTGCCCAGATCAAGGCGGCGCTCGGCGATCTTGACCGGGTAAAGCGGGTGGTGAAGCTGGTTGGCTTCGTCAATTCGGCGCCGGATTTCACTGACCAGCCCAAGGTGGTGAATGGCTGCTCCGACCTGTTCGTCGAGGTGTTCGGCGATGCGGGGCGGCATGCGCGCTCGGCGGTCGGCGTCGCCCAGCTGCCGTTCAATGTCAGCGTTGAAGTCGAGGCCGTGATCGAATTCGCCTGAGGCCACGCAGATGGCGGCTGATGCTCCTTCACCCAATGCGCCGGCCTGGCTCACCGCCCAGCCGATCGCCCACCGCGCGCTGCATGATGCGGTGCGCGGTGTGATCGAGAACACGCCCTCGGCGGTCGATGCCGCGATGGCGCGCGACTATGCCATCGAAGTGGACATCCAGCTCTCCGCCGATGGCGAGGCGATGGTGTTTCACGACGACACGCTGGAGCGACTGACCTTGGCGGAAGGGCCGGCGAAGGTGCGCACCACCGCGCAGCTCAAGGCAGTCGAAATGCGCGGCACCGCCGACCGAATGATGACGCTCGACGACCTGCTCGCCCGCGTCGGCGGGCGGGTGCCTCTCATCATCGAGCTGAAGAGCCATTTTGACGGCGACACCGCGGTCGCCACGCGCGCAGTCGAGGTGCTGGCTGGGTATAGCGGGCCGGCGGCGCTGATGTCGTTCGATCCGGATCTGGTGGCGGCGGTGCGGAACTTGGCGCCGCACATCCCGCGCGGGATCACCATGGAGCATCTCTACGACGACCCGGAATGGGACATGCTCAACCACGAAACCAAGCATGAATGGAGCAACCTGCTGCATCTGCCGCGCACACAACCCGACTTCATCGCCCATTATGTCAAGGAACTGCCGTCAGCAGCCGTCGACGCCGCCCGCCGGCAGCGCCCCATGCCGCTGCTGACCTGGACCGTGCGGACGGAGGGGGACCGGGCGACCGCGGCCCGCCATGCCGACCAGATGATCTTCGAGGGCTTCCTGCCCTGAGCCGGGAACACCGGTTCCCGATCGCGTGAGTGGCCTTTCGCCGAGGCGGTGTGCGGCGCACAATGAAGATCGGAGCTGTGAATCAGTTCCGCTGATCAATGCCTGCCGAGCCTCCGCCGCGAGCCACTTTCGCATGTCCGACGATACCTTCCGCCTGCGTGTCGAGAGCGAGATTGCCTCGCTCGACGCCAACGCCTGGGATGCCTGCGCCAGCGTCCCGGCTTCGCACCCCGATTCAACAAGCTTTTATAATCCCTTCGTCAGTCACGCCTTTCTCTCCGCGCTGGAGGAATCAGGCTCGGCCTGTGCCGCGACGGGATGGCTGCCGCAGCACCTCGTCCTGGAGGGGGAAGAGGGCGAGATCCTAGGCGTCTGCCCGGCCTATCTGAAGTCCCACTCGCAGGGTGAATATGTTTTCGACCATGGCTGGGCAGAGGCCTTGGAGCGGGCGGGCGGGCGCTATTATCCGAAGCTTCAGGTGAGCGTTCCTTTCACCCCTGCCACCGGCCCGCGCCTGCTGGTCGGCTCAGGGCCCCAGGCAGAAACGATCCGCGCCGCGCTGGCAGGCGGGCTCGTGGCGTTGGCGAAGCTGCGCAAGGTCTCTTCGGTGCACGCCACCTTCCTCACCGAGGCAGATGCCGGGGCGCTGGAAGCTGAGAGGTTCTTACCGCGCACTGACCAGCAGTTTCACTGGCGCAACCAGGACTATGCGGATTTCGAGACTTTCCTTGGCGCCCTCGCCTCTCGGAAGCGCAAGCAGATCCGTCGCGAGAGACGGGAGGCGCTGGAGAACGGCGTGACCATCCATTGGCTCACAGGAGCGGACCTCACCGAGGAGGTCTGGGACGCCTTCTACGGCTTTTACATCGAGACCGGTACGCGCAAATGGGGCCGTCCCTATCTCACTCGCGCCTTCTATTCCCTCATCGGCGAGCGCATGTCCGAGCACATTCTGCTGGTGATGGCGAAGCGCGCCGGACGCTGGATCGCCGGAGCGATCAACTTCATCGGCTCGGACACGCTCTATGGCCGCCACTGGGGCGCCGTTGAGCACCATCCCTTCCTGCATTTCGAGGTCTGCTACCACCAGGCCATAGACTTCGCCATCGCCCACGGCCTTTCAACGGTCGAGGCCGGCGCGCAGGGCGAGCACAAGCTGGCTCGGGGCTACATGCCGGTCATCACACGCTCGGCGCACTATATCGCCGATCCGCAGTTTCGCTCTGCCGTCGCCCACTATCTGGAGCGCGAACGCCGCTATGTCGCCGACGCCGGCGCCGAACTGAGCGAACTCGGCCCCTTCCGCCAGCAGGTCGCGGACGAACAGGCCGACGAGCCTTGAACGGGGTGGCCTTGACCCGCGTCCAGCGGCTTGCGATCAGGTCAGGCCCACAGGGAGGAAATCATGGCTTACGATCCCGGCAACATCTTCGCGAAGATCCTGCGCGGCGAGATCCCCGCTCATAAAGTCTATGAGGACGACCACGTTCTCGCTTTTCTCGACATCATGCCGCGGGCGGCAGGCCATGCTCTCGTCATCCCCAAGGCTCCGGCCCGCAACCTGCTGGACGTCGAAGCGGGCGATCTCGCCGCTGTCATGGCCGTTGCCCAACGTGTTGCGCAGGCGCAGATGAAGGTGTTCACGGCCGAGGGTATCACCCTCACCCAGCACAATGAGAAGGCGGGGGGCCAGGAGGTGTTCCACCTGCATGTCCACGTCATTCCGCGCCATGCCGGGGTCGAGTTGCTCCCGCCGCTGTCCCACACGGAAGCGCCCGACGTGCTGGCTCAGCAGGCGGCGCAGCTAAGGGCGGCGCTTATGGGCTAACGCCGAGCCACCACGCGCCCGCTACGAGCACCGCCTCGGCGACCAGCACACCGGCGAGAACGGAGCGGCGCACGATGAGGAAGCCGGCAATGCCGCTTCCCACGGCACCAGCACGGAGCCCGAGCGGCAGGGCTACCAGCGCTCCGCTCGGCACCAGCAGCAGGCGCGCCACCACCGCCGCCAGTAGCGCTGTCGCCACCGCCTGCACCCATTGCATCCACACGCTGCCGGGATCGATCCGCCGGCCGAACAGCACGCCGAGTACACGCCAGACTTCGTTCGGCAGGAAACCGAAGAAGATCACGACCAACATGGCGCCCAATTCGGTTGAATGGAAGCTCATGCGCGCTGTCTCGGCAGATGGCGGGCGATGAAGAAAGCCAGCGTGCCACCGCCCACACCCGCCCAGAACAGGTCCAGCCCGCCGGGCGAATTGGCGACCAGCGGCGAAATCGCCGCGCCAAGCCCGATGGCCAGCCAATCGACCGCCTGGCGGGCGTTTCGCACCAGCAGGATGGCGAAGGAGATCGGCGTCAGCAACAGCAACGCCACCGCCAGCGGGCCCGGCAGCGCGCCTGTGAGATAGAAGCCGATCGCGGTGCCGGCCATGCTCAGCAGGGTGAGGCCGAGCCCGAGCCCCGCAGCGTAAGCAGGTCGCCCCTCCGGTGCCACCTTCGGCAGCAGCCGGAACCCCTCCACCCACAACGTCATGGCGACGAAATGGGCGCAGAGCAGTTCCCACCCCAGACGCGGGCGCGGGCCTCGCATGAGCGGCATGAGCGAGACCACCATGGGCAGCAGCCGCACACCCGAAAGGCACACCGCCACAGCGAGCGCGGGCGGCGACGCCCCCGTCGCGAGGCCGCCGATGAGAATCACCTGCGCCGGCAAAGCCCAGATCAAAAGGGTCGACAGCAGACCCGCTCCTATCGGAAAGGCGAGGTCATGGAGCAGACCGCCAAAACCGATGAAGGTCGCAACCAGAACCAGTCCGGGCGTCGAGACGGCGCCACGCATCCCACGCGCAAACCAGCGCGCCGGAGGAGCAGTGTCGAGTGGGGGCGAAACCTGGGGGGATAGCATGTGAACTCGCCCCGGCGTTCTGGGGCGCCGTCCCCCTGGCGTCAAGCGAAACGAGAGGCCTGTAACCGCATGGCTGCCATGAGGCACCGCCGCGGGGCGTGCCGTGGAGCCTGCCATCGGCTGGTTTCGGAGCGTGCGCCACCAACTTGGCGTCGCGTGGCATGATGAAACGAAACCACCCGCGACACTGGCGCGGGTGGTTCCTCAGTTCCTGTAGATGCTTGGATCGGGTTCAGGCCTTGACCAGCGGCACCTTCGGCACTTTCGAGGAGCCGGGCTTTGCTCGGCTCGCCGTCGCGGCCGGTTTCTTGGCCTTGGCGGCGGGAGCCTTGCGACGCGGCGCCCGCTTGGCCTTGGGCGGCTCGATTTTCTCCGGCTTGGGCGTGATTGGCCCCTCCGGGAACTCGAAGCCCAGCGAGGTCTCGCCATCCTCGTCGGTCTTGAGCACGACGCGGACATGGCCACCCGAGCGCAGCTTGCCGAACAGCACCTCGTCGGCCAGCGCCTTCTTGATGTGCTCCTGGATCACCCGGCCCATGGGCCGCGCGCCCATTTGCTGGTCGTAGCCGCGCTCCACCAGCCAGGCAGTCGCCTCGTCCGACAGCTCGATGGTGACGTTTCGGTCGGCCAGCTGCGCCTCAAGCTGCAGCACGAACTTCTCCACCACCAGCGAGATGACCTCGTTGGTGAGGTGGGCGAAGGGGATGATGGCGTCGAGCCGGTTACGGAACTCCGGCGCGAAGAGGCGATTGATAGCCTCCACGTCGTCGCCTTCACGCTTGGTTCGGGTGAAGCCGAAGGCCGATTTCGACAGATCGGCAGCGCCCGCATTGGTCGTCATGATGAGAATGACGTTACGGAAATCCACCTGCTTGCCGTTGTGGTCGGTCAGCTTCCCGTGGTCCATCACCTGCAGCAGGATGTTGAACAGGTCGGGATGCGCCTTCTCGATCTCATCGAGCAGCAGCACGCAGTGCGGATGCTGGTCGATGCCGTCGGTCAGCAGGCCGCCCTGGTCGAACCCGACATATCCGGGAGGCGCGCCGATCAGCCGCGAGATGGTGTGCCGCTCCATGTACTCGGACATGTCGAAGCGCAGAAGCTCGACGCCCAGGCTCGAGGCGAGTTGCTTGGCCACCTCTGTCTTGCCGACGCCGGTGGGGCCGGAGAACAGGTAGGAACCAATCGGCTTCTCCGGCTCACGCAGGCCCGCCCGCGCCAACTTGATCGCCGAGGACAATGCCTCGATCGCCTTGTCCTGCCCATAGACGACGCGCTTGAGCGTGGTCTCCAGCGCCGAGAGGATTTCGGTATCCGACTTGGAAACCGACTTTGGCGGGATGCGGGCGATAGTGGCCACTGTGGCCTCGATCTCCTTGACGCCGATGATCTTCTTGCGCCGGCCCTCCGGGAGGAGCATCTGCGCCGCGCCTGACTCGTCGATGATGTCGATCGCCTTGTCCGGCAGCTTGCGGTCGTGGATGTAGCGCGCGGAGAGCTCCACCGCCGCCTTGATGGCGTCGTTGGTGTAACGCAGCCGGTGGTAATCCTCGAAATAAGGCTTCAACCCCTTCAGGATCTCAATCGCGTCTGGCACCGTCGGCTCCGGCACATCAATCTTCTGGAACCGGCGGACGAGGGCGCGGTCCTTTTCGAAATACTGGCGGTATTCCTTGTAGGTGGTTGAGCCGATGCAGCGCAGCGTGCCCGCCGCAAGGGCAGGCTTGAGCAGATTGGAGGCATCCATCGCCCCGCCCGAGGTCGCGCCAGCGCCGATCACGGTGTGGATTTCGTCAATGAACATGATGGCGTCGGGATACGCCTCGATCTCCTTGACCACCTGCTTGAGGCGTTCTTCGAAATCGCCGCGATAGCGGGTGCCCGCCAACAGCGCGCCCATGTCGAGCGAGAAGACGGTGGCCTTGGCAAGGACGTCGGGCACTTCGCCGGCGACGATGCGCCGTGCCAGCCCTTCCGCGATGGCTGTCTTGCCCACGCCGGGGTCGCCCACGAAGAGCGGGTTGTTCTTGGAGCGGCGGCAGAGCACCTGGATGGTGCGCTGGATCTCGCTGTCGCGACCGATCAACGGGTCGATCTTGCCCTCGCGCGCCTTCTTGTTGAGGTTCACGCAATAGGCCTCGAGCGCGTCGGCCTTCTTCTTGGTGTCCTCCCCGGTCTTCGTCTCAGTCTCCTCCTCGGCGCCGCGAACGGGTCGACTCTCCGACATGCCGGCGCGCTTGGCGATGCCGTGGCTGATGTAGTTGACGGCATCATAGCGCGTCATGTCCTGCTCTTGCAGGAAATAGGCCGCATGGCTCTCACGCTCGGCGAAGATTGCCACCAGCACGTTTGCTCCGGTGACTTCTTCACGGCCGGACGACTGTACATGAATGACGGCGCGCTGAATGACGCGCTGGAACCCGGCGGTGGGCTTTGAGTCCTCGCCGGCGTCCTGAACCAGATTTTCGAGCTCGGTATCGATGTACTCGACGAGATTGCGCCGCAGCTTGTCGATGTCGACATTGCAGGCGCGCATCACGGCCGCCGAATCCTGATCGTCGACCAATGACAGCAGCAGGTGCTCAAGCGTGGCGTATTCGTGGTGGCGCTCATTGGCGAGCGCGAGGGCCCGGTGAAGCGACTGCTCGAGGCTTCGGGAGAAGGTGGGCATCGGGACCTCTTCATTTAGCCGTCGCGGGGCGTCACTTCTTCTCCATGACGCACTGCAAAGGATGCTGGTGCTTGCGTGCGAAGTCCATCACCTGAGTGACCTTTGTCTCGGCCACTTCATAGGTGAAGATACCGCACTCCCCCACGCCATGCTGATGCACATGCAGCATGATCTGGGTGGCTTCCTCCCGGTTTTTGCTGAAAAAGTGCTCCAGCACATGCACGACGAACTCCATTGGCGTGTAGTCGTCGTTGACCAGGAGCACCCGGTAGAGATTTGGCCGCTTTGCCTGCGGCTTGGTGCGCGTGATCACCGCCGTGCCGGGCGCGTTGTCTCCCCGGCGGCGACGTTCATCGTCGGCCATCATAGCCTCACGCGGCTGGAATTCGGCGTGGTCGGACATTCATGCTTTCCCCAACCGGCGAACCGGCCTTCGGTAGCTATAATAAGTACGCATCCCCGCTCACGCCAGAGGCCCGAGCGGAACCGACTGTCGCATTCCGGTGACAATTCCATGAGCCTGGTGCCAACGCACACTGCCCCGTGCGTCGATCGAGGGGACCAAGTGCCCCGCACGCCAGCCAAAAAAGAAAAAGGCCCGGCGCTGAGGCCGGGCCTTCTAAACCACGCGGACAGCCCGAACTCCCGTTCCGGGTCGCCCTCGACACCGCACAAACGTCCGGCGCGTAAATGTCAGCTACAGCCAATCAGCGGCGGCAGATCACTTGGTGACAGAAACCTTGGCAAGCACGCTCTCATACGGCTTATAGGTTTCCTTGGCGAGATCGGCATAAAGCTCGCCCATCTTGGTCGCCTGCGCGACGAAGCTCTCATAGGCGCTCTTGAAATAAGCCGACTGGATTTCGACCGCCTTGTCGAGCGTCTTGGCGCCGAACAGCTTCTCGGCCGTGGCCGTGCCTTCCTCGAACGACTTCTTCGAGTAGTCGGCGACCTCAATGGCGATCGCCTGGACGCCCTTGGAAACCGTACCGAAGCTCTTGGTCGCGAGTTCGAGATTGTCCTTGCCGACCTTCTGGATGTCTTCAAAATTCTGCAGCATGAGCCCAACTCCTGTGGTGTTTCGCCACGCGCGTCGCGCATCAGCCGCACGCGCCCGCCCGGGAATTCTCCCTGGAACTTTTGTAATGCACCGCACCAACTCCCGTCAAGGAAATTTGTGCAACGCAACATGACGTGCCACCACACGCGGCCCCACACCATCTTCGTGCCATATCAACAGGGTTGATGGCATTCTTTACGACTCTGTAACCGTGCCCTTTTTAAGATTTGGGAAGTGATGGTTCGGCAGGGTTCCTTAACCGGTCGAGACCTTCGCAAAGGCAGCAATTGCCCTGCGATGTCTCGTCCCTGGCGGATATGTTGAGTTTCCGGCGTCAGCCGGCAGAGAGTAGCGGGACGGTCACATGCGGGTTCCGGGAATGGTTGGTACCACCTTCATGCGTGCCGCCGTAGCGGTTTTGGCAGTCTCCCTGCTGGGGGCGGGCGTGGCGGAAGCGGCGTCCAAGAAGAAGAAGTCGGTGCGCGCCAAATCGGCTGTCACCCGCAGCGTGGCCAGCACCGGCACCTGGCATCGCGGTTATTCCCACATCGTCGTCGACGCCAATACCGGACGCATTCTCGATGCCGATAATGCCGACGCACTGCGTCATCCAGCGTCCGTCACCAAGGTGATGACGCTCTATCTGCTGTTCGAGCAGTTGGAGAGTGGCCGCATGCGGCTCAACACGCCGCTGCGCGTGTCCGCCTATGCCGCTGCGCAGCAGCCTTCCAAGCTTGGTGTGAAGGCGGGCTCCACCATCTCGGTCGAGGATGCCATTCAGGCGCTCGTCACCCGCTCCGCCAACGACGTCGCCGTCGTCATCGCCGAGAATATATCCGGGAGCTCCTCCAGCTTCGCCAGCCTGATGACCCGCCGCGCCCGCCAGCTCGGCATGTCGCGCACAGTGTTCAAGAACCCTAACGGGCTACCCAGCCCTGAGCAGGTCACGACCGCTCGCGACCTCGCAACGCTCGGCCGCGCCGTTCAGGAGCGCTTCCCGAAATATTACGGCTACTTTGAAATTCGCAGCTTCCAGTACCGCGGTGTCGCCATCCGTAACCACAACCGCCTGCTCGGCCGCGTGGATGGCGTCGACGGCATCAAGACCGGGTACACCAATGCGTCCGGCTTCAACCTGCTCACCAGCGTCAAGAAGAACGGGCGCTATGTGATCGCAGTGGTGATGGGCGGCTCCAGCGCCGCCTCGCGCGACAACCAGATGGTGGCACTGCTCAACGAGAACCTCGGCAAGGCCCAGTCCGGCCGGCAGCTCGTCGCCCGCATGAGCGGCGCACCGCAAGGCGCATCGGCCGACGATGCCATCGCGCCGGTCGCTCAGATCGACGAAGCCCCGACCGCACCCAAGACCATTCCGGTGCCCACCAGCAGCCCGCGCGTCGCCATGGCGTCGGCTGTTGCCGATTTCGACACCACGGCCTCGGTGCCCACGCCGGCCCCTTCACCGGCCCGTCCGGCCCAGACAGTGGCGAGCGCCCCGACCCGCAACGCGCCGCCTGTCGGCTCCGCCGCGCCGATCGTACCGGTCGCAGTGAAGACGGTTGCGGTGGCCCGGCCGAGCGAACCTGTTGCCACCTTCAGCAATCAGCCGGGGATCCTCGGCACCTTGTCCTTCACCAACGGCTTCGTCTCAGACGCTTCCGAGACACAAGCCGCGGCACCTGCCCAGCGTGCCATCAAGCAGCAGCAGGTTCAGGTCGCCAGCGTTGGCCCGATCGAGATTCCGCGCCAGGAAGCCGAAACCGCCGAGCAGTCCACCGCACCGCGTTCGGGTTGGGCCATCCAGATTGGTGCCTTCGGCAGCGAGGCGGACGCCCGCGCCCAGATTGCCAAGGCGCAGCAGAAGGCCGGTAGCGCGCTTGCCAAGGCCGACGCCTATACCGAACAGGCGGTCAAGGGTTCGACCCGCATCGTGCGTGCCCGCTTCGCCGGCTTCGACGCCGAATCCGCTGCTCGCAAGGCCTGCCAGGCCCTTAAGCGCAGCGACTTCGGTTGCATGGTCTTCCGCAACTGAACCGGGGGATGGGATCAATGGCGGTCGAGCAGGACATCCTTCGCTTCGTTTACCCGGGCAGCGAGATAGTTCGACCCGCCCTGGTCGGGATGGAGTTTCTTCATAAGGGATCGGTGAGCCTGGCGGATCTGGTCCGCCCCCGTCCCCGGCTGAAGCCCCAGGATCTGGTAGGCCTCCTCTTCCGTCATCGCGCCGCGGCGCGGCGCGTCAGCGCTCCCCCCGCCCGCATGTCCGTCCACGTTCTCACGCCAGCCGGGCGACCGGCGGTCAAGATAAGCTTCGAGTAGCTGGCGACTCTCGACGTCGACGTCGAGGGCGAAACGGGCAAGGCTGGGCACATCAAGTGTGTCCAGGGAAGCGCCATTGAGCGGGCCATTGATCACTTTGCCGGCCAGCCGCCCGCTGTCATGATCGAGTTCCATGTCGAGAAAGGCCGTCCGCACCTTCGACGTCCGCCCTTGGCTCGGCTCGCTCTTCGCCGAAGAAAACGCCTTGCGGATGTCCCAGCCGAAAAGCGACAGGCCGAAGATGCCTAGCGGCAAGGCCGTCTCGATATGGCCGCGCATGCCGAGAAAGCCGGCCACAAGGATGAGCGCTCCGCCCCCGACCCTGCGCCCGAGCTTGGCGAGGATCGCTGGGTTGGAACGGCCAAACGCCTTCAGCCCGTAATAGAGCAAGGCGACGATCGCCGCCCCGATAACCAGATTGATCATCGCGTATCCTGCATCGCGGAAATGAGGCGGCGCGCGCCGGGCGAGGCACCCGCGAGTGCGACCAGCGCCTTCGTTCCGCCGGCGGCATAGGACGCGGCAGCGCGCAGCAGGGCCCGAAGCTCGGCCGAGGCCCCGGCGTCGAACCGGCAATAGGCGCCCTTGGTCAGTCGCGCAATCTCGCGAAAGGCGCGCTCGGCGGCGGGATCGGTCCCTTCCTGGAACATGAAGGCCGGCACGCCGCGCAGCGCCAGCGGACCCGCCTCGGCGCAGAGCGCATCGACATTCTCCTCCATCGCGTCGCCCACGAACACCAGCGCCCCGACAGGGCCTTTAGCAGCCTGTGCCCCTGCATGGTTCAGTACGCGCCCGATCTGCGTCCTCCCGCCTTGAACCTGAATGCGCGCCATCAGGGCGCCGAGCTTCGTTCCGTCGCTCATCCAGGGCGAGGCGCGGCACTCCCCAAGGCCGCGATAGTAGACAAGCTGCATATCGAGCCCGCCGATGCGGGCCGCCTCCTCGAACATCTCCATCTGCAGGGCACAGGCAAGATCCCAGGTCGGCCCCCGGCTCATCGTAGCATCGAGGCCAAAGATGAGCCGCCCTCGCCGCTCAGCGGTCAGCGGTGCGCGACGCTCCAATTCGGCGAGGAAGGCAGAGGCCTCGGTGGAGAGCGCGGCGGGTGTCGCCGTGGTGTTCTTGGTCGTTACGGTCTTGTCGGCGGCCATTGCGGTTTCCGATGCGGATTCGGCGCGAGTGTAGCGGGGGATGCGCCCCGCCGAACAGGCCCACTCGCCAAGGGTTGACCCCGGCGGCGCCACAAGGTGGGCGGTTGACCCTCAGGGCGGCTCTGCTAGCTTCCGCGCCCCGGCCGAAAGGGGTTGTTGCCATGACGAGCACCCGCGCGATCCGCACTGTTCATTCCGTCGCCGCCTTGCGCGACCAGGTGCGCCACTGGCGCACGGACGGCAAGCGGATCGCCCTCGTTCCCACCATGGGCGCGCTTCATGCCGGGCATGTCGCCTTGATGGACGTCGCGCGGGCGAAGGCGGACCGCGTCATCGTCTCGATCTTCGTCAATCCGACCCAATTCGCTCCAACGGAGGATCTGTCGCGCTACCCGCGTACGCTGGATTCCGATCTCGACAAGGCCGACAGCGCTGGTGTCGAATTGGCTTTCGTGCCGGATGTCGCGCAGATGTATCCGGAGGGGTTCTGCACCACCATTTCGCTCGCCGGGCCGGCGCTAGGCCTGGAAACAGACTTTCGCCCCACTCATTTCGCCGGCGTTGCCACGGTGGTGGCCAAGCTGCTGATCCAGGCACTGCCGGATGTCGCCCTGTTCGGCGAGAAGGATTATCAGCAACTGCAGGTTATCGCGCGCATGGCCCGCGATCTCGACTTGCCTGTCGACGTCGTGGGCGTTCCAACGGTCCGGGAGCCGGACGGCCTCGCTCTCTCTTCGCGCAATGTCTATTTGAGCCGTGAGGACCGTAAGGCTGCGCCTGCGCTGCATCGGGCGCTAACGGCCGCGGCGATGAGGATTGGCCGGGACGCCATCACGGCCCCAGCCATTGCCGAAGCGCGCGCCGCCATCACGGCTGCCGGCTTCGATCTCGACTATGTCGAGGCCCGCCACGCCGAGACACTGGCCCCCATCAGTTCCTCGGAAGAAGGCCCGGTCCGCCTGCTCGTAGCCGCCCGGATCGGCTCCACACGGCTCATCGACAATATCCCGGTGTGACGAAGCCGCCGGCGCTAGATCATGACCGTGTAGGCGATCACCATCCCGGCAATAACAAGGACGAGGCCGATACCGAGCACGTAGCGCATCGGCTTGACCTCGACAGCCTGCCGCTCCTCGGTGTTGGCCTTAACCACCACTTCGCCATTGTCGACCACGCGGTGATCATCCGAGTTGGTGTGGGTCATGCCGTCAGATTTTGTCTGGCTCATTCCAAGGTCCTTTCGCGTTCCGTAAAGGAATAACGTGCGAAAGGGGGTTAAGGTCCCTCGGAGGCGTCAGAGAAGCCCCAGCGATCGGAGTTCACGACGGAGTTCATCCGGCAGCGCGGGTGCGGCGCCCATGGCGGCAAGATCCGCCGGTGCATCTTTGGCGGCCAGATAACGCCAGCCTTGGAACGGCCGGTTGGGGCGCGGATCGACCCGGTGGACAATGGGGTCGAGCACAAGATGGCAACGGCGTATGCCGTCGCCATCCACAAAGGGCCGAATGCCGGTCAGTGTCTGGCGACAGGCCACCTCGCCTTTGACAACCCAATAAAGCGAACCGCCATCCAGCAATTCCACGGTCCGCGTCGGCACCATCCGGGTGGTGTGGACCTGTTCAGCCACCTGTCCACGGGCCGCCTTGGCAGCGAGAGATTCGGCGATCCACGCTTCGAGATCCTCAATGGACTCGGCACCGACGCAGAGTTTTAGCAGGTGGAGAGGCATGGCTTGGGCCCGTTGAGCGACGGCGCTCTATACCCGCTTGACCACCGGCCAGTCGACTTCATCCTCGGCCAGTTCGCCCGTCTCCTTCAGCGCCGCTTCTTTCCATGCCACGAACGCAGGGTGGGCATGGATCGCCTCGACATAAGCGGCCGCCACCGGGTCGATCTCGATCGCATAGGTCCGCAGCCGGGTTGCGACCGGTGCGTACATCGCATCGGCGCCGGAGAACCCGCCGAACAGAAAGTCGCCGCCCGCCCCAAAGCGTGCTCGGGCCTCGCCCCAACGGCGAACGATGCGGCGAACGTCCTTCACCGCCTCCTCGGAAAAGGCGCGAGGCTCGACCGGCCGCCAGAGATTCATCGGCGCCACGCTGCGCAGCGCGCCGAAGCCATTGTGCATCTCGGTGGCGAGAGAACGGGCATAGGCGCGGGCAACCGGCTCCCCCGGCCAAATTCCCTTCTCAGGAAATCGCTCGGCCAGATGCTCCAGAATGGCGCTTGATTCCCATACCACCGCCTCGCCATCGATTAGCACCGGTACCTTGCCGGCAGGAGAGCGTTCACGGATGCGATCCTTGAAGTCGGGCGCATCAAGCGCCACCAGCTCTTCCTCGAAAGGAATGCCGAGCGCGGTCATCGCCAGCCACGGCCGCAGCGACCACGAGGAGTAATTCTTGTTTCCGATGATGAGCCTCAGCACTGCGTCGCGCCTCCCTGTTCCGGCAACGGCCGAACAGTCCTTCATTTGGCGAATCAGGGCAAACGCAGCGCTGTGATGAGGGCGATCAATCCCGTTGATCCGCGCTCCATCTGACAGCAAGGTCCAGACATGACAGAGGCCCGGCCTTGCGGGCCGAGCCTCTGTCACGCAACTGAGCAGAAAAGCGGCCCCAAGGCCTTAGCTCAACCGGCGGCGATCTGCGCCGCCTGGAAGCCACCGAACAGGTAGACGAGAGCAATCGCCGCCAGGAAGGCGGCGACAGCCCAACGGGCAACTCCCCAACAGGAGCGCTCGGGAATGGAATTCATGATGATCCTCGGAACGATACGTTCACTACGATCCGCCAATCGACGACTCGAGATAGGGGCGCGATCTGAAACAGTATTTAATAAATCGTTACGACGTTCGCAACCGCGAAATCGCCACATTCCACCGCAGCTCATGCAGTGCAGCCCTGCCTGCCCCGCATGGACGCCCACTCGACAAGCCGTCCCGGGAGCTGTTGAAAGCACTCCTCACCACGCTCATCCTCGCCTTCCGGGCCAATTCAGAGCGGCCTACCGACCGGCGGATCTCCAGGTAACACCATGCTCGGCTTCACCTATATCGATGCGATCGCCTTCTCGGCATTCTGCCTGGCATGGGTCGCCTATCATCTGGTGATGGAAGGGAGCTGGGCCGAATCACGGACGCTGAACCGGCGGATGGATGCCTACAGGTACGAGTGGATGCGCCGCATGCTGGAGCGGGAAAACCGCATCGTCGACGCCCAGATCGTCGCTGCACTGCAAAACGGCACGGCCTTCTTCGCCTCTACCTCGCTGCTGGCCATCGGCGCTACCCTCGCCATCCTGCAATCGACCGAAGCGGTGATGGCGCTCTTTCGCGACCTGCCCTTCGGCGCCCCAAACCGCACGAGCTGGGAACTGAAGACGCTTGGCCTGACCCTCATCTTCGCTAACGCCTTTTTCAAGTTTGCCTGGGCGTACCGGTTGTTCAACTATTCCACCATTCTGCTCGGGTCGACGCCACCGCCCTCCGAGGCCGGGACGCCGCAGGCGCAGGCTCATGTCATCAAGCTCGCCCGCATGGCGACCATTGCCGGACGGCATTTCAATCGCGGTCAGCGCGCCTTCTTCTTCGCCATCGCCTATCTCGGCTGGTACATCAACGGCTGGGCGCTGATGGCTGCCACGCTCGCCATCTTTCTTGTCATGATCAACCGGCAGCTGGGCCGGGATTCGCACTGGGTACTCGACAATGACGGATAATCCTCTCCGCCCCTCTGAAGAAGCCGTCGAGGCGGCGATCCTCACTGTTGCCGGCCAGCCCGGCGCAGCGCGAACCGTGACGCCGGAGGACGTGGCGCGCAGCGTCGCCACCGGACCCGACTGGCAGAGCCTGCTGCCTTCGGTCCGGCGCGGTGCCTTGCGCCTCGCCCAGGCCGGACGGCTGGTGCTCTATCGCAAGGGCAAGCCGGTCGATCCCTCGGATCTACGTGGCGTCTACCGGGTGGGCCTGCCGTCTGAAGGCGAGGGCTAACGCGCCTCTGGACCCGGCAGCGGGCTGTCGATGCGCCCTGTAAAATAGTAGACGGCGAGACCGACCCATTCGCGCAGTGCCAGCTCGAAAAAGCTCATCCCCTCCGCCACCGAGCCGAAGAGTCGGAAATAGCCGGGGTTGCCCGTCGTGCGGAAGTCCACAGGATAGGCAGCAACCGGAAAGCCGGCCGCCCGGAAGCAGCCCACCGCACGCGGCATGTGATAGGCGGACGTGACCAGGAGCCACTTCTCGCCCGGCGCGGGATTGACCAGCGTCTTGGAAAACCGTGCATTCTCGGCCGTGTTGCGCGAGGCGTCCTCGAACGTCACCCGATCCGGCGCAAGCCCGATCTGCGGCAGCACCATGCGCACCACATTCGCCTCCTCCATCGGCGGTCGCTTCATCAGGCCGCTACCACCGGAGAAGACGACGCGGGCCTGCGGATAGCGTCGGGCAAGCTCTCCCATCGCCAGGATCCGTTCCGCCGCTTCCTGGAAGGAAGGCTGCCCGCGGGCGGCGCTGATGCCGGGGAGTTCCGAGCCGCCCAGCACGATGATCCCATCCACCGGCCGCCCGTCCTCCACATAGGAGGGGAAGCGGCCTTCCAGCGGCACCAGCATCATGCGCCCGAACGGGCCGAGGCCGATCAGGAGCAGGCCTACAGCGCCAACGGTGGCGAGCGTTAGGCCTAGCCGCGGCCAGTGCAGTGTGAGCGCCAGTCCGGCCAGTGTGAGCAGAGTGAGCAGGGTCGATGGCGCCGCGACCAGCCAGAAGATCTTAGAGGCATAGAAGAACACGCAGCGCCTCCTTCAGCGGGTCGAGGCCCCTCGTCCGGCCCGGGAATCGTCCCCACCTAGAACCACAGCGACGCGATCCCGAGAAAGGCGAAGAACCCGACCACGTCGGTGATGGTAGTCACGAACGGACCCGACGCGACTGCCGGATCGACCTTCAGGCGATCGAGCGTCAGCGGGATGAGAATGCCGCCCAGCGCGGCAGCCGCGAGATTGATCACCATCGCCAGCGCGATTACGAAACCGAGGTCGGCCACGCCAAAGCGCGCGAACACGACCACGGCCATGATCACCGCGAAGACCACGCCGTTGAACAGCCCCACCAGCAGCTCGCGCGCGATCACCCGCCGCGCATTGCTCGGCCGCAATTCCCGCGTCGCCAGCGCCCGCACCGCCACCGTCATAGTCTGGGTCGCGGCATTGCCGCCCTGGCTGGCGACGATCGGCATCAGCACGGCCAGCGCGACCATGCGCTGCAGCTCATTCTCGAACAGGGCGATGACGAAGGAGGCGATATTGGCGGCGATGAGGTTGAGGAGGAGCCAGGAGAAACGGCTGCGGGCGATGTACCAGAAGCTGTCCGACAGTTCTTCATCCCCGGCGACGCCGCCGAGCGCCTTCAGGTCCTCATCCGCCTCTTCCTGAATCACGTCGACGATGTCGTCGACGGTGAGTACGCCGACGAGGCGCCCAGCCTCGTCCACCACCGGTGCCGAAATGAGGTTGTAGCGCTCGAACACGCGCGCCACGTCCTCCTGGTCGTCGGTGGCGTTCACAACGTGACGGTCCGGCGTCACCACGTCGCCGAGCTTGGTGCCGCGCTTGGTGCGCAGAAGCCGGTCGAGCGGCACTGAGCCGTTGAGCCGATAGGTGGCATCGACGACGAACACTTCGAAGAAGGTTTCCGGCAGCCCCTCGGTCTCGCCGATATAGTCCAGCGTCTGGCCGACGGTCCAATAGGGTGGCAGCGCGATGAACTCCGTCTGCATGCGCCGGCCGGCGCTTTCCTCGGGATAATCCAGGCTGCGCTGCAGCGCGGCCCGCTCCGGGATCGACAGATTGGAGAGAATTTCCTGCTTGTCGGCGTCGTCGAGGTCTTCAAGAATATAGACCGCGTCGTCGGAATCGAGGTCGCGCATACCGTCGACGACGGTTTGGGTCGACAGCGCCTCAAGGATCTGAACGCGCACCGTCTCGTCGAGCTCGGTCAGTGCGGTGAAGTCGAAATCGCTGCCCAGCAGTTCGATCAGCTGGGGACGATCCGAGGCCGGCAGCGCTTCCAGCAGCCGCGCGACATCGGTCTCGTGCAGATCGCTAACGATGGCACGCAGGGCCGCGACATCGCCAGCGTCGATGGCTCCGACCACCGCCTCGACGAAGCCAGGCGTCTCGCTCGGATCGTTGTCGTGTTCCGGCCCGCGCAGCGGGGTGGCGAGATCGGTCTCTTCGCGCATGCCTACTCCGGACGGGTCGTGAGGGATGAACGGATCGGCCCGCGACGGGGACGGTGCGCGTTCATGGACGAGCTGGTGTTAATGAAGAGTCGGCGTAGGGACAATTCCTTAAGCCGCTTGCGGTTTCACGCTACCGAAACTTTGTTGAAGGAGTTCCCATGACGGATGTTGCGGCGACCCGCCTCATCGTGCGCGGACGGGTGCAGGGCGTTGGCTACCGCGCCTGGCTGGCGCGCGAGGCCGAAAGGCGCGGCCTGCGGGGGTGGGTGCGCAACCGGCGCGACGGAAGCGTGGAAGCGCTGGTCTTCGCCGCCATGCCGGCGCTGGACGACTTTCTCGCCGCCTGCCGGATAGGGCCCGCCGCGGCCGACGTAACGGAGTTGCTGGCGCGGGACGAAGCGGTGCCGGCGGCAGACGCCTTCGGCGACTTCGCCATCTGGCCCACCGCCTAGGGCACGCCGTCGGCGCCGTCGAGCACGGTCGGCCCGAACACCGTCTCGAAAGCGACGCGCAAGGCGAGGTCGGCATCGTCCATCGTCACCGGCAAGCCGAGATCGACAAGGCTGGTGACGCCGTGCTCGCGCACGCCGCAGGGCACGATGCCGGCGAAATGGGCGAGGTCCGGCTCCACATTGAGCGAGATGCCGTGCAGCGTCACCCAGCGGCGCACGCGGATGCCGATGGCGGCGATCTTGTCCTCGCCCGTGCCCGCCTTTTCCGGTCGGCGCACCCACACGCCGACACGGTCCTCCCGGCGCTCACCGCGCACATTGAACGAATCGAGCGCGCGGATCAGCCATTCCTCCAGCGCGGCGACATAGCGGCGAACGTCTGGTTCGCGCCGCTTGAGGTCCAGCATCACATAAGCGACGCGCTGGCCGGGGCCATGATAGGTGAACTGCCCTCCCCGCCCGGTGTCGAAGATCGGGAAGCGGCCGGGGTCGACAAGGTCCTCCGCGCGGGCGCTGGTGCCGGCGGTGTAGAGCGGGGGATGTTCCAGCAACCAGACGAGTTCGTCCGCCTGCCCGGCGGCAATCGCCTCGGCGCGCCGGTCCATCTCCGCCAGCGCTTCAGGATAGGCCACCGGCGCGGCCGATACGCGCCAGCGCACCGGCGCCGCGCCGCCCTTCGGCAGCAAAAGCGGATGGAGCCCGTCGCGATCGAGGGCACTGGCATTTACGGGGGGACGGGCCGCATGTTCCATGGCTGATACATAATGGCTGCCCCCGCTCCTGTCGCCTGCGCAGCCATGCGCGGGAGGCGACGCTGTCCACAGGCGCGTGCGGAAACCCGGCGGCTCTTGTGGACCCCTACTCCATCTGCTAGACGATGCCCCGCTCGCGACGGAAGCTGACGAAGCAGCCGGCGCCAGCGATGCGGTCGTGGCGGAATTGGTAGACGCGCTGCCTTGAGGTGGCAGTGGGTAACACCGTGGAGGTTCGAGTCCTCTCGACCGCACCATATTCTCCGGAATTCGGAACACACGGCGGCCTTCGGGCCGCCGTTGTCGTTTTAGGAGTTCGATGGGCTGGGGTAGCCGCCGCGATCACCGCGGCTGGGCCGGGGTAGCCGCGGGATCGCGGCGGCTTGGGCGCTTACGGCGCTGTCGCGGTCTTTGGGGGCGCCGGCACGATGTGCACCACGCGGTATCCCCTCTCCTTCAACGCCGAGAGAAACGCCGGCAGCATTTTGGCGGTCTGCGCCCGCGTGTCGTGGAAGAGAATGATCCCCCGGCCCGCATGGTCGAGCCGGGCCATGACCAGGCTGAGTTGCTCTTCCGGCGTCATCGGGTTCCAGTCGGATGCCCAGAGATCGGCGCCGAACACGCCGATGCCGCGCCCCTTCAGGTAATCCAGCAGCTCCGGCGAGGCGCCGAAGCCGGGAAAGCGGAAAAAGGGCACGCGCGGACGGGTGCCGGTGGCGCCGTAGGCGGCCTTGTCGTCCGCATTGATCCCCTTCTCGATGTCCGCCACGGCCTTGTCGTAGGGAATGTCGGCCAGCGTCATCGGGTGGGTCATGCTGTGATGGCCGACCGTGTGGCCCTCGGCAATCTCGCGGCGCAGCAGATCGGGATGGGCGGCGGCGTTGCGGCCGATGACAAAGAAGGTGGCACGCACGCATTCCCGCGCCAGGGTCTTCAGCACGGACGACGTCGTGCCCGGCAGCGGGCCGTCATCGAAGGTCAGCACGACCTCACGGTCGGCGAGATCGAGTGTCTGCGGGAAATGCTTGGTCCCGACCTGCAGGCCCGACGGATCGACCTGCATCACCCGCGAGGTCCCGAGCTTGCCGGCGCAGTCCTGCGCGGCCGCGGGGCCAGCGAGGCACAGAGACAGGAAAAGCGCGGCGCGGCAGGCGGCGGGCAACATGAGCAAGGCTCCCGGCAGAGGCGATTTCGCAGCTGCGTAGCCCATTGCCGGCGCCCGCGCCATCCGTGCCCGTGCGGCATCCACCAGCGGAGCCTCGCCGCCCGCCGTCGCTTCAGCTCTCCGGGGCGTCGACGATCGGGTCGTAGTGCGAGGCGTCGAAGCCGAGAACGTTCCAGCTTTGCTGCATGTGCGGGGGCAGCGGCGCCGAGACGTCGATCAGCTTGTCGCCGCGCGGATGCGGGATGACCAGCCGGCGCGCCAGAAGATGCAGCCGGTTCTGCAGCCCGCCCGGCAGCGGCCAGTTCTCGATGTCGAAATATTTCGGGTCGCCGACGATGGGATGGCCGATATGGGCGGCATGGGCGCGCAGCTGGTGAGTGCGGCCCGTGACCGGCTTCATCGACAGCCAGGCGAGCTTCTGCGCCGCATTGTCCACCACGGCATAATAGGAAATGGCATGGCTGGCCTCGTCGTCGCCATGGCGGGCGACGCGCATCTTCTCCGCCGCCTCATCCTTGGCGAGATAGGTGGAGATGCGGCCCTGCGAGGGGCGCGGCACGCCGGGAACCAGCGCCCAGTACACCTTGCGGGCCGAGCGCGAGCGGAAGGTCTTGGCCAGCGTCGAAGCTGACAGGCGGCTCTTCGCCACCAGCAGGATGCCGGACGTGTCCTTGTCGATGCGGTGGACAAGGCGCGGCTTCTGCCCGTCGGAACCGCGCAGCGCCTCCAGCATGCCGTCGACATGACGATAGGTGCCCGAACCGCCCTGGACGGCGAGGCCGAACGGCTTGTTGAGCACCAGCACGTCGCGGTCCTCGTAGAGCGTCATGTCCTTCAGCGCGCGGGCGTCCTTGTCGTCGGAGCTGGCCCGCCGCACCGCCGGGGCGGCAAGCTCCTCGCCGTCCTCGTCGGAGCGCGCGCTGCGCGCGGCCGGACGCGGCGGTGCCTCGCCACGCGCCTTCGCTTCCTCTGCCTCGAGATGGTCGGCGGCGGAAAGCTGCGGCTTTTCCTCCAGCGGAGGGATACGGATGACCTGGCCGGCGGAAAGCCTGGTATTGGTCTTCACCCGTCCGCCCTCAACACGCACCTGCCCGCTGCGCAGCAGCTTCTGCAGATGGCCAAAGGAAAGGTCGGGAAAATGCGACTTGAACCAGCGGTCGAGCCGCATGCCTTCTTCGTCCGCGTCGACGCGGCGTGTCTCAACGGCCATGGCGTGGGTACTCCTTGCCCCAGCACATAGCCGAGACCGGGCGCCACGTCACGCGGGAGGATGTCACGCGGGAGGATCAGGCGAGCGCGCGCATGAGCGCCAGCCCGGCGAACACGCCGGCCAGCGCCAGCGCAACCGAGCCGCCAACATAGAGCGCCGCCAGCCCGATTTCACCGCGCTGCACCAGCAAGGCGGTATCCAGCGAGAAGGTGGAGAAGGTGGTGAAGCCGCCGAGCACGCCGGTGATGATGAAGGCGCGCGCATGCATGGTCCAGCCGCCGCTGGCCAGGAAGGTCAGCCATCCCGCGACCAGGCCGATGGCGAAGCTGCCGATCACATTGATCGCGAAGGTGCCATAGGGAAAGCCCATGCCGAAGGTCCGCATGACCGCCAGGCCGAGCGCGTTGCGCAGGACGCCGCCAATGCCGGCCCCGATGAAGATGAGAATCATGCTCTGCACGCCGTCAGCCTCGCCTGTCCGATCTACTTTCCGCCGTGCCGTTCCGCCCGCAGCCGCGCCCAGTACTCCAGGCGCTTCTTCACCTCGCGCTCGAAGCCGCGTTCGTTCGGCGTGTAGAACTCTGCCCGGGGATCACCGGCGAGTTCTTCGGGGAAGAACTGCTGTCCGGCGAACGCATCCGGGAAATCGTGATCGTACTGGTAGCCGGCGTGATAGCCGAGCTCCTTCATCAGCTTGGTCGGGGCGTTGAGAATGTGCTTGGGCGGCGCCAGTGAGCCGGTCTTCTGGGCCAGCGCCAGCGCCGCGTTGAAGGCGGAATAGGCCGCGTTGGATTTCGGCGCCGTCGCGACATAGGCGATCGCCTGGGCCAGAAACAACCGACCCTCCGGCCAGCCGACGCGCTCAAATGCCGTCCATGCCGCCACCACCTGCGGCATCGCCTGCGGGTCGGCCATGCCGACATCCTCGGACGCCGCGCAGCAGAGCCGGCGGAACACCGTGCCCGGGTCCTCGCCGCCACTCAGCATGCGCGCCGCCCAATACATGGCTCCGTTCACATCCGAACCGCGCAGGCTCTTATGGAAACAACTGAGCAGATTATAGTGCTCGTCCTGCCCCTTGTCGTAGATCGGCGCCCGCTTCTGCATGGTCGCGGCCAGCCCAGCCACGTCGAGGTCCGGCCCATCCGGCAGCGCCAGCAATTCCTCGGCGAGGCCGAGGAGATAGCGACCATCGCCATCGGCCATGCCGGCCAGCGCCGCCCGCGCCTCGGCGTCCAGCGGCAGGCGCCGGCCCTCAAGCGTCTCCGCCCGTTCCAGCAGCTTGCCGACCGCCTCCGCGTCGAGCGCCTTGAACATCAGCACCCGCGAACGCGACAGCAGCGCCGCATTGAGCTCGAAGGACGGATTCTCCGTCGTCGCGCCGATCAGCGTGATGGTGCCGTCTTCCATGACAGGCAGGAAGCCGTCCTGCTGAGCGCGGTTGAAGCGGTGGATTTCGTCGACGAAGAGCAGCGTCCCCTGCCCGATCGCCCGCCGCCCGCGCGCGGCCTCGAACACCTTCTTCAGGTCGGCGACACCGGTGAAGATGGCGGAGACCTGCTCGAAATGCAGCCTGGTCTCGCGCGCCAGCAGCCGCGCCACCGTGGTCTTGCCGGTGCCCGGCGGGCCCCAGAAGATGAGCGAGCCGAGCGAGCGATTGGCGATCATCCGGGTGAGAGCGCCGCCCTCCCCGGTCAGGTGCTCCTGGCCCACCACTTCGGCGAGCTTCTGCGGGCGCAGCCGATCGGCCAGCGGCCGGGGGACGGCATTCTCTAGTCCGGCGGAAGCGAAGAGATCGGACAAGGCCGCCTCAACCCGGCAGCAGGGCGGAGATGACCCGCCCGCCACGCTGCAGCGTCACCCGCCAGGAACGCGCCGGCACGCGGGTGATCCGCTGCAGATCCGCCGTCGTCGCGATTGGCGTGCCGTTGATGTCGATGATGACGTCGCCGGGGCGGAAGCTGGTGCGCTCGGCCGGAGAGCCTTCCTCGACCATCAGGATCACAACGCCCTTGACCGCGTCGATCGTCCGCATTTCCTCGATAACGGCCGGCGAGAGATTGACCACCGTCGCCCCCGACAAGGGCGAGCGCCCCTGCAGCAGCACCTCGTCGCGCGGCACCGTCTCCGGCGCCGGCGCCAGCGCAACCCGCACCGTCACCGGCTTGCCCTGGCGGACGATGCCGAGATCGACCGTGCCGCCCAGCGGGCGTGTGGCGAAACGGAAGCCGAAGGCGTCGGGGTCATCGACCTCCAGCCCGGCAACGGTGACGATGAGATCGCCCGCGCGCAGGCCCGCCTTGTCAGCCGGACTGCCGGGGAAGATGTTCTGCACCAGCGCGCCGGTGGGGCGCACCACGTCCAGCCCTTCGGCGAGATCCGGCGTCATCTGCTGTAGATCAGCCCCCAGCCAGGGACGGCGTACCACCTTGCTGCCGGCCAGAGCCGACTGCAGCACCACGCGCACCATGTCGGCGGGAATGGCGAAGCCGATGCCCTGCGAGCCGCCGGAGCGCGAGAAGATCGCGGTATTGATGCCGACCACCCGGCCCGCCCCATCCACCAGCGCGCCACCGGAATTGCCCGGGTTGATCGCCGCGTCGGTCTGGATGAAGAAGCCATAGTCGGTGATGCCGCGCTGGGTGCGCGCGAGAGCGGAGACGATGCCCTGCGTCACCGTCTGGCCGACGCCGAACGGATTGCCGATCGCCAGCACGATGTCGCCGACCTGGAGATCATCCGACGAACCGAGTGTCGCCGAGGGGAAATCGGCCTTGCCGTCCTTGATCTTGAGAATCGCGATGTCCGTGCGCGGATCGCGCAGCACCACTTCGGCATCGAACTCGCGCTTGTCGGACAGCGACAGCCGGATCTCGTCGGCACCGTCAATGACGTGGTTGTTGGTGACGACGATGCCGGAGCGATCCACCAGAACCCCGGATCCCAGTGAACGCTGGATGCGTTCGCGCGGCATGTCGAAGCCGGGAACATCCGGCCCGCCCCGGTCGCCGAAGAAGCGGCGGAAGAACGGGTCGTCCAGCAGCGGGTTGTTCCGCTGGGTGGTCTTCAGCGCATAGACATTGACAATGGCCGGCGCCGTGCGCGCCACCACTGGCGCAAAGCTGAGGCCGATCTCGGCGCGCGAGGCCGGCACACGTGGCCCACCGGCGGCGGGAGCCTGTGCGAGCGCCGGCGCGGCGGCGAGAAGCGAAGCGACGATGAGGACAAAGCGTTTCATGACGCCAGATATAATCCCCGCCCTGCGGCGGAGAAAGGGCCGCCACCACCTAGCTTCGCACGCAAAGGCTACAGCCAAAAGAAAAGGGGCGGCAAAGCCGCCCCAATCCGAATTCTAACCGTCGACCTGCCGTCCCGCTCACGCGGCGGCGGCTTCCTCGGCCTTGGCGGCCTCGTGACGGGCGATGTCAGCGGCGCCCTTGGCCGATTCGTCGCGATCGACCAGCTCGATCACGGCAATCGCGGCCGAATCACCGTGGCGGAAGCCCGCCTTGATGATGCGGGTGTAGCCGCCATTGCGCTCCTTGTAGCGCGGGCCGATCACGTCGAACAGCTTGCGCACGACGGCGACGTCGCGCACTTCGGCGATCGCCTGGCGACGGGCATGCAGGCCGCCGCGCTTGCCGAGGGTGATCAGCTTCTCCACCACCGGGCGAAGATCCTTCGCCTTCGGCAGGGTGGTCATGATCTGCTCATGGGTGATGAGCGCCTGGCACATGTTCGCGAACATGGCCTTGCGGTGCTCCGCGGTGCGGTTGAACTTGCGATACGTCTTGCCGTGGTTCATGGCAAAAATCCTAAATGCGGCGGCTTTCGAGCCGGGAGATACGGGTGACGGCTCGAACGCCGCGCTCAATGCTCAATAGTGATCTTCGAACCGCTTGGCGAGATCCTCGATGTTCTCCGGCGGCCAGCCCGGCACTTCCATGCCGAGATGCAGGCCCATGCTGGCGAGAACTTCCTTGATCTCGTTCAGCGACTTGCGGCCGAAGTTCGGGGTACGGAGCATCTCCGCCTCGGTCTTCTGGATCAGGTCGCCGATATAGACGATATTGTCGTTCTTCAAGCAGTTGGCCGAACGGACAGACAGCTCCAACTCGTCCACCTTCTTGAGCAGCGCGGGATTGAAGGGCAGCTCCTGCATGACAGGGCTTTCCGTCTCGCGCTTGGGCTCCTCGAAGTTGACGAAGATCTCGAACTGATCCTGCAGGATGCGCGCGGCATAGGCCAGGGCATCCTCGGGACCGACCGAGCCATTGGTTTCAATGGTCAGCGTCAGCTTGTCATAGTCGAGAATCTGACCCTCGCGGGTGTTCTCGACCTTGTAGGAGACCTTCTTGACCGGCGAATAGAGGCTGTCGACCGGGATGAGGCCGATCGGCGCGTCTTCCGGGCGATTGCGGTCGGCCGCGATGTAGCCCTTGCCGGTGTCGACGGTGAACTCCATGCGGATCTCGGCGCCGTCGTCGAGCGTGCAGAGCACGAGCTCGGGGTTCAGCACCTGCACGTCGCCCACGGTCTGGATGTCACCGGCGGTGACAACGCCCGGACCCTGCTTCTTCACAACCATGCGCTTGGGGCCATCGCCGGCCATCTTGATGGCGATGTCCTTGATGTTGAGGACGATGTCGGTCACGTCCTCGCGCACGCCGGGGATCGACGAGAACTCGTGCAGCACCCCGTCGATATGCACGGACGTCACCGCCGCGCCCTGAAGCGACGACAGCAGGATGCGGCGCAGCGCATTGCCGAGCGTCTGCCCGAAGCCGCGCTCCAGAGGCTCGGCGACGACGGTCGCCAGGCGCTTCGGGTCGCTGCCGAGCACGACTTCAAGCTTCTCGGGCTTGATCAGCTCTTGCCAGTTCTTTTGAATCACGACGTCACCCTTGGTTTCGACGGTGCCCCGGACTCCCTGCCCGGCACCTTCCACCCCGGTCCCGACGGGAGGGGGAAGGCCGACTGCAGCGGCCCCTGCGGCGCCCGAAGCGCCGCTGGATGATTAGGCGTCAGACGCGCCGACGCTTGCGCGGACGGCAGCCATTGTGCGGGATCGGCGTCACGTCGCGGATCGACGTCACGGTGAAGCCCGCAGCCTGGAAGGCGCGAAGCGCCGACTCACGGCCGGAACCGGGACCCGAAACCTCGACCTCGATGGTGCGCATGCCGTGATCGGCGGCCTTGCGGGCGCAATCCTCGGCAGCCACCTGCGCCGCATACGGCGTGGACTTGCGCGAACCCTTGAAGCCCATGGCGCCCGCCGACGACCAGGCAATCGTGTTGCCCTGCGCGTCGGTGATGGTGATCATGGTGTTGTTGAACGACGCATTCACATGCGCGACGCCGGAGGCGATGTTCTTGCGCTCACGACGCTTGATGCGGGCAGCTTCTTTAGCCATAGACCTTGGATCCTTCGGACGCGCCCGTCATTCCAGGCGCTCGGGACAGTAAACGTAACGAATGCGCCGGCCGCCCGTGGCGCCGGCGCTGAAAAGCGGGCCTCAGCCCGCCCTCCTCACTTCTTCTTGCCGGCGATCGCCTTGGCCGGACCCTTGCGGGTGCGGGCATTCGTATGGGTACGCTGGCCGCGCACCGGCAGGCCACGACGATGACGCAGGCCGCGGTAGCAGCCGAGGTCCATCAGGCGCTTGATGTTCATCGAGACTTCGCGGCGCAGGTCGCCCTCGACCAGATAGTCGCGGTCGATGGTCTCGCGGATCTGCAGGACTTCCTGGTCGGTGAGCTGGTTGACCCGGCGCTCGACCGGGATGCCGACCTTCTCCACGATGTCGGCCGCGTTCTTCGCGCCGATGCCGTGAATGTACTGAAGCGCAATGATGACGCGCTTGTTGGTCGGGATGTTAACGCCTGCAATACGAGCCACGTCGCTCTCTCCATGTGAACCGGACGAGCCGGTGATGAAAATGCCCCGCGCCGGTGGAGGCCGGCCCTTGCGGAGATACGCACGAGGCTGCCCGACATCAGCGAATTGATGTCGATTGGCAGCACCCGCTTGAGTGAAGCGCGGCACATAGAGCGATTCCGCTCACATGTCAAGCCGCAGCCACCTCTTAGGCAAGTTCGAGGACATCCGCGATGGCCTTCGTGACCTCGTCGATGGGTTTCATCCCATCGATGGTCGCCAGCATGCCGCGCGCCGCATAATAGGGAGCGACCACGGCGGTATCCCGGTTGAAGGCTTCGAGGCGGGTCTTGAACACCTCCGGGTCATCATCCTTGCGCACCGGCTCGCCGCGCGCGGCGGTCTCGCGGGCGCGCTGGATGATGCGGTCGACCAGCTTGTCCTGGTCGACCTTCAGTTCGATCACAGCGTCGAGCTTGAGGCCCTTCTCTGCCAGGATCCGGTCCAGCGCCTCGGCCTGCGCCACCGTGCGCGGGAAGCCGTCGAGGATGAACCCCTTGGCACAGTCAGGCTGGTCGATGCGGTCGGAGATGATGCCGATCACAATCTCGTCCGAGACGAGATTGCCGGCATCCATCACCGCCTTCGCCTTGAGGCCGATCGGCGTTTCGTTGCGAACGGCTTCGCGCAGCATGTCGCCGGTCGAAAGCTGCACGATCTCGTGGCGCGCGACCAGGCGCTGCGCCTGCGTGCCCTTCCCCGCCCCCGGAGGTCCGAGCAGTATAAGCCTCATCGGCGCTTCCCCTTGAGCTTGGCCTTCTTGACCAGCCCCTCATATTGGTGCGCCAACAGATGACCCTGAACCTGGGCCACCGTATCCATCGTCACGCTCACCACGATCAGCAGCGAGGTGCCGCCGAAGTAGAACGGGACTGCGGCGTAGGAGATGAGAATCTCCGGGAAAAGGCACACGACCGCTAGGTAAGCCGCACCGATGACCGTGATGCGAGTCAGCACATAGTCGATATACTCGGCGGTACGCTCACCCGGGCGAATGCCCGGCACGAAGCCGCCATGCTTCTTCAGATTGTCCGCCGTCTCCGTCGGATTGAACACGATCGCCGTGTAGAAGAAGCAGAAAAACACGATCAGCAGCACATAGAGCAGCATGAACAGCGGCTGCCCGTGCCCGATCAGCGTCGTCACCGTCGTCAGCCAGCCGGGGCCGGAGCTCTGCATGAAGCTCGCCACCGTGGTGGGAATGAGCAGCAGCGACGAGGCGAAGATCGGCGGGATGACGCCCGATGTGTTCAGCTTCAGCGGCAGGTGCGAGGACTGACCCTCATAAACTTTGTTGCCGACCTGGCGCTTGGGATACTGGATCAGCAGCCGGCGCTGCGCCCGCTCCATGAACACGATGAACATGATGATGCCGATGGCCATCAGGATCACCGCGAGGATGATGCCGGTGGACAGCGCGCCCTGACGGCCGAGTTCCAGCGTGTTGGCGATCGCCGCCGGCAGCTCCGCCACGATACCGGCGAAGATGATCAGCGAGATGCCGTTGCCGATGCCGCGCGAGGTGATCTGCTCACCGAGCCACATCAGGAACATGGTGCCGCCGGTCAACGTGACGACCGTCGAGATACGGAAGAACCAGCCGGGATCCGACACGACGGCGCCGGAGCCTTCAAGGCCGACGGCGATGCCGTAGGACTGGAAGACCGCGAGCACCACGGTGAGGTACCGCGTGTACTGGTTGATCATCTTGCGGCCCGACTCGCCTTCCTTCTTCAGCGCTTCCAGCGTCGGGGAGACGGTGGTCAGCAGCTGAATGATGATGGAGGCCGAGATGTAGGGCATGATGTTCAGGGCGAAGATCGCCATGCGCGACACGGCGCCGCCCGAGAACATGTTGAAGAGCCCGATAATGCCCTGCTGCGCCGTGCTGAACACGTCAGCCAGCGCGTCGGGATTGATCCCGGGCATCGGGATGTAGGTGCCCAGCCGATAAACGAGAAGCGCACCCAGGGTGAACCAGATGCGCTTCTTCAGTTCGTCGGCTTTTGCCAGAGCACCGAAATTGAGGTTTGCCGCGAGCTGTTCTGCTGCCGAGGCCATGGTGGCTCCGCTCCTCGTCTGCGCCCTGTAAAGTCGGTTAGGCCTGACTTAAGTGTCAGGCCGCCGTTTCGCCAGCGTCGGTCTTGGACACCAGCAGCGTCACCTTGCCGCCGGCCTTCTCAATCGCCTCGATCGCCGACTTGGTCGCATGGGCGACCTCGAACGTGACCTTGGCGGTCAGTTCGCCGGAGCCGAGCACGCGCACGCCGTCCTTGGTGCGGCGCAGCACGCCGGCCTCGACCAGCGCCGCCTGCGTCACAACAGCCGAAGCGTCCAGCTTGCCGGCATCGATCGCGGTCTGGACGCGGCCGAGGGAAACCTCGTTCCAGTCCAGCGCGAAGATGTTGGTGAAGCCGCGCTTGGGCAGGCGCCGATGGATCGGCATCTGGCCGCCCTCGAAGCCCTTGATCGCGACGCCGGTACGCGAGGTCTGACCCTTCACGCCACGTCCGCCGGTCTTGCCCTTGCCCGAGCCGATGCCGCGGCCGACGCGCATGCGCTTCTTGCGCGCGCCGGAATTGTCCTTGATCTCGTTAAGGCTGCTCATCGCCAGTCTCCTTCTGCGCCGTCAGGCTTCGACGACGCGGACGAGGTGGCGGACCTTGTAGATCATGCCACGCACGGCCGGGGTATCTTCGAGCGTCGAGCGACGCCCAAGCTTGTTGAGGCCGAGACCGATCAGCGTCGCCCGCTGAGCCTCGGGGCGGCGGATCGGGCTGCCGGTCTGTTCGACCGTAACCGTGTTGGTGCTGTTCGCCATGATTAGCTTCCCTACCTCTCAGGCGTCAGTCGGTCGCTTCGGCGTCGTCGATGCGACGGCGCGACTGAAGCTGCGAGACCTTGAGGCTGCGACGCGCCGCGACAAGACGCGGGCTGTCCTGGTTCTTCAGCGCATCGAAGGTCGCACGGACCATGTTGTACGGGTTGGACGAGCCGAAAGACTTCGCCACCACGTCCTGCATGCCCAGCGTCTCGAAGACGGCGCGCATCGGACCGCCGGCGATGATGCCGGTACCGGCCGGAGCCGCGCGCAGAATGACCTTGCCGGCGCCATGATGGCCATGCACGTCATGATGCAGGGTGCGGCCTTCGCGCAGCGGCACGCGGATCAGCGCGCGCTTGGCGGCTTCCGTCGCCTTGCGGATGGCTTCCGGCACTTCACGCGCCTTGCCGTGACCGAAGCCAACGCGGCCCTTCTGGTCGCCCACAACCACCAGGGCGGCGAAGCCAAAGCGACGGCCACCCTTCACAACCTTCGCGACACGGTTGATGTGGACCAGCTTGTCCACGAACGTGTTGTCGCGATCCTCGCGTTCACGCTCACGTTCACGAGCCATGATCTTATCCTCGTCGTTCTGCGGGGTGATCCCGCTCGTGATCTCAGAAGTTGAGACCGCCCTCACGGGCGGACTCGGCGAGCGCCTTGACGCGGCCGTGATAGATGAAGGCGCCGCGGTCGAAGACCACGTCCTTCACACCGGCCGCGACGGCGCGTTCCGCCACGAGCTTGCCGATCGCCTGAGCCGCGGCGACATCCGCGCCGGTCTTCAGGCTTTCCCGCAGGGCCTTCTCGAGCGTCGAGGCGGACGCAATCGTCACGCCGCGCGCGTCGTCGATGATCTGCGCATAGATGTGCTTCGACGAGCGATGCACCGAGAGGCGCGGCCGCCCGTTCGCCGTCGTGCGGAGAGCACGACGGACACGCGCCTTACGGCGCTCGGTAGCGTCCTTGTACTGTGCCATGGTTCGGGTCCGTTACTTCTTCTTGCCTTCCTTGCGGAAGATGAACTCACCCGCGTACTTCACGCCCTTGCCCTTATAGGGCTCGGGGCCGCGATAGTCGCGAATCTCGGCAGCGACCTGACCGACCTTCTGCCGGTCGATGCCGCTGATGACGATTTCGGTCGGCTTCGGGGTCACGATCTGGATCCCTTCCGGGATCGCATAGTTCACATCGTGGCTGAAGCCAAGCGCCAGGCTGAGGCTCTTGCCCTGCACGGCTGCGCGATAACCGACGCCGCTGATTTCAAGCTTCTTCTCGAAGCCCTTGGTGACGCCTTCGACCAGGTTGGCCACCAGCGTGCGGGACAGGCCCCACATCGCCTTGTGGCGGTTGGTCTCGCCGTTGAGGGAGAACAGGATCGCCCCGTCCTCCATCTTCACCGCGATCTCGTCGACAACAGTGGTTTCAAGCGACCCCTTGGGTCCCTTGACCGACACCGTCTGACCATTGATCGACGCCGTGACGCCGGCCGGAATGGTGATGGGGGCTTTACCGATCTTGGACATGTGCTCTCTCTCCTCCCCGATCAGAAGACCGTGAAGAGGACCTCGCCGCCCACGTTCTTGTCGCGGGCTTCGTGGTCCGCCATCACGCCCTGCGGCGTGGAGACGACAGCGACGCCAAGGCCGTTGGCGACGCGGGGAAGGGTCTTGACGGACGAATACACCCGCCGACCCGGCTTGGAGACACGCGAGATTTCGCGGATCACCGGCTCGCCGTCATAGTACTTGAGTTCGATCTCGAACTCGGTGCGGCCATTGACCGGCTCGGAAGCCGAATAGCCGCGGATGAAGCCCTCAGCCGTCAGGACTTCCAGCACGCTAGCGCGCAGACGCGAACCGGGCGTGAGGATCTTTTCCTTGCGGCGCATCTGCGCGTTGCGGATGCGGGTAATCAGATCGCCGATCGGATCAGTCGTGGACATGGATCGACCCTCCTCACCAGCTCGACTTGACGAGGCCAGGAATCTGGCCCTGCGAACCGAGCTCGCGAAGCGCGATACGGCTCATCTTCATCTTGCGATAGTAGGCGCGCGGGCGACCGGTGATCTCGCACCGGTTGCGGATACGCACCTTCGCCGAATTGCGCGGCAGTTCCGCCAACTTCAGGACCGCTGCGAAGCGCTCCTCGATCGGCAGTTCCTTGTTGCTCACCAGGGCCTTGAGACGCGAACGCCGGCCGGCATAGCTCTTCACGAGCTTGCGACGGTGTTCGTTCTTCTCGACCGAGCTCTTCTTGGCCATATGATCTTGCTCCTAGTCTCCGCGTTTGAGGCTCCCGCCCCACAGCCGGAAGGGGATGCTTACTGACGGAACGGGAAGTTGAAGGCCTTCAGAAGCGCGCGCGCCTCGTCGTCCGTCTTCGCCGTCGTGCAGACGATGATGTCCATGCCCCACATCTGATCAACCTTGTCGTAGTTGATCTCGGGGAACACGATATGCTCCTTGATGCCGAGCGCGAAATTGCCGCGGCCGTCAAAGCTCTTCGGGTTCAGGCCACGGAAATCGCGAACGCGCGGCAGCGCGATGTTGACCAGGCGGTCGACGAACTCGAACATGCGGGTCTTGCGAAGGGTGACCTTCGCGCCGACCGGCTGGTTCTCGCGCAGCTTGAAGTTCGAGATCGCGTTGCGGGCCCGGGTGACAACCGGCCGCTGGCCGGCGATCAGCGCGAGATCCGCGGCAGCGGTCGTCACCTTCTTCGTGTCGGCCGTCGCTTCGCCAACACCCATGTTGATGACGATCTTGTCGATCGTCGGCACTTCCATGGGGTTCTTGTAGCCGAACTGCTCGATCATCTGCTTGCGAACGACGTCCTCATAGAGCGACTTCATCCGCGGGCTGTAGCTGGTCTCAGCCATCGATCTTCTCCCCCGAGCGCTTGGCGACGCGCACCTTGGTGCCGTCCGCCTGCACAAGGAAACCGACGCGAGTCGGCTTGCCATCCTTAGGATCGGCAATCGCGATGTTCGACAGGTCGAGGGCCGCCTCCTTGGAGATGATCCCGCCTTCCTGGTTCGCGGTCTGCCGCTGGTGCCGCTTCACGAGGTTGACACCGCGCACACGCGCCTTGCCTTCCTTGGGCAGCACCTCAAACACCTCGCCCGTGCGACCCTTGTCGCGGCCGGTGAGAATGACGACCTTGTCGCCCTTCTTGATCTTCGCGGCCATCAAAGCACCTCCGGCGCCAGCGAGATGATCTTCATGTGGTTCTTCGCGCGAAGCTCGCGCGGAACCGGCCCGAAGATACGGGTGCCGACCGGCTCCTTGTTGTTGTTGATCAGAACGGCCGCATTGCGGTCGAAGCGGATCACAGAACCATCGACACGACGGATATCCTTGGCGGTGCGAACGACAACCGCCTTCATCACGTCGCCCTTTTTCACGCGGCCGCGCGGGATAGCTTCCTTCACCGACACCACGATGATGTCACCGACATGGGCATACTTGCGCTTCGAACCGCCAAGCACCTTGATGCACATGACGCGACGCGCACCGGAATTGTCCGCCACGTCGAGATTGGTCTGCATCTGGATCATGACGCACCTATTTCTCGCAAAAACCGCGCGCAGCCGTCACCGGCGCGCGCCCCTCAATCCCGTTTCCGGGCGCTCAGACTTCAGCCCGCTTCTCGCCCTGGACAACGATCCAGTTCTTGAGCTTGGACAAGGGGCGGTGCTCCTCGATCCAGACGGTGTCGCCTTCCTTCCAAGCGTTGCCCTCATCATGGGCATGGTACTTCTTGGAACGGCGGACGGTCTTCTTCAGCAGCGGATGGGTGAAACGGCGCTCGACCCGGACCACGACGGTCTTGTCCTGCTTGTCGCTCACCACGACGCCCTGCAGCATACGCTTCGGCATCGCCCTCTCCTCACTTAGCCTTGGCCGCAGACGCGGCCTTCTGCGCCTGGATGGTCTTGGTCCGCGCGATGTCGCGACGCACCTGACGCACCCGCGCCGTGTTTTCGAGCTGGCCGGTCGCCTTCTGGAAGCGCAGGTTGAACTGCTCCTTCTTCAGGCCCAGCAGCTGGTCCTGCAGCTCGTCAGCGGTCTTCGTCCGAATGTCGGAAGCCTTGGTCATCTGTTCCTCCGTCACTCAGCGATGCGCTCGACGAAGCGCGTCTTGATCGGCAGCTTCGCCGCCGCCAGCCGAAGCGCTTCACGGGCGATATCCTGGCTCACGCCATCGATCTCGAACATGATACGGCCGGGCTTGATCTTGGCGGCCCAATAGTCGGGCGCGCCCTTACCCTTACCCATGCGGACTTCGGTCGGCTTCGACGAAACCGGCACGTCAGGAAACACGCGGATCCACACCCGGCCCGCACGCTTCATGTGACGGGTGAGCGCGCGGCGCGCGGCTTCGATCTGACGCGCGGTCACGCGCTCCGGCTCCAGGGCCTTAAGCCCGAACTGGCCGAAATTGAGGTCAGTTCCGCCTTTCGCAACGCCGTGGATACGGCCTTTGAACTGCTTGCGGAACTTCGTGCGCTTTGGTTGCAGCATGTCGCGCCTCTTATTCCTTCATCACTCTGTTCACGCCGCGTCGCGGCGCGACGAGCGACCACCCGAAGATTCACTTTCCGCCTGGCGCTTATCCTGCGCCATCGGATCGTGCTCCAGGATCTCGCCCTTGAAGATCCAGACCTTGACACCGCAGGTGCCGTAGGTCGTGAAGGCGGTGGCCGTACCGTAATCTACGTCCGCGCGCAAGGTGTGAAGCGGCACGCGCCCTTCACGATACCATTCGAGACGGGCGATTTCCGCGCCGCCGAGACGGCCCGCGCAGTTGATACGAATGCCTTCCGCGCCCAAACGCATCGCGGACTGGACCGCGCGCTTCATGGCGCGACGGAACGCCACACGGCGCTCAAGCTGCTGCGCGATCGATTCGGCGACCAGGCGCGCGTCGATTTCGGGCTTCCGAATCTCGACGATGTTGATGAAGACTTCCGAGTTGGTCATCTCGGCAACCTTCTTGCGAAGCTTGTCGATGTCCGCACCCTTCTTGCCGATCACCACGCCCGGACGGGCGGAGTGGATCGTCACGCGGCACTTGCGGTGCGGACGCTCGATCACGATCTTGGAGACCGCGGCCTGCTTGAGCATCTTCTGCAGCACTTCACGGATCTTGATGTCCTCGTGAAGCAGCTGGCCGTACTCGCCCTTGCTCGCGAACCAGCGCGAGTCCCAGGTGCGGTTGATGCCGAGCCGGAGCCCGACCGGGTTGACCTTCTGACCCATCAGGCCTTCTCCTCGACTTCACGCACCACGATGGTGATATGCGAGAACGGCTTCTCGATCCGGCTCGCACGACCACGGGCACGAGCGGCGAAGCGCTTCATGACCAGGCCCTTGCCGACATGAGCCTCGGCGACGATCAGATCGTCGACGTCGAGCTCATGATTGTTCTCGGCATTGGCGATCGCCGATTCGAGGCACTTCTTCACGTCGCCGGCGATCCGCTTGCGCGAAAACTGAAGGTCGGCCAGTGCGGTCGCGACCTTCTTGCCCCGGATAAGACCGGCGACGAGGTTGAGCTTCTGGGGGCTGACGCGAAGGTTACGCGCAACCGCCTTGGCTTCCGTATCCGCGAGCGTGCGCGGACGAGCTGCCTTTCCCATGACCCTGCCTCTACTTCCGCTTGGCTTTCTTGTCCGCCGCATGCCCGTAATAGGTACGGGTAGGCGCGAACTCGCCGAACTTGTGGCCAACCATGTCCTCGGAAACCGAAACCGGGACGTGCTTATTGCCGTTATAGACGCCGAAGGTGATCCCCACAAACTGCGGGAGGATCGTGGAACGGCGGCTCCAAATCTTGATGACGTCGTGTCGACCCGACGCGCGCGCGGCATCCGCCTTCTTGAGGAGGTAGCCGTCGACGAACGGACCTTTCCAGACCGATCGAGACATAGTTCAGTTTCCCTCGCTCACTTCTTGCGGGCGTGCCGGCTGGACACGATGAACTTGGTGGTCGACTTGTTCTTCCGGGTCTTCTTGCCCTTGGTGGGGAAACCCCAGGGCGTGACCGGATGACGTCCACCCGAGGTGCGGCCTTCGCCGCCGCCATGCGGATGATCGACCGGGTTCATCGTGACGCCGCGATTGTGCGGACGACGGCCGAGCCAGCGCTTACGACCGGCCTTGCCGAGATTGGTGTTCATGTGGTCCGGGTTCGACACAGCGCCGACCGTACCCATGCACTCGCCGTGAATAAGGCGCTGCTCACCCGAATTGAGACGGATGATCACATAGCCCTGGTCGCGGCCGACGATCTGAGCGTAGGAACCGGCGGAGCGGGCGATCTGACCGCCCTTGCCGATCTTCAGCTCGACATTGTGCACGATCGTGCCGACCGGCAGATTGCCGAGAGGCGCGGCGTTGCCGGGCTTCACGTCGACGCTCTTCGAGGCGACAACCTGGTCGCCGACCGAAATGCGCTGCGGGGCCAGGATATAGCCAAGCTCGCCGTCCTCATACTTGATGAGGGCGATGAAAGCGGTGCGGTTCGGATCGTACTCGATACGCTCCACGGTCGCCGCAACGTCGCGCTTGGCGCGCTTGAAGTCGACGAGGCGGTAGGCCTGCTTGTGGCCGCCGCCGCGGAAGCGCACAGTGATGCGCCCGGTGTTGTTGCGGCCGCCCGCCTCCGACTTGCCTTCCGTCAGCGTCTTGACCGGCTTTCCCTTGTACAGGGACGAGCGGTCGACGATGACGAGCTGGCGAAGGCTCGGCGTTACCGGCTTGAAGGTTTTGAGCGCCATGTCTCTGGTCCCTTAATTCCGGCTCACAGACCCGTCGTGATGTCGATGGAGTGCCCCTCGGCGAGGGTCACGACCGCCTTCTTCACGTCGTTCTGCACGCCCTTGCGGCCCTTGAAGAACTTCGTCTTCCCCTTGCGGACCAGCGTGTTGACGCTCTCGACCTTCACATCGAAGAGCTTCTCGACCGCTTCCTTGATCTGCGGCTTGGTAGCCGTCAGAGCAACCTTGAAGACGACCTTGTTGTGCTCGGACGCCATCGTGGCCTTCTCGGTGATCACCGGGGACACGATCACGTCGTAGTGGCGCGGATCGAGACTCATTTGAAGCGCGCCTCCAGAGCGTCGACAGCCGCCTTCGTCAGAACCAGGGTCTGACGGCGCAGGATGTCGTAGACGTTGATGCCCTGGACGGGCAGAACGTCGAGATGGGTGACATTGCGCGAGGCGAGGCCGAAATTGGCATCCACCTCGGCGCCGGACACGACGAGCACGCTCGACAGGCCGAGACCCGCCAGACGCTCCTTCAGCAGCTTCGTCTTCGGCTCGGACAGCACGGCATCGTCGAGGACGATGATCTGCTGGTCCTTGGCCTTGGACGACAGCGCGTGGCGCAGGGCCAGCGCACGAACCTTCTTCGGCAGCTCGCTCGCATGGCTGCGGGCGACCGGACCGAACGCCTTGGCGCCGCCGCGGAACTGCGGAGCGGAAGCCGCACCGTGGCGAGCGCCGCCGGTGCCCTTCTGCTTGTACATCTTCCGCTTGGTGCGGTTGACGTCAGCGCGCGACAGCGTCTGGTGCGTGCCGGACTGGCGACGCGAGAGCTGCCACACCACGCAGCGGTGCAGGATGTCCTGGCGCGGCTCGAGACCGTAGATCTCGTCCGACAGGGTGATGGAGCCGGCCTCGGCCCCTTCGAGAGTCTTGACGGCGAGTTCCATCACACGTTCTCCTCGGCCGCAGCCTCGGTCGCCGGCGCAACGTCAGCCGCCGGCTCGTCGCTGGCCGCTTCCGCGCCCGGCAGACGGAACTTGCCCGGCTTCGGCGCGGCTTCCGGAAGCTTCTTCTTCACCGCATCGGCCACCAGGATCCAGCCGCCCTTATTGCCGGGCACCGCACCCTCGACCGCGATCAGACCGCGTTCGACATCGGTGAGCACAACCTTCAGGTTCTGCGTCGTCACCGTCTCGTGGCCCATATGGCCAGGCATCTTCTTGTTCTTGAAGGTCTTGCCAGGGTCCTGACGACCGCCGGTCGAACCGATCGAACGATGAGAGACCGAGACGCCGTGAGTGGCGCGCAGGCCGCCGAAATTGTGGCGCTTCATACCGCCGGCAAAACCCTTGCCGATGGAGGTGCCGGTCACGTCGACGAACTGGCCGACCACGAAGTGATCAACCGTCAGCTCGGCACCGACCGGAATGAGGTCGGTTTCCTCGACGCGGAATTCCGCCATCTTGCGCTTCGGCTCAACCTTCGCGACCGCGAAGTGGCCGCGCAGGGCGCGGGTGGTGTTCTGCGGCTTCGCCTGACCGACACCGAGCTGGACGGCGGTATAGCCGTTCTTCTCGAGCGTACGGTGGGCAACCACCTGGCAATTATCGACTTTCAGCACAGTGACCGGAACATGTTCCCCAGCATCGTTAAAGATGCGGGTCATGCCGACCTTCTGGGCGATGACGCCTGACCGCATGGCCGTGTCCCTTCGCCTTCTCTCAGAGCTTGATCTCGACGTCGACACCCGCAGCGAGGTCGAGCTTCATCAGCGCGTCCACGGTCTGGGGGGTCGGGTCGACTATGTCCAGCAGACGCTTGTGCGTCCGCATCTCGAACTGCTCACGGGACTTCTTGTCCACGTGGGGAGAACGATTGACCGTGAACTTCTCGATCCGCGTCGGAAGCGGAATGGGCCCGCGAACCTGGGCGCCCGTGCGCTTGGCCGTCGAGACGATTTCGCGCGTCGAGGCATCCAGGATGCGGTGATCGAACGCCTTGAGGCGGATCCGAATATTTTGGCCGTTCATTGACTTCAGGCTCCCAGAGGGCTCGTCAGTCGGGCTCAGTAACGAGCTCCACGAAAAAGGGGCGCAGGCGTTCCAGCGCCCCTCGGGATTGTCGATGTCACTCGATGATGGAGGCGACGACGCCGGCGCCGACGGTGCGGCCGCCTTCGCGGATGGCGAAGCGCAGCTTTTCTTCCATCGCGATCGGCACGATCAGCGCCCACGTCGACCGTGATGTTGTCGCCCGGCATAACCATTTCCGTGCCTTCCGGCAGGGTCACGATGCCGGTCACGTCCGTCGTCCGGAAGTAGAACTGCGGGCGGTAATTGGTGAAGAACGGCGTGTGACGGCCACCCTCTTCCTTCGTCAGGATGTAGGCTTCGGCCTTGAACTTCGTGTGCGGCTTCACCGAACCCGGCTTGCACACGACCTGGGCCGCGCTCAACGTCCTCGCGCTTCGTGCCACGAACCAGAATGCCGACATTGTCGCCGGCCTGGCCCTGGTCGAGCAGCTTGCGGAACATCTCCACGCCCGTGACCGTCGTCTTGATGGTCGGACGAATGCCGACGATCTCGACTTCCTCGCCGACCTTGATGATGCCGCGCTCGACGCGACCCGTCACCACCGTGCCGCGACCCGAGATCGAGAACACGTCTTCGATCGGCATCAGGAACGGCAGGTCAACCGGACGCTCCGGCTGCGGGATGTAGGCGTCGACCGCCTTCATCAGCTCGAGCACGGCGTCGTGGCCGAGCTTGGCGTCGCCATTCTGCAGCGCCACAAGCGCCGAGCCACGGATGATCGGGATGTCGTCGCCCGGGAAGTCGTACTTCGACAGAAGCTCGCGCACTTCCAGCTCGACCAGCTCGAGGAGTTCCTCGTCGTCGACCTGGTCGCACTTGTTCAGGAACACAACCAGAGCCGGAACGCCGACCTGACGGGCGAGCAGGATGTGCTCGCGGGTCTGCGGCATCGGGCCGTCGGCCGCCGAAACCACCAGAATCGCGCCGTCCATCTGCGCCGCGCCGGTGATCATGTTCTTCACATAATCCGCGTGGCCGGGGCAGTCGACGTGGGCATAGTGGCGGTTCGTCGTCTCGTACTCAACGTGAGCGGTCGAGATCGTGATGCCGCGCGCCTTCTCTTCCGGCGCCTTGTCGATCTGGTCGTACGCCGTGAACGTCGCGCCGCCCGTCTCCGCAAGAACCTTCGTGATCGCAGCCGTCAGAGACGTCTTGCCATGGTCAACATGGCCAATCGTCCCGATGTTGCAGTGAGGCTTCGAACGGTTGAACTTCTCTTTGGCCACGGGGCTCTCCGTCGGTCTTATCGATGTGGATACGAAATCGCTTCAAAAATTCAGGCCTGCCGCATCATGCGTACTTGGCCTGAACCTCCTGAGCGACGTTCGACGGCACCTGCTCGTAGTGGTCGAACTGCATGGTGAAGGTAGCGCGGCCCTGCGAGAAGGACCGGAGCGTATTGACGTAGCCAAACATGTTGGCCAGCGGCACCATCGCATTCACGACGTTCGCATTGCCACGCATGTCCTGGCCCTGGATCTGGCCGCGACGGGAGTTGAGGTCGCCGATGACCGAGCCGGTATAGTCTTCCGGGGTGACGACCTCGACCTTCATGATCGGCTCCAGCAGCACCGCGCCGCCCTTCTGCAGGGCCTCACGGAACGCCGCACGGGACGCGATCTCGAAGGCCAGGGCCGACGAGTCGACTTCGTGGTAGGCGCCGTCGATGAGCTCGACCTTGACGTCGACAACCGGGAAGCCAGCCAGCACGCCCGAACCGAGCACGCTTTCCAGACCCTTGTTGACGCCGGGGATGTACTCCTTCGGCACCGCGCCGCCGATGACCTTGCTCTCGAACGAGAAACCCTTGCCGACTTCGTTCGGCTCGACCACGAACTTCACCCGGGCGAACTGACCGGTACCGCCGGTCTGCTTCTTGTGGGTGTAGTCGATCTCGGTCTTGCGGGTGATCGTCTCGCGATAGGCGACCTGGGGGGCGCCGATATTGGCATCCACCTTGTAGGTGCGCTTCAGGATGTCGACCTTGATGTCGAGGTGCAGTTCGCCCATGCCCTTGAGGATGGTCTGGCCGCTCTCGAAATCGGTCGACACGCGGAAGGACGGATCCTCCGCCGCGAGCTTCGCCAGAGCGAGGCCCAGCTTCTCCTGGTCGGCCTTGGACTTCGGCTCGATCGCGATCTCAATGACCGGCTCGGGGAATTCCATCTTCTCAAGGATGACCGGTTTGGCCGGGTCGCACAGCGTATCGCCGGTGCGCACTTCCTTGAGGCCCGCCAGAGCGACGATGTCGCCGGCATAGGCTTCCTTGATGTCTTCGCGGTTGTTCGCATGCATGAGCAGCATGCGACCGACGCGCTCCTTCTTGTCGCGGGTCGAGTTCAGCAGACCCATGCCGGTTTCGAGCTTGCCCGAATAGACGCGGCAGAAGGTGATGGTGCCGACGAAGGGGTCGTCCATGATCTTGAACGCGAGGACCGACAGCGGGTCGCTATCGTTCGGGTTGCGAACGGTCTCTTCTTCGGTGTCGAAGTCGATGCCCTTGATCGCGCCACGATCGATCGGCGACGGCAGGAAGTCGCACACTGCGTCGAGCAGCGGCTGGACGCCTTTGTTCTTGAACGCCGAGCCACAGAACACCGGGTTGAACACGCGGCCGATGACGGCCTTGCGGATCAGACCCTTGAGGGTGGCTTCGTCGGGCTCGACGCCTTCGAGATAGGCGGAGAGCACGTCGTCATCGAGCTCGACAGCCGCTTCGAGCAGCTTGCCGCGATATTCGATGGCCTGGTCGAGCAGCTCAGCCGGGATCTCTTCGTCGTGATACTTCGCGCCGAGCTCTTCATTGTCCCACACGACCGCCTTCATGCGGACGAGGTCAATGATGCCCTTGAAGTTGTTCTCGGAACCGATGGGCAGCTGGCAGCAGACCGGCTTGCCGTCAACGCGGTCGATAATCATCTCCACGCAGCGGAAGAAGTCGGCGCCGGTCTTGTCCATCTTGTTGACGAACACGATGCGCGGAACGTTGTACTTGTCGGCCTGGCGCCAGACGGTCTCGGTCTGGGGCTCGACGCCCTGGTTGCCGTCAAGAACGCAGACGGCGCCATCGAGCACACGCAGCGAGCGCTCGACTTCAATGGTGAAGTCGACGTGGCCGGGGGTGTCGATGATGTTCAGGCGCTTGCCATGCCAGAAAGCGGTCGTCGCGGCCGACGTAATCGTGATGCCGCGCTCCTGCTCCTGGGTCATCCAGTCCATGGTGGCAGCGCCATCATGGACTTCGCCGATCTTGTGGCTCTTGCCGGTGTAATAGAGGATCCGTTCGGTCGTGGTGGTCTTGCCGGCATCAATGTGGGCCATGATGCCGAAGTTACGGTAGTCTTCAATAGCATGAATGCGCGACATATCAGATCCTCGTCCCGGCTCTCGTCATCACCAGCGGTAGTGAGAGAAGGCGCGGTTGGCCTCCGCCATGCGGTGCGTGTCTTCACGTTTCTTCACGGCAGTGCCGCGGTTGTTCGAGGCGTCGAGCAGTTCGCCTGACAGACGCTCGACCATGGTCTTCTCGTTGCGGGCACGTGCCGCAATGATCAGCCAGCGGATCGCGAGAGCCTGACGGCGCTCGGGACGCACTTCGACGGGCACCTGGTAGGTGGCGCCGCCGACACGGCGGGAACGCACCTCGATGGCCGGGCTGACATTGTCCAGCGCCTGGGTGAACACACCCAGAGGCTCGGACTTGGCGCGGTTCTCGACCAGGTCGAGGGCGCCATAAACGATCTGCTCGGCAACCGACTTCTTGCCGTCATACATGACGGCGTTCATGAAGCGGCTCAGCACCTCGCTCCCGAACTTGGGATCCGGGGTAACTTCGCGGCGCTCTGCACGATGACGACGGGACATCGCTCAATCCTCACTTCGGCCGCTTGGCGCCGTACTTGGAACGGCGCTGCTTACGATTCTTGACGCCCTGCGTATCGAGCACGCCGCGCAGGATGTGATAGCGCACGCCAGGAAGATCCTTGACGCGGCCGCCGCGGATCATCACCACGGAGTGTTCCTGCAGGTTGTGCCCCTCGCCGGGGATGTAACCGATGACTTCATAGCCATTGGTCAAACGAACCTTGGCGACCTTACGAAGCGCCGAGTTCGGCTTCTTCGGGGTCGTCGTATAGACGCGGGTGCAAACACCACGCTTCTGCGGGCTGGCCTGCAGCGCCGGAACCTTGTTCCGGGCCTTCTGGGCTTCCCGCGGCTTGCGGATCAGCTGGTTGATCGTCGGCACGTGTCTCGCCTTCGTCTCGCTGCGCTACGGACAGGAATGCCCTCGCGCTAACCCAATTTCCGCGGCCGCAACCGCATTCTTCTTCTCGGCAATTCGGAACAATCAGCACGCCGGCCTGCCTGCGAACGAAAGAAGCGCCGCCGGCCAGATCCTGGCCGAGGGCGCTGTACGTTCAGAGGATCACGCGATGGCTCGAAAGCCACCAGATGCGCGATCATGCGCCGGATTTGGTCGTGCTTGCGTCCCGGCAGCGTCTTGAAATTCTGTGTCCAGACAGGGTGTCCGAACGCGGTAACTTCAACCGCCTGCCGTGAAAGTAGGCGCCTTCTACCCGCCGACTCGCCTGACGTCAACCCTTAACCGTAAGAATGGCCGCTCACAGGGTCGTGCGAGGCTTTGCGGACGCTGAATTCCCGCGAAAGGGGGCGCCAGGAGGCCGAGTAGACGCCGACTCGCCAACCTGTCGCTGTCGTCGTTTAACAGATTCGCAGGCCCGCCCCCTACGAAGGCGACTCGCGAGTCGCGGAATGACGAATCGCGACTCGCAGTCTTGGCGCCGATGCTGCGGGAGGACTGTTGCAAGGCGCCCCTCCCCTGTGCCGCGAAGAACCGGCGGAACGGCCGGACCCGGCGACACTGGAGGCCGCCCCAAATCGCCACCGGCCCCGCACGGCGGCCTCCGACGTCCGAACGGCAGCGGGGCTGACGTCAACAGAGAGCCTGCCACCGGGGCGGCCTGCCCCGTTAACCATGCCAGGGCGCCTTCACCCTCCGAAGCCGCCTCGGCTGCGCGCTGTCCCGCACAAAGCAAAAGGGCCGCCCCTGAGGGACGGCCCTTTCCATTTCTACCAGGCTGCGACGCCGATCACTCGGCGGCGGCCGGTCCTTCCAGACGCGGAGCGTTGGACGCCACGCCGTCCTGTTCGTTCTGCGCGGCGATGAGTTCGTCGCGCGAGGTCGCGGTGACGCGGAGCTTGGCCATCTGCGCCCCGGTGCCCGCCGGGATCAGGCGGCCGACGATGACGTTCTCCTTGAGGCCAGCGAGATCATCGGACTTGCCGTTGACCGCCGCCTCGGTGAGCACCCGGGTCGTCTCCTGGAAGGAGGCGGCCGAGATGAAGGAGCGCGTCTGCAGGCTCGCCTTGGTGATGCCGAGCAGCACGGGATGACCAGACGCGGGCTTCTTGCCCTCGGCGACCAGCACCTCGTTGATCTCGTTCAGCTCCGAGGCGTCGATCTGCTCGTTGGTGAGCAGGTCGCTTTCGCCAGCGTCGTCGATCTCGACCTTCTGCAGCATCTGGCGAACGATCACCTCGATGTGCTTGTCGTTGATGAGCACGCCCTGCAGCCGGTAGACCTCCTGGATCTCGTTGACGAGATAGGCGGCGAGTTCCTCGACGCCCTTGATGGCCAGGATGTCGTGCGGCGCGGGGTTGCCGTCGACGATGAAGTCGCCCTTCTCGACGAGGTCGCCATCCTGCAGATGGATGTGCTTGCCCTTCGGGATCAGGTACTCGGCCGTGTCGTCGGTCGAATCCTGCGGCTCGATGCTCACGCGGCGCTTGTTCTTGTAGTCCTTGCCGAACCGGATCGTGCCGGAGATTTCGGCGATGATCGCCGCATCCTTCGGACGACGCGCCTCGAACAGCTCCGCCACGCGCGGCAGACCGCCCGTGATGTCGCGGGTCTTGGCGGACTCCATCGGCACGCGGGCGAGAACGTCGCCAGCCTTGATGGTGGAGCCGGGATCGGCCGACAGAATGGCTTCCACCGGCAGCGTGTAGCGGGCATCGCCGCCGCGCTGCAGCTTCAGCACCTTGCCGTCCGCACCCTTCACCACCAGCGAGGGACGCAGTTCCGAGCCACGGCCCGTGCGCCAGTCGGTGACGACGCGCTTGGCGATGCCGGTCGATTCGTCGACCGTCTCGCTGAGCGAAGCGCCTTCGACCAGATCCTCGTAACCCACGATACCCTCGACCTCGGTGAGGATCGGACGGGTATAGGGGTCCCACTCGGCGATGCGCTGGCCACGCTTGATGGCGTCGCCGTCATCGACCTTCAGCTTGGCGCCGAACTGGATGCGGTGCGCCGCCTTTTCCGAACCGTCGTGATCGATGATCAGGACGGACAGGTTGCGGCTCATGGCGATCAGCTCGCCTTCCGAGTTCCGCACCACATTGCGGTTGCGGATCTTCACCGTGCCCTCGAAAGAGGCCTCGATGAAGGACTGCTCGGAGAGCTGCGCCGCGCCGCCGATGTGGAAGGTGCGCATGGTGAGCTGGGTGCCCGGCTCGCCGATCGACTGCGCCGCGATGACGCCGACCGCCTCGCCCATGTTGACAGGCGTGCCGCGAGCCAGATCGCGGCCGTAGCAGGTCCCGCAGACGCCATTCTTGGCCTCGCAGGTCAGCACGGAGCGGATCTTGATCTCCTGCACGCCCGCCTTGGAGATGCGCTCGATATCCGCCTCGTCCATCATGTGGCCGGCCGGCACGATCACATTGCCAGTCGCGCCCTCGATCACGTCCTCGGCCGCGGTACGGCCCAGAACGCGCGAGCCGAGCGTGGCGACGATGTTGCCCGCGTCGATGATGGCGCGCATGGCGATGCCGTTGGTGGTGCCGCAGTCGCGCAACGTGATGATGCTGTCCTGGGCCACGTCGACGAGACGACGGGTCAGGTAGCCCGAGTTGGCGGTCTTCAGCGCGGTGTCGGCCAGGCCCTTACGGGCACCGTGGGTCGAGTTGAAGTACTCGAGCACGGAGAGGCCTTCCTTGAAGTTCGAGATGATCGGCGTCTCGATGATCTCGCCCGACGGCTTGGCCATCAGACCGCGCATGGCGGCGAGCTGGCGCATCTGCTCGCGCGAACCACGCGCGCCGGAATGGGCCATCATGTAGATCGAGTTGATCTGCTTCTCGCGACCCGTCACCGGGTCCTTCTTCACCGCCGAAATCTCGGCCATCATCTCGTCGGCGAGGCGGGCGGAGCACTTGCCCCACGCATCGACGACCTTGTTGTACTTTTCGCCCTGGGTGATCAGGCCGTCATTGTACTGCTGCTCGTACTCCTTGGTGAGCGAACGGGTCTCTTCGACCATGTCCCACTTCTTGGAGGGCACCACCATGTCGTCCTTGCCGAAGGAAATGCCGGCGCGGAAGGCGTTGGAGAAGCCGAGCGTCATGATGCGATCGCAGAAGATGACCGTCTCCTTCTGACCGCAGTGGCGGTAGACGGTGTCGATCATGTTCGAGATTTCCTTCTTGGTCATCAGCTTGTTGACGACGTCGAAGGGGGTCTTGGCGTTCTTCGGCAGCAATTCGCCGAGCTTCATGCGGCCGGGCGTGGTCTCGTGGATCTTCGAGACGGGCTTGCCGTCCTCGCCCACGCCGATATAGCGCCCACGCACCTTAGTGTGCAGCGTGATGGCCTTGACCGCCAGCGCGTGGTCGATCTCGCCCATGTTGGCGAACGCCATGCCCTGACCGGGCTCGTTCTCCTTCATCATGGTGAGGTAATACAGACCGAGCACGATATCCTGCGACGGCACGATGATCGGAGCGCCGTTGGCCGGGTGCAGGATGTTGTTTGTCGACATCATCAGCACGCGCGCTTCAAGCTGCGCCTCGATGGACAGGGGCACGTGCACCGCCATCTGGTCGCCGTCGAAGTCCGCGTTGAAGGCCGAGCAGACCAGCGGGTGAAGCTGGATCGCCTTGCCTTCGATCAGCACCGGCTCGAACGCCTGGATGCCCAGGCGATGCAGCGTCGGGGCGCGGTTCAGCATCACCGGATGCTCGCGAATGACCTCGTCGAGGATGTCCCACACCTCGGGACGCTCCTTCTCGACGAGCTTCTTCGCCTGCTTCACAGTGGCGGACAGGCCCTTGGCGTCGAGGCGCGAATAGATGAAGGGCTTGAACAGCTCCAGCGCCATCTTCTTCGGCAGGCCGCACTGGTGCAGCTTCAGCTCGGGACCGACGACGATCACCGAACGACCGGAATAGTCGACGCGCTTGCCGAGCAGGTTCTGGCGGAACCGGCCCTGCTTGCCCTTCAGCATATCGGCGAGCGACTTCAGCGGGCGCTTGTTGGCACCCGTGATGACGCGGCCGCGACGGCCATTGTCGAACAGCGCATCGACCGCTTCCTGAAGCATGCGCTTCTCGTTGCGGATGATGATATCCGGGGCCTTCAGCTCGATCAGCCGCTTGAGGCGGTTGTTACGGTTGATGACGCGGCGGTAGAGGTCGTTCAGGTCGGACGTGGCGAAACGGCCGCCGTCCAGCGGGACGAGCGGGCGCAGGTCCGGCGGGATCACCGGAACATGCGTCAGGATCATCCATTCCGGCTTGTTGCCGGATTCCTGGAAGGCTTCGACAATCTTCAGCCGCTTGGCGAGCTTCTTCGGCTTCAGCTCGGTGGTCGCCTCGGCGATCTCCTTGCGCAGGTTGCCGGCGATCTTCTCCAGATCCATGCCGCGCAGAATCTCACGGATCGCCTCGGCGCCGATCAGCGCCGTGAACGAGTCATCACCATATTCTTCCTGCGCGCGCAGATAGTCCTCTTCCGAGAGGAGCTGACGCTCCTTCAGCGGGGTGAGGCCCGGCTCGATGACGCAGTAATATTCAAAGTACAGGATGCGTTCGAGGTCCTTGAGCGTCATGTCGAGCAGCAGGCCGATGCGGCTCGGCAGCGACTTCAGGAACCAGATATGCGCGACCGGGGCGGCAAGCTCGATGTGGCCCATGCGCTCGCGACGCACGCGCGACAGCGTGACTTCCACGCCGCACTTCTCGCAGATGATGCCCTTGTACTTCATGCGCTTGTACTTGCCGCACAGGCACTCATAGTCCTTGATCGGACCGAAGATGCGCGCGCAGAACAAGCCGTCACGCTCGGGCTTGAACGTGCGGTAGTTGATCGTCTCCGGCTTCTTGATCTCACCGAAGGACCACGACAGGATCTTCTCCGGACTCGCGATCGAGATCTTGATCTGATCGAAAGTCGGCGCCGGCGCCGCCGGGTTGAAGAGATTCATCACCTCTTGATTCATCGCCGTCTCCTTCGGCTGGACCCCGCCTCCGCCGCCGCGGCTGGTTGGGGTCACGGAAAAGTCTGGTCTGTCGAACGATCGAAAGGGCGGACACGCCTGCGCGTCCGCCCCCTTGGTTCAGTCGGTCATTCGGCCGCTGGCAGGCTCTCGCCCGGGCTTGCGACCGCGGAGAGGGTCTTGGAGTTCATCAGCTCGACGTTCAGGCCGAGCGAACGCATCTCCTTCACGAGAACGTTGAAGCTCTCGGGGATACCCGCCTCGAACGTGTCGTCGCCGCGCACGATCGCCTCATAGACCTTGGTGCGGCCCGCCACGTCGTCCGACTTGACGGTGAGCATCTCCTGCAGGGTGTAGGCGGCGCCATAGGCCTCCAACGCCCACACTTCCATCTCACCGAAGCGCTGACCGCCGAACTGCGCCTTGCCGCCCAGCGGCTGCTGGGTGACGAGCGAGTACGGGCCGATCGAGCGTGCATGGATCTTGTCGTCGACAAGGTGATGCAGCTTCAGCATGTAGATGTAGCCGACCGTAACCTTACGGTCGAACTGCTCGCCGGTGCGGCCGTCGAACAGGGTCGACTGCGCCGACTTGTCGAGACCCGCCAGCTCCAGCATGTGCTCGATATCGGCCTCGCGGGCACCGTCGAACACCGGCGTGGCGATCGGGACGCCGCGACGCAAATTCGATCCCAGCTCGACCAGACCGTCCTCGTCGAGCGAGTCGATTGTCTCGTCCTTGCCGTAGATCTTGCTGAACGCGTCCTTGAGCGGCGCGATATCGTGCGTCTGGCGGTAACCTTCGATGGCGCGGTCGATCACCCGGCCGAGGCCGGCGCAGGCCCAACCCAGATGGGTTTCAAGGATCTGCCCGACATTCATGCGCGAGGGCACGCCGAGCGGGTTGAGCACCATGTCGACCGGGGTGCCGTCCTCAAGGAACGGCATGTCCTCGACCGGGACGATGCGCGAGACCACGCCTTTGTTGCCATGCCGGCCGGCCATCTTGTCGCCCGGCTGGATCTTGCGCTTCACCGCGATGAAGACCTTGACCATCTTCATCACGCCGGGCGGCAGCTCGTCGCCGCGCTGCAGCTTTTCGACCTTGTCGAGGAAGCGCTGCTCAAGGCGCTTCTTCGATTCGTCGTACTGGTTGCGGATCGCCTCCAGCTCGCTCATCACATGGTCGTCGGCGATGGCGAACTGCCACCACTGGCTGCGCGGGTACTCGGTCAGCACCGAACGGGTGAGCGGCGTGTCCTTCTTGAACCCCTTCGGGCCCGCCACGCCGACCTTGCCGTCCAGCATCTCGGCCAGACGGCCGAAGACGTTGCGGTCGAGGATCGCCTGCTCGTCGTCGCGATCCTTGGCGAGACGCTCGATCTCCTCGCGCTCGATCGCCTGGGCGCGCTCGTCCTTGTCCACACCGTGGCGGTTGAACACGCGCACTTCGACGACCGTGCCGGTGACGCCCGGGGGAACGCGCAGCGAGGTGTCGCGCACGTCGGCCGCCTTCTCGCCGAAGATGGCGCGAAGCAGCTTTTCTTCCGGGGTCATCGGGCTCTCACCCTTCGGCGTGATCTTGCCGCAAAGGATGTCGCCCGCCTGAACTTCGGCGCCGATATAGACGATGCCGGCTTCGTCGAGGTTCTTCAGCGCCTCTTCCGACACGTTCGGAATGTCGCGCGTGATTTCCTCCGGACCCAGCTTCGTATCGCGGGCCATCACTTCGAATTCCTCGATGTGGATCGAGGAGAAGATGTCACCCTTGGAGATGTTCTCCGACAGCAGGATGGAATCTTCGAAGTTGTAGCCATTCCACGGCATGAAGGCGACGAGGATGTTCCGGCCGAGCGCCAGATCGCCGAGATCGGTCGAGGGACCGTCGGCAATGATGTCGCCCTTGCGCACCCGGTCACCCACCCGCACCAGCGGACGCTGGTTGATGCAGGTCGACTGGTTGGAGCGCTGGAACTTCTGCAGCCGGTAGATGTCGACGCCCGACTTGGAGGCATCGGCCTCTTCCGTCGCACGGATAACGATACGGGTCGCGTCCACCTGGTCGACAACGCCGGTACGGCGCGCACCGATGGCGGCACCGGAATCGCGGGCCACCACTGATTCCATGCCCGTGCCCACGAAGGGGGCGTCGGCACGCACCAGCGGCACCGCCTGGCGCTGCATGTTCGAGCCCATCAGCGCGCGGTTGGCGTCGTCGTTCTCAAGGAACGGAATGAGCGCCGCGGCGACCGAGACCAGCTGCTTGGGCGACACGTCCATGAAGTCGACGCGATCGGGCGTGACCAGCAGAACGTCACCGGCATGCCGGCAGACGATCAGGTCCTCGGTGAAGCGGCCTTCGGCGTCGAGCGGGATGTTGGCCTGCGCGACGTAGTACTTCCCCTCCTCCATGGCGGAGAGATAGACCACCTCGTCCTGAACCTGGCTGTCCTTAACGCGGCGATAGGGCGCCTCGATGAAGCCGTACTTGTTCACGCGGGCAAAGGTGGCCAGCGAGTTGATCAGGCCGATATTCGGGCCTTCCGGCGTCTCGATCGGGCAAATACGGCCGTAATGCGTCGGGTGCACGTCGCGCACCTCGAAGCCGGCGCGCTCGCGCGTCAGACCGCCCGGGCCAAGCGCCGAGAGACGGCGCTTGTGGGTGATCTCGGACAGCGGGTTGGTCTGGTCCATGAACTGCGAGAGCTGCGACGAGCCGAAGAACTCGCGCACCGCCGCCGCCACCGGCTTGGCGTTGATCAGGTCCTGCGGCATCACGGTGTCGATGTCGACGGACGACATGCGCTCCTTGATGGCGCGCTCCATGCGCAGCAGGCCGACGCGATACTGATTCTCCATCAGCTCGCCGACAGAGCGGACGCGGCGATTGCCGAGATGATCGATATCGTCGATCTCGCCCTTGCCGTCGCGCAGCTGAACCAGCGTCTGGATGACCGCGAGAATGTCCTCGCGGCGCAGCACACGCACCGTGTCCTCGGCATCGAGGTCGAGGCGCATGTTCATCTTCACGCGGCCGACCGCGGACAGGTCGTAGCGCTCGCTGTCGAAGAACAGCGAGTGGAACATGGCCTGCGCGGAATCGAGCGTCGGCGGCTCGCCGGGACGCATCACGCGGTAGATGTCGAACAGCGCATCCTCACGGGTGACGTTCTTGTCGACCGTCAGCGTGTTGCGGATATAGGCGCCCACATTGATGTGGTCGATGTCGAGGATCGGCACTTCTTCGTAGCCGAGCTCGACAAGCTGCTTCAGCATCTTCTCGGTGACTTCTTCACCGGCTTCGACATAGATCTCGCCCGAGGTCGGGTTGACCATGTCCTCGGCCACATATTGGCCGACCATCTCCTCGTCGGAGATCTTGAGCGCCTTGAGGCCCTTCTCGGCGAGCTGGCGGGCCTGGCGGACCGTCACCTTCTTGCCGGCCTCGACCACGACTTCGCCGGTGTCGGCGTCGACGAGATCGGAAACCGCCTTGTAGCCCTTCATCCGCTTGGGATCGAAAGGCATGCGCCAGCCATCCTTCGCCCGGGCGAAGGTGATGGTCTCGTAGAAGGTGTCGAGGATCTCCTCGCCGGCGAGGCCGAGGGCGAAGAGCAGGCTCGTCACCGGAATCTTGCGGCGGCGATCAATGCGCGCATAGACGATGTCCTTGGCGTCGAACTCGATGTCGAGCCAGGAACCGCGATAGGGAATGATGCGGGCGGCGAAAAGCAGCTTGCCCGAGGAGTGCGTCTTGCCCTTGTCGTGGTCGAAGAACACGCCCGGCGAGCGGTGCATCTGCGAGACGATGACGCGCTCGGTGCCGTTGACGATGAACGTACCGTTCATGGTCATCAGCGGGATGTCGCCCATATAGACATCCTGCTCCTTGATGTCCTTGACGGACTTGGAGCCGGTATCGGGATCGACATCGAACACGATGAGGCGCAGCGTCACCTTGAGCGGCGCGGCAAAGGTCATGCCCCGCTGGCGGCACTCGTCAACGTCGTACTTCGGCGGTTCGAACTCGTAGCGGACGAATTCGAGCATAGCAGCGCCCGAAAAGTCCGAAATCGGGAATACCGACTTGAAAACCGCCTGAATGCCGTCGTCTGCGCGGCCGCCCTTCGGCTCAACGATCTGCAGGAACTGGTCGTAGGATGCCTTCTGAACCTCGATGAGGTTCGGCATCTCCGCCACTTCCTGGATCTTGCCGAAAAACTTGCGGACCCGCTTACGACCGGTGAACGTCTGCGCCATGTCGCTCCTCGCTCCGTCCGAGTATCCGTCAGCGCCATCCACGATCCCGGCGGGAGGGCCGGGTGGCCATCCGTGGAGGCTTATGATCACCGAACAATCCGACGAGGATGAGGCACCAAAGCGCCCTGCCCTCCGACCGTTCTGTAACCGACGGCTCCCCAGACGATCCGGTCCCGGATCGTCTGGGAAGCCGTCGGGCTTCCCTCAGTCACGCCCTCGGCCATGCGAAGGCAGAGGCCGCCGGCGAACCGGCGGCCTCGAATGATCAGATGATCACTTGAGCTCGACCTTGGCGCCGGCCTTCTCGATCTGCGCCTTGATCTTCTCGGCTTCGTCCTTGGTCACGCCTTCCTTGACAGCCTTGGGGGCCGCCTCGACGAGATCCTTGGCTTCCTTGAGGCCCAGGCCGGTGATGGCGCGGACTTCCTTGATGACCTCGATCTTCTTATCGCCGGCCGAGGCCAGGATAACGGTGAACTCGGTCTGCTCTTCAACGGGGGCAGCCGCAGCAGCCGGGGCAGCGGCGACAGCCACGGCGGCGGCGGCGGAAACGCCCCACTTCTCTTCGAGGAGCTTCGCGAGCTCGGCGGCCTCGAGAACGGTCAGGGCGGACAGCTCGTCAACGAGCTTCGACAGATCAGCCATTTTACTTAAGTCCTTGGATTTCGGTTCGAACCAGTATTACCGGGAAGCCTCACGCGGCTTCGTTCTCTTTGGCATAGGCCGCAAACACGCGGGCGAGCTTGGCCGCCGGCGCGGTGCTGAGCTGGGCGATCTTGGTCGCCGGGGCCTGGATAAGGCCGACGAGCTTCGCGCGCAGTTCATCAAGGGACGGCATGGTGGCCAGAGCCTTCACACCATCCACATTCAGGGCCGTGGTGCCGAACGCTCCGCCAAGGATGACGAACTTGTCGTTCGTCTTGGCGAAGTCGACGGCAACCTTCGGGGCCGCAACAGGATCGCTCGAATAAGCGATGATGGTCGGACCCTTCAGCAGGGCCGCGACATGTGCGACGTCCGAACCTTCGAGAGCGATCTTGGCGAGGCGGTTCTTCGCCACCTTCACGGTCGCACCATTCGCCTTCATCTGGCGGCGCAGAGCCGACAGCTGGGCGACGGTGAGGCCGGAATAGTGGGCCACTACGACGACCGAGGTGCTCTGAAACACATCGGTCAGCGTCGTGACGAGCTCTTCTTTTTGTGCTCGATCCACTTCACTTGCTCTCCGGTGGCGAGGAAGATGACCTTCCCCGCCGGGTTTGCGCCTTGCCGCCCCTCCTTGCGGAGCGACGACGGTTGGTATCCTGTCCCCTGGGACCGAAAAACCGGCCAAGGCGCTGGTTCGAGCCGCAATCCAGGACCCGGTTGCCCGGAACCCTTCCTGCGGTCGTACCCCGTCTATGCTGGCCCCGATCGGGATTAAGCCACCTCAGGCGAGGGGCACCGGCAGTCTCGGACAGGACGTAAAGCCGGCAAGGCGAACCCTGCCGGCCTCTCCGCCCGTTTTTACACGGGCGAAAGCTGAAATTTCATCGGCACGCGACCGACATTGTCGGCAACGAAACCGCCCATATAGTGAGTCGCTTGGGATTTGTCACCCCTGATAGCACCAAGGGCTTGACAAATCCACACCGTCGCAATCACGGGACCGCGACCGGTCCCGTGACGACGATGCGACAGGGCGATCAGCCGGCAACCAGAACGCTCGCGGGCTCGACCTTAAGGCCGGGGCCCATGGTCGAGGAGACGGCGACGCGCTGAACATAGGTGCCCTTGGCGCCGGTCGGCTTGGCCTTGACGACCGCGTCAACGAAGGCGCGGATGTTCTCGGCGAGCTTGTCGACCGGGAACGAGGCCTTGCCGATGCCGCCATGGATGATGCCAGCCTTCTCGACGCGGAACTCGACCGCGCCGCCCTTGGCCGCCTCGACCGCACCCTTCACGTCCATGGTGACGGTGCCGACCTTCGGGTTCGGCATCAGGCCGCGTGGGCCGAGCACCTTGCCGAGACGGCCGACGAGCGGCATCAGGTCCGGGGTGGCGATGCAGCGATCGAACTCGATCGTGCCGCCCTGGATGGTCTCGAGCAGATCCTCAGCACCGACGATGTCGGCGCCCGCCGCCTTGGCTTCATCCGCCTTGGCGCCGCGCGCGAACACGGCGACGCGGACAGTACGGCCCGAGCCGTTCGGCAGGTTGCACACGCCGCGCACCATCTGGTCGGCGTGACGGGGATCGACGCCGAGATTGAGCGCCACTTCGATGGTCTCGTCGAACTTGGCGTTGGCCCGGTCCTTGAGAAGCGTCAGCGCCTCATCGAGACCGTACAGCTTCACCGGATCGATGCCCTCGCGGACGGAGCGAACACGCTTGGAAATCTTGGCCATCAGCTCAACCCACCACTTCGAGGCCCATGGAACGGGCGGAGCCCTCGATCATGCGCACCGCCGCTTCGACGGTCTCGCAGTTGAGGTCCTTCATCTTCTTGCCGGCGATTTCGCGCATCTGTTCCTGCGAGATCTTGCCGACGAAGCCGCCCTTGCCCGGCGTCTTGTGGCCGGAGCCGGGCTTCTTCTTGGTCTCAAGGCCGGCGGCCTTCTTCAAGAAGTAGGAGACCGGCGGGGTCTTCAGCTCGAAGGTGAACGAACGGTCCTGATAGGCCGTGATCACCACCGGAATCGGCATGCCCTTTTCGAGCTGGCCGGTCTGGGCGTTGAACGCCTTGCAGAATTCCATGATGTTGAGGCCGCGCTGACCGAGCGCAGGGCCGATCGGCGGCGCGGGGTTGGCCGAGCCGGCCGGCACCTGCAACTTGATGTAGCCGGTGATCTTCTTCGCCATGACGAACTCCTCGGCGGTGCGACTGCCAGTCGCAAACGCCAAAGCACGCCGTCGCGACGGCTTCATCGCGGGCGGCGTAAATGGAGGGGCGCGGTAGCGGCACGTTTAAAACGCTGGCTGGCGAACCTGCCGTGCCTCCCGCGCATGAACGCACCGGGAGGCCTTACTCCCGGATGCAACGCATGCCATACAGGATGGCGCGGTCAAACGCAACGGTGGCCTTGCCGTCGCCTCTCGCGCTGACACCCGGTGAGGAGTTCAGGCCGCCGAGGACAGGCTACGCCGGCTGCGATGCGCCTCGCGCGCCAGAATCGCGTCGGCGTCGAGGCTGCGAATGGGCGTGCCCAGGTCGCGCGGCACATCGCCTTCCAGCTGGAGCGCGAGATAGCGCCCGCAGCACACCCGCAGGAACGAGGCAAAGTTCTCCACCCCGCCATGGGCGAAGGTCAGTTCCTCATGCAGCCTGGCCAGGAGCTGCGGCAGGCTCATACCGTCGCGCTGGGCGATTTCCTCCAGCACCTGCCAATAGAGATTCTCCAGCCGCACGCTGGTGGAAAAGCCGCTCAAGCGCAGCGATTTCAGCCGCGTCTGCCACAGGGCCGGATCGGCTTCGATGAAAAGCTTGCACATGGTGCGCCTCCCTCGGCGGCGGAGCGTGCCGCCCCGCCGCGCGCATCATAGTCCCGTTCCGCCGGGTCGTGAAGACGCCTCACGCGGCCTTGCGCGCACCGATAGTGGCCTCACCATGCGCGATGGTAGTGCCGAGCACGGCGAGGAACTGGCCGATCCAGGCCGGATGCGCCGGCCAGGCGGGGGCGCTCACCAGATTGCCGTCCGTCACCGCCGCATCAATCGCGATGTCGGCATAGGTGCCCCCGGCGAGTTCCACCTCGGCGCGGCAGGCGGGATAGGCCGAACAGGTGCGCCCTTCCAGCACCCGGGCGCCGGCCAGCAGCTGGGCGCCGTGGCAGATGGCGGCGACCGGCTTGTCGGCCTCGAAGAAGTGGCGGACCATCTCGATGGCGCGGGCGTTCATGCGCAGATATTCCGGCGCGCGCCCGCCAGGAATCACCAGCGCGTCGTAGCGGGCCGGATCGATGTCGGCGAAGGTGGCATTCAGCGCGAAATTGTGGCCGCGCTTTTCCGAATAGGTCTGCTGCCCCTCGAAATCGTGGATCGCCGTCGCCACGCTGTCGCCGGCCGTCTTGTCCGGGCAGACGGCATGCACCGTGTGCCCGACCGCCAGCAGGGCCTGGAACGGCACCATGGTCTCATAGTCCTCGACGAAGTCGCCGACGATCATCAGGATGCGTTTGCCAGCCATTGTGACCTCCCCTGTTGCGCCGCCGTCCGCTCGGTGCGGCGGCTGGCTTGCAGGGAGGATAGGACGCGCGCCCGGACCGAGGGTGTTAACCCGTTAACGCGGCCGCCCACGAAAAAGGGCGCCGCCGAAGCTGCGCCCTTGAAAGAATTCCGAAGGATCGGCCCTCAGACCTTCTCGACCTGACCGAATTCAAGCTCGACCGGGGTGGCGCGACCGAAGATCGACACCGCCACCTTGAGGCGGGAGCGGCCCTCGTCGACTTCCTCGACGATGCCATTGAAGGAAGCGAAGGGACCGTCCGACACCTTGACCGTCTCGCCGACCTCGAAGGTGATCGAGGGCTTGGGCCGCTCAATGCCTTCCTGCACCTGCTGAAGGATGCGCATGGCCTCCTTCTCGGCGATCGGCATCGGCTTGTTGTCGGCGCCGAGGAAGCCGGTGACTTTCGGCGTGTTCTTGATGAGGTGGAAGGCCTCGTCGGTGAGGTCCATCTTCACCAGCACATAGCCGGGGAAGAACTTGCGCTCGGCATCGACCTTGCGGCCGCGGCGCACCTCGACGACCTTCTCGGTCGGCACCAGCACCTGCTCGAAGAGATCGGTGAGGCCGCGCTGTGCAGCCTGTTCCTTGATGGAATCCGCGACCTTCTTCTCAAAGTTGGAATAGGCGTGGACGATGTACCAGCGCATCGGCATCGCGTCTCTCCTCAACGGCCGATTTGCAGGATCTGAGCGACAACGAAGCTCAGAATCTGGTCGGCGACCAGGAAGAACAGCGAGGCCAGCACCACCATGACGAACACCATCGCGGTAGTGATGAGCGTCTCGCGACGGGTCGGCCAGGTGACCTTGCGGGCTTCCGCGCGGACCTGCTGAAAGAACTCGACCGGGTTCGTCTTCGCCATGCTCGTCTCGAAACGCCTCTGATGCGGCCCGCGCCGGTATCGGCTGATCGCGGCGCGCCGCCTGCGGGTCCCGCCGCGCACCGCCCTTAGGCGACGCTTCGGCACGACCCTCTAAAAATGCACGAAGCGGGCGTATAGCCCGCAAAGCCGCCTCGCGTCAAAGAACCTTTGCCGCCGTGCCTGCCACCCTCTTGGGAAGGGTGGCAGGAGTGGAGGGGCTCGAACCCCCAACCCCCGGTTTTGGAGACCGGTGCTCTACCAGTTGAGCTACACTCCTAGAAGAGGCGGACGGGGCAATGCCCCGGAGGTCCGCCTCTCGAATCGCGAGGCACTATAACCGGCGGCGCGTCCACGTCGAGGGGCGCGCGCGCCGGTTTCAACAGTTCGGCATCGAAGTGGGAAAAACTTCGGTACCGGAAAGGGATGCGGCCAGCGCATCCCTGCCTTGGTCCATCACGCGATGATGGAGACGCCGACGACGGCGCCGCAACCGTTCGCGCTTGACGCGAACGGTCCGCTCGCTTCGATCACTCGATGATGGAGGCGACGACGCCGGCGCCGACGGTGCGGCCGCCTTCGCGGATGGCGAAGCGCAGCTTTTCTTCCATCGCGATCGGCACGATCAGCGCCACGTCGACCGTGATGTTGTCGCCCGGCATAACCATTTCCGTGCCTTCCGGCAGGGTCACGATGCCGGTCACGTCCGTCGTCCGGAAGTAGAACTGCGGGCGGTAATTGGTGAAGAACGGCGTGTGACGGCCACCCTCTTCCTTCGTCAGGATGTAGGCTTCGGCCTTGAACTTCGTGTGCGGCTTCACCGAACCCGGCTTGCACACGACCTGGCCGCGCTCGACGTCCTCGCGCTTCGTGCCGCGAACCAGAATGCCGACATTGTCGCCGGCCTGGCCCTGGTCGAGCAGCTTGCGGAACATTTCCACGCCCGTGACCGTCGTCTTGATGGTCGGACGAATGCCGACGATCTCGACTTCCTCGCCGACCTTGATGATGCCGCGCTCGACGCGACCCGTCACCACCGTGCCGCGACCCGAGATCGAGAACACGTCTTCGATCGGCATCAGGAACGGCAGGTCAACCGGACGCTCCGGCTGCGGGATGTAGGCGTCGACCGCCTTCATCAACTCGAGCACGGCGTCGTGGCCGAGCTTGGCGTCGCCGTTCTGCAGCGCCACCAGCGCCGAGCCACGGATGATCGGGATGTCGTCGCCCGGGAAGTCGTACTTCGACAGCAGCTCGCGAACCTCGAGCTCGACCAGCTCGAGCAGCTCTTCGTCGTCGACCTGGTCGCACTTGTTCAGGAACACCACCAGCGCCGGAACGCCGACCTGGCGGGCCAGAAGGATGTGCTCGCGGGTCTGCGGCATCGGGCCGTCAGCCGCCGAAACCACCAGGATCGCGCCGTCCATCTGCGCCGCGCCGGTGATCATGTTCTTCACATAATCCGCGTGGCCGGGGCAGTCGACGTGGGCGTAGTGGCGGTTCGTCGTCTCGTACTCAACGTGAGCGGTCGAGATCGTGATGCCGCGCGCCTTCTCTTCCGGCGCCTTGTCGATCTGGTCGTACGCCGTGAACGTCGCGCCGCCCGTCTCCGCAAGAACCTTCGTGATCGCAGCCGTCAGAGACGTCTTGCCATGGTCAACATGGCCAATCGTCCCGATGTTGCAGTGAGGCTTCGAACGGTTGAACTTCTCTTTGGCCATATCTCGTTTCCTTCAGCGACATGCGGGCCGCGAAAAATCGGGCCGTGGGATAGGCGGTTTCCGACGTTTCCGCAAGTGCCGCGTTGCGCGGCCTCTGCACGGACGGGGATAACGCTCAGCCCTCGGAGGGTGCCGGCCGTCCTGCGAAGGGACCGCGCCGACGCCTCATATGGGGGCTGCGCGGAAAAAGTGGAGCGGGTGAAGGGAATCGAACCCTCGTCATCAGCTTGGAAGGCTGTTGCTCTACCATTGAGCTACACCCGCGAAGATCGGCGCATTCTATCGGAAGGCGACGTGGTGGGGGAGGTAGGACTCGAACCTACGAAGGCATAGCCAGCGGATTTACAGTCCGCCCCCTTTGCCGCTCGGGACACTCCCCCTCGCACGTCGGCCGATCTGCGGTGCGTCGAGATACACCGGCTTGTCGACCTGACGGAAAAACCGGCGCGATGCGCGGCTCCCGTGCGGCCGGCTTTATGGTGAGGTGCCCGTTCCCTGTCAACCCCGCCGCGTCGTTCCTCGCCGCAAGCTGTGGATCACGCAGCTGTTCCGTCACCTCGCACAGGCGATGCCGGATAGGAAAGCGACAGGAAACACCGCCCCGCCCTGCCCGATGGCATGCGATGTGGGTGATCTCGGCGCATCCGGCCCGGGTCACGTGAGCGCGGCCGGACCGCTCGCATGGCGGCATGGAATGACCGTGCCTGACCGGCGCACGGGTTCGCGCGGCGACGGGGTGCCGATTCTGCGCAAGGCTTGCCGATTCTCAAGGCTGGTGAACGTCGTCGCAGGCCACCCCGATCGCCCACCAGCCTCCCCTTCGTGGGCCGGCGGCCTGATACCCGTGTGAAATTGCCAAGCGGCGCGCGCCGTGACAGAACGCGCGCATGAACGATCGCCCCAGCCGTCCGCCCGGCCGTCCCAAGCCTTCCGCCGGACGCCCCCGCCAGCCTCGCCCCCGTCCCGCCGGACGCCCCTTCGGCGCGTGGCCGGACGATGTGGCGATTCTGTATGGCTGGCACAGCGTCGTCGAGGCGCTACGCAACCCGCGCCGCAAGCTGCGCCGGCTGATGCTGACCGAGAACGCGGCGCGCCGGCTGGAAGAAGAGGCGATTCCCCAGCGCATCGCCCCCGAGATCGTCCGGCCCGGCGAGATCGACCGGCTTCTCGACCCCGACGCGGTGCATCAGGGGATGCTCGCCGAATGCGATCCCCTCCCCTCGCTCAGCCTGTCCAAGGCGGCGGAGTGCGATCTTCTGCTCGTGCTCGACCAGATCACCGATCCGCACAATGTGGGGGCTATCGTGCGCTCAGCGGCGGCGCTGAAGGTCGGCGCCATCGTCACCACGGCGCGCCACAGCCCGGCCGCCACCGGCGTTCTGGCCAAGAGCGCCAGCGGCGGGCTGGAATATGTCCCGTTCTGCTTTGTCGGCAACCTCGCCCGGGCGCTGGACGAATTGAAGCAGAACGGCGTGCTCGTCGTCGGCCTCGACAGCGAAGGCGGGGCCGATCTCGTCGACACGCGGCTCACCGCACCGACCGCGCTGGTTCTGGGCGCGGAGGGCAAGGGCCTGCGACACCTCACTCGCCAGACCTGCGACACCCTGGCGCGCATCGATCTTCCCGGCTCCATCATCAGCCTGAACGTGTCCAATGCCGCCGTGCTGGCGCTCTATATCGCCCGGCGAGCCATCGGCAGCACGGCCTGATCCGCGGTTTTACTTCGCCGTGAAGGTTTTTTCTGCCGCAGCGCAGCATCTGCGGCAGTTTACGACCAATTGCCAATCGTCAAACTGTCCCAGTTTCGCCACTCTCCCCTGAGGCATGCGACGGAATCAGAGAATTCCGCGCGCCAAGTCACCGGGGAAAGGCGCCGCATCCGTCATAGCGGGCCGCCTCCGGGAGGAGACAGCCCGAGCGTAAGGCGTTCCCCGAAGGGACTCCCAAACTCGGCCATCACAACGGGCGGCTCTCGCGAGCTGGTCTTTTTGCGCGTGCGATCGACGTCGCACGTCTCTGCATTGGCGCGACCTAATCTTGGGGAAGGGAAACACATGAGCGTAACAACTGCGGGACCGGCCGGAAAGACCGCTCCCATGACCCGCGAAGAAAGGAAGGTCATCTTCGCCTCTTCGCTGGGCACCGTCTTCGAGTGGTACGATTTCTATCTGTACGGCTCACTCTCGGCGATCATCGCCGCTCAGTTCTTCTCGGGCGTGAACCCGACAGCGGCCTTCATCTTCGCCCTTATGGCCTTCGCCGCCGGCTTCGCGGTTCGCCCGTTCGGCGCCATCTTCTTCGGCCGGCTCGGCGATCTCGTCGGCCGCAAATACACCTTCCTCATCACCATCCTGCTGATGGGCGCATCGACCTTCGTGGTCGGCATCCTGCCCAATTACGCCAGCTGGGGTATCGCCGCGCCGGTGATCCTGATCATCCTCCGACTGTTCCAGGGCCTTGCGCTGGGCGGTGAATATGGCGGCGCCGCCACCTATGTCGCCGAGCACGCGCCTGCGGGTCGCCGCGGCTTCTACACCTCGTGGATCCAGACCACGGCGACGCTCGGCCTGTTCCTGTCGCTGCTGGTCATCCTCGGCACCCGCACCTATCTCGGCGAGGCCGCCTTCGCGGAGTGGGGCTGGCGCATTCCGTTCCTGGTGTCGATCATCCTGCTCGCCGTCTCGGTCTGGATCCGTCTGACGCTGAACGAATCACCCGTCTTCAAGAAGATGAAAGAAGAGGGCAAGACCTCGAAGGCCCCGCTCACCGAAGCCTTCGGCCGCTGGGAAAATGCCAAGGTCGGCCTCATCGCCCTGTTCGGCGGCACTGCCGGCCAGGCCGTGGTGTGGTACACGGGCCAGTTCTACGCCCTGTTCTTCCTCACCCAGACGCTGAAGGTCGACGGCTGGACCGCCAACGTGCTGATCGCCATCTCGCTGCTGATCGGTACGCCGTTCTTCATCGTGTTCGGCTGGCTGTCCGACAAGATCGGCCGCAAGCCGATCATCCTCGGCGGCTGCCTCATCGCGGCGCTGACCTATTTCCCGATCTTCGCCGCCATCACGCACTATGCCAATCCGGCGCTTGAGCGGGCACAGGCCACCTCGCCTGTCACCGTCGTCGCCGATCCCGCCGAGTGCTCGTTCCAGTTCAACCCGGTCGGCACGGCCAAGTTCGTCAGTTCGTGCGACGTCGCCAAGTCCTTCCTAGCGCGCAATTCGGTGAACTACTCGAACGAAGCGGCCCCCGCCGGCACGCTTGCCAGCGTCAAGGTCGGCGACAAGGTGATCTCGTCCGTCAGCGGCGTCGGTGCCGACCCGGCCGCCTTCAAGACCGCGTCCGACGCCTTCACGGCCAGCATGACCGACGCCATCCGTGCCGCCGGCTATCCCGCCAAGGCGGACCCGGCCGCCATCAACACGCCGATGGTGGTCGCGCTCCTGACCGTCCTCGTACTGTTTGTGACCATGGTGTACGGCCCCATCGCGGCCTGGCTGGTCGAACTGTTCCCGACCCGCATCCGCTACACCGCCATGTCGCTGCCCTACCATATCGGCAATGGCTGGTTCGGCGGCTTCCTGCCCACCACGGCCTTCGCCATGGTGGCGGCCACCGGCGACATCTATTACGGCCTCTGGTACCCGATCATCGTGGCTCTCGCGACCTTCGTCATCGGCCTCGTCCTGGCGCCGGAGACCAACAAGCGCGACCTCGAGAACTGGCATTGAGGACGTGCCCGGCGCCGCCCTTCGGGGCGGTGCCGCTCAAAAAAGCAAAGGCCCCGTCTCGCGACGGGGCCTTTTTCTTGCGCCTTGCCGGTGCCTGACCGGCAGATCTCAGATCGCCGCCTTGACGACGATCTCGACCTTGTAGTCCGGCGTCGCCAGCGCCGCTTCGACCGTGGCGCGGGCCGGGGTGTTCCCGGCCGAGACCCATGTGTCCCACACCGCGTTCATCTCGGCGAAGGTTGCGATGTCGGCGAGATAGATGGTGGCGGTCAGCAGCTTGGTCTTGTCGGTGCCGGCCTGCGCGAGCAGCGCGTCGATCTGGTCGAGCACGGCCTGCGTCTGCGCCGTCACACTGTCGCCCTTGGCGACCTGGCCGGCCAGATACACGACCGACCCGTGGATCACGGCCTCGCTCATGCGCGGACCGACTTCGATTCTCTTGATGCTCATCTGCTCAAACTCTGGATTTGACGGAAAGGGCTGGCCGCAAGCGAAAGCCGGCCGGTGCGCGAGGCACCGGCCGGCTTCCTAACACACGAAAAAAGCGGCGTCCTGCTCAGGGCGCGCTGGTGGGCACCGGACTACCCATCGGGCCGACGGTGCCGATGGTGAAGATCTGCACGCGGCGGTTGATCGGGTCCTGCGGCTTGGAGGGCACCTGCAGCGCCTCCTGACCAAGGCCGACGGCCTCCAGGCGATCCGGCGAGATGCCGTACACGACGATAAGCGCCTGCACGATGGCCTGGGCGCGCTCCTGGCTGAGCTTGAGGTTAAAGGCGCGCGTGCCTGTCGTGTCGGTGTTGCCGACCACGATGAACTTGTAGTTCGCCAGGATCGGGTGGTGCATCGCATCGGCGATGGAGCCCAGCGTCCGGTAGGACTCGGGACGGATGACGTCCGAGCCGAGCGCGAACTGGATCTGCACGGTGATCTGGGCGAGCTTGTCGAGCCGCTTGGCGATCTCGGACTTGTCGAGCGTCAGCGGCAGGTTCTGGGTGACTGCGTCCTGCGCCATCTGGCGCAGAACCTGGGCGGTCAGCGCCGGATCGAACAGCGTGGCCTGCGAAAGGCCCTGCATGATCTGCGCGTCGGTATCGGACGACTGCGCGGTCGCGGTGCCGGCGAGCGGCGCGGCGAGCGCGGCGGCGAGGGCGAGCCCACCGACGAAACGGGTGATACGGGTCATGATCTGTCTCTTTTCCCTAGCGTTTCGCCGCTCGTCACTGCCACCAGCCGGCATCGACCAGGATGTCCTTGCAGGCAGGCCGGATCACCTTGCTGGCCGACTGCAGACAGGTGAGAATGTTGGCATCGCCCGGCTGCACGCCGGCGCAGGCCTGGCGGATATTGGCGTTGCACACGTTCCAGGCGTCGCCCTGCGCCGCGAGTCGCTTGGCGATCGACGAGCGCGCGGCGGCGTAATCGTCGAAGCACTGCTGCGGCACCTGGTCCTGGTGCGCCATCAGGCAGTTGCGAACCGCGCCGGTGCCGAGATTGTCCTTGGCGCAGAACTTCTCGATGGAGGGACCGCAGCTCTTGGCGATCAGGGCTCCGGCTTCCGCATAGCTCATCGTCTGGGCCGACGCGCTGCCGGCCATGCCGGCCAGCAGCAGTGCCGCCAGTCCGACCAAAAATCGCTTCATAGTCCAGCCTCCCAAATGGCGTGCCCGTGGTGATCCTCACCGCAGGGGGATTCGGCACGCGCCGTTGCGAACGGATCCCACGGATTCGTCTCGCAGAAGGCAGCGTTTCGCGCAATGGCGTATTTTGCTCAGTTTGCGGGGGAAGGCCCGGTATTTGGGGATTGGATGGGCATCATACCGGCCTACCAACCAAACGGGCCTATCCTACCGATGCCGCTGCGGCAGTGGAATGGCTCGACCGTACACGCCCTAGCCCCTTCGCTGCGCAGGCGAATCAGCCGTGTGGTGGTGTTTGATGGTGCACGCAGCGTCAGACTGTCCCCCGCCGGAAAGCGCTGGCGCGCCAGCGTGGGCATTAACATCACGGGCACGTCAGCAGCCGTTCTGGAGCAGCGAAAGGCGAGCAGGTTGATTTGCATCCCTCCAACGCGCGGTGGATGGCAACTCCCGGCCAGAGCGCGCCGCACTGGAACCGCTGTCGCCAGCGCTTGACAGTCTCGCCGGCGCGCCGCACGCAATGGACATCTCACGGGGGCCGACGATCTTGCGACACCTGCTTTCAACCTTAACGGCACTGCTGCTCACAGTGGCACCGGCATTCGCCCAATACCCGCCACCCTCACCCTATCCTCCACCCTATCCCCCGGCTTATCCGCCGGCCTATCCGACCCCGGATCAGGCAGATGACGCCAAGTGCCGCTCCTGGGGCCTGGCGCCGGGCACGCGGGCCTATTCCGACTGCCGGATGACGCTGGATCAGAATCGCCCTGCACCTCCGCCGCCTTACCCCTATCCGGCCCCCCCGCCACCTTATCCCTATCCGAACCCGCCGCCGCCGTGGCGTCCCGGGCCCCCTCCCATTCCCAACGAGATTTCCGACCGGGATGCGTTGAACTACTGCGAGAAAGCGGCACGGGCGGCGCCGCCCTACCCGGTCGTCAAGCTCGCCGCCAAGATCGTGGTCCCCGGTCGCGAGAAGGTGGTGAAGCTCTCTTTCAACGTCATCAAGCCCGGGGCAAAGCCCGGATTCTGGAATGTCGAATGCCGTTTCCGCGGCGGCAAGATGACAAGCTTCAGCGCCCCTCGCTGAGCAACTGGCAGAGCCACGCCGCGCGCCCGTCTTGACCGGGCGGCGGCCATCGGCGAAGAGAACCTTGTCGCCTCCGACGCAGTCACCGAGGCGGCAGAAGCGAACCGATGCCGCCAGCCCCCCAAGGGCGAGGACGGGTTGGTGCGGACTGGCTTGGCCGGCGTAGCACAGCGGTAGTGCAGCGGTTTTGTAAACCGAAGGTCGGGGGTTCGATCCCCTCCGCCGGCACCAGTCCCCTCCCCTTCAGCCAGGCTGAGCGGGCAATCCCGCCACGTGCCCTCACCGCCAGGCTGTCGGAAGTCGGCAGGAAGCCTCGGACGCGCGCTCACTCCTCATCGGAATAGCGCTCCTCCTTCCACGGATCTGCGTGGTTGTGGTAGCCATTCTCCTCCCAGAAGCCGCGCTTGTCGGCAGCGACGAACTCGATCTTCTTGAGCCATTTCGCGCTCTTCCAGAAATACAGATGCGGCACCACGAGCCGCGCCGGGCCGCCATGCTCTGTGGTGAGCGGCTTGTCCTCCCAGCTGTGGACGATCAGCGCGTCCTCCGCGGCGAAATCCTCCAGGGCAAGATTGGTGACGTAGCCATCATAGGAGTGGAGCAGCACGAAGCGCGCGCCATCGCGCGGCATCACGAGGTCGAGCAGATCGCGGGTGGCGAGCCCCTCCCAGCGATTGTCATAGCGCGACCAGGTGGTGACGCAGTGGATGTCGGTGGTTTCCTGCGTCTGCTTCTAGGCACGAAACGTCGCCCAGTCCCAGGAGATGGGTTGTTCCACCTCGCCGGTCACGTCGAGCCGCCAGCGGTCGAGCGAAATGCGCGGCTGCATGCCGAGGTCCAGCACCGGCCAGTCGCGCACCAAATGCTGTCCGGGGGGAAGCCGTTCCTCCTCCGGTCGGGTGATGCGGCCCGTGAGGAACTTGCCTTGCCGCGCCCAGGCCCGCTTGGTGCGGGTGAGTTTGCTGTCGGCGGGCGGCTCGGGCGCGCGGCCAACGGCGGCCTGCGGGTCGCTTGTATCCGTCATGATCCGGGTCTCCTTCGCTGGAGGGAGCCCGGATCATAGCATTGTCAGGCGGCGGAGCCTTTCACTTCGGCACGCCGCCTCAGCGTTATCACGCGCCCACGCGCCCCTGATCGACCGGCGCCGCGTCCGGCGCCGGGTGAGGATTGCCCGTCATTGCCTGGCCGATCGCCGTGGGCCGGCGCTTGCGCTGGGCCATGTTCAAGCCCTCGACGAGGGCCGAGAAGGCCATCGCCGCGTAGATGTAGCCCTTCGAGACGTGGGCACCGAAGCCTTCAGCGATCAGCGTCGTGCCGATCAGCAGCAAGAAGCCGAGCGCCAGCATCACGATGGACGGGTTGCGGTTGATGAAGTTCGCCAGCGGACCGGCCGCGAACAGCATGGTCAGCACCGCGAACACGACCGCGATCACCATGATCGGAATGTGCTCGGTCATGCCGACGGCGGTGATGATGCTGTCGACCGAGAAGACGAGGTCGAGAATCAGGATCTGCACGATGGCAGCACCGAAGCTCAACTGAAGCGTCCCGCCGAGCGAGGCTTCCTGCTCGTCATGCGACGCCATGCTGTGGTGGATTTCCTTCGTCGCCTTCCACACTAGGAAGAGGCCGCCGGCGATCAGAATAAGGTCGCGCCACGAGAAGGGATGGCCGAACACGGAGAAAACCGGCTCAACCAGCGTCACGATGATCGCGATGGTGCTGAGCAGGCCGAGGCGCATGATCAGCGCCAGCCCGATGCCGATTCGCCGGGCACGCGGACGAATATCTGCGGGCAGCTTGTTGGTCAGGATCGAGATGAACAGCAGGTTGTCGATGCCGAGCACGACTTCCATCGCAATCAGCGTAATCAGCGCCGCCCAGGCTGCCGGGCTGGCGGCAAGTTCCATCAAATAGTCCACCGGATCACTCCCCAGAAATCGCCAAGAGACGGGTCGGCGCAGCAACGCGCTCGCGGCGCGTTAACGCACGATGAGGCATTTTGGATCGACGTGAAGGGGGTATCGAGTTCATCTGCACACAGTCCTGCCGGCGCGACGTCGGGAAGCGATCCGACATCACGCGAACGCCGGCGGCTCGCGTCAGAGGGGCCCGGATCAACGGGTGCGCAGAAACTAAGGCAGACACGTCGCAAAGCCACCCTTGTCGCACATGACAGATTGTCGCACCCCCACGGGCCTGCCCCGCCTGTCCCGACGGCGCCGCCGTCTCTCCTCGCTGAACAATTCCGACAAGTGACTGTCACTGCGCGACAGCGGCTTTCTCGCGCGGATTTACCGTGTCATCGTCACTTCATCGCCCCGAACTAGAGCGGACGCAGTTTCGCCCTCCGGGGGCAATGGGAGGTAATGATGACCCGCTTTTCTCGTCGTGACCTGATGAAGGCTGGCGCCTTCGCGCTCGCTGCGCCGGCCGTGCTGCGCGCCCACGACGCGCTCGCCACCTCCGGCTCGCTCAATGTCTATGCCTGGGGTGACTATTTCGACAAGAACACCCTGCTGGCCGATTACACCAACGCCACCGGCGTGAAGGTGAACCTGTCGACCTACGGTTCCAACGAAGAGTGCGAGAACAAGCTGCGCGCCGCCGGCGGCAAGGGCTTCGACATCATCTTCCCGTCCGTCGACACCGGCCCGAACTACTACAAGGACAACCTGCTCCAGCCGATCGACGAAGCTAAGTTCCAGAGCGCGCTGATCATTCCTTCGATCTATCGCAATTCGCTCAAGCTCGGCGCCGCCTATCGTGGCAAGCGCTATCTCGTGCCGTTCGACTGGGGCACCGAGGGCATCACCTGGGATTCGACCAAGTTCCCCGGCAAGAAGTCCGGCGACATTTCCTATGGTGACATGTGGCTGGCCGACCACCCGAAGCAGACCGCGATCCGCCAGAAGTCGGTGTTCAACGGCGTGGCGCTCTATCTCGATGCCACGGGTGAACTGAAGTCGGATCGCGGCATGGACCTCTACAAGTCCGAGGCCGATTCGCGCCGCGTCTTCGAGGGCGTGCTGAAGTACATCCTCGCCCATAAGGGCAATATCGGCGCCTACTGGAACAACGCCACCGAGGCGACCGCCGCCTTCACCGACGCCGGCTGCACCATCGGCCAGACCTGGGACACCACCGGCATCCTGCTCCACCGCAACACCGACAAGAAGTGGAGCTACGGCATGCCGAAGGAAGGCGGTCTCGCCTGGACCGACACGCTCGGCATCCCCTCGGGCGCCGAGAATGTCGAGCAGGCCTACGCCTTCGCCAACTTCATCTACCAGCCGGAAGTCGGCGCGCGTTTCGCCAACACCACCGGCTACAACAGCTGCGCCGCCGGCGCCCAGCAGTTCCTCTCTGAGGAAGCGCGGGCGGCCTTCGATGCGGCCTACCCGGCCGGCACCATCGACAACCTGTTCTGGTGGCCGATGCAGACCGACTTCTACGCCAAGCTGCGCGGCGAGTATGTCGAGAAGCTGACCAACAGCTGATCCCGTCATCTCTCCCTGTGAAACCCATCCCCGGGCGCACCCCGGGGATGCTCGCCGTTCTCGTGGATGCTCCCGAGGGCGTGGACGGCCGGATAGGCCCGGCCAGGACGGACCACCTCATGGCTGATGGAACTCCCATGCGCGGCAAGGACGTGCGTCTCGACCAGGTGTCGATCCGCTTTGGCGATTCCACCGCCGTGCAGCCGACCAACCTCGCCATCCAAGCCGGCGAGTTCTTCTCCATCCTTGGGCCCTCCGGCTGTGGCAAGACCACGCTGCTGCGCACCATTTCCGGCTTCATCGAGCCGACAGCCGGCCGGGTGCTGATCGGCGGCGAGGACATGGCCGGCAAGGGCCCCAATGAGCGGCCCACCGCGCTGATCTTCCAGAACCTCGCGCTTTTCCCGCTGATGAGCGTGGCCGAGAACGTCGCTTTCGGGCTCGAGGCGCGCGGCATGCGCAAGGCCGAGCGGCTGAAGCGTGCGCAGGAGCTGCTCGAACTCGTGGCGCTCGGTGGCTATGGCGACAAGAAGCCCGCCGACCTCTCGGGCGGCCAGCGCCAGCGTGTCGCCATCGCCCGGGCGCTGGCGGTGGAACCCGCTGTCCTGCTGCTCGACGAACCGCTCTCGGCGCTTGATCTCAAGCTGCGCCAGCACATGCGCAGCGAGCTGCGTGCGATCCAGAAGCGTGTCGGCATCACCTTCATCTACATCACCCACGACCAGGGCGAGGCGCTCGCCATGTCCGACCGCGTGGCGGTGATGAGCCGGGGCAAGCTGGAGCAGGTCGCCGATGCCGACACGCTCTATGCCGAGCCGGCCACGCCCTTCGTCGCCACCTTTGTCGGCGAGCAGAACGTGCTGCGCGGCACGGTGGCGAGCCTCGCCGATACGGTCGCTACGGTCGACACGCCGATCGGTCGGATCGAGGGACGGGTGAAGGGCCCGATCCGGCTGGGCGAGGCCGCACTGCTCATGGTTCGCCCCGAACGCATCGTGCTCGGGCCCGGCGGTACCAACACGGTCACCGCCCGCCTCGCCGCGCGCAATCTCGAAGGCCCATCGGTACATCTGCACTGCGCCGCCGCGGGGCAGACGCTCGTCGTCACCGTGCCGAACGGCCCCTCGGTCCGCGATCTGCCCGAAGAACTGACCCTGTCCTTCGGGATCGATGATGCGCTGGTCTACCCGGTGGGAGCGCTGGCCCATGGGTAGCCTCGCCCGCGCCTATGGCCGCCCCCTCGCCTCGGCGATCGCCGGCATCGCGGTGATCTGGGTCCTGGTACTGATCCTGGTGCCGCTCGGGGCGATGGTTGAGCAGTCGCTGTGGTGGCGCGAATCGAAGGGGGACATCTCGCTCACCATCGATCGGCTCTATAACGACATCTCGCTGATCGAGCTGGACCGTGAGGTCGAAACCGACCCGGCGAAGAAAACGGCGTTCGACCAGAGCCTCGCGGAGAAACAGGCCGCGATCGCCACGCTGGAGGCGCAGGAGACAAACCCGCCAAAGAGCTACGGCCTCGCCAATTTCACCCGCATGAGCGGGCTGCATTTCTATATCTTCGTTCGCACCATTTTCTACGCGCTGCTGGTGACGGCGCTGGCGCTGGTCGTCTGCTACCCCGTCGCCTATGTCGTCGCGCTGGCGAGTGGGCCGCGCAAGGCGATCATCCTGATGGTCGCGCTGATCGTGCCCTATGCGATCAACGAATTGCTGCGGGTCTATGCCTGGCTGATGATTCTGGACTATCGCGGCGTCATCAACGGCGTGCTGCAATGGATGGGGTTCATCGATCTCGACGCGCGCGAGTGGATCCCCTTCCTGGAGAATCCCTCCGCCGTCTTCCTGGCGATGATCTACACCTATGTGCTGTTCATGGTGTTCCCAATGGTAAACACACTGGAGACGCTGGACCGCAACCAGATCGAAGCGGCGCGGGACCTCGGGGCCTCCACCTTCCGCATCCATCGCCGTGTCATCATCCCGCACGCCAAGCCGGGCATCGCGGTGGGCTGCATCATGACCTTCATGCTCTCCGCCGGCTCCTATTCCGTGCCGGCGATCATGACGCGCGGCCAGGGCGGCGACTGGTTCAGCCAGTTGGTGTACCGGCAGTTCTATGAGAGCAACAACTGGAACATGGGCTCGGCCTATGCCGTCTCGCTCCTCGTGGTCTGCACCGCTTTCATCCTCCTGATGATGCGCCTGTTCGGCGTCGGGCTGAGGGACATCGCGAAATGAGCACCGCCACCGAGAGCGCCGGCGCGCGGCTGGTGCTGAATATCTATATCGGCCTGTTCGTTCTCTACCTCTTCCTGCCGCTGGCGGTGATGTCGGCGGCGGCGTTCAACTCCTTCGACTACCCGTCTGTGACCCAATGGCAGGGCTTCACCTTCAAATGGTTCGTCGCCCTCGCCAATGACCAACGCCTGCTGCAGGGGCTGGTGAATTCCGTGCTGGTGGCGCTCGGGGTCATCGCCGTGTCGATCCCCGCCGGCCTGTCGGGCGCGCTGATTCTCACGCGGCTCGGCGAGCGTTCCGGCACGATGCTCTATTCCGTGCTGGTCTCGCCGGTGCTGACGCCGGGCATTATTCTGGGCATTTCCAGCCTGATCTTCTGGCGCGAATTCGGCGTGCCGGGCGGGCTGTTCGTCGCCGTCATGGCGCAGTCGAGCTTCATCGCCTCCTACGCGATGCTGCTCTTCCTCGCGCGGCTGCAGCGGCAGGACCGCACACTGGAGGAAGCGGCGCTCGACCTCGGCGCCAGCCATCTGCTGGTGTTCCGGCGCATCACCCTGCCCTTTCTCGCGCCGACCTGCTTCACCGCCGCCGTCGTCGCATTCCTGCAATCGTTCGAGAACTACAACACCACGGTGTTCGCCATCGGAGGCGAGTGGACTCTTGTCACCGAGATCGCTTCGAGGCTGCGCTTCGGGCTCTCGCCGGTGATCAACGTCGTGGGCGTGATCTTCGTGGCGCTGACCCTGGTCGCCGCCATAACCTATGTCGTTCTGAAGCAAAAGCCGAAGACCTGAGGCCGCGACAGCTTCGACATAACTCGAATTACTGGCCACACGCCGGGATCCGATAGCTCGGGACCTCCGATGTCGCGCACGCTCCGAACAACAACCTTTGGGGTTAGTTCATGCGCGCCGGCACCCTCGCTGCTTCCTGTCTTTTTCTCTGCCTCTCGCCGCTGACGCCGGCCCTTGCCGGCAGCACCACACTTTCCGGCAACGTGACGACAGAGCGCGTCCCGGACGATTTCAGCGATACCAAAGGGACCGACTGGGGGCTCGGCATCGCCCACACCTTCGACAACCATTTCATCATTGCCGCGAATGGAAAGTACTACGACACGGCGCGAACCACCGACTACAAGGTCAATGTCGACGCATCGGTCGGCTACACGCACAATTTCGGCGCCTTCGCCCTGACGGGCATGGCCGGCATCGGCCAACATTTCATCGAGTCGGACGATCCCAGCAATTTCCCTTACTATTTCTTCAGCGTTGCGGCCGACATACCGTTCACCAAGCAGTTCACCTGGACCGCGTTCAAGCTGCGCTACCGCAATGCCTTCGACACGGCCAACGATTACAACACGCCCGAAATCGCCACCGGCATCAGCTATTGGGCCACCGACCATACCGCCATCACGCTCTTCATCGAGCGCGACTGGACCGATGGCGAGCCCGCCTATAACGGCATCGAGCTTGGCTTCAAGCACAAGTTCTGAGCCGGCTAGCCTCACCCGAACGTGATGCATGCGGTCGTGACCACGGCACGCGGCATCACTAGCGTGCGGCGACGGACCCGAAGGGTCGCCCCCTCACGACGGAGCCTGCGATGACGATCATGTCCCGCCGCCATGCGCTTGCCGGTGCCGCCAGCCTGGCGGCACTTCCCGCTATATTGCCGCTGTTCGCTGCGGGCGCCTCCCCGGCCGCCGCCCAGGCAGGTGCGGGCCAGCAGGTGCCCGGTCTCTACCGCTATCTCATCGGCAGCGCCGAACTGACGGCGGTCAATGACGGCATGCGGACCTTTCCGCTCCCCGACGGTTTCGTGCGCAACGCCTCGCGCGACGAGATCAACGCGGCGCTCGAACTCGCCTTCCAGCCCAAGGATACGATGTCGATCCCGTTCAATCCGCTGCTGATCAATAATGGCGGCAAGCTGACGCTGATCGATACGGGCAACGGCCCGCAATCCGGCAATGCGCCGGTCGGGCGACTGCAGGCCAATCTGGCCTGGGCGGGCGTCAAGCCGGCGGACATCGAGACGGTGGTCATCTCGCATTTCCATGGCGACCACATTAACGGCCTGCGCGCCGCCGATGGCGGGCTCGCCTTCCCCAATGCGGAGATTCTCGTCCCTGAGGCTGAATGGACCTTCTGGATGGACGACGGCGAGATGAGCCGCGCGCCGGAAGGCCAGAAGGCCGCCTTCCAGAATGTGAGGCGGGTGTTCAAAGATATAGACAGCAAGGTGAACCGCTATGGCTGGGACAAGGAGATCGCCCCCGGCCTGACCGCCGTGGATGCCTCTGGCCACACGCCCGGCCACACGGCGTTCATCTTTGCCTCCGGCAATGACCGCCTTTTCATCCAGTCCGACACCACCAACACGCCCATCCTGTTCGCCCCGAACCCGGACTGGCAGGTGCAGTACGACATGGACGGCGCCAAGGCGGCCCAGACGCGGCGGCGCATCTACGACATGGTAGCGAGCGAACGGCTCCAGCTCACCGGCTATCACTACCCCTTCCCGGCAACCGGCTTCATCCGCAAGCAAGGTGACGGCTATGCGGTGGTGCCGGCGCTTTGGCGGCCCGTTCTCTGACGAGCCGTCGCTGTATCCGTCGATGCGACGGGGCCGGCCTTTTGGCATGCGGCTTGGCAAAACCGGCGGCGCGGGGCTATGTCTCGCGCAACCATTTCAATAAGCCGAGGCCCCACCCATGTCCGAACCTCTTCCCGACCGTCTGTCGAGCGACCCGAGCAGCCCGTTCCACAATGCGGAGCTTCTGGAGCGTGGCATCGGCATCCGCTTCAAGGGCGCGGAGAAAACCAATGTCGAGGAGTATTGCGTTAGCGAGGGCTGGATCCGTGTCTCGGTCGGCAAGGCGAAGGACCGCGCCGGCAACCCGATGACGGTGAAGCTGGTCGGGCCGGTGGAACCCTATCTGCGCGACGCCGAAGACTGAGCCGCGCCGAAGCGCCGCCGTCCGGCCGGATAGACCACTGCCGTCCCGTCGCCGAATTGGGCCTAGCCACTTCACCCCCACCGGGCTGTCCGCATGAACGAAGTCGCCCGCCCCTCCGCTCCAGGCAGCGCCGAGACCGAACCTGCGGTGGCCTTTGGCCGAATCGCCTTCGTCGCCAGCGAAGCACCGGACGCCCTGCAGGCCCAGGCGCGCCTGATCGCGCGCTATGGCACGGTGGCTCTGGAGGACGCGGATGTCATTGTCGCCCTCGGCGGCGATGGCTTCATGTTGCAGACGCTTCACCGCTGCCGCGACAGCGGAACGCCGATCTACGGCATGAACCGCGGGTCGGTCGGCTTTCTCATGAACAGTTTTCGCGAGGAGGACCTGCCCGCGCGCCTCGCCGCCTCGCAGCGTGTGGTCATTCATCCGCTGATGATGGAAGCGACCGATATCAAGGGGCGCCAGCACCGCGCCTGGGCGATCAACGAGGTTTCCCTCATCCGCCAGTCCTACCAGGCGGCCAAACTGCGCATCGCCATCGACGGCAAGGTGCGGATGGAAGAGCTGATCTGCGACGGGGTGCTGGTGGCGACCCCGGCCGGTTCGACAGCCTATAACCTTTCCGCCCAAGGGCCGATCCTGCCGATCGGTACGCCGCTGCTCGCCGTCACGCCGATCTCCGCCTTCCGGCCCCGCCGCTGGCGCGGAGCACTGGTGCCCGACCGTGCCCGCGTCGACATCGCCGTGATGGAGTTTGAAAAGCGCCCGGTGAATGCCACGGCCGATCATTTCGAGGTGCGCGATGTCGTGGCCGTCCGCGCCCGGCTCGATCCGAACTCGTCCATGACCATGCTGGTCGACCGGGATCACTCGATCGAGGAACGCATTCTGGCCGAGCAGTTCGGCTGAAGCGCCCTCACGCGGCGAGCGTGAGCCTTTCGGATCGCTCGCGCGCCTCGCCCTGCCAACGGTGCAGCATACCGACGATGCGGTTGCCCTGCGCGCTCTCACCCGCTTCTTCATAAGCCGCGAGCACGTCATCCAGAATGCGCAGGCGAAGCCCCGGCTCCGCGTCGCGCTCGTCCAGATAGGTCTCCGACTGGACGACACTGAGAGCGGTGCGAAACGCGATGAAGGCGCCGGCCGGCAAGGCCAGGCGGTGGTAGAGAACGCGGAACGCCTCGCCCGAACGGTCGGCCGCAAGGGCGGCGACGTGATCGACGGAAATTCCCGAGAGCACCGAGACGGCCTCGAGGAAAAGCCTCATCTGCCCCGACAGCAGAGAACGCAGCACCAGTGCCGAGGTGAGTTCTCCCCTCGCCTGCAGGCCCTGAACCAGCGTGCGGGTCTGGGTGAATTGGGAGGCTGAGGCCTGCGTCACCGTGGCCTGGTCGCAGGCCTCGCGCGCCAGCCGCGCCGTCTCGGCCGGCGACAGCCATTGACGCTCCTCGACAAGGGCCGAGAGCGCCCCAGCCACGAGGCGGATCAGCGCTTGATGCGCCGCCGCTGGAAGATCAGGCCGGCTCAGCAGCGCCTCGCGCAGTTCCGGCACACCGCCAAAACGCGCCACGATTTGCCCGAGCGCAAAGCCAGGCACGTCGGCCGTCGGATTTCTCACCAATGCCAGCAGGGGGCCGACATCCGCCACTTCCGCCAGTAGGGCGGCGATGGGCGCGGGAAGCCCTTCCCGTCGGGCGATGGCCTCCTGCTTGCCGGCATCGCCTCCGGCACACAAGGCAATCAATTCGCGGACATTGAGCACGGCTGAATGCTGCAGAACCAGCGCACCTGCCGCACCCGGAAGACGTGCCAGCTGCAGGACGACATCGGCGGGCACCAGCGGGTGGCGGCAGAGCGCCGAGGAGAGCTGGAACTGCACAAGGGGCGAAGGGTCAGCCACCAGGCCCGGCAGGGCCTCGTCTATATCAGCCCGCTCGGCGGCGCCCAGCTCGGGCCGCACATAGGCGCGGGCGAGAGCGGCGACAGCCTTGGCCCGCGCATCCTCCGGAGCGGTTCGCGCCCATTCCAGAAACTGCCGCACGATCATTGCGCACTCCCGGCCCGGTTCAACACGACGGCAATGATGCGCACCGGCCGCTTAAGAAAGCGTTGACCATATGAGGCACAAAAAAGGCCAGCGATCAGTCGCCGCTGCCGTCCTGCGTATCCAGCGCGTCCGGCGTCACCTGCTCGCCGACACGCACCTCGACCGAGCCGTTCGTGCCGGACTCGACATTGAAGACCTTGGAGTAGGTCTTGCCTTCGAAGCGCGCGACCGCCGTGTACTCGCCTTCCGCCAGCACGAAGGTCGGCTCGGCATTGATCGATTCCTTCACGCTGTCGCCGCCCGGCGTGCCGATCGACCATTGTGTCTCGGGCAGCGGGTTGCCACCGGCCACCTTCACCAGCCGCAGCGTGACCTCGCCGGCGCGATGGTGCAGCGTCGCGTCCGTCACTTTGCCCGGTGCCACGGCAAGGTCGGCCTGGATCACGGCATTGCCGTCGCCATAGGTGGAGACGACGTAGTAATCGCCGGCCGGCAGAATGATGAGGTCGCCCGGAATCGCGCCGCGATAATAGGGACGGCTCGACGCCCTGCCCTGCAGGAAGCTGCCCTCGAAGAGATCATAGGTCACCTTCTCCGCCGGAAGCGGCCTGTCGGCGACATCGCTGTGCAGCGTCACGGCGCCGGCCGGAACGACCAGTTGCTCGCGCCGTGATTCCTCTCCAACCACAATCCGCCGCGCCACGCTGGCGAGGCCATAGGCCACATGCACCACATAGCCACCCGGCGAGAGGAAGAACACCGGCGCGGGATCAGCCGCCTCCGCCACCAGCGGATAGGCGCCGGAAGCTTCCGGCCGGTCGGCAAAAACCCGCCAGATGAGGCCGCGCGGGATCAGCCCCTCCTTCTCGCCGAAACGGGCGCTCATCCCGATCGCCACCTTTCCGGCGGGCGGCTGCGGCAGGATGGTGTGCGGGTCGCCGCCCTCCGCCCGCCCAGTGGCGGGAATGCGGGCGGCCGGCCCGGCGCTGCCCGAGGGCGCACCAACCGGCGGCGCGCCGACGAAAGGCAGCGCGCGCGAGGGCTGGATCTGCGACGGATTGAACGGCGCAGGCGAAAGCGTCGGGGTCGGCGACTGGAACGGCGAGAGCTGAGCCACACGCAACGGAGCTGCGGGCCCCGCCTCCTGGGCCACGGCCCCTGCCGGAACTGCCAGCGTCAGCAGGGTGGCGATCGCCGCGCGCCGCTGGACGGCCTTCGCTTCGGCGCGGCCACGTGCCAAGGCCTGCCGAACACCGAGCACGAGCCGACGAAGTGAAGAGTGAAGAAGCTGAGACATCGCTGCCGTTGGTGCCTTCAAACAGAGGCAAATTCAAGTCACCTCTCGGCGGCGCCCTCTCCCCCACGCGCCGCGTTCTCGCGTGGCGGCGCGGCCTCGCCTTGCGGACTGGCGCTCCTCGCGGCCATCCGCGACGTCCCCCAATCCCGACATCCAGCCAACGTTCGGCACACCGCCATTGGCGCACGCCTCGCCTGCACCGCGAACCATCTCGAACAAGGCGGCATCGGTTTCCGCAGCATCGCCCCCCCCGCAGCGCGCAGCCTGCCCGAGGAATCGCCGCCCGGCCGATGAACGAACATGACCGTGGCTGCGGGCATTCATCCTGCCGGAACCCGCTGACCTGCCCATTTCACCCCCACCTGTAAACCGCGGAGGCACTGCGCGTCAGCGGCCGGGCCGTGCCGGTCAGCAGGCCGCCTTGCACGGCGGGGCCGGAGCCGATCCTTTTCCTCTTCCCTGCCCAAGACCGACACCATACCTATGAACCGACGCCTGCAATCGCCCCGAGAGCATTTTCGAGCGACGCGGCTTCGAGTTAGCGTGAATAAAATGCGTAGAAGCAAAAACCGAGAGCACGTCCGGTGAACGGACCTTCACCGGACGTGCTCTCGCCGACCACATGCCCTCGCCACCCCACTTTGGCATGGCGGAGCCGGCTCCTCGGCATCGACATATCGGGTACGCCACGCTTGGGGCCGCCCCACCCTTCGCCCCGTCCCACCACTGGAAAGACGCCATGACCCTTGCCGGATCTGCCCTTGAACTTCTAAAGACTCGCAAAAGCCCGAAGGTCTTTGATCTCACCACACCCGGGCCGAACGAGGCCGAACTGGACTCGATGCTGACGGTCGCCTCGCGCGTGCCCGATCACGGCAAGCTTGCCCCCTGGCGCTTCATCCTCTTCCAGGGCGAGGCCCGCGGCCGGGCAGGCGACGCCATCGCCGCCGCCTTTCTCGCCGACAACCCTGAGGCCGAGCCTGAGCGCGTCGCCATCGAACAGGGACGCCTCACCCGCGCACCGCTGGTGATTGCCGTCGTCTCGAAGGCAGCTCCCCACGTCAAGATTCCGGAATGGGAACAGACGCTCTCCGGTGCCGCGGCCTGCACGCTTCTGCTGCTCGCCGCTCATGCCCAAGGCTACGCCGCCACCTGGCTCACCGAATGGTACGCTTACGATGCCCGTGTACGCGCGGCGCTGGGCCTTTCCGAAAACGAGCGGATCATCGGATTTGTTCATATCGGCACTCTGGCCCGGCCGCAGGAAGACCGGCCGCGCCCAGTTCTCGCCGATCTCGTCACCCGGTACTAAGCCATGTTCTACGAACCCGCCCGCAACAATCACGGCCTGCCGCATAACCCGCTCAAGGCGATCATCGCACCGCGCCCGATCGGATGGATTTCCACCCTCTCGGCGGAGGGAGTGGCCAACCTTGCCCCCTACTCCTTCTTCAACATGGTCAGCGAAAGCCCCGATATCGTCATGTTCTCGAGCGCCGGCCTGAAGGACACGGTGCGCAACGTGATGGCGACCGGCGAGTTCGTCTGCAACCTGGCGACGCGGGAACTGATGGCGGCGGTCAACCTCACCTCCAAGGCCATCCCCCCCGGCGAAAGCGAGTTCGACCTCGCTGAACTGGAGCGCGCGCCCTGCCGGCTGGTGAAACCGCCCCGCGTTGCCGCCTCCCCCTGCGCTCTCGAGTGTGTCTGGATAGACACAGTCGACGTCGCCGACCGACACGGCAAAACCCATGGTCGACACGTCACATTCGGCGAGATCGTCGGCGTCCACATCGATGAACGCTTCATCGAGGACGGACTGGTTCGCACGGAACGGTTGCAGGCGCTCGCCCGTGACGGCTATTTCGACTATTCCTGGGTCGACACGGTGAGCTCGCTTCCGCGCCCGCGCTGATACCCCTCGGCTCCCAACGCCGCCCCAGCGCATTGCCGGGGCGGCTGGGGACGGCCCGACGTCAACGCGCTAGCAGGCGACCGCCTGGAGATAGCCTGTCTCGGCATAGTCGAGCATGAGCCGGTCCCGCGTCATCAAGCGATAGCCCTGGTCGCGCGCCGTCGCGATCAATACCCGGTCCACCGGGTCGAGCGGCGGCACGCCGGGCAGGAAGGAGGAGGCGATCAACGTCTCCGGCGACATCGCCGCGATGCTCATGCCCGGCAGGCCGGCCAGCGCCGCGAACCACTTGGCCGGCTCCATGGCGAGACGCACCCGCCCCTGCTCGACGAGCTTTCCGATCTCCCAGGCAGACATCGGCGAGATGGAAATGGGCGCGCCGCGAAGTCGCGCCTCGATGAGTATGCCCCGTGCCTCATCAGAAATCGGCGCCCCCTGGGCCACCCACAGCGCAGCGCATGTATCGAGGAGAAGCGGCATACCCATGTCAGTTTCCCCCGGTCCAATCAACGCCCGCTTGCGGATTAAATTCCTCGATTGAAGCAGGCCCACTACCGCTGTGGCTTGACGGCCACACCTCTTGCGGCGGCGCCACGTCTCGTTGCGAGGCTTCCAGTTCACCTCCGTCATAGAGGTAGATCGGCGCCGTGCTGGGCAGAGTGAGGTCGGTGCCTGGCTCGATATGCACCGTGCCCTTTAGACCGCCAAATAGACCCGCCAGCGGCGAACCGGTCGAGGCCGGCGCCACCCGAGTCGCGCCGCCGGACGAGGCGTTCGGCAAGTGCCGGCTGAACACCAGCTTGCGCGCCGTCATGTCCACTTCCTCGGAACGGAAGCCTGCCGCAAGCCAAGCCTTGGTCATTACACTGTTGGTTGGATTGTTGCTCCACCAAGCGCGATGATTGAAGGCAGATTGCGGAAGTCGTGCGCCAACAATCCGCTCTATGTCCTCGAACGACATAGAGATTCTTGGTTGCGTTCGGCTCGAAAGAAAAGTGGTTAAGGCGCTGTATTTCGACATAGAAAGCCCCCCCGATTTGAACGGCAGGACATAGCATACCTACGTCAGTGTAAATTTTCAGTGCCTATCAAACGGCCGCCACCAGCCTTCGGCCTGTCGACACCACCCACCACCCCGCCCCTCCACCGTCAGCCAAGACCCGAAGAGCGCGCATCAAAAAGCAAAACTCAACCTGAGGTGCCTATATAAACACAGAGTTGTTGACCTCTTAGTAGCCACTATGGTGCAGCCCAGTCACTCCTACCGCACCACATCAGTTTATCTCGCTATCTAATTGGAATTACGCACCAATCTACAATCTAATTGGATAGTGAACCGCAGGTGTCACCCCGACAAAGGCAAACAGCATCCGCACCTATCGCATACAGTAACGATTCTGATGTCGTCACTGAAAGTGAATGTGAATTGCCACGCTTGGCATTGCCGAAATCACTGCCCTGAACCCGCAGGAACAGGCCGACAAGACCTCGATCACTTCCCCACCTACCGACGGCCTGCCGAAGGAAATCACCCCGGGCGCGCTATCAATAGATGCCAGATCCGTCACCCTGCAGCGCCCCCCCCCCCCACGAAGAGGACAGCCACCCCCTCCATTGTCGGGCCCACAGGCCACGAGCCACCCTCCAGCGGGCGCACGAACTATCCTTCTGCCTCAAAGTTCGTACTGACTGTTGGTGTAACTATCCAGACCGACTTCTTCGGTAATATTTTGGATCAATAGATTGGCACATCTAATTGCTAAAACGTCGTTTTTTAGCCAGAGAGAAGGCGCCAAATGACACTCGCAGAACATTTATAATGGTGCCTTTTTACGTGTTGTGAATTCAGAACTAAAGTTACTGCAAACTACTTCTTTGGCTGCAGCCTCCACAGGCTGACGCGATATGCACAATAGCGAAGCCGATATTCACAACACATGCCTTGAGCGGAACGAATCAATTCCGACTGAATCGCACACGTCTTGGCGTATCCACTAGGATCGCAGCAAGGACTTGTTTACCAAGTTTGCATTAAGATTCTGCGAACGCTGCCTAAGGGGTTGATTCATGCTCACACTTCATCGTCGCGCCATTCTCGGGCTCTGCATGGCCGGCGCGGCGGCGGCCCTGGCAGGCTGCAAACGCACCACCTCCGCCAGCAGGCCCCTGGTCGCAACGAGCGCCGTGTCCGCCTACGCATCCACAGGAATGTACGGCCCGGTAGCGGATAAATTTCCTATCGCGGGTGTCGACGTTTCTCAGATCGACCCCATCTATCTTCGTCGGGAAGTGGCCTATGCCTCCAGCTATCCACCTGGCACGGTCGTCATCGATCCGAACGCCCACTTCCTCTATCTCGTCCAGCCTGGTGGGACGGCGATCCGTTATGGCGTTGGCGTTGGCAAGGAGGGCTTCGGCTGGTCCGGGGATGCCACAATCAACTCCAAGCAGGAGTGGCCCGACTGGTACCCCCCGAAAGAGATGATCCAGCGGCGCCCTGACATTCAGGCCCAGCTGACCCGCCTGCAGAGCGGCGAGGGCGTTCCGGGCGGGTTGTCCAACCCACTTGGAGCGCGGGCCATGTATCTCTGGCAAAACGGCCGCGACACGCTGTACCGCATCCATGGCACGCTGGAGCCCGATACAATTGGGACAAATGTGTCATCGGGCTGCATTCGGATGATCAACCAGGACGCCATAGACCTTTATGGCCGGGTCGGGGTCGGCGCCAAGGTCGTCGTCCTCGGCGCCAGGGCAGGCGCATGACCCTTCGGGCAGACCACTCTGCCGCACAACTCTTGCGTGAGCCACGAATCGGCCCCGCGCCAGACCAGGTCACCGTTGCCAACCCGCCACATGTTGTATTTTAGCTACGCCTCAAACGTGACGCGGGAATGGGTGGCTCGGGATGAGTGGCAAAATTATCACTATCGCCCAGCAGAAGGGCGGGTCCGGCAAGACGACGTTGGCGGCCCATCTCGCTGTTGCCCTTTCGCGACAGTCCGTCCTGGGTGCTCGTGCACGGGTTGCTCTGCTCGATTGTGATCCGCAGGGAAGCCTCGGTGAATGGTTCGAGGCGCGTGAGGCCACTTTGGGCGAGGACGGCACCGGATTGTCCTTCCGGACCGCCTCGGGCTGGGGAGCGCGCCGTGAAGCGCGGAGCCTGGCTCGTGACTACAGCTTCGTCGTTATCGACACCCCGCCGAAATCCGATGTGGAATCGCGCCCTGCTATTGAGGTGGCGGATCTCGTCGCCGTTCCCGTGCAGCCGACCCCGATCGACCTCTGGGCCACGCGGCCGACGCTGGAGATGATCAGCAAAGAGGGCACGTCGTGTCTGTTGGTCATCAACAGGGCGCAGTCGCGTGCCGCTCTCACCCAGGAAATGGGAATCGCTATCGAAGCGCTCGGCCATCCCGCCGCGCGCGCCCGGCTCGGCAATCGCGTGGGTTTCGCTGCCAGCATGGGCAGGGGGCTCACGCTGCTGGAAACCGAACCCGGCTCCAAGGGGGCCGCTGAGATCGAGGCGCTGGCGGCCGAGCTGCGCGACCTTCTCGCGAAATAGGGCGGCGGCAAAACCGCTCCATCTGCTGCTGTTCGCCGGCGCCCACTCGTGACGCCTGACGCCGCCTGGATACGTCAGCACGCTTCGGAACGCCGGAGGGCGGGGAGAAGGTGCATCGGGCGAGCCGGCGCATAATCGAAAGCAACCGCCCTTGGCGCGCCGCGCCATTCCATCGTCGGACGAAACCTGATTGAGGGCGTGTCCCGTCGGTGCGGAGAGCGCGTAGCGAGCTCGGCCTCAAGGCAGAACGCGGCGGCAAGCCGATGGCGCCATAGCGCTAGCATTGGGGCGCGCCACTGCGCCGACATTAGTACACGCATCTGATGGCAGGGAACTTTTCACCGGTTGGGCCGTAGAGCAGCGGGCGGCGTGGCGGCGCTTCGTGGGGAGGATAGACGTTTGTGCGGACGAGGCGATTGAAGGTACCCGGCGCCAGATCAAACGCTAATCAGCTTGCGTGGCACTCTGATCAGCGCGTTCGCGATCCTGGAGTTAGCGGGCGATTTAACGATCAGATTGGTTCAATCTGATCGGACAGCGCTCTCGCGTCGCAACGGCAAGCCCCTGCCGATGGCCAGATTTCTGCTTTCCACGCGCACGGAACTTTGCATTCTTCGGTCTGCACGGTTGACGCTTCCCGGTTTCGCACGGCAATCAGGAGCAGGCTCTCCTATGGAAAGCTGCTGTTCATGGTCGCTGTTTTAGTTTCGCGGCTCGGTGGGCGGCGCCACGGCAGGCGGCCGTCAGGCCTTTGATGCGGGAGGATACGGGTTGGCGGGTGGAGGGCGGAAAGGACAGCTCTGGTTTGCGCTCGCTTTTTGCGTGGTGCTGGCTCTGCCTGTTCTCGCTTTGCCTGCGTCCGCCCAGCTCTTCGGCGGCACAAATGACGCGACGGCCGAGGAAGGGCAGAGTGCCGGGTTCTTCGGCCCTCTCATCAACCTGTTCAGCCCGAGGCCCATGTCTGCCGGCCCGCCTGCCCCTGATGCCACGCCCTACACCTTGACCCTCAACGTCACCGGCGGCGACAGCGCGCTGACCGACCGTGTCGAGGCGGCGTCCAATCTCGAGCGCTTGAGCGATCGTCCCCCCTCCGGCGCCGCCGGCCTGGTGCGCCGGGCGCTGGCAGATCGGCGCGACATCAACGCCGCGCTCTACGCCGCCGGCTATTATGGCGGAATCATCCGCATCCGCGTCGCGGGAAGCCCGCCGGATGCACCCGATGTGTTCCAGCGCGTGGAAGCGGCGCGCACGCGGGGGCCCGTGCCTGTCGAGGTCGCGGTAGAAGCCGGCCCGCAGTTCCAGTTCGGACGCATCGAACTGCTGGATGCCAAGACGCGCCGCGCCCTGGCCGATGCTCCGACCCTGGCGCGGCTGCGGCTGGTGCCGGGAGAGCCGGCGCTCGCCACCTCCATCGTCCGCGCCGAAGGCCTGATCGTCGACCACTGGCGGCGGATGGCCCATCCCTTCGCCCGGGTCGAGAGCAAGGAGATCGTGGCCGACCATGTGTCGCACACGGTGGACGTCACGTTCTTCGTCGCGCCGGGCCCCGTCGCCACCTTCGGTCACTTCACTGTGGTCGGCGCCGACTTTCTCACCCCAGGCTTCATAGAAGAGCGGATCGAGATCGCGCCAGGCACGCCGTACTCGCCGGAAGTACTGGATCGGTTGCGCCGGCGCCTGCTGGAATATGAGGCCATTGCCAGCGTGCGCGTGCGCGAGGCCGACCAGCTGGAGGCTGATGGCAGCCTGCCCATCACGATCGAGGTCTCGCCGCGCAAGCCGCGCTATGTCGGCTTCAGCGCCACCTATTCCTCAACCGACGGGTCGGCCCTCAATGCCTATTGGGGCCATCGCAACCTGTTCGGCGGCGGAGAGACGCTGCGGCTTGATGCCCAGGTCTCCTGGTTCGGCGAGAAGTCGGAGGCCGTGCCCACGGCCGACCCGTTCGGCTACAAGCTCGCCGCCGCCTTCGTGAAGCCCGGCATTTACACCGCGCAGGACGACCTTGTCGCCAATGCCGCGGTGCTTCGAGAGGTGACGAACGCCTATGTGCGCGAGGCGGTGACGCTGCTGGTCGGCGTTCGGCACCGCTACAGCGACGACCTGACCCTGCAGGTGAGCCTCGACCTCGAACAGTCCCAGGTGGAGGACAGCACCAGCACACGAGATTACGGCATTGTCGGCGTGCCGTTCGAACTGACCTATGACAACACCGACAGCAAGCTCGATCCCTCCCGCGGCTGGCGTGCGGCGGCGACGGTCGAACCGTTCGCCTATCTCGGTGATGCCGGCGCCGGCCCCACCCTGTTCAAGGGGTCTGTCTCCACCTACCACGCCTTCGATGAGCGCAAGCGCTTCATCCTGGCCGGCCGCATGTCTGCTGGCAGCATCATCGGCGCTGGCCTCTACGACGTGCCTCCGCAGCGGCGCTTCTATGTCGGCGGTGGCGGCTCGCTGCGGGGCTATGAGTACCAGTCGGCCAGCCCTCGCAACGAGGACGGCATCATCATTGGCGGGCGTAGCTTCTTTGAGGCCTCGCTGGAAGCGCGGCTGCGCGTTACCGATACGATCGGCATCGTTCCGTTCTTCGACATGGGCTCGGCTTTCGCCTCCGAATGGCCGGACTTCGACGGCATGAAATATTCGGCGGGCGTCGGCCTGCGCTATTATACGGCGATTGGCCCACTGCGGGTGGATTTCGCCTTCCCGCTCAATCCGGGGCCGGAGGATGGTGATTTCGGCGTCTATGTCAGTCTGGGGCAGGCCTTCTGATGACACGTGCGCTCAAAATAATCGCAATGTCACTGCTATCGCTGCTGGTGCTGCTCGTGGGGGCCTTCGGCGCGCTGCAGACCCCGCCGGGCAAGGCGCTGCTCGCCAGTTTCGCCTCGTCGCTGGCCTCCTCGCCCGGGCTCGCCGTCACCATTCGCGGGCTGGGCGGTTTCGTGCCGTTCGACATGAGCGTCGAGAGCATCGCGCTCTCCGACGCCGAAGGCCCATTTGCCCGCATTGAAGACGCGCGGCTCGACTGGCGGCCCCTGGCGCTGCTCTCCGGGCGGGTGGATGTGACAACGCTCTCTGCAACGCGCGTCCGCATCGATCGCCGGCCGGTCCTCCCGCCCGCGCCACCTTCCACCGATGGCGGAACGTCCTTCGCCCTCCCCGTGCGGCTCGAAACACTCGCCATTCCCGATATCGTCCTCGCCGAGCCGGTGCTCGGCCACGCGGCGCGCCTGTCGCTGAACGGTTCGGCCAATCTCGCCACGCTGGCGCAGGGCGTGTCGGCAAGCTTCGCGATAGAGCGGCTCGACAGCCCCGGCACGCTGACGGGCTCGCTCGGCTATGCCCCGGAAACCGGTCACCTCGACCTCGATATAGCCGCGCGCGAGCCGGCGGGCGGGCTGATGGCTCGCGCAGCCGGCTTTGACGGGCTGCCTGAAATCGCCGCCTCGCTGCAAGGGGCGGGCCCGCTCGACGCCTGGGACGGGCATCTGCGCTTCAACATTGGCGAACTCGCCGAGGCCAGTGGCGCGGCGGGCATTCGCGCCGTAGCCGACGGGCACAAGGTAAACGTCGCGATCGATGCCGATATCGCCAAAATTTTGCCGGCAAACATTTCGTCGCTGTTTGAGGGACGAAGTGAGTTAGCCGGCTCAGCAACGGTCGATTCGGCCCGCACACTCGCCATCGATACGCTCACCGCCCGCGCTGCTGGCTTCCGCGCCACGGTGAGCGGCAGGCTGGACGCAGCGGAAATCGCCGACATCACCTTCGACGCCACACTGGGCGAGGCCGCACGCTTCACCACCCTCGCCCCCGGCGTCGGCTGGCAGAGCCTCGGCCTTGCCGGAACGCTGAAGGGGGCGCTGCGCGCGCCCGCCATCGAGGCGCGGGTCACCGCGACTCAGCTCACTGGGCTAGATTACCGTGCCGGCAGCCTCGCCGCCATGCTGAGGACCCTCCCCGCTGTGCCCGGCCTCCTCGCTTTTTCAATCGAGGGAACGGCCGATGGCCTGACGGCGGCGGACCCGCAGGTGGCTGCCGCCTTGGGCACGCAAGGACGCTTCTCGGCGGCAGGGACGCTGCCCACCAGCGGAGACGCCGTGCTGGAGGCGGCGTCGGTCGAGCTGTCCGCGATCACGGCGCGTTTTGCCGGCCGAGCGGATGGGCGTGAAATCGAAGGCGATCTTGGCGTCAGCCGGCTGAACCTCGCCGCCTTCTCGCCGTTCGCCGGCCGCCCCCTCGCCGGCACCGCCACGCTTGACGCCCGGCTCTCCGCCTCGACCGATCTGACGCGCGCCAGCGCCGTGCTGAAGGGCCGCGCGCAGGGGCTCGAGACCGGCATCGCACGCCTCGATGCACTTATCGGGCAGGGGCTGAGCATCGATGGCGCTCTCGCCCGGGATGGCGCCAATGCGCTCTCGGTCGATAATCTCAAGATCGACACCGACGGAATCGCCGCCACCGTCAATGGCCGGCTCGCCACCGACATCGCCAACCTCAACGCGACGCTCGCCCTCGACGATCTCGCGCGGATCGATCCCCGCCTCGCCGGCGCGCTGCAGGCCAATGCCGCTTTTTCCGGAACGCTCGATGCCCTCGGCGTCAAGGCGACCTTGCGGGTGCCGGACGGCATGGCCGAAGGCCGCCCGCTTCGCGATGTGACGGTCGATGTCTCGGCGACTGATATCACCAAAGACGTGGGCGGCACCTTCGCTCTCTCCGGCGATATCGGCGGCAAGCCGGCGCGAGGCTCGGCCGCTCTGGCGACGCTGCCAGACGGAACCCGCCGGCTGTCAGACCTCGATCTCGCCATTGGCTCGGTCACGGCGCGCGGTGATCTGGCGCTCGATCCGGCCAGCCTCGCCACGGGACGGCTCACCATCGCCGCCGGCGACCTCGCCGACATCGCCGCGCTGGCTCTCACCGAAATGGCCGGCGCCCTCAACGCCGATGTCACGCTCAGCGTCGCCGACGGCCGGCAGAACGCCGATGTACGCGCCAGCGCCGAACGGCTCCGAGCGTTCAGCCAGAGCGTAGGATCGGCCAGTATCAATGGCAGGGTGCTTGATCTGCGCGGCGTACCACTGGTCGATGGCACCGCCGAGCTGCGGGCGGTGGCTTTATCCGGCGTAGCGATCGAGACCGCAACCCTTCGCGCCAATGGCAATGCAACCGGCACCGATCTCACGCTGGAGGCGCTCGCCCAGGGCACCAATCTGCGCGCCGCCGGCCGGCTGGAGCCGACGACGGACGGCGCGCGGCTGCGGCTTGCCCGGTTCACTGCGGCACGGCCTGGGCTCAACGCGGCGTTGAACGCACCGGCAACCTTTACGCTTGTCGGCGGCACGGTCTCCATCGACCGGCTGGCGCTGTCCGCCGGCGGCGGCACCGCCACCGTGTCCGGCACGGCCGGCGAGCGGCTCGATCTTTCGGTCGACCTGCGCGCCCTGCCGCTGGCTCTCGTCAGCCTCGCTGTGCCGGATGCGAATCTCTCGGGCACGCTGGCGGGCACGGCGCGCCTCGCCGGAACCGCCTCCGCGCCCACGGGGCCTTTTGATCTGCGCATCACCCGCCTGAGCCGCCCCGACCTTTCGAGCTCCGGCGCCGGGCCTTTCGACATCGCCGCCAATGGCACGCTGGGCAATGGCAGAGCGCAGCTGCGCGCCACCATCACCGGGCAGAATGTGCAGGGCCTCACTTTGAGTGGTTCAGTGCCGCTCGGCGCCGGCGATCTGGATCTCGCCCTGCGTGGCGCCATAAACCTCGCCATCGCCAATCCCATGCTGGCCGCGACGGGTGCGCGCGTCACCGGCATCGCCACAGTCGACGCCACGCTGCGCGGCACCCTCGCCGCCCCTCGTGCCGGCGGCACCGTAAGGCTCAGCGGCGGGCGTTTCGACGATTCCGTCAACGGCGTGGCGCTGGGCAATATCGAGGCGGTTCTGACCGGCACGGATCGCTCGGTCACGCTGACCAGTTTCCGCGCCACCACCACCAATGGCGGCAACATCAGCGGGCGCGGCAATGTCGCGCTCGACCCCTCCGCCGGCTATCCCGGCCGCATCGACCTCGATCTCGTAAATGCGGCGCTGGTCAACAGCGATCTCATGCGCCTGGTGGCGGAAGGTCGGCTCGGCATCGAAGGCGCGTTCCTGAACGGCCCTCGCCTGACCGGCCGGCTTGTCCTTCGTGCGCTCGACATCAACGTGCCGGACCGCTTCCCCGGCGGGGTGCAGGACCTGAATGTCCGCCATGTGAATGCCAGTGCGGAGTTCAAGCGCAAGAGCCCCACCGTGCAGCGCCAGCAGGGACCCGCCCCGCCGACCCGCAGCGGCATCGCGCTGGATCTGGTTCTGTCGGCGCCGAGCAACAATGTGTTCGTGCGCGGCCTCGGCATCGAGGCGCAGCTGGGCGGCGAGCTGAAGCTCAGCGGCACGACGCGGGCGCCGGTGACGCTGGGCGCCTTCCAGCTACGTCGCGGCTCCTTCGATTTCGGCGGACGCCGCCTCACCTTCACCCGCGGCAACATCACCTTCACCGGCACCACCGACCCGGAACTCGACTTCATCGCCGAGACCACGACCACCGACATCACCGCGCGCGTGCTGGTGTCGGGCCCGGCCTCCCGCCCGGTGGTCAGTTTCTCCTCGACGCCAACCCTGCCGCAGGACGAGGTGATCTCTCGCCTGCTGTTCGGCCGCTCCGCCGGCTCGCTCAATGGCGGCCAGGCACTGCAGCTCGCGCAGGCGGCGGCACAGTTCTCCGGCGGCGCCGGCGTGCTGGAAAACGTGCGCCGCTCGCTCGGCGTCGACAGCCTCGAACTGGGCACGGATTCGGCAGGAACCGGCGGCCAGGTCGGCATCGGTCGGCGGCTGAACGACAACATCTATCTCGGCGTGCGCCAGGGCACTTCGGCGGGGTCGAGCCGCGTCACGGTCGATGTGGATGTGACGAAGAACATCCGCCTGCAGGGCGCGACGGGCGCCAACGGGGCCGCCGAAGTCGGCATCGGCGCCCAGTGGGATTATTGAAGCGAGCCCGGTTTAGGTGATACCGCCCTGCCCGGCGAACCGGCCGGCGCAGCGGGGCCCGCGCTTGGAGGCCAGCGCCTCGGCATCATGCCCGCTCACGAGTCGAAGTGATCGATTGGCGCCGGTGCTGCGTACTAGAACAGTCTCCGCAGGATTAGACGCATGCGCTCGCCGTCCGACCGCCCCGCCCTCGTCTGGTTTCGTGACGATCTGCGCCTTGATGACAATCCCGCACTCCACGCGGCGCAGGCGACGGGTCGGCCGCTCACCCTCGTCTTCCTGCTCGACGAGCAGAGCGAAGGCATGCGGGCCCTCGGCGGCGCGGCGCGCTGGTGGCTGGGCCGCTCGCTTGGCGCTCTGGAGAGGGCGATCGAAGCCAAGGGCGGCAGGCTGATCCTGCGCCGTGGCCGGGCAATCGAGACGATCCCCGAACTGGCGCGGAGTATCGGCGCCGAGGCCGTATACTGGAACCGCCGCTACGGCGCCGCCGAGATCGCCGTCGACAAGGCGGTGAAGTCGACGCTCACGACAGGCGGAATTGTCGCGGAGAGTTTCGGCGGCAATTTGCTTCACGAGCCGTGGACCGTCGTGACCCAGTCCGGGGGGCCGTTCCGCGTCTTCACGCCCTTCTTTCGGCGGGCGGTGACGCAAGCCGTGCGTGCGCCCGCACGGGTCACCTTGCCGTGGTCCTTCGGCAGCCCGCCGGATGGCGAGAGGCTGGAGGATTGGGCGCTTGAGCCCTCCCAGCCTGATTGGGCGGACGGGCTGCGGCAAGCCTGGACTCCCGGTGAGGAGGGCGCGCTAACGGCTCTCGCCGCCTTTATCGATGGCGGGCTCACCGGCTACGCCGACGAGCGCGACCGCCCGGACCTTGCTTCCACGTCTCGCCTCTCGCCGCATCTGCGTTTCGGCGAAATCTCGCCCCACCGGGCGCTGGCCGCGGTGCGGCATGCGGAGGCTGACGGAAGCGCAGCGCCGCGCGATGTCGCCAAGTTTGTCAGCGAGGTCTACTGGCGCGAGTTCAGCTATCATCTGCTGTTCCACTTCCCCGACATCGGGCACGCCAATTTCAACGAACGCTTCGACGCCTTTGAATGGACCGATGACGAGGCGCTGATGCGAGCCTGGAGGCGCGGCCGGACGGGCTACCCCCTCGTCGATGCCGGCATGCGCCAACTCTGGCAGACCGGCTGGATGCATAACCGCGTCCGCATGGTGGCGGCATCCTTCCTCATCAAGCATGGCCTCACCGACTGGCGGCGGGGCGAGGAATGGTTCTGGGACACGCTGGTGGATGCCGATCCCGCCAACAACCCGGCGAGCTGGCAGTGGGTCGCGGGTTCGGGCGCCGACGCCGCCCCCTATTTCCGCGTCTTCAATCCCGTTGCGCAGGGCGAGAAGTTCGATCCCGATGGCCATTACGTCAGGCAGTTCGTGCCCGAACTGGCAGGGCTGCCGTCCACCATCCTCCACAAGCCCTGGGAGGCCGCGCCCGCTGTGCTTGCGCGGGCCGGCGTGGTTCTCGGCGAAACCTATCCGCGCCCCGTCGTTGACCATGCGTGGGCCCGCCAGCGAGCTCTCGACCGATTTCAGCGCATTCGCGCCCAATAGCGCCGTCCTGCCAGTTGCCGAGGGGGAGCGGGATCACTAATTTCGTGACCCCCGGCACACGGCAAAAGAAATCAGGTCCATGGATATCCGTAACGGTCTCGTCGAGGCGATCGGCAACACGCCGCTCATCAAGCTCCAGCGCGCCTCGCAGGCCACCGGCTGCACGATTCTGGGCAAAGCGGAGTTCCTCAACCCCGGCCAGTCGGTAAAGGACCGCGCCGCCCTGTTCATCATCCAGGACGCGGTGGCGCGCGGGCAGCTGCGCCCCGGCGGCGTCATCGTCGAGGGCACCGCCGGCAATACCGGCATCGGCCTCGCGCTGGTGGGCAACGCGCTCGGCTTCCGCTCGGTGATCGTCATTCCCGAGACGCAGAGCCAGGAAAAGAAGGACATGCTCCGCCTCGCCGGCGCCACGCTGGTGGAGGTGCCGGCCGTCGCCTATGCCAACCCGAACAACTATGTGAAGGTGTCAGGTCGGCTGGCCGAGGCGCTGGCGGCGACCGAGCCGAATGGCGCGGTCTGGGCCAACCAGTTTGACAATGTCGCCAACCGCCTCGCCCATATCGAGACCACGGGTCCGGAAATCTGGGCGCAGACCGACGGCAAGGTCGATGGCTTCGTGTGCGCCGTGGGCACCGGTGGCACGCTCGCCGGCACGGGCATCGCCCTGAAGGCGCGCAACCCGGCGATCCGGATCGGGCTCGCCGACCCCTTCGGAGCGGCGCTCTACAGCTATTACACAATAGGCGAACTGAAATCCGAGGGCTCCTCCATCACCGAGGGCATCGGCCAGGGGCGGATCACCGCCAACCTGGAAGGCGCGCCCATCGACTGCGCCTATCAGATCGGCGACGCCGAAGCGGTTGAGATCGTGTTCGACCTGCTTGAGCATGAGGGCCTGTGCCTGGGCGGATCGTCCGGCATCAATATCGCCGGGGCGATCCGGCTGGCGAAGGAACTCGGCCCCGGCCATACCATCGTCACCATATTGTGTGACTTCGGCACCCGCTATCAGTCGAAGCTCTTCAACCCCGACTTCCTGCGCGAGAAAGGCCTGCCCGTGCCGGGCTGGCTTGAGCGCAGCGTCGATGTGCCCAACGTGCTGGTGTAATGACAACCCTCCTCCTGTTCCGCGACGACGCCTATTGTCAGGAAACATCCGCCGTTGTGACGGCGGTGACGCCAGAGGGCGGCATCGTCGTCGACCGGACTGTGTTCTATGCCAATGCCGGCGGCCAGCCGGGCGATCGCGGCACGCTGACAAGGGCCGATGGCTGCGAGATCGCCATCGAGACGGCGATCTACAGCCCGTCCAAGGTCGACGTGATCCATGTTCCGGCGACCGGTTGCGAACTGCCCGAGCTGGGAGAGGCCGTCACGCTGCGGCTGGACTGGTCCACCCGCCACAAGCGGATGCGGATGCACACCGCCCTCCACCTGCTCTCCGTCGCCCTGCCCTTTCCCGTCACCGGGGGCTCGATCGGCGAGGAGGAGAGCCGCCTGGACTTCGATATTCCCGAAGGCGGGCTCGACAAGGACGCGATCACTATCAGGCTCGCCGAGATGATCGCGACCGGCGCCAAGGTACGCGAGCGCTGGATTTCCGATGAGGAGCTTCTCGCCAATCCCGGGCTGGTCAAGACCATGGCGGTCAAGCCGCCGATGGGGACGGGCAAGGTCCGCCTGGTCGAAATCGAGGGTCTCGACCTCCAGCCCTGCGGCGGCACCCATGTGCGCGGCCTAGACGAGATCGGCGCCGTGCAGGTGACGAAGATTGAGAAGAAGGGCCAGCAGAACCGCCGCGTGCGGCTGGCCTGGGCCTAACGCCCGCGCGGCGCCTCGGAGTGCTCCATGAACGACACGGCCTCGCCTGAAAGCCGCTATCTCGTCTCGACTGACTGGCTCGCCGCCCATCTCGGCGCCCCGAACCTCGTCATCGTCGATGGCTCGTGGCACATGCCGGCGACCGGCCGGAAGGGGCGTGAGGAATTTCTCAAGGCCCACATCCCCGGCGCCGTATTCTTCGACATCGACGCGATCTCGGACATTTCGAGCCCGCTGCCACATATGCTGCCCACCGAGACATTGTTCCGGGCGGCGATGGAGTCCCTCGGCATCGGCCGGCAGATGAAGATCGTGGTCTATGATGCGCTGGGCCTGTTCTCGGCGCCGCGCGTCTGGTGGACGCTGCGCGCTTTCGGAGCGGTGGATGTCGCCATTCTCGATGGCGGCTTGCCGAAATGGCTCGCCGAGGGCCGGCCGACCGAAGCCGGCGAGGCGCCCTATTACCCCGCCCGGTTCGACGCGACCCTCGACCGCGACTGGGTAGCCTCAATCGACGATGTGGCCGCCCACCTCGCCGATCGGCGCGCCCAGGTGCTGGATGCGCGCGCGGCGGAGCGGTTCCGTGGCGAGGCGCCGGAGCCGCGTGCCGGTGTCCGGCCCGGCCATATTCCCGGTGCCCGCAACCTGCCGGTTTCCGAGGTGGTGAAAGATGGCCGCCTCGCCGATCCCGACGCGATCCACAAGGCGGTCGAGGCGGCCGGCATCGACCTGTCGAAGCCGGTCATCACCAGCTGCGGCTCCGGCGTCACCGCCGCGATTCTCTGGCTGGCGCTGGAGACCATCGGCGCCCCGCCCGCCGCGCTCTATGATGGCTCCTGGACCGAATGGGGCGCCTCCGAAAAGCCGGTGGCAACCGGTCCGGCCGACTGACGCCTGCCAACCGACACAAAAATGGCCGAGCCGCCTAAGCGGCCCGGCCATTTTTGTTCGAGAACCCCGCCTAGTGCAGGATCTGGCTGAGGAACAGCCTTGTGCGCTCGTGCTGCGGGTTGGAGAAGAACGCTTCCGGCTCGTTCATCTCGATGATCTGCCCGGCATCCATGAAGATCACCCGGTTGGCCACCTGGCGGGCGAAGCCCATCTCGTGCGTCACGCACAGCATGGTCATGCCCTCTTCCGCCAGGCTCACCATGGTCTCCAGCACTTCCTTGACCATTTCCGGGTCGAGCGCCGAGGTCGGCTCGTCGAACAGCATGATCTTCGGCTTCATGCACAAGGCGCGGGCGATGGCGACGCGCTGCTGCTGGCCGCCGGAGAGCTGGCCGGGATATTTATGCGCCTGCTCGGGGATCTTCACCTTGGTGAGGAAGTGCATCGCCAGCTCGTCCGCCTCCTTCTTCGGCATCTTGCGGACCCAGATCGGCGCCAGCGTCAGATTTTCCAGAATGGTGAGATGCGGGAACAGGTTGAAGTGCTGGAAGCACATGCCGACCTCGCGGCGGATCTCGTCGATCCGCTTGAGGTCATTGGTCAGCTCGATGCCGTCGACCACGATCGAGCCCTGCTGGTGCTCCTCCAGCCGGTTGATGCAGCGGATCATCGTCGACTTGCCCGAGCCCGAAGGCCCGCAAATGACGATGCGCTCGCCGCGATGCACCTTGAGATTGATGTCCTTGAGTACGTGGAACTCGCCATACCATTTGTGCACGCCGACGAGATCGACGGCGACCTCCCGCCCCGGTGGCGTATGGACGGCGGGCAGCTCTTCGGGGGAAACGGTCGAATGGAGTTCGCTCATGATGGGTTTCTCCGTTTCTCAATGCCGGTGAGAGGTGTTCAGCCGTCGCTCGACGAAGAGCGAGTAGCGTGACATGCCGAAGCAGAAGAGGAAATAGACCACCCCGGCAAAGGCGAAGCCGGTGTAGAGCGTCACCGGCGTCGCCCAGTTGGGGTCGGTAAAGGAGGCGCGTAGCTGGCCGAGAAAGTCGAAGATCGACACGATCAGCACCAGCGTGGTGTCCTTGAACAGGCTGATGAAGCTGTTGACGATGCCAGGGATGACCAGGGTCAGCGCCTGCGGCAGCACAATGAGGCGCATCATCTGGCTCCAGGTCAGTCCCATCGCCATCGCCCCCTCATACTGCCCCTTCGGGATCGCCTGCAGGCCGCCGCGCACCACCTCCGCCATATAGGCGGCGGAGAACAGCGCCACGCCGACCAGCGCGCGCAGCAGCGCGTCCGGATTGGTGCCCTGCGGCAGGAAGAGCGGCAGCATATAGGTGGCGAAGAACAGCACCGTGATCAGCGGCACGCCGCGCCAGAACTCGATGAAGACCACCGAGAGCAGCCGCACCACCGGCATCTGCGAACGCCGGCCGAGCGCCAACAGGATGCCGAGCGGCAGCGAGGCGACGATGCCGGTCACCGCGATCACCAGCGTCACCAGCAGCCCGCCCCATTGCCGGGTCTCGACATAATCGAGGCCGACATCGACATCCCAGATGAAGATCAGCAGGCCGAACGCCAGGAAGACCCAGAAGGTGGTCCGCGCAGCGGAGCGGCCACTGCCGCCCAGCAGGGCGATCAGGCCACCGATCGCGGCCATAACGAGCAGCGCAGTCAGCACATAATCAACCCAGAATACAAGGTTGACCCCGGCAATCTGCGCATCGCCGACAAGGCCGCGGATCAGCCCGAACCGCTCCAGCAGGAAGGCCGAGGCGTTGATGTTGCCGCCGGTCAGCAGCACGAAGGCGACAACCGGATAGGCGACGAAGAACAGGAAGGCGTTGATCCGCTTGAAAGGCCAGCTCAGCACCATCAGCGGCACCAGAAGCAGCGCGCCGGCGGCGAAAACGATGTCGACCCGCCAGCGTTCGCTGATCGGATAGAAGCCATAGATCAGCTGGCCGAACTTGGCCTGGATGAAGGGCCAGCAGGCACCGACCTCCGGACCCAAACAGGCCTCGCGGTTCTCCCCGGCCCAGACCGCGTCGAGAAACATGAAGCGGACGAAGGGCGGCACGATCAGCGCCACCAGACAAATGCCGAACACGGTCAGCAGGGTGTTGAGAACGCCGGAGAACAGGTTCTCCCGCATCCACGCTACAGCGCCGATCCGCTGCGTGGGTGGCGGCAACACCGGCGCCATTTCATTGCGGATGAAGGTCCCGTCGTCGAAGGTCATGCTCATGGCCGGGCCCTCACCGTTCAACCAGCGCGACGCGCTTGTTGTACACATTCATGATCGTCGCGGTGATGATCGACAGCAGGAGATAGACGCCCATGGTGATGGCGATGATCTCGATCGCCTGCCCGGTCTGGTTCAGCGCCGTGCCGGCGAACACCGCCACGAGATCGGGATAGCCGATGCCTACCGCCAGCGAGGAGTTCTTGGTCAGGTTGAGGTACTGGCTGGTCAGAGGGGGAATGATCACGCGCATCGCCTGCGGAATGATCACCAGCCGCAGCGTCTGCGCATGGCGCAGGCCGAGCGAATGCGCCGCCTCGGTCTGGCCGTGGCTGACCGACTGGATGCCGGAGCGCACATTCTCGGCAATGAAGGCGGCGGTATAGGTCGCCAGGGCCACAGTCAGCGCGACGAACTCCGGAATCACCTGCACGCCGCCGACGAAGTTGAACCCCTTGAGCTGCGGCACCTCGAAGCTGATCGGAAAACCTGTGGCGATCATGGCGATGAGCGGAAGGCCGATAATCAGGGCGAGATTGACCCACAGCACCGGCAGGAAGCGGCCGGTCTCCTCCTGGCGGCTGGCCGCCCAGTGGCGGAAGAGAATGGCCAGGAGAATGGCAAGGCCGATCGCCCACACGACGATGCCTGCCCCCTCGCCGAACAGCGGGCGCGGAATGATGATGCCGCGATTGGAGATGAACACCTCGCCGAACAGGCTGATGCTGTTGCGGGGGCCAGGCATTGCGCTGAGCACCGCCAGATACCAGAACAGGATCTGGAACAGCGGCGGCAAGTTGCGCAGAACCTCGACATAGACGGTGGAAAGCGTCCGCACGACGAAGTTCTTCGACAGGCGGCCAATCCCGACCAGGAAGCCTATGATGGTAGCCAGGAAGATGCCGACCACCGCGACCAGGAGGGTATTGAGCAGGCCGACGACGAAGGCGCGGCCATAGGTCGATGTTTCGCTATAGGGGATCAGCGTCTGGTTGATGCCGAAGCCCGCCGTATTGTCCAGGAAGCCAAAGCCTGTGGCGATCTTCTGTGCCGCGAGGTTGTCGCGGGCATTCTCGGTGAAGCTCCAGCCCAGGAAAACGACCACGACCAGAGCGATCAGCTGAAGGCCGATGCTGCGAACCTTCGGGTCGTTGATGAATGAACTCTTTGCACGCCCGCCGACGGGCCCAGCCAAATCCGTCATAGTCCCCCTCGCCTCGGATCGAGGCCCCAATATCCCCGGCGCCGAACTTGTGTCGGCTTTGCCGGAGCGAAGAGGCTCCCGATGGTTCGGGAGCCTCTGGTTTCAGAGCCTTCAGCGGATCGGCGGGGCGTACTGGATGCCGCCCTTGTTCCACAGCGCGTTGAGGCCGCGGGCGAGCTTCAGCGGGGTGTCGGGACCGACGGTGCGATCATAAATTTCGGCATAGTTGCCGACATTCTTGATGATCAGGTAGCCCCAGTCATTGCCGATGCCCATGCCCTCGCCATACTTGCCCTCGGTGCCGAGGAGACGCTTGATTTCCGGATTGACGGCGGACTTGAGCTGCTCGTCGACGTTCTTGGAGTTGACGCCCAGCTCTTCGGCGTTCAGCTGGGCATAGAGCACCCACTTCACGATATCGAACCACTGGTCGTCGCCATGGGCGACCACCGGGCCGAGCGGCTCCTTGGAGATGATCTCGGGCAGCACGATATGGTCGTCGGGATTGGTCAGCTTGAGCCGCTCGCCGGCGAGGCCCGAACGGTCGGTGGTGAGCACGTCGCAGCGGCCGGCGTCATAGGCCTTGACCACTTCGTCATTGGTGGCGAAAGCGATGACCTCATAGGTCATGTTGTTGGCGCGGAAATAGTCGGCGAGGTTCTGCTCGGTGGTGGTGCCGGTCTGGGTGCAGACCGAGGCGCCGGAGAGCTCCAGGGCCGAGTTCACCTTCTTGTCCTTGCGGATCATGAAGCCCTGGCCGTCATAATAGGTGACGCCGGTGAAGTTCAGGCCCAGCGAGGTATCGCGGGTGATGGTCCAGGTGGTGTTGCGCGACAGGATGTCGATGTCGCCCGACTGCAGGGCGGTGAAGCGATCCTTGGCGGAAAGGGGCGTGAACTTCACCTTGGTGGCATCGCCGAAGATGGCAGCGGCGACGGCGCGGCAGAATTCCACATCAAGGCCACTCCACTCACCCTTGTCGTTGGGGTTGGAGAAGCCGGGCAGCCCCTGGCTGACGCCGCACTGGACGAAGCCCTTCGACTTCACCTGCTCGAGCTTCGTGGCGGCCTGCGCGCCGAACGCGCAGAGACCCATGGCACCCGCAAGGGCGAACGTGGAGAGGAGGCGTTTCATGATGGCAGCCTTCTTCATTCGGATTGGAGCTGACGTATCCGCTGCGAGGATGCGAGCGGCACGAGTGACAGAAAAGGCAATTCGCATGCCGCCGATGGCATCGGGCAACGTGTCATGCCTGCTTCCTTCGTCTGACGGCGCCCAGAAGACCCCCTCGGGCACCACCATGGCAGACGCAACGTCATCAGAGCGCCGCAACCGGGTCCGGTCAAGCGCTTGACGGGGCAACTCCGCTCCGTTCCCTATGCGACCTTCGATAAACGCGCTCCAACAGGCTACAACCATGGCGAACAAGACAAAAAGCACCGTTCCCGGCAACCTTGCGATGGAGACCGAGCTCGTTCTCGCCGGTCGCGACCCTTTTCGCCATGACGGCTTCGTGAACACGCCGATCGTCCGGGGATCCACCGTCCTCTCCCCCACCGTCGCCGATCTCGAAGGCCATACCGGCCGCTACACCTATGGACGGCGCGGCAACCCCACCGTCGAGAGCCTGGAGGCCGCACTGACCCGGATCGAGGGCGGCGCCGGCGTCGTGCTCACGCCGTCCGGCCTGTCCGCCGTCAGCGTCGCCCTGCTCGCCGTGCTGAAGGCCGGCGACCATCTGCTCATGGTCGACAGCGCCTATCAGCCGACACGCCGCATCTGCGACGAGGTGCTGACGCGCTACGGCATCGAGACCACCTATTACGACCCGCTCATCGGCGGTGACATTGCCGGCCTCATCCGCACCAATACGCGGGCGATCTTCATGGAATCGCCGGGCTCGCAATCCTTCGAGATTCAGGACGTGCCGGCCATCGTTGCCGCCGCTGCCGCCGCTGCCGCGCACGACATCACCACGCTGATGGACAATACATGGGCAACGCCGCTCTTTTTCCGCCCGCATGATGTCGGCGTCGACGTTTCCATCCAGGCCGGCACGAAGTATCTCGGCGGTCATTCGGACCTGAACATCGGCACCATTTCCGCCAATGCGCGGACCTTCCGCCGGGTTCACCTCACCCATGGCGACCTCGGCATCACCGTGGCGCCCGAAGACGCTTTCCTGGCCGCGCGCGGGCTGCGCACCATGGCGGTGCGGCTGGAGCGTCACCAGCACTCGGCCCTCGCCGTGGCGCGGTGGCTGTCCGGGCGGCCGGAAGTCCTGACGGTGCTGCACCCCGCCCTGCCGGAACATCCCAGCCACGCCCTGTGGAAGCGCGACTTCAAGGGCGCTTCGGGCCTGTTCAGCATCATCCTGCAGCCGGTGCACAAACCGGCGGTGGACGCCTTTCTCGACAGTCTCGCGCTGTTCGGTCTCGGCTACAGCTGGGGTGGCTTCGAGAGCCTGGCCATTCCCTTCGACTGCGGCAGCTACCGCACCGCGACGCGCTGGAACCCGGGCGGCCCGGCAATCCGGCTTCAAATCGGCCTTGAAGACCCCGCCGATCTCATCGCTGACCTCGATGCCGGCTTCGCCGCGCTGGCGGCGGCGCGCTGACTGGCGCCATCCTCCCCGGCGGTGATGGGCTTGTGCCCATCATCCCGGGCGGTAGGGGGCGAGCCGAACCTCCCGCAGGCCGTTATAGTCGAAGCCGCGCAGATCGGCGCCGCGCTGGATGCGCAAGCCGATCGCTTCCGCCCGCCGGGCAAAGCGTGGTTCCTGCCGCCGCTCGACGAAGACGACCCGGCAGGCACCTCCCACCTTGAGGAAATCGGCGGCCGCCGCCCCGTCCAGAAAGCGCGGCGCTTGCGGCAGCAGAAGCGCGAAGCTCGGCTCGTTAAAGCCGGCAATGCCGACCTCGATCGGGCCGGCGCCGGCGCCGCAGGGCTCGCGCGCCACCGCCGCCGCCACACGGGGCGCCAGCCAGAAGCTGTCAATATTCGGCAGCACCAGCTGCATCACCCCAAAGCCGGACACCAGCATGCCGGCAATGGCGACGAGCGCCGACTTCTCGACGCCATAATCGCGCACCGACGCCGCCGCGATCACCAGCGCGAAGAAGCCGATCAGCAGCAGGGGCCAGGCGAGCACGCTGGTCGTTTGGTCGAACACCGCCATGCCGAGCAGCGCCCCTACGGCGATCACCGCGCCGATCAGCGGCCATAGCCAGAGCACGCGGGCGAGCCGCATATTGCCGAGAGCCAGCGCGCCGCGCTCCACTGCAAGGGCGATGAGTATGGCGATCGCCGGCAGGGTCGGCGCCACATAGGCCGGCACCTTGGTCGGCAGGATCTCGAACAGCAGCCAGACCGGCACCACCCAGGCCAGAAGGAAGCGCACCGTACCGATGCGGCGGGCCTTCCAGACAATGGGAAAGGCAAGGGCCGCCAGTGGCGCCGCCGGCCAGAACAGCGCGAAGAACAGCAGCAGATAGACGCCCGGCAGGCCGGCAAACCCCTGATACTCGCCGGCCACCGGACCGAGCAGGGTACGCACGACGAATTCCGCCTGCGTCTCAGGGGGGCCGTAGCGGCGCAGCAGGAACCAGCCGATGGCGACGACGAGGATCACGGCGAGGCCGGCATAGGAGCGGGCACGCCGCAGGAACAGCGCCGACCGGTCCACCGCCACCAGCGCCATCAGCGGCATCAGCACATAAAGCGGCGTCACCAGCCCCTTGGTGAACAGGCTGAAGGCGAGCGCGGACCAGAAAATGAGGGCCAGCCGGGCCTCGTGCGCAGACTGTCGCCAGTCGCCCGGGCCCCGGCTCTGGCGCTCCGCGAGATAAAGACGGCCCATGGCCCCCATCATCGCCGCCACGGAGCCGACCAGGAACACTTCCGGCACGGCGAGCCGCCCCCCGACACCGAGGGCGACGCTGCTCGCCAGCAGGCTGGCGGCCAGAACCGCCGCGCGGCGGTGGGTGAAAGCCAGCGCCGCCCAGTACGTCAGCAGCACGGCGCCGATCGCGGCGGCGAGCGAGGGCGCGCGATAGAGCCAGATGCGCGTGGGCGCTTCGGGAACTCCGACCAGTTCGGCGGCCTTGACCATTCCGGCCTGCAGCCAGTGCAGGCCCAGCGCCTGGGTGCGCTTGGCCTCCCAGCCGAGCCTCGTCTCAGTGAGATTGCCGGTTTCCACCATATGGCGGGAAATCAGCGCAAAGCGGGCCCCGTCCCTGTCCACAGGCGGAATCGAGAAGAACCCCGGCAGCAGCGCCACCAGGCACAGGCCGACAAGAAACAGGCAGGCCCGGCGGTCGGTGCGGCAGCACGCCTCGAAAAGCTCGACGATCCGATCAGGAAGACGCGGGCCGCGCGGTGAGTAGAGCGGGGCCGAACGTGCCTTACGGCCCGCAGCAAATGACTTCATCTAATGGAATCCCTTCCAAGCCGATGAAACCATAGCAGACGGAAAGCCCGCGCCGCATCTGCGCGGCCATCGAGACCCAAGATATGCGCGGATGGGGCCACCCGGACTCATCGCGCCGGGCGGTCCGTCACCTCAGGCCGGGGCGGTCTCGGCACCCATATCGGGCGCCGCGACGGTGAGCCCACCCGCCTCCTCGATGAAGCGCGCCACCTCGGCGACGCCGTCGCCGGCGCGCACATTGGCGAAAACGAAGGGTCGACGCCCGCGCATGCGGCGTGAATCACGGTCCATCACCTCCAGTGAGGCGCCGACCATCGGCGCCAGGTCCACCTTGTTGATCACCAGAAGATCGGAGCGGGTGATGCCCGGCCCGCCCTTGCGGGGAATCTTCTCGCCGGCGGAAACGTCGATCACATAGATGGTGAGGTCGGCCAGTTCCGGCGAGAAGGTCGCGGCGAGGTTGTCGCCCCCGGACTCGATCAGGATCAGGTCGAGCTTCGGGAAACGCCCGCGCATCTCGGCAATGGCGGCGAGATTGGCGGAAGCGTCCTCGCGGATCGCTGTGTGCGGGCAGCCGCCCGTTTCCACGCCCATGATGCGCTCGGCCGGCAGCGCCCCGGCACGGGTGAGGATTTCCGCGTCCTCCTTGGTGTAGATGTCGTTGGTGATGGCGGCGAGGTCGTAGCGCTCCCGAAAGGTCCGGCACAGCGCCTCCATCAGCGCTGTCTTGCCTGAGCCGACCGGCCCGCCAATGCCGACCCGGAGCGGGCCGCTGCTATCGCTCGCCATGGAATTTCCCCTCGTTCAGCTTCGGAACAGCCGCGTGTACTGCGTCTCGTGCCGCATCGACGCGATATCGGATTTCAACGCTGCGCCACCGAGCTGGTCGAGCGGCGTGACGGTCGCCAGCGGCGCGATCTCCCGCACCGTTCGCGTCGCGGCGGCCAGCGCCCGGTTGCCGTCGGTCTGGCCCAGCGGGACGAGCCGCACGGCGGCGGAGATGAGGTTCGCGGCCACCGCCGAGAGATAGGCGGAAAGCGTCGCCGGCAGCGGCAGGCCGTGCGCGGCGGCGGCGATGCCAACCGCCACGGGATAGGCGACGCGGCCATCCCACAGCCCCATTGCCCATTCCAGCGCCGGGGCCGGCCAGGCGGCGCGGGTCGCGGCGAGAAAGGCGTCGCCCTGGTTCAGCGTCTCCATCTGGCGCTCACGCGAGGGCGCGAACGCCGCCGCCAGCTCCAGCACGTCGCGCAGGCGACTGTCGTCCTCCGCCAGCACCGCCTCGAAGGCATGGGCCAGCAGGACGGCATCGGCGAAGGGACCGCCGTGACGGAGCAGATCGTCCACCCATCCGTTCAGCGAGGCAAGATCGCTGATCGCCTGGGTCTCGACCGCCCATTCGAGGCCGTGCGAATAGGCGAAGGCGCCGACGGGATAGGCGGGGGAGAGCCAGACGAACAGCGCCAGCAGATCGGGCGAGGCGCCGGGCGGCGCCGCAGCGGCCTCGCTCATCGACTGCCCCTAATGGCCGTGCTTGTGGCCATCGTGAGCGGCATGGGCGTGATCGTCGTGCGCGTGATCATGGGCATGATCATGGGCGTGATCGTGTCCATGGTCATGCCCGCAGCCGCAGCCGGCGCCGTGCTCATTGGCCGGCTTCTCGCCCTGCACATGCAGCACATCGCGCGCCTTGGCGTGCGGCTCATGGCCGTGGTCGTGATGCGCATGACCATGTTCGTGATGATCATGGCCGCAGCCGCAATCGTCGCCATGCGCGTGACCATGGTGGTCATGGGCATGATCGGGATGATCATGGGCATGTCCGTGCGCATGGTGGCCATGCGCCTCAGCGGCCTCATAGGCCCCGCCCTCGGGCTCGAAGGCCGCCTCGACGGTCTCGACGCTGGCGCCGAGGCCCCGCGCCATCTCCTCCAGCACGCTGTCGCGGGCGATGCGGATGCGGTCCGCCAGCAGTTCCGCCGGCACATGGCGGTTGCCGAGATGCCAGGCGAGGCGTGCAAGGTGATGGGCGTCGCGGGCAACGATCTCCGCCACCGGCTCCTCGGCAGCGACCACCGCGACGACGCGCGCGTCCTCCAGCTGCAACCCATCCCCATCCTTCAGCCGCGTCGCCTCGTCTAGATCGAGCAGAAACGCCACATCACCTTCGCCACGAATGGCGATACGCCGGCGGTAGCGCCCGTCATGGGGCAGCACGACACGGTCAGCGGCGGTGGCGGCATCCCAGCTGCCGGCGGGAAGGACGGTGCGGGCACGGATCATGGCGGAACTCCGGTAGACATGGCGGCGCTGTGTTCAGGCATCCTTCGAGGCTCGCGGCGCTCGCACCTCAGGATGACGTGGCACCGGATCGGGCATCATCCTGACGTGCCGACCCTAGGGTCGCCCTTCAGGGATGCCAGGCCCAAGCGGTTGCTCCCACACTTAGAACAGGAAGTAGCGCTGCGCCATGGGCAGTTCGGTGGCCGGGGCGCAGGTCAGCAGTTCCCCATCGGCCCGCACCTCATAGGTTTCCGGGTCGATCTCCAGATGCGGCGTCGCATGATTGTGAATCATCGACGCCTTGGAGATGCCGCCGCGCACATTCTCCACCGCCACGACTCGTTTCTCCAGTCCGAGCCTGCCGGCGACGTTGAGGTCGACCGCCGCCTGCGAGACGAAGGTGAGGCATGTCGCCGTGCGCGCCTTGCCATAGGCGCCCCACATCGGCCGGTAATGCACCGGCTGCGGGGTGGGGATCGAGGCATTGGGATCGCCCATGACGGCCGCGACGATGGTCCCGCCCTTGATCACCATATCAGGCTTGGTGCCGAAGAAGGCCGGCGACCACACCACGAGATCGGCCAGCTTGCCGTTCTCGACGGAGCCGATATGGCGCGAGACGCCATGCGCGATGGCGGGGTTGATGGTGTATTTGGCGATGTAGCGCTTGGCGCGGGCATTGTCGTTGCGCTCGCTATCGCCCGGCAGCAGGCCACGCTGCAGCTTCATCTTGTGCGCGGTCTGCCAGGTGCGGGTGATCACTTCGCCCAGCCGGCCCATGGCCTGGCTGTCGGAGGAGATCATCGAGATCGCGCCGAGATCGTGCAGAATATCCTCCGCCGCGATGGTCTCCTTGCGGATGCGGCTCTCGGCGAAGGCGAGGTCCTCGGCGATCAGCGGGTCGAGATGGTGGCACACCATGAGCATGTCGAGATGCTCGTCCAGCGTGTTGATGGTGAAGGGCCGCGTCGGGTTGGTGGAGGACGGCAGCACGTTCGGCAGGCCGGCCACCTTCATAATATCTGGCGCATGGCCGCCGCCCGCCCCTTCGGTGTGGAAGGCGTGGATGGTGCGGCCCTTGAAGGCGGCGATGGTGTCCTCGACAAAGCCGCTCTCATTGAGCGTGTCGGTGTGGATCATCACCTGGATATCGTACTCGTCCGCCACCGAGAGGCAGTTGTCGATCGCCGCCGGGGTCGTGCCCCAGTCCTCGTGCAGCTTGAGCGAACAGGCGCCGGCCTCGATCTGCTCCACCAGCGGACCGGGCAGCGAGGCGTTGCCCTTGCCGGACAAAGCGAGGTTGACCGGGAAGCTGTCAAAGGCGCGCAGCATCATTTCGATATGCCACGGGCCGGGCGTGCAGGTGGTGGCGTTGGTGCCCGCCGCCGGGCCGGTGCCCCCGCCCAGCATGGTGGTGACGCCGCTCATCAGCGCATGCTCGATCTGCTGCGGGCAGATAAAATGGATGTGACAGTCGAAGCCGCCGGCGGTGATGATCTTGCCCTCGCCCGCGATCACTTCGGTCGAGGCGCCGATGATGATGTCGACGCCGGGCTGGATGTCCGGGTTGCCGGCCTTGCCGATGCCGTGGATGCGCCCGTCGCGGATGCCGATATCGGCCTTCACGATGCCCCAGTGATCGAGGATCAGCGCATTGGTGATGACGGTGTCGACCGCCCCCTCCGACCGCATCGCCTGCGACTGGCCCATGCCGTCGCGAATGGTCTTGCCGCCGCCGAACTTCACTTCCTCGCCATAGACGGTGAAGTCCTTCTCCACCTCGATGACGAGGCTGGTGTCAGCGAGGCGCACCCGGTCGCCGGTGGTCGGGCCGAACATCTCGGCATAGGAGGCGCGGGACATCTTGATGGACATGAGACAATCCGTTTCGGCAAGGGGCAGCAGGGCGGCGGGTGCCTTTGGGCGGCAGGTCCTAAGCGAGAGGCGTCACAGCTTGCCCATCAAATCCTGGCGGAAGCCGTAGACCTCCCGCTTGCCGGCAAGCGCCACCAGGGTCACCTCCCGGCTCTGGCCGGGCTCGAAGCGCACGGCGGTTCCCGAGGCGATGGCGAGGCGCATGCCTCGCGCCTTCTCCCGCTCAAAGGCAAGGGCCGGATTGGTCTCGTAGAAATGGTAGTGGCTGCCGACCTGGATCGGCCGGTCGCCGGTATTGGCGACGGTGACGGAGACGAACTCACGCCCGGCCAGCAGTTCGATCTCGCCCTCCTCCACCAGAAGCTCGCCCGGCGCCCCGGCGCCATGGCTGGAGGCGATCGGCTCATGCACGGTGACGAGCTTGGTGCCGTCCGGGAAAGTGGCCTCGACCTGAATCTCGGCGATCATCTCGGCGACGCCCGGCATCACCTGGTCAGCCGTCAGCACCGTGGTGCCGAGCGTCATCAGCTCGGCCACCGTTCGGCCGTCGCGCGCGCCCTCGACCACCACATCGGTGATGAGCGCGACCGCTTCCGGGAAATTGAGCTTCACGCCCCGCTCCAGGCGGCGGCGGGCCACCATGGCCGCCATGGCGACCAGCAGCTTGTCCTTCTCGCGCGGGCTGAGGTTCATCGATAGTCTCCGGCTCTTCTGAAGCGAGTTTCAGTTCAAACGAGGGGTGGCTTGCATCAGGAGTGCCAGATGCGCGGCACCTCGCCGACACCCAGCGCGGCGATCGCCCGACGGATCGCGGTTTCCAGCGGTGCGCCGTCGCGCGCGAGCAGGCGGACGGACAGCATGCCGTCCCAAGCGCTCGCCCCGGCATCGAGGCCATCGGGGAGTTCCCGGGCCATGCCATCCTGTTCGCTTTCCCCCAGACCGAGCGCTGCGCGCACGTCGTCCAGCCGGCTTTCGGCGTCGGGCGAAACCAGCAGCAGCGTGGCGAAGGCGGCCCAGCCGCCGGCGGTGGCACGGCGGTCGAGCGTGGCGGCGATATCGCCTTCGAGCTGCAGCCCGTCGGCATAGACCAGCCGTCCGCCCCGGCGGATGCGCCAGCGATCAAACAGCCTGCCATAGGAGAGCCGCTCGCCGCGCGCCGTGCGGCCGAGAATGACCGGCTCGACCAGCAGCAGGCGGGCATCCGGCGCCACCTCGGCGGCGATTGAGCGCTCCACCCGCGCCCCATCGAACACGATGGTCGCCTGCGGCATCCAGTGCAGGCTGGCGCCTACCTCGGCCGTGAGTTCGACAGCGATATGGGAGGTCGCCCCGTCGGAGCGGTAGATCTTCTCGGCCGCCTGCGTGGTGACTACCAATTGGGCATCGCGCCCGGCATGAAGGCAGCTTTGCGAGGCATCGCCGCCGGCGAGCCCGCCGCCGGTGTTGATCATCACCGCTTCCAGGGCGCGACCGCGCCGGCCGGAACGCGGAAAGCGCACGCGGGCGAATCCCTCCTCCTCGATCCGTCCGCGGGCGGTGCGCCCGTCCAGTGCCCGGGCTTCGACCAGCAACCGCCCCTGCCCGCGCCGCTCGACCGGAATGGTGACGGCGGCGTCAGACGGCAATGCGGTTGCGAACATCGGGATCCTCAAGTGCTGCGCCATCGCCGGACATCACCACCGCCCCGCGCTCCATCACGATGAAATGGTCCGCGAGTTCCTTGGCGAAGTCGAAATACTGCTCGACCAGCACGATGGCCATGTCACCCTTGGAGCGCAGATAGCGGATGGCGTTGCCGATATCCTTGATGATCGAGGGCTGGATGCCCTCGGTCGGCTCGTCCAGCACCAGCACCTTGGGTCGCATGGTAAGCGCCCGGCCGATGGCGAGTTGCTGCTGCTGGCCGCCGGAGAGGTCGCCGCCGCGCCGGCGCATCATCGAATCCAGCACCGGAAACAGCGAGAACACATCGTCGGGTATGAACCGCTCCGCACGCTTGAGCGGCGCGAAACCGGTTTCCAGATTTTCCGCCACCGTGAGCAGCGGAAAGATCTCGCGCCCCTGCGGCACGAAGGCGATGCCGCGGCGTGCCCGCTCGGCGGGCGCCATGGAGGTGATGTCCTCGCCATTGAAGCGGATGGACCCTTTCGCCACCGGCGCCTGCCCTACGATGGCGCGCATCAGGCTGGTCTTGCCCACGCCGTTGCGACCGAGCACGCATGTGACCTTGCCCGGCTCCGCCTTCAGCGAGACGCCGCGCAACGCCTGTGCCGCGCCGTAGAAGAGGTTGATATCCTGAACTTCCAGCATGAGCCCTAGCGTCCCAGATAGACTTCGATGACGCGCTCATTGGCGCTGACCTGGTCGAGTGTGCCCTCGGCCAGAACCGAGCCTTCATGCAGGCACATGACCCGCACACCGAGATCGCGCACGAAGGTCATGTCGTGCTCGACCACGACGACCGAGTGGCCATTGGCGTTGATTTCGCGCAGCAATTCGGCGGTCTGGGCGGTCTCGGCATCGGTCATGCCGGCTACTGGCTCGTCCACCAGCAGGAGCTTGGGGTCCTGCGCCAGCAGCATGCCGATCTCCAGCCACTGCTTCTGACCATGCGACAGCGCGCCGCCGAGCCGATCGCGGTGTTCGGTCAACCGGATAGTCTCGAAGATCTCGTCGATCCGCTCGCGCGCCGCCGCGCTCTCGCGGTGGAAGATGTTGGGCAGCGCCCGGCGCTGGCCCTTTAGCGCAAGCCGCAGATTGTCGAGCACCGTATGGTTCTCGAAGACCGTCGGCTTCTGGAACTTGCGGCCAATGCCCAGCGTGGCGATCTGCGTCTCGTCCAGCTTGGTCAGGTCGGTGGTGCCGCCATTGAAGAAGACGTCGCCCCGGTCGGGACGGGTCTTGCCGGTGATGACGTCCATCATCGTCGTCTTGCCGGCGCCGTTCGGGCCGATGACGGCGCGCATCTCGCCGGGATCGACGGTGAACGACAACGCATTGAGCGCGCGGAAACCGTCAAAGGTGACGGTGACGGCGTCGAGATAGAGCAGCGCCTCGGTCAGTTCCTTCTTTGCGGCAGGAGCCGGCTCGGCGGTGGCGTGGGTTGCGGGTTCGAGCGTCGCGGTAGCGGTCATATCGGTTTCCCTCACTCGGCCGGCCGGGGCGAGGCGAGCGGTTCGCCGGGTATGTCGTCATGCTGCCGGCGCTTCTCGCGCCACTCATAGAAGGTGCCGACAATGCCCTTGGGCAGGAACAGGGTGACGGCGACGAACAGGCCGCCGAGCATGAACAGCCAGTAGGGCGCCAGCATGCCTGACGTGAAATAGGTCTTGGCGTAGTTCACCAGTACCGCCCCCAGTGCCGCCCCCACCAGCGTGCCGCGACCGCCGACCGCCACCCAGACGATGATCTCGATCGAATTGGCCGGCGAGAATTCCGACGGGTTGATGATGCCGACCTGCGGCACGTAGAGCGCGCCGGCGACGCCCGCCAGCATGGCGGAGACGACGAAGGCGACCAGCTTGTAGTTTTCCGCCCGGTAGCCGGTGAAGCGCACCCGCGTCTCGGCATCGCGAATGGCGACGAGCACCTTGCCGAAATGCGAGCGCACCAGGAAGCGGCAGAGCACATAGCCGAGCCCCAGCGCCAGCGCCGACAGCACGAACAACACCAGCCGCGTCCCATCCGCCTGGATGTTGAAGCCGAGAATGTCCTTGAAGTCGGTCAGGCCATTATTGCCGCCGAAGCCCATGTCGTTGCGGAAGAAGGCCAGCAGCAAAGCGAATGTCATCGCTTGGGTGATGATCGACAGGTACACGCCGGTGACGCGCGAACGGAAGGCGAACCAGCCGAACACCAGCGCGAGGATGCCCGGCGCCAGCAGCACCATGAGCGCGGCGAAGGGGAACATGTCGAAGCCGTACCAGAACCAGGGCAGTTCCTTCCAGTTGAGGAACACCATGAAATCCGGCAGAACCGGGTCGCCATAGACGCCGCGCGTACCGATCTGGCGCATCAGATACATGCCCATCGCATAGCCGCCGAGGGCGAAGAACGCGCCCTGGCCAAGCGAAAGGATGCCGACATAGCCCCAGATGAGGTCCACCGAGAGCGCAAGCAGCGCATAGGTGAGGTATTTGCCGAGCAGAGAGACCACATAGGTGGGCACATGCACGGCCGAGTCCGGGGCCACGGCGAGGTTGAGCACCGGCACCAGCACCGAGACGGCGATCAGCACCGCGAGGAAAATGAGGCCGCTGGTGCCGAGCAAGGCGGGTTGACGGGTCATGTTTGTCACGGGCGCACTCATGCCTCGATCGACCTCCCCTTGAGGGCGAAGAGGCCTCTGGGGCGCTTTTGGATGAAGAGGATAACGATGACCAGCAGCGCGATCTTGCCGAGCACCGCGCCGGCATAGGGTTCGAGCAGCTTGTTAGCGACGCCGAGCGTCATGGCGCCGACCAGCGTGCCCCACAGGTTGCCCACTCCGCCGAACACAACCACCAGGAAGCTGTCGATGATGTAACTCTGTCCGAGATTCGGCGACACATTGTCGATCTGGCTGAGTGCCACGCCGGCCATGCCGGCAATCCCGGAGCCGAGGCCGAAGGTCATGGCGTCGACCCAGTTGGTGCGGATTCCCATGGAGGCCGCCATGCGGCGATTCTGCGTAACCGCCCGCATTTCAAGGCCGATTCGCGTCAGCCGCAGGGTGGCGAGCAGCGCGAAGAACACCATCAGCGCGAAGATGATAATCCACAGCCGGCCATAGGTGATGGCGAGATGGCCGACATCGAAGGTGCCGGACATCCAGCTCGGGGCGCCGACCTCGCGGTTGGTGGGTCCGAAGATGGTGCGGATCGCCTGCTGCAGGATCAGCGAGATGCCCCAGGTGGCGAGCAGCGTTTCCAGCGCCCGACCGTAGAGAAAACGGATGACAGTGCGTTCGATGAGGACGCCGATCAGGCCGGTGAAGACGAAGGCGAGCGGGATGGCGATCAGCAGCGAGGCGTCGAACAGGCCGGGATAGGAGGTGCGGATCACCTCCTGCACCACGAAGGTGGTGTAGGCGCCGAGCATGACCATTTCGCCATGCGCCATGTTGATGACGCCCATCACGCCGAAGGTGATGGCGAGGCCGATGGCGGCGAGCAGCAGCACCGAGCCGAGCGACAGCCCGTACCAGAGATTCTGCGCCATGCCCCACATGGCGAGGTTGCGCTCGATGCTCTCGATCGCCGCCGCCGCCGCCTGCTTCACCTCGGGCGCCGCGCTTTCGGGCACCGAGCGCAGGATGGCGAGCGCGTCCTGGTTGCCCTCGGCACCGACCAGATCCACGGCGGCGATGCGCTCGGCCGGGGTGATGCCCTCCTTGCCGATCAGGATCGAGGCCCGCGCCAGGTTCATCGCCGACTTGACCTTGAGGTCGGTCTCCTTGGCGAGCGCGGCGTCGAGGGCCGGCAGCGCCGCCTCATCGCGCGAGCGGCCCACCGCCAGCGCGGCTTCCCGGCGCTTGGCGGCGTCGGGGCTCACCAGCGACAGCGCGCCGCTGGCGGCGTCAATGGCGCGGCGGATGCGGTTGTTGACCCGCACCGGCTTGACGGCGGGCGCGTCAGCGACGGCCTGCATCGTCAGCGGGTCGAGCAGCGCCCCGCCCGCCCCTTCGATGAAGACACGCGGCGGAGTGCCGCCGAAAACGAGCTTGCCGTCGGCAAGGGCGGAGACGATCCCGGCGGCGGCTGAGCTGCCGCTGAGCGCGAGCGCGCCGAGCGCGGCTTCGGTATCGTCATATTTGTTGGTGGTCAGCTGGGCGAGCGGGGCGCTGATATCCTGTGCCTCGACACGCTCGATGAGCGCGGCGGCGAACAGGAGGGCGAGCGCGGCGCAGAGCACGCGAGCAAGGCGGGAAAGGCGAGCGCGTGAGGTCATCATCGTCCGTCGATGTGGCGCTGCGGATGGCCGGGGCGGGGCTCCGGCGGCGACGGCGGTACGCGGGGATGGAGGCCCGGCATTCGGGCCGGGCCCGGCCGCCACGCGGGCGGCCGGGGTTGTCAGAGTGCTCAGGCAGGAGCGTGGGCGCCCCGCCTGCGGGCTGGCCTCACTGGCCGGCGCCGCCGCACTTGCCGGTCTTGACGTTGAAGTTGCCGCAGCTCAGCGGCTTGCGCCAATCGGCGATCAGGTCCTTGGAGCCTTCCAGATAGGGGGACCATTCCTCGGCGACGATCAGGCCGGGGGTCTGCTCGACGATGTCGAACTGGCCATCTTCCTTGATCTCGCCGATGAGCACCGGCTTGGTGATGTGGTGGTTCGGCATCATGGCCGAGAAGCCACCCGAGAGGTTCGGCACGGTCACGCCGATCAGCGCGTCGATAACGGCGTCAGCATCGGTGGTGCCGGCCTTCTCGACCGCCTTGACCCACATGTTGAAGCCGATGACGGTGGCTTCCATCGGGTCGTTGGTCACGCGCTTGTCGTTCTTGGTGTAGGCCTGCCACTTCTTGATGAAGGCGGCGTTCTCCGGCACGTCGACCGACTGGAAGTAGTTCCACGCGGCGAGGTGGCCGAGCAGCGGCTTGGTGTCGATGCCGGCGAGTTCTTCCTCACCCACCGAGAAGGCCACGACCGGAATGTCGGTCGCCTTGATGCCCTGATTGCCGAGTTCCTTGTAGAACGGCACGTTGGCGTCGCCATTGATGGTGGAGACGACAGCGGTCTTCTTACCCGCCGAGCCGAACTTCTTGATGTCGGCGACGATGGTCTGCCAGTCGGAATGACCGAACGGCGTGTAGTTGATCATGATGTCTTCGGCCTTGACGCCCTTCGACTTCAGATAGGCTTCAAGGATCTTGTTGGTCGTGCGCGGATAGACATAGTCAGTGCCGGCCAGCACCCAGCGCTGAACGCCTTCATTTTCCATCAGATAGTCGACGGCCGGAATGGCCTGCTGGTTCGGGGCGGCGCCGGTGTAGAACACGTTGCGCTCGCTCTCCTCGCCCTCATACTGGACCGGGTAGAACAGAATGCTGTTGAGCTCCTTGAACACCGGGAGCACGGACTTGCGCGACACCGAGGTCCAGCAGCCGAACACGACCGCGACCTTTTCCTTGGCGATGAGTTCGCGCGCCTTTTCGGCGAAGAGCGGCCAGTTCGAGGCGGGATCGACCACCACGGCTTCCAGCTTCTTGCCGAGCACGCCGCCGGCGGCATTCTGCTCCTGCACCATGAACAGAACGGTGTCCTTCAGCGTGGTTTCGCTGATCGCCATGGTGCCGGACAACGAATGCAGCACGCCGACCTTGATCGTCTCCTGGGCGCTTGCAACGCCGCCTCCGGCCAGCGCCAGAGCAGCCGCACCCACAAGCGCGCGACCGGCCATGCGCCGGGCATGCGTGAACATGTTCAGCATCTTTATTCCCTTCTGGAGTACACACGCAGGACCCCCGTCCGCGTGCCAAAGGGTATGTTTGCAACCCGCGTGCCAAGGGCGGGAATGGGGAGGTTGGGCGATTTTCCGATCCATGAAACGTGCGCGCACGCTTCGCCCGGCGACATTCTGCCTATAATGAAGGCATCCAAGTGCGGCGGCTGCACAGTCACCAAAGCAAGACGACGGACTGCCCATTTTCTGTGCAGTCCGCCGTCATTCGCGAAGGGACACGCGCGCCCTGGCCGTTCTTTGGAACTGTGCCGCGAAGGCGCGCCTGACGGATGCCGGGCGCCTCGCCCGTGCCAGACCGCCGCAGGCCCGTCAGAACACGTAGTTGATGGACAGCGCCACCGCTTGATTGTTCGCGGTCGCGGAATAGGTACCGCCCGAGGTGCCGGAGAATTCCACCGTCGGGTAGACCGTATCGAACTTGTTGAGGAAGTTGTTCGTCGTGGTCGCGGACGCCGTATAGGAGTAGTTCAGGTCCAGGAACCAGTTAGCCGTGAGGAAATAGGTGACGCCGACCGTCGCGGTGCCGCCCCATACCCAATCCGACGACGAGAAATAGCCGGGTGTTCCCGAGACATCATAGCGATGGTCCAGTTCGGCGAAGCCGATCAGGCCGTTCATGTTGGCATTGACCTGCGACAGCGTCGGGCCGGCGCCGGCATAGAGAAAGCCCCGCCCGAAGGAATAGCCGATCAGCGGCACCAGCGCGAACTGATGCTCGACTTCCACCTTGTAGCTCTGCAGCAGGTAATTGCCGCTGAACGTACCGGAGATTTCGCCGGAATAGCTGCCGGTCTGCGGAATAAGGATATTGTCCCGCGAGCCGGTGAGGCCAAGGCTATTATAGCTGAACTTCGCGCCCCAGACCCAGGGAGTGTCATTGATCGTGCGGTAGAAGCCGCCCTGCAGCACCAAGGAGGCGCCCGTTTCGGTCCCGAGATCAGGATAGGTCGATCCCGCCGCCTGCCCATCCGCCACCCAGTAGCCGAGCGCGTAAATTTCGCTGACGCCGAACGCGGCAAGGTCCTGATTGCCGAAATTCGCCTGGTTCAGCGCCGCGCCGGCGCCGATAAAGACGCCGTTCGCCGGCATTAGCGGCTGCGACGATTCCTGGGCCTGTGCCGCCAGCGGCAAGCCCGCCAGGCAGAGTGCAAATCCCATTATGCGGCAGTTCATGGTCACATCCCCCGTGAAGAATGCGGCGGAGGATAGGGACGATGCTACCACCCTCAATGTCGAATTTTGTTCAGATTTGGCTAACCATAGCGGCGCGACATCGGCGGTAATATGATCCGCTCCAGCCCGCGCTCAGGCGTAGCTAAGCTTGCTCAATCGCTCCAGCGCGCGGTCGAGCGTTGCGTCGGTCTTGGCGAAGCACAGCCGCACCACGCTCTCCACCGGGTCCTGCGCGTAGAAGGCGGAGACGGGGATCGCCGCCACGCCCTGCCGCGCCACCAGCGAGAGGCAGAACGCCTCGTCGCGCAGGCCGGGATCCAGCGAGGCGAGGTCGACATTGAGGAAATAGGTGCCGGCCGAGGGCAGCACCGGCAGGCCGAGCGCCGTCAGCCCCTCCGCCAGCCGGTCGCGCGAGCGCTGCAGGCTGGCGCGCGTGGCGAGGAACCACTCCCGCTCCTTGACCAGCCCGTAGGCCACCGCGTGCTGCAGCGCCGGTGGCGTGGTGAAGGTGAGGAACTGGTGCGCCTTCGACAGCACCCGCATCAGTTCCGGTGCGGCGCAGACGAAGCCGACCTTCCAGCCGGTCATGCCGAAGATCTTGCCGGCCGAGCCGATCTTCACCGCGCGCTCGCGCATCCCCGGCAGGGCGAGAACGGACTGATGCTCCAGACCGTCGAAGATCACATGCTCCCACACCTCGTCGCTCACCAGCACTGCGTCCGAGCGTGTACAGAAGCGCGTGAGCAGCGCCAGTTCCCCGGTGTCGAACACCCGGCCGGTGGGGTTGTGCGGGTTGTTGAACAGCACCAGCTTCGTGCGCGGGGTGAAGGCCTCGTCCAGCGCCTCCTCGGTGAGCCGCCAGTGCGGCGGCACCAGCCGCACGAGGCGCGGCACCCCGCCGGCACGCTTCACCAGCGGCAGATAGGCGTCATAGAGCGGCTGGAACAGCACCACCTCGTCGCCCGGCTCGATCAGCGCCAGCAGCGCGCCGGCGATCGCCTCGGTGGCGCCCGAGGTGATCATCACCTCGCGCTCGGGGTCGAGGTCGAGCCCCTGCCAGTCGCGATAATGGGAAGCGACGGCGCGGCGCAGATCGAGGGTCCCCATCATCGGCGGATACTGGTTCCAGCCGTCGAGCACGGCCTCCGCCGCCTTCTCGCGCACGTCGCGTGGCCCGGGATCGTCCGGGAAACCCTGGCCGAGATTGACCGCGTCGTGCTGACGAGCCAGCGCCGACATGGTCTCGAACACGGTGGTCGGCAGGGCGGCGAAGAGCGAGTTCATGGCGCGGAACCGGACGAGCAAGCGAGGGGCAAAGCCGCCGCGTTCTAGCCGGTTCCGGCCGTTCAGGCATCCGCAAAACGCGCCGCCGCCGGCCTCAGCCCACCAGCACGGCGTGGTTGTCGTAGCGCGGGCCACCGGAGCGGCGGGCGATGACGCCTACCCCGGCGCCGTCGGTGCCGATCAGCACCGTCTCGCCGAGCCCGCTGGTGGCGAGGAACTGGCCGGCCTCCCGCGTCGGCGCGAGGCCGCAGCCATCGACCAACGGCAGCGCGCCGATATAGCGCCCGTCGCGCCGCCACAGCGCCACCCGGTTGCCGCGCGGGCTGGCGGCGGCGACATAGGCGCCCGACGCATCCAGCGCCACCGAGCCGACATAGGTGCGCAGATTGCGCCACGCCTCGTCAGGCGCGTCGAAGGCGCGCAACCCCTCTCCCTCCACGGCGTAGAGCAACGGGCGGGCGATGCCATCGGCCAGCAGGTCCTGCGCCGCCACCACGGTGAAGCCGTCCGCGCCTGATGTGAGGTGGCGCAGCGACAGCGAGGCGAGGTCGTCGCTGAGCGAAGCGGTCGTGCGCACGGCGCCGGTGGCGGGGTCCAGCCGGGCGATGCCCGAGCCGGCGATCTCGGCGCCGAGCGCTTCCGGCGTGTGCGGCTCGATGCCGCCATTGGCGACGATGAGCGCGCCGCCGGCCGGGAGCATGTCGTGCGGGCCGATGCCGGCCGAGGCCCATTCCGCCTCTACCGCGAAACCGGCCTCGACCACGCGGCGGGTGACGACGCCCTGCCCGTCCGCTCGGGCGATCTCCACCGCGAGGAAGCGCCGTCCGCTGTCGATGAAGCGGCCATGGCCGGAGAACACCCGCCCCTCGCCCGGCTCGAAAGTCGCCAGCACCGTGCCGGCGCGGCGGTCGAACAGCACGGCGGTCGTGCCGGGACGCCGCGCCACCGCCACGGCGGTGCGCCCGTCGGGGCTCGGCTCCACCCAGTGCAGGCGTTGGGTGGCGCCGCCGATTGTCGTCGGCTCGCGGTCGGGGGAGAGCACGACGGGGGCGAAGCCGCCCTCCACGCCGGCCGTCGCCAGCCATTCGGCATCAAGCAGATGGTCGCGCGCATGCGCCGCCCCGCCGGCGAACAGAACGCGCGGCCCGGCGGCGAGCGCGCCAAAGGTGCCGAGGAGTGAGCGGCGGGTGAGGTCGAGAAGGCCCATGGGGTGCGCCCTCAATCGCCATCGAGCGCGTTGAAGCCAAGCGGCACGCCGAGCCCGGCGGCCAGCGGCTTGGCGATGCCGGCCTGCGCCGCCTTGAACGCGGCCACCGCCGCCTGCAGAATCTTGCGGCCCTCGGGCGTGGTGGCGGCGGCGCCGATATCCTCCGGCAGCCCCTGCGCCGTCGCCTCCGCCACCTGCAGCGTTGCGGCAAGGCTGGCGCGGTCCTTCGGGTCGAGCCCGGCGCTCAGCGCCTGCGCCAGCGCGCCGGCGCTGGTGACGATGGCGACGATGGTCTCCTTCGACAGTCCGCTGCGGCGGCGGTCGGCGAGCAGCGGCTTGGCCTCGTCCGCGCTCTTGCCGAGAACGACAAGCAGGCGCTGGTCGACCACGCGCTGATAGGCGCCGGCAAGGTCGGTGACGATCTGGCTGAGCAGGGCGTTCGGATCGGGGAAATAGACCGGATCGGCCTTGCCGGCGATCAGCTGCGCCAGCAGCCCCTCGCTCTTGTCACCCCAGCCGGCGCGGATCTCCTGCGCGATGGTGGCGAGGTTGCGCGCCACGGCGCGGCCGATGTCGCAGCGCCGCACCGCTTCCGGCCCCGCCAGCAGTGTCGCGTCCGCGCCTTCGTCATAGAGCACGCGCTCCAGCGCCGGCAGGCCCTGCGCCGCGGCGCTGAGGCGGAAGAAGCGCTGCGGCTGCAGCCGCTCATCGGTGGGGTCAGCGACGAGTTCAGCCACCGAGCGGCCAACCGCGTTGCGCCGTTCCGGGAACAGGTTGAAGCGGTCCGGCCGCAGCGACAGCATCACCGGGCCGAAGGTGATGAACTCAACCGATGACCACGCCTGCGACACGGCGGCGAAGCGCGCCTTGAGCGTCGCCAGCCTTTCCGCCGAAGGTGCGGCGCAGAAGCCTTCCCACGCCTCCTGCTGCGCCTTCGCGCTCGCGAGCAGCGTGTCGTAGCGCGGCAGCAGCCAGCTCTCCACGATCTCGGGCGCGGAGACCGGCGCGGCATGGGCGCGGCCGATGAACAGGGTGGTGAGCAGCGTGCTCGCCGCGGCGATGGCCGGCACGCCCTGGGCCGCCTGCCCGATCTGGCTCGCCAGCGCCAGCGCCACGGCGAAGGGGGATCGGTTCATGAGGAGAGCCTCGCTCTAAAGGGAAGACACATAGTCGATCAGCCGCGCGCGCTCGGTCTTGCCCAGCGCCTCGAAGCGGGCGCGCGCGCCGGAGGCCTCGCCGCCATGCCAGCCAATGGCCTCCGCCACCGTGGCGGCGCGGCCGTCATGCAGCAGGCCGACGCGCCGTTCCAGCGCGCCGGACAGCCCGGCAAGCGGCGCGGTCCGCCATTCGCCAGCCGCCGCGCCGGGAACGCCGGCGGGGTCGGCAAGTCCTTCGCCCATCTCGTGCAGCAGCACATCGGTGTAGAGCGCCACTGTGCCGCCGCCGCTCAGGGGCAGCGCCGGGCGGTGGCAGGTGGCGCAGCCGGTGGCGGCAAACAGCCTTCTGCCACGCGCGTCGCCGCCGCCTTCCGGCACTTTCAGCGCCCGAAGATAGGCGACGAGGCGCTGGACGATGGCTTGGGAAATCTCCGGCTCGCCCTCGACCTCGCGCCCATGCGGCGCGTTGCGGCAGGCGGTCTGCAGGTCGGTGCAGTCGCCCCAGGGCTCGGGCCGAAGGGGCGTCGACAGGCCGAGATCGAGCGAAAACGCCTCCGAGGCCTGACCGGCCAGCGTCGGGTGGCTCGCCTTCCAGCCGAAGCGGCCAATGGACGAGCCGCCCTCCGGCGTTGCGAGCCGGCGGGCCCGCCCGCGCACGCCGTCGCCGTCGCGGTCGTCGGGGTCTTCGAGCGCGAGGATCGTCGCGTCGTCGACCTGCTCCAGCTTGCCGCGCCCGCGCAGGTCAGGCGCCGCGCGCAGAGACATGTGCGTGGCGGGATCGAGCGGGCCGTAGCCGGGGGCGTCGATGCGGGGGATGCGGCGGCCGTTCTGCACCGTGACGGAGAAGGCGCCCTCGGCCGGTATGCCGGGCAGCGTCATCGTCTCCAGCCGGTGGCCATAGAGCGGATCTCCGCTGCCGTCGCTGCGGAAGAGGGAGAGCACCAGCCCCAACCCTTGCGGGCGGCCGGCCGCGTCCAGCGCCGTCGCCCCGGCCCCACCGCCGCCGGGGTGACAAGCCGAGCAGGAACGCGCGTCGAACAGGGGCCCGAGCCCATCATTGGCGCGGGTGGAACTCGGCGCCGGCACCCAGGGCCGTTCGAACAGCGCCTTGCCGATGGCGGCGTCGAGGCGGGCGTCCTCGGCGATGGCGGGCGTGGAGGCGGCGATGAGAAGGGAACAGAGGAGTGCGACGCGACGGGCAAGGCCGCTGCGCGGGGCCTTTCCCAGGTCCCGGATCGGCGCCGCGCTCCGCGCAGCTTGTCCGGGAAACAAGGCCGTGTCCCGGACCAGCGGAGGCACAGCCGGAGCGCCGATCCGGGACCCAGGGGAGCCTCCGCCGAAGGCGGCATCCGCGCTGATTTGTCGGCTGTGATGGCGCTCCATCACACGATCCGGAACCAGCCCATCATCCCGGTCTCCATATGCTCCAGGATGTGGCAGTGAAACACCCAGTCACCGGGGGCGGCGACGAAGGCGATCTCGACCGCCTCGCCCGGCTGCACCAGCACCGTATCGGCGAAGTGGCGCGGCAGGCGATCGAGGCTGGAACTCAGTACCTCGAAGGCATGGCCGTGCAGGTGGACAGGGTGGGGAAAGCGCGTCTCGTTCTTGATCTCGACCCGATAGGAATTTCCGGTCGTCATGCGGGCGAGCGGCGGCGGCACGTTGCGATTGGCCCCGGTGGGCCAGGATTCGGACTGGATGCCCCAATAGGTGGTCGCGCCGACGCAAAGGCTGTCGATCAGCGCCTTGGCCAGCGGATCGTCCGCCGGCAGGGCGATTTCCTTCACCGCCTGCCCGGTCGCCTGCTGCAGGGTGAAAGAGAGCCGCGCCGCCCGCTTCATCTCGGGCTTGGGCAGTTCCGCCTTTGGCAGGGCCAGCGGCCCCTTGCGGGGCTTGCCCACCCGCCCCTCGGCGGTCAGGGTGGCGAAGCGGTAGATGTCGGCGGCGCGGTAGTCGCCCAGCGTCACCGGCGAGCCGTCGGCCGGCATGCGGATATCGAGGTCGATGCGCTGGGCCGGGCCCATGCGCCAGATGCCGTCCGGCAAATCGTCGAGCCGCACCGGGGCCAGCGCGTGGCCATCCACGGCGATCAGCCAGGCTTCTCCGCCTTCGACGCCGATATCCATGATGCGGGTGGAATCGATGTTGAGGATGCGCAGCCGCACATGGCCGGCGGCGGGCGCCTTCAGCTCGACAGCCGCCGCGCCGTTGACGGTGCGGGTGGCGCCGAAGGTGCCGGCCTTGGAGGCGCCCTCCGGCTCGGTGAGGGGGAGGAAGCTGCCATCCGGCGCGAGGCGCCAGTCCTTCAGGCAGAGCACATGCTCGGCGTCGAAGGCAGGGTCGCGCGTGTCCTCGACGATCAGCACGCCGGCAAGGCCCATGCCGGCCTGCCCGGTCTCGTCGCAATGGGGATGAAAGAAGAAAGTGCCGGGATCGTCCAGCGGCAGCAGGTGGACGAAGCGGCTGCCCGGCTGCACCAGAGGCTGGGTGAGCGTGGGCACCCCGTCATATTCGTTCGGCATGCGGACGCCGTGGAAATGCAGGGTCGAGCCCTCGTCAATGCCGTTGACGAAGGTCGCCTTCAGCCGCGTGCCGCGCGGCATTCGCAGCGTCTGGAACGGGTTGCCGTCATAAGCGAGAATGCGGGTCGCCGGCTTGTCCGGACCGAGAAGCTTCAGCTCCATCTCGCCGGCGGTGAGCGTCACCTCGCGGGTCGGCTCGAACGGCGCGGCCGCGCGGGCCACGCCGGCGCGGGTCGGCGCGAGCAGGGCCAGCCCACCGATCGCCGCGCCCGCGCCAAGAAAGGCGCGGCGCGAGAAACCCGCGCCGCCGTTGTTCATATCACTCTCACTCGCCGACCTTGGAGGGATCGTCCAGGCTGTCGGAACCTTCGACCTTGATCTTCAGCTTTAGCGCCCCGACCACGCCTTCAAGGGCGCGGGTCTGGGCGACGAGCGAATCGACACCCTTCTGCACCAGCGCGTTGCCCTCGGCATTGCCTTCGCCGATCATCTGGTCATAGGCCTGCTTGCCGCTGTCGGCCTCGTCCTTGATCGCCTTCAGCGCGGCCAGCGCGGCATCGATCTTGGCCTCGGCCTCCTCGGCGGCCTTCGGCGCCTTGGCGCTCGCATAGGCGGCGACCGACGCGCCCTCGACCACCGAACCATCGACGCGGGTGTACTTGCCGCGGTAGATCGCGGCGATGCCGACCTCGTCGTAGTAATGCGAGTTGTGGGTGTTGTCGGAGAAGCAGTCGTGCTCCTCCTCGGGGTCGTGCAGGATGAGGCCGAGCTTCATCCGCTCGCCCGCCAGCTCGCCATAGGAGAGCGAGCCGAGGCCGGTGAGGATGGTGCCGAGCGCGGCCTTGTCCTTCTGCTTCACGACGGCGGCGCGGGCCTTGCCCTTCTTGCCCCACCACTTGGCCATGTCTTCGAGGTCGGTCACCAGAAGGTCGGTGGCGGCCTTGAGATAGGCGGCGCGGCGCTCGCAATGGCCATTGCTGCAATTGGCGGTGTCGTAGTCGGTGACGGGGCGCTTGCCGGCGCCCGGGCCCGTGCCGTTGAGGTCCTGGCCCCAGAGCAGGAACTCGATGGCGTGGTAGCCGATGGCGACGTTGGATTCGACGCCGCCGGCCTCCTGCAGGCTGTCGAGCAGCTTCGGGGTGATCTTGGTGGCGTCGATGGTCTTCTTGCCGACGCGGATCTTGGTATTGGCGATCACGTTGGCGGTGTAGAGCGGGTTCTCGTCGGACGCATCGCCATAGCTCTTGTCGACATAGTCGATCAGCCCCTCATCCAGCGGCCAGGCGTTCACGCGGCCTTCCCACTCGTCGACGATGGGATTGCCGAAGCGAAAGCCCTCGGTCTGCTGGTAGGGCACGCGCGCGGCCTTCCAGGCGGCCTTGGCGGCGTCGAGATTGGCCTCGGTCGGGGTGGCGATGAGGGTGTTCACCGCGCCCTGCAGCGCCTTGGCGGTGGTCAGGCTGTCCGTGTACATCGCCTCGGCAATGTCGGCATAGGTGGCGACAATGTCCTTCACCTTCGGCGCCGGAGTATCGGCGGCGGCCGGACCGACGGCAAAGGCCGCCCCCAGCGCGAAGGCCGCGACTAGCGGCGCGGCGAACAGTGATCTGGCTCGCATGGATGGTCTCCTTCCGCGCCCCCGGGCGCCTTAGCGGGAGACTCCTACGCCACCGCCGGAAGCAGTCGCAAGTGTTCGGCGGCACATTAGAATTGTTTCACTTTAAAACAACGACCGCTATCTAAGCGCCATCACGAACCGGGGGCGAAAATACTTTGACTCACGCTATCGATGATGACGCAGCGTCAAACAAAGGCTGCAGCGCCTCCGCCAGTTCCGCGTCAGTGACGGTGGAGAGCGGCTTCATCAGCTTGGCCGCCTCGGTGCGGCGCCCCGGCCGCATCACCAGCACAACGGTCTCGGCGCCGCCGCAGGCAGGATCCCCGCAGGCGATCTCGCTGATGGAAATGGTGGTTTCCTCGTCCGCCCCGAGGATGAGCCGCGCCTTCGCGGCCAACTCGCGGGCGGCGTCGGGTGCCGCCTCGGCGCTGGCGCCCCGACGGAAGAACAGACGTGCCATCATGCCTCCTGCATATTCGCGCCGCCCCCGCCCACACATAGCGCTCCCCGCCAGCAGGTAAGCCCCTCGCCGTCCCGGCGCAAGCGGGCCCGCCCGGCCCCGGCAGGCACAAGTAAAACGCCAGCCATTAGTTTAGAACTATAACAATACTGGAAGATAATCATTGTCCGAGACGAAGAACGCGCGTATTCATCGCATCAACGCCGGAGAGAAACCGCGAATACATCAAGCGGCACCTGCTCCCACCGGCTCCGATTTCGCGAGGCCACTTCCCGGCAGGTCTCGTGAACCACGCGGGACGACGGCACGCGCTCCCTCAGCCGTCGTCCCGCGACCACTCCCCGGCGACACCCGCCGCCTCTCCCGCTTCCCATCGACCGCTCCACGGCTCCGGCCGGCCAAGGCCGAGCCGCGCCAGAATCCCGCACGCGGCGGCATGGCCGGTGGCGAACGAGGCTTGCAGCAGATAGCCGCCGGTCGGCGCCTCCCAGTCCAGCATCTCGCCGGCGACGAACACGCCCGGCCGCGCCTTTAGCATCAGCTGGTCGTCGATCATGGCGCGGGTGACGCCGCCGGCGGTGGAGATCGCCCGCTCCAGCCCCGCCATGCCGGTGGCGGCGAGCGGCAGCGCCTTGATCAGGTGCGCCAGCACGGCAGGATCGGCCGGCAGCGGCCCGGCCTCGCGCAGCAGGCCGGCGGCGGCGGGGGCAAGGCCGGCCGCCTTGCGCAGGCGGTTGGACGTGGATTCGCCCTTGCGGCTGGCTGCCAGCCGCGCGGCGAGCGCGTCGGCCGCCACATCCGGGCGCAGGTCGATATGAAGAATGGCGGTGCCGTGAACGGCAATCGCCTCGCGCAGGGTGGCGGAGAGCGCATAGACCGCGCCGCCCTCCAGCCCGGCGCCGTCGATCATCGCCTCGCCGCGCACCCGCGCCTCCCCGACGGAGAGCGCGATGCGCTTGAGCGGCGCTCCGGCGAAGCGGGCGCGGAACGGGGCCGACCAGTCGATCCGCACGCCGCTATTGGCCGGGCGCAGCGGGGCGATCGCCACCCCCTGCTCACCCAGAAGATCCGCCCAGCCGCCATCGCTGCCGAGGCGCGGCCAGCTGGCGCCGCCAAGCGCGAGCAGGACCGCATCGGCCGCCACCTCCATTTCGCCCTCCGGCCCGGCCAGGCGCAGCGCGCCCTCGCGGTTCCAGCCAAGCCAGCGGTGGCGGCTCTTCAGCACCACGCCGAGGCCGTCGAGCCGCGCCAGCCAGGCCCGCAGCAGCGGCGAGGCCTTGAAACTGCGGGGGAACACCCGGCCGCTGGAGCCGACGAAAATCGGCTCGCCCAGGCCTTCCGCCCAAGCCCGCAGACGGGCGGGCGGGAAGGCATCGATGAACGGCGCCAGCCAGTCGGCCGCCGTGCCATAGCGGGCGAGGAAAGGCGCGCGCGGCTCGGAATGGGTGAGGTTGAGCCCGCCGCGTCCGGCGATGAGGAATTTCCGCGCCGGGGACGGCATGCGGTCATAGAGCGTCACCGCGCAGCCGGCGCTCGCCAGAAGTTCCGCCGCCATCAGCCCGGCCGGGCCGGCGCCGACGATGGCGATGCGAGGATTTCGCGAGTCATCTCCGGCCTCTGGCGTCACGGGCTCAGCTTCCGATTCAAAGTGAACCGCGCCCGGATTGCCGAGTCGCGCCCCAGGCATGCGGTCCGCGGCTGAAACGCCGTTTCTAGGCCGCCCTTCCGTCCGTCAGGGCCGGACTCACCCCCTACCTCCACAGAGAACCGGCCGCGCGGCGGCATGGATCCCCGGGTCAAGCCCGGGGATGACGATGCATAAGCGGATCGCTCACTGCCTGATTCCGGAACGGTCCCCAACCCCATGATGCGTCAGCCGATTTCGGGGGAGCAGGCGTCTGATATGCGCAGGCTCACCTGGGTGCGGCCCTGCCAGGAGTCGAGATCGAGCGTGCCGGCCACATGCAGCAATTGCCCGCGCGCCTCCAGCAGCGCATTGCCGAGCGGGGTGTCGACGGCGCGGAACACCACGCCTGATATCGTCGCCCCATCGGTGCTGCGCAGGCGCACGCGGATCTGGCCGGCGCTGCCCGGCTCGGCATAGACGACGCGATGAGCGGGGAAGGCGAAGATCGGCTGCGGGTTGCCCGCGCCGAAGGGCCCGGCCCGCTCCACCAGTTCCACCAGCTCGGGCGTCGCCCCGGCCGCCGAGAGGGCACCGTCGATCAGGACCTCGTCCACGGCCCGCGCCTCCTCCACCGTTGCCGTCAGCGCCTGTTCGAGATAGGCGCGCAGATCGCCCAGCCGGGCGCGGGTGATCGTGAGGCCCGCCGCCATGGCGTGGCCGCCGCCCTTCACCAATATGCCGGCCTCCACCGCGCCGCGCACCGCCCGGCCGACATCGACGCCGGGAATGGAGCGGGCCGAGCCGGCGCCCGTCTCGCCGGTGAAGGCGATGGCGAAGGCGGGGCGGCCGAATTTCTCCTTCAGCCGCGCCGCCACCAGCCCGACCACGCCGGGGTGCCAGCCCTGCCCGCTGGAGAGCACGACGGCGCCGACTCCGGCGAGGCCCAGCGCCGCCTCGGCCTCCGCTTCCGCCTCGGCGACGATGGCGCGCTCCACCTGCTGGCGCTCGGCGTTGAGCCGGTCGAGCTCGGCGGCAATCTTCTCCGCCTCGAGCGGGTCGCGGGTGAGCAGCAGCCTTGTGCCGAGCGTGGCGTCGCCAATACGCCCGCCCGCATTGATGCGCGGGCCGAGCAGAAAGCCGAGATGCCACGCCTTGGGCGGGCCGGTGAGCCGGGCGGCGTCCATCAGCGCGGTCAACCCCGACCGCTCGCGCTTGCGCAGCTGGATCAGCCCCTTGGTGACATAGGCGCGGTTGAGCCCCAGCAGCGGCACCACATCCGCCACCGTGCCGAGCGCCACGAGGTCGAGGCTGGCGAGCAGGTCCGGCGCCGGCCGCTCTTTGGTCCACCAGCCGCGCTGGCGCAGTTCGCGCAGCAGCCCGACGGCGACCACGAAGACGAGGCCGACGGCGCAGAGATGGCCGAGGCCGGATAGATCGTCGGCGCGGTTGGGGTTCACCAGCGCCGCCACGGCAGGCAGCTCCTCACCCGCCTGGTGATGGTCGATCACCACCACGTCGAGCCCCAGCTCGCGGGCGCGGGCGAAGGGCTCGAAGCTCATCGTGCCGCAATCCACCGTGACCAGCAGCGTCGCCCCGCGCTCGGCGAGCGCCTCGATGGCGGGAATGTTCGGGCCGTAGCCCTCGAAAATGCGGTCGGGAATGTGGAAGGCCGGATCGAGCCCGCCGGCGCGCAGCACATCCACCATGAGCGCGGTCGAGGTAGCGCCATCAACGTCGTAGTCGCCGAACACCGCCACCTTCTCGCCCCGCATCACCGCATCGGCGAGGCGGGCGACGCAGGGCGCCATGTCGGTCAGCGTGTCGGGGTCCGGCAGCAGGCGCTTCACCGTCGGGTCGAGCCAGGCCTCGACGGCATCGATGGCGACGCCGCGCCCGGCCAGCACGCGGGCCAAAATCTCCGGCACGCCGTGGCGCTGCACGATGGCGAGCGTTGTCTGCGCGCCGCGCGCGTCCAGCCGCTCGCGCCAGAAGCGGCCGGTGGCGGAGCGGGAGACGCCGAGAAAGGGACGCGGCGCGGGAGCGGCGGTGGGAAGGTTCAGACTCATGGCGCGCAGGATAAGCCCGAACAACGCGCCCGCGTCGAGAGCCATGCCGCGCCGGCCGGCCCTCCCGCTGCCGGGGATGGGCACTGAGGGTCATTTATCTGTCATCGCGGCGTTGCGCGGTCGACATGGGCAGGGGTCAGGAAGGCGGCTCGGCATTGCCGACCTCAGGCATTGCCGATCTCTCTTGCCCCCCAAAGGAGAAGCGCCATGGCCCTCCCCGTCCTCCGCCCCTGCCTGCTTGCCGGCGCCGCCCTGGCGGCGATGGTCCTCGGCTCCACCGGCCTGCGTGCCGACGAGGCCTTTCCCGTCACCCTGGCCGGCCACGCCGTGCTGCCGGCGCAGACCTTCCTTGCCATGCCGGACGACGCGCCCGCCGACCTCAAGGTCTCCGGCAAATTCACGTCAGGCACCCGCGTCGAGGCGGTCGGCGCGGTGATGGGCAAGTCGGCCGGCCGCCCCACCGGCGTCTCTGTGCCGTTCCAGGGCCAGCCGGTGCAGGGTCATTCCGGCATCAAGGCGATGCCGGATGGCAGCTTCTGGATCATCACAGATAACGGCTTCGGCTCGAAGGCCAACAGCCCGGACGCGGCGCTGTTCCTGCGCCATTACACGGTGGATTGGGCGACCGGCGCCTTCCAGCCGATCGAGACGGTGTTCCTCACCGATCCCGATAAGAAGGTGCCGTTCCGCATCGTCCATGAGGGCACGGAAAAGCGCTATCTGACCGGCGCCGATCTCGACCTCGAGAGCTTCCAGATCATCGGCGACCAGATCTGGATCGGCGAGGAATTCGGCCCCTATCTGATCAAGGCCGACAAGAGCGGCCGGGTGCTGGCCCTGTTCGAAACTGTGGCCGGCGAGACGCCGGTGCGCTCGCCCGACCATTACGCGGTCGCCTCACCCGCCACGCCGAACGCGCCCGCGACCTTCAACGCTCGCCGCTCCAAGGGCTATGAGGGCATGGCCGCCTCCAAGGACGGCAAATATCTCTACGCCCTGCTGGAAGGCCCGCTGTGGGACGCGGACAAGAAGGACTGGCAGAAGACCGGCGACGGCAAGGAGTTTTTGCCGATCCTCGAATTCGATGTCGCCGCTGAGAAGTGGACGGGGCGCATGTGGCAGTACGTTCTGGAGCAGAACGGCAACGCCATCGGCGATTTCAACATGATCGACGGCACGACCGGCCTCATCATCGAGCGCGACAATGGCGAGGGCACGCAAGACAAGGCCTGCGCCTCCGGGACCAAGGGGCCGGACTGCTTCCACGACCTCGCCAAGTTCAAGCGCATCGTCAAGATCGAGCTGACCGACGCCAATGCCGGCGGCCCGGTGCGCAAGATCGGCCATATCGACCTGATGAAGATCGCCGATCCGGACAAGAAGGCGCGCAAGCCGCTCAATGATGGCGTGCTGACCTTCCCCTTCTTCACCATCGAGAATGTCGACGTGGTCGACGCCACCCACATCGTGGTCGGCAACGACAACAACCTGCCCTTCTCCTCCTCGCGCGACCCGGCGAAGGCGGACGACAATGAGCTGATCCTGCTGGAAGTGGGCGAGTTCCTGAAGGCGAAGTGAGCCGAGCCGCGCCTCGGCAGTCGAACATTTCCTTCCCTCATCCCCGGGCTTGACCCGGGGACCCAGCCAATTCGTGGTACGCGGCATCGCCCCTGGGTGGCCGGGTCAAGCCCGGCCATGAGGGTGACGGATGGGATATAGGATAAAGGCGGCCGGGGCGGTAACGCTCCGGCCGTCGCGCATTCACGCCGTATCGGGCAGCGTCGGGTCCGGCAGGTTGCGCGGCCGGCGCAGAATGAGAGCGACGCCCGCCACCATGACCAGCGCGCCGATAATCTTCACCGGCGAAGGATCGTCGCCGATAAGCAATATGCCGAACGCCACGGTGAGCAGCGGGTTGAGCATCGAATAGGGCACGACGGCACTGATCGAATGGCGCTGCAGCAGCCAGTACCAGATGCCGTAGCCGATGATCGACGAGCCGATGGCGCTGTAGACCACGCAGAACCAGCCATGCCAGCCGGCCGTCGTCACCATCCACCAGCGGTCGGATTCAAAGATCCACGACATAACAAGCAATTGCGGAATCGCCAGCAGCGAGGACCAGCCCATCATGGTCATCGGCCGCACCCCCTTGAGTTCCTTGACGATGAGGTTCGTCACCGCCCAGCCGGTGGCGCTGGCCAGCAGCAACACCAGCGAGAGCGGCGGCGGCAGGGTCGGTCCGGCGGCGATCAACCCGATGCCGGCCACCGAGACGAGGAGACCGGCGAGCCGGACCTTGCCGAGGCGCTCCTTCAGCACCAGGCAGGCGAGCACGGTGGCGATCGGCGCGCCGAGCTGGATGATGACGGCGCTGGTGCCGGCCTCGGAATTGGCCAGCGCCGCGAACAGCAGGCCGAAATGCATCGTGCCGAAGGTGAAGGACACCAGCAGTACGCCGAGGAACTGGTCGCGGGTGATGCGCAGCACGGGGCACAGCAGCACGGACACGAGCGTGAAGCGCAGCGCGCTCATCATCATGGGCGGGATTTCCGCGATGCCGAGCTTCACGGCAATCATGTTCAGCGCCCACACGCCGACAACGGCGAGGGCGAGCAGCTTGTGCGTGAACGGCATCGAGAACCGGCGGCGGCAGGAGACGACAGGACGGCCCCAGGGTGAGCCGCGCACCGCCCGCGGCGAGTCGCGTGTCGGCAGATGGGCTGATAGTCCACCGCCCGGCATCTGCAAAGACCCGCACCGCCATGCCTGCCCTGCGTGGCCCTCATGACGCGGCAACCGGCCGGGTTGCACGCGCGGGCGGGGACATTATGGTGCGCGCCATGCTGAACCTGTCGCTCCTCGGTCGCCTCGCCTTCACCCATGCCGCCCCAACCAAGCCGGCGCTCGCGCCCGGCCGTCATGATCTCGGCCTGTTCGAGACCCGGGACGCGGTGCTGATCGTGCCTGATGGAATCGACCCCGCCCGCCCGACGCCGCTGGTCACGCTGTTCCATGGCGGCGGCGGCAGCGCCGAGAAGATCCTGCCGATGTTTCGCGCGCATGCGGAGGAACGCGGCTTCCTGCTGCTGGTGCCGCAATCGCTGCTGCCGACCTGGGACATCGTGATCGCCGGCAACGGGCCGGATCTGGAGCGGCTCGACATCGCGCTGGCCGAGGTCGCCGCGCGTTTCGCGCTCGACCCCACCCATTTCGCCTTCGCCGGCCATTCGGATGGGGGCAGCTATTCGCTCTCCACCGGGCTCAGCAATGGGCGGATCGTCACCCATATCCTCGCCTTCTCCGCCGGCTTCATGACCGTGCTGGCGCAGGAAGGCGCGCCCAAAGTGTTCATCGCCCACGGCCAGAACGACACCCAGACGCCCATACACACCGCCGGCCGCTCCCACGCCGCCAAGCTGCGCCCGGCCGGCTATGAGCTGACCTATGTCGAGCACCCCGGCCCGCACGCCTGGCAGCCAGAGATGGTGCGGCTCGGGGTGGACACGTTCCTGAAGGATGTGGCGAAGGCGGGGTGAGAACGCTCTCCCGGACGCGCCGCGCGGACGCCCCGCGCGCGCGTCGTCATGCCTGGGTTGGCGGGCATCCATGACGTGATCCGGCCGCACCGCAGGAGACGTGGAGGACCGGTCCAAGCCCGACCACGACAGCGCTCTGTTTTGCGGGCGCCGTGAATAGCCATCCGACAACGCAGCCGCGACACGAAAAAGGCCGGCGCGAGGCCGGCCTTTCCGCAGACGATGCGCAGCCGTCAGTGGCTCACGCGACCTTCTTCGCGCCCTTGGCGATCTCGGCGATTTCGCCCTCATATTTGGCGACCAGCGCCGCGAAATCGCTCGGGCCGGCCTTCAGCGCGGCCTTCACGTCCGACGCCCAGGTGGTGTTGCGCAGGGTGAAGGTGTTGGTGGCGGAGGAGCCGTACTTCGTCGAGAAGGCCACGTTCAGCTTGAACGGGATCGGCTCGGAAGCGAGGTAATTGGTGGTCGGGTGCTCCTTGACGAAGGCCGTATAGGCCTCGGCGACCTCCTGGTACTTCTCGGCGCCGATCAGCGCGGCGATCTGGGTCAGCAGGGGCGGAAGCAGCGAATGAGGAGCGGTCATGATGGGTCGTTCCCTTGGCAATTGGCTTGGCGTTCGGGTGCGGGGCGCCCCTGGCGGGGGCGCCTGCGCACGGCTCTGGTATACAGCACACCGAGCCACGGCCAAAGCGCGCGATGAGGGGCGGCGTTCCGGCGCTCTGCACCACGCGGCGAAATGAAAACGGGGCGCCGAGGCACCCCGTGTGGAAGATCCGTCATCCCGGCCGCAGCGTAGCGGAGAGCCGGGATCGCTCTCGCTTCTGCACGCGATCCCGGCTCGGCCTCCGGCCGTCCGGGATGACCGCTGCCGCGTTCGGGATGACAGCTCGCGTGCGGTCGCTCAGCCGAGATGGAACTTGGAGAGGTCGCGGTGCTCGGCCTCGATCCAGCGCACCGTACCGGTGGCCGAGCGCATGACGACGGTGTGGGTCTTCACCACGCCCCGCTCATACTTCACGCCCTTGAGCAGATTGCCTGTCGTGACGCCGGTCGCCGCGATCAAGCAGTCGCCGCGCACCATGTCGGTGATGGTGTAGATCTTCTTCGGGTCGGACACGCCCATCTTCTTGGCGCGCTCGCGCTTGGCCTCGCTGTCGAGGATGAGGCGGGTGTACATCTCGCCGCCGATGCAGCGCAGCGCCGCCGCCGCCAGCACGCCCTCGGGCGCGCCGCCGGTGCCGAGATAGATGTCGATGCCGGTCTCGTCGGGATTGGTGGTGTGGATCACGCCGGCGACGTCGCCATCGGCGATCAGCTGCACCGCCGCGCCGGTGCGGCGGGCGGCCTCGATGATGGCGGCATGGCGCGGCCGGTCGAGGATGAGCGCGGTGATCTCGGAGGGCTTCACGCCCTTTGCCCGGGCCAGCGACTGGATGTTGTCCTCGGGGCTGGCGTCGATGTTGATCGTGCCCTTGGGGTAGCCCGGGCCGATAGCGATCTTCTCCATGTAGACGTCGGGCGCGTAGAGCATGGTGCCGCCCTCGGCCATCGCCATCACGGCGATGGAGCCGGGCATGTCCTTGGCGCAGAGCGTGGTGCCTTCCAGCGGGTCGACGGCGATATCCACCGCCGGGCCCTTGCCGGTGCCGACCTCCTCGCCGATGAACAGCATCGGCGCCTCGTCGCGCTCGCCCTCGCCGATGACGATGCGGCCGGCGATAGGCAGGCGGTTCAGCTCGCGGCGCATGGCGTCCACCGCCGCCTTGTCAGCCGCCTTCTCGTCGCCGCGCCCGCGCAGGCTGGCCGATGCCACCGCCGCGCGCTCGGTGACGCGCACCAGCTCAAGCGTCAGGATGCGCTCCAGCGCCTGGTCCGCCTTGACCCTAATCTCCGCCATCGTCCCCGCCCCCTCAGTCCTTCTCGATCCGTATCACCTGCGGCGGCGAGGCGATGACGCCATCGATCTCGATGGCCTCGATCGCGCGGCGCACCGCGTCCTCATTGGTGGCGTAGGTGACCAGCACCACGGGTGCCGGGTTCTCCGCGCTTTCCGCGCGCTCCCCCCCATGAGGTCGGCCGCGACGGTGCTGCATTATGGACTCGAGCGAGATGTTCTGCTCGGCCATATGGCGGGCAATGGCTGCCGCCGTTCCGGGCCGGTCGACGGCGGCGAGACGGATATAGTAGCCGCCCTCGTGACGCCGGATGGCGGCCTTCTCGGCCGGCTGCAGGCTCTGCGCCTTCCAGCCGAAAGGCGCGCCACCCATTGCCGCTGCGGCATCGCACAGGTCAGCGACCACGGCGGAGGCCGTGGCATCGCCGCCGGCGCCGGGGCCGACAAGGGTCAGCGCCACCGCGTCGCCATCGATCGCCACCGCATTGGTGACGCCGGAAACCTGCGCGATCGGCCAATGTTTAGGCACCATGGTGGGATGCACGCGCAGTTCCACCTGCCCGCCGATTCGGGCGGCGACGCCGAGCAGTTTGATCCGGTAGCCCAGCTCGTCCGCCGCCTCGATGTCGGCCAGCGTGATCGAGCGGATGCCTTCGATATGGATCGCTTCCGGGTCCGGCTGCACGCCGAAGGCCAGCGCGGCGAGCAGGGCGAGCTTGTGGGCGGTGTCAAAGCCGTCGACGTCGAAGGTCGGGTCGGCCTCGGCGTAGCCGAGCTTCTGCGCCTGATCGAGGCAGAGGTCGAAGGACAGCCCCTCCTCCTGCATCCGTGTGAGGATGTAGTTGCAGGTGCCGTTGAGAATGCCGGAGACGCGGGCGATCTCGTTGCCGGCGAGCGCCTCGCGCAGGGTTTTGATGACCGGAATGCCACCGGCCACCGCCGCCTCGAAATGGATGGCGACGCCCGCTGCCTCGGCGGCGGCGGCCAGCGCGACGCCATGATGAGCGAGCAGCGCCTTGTTGGCGGTGACGACCGAATGGCCGGCGGCGATGGCCGCCTCGACCGCCGCCTTGGCGGTGCCGTCCGGCCCGCCGATCAGCTCGACGAAGACATCGATATCGGGATCGCGGGCGAGCTCCACCGGGTCGTCAAACCAGCGCAGGCCGGTGAGATCGCAATCGCGGTTGCGCGAACGGTCGCGGGCGCTCACCGCCACCACTTCGACCGGCCTGCCGACGCGCGTGGCAATCGCCTCCGCCCGCCGGGCCAGCATACGCACCACACCCGCGCCGACCGTACCGAGGCCGGCGATGCCAATTTTCAGCGGCGGCGCCATTGTGTGTCCGAACTCAACAAACGTTCCGAATGCGGCGCCGCCCGAAGGGGCCGGGCCTTAACGCGCCGCGGCGAGAGGGACGACGTTGTGCAATGTTTCCGCGCCGGTTTCAAGGAAGCGGCGGATGTTGCGCGCCGCCTGACGGATGCGCTGCTCGTTCTCCACAAGGGCGATACGCACATAATCGTCGCCATGCTCGCCGAAGCCGACGCCCGGCGCGACCGCGACATCCGCCTTCTCGATCAACAGCTTGGAGAATTCGAGGCTGCGCAGGTGGCGGAATTTTTCCGGGATCGGCGCCCAGGCGAACATGGAGGCGGTGGGCACGGGAATCTCCCAGCCCGCCTTGCCGAAACTGTCGACCAGCGCGTCGCGGCGCTTCTTGTAGACGCTGCGCATCTCGGCGATGCAGTCCTGCGGGCCGTTCAGCGCCGCCGTCGCCGCGACCTGGATCGGCGTGTAGGCGCCATAGTCGAGATAGGACTTCACCCGCGCCAGCGCCGCGATCAGCCGGTCATTGCCGACCGCGAAGCCCATGCGCCAGCCGGCCATGGAGAAGGTCTTGGACATGGAGGTGAATTCCACCGTCACATCCATCGCACCCGGCACCTGCAGCACCGAGGGGGGCGGGTTGTCGTCGAAATACACTTCCGAATAGGCGAGGTCGGACAGCACGATCAGGTCGTGCTTCTTCGCGAAGGCGACGACGTCGCGGTAGAAATCGAGATCGGCGACCTGCGCGGTGGGGTTGGACGGGTAGCAAAGCACCAGCGCCAGCGGCGAGGGAATCGAGTGCGCCACCGCGCGCTCCAGCGCGTGGAAGAACTCCGGCCCCGGCTCGCACGGCACGGAGCGGATCGCGGCGCCGGCCATCAGGAAGCCGAAGGCGTGGATGGGGTAGCTGGGGTTCGGCACCAGGATCACGTCGCCCGGGGCGGTGATCGCCTGCGCCATATTGGCGAAGCCTTCCTTCGAGCCGAGCGTCGCCACCACCTGGGTGTCCGGGTTCAGCTTCACGCCGAAGCGGCGCTCATAATAGGCCGCCTGCGCGCGGCGCAGGCCGGGAATGCCCTTGGAGGCGGAATAGCGATCGGTGCGCGGCCGGCCGATGGTTTCCTTGAGCTTGTCCACCACATGGGCCGGGGCATCGAGATCCGGGTTGCCCATGCCGAGGTCGACAATGTCGGCGCCGCCATTGCGGGCGCCGGCCTTCACACGGTTGACCTGCTCGAACACGTAAGGCGGCAGCCGGCGGATGCGATGGAAATCGGTCATGGGTCTCAAGCTCCAGGGCCGCCCCGTATCCCCCGGCGGCGGCGTCACGCGCGCTTCATATCACCCTTCGCGCGCCCGCACAGCGACGGATGTCAGCCCAAAGGGGCAGAAGAATGGTAATCGTGCCCGCTGCGGGGCGCGGGCCTATTCGGGGGCCTCGATCTGCCGCAGCATCTCCTTCTCGCGCTGGCTGGCGAGATTTTCCAGGTTCTTCTGCATCGCATCCCGCTGCTGCTGGGTCAGCACCGGCCGGTCGCCGACCTGCGCCGGAGCGCCGAAAGTGGGATAGGCCGGCTCGGGCGGCTTCTGGCGCCCGGTTGGCGCCGGCGCGGCGCGCGACTGCCCGGCGGCGGCACGCGGATCGACCTCCGCGCCGCCGGCGGACACGCCCGCTGATTCGACGCTGCCCTGCGCCAGTGCCGCCTCGGAGATTCCCGCCGAGGGCCCCTCCGCCGAGGCGCAGCCGGCCAGCAGCAGCGCTACCAGGGCACAGCCCGCAAGAATGTGCACCGGCCCGAACGCCCCGCCGGCCTGCCTGCCTTGCCCGTGACCCACTCTGGTCTCCTCCCCTGCGCCGGCCTGCCCACACGTCAGCTTGCGCGTGTACGGCCCGTTACGCACTCGCTAGCGTCCGATAGCGCGTCTATTATGGCCACCTATGAACGCACCAACCCGCGGGGACAAGCGGTGAGCAACCGACGCACCAGCAAGATACCTCCCACAGCGGCAAAGTCCGCGCCGGCGACGAACGCCGCCCCGGCCGAGGCGCGGGAACCGTCCGCCCCGGTGGTGAAGAAGGCCGGGCGGAAACCGGCGCCAAAGCCCGTCGCGGCCCCTGCGGCTGCGGCCCCTGCTCCTGTGCCCCCTGCCGCACCGCCGGCGCGCAAGGCGGCCGCGAAGAAGGCGACGGCGGAAAAGCCGGTGGCAAGCACGGCAGCAACCGAATCACAGGCACCGGCCAAGGCGCCGCGTTCCCCGGCGGCCCGAACCCCGCGCCCGCCAGTGGAGCAGGCGGCGGCGCCGCGCCGCCCTGCGGCAAAGGCGGCCGCCCCCACGCCGGCCGCCGCCGCGCCGACGCCTGAGCCGCCCCCGGCAAAACCGGCCCCTGCCACTGCTGCACCCGCTGCCGACACCGCCGGACCCGAGGCCGCCCGGACAAGCCCGATCGACCTCGAAATCTTCGCCGCCAATCTGGCGCGGATGGTGGAGGAAGGCGGGCGGGCCATGGCCGCTTATCTGCGCCCGCGCGAGGAAGGACGCATCCGCGACGAGGTGGCCGAGGACCTAGCCGACGTCGCCAAGACCATCGGCAATGTCGCCGAATACTGGCTGGCCGACCCCCAGCGCACGGTGGAGGCGCAGTCGCGCCTGATCGGCGGCTATCTCGATCTGTGGACCACGGCGCTGAAGAAGCTGGGCGGCGAGAAGACCCGGCCCGTGGTGGAGCCGGCCACGCGAGACTCTCGCTTTTCCGACCCGGAATGGAACTCCAATCCCTTCTTCGACGCGCTCAAGCAGGCCTACCTCCTCACCGCCAACTGGGCGGCGGATATGGTTGAGGAAGCCGAGATCGACGCCCGAACCAAGCACAAGGCCGAGTTCTATGTGCGCCAGATCGCCGGCGCAGTCTCGCCTTCCAATTTCGTGCTGACCAATCCCGAGCTGCTGCGCACCACGCTGACCTCCAATGGCGAAAACCTGGTGCGCGGCATGAAGATGCTGGCCGAGGACATCGAGGCCGGTGGCGGCGACCTGAAGATCCGCCAGACCGACGATTCCAAGTTCCAGGTCGGCGAGAATCTGGCGGTGACGCCGGGCAAGGTGATCTTCCAGAACGAGCTGATGCAGCTCATCCAGTACGCGCCGCAGACCGAGAACGTGCTGGCGACGCCTGTTGTCATCATTCCGCCCTGGATCAACAAGTTCTACGTGCTCGACCTCACGGCGGAAAAGTCCTTCGTGCGCTGGGCGGTGGAGCACGGGCTCACCGTGTTTATGGTGTCCTGGGTGAACCCCGGCCCGGAACTCGCCGCCAAGGGCTTCGAGGCCTACATGAAGGACGGTGTGCTCACCGCCTTCGAGGTGGCGAAGAAGGCCGCCGGCACCAAGGATTTCCACGCGGTGGGCTATTGCGTCGGCGGCACCATGCTGGCGATGACGCTCGCCTGGCTGGCCGCCACCGGGAAAAAGCCCGGCCTCGCCAGCGCCACCTTCCTCACCACCCAGGTCGACTTCACCTTTGCCGGCGACCTCAAAGTGTTCATCGACGAGGAACAGATCGCCAGCCTCGAACGCAAGATGCTGGAATCGGGCGTGATGGAAGGCCGAAAGATGGCCAACGCCTTCAATATGCTGCGGTCCAATGACCTGATCTGGCCTTATGTGGTGAACAACTATCTGAAGGGGCAGGCGCCCTTCCCGTTCGACATTCTCTACTGGAATTCGGACTCGACCCGGCTGCCAGCGGCCAATCACTCTTTCTATCTGCGCAATTGCTATCTCGACAACAAGCTGGCGCAGGGCAGCCTGATGCTCGCCGGCAAGACGCTCGACCTCAAGGCGATCGACCTGCCGATGTACAGCGTGGCGACGCGCGAGGACCACATCGCGCCGGCGGCCTCGGTGTTCCTCGGCCTGCAGAAATTCGCCCGGCCCGGCCGCTTCGTGCTGGCCGGCTCCGGCCACATCGCCGGCGTCATCAACCCGCCGGCACGCGGCAAATACCAGTACTGGACCGGCGGGCCGGCGGCGGGGAAGCTGGAGGAGTGGATCGCCGGTGCGCAGATGCACCCCGGCTCCTGGTGGCCGGACTGGCTGGGCTGGATCGAGGCGCCGGACGGAAAGCGCATGCCCGCCGCCAAACGCATCCCCGGCGAAGGGCCCTATAAAGCGATAGAGGACGCGCCGGGCAGCTATGTGAAGGTGAAGTCTTAGCGTACAGGAGCGCGGTGGCCGGACGTGATCCGGCCATCCGCGGCGTCGCCCCGGCTCCAGTGTGAAGTCGTGGATCCCCGGGTCACGCCCGGGGATGACGATGCGCGCTGGGGCTGCCGCCCCCTCACGGGAACAGCGCGATCTGCTCCAGCCCCAACGTCTCGGGATAGCCGAGCACGAGGTTCATGTTCTGCACCGCCTGGCCGGAGGCGCCCTTCACTAGATTGTCGGTGGTGGAGATCACGATCACCCGGTCCGGCGCGCGGTCCTTCACAACGCCGATGAAGGCCATGTTCGAGCCCTTGACGAAGCGCGACTGCGGCACCTGGCCAAGCGGCATCACATGCACGAAGGGCTCGCTGCGATAGAAATCCGCCAGCACGCGATGCACGCCCTCGGCGCCGACGCCCGCCCCGGTCTTCAGGTAGATCGTGGCGTAGATGCCGCGCGTCATCGGCACCAGATGCGGCGTGAAGCTCGGCGCGAGGGTGCGACCGGCGGCCTTGGAAAATTCCTGGTCCAGCTCGGCCATGTGGCGATGGCCGCCGACGCCATAGGCGTGCATGCCCTCCGTCACCTCGGTGAACAGCAGGTTCTCCTTCGCCGAACGCCCCGCGCCGGTCACGCCGCTCTTGGCGTCGATGACGATGTGCTCGGGCTCGATGGCGCCGGCCTCGATCAGCGGTACCACGGGCAGGATGGCGGTCGTGGTGTAGCAGCCGGGATTGGCGATCAGCCGCGCCTTGCGGATATCGTCGCGGTAGAGCTCGACCACGCCGTAGACGGCTTCCTGCTGCAGCTCCAGCGCCTGGTGCGGATGGCCATACCAGCGCTCATAGGCGCCGTCGTCGCGCAGCCGGAAATCGGCGGAGAGATCGACCACCTTCACATGCGGCGCGGTCTCGAACACGTTCTTGATGACAAGCTGCGTGGTGCCGTGCGGCAGGGCGCAGAAGACGAGATCAACCTCCTTCCACGCCACCTGTTCGATGGTGATGAGGCCCGGCAGCTTGAACGGCGCGAATTGCGGAAACACGTCCGCCACCGCCTGCCCGGCCTTGCGGTCGGCGGTCAGCGCGACGATCTCGACGCGGGGATGGCGCAGCAGCAGGCGCAGCAGTTCCGAGCCGGTATAGCCCGAAGCCCCGAGGATGGCGATCCGCGCCTTGCTGTCCGTCATGGTGGCGACCCTTCCTGCTGGCGCGCCGGCCGTCTCGGGGCGGGCGCGCGTGGATTTGCGCCATTACACCTTTCGCATGTCCGACGAAAGACAAGAGGGGCTCGCCCCGCGCATGGCGGCTGCGCGTCGGCTATCGGAACTGAACCGTGCAGTGCGGGCTTCTCCTCCCGCCTCTCACCGGCCGGAGCCTTTGCGATGACGTCTCCCCTTTCCTGGTTCTCCACTGGCATGGAGCTGGCCCGGCTCGGCATGGACATGCAGTTCGTCATCGCGGAACGGCTGAACCGGCTGGCGCGCGGCGATGCCGCCGCCGGGGTGGAAGCGCTCCGCATGGTGACGGAGAAGACGCTGGCGCTGGGCGAGGTCAATGCCCGGCTGATGAAGGCGGCAGCCGCCGGCCGGCTCGACGCTGTCGGGCCGGAGATCGTCGCGCTGTACGGCCGCAAGGTGCGGGCGAACCGGAAGCGGCTGACGCGCTGACGCTCGGACTCGCGCCTGTCCAGCCCGGCATGGGCGGCGGTTCGCTCGCGCGCCCCTTGTCCGGGAAACGCTGGCACAGCCAGCCCGCATGGCGCCCATGTTCACGGAGCGTTCCGGTTTCGCGCGGGCCCTGCCATAGTGCTAGGAAGACCGAATCGGTTCCTGACCACGACGAGACCACCCGCGCCCATGTCGAATTCTGACGACCTCTTCGCCGCCGTTCCCGCCCCGCGTCCGCGTGCCAGCGCGCGCCCCGCCGCGCTGCGCGAGGGCACGCCGGGCGAGGCCGGCTACACCGCCGCCGACATCGAGGTGCTGGAGGGGCTGGAGCCGGTGCGGCGCCGGCCGGGCATGTATATTGGCGGCACGGACGAGAAGGCGCTGCATCACCTCTTCTCCGAGGTGATCGACAATTCGATGGACGAGGCGGTGGCGGGCCACGCCAATTTCATCGAGGTGGAACTGACCAGCGACGGCTTCCTCACCGTGACCGACAATGGGCGCGGCATTCCGATCGAGGAACACCCGAAATATCCCGGCAAGTCGGCGCTGGAGGTCATCCTCACCACGCTGCATGCCGGCGGCAAGTTCGACTCGAAGGTCTATGAGACGTCAGGCGGCCTGCACGGCGTCGGCGTCTCGGTGGTCAACGCCCTGTCCGACGTGCTGGAGATCGAGGTCGCCCGCGGCCAGACGCTGTACCGCCAGACCTATTCGCGCGGCGTGCCGCAGGGGCCGATCCAGGAGGTCGGACGCATTCTCAACCGCCGCGGCACGCGGGTAAGCTTCCACCCGGACGCGCAGATTTTTGGCGAAGGCGCCCGCTTCAAGCCGGCCCGCGTGTTCAAGATGGCCCGCTCCAAGGCCTATCTGTTCGGCGGGGTCGAAATCCGCTGGAGCTGCGACGCCGCGCTGGTGGCCGGCACCGACATCCCCGAAAAGGCCGTGTTCCGCTTTCCCGGCGGCCTGCGCGACTATCTCGCCGCCGACATTGAGGGCAGCACCCGGGTTCATCCCGATATCTTCTCCGGCAAGACGACGCGGCCCGGCGGCCATGGCGCGGCGGAATGGGCGGTGGCGTGGCTGGGCGACGCCGACGGCGCCATTTCCTCCTATTGCAACACCATCCCCACCGCCGAAGGCGGCACCCATGAGACCGGCCTGCGCGCCGTGCTGCTGAAGGGCCTGCGCGACCATGCCGAGCGCACCGGCGGCGCCAAGCGCGCCGCCATCGTCACGGCGGACGATGTCATGGCCGGCTGCGTCGCCATGCTCTCGGTCTTCGTGCGCGAGCCGGAATTCCAGGGCCAGACCAAGGAAAAGCTCGCCACCGCCGAGGCGACCCGCATCGTCGAGGCGGCGCTGCGCGACCCGTTCGATCATTGGCTCGGCGGCAACCCGACCCAGGCCAACCGCCTGCTCGACTGGGTGGTGGAGCGCGCCGAGGAGCGCTTGCGCCGCCGGCAGGAAAAGGAAATCTCCCGCAAGACCGCCGTGCGCAAGCTGCGCCTGCCGGGCAAGCTGGCCGACTGCTCCAATAATTCGGCGGCAGGGTCCGAACTCTTCATCGTCGAGGGCGATTCCGCCGGCGGCTCGGCCAAGCAGGCGCGCGAGCGCCAGACCCAGGCCGTGCTGCCGCTGCGCGGAAAAATCCTCAACGTCGCCAGTGCCGGCCGCGACAAGCTGGCGGCGAACCAGCAGCTCGGCGATCTCGTGCAGGCGCTGGGCGCCGGCACCGGGGCGCAGTATCGCGACGAGGATCTGCGCTATGAGCGGGTCATCATCATGACCGACGCCGATGTCGACGGCGCCCATATCGCCTCGCTGCTCGTCACCTTCTTCTACCGGCAGATGCCGAAGCTGATCGAGAACGGCCATCTGTTTCTCGCCGTGCCGCCGCTCTACCGGCTCAGCCAGGGCGCCAAGACGCTGTATGCGCGCGACGAGGCGCATCGCGACCAGCTGCTGGCCAAGGAATTCTCCTCGCGCGGCAAGGTCGATATCGGCCGCTTCAAGGGCCTTGGCGAGATGATGCCGGCGCAGCTCAAGGAAACCACGATGAGCCGGAAGTCGCGCACTCTGCTGCGCGTCACCATCGAGGAAGCCGAGCGCGCCATGACCGCCGACATCGTCGAGCGGCTGATGGGCAACAAGCCGGAAAGCCGCTTCGCCTTCATCTCCGAGCGCGCCGCCTTCGCCAATGAGGAACTGTTGGATATCTGAGGCGGGCCTGCGTCGCCCGCCCGGGCGGGGCAGAGGTCTCGATCTCGGTCTTCGCGAACACGCGCAAAGGGATGGCGAGCGCCATAGGCGCGGGCGGTGTCGGTGTCGAACGGTCATCCCGCTGTACCGCCCTTCCTCCCTACCCCCGCCGCTCCAAGGCGATACGGGCGGCAATGGACAGCAGGAGTATCGCGGTGAGCTTTTCCGCCATCCGCGCCAGGCTCGGCCGGCTGCCCAGCCAGCGGCCGATGCGGCCGGCGAAGGCGCCCACCAGACCGTTCACCACCGTGCCGCCAATGTTGAGGATGAGGCCCAGCACCATGAACTGGGCAAAGGCGCTGCCGCGCGACAGGTCGACGAATTGCGGCAGGAAGGCCAGCACGAACACCGCCACTTTCGGGTTGAGCAGGCTGACCAGCACCGCCGCCCGCCACGCCTTTACGGCCGAGGCGCGGGTGGGCGCGGCGTGCGCCGCCACCAGCGCGCCGGAGCCGCGCAGCGCCTGCACCGCGAGAGTGACGAGATAGGCGACGCCGGCCCAGCGCAGCACCTCAAAGGCGGCCGGATGCGTCGCCAGCAGCGCCGCCAGCCCCACCGCCGCCGCGCAGCTGTGCAGCAACACCCCGGTGGCGATGCCGAAGCTCGCGGCAATGCCGGCGCGCGGGCCCGAGCGCATGCCCTGGCTGAGGCAGAACAGCATGTCATTGCCGGGTGTGAGATTCAGCGCCAGTGCCGCCGGGACGAAGACGAGCAGCGTTTCGGCGGGGATCAGCACGGCTCACGCCTCTTCCGGGCGCGGATCGACGGCGACGATCTCCATCGACCCGGCCGGTAGGGCGACCTCGTCGCCGATCCATTTGCCCAGCAGCGCACGGGCCACCGGCGACACCCAGCCGATGCGCCCCTGCGCCGGATCGGCCTCGTCCTCGCCGACGATGCGAAAGCGGCGCCGCGCGCCCTTCCCGTCTTCCAGCGTCACCGCCATGCCGAAGGTGATGGCCTCCCCCTCCTGCGGCGGGTCCACCGGCTCGGCGCTGGACCGGCGGGCCGACCAGTAGCGCAGCTCCCGCGAGGCCGCCGCCACCGCGTCCCGGTCGCCCCGGGCGCCGGCCGCGGAAAGGGCCTCACGCTGGCCCGCCAGTTCGGCGTCGATCTGCGCCAGTCCCCGGCGGGTAACGAGGTTGCGATTGGTGCTGACCGGGCGCTCGGGAAGTGTGTCGGCGCCGCTGTCTTCCTTCACGAATGCACGGCTCATCGCCCGACCTGCCTTCCCTTGAGATGGCCGCCGGGGCCGGAACACGCCGAAATGCCCTTGACAGCGGCCAAATCCGTTGACTTTCCGAGCGTTATGCCTATGGTGCATCGCGTCGTCATACCATATCCGACTGATGCGCTCCGCGCGACGACGATGCAACCATCCCCGGTTACGGCTCGGGGAGCCGGTGTGCGGTGCGCAGCCGCAGAATTGATCCAGATGCCTTTTAACGAACTGGGCCTGAGCGACAAGGTGCTCGCGGCCGTTGCCGATACGGGCTACACCGAGCCGACGCCGATCCAGGCGCAGGCTATCCCGCACATTCTCGCGCGCCGCGATGTGCTGGGGCTCGCCCAGACGGGCACCGGCAAGACCGCTGCCTTCACCCTGCCGATGCTGACGCTGCTGGAGCAGGGCCGAGCCCGCGCCCGCATGCCCCGCACGCTGATCCTCGAACCGACGCGCGAACTCGCCGCGCAGGTCGAGGAGAACTTCACGCGCTACGGCAAGAACCACAAGCTCAACGTCGCCCTGCTGATCGGCGGCGTTTCCTTCGGCGACCAGGACGCCAAGCTGCTGCGCGGGGTCGATATTCTCATCGCCACACCGGGCCGGCTGCTCGACCATGTCGAGCGTGGCCGCCTGCTGCTCTCCGGCATCGAGATCCTCGTCATCGACGAGGCCGACCGCATGCTGGACATGGGCTTCATCCCGGACATCGAACGGGTCTGCAAGCTGGTGCCGTTCACCCGGCAGACGCTGTTCTTCTCGGCCACCATGCCGCCGGAAATCCAGCGCCTCGTCGCGCAGTTCCTGTCGAACCCGGTGCAGATCGAAGCCTCTCGCCCCTCTTCCACCGCCTCGACGATCACCCAGTTGCTCGTCGCCTCCGGCAAGGAAGACTTCACCAAGCGCGACACGCTGCGCCACCTGATCAACACCGCCGACGCCCTGCAGAACGGCATCATCTTCTGCAACCGCAAGAGCGAAGTGGCCGTGGTGCACAAGTCGCTGCTGCGGCACGGCTACAAGGCCGTCTGCCTGCATGGCGACATGGACCAGCGCTCGCGCATGCAGGCGCTCGACCAGTTCCGCACCGGCGAGGCCACGCTGCTGGTGGCGTCCGACGTCGCCGCGCGCGGGCTCGACATTCCCGCCGTGAGCCATGTCTTCAACTATGACACGCCGCACCACGCGGAGGACTATGTCCACCGCATCGGCCGCACCGGCCGGGCGGGTCGTGCCGGCGCCGCCTTCACCATCGTCACATCAGGCGAGGTCAAGTCGCTGGCAGCGATCGAGAAGCTGATTGGCCGCCCGATCGACTGGAAGGACGGCGCCGGGCTCGACAGCGTGCCGGCTTCCGAGGCCCGCGCCCGCCCGACCCGCGAAAAGGCCGGTGGCGAGAAGACGTCGCGCGAAAAGCCCGCCCGCGAGAAGGGTCGCGGCGGCCGCAGCGCCGGCCGCGAGCGCGAGGATGGCGGCGAGAGCCGTGGTGCCCGTCCCGCCCGTCGTCGCGATGCCGAGGCCGCGCCCGTGCCGGTCGAGATTGTCGAGGCTCCGCTCGCCGCTGTCGCCGACGAGGCCGTGAAGCCGACCGCCAAGCCGGCGCGCCGTCGTGGCCGTGAAAAGGCGGTGGACGCCGAGGCAGCTCCGGTGGCCGCTCCGGCAGTTGCTCCCGCACCTGTCGCCGCCCGCCCCCCGCGCGAGCGCAACCGCGAAAAGCCCGCCCCGGCCCCCGCCCGGGCGCCGGTGACGCCGCTCACCCATCGCCGCTCCGAGCGGGCGCCGATGGACGAGCCGGCGGATACCTCGCACCTGCCGGCCTTCCTGCTGCGGCCGGTGAAGATCAAGGCCGGCTGAACGGCTCGCCCGAGAGTGGCTTGAGGAAGGCCGAGCCGGTTTCCGGCCGGTCGCCCTCCGTCGCCTCGGACCCGTTCAGTCCCCTGGCCGGCGGCGCGGCCGCAATCGCCCGCTCCGGCTTGGCCAAACCATGGACCTTCAGGCTATGGGCGCGCAGGCGACGAATAAGGTCGCCGCGCACCGCCCCTGCCTCGCTCGCCGAGGCCCAGCCGGAGAAACCGACCTCCACCCGGTCCAGCCCCATCTTGGCGATCGAGGCGGACGGGCCGGGCGCCTGGTTCACGCGCGGGTCCGCGCGCAGGAAAGCGAGTCCGTCCTCCATCATCCCCTCGATATCGGCGTCCGGCTTCAGCTCCAGCGCGAAGCTGAAGCTTCGCGTGCCATAGACCGACTTGTTGACGATGGGCGCGCCCCAGACTCGGCCATTGGGCATCAGCACTTGCACATTGTCGCCGGCGGCAAGTTCGGTGGTAAACAGCGACAGAGCCTTGACCGTGCCGCTCTGGCCGCCGACCTCCACCGCATCGCCGACCTTGAACGGGCGGAACAGCAGCAGCATCACCCCGGCGGCGAGATTGGACAGCGTGCCCTGCAGCGCGAGGCCGACAGCCAGCGAGGTGGCGCCGAGAACGGCGATGATGCTGGTGGTCTGGATGCCGAAGCGCTGCAGCACCGCCACCCCGACGAACACCAATATGCCGTAGCGGGCAAAGCTGGCGAAGAAACCGACCACGGTGGATTCGATCCGGCGCGTGCTGGCGAGCCCGCGCAGCACCAGCCGCTCCGCCAGCCCGGCCAGCCACCAGCCGATGAGCAGCATGGCCAGCGCATAGAGCGCGTTCAGCCCGTAGAGAATGAAGAGATTGCCGAGTTGGTCCAGGTTCATGCCGTCGCTCCATGGGGAAGTCCCCCGCATGGAAACGACGAAGCGGCGGCCGGGTTCACGCGGCGCGGTGATTTCACACCGCTCGCCCGCGCGTGGGGCGCCGGGACGCGGCAGCCTTGTGCGCAAGGTTTACGGCCAGCCCGGCAAGCTCGGCCGCGAGATCGAGATCGTCCAGCGCCGCCTCGGGCAGCGACCAGAAGCCGAGCGTCACCGCCCGGCCCAGCCGCTCATAGGTGAAGATCCGCGAGCCGGCGGCAGCGAGCCGCGTGGCGAAAGCGGCATCCGCCTTGAGATAAAGGGTGTCGTCGACCGCCAGGGCAAACATCACCCCTCCGGCATAGACCCCGAGCCCGCCGAACATGCGCCGGCAGCGCACGGGGCCGAAGGCGGCGAAGATGTCGACGATGCCGGCCTCGTCCATCGCCCGAAGGTCAGGCGCTGGCTTCGGCCCGCTCCGGCTGCACCGGGGTGATGGCGACCGATTCGCCGCAGCCGCAGGCCGAGGTCTGGTTCGGGTTGTTGAACACGAACTGGGCGGAGAGCTTGTCGGCCTTGAAGTCCATCTGGGTGCCGAGCAGGTACAGGATCGCCTTGGGGTCGATCAGCACCTTCACGCCCTTGTCCTCGACCACCTCGTCGAACTTGCCGGCCGCTTCGGCGAATTCCATCGTGTATTCCATGCCGGCACAGCCGCCATTCTTGACGCCGATGCGCAGGCCGGCAATCGGCTTTTCCGAACGCGCGATCACCGCGCGCACGCGCTCGGCGGCGGCATCGGTGAGGGTCATTACCTGCGGGCGGGGGCGAGGCTGGGGCTGGGTCATTTCGCTGTCTCCACATCGACGCCGGTTCAAGGCCGGCGGATCGGTACGCTTAAGATGGGGGATGCACGGGGCGCAGGCAAGGGCGAGCCTTCGCTACCGGCGAGCGTGCCCGCAATCTCTGGAACTCAGAGTCGGTCTGCGATAACGCCCAACATGATAATGACCCCGAAAAGCAGGAAGGAAATCAACTTAAGATCCTGCCGAATATGGAGTTTGACCATAGAGTCGCGAGCCAAACCATCAGACCCATCATAGAGACGGCGGTCACTCTCATTTGCCCGACCGGCGAGATAGGCGATCAAGCCCGCAATAAACACTGCCGCTAATGTCCACATCGACGCCCCCATTTTTCGTGCCGCGCGCTCGCAGAATGGGAATTGCCGGCTTGCCACGCAACTCGGTTAACCTATGAGAGCAAGCGGAGTCGTCAATAGTTCGGCCACAGCCCCGGCGTCGCCAGTTCCACCAGATGGTTGTCCGGGTCGCGGAAATACAGGCTGACGCCGCCGCCCTGCCACGCCACCCGGCTCTCCAGCGCAACGTCATGCGCCGCCAGATGCTGCTCCCACTGCGCCACGGAGCTGGCGGGAATCGCCAGCGCGTAGTGCAGCGGGCCATGGCCGTCATGCGGGGGAATGGTGCCCTCCGCCATCACGACAGGCTCCAGCGTCTGGCCACGCAGGAACAGCAGCAGCACGCTGCCCGGCCCGGCATTATAGGCGCAGAAGCGCTCATCGGCGATCATCGGCCGGAGGCCCAGCACGCGCTCATAGAAGCCGCGCGCGCGGGGCAGGTCGTCGACATAAAGCCCGGTTTCCACCACGCCGGAAAGCGGCGGTGCGGCAGGTGTTTCGCTCACGACCACGTCTCGCTCACCACTGAGTCTCGCTCAACACTGGACCTCGCTCACCAGAGATTGAGCGCCAGCCGCGCTTCCTCGGACATCCGGCCCTGGTCCCAGGGCGGATCGAAGGTGAGGTTGACGCTGGCGCCGGAGACGCCGCCGACATTGGCCACAGCGCCCTCCACCATGCCGGGAAGTTCGGCGGCAGCGGGGCAGTTCGGCGTGGTCAGCGTCATCTCGACCGCCACCTGGCGGTCATCGGCGATGTCGACCTTATAGATGAGCCCGAGCTCATAGATGTCGACCGGGATTTCCGGATCATAGACGGTCTTGAGCGCCGCGACGATGTCGTCGGTGAGGCGCGCAAGCTCCTCCTCCGGAATACCGGACTGTACCGCCGGGGCGTTCGGACTTTCGGACGTGTGGGCTTCGCTCATGCGAAAAGATCCTGAGCCTTGATGAGGGCGTCGGCGAGAGCGTCGACTTCCTCATGCGTGTTATAGAGCGCGAACGACGCCCGGCACGTCGCATTCACACCATATCGCCCTAGAAGCGGCATCGCGCAATGGGTGCCGGCGCGCACGGCCACGCCGGCGCGGTCGATAACGGTGGCGATGTCGTGCGCATGCGCGCCCTTCACGTCGAAGGCGAAGATGGCGCCCTTGCCCGGCGCATCGCCATAGACCTGCACCGAATTGATCTGCGCCAGACGCTGGCGGGCATAGGCGCCGAGCGAGGCTTCATGCGCGGCGATGCGTTCGCGCCCGAGGCTTTCCATATAGGCCAGCGCCGCGCCGAGACCAATCGCCTGCACGATGGGCGGCGTGCCGGCCTCGAAGCGGTGCGGGGGCTCGCCGTAGGTAACGCCCTCTTCGGTGACGGTGCGGATCATCTCGCCGCCGCCTTCATAGGGCGGCATCTTCTCCAGCAGCGCCCGCTTGCCATAGAGCAGGCCGATGCCGGTCGGCCCGTAGAGCTTGTGCCCGGTGACGGCGTAGAAATCGACATCGAGGTCCACCACGTCCACCGGCATGTGCACGGCGGCCTGCGAGCCGTCGACCACCACCAGCGCGCCGACCTCATGGGCGAGGCGGGCGATCTCCTTGATCGGCGTCACCGTGCCCAGCACATTCGACATGTGGGTGATGGCGACGATCTTGGTGCGCTCGGTCAGCAGCGCCTTGAAGGCGTCGAGATCGAAGGCCCCGTCTTCCGTCACCGGCGCCCATTTGATGACCGCGCCCTTGCGCTCGCGCAGATAGTTCCACGGCACGATGTTGGAATGGTGCTCCATGATCGAGAGCACGATCTCGTCGCCCTCGCCGATCGACTGGCCGAGCGAGGAGGCCACCAGGTTGAGCGCGCCGGTGGCCGAGCGGGTGAAGATCACCTCCTCCAGCGTCGGCGCCCCGAGAAACGCGCGGCAGCGCTCGCGCGCTTCCTCATAGGCCTCGGTCATCGCATTGGCGAGGAAGTGCAGGCCGCGATGGACGTTGGAATACTCGTTCTCATAGGCGAAGCGCATGCGGTCCAGCACCTGCACCGGCTTTTGCGCCGAGGCGGCGTTGTCGAGATAGACCAGCGGCTTGCCATAGACCTGTTTCGACAGGATCGGAAAATCCTGCCGCACGCGCTGAACATCATAGGTGCCGTTGGCGACGGCGGGGTGGAGGGTGATGGTCATCGATCGACCTTTCTGGCGCCACACGGGCGAACATCCTTCGAGGCCGGCCTTTGGCCGGCACCTCAGGATGACGTGGTTCTCAAGGGCAACGTCATCCTGAGGTGCGAGCGAAGCGAGCCTCGAAGGATGCCCGCCTCGTCGTCCCGCCTTACGCGCGCCCCGCGAGCCAGGCTTCGGCGCGCTCGACCAGCGCCTCGCGCAGCCCGTCATGCTCGACGGTTTCCACCGCCTCGCCGACAAAGGCCTGCACAAGAAGGCTCTGCGCCTCCTTCAGCGGAATGCCGCGGGCGCGCAGATAAAACAGCAGCTCGTCGTCGATCGCCCCGCAGGTGGCGCCATGGCCGCACTGCACGTCGTCGGCGAAGATCTCCAGCTCCGGCTTGTTGTCCATCTCGGCCTCGTCGCCGAGAACCAGCGCGCGGCTCATCATCCGCCCGTCGGTCTTCTGCGCCGCCTGGCGGACGACGATCTTGCCCTGGAACACGCCGCGCGCGCTGTCATCAAGTACGGTCTTGAACAGTTCGCGGCTCTCGCAGCCCGCCACCTGATGGTCGAGAAACAGCGTCGAATCCGCGTGCTGCCGGCCCTTCAGCAGGGTGGCGCCGTTGAAGCCGACATGACTGTCCTCGCCCGAAAGAGTGGCGTAGAGCGTGGTGCGCGCCACCGCCGCGCCGAGGCCGAAGGTGAAGGCGTGGACCTTCGATTCCCGCCCGACATCGAACAGCAGCGTCGAGAGGTGGAACGCCGAGGCGCCCTCCTCCTGCAGCCGCACCACGTCGAGATGTGCGCCGTCGCCGACCACGAATTCGGTCGCCGAATTGGCTTGGTAGGCCAGCCCGTCCGCCCCCTCGAAGCTCTCGGCAAAGGTGAAGGAGGCCCCCGCCCCCACCACCACGAGCGAGCGGGCATACATCGCCGCCGCCGTGCCGCTGGCGAACACATGCGCCACATGCACCGGCCGCTGGATCGCCGCGCCGGGGGCGACGGTGATAACCACGCCGTCCCGGGCCAGCGCGGTGTTCAGCGCCAGTGAGGCGTCGTAGCGGCTGGGCACGATGCCGCCGATGCGGCTCAGCACCTCGTCGCCCGCCGCCATGGCCGCCGCGAAGGTGGTGAGGCTCAGCCCCTCCTCCAGATCGGCAAGGTCGGAAAGCTCCGGCACGACAGCGCCATTGGCGATGACGATACGGCGGGCCTCGACGCCGCGCAGCAGACGGGCGCGGGCATCCGCCTCGGCGATGGCGGCCGTGCCGGCCACCGGCACCGCCTCGCGCATCAGGCTGCGCAGATCGGTGTATTTCCATTCCTCGACCCGCCGGTGCGGCAGGCCGTTCTCCTCGAAGGAGCGGGCGGCGGCGCGGCGCAGATCGGCCAGCCGGTCGCCGCCTCCCGCCACGCTGCCGAGGGAGGCGAGGATCGCCTGCTCGGCCTGCGTGCGGATCGGACGGATGTCAGCGTTCATCTCAGCCACCTCACGCCGCGTCCTGCTGGTACTCGGCATAGCCATTGGCTTCGAGTTCCAGCGCCAGCTCCTTGCCGCCGGAGCGGACGATGCGGCCCTTGTTCATCACATGTACGAAGTCGGGCACGATGTGGTTCAGAAGGCGCTGGTAATGCGTGATGACGATCATCGCCCGGTCGGGCGCGCGCAGCGCGTTGACGCCCTCGGAGACCACCTTCAGCGCGTCGATATCGAGGCCGGAATCGGTCTCGTCGAGCACGCAGAGCTTGGGCTCCAGAATGGCCATCTGCAGGATTTCCGCGCGCTTCTTCTCGCCGCCGGAAAAGCCGACATTGACTCCGCGCCGCAGCATGTCCTGGTTGATGCCGAGATGCGCCGCCTTGTCCTTCACCAGCCGCAGGAAGTCCGGGGTGGAGACTTCCGCCTCGCCGCGCTTCTTGCGCTGGGCGTTCAACGAGGCGCGCAGAAAGGTCATGGTGGCGACGCCGGGCACTTCCACCGGGTACTGGAAGGCGAGGAACACGCCCTTGGCGGCGCGCTCGTCGATTTCCATTTCCAGCAGGTCATCGCCGTCGAGGGTGACGGAGCCGTCCGTGACCTCATAATCCTCCTTGCCGGCGAGGATGTAGGAGAGGGTGGACTTGCCGGAGCCGTTCGGCCCCATGATGGCGTGGACCTCGCCCGGGTTCACCTTGAGCGAGAGGCCCTTGAGGATTTCCTTGCCGTGTTCGCCGTCGATCTTGGCGTGGAGGTTTGCGATGTCGAGCAGAGCCATGTCATCTGTTCCGTTGTCTTGAACCCGATCCGTGGAGGGCCGGACAAAATCCGGCGATGACGAATGCGAGGGTTCTGAAAAATCCGACGTCATGCCCGGGCCTGGCCCGGGCATCCACGATTTCGCGCGTCAGCCCACCGAGCCTTCGAGGCTCACCGCGATCAGCTTCTGCGCTTCCACGGCGAACTCCATGGGCAGCTGCTGCAGCACGTCCTTGACGAAGCCGTTGACGATCAGCGCCGTCGCTTCCTCGGGATCGAGGCCGCGCTGGCGGCAGTAGAACAGCTGGTCGTCGGAGATCTTCGAGGTGGTGGCCTCGTGCTCGAACTGGGCGGAGGAGTTCTTCGACTCGATATAGGGCACGGTGTGCGCCCCGCACTTGTCGCCGATCAGCAGGCTGTCGCAATTGGTGAAGTTGCGCGCGCCGGTAGCCTTGCGGTGGGCGGTGACGAGGCCGCGGTAGGTGTTGTCGGAATAGCCCGCCGCGATGCCCTTGGAGATGATGCGGCTCGACGTGTTCTTGCCGAGATGGATCATCTTGGTGCCGCTATCGACCTGCTGGCGCCCGTTCGAGATGGCGATCGAGTAGAACTCGCCCTGGGAATTGTCGCCGCGCAGGATGCAGCTCGGGTATTTCCAGGTGATGGCCGAACCGGTTTCCACCTGCGTCCAGGAAATCTTCGAACGGTCGCCGCGGCAGTCGCCGCGCTTGGTGACGAAGTTGAAGATGCCGCCCTTGCCGTCCTTGTCGCCGGGGTACCAGTTCTGCACCGTCGAGTACTTGATCTCGGCGTCATCAAGCGCCACCAGTTCGACCACGGCGGCGTGCAGCTGGTTCTCGTCGCGCATCGGCGCGGTGCAGCCTTCGAGATAGCTCACATAGGCGCCCGCGTCGGCGATGATGAGGGTGCGCTCGAACTGGCCGGTGTTGCGCTCATTGATGCGGAAATAGGTCGACAGCTCCATCGGGCAGCGCACGCCCTTCGGCACGTAGACGAACGACCCGTCGGAGAACACCGCCGAGTTCAGCGTGGCGAAGTAGTTGTCCGTCACCGGCACGACCGAGCCGAGATATTTCTTCACCAGCTCGGGATATTCGCGCACCGCCTCGGAGATCGGCATGAAGATCACGCCGGCCTTGGAGAGCTCTTCCTTGAAGGTGGTGGCGACGGAGACGCTGTCGAACACCGCATCGACCGCCACCTTGGTGCCGCCGCTGGCAATACCGAGCAGCGCGTCGCGCTCGCGCAGCGGAATGCCGAGCTTCTCGTAGGTGGCGAGAATCTCCGGATCGATGTCGTCGATCGACAGTTCGCTCGGGCGCTTGGGCGCGGAATAGTAATAGAGGTCCTGATAGTCGATGGGCGGGTAGCTCACCCGCGCCCAGTCCGGCTCGCGCATGGTGAGCCAGCGACGGAACGCCTCCAGCCGCCATTCGAGCATCCATTCGGGCTCGTTCTTCTTCGCCGAAATGAAGCGGACCGTGTCCTCGCTCAGGCCCTTGGGAGCCTTCTCGGTCTCGATTTCGGTGAAGAACCCGTACTTGTACTGATCGACATCAAGCGAGCGGACCTGGTCCACTGTCTCCTGTACGGCCGGCATCGTCTCATCTCCTCTCCCACGCGGGGTCAAGGCCCGCGGGTCAGGTCAACCATTCCCGCAGGCGCCGCCAGCTTCGGCATCGCCCGCGTCGTCCTGCGCCACCCGAAGGCCGCGCAAATCTCACCTCACGCCGCCGCGCGGCGACGCAAAAGGCCGGGCAACACCCGGCGAAACACGCCGAGCGCCCGGTCGACATCCTCTTCCCCGCTCGACCAGCCGAAGGACAGGCGGATCGCCGAACGCGCGATGCGCTCGGACACACCCATCGCCCCCAGCACATGCGAGGCCGCGACCTTGCCCGAGGAGCAGGCGGCGCCGGCACTCGCCGCCACGCCCGCGAGATCGAGGGCGATGACGACGGTTTCGGCGGGCACGCCCGGCAGCGCGAGGCACGAGGTGTTCGGCAGCCGGTCGACATCGCCCACGAGCAGGACAAGCTCGGGAAACTCGCACCTTAGAGCGTCTTCAAGCCGTTCGCGCAAGCCATTGATGCGCGTGCCATCGGCTTCCACACAATCGGCCGCGCGCAGCGCCGCCGCCCCGAAGGCGGCAATGGCCGGCACGTTCTCACTGCCGGCCCGGCGCCCCCTCTCCTGCTCGCCACCGCCGATGAGCGGCGCCGGGCGAAGGTCGGGGTCGGCGAGGATCAGCGCGGCCGCCCCCGGCGCGCCGCCGAGCTTGTGGGCGGAAACCGACATCATGTCGGCGCCGAGCAGGGGCAGCGACAGCGGAATGCGGCCGGCGGCCTGCACGGCGTCGGTATGCACCAGCGCGCCATGGGCATGGGCGCGGCGTGCCGCCTCCGCCAGCGGCTGGATCACGCCGGTCTCGTTATTGGCCACCATCAGCGAGAGCAGCACCCGCCGCCCGGCGGCGGAATGGCGCTCCAGCGCCGCGTCGAGCGCATCGAGCTTCACCCGCCCGCGCGCATCGACGGGCAAAACCTCCACCCGGTCGGTAGGGAAACGATGGCCGCGCAGCACGGCGGCATGTTCCACCGCGCTGACCAGCAGCACATCGCAGCGGATGGGCGTCTCGCCGCGCCGGTAATCGGGCGTCAGCGCCAGCGCATCGGCCTCGGTGCCGCTTGATGTGAAGATCACCCCGGCTGGGTTCGCCCCCACCAGCGCCGCCACCCGCGCCCGCGCCACATCCATCACCCCGCGCGACGCACGGCCCTCGGCATGCACGGAAGAACCATTGCCGGTGGCGTCCAGCGCCGCCAGCAGGGCCTCGCGCGCTTCCGGGCGAACCGGCGATGTCGCGTTATGGTCGAGATAGGTGCGTGCGTTCATGGGCTCGGGGGCTCGTGGTTCCGTTTGCCTCTCCTATATAGGAAGGCGCCGCGCCGTCTGCCCCTTCCTTTGCGCTAAAGCTTGCAAATTCAGGCGTCGTCCGGCATAGCTGACCGTCCCGTCTTCTTCGTAGGGTGCCCGGCCACGCGCAGGTTGAACGCGACGTGACCGCAACTCAACGTAGATATTTAGAATTATTCTAATAAGTTAGGGCTCCCGCCCCAGGTCGTCAAGGCGCATGCGGTAAGGCAGTCTTTCGGGACGCAGGCCGGAACGGGTTCACGGCCCACCGGACCAATCTCGCCTTGCCCCGCCGCATTCAAGGTCACGAACTTCATGCCCGAGGTCATCTTCACCGGCGAGAAGGGGCGGCTCGAAGGCCGCTACCAGCCGGCCAAGGCGCGCCATGCGCCCATCGCCATCATCCTGCACCCGCACCCCCAGTTCGGCGGCACGATGAACAATCCGGTCGTCTACAACCTCTATTACCAGTTCGTGAACCGGGGCTTCTCGACCCTGCGCTTCAATTTCCGGGGCGTCGGCCGCTCGCAGGGCTCGTTCGACCATGGCCAGGGCGAACTGGCCGATGCCGCCGCCGCGCTCGACTGGGCGCAGTCGATCAACCCGGACGCGCGCGCCTGCTGGATCGCCGGCTTCTCGTTCGGCGCCTGGATCGGCATGCAGCTACTGATGCGCCGCCCGGAGGTGGAGGGCTTCATCTCCATCGCCGCGCCGGCGAATCTCTATGACTTCTCGTTCCTCGCCCCCTGCCCCTCCTCCGGCCTGTTCGTGCATGGCGACAAGGACGCGGTGGTGCCTTTCTCTGCCGTCACCGGCCTCGTCGAGAAGCTGAAGACGCAGAAGGGCATCGTCATCGACCAGCAGACCGTGCCGGGCGCGAACCACTTCTTCGACGGCAAGACCGAGGACCTGATGGAGGTCGTCGGCGCCTATCTCGACAAGCGCCTGCCCGAGACCGCCAAGAAGACCAGCGCCGCCTGAGGCGCCCTTCCTTAAGGTCCCGACAAACGAAAAGCCCGGCGCTGCAAACGCCGGGCTTTTTACGTAGTGGTTCAGCCTTGGCTCAGTTGAGCACGAGCCGGGTCGGCGGGTTAGTCAGCGTGATCGCGTCGCCATGGCGGGCGATCTGAACGATGCTCTCGGCCGTGTCGGCAGCGCCGGGCACGGAGAAGCTGACCACCTGATCGGGCTGCAGCGTGGCGGAGACGCGGATCGGGGCGCCGCCGGCGACGGTCAGCGTGGCGACGACGTGATAGCCGTCGGCCTGGGGGGTGTAATACGCAACGCCGTTCACATAGCCGATATTGATGGTCTGGGCCGTGGCCGGCTTCAGGCCGGCCTTGTCGGCGGCACGGACGGGGGCGATGACGGCGACGGCAATGAGGCCGCCGGCGACGGCAAGCGGCAGGATATCGCGGCTGAGGCTGCGCATGTCGAGGGCTCCAAAGTTTCTGTCCAGGCGTTTTGAAGAGGAAGCTGCCTGCCTGGCGAGCCGGACTTCCGGGAGCCCTCAAACTACATGGAATATTGTGCACCGCATCATCGGATTTCGCATCGCACCAATGCGTTTCAGGAATACTGCGACATTCTGTGTATGAAATTCAGATTTTCTGAATGACACCTTCAGCTTCTCTTCACGCCGGCGCGATCACCCGGCCCCCCAGCATCGGGGACGGCACCCCGGTGGTGGTAGGGAAGCTCAATGGCAGGCCCCTGAGCGCCCGCACTGCCAGAAAGCCGAAGGCTTGCGCCTCCAGCGCGTCGGTCGACCAGCCCACATCATCGGCCGTCGCCACCTCGATGCCGAGCCGGGCGCGCAGGAAGCGCAGCAGCGTCGCGTTATGCGCGCCCCCGCCGGCGGCGATCAGCCTGTCCGGCCGCTTCGGCAGATGCGGCAGCACCGCCGCGACACTCGCCGCACTCAGCGCCGTCAGCGTCGCCACCCCGTCCGCCGTGTTCATCGCATCGAGCCCGGCATGTTGGTTGACCCAGGCGCGGAAGTCGTTGCGGTCGAGCGATTTCGGCGGCGGCCGGTGGAAGAAGGGGTGGGTCATCAGCCGGTCGACGGCGGCCTCATCCACCGAACCGTGGGCAGCGATGATTCCCTCGTCGTCAAAGGGAAGATCGGTGCGGGCTTTCAGAAAATCATCGATCAGCGCATTGGCCGGGCCGGTGTCGCAGGCGATCGGGTCGGCCCTGCCGTCGACATAGGTGACATTGGCCACCCCGCCGAGATTAAGCACCAGCAAGGGCTTGGGCGGCCCCAGCCCGCGCGCCAGCGCGCGGTGATACACCGGCACCAGCGGCGCGCCCTGCCCGCCGGCGGCGACATCGGCGGCGCGCATGTCGTAAACCAGCGTCGGCCCGCGCCCCGTGGTCATCATGCGGGCCGTCCGCGCCAAGGCGGGCCCATCACCCAGCTGGACGGTCAGCCCAATCTCCGGCCGGTGCAGCACGGTCTGGCCGTGATAGCCGATGACGTCGACTTCCCGATAGGCCGGAAACTCCTTGAGAAAGGCCGCCAGCGCCTGCCCGTGGCGCTCGGTCGAGAGCCGCTCGGCGCGGGCGAGAATGCCGGGACGGGCGTCGCGGTCGGTCATCTCGTGCGCGTCGGCCAGCGCCCGGAACAGCAATTCCCGCGTTTCCGGCGCATAGACATAGGTCCGCCCCGGCCCGAACGAGGCGATGGTCTCGCCATCGGTCTCGATCAGCGCCACGTCAATGCCGTCGAGCGAGGTCCCACTCATCAGCCCAATCGCCAACATTGGCCGATCCATCTCTGTCCTCGGGGTGCTTTCGCCGCGCGAAACTGTTAAATCACCCGCCCGTTCCTAACATGGCGTTGATGCCCGCAGGCCCGAGATGAGCACGTTCAAATCCGACTTCCTCCGCACCCTCAGCGAGCGCGGCTTCATTCATCAGATCTCCGATGAACAGGGCCTCGACGCTCTCTTCGCCAAGGAAACGGTGACGGCCTATATCGGCTTCGACCCCACCGCGCCGAGCCTTCATGCCGGCGGCCTGATCCAGATCATGATGCTGCACTGGCTGCAGAAGACCGGCCACCGCGCCGTCTCGCTGATGGGCGGCGGCACCGGCATGGTGGGCGACCCCTCCTTCAAGGACGATGCGCGCCAGCTGATGACGGTGGACACGATCGAGGCCAACATCGCCTCGATCAAGCGCGTCTTCTCGAACTACCTCACCTATGGCGAGGGCCCGACCGACGCGCTGATGATCAACAATGCCGACTGGCTGCGCGATCTCAACTATCTGGAATTCCTGCGCGATGTCGGCCGGCATTTCTCGGTCAACCGCATGCTGTCCTTCGACAGCGTGAAGACGCGGCTGGACCGCGAGCAGTCGCTGTCCTTCCTCGAATTCAACTACATGATTCTGCAGGCCTATGACTTCGTCGAACTGTCGAAGCGCTATGATGTCCGGCTGCAGATGGGCGGCTCCGACCAATGGGGCAACATCGTCAATGGCATCGATCTCGGCCACCGCATGGGCACGCAGCAGCTCTACGCGCTGACCTCGCCGCTGCTCACCACCGCCTCCGGCGCCAAGATGGGCAAGTCACTGAACGGGGCGGTGTGGCTGAACGCCGACATGCTCGGGCCCTATGAGTTCTGGCAGTACTGGCGCAACACCGAGGACGCGGATGTCGAGCGCTTCCTCAAGCTCTACACCACCCTGCCGATGGACGAGATCGCGCGCCTGGCGCAGGAGGCGAAGGGCTCGGCCATCAACGAGGTGAAGAAGCTCCTCGCCACCGAGATCACCGCCCTGCTGCACGGGCGCGCGGCGGCGGAAGCGGCGGCAGAAACCGCGCGCAAAACCTTCGAGGAAGGCGGCATCGCTGCCGATCTGCCGACTATCGAGGTGCCGACGGCCGACCTCGCGGCTGGCATCGGCGTGCTGGCCGCCTTCGCCGAGAAGAGCGGGCTCGTCGCCTCCAATGGCGAGGCGAGGCGTCAGGTCAAGGGCGGCGGGTTGAAGGTGAACGACGCCACCGTCACCGACGAGAAGGCGGTGCTCACCGAGCGCGACCTGACCCCGGAAGGCGTGATCAAGCTCTCGCTCGGCAAGAAGAAGCACGTGCTGCTGAAACCGGTGTGAGTGGCGCCGCCGCGCGGCTGCCATTTTAACAACGCCATGGCCGGGCTTGACCCGGGCATCCACGTCTTGCGTTCCGCCCACCAAAGTCATGGATCCCCGGGTCAAGCCCGGGGATGACGGTGTGAGGGTGTACGTCGCCCCGCGTCATGGCGCCTTCAGAGCCTCGTCATGGCCGGACTCGCCCCGCCGATCCACGACTTCACGTCACGCCCACCCAAGTCACGAATCCCCGGCTCAAGCCCCGGGGATGACGACCTTTTGACGGCCGTGGCCCTGCCTACCGCGTCGGCACCACCGCCGGCGGGGTCGGGTCGGGGGCCTGGCGGAACTCGAAGATCTTGCGCAGGAAGCCCGGCGCCACCGCCGAGATCGGGTTGACCCGCAGCGTCGGGCCGGACACCGGGCCGACAATCTCATAGGTCACGCCGACCAGCCCCTCATTGGGACCGCCGCCGAGGAAGAAGCCGAGCACCGGTAGGCGGCTGAACAGATTATTCAGCCCATAGGCCGGCACATACGTGCCGCGCACCGACACGCGGTCATTGGCGAGATCGAGCGTGCCATCGAAGGTCGAGCCGATCGACGGCCCCCAGATCGCCCCGTCGCGCAGGGTGATCTGCTGGGCGGAGCGCTGGAACTCGACCTGCAGCTTGCGGAAGGAGATGGCCGAGCCCGGCTGCGGGCGGCCGTCGCGCATGGTCGCCGGGGCGGCGGCGATCAGCCGGTCGAGCCCGGCCTCGCCCCGGATCACGAAGTCGCGCACATTGATAACGCCACTCTGTGGCCGGCCATCGCCCGCAGGCGCGTCGACATCGATCCAGAGATCGCCGCCATAGATCTTGGGGTAGAGGTCGATGAAGCGCAGCAGCGCCCCGGCGTCGCTGGTGGCCACCCGCAGCTGCGGCCGGCCATTGCCTTGCGCTTTCAGCTCGCCGGTCACGCCGCCGGTGCGCCCGACGAGCGCTCCGAGCGAGAAGGCGCGTAGATCGCCATTTCGGCGCGAGATCACGAGGGCGACGTCGCGCATCGCCTCGCCATTATTGCCGACGACGACACCGAGCTTGACGTCGAGATCGATGTCGGGCGGGCGGCTCGTGCCCGGCCCGCTGGGAGGCTTGTCGGTGAGCTGCTTGAGGAAGGCACGCGCCTCGATCACCTCGCCGCGCACCGTCACCTTGTAGGTGCCGTCTGCGTTCTCCAGCTTCACGCTGGCCTTGTCGCCATCGGAAAGCTTGAAGGTCGGCAGGTTGGCGCTGACCACGGCCGCCTTGGAATCGAGTTCCACCGTGCCGCGAATGTCCACCCCCTGCCCGGTCACCACCAGATCTTCGAGCCGTGTGCCATTGCCGGTGATGACGGCCTTGGCGGTCATCTTTGCCGGCTTGCCGGCGGGCTTGGTCCATCCGGGCACCAGGTCCGCGAGCTTCACGCCGGTGAGGTCGAGCTCGACATCCGCCGTCTTCGCCTTGGCGCCGACCGTGCCGGCCAGCTTGACACCCAGCGTGCCGGACATGCCGGGCAGCTCGAAGCCGAGCTTCTGCCGCGCGGCGTCGTCCAGCGAGGCGGCGAGCGCGAAGGTCATGTCGCCGGTGGCCGGGCGGCTATAGTCGAAGCTGGCCGGTGCGCCGCCGAACTTGCCCTGGCCGCGCGCCACCGTCGCCGCCTGGGTCACGAAGGCGCGCACCGTGGCGTCACTGAGATTCTGGTTGAACACCATTTTCGACGCGCCGAAATCGCTGAGCGTGGCGTCGAAGGCGTAGTCGATATCCGAAGGCTGGATATTGTCGGACAGCTTCACGCTGATCTGCGCCGTGCCCTTGATCGTTCCCGCGACCGTCTGCGGCTCGATCGGCACATAGGTCGGCCCGCGCAGCGGCGGAATGCCGGCCAGTTCGATGGCGGCGGCGGCCTGGCCGCTCACATTCACCTGCACCTTCGCCTCCGGCTTTTCCGGAGCGGTGTCGGAAATGTCGAAGATGCTCTCGCCAATCTCCAGTCGGCGGTCGCCCGGCGTCTGCATCGCCGCCTTGGCCACCTTCACATGCGCGGTGCGGCCGGTGATCTTCACCACCACGTCGGCATCGATCACCGGGGGAAGACCGGGCACCGGAATGAAGCGCCCATTGGTGCCTTTGATGTCGATGCTCAGTGCCTCTTCGGCGAGCGGGCGGTCATCATTGCCGATGGAATCCAGCGGAGCGTTGAAGAAGATCTTCGCTTCGCTGACATCGCCCGAAACCAGATGGTCGTACACCCATTTGCGCGGTGCCGGCGCGGCGACGGCGGGCCAGAGCCGGATCAGCGACGGCACCGTCATCGGGGTGGCGGCAACGGTCATGGAGAGCGAGGGCGCGGGCCCCGCGAGTTCCAGCGCGCCGCCCAGCGTGATGCCGCCCTGCGGCCCTTTCAGCTCACCGCGATCAATGCTGGCGCGCTGCGCCACCGGATCGAAGGAGAGATCGAACACGATATCGTCGAGGACAAAGGGCGGCACCTGCGTCTGGTGCGGGCCGCCGCCGAGGAAGCTGGCCCGCGCCGAATGGCTGTGCAGCCGCCAGAGGCCGGCGCTGTCGGCGGGAATCTCCACCGTGCCGGCGAGGTCCATGGCGAAGGGGCCGGCTTGGGCGGTCACGGAGGTGAGGTTGATCCGCCGCGCCGCCGGATCGAGCGAAAAGGCCAGCACCGCCTCGTCAATCAACATGCGCCCGTCCACGTCCGGGCCGACCTGAAGCTCGCCCGCCCCGGCCGCCAGTCGCCCGCTGCTCGCCAGCACCACGCCGCGCGGGTCGATGGTGGCGACGAAATCGATCGACAGCGGCGAGGTGGCAAGAATATCCGCCCCGGCCTTACCGGCGGAGATCAGCAGATCGCGCGGCGCGAGGTCGCGCACTTCCAGTTCCAGGTCGCGCCGCCCCTCGTTGAGCGCGCCGACCGTGGCCCGCGCCGACCACGGCCCGTCCATGCCGCCAGCCTTGATGTCGAAGGTCACGCCACCGGCCGCCGGGCGCGACAGCGACAGGTCGATGTCGTCGAAGGTCCATTCCCGCCCGCTGGCCTCGTTGCGGATGACAAGGATGCCTTCCTTGAGCCCGATCTCGCTCAGCGTGCCGCCATCGAGGCCGCCCTGGTCGAACTGTCGGGCCAGCGCGGCGAGGCTGGCAAGGCGGAGCGGGCCGAACGGCGTCGGCACCTCGCCCTCCGCCACAGCGACACCGGGCGCGCCCTCCGCAGGCACCGGCGCGCCGGCCGGCGCGGGGACGGGTCCGGCCGTTTGGTCGGCCGCGGGATCGGCCGTCGGCACGGTGGTGAGCAGCTTGGGCTGCACCCGGGCGCCGTCGGCAGCGTCCGCCTCGGTCGAGATGGAGAGCTGGCCCTGCGCATCGATGAACACATTCAGCCGGACGCCGACCAGATCGACCCGCTCGGGCTGCATCAGCCAGGGCAGCCAGCTGTTCTGCAGCGCCACTTCCGCTTGCGGCGCGGTGGCTATGAGGTCGCCATCGCTGTCGCGCACGGTGATATCGGCCGCGTGCAGCACGATGCCGCCCTCCGGCGCACGCTCGGCGACGATGGCGCCGATCTGCACGGTGCGCCCGGCCCCGAGCCGCGCTTCAAGCGTGCGCTCGACATAGGGGCGCGCCATGTCGACGGTGAGCACACCGGCACTGAACAGAAGGTAGATGCCGGCGATCGCGGCGGCCAGAAGCACGAAGGTGGAGCCGCCCGACCAGGCGCAAAGGCGCAGCCAGCGCCGCCGGCGAGCGGGCGTCGCGCACACCTTCGGCGGCCGCTTGACGCGAAGGCGCTTCACCTGGCGCTTGCCGGCCGTCGGCGACCTGTGCGTCGTCTGCTCTTTCATCTACGGCACGAATCCTTGAGGCTGGGTCATAATGCCCGCGCGCATGACAGGCGGCGACACCTTATCCACCTGCATGCTGACATCCCGCTGATCGCTCCGCACAATTGGCGGGCCCGCACGTCCACCGGCAAGCCCCAACGGCATGCCACCCCCAGCCGATCCCCCCCAAACACGCCGAAAGGAAGGCACATGACCGAGATAGAGGTGGGAGCCCCCGCGCCCGACTTCACTTTGACCACCGATTCGGGCGAGGTGCTGTCCCTCGCCGCCTGCCGTGGCCGAAAGCTGGTGCTCTATTTCTACCCCAAGGCCGGCACGTCAGGCTGCACGGTGGAGGCGCATGACTTCAACCGCCTGAAGGCCGATTTCGATGCCGCCGACACGCTGGTGGTCGGCGTCTCGCCCGACCCGGACAAGGCGCTCGCCAAGTTCCGCGCCAAGGAGGGCCTCACCTTCCCGCTCGCCGGGAACGAGGACCATGCCATGCTCGAAGCCTATGGCGTGTGGGGCGAGAAATCCATGTACGGCAAGAAATACATGGGCGTCGAGCGGACCACCATGCTGATCGACCGCGAGGGGCGGGTCGCCCGCCTCTGGCCGAAGGTGAAGGTCGCCGGCCACGCGGACGAGGTGCTGGCGGCGGCGCAGGCGCTGTGAGGCGCGGCGGGGCGCGACAGGCGTCCCGCCTCTGCGCTCAGTCCACATCCTCGACGCTGGCCGGCCCGCCGCCATAGGCGCGCTGCGCCAGCGCCGCTTCCATGAACGGGTCGAGATCGCCGTCCAGCACTTCCTGCGGCGTGCCCGAGGTGACGCCGGTGCGCAGATCCTTCACCAGTTGGTAGGGCTGGAGCACATAGGAGCGGATCTGATGGCCCCAGCCGATATCGGTCTTGGCGGCCTGGTCGGCGGCGGCCTGCGCCTCGCGCTTCTTCAGCTCCATCTCGTAGAGCTTGGCGCGCAGCATTTCCCACGCCGTGGCGCGGTTCTTGTGCTGGGAACGGTCGCCCTGTGCCACCACGGCGATGCCGGTGGGAATATGGGTGAAGCGGACGGCGGATTCGGTCTTGTTGACGTGCTGGCCGCCGGCGCCGCCGGAACGCATCGTGTCGATGCGCAGATCGCTTTCCTTGATGTCGACGACGATGCGGTCGTCGATCACGGGGTAGACGTCGACGCTGGCGAAGGAGGTCTGGCGCCGGGCGTTGGAATCGAAGGGCGAGATCCGCACCAGCCGGTGCACGCCGCCCTCGGTCTTCATCCAGCCATAGGCGTTGTGGCCCTTGACCAGGATGGTCGCGGATTTCAGCCCGGCGGTTTCGCCCGCCTGCTCGTCCACCAGCTCCACCTTGAAGCCGCGGCGCTCGGCCCAGCGCGTATACATGCGCAGCAGCATCAGCGCCCAGTCCTGGCTGTCGGTGCCGCCGGCGCCGGCATGGACTTCGAGATAGCTGTCATTGGCGTCCGCCTCGCCGGACAGCAGCGCTTCCAGCTGGCGGCGCGCGACCTCAGCCTTCAGTTTGGTGAGCGCGTTTGCCGCCTCGTCGACGATCGAGGCGTCGCCCTCGGCCTCGCCCATCTCGATCAGCTCGACATTGTCGGAGAGCTCGCGGGTGATGCGCTCCAGCGCACCGAGCCCGTCCTCCAGCGTGCCGCGCTCCTGCATCAGCTTCTGCGCGCGCTCGGGATCGTTCCACAGATTGGGGTCCTCGGCGAGCGCATTCAGCTCGGCAAGGCGGGCCTTGGAACGGTCGAAATCGATGTGCTGCCGCAGCAACTGGGCGGCTTCCCGGATTTCGTCGACGCTCGCGGCGAGCTCGGCGCGCATGATGGCTACTCTCGATAGGACATTGAAGGCGGCGGAAAATAGAGGCGTTGCCGCACAGTGTAAACGCCCCGCGCGCCGGTTGGCTCCGCAGGCGTCGCGCCGAGCGGCTTGCGGGGCGCGCCGGCGGCCCTAGGATGCGGCGAACCCTGGCAAAAGGAACATCAGATGCACCTCGTCGGCATGCTCGATTCGCCCTATGTGCGCCGCGTCGCGGTGTCACTGACCACTCTCGGCCTGCCCTTCACCCACGAGTCCGTGTCCGTGTTCCGCCATTATGAGCGATTTCAGGGAATCAATCCGGTGGTGAAGGCGCCGACGCTGATCACCGATGGCGGCGTCGTGCTGATGGATTCGACCCTCATCCTCGAACATACCGAGAAGCTGGCCGGCCGCTCGCTCGCCCCGGACGAACTTTCCGCGCATGCCCGGGCGCAGCGGCTGATCGGCCTGGCGCTGGCCGCCTGCGAGAAGAGCGTGCAGATCGTCTATGAGAACCAGCTGCGCCCGGAGGAGAAGCGCCACCAGCCCTGGCTGGACCGGGTGAACGAGCAACTCCTCGCCGCCTACCGCCTGATCGAGGCGGAGATCGGCGACGCGACGATGGAAGATGGGGAGGGCTGGCTGTTCGGCCCGGCGCCGCTGCAGGCCGACATCACCACCGCCATCGCCTGGACCTTCACCACCCGCATGCTGCCGGATCTGATGCCGGCGGACGCCTTTCCGGCGCTCACCCGCCTCACCACCCGCGCCGAGGCGCAGGAGGCGTTCAAGGCCTGGCCCTATGATGGCTGAGGACGCCGCCGGCGCGGCTCAGTAGAGCCCGCCGGTGCCGCTGGCGCCCACGGCGCGGTCGGCGTCGGGGTTGATGCCGATCGGATTGCCAGCGGCATCGGTAGCGCCGATGATCGAATAGCTGTCGGGCGGCGCCGTGCCCGGCTTGAACGCCTCAAGGATCGAGCCCTCGCCCGGCCCGGCGCGCAGGCCGCTCTTCGGGTTGATGCGGATCAGCTTGATGCCGGGCGGCACGCGGAAGGGCACGGCCGGCCGGTCGGCCAGCGCCAGCTTCATGAAGTCGCGGACCACGGGGGCGGCGATCAGGCCGCCGGTCGAGCCCTTGCCCATCGGCTTGGGCGTATCGAAGCCGAGATAGACCGCCACCACCAGCTCCGGGGTGTAGCCGACGAACCAGGCGTCCTTTTCCTCGTTGGTGGTGCCGGTCTTGCCGGCAATCGGCTTGCCCAGCACCTTCAGCGCCGTGCCGGTGCCGCGCTGGACCACGCCTTCCAGCATCGAGGTGATCTGGTAGGCCGTCATCGGGTCGAGCACCTGCTCGCGCCGGTCGATCAGCACCGGCTCATTCTGGCCCTGCCAGCCGGCGGCGTCGCAGCCGCGGCATTCGCGCTCGTCATGGCGGTAGATGGTCTTGCCGTAGCGGTCCTGCACGCGGTCGATCAGCGTCGGCTTGATGCGCTTGCCGCCATTGGCGAACATCGAATAGCCGCCGGCCATGCGCAGCGCCGTGGTCTCGCCGGCGCCGAGCGACATGGAGAGCACGGGGAGCAGATTGTCGGAGACGCCGAAGCGCTTGGCGTATTCGACGATCAGCGGCATGCCGAGATCGTTCGCCAGCCGCACCGTCATCACGTTGCGCGACTGCTCGATGCCGAAGCGCAGCGTCTGAGGGCCATAGAACTTGCCGGAATAGTTTTCCGGCCGCCAGGTCGCCTGCCCCTGCTGGGCCAGCTCAAACGGCGCGTCCATGATGACGCTGGACGGCGTGTAGCCATTGTCGATGGCGGCCGCGTAGACATAGGGCTTGAACGACGAGCCTGGCTGGCGCTGGGCCTGGGTGGCGCGGTTGAACTGGCTTTCGTCGAAGGAGAAGCCGCCGGCCATGGCCAGCACGCGCCCGGTCGAGGGGTCCATCGCGACAAGCGCGCCTTCGATCTGCGGCTGCTGGCGCAGGCGCCATTGGTCGGGCTTGCCGTCCACCGGCTCGACATAGACCACGTCGCCGGGCTTCAGCACGCCGGCCACGCCGCCCTTGGCGTTGCGGATCGCCCATTTGGCGCCGTCGGCGGTGATCATGCCGACATCGCGCTGGGTGCCGAGCACGCCGGAACGGTCGCGCTGCGGCTGCAGGCCGATGCGCGCGCCCTTGGCGTCAGAATCCAGCACCACGGCGAGCCGCCAGGGAATGTCGGTGAAGGTGCGCACATCGGCGAGGCGCGCGCCCCAGTCGCCCGTCGTCTCGATCCGCGTGACCGGACCGCGGAAGCCGCGCTGCTCGTCATAGCGGGTCAGCCCGTCGAGAAGCGCTTCCTTGGCATACTGCTGTAGCTTGGGGTTCAGCGAGGTCCGCACCGAGAGGCCGCCGCCATAGAGCTTGTCCTCGCCATAGCGCTCGAAAATCTCGCGGCGCACTTCCTCGGCGAAATATTCGGCCGAGAAGATATGCGCGCCGGTCGGGCGCACGGTCACGGACAGGTCGGTCTTCTTGGCGTCGTCGGCCTGCTGCTGGGTGATATAGCCGTTCTCGGCCATGCGATCGATCACCCAGTTGCGGCGCTCGACAGCGGCGTCGTGGCGGCGGAACGGGTGATAATTGTTCGGGCCCTTCGGCAGGGCGGCGAGATAGGCGGCCTCGGCGATGGTCAGCTCGGAGACCGACTTGTCGAAATAGAGCAGCGAGGCGGCGGCGACGCCATAGGAGCCGATGCCGAGATAGATCTCGTTCAGATAGAGTTCGAGGATCTTGTCCTTGGAATAGGCGCGCTCCATGCGCAGCGCCAGCAGCGCCTCCTTCACCTTGCGGTCGATCGAGACCTCATTGGTCAGCAGGAAGTTCTTCGCCACCTGCTGGGTGATGGTGGAGGCGCCCTGCGGGCGGCGGCCGGAGCCGTAATTCTGCAGGAAGGCGAAGGCGGCGCGGCCGATGCCGGTCAGGTCGATGCCGCCATGGGAATAGAAGTTCTTGTCCTCGGCGGCGAGGAACGCCTCCTTCACCAGCGGCGGGATGTTCTGGATCGGCAGATAGAGCCGGCGCTCGCGGGCATATTCGGCCAGCAGCGAGCCGTCCGCGGCATGGACGCGGGTCATGACCGGCGGCTCGTAGTTCTGCAGCTGGCTGTAGTCCGGCAGGTCCTGCGAGAATTTCCACGCAAAATAGCCGGCCGCCGCCCCGCCGATCACGAAGACGATCGTGCCGAGCGCGAACATGAACCCCAAGAACCGCAGAAGCAGCCGCATACGGCCAGGCCCCCAATAAGCTGAGAACACCCCCGCGCGGCAGCGCGATAAGAGTCCGAATGTGGTCGTCGCCCGAAGGGCAGCGTTTGCGCGGCAACTATGGCCTAATCGCGACCGTTATGGCCCGGTCGCGGCCAGCGGCTCGCCGCTTGTGCGGCCAACGCTGGCCGGCAGCGCCACAGGGGTACCCTCGACGGGCCCCTGCGCGGCGAAATAGGCCTCGATCGCCACAACCATGGCCTCGGTTACACTAGCCTGCCACGCGGACGATGTCATGAGTTCGAGGTCCTTGGCGCTGGAAAGATAGCCCAGCTCGAACAGCACGGAGGGCACGTCCGGCGCCTTCAACACCTTGAATCCCGCCGCTTTGAGCGGCGATTTGTGCATGCGCGCCACGCCGCTGACACTGCCGGCGAGGCTGCGGGCGAAAAGCGCGGAAAAATTGCGGGTTTCGCGCTGGGCGAGGTCAAACAATATGCCGGCCACATCCGCCGGCTCCTCGGAAAGATCGAGGCCCGCGATCATGTCCGCCTTGTTTTCCGCATCCGCCAGGCGCTGCGATTCGGCGTCGGAGGCGCGGTCGGACAGGGTGTAAATCGTCGCCCCGCGCACGTCGCCATCGCGCGAGCCGAGCGAATCGGCGTGCAGCGAGATGAACAGCCTTGCTCCGTTGTCGCGGGCGAAGCGCACGCGCTGGCCGAGCGAGACATAGGTGTCCTTGGTGCGCGTCAGCAGCACGCGGTAGCGGCCCGTCTCCGCCAGGCGCCGCTCCAGCTGGCGGGCGATGGTGAGCACGAGGTGCTTCTCGGTGACGTTGAATTTGGGGTTCACCGCGCCTGGGTCGATGCCGCCATGGCCGGGATCGAGCACGATCACCGGGCGATGGTCGCCGGCAGCGGCCGCTTCGGCCTGCGGCATTTCCGGCTGCTCGGTGGCGCGCAGCGGCGCCGCCGCCGCTTGAAGGAATCTGGCCCGGTCGGTCTTGACGAGATCGATGACGAGCCGTGCCGGCTGGTCGTCCATCGGCTCCAGCACGAAGGCCTTGTCGACCGTCACCGGGTCGGTGAGGTCGAGCACGATGCGCGCCTTGCCCGGGGCGAAAAGGCCGAAGCGATAGGCGGCGACAAGGCCCCGCCCCTCCTGCCCGGCCGAGTCCGGCAGTGCAAAAATGACATCGGGGATGTCGACCACGACCCGGTAGGGATCGGCAAGGGTAAAGGCGCCGAGCGGCACCGAACGCGACAGGTCGATCACCAGACGCGTGCGCTCGCCATCGCCGGCGAGGCGGGCATCGCTGGCCACGACAGGCTCGCTGGCGCCGGCGGCATGGGAGGTTGCCGAAGACATGGAGACCCACGCCGGCAACAGCGCGAGCGCCGCCGCCAGACAGATCCTCCGTATCCCCGTTCGCCACGCCATGGTTGCTCGCGTCGTCCTCTATCCCCGCCCCCGCCATCACAGGCGGGGTCCTTCCCCCACCCTTCTAGCGAAATTACAACGAACCGTTAACCGGCCGCTGTGCCCGGCGTCGCTTCGCCCGGCGAACGTGGCCGGCGGGCAACGGCGGCCAGGCGCGCCTTGTCCGACGCGATCCTTGCCAAAACGTCACGCATGCCGCTATTAAGAGCAGGCATATGGTTCGCATTCCGGTCGCCCGTCGACGTCCGGCTCTCGCGGCCCCTGCGGCGAAGGGCTGTCCAGCGATGGAGGGGCCCGGCACAAGGCGCGAATTCCGTTCAGGACCCGTAGCCGTGCCTTGGCGGTCGTCATGACTGCGCGCCAGGGGGACGCGGCCCGGTTTTGTCATTCACGGACGAGTGGACGTGGTGTCTTCGCGCGGCGCATTTCGTCGTGTCGTCCCCCACGCGCCTTCGCGGCCAGCTGCCTCGAGCCGGATCGCGCGCGGTCGCGGCTTGCCCTGTTCGGTCGTGTAAGGACGGCAACCAACGATGATGCGTCAGCCGGCAAGTGTGGGTTTCGTGCGTGGGGCGGTTTTCCGCCGCGCACCTGCCCGCAGGCCCGCGACCTGCGCACCGCGTCGGCGCCCCGCCTGCGAGGCACCCCGTCCTGACCGCCGCATCCTCTTCACGCTTTCAATTTCCGCTTACTGGCACGGCCTGAGCCGTCCGGCGTCGCTGGCGACGTCGACGCGACCGTTGCCCCATATGAGAGTTCAATGGCCAACAAGATGCTCATCGACGCCACCCATCCCGAGGAGACTCGGGTGGTGGTGGTGCGCGGCAACCGAGTCGAGGAATTCGACTTCGAGGCCGCCAACCGCAAGCCGCTGCGCGGCAACATCTACCTCGCCAAGGTTACGCGGGTAGAACCTTCCCTCCAGGCCGCCTTCGTCGAATATGGCGGCAACCGGCATGGCTTCCTCGCCTTCAGCGAGATCCATCCCGACTACTACCAGATCCCGGTCGCCGACCGGCAGGCGCTCCTCGCCGAGGAAGAACGCCAGCAGCGGCGCGATGCCGAGGCCGAGAACGAGGACAAGCCCAAGAGCCGCCCTCGCCGGGCACGCGGCGCGGCCAAGTCGGCCGAGGGCGACGAGAGCGTTTCCGAAGACACCAACGCCGAGACGACCAGCGAGAGCGAGGGCGACGCCACCCCGGCCCGCCGCTCGCGCCGCCGCCGCTCCTCCTCCGATGACGAGGCTGGCGGCGAAGGCGGCGGCGAGGTCGAGGAGATCGCCGACGAGGAAGAGATCGTCGACGAGGTCGGCTCCGACGACGCGATGGAGGAAATGCCCGAGCGTGCGCCCCCGCGCGGCCGGGCCCGCACCTACAAGATCCAGGAAGTCATCAAGCGCCGCCAGGTGATGCTGGTGCAGGTGGTCAAGGAAGAGCGCGGCAACAAGGGCGCGGCGCTCACCACCTATCTCTCGCTCGCCGGCCGCTATTCGGTGCTGATGCCCAACACCGCGCGCGGCGGCGGCATCTCCCGCAAGATCACCTCGGCCGAGGACCGCAAGCGGCTGAAGGAGGTCGCCTCCGATCTCGAAGTGCCGGAGGGCATGGGCGTCATCCTGCGCACCGCCGGCGCCAACCGCACCAAGCCGGAAATCAAGCGCGACTTCGAATATCTCCTGCGCCTGTGGGAGAATGTGCGCGAGCTGACGCTGGGCTCGACCGCGCCCTCGCTGGTCTATGAGGAAGGCTCGCTGATCAAGCGCTCGATCCGCGACCTCTACAACAAGGACATCGACGAGGTTCTCGTCGCCGGCGACGAAGGCTATCGCGAGGCCAAGGACTTCATGCGCATGCTCATGCCGAGCCATGCGAAGAACGTGAAGGTCTACAAGGATCTGCAGCCGGTGTTCACCCGCTTCGGGGTGGAGAGCCAGCTCGACGCGATGTTCCTGCCGCAGGTGCAGCTGAAGTCCGGCGGCTACCTCGTCATCAACCCGACCGAGGCTCTGGTCTCGATCGACGTGAACTCCGGGCGCTCGACCCGCGAGCACAATATCGAGGACACCGCGCTTAAGACCAACCTGGAGGCCGCCGAGGAGGTGGCCCGCCAGTTGCGCCTGCGCGACCTTGCCGGCCTTGTCGTGATCGACTTCATCGACATGGACGAAAAGCGCAACAACCGGGCGGTGGAGCGCAAGCTCAAGGACTGCCTGAAGAACGACCGCGCCCGCATCCAGCTCGGCCGCATCTCGCATTTCGGCCTGATGGAAATGAGCCGGCAGCGCATCCGCACCGGCGTGCTGGAATCCTCCACCGAGGTCTGCCCGCATTGCGGCGGCACCGGCCATGTGCGCTCCTCGCCCTCGGTCGCGCTGCAGATGCTGCGCGGCGCCGAGGACATTCTCCAGCGCTCGAACACGCATAACCTCGTCATCCGCACCCGCGCCGAGAACGCGCTCTATGTGCTCAACCACAAGCGCGCGCATCTGCACGAGCTGGAAGAGCGCTTCGGCGTCCTCATCACCATCGCGGCCGACCAGACGCTGACCGGGCTCACCCCCTTCGCCATCGACAAGGGCGACGCGGTGCTCAACCCGATCCCGCTGCCGCGCCCGCCCGAGCTGGTGTTCGAGCCGGAGGATGAGATGGACCTCGCCGCGGCCGATGAAGCCGAGGACGAGGCCGAGACCACGACGGCGACCGAAGAGACGGTGGAAGCCGCCGCCGAGCCGGAAGCCGGCGAGAGCCACAACGCCCCGCCGGCCCCCGCTGCCGGCGACCCGGCCGGCGATGGCGGACGTCGTCGTCGCCGTCGGCGTCGGCGTCGGCGCGGCGGTGGCGCCAATGGCGAGAACGGCGAGAATGGCGAGCGTCATGCCGAGGGCGAGCAGGGGTCGGACATGTCCGGCGCCGAGTTCGAGGATGATGGCGAGGAGGGCGACGACGAGGAGCGCTCCAGCGAGCGCGCCGAAGCGGCTCCCGAGGTGATGGCCGAGATTGGGACCGACGTCACCGCCGAGGTCCCCCTCGCCGGCGAACCGGCCGAACAGGCGGTCGCATTGGCCGAAGAAGCCACCGCCACGCCGGAAGAGACGCCGGCCGAGACCTCCGCCGAGATTGCGCCGGAAGCGACAGCGGAAGCCGCACCCGTCGAGGACGAGAAGCCGCGCCGCGGCCGTCGCGGTGGACGCCGCACCAAGGCGGCGGCGGCAGAGACGGCGGAAGCCGTCGACGCCCCCAGCGCCGACGCCGCTGCGGCAGAACCCGCCGCCGAAGCACCCGCCGCGGATGCGGCCGATGCGCCTGAAGCCGCCAAGCCGAAGCCCCGCCGCCGTCGCTCGACGGTGCGGGAGAAGGCGCCGGCCGTCGTTGCCGAAAGTGATGGCGTGAGCGATGCCCCCGCGCCGGAAACTCCCGCGCCTGAAGCCCCGGCGCCGGAAGCCCCGGCCGAGACTGGCGCGAGCGTCGACGAGGCGGCCGTCGCCACCCCGACGGAAGAGCCGAGCGCTCCGGAAGCGGCCCCCGCTCCCACCGAGGCGCCCGCTGCCACCGAGGCGGCAGCCCCGGCCGAGCCGGAACCCGATCGCCCGCGCCGCACCGGCTGGTGGCAGCGCAAGATCTTCGGCGAGTAATCGTCGCCGACGCACGACCAGCAGGGGCCTATCCCGCCACCGCTCATGGAAACGGCGCCTCACGGCGCCGTTTTCTTATTCCGCCTGCCTGCAATCTCGGCACAAGTCGCCGGAACCTCCGCCCGCGAACGGTGTTCTGTTCTGCAATGACGGCGATGCGGGGCTCGGAATGATCACCATACAATGCGGGTACCGGATCGAGATCGTCTGCAACCAGCCGACCGCCGGCATCACCCTGCTCGACCCGCACCCGGAACGACAGGTCGACATCATCGACGTCGCCACGATGAGCGTAACCGCGCTGAGCGACGGCAGCCCGGTGGCCAGCGAGGATTATGACGACAGCTTCGGCAATATCTGCCGGCGCCTGCTCATCCCGACCGGCGGCGCCCGCTTCGAGAGCCGGATCAACGTCGCCGATCCCGGCACGCTTGATGTGTTCGACCAAAACGCCATCGAGCACCCGCCGGCCGAACTGCCGCCGGAGGTGCTGCAGTTCCTGCTGCCGAGCCGCTATTGCGAGGTCGACGAACTCTCGGGCGTGGCGTGGAACCTGTTCGGCAACTACGCCCCCGGCTGGAACCGGGTCCAGCAGATCTGCAATTTCGTCAACGCGCAGATCCGCTTCGACTATCAGTTCGCCCGCAACACCCGCACCGCCGCCCAGGCGTTCAACGAGCGGGTCGGCGTCTGCCGCGATTTCACCCATCTGGCGGTGGCGCTTACCCGCGCCATGAACATCCCGGCCCGCTACTGCAACGGCTTTCTCGGCGATATCGGCGTGCCACCGGACCCGGCGCCGATGGACTATAATGCGTGGTTCGAGGCCTATATTGGCGGCCACTGGCACACCTTCGACGCCCGCCACAACGTGCCGCGTATCGGCCGGGTGCTGGTGGCGCGCGGGCGCGACGCCGCCGACATCCCGATGGTCCACACTTTCGGGCCGCATATGCTGCAGCGTTTCGAGGTGATCACCGAGCAGGTGGCGGCGTAACCGCGCCGCTGTCTCCCGGCAGCGCCCGAGAGACAGCGGCGCGCAACATCACGCCCGAAGCGCGGCCGCGTTTTCCTGCGCCCACTCGCCCACCGAGCGCGGCGCGTGGCCGGTCAGCGTCTGCACCGTATCGGTGACGCCGGCGGTCCAGCCCTCCCGCACGGGGTAGAAGATGCTGGCGAGGAAGCGGGCATAGTCTTCGCCGATGCCGACCCCGGTCAGGATGCCAACGAACGTGTCGTCGTCGACCGGGGTGTAGGCGACGCTCTTGCCCATGACAGGCGCGAGGATCGCCGCCGCCTCGGCATAGCTCAGCGCCGCCGGCCCGGAGAGATTGAACGCCCGTCCGTCAAAGGCGTCGCTGGTCAGCGCGCTCGCGGCGCTGGCCGCGATGTCGCGGGCGTCGATAAAGGCGGACTTGCCCTCGCCCGCCGGCACGGCGATGACGCCGGCATGGTCGATGCCCGGCTTCCAGAAGTTCAGGAAATTGTCGGTGAACCAGTTCGGCCGCAGGATCACATAGGGCGTGCCCGAGGCGATCAGCGCCAGCTCGACCTGGCGATAGGGGATGGAATCGTCGGCATCGACGCCGAGCGCGGTCTGCAGCACCACCTTCACCTTGCGGGCGGCGGCGGCCTCGATCACCGGAATCAGCAATTCCCGGGAATTCACATAGCCACCCGGCAGCATCACGAAGACGCGGTCGACGCCGTCAAACGCCGCCGCGAAGTCAGGCGCGGCGAAGTCGAAGGTGACGCCCTCGGCGCCCTCGATCGGCTGGCCGCCACGCGAGGCGGCCTTCACACTCTCGCCCCGGGCGAGCAGCCCCTTCACCAGCGGGCGGCCGACATGCCCACTCGCGCCGAGCACCAGAATCTTGCCTGCCATAGTCACTCTCCTTAGTATCCATTGGAAACCATGTTTCGATGGACTACATACTCTCTCAACGGAGAGGCCGGAAGAGAGCACTTGCGGCTCACATGGTGGCGTCGAGGAAACCGACTTGCGGAACGCCGCCCGCCGCACGACAACGAGTGAGACCGCGATGCGCTATGCCTATGACGTTTATGAGGATCGCTGCCCGACCCGGCTGGTGCTCGACCGGCTAGCCGACAAATGGGCGCTGCTGATCCTCGACCGGCTGGAGGGCGGGCCGGTGCGGTTCAACCATCTGCGCCGCGACATCAAGCTCATTTCGCAAAAGGTTCTGTCGCAGACGCTGAAGAAGCTGGAGCGCGACGGGCTGGTGACGCGCACCGTGTACCCCACCGTGCCGGTCACGGTGGAATACGCACTCACCCCGCTCGGCCGCACGCTGGCGGAAACCGCCGCCGCCCTCACCCATTGGGCCGAGCACAATATGGACGCCATCCTGGCGTCCCAGGCCGCCTATGACGCGGCGCTGGCGGAAAGGTAAGCTGCCCTCATCCCCGGGCTTGGCCCGGGGGCCCACGCCTTCCGCTGCCTGCGTGCTTCGAGGCCGGCCGTGCGGCCGGCACCTCAGCATGACGGCCTTCGTGGACAGGAGCGCGCCGCGGCCCGTCATCCTGAGGTGCGAGCGCAGTGAGCCTCAAAGGACGCAGGGCCTCTCCCCAGCTCCCCCCTCGCCCTACTCTCACCCCTTGCGCAGAAAATCGCCGATGCGCTGCACCGCCTCGCGCATCTCGTCCGGGGCGCCGGCATAGGACAGGCGCAGATAATGGTGGCCGCGATGCGGGTCGAAATCGACCCCCGGCGTCGCCGCCACATGCGCCTCGTCGAGCAGCCGCCGGGCGAAGGCGGCAGAATCGTCGGTGAAGCGCGAGACGTCGGCATAGAGATAGAACGCACCGTCGACGGGCAGGAATTCCGGCAGGCCGACGGCGGGCAGGCCGGTGGTGAGGATCAGCCGGTTCTCCTCATAGCCATGCTTCACCGCCTCCATCTCGCTGGCGCCATCGAACGCCGCCTCGGCGGCGATCTGCGAGAGGGTGGGCACCGAGATCATCAAATTCTGCTGCAGCCGCTCCACCGCGCGCACCAGACCTTCCGGCATCACCATCCAGCCGACCCGCCAGCCGGTCATGCAGAAATATTTCGAGAAGGAATGGATGATGGTGGCCTGCAGGCTGATCGCCGCCGCCGTGGTGGCGGGGAAGGCGTAGTCCAGCCCGTGATAGATCTCGTCGGAAATGAAGCGGATGCCGGCGCCCTCGGCGGTGCGGACCAGTTCGGCCAGCGCCTCGGGCCGCATCATCGTGCCGGTCGGGTTGGCGGGGCTGGCCACCAGCACGCCCTTGAGCGGGGTGCGCCGGTGCGCCTCCAGTAGCGCCTCGGGCGTGATCACCCAGCGCGAGGCGGCATCGGTCTCGATCAGCACCGGCTCGCAGCCCAGCGCCGTCAGGATATGGCGATAGGGGGGATAGCCGGGATTGGCGATCGCCACCCGGTCTCCCGGCTCGAACTGGGCGAGGAAGGTGAGCAGGAAACCGGAGGAGGAGCCGGTCGTCACCACCACCCGCGCCGGGTCGATCTCCACGCCATAGGTCTCGCCATAATGGCGGGCGATGCGGGCGCGCAGCGAGGGAATGCCGAGCGCGGTGGTGTAGCCGATGCGGCCATGGTCGAGCGCCCGACGCGCCGCCTCGCGGGCGGTGGAGGGCGCGGGCGCCGCCGGCTGGCCGACCTCCATATGGATGACATGGCCGCCCGCCGCCTCGATGCGCGCCGCCCGCTCCATCACGTCCATGACGATGAAGGGGGCGATCTCGCTGCGGCGGGAGGCGCCAGCCAGATTTCCGCCGACCAGAGTTCCGCCGACTAGGCTTGCAGCGGCCTCGAGGCGGGGAGAGGAAGGTGTTGCGCTCATATGTACCAACCTTGCCGAACCTGCCGTATCGCCGCCGCATTTTCCGGGCCGTTTCGGCGAATGTTCAATAGAAGATGATGAGGCCGAGGCTTGACCCTGCCGTCCCGACAGCGTCAGTTCGCCGCGAACCCACCGTGTCGATGGATGATGCCTTCCCTGCTGCTTGACAAGCCCTCGCCCACGCGGCGCCTGCACCTCGCCCGCCACCTCCCCGGCGGCCGCCTTGTCGCGCGCCTTGGCGCCGGGCTGGCGCGGGGCGCCACGCTGCTGGCCGCCGCCGCGCTTCTCGCCCCCGCCGGGCCGGCGCAGGCCCAGAGCCGCTCGCCGGGCATCATCCGCGACGCCGAGATCGAAACGCTGATGCGCGACTATACGCGCCCGATCTTCAAGGCCGCCGGGCTGCAGCAGCAGAACATCCAGGTGGTGCTGGTCGGCAGCGACAGTTTCAACGCCTTCGTCGCCGACGGGCGGCGCATCTTCATCAATACCGGCGCGCTCAAGCAGTCAAAGGTGCCGAACGAGATCATCGGCGTGCTGGCGCATGAGACCGGCCATATCGCCGGCGGCCACCTCGCCAATATGCGCCAGCAGCTGGAGACGGCGCAGACCGCCTCCATCGTCGCCATGCTGCTGGCCGCCGGCGGTGTCGCGGCCGGCGCGGCGAGCGGCGCCAATATGGGCGGGGCAGCGGCCGGCGCGGTCATGGCCCCGCAGGAAGTCATCCGCCGCACCCTGCTGTCCTATCAGCGCGGGCAGGAAGCCTCCGCCGACCAGGCGGCGGTGAAGTACCTCACCGCCACCAAGCAGTCGGCCAAGGGCATGCTGACGACGTTCGAGCGCTTCCAGAACGACCAGATGTTCCTGAGCCAGCGCATCGACCCCTATGTGCTCAGCCACCCCATGGCCACCGAGCGCATCGCGCTGCTGACGGAGATGGCGAAGAAGAGCCCCTATTACGACGCCAAGGATTCGCCCGCCCTGCAGGCCCGGCACGACATGATGCGGGCGAAGCTCGTCGGCTTCACCCAGCCGCCGGACTCGGTGAGCCGCACCTATCCGCGCTCGGACAATTCGATGCCGGCGCGCTACGCGCGGGCCATTTCCGGCTACCGCTTCGGCAGCATTCCCGACGCGCTGAACCAGATCGATTCGCTGATCGCCGAGCAGCCGAACAACCCCTATTTCTACGAGCTGAAGGGCCAGGCGCTGCTGGAGGCCGGGCGGGCGCGCGAGGCGGTGCCGCCGCTGCGCCGCGCGGTGGCGCTGTCGGACGGCAACCCGCTCATCCGCATGCTGCTCGGCCAGGCGCTCGTCGCCAACGAGGACAAGGCCTCGATGGAGGAGGCGGTGCGCGAGCTGACCTTCAGCCTGCAGCGCGAGCCGTCCTCGCCGGCCGGCTGGCGCTATCTTGCCATGGCCTATGGCCGCAAGGGCGACATTCCCAATGCCGACCTCGCCTCGGCGCAGGCCGCCTATATGAGCGGTGATTTCCGCCTCTCGCGCGAACTGGCGACAAGGGCCCGCAACGGCTTCAAGCTCGGCACGCCGGGCTGGCTGAAAGCGGACGACATCGTCAACTACAAGCCGCCGGTCGATCGCAACGCCCGCAGCAAGAAAGCCGGCCCATAAATGGCCGCGCCCGCCCCCTTCCCCCTGGAGAACCCCATGTCGTCCCTCAGCCTCTTCCGCCGCGCCGGCCGCGCGACCCTCGCGCTCGGCCTAGCCGCCGGCCTGCTGCTCGGCGCGGCCCACACGCCCGCCTCGGCACTGGACGACGCCCAGCGCAAGGAATTCGAGGGCGTGATCCGCGAGTATCTCGTCAACAATCCCGAGGTGATCCAGGAGGCGATCATGGTGCTCCAGAAGCGCCAGGCCGCCGCCGAGGCCAAGCAGCGCGAAACCGCCGTGGCCGAGCTCAAGCCGCGCATCTACGACACCACGCGCGGCATCGTGGTCGGCAACCCGCAGGGCGACGTCACGCTGGTGGAGTTCTTCGATTACAATTGCGGCTACTGCAAGCGCGCGCTGGCCGACCTGACCGAGCTGATCCAGGGCGACCCGAAGCTGAAGGTCATCCTCAAGGAATTCCCGGTGCTCGGGCCGGGCTCGGTGGAAGCCGCGCGGGTCGGCGTCGCGGTGCGGCTGGCGGCGCCGGACAAGTATTTCGACTTCCACAAGAAGCTGCTCGGCGAGCGCGGGCAGGTCAACAAGGACAAGGCGATCGAGGCCGCGCTGGCCGTCGGAATCAACAAGGCGGCGCTGGAGAAGGCGCTGGAGAACCCCGAGGTGAACGCCACGCTGCAGGACGACCTGCAGCTGGCCGAAGCGCTCGGCATTGACGGCACGCCGAGCTATGTGCTGGGCGACCAGGTGGTGGTCGGCGCGGTCGGCCATGACCAGCTCAAGGGCGCCATCGCCTCGGTGCGCAGCTGCGGCAAGACCCAGTGCTGATTTCCCAGCTGCCCGCCCAGTGCTGAGCTTTTACTGAACGGATCCCCCCGCCGGCGGCTGATAGTGTTGCCGGCCGGGGATAATCCTGCGGAAAGCGCGGCGGGGCTTGGCGCGGGGCTAGCCATTGCCTATAACCCCGCGGCCGTCCCGGCATGGGGCCGCCGGCGGCTGGCTGAATGAGGCGCGATGCCCGACACGGTGCATGTTCTCAACGGACCGAACCTCAACCTGCTCGGCACGCGCGAGCCGGAGGTGTACGGCCGTGCGACCCTCGCCGATGTCGAAGCCGCCTGCCGCGCCGCCTGCGAGCGCCACGGGCTGCAACTCGTGTTCCGCCAGAGCAACCATGAGGGCGAGCTCGTCACCTTCCTTCAGGAAGCGCGCGGCTCGCGCGGCGTGGTGCTGAACGCGGCCGCCTACACCCATACGTCCGTCGCCCTGGCCGACGCCATCAAGGCGGTCGGCCTCATTGTCGTCGAAGTCCACCTGTCCAACGTCTTCGCGCGCGAAGCCTTCCGCCATCATTCCTATATCTCGCCGGTCGCCCGTGGGGTGATCTGCGGCCTGGGGATCGATGGCTACCGGCTCGCCATCGACGCGCTTGCCACCGCCGGTGGCAGGATCAGCTGAGGGAGACGGGCGAGCGACCGTCACGGGATCATGATGAAAACCAACAAGCCGAACATCGACCCCGCGCTGGTGCGCGAGATCGCCAACCTGCTCTCCGAAAGCGACCTCACCGAGATCGAGGTGCAGCAGGAAGATTTGCGCATCCGCGTCGTCCGCGCCCCGCCGACCGTCTATGCCGCCGCCCCGGTGGCGGTTGCGCCCGCCCCGGCGGCGCCCGCCCCCGCGCCGGTGCCCGCCGCGCTGGCGCCGGCGGCTGTGGACGATGTCTCCAAGCATCCCGGCCTCGTCACTTCGCCGATGGTGGGCACCGCCTATCTCGGCCCGGAGCCCGGCGCCAAGTACTTCATCGATGTCGGCTCGGTGGTGAAGGAAGGCCAGACGCTGCTCATCGTCGAGGCGATGAAGACCATGAACGCGATTCCCGCGCCCCGCGCCGGCACCGTGACCCGAATCCTCGTGGAGAATGCGCAGCCGGTCGAATATGGCGAGCCACTCCTGATCATCGAGTGAGGCGCGCCTGATGTTCGGCAAGATCCTGATTGCCAATCGCGGCGAGATCGCCCTGCGCGTGCTGCGCGCCTGCAAGGAAATGGGCATCGCCACCGTGGCGGTTCATTCCACCGCCGACGCCAACGCCATGCATGTGAAGCTGGCCGACGAGAGCGTGTGCATCGGCCCGGCATCGGCCAAGGACAGCTACCTCAACATTCCCGCCCTGCTCGCCGCCTGCGAGATAACAGGCGCCGAGGCGGTGCATCCGGGCTACGGATTCCTCTCCGAGAATGCGCGCTTCGCCGAGATCCTGATCGATCACGGCGTCGCCTTCATCGGGCCCAAGCCCGAGCATATCCGCGTCATGGGCGACAAGATCGAAGCCAAGCGCACCGCCAAGAAGCTTGGCATTCCGTGCGTGCCGGGTTCCGAGGGCGGCGTCACCTCCGATGACGAGGCGATCAAGGTCGCCAATGAGATCGGCTACCCCGTGCTGATCAAGGCCGCTGCCGGCGGTGGCGGACGTGGCATGAAGGTGGCGCGCTCTGAAGACGAGCTGTCCGCCGCCCTGTCCACCGCGCGTTCGGAAGCGCGGGCCAATTTCGGCGACGACGCGGTCTATATCGAGAAATATCTCGGCACGCCCCGCCACATCGAAATCCAGGTTTTCGGCGACGGCAAGGGCAATGCGGTGCATCTGGGCGAGCGCGACTGCTCGCTGCAGCGCCGGCACCAGAAGGTGCTGGAGGAAGCCCCCTCCCCGACCATCACCGCCGAGCAGCGCGCCCGCATTGGCGAGACCTGCGCCAAGGCGATGCGCGACATGAAGTATCTCGGCGCCGGAACCATCGAGTTCCTGTACGAGAATGGCGAGTTCTACTTCATCGAGATGAACACCCGCATCCAGGTGGAGCATCCGGTGACGGAAGCCATCACCGGCTTCGACCTGATCCGCGAGCAGATCCGCGTCGCGGCAGGCGAGGCGTTGAGCTTCACCCAGGACGATGTGGTGCTGAACGGCCATGCGATCGAGTGCCGGGTCAACGCCGAGCACCCGCGCACCTTCCGGCCCTCGCCGGGCAAGATCGGCTACTGGCATGTGCCCGGTGGCCTCGGCGTGCGGATCGATTCGGCGGTCTATCAGGGCTATTCGATCCCGCCCTATTACGACAGCATGATCGGCAAGCTGATCGTCCACGCCGCCACCCGCGAGGAGTGCCTGGCACGTCTGCGCCGGGCGCTGAACGAGTTCGTGGTGGAAGGCATCGAGACCACGCTGCCGCTGTTCCGCGAGCTGGTCGAGAATGACGACATCAAGCGCGGCGCCTACGACATCCATTGGCTGGAGCATTTTCTGGCCGAAGGCGAACCGGGCGCCTGAGGCACCTGCGCGATCACCATTCGATCAACGTCATGGCCGGGCTTGTCCCGGCCATTCACGTTTTTAGGACACGGGGCCTTGTAGAATTGTGGATGCCCGCCCCAAGGCCGGGCATGACGGCGCCCCCCTTCCTGCTTGCCGTTTGCCCTGCCCCCGCCTTCACAGCGCCGCCCATCTCCGTCATGCTGGCGCGATGTCACGCCCGCGCGAACACCAGGTCGAGATCACCCCGGAAGTGCTGCTGAAGGCCTATGCCTGCGGCATCTTCCCCATGGCCGAGAGCGCCGACGACCCCGGCCTCTACTGGATCGAGCCGGAACGGCGCGGCGTCATTCCGCTCGACGGCTTCGCCATTTCCAGCCGCCTCGCCCGCACCATCCGCTCGGACAAGTTCGAGATCCGCATCGACCATGACTTCGAGGCTGTGATCGACGGCTGCGCCGCCCCGGCCGACGGGCGCGGCTCGACCTGGATCAACCGGCGCATCCGCAAGCTCTATTGCGACCTCTATGCGCGCGGCCATTGCCATTCGGTGGAAGCCTGGCAGGACGGGGCGCTGGTCGGTGGGCTTTATGGCGTGCGGCTCGGGCGCGCCTTCTTCGGCGAGAGCATGTTCCACACCGCGCGCGACGCCTCGAAAGTGGCGCTGGTGCATCTGGTGGCGCGGCTGAAGAAGGGAGGCTTCGTGCTGCTCGACACCCAGTTCGTCACCGACCATCTGAAGAGCTTCGGCGCCATCGAGGTGCCGCGGCGCCAGTATCACCGCCTGCTGGCGCAGGCGCTGGAGGCGGGCGAGGGTGATTTCTACTGCTGGCCGCCGGGCGAGGCGATCACCGGGGCGGTCTGCTTGCAGTCGGTCAGCCAGACATCATAGATCGGGTGCTCGACGCCGTGCAGGCCGGGGCTGGAGGCGAACATCCAGCCGCCGAACAGCGGCTCAACCTTGCCATCCAGCGAAATCTCCTGGATCTCGACAAAGCCGGTCGTGTTCTGCTGCTCGGTCTCGGGCCGCGTGTAGCAGGCGCGCGGGGTGATGCGCAGCGCGCCGAACTGCACCGTCTCGTTGATCGCCACGTCGAAGCTGGTGATGCGGCCGGTGATCTTGTCGAGGCCGGAAAACACCGCCGTGCGGTTCTCAACCTTCTGTTCCGGCGGCTGGATCACCTCGATATCGCCGCTGGGGCCGACGGTGGCCTGGCCCGGCACTTCCGCCGGGGCCTGCGCCGGGGCGCGCGGCGCCCCCGCATCGGGGTCGTCCATGATCGAGGGCACGCCCACCCCGCCGGGCGGCGAATCGGGGTCCTGCACCGGCCCGTCCATCACGCCGGGGGGCGGTGCCAGCGGCTGCGATTCGACGCCGCCCTGCCAGCTCTGCTGGGCGGCGAGCGGGGAAGCGAACGCGGCAAACGCCACGGCGGCAAGCAGCGTGGACCGCAGGAAGGGTCGGAAGGCGGAAATGCCGTGCACCGGAAAGCCTCGCGAAGCGCACCAGCCCTCCGGCGCGCGCAGGGGGCCAAGATGCCGGGCAATGCGGCGATGTCGGGGCGGGCGCGAAAATGCCGCGCGCGGCCCCGCCTGCCCTGCCGGCGCGGCGAGCCTCACTCGGGCGTCCAGGCCTTGTAGTCGCCCGTCACTTCCGGGCGATGGCCGAAGCCGATGGCGGAGCCCGGCGGGTGATAGGCGTTGACCGTGCCGGTCGGGTTCGGCCGGTGCGGCTTTTCCCATTCATGCGCCACATAGGTTTCCTGGCTCGGCGGCACGTCGGAGCGCTGGTGCATCCAGGCGTGCCAGCCCGGCGGAATGGCGGTGGCCTCGGCGACGCCGTTATAGATCACCCAGCGCCGCTCGAAGCCGAGCGCGGGGTCGATCTTGCCGCCCTTGGTGCGGAAATAACGGTTGCCGAAATCGTCCGTGCCGACGAACTCCCCATACCGCCAGGTGTGGAAGCGCGTGCCCATGGTCTGGGCATTCCACCAGGTGAAGGTCTCGGTGATGAAGTCGGAAAGCTTCACGAAAATCGTCCCTGCGCCGGCCGTAAATCTCGCGCGGAACATGCCATCCGCACCGCCCGAAGTCCAGTCGCACAAAGTCCCGCCGCACGACGTCCCGCCGCGCACGCGCCGGCGCGGCGCTTAACCACGTCGGCGGAACTCGGTGGCGTAATAGGCCAGCGCCAGAACCAGCACCGCGCTGCCCGCCACCGTCACCGCGCTCCAGCCGCCCAGCGCATAAAGCGGGCTGGCCAGCGCCGAACCCAGCGCCCCGCCGAAGAAGAAGGTGGCGATATAGAGCGCGTTCAGCCGCGAGCGGATCTCCGGCGCCAGCATGAAGATGGCGCGCTGGCCGAACACCAGATTGGCCGTCGCCGCGCAGTCGAGCACGATGGCGCCAAGCGCCAGCACTACCACCGAGGAGGTAGCGACGCCGAGCTGGGTGACGAGCAGGCCGGCGATCGCCAGCAGCAGCGCCGCCCCGGTCGCCAGCTTTGAGAATCCCCGGTCAGCCAGCCAGCCGGCAAGCGGCGAGACCACGACGCTGGCGGCTCCGGCCAGCGCGAACAGCGCGATGCCCTGCTGGCCAAGGCCGAAGGCGGGCGACGAGAGTTCCAGCGGCGCCGCGGTCCAGAACAGGGTGAAGGCGCCGAACATCGCCGCCTGATAGGCCGCGCGCCGGCGCAGCACCGGCTGCGTCCGCAGCAGCGGTCCCAGCGAGCCGACGAGGCGGCGATAGCTGGAGCGCCCGCTCGGGCGGCGTGCCGGCAAGGCGAGCCGCAGTCCCACCGCCAGCGCCAGCATCGCCAGCGCGGCGATGAGGAACACCGCCCGCCAGCCGAACCAGTGCGCCAGCAGCGAGGAGACCGGCCGCGCCAGCAAGATGCCGGTCATCAGCCCGCTGACCACGCTGCCGACCTTGCGCCCGCGCTCTTCCGGCCGGGCGAGATGGGCGGCGAAGGGCACCGCCACCTGCGCCACCACCGAGCCGATGCCGAACACCAGCGCCGCCAACAGGAACAGCGCCGGCGCGGTGGCAACGAAGGCGACGCCCAGCCCCGCCGCCGCGCAGAGCAGGATGGCGCCGATCAGCCGGCGGTTCTCGACAATGTCGCCGAGCGGCACCAGCAGCAGCAGGCCCACGATGTAGCCCAGCTGCCCCACCGTGACGACGAGGCTCGCCAGCGTTTCGTCAAGCCCGATATCGTCGGCGATCAGCGCGATCAGCGGCTGGGCGTAATAGAGATTGGCCGCGCCGAGGCCGGCCGCCAGCGCCAGCAGGAAAAAGGTCAGGGCGCCGGCGGCGGGGGGCGCGACGGGGGCGGAGGTCATGCAATGGCCGGGTTGGATGGCAGGGTTGCTGCCATTTGAGCCCCCTCGCCGCCGCTGTCCAGATGCCGGTGGGTCAGCGCGGCCTTGCCAGCGTGCCAAGAGACAAAGGCGAAAGCCAAAACGTCACGCCATGCCCGTCATCCCCGCTGTCCACCGCCCGCGCGGAAAGACGCGATTGGCTCTGGACTCAGGGGCCGAATCCCCCACGGATTGTCGTTCGGCCCTGGCAGCCGGACTGTTGCATCACCATCTACATTTAGAGATTTTTCACATACTCCACACTAGAGTTTGTGACATCAGGTTGACGCGTAACAGGGAGTCGGCCAGTTTGGCGCCGTCGCCCGCAGCGTGTGTTTTGTGGGCCGGCATCATCCATATTGAAGCGGGCTCCAGCGCCGGTACCACCTTCCGGCGGGCGTTTGTGCGTGCCACGTGCGTAGCAACAACACACCGGAACGGTGCGGCCATTCGGCCGTTCGATTCCGGGATGACGGGGTTATGCGGACGCAGGTCCGAGGCTTTGAAGATCGACACGCGGGCCGCGGACAGGTCCGCCCGAACCGGGGACGAACCAGAATGCGCATCCAGCGCCGTTACACGCAGGCCGGCCGTTCACCCTATGCGGACATCGCGTTCCGCAAGGCGACGAGCGAGATTCGCAATCCGGACGGGTCGGTGGTGTTCCGTCTCGAAGCCATCGACGTGCCCGAGCATTTCTCGCAGGTCGCCACCGACATCATCGCGCAGAAGTATTTCCGCAAGGCGGGCGTACCGGCGCGGCTGAAGAAGGCCGAGGAAGAGACCGTCCCGTCCTTCCTCTGGCGCGGCGTCGCCGACGAGAAGGCGCTCGGTGCCCTGGCCGAGAAGGACCGCTTCATCGGCGAGACCGATTCCCGCCAGGTCTTCGATCGTCTGGCCGGCACCTGGACCTATTGGGGCTGGAAGGGCGGCTATTTCGATTCGGAAGAGGACGCGCAGGCCTTCTTCGACGAGCACCGCTACATGCTGGCGATGCAGATGGCGGCGCCGAACTCGCCGCAATGGTTCAACACCGGCCTGCACTGGGCCTATGGCATTGACGGCCCCAGCCAGGGCCATTTCTATGTCGACCATGTCACCGGCCAGCTCACCCGCTCGGCGACCTCCTATGAGCACCCCCAGCCGCATGCCTGCTTCATCCAGTCCGTCTCCGACGATCTGGTGAACGATGGCGGCATCATGGACCTGTGGGTGCGCGAGGCGCGCCTGTTCAAGTATGGCTCCGGCACCGGCTCCAACTTCTCCGCCCTGCGCGGCGAGGGCGAGAAGCTCTCCGGCGGCGGCCGCTCCTCCGGCCTGATGAGCTTCCTCAAGATCGGCGACCGCGCGGCGGGCGCCATCAAGTCCGGCGGCACCACCCGGCGCGCCGCCAAGATGGTGGTGGTCGATGTCGATCACCCCGACATCGAGACCTATGTCGACTGGAAGGTGAAGGAGGAGCAGAAGGTCGCCGCTCTCGTCACCGGCTCCAAGACCGTCGCCAAGCACATGAAGGCCGTGATGAAGGCCTGCGTGAACTGCGAGGGCGAAGGCGACGATTGCTACGACCCTTCGATGAACCCCGCCCTGAAGCGCGAGATCCGCGCCGCCAAGAAGGCGCAGGTGCCGGAGAACTATATCCGCCGCGTCGTGCAGTTCGCCAAGCAGGGCTACACCGACATCGAATTCCCGATCTACGACACCGATTGGGATTCCGAGGCCTATCTCACCGTCTCCGGCCAGAACTCGAACAATTCGGTGCGCGTCGACGACGCCTTCCTGAATGCCGTCGAGGCCGATGCCGACTGGAACCTGACCTCGCGCATCACCGGCAAGGTGACGAAGACGCTGAAGGCGCAGGACCTGTGGGAGAAGATCGGCCACGCCGCCTGGGCCTGCGCCGATCCCGGCATCCAGTTCCACACCACGATCAATGACTGGCACACCAGCCCGGCCGGCGGCCCGATCCGCGCCTCCAACCCGTGCTCCGAGTACATGTTCCTCGACGACACGGCGTGCAACCTCGCCTCGCTGAACCTGCTGCAGTTCCGCAACGCGGACGGCACGTTCGATGTCGAGAGCTATGAGCATGCCTGCCGGCTGTGGACCGTCGTGCTCGAAATCTCGATCCTGATGGCGCAGTTCCCCTCGAAGGAGATCGCGCAGCTCTCCTACGACTACCGCACCCTCGGCCTCGGCTACGCCAATATTGGCGGCCTGCTGATGACCTCCGGCATCCCCTATGATTCGGACGCCGGCCGCGCCTATTGCGGCGCGCTCACCGCCATCATGACCGGCGTCGCCTATGCCACCTCGGCCGAAATGGCCAAGCAGCTCGGCCCGTTCCCGGAATATCAGCCCAACGCCGCCCACATGCTGCGGGTGATGCGCAACCACCGCCGCGCCGCCTATGGCGAGCGCGAGGGCTATGAAGGGCTGAGCACCAACCCGGTGCCGCTCGACCATGCCAAGGTGCCCGAGGCGCTGCTCGTCGAGCGCGCCAAGGCGACCTGGGACCTCGCCCTCTCGCTCGGCGAGGCGCATGGCTACCGCAACGCCCAGACCACGCTGCTCGCGCCCACCGGCACGATCGGCCTTGTCATGGATTGCGACACGACCGGCATCGAGCCCGACTTCGCGCTGGTGAAGTTCAAGAAGCTGGCTGGCGGCGGCTATTTCAAGATCATCAACCGCGCCGTGCCGGAGGCGCTGCGCACGCTCGGCTATTCCGAGAGCCAGCTCGCCGAGATCGAGGCCTATGCGGTCGGCCACGGCTCCATCACCCAGGCGCCGGCGATCAACCACTCGACCCTGCGCACCAAGGGCTTCGACGACGCCATGCTGTCGAAGATCGACGGCAGCGTGAAGGCGGCCTTCGACATCAAGTTCGTGTTCAACCGCTGGACCCTGGGCGACGAGGCGCTGGCCAAGCTCGGCGTGCCGGCCGACAAGCTGGCCGATCCGGCCTTCGAGCTGCTGCCCTTCCTCGGCTTCTCCAAGAAGGACGTCGAAGCCGCGAACATCCATGTCTGCGGCGCGATGACCCTGGAGGGTGCGCCCTTCCTCAAGCCCGAGCACTATCCCGTCTTCGACTGCGCCAATCCGTGCGGGCGCATCGGCAAGCGCTATCTCTCGGTGGTCAGCCACATTCTGATGATGGCGGCGGCGCAGCCCTTCCTCTCGGGCGCGATCTCCAAGACCATCAACATGCCGAACGAGGCGACGGTCGAGGACTGCAAGGAGGCCTATCTGCTCTCCTGGCGCCTCGCGCTGAAGGCCAACGCGCTCTACCGCGACGGCTCCAAGCTCTCCCAGCCGCTGAACTCGCAGCTCATCTCCGACGAGGATGACGAGGAAGACGCGGTCGAGGCGCTGCTGGAAAAGCCCGCCGCCGCCCGCGCCACCCAGATCACCGAGAAGGTGGTGGAGAAGATCGTCGAGCGCGTCATCGCCATGCGCGACCGCGAGAAGATGCCGGACCGCCGCAAGGGCTACACCCAGAAGGCAGTGGTCGGCGGGCACAAGGTCTATCTGCGCACCGGTGAATATGATGATGGCCGCCTCGGCGAGATCTTCATCGACATGCACAAGGAAGGCGCGGCGCTGCGCTCCTTCATCAACAATTTCGCCATCTCGGTGTCGCTGGGCCTCCAGTACGGCGTGCCGCTGGAGGAATATGTCGACGCCTTCACCTTCACCCGCTTCGAGCCCGCCGGCCCGGTGCAGGGCAATGAGGTGATCAAATACGCCACCTCGATCCTCGACTACATCTTCCGCGAGCTCGCCGTGTCCTATCTCGGCCGCCACGAGCTCGGCCATGTCGAGCCGGGCGAGTCGAATTTCGACGCGCTGGGCAAGGGCGTGGACGAGGGCAAGGCCTCGGCGACCTCGGCCGCCTCGCGCATGGTCTCCAAGGGGCTGATGCGCGGCAAGAATGTGAGCCTGATGGTGGTGCCGGCCGGCACCCCCATCGCGCCCACCAGCGCGGCGTCGAACGTCACCGCGCTGCGCGGCGGCATCCAGGGCGCCACCGCGCTCAAGGCCGAGCCGATGGACGAGGACGAGCCGGAGCTTGGCAGCACCGACGCCCTCCCCTGGGCCGCTCCCGCAGCGGCGCCGGCCGCCGCCGGCCCGACCAAGGCGGAAGCCCGCGCCATGGCCCGCGCCAAGGGCTATGAGGGCGAATCCTGCCCCGAGTGCCAGAACTTCACCATGGTGAGGAACGGGACCTGCCTGAAGTGCGAGACCTGCGGCTCGACGACGGGGTGCAGCTGAGCTTCGGCAGAGAGTTGACTTGACGCGTCACTGAATCTCGCTCAACGGCGCAATAGTTCGCTCAAACGTCGCACGAAGTTCGCTCACCCCGATTTTTAGGGGTGAGCGAGGGTTCGAAGCGGCATTTGCATGATGTGTTGGATTTGCGGCGTGACGACAGACTGGCGTTTCGCTCGAAAGCTGAGCTGTTGTCGTGCCACCCAAAGGTTGAGCATTTGACGCCATAGTTTGGCTCAATGGCAGCCAAAGGTTGGCGCGGACCAGAAAATCAAGGGCTGACGACGCTTCAATGCGTTGTCAGCCCTTATTTTTCCCGAAATGCGAAACGGCGAGACCAATGGCATGGGCGAGGCCGAAGGACGTCGGCTGATCTCCCTTAGAAGCCCCTCGAGTGCCCCCTCAAAGACGTCCGCTTTGCGCCGCATCAACATCGACGATGACGGCGTGGTCGAGATCGATCAGGTAGTTGGTCGCGTAGGCGAAGAAGGCATGCCCATTCAGCGCGCCGGTCCACTGCGCGGGGGGCCGATTTCGACACGAACTTCGGCTTCACCTCGCTGGCCGCACCCCAGGCCGCCTCGTCGAGCGTGTCGAGATATTCCTGAACCGAGCGGCGGCTCTCGGCGAGGGCGTTCCAATCGACCGCTTCCAAACCCACCGCAGAGCGCTGCTTGTTAGCGTCCGCCTTGATCAGGCTGGCATCTACGGCGAATCCTTCGCCCCCGACAAGACCTTCCTCGATGCAGCGACGGACCGTCGTCTCGAACAGCTCGCGCAGTAGGTCACTGTCGCGGAAGCGGCCATGCCGGTTCTTTGAGAAGGTGGAATGGTCAGGCACGTACCCTCCCAGCCCGAGCCGACAGAACCAACGGTAGGCGAGGTTGAGATGCACCTCCTCGCATAGCCGCCGCTCCGAGCGGATGCCGAAGCAATCGCCGACGAGCAGCATACGGATCATCAGTTCCGGGTCGATCGAGGGGCGCCCGGTCTCGCTGTAAAATTGGCGGAGATGTTGACGTGCTCCCGCCGATTTAGGCCGGTCTGAACTGGAATTTTCCACTTATGATCCCTGTGTCGGGGACGAGGAGAGTTCCATGAAGACGTCGAAGTTCACGGAGGCGCAAATCGCCTTCGTGCTGAAGCAGGCGGAGGATGGTGCGCCGGTCGCGGAGGTCTGCCGGAAGGCGGGCATCTCGGACGCGACGTTCTATAATTGGCGGAAGAAGTATGCGGGGTTGATGCCCTCGGAGATGAAGCGGCTGCGTCAGCTCGAGGAGGAGAACGCCAAGCTGAAGCGGATCGTCGCGGACCTGTCGCTCGACAAGGCCATGCTCCAGGACGTGCTGTCAAAAAAGCTCTGAGGCCTGCGCGTAAGCGGGAGCTTGTCGACAAGGTTCGCAGCGATTGGAAGGTGTCGGCCAGGCGCGCCTGCGCCGCCCTCCGGATCGATCGGGCTCTTTACGTCTACAAGTCGAAGCGTGGCACGCAGGCCGAGCTGAAGCAGCGCATCAAGGAGATCTGCGAGACGCGGGTACGGTACGGATATCGCCGGGTCCACGTCCTGTTGCGCAGAGACGGATGGGCGGTCAATCCAAAGCGGATCTATCGTCTTTACAAGGAGTTGGGGCTGCAATTGCGCAACAAGGTACCCAAGCGCCGGGTGAAGGCGAAGCTGCGGGACGACCGTCGGGTGGCCACCCGAACGAACGAGACCTGGGCCATGGACTTCGTTCATGACCAACTGGCGACCGGGCGAAAGATCCGCGTGCTGACGATCGTCGATACATTCTCCCGGTTCTCACCGGTCGTGGATGCGCGGTTCAGCTATCGGGGTGAGGATGTGGTGCTGACCCTTGAACGGGTCTGCGCGACTGAACCGCCCCTAGATTCCTGGACGCCTTCTTCCCTAAATTTTGAGGCAAGGAGGCCCCAATGGGCAAGGCGAACTTCACCGAGGACTTCAAGCGCGACGCGGTCCTTCAGATCACCGAGCGGGGCTATCCGGTTGCGGAGGTGGCGGCGCGACTGGGGATCAGCAAGTACTCGCTCTACGAGTGGAGGAAACGGTACGGCAAGCCTGCCGCCGTGGCCCGCGATGACGATCAGGCTGCGGAGGTCCGCCGGCTGAAGCGCGAGTTGCAACGCGTTACGGAGGAGCGCGACATCCTAAAAAAAGCAGCCGCGTACTTCGCCAAGGATGCAAAGTGAAGTACGCGTTCATCGCTGAGCATCGCCTGCTGTTTTCGATCCGTGCCATGTGTCGGTGCCTGCGTGTCCAGCCCAGTGGCTTCTACGCCTGGCTGAAGGATCCGCTGAGCAAGCGCGCGCAGGAAGACCACCGACAGACCGAGCTGATCCGCGCGGCATGGAGCGAGAGCGGCAAGGTCTATGGCTACCGAAAGCTCCACGATGACTTGGCGGACATGGGCGAGAGCTGCTGTCCCAACCGAGTTGCGCGGCTGACGCGGCTTGCCGGCATCCGAGCGCAGATCGGCTACAAGCGCCGCCCCGGCCACTATGGAGGCAAGCCATCCCTGGCGGTCGACAACACGCTCGATCGCCGGTTTGACGCGGAGGCGCCGGACAAGGCCTGGGTGACCGACATCACCTACATCCGCACCCACGAAGGCTTCGCCTATCTGGCGGTCGTGATCGACCTCTTCTCCCGCCGCGTCGTCGGCTGGTCCATGCAGGCCCGGCAGACGACCAACGTCGTGCTTCAGGCGCTGCTGGCCGCCGTCTGGCGACGCAAGCCGAAGGGCCGTGTGCTGGTGCATTCGGACCAGGGGAGCCAGTTCACCAGCATGGAATGGGCGTCGTTCCTGAAGCACCACGACCTGGAGCCATCCATGAGCCGGCGCGGCAACTGCCATGACAACGCCGTGGCCGAGAGCTTCTTCAACCTGCTCAAGCGCGAGCGTATCCGCCGCAAGGTCTACCGCACGCGCGACGAGGCACGCGGGGACGTGTTCGATTACATCGAGATGTTCTACAACCCCACCCGCAAGCACGCACGCAATGGGATGCTGTCCCCAATCGAGTTCGAACGGCAGCACAAAGCCAAAGCCGAGGGCGTCTAGAAAACGCGGGGCGGTTCAGGCCGTAGTCGCACGCTCAACTAACGACGCTACCAAAGCAAGGGCCACCCCTAAACTCAGGCGTGTGTTTTCCCGCCCCACCTCAGAGGCTGCCAACAGCTTCGAGCTGATTGGCTACGGCGGTCTTCGTTGGATCGAACAGCCGCGTCGCGACAAGCGGACGCTCTTAACATCCGATAAGGGGCAGTTTCGGCCTCGGACATTCATCGGCGATATGTCCGCTTCTCGTCTGAATTCCCCAAGACCGGCCAGTCGTCTTCCGGCCCCAAGGCCGCCGACAAACCCTCGCTTGCCGTTGCTGGCCGGCGCAAGTCGCACGGGCGACCTGACCGTTGTCACATACCAGCAACATTTCGCGTAAAATGGCGACTCAACCACAAGTAAGCCAGCAACCCATCTTGGCTTCCCCTCCTTTCTCGTCCATTCAGGAGCGGGGAATCGACTAAAGTCGGAGGCGGGAATGAGGGTCGTTGGCACACCATCGGTTGTGGCGGGGTTGGTATTGTCGGGAAGCGTCTGGCTGGCGTTCCCTTCCGCTCATGCCGACCCGGCCTGCACGAATGCCGGCACGGTGACCTATGAAGGCACCGTCACGATACTCACCTGCACCGATGAACGTCTGTCGGCGACGGCCACCGGGCCCGCCGCGACGCTGAATGTCGACAATGGCTATTTCGATTCCGACACTGATGGTGGCCCGGGCATCCTGTTCAAGGCCAATGACGACGCCGCCAATCCCACCGACATCACCTTGAATCTGACCGGGTCCACCACGGTTCTCGGGCAGCTTTACGATGGCGTCGACGTGCGCACCGTGCGCGGCGACATCACGGTCAATATCGGCGAGGGAGTCCTCATCTCGCCGGACCAGACCGGCGTCTACGTCGCCGCCACCGAACCGGGAAGCTGGCCGGACGGCGATACCTATGTCGGCGGCAACGTCATCATCACCAATTACGGCACCGTCATCGCCGGCACCTCGCCCGATCCGATGGGCACAAACGGCATTTTGGGCCTCGCCAATGGCGGAGGCGTGTCGATCGCCAATTACGGGACGGTTTCGACCACCTACACCACGTACAGCGCCTGGGATACGTACGGCATTCTGGCTGACGGCGGCTACGCTGCGCCGGAACCTGTCGCGGTCAGCATCTACAATGACGGTTCGGTCACGGCGCTGAACGACGGTCTTCGCGTCAACAGCTATAACGGCCTCGCCAGCGTGGTGAACGATGTCAACGGCGTCGTGACCTCGAATGGTCGCCGTGGCGTGGTCGTGTGGTCGGACAAGAACACCGCCATCCTCACCAACCGCGGGACGATAACGTCCTATGATGGACCGGGCGCCAATGTGTGGGCCGGCGGATCGGTCTCCGGCGACGCCACCATCGTCAATAGCGGCTCGATCACCGCCTATGACAACCCCGACCGGACCGTTTACACGACGCTCTACAACGGCGTGCACATCTGGTCGCAGACCGTCGGCAAGGCGGAACTGGTCAACCTCGCCGGCGGCCGCATTGTCGCGCCGAACGGCTGGGGCGCCTGGATGATGAGCACCGATGGCGACGTGGTCGTCGACAATGCTGGCCTCATCAAGGGCGCGACCACCGCCATCCACGTCGGCGCGCAGGACGGCGCCGTCATCGTCGGCGACATTCCCGGCTATGAAGGCGCCATGGGCGGCGACCTTACCGTCACCAACAGCGGAATCATCACGGCCTTCGCCACCGTGGCGGATCCTCAGGGCACCTTTGGCCTGGTCACTCTGTCGGGTGACGTGGGCACCGCCTCCTTCACTAATGAAGCCGGCGGCGTCGTAGGGGCAGGCCTCGACCTTGATGACGGCTTCGTCGCCGGGCGCATCGGCTCCCTGTCGATGACCGAGCTGGGCGGCCTGGCCGACGCCGCGGGCAACCTTGCCATCTTTGCAGCGGTCAAGGCCGACGAGGTGAACATCACCAATGCGGGCCTGATGTTCGGGCGCGTCGTCGTGGAGGCGCCGGCCGCCGTCTCGGAGGGCATCGACGTGCCGGACACGACCGGTGCGGTCGAGGTCAGCAATTCCGGCACCTGGGTTGTCACCGGCGTGTCGTCCATCACGCCGAACGCCCTCTCGGGCGTCTTCAGCAATAGCGGGGCGCTCTGGGCCCTGGACAAGACCGGCTTCGAGGGCGACTTCGCCAATAGCGGCGTGATCCATCTCGTTTCGACCGGCTCGCAGGCCGGCGCGACCGCGATCTTCGGCGACTACGCCGCCAGTGGTGCCGCCCGACTGCTGCTTCATTCGTCGCCCGGCTTCGGCCTTTCCGCCCTTCCCAGCCTCACCATCGATGGCGACGTGAGCGGCCGGACCGAAGTTCTGCTGGCCAATCCCTTGCAACTTGCCACGCTCGACTGGCGAGGCACGGCACCTGTCACGGTGGTCACGGTGGCAGGCGACGCACCGGCGGGCGCGGGCCACTTCTACATGGACCAAGACGTGGGTCTCATCAGCTATGGGCTGAACTACGCCAGCGGCGAGGACGAGACCTGGTCACTGAGCCGTGGGCTGAATGTCGATGCTGCCGCGGCCCTCAGCAGCACCGCCTATGCCGCGCGCAATCTTCTCACACTGTCGACCCAGCTCGTCACCGAGCGCCTCGACGACCTGCGTGATTCCCTCTTCACCGGGATGCCCGTTCCGGCCGCACCAATGGCCTATGCGCCGACCAAGGCACCGTCGTCGGCCTTCTCCGGCGTCGACAAGGGGTCTTCGTCTCCGACGGCACGTGCGTGGCTGAAGGCGAGCGGCATGACGTCGACAGGCGACGGCTATGACATGGATACCGGCATCTTCCAGGGCGGCATCGATGTCGCCCGCGAGCTCGGCCATGACTTCGTCGCCGCGGGACTTATTGCCGGCTACGGGCGCTCGACCCTCGACTTCAACGCCACCGCCACGGATGCCACGGTCGATGGGCCGGTGTTTGGTGCCTATGGCACCTATGTCACCGAAAGCGGGATGTTCGTGAACGGCATCCTGATGGGGCAGGTGTTCGACGTCGACATGTCGCTCGCCTCCGTCAGTACCGATTTCAGCGGATCGAGCGTCGGCGGTCGGGTCGAGACGGGCATTCGCCTCACTTATGGTGAGCTGCTGGTCGAACCCTCCGTGGCGATGCAGGCGAGCTACACCTCCTTCGATACGGTCGATGTCGCCAACATCGCCGCCGGCTTCGACGACACCACCGGGCTCGCCGCCGAGGGGCGCCTGCGCGTCGCGGCCAATATCCGGCGCGAGACCGTCCTGCTCAAGCCCTACGCCATTGCGACGCTGGGCTATGAGTTTTTGGCGGACGACAATGTCACCGTCACGGCGCTGGATGCGAGCTATGTTGGTGACCAGAAGGGCCTCTATGGCGATCTGAGCCTGGGCCTTGCGGTCAGCGACCTGAGCAACAGCTATAGTGGGTTCGTGCAGGGCAGCTTCGACTTCACCGAGGACCGTACCGGTGTCGGCATCAAGCTGGGCGGTCAGCTGCGTTTCTGAGAAACGCCTCAAACAGGTGCGGGTTCTGTCGTCCGCCGGCTGCCTCGCGGGTACAGTCATCCACGATTATCCGTACAGCGTTCTTTCTGCGCCGCATGGTGTAGCCCCGGCGGATGGCGTTGGCACCCTGGTGCGCCAACTGGCGCTCGATTGAGTCGGCACTCCATTGGCCCATCTCATCTCAGCGGGACCGTGATCGCGGGCCTTCCAACGCGCGCCGACCCGGCAGGATCATGCCGCCAGAAACAGGTGTTTTGCGACGGGTGGTGCCGTCCGAGTGTGAGCAACCAGGACGGCCTGCGGAAGAGACCGATAATCCCCGCCGCATTGGCTCGATTGCGAGCCACGGCAAGCGAGGGCTTGTCGGCGGCTTTGGGGCCGTATCCGGAATGGCGGCTTTTGGCGTCAGATCAGTCAAGAGCGGCCGTCGTCGTTAACCGACGTGGCGTCCTGAGCTGACCCTTTTCGGACCGAAAGCTTGCTTACGGGGTGGATGCTAACCGAGCGGATCGCTTTCTCTCAGCGTTCCGCGTCCGGAAAAGGATCGAGCGCGCCAGAGATCTGAAATGGGCGGACAGCGATCTCATGACTTTGGACGACATGTCATAGGTGACGCCGGTCGGCTGCTCTTCGGGCTCGCGTGCCCGCCCACTCATCGAAGAGGTCGCTGCCGACCAGCGGCGCAGTGGAATCCCAGCTCAGTCACGAAGCGGGAGTACGAATATCGGCCTAACGCCTGTGCCAATCCCGCCCCAGGAGCGTGAGGCCGAATATAGCGAGACCGGCGAGCGTGAGGCCGAAGCCGGCCCAGACTGCCGAGAGGAGGCCAAAGCCCGCGTCAATGGCGAGCCCGCCGCTCCAAGCGCCGAGTGCATTGGCTGCATTCAGCGAAGCGAGGTTCATCGCGCCCATCAAGGTCGGGGCTTCCGGGGCGAAGGTGGTGAGGCGCACCTGGATGGTGGGGATCGCCACCATCATCGCCGCTCCAACGCCAAACAGACCCGGCAGCAGCAGCCAGACTGACGTGCCACCCATGGCCAGCCCAGCCATCACGACCAACGCGCTGCCATAGCCAATTGCGATCCCCAGCGCCGGATGGCGATCCGCAAGCCAGCCGCCAAACAGGTTGCCGGCCGTCATGCCCAGCCCAAAGGCGCCCAACGCGATCGGGATCATGGCAGCGGGCAGGCCAGCGGCGTCCGTAACGATGGGACCGATGAACGTGTAGACGGCGAAGATGCTGCCGACGCCGCTGGCGGCGACCATCATCATGCCCCACACCGACACCTTGCGAAGCGCGGACAGCTCCTGGATCACCGGCACCCCATCCAGCGCCGAAGTGCGCGGCACCCACTGCCAGAGGGCCGCGAAGGCGAAAGCGGCGAGGATCGCGACGGCTAGGTAAGTCTCGCGCCATCCCAGAGCCTGCCCCATGAAGGTGGCCAACGGCGAGCCAAAAATGGTGGCGACGGTCAGCCCCGTCATGACGATAGCGAAGGCCCGTCCCGCCTGTCCGGCGCCGACCACATGGGCCGCGACCACGGCGCCGGCACCAAAATAGGCGCCCTGCGGAAGGCCGCTAATGAACCGCGCCGTCATCAGCCAGCCTAGGTCGCTTGCCACCGCGGACAACAGATTGCCAGCCATGAACAGGGCCATCAACGCCAGCAGCAGCGTGCGGCGATTGAGCCGGGCGGCGGTCAGGGTGACCAGGGGAGCGCCAACGACCACGCCGAAGGCATAAGCGGTGATCGCGCCGGTTGCTTGCGGCACCGTAAGTCCGAGGCTTTCGGAAAAGAGCTGGATGATGCCCATGCTCGCGAATTCCGACGTGCCGATCACGAAACTCCCCAAGGCGAGCGCGAGGAGCGTCGGGGTGCCCCCGCGATCAGCGGCGGTGTCCCGAGTTTGCTGTCGGGACGAGGAACGATCGACATCGACCGGAAGGGAGGCGGAGGGGGAGGCGGACATGTCTGCGATCCTTTCATTGCGGGCCGAGCCGGTGGGCGGTGGCCGTCGCGGGTTGAGATCGCATGGCGCCGTCGCGCTGATTAGACGGCCGCTTTTCACTGGATTTTGGAGATTGCTTCACAGATCGCGGGACGGAAATCAGATGGCGTGTTAGGTCGCCCGTTCGGGCAATCCAGATCAAAGGTCCGGCATGGACAATCGCGCTGGCGAGATGATGGTGTTCGTTCGCGTCGTCGAGGCGGGAAGCTTTTCCGAAGCGGCCCGGCTGATGCTGATGACGCCGTCGACGGTGTCCAAGCTGATCGCGCGCCTGGAAACGCGGCTGGGGGTGCGCCTGATCGAGCGATCCACCCGCCGGCTGGCTCTGACCAGGGAAGGCCAGTTCTATTACGAGCGCAGCCAGGCCCTACTTGGCCAGCTCGACGAAACCGAGCAGCAGATCGCCCAGGGCGGCGCCGAGGCCGAGGGCGTGGTCCGCGTGACCTCATCGGTCAGCTTCGGCTCCGCGGCCCTGGAGCCAGTCCTGCCGGCCTTTTTCGAGGCTTACCCGAAAGTCATCGTCGATCTCTCACTCTCGGACGAGGTGGTCGACCTCTATCTCGATCGTACCGATGTTGCGATCCGGGTGGGCAAGCTCATGGATTCCAATCTGATGGCGCGCAAGATAGGCGAGACGCGACGGCGCATTGTCGCCTCTCCGGCCTATCTCGCGCGCCACGGCACGCCCGCCACGCCGGAGGATCTCGTCCACCACAACTGTCTCGGCTTCAATTTCCGGCGGGCGATGCCGGTCTGGCCCATGCGCGAGGGCGGACGGATCGTTGAGCGGATGTTGAGCGGGTCCCTGCTCGTCAACAACGGCGACACGCTCCGCCGCATGGCGATTGCTGGCGTCGGCATCATCAGGCTCGCCGACTACCATCTGCGTGAACCCATCGCCCGGGGCGAACTGGTCGAGCTTCTGGCCGATAGCGACCTCGGCGTCGCGGACGATGTCCATGCCCTCTTCCGGGGCGCGCAGTTTCTGCCCGCGCGCGTCCGGGCGTTCCTGGATTTCGCCGTGCCGCGCATGCAAAAATTTCTGGTGCACGGCTAGGCGCTTCACGCCATGTGCCCCTTTACACGCAATGCCACCGCGTCCGAGGCGGGGCCTTTGACGCGGTGGCGGGAGATTAGATCGGAGTGTCAGCCCACGCTGGGGAGTGGCGCCGCCGGATTGACGAGGTTGCGCTCGCGCAGTTCAGCCCAGAACGCTGCCGGGATGGTCTCGCGTAGGGCGGCGCCGTCCTCGGCGATCCGCTCAGGGCGGCTGGCGCCGGGAATGACAGCAGCGACGGCAGGATGGGCGAGCGCGAACTGTAGCCCGGCCGCCTTCATAGAGATGCCGTGGCGGTCCGTGATGGCCTTGATCTCCGCTATGCGGGCGTTCATGGCGGGCGTCACCGGGGCGTACTCGAAGTTGGGTCCGCCGACGAGCGCGCCCGAGCTGTAGGGACCACCGACCACGATGCCGAGGCCGCGCTGTTGGACTAAAGGCATCACGCGCTGCAGGGCGTGATCGTGGTCGAGCAGCGTGTAGCGCCCGGCCAGGAGGAAACCATCAGGGCGCGGCTCCTCCAGCGCCAGCAGCAGCTCGATAGGCTCGACTCGATTGACGCCCAGGCCCCAGGCCTTGATGACGCCTTCGTCGCGCATGCGGTCGAGTGCGCGGAAGGCGCCCTTACGCGCTTCCTCGAACCGGGCGAGCCATTCGTCGCCATAGAAGTCCTGCGCCACGTCATGGACGAAGGCGATATCGATATGGTCGACCTTCAGGCGCTTGAGGCTGTCCTCGATGGACCGATAGGTGGCGTCTTCCGAGTAGTCATTCACGATCTTGTTGGGGCGGCCATACTTGAAGACCTCGCCCTTCTCCCCGAGATCGCGGGCGCTGACGTCCTCGATCTCGTCGAGGATCACGCGTCCGACCTTGGTGCTGATAACGAATTCGTTTCGCGGTTTGCCGGCCAGCACCTCGCCCATGCGGATTTCGGCGAGGCCCGCGCCGTAGAAGGGTGCGTTGTCGTAGTAGCGGATGCCGTCATGCCAGGCTGCCTCGACAGTCGCGCGCGCCTCAGCCTCCGGGATGTCCCGGAACATGTTGCCGAGGGGCGCCGCGCCAAAACCGAGTTGCCCGCGCAGAATATCCTTGAGTGCCATCGTCTGAACCTTCCATTGTCGGCCCGAACCCAACGTTCGGTGTCTCGGAAGGGATAGGGTGCGCGAGAGATCCGAAATAGCCGGGCAGTGCTCTCAGGACTTTGGAAGGAGGTTCATAGGTGGCCGCTTTGGTGGCGCATCCAAGACCCGTAAAACGGTAAGAAGCAAAGTCTGCTTTCAGGAAATCGCAGGTGCGATCTCTACGGCCGAGATGAGGGCGCAAAGCGGACACTTTCGATTCGGCAGCCATGCGTCTTTAAAGGGCAGAGATGGCCGCATTTTCCTGACGCTGACGTGCCGGCGGCCGCCGACGCATGGCCAGTTGATCGGCACCGCGCCATGGGCTGCCAGCGTCATCTCGCACAACGGGTGCGTGGTAGCTTCTCTGGCATCGGTTCAAAAATAACGAGTCTCGCATTTTTTGCCAGTCCCGTTATTTTTGAAATCGTCGGTCTTGTGTCTCGACCTTACTGTCGCCTGCTGCCCAGGGACTTCCAGCGAATCCGGTCAGGCCCGCTCTGACCCAAAGCAGCCCTCCCGACACACTGATGCGAAAGTCCGCCGTGCGCCGCCATCTCGGGCATTCAGGCACGCAGAAGGGTCAGGCCCTCGCCAGCCGCTCGATGATGAGGTCCGAGAGGGCGCGCAGACGTGGCAGGCGCCGCAAGTTACGACGAAAGCCGATCGAGGTGTCCCAGGAGCGCAGCTCCTCGTAAGCTTTTCTGGGCGACGCTCGTCAGTGGTAGTGCTTGGAAAGGGGCTCCTTGGGGGGCGGCAATGCGGACGTGCCGAGGCGATACCAGCGACTGAGAGTGCGCGCGATTGTCCGGTCCTCGCTGATCCACAGAACAGGACTGGTCGTGATCCATTGATCGCCCAGATGCGGATGGCCCACCGACTCCCCGATCAGCACCGGCATCTCGCCGTCGATCGCAACCATCCAGTTTTTCAGACCGACGGCGCCGATGAGATCGGTCTCCGAAGGCCGCCATCCTTTTGCCAGACGACGCAGATCGGCCGTCGCGGAAGCGACTTTTTCAGCCAAGCTGGGCATCGCTCGTTCTCCTGTCATTTGCATGGGAGTGATGCAATTCCGTTCAGACGGAAGGCACGCCAGCGCCGCGCCAGTCGCGCAGCGCCGCCGAGAGGTTGGCCCACCTTCGCTCGCGTGAGGGCAGCGGTGCCGAGCGCCGACTGCCCGAGATGCTGGTCAGCGGGTCCGGGCGTCCGCGCCGAACTCGGCTTTCGCTCGCTCAAAAGCGATCCGTCTCCGGATTATGTCCGCCAGCGCTCCGATGATTGTCTCGATCTCGGAATCCAGGATCTCCGCGAGCTCACCCGCGGCGCCGAGCAGCCTCTCAACGTCCGGCCCGGCGTTTGTCTGTTTGTCCACTATGAACCTCCATTGACGGGCATCAGGCACCCTCGGCACTGGCGTGGGCGGCGTGCGCCTCTTCGCGGCAGGCATGTGCACGCGAAAATTACCCGCGGCCCCGGGCTATGCGCCTGCGTCGAGAGCAGAACTCGTCTTCAATGGCCTCGCCGAACGAGCAATCGAGGATGAAGCTCAGATTTGGTTTGCCACTCTCAGCAGCGTACTCGGCTCGCACCGTAGATCATCGAAATCGGCATCGATGACGTCATAGATTTCGTCATCGATGAGAATTGCCAACCTGCTTTGATCCCTCACCTTGTAGCGTTGGAGTGTTGCCAGATTTCTTTTGCGCCTGCCGGGACCTCGGCGCTCACCGCTGTTGGCGGTCAGTAGAGCATTCGTAGATTGAAAACGTCGGTCCGTGATCATGCGGCTCTCCACGGTTCATTGATGCCCGCAGCCAATCATGGCTGCCAAAGCCCTTGAATGATGGGAACGAAACGCACTTCCGATGAACGGATGGATGGGTCGCTCGGCTAGATTGCTTGCAGCGAACCTAACGGCATCGCCGAGGCAAATGAGACGCCTTCATCCTATGAAAATAATTATAGCATTGATATAAATTTTGTCCACACGTTATGTCATATATGTTTAACGCCCAACTTCATCTGGTCCGCCTCTTGGCCGATCGCGAACTGAGACTCTCTTCCTCGCTCGACCGATATACGACCACTCCGAGGACATCTTCACCGAACACGAACTGCGCGCCTCCGGCTTCGAGTGCACGTCGTATACGGCCGATTATCTCATCGCGGGGCTCGACAAACCCGTTTTCGAAATCATTGATGGTCTTCTTCGACACGGCGGCCTGATGCCAAAGCCACGCCTGCGACACGTTGAGCAGGGTCCGCGCGGCCTGGCAAAGAAATCCAGGAATTGGCACTCCCGGCCGCAGAGGCATGAAGCTTGTCGAGGCCAATGGAAGGGGAGAGGCATTCTTCAGGTGAAATATTTTTATAGCACTGGTATAATGCCAGGATTGGATTTGGTCGAGCTGCCGTTCCGGCTGGTCCAAATGACGACCGCCTTTCGAATGGGATACGTTCGTCGAAATCGCTCGCCTCATCGGATTGCCGTCGCGCTTCCGTCACCACTCGCCGCGAATTCCAAGCAGATCAACGCTCGAAATCTCTACCGTCGGCCAACAGCGTATGACGAATCCGTGGGCCTTGACGTAATGATACACCAGCGAAGCCCTAATGCGGTTAGGCATAGGATATGGGCCTTTCCGACAGACAAGTTGCGGAGTGCCCTGGACGGCCGATCGCGCCGTGAATCCTTGCTCTTCAATCCTGAGGGACCAGGCAGCCCTCAGGAGATGACACATGCGCAGCCCGAACCGAGGACGGGGTGCCGTGAACACCAAGCCGAGTAATTTCCAGGTATTCGCCTTTCGGATCTTGCATTGCCTCTCGACGCCGGGTATCAGGGTGAACTCTTCAGAGGTAACCATGCACTCCAACGACATCATAGCGATACGCGATCGGCGGCACGTCCGCGGTCGGGTCAATGTCTTGGCAGTGCGCACTGCCTGAGAGCTACCCTATCCGCTACGTCCCGCCGTCAAGGCCTCGGATTTGATCCGTGGCTCGTGCGGGAATGCAAAGCTGATCACTTCCCTCCCGGACTGACTTCGAACCCCGCGAGTGATCGCGGGCTCACCTAGAGGATGCCGCGCCCACCGGTGACGATCGACAGATCGAATCCGGGCGGGTCTGACCATCCTCCGTCGTCTGCAACCAGCGCCAAGCGCTCACCAGGAGGAGTGGTCAATGTTCGACGTCATCGATTTCCGCCGCGCCCTCCCCAGCACCCGTCTCCCGATAGCGCGCTCGATACGCAGCGCGGGCTGAGCCCCGTTCTGCTTCGACCGCCGAAATCAACCGCGCTGTTTCAGCCGCGGAATCAGGAGATATGCGCCGTGAATACTTCGTCTGACGCAGAAATTTATTTCCCTGAGCGGAGCCGCGCCTCGCGCCCCATGCCTCTGCGCTCCACCGCTTCCTATCGTGGAACCATCGTCGACCGCGCGCGGAACAGAGCGTTCAACTATGAGAGCCACCTTGAGCGAGACTTCCTTTACGTAACGTTGGTCTCCCGCGACGTGGCCGATGTCCATGAGCAGCCGCCCGCGGTCTATTACAAGGATCGGTCCGGCCGCCAGAAGAAGCACACCTTTGACGCACTGTTGCTCCTGCGCGATGGCCGGCGGGTCGCGGTGGCGCTCAAGCCGAGCGGGCGTGTCGCTCGGTCCGGGATCCAGAGCACTCTGGAACTCATCCGGGCCCAGGTCGGCCCCAACTTCGCCGATCTCTACGTGCTCCGCACCGAGCAGCATGCTCATCCCGATGACGCCGCCGATGCTCGCCTCGTTCTTCGCGCACGGGGCTTTGTCGACCCGATGGCGGATCGCATCGCGATGGAACTGGCGGCGAAGCTTGATGGCTGGTGCCGCCTTGGAGACCTCGCGCGCGCAATCGGCGCCGGTGGCTCCGGCTTCAATGCCGCGGTGCGCTTGATCGGTTCGGGCGTCCTGATCGTCAAGGACCAGACCCGCATCTCGGCCGACTGCCTCGTCCGCATCCGGCCGAACTGAAACCAACCCGAACAACGGAGGTGCACATGATGACCAGCGCGCAGCCTGATTACAGGCCCCGCGGAAACTTTGGCTTTCCGGTCGGGCATGTCTTCGCCATCACCGGTCCGGAAGAACGGCTCTATCAGTTCGTCAGCCGGATTCGCGATGTGGTGACCATCCGCCCGGTGGCACCGCCGCATTTGGACCAGCTCATCAGCGGACGGGAGTTCGACGACCTTGTCGCCACCGGCAAGATCGATCCGCGCTACGAGGACAACAAGCCGAGCATGCGCGCGGCCCGTATCCGCCATCACGGTGCCTGCCTCGATGTTCCGCAGGAAGAACGGAACGTGCTGGATTTTCATTGGAAGCTCTGTCGGCGCATCCACGACATGCATGCAGCCCGTGAGATCAGCATGACCGACGAAGCCATGCGTCCTGCCATCGCCCAGGTGGCAGCTGCGCTGACCTTTGGCGAAGAGGCGGCCGCCGAGGAGATGTCGAACGGGAATATCGGTCGCAGGCGCGGCAGCAAGAAGGCGCTTCCCGCCGCAAGAGAACGCAGGCTCAAGGCCCGCAAGGCTCGGGTGGTGTTCGAGGCCCCCAGCCCGAGCACGGTCCGCGCCTACATCCGTCGGCTTGTCGACGGTGAATGGGACATCCGGGAACTCAGGGATCGGCGGAAGGGGCGCAGCGGGTTTCACGCCCCTCGGCTCGCGACCGCCCAGTCCTACCAGATCATGCAGCGCTGGGTGATGGCCTATCTCGACCGGAACCGCCCCACTGCCGCTCTGCTGCACAAGCTGATGATCGGGTCTGCTTGCATCGAGAATCTCCGTGCAACCGGAGAGCATGAAGACCTCGACACCTTTGCGAGCGTGAACGCGAAGCGGGCCAACGATAATCTGCCGCCTTTGCAGGTTCCCTCGCTGAGCACATTCGAACGCGCCATTCGAAGGATCGACAAGTTTCAGGTCGTGTGCGCGCGGCACGGGCCCAAGGCGGCCCGTGCGCAGTGCCACATCGTCGGTCGTCGCGTCGGCCCCCTGGCTGCGGGCGAACGCGTCGCCATCGACAATTGGCTCGGCCAGCTCATGGTGCTGAAGCTTCCCAAGGAATTCTGGAGCGGCCTGGACGACGAGAGCGTCAACACCCTCCTCAAGCAGCGGCTTACCGTCTGCATCGCGATCTGCGAAGCGACCAAGGTCGTTCTCGGCATCCGGCTGTCGCTCAACCCGAATGAGCAGACGTCGCTGGAAACGCTGGAGATGGTGTGTCGGGACAGGACCGACGTGGCATTGGCCGCCGGTTGCCGTGAAGCATGGAACCATGTGCTTACCCCCGAGGAGGTGGTCAGCGACTCGGGTAGCGAGTTCATCGCGTACCGTTTCCGCGCCGCCGTGACGGATCTGGCGTCCCACAATGAGATCGGCAAGGCGGGGCATCCGGACGCGAGAGCCTGCATCGAACGGTTCAACGGGACGCTGGATCGCCAGCTCATGCCCCTGTTCCAGGGGCGCACCTTCTCCGGGATCGCAGAGAAGGGGAAATACGATCCGGCCGCCGTTGCCAATGTCACGGCTGAGGTTCTCGGCAAGGCGCTGGTCCGCTGGGTCGTGGATGTCTACCACAACGAGCCTCATGCCGGTCTCGGCGGAGAAACCCCGAATGACGCCTGGGCGCGGCTTAGCGAGGAATACCAGGTGCGCCCTCCGCCGTCCCCGGCCGTGATGCGTGCCGTCTTCGGCTTCAATGACCTTCGTCAGATCCAGAACCGGGGCATCCGGTTCATGGGCCTCTTCTATCGCCGCAGCGCCGACAACAGGCTCGCCAAGCTGCGCCAGCGGATCGGACAGAAGAAAGTCCGCATTCGTGCTGATCTGCGCAACCTCGGCGCGATCTCGGTCTGCGCGGATGAAGCAGGGGCCACCTGGTTCACCGTTCATTGCGACTTCGACTGGATGGAGGGGGTGAGCGCCCATGAATGGCTCGCCACCGTGAACCGCACTCGGCAGCGGCACGCTGACCTCGCGAAGCTGCGCGAACCTGTCGTTCTGGCCGCCCTTCAGGACATTCGGCAGATGGCCAGGGTGTCGGCCGTGGCGGCTGGGATCGGTCCCTCCACCATGACGGCGGAGATGCTGCTGCACCACGAACAGGAGGCGTGCAAGCACCTGGACATCAGGCCCGCTGAAGAGAGGGGCACCACTTTCGAGGGGATCATCGACGCGCCTTGGAATTCGTGTGTGGCGAGCGTTGACGAAGGCGGCGGTGAACCCGTGGCGATGAATGAAGATGCAGCGGACAAGCCCGAAGGCTCCGTTTCCCGCCGGCGCCGTGGTCTCGGGTCCAGCTTTCTGAAGGAGGGGGAATGACCACGACCATTTCGGAACCGACGAAGGACGACGCGTTCCTTCAGCGCGTCCTCGAAAATCAGTCCGAGAAGCGGCGCCGCGTGAATGAGGCGATGGCGCGCGTCACGTCCGTTTACCTGCCGACGGAGTTCGGTGACCAGGTGAGTCAGCAGATCGACTGGCTGCTGGATTCCATGCTGGTTGAACTCGGTCGGCAGCCCGGAGCGCCCGTGCCGAAAGGGACCATTCGGGGTGGTCGGGCATTGGTGATCGTCGGTGAGGCGGGTGCCGGAAAGTCGCGAATCCTGCGGCACACCTTCCAGTCGCGCCCGGAATTCAGCGGGTTCGGAACGGAAGATCGGTCCTCGCCGCTCCTGTCCGTGGTCGCGCCCTCGCCCTTCACCCTCGGCGCCCTCGGCAACGAGATCGCCCGGCGCCTTGGCTACCATGGCAGGAGAGAGATCAAGCACTCCCAGGTGTGGGGCTTCGTTCGGACTCTCATGAAGGAGAATGGAATTCGCATCCTCCACATCGACGAGGGGCAGCACGGTGCCGAGATCATCTCCGGCAGCATGCTTCAGGAGATGGAGAACACCCTCAAGCGCATGATGGAGGAAAGCGAATGGCAGACCTGGCTCATCCTGTCGGGCTGCCCGACGCTGGCCCGTTTCTGCCAGTCCGATGAATCCATGATGCGGCGGGTGCGCGTGCTGAGGTTCCATCGGCTGCGCTTCCCGGACCACGCGGAAGCGGTCAAGGGCATCGTGCGGAGCATCGCGCGGCTGTGCCCTGGCATCGAGCATGAAGCGATCCTCACCGACGAGTTCGCTGCCCGGCTCCTGCATGCGGCCCTGTATCAGTTCGGCATCCTCGTCGAATACGTCCAGGATGCCATCGGCGAGTGCCTGTTGGCCTCCTCGGACAGCTTGTCGGTCGCCCATTTCGCCGACGTCTACGCGATCCGGACGGGTGAGCTGGCGGACGATCTCAATCCATTCATCGCCAGGGATTGGGAGACGGTCACCGTCGAGCGCGCGCTTCATGAAGAGCCCACCGATGCGACGCGGGCAGCTCCGTCGCGCCAGAAACGCAAAGGTTGAAAGGAACCCGGAAGTGAATTTGCCTTGGACCCTCACGCCCGGCTTGCTCGAGATGCCGTCCGACTTCGCCTCCCGCCTTGCAGCGCGGAACTGTCGGGATGACCTCCACGATTTTTGCCGGGATTTCGATCTCGATGTGCAAGGACTCGTGGACGGCAGCACGGAAGTGATCGTCCAACTTGCACGTCTCGCCGGGATCGATGCAGAGACGATCGGTCGGGAGGCCTTCGTCCGCATCGGTCGCGAGCGCCGCTACCTTCATAAGGGGCATGAATTCCTCATCTCCAACCTGTCCCGGGACCGGGTGCGGGTGTGCCCCGCCTGTCTCGAAGAGGATGTCTCCCGCCACGATTTCCGTGTCCTGGCCCGCCCCTATCGGCGTAGCACCTGGCTGATCGACTATGTGCGCACGTGCCCCCTCCACGACCTCTCGCTGGTTACGGTCGGCACCGGCTCGATGGTGGCGCGCCGGCACGACACGTCCCAGGTGCTGGCGATGGCGCTGCCGCAGCTGGGCACGCTTACCGGACAGGCGGTGAAGAGAGAGCCGTCTTCATTCGAAACCTATGTCCGGGGATGCCTCGATGGAACGGCCGCGCCTTCGCCGTGGCCGGATGCACTTCCCCTCCATGCCGTCATGCGCCTGAGCGCGATGGTCGGAGGTTCGGAAGTCCGTGGCCCGCAAGTGGCTATAGACAGCCTGGCGGACCCGGAAAGATGGGAGGCGGAGGCCGTGGGCTTCGATATCCTGGCGGGCGGCGAGGTGGAGATCTTCGCCTTCCTGGATCGCCTGCAATCTTCCTTCCTAGACGGCCATGTGCGCCATGGCCCCCATCCGCTGTTCGGGCACCTGTATGAATGGTTGGCTGTTGAATTCCATTGAGATCTGACCCGTCTGCCGGGGATTTTTCCATCGAGAAGTGACCCATGTTTTCACCACGTCTCACGCGGGCTACGCGGGGGACAGCGGAGTGATCGACATGGAGTTATTGAGCGTCATCAGACGCTGGCATCATCGGGATCGTCGCTCGATCCGAGAGATATCCCGCAGCACCGGCCTCTCGAGGAACACCGTGCGCAAGTATCTGCGGGCGGACAGCGTCGAGCCGCAGTTTCAGGCTCCTGACCGGCCGAGCAAACTCGATCCCTATGCCGACAAGCTTGCGGCGATGCTGCAGGTCGAGGCTGGCGAGTCGCGTAAGCACAAGCGCACGGTGAAGCAGCTGCACGCCGATCTTGTGACGCTGGGCTATGAGGGATCGTACAATCGGGTGGCGGCCTTCGCCCGGGACTGGAAGGCAGCCCGGCTGCGCGAGCAGCAGACCAGCGGCCGCGGCACCTTCGTGCCGCTGGCTTTTGTGCCCGGAGAGGCCTTCCAGTTCGACTGGTCTGAGGACTGGGCGATCATCGCCGGCGAGCGCACCAAGCTGCAGGTCGCTCATGTGAAGCTGTCCTACAGCCGCGCCTTCATGCTGCGCGCCTACCCACTCCAGACCCATGAGATGCTGTTCGATGCCCATAACCACGCCTTCCGGGTTTTCGGCGGCGTGCCGCGGCGGGGCATTTACGACAACATGAAAACGGCCGTCGACAAGGTCGGCCGTGGCAAGCAGCGCCAGGTCAACATCCGCTTCTCGGCCATGGTGAGCCACCTCCTGTTCGAGGCCGAGTTTTGCAATCCGGCCTCGGGCTGGGAGAAGGGGCAGATCGAGAAGAACGTACAGGATGCCCGCCATCGGCTCTGGCAGCCCCTGCCCAACGTCCCGTCCCTGGCAGCCTTGAATGACTGGCTGGAGAAGCGATGCCGGGAGTTGTGGTCACAGATCGAGCATGGCTCGCAACCCGGTACGATCGCCGATGTGTGGGCCGAAGAGGTCCGGCACCTTATGGCGATGCCCCGCCCCTTCGACGGCTTCGTCGAGCACACCAAACGGGTGACGCCAACCTGCTTGGTTCATCTGGAGCGCAATCGATACAGCGTGCCGGCGTCCTTCGCCAATCGACCCGTCAGCTTGCGCGTCTATCCCGACCGGATCGTCATCGTCGCCGAGGGGCACGCGATCTGCGAGCATCGCCGAGCCTTTGTCCGATCTCATGATCGCCAGAGCCAGACGATCTACGACTGGCGGCACTATCTGGCGGTCGTCCAGCGCAAACCCGGAGCCCTGCGGAACGGGGCTCCCTTCGCCGAGATGCCAACTGCCTTCCGTTCCCTCCAGCAACATCTGCTCAAAACACCGGGTGGCGACCGCGAGATGGTCGAGATCCTGTCCCTGGTCTTGCAGCATGACGAACAGGTCGTGCTCACGGCCGTCGAGTTGGCATGCAAGGCCGGCGTGCCGACCAAGACCCACATCCTCAACCTTCTGCACCGACTGATCGATGGTACGCCGCTGACCACACCAACGATCGACGCCCCTCAGGCCCTCACGCTGACCACCGAACCGCAGGCCAACGTCGAACGCTATGACGCCCTGCGGCGGGCCAGGGAGGTGCGCCATGCGTCATAATCCGGCCAGCGGGGCTATCGTCATCATGTTGCGCAGCCTCAAGATGCACGGCATGGCCCAAGCCGTTAGCGAACTGACGGAACAAGGCTCTCCGGCCTTCGAGACCGCCATGCCGATCCTATCGCAGTTGCTGAAGGCCGAGACCGCCGAGCGGGAGGTCCGATCAACGGCCTATCAGCTCAAGACCGCACGCTTCCCGGCCTACCGCGACCTCAATGGCTTCGACTTCGCCAGCAGCGAGGTCAATGAAGCACTCGTTCGCCAGCTCCACCGCTGTGAGTTCCTCGACGAGGCCCATAACGTCGTCCTCGTCGGCGGTCCCGGCACCGGCAAGACGCACATCGCAACGGCGCTGGGCGTTCAGGCCGTCGAGCACCATCACAAGCGGATCCGCTTCTTCTCCACCGTCGAACTCGTCAATGCCCTCGAACAGGAAAAGGCCCAGGGAAAAGCCGGACAGATCGCCACCAGGCTCGCGCACTCCGATCTCGTCATCCTCGATGAGCTCGGCTATCTGCCCTTCAGCGCATCAGGCGGCGCCTTGCTCTTCCACCTGCTGAGCAAGCTTTATGAGCGCACCAGCGTCGTCATCACCACCAATCTCAGCTTCTCGGAATGGGCCACCGTCTTCGGCGACGCCAAGATGACCACGGCCCTGCTCGACCGCCTTACCCATCACTGCCACATCCTGGAGACCGGGAACGACAGTTTCCGTTTCCGGAATAGCTCGGCAAAACCCGCCAAAACAACCAAGGAGAAATCCAGGAACTTGACCGCCACCTGACCACAGACCACCATCCGGCCGGGTCACTTCTCAGTGGAAATCCAGGGTCAAATCTCCGCGGAAATCAACAGTTGAACGTCACCCCCATTCCAACCGACCTTCCTGCATACATCAGCACATTCTGGCTTCGCGTCCGGTCCTGGTCTTCCACAGTATGACCAGCACGACGCGAGAGCAGGGCGGCAGCTCCCCCAACTTGGCAGGTCGAATCGCTGGCGCAGCGCCGTGTCGAACAGCCGCGCCGGCATAAGGCGGCTCAGCAGGCTGACCTGTTTCGCCACCTTGCCAACGGGGTAGCGGAGCCTGTGGCGGGCCGCCGTCGTCGTCCGAAGCACCGCCTCCGTCACATCTTCGGGTGTGACCGCCGTCAGCAAGGCCTTCCGGATGAACTCATTCACCCAGGCGTGGCCGCCATCTTAAGCCGTCTTCTTTGTGTCGGGCTCGAGCGCGCTCTGGTCGAAATTGCTGGTCACCGTGCCGGGCTCGATCAAGCCAACGTGGACATTGAAGGCGCGTACCTCGTGATCGAGCGACTCGGAATAGCCCTCGACGGCGAGCTTGCTTCCGGCATTATGATCCGAGTACTGCGCGGGATGAACCCGAGCGCGTTGCTGAGATTGATGATGCGGCTCTCCCCGCACGCTGGCATTGACGGCAACACCGGGTTGATGACCCCGACAACGCCGAACAGATTGACGTCGTAGAAGCGCTGAACCTGGGCGGCCGCGGATCTCTCGGCGCCTCCAAACTTGCCGACGCCGCATTGTTGACGAGAACGTCGACGCGGCCGGTGCGCGCGCGTACCTGCGATACGAGGACTATTGCCTCCACTGGTAGAGCGAGTACTTGCTGATCTCCAGCCGCGCAGCCGCTCCGCAACCGGAGCGCTCCGCTCGGTGATCTGAAGGTGAACTCCTCGGTGAAGTTCGCTGTGCCCATCGGGGCCTCCTTGCCTCAGAATTTAAGGGAAGAAGGCGTCCCGAAATCTAGGGGCGGTTCAATACATGCCTTTTTTTCAGCCAATATTGGGAAACGCGACGTTGCGCGCATCGCGCAAGTGCGAGATCAACCCGCTCGGCAAATATGCAACAGTTTTGTGCTTAGCGCGCTTGGGGGACGTTATCGGGGCGCTATGCGCAGCATCAGACTATCGCGGTATCAGGGTCATCGCGCATAGTGCGGCGGGGGCTCGCGAAGTTGGCGAGGGCCGAGCTTCGGGCAGGGTGGCATGCAAGACGAGAACGCTGGGGTTGTTTGCGCGCGAGCGTCGGCGCGGCCGGCGTCTGGCCGACCCGCTTCGTCGGGACCGCTTGCGGCACCAGCCTGTTGATCGTGCAACAGCAAAGGCGTCAGCCAGGGGAGGCCACCGGCCGCCCCTCGGGCAAGCGATGCCTGTCAGCCAAAACAAATCGGGAAATCGTGCGGGGCGTGCGCCGTCCGGCTGAGCTTCAGATCCTGGATATGCGTCCGGCGGCATTTCCGCCAGACGCGCCTCCCGGCTCGGCTCGCTTTCGGCGCGCGGTTACGGACCATGTGGGAATGTGCAGATGAAGCGTTTCGAGACCGTCGGTAGCCGTGCGGCATCCTGCGTCGTGTCCCTTGCCGGCAAAGGCCCCGGCGGGGCGCGGCGCGCGTTTCGGCGCGGGCTGCTGCTGTCATCGGCGTTGATCTCGGCGCTGAGCCTCGCCGCCCCCGCGAGCCATGCCGAGCCGCTCCCTGCCAACCCCTACTGGAACGGCGCGGTCGACCAGCCGGGCGGCGCTGAAGTCGTCGGCGGGGCGGGCACGTGGAACGCCGCCAACACCAACTGGACCGACGCCGCCGGGGCCACGGCCACGGCGTGGGACGGCACTCTGGCGATCTTCGCGGGCACGGGCGGCGCGGTGAGCGTGGCCGGCGCGCCGGGCGTGATTTCCGTCACCGGCATGCAGTTCGACGTCGACGGCTACGCGCTCTCCGGCGACAGCATCACGCTGGCGGCGATTTCGGGCCAGACGGGTATTTCCGTCGCCGCCGACGCCAGCGCCACCATCGGCTCGGCACTTCTCGGCACCACCGGCCTTGAGAAGACCGGCGACGGAACGCTGATCCTGTCAGGCAACAACACTTGGTCCGGCGGTACCACGGCCAGCGCCGGCACGCTGGAGTTCACCGGCAGCAACACAATTGGCGGATTCACGTTCGTTTCCGACGGGTCGCTTGTCTTCTCCGGTGGCAACTCCACGGCCGAAGCGGTCTTTGTCGCCCAGGGTGAGGGCACGTCGGGCGAGCTGACGGTGACTGGAGAGGACACGAGCCTGGCTCTCAGCTCCCAGGAGGGGCTGGTGGTCGGTAACCGCGGCACCGGCACGCTGACCATTTCGGATGGCGCGAGCGTGACGGCGATCCGGGCCTCGCTCGGAAGCAAAAGCGGATCGGACGGCACGGCCACGGTGACGGGGGCGGGATCGAACCTGACCCTCCAGGAAGGTCTCGTCGTGGGCGAAAATGGCACAGGCACACTGACGGTTTCCGACGGTGGCGCGGCGAGCGCCGTCTTCGTCTCGATCGCCTCTCGGGACGGCTCGTCGGGCTCGCTGACGGTGACGGGGGAGGACTCGACCGTCACCAGCTCGGGCGGCGTGACCGTCGGCGGATCCGGCGTGGGCGCGATGACGATTTCCGATGGCGGCTCGGTGACCGGCACGTACGGCGTGATCGGGCAGTATGCGACCGTTATGTCCACGGCGACAGTGACCGGCGCCGGCTCCAGCTGGACCAATAGCGGCTCTCTGACGATCGGCGCGAATACCGGTGCCAAGGGAACGCTCACTGTCGCCGCCGGCGGCAAGGTGTCGAGCACATCGGCCGCTCTCGGTAGCTACCGGGGATCCCAGGGCATCGTGACGGTCACGGGTGCCGGGTCCACGCTGGACCTGGCGGGCGGCAGCTTCAGTGTCGGAGTCGCGGGCGAGGGCGTCGTCACGGTCGCCGCCGGGGGCACGGTGCTGAGCGGCTATGTCACAATGGCCCTTTCCTACTACGGCACGGGCGCCATCACGGTGACGGGCGCCGGCTCGCTGTGGGATGCTGGCACCAACTCGGTCTCCATGGGCTCTTACGGCACCGATGCGAGCATCACCGTCGAGGACGGCGGCACCATGGCGGCGAGCTATTTCTACCAGGACTACTCGCCGGGGACCCGACTGATCACCCTCGACGGTGGCACGCTGCGGGCTACGGCCACCCTGTCGTACTTCCTCTCCGGCTTCGATGCGGGCGATGTCACGCTCGCGGCGGGCGGCGGCACGATTGATTCCAACGGGTTCGACATTGGCGTCGACAGCGTGCTCGGCGGCGAAGGGGCGCTGACCAAGGCCGGCCTTGGCACGCTGACGCTGACCGGCACCAACACCTATACCGGCGGCACCGTCATTTCCGGCGGCACGCTGCAGATCGGCGATGGCGGCGCGTCGGGGTCGATCCTGGGCGATGTGACCAATAACAGCGTGCTGGCGTTCAACCGTAGCGACGCATTCACCATGGCGGGGGCGATCTCCGGCACCGGCGCGGTGGTACAGGCGGGCAGCGGCACGCTGTACCTGACCGGCGCCAACACCTATTCCGGCGGCACCACCATCACCACCGGCACGCTGCGCGTCGACACCGCAAACGCACTCGGCAGCGGCGGGCTGACGGTCGGCGAGGCCGGCACGTTCCGCGCCAGCGGCAGCTTCACTTTCGGTGGGGCGGTGGTGCTGGCCGGCAGCGTCGGCACGGCGGGCACGTTCGAGGTGGACCCGGCGCAGGCGCTGACCCTCTCGGGCGTGATCTCGGGCGCCAGCGGCCTGACCAAGACCGGCGACGGCCTGCTGATCCTGACCGCAGCCAACACCTTCACCGGCGTCACCACCATCTCCACCGGCACGCTGCAGATCGGCAATGGCGGCACCACCGGCTCGCTCATAGGCGACGTGGTGAACAACGCCCATCTGGTGTTCAACCGTTCCGGCACCTACGCCTTCACCGACGCGGTCACCGGCAACGGCACGGTGACGTTCACCGGCGGCGGCACCGTGCTGTTCTCGGGGGCCTATAGCGGCGCGGTGACTGCGGACGATACCGTCGTCCAACTGGCCTCCGGGTCGAGCAACGCTTCGGCCTTCACCCTCAATGAGGGCGGCGTGCTGAGTGGCACAGCGACCATCGGCGGGCTCACGGTGAACAGCGGCGGCACGGTGGCGCCGGGCACTTCGCCGGGCACGCTCACCGTGAACGGCCCGGTCGCCTTCAACGCCGGCTCGACCTATGTGGTGGATATCACGGCGGACGGCGAACACGACCTGATCACCGCCACCGGCGCGGTGACGCTGTCCTCGGATGCGGGCGTCGAGGTGGTGGCGACCCCGGGGAACTATTCCTCGATGGGCACGATCACCATCCTGTCCACATCAAGCACGCTGACCGGCACCTTCGGCCCGGCCACCTCGGACTTCGCCTTCCTGACGCCCGAGCTGACCTATGACGCCCAGAACGTCTACCTGACGCTGATCAGCAATGGCATGGACTTCGTCGACTATGCGCGCACGCCGAACGAGGCGAAGGTGGCCGTCGCGGCGCAGGCGCTGGGCTCCGGGAACACCCTGTTCGAGGCGATCTTCTCCCTGCCGGAAGGGGCGGTGACGCCGGTGTTCAACCAGCTCTCGGGCGAGGCCTACGCCTCGGCCCAGACGGTGATCCAGCAGCAGTCGATCTATCTGCGTGACACGGTCGGCAGCCGGCTGCGCCAGTCGCTCACCGCCCCGTCCGCCGGCGCGCTGTCCTATGCCGCCAAGGCGGCAGGGCCGGCGACGGCCGCGCTCGGCCAGGGCTTCACCCCCACTTTGTGGGCGGAAGGCTTCGGCGGCTGGGGCGAGGTCTCGGGCAATGCCAATGCCGCCTCGGTCAACACCACGGTCGGCGGCGTGTTCGGCGGCGTCGATGTCGCCGTGCTCGACAATGTGCGGGTCGGCCTCGTCGGCGGCTACAGCCGGACCTCGTTCGACATCGACGCGCGCTCCTCGCAGGGGTCAATGGATAATTACGACATCGGCCTCTATGCCGGTGCGCAGTTCGATGCCGTCGCGCTGCGCGGCGGCGCCTCCTACACCTGGCACGACATCTCGGTGTCGCGCTCGGTGCTGTTCCCGGGCTTCTACGGCGCCAATGACGGCGACTACACGCTGGGCACCACCCAGCTGTTCGGCGAGATCGGCTACGACATGTCGGTCGGGGCCTATGCCTTCGAGCCCTTTGTTGGCCTCGCTTATGTGCACGTCTCCGGCGACGATTTCACCGAAAGCGGCACGCTCGCCTCGGCGCTGTCGGTTGATAGAGCCTCGCAGGGCACGTTCTACTCCACGCTGGGCGTTCGTGCCGCCACCACCTTCACCGTGGCAGGCCGCACCCTCACCACGAGCGCGACGCTGGGCTGGCAGCATGCCTTCGGCGACACCAACTCGTCGGCCGACATGCTGTTCGCCAATGGCGGTGCCACCTCCTTCACCATCCAGGGCGTGCCGATTGCCGAGGATGTGGCGCTGGTCGGGCTCGGGCTGGGCTACCAATTGTCCGACGGTGCGGCGCTACAGTTCAACTATTCGGGCCAGCTGTCCGACCAGGCCAACCAGAACACCTTCAGCGCGCAGTTCTCTCTCAAGTTCTGAGAAAACGGCGCCTGCCCTCCGATCCGCTTTCTCGTGACCGAGCTGCAAGATGACGCATCGTTTCCTCATGCTGGCGGGCTTGCTGGCCGGCCTCAGCCTCGCCGGCACGGCGTCGGCGCAGCAGCCGGCAGCACCGGCGGCCGCGCGGCCCGGCCTCACCACTGCCACCTATGAGGACTGGGTGGTGCGGTGCGTGGCGAGCGATACGGGACGGACCTGCGAGGTGGTGCAGAATCTCCAGGCGCAGGGCAAGGGGTTGATCGCCAGCGTCGCGGTTGGCCGGGCCGATGCCAAAGCGCCGCTGCGGCTGGTGATACAGCTGCCCGCCGGCGTGTGGCTTCCCGCCGGGGTGAAGGTTCAGGTCAGTGAAAAGGCCAAGCCGCTGCAGCTCGCTTTCACGCGCTGCCCGCAGGGGTGCTTCGCCGAAGCCGAGCTGGATGCCGCCTCGGTGCAGGCGCTGAAGGCCGCCGCCGGTGCCGGCAGCTTCTCCTTCGAGGACGGCGCCCGCCGCCCGGTGACGCTGCCGCTCTCCTTCAAAGGCTTCGCCCCCGCCCTCGACGCCAGCCTCAAGCCGTAGGTCGGCAGCGCCCGGGGTCATTAAATGGCGTGTTCCGTCGCATCATCGGGCAGATGCGCTCTCGGCCGAAACGTAGAAGTACTGCTCCCCCCCTGACGCGGTGACCGGCAGGGTCATCGAAGAGGCAATTCAGCCTCGACATTCATCGGCGACATGTCAGCTTCTCGTTTGAATTCCCCCAATAGCGGCCGGTCCGCTCCCGGCCCCAAACCGGCCATCGTCGTCATCCTAGCGAACTTCTGTTCTGGCGGGTCGTTAGCTTCAGCAGCGGTGGCCAATAACCAATTTGGATTGTGTTTTCGTTTTGAGCGCGGTGCTTTCGCAAGAGCAAGGTGCTATCGCGTCTCGCGCTGCTCGACCGTTCTCGGAGCAAGCTGTATCGACCGCAGAGCTCCCGGCGCATGCCCCATCGTCCGCTTGAAGGCACGGCTGAACGCCGCGTGCGAGCCATAGCCGAGCCGGTCGGCGGCCGTTTCGATGGAAATCTGGTCCCGCGTGATCCACTGTGCCGCAAGACGCATGCGCAGTTCGGTGAGATAGCGCAGCGGCGTCATCCCTGTGACGTCGAGAAAGCGTGCGGCGAACACGGAGCGGGAACTGCCCATGACCGAAGCAAGTTCGGCCACCGTCCATTCGCGGCCGGGATCGCGGTGCACGGCGGCGATGACGCGCGCAAGCCGGGAATCGCGCAGCGCGGCCACCCATCCGGCGGCGGTGCCACAGCCGCATTCGACCCATGCCCTGACGATGAAGACCGACACCACCTCGGCGAGGCGCGCGAGGATGCCGGCGAAACCTGCACGGTCGCCGCGGGTTTCCCGTTCCATCGCCTCCAGCATCGGCAGCAATTCGGGATAGCGATCCAGCAACGTGCCGACCGACATCACCGATGGCATCAAGGCGACCAACGGGGTCATGCCACCGAGTTCGAGCTCCATGCAGCCACTGAAGATCACGACATCGGTACTGCGGCAGAGCTCGCTATCGCAGGCATTGATCGCGGCGACGGTGCCGCAGAGCGGAGCCTCCGCAAAGGCGGATACTGTGCGGCATGGCAGGTCCGGCGCGGAGAGCAGGTCGTGCGCCCCGCCATGCGGCAGCAACACCGCTGATCCGGCCTCCAGCTTTTCGACGTCGCCCTCGGGTCGCCGCAGATAGACCGTGCCGCGCGAAATGAAATGAAACTGCGCGCGTCCCGCCTCATTGCCGAAATGCACGCCGAAGGGCGGGGATATCTGAATACGGCGGTATTTCAGGCCGACAAACCGCATGCCGCCGAGCAGCTCGCTCACGACGTCGGCGTAGGTGGCGGGCCCGGCGGAGGTCGCATCTTCGGACGAATGATCAAGCATGACGGATATTCTGGCATAGTTCGTCTTGCCAAACCAGCCTAGCTTGTTGCAACGCAACATCCTTCTCTGGAAAGGCACACGAATGAGTGACACGCTTGCGGTGGACGCGACACCAGCGCCCGCCATCTCCCCGGCATGGGCGGCCGTCGGCTCGATGACGCTGGGGGTTTTCGGTCTGGTAACGGCAGAGTTTCTCCCCGCCAGCCTGCTGACCCCGATGGCAGCTGATCTTGGCATCACCGAAGGAACTGCGGGTCAGGCCGTGACGGCAACGGCTCTGGTGGCGATGGCTGCCAGTCTTCTGGTCTCGGCGGCGACCCAGCGCATCGATCGGCGCAACCTCATGGTCGCCTTCTCAATCATGCTGGTGATCTCGAACCTTATCGTGGCGTTCGCACCGAACCTGCCTCTGCTCATCCTCGGCCGCGTGCTGCTGGGGTTGGCGCTTGGCGGCTTCTGGGCAATGTCGGCGGCGCTCACCATGCGGCTCGTGCCTGAGGCGATGATACCGCGTGCGCTGTCGATCCTGTTTAGCGGGGTTTCGGCGGCGACGATCTTCGCCGCTCCGGTCGGAAGCTATCTCGGCCATCTCGTCGGTTGGCGTGCCGTGTTCCTGCTGGCGGCGGCCATGGGCGTCGTGACGATCATCGCCCAGATCATGACCTTGCCCCGCATGGCACCGACCGGCGCTGCTGGGCTGCGCACGCTGGTCGATGTTCTGCGCCGGCCGGGCGTTGCGTTGGGCATGTCGGCGGCAATGCTGGCTTTCGCTGGTCATTTCGCGGTCTTTACCTATATCCGGCCGTTCCTCGAGACGGTCACGGGCATCGGCATCAACGCGCTCTCCGGCATTCTGCTCGGCTTTGGACTGGCGAACTTTGTCGGCACGCTGGCGGCCGGCCCGCTGATCGAGCGTAGCCTGAAAGCGGCGCTGCTCGGCGTGCCGCTGCTGATGGCCGCACTCGGTGTCGCCCTCGTCACTCTTCCGGCGGATCCCATGGTGCATACCCTGCTGTTCGCCCTCTGGGGCTTTGCCTTCGGCGGCGTTCCGGTCGCATGGTCGACCTGGCTCACCCGCGCCGTGCCGGATCAGACCGAGACCGCCGGCGGCCTGCTCGTCGCGTCCGTTCAGTTGGCGATCTCGGTAGGCGCGGCCGGTGGCGGCGCGATCCTCGCGGTCGATGGCGTGACCGGCACCTTTGCCGCCGCCTGCCTGCTTCTAGTGGTCGCCGCGCTGATCGTCCTGTTCGGCGTGCGGACTCTGCCGGGCAGCGGTCGCGCAACCGCGCTGCACTAGACTCCTGATGCGGTGGCTGAATGGCGTGGGACGCTCAGCCATCGCATCGCTCTACGTATTGGACTCGAAGCCTTATCCCAACTTGGAGATCAGGGCTGCCATCGTCGGTCGCCACTGATCAAACCGTCCTCCCGACGCGCGCCGTCGCCGATGACGACCTCCTTCGACGTTGCCGATTATTTCGATTGCGGCCGGAGCGACGGCTGCCCGCCTGCGTGCCGGGGAGCCCGACTAGAAGAACCCCTTCGCGGGCAACTTGGTCCCTTTCGCCTCGAAGGCGCCGATGGCAGTGGCCTTGGTGACGCCGGGATTGTGGGTGGCGAGGGTGCGGGCGTTGCGCCAGCGGCGGTCGGGATTGCGGGCGCGGCTGGCGGCGCTGGCGCCGGCGAGATCGAAGATGCGCCCGCCAACCCGGATGGCGAGCTCGTCGACAATCAGCTTGGCCTTGCGGGGGCCAGTGCCGCCTCATGGGGGAGGCCATCGTCGTCGCGTCGCTGTCGCGAGCCGCGCCGACGTCATCGAGCGCCCGCTCGCCGCAAGGGCCGGGCCGGGGCCGGCGAGGCCGGCCGACGCGACGCAATTAATGGCGGGACCGGTCGCCCCGCGACAATTACCAAGAAAGGAGTGCCATCTCGATAATTTCACAGCGTTAGGTCGTGTTTTGCTGGATATCCCTGCCCCCCGCGCCGCGCAGATTCACGAATTGACGGCCCGCGAACTGGCCGCTCTCTACCGCACTGGCGCGCTTTCGCCTGTCGAGGCGACGACGCAGATCCTCGCGCGCATCGCGGCGCTCGAACCCGCGGTGAACGCCTTCGCGCTGCTCGACCGCGAAGCCGCCCTCGACGCCGCGAGCGCCTCCGAAGCGCGCTGGCGCCGGGGCGAGCCGCTAAGCCCGGTCGATGGCGTACCGGCGGCGGTCAAGGATCTTCTCTGGACCAAGGGCTGGCCGACGCGGCGCGGTAGCCATGCGATCGACCCCGACCAGAGCTGGGATGAAGACTCTCCCGCCGTCGCCCGCCTGCGCGAGGCCGGTGCGGTCCTGCTGGGCAAGACGACAACCTCGGAATTCGGCTGGAAAGGGCTTGCCGACAGCCCGCTTACCGGCGTCACGCGCAACCCATGGAACCTGAAGCACACGCCGGGCGGCAGCTCCGGCGGCTCGGCGGTGGCCGCCGCGCTCGGCTTCGGCCCGCTGCAGGTGGCCACCGATGGCGGCGGTTCGACCCGGCTGCCGGCCTCCTTCTCCGGTGTCTTCGGGTTCAAGCCGAGCTTCGGGCGGGTGCCGGGCTATCCCTCGGCCCACACCGGCACGCTCTTTCACATCGCGCCGCTGACGCGAACCGTGTCCGATGCGGCCTCGCTGCTGGAGATCATCGCGCGGCCCGATCCCCGCGACTGGCACGCTTTGCCGGCGGCGGAGATCGACTGGCACGGTGCACTGGAGGCCGGGGTCGCGGGTCTGCGCATCGGCTTCAGCCCGACGCTCGGCTACGCGCAGGTCGATCCCGAGATCGCGGCCGCCGTCGCCTCCGCCGTTCGCCGGCTGGAACAGGCGGGTGCCCACGTCGAGGAGATCGACCCCGGCATCGATGATCCCTTCCCGGTCTTCCGCACGCTTTGGTTCGCCGCCGCCGCCCGGCTCCTTGCCAACCTGCCGGAGGAACGGCGCGGTCTGGTCGAACCGGGACTGGCCGAGGTCGCCGCGCAGGGGCGCGCCATCGATGTCGTGGCCTATCTCGGCGCGCTGGAGGCGCGCGAGGCGCTGGGCCGGAAGCTGGCGCAGTTCCACCAGCGCTATAACCTGCTGATCACCCCGACCACGGCGCGCACCGCGCCGCTGGCCGAGGGCGACAGCGCGGGGCTGACGGCGCGGCCAATCCCCTCGCCCTTCACCTACCCGTTCAATCTCACCCAGCAGCCGGCCGCCTCGGTGCCGGTCGGGCTGAATTCAGCCGGCCTGCCCATCGGCCTGCAGCTGATCGCGGCCAAATATCAGGATGCGACCGTGCTCCGGGCCGCCCGGGTGCTCGAACAGGCCCTTCCTTTCGCGCGACCGGCGGATCCGGCATGAGCCTCGCCCCGCCTCCGCTCGATCTCACCCGGCTGCGGGCCGCCTATGCGCGGGGGCTGTCGCCCGTCACCCTCGTCGAGCGGCTTCTCGCCGGCATCGAGGCGCGCGGCGACGACGGGGTGTGGATCAGCCGCGTCCCCAAACCAAAGCTGCTCGCCCGCGCGCGTGAACTCGCGGCCCTTCCGCGCTTTGAGCGGGAACGTCTTCATCTGTTCGGCGTGCCGTTCAGCGTCAAGGACTGCATCGACGCTGCCGGGCTTCCCACCACCTCCGCCTGCCCGGCCTATGCCTATCAGCCCGAACGGTCGAACCTCGCCGTCGAACGGCTGGTGCGCGCCGGGGCGATACTGGTCGGCAAGACCAATATGGACCAGTTCGCCACCGGGCTGAACGGCACGCGCACGCCCTATGGCATCGCCCGCAACCCGTTCGATGCGGCCTATATTCCCGGTGGCTCGTCGTCCGGGGCGGCGGTGTCGGTGGCGGCGGGGCTGGTGAGCTTTGCCCTGGGCACCGACACAGGCGGCTCCGGCCGGGTGCCGGCCGCCTTCAACAATGTGGTGGGGCTGAAGCCGACGCGCGGGCGCCTGAGCGGCATCGGCGTGGTGCCGGCCTGCCGGTCAATCGAGACGGTCTCGGTCTTCGCACTCACCGCACCGGACGCGCTGGCGGTGCTCGACATTGCCGAGGAGTTCGACGTCGACGACCCCTTCGCCCGCCTGCCCGGCCGGGGGAAACCCATTCTTGATCAGGGGTTCCGCGTCGGCGTACCTCATGATCCCGCGTTCTTCGGCGATGCGGGCGCCCGCGCCCTGTTCCTTGAGGGCATCGATACGCTGGCCGCGCTGGGCGGGCAGGTCCGCACGGTGGACTATGCGCCGTTCGCGGCCCTGAACGAGCTGCTGTTCAACGGGCCCTGGCTGGCCGAACGCTATGGCGCGCTGGCGGAATTCATCGACAACGCGCCCGACGGCGTACTGCCGCTCACCCGCGACATCCTGCTCGGCGGCCGCCGTTTCTCCGGCGCCGATGTATTCGCGGGGCTACGACACCTGCTGCAGCAGCGGCGCGAGATCGAGACGCTTTGGCGCGAGATCGACGTGCTGGTGGTGCCGACCACGCCCACCATTTACCGCATCGACGAGATGCTGGCCGATCCGCTGGTGCTGAATGCCCGGCTCGGCACCTATACCAGCTTCGTCAATTTCGCCGATCTCGCCGGCGTCGCGGTGCCGAACGGCTTCCTCCCCAACGGCCTGCCCCAGGGCGTCACCCTGCTCGCGCCGGCCTGGTCCGAACCGGCGCTGACACGCCTCGCCGACCGCTTCCACCGCGCCCGCGGCGTGCCCCTGGGCGCGACGGGTGCCGCCCACCCCGATATTCCCCTTGCTGAGAGAGAAAGCGCATGAGCATCGCCAAAACGACCACGCGGCCGACCTGGCTGCGCTTTGCCCTTCTTGCCGCCCTCGGCCTTGGTCTTTGCAGCCACACGCCGGCCCGGGCCGACAGCGCGCCGCAGGACATCGTCATCGGCGAAGGGTTCGCCCTCGGCTGGGGGCAGTTCTTCGTCGCCGACAGCCAGAAGACCTGGCAGGCGCAGGGACTGAAGCCGGAGGTCGTCACCTTCGCCAGCGGCCGCCTCGCGCTCGACGCGCTGGTCGGCGGCCGCATCGCCATCGCCACCGCCGCAGAGACGCCCGTCGTCTTCGCCAATCTCAACGGCCTGCCGGTGCGGATCATCGGCACGCTCAACCGGCACGAGCCTTTCGATCTGGTGGCGAGTACGAGCATCGCCACCGCCAAGGATATCAAGGGCAAGCGCATCGGCTACGCCCAGGGGACCAATGCGCATTACTATCTCGGCAAGCTGCTCGCCGCGAACGGGCTGACGCTGGCCGACATCACGGCGGTCAATCTCAGCCCGGGTGACTTTGTCACCAGCCTCGTCAACGGCTCGCTTGACGCCTTCATCTGGACCGAGCCGCATTTGTCGCAGGCGCTGGCGCAGGGGGGCGACAAGGTACATGTCATCCGCAGCCCGGAACTGTACGAGACCTTCTCCAGCATCATCACGCTGCAATCGACCATCGACGAGAAGCCCGAACTGCTGGTGAAGGCGCTGAAGGCGCTGATCGCCGCCGACAGCTACATCAAGGCCAATCCCGAGCAATCGATAGCCATCGTCGCCGAGCGCATCAAGCTCGACCCGAAGGTCGCGGCGGCGTTCTGGGACCGGACCCGCTTCAACCTGACGCTGGACAAGCCGGCGGTGGTGAAGCTGCTGCAGGAGGAGGCCGAGTGGGCGGTCGCCAACAAGCTGACCCGCCCCGACGCCAAGATCCCGGATTTCAACGCGGTTGTCGTGACCGACCTGTATGAGCGGGCCGTGGCGAAGTGAACATGCCGCTCGCCTCATGGCGTGCCGAGGAGCGACCGGTCGTCGCCTCCGGCACGCAGGCCGTGCCAGCCCTGATCGATATCAACGGCGTCAGCCATTCCTACCGCTCGGCCGGCGGACAGAACCATGCCGCGCTCGCCGAGGTTTCACTGACGATTGGCGCGGGCGAGTTCGTGTGCCTGCTGGGGCCGAGCGGCTGCGGAAAGACTACGCTGCTCAACATGATCGCCGGCTTCCTCACCCCAACCCACGGCGAGGTGCGGGTCGGGGGCGAGGTGGTGCGCGGTCCCGGTCCCGAGCGGGGCGTGGTGTTTCAGGATTACTCGCTGTTCGGCTGGCTGACGGCGCTTGGAAATGTCGCCTTCGGCCTGCGCATGGCCGGCGTTCCGCGGGCGCTGCGCCGGCGCAAGGCGGAGGAAGGGCTGCGCGCCATGGGCCTTGAGGGCGTGGCGGGGCGCTACCCGTTCGAACTTTCCGGCGGCATGAAGCAGCGCGTCGCCATTGCCCGTGCGCTGGCAACCGAGCCGCAGGTTCTGCTGGCGGACGAGCCCTTTGCGGCGCTGGACGCCATGACGCGGGCCAGCCTGCAGGCCCAGCTGCTCGACATCCAGCAGCGCTCCGGCACGACGGTGGTGTTCGTCACCCACAACATCGCCGAGGCGGTGTTCCTCGGCAGCCGCATCCTCGTGATGTCGGCGCATCCCGGCCGGGTGGTCGAGGACGTCAGGATCGACCTGCCGCGCCCCCGGCGGCGCACCAGCACCCCGTTCAACGCGCTCTATGAGCATCTCAGCCGTGCCATAGGGCTGGAGGGGGACGAATAAGCATGCGCCTTCCCGCCCGATCTGTTTTCCTCGGAAGCCTCGGAGCACTCGCCTTCTTTGGTGGCTGGGAGGCGCTGAGCCATAGCGGGCTGGTCAATCCGATCATGCTGCCGGCGCCCTCGCTGGTGGTGCGGTCCGGTGCCGAGCTGCTGGGGAGCGGGGAACTCGCGCGACATCTCGCGGCCAGCCTCTGGCGTGCGGCGCTCGGCTTCGTCTCCGGTGCGCTCCTCGCTATCGGCCTTGGTATCGCCATGGCGAGAAGTGCCGGCTTGTACGACCTCATCAACCCGCTGGTGCAGATGTTCCGCGCCATTCCCTCGCTCGCCTTCGTGCCGATCGCCATCTTCTGGTTCGGCATCGGCGAGACCTCCAAGATATTCCTTGTGGCCTGGGGCGTCTTCTTCCCGGTCTGGGTCAACACCTATATCGGCGTGCGCGACACCTCGCCCCTGCTGCTGCGCGCCGGTGCCAGCCTCGGCGCGGGGAACTGGCGGCTGCTGGCCTTCGTCGTGCTGCCGGCCGCGCTGCCGCTCATTCTCGCCGGGCTGAGGGTGGGGCTTTCGATTGCGCTGGTCGTGCTCGTGGCGGCGGAACTGGCCGGGGCCGCGTTCGGCGTCGGCTATCTGATCCAGATGTCGCAAACCGTGTTTCGCGTCGACCAGATGTTTGTCGGCCTCGTGGTGCTCGGCATGATGGGCTATCTCGCCGACTTCCTGTTCGAGTGGGCGGTTCGGACGCTGTTGCCCTGGTACGGCGCCGAGCGGGGCCGGGGCTGACGCAATTTATTGCGCGAGCTGCCCTCCCGCTTCTGCAATGGTGACGCCATGACACCCGATGAAGCCGTCCCGCTCGAACTCAAGCTCACGGATAACCGCAGCGTCCTCGCCATCACCTGGGAGAACGGGGCCGTATCCCGCCTTGACGCGCCACTGCTGCGCCGGCACAGCCGCTCCGCATCAGCGGTTCGGGCGGCGCTGGAAGGGGTAGCGGCACCGGCAGATGGCGTGACGCTCACCCGCGTCGAACCCATCGGAGCCTACGCCGTACGGCTATCCTTTTCCGACGGACATGATCGCGGCATCTATCCCTGGCGCCATCTGCGCGCCATCGCCGACGGCACGGCGTGAGGACGTCTTCCATGGATGCGATAAAGGACGGCCTCTCGCAGGTCGATTGCGACGTGCTGGTGATCGGCGGCGGCACCGCCGGGCCGATGGCGGCGCTGAAGGTGAAGCAGAACAACCCGAAGGCGCGCGTCGTCCTGCTGGAAAAGGCCAATGTGAAGCGCTCCGGCGCCATCTCCATGGGCATGGACGGGCTGAACAACGCCGTGGTGCCGGGCTACGCCACCCCGGAGCAGTACACCAAGGAAATCACCATCGCCAATGACGGTATCGTCGACCAGGCGCCGGTGCTGAAGTATGCCGAGCGCTGCTTCGAGATCATCCAGGAACTGGACCGCTTCGGCATCCGCTTCCAGAAGACCGGCAATGGCGACTACGACGTCAAGAAGGTGCACCATCTCGGCACCTATGTCCTGCCGATGCCCAATGGCGACACGGTGAAGAAGGCGCTCTATCGCCAGCTGCGCCGCGAGCAGGTGCTGATTTCCAACCGCTACATGGCGACCCGGCTGCTCACCGCGCCGGACGGGCGGATTGCCGGCGCCATCGCGGTGAACACACGCAGCGCCGAATTTCTGGTGCTGCGCGCCAAGGCGGTGATCCTGTGCCTCGGCGCGGCCGGTCGGCTGGGCCTGCCGCAGTCCGGCTATCTCTGGGGCACCTATGAGAACGCCACCAATTCCGGCGACGGCTACGCCATGGCGTTCCATGCCGGGGCGGCGCTGGCCAATCTCGAATGCTACCAGATCAACCCGCTGATCAAGGACTATAACGGCCCGGCCTGCGCCTATGTCGCCGGCCCCTTCGGCGCCTATACCGCCAATGCGGAGGGCAATCGCTTCATCGAGAGCGACTACTGGTCGGGCCAGATGATGCAGGAATTCTACAACGAGCTGCAGTCGGGCAAGGGGCCGGTGTTCCTCAAGCTCAACCATCTTCATCCCGACACGGTGGGCGAGATCGAAACCATCCTGCACAAGGTGGAGCGCCCCTCGCGCGGCCGCTTCCACGCGACGCGCGGCACGGATTACCGCGAGAAGATGATCGAGATGCACATTTCGGAAATCGGCTTCTGCTCGGGCCACAGCGCCTCGGGCGTCTTCGTGGATGAGTTCGCCCGCACCACGGTGCAGGGGCTCTACGCCGCCGGCGACATGGCGAACGTGCCGCACAACTACATGCTGGGCGCCTTCACCAATGGCGCCGTCGCCGGCGAGCACGCCGCCTCCTATATCGGCGAGGTCGACCTTCCCGAGATCGACGCCGAGTTCATCGCCAAAGAGCGCGCCCGCGTGCTGGCGCCGACCAAGCGCGAGGACGGCATTCCGCCGAACCAGCTCGAATACAAGACGCGGCGCTTCGTGAACGACTATCTCCAGCCGCCCAAGGTGACGGCGCGGATGAAGATCGGCCAGCAGCGTTTCGCCGAGATCCGCGAGGACCTCGACACCGCGATGGTTGCCCGCGATTCGCACGAGCTGATGCGGGCGCTGGAGATCGCCTCGATTCTCGACTGCGCCGACATGGCCGCGCACGCCTCGCTGTTCCGCACCGAAAGCCGTTGGGGGCTCTACCACAACCGTGTCGAGTACCCTGAGAAGGACGACGAGAACTGGTTCTGCCACACGCTGCTGCGCAAGAAGGACGGCCGCATGGTCTCCGAAAAGCAGCCGATCGCGCCCTATAGCGTTCCCATCGAGGACGAGGAACGCGGCGCCTACGACCAGTTGCGCGTCCGCAAGCAGGCCTGAGGAACCACCATGCCCCTCGCATTCTCTCCCACGACTGTTCCCGTCGTCGTCGACGACGCCAAGTGCATCGCCGAGAAGGGCTGCACGGTCTGCGTCGATGTCTGCCCTCTCGACGTGCTGCGGATCAGCGAAGAAACCGGCAAGGCCTACATGAAATATGACGAATGCTGGTACTGCATGCCGTGCGAGGCCGACTGTCCGACCGGGGCGGTGACGGTCAACATTCCCTATCTGCTGCGCTGAGGTCCGATCGTGCTGTTCGAGCCCTTCGAGGATTTCGGCGATGTCGGGGAGATCGCGGCACGCTTGCGCGAGTCCGATCCTGCGGTGCGGCGCCTCGCCGTCATCGAACTTGCCGGCACGGCAAGCCCGGATGCCATCGGGCCGATCGGCTCATTGACCGAGGACCCGGACGCCGGTGTCCGTCTCCAGGTCGCCCTCGCGCTGGGCGAGTTCGACGGCGCGGCGGCGGCCGAGGGGCTGGCCCGGCTGGTCGTCGATGCCGACCCAAATGTCGCGGCGGCGGCGGCGGCCAGCCTCACCGAGCTGAAGCAACCCGAGGCCGGCGCCCCGCTGCTGCCGCTCGCCGCCCATGCCTCGCCCTTCGTGCGGGCGGCGGTGCTGGGCGGGCTGCGCGGGCTTCGGCTGGACGCGGCGCTGGGCCCTGCTCTCATCGCCCTTACCGATCCGGAACCCGGGGTGCGTGTGCAGGCGGCCGGCGTCATCGCCTATCTCAAGCGGGAAGACGCCCTGCCCTCGCTGATCGCGGCCGCCCGTGACCCCGAGCCGGATGTGCGCACAGTCGCGGTCGACGCGCTCGCCTTCAGCCGCCACGATGGCGCCGCTGACGCCGTCGTCCAGGCTCTGGAGGATGCGCATTGGCAGGTGCGCGCTTCGGCCGCCGAGACGCTGGGGCGCATCGGCCTCGTCTCAGCCATACCGGGGCTCACCCGCACGCTCGGCGACACGTTCTGGCAGGTGCGGCAGAAGGCGCTGCGTAGCCTCGGATCGCTGAAGGCCCGCACGGCCATTCCGCTCATCCTGCCGCTGCTCGGCCATGAGGTGGCGATCCTGCGCAAGGAGGCCGCGGCGGCGCTCGGCGAGATGGCCGATCCCGTGGCACGGGTGGAACTGGAGCAGCGGGCCGACGACCCCGATCCCGAGGTGCGCAAGACGGTGCGGTGGGCGCTGGGACGCCTCACGGCCTGAACCGCGCACCGGCGCACCGGTGTGCGGGTTCAATTCTCCTTCGAGACGAGATGGAGCAGCAGGTCCGGCCGGTCGATGCGGATCGCCTTTGGCGTTACCGACACGACGCCGTCCTTCTGGAACCGCTTGAGCATCATCGTCACCCATTGGCGGGTGGAGCCGACCATGGCGGCGATCTGATCATGAGTGATGCGCCGGTGGATGACGATGGCGCGCCCTTCGCGCTCGCCATAGAGCGCGCCGAGATTGATCAGGAACTGCGCCAGTCGTTCGATCACCGAGCGGGTGCCCAGCATCTGGGCCATGGCGGAATAGCTCTTGCCCTTGGCGACGAGCCCCTCGATGAGGCACAGAGCGAAATTGGGGAGCTGGGTGACGAGGCCATGCAGCGCGCTGCTCGGCACCAGCAGCACGCGGCACTCCTCCAGCGCCTCGCCGGACCAGATATGCGTGCCGCCGCCGCTAATCTCGGGGCCGCCGCAGAAATGGCCGGGCGTCCAATAGGCGAGCGTGATCTCGCGGCCGGACGGCGCGGTGTAGAAGACGCGCACCCGGCCTTCCTCGATGATGAAGATGCCGGCATGGGGCTCGCCCTGCGCAAACACGCTCTCGCCGGGATGGAAGGTGACCTGCCGGCCGACATCGCGCAGCCGCTGGCGTTCGGTGGCGCTGAGCCGATCAAGAAAATGGGCGCCCTCGTTCAGTCCCTCCACACTTTCACTGAGGAACAGCGCATGGTCGCCGGGCAGGATACCCGGCGTGGCGTCCCGCGCCTGGGCCAGGCTGGCAGGTCTCGATTTGGCGGCGACCTCGCCAGCCTTGCGGGCATCAAGCTGCATCCGGGCGCTCCCTGATTATAGTCTAGTTAAACAGTAGAATTTTGGGACGCGCAAGGCGCCGGCGCGTTTTCTTTAGCGGTGCGGGCGGCCGGAGACGGGCAAATTAATTGCTTCAAGCACACTAGCTCGCATGTAACCACAGACAGCAGAAGGGATCCTCCGTAATTGCGGACGGGTTCTGTTGAATGGCGCCACGAGGCGCCGATCCGCTCCTGTCATGAGGTTCACCATGCAGATACGCACGACGATCGCCGCCGCGCTGCTCGCCGCCACAAGCGTCTTCTCGGTTGCTGCGGGAGCTGAGACCGTCCGCGTCGCCATCGGCACACAGGACACCACCATCAACACCGCCACCGGCGGCCTGCTGGTGCGGGAATTGAAGCTTCTCGACAAGTACCTGCCTCGCGACGGCAAGTACAAGGACGTGACCTACGACATCGTCTGGAAGAATTTCACCTCCGGCGCGCCCATCACCAACGAGCAGATCGCGGGAAAACTGGATTTCGGCATCATGGCCGATTTCCCCGGCTCGCTGAACGGCGTCGCGCACGAGAAGGCCGGCCGGAAGAGCCTGTTCGTCGGCGTGCTGTCCGGCAGCGTGAAGGGCTCGGGCAACGGCATCGTGGTGCCAGCGGTCTCGCAGGCGCAGTCGCTGGCCGACCTCAAGGGCAAGACCATTTCGGTGCCCTTCGCCTCCACGGCGCACGGCCTGCTGCTGCGGGCCGTCAAGGCGCAGGGCTGGGACCCGGAAAAGGACGTGAAGATCATCACCCAGGCGCCGGAAGTGGCGGGCTCGGCGCTGCAATCGAACCAGATTGATGCCCATGCCGACTTCGTACCCTTCGCCGAGCTGTTTCCCTGGCGCGGCTTCGCCCGCAAGATCTATGACGGCTCGCAGGCCAATGGCGCCACCTTCCACGGCGTGCTGGTCGATGCCGACTACGCCAAGAAGTACCCCGAAGTCGTGACCGCCTATTTCCAGGCGGTGATCGAGGCCGACCGGCTGTTCGCCCAGGAGCCGGAAAAATACTCCGAGCTGATCGCCAAGACGGCCGGGATCGAGGCGGAGGTGAACTACCTGTTCCACGGCCCGCTCGGCCTGCAGACGCGCGACCTCACCTGGAAGCCGGAATACAAGCAGGCGGTGTCGACCTCGATCGACACGCTGAAGCTGCTCAAGCGCGCCGATCAGGGCATCGATGTCGGCAGCTTCGTCGACGACACCTATATCCGCGCCGCGTTCACGGCCTCCGGCCTCGATTATGAAAAGGCGCTAAAGAACTACGCCCCCTCGCCGCTCGATGCCAAGGACGCGCTGACCGGCGAGGCGATCACCGATCCCAAGCGCGTGGCGCAGATCTGGGTCAAGGGCGAGCCGCTGGTGCGCCCTTACGCCTCGGCCGAGAACGCCTTCAAGGCGCTCAAGCAGCTCGAAACAGAAGAGAAGATCGCCCGCGTGGTCTACGCCCAGGACCGCGAGAGCGGCATCAAGCTGCTGGCCGCGCAAGCCTGGTTCGTCAGGGGCGACACTGGCGAGGTGAGCGCCTTCCTGCTCAAGACCAGCGCGGATGACTGGGCGAAGAAGAACGGCGGAAAGGTGCTGGACTTCCCGGGCGTGAAGTCCGCCACCCTCGCCAGCAACTGACGGCCGGGTCGCACGCAATGGCACGTCCGCGCCCTCTTCCCTCCGGCCGATCCGTCCCGGACACGGCCCGTTTCGCCGGAGTTGGGCGCTGGCTGCTGCGCGCGGCCTCGCTCGGGGTCTGCCTCCTCGCCTGGCAGGCGGCGGCGCAGCTGCGCCTCGACCTCGGCATCGTCACCTTTCGCAATGTGCCGCCGCCGGTGGAGGTGGCACAGGCGGGCATCGAGCTGCTGCAATCCTCGAAGCTGTTCGATCATGTGACGAGCAGCCTGTCGCGCGTGTTTGCGGGCTACGGACTCGCCGCCCTTGCCGGCGTCATGCTCGGCCTCGCGGTGGGGCGCTCGCGCCTTGCCGGCGACGTGCTGATGCCGCCGCTGGAAATCCTGCGCCCGATCCCGGCGGTCGCGTGGATCCCGCTGGCAGTCCTCATGTTCCCGTCCTCCGAGCTGTCGATGATCTTCATCACCTTCACCGGCGCGCTGTTCCCGATCCTGCTCAGCACGATCCACGGCGTGGAGAATGTCGACCCGCGCCTCGTCGCCTCCGCCCGCAGCCTCGGCGCCGGCTGGGGCGCGATCCTGCGCGAAGTGGTGCTGCCGGCGGCGGCGCCGAGCATCGTCACCGGCCTCGCCATCGGCATGGGCACGTCGTGGTTCTGCCTGGTGACGGCGGAAATGATCTCCGGCCAGTACGGCATCGGCTACTACACATGGGAATCCTACACGCTCCAGAATTACCCCGACATCGTGGTCGGCATGGTGCTGATCGGGCTGATGGGCATGGGTTCCAGCGCCCTGCTGCGCCGCGCCGGGGCCCGGCTCACGCCGTGGCACTCGACCGACGAGGCCCGCCGGTGAGCGGGCACGAGCGGCGCGCGCATGGCCACGCCGAACAGGGCCGGATCGACGCGGAGGGCGTCTTCATCCGGCTGGGCCAGGGGGCGGAGGCGTTTGAAGCCGTGCAGGACGTGTCCTTCACGGTGCCGGCGGGCGAATTTGTCTGCGTTCTCGGGCCCTCGGGCTGCGGAAAGTCGACGCTGCTCGGCGCCCTCGCCGGCCATATCGCCCCCGCCCACGGCGCGCTCACCCTTGATGGCGCGGCCATTTCCGGCCCGCATCCCGACCGGGGCATCGTGTTCCAGCACCACACGCTGTTTCCGTGGAAGAACGTGCGCGACAACATCGCCTTCGGCCCCAAGATGCGCGGCATCCCGAAAGCGGAGCGGCATCGACAGGCCGACGAGATTCTCGAACTGATCGGCCTGGGCGGGTTCGCCGGGCGCTATCCCAAGCAGCTCTCCGGCGGCATGCAGCAGCGCGTGGAGATTGCCCGCGTGCTGGTCAACCATCCGCGCCTGCTGCTGATGGACGAACCCTTCGGGGCGCTCGACGCGCTGACGCGGATGATGATGCAGGAGCTGCTGCTCGACATCTGGACCCGCCTGCGCACGACGATCGTCTTCATCACGCATGACATCGACGAAGCGCTGTTCCTGGCCGACCGGGTGCTGGTGATGAGCCCGCGTCCGGGCCGCATCGTCGAGGATATCACCGTGCCCTTCGAGCGACCGCGGCGCGCCGAGATTGTCGCCGAACCGCCGTTCGGCCGCCTCAAGCGGCATTGCCTCGATCTGCTGCGCCCCCGGCCGGGAACCGACACGCTTCCCCGCCTCAGCCCCCTCGGCGCGCCCCCGCACGCACGCTGAGCCCCTGTCTCAGGACCGACATCATGAACGCTGCCGTCGCCGCCCCCCTGTCCGAACGCGAAGAGCGCATACTCGCCCGCATCACCGAGGAGGCGTGGCTCGCCCTTGCGGTCGAGCTGGTCGGCATCGGCCAGCCGGCCGCCGAAAACCCGCTCGACCCCGATCTCCCCGGCGCGCAGGAGGAGGCGATCGCGCTGCATGTCGCCGGCCAGCTGCAGCTGCTTGGCTTCGCGGTGACGCGGCCGACCAAGACCCCCGGGCGGCCGAATGTGATCGGTGTCTGGCCGGGCGAGGACGGCGGCAAGGTGCTGATCGTCAACGACCATCTCGACACCTACCCCGCCGGCGATCCGGCGGCATGGACCCGCACCGGCGGGCAGCCTTTCCAGGCGACGCGGGACGGCGACCGGCTCTACGGTCGCGGCACGTCCGACACGCGCGGCAATGTCGCCGCCATCCTGCTCGCCCTGAAGGCGATCCGCGCCGAGGGCCTGCACTTTCCGGCGACGCTGAAGGCGGTGTTTACCAGCGACGAGGAGCGCCACGGCACGGACGGCGCGATCTACCTGCTTGATGAGCTCGGCCTGACGGCGGATTACGAGATCACGGTCGAGCCCACCGCCTGGACCGGACCGGAAGGCGACTGGGGGGTGGATATCGGCGTCGCCAATGCCGGCAATTGCCTTGTCGAAGTGACGACCACGGGCGTGAAGACCCATCTCTGGCGTCCCGACACCGGCATCAATGCGCTGGTCAAGCTGGCGGACCTCATCAAGCGGCTGGAGACGCTGGAATTCACGCACATACCGCCGCGCCTTTATGGCGGGACGCCGCCCCGCGTCGCGGTGGTGCGCGCGCGCGGCGGCATCGAGGGCGAGCTGCAGTTCACGCCGGACAAAGCGAGCGCGATCCTCGCCATTGTCGGCCTTGTGCCCGGGCAGACGGCGGACAGCGTGCTTGGCGACATTCGCGCCGCGATCAGCGAGCTGAAGCGCGCCGACAATGCCTTCGAGGCGGAAGCGCGCCTGCTGCCGGGCTCGCTCTTCGTGGCGGCTACGGAAGAACTGCCGGCGGATGCCGAGCCGGCCCGCTCAGTCGCGGACGCCTACCGCCGCGTGACCGGCAAGGCGCCGCGCTTCTATCGCAAGAATGCCTACAACGACACGATCCGCTTTGCGCATAAAGGCATCAATGCCGTGACCTTCGGCCCCGGCGAGGATGGCTGGCCACCGGTCAACGAATTCATCCATATCAGCAAATCCGTCGCCGCCACGAAGGTCCTCGCGCTGGCGATCCTGGATATCCTTCAGAAGGAAGACAACGGATCCGCAAGAGGCAATTAGTTTGCCGTCAGCGTCGCTTTAAATAGTCTATTATTTTTGTATAAATACATTGAATTACTGGAGTTTGAACTATGAGCAAGCCGAAGTTCTTCGTTTCACTTGCACGCCTGGCGACTGTTGCCATCATGGCAAGCGCACTCGGCAGCGCGGCCGAGGCGAAGCTGCGCATTGCGTGGCAGACGGGCGACGTGCAGACCATCCTGCAATATGCCGATGGCGCCGGCCTGTTCCGTGAGGCTGGCCTCGACTATTCGCTGCATGCCTTCCCGGCCGGGCCGGCGATCCTTCCGGCGCTGGCAGCTAGGGAAGTGGACATTGGCTGGTTCGGCGAATTCCCGACGATCACCGGCTACGCCAATGGCATCCCGCTGGCGGTGTTTCTCATCGACCAGTCCTTTTCCGAGCATGTGCGTCTGGTCGCCAGCCCGGAATCCGGGATCAAGACGCTCGCCGACCTGAAGGGCAAGAAGATCGGCGTGACCTTCGGCTCCACCAGCCATCACCACATCCTGGTCGCACTCGCGCAGGGCGGGCTGAAGGCGGAAGAGGTGACGCTGGTGAACCTCGCGCCGGCGCAGATTCCCGCCGCCTATACGGCCAAGCAGATTGACGCCGCCTTCACCTGGGAGCCGAACATCGCCAAGCTTGAAGAGCAGGGCGGCGTCCGCATCGCCACAACGGCGAGCCTCAACAATTCCACCTATGGCGTCTGGGCCGGCCGCACCGAGTACCTCGCCGCCAACAAGGACGAGGTGCAGAAATTCCTCGCCGTGTGGGACAAGGCGGTTGATCGCCTCGGAGCGGCGCCGGATGAGGTGCTGCAGTATGAGGCGAAGCGGCTGGAAAAGAGCCCGGCAGAAATCCGCGCGCTGGTCGCCCGCCAGAAGATCGTGCGCCCGAGCTACAAGGAGCAGCTGACCGACGCCTATCTCGGCACGCCCGGCAAGCCGCAGGACGGCGCGTTCGTCAAGCATGCCGCCGAGATCGGTGCGTTCCTGCTGTCGCTGGAACGCATCAAGGCGCTGCCCGCGAGCTGGGCGGGGCTCGTCGACCAGCAGCCGCTGATCGACTACCTCAAGGCCCACCCCTGAGCCGCCCGGCTATGGCCCCAGCGCCCCTTCTTGAGGCCGTGGATGTCTCCTTCACCTATGGAGCCTCCACGGTTCTCGATCGCGTCTCCTTCACGCTCGGCAGCTCCGAGGTGGTCTCGCTGCTCGGCCCCTCAGGCTGCGGCAAGACCACGTTGCTGAACCTCATCGCCGGGTTCCGGCAGCCAAGCTCCGGGCGCCTTCTGTTCGACGGCGCGCCCATCACGGCACCGGGGCCGGAGCGGGCGGTCGTGTTTCAGAGCGGGGCGCTGTTCGACTGGCTCACCGCCCGGCAGAATATCGAGTTCAGCCTCAGCTGCCGTGGCGTCGCCAAGGCCGAGCGCCGCGACGTCAGCGAGCATGTGCTCGAACTGGTCGGGTTGAAGGGCGCCGGCGGCCTCTATCCCTATGAGATGTCCGGCGGGATGCGCCAGCGCGTCGGCGTCGGGCGCGTCATCGCCGCCCGCCCGCGCATCATGCTGATGGACGAGCCCTTCGCGGCGGTCGACGTGCAGACCCGCGAGGCGCTGCAGGAGGAACTGCTGCGCATCCACGCGGCGACGAGATGCACCATCGTGTTCGTCACCCACAGTATCGAGGAAGCGGTGTTCCTGTCGAACCGCGTCTTCGTCCTCGCCAAGCGCGGCGGCACGTTCGACGCCGCGTTCGATGTGGCGCTGCCGGCGCCGCGCTGGGATGGGCTCAACCGGCTGGACCCGGAATTCCTGCGGCTGCGCGAGCGCATTTACCTCACCATGAAGGCCGGCTCGCCGGCGGCCACGACGGGAGCGCGTGCCCATGCCCTCACCTAGGTCCCATCTCGCCCTGGTGCTGGCGTCCCCGCTGATGCTTCTCCTCGCCTGGGACGGTGCGACGCGCTTCAGTCTGGTCGAGCAGATCTTGCTGCCCGCACCGGCGACCATCGGTGCCGCGCTGTGGGACGTTCTCACACGCGGCTATGCCGGGGTGAGCGTGTTCGTGCATATCGGCACGAGCCTCTGGCGCGTGCTGACGGCCTTCCTGCTGGCGGCCTTCGTGGGGGTCAGCCTCGGCCTGCTGCGCGGGCTCTATCCCCGGATAGATGCCGTCTGCCTGGTGCCGTTCGAACTGATCCGGCCCATCCCTCCCCTCGCCTTCATCCCGTTGTTCATCCTGTGGTTCGGCATTGGCGAGGTCTCGAAGGTGCTCATCATCTTCTACTACGCCATGCTGGTGGTGATGCTGAACACGCAGGCGGGCGTGGCGAGCTGCCCGGAGGACAAGATCCGCGCCGCCCGCTCGCTCGGGGCCTCGCCCTGGCAGGTGTTCTGGCGCGTCGTGTTCCCCGCCTCGCTCCCGCATGTGGTGGTGGGGCTACGTGTGGCACTGGCCGCCGCGCTCTCCATCCTCGTCGCCTCCGAACTGCTGGGTGGCGATCGCGGGCTCGGCTTCGTCATCTCGGACGCCTCGACCTTCTTCAAGACCGCCGATGTCTTCGTCGGCATCGTCCTCATCGGCCTGATCGGCCTGATCGCCGACCGCGCCCTCACCTTCACCGCACGCCGCATCGTCCATTGGGAGGGCAAGACATGAGTGAGAGCCGCATCATCAACCCTGTGCCGGCGCTGGGGCCGGCCTTCGAGGGATGGGTTTCTCCCGGCGTGCGGGTGGGCAACCTGGTCTTCGTCGCCGGCCTCATCGGTACCGACCCCGCGACCGGAAAGGTGGTCGAGGGCACCGAGGCGCAGATCCGGCGCATCTTCGCCAATATCGATCTCGTGCTCCGCGCCCATGGCAGCGAGCTCCAGCATGTGGCGCGCCTGACCATGTATTTCACCGACCGACCGCGGCAATGGCCGATCCTTGACCGGGTAAGGCGCGAGCTTTTCCCGACGCACCCGCCGGCGACGACGGGCGTCGGCATCACCCTTCTGGAACAGGGAGCGGAGGTCGAGCTGGAGGCGACGGCAGTCGTGCCCTGAGCGGCATCACCGCATGACGAAAGGCACGACGCGCGGATCAGCTGCGGCGAGAACCGCCGCAGCGTTATAGAACAGCGTGCCCGGCTCACCAGGACGGCAGGACCGCGCCCTTGAACGTATCGAGGATGAAAGCCTTCACCTCCGGCGAGCGATAGGATTCGACCAGCGTCGCCACCCAGGGCTTGCCGGCGTCCCCTGCCCGTACCGCGATCAGGTTCACATAGGGGCCCTTGGCATCTTCCTTGAGGATCGGGTCCTTCACCGGGTCGAGGCCGGCCGAGACCGCGTAGTTGGTGTTGATGGCGGCGACATCGACATCGTCGAGCGCGCGCGGTGTCTGCGCGGCTTCCAGCTCGATGAACTTCAGCTTCTTCGGGTTGGCGACGATGTCGAGCGGGGTTGGCTTGAAGCCGACGCCGTCCTTGAGCGTGATCACGCCCTTGTCCTGCAGGAGCAGAAGTGAGCGCCCCCCATTGGTCGGGTCGTTCTGGATCGCGATGGTCGCTCCATCAGGCACCTGATCCCACGCCTTCCACTTCCTGGAATAGACGCCGAGGGGGAAGTTCACGGTGAGCGCGACCGGTTCGATCCTGTAGCCGCGGTCCTTCTTCTGATTGTCGAGATAGGGTTGGTTCTGGAATGAGTTGGCCTCGATCTCGCCGGCGTCGAGTGCCTGGTTCGGAACCACATAGTCCGAAAACTCGATGATCTTGATGTCGAGGCCCTTCGCCGCGGCGATCGGCTTGACCGCCTCCAGGATCTGCGCGTGCGGACCGGGTGTTACCGCGATGCGGATGGTCTCGGCCGATGAGGTCCCGGCGGCGAACAGGGTGAGGGCAATGGCGAGGAGAGAGGAACGCAACACCATGGAGAATCTCCGGAAAAGGACCGTCAGAGCCGCCGCACGCGGCGGTTCACCCGGCGGGCGAGGGATTCGCCCAGGGATTGGACGGCTTGAACGAGAATGATGAGGACGATGACGACGAGCAGCATCACTTCGGGCATGAAACGCTGATAGCCGTAGCGGATGCCGAGATCGCCCAGCCCGCCGCCGCCGACCGCGCCGACCATGGCGGAGTTCGAGAGCAGGCTGACAATGGCCAGCGTGACGCCGAGGATGAGGCCCGGAAGGGCTTCGGGAATCAACACTTTCCGCACAATCTGCAGGGGCGTCGCGCCCATGGCCAGCGAAGCTTCCACCAGCCCCTGATCGACCTCGCGAATGGCCGCCTCGACGATACGCGCGATGAAGGGCGTGGCGGCGATGGACAGTGGCACGATGGCCGCCGTGGTGCCGATCGAGGTGCCGGCGATGAGGCGTGTCAGGGGAATGATGGCGACGACGAGGATGATGAAGGGCGTCGAGCGCGTGGCGTTCACGACCAGCCCGAGCACGCGGTTCACCGCCACGGCCTCGAACAGCTCGCCCTTGCCGCTCGTGGCGAGAAAGATGCCGAGCGGCAGGCCGGCAAGCGTGCCGATCAGTGCCGCCAGGGCGACCATATACAGCGTCTCAAGCGTCGAGCCGAGGATCAGGTCGAGGATGGCGGGCGAGATCCAGTCAAACATGGCCGACCACCTCCGTTGTGGCACCCGCGGCTTCCAGCCGGGCGCGCAAGGGGCCCTCGGCCCAGGCGCCGACCGGCACGCCGACATAGAGAAGAGCGAAAGGCAGCGCGCCGATGCTGTCGATCTGGCCCCCCAGCAGGGCGATGTCGATGCCGAGCTCGCGGGCAAGCTGCGTCACCAACGGCTGGCTGGCGGGATCGCCGGTGAGCGTGAGGCGAAGCACCGTCTGGCTGGCGCCGGTCGCTTCCGCCCGCAGCCGGCCGGCCAGCGTCGCGGGGATCTCCCGGCCGGGCAGGCTGCCGATGAAGGAGCGCGCCGTCGCTGTGCTCGGATGGGCGAACACGTCGGAGACGCGGCCTTCCTCGATGATGCGGCCGGCCTCGATGACGCCCACGCGGTGGCAGATTTCCTTGATCACCGTCATTTCGTGGGTGATCAGCACGATGGTGACGCCGAGCCGCGCGTTCACCTGCGCCAGCAGGCGCAGGATGGAGCGGGTGGTCTCCGGGTCGAGCGCGCTGGTCGCCTCGTCCGAGAGCAGCACGCGCGGGTCGGTGGCCAGCGCCCGGGCGATGCCGACCCGCTGCTTCTGCCCGCCGGAGAGTTCGATGGGATAGCGGTCCTTCTTGTCGGAGAGACCGACGAGCTCCAGCAGGTCCAGCACCTTTTCGCGGGTGGCCGCGCGCGACACGCCCGCCAACTCCAGCGGCAGCGCGACATTGTCGAAGGCGCTGCGCGAGGAGAGCAGGTTGAAATGCTGGAAGATCATGCCGATCCGCCGGCGCTGGTCGCGCAGCCCGGCCTCGGTCAGGCGGTTGATGGCGACGCCGTCGACGACCACCTCGCCGCTGGTCGGCCGCTCCAGACCGTTGATGGCGCGGATGAGAGTCGACTTGCCAGCGCCCGAGCGGCCGATCACGCCATAGATCTCGCCCTGCGGGATGGCGATGGAAACGTTCTTCAGCGCCTCGACCGGGGCATCGCTCCCCCGCGCGGGAAACACCTTCGAGACGTCATCCAGGACGATGGCGGCACCGCCGGCCACGGGACCCGCAGAAGCGCGGCCGTCCGGTGCCTCTGCCCTCCCCGTCCCGGCCGGCGGGCCGGCAAAAGACCCCGCCGCCGCGTGGTCGCGGAACAGCGGGGTGTCGAAGGCGGCTGTAGCGGTGTCGTTCAGCATCATCTCGAAAGTTGGTTGGTTCGCATGGTCAGGATGCGCTTGCCGGATGGAGCCGGGTTCGCGTGACGTGGAAGCTCCAATGCCGCCCGCGCCTCAGGCGGCGCGGCGCAGGACCGGCGCCCAGCCCCGCTCCGCGAGGCGCCGGCGCTCGCGGTCGAGCCTGGTGCGCACGGCACTAACCGTCAGTCCGTCGCGGCGCAGAATGAGCGCAACGAGGGGATCGGCGAGTATGTCGTCAAGGGTAGGCTCTGCTGTATAGGAGGCGGCAACAGCAGCGGCGGTCGACAGGCGCGCATCGGCACCCGCAGCAAAAACGGAACTCATCTCATTCATCCCGGAATCGGGCACAGGCGAACCGCCAGGTGCCGGATGGAAACATCAAACGCGAAGGGGGATTAGCGGCTCAGGGCCGTACGAGATGTCGACAACACATGGTCATGGCTCAGCTCCTCAAGCTCATTGCCCGACCACGAAGTCGCTCCGTGGCGCTTTAGCGTTGGTGACGCGGTGCAAGCTGCCGGGTGTCAAATTCCGCGACGGGCGACCCGCAAAAGCCAGCCCGCAGAGGTGTTGTAGCGTCAACATCGCTAATTGTCAATTAAGTTGATAGACTACTCAATGCGCGCTCACATTGCACATTTCATGCGCAGTACGCCTGCAAAATGCGCATAATGAGTATTCCATTTAGTTAGTAGACTACCGCCGCCGACAGGCCTCTCCTGAGGCCCGGCGCGCTGACGCCACGTCCCTTCGAGGAGTGAACCATGAACCTTTCAAAGCACTGGCTGGGCGCCGCCCTTGGTGCCGCGCTCGCCGCGGTTAGCCTTCTCCCGGCGCACGCCGCTGACAAGATCAAGCTCGGCGTGATTGGTGGCGACGAGGAAGAAATTGCCGAAGTCGTCAAGAAGGTCGCCGCGAAGGACGGCCTCGACATCCAGATCATCGCCTTCTCCGACTACACCCTGCCGAACGAGGCGCTCTCGCGCGGCGATCTCGATGCCAACGCCTTCCAGCACAAGCCCTATCTCGAGTCGCAGATCGCCGCCCGGGGCTACAAGATCGTGCCGGCCGGCTTCACCATCGTCGAGCCGATCGGCTTCTATTCGGTGAAGGTGAAGAACTTCAAGGATCTGCCGGAAGGCGCCCAGATCGGCATTCCCAACGACCCCTCCAATGGCGGACGCGCCCTCAACCTGCTGGCGGCGAACGGGCTGATCACACTGGCAACCGGCAAGGGCCTGCTGCCCACCGTGCTTGATGTCACCGACAATCCGAAGAAGGTGAAGTTTCGCGAGCTCGACGCCGCGCTGCTGCCGAAGCAGCTTCCCGACCTCGACGGCGCGGTGATCAACACCAATTACGCGCTCGGCGCCAAGCTCGACCCGCGCAAGGACGCGCTGGTGCAGGAAAACCGCACCAACAATCCCTATGGCAATTTCGTCGCGGTGCGCGCCGGCGACGAAACCAAGCCGGTCATCGTCACGCTGGTGAAGGCCTATCAGTCGCCGGAGGTGAAGGACTTCCTCGACACCCGCTTCAAGGGCGCGGTGCTTCCCGCCTGGTGAGATCGGGACCGCGCCCGTGTGGCGCCGGCACCATCAATGCCGAAGCAGGGCCGAGCGGGCATGACCCGCCCGGCCTTTCGGCCATGTGAACACCACAAACAACAGGCGAAACCGGAATGCAGCCACTGGGCCGTGCCGCCACTGATGAATTCGGTCGGGTACGCTTCGTCCTCACCGACATGGACGAGACCTTGACCTTCAACGGACGCCTCGGCGCGGCGACCTATGACGCGCTGGAGCGCCTCGAGCGCGCCGGCGTGACGGTGATTCCGGTCACAGCCGCGCCGGCCGGCTGGTGCGACCAGATGGCCCGCATGTGGCCGGTGGATGGGGTCATCGGCGAGAACGGCGGGTTGCATTTTTACCGCAACACGAATGGCCATGGCCTGACGCGCCGTTTCTGGCATGACGAGAGCGCGCGCGCGGGAGTTGCCGGTGAACTCGCCCGCATCGGCGAAGAGGTGCGGGCGCAGTTGCCCTTCGCCCGGTTTGCCGACGACCAGCCGTTTCGCCTCACCAGCCTCGCCTTCGTCCAGCCGGACGGGGCGGATGAACGCGCGGCGCTGGTCGCGTGCCTGCGCGAGGCCGGCGCCTCGACCACGGTCAACAATCTGTGGGTGCTCGGCTGGATCGGCGCCTATGACAAGCTCGTCATGGCGCGCCGGGTGCTCGCGCAGAGCTATGGGCTCGACATCGACGCGGACAATGAAGCGGTGCTCTATGTCGGCGATTCCACCAATGACGCGCCGATGTTCGCCTTCTTCCGCCAGAGCGTCGGCGTGAGCACGGTCGTTGAATACCTCCACGAAATTCCATCGCTACCCGCCTGGATCACCGAGGGACCTGGCGGCAGCGGCTTTGTCGAGGCGGCCGATGCCGTGCTTCGCGCGCGCGGCGGCTGATCCCCTCCTTCGGCCCTGGCAGGACGGCAAGCGACGGGTGATCCGCAGCGGCGGCGAGGAGTTCCCCGCCGCAAGTCTCTTAGCCCTCAGACACTGGCCAGCCCGAGATAGATCTCGTGCAGGTCGTCGCGTTCCCGCAGATCGGCGGCGGTTGCGGTGAGCACGACCTTTCCTCCATCCAGCACATAGCCGCGATGGGCGTGGCGCAGCGAGACCGCTATGTTCTGTTCGGCCACGAGGAAGGTCGTGCCCTTGGTGCGATTCAGCCCGGCAATGATCTCGAAGATCTCCTCGACGATGATCGGCGCCAGCCCCATGGAAGGCTCGTCGAGCAGCACCAGTTCCGGGCGCGTCAGCAAGGCGCGTCCGATAGCGAGCATCTGCTGCTCGCCGCCGGAGGTCAGGCCGGCGGGGGTTTTTCGCTTGGTCCTGAGGCGCGGGAAATAGCCATAGATTTCGTCCAGGTCCCGCTCCGTCTCCCGGCGCCCGAGGCGGCGCAGGAAGGTGCCGGTGCGCAGATTCTCCTCGACCGTGAGATGGCCGAAGACATGACGGCCCTCCAGCACATGCACGATCCCGCGCGTGGCGAGCAGGTTGGGTGCCACGCCGGTGATGTCCTCGCCGCGAAAGAGCACCGAGCCGCGGCTTACAAGCGCGCGGTCGGCGACCAACAGGCCGGAGGTGGCCTTCAGCGTCGTGCTCTTGCCGGCACCGTTGGCGCCGAGCAGGGCGACGATCTCACCGGGCGCGACGGTGAGTGAAATGTCGGCGACGCCGAGAATGGCGGCGTCGTAGACCACTTCGATGCCACGCAACTCGACCAGCGGCGCGAGGCCGGCGCCGGTTGCGACAGGCGGAGGGGTTTGGGTCGACATGCGGCGTGCTCCCGGAATGGGCCGGACGCGCATGACGCGCCCGGCGGCTGCGTCACTGCTGCTTCGACAGGTCTTGCGACAGATCGCGCGGGGTGATGCCCTTCTCCTTGGCATAGGCGGCCGACTTGGCGTCAATGAGCGGACGCAGCAGCGCGCGATCGGCCTGTACCCAGTCGCTGACCGGGGTCCATTTGGTGCCGTCCCATTGCTGGACGCGCGCGGCGCCGCCGCCCTCGTGATCGGCCGGAGTGAGCTGGAGCTCCTGCACGAGGCCATAGAAGCCGTTTTCCTTCAGCCGGGCATTGTCCAGCTTGAGGTGCTCCAGCGCCCACTGGCCTTCCGTGCCGGTGATCGGCCGGTTGCCGAACTTCTTCTGCGCGATGCGGACCGCCTCGACGAAGATGAGCGCGTCGGTCAGGCCGGAATTGTAGTAGACGCTGCCGAACGTGGAGGTATCGCGCAGATCGCTTTTGCCGGTGTCGATGATCGCCTTCTTCAGCCGTTGATGGATGTCGAAGCTGGCCCCGGCCGGATAGGGCGTCAGCGCCAGATAGCCCTTGGCGGCCTCGCCAGCCGGCAGTACGTCCTCCTCGGAACTCGCCCAAACGTCGCCAATGATGCGGTCAGCGGGGAAGCCGAAGCGGACCGCCGTCTTGATGGCGACCGGGGTAGAGACGCCCCAGGTGCGCAGGAACACCCAGTCGGGCTTGGCCTCGCGCACCTGCCGCCACTGGGACGACTGTTCGTTGCCGGGGTCCGCGACGGGGATCTGGATGTTCTCGAAGCCGTAGGTCTTGGCGAGCAGCTCCAGCGGCTCCAGCGTCTCGCGGCCATAGGCGCTGTCGTGGTAGACGGTGGCGATCTTCTTGCCCTTCAGCTTGTCGAGGCCACCCTCGCGCTCGGCGATGTAGTTCACCAGCGCGGAAGCCTCGCTGTAGAAGGTGAGGATGACCGGAAAGATATAGGGGAAGACGCGCCCGTCGGTCGCCTCGGTGCGGCCATAGGCAAGGGTGATGAGCGGGATCTTGTCCTGCGCCGCGCGGTCGGTCAGCGCATAGGCGGCGGGTGCCCCGTTCGGCAGGTAGATGGCGACGGGCGCGCCGTTGAGCCCGTGCTTCTGCCGCTCGTAGCACTCGATGCCCTTGTCGGCGGTCCATTCCGTCTCGCATTCCTGCCAGACGATCTTGACGCCGTTAATGCCGCCCTCGACCTCGTTGACGTAGCGCAGATAGTCGATCATCGCCGCCCAGATCTGCACTCCCGCCGAGGCATAGGGCCCGACGCGGTAGCTGGCGATCGGGAAGAACTGTTTGTCGGAATCCGGACCGGGGTGGGTGTCGACAGCAAAGGCGGACGTTGCGAGGCAGGTGACGAGGCCGACCGGCAGGGCGACACGCCGCAAGGCGCGCAGGGCTGCGGAAGCGGGGTTCATAGGAGGACTCCGATCAAGCGGGAGAGAAGGTCGCGGCGGACCTTGGCCACGGTTCGGCTGGAATGGCCGGGGAGAGCGGGACCCCCCGCCCTCCCCGCACGCATCAGTTCTCAGCCGTAGGGCTGCGCGGCGTGATGTTGTGCTCCTTGGCGTAGGCGGCGGCCTTCGCCTCGACCAGCGGGCGCAGCGTGTCGCGGTCGGCCTGGATCCAGTCGGTCACCAGCACCCATTTGTCGCCATCCCACTGCTGGATGCGGGCCGCGCCGCCGCCTTCATGATCGGCGGGGGTGAGCTTGATCGGCTGCAGCAGGCCGTAGAAGCCGATTTCCTTCAGCCGGGCGTCGTCGATCGTCAGGTGCTCGAAGCCCCAGCGACCTTCCTCGCCATTGAGCGGCTTGTTGCCGAATTTGGCCTGCCCCGCGCGCAGCGCCTCGACGGCGAGCACGGCGTTGATGAGGCCGATATTGTAATAGACCGCGCCGAAGAACTTCGTGTCGCGCAGGTCGCTCTTGCCGGTATCGAGAATGGTCTTGCGCAGGCGATCATGGATCTCGAAGCCGGCGCCGCCGGGATAGGGGGCAAGCGCCTGATAGCCCTTGGCGGCGGTGCCTGCAGGGATCACGTCGGCCTCCGAGCCGGCCCAGACATCGCCGATGATGCGATCGGCAGGGATGCCGAAGCGCTGCGCGGTCTTGATGGCGACGGGGGTGGAGACGCCCCAGGTGCGCAGGAACACCCAGTCCGGCTTGATCTCGCGCACCTGGCGCCACTGCGGCGACTGCTCATTACCCGGGTCGGCGACCGGGATCTGGAAATTCTCGAAGCCGTACTTCTTGGCGAGCAGCTCCACCGCCGCCTGAGTCTCGCGGCCATAGGCGCTGTCATGATAGACGGTGACGATCTTCTTGCCCTTCAGCTTGTCGAAGCCGCCTTCCTTCTGGGCGATGTAGTTGATGCCGACCGAGGCCTGGCTAAAATAGTTGAACAGCAGCGGGAAGGCGTAGGGGAAGACGGTGCCGTCGGTGGATTCCGTGCGCCCGCCGGCGGGGTCGATCAGCGGGATCTTGTCCGCCGCGCCCTTCTCGATCAGCGCGTAGGACGCCGGCGTGCCATGAGTGAAGAAGAAGGCGACGGGCGCGCCGTCCTTGCCGTTCTTCACGCGCTCATAGACCTCGACCGTGCGGTCCGGGCTCCACTCGGTCTCGAACTCCTCGACCTTGAGCTTCACCCCGTTCACGCCACCCTCAACCTCGTTGATGTAGCGGAAATAGTCGAGAGTGCCGGCCCACCACAGCGTGCCGGAGGATGCGTAGGGGCCGACGCGGTAGGTCGGCAGCGGCACATATTGTTCCTTGCTGTCGGCGAAGGCCGCCGGGGGAACCAGCGCGGTGGTCGCGACACTCGCGGCCAGAAGCGCGGTCAGGACGAGGCGTTTCATCGTGGTCTCCAAGAGGGTTTTGCGGGGGGCGGATCGTGTTCTCGTCCCGAAACGGTCACGTCCTGTTTGCCTAGAAGCGGAGCGGCCAGCTCGACAGCCGTTCGCCGAGGGTGCGGAAAAGGCGCGCCAGCCCGTCCGGCTCCTTGATCAGGAAGCCGATGATGAGCACGCCGAAGAGCGCCTTCTGGATGTTCTGGAGCAGGCCGGCATCGACATGCCCGGCAAAGAACGCCTGAGCGAGATGGTCGATCGCCAGAGGCAGGAGGCTGATGAAGGCCGCGCCAATGAAATTGCCAGCGATCGATCCCATGCCGCCGATGATGATGATGAACAGGATCTGGAAGGAGCGGGAGATGCCGAAGCTCTGCACGCTGGCCGACCCCAGATAGAGGAAGGCCCAGAGCGCGCCGGCCACGCCGAGATAGAAGGACGAGACGGCGAAGGCGAGCACCTTGGAGCGATAGACACGAATGCCGATGACGGCGGCCGCCGTGTCCATGTCGCGCACGGCCATCCAGCTCCGCCCGGTCTGGCTGCGGACGAGATTGACCGCGATCCAGGTGAGCAGCACCACGACGGTGAGCGTCACATAATAGCGCCCGACCGCGGTGCCGATGTCGTAACCGAAGGCTTCCAGACGCGGCAGGGTGATGGTGCCGGACGATCCGTAATTGTAGAACCACGGAAATTTCTGGAAGAGCCACTCGAAAAAGAACTGCGCCGCTAGACTGCTCACCATCAGGTAGAAGCCCTTGATGCGGTCGCTCGGCAGGCCGAACAGAAGGCCGGCACCGGCCGTGACCAGCCCGGCGAAGAGCACCGCGAGCGGCAGCGGCACGCCGCCATGGACGACGAAACCGAAGGTGGCGAAGGCGCCCACCGCCATGAAGCCGCCCGAGCCAAGCGAGGTCTGTCCGGCATAGCCGGTGAGGAGATTGAGCCCGAGGCCCGCGAGTGAGAGGACGAGGAACGGCACCAGGATCGCGCCCAGCCAGTAGTCGCTGCCCAGAAGAGGAACGGCGACGAAGGCCAGCAGAAGCAGCAGCGGCAGGCGCAGACCGAAGCGACGCTCGGGAAGTACGGTGGGAGCGAGGCGAGCTGTCTGAGAAAGGACGTGGCTCATGGCGTCACACCCGCTCCAGCGCCCGCTCGCCGAACAGGCCAGCGGGGCGGATGTAGAGGAAGGCGATGGCGAGGAAATAGGGGAACCAGGGGGTGATGCCGCCGCCGATATACGGACCGACATAGGTCTCGGCGAGGTTCTCCGCCGCACCGACGATCAGCCCACCGGCAATGGCACCGCCGATCGAGGTGAAGCCGCCGATGATGAGCACCGGTAGGGCCTTCAGAACGACCAGCGAGAGCGAGAACTGGATGCCCTGCCGCGCGCCCCACAGCATGCCGGCGACGAGACCGACAATGCCGGCGACGGCCCAGACAATCTGCCAGATCCGGTTGAGATTGATGCCGATGGACAGCGCCGCCCGCGTGTCGTCCGCCACGGCCCGCAACGAGATGCCGATGCGCGTATTGTTGAACAGCAGCGCCAGAACCAGCGCCAGCGTCACCGCCGTCGCCGCCGCCACGAGGTCGAACTGGCTGATCAGTACGTCGCCGATGAAGATCGGCACATCCTCGATGCCAAGGTCGAGCGCGTGGACCTGCGCACCCATCAGCCCCTGCGCGGCGCCCTCGATCACATAGGACAGGCCCAGCGTCGCCATGAACAGCGTCATCGGGCTGCGATTGGCGAGCGGGCGCAGCACCGTGCGCTCGATGAGGATCGCCCCGAGGATGAGGATGGCGATGGTCACGGCAAGCGCGGCGGCAAAAGGCAGGCCCTTTTCCAGCAGCGTGACGAAGGTCAGGGCGGCGAAGAGCAGCATGGAGCCCTGCGCGAAGTTGAACACGCCGCTGGCCTTGTAGATCAGCACGAAACCGATCGCGACAAGGGAGTACATCGTGCCCGCAAGCAGGCCGCCGATGAGGGTTTCAAGGAACAGATTCATCACACCCTCAATGGACAGTGCCGAGATAGGCGGAGATGACATCGGCATTGCTGCGGATTTCTTCCGGCGTGCCGTCGCCGATCTTGCGGCCATAATCGAGGACGACGATGTGATCGGAGAGGTTCATGACGATGCCGACATCATGCTCGATGAGAACGACGGTGATGCCGAGGTCGCGATTGATATCGCGGACGAACTCGCTCATTTCCGCCTTTTCCTGCGCGTTCATGCCGGCCAGCGGCTCGTCGAGCAGCAGCAGCGTCGGCGAGGAGACCAGGGCGCGGGCGAGCTCAATGCGCTTCTGAATGCCATAGGCGAGCCCGCCAACGATCAGGTCGCGGTAGGGCTGGAGATCCAGGAATTCGAGGATCGTCTCGGCCCGTGCGCGCAACTCCCTCTCTTCGCGCCGGGCGCCCGGAAGGCGCAGCGCCTGGGTGAGAAAGCCGGAGCGCGTATGGCGCGCCAGCCCTGCCAGGACATTGTCGAGGGTCGACATCTTCCGGAACAGCGCATTGTTCTGGAAGGTCCGGGCGACGCCGCGCCGGGCGGCCTCCGACGGCTCGATCTGCCGGAAATGCTCACCCCGGAACACGACCTCGCCGGAATCGGGGACATAGACCCCGTTGAGGACGTTCAGCAGCGAACTCTTGCCGGCGCCATTGGGCCCGATCAGCGCGCAGATCTCGCCACGGGCGACAGCGAAAGACAGGTCCGAGAGAGCCTTCACGCCCCGGAAGGACAGCGAGACGCCGCGCACGTCGAGCAGTGGCGCCGTGGTTTCCGATCGCCTTGGGGAGCCCATCGTCGTGACCTCAGACCGTCGCGTCTACCCGCCGCGCCGTGAGGGCGGCGGCGCGCGTGGGCGCGGCGACAGGAAGATGGGGATGTTCGAGCCCGGCCAGACCAAGCACGGCGAGGCGGCGCCGGTTGACCAGATGGGCGACGAAGCCCGACGAATGCTCGGCCCAATCGGTCAGCCGGCGCACGAGGCTGCCCTGCGCGCCGCGGCGGGCCCGGTCCTCCTCGATGAGGCGACCGCGGCGGGCAGCCGAGAGAAGGAGAGCGGCGGGTTGCCGTTCGCGGCGGTCGCGCAATGCCGAGGCTCCGGTCTCCGGGAAGGCGACGGTGAGGCCCTCGTCCAGCACCGCATCGATGATACTGGCGAGCCCGCCCTGCCAATGCGTTGTCTCATCCACCCAGACGACCCCGCCGGCGGCCGGCTCGGGACGGCTGAGGGCGGCCGGCGCCAGCGCATCGGCCGGATCGCGCAAGGGCACGACGGTCCAGGCCTCGTTGCCGTGGATGAAGGGACGCGTGACGAAGAGCGGCACAGCCGCCGCCGGGCGCGTCTCGAGCCAGGCGCCGATGGCGCGGCGCCCTTGCACGAAGGCGTGTGTCGGGGCGATCGTGGCAAGCGCGCGGCCAAGTTCCTCGCCGGCCTGCTCCGGATCGAGGGCATAGACCTTCCCGCCCAACGTCAACGCCGCCAAGGCGAGGAGGACCAGATCGGGATCATAGGGCCCGCTCACCGCCAGCCGGATCTCGCGGCCTCGCTGCGGCGCGTCCTGCGCCCGCAGCACCGCTTCGAGGCGGGCGGTTTCCTGGCGGACATAAGCCCAGGTGAAGCTGAACCAACGCCCGTGACGCTTGTGCAGGAAGGCGGGCCTTCCCGGGTGGCGGGCGGCCTGCTGGCGGATTGCCTCCCCCACCTCGGCACCGCGCAGCGATGCCGAAGGTTCGGCGGCGGCAAGGAACGACCGGCGCTCGACATAGCTGTTCATCGGTGTCTCCGGAGCACGTGCGGATGCGGGACGGTTGAATGCGGTCATGCCGTTACAGCGCGGCGGCGTGCCGTCTCGGCTTCAAACTCGCGGACCAGCGGCACAACGCGGGCGCCGAAATACTCGACCTCTTCCTGAAAATGCAGGAAGCCGGCGAGCACCAGATCAATGCCGTTGTGCTTCAATTCGACGATGCGGCGCGCGACCTGCTCGGGCGTGCCGATCAGATTGGTCTTGAACCCGTCATTGGGCTGGACGAGATCAGCGGCGGTGGATTTCGCCCAATTGCCGATGCCGTCACCCGTTGCCTGACCGGCCTGCTTCACCGCCTCGGCAAAGCCGGCCACGGCGGCGGGATCCGCCTTGGCAAGGATTTCCGCGTGAACCCCGCGGGCCTCGGCCTCGGTTTCGCGGGCGATGATGAAGGCGTTGGCGCCGACGCGCAGCTGCCGGCCGAAGCCCGCAGCGCCGGTCTTCACCTGCTGCGCCTGCGTGCGCAGTTCGTCAACGGAACCGCCATTGGTGAAGTACCAGTCGGAATTCTCCGCCGCCATGCGGCGGGCGGCGGTGGAGGAACCGCCCTGGAAGATCAGGGGATGCGGCTTGAAGCTCGGCTTGGGATTCAGATGCCAGTTGTCGATGTTGTAGTAGTCGCCGTGGAAGCTGAAATCGTCCTGCGTCCACGCGCCCTTCAGCACCTTGATGAATTCGGTCGAGCGACGGTATCGCTCGTCATGTTCCAGCCAGGGGGCGCCTAGCACGTCGAATTCGTGCTTGAACCAGCCGCTGACGATATTGAGATGCCAGCGTCCCTTGGAAATGTGGTCGGCGGTCGCGCCGAGCTTGGCCACCACGGCGGGGTGCCAGAAGCCCGTCATGATCGCGACGATGACGTTGAGCCGCTCCGTCGCGTTCAGCAGCGACATGGCGAAGGTGCTCGCCTCGTGCTGCCCGTCTGCGCGATAGCCGCCGACGAAGCGCGTGGCGGACAGGGCGAAGTCGAAGCCCGCCTTCTCTGCCGCCCGCGCCAGCTGGACATTGTAATCGAAGTCCCAGTTCGTGCGCTGCTCGACCTTGCTCACGACCTGTCCGCCGGACAGGTTCGAAATCCAGTACGCGAAGCGAACGGGCTCATGCAGATAGGGCGCGAGGGGGTCAGTCATGGAGGTTATCCGAAACAGTCTAATTACTCTATAGATTGACTAGAATAATTAGATTGGCAAGCGGTATCCATAGGCGCGATCCACGTTTTTGGCCTCCGCGTCGTCCGCCTCGGCGCCTGACGCAGCGGCCGCAAGGCGTTTCACGTTCAGGCGCGCACGGACCGGAAGGTGGCCGCCGGGTGCGGGAGGGCGAGGCGGGCCTGCCCCGCGCCGAACAGTTTTTCGCGCAGCGTGCCTTCCTGATAGGCCGTCTTATAGCGCCCGCGCCGGGCGAGCTCGGGCACGAGCAGATCGACCACGGTCTCGAAGCTCTCGGGCATGACGACGTAGCAGAGGTTCAATCCGTCGACGCCGGTCGCGTCCACCCAGGCCTCCACCGCGTCCGCAACGCGCTGCGGCCCGCCGGTGATGACCGGTCCTATCCCGCCAATACCGACATGCTCGGCGACTTCTCGGACCGTCCAGACCCTGTCGGTATCCGCGCGGGTGATGTTGTCCATCGCGGTACGGCCCGCCTCGCTCTCGACATGCCGAACCTGCGCGTCGAGCGGCAGCCGCGAGAAATCGACGCCGGTCCAGCCGGACATCAGGGCCAGCGCTCCCTCATGGCTGACATAGGCGCGGTACTCGTCGAGCTTGGCGGCCGCCGCCGCGTCGGTCTCATCAAGGATGAGCGTCATCATGCTGAAGACCTTGATGGCGTCGGGCGAACGCCCCTCGGCGCGCGCCGCCTCCCGGATCGCCGCCACGCGGGGCGCGATCACTGCCGCCGAGGGACCGGAGACGAACACGCATTCCGCATGCCGGCCGGCAAAGCGCCGCCCGCGCGGCGAACTGCCCGCCTGGTAGAGCACGGGCGTGCGCTGGGGCGAGGGCTCAGCGAGGTGGATGGCGTCGAGGCGATAATGCGCGCCAGCGTGACGAATCGGCCGGACCTTCGCCGGATCGGTGAAGATTCCGGCGTCACGATCCCGGCGCACGGCGTCATCGTCCCAGCTCTCCTCCCATAGCCGGTAGACGAGCTCCATGTACTCGTCGGCGATGTCATAGCGGTCGTCATGGGCGACCTGCCGCTCCCGACCCGCGGCACGGGCCGCGCTGTCGAGATAGCCGGTCACGATATTCCAGCCGATGCGCCCCTTGGTCAGGTGATCGAGCGTGGACAGGCGCCGGGCGAAGGGAAAGGGCGGCTCATAGGTCAGGGTCGAGGTGATGCCGAAGCCCAGATGCTCCGTCACCGACGCCATCGCCGGAACCAGCAGCATGGGATCGTTCGCCGGCACCTGTATGGCGGTGCGCAATGCCGTATCCGGCGCGCCGCCATAAACGTCGTACACGCCCAGCACATCCGCCAGGAAGATGCCGTCAAACCTGCCGCGCTCCAAGGTCCGGGCGAGATCGAGCCAATAGGACAGTTCCGTGTAGTGCGCGGAGCGATCGCGGGGATGCCGCCATAGCCCCGGTGACTGATGGCCGACGCAGTTCATGGCAAAGGCGTTCAGCAGAATCTCTCGGTTCACGTCTCAGTTCCCGCATTGAAAGCCTCCTGGAGAGGCACGACGGATGGCGAAGGGCAGTGCCGGCGCGGTCCGTGGGCGCCACGCATCATGCCCTATTGACACCGCTAATAGTTTATAGATTTAGTAGACCAATGGATACGAGATTAACGGCCATGGTTTCTGCCGCTGCGCCTGCCGACCGCACCGGGCCGGCCCGCGCGATCCGGTCGCACGGCCGGGCCCGGTGCCGCCTGACGGGCCTATGCCGCTGTGACGCCGGCCACCACTTCCCCCGTCGCTGGTCCGCGATCCGCGCCACGTCCCTCGCTGTGACACCCGTGCCATGACGATCATTTCGCTGACCAACGTCACCAAGACCTATGGCGGCAGCGGGCGCTCAGTGCCCGCCTTGCGCGGTGTCGATCTCGCCGTCCAGAGCGGGGAGGTGTTTGGCATCATCGGCGCGTCCGGCGCCGGCAAATCGACCTTGGTGCGGCTCATCAACCTGCTGGAGCGGCCGGAAACGGGGACCCTCACGGTCAATGGCCGCGCAACGGCCGGCGTCGGCGGGCGGGAACTTCTGAAGCTGCGCCGCGAGATCGGCATGGTGTTCCAGCACTTCAACCTGCTCAGCGCCAAGACGGTGGCGGAAAACGTCGCCTTTCCCCTCCAGCTCGCCGGTGTGCGAAGTCGTGCGGCCATTGCCGCCCGGGTCGACGCATTGCTGACCCGCGTGGGCCTGTCCGCCCATGCCGACAAATATCCGCGCCAGCTCTCCGGCGGCCAGAAACAGCGTGTCGGCATCGCCCGCGCCTTGGCCTGCCGCCCCGCCATCCTGCTGTGCGACGAGGCGACAAGCGCGCTGGACCCTGAAACGACGCGCTCGGTGCTGCGGCTGCTGTCCGAGATCAATCAGGAACTCGGCCTGACCATCGTGCTGATCACCCACACGATGGATGTCGTGCGGCAGATCTGCCACCGGGTTGCGGTGCTTGACGCCGGCCGGATCGTCGAGACCGGGCCGGTGGAGGCGGTGTTTCTGCACCCGCGCCATCCCGCGACCCTGGCGCTGGTGCGTGAGGCGGTACGCGAGGAGAAGGCTGCGGGCAACGCGCTGCGGACCGCCGGCGACGTGTTCCGGCTGACCTTCCGGGGTGCCGCCACCTACAGCCCGATCCTTGGCCATATAGCGCGCGAGCACGGCGTCGATTTCGCCATTCTCGGCGGGCAGATCGGCACGATCCGCGACGAGCCCTTCGCGCAGCTCACCATCGCCTTCAGCGGCGGCGATGTGCGCAGCGCCCTCGCCCGTCTCGACGCCGCCGGCGTCGACGTGGAGGAGCTGACGCCGGCTGATGCGACGCTGGGCGCCCAGGCTGACGTTGTCTCCCGGGAGCTCGCCGATGTCGCTTGATCGCATCGACTGGCCGCAGATCGGGTTTGCCGCACTCGATACTCTCGCCATGCTGGGCGGCGCGCTGTTCTTCACCGTGCTGTTCGGCCTGCCGCTCGGCGTGCTGCTGTTCCTCACCGGCCGGGGCCAGCTTCTCCAGCAGGGCGCGGTCTATGCCGTCCTGTCCTTCGTGCTGAACATCCTGCGGTCGGTGCCGTTCATCATCCTGCTGATCGTGCTGATGCCGGTGACGACCCTCATCACCGGCACCTCGCTCGGGGTGCGCGGCGTCATTCCCCCGCTGGTGGTCGGCACCACGGCCTTCTTTGCCCGGCTGGTCGAAACGGCGCTGCGCGAGGTCGACCACGGTGTCATCGATGCCTCGCAGGCCATGGGCGGGACCATCGGCCAGATCGTGTTCCGCGCCCTGTTACCCGAGGCGCTGCCCGGCATCCTCGCCGGGATCACCGTTACCGCCATCGTGCTCGTCGACTACACGGCGATGTCGGGCGCCATCGGCGGCGGTGGCATAGGCGACCTCGCCATTCGCTACGGATATCAGCGCTTCCAGACCGAGGTGATGATCGTGACGGTCGTCCTGCTGATCATCCTCGTCCAGCTCCTTCAGGCGGCCGGCAACCGGCTCGTCCTCCACTTTTCCCGGAAATGATCCAGCCACGGATGCGTGCCATGACCCTTTTGAAGACTTTTTCCTCCGCCGTGCTTTCACTCGCCCTTCTTGGAGGCTCCGCCTTTGCCGGCGAAAAGCTGGTGGTCGGCGCGACTGCGGTTCCGCACGCGGAAATTCTTGAATTCGTGAAGCCCATCGTCGCCAAGGAAGGGCTTGAGCTCGATATCCGGGTGTTCTCCGACTACATCCAGCCCAATGCCCAGCTCGTCTCCAAGCAGCTTGATGCGAACTACTATCAGTATCGTCCCTTCCTCAATGACTACAACCGCGAGCGCGGCACCGACCTCGTGGCGATCGTGCCGGTCCATATCGAACCGTTTGTCGCCTACTCACAGAAAATCACCTCGGTCGACCAGTTGCAGGACGGCGCCACCGTCGCCATTCCCAACGACCCGGTGAATGGCGGACGTGGCCTTCTGCTGCTGCAGAAGCTTGGCCTCATCAAGCTGAAGGGCAAGGCCGAACTCGATTCGCCGGAAGACCCGCTGCCGAGCCAGAAGGACATTCTGGAGAACCCGAAGAACCTGAAAATCGTCGAGCTCGAATCGGCAATCCTGCCGCGGGCTCTCAGCCAGGTCGATCTCGCGGCACTGAACGGCAACTACGTGCTTGAAGCCAAGCTCGACCTCGCCAAGTCGCTCTACATCGAGCGCGGCCAGGACGGAAAGAACGTCTGGGGCGAATACCTCGTGACCCGTCCCGAGAACAAGGACGATGCCGCGATCAAGATCCTCGCCAAGGCGCTCAACAGCGAGGCCACGCGCCAGTTCATCCAGGATCGCTATCAGGGGCAGGTCTACGCGGCCTTCTGATGCGACGGGCGGCGCCCGGCCGGTGCCCGCCCTCTTCTCTTGTCACCGGATACCGACATCATGAGCACCGACGCCGTTGCCCTCGCCGTCCGATCCCCGTCGCCTGCCCCTGCCGAGCCGGCGCGCGGCGCGCCGGAATGGGCACCGGCCCGCCCCGCGCGCCCCGCCCATGTCATCGCCGACGACGCCGAGGCGATCGCGGTGGCACGCAGCCTCGCCCCGCTTTTCGCCCGCGACGCGCTGGAGCGCGACCGTGACCGGACATTGCCGTTTGACGAGGTGGACGCCTTCTCGCAGAGCGGGCTGTGGGGGATCACCATCCCCAGGGCTTATGGCGGTGCGGGGGTCTCGCAGCGCACGCTTGCCCGGGTTTTTGCCGAGCTGGCGGCAGGCGATGCCTCGCTGACCCAGATCGCTCAGAACAGCTTCGAGATCATCGACGTGATCCGCCTCTCCGCCAGCGAGGCGCAGAAGCGCGAACTGTTCGCTCTGGTGCTGGCCGGCTTCCGGCTCGGCAACGCCTTCTCCGAGTTCAAGGGCAGGAATGTCGAGGACTTCGCCACGAAGCTGGTGAAGCGGGGCGACGATTACGTCGTGTCGGGCGAGAAGTTCTATTCCACCGGCGCGCTCTTCGCGCATCTCGTGCCCATCGTCGCGCTGGGCGAGGACGGCCATGTCTATGTCGCTGTGGCCGACCGCGACACGCCGGGCCTGACCGTGATCGACGACTGGTCTGCCTTTGGGCAGCGCACCACCGCGAGCGGCACGGTTCTCCTGAACGATGTGGTGATCCCCGCCGCGCGCGTGCTGCCGGCGCATGTCGTTTATGAGAACCCGAGCGCCGTCGGCCCGCAGAGTCAGCTCCTGCACGCCGCCATCGACGCCGGCATCGCGCGCGGCGCCTTCAATGCGACGCTCGACTTCATCCGCAGCCAGGCGCGCCCCTGGATCGACAGCGGCAAGGACAGCGCGAGCGAGGACCCCTACACGATCAGCGCCATTGGCGACCTCGCCATCCGGCTCAATGCGGCCGAGGCGCTGCTCGACCGGGCGGGCGCCCAACTCGACGCCACCCTCGCCGAGACGACGCTGGAGAGCATCGCGCTGGCCAAGGTGGCGACCGCCGAGGCGAAGGTGCTGACCACGGACGCCGCGCTGCTCGCGACCTCCAAGCTGTTCGAGCTCGGCGGCACCCGCTCGACGCTGGGCTGCCACGGGCTCGACCGGCTCTGGCGCGACGCGCGCACCCACACGCTGCACGACCCGGTGCGCTGGAAGTACCACGCGGTCGGTCAGTTCTACCTGAACGGCGTCCACCCCCCGCTTCATTCCTGGATCTGAGCCAGCCGCGCCCTCGCGCCCGCCGTGCTGCCGGAGAAACCGACATGTCCCGCCATATCCGCTTCAACGCCTTCGACATGAACTGCGTCGCCCACCAGTCGCCCGGCTTGTGGGCGCACCCGCGCGACCGATCCTGGAAATACAAGGATCTCGACTATTGGCAGGATTTGGCGCGCACCCTTGAGCGCGGCATCTTTGACGGCATCTTCATCGCCGATGTCGTCGGCTATTACGACGTCTACAAGGGCTCGAACTGGCACGCGATCCGCGAGGCCGCGCAGATCCCCGTCAACGATCCGCTCCAGCTCGCCGCGCCGATCGCGCTCGCCACCGAGCATCTGGGCATCGGCATCACCGCCTCCACCTCCTTCGAGCACCCCTACACCTTCGCCCGCCGCATCGCGACCGCCGACCACCACAGCAAGGGCCGCGTCGGCTGGAACATCGTCACCTCCTATCTCGAGAGCGGGGCGAAAAACATCGGCCAGGGCGGCCTGCGCCGGCACGACAATCGCTACGAGGTGGCGAATGAATATGTCGAGGTGCTCTACAAGCTGCTGGAAGGCTCCTGGGAAGAGGGCGCCGTTGTGCGCGATCGCGAAAACCGTCTCTTCACCGATCCCGCCAAGGTGCATGAAATCGGCCATAAGGGCCGCTTCTTCGACGTGCCCGGCTACGGGCTGACCGAACCCTCGCCGCAGCGCACGCCGGTGCTCTACCAGGCCGGCGCCTCCGGGGCCGGCAAGGCCTTCGCCGCCCAGCACGCCGAATGCGTGTTCGTCGGCGCGCCGACCAAGCCGCTGCTCAAGGCCTATGTCGCCGATATCCGCCGGCAGGCGGCCGAGGCCGGGCGCGACCCGCGCAAGCTCTACATCTACAACCTCGTCACGCTCATCGTGGATGAGACCGACGCCAAGGCGCAGCAGCGCTTCGAGGAGTATGCACGCTACGTCTCCTATGACGGCTCGCTGGTGTTCATGTCCGGCTGGAGCGGGCTCGATTTCGGCCAGTACGCCCCCACCGACCTTTTGAAGAAGGTCGAGACCAACGCCATCGTTTCCATGGTCGAGAATTTCGGCGGCAAGGACCAGAAATGGACCGTCGAGGAATTGGCGAAATGGGGCGGCATTGGCGGCGTCGGCCCGGTCTTCGTCGGCTCGCCCGCGACCATCGCCGATATCATGCAGGAATGGGTCGAGGAGACCGATGTCGACGGTTTCAACCTCGCCTACGCGGTGACGCCGGAGACCTTCGAATCCATCGTCGATCTCGTCGTGCCGGAACTGCAGAAGCGCGGGGTCTACCCCACGACCTATCGGCCGGGCACGCTGCGCGAGAAGCTGTTCGGCGAGGGCCCCTACCTGCCCGCCACCCACCCGGCCCATGGCTATCGCGACATCGAGGCGGTGAAGCGCCGCGAGGCCGAGGCGCGCGCGCATGCGGGCGTCGCGGCGGCCGAATGACCCGAGCCACTTCAGAAGGTGACACCATGAGCCAGATCGATTCCGCCTGGGGCGCCGGCCCGAGCGACCGCTACGAGGCGCTGGCCGAGCGCTTCCGCCCCGTCTTTGCCCGCATTGCCGCGACGGCGATCGAGCGTGAGCTCAAGCGCGAGCTTGCCTTTGAGCCGATCCGCTGGCTGAAGGAGGCCGGATTCACGGCCGTGCGTCTGCCCGTCGAGGCCGGCGGCCAGGGCGCGAGCCTGCCGGAGCTCGCCAATCTCCTCATCGAACTATCCGAGGCGGATTCAAACGTCACCCAGGCGCTGCGCGTGCATTTCGGCGTGCTCGAGGACGTGCTGAACACGAGGGACGAGGCGCGGCGCGCCCGCTGGTTCGCACGGATCGCCGCCGGAGAGACCACCGGCAGTGCCTGGACCGAGGCGGCCGGCGGCACGCTTGAAACCTTCGGAACACGGCTTTCAGAGAAGAACGGGCAGCTCGTTCTCAACGGAGCCAAGTACTACACGACAGGCTCGCTCTACGCCGATTGGATCGATGTTGGCGTGACCGGCCCCGAGGGTGAGGAACTCTCTGTTTTCGTGCGCGCCGACGCCCCGGGCGTGACCATCGTCGATGATTGGGACGGCTTCGGACAGGTGCTTTCGGTCAGCGGCAGCACGACCTTCACCGATGTGCCCGTGGCCCGCGAGGAGGTGGTTCCCGACGCCGAGCGCTGGCGCTACAGCGCGGCCTTCTACCAGCTCTATCATCTCGCGACGATCGCCGGCATCGGCCGCGCCATTACCCGCGATGTCGCGCGGGCGGTGGCGGCGCGCAACCGCACCTATACCCACGCCAACGGCCCGCGCTCGGCGCAGGATCCGCAGGTTCTCGCCGTGGTCGGGCGCGCGCGCGGCGCCGCCTATTCCGCCGCCGCCATCGCGCTGCAGGCGGCCGCCTCGCTTGAGCGCGCCTTTGCGGCGCATTTCGCCGGCGACGAAGCAGCGGAGGAGCGCGCCAATGCCATCGCGGAGCTGGAGACCGCGCAGGCGCAGACCGTGGTGACGAACCTCATCCTCGATGCCTCCACCACGCTGTTCGATGCGCTCGGCGCCTCGGCGACGCGCAAGCCGCTCGGGCTCGACCGGCACTGGCGCAATGTGCGCACCCTCTCCTCCCACAATCCGCGCGTCTACAAGGACCGCATCATCGGCGACTTCGCGGTGAACGGGACGCTGCCGCCCTATCAGTGGCGGATCGGAACGCCCGTCGCCGAACCCGAGCGGCAGGCGGCGGAGTAGGCCGCGAGGCCTTTGGTCAGCCCAATTCCTCAAGAAGCGAAACGGGAGATCGAGAGGCCACCGCTGCGGGATGCGTCAGCACGCACGCATCGCCTGCGCGATGCGTGCGGAGATTGGCTTCATTTCCGCCCGGAGGCGGCCCGGTGTCAGCGGCTCCAGCCATGGCAGACGGCCCAGTACGCAGACCGCGCCCAACGCCGCGATGATCGCCTCGCTTTCCGGAGCGGCGTCGCCGACGAACACCACGCCGAGAACCGGCACGTCGCACCGACGCAACGCCTCCAGCGACAGCAGCGTGTGGTTGATGGTGCCGAGCCGCGTGCGGGCGCAGAGCACGACAGGCACTTGCCAGCGTGCGAACAGGTCGAGGAACGTCCGAGTGCCGGTTAGAGGCACCATCAGCCCTCCCGCGCCTTCGATCACGAGGGTATCGGTGCATTGTGGGATGGCGAGACGGTCCAGGTCGATCGTCATGCCATCAAGTGCAGCCGCGTGATGGGGCGAGGCCGGCGTGCGCAGCCGGTAGGCTTCCGCCAGCACGCGCGACGCATCGAGCCCACCCAGGCGGCGCGCCGTCTCGCTGTCGGTCTCGCCATCGAGCCCCGCCTGAACCGGCTTCCAATAGGCGGCGCCGAGGAGCCCGGCGAGCCCGGCCGCGACCACGGTCTTGCCGACGCCGGTATCGGTGCCCGTGACCACCAGAGCCTGCGTCACGACGCGACCTCGGACGAGATGGCGCCCCAGCTACAGCCGGCCGCCGCAGAAAGAGAGCCTGCGCCATCGCGGACCGCTTCGGTGGCGATGCTTTCACCGGCGAAGGCCATGCCAAGTCGCGCCAGCAGATCCATGTCACGGTCGCGGGCGGGATTGCCGGCGGTGAGCAGCACATCGCCGGTAAAGACGGAATTGGCGCCGGCGAGGAAACACAGCGCCTGCGCTTCGTCGCTCAGGGCCTGCCGGCCCGCCGCGAGGCGGACCACGCTGCGCGGCAGGAGGAGCCGGGCCAGGGCGACCAGCCGGACGAAGTCGAGGGCGCCGGCCGGGCGCGCCTTCGCCATCACCGGCACCCCATCAATGGGGTGCCACATATTGAGCGGCACGCTTTCGGGATGCGGGTCGAGGGTCGCCAGCATCACCAGCATGGAAATCCGGTCGTGGACGCTCTCTCCCATGCCGACAATGCCGCCGCAGCAGAGCTTGATGCCTCCGGCGCGCACCTGCTCCAGGGTCTCCAGCCGGTCGTCCAGCGTCCTTGTGGTGACGATCTGCGGGTAGAAGGCGCGGGAAGTGTCGATGTTATGGTTGTAATAATCGAGGCCGGCCGCTGCGAGCCGGTCGACCTGCGGGCGCGTCAGCATGCCAAGCGTCACGCAGGTTTCGAGGCCGAGCGCCCGGACACCCTCGATCATCGCGCAGACCGCCTCCATGTCGCGGTCCTTCGGCGCCCGCCAGGCCGCCCCCATGCAGAAGCGCGTGGCGCCGCCGGCCTTAGCCTGACGCGCCGCCTCCAGCACGCGCTCGACCTCCATCAGCCGGCTTGCGCGCACCCCCGTTTTCCAATGGGCGCTTTGCGCGCAGTAGCCGCAATCCTCCGGGCACCCGCCGGTCTTGATCGACAGCAGCGTCGCGCTGTTGATGCGCGTCGGGTCGAAATGGCGGCGATGGGTCTCTTGTGCGCGGAACAGCAGATCGGGAAGCGGCAGGTCGTAGAGGGCGCGGGCCTCGGCCTCTGTCCAGTCCGTGCGCAGCTCCGCGCCGTCCTCCGAAGCGACCGCGCCACTCATCGGCCGAGCGCTCCGAGCCAGCGGGCGGGCACCAGCACACTGCCCAACGCGACCATGGCGATATTGATGAGGTCGCCCAGGATGAAGGGCGTGAAGCCCAAAGGGATGATCTTGTCGGCGGGGATATAGAGGCCGAGCCAGGGCAGGCCGATGGCATAGGTGACGGAAAGGCCGGCAAGCATGGCAAGGCTGCGCCCCACCACTCCGCGCCCGGCCGCCAGCGCGCCGGTCAGCCCGCTCGCGGCGAGATAGCCGAGAAGATAGCCGCCCGTCGGCCCCACCATATAGGCGAGACCGATGCCGCGCTCGGGCGTGCCCGAGAAGACCGGCAGGCCGGCGGCGCCCAAGGCGAGATAGCTGAGGAAGGTGAGCGTGGCGAGGCGCGGGCCGGCGGCCACGGCGATCGTCATCACCGCCAGCGTGTGCAGGGTCATTGGCACAGGCCAGGAGGGAACGCGCAGCTTGGCACAGAGGGTGATGAAGGCGACGCCGATCAGGACAAGGGCGGCATGGCGGAGAGTGGTGCGCAGGCTTGGACGGCCCGTGGCGAAGGCAGCGATCATCTCGGCTCCATATTATAGATAATTTTTCTAACTATCTACTATGAATCCATAGGCGCTTGAGATTCGCAACCACTTCATAGATAATTTCAGCCGACAATCGCGAAAGCATCGCGCCTGCGGCCATTGGCGGCGGCGACCGGGCGATGGCCGATCCACTGGACATGCCGGGCCAGCGTCGAGCCCGCGAGCTCGACATCGCCTCGACGCAGCGCCGCGAGGATGGCGCGGTGATCGTGATCGGTCCGCGCCTCCCAGTCCGAGCGCCAGGCCGAGAACAGGAACCGGGCGCTTGCCGCATGCAGATCGTCGATCGCCGCGAGCAGGCGCGGCATGCCGCAGGGGGCGACGATGAGCCGGTGGAAGCGCCGGTTAGCCTCCTCCCAGCTCCGCACGTCGCGGGAATTGTCGCCTGCGCGGGTCGCCTCCTCCGCCGCGTTCAGGATGGCCGGCGTGAGATGCGGCGCGGCATGGCGCAGGGCGAGCACCTCGAGGGCGGCCCGCATCTCCGCCACCTCCTTCACCTCGGCGAGGTCGAAGGCGGCGACCCGCACGCCGCGCCGCGGCTCGCTCACGGCGAGCCCCTGCGCTTCCAGCCGCCGGAACGCCTCGCGCACCGGCACATGGCTCGCCCCGAATTCCTCGGCGATATGGTCCTGGCGCAGCCGCGAACCCGGCTCTATGTCACCGGCGATGATACGGTCCGCCAGGGCACGGCTGATGCGGGCGGCCAGGGTCTCTTCGGATTTCACGCTCATCTTTTATAGATAATTTGATGCGAGCGGCGTGTCGACCATCTACGTCCCTGCGAGCGACCGACATGGCTTCGGGCGTGGACCCGCGTGCGAGGCGCGTCCGCTTCAGTGTCCTCCGGCTTCACGCCTCCGCCTTAGCCGTTGGCCAACCCGCCGGAACATCGTTGCCAAGGCTTGAGATGAAGCGTTGTGTCCGTTCCTTGCGCGGGTGCGTGAACAGCTCGGCCGACGGGCCCGCCTCCACAACCTCCCCGGCTTCCAGCATGAACGCCTCATGGGCGACGCTCGCCGCCAGGCGCAGATCATGCGTGGCGATCATCATCGTGGTGCCCTCGCGGGCCAGCTGCGCGAGCACCTCCACCACTTCAAGCGCGAGCTCGGGGTCCAGAGCGGATGTTGGTTCGTCGCAGAGCAGCACGCGCGGCGATGAGGCGAGCGCGCGAGCGATGGCGACACGCTGTTGCTGTCCACCCGAAAGCTGCGCCGGCCACGCCTGCGCCTTCTCGGCCAGGCCGACCTTGTCGAGCAGTTCGAGAGCGCGTTGGCGCGCCTTTGCCTCCGGCCATTTCAGCACGACGAGGAGGCTTTCCATGACATTGCCGAGGGCGGTTCGGTGCGGAAAGAGCTGAAAGTTCTGGAACACCATCCCGGTCTGCCGCCGCACGCGGCGAATGGCGGCAGGGCTCGGCTTCTGGCCGGTGAAATGCAGCGTCTCCTTGTCCAGCACGAGCGTACCCGCTTCGGGAACCTCCAGCAGGTTCACGCAGCGCAGAAGGGTGCTCTTGCCAGAGCCGGACGGGCCGATCAGCGCCGTCACCGACCCCTCGGCAACGCTGATGCTGACCCGCTTCAGCACGGGAACGCCGCCGAAGCTCTTCTCGATCGCGCTCAGATGAATCATGTGGAGGGCTCCAGCGCGCCGGCGGAGCGGGCGAAGCGCAGCTCAAGCCGGTCCTGCAGGATGGAAAGGACCGAGCTCAGCGCGAGGTAGATCAGCGCGGCTTCAATGTAGATGATGAGCGGCTCATAGGTCACGGCGACGATGCGCTGCGCCTGCTGGAACAACTCAGGCACGGTGATGGCCGCCGCGAGCGAAGTGTCCTTCACCAGCGAAATGAAGGTGTTCGACAGAGGCGGCACGGCGACCCGCGTCGCCTGTGGCAGCACGGTACGGCGCAGCGCCTGCGACCAGTTCATGCCGATGGAGTAGCTCGCTTCCCACTGCCCCTTGGGAATCGAGGCAATGACCGCGCGGATGATCTCCGAGCTGTAGGCCCCGACATTGATGGTGAAGCCGATCAGCGCCGCCGGGAACGCGTCCAGCAGGATGCCGGCGCTCGGCAGGCCGTAAAAGATCACGAACAGCTGCACCAGCAGCGGCGTGCCCCGGATGATCCAGACATAGAAGCGCGCGAGGGCGGCCAGCGGCGCTGGCCCGTAAAGCCTCGCCAGCGCAGTGAAAAAGCCCAGCGTCAGCCCAAGCACGAAGGACAGCAGCGTGAGCGGCACGGTGAAGATCAGCGCGGCCCAGAGCAGCGGGCCGAGTGATTGCAGCATCAGGTCGAGCCAGTGAGGCACGCGATCCTCCGCATAAACCGTCGCGCGGATGCCCGCGCAGAAAGATGGGACCGCCGGGGCCGGTCCACATCAGGATCGGGCGAAGGACGCGCTCGCCCATGAGTCCTCGCGAGAGCCCGCTGCGGGGGCGTCCGCGTGGAGCGCCTTCAGGCGCCCTTACTTGGAGACGTCAGCCCCGAAATAGGTGTTGGAAATCCTGGCATAGGTTCCGTCCGCCTTGATCTCATCGAGCGCCTTGTTGATGGCGGCGACAAGCTCGGGATTTCCCTTGCGCACGATGACGCCGGAATATTCCGCGTCCTTCTGCTCGGCAGCGATCTTCACCGGTGCGTCCGGCTTGTGCTTCTTGAAGTCGAGGAAAGACAGGCTGTCATTGATGGTGGCGTCGGCCCGGCTGTTGAGAACGAGCTGGATCGACTGGTCGAAGCCATCCGTCCCCACGAGTGTGGCACCGTTCTGTTCCGCCAGCTTACCGAAATTGCTGGTCAGCGACTGGGCGGCCTTCTTGCCCTTGAGGTCTGCGAAACTCTTGATCGCGTCGTTGCCGTCCTTGACGATCAGCACCGCCTTGGAGGCGATGTAGGGCTGCGAGAAGTCGTACTTCACCTTTCGCGCCTCGGTGATGCCGACCTGGTTGATGACGGCGTCGTAGCGGCCGGCGTCCAGCCCGGCGATCAGCCCGTCCCACTTGCCTTCAAGGAACTCGGCCTTGACGCCCAGCTTGGCGGCGATCGCCTGGCCGATCTCGACATCGAAGCCCACCAGCTTGTTGGCCGTGTCGTGGAAGGTGAAGGGCGGGTAAGTGCCTTCGGTGCCGATCTTGATGACACCCGCCTGCCGGACCGTCGCGAGAACGTCGGCGCGGGCAAGCTGCGGCGCGGCCAACTGGATCGCCGCGGCGAGGCCAGCGGCGAGGATGGCGGTGGCGAATTTCATGTGACTTCTCCCCGGCAAAGGCTGCCGTAATGTGGGCGAACCAGCGACGGCTTGTCCGTGCCGGGTCACCCTTGGCTCATACTTATGAAGACTGGGGGCAGGCGGCCGCGCTGCAACCCCGGGAACGACAAATTCGCACTCTCAACCGCATTCGTAAAGTCTACAAATTCGCTAGACAAATGGTATTTCTCGTGCGACCCCTTGCCAGGACGGGACGACGCAGCGACGTCGACCGGGAAGCCGCCGGGGGCAGGAATGGTGTTTCGCAATGGCAGCGCGGAGGTAGGCGAGCTGCGCCGAGCGGCGTCTGGCGACGCGGTCGGGGACCAAGCTGAATCCGTGCAGCCCGACTGGAATCTGGATTCGGTCGTGGCGGGGCTGAAGCTCTCCCGCGATGTCAGCCACAACATCCGCCACCGTCGGCGGCTGCGCCCGCCGCCGGCGCGCGAGGCCATCGCCCGCGCCGTACAGGGCTTCGCCGCCGCTCTCTTCCCCGCCCATTACGGCGAGCCCGGCCTCACGCGCGAGACCATCGACTATTATGTCGGCGCCACGCTCAACGAGGCCCTGACCCGACTGGCCGAGCAGGTGGCGCGCAGCCTTCCCTTCTCGCTGCAGGAAGACCGCAGCGAGGCCGAATTCCGCCGACAGGCGTTCGGGATCACCAGCGCGTTCGCCGCCGAACTGCCGGCTATTCGCGGCCTGCTGGTGAGCGATCTGCATGCCGCCTATGACGGCGATCCGGCCGCGACGGGCTATTCTGAGATTCTGCTGGTCTATCCGGGCCTCACCGCCATTCTGCACCATCGCTTCGCCCATGCGCTGCATCGGCTCGGCGCCGGCTTTCTGGCGCGCTTCATCTCCGACATCGCCCATTCCCGCACCGGCATCGACATTCATCCGGGTGCGCAGATCGGCGGCAGCTTCTTCATCGACCACGGCACGGGCGTCGTCATCGGCGAGACGGCGGAGATCGGCGCGCGCGTGCGGCTCTACCAGGCGGTGACGCTGGGCGCGCGGAGCTTTCCGGCCGATGAGCACGGCGCGCTCATCAAGGGCAATCCGCGCCACCCGATCATCGAGGACGACGTCGTCATCTATGCCGGCGCCACCGTGCTCGGGCGCGTCACCATCGGCCGCGGCTCCAGCATCGGCGGCAATGTCTGGCTCACCCATTCGGTGCCGCCGGGCAGCCACATCACTCAGGCCCAGACCCGCTCGACCGGCGGCGAGGGCACTGCCCACACCGGGCCCGCGCGGCCTGGTGCTTCATCCTGACGGGGACTAGAATGACCGAAGAACCTGCCATTCGCCGTACACTCAGCGAGGCTGCCGCCCGGCAACTCGCCAATGCCACCAAGACCCGCGCCCAATGGTCGGGCATCACGCCGCGCTGGCTGGTGTCCTTCCTGCCCTGGACGCCGGTCGAGGCCGGCATCTACCGGCTCAACCGGGTCAAGGAGGCCGGCGATGGCGAGGCCGACGTTCAATGCTCGCCGCGCCGCGATCAGGATTCAGACCTGCCGGAGACCTTTGTCGACTATGACGAGGCGCCGCGCGAATACTCGCTCAATGCGGTCTCCACCGTTCTCGATGTGCAGACCCGAGTCTCCGACCTCTACTCGCACCCCTACGACCAGATCCAGGAGCAGCTACGCCTGCTCATCGAGAAGGTGAAGGAGAAGCAGGAGAGCGAGCTCATCAACAACGCCGAATATGGCCTTCTCGCCAACTCGGCCCCCTCGCAGCGGATCAAGACCCGCACCGGCGCGCCGACTCCCGACGATCTCGACGAGCTCATCACCAAGGTGTGGAAGGAGCCGGCCTTCTTCCTCGCTCATCCCCGCGCGATCGCGGCCTTCGGACGCGAATGCACCCGTCGCGGTGTGCCGCCGCCCACGGTGACGCTGTTCGGCACCCCGTTCCTGACCTGGCGCGGCCTGCCGCTGGTGCCCTCGGACAAGCTGTTCGTGGACGAGAACGGCAGGACCAAGATTCTGCTGCTACGTACCGGCGAGAAGAAGCAGGGCGTGGTCGGTCTGTTCCAGCCCGGCGTGCCGGGCGAAGTGGCGCCGAGCCTTTCGGTCCGGTTCATGGGCATCAACCGCAAGGCGATCGCCTCGTATCTCATCTCGCTCTACTGCTCGGCTGCCGTGCTCACGCACGACGCGCTGGCGGTGCTCGAGGATGTCGAGGTGGGGAAGTATCATGCCTATCCTGACACCTACGCCTGATTTCGCCCCGGAATCGGGGGCGGCGGCGCCATCGGCGGGCACGCCGCTGGCGCTGGAGCTTCCTGCCGTCGGTACCGCGCCTGGCGGGGCAGCTCCCGGCTGGCCCGATGCCGGGCTGATCCAGCAGATCGCCAATGCCCTCTTCCACGTGGCCCCGGACCAGGCCGCAACGGCACCACATGTCGTCCCCCTGCCCTCCTCGCCGCCGAATCCGGGCCAACTGCCCGGCACGTCGGTGCTGACGACGGCCGCGCCGCATATTCCGGTGCAGCCGCCGGTAGGGCTGCCCGAACTGCCGCCGGTAACCATCCCTTCGGTGGTGCCCACGCCGAGCATTCCCGCCCCAAGCGCGCCAACCGCTGTCGCGGTTCCCGGCACGCCGGGCCTGCCGCAGCCGGGCGGCTCGCCGGGGCTGTTTGTGCCCGCCTTTCCGGCGCCGTTCGATTTCGGCCAGTTGCCGGCCGGCCTCGGCAATGTCGTCGCGTTCGACACGCGCCGTTCCTCGACCGGCGGCGACGTGCCGGCGGTTCCCGGCAACGTCGCCCAGCCAAGCGCCAACGGATTCTACTTCCTGCGCGAGGGCGAATCCCTCGCACCGGCGGACGTGCCGGCGCCGGGCGGCTTTCCAGCTCTCCCGGCCGAACCCGTCCATCCGTCAGAACGGAGTCTGGATTTCAGCACCATCTCCGCTGGACTGCGCCCTGAACTGGTGCCGGACCTCGGTTCGTCGACCCGACCGTTTGACCCTTATACGGTCAAGCGCGACTTCCCCATCCTGCAGCAGAACGTGCACGGCAAGCCGCTGATCTGGCTCGACAATGCCGCCACGACGCAGAAGCCGCAGGCGGTGATCGACCGGCTGAGCCGGTTCTACGAGCACGAGAACTCCAACATCCACCGCGCCGCCCACACGCTGGCGGCACGGGCGACCGATGCCTATGAGGCGGCGCGCGAAAAGGTGCGTCGCTTCCTCAATGCCGGCTCCACGAAGGACATCATCTTCGTGCGCGGCACCACCGAGGCGATCAACTTCATCGCCCAGACCTATGGCCGCCGGCATGTGAAGGAGGGCGACGAGATCGTCGTTACCCATCTGGAGCATCACGCCAATATCGTGCCCTGGCAGCAGCTCGCTGCCGAGAAGGGTGCCCGGCTACGGGTGGCGCCGGTGGACGACACCGGCCAGGTGATCGTCGAGGAGTTCGAGAAGCTGATCAACCCGCGCACCCGGCTGGTCTCGGTGACGCAGGTCTCGAATGCGCTCGGCACGGTGGTACCCGTGAAGGAACTGGTCGCGATCGCCCATCGCCACGGCGTCCGGGCGGTCGTGGACGGGGCGCAGTCGGTTTCCCACATGGCGGTGGACGTCCAGGCCATCGACGCCGACTTCTTCGTCTTCTCCGGCCACAAAGTGTTCGGTCCCACGGGCATTGGCGTGGTCTACGGCAAGCCCGAGGTTCTCAAGGACCTTCCGCCCTGGCAGGGCGGCGGCAACATGATCGCCGACGTCACCTTCGAGAAGACCATCTATCACGGCCCACCGGAGCGCTTCGAGGCCGGCACGGGCAACATCGCCGATGCGGTGGGGCTCGGGGCAGCGATCGACTATGTCGAGGCCATCGGCATGGAGGTGATCTCCCGCTACGAGCACGAACTGCTGGTCTACGGAACGGAGCGCCTGCTCACCGTGCCGGGACTCACGCTCATCGGCACGGCGAAGGAGAAGGCCAGCGTGCTCTCCTTCGTGCTTGATGGCTGCCGCACCCAGGACGTCGGCGTGGCGCTCGACCGCGAGGGCATCGCGGTGCGGGCAGGCCATCACTGCGCCCAGCCGATCCTGCGCCGCTTCGGGCTGGAGAGCACGGTGCGTCCTTCGCTCGCCTTCTACAATACGAAGGACGATATCGACGCGCTGGAGGTCGCCCTCAAGCGCATCCAGAGCGGACGGGGACGGCGGTGATTCAAACCCGCCCGGCATGTCGCCGGGCGGGCACCACCCTCGCCCAAGCACGCCGTGGTGCATAGGCACCCTGCCGCCGGACGGCGCCCGGAGATGTGAGCGGCAACGGTCGATCTTTTTATTGATTTAATCTACCGATTTAATATTCTACTTTTCATGATCGAGCCGCCGAGTTCCCACATTGCCATCGTCGTCGTTGCAGGCCGTCGCGCGGGCCTGGCGTCCCGTCTTGAGAGCGGCTTCCGCTTTCATGCCTCGAACCACCAGTTCGACGCCATGGACGGCCAGGATTTCGCGACGATCGAGCAGATACAAGCGGCCGCGCGCGGCACGCTGGCCGCACTGCGGCTGGACTTCAGCCTGCGGACATCCTGCCAGCGTGGAGGGCTCCATCGTGGTCGGCAAGATTCTTGACAACAGGTCGGCGACGTTCGGCTTCGACGCGCAGAACGAGACCTATGTCGACCTGATCGCCGCCGGCATCGTCGATCCCGCCAAGGTCGTGCGCACAGCGCTGCAGGACGCGGCCTCCGTCGCCGGCCTGCTGGTGACCACAGAGGCGCTGATCGCCGAGCTGCCGCGCGACAAGCCGACCCTGCCCGCACCGGGCGGCGGTGTGGACTTCTGATCGAGGACTGTCCCCCCAGCCCGGCCGGGCGGGTTTCTCTTTATCGCCCCCGGAGCGCACCCCATGAGTCTGAAGCCAGAAATGTCGACCCACCGCGCGGCGCTCGATCTCGATGCGGACGTGCTGGTTCTCGGCGGCGGCCCCGCCGGAACCTGGGCGGGGCTGGCGGCGGCGCGCGCCGGCGCCCGCGTGGTGCTGGCGGACAAGGGGTTCTGCGGCACGTCGGGCGCGACGGCGCCTTCCGGCACCGGCGTGTGGTACGTGCCGCCGGACCCGGAGCGGCGGCACGCGGCGTTTCTGGCGCGCCAGGTGCTCGGCGGAAACCTCGCTGACCGGAAGTGGTCCATGCGGGTTCTCGACCGCACGCATCAGAGTGTGGATGAGCTCGCCGCGCGCGGCTATCCCTTTCCGCTGAATGATGAAGGCGCCCCGGCGCGCGGCTCGCTGCAGGGCCCGGAATATATGCGGCTGATGCGCAAGCTGGTGAAGGGCGCTGGCGTGCGCATTCTCGATCACAGCCCGGCGGTGGAACTTCTCGTCGACGCGGACGGCACGGTCGCCGGCGCCCGTGGCCTGCGTCGCCAGCAGGGCGACGACTGGGCGGTGCGGGCAGGCGCGGTCGTGATCGCCACCGGCGGCTGTGCCTTTCTCAGCCGCGCGCTGGGCTGCAACGTGCTCACCGGCGATGGTCTGCTCATGGCGGCGGAGCTGGGCGCCGAGCTCTCGGGCATGGAATTCTCCAACGCCTATGGCATCTCGCCCACCTTCGCCTCTGTCACCAAGACCCTGCTCTATAAATGGGCGACGTTCACCGAGCCTGGCGGCGCAACGATCCCCGGTGCGGCCTCGCAGGGTGGGCGCTCGGTCATCGCCCGCTGGCTCGCGCGCGGACCGGTCTATGCCCAGCTGGACAAGGCCGAGCCGGGCCTGCATGCCTCCATGCGCGAGGCGCAGCCGAACTTCTTCGTGCCCTTCGACCGCATGGGCATCGACCCGTTCACCCAGCGTTTTCCGGTGACGCTGCGGCTGGAAGGCACGGTGCGGGGCACCGGAGGCCTGCGCATCGTAGATGAGAGCTGCGCCACCACCGTTCCCGGCCTTTTCGCTGCAGGCGACGCGGCGACGCGCGAACTGATCTGCGGCGGCTTCACCGGCGGCGGCAGCCACAACGCCGCCTGGGCGATCTCCTCGGGCCAATGGGCCGGCGCCGGCGCCGCCACACACGGTACCCGCCAGCGTGGCGCACGGCGCGCGGCGGCACCGGCCGGTACGGTCGGGCTGCGCGCGGGCAACGGACGGACTTTCGATCCGCAGGAAGTGACACGCCGCGTGCAGGCCGAGGTGTTCCCGTTCGACATCAACTATTTCCGCTCCGGCGACACGCTACAGGCCGCGCTCGGCCGGCTTGACGGGCTCTGGCAGTCGCTGCGCGCGGCCGATGCCGCCAGCGCGGCCGACCTCGTGAAGGCGCGCGAGGCGGCGGCGATGACGGCGGTGGCGCGCTGGATGTACCGCAGCGCGCTCGCCCGCACCGAAACGCGGGGTATGCACCGGCGCGCCGACCATCCCGAGGCCGACCCGGCGCAGCTGCGCCACATCTTCAGCGGCGGCCTCGATGAGGCCTGGGCGGCGCCCGCCGCGCCGCTGGCGCGGCCGCAGACGGAGCTGGCGGCATGATCGAGCTCGTCAGCGCCGAACGCTGCACCGGCTGCAACATCTGCGTCGCTGTTTGCCCGACGAATGTCTTCGATCCCGCGCCCAAGGCGATCGCGGGGGCCCTGCCCAGTATCGCGCGCGGCGCGGACTGCCAGACCTGCTTCATGTGCGAGCTCTACTGCCCCGAGGACGCACTCTACGTCGCGCCGGACGCCGACCACCCCGTCAAGGTCGATGAAGCGGCGCTGATCGATGCCGGGCTTGTCGGCTCCTACCGCGCCGCCATCGGCTGGTCGCCGCAAACCGCGGCGCGCCGCCGGCTCGATTCCACCTTCCGCCTCCTCAAGGGCCTCTAGCCGGCCCGCTTCAGCAAGGACAAACACCATGGCCTCCCCCCTCGACACGCTGTCCCTCGATCGGCGCCAGTTGCTGGCCGGCATCGGCGCGGGCGGAGCGGCGTTGTTCACGCCCTCCATCCTGCGGGCGCAGGCTGCGATCCCGGTCAAGGTGGCCTATGGCAGCGTCGGCTACACCTGGGCGGTGCCTTATGTGGCGGAGGCCGCCGGCTACTGGAAGGAGCAGAATGTCGAGCTGACGACGGCTTCCTTCGATTCCGGCCGCGACGCCCTGCAGGCGTTGCTCACCGGCTCGGCCGACTTCTCCGCCTCCACCGACACGCCACTGGTCTTCGCCGCACTGAACGGCCTCAAGCCGCTCGCGGTCATCAACTATTCCCGCTACTCGCGCGACATGCGGATCGCGGTGCGCAACGATGTGGGTATCGACCCGAAGAACCCCGCCAGCCTCAAGGGTCGCAAGATCGGCACGCCCGTCGGCACCTCCGGCCAGTATCTGCTGGCCAAATACCTTGAACTCGCAGGGCTGAAGCCGGACGACGTCACCGTGGTGAACGTCGCGCCCGGCAATCTCGCAACCACGCTGACGCGCGGCGATATTGACGGCTTCGCCTGGAGCAGCCAGGCGGTCGCGGTTGCCGACAAGCAGACCGGCGGCAAGGTCGTGGAGATGACGCTGGAAGGGATAGAGCCCTATTTCCAGAGCCACCAGCTTTTCCTCACGACGGAAAAGGTGCTGAAGGAGAAGCCCGAGGCAGTGACCGCCGCGCTGAAGGCGATCAACGCCGCCGAGCAGCGCATCAACACCGATCCGAACTGGCCCGCCCTGATCGCCGAGCGCATCAAGACGCCGGCCGAGCAGATCCGCCAGGCGACCTCAACCTTCGCCTTCAAGCTCGGCTTCGACCAGCGCTTCCTCGACGATCTGGTCAATGAAGCAAACTGGGCCATTGCCGCCGGCCTCGGCAAGACGCCGCAGGGCGACCTGCGCACCCTGCTGCGCGGGCTGATCGCCGAGGGCCCGACCAAGGCGCTCTATCCCGACCGGGTCACCCTGTCGTGAGCGCGGACGCCGTGCTCATCGCGGCCGAGCGCGTCTCGCAGGTCTATGCGGCGCGCGACGGCACGCCGAACTGGGCGCTGCGCGATGTGTCGCTGCAGATCCGCCGCGGCGAGTTCGTCTGCCTGATCGGCCCGTCCGGCTGCGGCAAGACCACGCTGCTGCATCTGATTGCCGGCTTCGTCACGCCGACCGCCGGCACGGTGTCCTTCGCCGGGGCGCCCATAACCGGCCCCGGCCCGGAACGTGGCGTCGTGTTCCAGGAGTATGCGCTGTTCGCCTGGATGACAGCCCGGCAGAATGTCGAATTCGGCCTGCGCACGCGCGGCGTGCCGCGCGCCGAGCGTCGCCGGCAGGCCCTGCGGGCGCTGGAGCGGGTCGGCCTGCAGCACGCCGCCGACCGCTACCCGCATGAACTCTCCGGCGGCATGCGCCAGCGCGTCGCGGTGGCGCGGGCGCTGGTCGTCGAGCCGGAAGTGCTGCTGATGGACGAGCCCTTCGCCGCGGTCGACGCCATGACACGCCAGACGCTGCAGGAAGACCTGCTGCGTCTGTGGGAGGAGACCGGCGTTTCCGTCGTCTTCGTCACTCATAATGTCGACGAAGCGGCCTTCCTCGCCCAGCGCGTCGTCGTGATGGGCGCCCATCCCGGCACCATCCGCGCCGACCTCACCCTCGACGCCCCGCATCCGCGCGAACGGGGCTCGGCACGCTTCGCCGAGCTCTATGCGGAGATCGCGGGCGCGCTGGCGGGGCACCATGGGAGGAAGGCGGCATGAGCATCGCCTCCTCCGAGACCACCGATCAGCGGACGAGCCGGAACGCCCCGGCACCGGCGGACAGCTTCGAGACGACGTTCAAGGCGGCCCATCGCCGCCGCCTGCGCCAGGCGACACTCTGGCGTGCCGCGCTGAACGTCGCCGGACTCGCGCTGTTCGTCATCGCCTGGGAGTTGATCCCGCGCTACTCCACCTGGATCAACGAGGTGCTGTTTCCGCCGCCCTCACAGGTATTCGCGACCTTCGTGCCGCTGCTGTTCTCCGGTCAGATCCTCGACAATATCCGGGTCAGCCTCGTGCGGGCGGCATCCGGCTTCGGCCTCGCCCTTGGGCTGGGGATCGGGGCCGGGGTGCTGACCGCGCGCCTCGCCTGGCTGCAATATCTTCTGGAACCGCTTCTGCACGGCTTTCGGTCCATCCCGGCCATCGCGCTGATTCCACTCTGCATCCTGTGGTTCGGCATCGGCGAGGTCTCGAAGACCGCGCTCATTGCCTGGGGCGCCTTCTTCCCGCTGTGGATCACCACCTTCATCGGCGTGCGCGACGTGAACCCGATCTATCTGCGTTCCGCCGCCTGCCTGGGCGCGGGTCGCCTCACCACGCTGTTCCTCGTGGTGCTGCCGGCTGCCCTGCCCTTCATCCTCACCGGCATCCGTCAGGCGCTCTCGGTGTCGCTGGTGGTGCTGGTGGCGGCGGAGATGTCGGGCGCCTCTTCGGGCATCGCCCACATGATGTCGGAAGGCCACCAGCTCTTCCGCGTCGACATCATGTTCATCGGCCTCGCCGTGCTCGGCGCCGTCGGCTTCCTGGTCGACCGCGCCTTCGTCGCTATCGCTCGCCGCCTTTTCCCCTGGTACCAGATCACGTCCTGACATGACCGACCGATTGGCAACAACGGTGCTGCGCAATGCGCATGTCATCACCTTCGACCCAACCCGTCCGCGTGCCTCCGCCCTTGCTTTTCGGGGTGGAAGACTCATCGCGGTCGGCGGCGATGACGTGCTCGAGGTCGCCGGACCGGAAGCCGACATCCGTGACCTTGGCGGGGCGACCATCATTCCCGGCATAAATGATACCCACGCCCACATGGAACGCGAGGGCCTCAAGCACCTGCGTCCGTCTCTCGCCGGCGTGCGGAACGTCGAGGACATACTGGCGCGCGTGCGTTCGGCCGCGCGGACCACGCCGCCGGGCTCCTGGATCGTCACCATGCCGGTCGGAACCCCGCCGTTCTTCTTCGACGGACCAGAGACGCTGGAGGAAGGTCGAGTCCCCGACCGGTATGAACTGGATTCCGCCGCGCCCAACCACCCCGTCTACCTTCAGGGCGTGTTCGGCAACTGGGGGCGGCCGCCGGGCTATACCGCCCTCAACAGCCGGGCGCTGGCGCTCAACGGCATCACGCGCGACACGGTGCCCCGCATCGCCGGCGTGGAGATTCTCAAGGACTCTGCAGGCGAGCCCACCGGCGTCATCATCGAGCGCAATAACCGCCCAACGGTCGAATTCGACATTCTTCCCGCCATACCGCGCTTCGGCTTCGAGGACCGGGTGGAGGGCGTGCGGCTCTCGCAGAAGCTCTACAACGCCAAGGGCACGACCAGCATCTATGAGGGGCACGGCTCGGCGGCGGAGACCATTTCTGTCTATCGCCATCTTTGGGAACGTGGCGAGTTGTCGGTGCGCGTCGGGCTCGTGGTTTCGCCGAGCTGGTCGGATCTCGCGGAAGCAAAGCGGATCATGCGCGACTGGCTGGCGAGCGCACGCGGCTCCGGCCTTGGCGATGGCTGGCTGCGCGTGTCCGGCATTCACATTGCCTATGGCGGAGACGCCGCGACGGCCTGCTGCGCGCGGGCGCATCTGCCCGACACCGGCTGGTCCGGCTTCGTCGAGCAGGCGGTGACGCCGGCCGACTTCCGCGAGGCCGCCTTTCTCGCCGCCGAGCACGAGCTGCGCCTGCACACGATTGTCAGTGACAAGCTGCACGAGATCGTACCGGTGCTGGAAGCGGTGAACGAGCGACACCCGCTGAACGGCCGGCGCTGGGTGATCGAGCATGTGGGACGCACCAACGCGGCGGACCTTGCCGCGCTCGCCCGGCTCGGCGTGTTGGTAACGACCATACCGACCTATTTCCTCTGGAAGGGCGGCGGGCGCTATCTGGCGGAGGCGGAGAATGGCGACTGGATCGTGCCGCACCGCCACATCCTCGACGCCGGCATTCCGCTCGCCATCGCCACCGACAACATTCCCTATGATCCGTTCTTCACCCTGTGGGTCGCCTGCGCCCGGCAGGAACGGCAGGGCGGGCGCGTCATCGGGCCGGACCAGCGGCTCGATGCCGAGACCGCGCTCGGCCTGTTCACCGTGGCCGGCGCCCGGCTCACCTTCGACGAGACGTGGAAGGGACCGCTGAAGCCCGGCTTCGCCGCCGACCTTGTCGTTCTGTCGCACGACCCCACGGCGCTTCCGCCCGAGGGCCTGCGCTCGATCTCCGCGCGCCTGACCATCGTCAACGGCCGCATCGTTCACGACGCGATCTGAGCAAACCGGGCAAACCCGTTCATTCACCCCACCTGGTCATGTCCCTGGAACGCCTACCAATGTCGCAATTTCCGGCTGCACAGGCTCCTGCATCGCCAGAGCGGCGCCCACCACAGCCTTCTCGGCCGCATCTGATTGCCTCGGATGCGGAAGCCGTCGAGGTCGCGCGAACCCTAGCGGCCCGCTTGGCAGAGGGGGCCTCGCTGCGCGATAGCAGGCGGCTCCTACCTTGGGAGGAAATCGAACTGTTCACCGCCAGCGGGCTCGGCGGCATCACCGTGCCGCGCGCCTTTGGCGGAGCGGATGTCTCGCATGAAACCGTCGCGCAGGTGTTCGCCACCTTGGCCGCCGCCGATGCCTCGGTGGCGCAGATCCCGCAGAACCAGTTCGGCGTGCTGGCGCTGCTGCGCGAGGCGGCAAGCCCGGCGCAGCAGGCGCGCATCTATGCCGACATCCTCGCCGGCCATCGCATCGGCAATGCCGGTCCCGAACGCCATGGCCGCGCCATCACCCATGTGACGACGCAGCTTTCCCGCACGACCAACGGGCTCGTCCTCAGCGGGCGTCGCTATTACTCGACCGGGGCGATCTTCGCCCACTGGATTCCCACCCGCGCGGTGGACGAGGATGGCCGGCCGGTTCTCGCCTGGGTGCGGCGCGACGCGCCGGGCGTGCAGGTCGTCGACGACTGGCAGGGCTTCGGCCAGACCACTACCGCCAGCGGCACGGTTCTGTTCGAGGCCGCCCCGGTCGACGAGGAACTGCTGATCGACCTCTCCCCGCTCGCGGGACGGCCCGGGCTTGGCGGGCCACGCTCGCAGCACATCCAGGCGGCCATCGACGCCGGTATCGCCGCCGGAGCGGTCGAGGCGGCGCTGGATTTCGTGCGCACCAAGACCCGCGCCTACCCGTTCACCGTCGCCAGCGTGACGGAAGACCCCTACATCCTCGGCGAAATCGGCCGGTTGGAGATAGACCTGCACGCGGCGCAGGAGGTTCTGGCGCGGGCCGGCCGCGCACTCGACCGGATCGCCGCCGCGCCGGTCACGGCAGAAAGCTCGGCCGAGGCGTCGGTCGCAGTGGCCGAGGCGAAGATCCTCACCACCGAAATCGCGCTGGAAGCCGCCGAGCGACTGACGGAGCTGGCGGGCTCGTCCTCGACCCGAGAGGCCTACAATCTCGGGCGCTACTGGCGCGATGCGCGGGTGCACACCCTGCACGATCCGGTGCGGTGGAAATACCACCTGCTTTGCAATTACACGCTGAATGGCGCGCTGCCGCCGCGGCACCAGTGGAATTGAGGATCCCCGGCATGAGCGTCGTCGCCCCCCCACCGGCCGCCACCGCATGCGCACCCGATGCGGCTGCCTTCACACGCATCGCCCCGCCGCCGCGCCCGGTGGCCCGTCTTGCCGGGGATGAGGAGGCGCTCGCCGTCGCGCGTGAACTCGCCGTCGACTTCGCCGCCGGGGCTGCCACGCGCGACCTCGAGCGGCGGCTGCCCTGGGAGGAGATGGAGCGGTTCACCCAGTCGGGTCTCTGGGCGATCACCGTTCCGCGCGAGTATGGCGGGCCGGGCGTCAAGGCCGCAACCGTGGCGCAGGTGACGGCTCTGATATCGGCCGCCGACGGCTCGCTCGGCCAGATTCCGCAGAACCATTATTACGCGCTGGAGGTGTTGCGGAACGGCGGCACCGAGGCGCAGAAGCGGTTCTTCTATGAGCGTGTTCTGGCGGGCGAGCGCTTCGGCAACGCGCTCGCGGAGATCGGCGCGCGGGATTACCACCGACGCACGCGCCTCGTGCGCGATCCCGGCGGATGGTATGTGGAGGGCCGGAAGTTCTACTGCACCGGTTCGCTTTTCGCCCACCGCATTCCCACCATGGTGAACGCCGAGGAGGACGGCCGGGAGGTCGCCTATCTCGTCTTTATCCCGCGCGAGGCGCCCGGCGTCACGCTGATCGACGACTGGGACGGGTTTGGCCAGCGCGTCACCGGTTCCGGCTCGATCCTGTTCGACCGGGTGCAGGTGGAGCCGGAGTGGGTCGTGCCCTTCCAGGCCTCGCTGGACCGGCCGACCGCCATCGGTCCCTTCGCCCAGATCATCCATGCTGGCATCGATCTCGGCATCGGCCGTGGCGCCTTCGAGGCGACGTTGCCCTTCGTGCGCGAGCGGGCCCGCGCCTGGATCGACGCGGGGGTCGCGCGGGCGAGCGAGGATCCACTCACGCTGTACGCTTTGGGCGAGGTGCGCGTGCGCCTTGCCGCCGCCGATGCGCTGATCGAGCGCGCCGGGCGCTATGTCGATCTCGCCCAGGCGGCGCCTGACGAGGCGAATGTCGCGGCCGCCTCCGTCGCGGTCGCCGAGGCGCGCGCGGCGAGCCACCGCGCCGGGCTGCTTGCGGCCAACAAGCTGCTGGAGCTCGGCGGCACCTCGGCGACCGGCCGCGCGGATGATCTCGACCGCTACTGGCGCAATGTGCGCACCCACACGCTGCATGATCCCGTGCGCTGGAAGTACCACTGGATCGGCGCCTACCACCTCAATGGCCGCGTCCCGCCGCGGCACGGCGCGCTGTGATTGCCGCGACGCCGATCCGGCTCAACACATTGATTTGAAAGCTCGGCCACACCCAGGGCGATCGAAGGCAACTGGGACGACACGCGGTATTGCTGAAGCGTTGCGCATTGTCTCAGCAGCCTTACGCGGTCCGCCCCATGGCCTGCCCCGCCGCCCGCAATGGCGTGACATTGCCGCCGGGCTCGCCGGTGGCGTTTTGATGGGATGGGGAGGGATGACCGCGCTCGGTTGCACCGTCGGCGTGCTGCTCTCAGGCATTCACGCCGGCGCGCTGTCGGGCTGGGTATTCCTCGTGGCGGCCTTTGCCGGGCTGTTGATCGGCCTGCCGCTCCGCCGCTGGATTTCTGGGGTGCGCCCGGTCGACGCAAGGTGAGGCGAGGCGCAAGGACGGGCACGCAAAGGCGCGTCCGTCCCCGCCTGCGAAGGCTCAGAGCCCGGCGCGCAGCACCGCGTCCGCCACCACAATCTTCTTCGGCACGAGGCCAAGCTCGAAGAAGGTGTTGGCGATCAGCTGCTGGTCGGCGATCACCTCGTCGGTCAGCGGCTTCACGCCGAAGCTCTGGCGTCCGATGGCGATGGAGAGGATCGGCGCGGGAATGCCGGTGGTCGGCGCCAGCTCGGCGACGGCGGCGGCCGGGTCCTTCTGGATCCACGCATTGGTCTCGTCGATGGCGCCGATCAGCGCCGCAATGACCTTGGGGTTGGCTTCGGCGAAGGAGCGCGAGCCGAGATAGAACTGGTAATTGGGCACGATGCCCTCGGCCGTGGTCAGCACGCGGGCCTTGCTCGCCACCTCGGCCGACGCCAGGAACGGGTCCCAGATCACCCAGGCATCGATCGCGCCTTTCTCGAAGGCGGCGCGTCCGTCGGCGGGCGGCAGGAACTTCACGGTAATGTCGGAATAGGCAAGGCCGGCCTTCTCCAGCGCCTTCACCAGCAGAAAATGCACGTTCGATCCCTTGTTGAGACCGACCGTCTTGCCCTTCAGATCCTTGACCGTCTGGATCGGGCTGTTCTGCGGCACCAGGATCGCCTCACCCTTCGGCGCCGGCGGCTCATTGGCGAAGTAGACGAGATTGTCGCTCGCCGCCTGGGCGAAGATCGGCGGGGTCTCGCCGGTCTGGCCGATGTCGATGGCACCGGCGTTCAGCGCCTCCAGCATCTGCGGGCCGGCGGCGAACTCCGCCCATTTCACCGACACGCCCAGCGGCTCCAGCTTCTTCTCCAGAATGCCGCGCCCCTTCAGCAGCACCAGCGTTCCATATTTCTGGAAGCCGACGCGCACCTCCGTAGCGGCGGCGAAGGCGGGGCGCAGGCCGGGAGCCGCCAGCGCGGCGGAGAGGCCGGCGGCGCCGGCGAGGAGGGTACGTCGGGTCAGGCGTGTCATGGCGAAAGCCCCTATGGAGGAAAATGTATCAGCGCAGCGCGCCCCAGCGGCGCACCGTGGCGCTCTCCAGCCCGCGAAAGGCGACCGCCTCGACCAGCAGGCCGATGAGGATCACGGTGGCGAGGCCGGCGAAGACGCGATCGGTGAAGAGTTCGTTGCGGGCGCGGAAGATGAACCAGCCGAGCCCGCCGGAGGACGAGCTGACGCCGAACACCAGCTCGGCCGCGATCAGCGTGCGCCAGGCAAAGGCCCAGCCGACGCGCAGGCCGGAAATCAGTGAGGGCAAGGCGGCCGGCACGAGGATATGGCGGACATAGGCGGGACCCGTCAGGCCGTAATTGCGGCCGACAAGGCGCAGCGTCTCGGGCACCGCCTCGAAGCCCTGCAAGGCGGCGAGGGCGAAGGGCCAGATGACGGCGTTGACGAGCACGAACAGCAGGCTCTTCTCGCCGAGGCCGAACCAGAGCAGGGCGAGCGGCAGCAGGGCGATGGCCGGCAGCGGGTTGAACATTGCCGCCACCGTTTGCACCGCATCGCGCACGAAGCTGTTGGACACGGCCAGCGATACCAGCGCGAAGCCGATCAGGATCGCGATCACATAGCCCTTGAGCAGCACGGCCAGCGAACCGGCGGCGGCAAGCAGCAGCCCCTCGTCACGGCTCGCCGTCACGAACGCCTGGAACGTCTCGCCGAAGCTCGGCAGCATCAGCGGGTTGGCCTGCCAGCGGGCAGCGATTTCCCAGCCGAGCGCCAAAAACGCCAGCACGATAAGGCGCCGGAACGCCAGCGAACGGAATAGGCGCGCCAGGCGATTGCGGGGTGGCGGGAGCGCGGCCGGCGCGTCCGCCGTGCGTTCATCGGGCAGCCGGTGCAGAACCTCGCTCATCGCCCGCGCTCCGTGGCGCCGAAAAGCGTGGCGTGGACCTCCTGCACCGCCTTCTCGAAACGCTGCGTGCCGATGTCGGCGGCGTCGAACCCCGCCGTCTCAAAGCGCGCCAACGTGCGTCCGGGATGGGCGCTGAGCAAATGCAGCCTTGTGCCCAGCAGCACCGCCTCGTCGATGGCGTGGGTGACGAAGAGCAGGGTCAGCGCCCGCTCCTGCGCGATGTCCAAAAGGTCGCGCTGCATCTGCAGGCGGGTGAGCGCATCGAGCGCGGCGAAAGGCTCGTCCATCAGCAGCACCGCCGGCTCCATCGCCAGCGCCCGGGCGATAGCCGCGCGCTGCTTCATGCCGCCGGACAGTGTGTGCGGAAATTGGTCGAGCGCGCGCGTCAGCCCCACCCGCGCCAGCGCTGCTGCAGCCTTCTCGCGGGCCGCCGCCACCGAGAGCTTGCCGGCGACGCGCAGCGGAAACGCGACATTGTCCAGCACGCTCTTCCAGGGGAGCAGCTGGTCGAACTCCTGAAACACCACGATCCGGTCCGGGCCGGGGCCGATCACCGGCCTGCCGTTCAGCAGCACCGCGCCGGATGACGGCTTCAGAAAGCCGGCGGCCGCCTTCAATATCGAGGACTTGCCACACCCGGACGGCCCCAGCAGCACCAGCCGCTCGCCTTCCTCAAGCGTGAAGTCGACGCCTTCGACCGCCCGCACGGGGCCGCGCTCGCCCTCATAATCGAGGGTAAGCTGACGGGCCTCCAGCACCGGGCAGAGCGCGGCCCGCGCCGCCGGCGCGTGAGGCGTGGGGGCCAGCATCGGCTCAGCTTCCGGACTGGCCGTGAAGCTCGGGGAAGGTGTAGTCCTTCCAGCTTCCGGGTTTCGTCTTGATGGCACCGGTCCGGTAGAGAAAGTCGCCGAACACTTCGGTCTTGCCGGGCACCAGCGTGAATTCGACCTCGGGGTTCGAGATCACTTCCTCGACGAAGGCGGGATCGAGCTTGGACTGCTCGATCTTAATATAGGTCGCCGCGCCGAGCTTACGGTCCTTGGCGGCAATCGCGGTCGCCTCCTCGAACGCCCGGAAGAAGGCGAGATAGGTTTTCGGGTTCTCGTCGCGCCATTTCACCGTGGTGTAGGCGACCGTCGGGGTGAACGGCCCGCCGAGAATGTCGTAGGACGACCACACTTTGTGGATCTTCGGGTTCTTCAGCGCCTGTTCCTGGAACGGCGAATTGGAGACGTGGCCGGTGATTTCGGTGGAGCCGGACAGCAGCGCCGCCGTGGCGTCGGGATGCGGCAGCGAGACCTGGATGGAATCGAGCTTGCCGTGGTTGCCCGGGCCGAACTCCTTCTCCGTCGCGATCTGCAGCTCGCGCGCCTGCACCGAGACGAGAGCCGCCGGCGTGGCGATGCGGTCATTCGGCCCGAAATCCTTCAGCGATTTGATGTCGGGCCTGTTGGTGAGCAGGTAGTTCGGCGTGGCGCCGAAGGCCCCGATGATCTTCACCGCGCCCTTGGTGCGGTCCCACAGCGTGAAGAACGGGCCGATGCCGGCGGAAGCGATGTCGACCGAGCCGGAGAGCAGGGCATCGTTGACGGCATTGCCGCCCGAGAGCTTGGCCCACTCGACCGTGATGTCGAGCCCCAGCTCCTTGCCGTGCTTTTCGATCAGGTTCTGGTCGCGCAGGATGTGGAAGGGAATGTAGAGCGTGCCGAATTGCTGGGAAATGCGGATCAGGCCCTCCGCCGAGGCCGGAGCGATGGTGGCGGCACCGAGGAGCGCGGCCAGGACGGCACGGCGGGCGAAGGAGCGGAACGCAGCTGTCATGTGGGCCTCCGGCGCGGAAAGGGATAAAGCGGGTCAGCCGCCGAGCAGGCGGCTCAGAATCTGACCTTCGAGGGCGGCGAGTTCGGGTGAGCCGCGCCGGCGTGGGCGGGACAGCGGCACGTCGAGATCGAGCGCGATCCGGCCCTGGTCGATCAGGATCACCCGGTCGGCGAGGGCGAGGGCCTCGGCAACATCATGGGTCACCAGCACGGCGGTGAAGCCCTGCTCCCGCCAGATGCGTTCGACCAGTGCCTGCATCTCGATGCGGGTAAGCGCGTCGAGCGCGCCGAGCGGCTCGTCGAGCGCCAGCACGCGCGGCCCGCTGGCCAAAGCGCGGGCGAGGGCCACGCGCTGGCGCTGGCCGCCCGAGAGCACCGCCGGCCACTCGCCGGCGCGCTCGGCCAGCCCGACCTCGGCGAGAAGCGCGCGGGCGCGGGCATGGCGCTCCTCGCCCTGCAGCCGCGCGGGGGCACCGACCTCGACATTGGCCAGCACGCGCTGCCAGGGCAGCAGGCGAGGTTCCTGGAACATGATCCGCACGGCGGCGTCGTCGCGGGCGCCTGTGAACCCGATCGTGCCGCTAGTGGGCGTGTCGAGACCGGCGAGCAGGCGCAGAAGCGTGCTCTTGCCGCAGCCGCTCTTGCCGATAATGGCGACGAACTGGCCGGCCGGAATGTCGAGATCGACATTTTCCAGCACGCGCTTGGCACCGAAATGGCGCGACAGCCGCCGGATCGACACGCCGAGGCCGCCACTGGCCGGGGCCGTCGCACCGGAAAAGGCGGCGGGCGAGGCGGGCGCGTTCATGGCGCGCTCCCGGGCTTCTGGAAGGCGGGATGCCATTGCAGGCAGGCGCGCTCCAGCTGGCGGGTGAGCACGTCGGCGAGCTTGCCGAGCAGCGCATAGATCAGGATCGCCAGCACGACGATATCGACCAGCAGGAACTCGCGCGCCTGCATCGCCATATAGCCGAGGCCCGAAGAGGCGGCGATGGTCTCGGCCACGATCAGCGTCAGCCACATGATGCCGAGGGCAAAGCGCAGCCCGACAAAGATCGAGGGCAGCGCGCCCGGCAGGATGATGCGGCGGAACAGGGTGAACGGGCTCATGCCATAGACCCGGCCCATCTCGATCAGCTGCGGGTCGACGCTGCGCACGCCGTGCAGCGTGTTGATGTAGACGGGGAAGAACACGCCGAGCGAGACGAGGAAGAGCTTGGCCTCCTCATCGATGCCGAACCACAGAATGACAAGCGGGATCAGCGCGAGGTGCGGCACGTTGCGGATCATCTGCAACGTGGTGTCGGTGTAGCGGAAGGTGAGGTCCCACAGGCCATTGGCGATGCCGAGGACGAAGCCGATGAGGCCACCGACGGCGAGACCGGCCAAAGCGCGCAGCGTGCTCACGCCCATATTGTGCAGCAGCTCGCCGGATTTCAGCGCCTGCCAGCCGGCCCCCGCCACCGCCGAAGGAGCCGGCAGCACATTCGGCGCGATGATGCCGGCGCGGGAGAGCGCTTCCCACAGAACGACCAGCAGCAGCGGCAGCACCCAGCCGGCGAGCCGGCCCTCCAGCCCCGCCAGGCGACGGCGCAGCGGCACGGTTTTTCGCGCGGTGGGGAGCCGGTCGGCGGCGGGCGAGCGGGTCTCGGCGAGCGACATCAGGCGGCCGCCCCGGCGAGACGGGTGCGCAGGCGCACCCGCCCTTCGGCGGCATGCACGGCCTCTTCCACCAGCCGGTCCAGCCGCTGCTGGGCCGGCTCGGCGACGATGCGGCCATCGACCAGCTCGCGCTCGGTGAGGAAAAGCCCGGTGCCGAGCGGCTGCGCCTGGAAGAAGGCGAAGAGCGGGCGCAGCTGGTGCTCGATCGCCAGCGCGTGGCGCTCGCTGCCGCCCGTCGCCAGCAGGGCCACCGGCGTGCCGATCAGGCTGCGATAACCCACCAGATCGATGAAATGCTTGAACAGGCCGGAATAGGAGCCCTTGTAGACCGGCGATCCGACGATCAGCAGGTCCGCCTGCTCCACGGCCCGCAAGGCCTCCTCTTCCGGGGTGCCGGCGTCGGCGCGCGAACGCAGCTGGCCTATATCAGGCAGCGCGGCGACATCGATGATGCGGGAGTGAGGCACGAGCCCGGCCCGGCCGCTGGCGCGCGCCACGGCGTCCACGGCAAGCGCGACAAGCGACAGCGTGCGCGAGGGGGAGGACAGGCCTCCGCTCAATCCGACGATGGTAAACTGGTTCATAGGCCCTTCCCTCTTTGGCCGGGAAGGCAATGCGTGGCATAATCAAGCCCTATTGTCTACATTGAATATAGATTATTAGTTTGGTGACGGGGCGGGCGGATGCTGACCAACAAGGGCAAATACGGTTTGAAGGCGATGGTGCATCTGGCCGCGCTGGACGCCGGCACGACGACGATGGGCGCCGAGATCGCGCGGGCGGAAAACATCCCGAAGAAGTTTCTCGACGCCATCCTGCTGGACCTGCGCAATGCCGGCATCGTGCGCAGCAAGAAGGGGCCCGGCGGCGGCTATTGCCTGGCGCGGGCGCCGAAGGAAATCCGCGTCGGCCACATCATCCGCACGCTCGACGGCCCGCTGGCGCCGATCGGCTGCGCCAGCCAGAGCGCCTATGTGCCCTGCCAGGACTGCGAAAACCTCGCCTCCTGCGAGGTGCGGATCGTGATGACGCGGGTGCGGGACGCCCTCTCCGATATCCTCGACCGGATGACGCTGGAGGAAATGGTCAGCTTCGGGCGCACCCGGCATCCCGACCTGATGTATCACATCTAGCGTTTGTGCTTTTCTCAAAGCTCCGGCCATCCGTGTGAAAACGGATTGCGTCGGCACGGCCCATTAGTCTATAAATTTTAGCGACAAACTTCTTAACGGTGTGGCCCTCCCCGCCCCCGCTGCGGGGCGATCCGCACGCCGCCCGATTGAACCAACAGGACGCACCATGTCTCTCCCCAGCTCCGCACCCGCCGCCAGCGACGGTCTCAACGTGCTCTGGTTCCTGCCCACCCATGGCGACGGGCGCTATCTCGGCACCTCGGTCGGCGCCCGGGAGACCGATATCGACTATCTCCGCCAGGTGGCGCAGGCCGCCGACCGGCTGGGCTATTACGGCGTGCTGATCCCGACCGGAAAGAGCTGCGAGGATAGCTGGCTGGTCGCCTCGGCGCTCGCCCCGGTCACCAAGCGCCTGCGCTATCTCGTGGCGGTGCGGCCGGGCCTCGCCTCCCCCACCCTCTATGCCCGGATGACGGCGACGCTCGACCGCATCTCCGACGGGCGCCTGCTGATCAACATCGTCACCGGCGGCGATCCGGTGGAGAATGCCGGCGACGGCATCTTCCTCAATCATGATGAGCGCTACGAGGTGACGGACGAGTTCCTCACCGTCTATCGCCGCCTGCTGGCCGGCGAGCGCGTGACCTATTTCGGCAAGCACATCAAGGTCGACGACGCGCACCTGCTGTTCCCGCCGCAGCAGGAGAACGGCCCGGCGCTGTATTTCGGCGGCTCCTCGGAGGCGGCGAACAAGGTGGCGGCCGAGCATGTCGACAAATACCTCACCTGGGGCGAGCCGCCGGCGGCGGTGGAGGCGAAGATCAAGCAGGTACGGGCGCTCGCCGAGGCTGAGGGCCGAAAGGTCTCCTTCGGCATCCGCCTGCATGTCATCGCCCGCGAGACCGACGCCAAGGCGTGGGAGGCGGCGGAGGAACTGATCGGACATCTCGACGATGCCACCATCGCGGCGGCGCAGAAAGTGTTCTCCCGCCTCGATTCGGTCGGCCAGTCGCGGATGCAGGCGCTGCATGGCGGGCGGCGTGATAAGCTGGAAGTGAGCCCGAATCTGTGGGCCGGCGTCGGGCTGGTGCGCGGCGGTGCCGGCACCGCGCTGGTCGGTTCAGGCGAAACAGTGGCGGCGCGCATGCAGGAATATGCCGATCTCGGCATCGACAGCTTCATTCTCTCCGGCTACCCGCACCTCGAAGAGGCGTACCGGGTGGCCGAACTGGTGCTGCCGCGCCTCAGGCTGAACCATGGCATCGCGCAAGGCCCCACCAGCGTCAACACCGGCCCGTTCGGCGAGACCATCGCCAATGACTACCGGCCGGCCGCCCGCGCTTCTGCCTCATGAGCGGGGCGGACGCGCCGGCGCAGCCAAGCCGCGTGCCAGACCTTCACGTGCCGGTGGCGATCATCGGCGGCGGCTTTTCCGGCGCCGCTGTCGCCTGGCACCTGCTGCGCCTGCGGCCGGCGCTTGAGCGGATCGTCATCATCGAGCCGCGCGCCGAACTGGGGCGCGGCCTCGCCTATTCCGCCGCCGACCCCAGCCACCGCATCAACGTGCCGGCGACGCGGATGTCGCTGATCCCGGACCAGCCGACCCATTTCAACGACTGGCTGGAAGCGACCGGCGCTCTCGACGCCGACCCGGCGGCGCGGCGCAGCGAAGGCCGCAATTTCCCCGCCCGCGCGGTGTTCGGCGCCTATGTCGCCGAGCAACTGGCCGCGCTCGGGCCCCGGCTGGTGCATGTGCGCGCCTCGGCGCAGACGGTGGAAGCAAGCGGCGACGGCTACCGCATCCACACATCGGACGGCGCGAGCGTGGAGGCGGAGATCGTCGTGCTGGCGGTGGCGCATGCGCCGCCAAGCCCGCCTTCCGCCCTCGCCCGCGCGCTCGCCTCCCATCCCAGCTTCGTGCCCGACCCCTGGCAGGCCGGGGCTCTTGACGCCGTGCGGCCGGACGACCGGGTGCTGATCGTCGGCACCGGGCTCACCATGGCCGATATCGTCGCGAGTCTCGAACGGCTCGGCCATCGCGGGGCGATCGTCGCCCTCTCGCGCCGGGGCCTGCGCTCGCGCGGCCATCCGGCGCAGGTGCACGAGCCGTTCGGCGACTTCGCCACCGACCCGGCGCGCAGCGCGGGCGCCCTCGTGCGCCGCATCCGCGCGGCGGTGGCGCAGGCGGAACAGGCGGGCCAAAGCTGGCACTGCGTACTCGACCAGGTGCGGCTGCAGGGCAGCGTCATCTGGCACGCGCTGCCGCCGCCTGAGCGCGCGCGCCTGCTGCGCCATCTGCGCCCGTTCTGGGACGTGCACCGCTTCCGCATCGCCCCGCAGGTGGAAGAGGTGCTCGACCGGCGGATCACTGAGGGCACGCTCGATCTGCGCGCGGCCTCGCTGCGCGAGGTGACGGTCGGGGACGACGCCATCCATGTCACCTTGCGCGCGCGCCGCACGGGTGAGGTGACGCAGGCAGCGTTCGACGCCGTCATCACCGCCACCGGCCCGGCGCATGGGCGCGTCTTCGCCGACAATCCGGTGCTGGCGTCGCTGGAGCGCGCCGGCCTCGCCCGCCCGGACACGCTGCGTCTCGGCATCGAGGTGGCGCCGGATGGGCGGACCATCGGCGCGGCGGGCGTGCCGGTGCCCGGGCTCTTTGTCGCCGGCCCGCTGGCGCGCGGCACGGTGGGCGAGTTGATGGGCCTGCCTGACGTGACGAATTACGCCATCCGCATCGCCGGCGAGGTCGCCGCGCAGCTGGGCGCCGACGAGGTTTTGGGCGGCGCGGCAAGGCCTTACGCCTCTGCGTGAGCGGCGGAATCTAATAATCTACTCATTGAATAGATTTCTATTGACCGCGTGTTCCGGCTCTGCTCAGATGAATGTGCCGACGTTGCCGCAGCGCCTTCCGCCAGCCCGCCAACGTTCCGCAACGGGGGCACTTTCATGACCTGGACCTGTCGACGCCGCTGATCGCGGCCCTCCAGCTTCACCCGATATTTCAACGGCCGACACGCGGGCGCCGCGCGCCCCGACGGCCCGTCTATGGATATGACCGATGACCACTCTTTCCCGCCGCGGCCTTCTCGCCGCCACGGCCGCGCTCGGCCTTTTGATCGCGAGCCCCGCTTTCGCCGCCGATGTCACCATCGGCTACCAGACCGGGGCCGACCCGGCCAAGGTGGCGCAGGCCGAGGGCGCCTATGAGAAGGCGACCAAGGCCAGCATCGACTGGCGCAAATTCGACAGCGGCGCCGATGTGATCGCCGCCATCGCCTCCGGCGCGATCCAGATCGGCTATGTCGGCTCCTCGCCGCTCGCCGCCGCCGCCAGCCGCGAGGTGCCGATCGAGACCATCTATGTCGCCGCCCTGCTTGGCGAGGCCGAGGCGCTGGTGGTGCGCAACGGCGCCGGCATCGCCAAGCCCGAGGACTTCAAGGGCAAGAAGGTGGCGGTGCCCTTCGTCTCCACCACGCATTACTCGCTGCTGGCGGCGCTGAAGCACTGGGGCGTCGATGCCAAGAGCGTCGAGATCCTGAATCTGCGCCCGCCGGAAATCGCCGCCGCCTTCACCCGTGGCGACATCGACGCCGCCTATGTCTGGGACCCGGCGCTGGGCAAGATCAAGGAGACCGGCAAGGTCTTCGCCTCCTCGGCCGATGTCGCCAAATGGGGCGCCCCGACTTTTGATGCCTGGATCGTGCGCAAGGACTTCGCCAAGGCGCATCCCGAAATCGTCGCCGAATTCGTCAAGGTGACGGCGGAGTCTTACGCCGACTACGCCAAGAACGGCGCCAGCTGGACCGCCGCCTCGCCTCAGGTGCTCGCCATCGCCAAGCTCACCGGCGCCAAGCCGGAGGAGATTCCCGAACTGCTGAAGGGCAACAAGTTCCCGCTGCTGGCCGACCAGCTTTCCGAAGGGCTGCTCGGCGGCGGCTCGGTGGAGGCCATCGTCGCCACCGCGAACTTCCTCAAGGAGCAGGGCCGCATCGAGGCCGTGCTCAAGGACTACGGCCCCTATGTCAGCCGCGCCCCGGCCGAGCAGGCGGCCAAGCTGAACTAATCGGCCCTCCTTCTCCCGGCTGATCCCTCCGTTCCCGAGCGTCGTGGTGCGTGAGTTCCTCGACGAACCTAAGGCCCGGTCTCCGCTCCCCCAAGGTGCCGAGGTCGGGCCCCTTTTCCCGTCGCACCCATTGGCCTCATCGGCCTGACTGTTCACCTCATTGGCCTGATCGGCCTGACTGTTCACCTCATGAAACTGACCATCCACCAACTCAGCGTCCATTTTCCGCAGCCGGACGGCGGCGAGGCCCCGGTGCTCGACGGCATCGATCTCGCGATCCCGGCCGGCGAACTCGTGGTGCTTCTCGGCGCCTCCGGCTGCGGAAAGTCGACGCTTCTCAATGCGATAGCCGGCTTCCTGCCGCCGACCGAAGGCGAGATCTGGGTCGAGCAGCGCAGGGTGAGCGGGCCGGGAATCGACCGCGGCGTGGTGCTGCAGACCGACGCGCTTTTCCCCTGGCTGAACGCCCGCGACAATGTCGGATTCGGCCTGCGGCTACGCTCTATCCCCTTGAAAGAACGACATAATCGCGCCGAGGAAGCTCTCGCTCTGGTAGGGCTCAAAGGCAAGGGCGACCACGCGACCTGGCAGCTCTCAGGCGGCCAGCGCCAGCGCGTCAGCCTCGCCCGCGCGCTTGTCGCCGATCCGGAAATCCTGTTGATGGATGAACCACTTGGCGCGCTCGACGCGATGACGCGCGAGCAGATGCAGGACCTCGTGCTCGAGGTGTGGCAGCGCACCGGCAAGACCATCCTCTTCGTCACCCACGGCCTCGACGAAGCGCTCTATCTCGGCACGCGGCTGGTGGTGCTGGCGGGAAAGCCGGGCCGGATCGTGCATGACGAGCCGCTCGCCTTCGGCCGCCGCGCCCTTGAAATCGGTAGCAAGGTCAAGTCCTTGCCCGCCTTCGCCGCCGCCCGCGAGCGGCTGCGCGCGGTGATCTTTTCTGGAGCCCCGACATGAGCTTCCTGTCCCCCCTGCCGGTCGCCGACATCTCCCTGCCGCTGATCGTGCCGGCGGAAGGCTTCCCCTTCGACGACCAGTTGCGCGCCCGCCCGGAGGCCAACCCCCAAGCGCGAAAGGCCGGACGGCGCAGCGGCGTTCCGGCGCGGATCTGGATTCCGCTCGCCACCCTCGCCGGCATCCTCGCCTTGTGGTGGGGGGTGACGGCGTATGGCGCCGTGCCGGCGCTATTCCTCCCCTCGCCGCAGACGGTCGCCACCCGCCTCTGGCGCCTTGTCACAGAAGGGTTTGTCGACGCCACGCTGGCGCAGCATCTGGCCGCCAGCCTCTTCCGCGTCTTCGCCGCGCTGGCGGCGGCGCTCGTGCTTGGCGTGCCGGCGGGCTTCGCCATCGGGCTGTCAACGGTCGGGCGCGGCATCCTCGATCCGATCGTCGAGTTCCTGCGGCCGATTCCCCCGCTGGCCTATCTGCCCCTCGTCATCATCTGGGCCGGCATCGGCGAGAGTGCGAAAGTGCTGGTGATCGCCCTCGCCATGCTGCCGCCGATCATCATCGCCACCGCCGCCGGGACACGGGGGGTGGACGGCAATCGGCTCAATGTCGCGCGGGCGCTGGGCGCCACCCAGGCGCAGCTGCTGCGGCTGGTGGTGCTGCCCTCGGCCTCACCGTCCATTCTCACCGGCACCCGCATCGCCCTCGGCGCCGGCTGGTCGACGCTGGTGGCGGCCGAGCTGGTGGCAGCGACGCGCGGCGTCGGCTTCATGATCCAGTCCGCCGCCAATTTCCTCGCCACCGATGTGGTCGTGGCCGGCATCTTCGTGATCGCCGGCGTGGCCTTCGTGCTGGAGCTGGCGATCCGCCTGGTGGAGCGCGCCCTCGTCGGCTGGGCCGCCCATGCGTGATCGCGCGCCCGCGACGTTCAGATGGCGTGAGCGGCGTAGAGCTCGGTGAGCACGCCCGCTTTCATCCGGGCGAGTTCCGGGTCGCGCCGGTCGGGCGGACGGGGAAGCCCGACAGCGAGCGTATCGCGCACCACGCCGGGATGGGCGCCCATGGTGATGACGCGATCAGCGAGGAACAGCGCCTCGTCGACATCGTGCGTCACCAGAATGAGGGTGATGGCGTGCTGGCGCGCCAGGGCAACCAGAAGGTCCTGCAGCTTCATCCGGGTGAAGGCGTCCACCGCGCTGAACGGCTCGTCGAGCAGAAGCAGGCGCGGCTGGGTGTTGAGGCTGCGGGCGATGGAGGCGCGCTGCGCCTGCCCGCCGGACAGTTCCTTCGGCAGTGCCCGCTCCCGCCCGCCGAGCCCAACCTCGGCCAGCAGTGCCGACACGCGCGGCGCGTTCCCCTCGCTGGCGCCGAAGGCGACATTGGCGGCGACGTCGAGCCAGGGGAACAGGCGCGGCTCCTGGAAGACGAAGCCGATCTCGCAGTTGAGCCCGCTCTGGCGCGTGCCGGCGAACACCACCTCGCCGTCATAGTCGCGGTCGAGGCCGGCGATGATTCGCAGCAGCGTGCTCTTGCCGCAGCCACTGGGGCCGACCAGCGCGACGATCTCGCCCTCGCGGACGGAAAGGTCGATGTGGCGCAGCACCGCCGTCGTGCCGAAGCGCTTGGCAGCCACCCGCACATGTAAGAGTTCGCTCATGTTGATCTCCTCACCCGCGCCGTGCTGACGGCGAGATGGGTGACGAGGCCCTGCTCCCAAAGCTCGCGGAAGGTCTCAAAGATGGCGCTGGGCGGGGCATCAGCCGCTCGGGCACCAGGCCGAAGGCGACCGAGGCCTCCAGCCCGGCCAGCGCCAGCGCCGGCACCAGCAGGCCCCACAGGTTGAGGCCCGGCAGGCGGAGTGAACCGCCCCGGTTTCACCGGAGGCCATTTGGTTTAAGTCACGCCGCCATTTGCTGCTCACCGAGCATGACGTAGTAGCGCTCCTCGGCTTCGGCCGGCGGAATGTTGCCGATAGGCTCCAGGAGCCGGCGATGGTTGAACCAGTCGACCCAGGTCAGCGTGGCGAACTCGACGGCCTCGAAGGATCGCCAAGGCCCCCGACGATGGATGACATCGGCCTTGTAGAGGCCGTTGATCGTCTCGGCGAGTGCGTTGTCATAGCTGTCACCGACGCTGCCGACGGAGGGCTCGATGCCGACCTCAGCCAGCCGTTCGGTGTAGCGAATGCTCACATATTGAGCGGATTCAAGCGGTCGTCGCAACACCTCAATCATGGAGGTGTTTATGGGACGACCCGCGGGGTGGATGCAGAAGTTGACCGGGCGAGGAGCAATGCGCTCGCCAGGTGCGCCGTCGCTTCGGTGTGAGATCGAACGACGATTCTGGGAGCAGATCGCGACCGGGATAACGAGTGAGAGGGCACGGTGCCGACTTGTCCGAGATGGTCGTGCGGACCGACTTGCCGCGGATCACACCGGCCAAGCCCATGCCCTGCATCAGTCGTTCGACGGTGCAGCGCGCCACATCGACCCCCTCGCGCATCATCTGTCGCCAGACCTTGCGCGCTCCATAGACCTCGAAGTTCTCGGCGAACACGCGCTCGATCTCGGGGCGCAGAACCTCGTCCCGTAGCGCCCGTGCCGAGCACTTCGACGGATCAAGCCGCCGGGCGACATGGGCATGATAGGTCGATGGGGCGATCGGCAGGACCTTGCAGATCGGCTCGACCCCATACGCACCGCGATGATCATCAATGAACGCGATCATGTCTTCGACCGGCGGTCGAGCTCCTCTCACCCGACAGGCGAATGCCTGCATTCGCCGATAGGGGCCATGGCGAAATATGCGGATGCCTTGCGCAGGATCTCGTTCGCCTGCCGCAGCTCGCGGTTCTCGCGCTCCAGGGCCTTCAGCTTCGCCGACATATCCATCGTCACGCCGGCCCGCTTGCCGGCATCGACCTCGGCCTTCTTCAACCACTCATTCAGTGAGTGCGCTGAGCAGCCGATCTTCGCCGCAATCGACACGATCGCCTGCCAGCGCGAGGGGTGTTCAGCCTCGTGGTCCAGCACCATCCGCACCGCGCGAGCACGCACCTCAGGCGAGAACTTGTTCGTCGTCTTGCTCGTCATAGCCCCATCCTCTCAGGAGTTGGGGCCTCCGGCAAAGCCGGGGCGGTTCAAAGTGGCAGCGACGGCACGTTAGGCTGCCCGGCGGGCAGGCCGCAACGATCGGCCCTTCCCCCCAAGCCATCCGAGCGGCCAAATAGCTAGTGGCGGACACGCTGCGGTGAGCCGTGCGTCCAAGAGCGCGGACCAGAATGCCGGAGGTAAGCTCGCGGACGCGGCCTTTCGGCTCACGGCTCATGCGATGCAGCAACCGTGCGGTCGGTGCCCGTGGCATGGGTGAGGTGCAGTTAGCAGGACAGCATTTCAGCGTGCACCGCGGCTGAGCCGTTGAGCCCTTTGCCCGCAGGGCACGTCGCTTGTCGACGCCCGGGGCGGGTGTTACCGTACCAACGAATGCGCGGTGTCCAAATGCGCCTGTGACGGGTGGAATCCTGTAACGGGTGGAATCATGGGGCGCTGCGTGATGCGCGACATCATCGCCACACGACTGCCGGCTGTTCAGCCGGCCAGGATTATCTGCCTGATGGGCCATAGCGGGGAGCCGATGGAGGGGGCGACGCCCCATTCCAGCGAGATGGAGGTTGAAGCTGAGACGCGGTACGGGGTCTCTGCCCCTCGCCCTAAGGGTGCCGTGGCCGCCCTTTCCGTACCTTCCGATGCCTGAGGTCGAGCGGCCATCGGATGATGGCGAAAGGAAAGTCCGCGGAACAGGCGAGCCACCCTCGTTCACCCGTCATTGTCGCGGGGCGAACCGCCTCTTCTGCGCAGCATGGACCGTGGCAAGATGGGGCCAATCCGATCCGATTACGGTCGGTCGTTCGGCCCCAGGCCAAGCCAGCACGTCTTTATTACATATCCGGGGCCGGTAGGGGCGATGGGCAGATATTCCAGGGACTTTGTTACGTTTGTCAGGCAATACCTGAAGTATGACCTTCGACGGGAGATTGTCGCCTGGTGGAAGATCGCGAAGTTCTATCTGCCGATCGGCATGGTCATTGCCGCCCTCTTTCTTGCGACCCTGGTGTATATCGAGCCGTTTCCACGGCAGCCAACGGTTCTTGCTATCGGCCAGCGCGGCACGCTGAGCAACCAGCTTGGAGACGCCTTCCAGTCCTATTTCGAGCGCCAGGGTTTGCCGCTCGAGATCCGTAGCCGGTCCGGCCTTGATGCAGTGGCAAAGGACATTCGCGATCCGGGATCGGACATCAATGCCAGCTTCGTCGTGTCGGGGGCGGGGTCCCCGGCGGACTATCCCGACCTCGTCTCCCTCGGCAATGTGGCGATTGCTCCCGCCTGGCTGTTCTACCGGGGCGATACGGTGCAGGTCGACGATCCCTTTCAATATTACCGCGACAAGCAGATCGCCGTCGGCGCGCCGGGCACGGTCAGCGCGAGGCTGTTCTCCACCCTCATGGACCTGAACAACCCGGGCACGGGGGACCAGCCGAATTTCCTCAAGCTCCCGCATATGGAGGCGGTCGAGCAGCTTCTCGCGGGCAAGGTCGATGCGGTGTTCATCGTGGACGGCTTCAGCTCCCCGCTCATTCAGCGACTGCTCGGTGATCCGACGGTCAAGCTGATGAATTTTGCGCTCGCCGACGCCTATGTCCGGCGCCTACCCTTTCTGCGGAAGGTGACGGTTCCACGCGGCTCCATCGACATCGCCGAGGTTCGGCCGGACCGCGACATCGCGCTGCTCGCCTCGTCCGCGAACCTGCTGGTGGAGAAGGACCTGCATCCCGTCGTGCAGTGGACCTTTCTGCTTGCGGCACGCGAGATCAGCCTGAAATCCGATAATTTCTTCCCGGTGTCCGACACTCTGCCGCAATACCGGGACCGCAGCTTTGCGCTGAGTCCTATCGCGAACCGTTTCTATACAAGCGGCGTCCCGGCCATTTTCAGCTATCTGCCGCTCTGGCTTGCGGCCCTGCTGGAGAATGTCTGGGTCGTCCTGCTTGCCCTCCTTCTGCTCGGCCTGCCCGCCTTCAACAAGATCGTCGGATTTCGCGGCTTCGCTTCGCAAAAACTGCTGTGGCTCCATTTCTGGGAGCTTCGCTATCTCGAAGACGAGCTTGTGGCCGCCCGCACCACCGATGACGTCGCATCGGTGATCGAGCGGCTCACCTTCCTCGACAGGAAGACCGCCGAAACCTGGGTTCAGGACGATCAGATGCGGCACTACTTCAATTTGAGACGCAGCATCAGCAGCACGATCCAGGACGCGCAGAAGAAAAATGCCGTGCTGAACAAGCCTTGAACGGAGCGGTGGGCATTGGGGGCCGTCGAACGATGTATCTTTCAGTTCTGCAATACATGTCGGACACCCAGCTTCTTCTGCTGATGCCGGCTCTTTCCTGCCTCGGCCTGCTGCTGGTCGCGCTTGGCGTGCGGTTCATAAACGCGAAGTGGGGCTGGCTCGACTATGACAGCGACATCGTCGATACGGCCACGCAGAACACCATGTCCGGCGCCTATGTGGTGCTCGGCTTCGTTCTCGCGCTGGTCATGACCACGGCATCCGACCTCGACGACAAGGTCTCGCAGGAGGCGCAGGCCATCAAGAGCCTCAACGGACTGTTGATCCTTGACGGCACCCCCCCGGCACTGGACGCGCGCGCGGCGCTTCTCACCTACACCAAGTCCATTATCACCGACGAGTGGGCGGTGCTGCGGCAGGGCCATGGCAGCGACCTCACCTCGAAGGCGCTGTCCGATGTGTTCCGCCAGATCGACCGGATCGAGCCGGAGTCCGGGAAAAGCGTCGCTGTGTTCTCCAAGATACTGGATGCGGCGGACCGCATGGCGCAGGTGCGCAATAACCGCATATTGAGCGTCACCAGCGCCCTGCCGGACATCTTCTATACGGTGAGCCTGCTGAGCATTCTCGGCGTGATCATCATCTGCGGTCTGCGGCTGATCGAGGCGACGCCGGTCAGGGCGATAACGCTGGTGGTCCAGCTCATCATGCTGACTCTCATGCTTGGCGCCATCGCCATCATCGATCTTCCCTATCTCGGCGACACCGCGACCTCGGTCGAAAGCCTGCAGGATGTCTATCGCGGCCTGGAGCTGCAAAACCCGGTTCTCGGCCCGGAGAATCCGTGACATGACACGCGAGACTCGGGAGTTCCTTCAGGGATCCATCACAGGCACGCTGCACCTGAGGGCGGGCGTCGCCTATGTCGCGACTGCCGATGTCCGCATTCGCAGCGGAGCGAAGCTCGTTGTCGAAGAGGGTGTCACCATCCTCATCCTCAACGGCCTTGTCCCGTCGAGCCCGATCGGTCATGCGGCGCTCATCTTCGAGCAGGGTTCGGCGCTCCAAGCGGGGCGCCTCTATATCCGTGCCTGCAACGCCCGCTTTCGTCCGGTGAAAAAGGCCGACAATGGTGGCGTCTGGTTCTTCGGAGCCTATCGCAGCGCCGAAAAGGACGGCCTGACCGTCGCCGCCGGGCCAGCGGGCGCGGCATCCTCCTTCAACGCCGCGTTGATCGCGGCCTACCATCTCGGCCATGGCGACCCCGCCGCGCCGAGCGACAACCCGATGCTGGATGACCGAGACGGGTTTTCCGTGATGGGCGTGGGTCCGCAGGAATGGCGGGTCGTCGAGGTGAGGAGCTTCCACTCCGGAGATGATGGGCTCGATCTCACCAATTCTCAGATCCGGCTGGAGCGCCTTCGCGTGGTGGGGCCTGCCGAGGACGGCATCAATCTCAGCAGCAGCAAGCTTGAAGTGGCGCGCAGCCTTGTGGTCGACGTGGCGATGACGGACGTGGCCGACCGCGACATCTTCGATTTCGAGGTGGATGACGGGCCGAGCTATGTGGAGATCGCCCGGCACTGCCATGTCGATATTCAAGGCGTGTTCGGCGACCAGCTGCATCTCATCAGCCCGGACATGCCGGCCGCCACCGAGGCGGAGGATGTTCCCTACCGCTTCAAGGGCTTCCTTCGACAATCCCCCGCGCTGGTCTATTCGCTGAACGAGGATTGAGGAGGTTGGGGCATGACTGGCGTATGCCATGCAAGACCATCCCGCGCGCGGGCGTTGCGGCCTCTGGCCAGCCTTGCGTTCACCCTTGCTCTCGCTCTGGCATCGGAGGCGGGCGACGCTGCGCAGCCGCGTGTCCAGGCCTGCCCTCTCGACCCGCCCGCGCCGGCGGGCCAGGTGCTGCATTGGGCCTCACCGCCCGAGGCCAACAAGGACGACAAGGCGCCGGCCCCGTGCGCTCCCTGCACCGACCCGGCCAACGCATCGGCTGGCACCTGCGCTGTCTTCCGGCTTCTCACCTCCGAGGCCTGTGCGAGCGGCCGCTGCGCCGATGCGCAGGGGGAGTTCAAACGCCACGGCACTTTCTTCCTGCAGTACGACACCCGTTATCGTGACCCCGATCGCTATCCGCGCGCGCGCGGGGAGAACTGCCGTTTTGTGCTTTGGGCGATCCCGCCCGTGATCGGGATCGAGGACGTGCCCGGCTATGCCGAGCGCAATTACTGGCAGGACGCCTATGTCGCCTCGCAAACCATGGTCGAACCGCCCTTTGCCAGGGACAATCTCGCCTTCGCCATCCAGCCTCCGACGACGCGCGGCCAGCACCAGTTCCACATTCACATCGGAACCTTGAAGCCCGCCTATCGCACCGCCCTGGCGGGGTTGGCGCATGATGCCGCGAGCGTTCGCATCAACGGCTTTCACTTTCACGTCCGCTTCATGGCGGTCCCGGCGGGGCGCGATCCGTTCGCCGGCATCGACATCGCGGCCATCGTCCGCAGCATGCTGCCGCAAGGCGCGGCCGATCTTCCGCTCTATGGCGCGATGGCCGCGCTCATTGATGACGGAAGGGGGATCTGGATCCTGTCCGCCGAACGGTTCGCGCGGTCCGAACTCAATTACATCAGCCCGACCGACTGCCGCCTGCGCTGATCACGCGGATGGAATCTCACTCCGGTGGAGGCTCGGCGCACTCAAACCGTGGCCTGTCCCCTGAAAATTGCTCCTCCGTGAAGCAGGCTTTCGGGCCTTGGCAAGCGCTCCCCGTTTCTAGGCCATCTGGACCTGGAAAATTCCGGTTTGGGGCTCATTCCGGCGGGGATGCCGGAGAGCCATTCATGAGCGCGATCGGCGGCTTGTTGCGATCGCCAAAAATGTGAATCGTTCACAAACCCCAGGTCGTCAACCCCAGGTCGTCCGGCCTGAGACGCAACCGCCTTTATCCCCCTAGGGGGGATCGACATAACCCCTCTAGGGGGATAGGATCTAAAAATGAACGATCACCCGCACATCCATGAGACGCATCCCGAAATCGTCAAGCGGCTGAAGCGCGCGGACGGTCATTTGCGCAGCGTGATCGAGATGCTTGAGGCCGGCCGCAACTGCCTGGACATCGCCCAGCAGCTCCACGCGGTCGAAAAGGCGATCACGCAGGCGAAGAAGACCCTGATCCAGGATCATCTCGACCATTGCCTCGATGAGGTCGTCGCCCCGCTGCCGCGGGACCAGCGCCGTTCGATCGACGATTTCAAGGACATCATCAAATACCTATGAGGACCGCATGACGCCCTTTGCCGAACTACTGCAGCAGGGGGCGGGAAACGCCTGGCTGTTCATCCCGAGTGCCATCCTGCTCGGCGCGCTGCACGGGCTGGAGCCGGGCCATTCCAAGACCATGATGGCCGCCTTCATCGTTGCTGTGCGCGGCACGGTGGCTCAAGCGGTGCTGCTTGGCCTCGCCGCGACCATCTCCCACACCATGGTTGTGTGGGTCATCGCGATCGGCGGCATGTATATCTGGCAGGGCATCGCGCCGGAGACCTTCGAGCCCTATCTGCAGTTCGTTTCGGCGCTGATCATCATCGCCATGGCGCTGTGGATGCTGTGGCGCACCTATGAGGACCAGCGACAGGCGAAGCTGGCGAGCGGGCACAGCCATGGCCATCACGGGGACGATCATGGGCATGACCATCACCATGGCCATGACGCCCATGCCCATCCCACCTCCGATATCCGGCTGATCGACACCGGGCACGGCCTGCACAAGCTCGAGTTGCACGATCACGGCCATGGCGACGCGCATTGGCGCTTCCGGCCGGAGCGCGGCAAGCCCTGGGCGGCCGACGAGGTGAAGCTGACCACCGAGCGGCCCGACGGGCGCGTCCAGACCTTCGCCTTCGCCGAACGCGGCGGCTATATCGAGAGCGTCGCGACTATTCCGATGCCCTTTGACTTCATGGTCCGTCTCGCCCTTGGCCACGGCAACCATTCGCATGATTTCGACGTGTCGTTCCTCAAGAGCACGCAGGGCCACGACCATCTGCACGAGGAAATGCGGGGGCTTGAGCTCGGCACCGACGGCTACCAGGACGCCCATGAGCTTGCCCACGCCAACGACATCCGCAAGCGCTTCGCCGACCGCAAGGTGACAACCTGGCAGATCGTGCTGTTCGGCCTGACCGGCGGCCTCATTCCCTGTCCGGCAGCCATCACCGTGCTGCTGCTGTGCCTCCAGCTCAAGCAGTTCACCCTCGGCTTCGGCCTGGTGCTGTGCTTCTCGATCGGTCTCGCCCTCACGCTGGTGGCGGTCGGTGCGGCGGCGGCGCTCAGCGTGCAGCACGCCACCAAGCGCTTAACCTGGTTTTCCACCTTCGCGCGGCGCGCGCCTTACTTCTCCAGCACGCTACTGATCGCCGTCGGCCTTTATGTCGGCTGGCATGGATGGACAGGCATCATGGCGCTCGCGTCCAACACGCCAGCCGGGTGATATATGCTTGCTGTTCTGGCGAACCGGACCTACCGGCACCTGTTCCTCGCGCAGGTCATTGCCCTGATTGGCACCGGGCTGGCGACCGTGGCCCTTGGCCTTCTCGCCTTTGACCTTGCGGGCGCCGACGCCGGCGCCGTGCTGGGCACTGCGCTCGCCATCAAGATGATCGCCTATGTCGGCGTCGCACCGGTCGCCGCCGCCTTTGCCGAGCGGCTGCCGCGACGGACCCTGCTGGTCTCGCTGGATCTCGTTCGCGCCGCGGTCGCGCTCCTGCTGCCTTTTGTGAGCGAAGTCTGGCAGGTCTACGTGCTGATCTTCGTGCTCCAGTCGGCCTCGGCCGGATTCACGCCGACCTTCCAGGCGACCATTCCCGACGTCCTGCCGGACGAGCGCGACTACACCCGTGCGCTGTCGTTGTCCCGGCTGGCCTATGACCTCGAAAGCCTGGTCAGCCCGATGCTGGCGGCCGCCCTGCTGACGCTGATCAGTTTTCACAGCCTGTTCGCCGGCACCGTCGTCGGCTTCCTCGCCTCGGCCGCCCTCGTGGTCTCGGTGGTCCTGCCGAGCCCGCAGGCGGGAGAGAAGCGGGGCATTTACGACAGGACCACGCGCGGCATCCGCATCTATCTGGCGACGCCGCGCCTGCGCGGCCTGCTGGCGCTGAACCTTGCCGTCGCGGCGGCCAGCGCCATGGTCATCGTCAACACCGTGGTTCTGGTTCAGGCGGTGCTCGACCTCGATCAGAGCGCCACCGCGCTAGCGCTCGCCGCCTTCGGTGGCGGCTCGATGGTGGCGGCCCTCCTATTGCCGCGACTGCTGGAGACGGTTCCCGACCGCACCGCCATGCTCGCCGGCGCCGGGGTGTTGGTCGCGGGGCTTCTCGTCGGGTCCGCGCTCCACAGCTACGCATTCGTGCTGCCGCTCTGGTTCCTGCTGGGACTTGGCTATTCGCTGGTGCAGACGCCCTCGGGCCGTCTGCTGCGCCGCTCCTCGCGGCCGGAAGACCGTCCCTCGCTCTTCGCGGCCCAGTTCGCGCTGTCGCATGCCTGCTGGCTGATCACCTATCCCCTTGCCGGCTGGCTGGGCGCGAGCATCGGCCTGCCGGGCACGTCCGCCATGCTTGCCCTTCTGGCCGGGTTCGCCGTTCTCGCCGCGTTGCGGCTGTGGCCGGCGAGAGATCCCGATGAGCTGGAGCATGTCCACGGCGCGCTGGCCGAGGATGATCCCCATCTGGCTGGCGCTGTTCCCGTTGTCGGCGGCCATCGCCACAGCCATGTATTTGTCATCGACCGCCACCACACGGAATGGCCGCACCCATGATGCCCCCTGCCGGCTGTGGCCGACCATGACGGAGCTTGCGGCCTATGCCGGCCTCTTCTTCTCCGCACTGGTCGCAGCCACCATCCTGCCGATGCAGTCCGAAGCCGTCCTGGTCGGGTTGCTGCTGACGACCGACTACCCGCCCTGGGCGCTGGTGGGGGTGGCGAGCCTCGGCAATGTGCTGGGGTCGGTCATCAACTGGCTGCTCGGCCGCGGCATTCACCGGTTTCGCGACCGGAAATGGTTTCCGGTAAAGCCCGCCGCTCTGGCGCGTGCGGAGAGCTGGTATCGGCGCTACGGCAAATGGTCCCTGCTTCTCAGCTGGGCGCCTGTTATCGGCGATCCGCTGACCGTCATCGCCGGCGCGCTGCGCGAGCCGCTGCCGATCTTCCTCATCCTCGTGACGCTGGCCAAGGTCGCGCGCTATGTCGTTCTTGCCGCCGTCACGCTGGGGCTCGGCTGATCATGGCCTTCTGGCAGCACATTGTCGGGTTCCAGCAGGACATCTATCAGGCCTTCGCCGCACAGATCCGGGGCCGTGTTCCTTTTCGTAGGCGCCTCCGAGGTTGCCGCACTGGCAGTGTGTGCGGCGGCGGGCGTTGGGCTGCAAATGCTGCGGTCTTGATGCTGCAACGCCTCTTACACCTGATTAACTAACGATATTTGGCCTGCTGCCGGTCTCGTGGACGCCGAGACAAGGCCGCTTCGGGCGGCAGCCCGCGGCGGCCAGCACCCCGCGCCCGCGCACCCTAAGGCGTGCCGGCCGATCCGCTCAGAGAGAGCGCTTCAGCGCCGGACGTCAGCCGTCCCGGTTCGGCGTGCCGAGCACATGCGTATCGGGCGGCAGCATCACCTGGTCGAAGGTCTGGGTGAACATGGCAGCCGCGAAGAAGGCCACCGCATGCAGCGTCTCGCTGCCCGTATTGACGATGTCGTGCCGCACGTTCGGCGGCAAGGCGAAGACGCTGCCCGCGCCGATGGTGCGGCTGCCGTCCTCCATCAGGAGTTCGCCAGTTCCGGCGAGGATGTACTGGGTCTCTTCCGTGGCATCGGTGTGCCAGCCCAGGCGTCCGCCGGACGGAATCTCATAGACGATGGTGGAGGACTGGCTCGCACCATGCCCGCCGCAGGTAGCGAAGGCTCCGAGCCAATTGACGGACGGGTCCGTCGCGCCGTGCACATGGATCCGCGCGAGCATGTCGGCGGCAACAATGGGTACCATGACATTCCTCCGATACAGATGCTGCAATCGCCACGGGGCGATGCCGGCCACCTGATGAGCCGCGCGCCACGTCCCGACGCACGGACACTAGAGGCACCAACGTAGGGGCGTTAGGGAACTTTTCGCCTGCATTGGCAAAGAGAAGCGAAAGCGATGCTTTAGGTTTCCATATACCGTCACATCGCTCCAACGGTTGCGATTGGGGCCGCTGCGGCGTCTTCGCCAGGGTGCATGCGTGCTTTCGCCATGCGGTAAATGAGATCATGGCCAGCCATGGTATCGGCAAGGAACCGGTCAAAGTCGGCGCGACACTTGGGGGTGACGTCGACGCTGTTGCCCGACAGCCGCACGAAGCCGAGCTCCGCCGCCGCCTGCAGCAACTTGCGCACGTGGGTGCGGGACACGCCGAAGCTGTCGCCGATCTTGAGAAAGGAGACCTGCGGCGCCGCCTGATCGTCCTGATGGGCGCACACATGCATGAGCTTGGTCAGGATCATGTGGCCGGCCTGCCGGGGCAGGAAGAAGGCGATCACCGGATTGGCCAGGATGAATTGCTGCGCATGCGCCAGGAACGCGGCGCATATATCGCGCGCCACGCGATGAAAGGCCGGGTCGTGGTTGACCGGTTCGGGATATCCGGGGTCCGGAAAGAGGACGTGCAGCGGGTGATAATAGACCCGGAGCGCGCGGCGATCATGGATGAGCATCTTGTCCGTGGGCGCCAGCAAGGTGACGCGGCGATCGTCCGGCGCTCGGTAGGCCGAGATGTACCCCGTATCCGCAAGACGGCGGACGATATCGTGGGTGCGGCGCCCGCTCGCGATGCCATGTGACTCCATCTGCCCTTTGAGCAGTTGCAGGGTCGGCCATGTCGCGCGGTCGTGGGGTCGATGTCCGGCGTCCATGATGATGACGCTCATGAAGATCGTCGCTGTGCCGCCATCGATCAGCAGCCGGTTCTCGGCCGGTTGGTTCTCGTGCAGTTCGAGCATGTCGCGGACATAAATCTCCCGCGCCAGCCCGAAGCGCGGTTGCGCCAGGATGTCGTTCGCCGACAGCAGCGGCTGGATCTCCATCACAGGGATCTCATTCGACGCAGCGCCTTCCCAATCGTCGGCACAGTCTTACTCAAACGGGACCGAATTGGGAGATGCCATGCACAGAGCTGGTTGGGAGCGGCCGGCGCTTGGAAGAGAAGAGCCTGGTAACGCTCCATTGCGCAGAGCAGCAGAGTTTTCAGCAGAACCTTGTTCAAGCGCGGCTTGGGCGGCCATGCCGTATCGGCGCCGGGCGGGCAAGGCCGGGGCGCCATGGCTATTCGGTCCATCGGATTGCCGAACGTCCGCTGGTCAGATCCGTCAGCAGCCGGTCCACCCCACCGGCTTCCGGTTTCGGCACTGACACCGACAGAATCGCGCCGCTGTCCGTGAAAGCGTGAACGCTCATTTGCACGCCCGGGACGGCGGTCAACCTCGCCTGAGCCAGCGCCAGATCACTGAACCCGCATGTGACGGTTCCGGAAACGGTCTCGACGAGCGCCACCTTCTCGGCTTCCCGCAGGCAGAGGGCCGCCGTTCCGCCATAGGCGCGGATCAGGCCGCCACTGCCCAGAAGGATGCCGCCGAACCAGCGCGTGACGACGACGGCGACGCGATCGAGGCCTTGCCCGTCGACGGCGGCCAGGATCGGCTTGCCCGCAGTTCCACTGGGCTCGCCATCGTCGTTGAAGCGGTAGTTCTGCCCCACGCGCCAGGCCCAGCAATTGTGGTTGGCGGCCGGATCCGACCGTGCCGCGATGAAGTCCTTCGCCGCCGCCTCGTCCGCGACGGGACCGGCGATCGCGACGAATCGGCTCTTCTTGATCTCCTGGCGGCGGATCGTGAGGTCAACGAGGGTAAGGCGCTCGACCATGCGCTCGTCTGTCATGAACTCGGTTCCCAATCGTCCATGGCCTGAGGGAATGTCTGCTTCCAGGCAGGGCGCTCACATTAGCTGATGGCGCTCTTCGCCGATCAGCTCCCCACATGCAGGGCTGGATGTTCAGCCTGCAATGCCGCGACGACAGGCAGGACATAGCGCTTGCCGAAGGTCGGGAAGCAGGCAATCCGCAGCATGCCGGAGACCGAACCGTCGAAGGCGGCGACCTCGGCATGGGTATCGGCCAGTTCGTCGAGATGCCGCAAGGCCCGCTCGTGCAGGCGCTGGCCGGCATCGGTGAGCGTGAGCGCCCGCGTCGAGCGGATGAGCAGGGCGACGCCCAGATCCTCCTCCAATGCGTCGATCTGGCGGACGATCACCGAAGGCGTCACCGCGCGCCGGCGGGCGGCACCTGAAAAGCTCCCCGCCCGTACGACATCGACAAAGGTGGCGAGATATTCCGCGAAATGGGGTCTCATCTTTGCGATCCAGGCAAAGCCGTTTGCAGCAGGCTCCGGCTTATCGCCTGTTCCGGACACTCGCATATTCGCGGTGTTCACACAGCGGCGGCGCCCGTTCGCTCGACCACAATCGCCCGTGGCAAGGCGGATCGGCGTTCCATCTCGCAAGTCCTCACGGCGACCATGGAATCTCGAAAGCCCCAGCGCCCGGGCGCCGCGCATAACCCTGTTCGGGATGGCGCAGCCACCGCGCCCCCTCCCCCAGCGCCGACCGGCGAGAAGCCTACCGGCGACACGGCTCCATCGAGAGGCAATGCCATGAAAATCCTCACCGACAAGGTCCTATCGCAGTCCGCCTATACCGCGGAAATCGACATTTCCCTCGAAAAGGTCGACATCGCCGAGTGGCTGTTCACCTTGCCCGAGGCGGAATATCTGCGCTGCTGTCCGCCTGACCATATCGGCTCCGGCGTCACCACGACCGATGATGGCCGCCGCATGGTGATCAATGTCGAGATGATCGGCACCGGGCTGGTGATCCAGCACTATGTGGCCGAGGAAGCCACGGCGAGCTATTGCCGGATGAATTCGATCTCCGACGTGTTCACACCGGTGGGACGCACGCAGGTCAATGTGGTCTGGGAACTGATCGCCGAGGCCGTTGAAGGCGGGCGCACCCGCTACACCAACCGTGTCACCTCGCACCCGACCGAAATGTTCATGGACTTCCTCGCCGCGCACGGCCAGACCTTCGAGCAGGCGGCCATCGCCCGGCAGGAAGCTGGCGGCGACCATAACCGCCGCGAGACGCCGCTCTTCGCCGCCAGCATCGCCCGCCGCGCGGTCGCCAAGGCCGCGGCAAAATGAAAGCGATCCTGTTCGACGATTTCGGCGAGGCGGATGTCCTCCGCCTTGCCGACGCGCCCATGCCGGACGTCCGCGTCGGCGACCTGCTGGTGCAGGTCCGCGCAATCTGCGCAGCCTCGCCCGGGGCGGGCGCCTCGTTCAGGTCGGCCTGCTCGGCGGGCAGGACAGCGCCAGCATTCCGCTCTCGGTCCTGCGGCGCTTTGCGGAAGGCGCGCTGCCGATGTTCGCCGACGGCCGGCTGAAGCCGCTGGTCGGCAAGGTCTTTGCGTTCGCACAGGCCGCCGAGGCGCATGGCGCGATGGAGGCGGGCGGCGGGTTCGGGAAGATCGTGCTGAAGGTGGCGCCGGCGACATTTTGCAGCCGCTACATGAGGAAGTGCGTCGCGCCAATCCTGGCTTTGATCGTGCCGAAGGGATGCTCGACCGTCTTGCGCCGCACCCGCATCAGTCCGGGATCGGCATCCAGCCGGACGTCCTCGATCAGATGCTCATGCTCCCAGCGGGTGATCCGGCGGTCCTTGGCTGTCGCGCATGCGGCATCGCTCTCCTCACTCCACGAACACCTCCTCGCGACGCTTGCGCACCGCGGGCAGGACGGCCACGACCAGCAAGGCAGCCGTCGCCAGCAGCAGCGTCAGGCTGATGGGCTTTTCGACAAACGTCATAGGGTTGCCGTGCGCGACCAGCATGGCGCGGCGGAAATTCTCCTCCAGCATCGGCCCAATGATGAAGCTGAGCAGCAGTGGCGTCGGATCGCAATCCAGCCGCGACAGCGCGTAGCCGAACAGCCCGGCGGCGAACAGCACCAGCACGTCGAAGGTCGAGTTGTTCACGCTGTAGGCGCCGATGCAGCAGAACAGGATGATCGCCGGCACCAGTCGCCGGTAGGGGATGCGCAGGATCGACACCCAGACGGCGATCAGCGGCAGGTTGATGATCAGCAGCATCGCATTGCCGATCCACATCGAGCACACCAGCCCCCAGAAGAGATCCGGGCGCTGCGTCACCACCTGCGGCCCCGGCGAGATGCCGTGGATCGTCATGGCGCCGATCATCAGCGCCGTGACCGCGCCGGACGGCATGCCGAGGGTGAGCATCGGCACGAAAGAGGTCTGCGCCGCCGCGTTGTTGGCGCTCTCCGGCGAGGCCAGCCCTTCGATCGCGCCCTTGCCGAAGCGCTCGGGCGTGCGGGAAATCTTCTTCTCCAGCATGTGAGCGGTGAACGAGGCGAGCAGCGTGCCGCTTCCCGGCAGGATGCCCAGCACGGTGCCGACCCCGGTGCCGCGCAGGATCGGCAGCGCCGAAGCCTTCAGGTCCGCCCATTTAGGCCACAGCCCGGAAATCTTGTTGTTCAGCACCGAACCGTCGCCCGGTGTCTCCAGCGTGCGCAGGATTTCAGAAACGCCAAACAGCCCCATGGCGAGCGGAATGAAGTCGATGCCGTCGCGCAGTTCCTGAATGCCGAAGGTGAAGCGCGCCTTGCTGGTTTCGACATCGGTGCCGATCAGCCCGAGTGACAGGCCGATCAGCACCATCACCAGCCCGTTCAGCACCGAGCCCTTGCCCATGACGATGACCGCGACGATGGCGAGCACCATCAGCGCGACATTCTCCGCCGGTCCGAACATCAGGCCGAGCTCGGACAGCGTCGAGGCCGATCCGGCGATGAAGAAGGTCGAGACCGTGCCGGCGAACAGCGAGCCGATGGCGGCAATCGACAGCGCCACGCCCGCGCGGCCCTGCTTGGCCATCTGGTGGCCGTCCAGCGCGGTGATGATGCCGGAGGATTCGCCCGGCATGTTGACAAGGATCGCCGTGGTCGAGCCGCCATATTGCGCGCCGTAATAGATGCCGGCCAGCATGATGAGCGCGCCGACGGCCGGCAGCTCGAAGGTCACCGGGAGCAGGATGGCGATCGTGGTCGCCGGTCCGATGCCCGGCAGAACACCAACCAGCGTGCCCAACAGCACGCCGATCAGGCACAGCAGAAGATTCTGCCAGGTGAGCGCGACATCGAAGCCGAGCGCGAGATGTCCGAGAAGTTCCATCACAGGAAGTTCGGCAGGATCGGCAGCGGCAGGCCAAGCCCATAGGCGAACACCGCCCCGGCGATGGCAGCGAGCGAGCCCGCAAGCACGATGCGTTCAGCCCAGCCCTCGCCCTGTTGCGCCAGCGAGGAGAAGAACACCGTCGCCGTGGCGCTGGCGAGCAGGCCGATCGGCTGGATCAGCAGCGCGAACGTCAGCACGCCGAAGCTGATGCTGGCTGCCCCACGCCAGTGAATCGGCGCGTCCGGCGCGGCATCGTCTGCGCGGGCGGGCCGGGCAAGCAGAGCCTTGATCAGGATAAGCACGGCCACCGAGAGCAGGCCTATGGCGACGGCACGGGGAATGAAACCGGGTCCCATGCGCACCGCCGTTCCCATCGGGAGATGGCTGCCGAAAGCCAGCAGAGTCAAGGCAAAGGCGGTGGCGAGGCTGGCGGTGAGAACGTCGCGATTTAGGGGCACTGGCAATCTCCAAACTCATTAGTCCACATTTTCTATAGACAATTAGAAATGTTAATTTAGGATCGTGGCGAATTACGGAGGTTCTCAGCGATGAATGGTGTTTTCAGTCTATTAGCCGGCGCCGCACTGGCACTGACGCTCGTCCCCGCTTCCGCCGACGAGGTGGACGTGTCGAAATATCCGCAGTCCCAGGTACGCATCGTCGTGACGTCGGCGGCGGGCGCCAGCGCCGATGCGCTGACCCGGACGGTCGCCCGCGAGCTCGGAAAAATCTGGGGCAAGGACCCCATCGTCGAGAACGTTGCCGGCTCCAACGGCAATATCGGGCTGGAGCAGATCGCGCAGGGCAAGCCGGACGGGCTGTCGATCGTTGTCGGCGGCGACAAGGTCCCGCTCAACGCGATCTTCTTCGGCCCGGAGCTGAAGAGCGACCTGATCAAGGATCTTTCGACCGTCACCAAGGCGGTGTCGAACCCGCAAATCCTCGTAGTCCGCCCCTCGCTCGGCGTGAAGAACCTCGACGAATATCTGAAGCTCGCCCGTGAGAAGAACGGCCAGCTCACCGTCGGCACGCCGTCCAATGGCGGCGCGCATCACATCGGCCATGAACTGCTCGGCCAGCTCACCGGCACCAAATACACCTTCATCCCCTACAAGGGCGGCGCCCCGGCGGTGACCGACCTGCTCGGCGGCCATATCGACGCGGTGATCATCACGCTTGCCGCCGTCACCGAGCATGTGCGCGCCGGCCGGCTGGTGCCCATCGGCGTCAGCACCGCCAAGCGCTCGGCTGCCCTGCCCGATGTTCCGACCTTCCAGGAACAGGGCGTCAAGGACTTCAACATCGAGACCTGGCAGGGCTTCTTCGTCTCCGCCAAGACCCCGCGCCCGCTGGTCGAGAAGATCAACCGCGACTTTGTCGCCGCGCTGAATGCGCCCGAGGTGAAGAGCTTCCTCGAAGGCCAGGGCTTTGCCGTCGTCGCCTCCTCGGCCGAGGAGGGCGATGCCACCGTGCGCCGCGATTTCGAGAACTACAGCCGCGTCATCAAGGCCGCCAACATCAAGCTCGATTGAGCGTTTTCGGGACGACCGTCGTGACCAAGCACATCCATCTCAACGTCTTCGTGCCGACCACCGGCCATCATGAGGCGTCCTGGCTCTACAGCGGATCACAGCCCGAACGCCTGACCGATGTCGATTATTACCGCGAGATCGCGGCGATCGCGGAGCGCGGCAAGTTCGACTCGCTGTTCCTCGCCGACCAGCTCGCCATCGGCCGCAGCGTGAAGCATGTCGCGCAGGGCAAGCTGGAGCCGCTGACGCTGCTCTCGGCGCTGGCGGGTTCAACCTCGCATATCGGCCTGATCGCCACCGCCACCACCACCTATTCCGAACCCTATAATCTGGCCCGGCAATTCGCCTCGCTCGATCATATCAGCGCCGGCCGCGCCGGCTGGAACATCGTGACCTCATGGTCGGCCGAGGCCGCCGGCAATTTCGGGCTCGACCAGCGCAATTCGCACACCGACCGCTACCGCCGCGCCACCGAATATGTCGAGGTGGTGCGCAAGCTGTGGGACAGCTGGGAGGACGACGCCCGCGTGCTGGACCGCACGCGCGGCATCTATGCCGACACCGCCCGCATCCATGCCATCGACCATCTGGGCGAGACGTTCCGGGTGCGCGGGCCGCTCGACATACCGCGTTCGCCGCAAGGCAACCCGGTGCTGGTGCAGGCGGGCTCGTCGGACGAGGGCCGTGGCTTTGCCGCGCGCTACGCCGAGGCCATCTTTACCGCGCAACAGGTGCTTTCCGAGGCACAGAATTTTTACGCCGACGTGAAGCGCCGCGCGCTGGCCTTCGGCCGGGACCCGGACGGCATCAGGATATTGCCGGGCCTGTCGCCGATCCTCGGCTCGACTGAAGCGGAGGCCCGCGCGCTGGAAGAAGAGCTCGACGACCTCACGCTTCCCGTCGTCGGCCTCAAGCATCTCTCGCAGCGCTTTGACGGCTTCGATTTCAGCGTCTTCCCGCTCGACGAACGCATTCCGATCGAGGCGTTCCCGCGCCCCGAGACGGTGCAGGGCGCGCAGAGCCGCTCGCAGGTCATCCTCACCATCGTCGAGCGCGAAAAGCCGACACTGCGCCAGTTGTTGCGCCGCCTCGCCGGCGGGCGCGGCCACAAGGTGCTGGCCGGCACGCCGAACACGGTCGCCGACCACATCCAGCTCTGGGTCGAGCAGCGCGCGGCGGACGGCTTCAACATCATGCCGGCCTTCATGCCGGGCGGGCTCATCGCCTTCGTCGACGAGGTCGTGCCGATCCTGCAGGCGCGCGGGCTGTTCCGCCGCGACTACACCGGCCGGACGCTGCGCGAGCATTACGGGCTGACCCGCCCCGAGAGCCGTTACGCCCGCTCAGCCTGAACCGAGACTGCGCCCAACCGGGATTTCGCCATGAACTTTTATTCCCCCGCCGCCCACATCTTGCCAGCTGTCGAGGCTCAGCCCGCCCGGCTGGAGCTGCGCGACCTGCGAAAGAAGCTCGGCGATACCGCTGCGGTCAACGGCATCGATCTCAAGGTGGCCCCCGGCGAGAGCGTGGTGCTGCTCGGCCCCTCCGGCTGCGGCAAGACCACGACGCTGCGCATGGTGGCGGGATTCCTGCAGCCGGAAGGCGGCGAGATCCATCTCGACGGCAAACTCGCCTCCAGCGCCTCCTTCGCGCTGCCGCCGGAGAAGCGGCATCTCGGCATGGTGTTCCAGACCTACGCGGTCTGGCCGCACAAGACGGTGGCGGACAATGTCGGCTACGGCCTGGTGGTCGCCGGCAAGAAGCGCGCGGAGATCGACCGCGAGGTCGCCGCCGTGCTCGAACTGGTCCAGCTCGGCGATCTCGCCAAGCGCTACCCGTCCGAACTCTCCGGCGGCCAGCAGCAGCGCGTCGCGCTGGCGCGGGCGCTCGCCACCAAGCCGACCCTGCTGCTGCTCGACGAGCCGCTCTCGAACCTCGACGCCTCGCTGCGACAGGAGATGCGCTTCGAGCTGCGCGCGCTGCAAAAGCGCATCGGCATCACCACGCTCTACGTCACCCACGACCAGGACGAGGCCCTGGTTCTCGCCGACCGGGTCGTGGTGATGAACAAGGGCCGCATCGAGCAGGTCGGCACCCCGGAACAGGTCTACCGCACCCCCGCCAGTCGCTTCGTCGGCAATTTCGTCGGCACCGCCAACCTGCTGGAAGGAACCATCGTCACGGTGGATCGCGCCGCCGGCCGGGTGTCGGTGGCGCTCGACGCCGGCGACATCACCACGGCGCGCGCATCGGCCGGCTGGCTCGCCACGGCGGCACCCGGAAAGCGCGCGACGCTGCTGCTGCGCCCCGAGGACATCCGTTTCGACCGGCCGGAAAAGCCCGACCAGCAGACCGGCCTTGATGTCCGGTTCGTGTCGGCAGCGTTCCTCGGCAGCCGCTACGAACTTCAGCTCACCGCCAAGGACACGCCCTTACGCATGCAGTCGCGCACGCCCGGCAGCTTCACTGACGGCCGCGTCCGGCTCTGGTTTCGCCCGGACAGCGCATGGGTGGTGGCATGAGCAGCGCCACCCTCTTCACCGAGGACCCCCGTAATGTATCGGACAGCCCCGCGCTCCTGCAGAGGCTGTCCGGCATCCAGCCGGTGAAGCTTCTCGTCATCGGCTTTGCGATCGTCGTCCTGCTGGCTCTCATCGCCTATCCGCTCGCCTTGCTCATCGGCTACAGCCTCATTGATGCGCAGGGGAACCTGGCCTTCGACACGTTCGAGAAGGCGTTCAACCGGCGCGGCATGTGGGCGGCGACGGTGAACTCCACCGTGCTGGTTGGCCTGGTGACGGCGGGTGCCTGCGCGCTCGGCATTCCGCTCGCCTGGATCGTGGCGCGCACCGATGCGCCCGGCAAGATTCTGGTGACTCTGGCGGCCGGCATCTCCTTCGTCATCCCGTCCTTCATCTCGGTGGTGTCGTGGATTTTCCTCGCCGCACCGAACTCCGGCTATCTCAACAAGCTGGCCGTCGAGTATCTGGGCTTCACCCAGGCGCCGTTCAACATCATGAGCTTTGGCGGCCTCGTCTTCATCGAGATCATTGGCGTCTACCCACTGGTGTTCTTCGCGGTCAGCGCGGCGCTGCATAATGTCGATGCCAGCAACGAGCAGGCCGCGCGCGTGCTCGGCGCGGGCCGGCTGCGCACCACGCTCACCATCACGCTGCCGCTGGTGCGGCCAGCGATCCTGTCCGCCATCATCCTGGTAATGCTGGACGCGCTTTCATCCTTTGGCGCGCCGGCGGCCATCGGCACGATGGCAAACTTCTCGGTCATCACCACCAAGATCTACGACCTGCTGAAATTCCCGCCGCAGTTCAACTATGCCGCGGCGGTGGCGATGCCCATCATGGTGGTCACCGCCGTCAGCCTGCTGATCCAGAAATACGCCGTCCGGGCGGAAAATTTCCGCACCCTCACCGGCAAGGCGAGCTCCGAACAGATCACCACGCTGGGCCGCTGGCGTTGGCTCGCGGCGGGGTTCTGCATCGTCGTGGTCTTTGCTACCGCGGTACTGCCGGTCGGAGCGCTGCTGCTGCTCTCGGTGCTGTCCTCGTTCGGCGCCGACATCACCTTGAGCAACCTCGTCACCAAGCATTACGCGCTGATCTTCGACGCCGATTTCGTCGCGCGCGGTTCCATCATCAACAGTCTGCTGCTGGCGCTCGCCACCGCCACGGTCTGCGCCGGGCTCGGGCTGGTGCTCGGCTGGGTGGTAGAGCGGGTGAAGTTCATCGGCCGCGAGGCCATCACCTTCCTCGTCATGATCGCCTATGGCTTTCCCTCCATCGCCTATGCGGTGGGAATCCTGATGGGCTACGTGAACCTGTTCTACGGCACGCTGACGCTCATCCTCATCGCCTATGCCGGCAAGTTGCTGCCAATCGCCTTTGTGCTGGTGCGCAACGGCATCCAGCAGCTCTCGACCGATCTGGAAGAGGCCGCGCGCATCTCGGGCGCCGGCTGGCTGCGCAGTGTGCGCGACGTCACCTTCCCGCTGGTGCGCGGCGCGGTCGGCGTCGCCTGGGTACTGGTGTTCTCGCTCAGCCTGCGCGAGCTGTCGATGTCCGCCATCCTCTCTCAGGCGGACACGCAGGTCATGCCCACCGTGGTGATCCAGTTCATCGAGGACGGCGCCATCGAGCTCGCCGCCGCGCTTTCCGTCGTCATCGTCACTGTCAGCCTCTCCATCCTCGGCCTCATCCGCTTCTTCTCGCGGAAGAAGACGGCCGTGGTCAGCTAGCCGGAATGCCTGCCATGCCTGTCACCACCTCCACCCCGCCCTTCGACGAAGTCTGGGACGTGCTTGTCGTCGGCTTCGGCTTTGCCGGCGGCGCCTCGGCGATCGCCGCCCATGATGCCGGCGCGCGTGTGCTGCTGATCGAGAAGATGCCCGATCCTGGCGGCATCTCGATCTGTGCCGGTGGCGGTATTCGCACCATCGTCGAGCGCGTCGGCGCCCGCGCCTATCTGCGCGAGACGGTCGGCCCCGACGTGCCGGATGACGTGCTCGATGCGGTCGCCGCCGGCATGGCCGAGCTGGAGCCCTATTTCCGCGACCTCGCCACGGTGAACGGCGCGGAGATCGCCATCCACCGCCGTATTGCCAACTACCCGTTCACGGGCAACGACGCCTTCGGCACGGTGGAGGTGCTCTCCATCCCCGGCTTCGATGCGCGTACTGAGTACCCGCAGGTGCGGGGCCGGCTGCGCGGGCCGAACGTGTTCAAGCTGGTGCATGACAATGTCCGGGCGCGCGGCATCGAGACCCGCCTCAATACCGCCGCCGAGCGCCTGATCCTCGGGCCGGATGGCGAGGTGCTCGGCGCCGTGGTCCGCTCCAATGGCAGGGTGACGCGCATCGGCACACGGCGCGGCGTCATCCTTGCCTCCGGCGGCTTCGAGGCCGCGCCCGATCTGCAGCGTAAATACTGGCAGATCCGCCCGGTCCTGCCGGTCGCCATGCGTGGCAATACCGGCGACGGCATCCGCATGGCGCAGGCCGCTGGCGCCGACCTTTGGCACATGTGGCACTTCCACGGCTCCTACGGCTTCCGGCACACCGACCCGGCCTATCCCTATGGCCTGCGGGTCAAGAAACTGCCGGACTGGACGCCGCAGCTGCAGGAGCCGGACGTGCGCATGTCCTGGATCGTGCTGGATCGCCAGGGCCGGCGATTCATGAACGAGTACCAGCCCTATATCCAGGACACCGGCCATCGGCCGCTCGACCAGTACGACGCGCAGTCGCAGCGCTTCCCGCGCATCCCCGCCTTCCTTGTGGTGGATGAGGATGGACGCAAGCTCTACCCGCTCGGCCAGACCGTCATCAACGACCGCTCGGTCGAGCCCTATGAGTGGAGCGACGACAATCTGAAGGAGGTCGGCAACGGCATCCTGAAGCGCGCCGACAGCATCGAGGATCTCGCCGCGCTCATCGACGCCGATCCTGCCGCGGTCGCGGAGAGCCTCGCGCGCTGGAACGCCTCGGTCGCGGCCGGGAAGGACGGCGACCACAACCGCCCGGCCGGGTCGCTGTTCCCCGTGAAGAACCCGCCCTTCTATGTCGGCGAGCTGTGGCCGGTAGTCAGCAACACCCAAGGGGGGCCCGCGCATGACTCCCGCCAGCGCGTGCTCAACGCGCATGGCGAGCCAATTCCCGGTCTCTACGAGGCCGGCGAGCTCGGCAGCATCTGGGGCTTTCTCTATCTCGGCGCCGGCAATCTCGCGGAGTGCTTCGTCACCGGCCAGATCGCCGGCAAGGACGCCGCCGCACGGCAGGCCGCCGCCCTCCCTTCCGAACTCACAGCCGCCTGAGGTTTCCCATGACCAAGCTGATGGCGCTCGGCGCCTTCCTCTACCCCACCGGCCACCACGCCGCCGCCTGGCGCCACCCGCAGGCGCAGGCCGATGCCGGCATCAACTTCAAGCATTACGCCGAGGTCGCGCGGGCGGCCGAGGCGGCCAAGTTCGATATGCTGTTCCTGGCCGACAGCGCCGGCGCGCGCGGCGAGGACTGGGGCGCGCTGGCGCGCTTCTCCACCCATTATGTCGCGCAGTTCGAGCCGCTGACGTTGCTCGGCGCGCTGGCCGCCGTCACCGAGCGCATCGGCCTCGTGGCGACCGCCTCGACCACCTATAACGAGCCCTACACGCTGGCCCGCAAATTCGCCTCCATCGACCATATCAGCGGCGGGCGCGCCGGCTGGAACCTCGTCACCTCGGGCAATGAGGGCGAGGCCTTTAATTTCGGCCGCGACCACCACCCCCCGCATGATGAGCGCTACCGCCGCGCCACCGAATTCCTCGCCGTCACCGAGGGGCTATGGGACAGCTGGGAGGATGACGCCTTCGTCCGCGACAAGGACAGCGGCGTCTTCTTCGATCCCGACAAGGTCTACAGCCTCGATCATCGCGGCGAGTATTTTGGCGTGCGTGGGCCGCTTAACATTCCGCGCTCGCCGCAGGGTTGGCCGGTACTGGTGCAGGCCGGCTCGTCTGAGGCTGGCAAGGCTCTGGCCGGCGCCTCGGCCGAAGTCGTCTTCACCGCGCAGCAAACCCTTGCCGACGCGCAGGCGTTCTACCGCGACGTGAAGGCCCGCGCCGTCGCTGCGGGTCGCTCCCCGGACGACGTCAAGATCATGCCGGGCATCTTCCCGGTGGTCGGCCGCACCGAGGCGGAGGCACAGGCGAAGTTCGAGGAACTGCAGAACCTCATCCACCCGGATGTGGCGCTTTCCATCCTTGAGCATCGCCTCGGAATTCCGCTGCGCCATCTGCCGCTCGATGGCCCGCTGCCCACCGACATTCCAGTCACCAATGCCGCGCAGAGCCGGCAGGTGCTGCTGCTGGAGCTCGCCCAGCGCGAAGGGCTGTCGATCCTGCAGCTCGGCCTGCGTGTCGCTGGCGCGCGCGGCCACTGGCAGGTGATCGGCACGCCGGAGCAGATCGTCGACAAGATGGAGGAGCGCTTCCTCAACGAGGGCGCCGACGGCTTCAACGTCATGCCGCCCTATCTGCCCGGCGGCCTCACCGACTTCATCGAACTGGTACTGCCCGAACTGCGCCGCCGCGGCCTGTTCCGCACCGACTATGAGGGCCGGACCCTGCGCGAGCATCTCGGTCTCAAGCGCCCTGCCCGTCACCACAAGCACACCAAGGCGATCGACGCGGCGGCCGAGCACACGGCCGCGAAAACCTCCGCTGCCGCCTGACCCTTTGCCCCCTGGAGACTGACATGACCCTCAATAAGAGAACCCTGCTGAAGGGCGCAGCCGCCGCGCTGCTGGTCGCGGGCTCGCTCGCCACCTCGTTCGCCCCCGCCCGCGCCGACACGCTCCCCGAACGCTTCAAGGATCTCTACGAGGCCGCGAAGAAGGAAGGCCAAGTGGTGTTCTACACCTCCTACCGCCAGGAAACGAGTACGGCGGTGCTGGAGTTCTGGCGCAAGACCTTTCCCGATGTGAAACTCAATATCGTGCAGAAGCAGACGCTCGACCTGATCCCCACCATCGAGGCGGAGAAGGCGGCCGGCCGCACCAACCCGGATGTGGTGTTCATCAGCCAGCGCTTCATTCTCGACGACTGGAAGAAGCGCGGCTATCTCGTGCCCTACAAGGTGCGCGACTTCGACAAGATCGGCGGCAACTACAGGGATGCCGAAGGCACCTACCTCGCCACCGCCGCTGCGCTGCTCTCGGCCGCCTACAACCCCAAGGCCTTCCCCGACACATCGGTGCTGCCGAAAAAGATCGCCGACTTCCTCGACCCGAAGTGGAAGGGCAAGATCGTGTTCTCCGATCCGCGCTCGGCCGCCTCGCAGCTCACCTGGTTCCAGACGCTCCTGGCCCACAAGATCATCAATTGGGACACCATCAAGGGGTTCGCCAAGCAGGACTTCCTGTTGACGCGCGGCAATGCGGAATCGGTCCGGCTGCTGGTTGCCGGCGAGCGTGACCTGTCGCCGCTGATCTCGTCGCAGAACGTCATCACCGCCAAGGAGCGCGGCCAAAGCATAGAGGCCTATATCCTCGAGGATGGCGTTGTCACCAACGAGAACTACCTCGCCATCTTCAAGGGCGGCCCGAACCCCACGGCCGCCAAGCTGCTGGAAGAAGTGCTGACCAGCGCCGAAGGGCAGGAGCTCGTCGCCAATGCCGGCTCCTACATCCCGACCCACCCCGACGCGAAGACGCCGGAAGGCCTGCCCAAGCTCGCCGACCTGAAGATCATCGTCTCGGACCAGGATATCGGCGGCGAGGCCTCGACGAAGTTCCTCGAGCAGTTCGACGCGGTCTTTAACCGCCAGTGACCACCCCAGGCCCTTCCGCAGGCCGGAAGGGCCTTTTTCCTGACAGGTCGAGAATACGATGAGCGCCCATTTCCCCCGCATCGACGCGGCCGCCCTCCACGCCACCCTTCTGGGCGACACCGAGATCGCCCTGCTCGACATACGCGAGGAAGGCGTGTTCGCTCGCGCGCACATCCTCACCGCCTCGAACGCGCCCCTCTCCCGCCTCGAGCGCATGGTGCCGGCGCTGGTGCCGCGCCGGGCCACGCCTCTCGTTCTGGTGGATGATGAGGAGACGCTCGCGGCCTGTGCTGCCGAGATCCTCTGCGGCCATGGCTACGAGGACGTCTCCATCCTGCGCGGCGGCGTGCCGGCATGGAAGGCCGCCGGCTTCGAGCTGTTCGCCGGCGTCTATGTGCCGAGCAAGGCCTTCGCCGAGTTCGTGGAAGTGGAATACGGCACCCCACATATCGACGCGCACGACCTGCAGGCCCGCCGCGCCGCCGGCGAGGACATCGTGCTGCTCGATAGCCGGCCTTATGACGAGTACAACTGGATCAGCATCCCCGGCGCCATCAATTGTCCCGGCGCCGAGCTGGTGCTGCGCGCCCGCGAGGTCATTGCGTCCGACGAGACGCTCGTGGTGGTGAATTGCGGCGGACGCACCCGCTCGATCATCGGCGCGCAGATCTTGATCGACGCCAGCCTGCCCAACCGCGTGGTGTCCCTCAAGGACGGCACACAGGGCTGGCATCTGGCGGGCCTCGAAGTCGGGCGCGGCCAGGACCAGATCGCACCAAAGCCCTCTCCCAAGACCCGCGACTGGGCACGCAAGGCCGCCGAGGCTCTGGCCACGCGCCTCAACGTGCCGACCATCGGCGCGGCGACGCTCGCCCGCTTCGAGGCGGAGCGCGACGACATCACGCTTTACCGCTTCGACGTGCGCGGCACCGAAGAACACCGCCACGGCCATCGCCCGGGCTTCCTCTCGGCGCCCGGCGGGCAGCTGGTGCAGGCCACCGACACCTATATCGCCGTGCGCGCGGCGCGCATTGTGCTGGCCGACAGCGATGGCGTGCGGGCCCGCACCACGGCGGCATGGCTCGCACGGCTCGGCTTCCGCAATGTCTATGTGCTTGACGAGAACGCCCCCGCGGGCCGCGTCGAGACCGGCACCTCGGCGGAGATCATTCTCGGCCTTGATGGAGCCAGCGCCGAGACCGTCACCGCCGCCGAGCTCTCCGCGCTTCTGGCGCAGGGCGACATCATTGTGGTGGACCTCGCCACCAGCCGGCAGTACCGCACCGGCCACATTCCCGGCGCCTGGTTCGCCGTGCGCGGCCGGTTGGCGACGGATGCGTCGAAGCTGCCCGCAGCAAAGCTCTACGTCGTCACCTCGCCCGACGAGGTGATCGCGCGCCTCGCGGTGGCCGAGCTGGCGCAGGCGACCGGTGCCGTGGTGAAGCTGCTGGCCGGTGGCACCGACGCCTGGAGCACGGCCGGCCTTCCGCTGGAGACCACGCCGGAGAACCTCGCCTCCCGAACCGATGACGTGCTGCTCAAATCCTTCGAGCGCCGCGAAGACCGTGAGGCGGCGATGCGGGAATATCTGCAGTGGGAACTCGACCTGGTCGAACAAGTGCGCCGCGACGGCACGCTGCAGTTCCGCCTCTGACATTAACGAGCATCGGTAGAGATATGAGTTCGCATCAGCAAAAGCCCCTTCAAGGCAAGGTCGCCCTCGTCACCGGCTCGGCCCGCCGCATCGGCCGCGAAAGCGCGCGGCTGCTGGCGTCAGAGGGTGCCCATGTCGTGGTCCACGCCAAGACGTCCAGGGACGAAATCGAGGCGGTGGCCGACGAGATCCGCGCGGTCGGGGGCAGCGCCAGCACGGCGCTCGCCGACATCACCGATGAGTCGCAGGCGCAGGGCCTCGTCGACGAAATCGTCGCGGCCCATGGCCGTCTGGATATCCTCGTCAACAACGCCGCCATCCGGCGCGAGACGCCGTTCGCGCAGATCAGCCTGGCCGCGTGGCGCGAGATCAATGCGGTGATCGTCGAGGGCGCCTTCCTCGTCACCCGTGCCGCGATCCCGCACATGGTTCGCCACGGCTTCGGCCGCATCGTCACCATTGGCGGCGTCAGTGCGCATTCCGGCGTGTTCCACCGCGTCCATGTCGCTACCGCCAAGGCGGCACTGGTCGGCTTCACCAAGGCGCTAGAGCATCTTCGATGAACGCAGAGTCGGTTTGAGGATTCCCGGGTCGTTCGCTGTCTGATTCATTGCTGCTGGTGATTTGCCAGGAGGTGATGATGACGAGGAGCCTGAGTGGCGACCTTCGCGGTCGGTTGATTGCGGCGATCGAAGACGGGGCTTCAACGCGGGAGGCAGCGCGTCGCTTCTCGATCGGGATCTCGACGGCCGGGGCTTGGTATCGCCGCTATCGCGAGACCGGCGAGATGGAAGCGCGCAAGCAGGGCCAGCCGTCGCGCTCGAAGCTCGATGCACATGAGGCCTTCATTCTCGGCCTCATCGAGGAGGTGCCGGACATCACGCTGGCCGAGATCGGGGAGCGCCTTGCAGCCGAGCGCGGCGTGCGGGCCGCCCCCTCGACGGTGTGGCTGTTCCTCGACCGGCGCGACATCACGTTCAAAAAAAGACGGCGCACGCCGCCGAGCAGCAGCGCCCCGATGTCCTGCGCCGCCGCATAGCCTGGTTTGACGGCCAACTTGACCTCGACCCCGCGAGGCTGATCTTCATCGATGAGACCGCGGCATCCACGAAGATGGCCCGCTTGCGCGGCAGGGCGCCATGCGGCGAGCGATGCCGGGCGGCCGTTCCACACGGCCATTGGAAGACGACCACCTTTACCGCCGGCCTGCGACTGGACGGCATGACGGCGCCGATGCTGCTCGACGGACCGATGAACGGTCCGGCCTTCCTGGCCTATGCAGAGCAAGTGCTCGCGCCCGAGCTTCGCCCCGGCGACATCGTGGTCATGGACAATCTGCCCGCTCACAGGATCAGCGGCGTGCGCGAGGCCATCGAGAAGGTCGGCGCGCGGCTCCTGTTCCTGCCGCCCTACTCGCCAGACTTCAACCCCATCGAGATGGCCTTCTCGAAGCTCAAGGCCCTGCTCAGAAAGGCCGCAGCCCGAACCATCGACGAACTATGGTCCGTCGTCGCCGATTGCCTCTCCGCTTTCACGCCAGAGGAATGTCGGCACTATTTCGACGCTGCCGGATATGACCCGGATTAAGTCGAATCTGCTCTAGCGGTTGAATTCGGCGAACATGGCATCACCGCCAATCTCGTCGTCCCGGGGCGCATCGGCGGCAACCGCTCGGCGACCTCGGGCGCCGGCGGCGCGTTTCCGGGCGGTGGTCATCTGCTGGTCGGGCATGAAGGCGAGCCGCGCAACGTCGCCGAGTTCGTGCGCATCCTCGCTCTGCCGGCCGGTAGCTTTACAAGCGGCCAGACCATCCATGTGAACGGCGGAATGTACCTGCCCTAGGTGTTCGGTCCCGGCATTTGATGGATCGGATCGAGCGTGAATCGTTCCGGCTCTGAAGTCCGGCGCGCTGACGTTACGTAGCCGTTGCGCACCGCCTTCTCTCTCACCCCCGGGTCACTCCGGGGGTTTTCTTTTGAGCGTCTTCCTGAGCCAGCCAAGTGCTCGGCTTCTTGAGCGAACGTCGTGCGACGGAAAGTGCGCAACCGCATGACGAATTTTGTTAAACATAATACATATCAATACTTTAGAGAGAAATGTGAGCGAGATTCAGTGACGCGCAAAGGCAACGGCGCTGAAATAGGAACGGCCAGGGTCAGTCCCGGCCGTTTTCATGTGAGACGGCAACGGCACGGCAGCAACGATGATTCCCACCCTCACCACCGCCCGCCTCACCTTGCGTCCGCACCAGGCCGAGGATTTCGAGGCCTATGCGGCTATGTGGGCGGAGCCGGCGGTGGTGCGGTTCATCGGCGGCGTGCCGTTCACCCGCGAGGCGGCGTGGAGCCGCTTCCTGCGCCATCCCGGCCTGTGGGCGTTTCTCGGCTTCGGCGCCTTCGCGGTGGAGGAGCGCGCCAGCGGCGCCTTCATCGGCGAGGCCGGCTTTCATGATTTCCGCCGCGCCCTCACCCCTTCCATCGAGGGGACGATGGAGGCGGGCTGGGTGTTCTCAGGCGCGGCGCAGGGCAAGGGCTATGCGCGGGAGGCGATGGCCGCCGCGCTCGGCTGGGCGGACGCGCACCGGCCCGGCGCGCGCATCACCTGCATGATCCAGCCCGCCCATGCCGCCTCGCTGCATGTGGCCGGCAAGCTCGGCTTCGTGCCGCTGGCCGATGGGCTGTATAATGGCCAGCCGATGGCGCTGCTGGAACGTCGGCGCGCGACCGGCGCCGCCTGAGCGGCAGAGCTACCGCGACGTCTTGCCAAACTCAAAGCAAAGCCGCCCGCGAATCGAAGGCGCAAAAAGAAAGCCGCCGGCCCGGCGGGACCAGCGGCTTTCCCTTGTTTACGCAAAAGCCGGCACCAGGGCCGGCCTGCGATCAGCCGACGCGGAGATTGACCGCCGAGGTCTTGCCGGAGCGCTGATCGGTCTGCAGCTCGAAGGACACCTTCTCGCCGTCACGCAGGCCCTGCAGGCCCGAACGCTGAACTGCGCTGATGTGGACGAAAACGTCCTTGCCAGCGCCATCGGGCTGAATGAAGCCGTAGCCCTTCTGATCGTTGAACCACTTAACGGTGCCGGTCTGGGTAGACATTAGGATAGTCTCACGTATCGAGGTTGCACATCCGGCGCAGGCACGGCCCCGCCGCTGGGTCGAATTTGGAAGAAAAGCTGAACGTGCACCCGCAGGTGTAACGGCCCAGAGTCCAGCCAAAGTCTGCGCGAGAGACTACCGCGAATGGCCGTGTTTGCAAGAGGCGCGGGCGGTAGAAGCAGTGCTTCCGCGGCCGAAATGTCGTCGCTCCAAGGAACGACGACATTGTATTGAATCTAACCGGACTAAACCGTCCGATTCAAAGCCGCGCCGCGTCAGAGCGGACGCAGATCAACCGCCGAGGTCTTGCCCGAGCGCTGGTCCGTCTGCAACTCGAAGGAGATCTTGTCGCCGTCGCGCAGGCTTTGCAGGCCTGAGCGCTGCACCGCGCTGATGTGGACGAAAACGTCCTTGCCGCCATTGTCGGGCTGAATGAAGCCGTAGCCCTTCTGCTCGTTGAACCACTTAACCGTGCCGGTATCCGCCATCAGAGACAACCTTCGAGACCAGTGAGACACCGGCGAACCCCTGCGGGACCCGCCGAATTGCGCCGAGCACCACCAGCCGGCGGCGCCTTGCGGCACCCTCGTCTGACGAATTCGCGCTGCGGTTAGCTTGGTCAGAAATATGTCATTTCCACGGCAAACGGCGCCACATTTAGGTCATAAAGCAACCGGGAGGTGAAAAAGTGCCGCAGCGTCATTTCCCAGACCCACGGGCGGGAACTCTGCCCGCCCCGGCCGGGTGTTAATAGCAATAGTTCTTGCTGACCTTGATCACCTGCCCGTTGGGGTAGCGGTACAGGCACTTGCCGCCGGACCAGTAGTAATACGACTTGTTCTTGTTCTTTTTCTTGTCGCTCTGGTTGCCGATGATCGCGCCGGCGGTGCCGCCGATTACCGCCCCCGCCACTGCGCCGCCGGCCTTGCCGGTGGTGGCGCCGCCGATGATGGCGCCAGCCGCGCCGCCGAGGAGCGCGCCGGCCGCCGTGTCATTGGCCCGCGCCGCGCCGGGGGCAAAGGCGAGAAGGCCGCCGGCGAGCGCCAGCGTCACAAGCGAGAAAAGGGCACGCATGGGTAAGATCTCCGCTGGGGCGGTGCCGCTCGCCGACACCCGCGCAAGGCCCAGGGACACTGACTTAGCGCTGGAAAACGCCCGCGCGAGTCGGTCCCGGACATTGAGGGTATCATAAGGCCACCCCCGGGCAGAAGCGCGCTCTGGCGCGCGCCTCCGGTCCGTTCGGCCGGAACCCGGGAGCGCGCCGCGCTCAGGCGTGCTGGGCTTCCACCACCGCGATGGCGGTCATGTTGACGATGCCGCGCGCCGTCACCGAGGGGGTCAGCACATGCGCCGGCCGCGCCGGGCCGAGCAGGATCGGGCCGACCGGGAGCGCGTCGCCGAACACCTTCACCATCTGGTAGCCGATATTGGCGGCGTCGAGATTGGGCATGACCAGGATATTGGCCACGCCCTGCAGGCGCGAGCCCGGCAGCACCCGCTCGCGCATTTCCGGCACCAGCGCGCTGTCGCCCTCCATCTCGCCATCGACCATCAAATCGGGGGCGCGCTGGAGGATCAGGTCGAGGGTGCGGCGCATCTTCAGCGCGCTGTCATCGTCGCGGCTGCCGAAGTCGGAATGCGAGAGCAGCGCCACCTTCGGCTCGATGCCGAAGCGCCGCACATGGGCGGCGGCGAGCTGCGCCATCTCGGCCAGGTCCTCGGCGGTGGGATCGGCCTGCACCTGGGTGTCGCACAGGAAGAACGCGCCCTTCTGGGTCAGCAGCATGGACAGCGCCGCCACGTCGCGCACGCCGGGCGCCAGGCCGATAATGGTGCGGATGTGGCGCAGATGCCGGGTGAAGCGCCCCTCGACGCCGCACAGCATGGTGTCAGCGTCGCCGCGCACCACCGCGATCGCCGCGATCACCGTCGGCGTCGTCCGCACCAGCGTGCGGGCGAGCTCGGGCGTCACGCCGCGCCGGCCGGCGCGCTCGACATAGGTGGTGACATAGTCGCGGTAGCGCGGGTCGTCCTCGGGGTTGATGAGGTCGAATTCGCGGCCCGGGCGAATCGAGAGGCCGAAGCGCTGCAGCCGGGTCTCCACAACAGAGGGGCGGCCGATCAGGATCGGGCGGGCGATGCCCTCCTCCACCACCACCTGCGCCGCGCGCAGGATGCGCTCATCCTCGCCCTCGGCGTAGATCACGCGCTTGGGCGCCTGCTTGGCGAGGGCGAAGATCGGCTTCATCACCAGGCCGGAGCGGAAGACGAAGCGGTCGAGCTGCTCCTGATAGGCGGCGAAATCGGCGATCGGCTGCTTGGCGACGCCGCTCTCCATCGCCGCCCGGGCGACCGCCGGGGCGATGCGCAGGATCAGGCGCGGGTCGAAGGGCGAGGGAATGAGCGAGGCCGGGCCGAACACCGGCGTCTCGCCGCCATAGGCACGGGCCACCACGTCCGAGGGCGTCTCGCGGGCCAGCTCGGCGATGGCGTTCACCGCCGCGACCTTCATCTCCTCATTGATCGTGGTGGCGCCGGCATCCAGCGCGCCGCGGAAGATGAAGGGGAAGCACAGGACATTGTTGACCTGGTTGGGGAAGTCCGAGCGGCCGGTGCAGATCATCGCGTCCGGGCGCGCCTCGCGGGCGAGGTCGGGCATGATTTCCGGCGTCGGGTTGGCCAGCGCCATGATCAGCGGACGGTCGGCCATCGCCGCCAGCATTTCGGGCTTCAGCACGCCGCCGGCGGAGAGGCCGATGAAGATGTCGGCGCCGGCGATCACCTCGGCCAGCGTGCGCAGCTCGGTCTTCTGGGCGAACACCCCCTTATAGGGGTCCATCAGCTTCTCGCGGCCCTCATAGACCACGCCCTCAATGTCCGTGACCCAGATGTTCTCGCGGCGGGCACCCATGGAGCGCAGCAGGTTCAGCGTGGCGATGGCGGCGGCGCCGGCGCCGGAGGTGACGATCTTCACGTCCTCCAGCTTCTTGCCGCCGAGGAACAGCGCATTGACGATGGCCGCCACCACGATGATCGCGGTGCCGTGCTGGTCGTCATGGAAGACCGGGATCTTCATGATCTCGCGCAGCCGGGTCTCGATCTCGAAACACTCGGGCGCCTTGATGTCTTCGAGGTTGATGCCGCCGAAGGTGGGCTCCAGCGCGGCGACCACGCTCACCACATGGTCCGGCTCCAGCGCGTTGATCTCGATGTCGAACACGTCGATGCCGGCGAATTTCTTGAACAGGACCGCCTTGCCCTCCATCACGGGCTTGGAGGCTTCCGGGCCGATATTGCCGAGGCCGAGCACGGCGGTGCCGTTGGAGACCACGGCGACGAGGTTCTGCCGGGCGGTCAGTTCCGCCACCAGCGACTTGTCGGCGGCGATCGCCTCGCAGACGGCGGCGACGCCGGGCGTATAGGCGAGGGCAAGATCGCGCTGGTTGGCGAGCGGCTTGGTCGGCTGGATCTCAAGCTTACCGGGACGCGGGTGGCGGTGGTAGAACATGGCGCCAGAGCGCAGGTCGTCGGAGATGTAAGAGGCCATTGTGTTTCCTTCCCCGGAGCTTGGCGCGGGAGCATAGGGATTCTGCTCCGACGCACAACGCCTTTCCCATTTTCTGGTGCTGGACTTTGGGCGGTTGGTTTAAGATAGGCCATCGGCCGGCGCGAGCCTGCCAGCCGTTCGCCTCAAGTCGCCCCCCGGCACGTCCCCAGGTCAGCCTCGCATGCGTAAGCCGTTTCTCGTTGCTCTCAGTGCCTTCGCCGTTCTTGGCGTCGGCGGCTATTTCGGCCTCACCGCCTATGTCAACCATGTCGCGCGCAGCGAAGTCGACTCGGCGCTCGGCACGCTGCGGGCCGGCGGGGTGGAGGCGAGCGTCGGCACGGTGAAGTATGACCTGTTCGCCGGGCGTTTCGAGCTGACCGACCTCTCGCTCGTCGGGCCGGTGCAGGGCGCGCTGAAGATCGGCTCGCTGGTCGCCAACGGTGTCGCGCAGCGCGGCGGGGACCGCGTCTTCGCGCAGACGGTGGAACTGGGCGACGTCACCCTCAGCCCGCCGCTGCTGATCGGCGCGCCGAATATCAGCCAGTATCAGGCGCCGCGCGTGGCCATCACCGCGCTGGAATTCCCGACCCAGGCGCCGGTCGACGGCAGCCCGCCGCAGATCGCCCTCGACTTCTTCCGCGGCATCACCGCCGAGCGCATCGACATCCCCGCCTCCACCGGCACCGGCGCCGTCGGCGTGGGCGACGCGCGTGTCACCAGCGAGGAGACGAATGGCGACATCCGGCTCGAAGGGCTCGCCAAGGGGCGCTTCGCCACCGTGGACGCCGCGCCGTCGCGCTTCACCATCGCCGGCCCCTCGGGCAGCACCGGCCGGGGCTCGATCGGGCGCGTCGACATCAAGGGCTTCGACGTGGCGGGAATGATGATCCTGCTCGATTCCGAGCTGCGCCAGGCCAATGACCAGTTCATCACCATCCATGATTCGGTCGCCATGGAGGATTACCAGATCACCATGGAAGGCGGCGTCGCGCAGCGCATCGCGCGCCTGTCGATGACGGATGTGGCGATCCGCCCCTCCGCCATCCCGGTGGACGAACTCCTCCAGTCCCGCGAGCAGCTGGAGAAGATCGGGGCGGCAGGCACCGAGGCCCCGCCGGCGGAAACGGCCGCGCTCTTCCGGATGGCGGCGGTCATTTATGATGAAGGCATCCGCATTGGCGGCCTCGCCGCCGAAGGGGTGGAAGGCACCGCACCCGGCGGCTTCGCCTTCGGCCTCGGCTCCTTCAGCGTCGGCGCTGTTGATGGCGGGCGGATGGACAGCTTCGCGCTGGAAAAGCTCACCGGCAAGGGGCCTGATGGCGAGGAGTTCCAGATGGGGCGCTTCGCGATCGGCGGCCTGAAGGCCGGTACGCTGATGTCGCTGCTGGCGGACGGCTCCGAGGACCCGCAGAGTGTCGGCCGCTGGCCGGCGCCGTTCTTCAACACCGTGGAGTCGGTGGAGATCACCAATGTGGTGTCCCCGACCGAGCAGGGCTCGCCGCTCAACATCGACCGGTTCGCCCTGACCTGGACTGCCGAGCCGGACGCCCTGCCGACCCGCATTTCCGCCACGCTGCGCATGAGCGGGCCGACCGCCATGATCAATGCCGGCAACGCCGCCTTCGCGCTGGTGCCGGGGCAGATGGACCGGGCCAGCATCGCCTTTGACTTCGGCGCCGCCTGGAACGAGGCCGATAACAGCGTGGTGGTCGACCCCGCCTATCTCGAAGTCTCTGACGCCTTCTCGTTCAATGCCAAGCTGACGCTGAGCGCAGTGGACGATTCCGTCTTCTCCACCGAGCCGGACGAGGCGCTGGCCGGCGCGATGGAGGTGAATCTCGGCGCGCTCGACCTCACCGTCACCGATGCCGGCCTCTACGACCAGAAGCTGGAAGCCGCCGCCAAGGAGCAGGGTCTGAAGCCGGAGGATGTCCGCCAGCTCATCGCCGGCTTCGCCGACCTGCTGCTGGCGCAGGCCGTGACCGACCGGCCGGAACTCGGGCCGGCGGTGGAGGCCTTCGTCCGCTTCGTGCAGAAGCCGATGGGCACGCTCGCTCTGCGCCTCACCCCGCGCCACGAGCCGCTGCCGGTGCTGCTGATCGTCGAGGCGCTGAACAGCGAGGACCCGCTGGGGCTCGTCGACGAGCTCAACGTCGAGACGCTCCCCGCGCGCTAAGCGGGAGGCGACAACCTCGACCTTCCGTCATCCCCGGGCCTGACCCGGGGACCCAGCCCTTGCCCCCTGCCCCTCCGGCATCCCTCTGGGTGGCCGGGTCAAGCCCGGCCATGAGGGTGCGCGTGGGGGCGGCCCCTCGGGCCCTACTTCTCCGGCAGGTTGGTGCGGATGTGCAGCTCGCGCAGCTGCTTCGGGCTGGCCTCGTTCGGCGCGCCCATCAGAATGTCCTGCGCCTGCTGGTTCATCGGGAAGATCGAGATTTCGCGCAGGTTCGTGGTGCCGCACAGCAGCATGACGATGCGGTCGACGCCGGCGGCCATGCCGCCATGCGGGGGCGCGCCATACTGGAAGGCGCGGTAGAGGCCGCCGAAGCGCTCCTGCACCGTCGCCTCGTCATAGCCGGCGATCTCGAACGCCTTCACCATCGCCTCGGGGCGGTGGTTGCGGATGCCGCCGGACGCGATCTCATAGCCATTGCAGGCGATGTCGTACTGGAACGCCTTGATGGTCAGCGGGTCCTGGTTGTTCAGCGCCTCAAGCCCGCCCTGCGGCATGGAGAAGGGGTTGTGCGAGAAGTCGACGCGCTTGTCCTCCTCGCTCCACTCGTAGAACGGGAAGTCGACGATCCAGGCCAGCTCGAACCGGTCATGGTCGACCAGCTTCAGCTCCTCGCCCACCTTGGTGCGGGCAAGGCCGGCGAAGCGCACGAACTTTTCCGGGTTGCCGGCGACGAAGAAGGCGGCATCGCCGGCGCCGAGGCCGAGCTGCGCGCGCACCGCCTCGGTGCGCTCGGGGCCGATATTGTTGGCGAGCGGGCCGGCGCCCGGAATTTCAGAGGATTCTTGGCCCTCGCGCCACATGATGTAGCCGAGCCCTGGCTGGCCCTCGCCCTGCGCCCAGCTGTTCATCCGGTCGCAGAAGGCGCGGGAGCCGCCGCCGGTGCCGGGGATCGCCCACACCCGGTTCTTCGGGTCCTCCAGCATCCGCGCGAACACCTTGAAGCCCGAGCCGCGGAAATGCTCGGAGACGTCCTGCATCTCGATCGGGTTGCGCAGGTCAGGCTTGTCGGTGCCGTATTTCTGCATCGAGGTGGCGTAGGGAATGCGCGGCCAGTTCTTCGTCACCGGCTTGCCCTCGGCGAACTGCTCGAACACGCCCGTAATGACCGGCTCGACGGCGGCGAAGATGTCTTCCTGCTCGACGAAGCTCATTTCCAGATCGAGCTGGTAGAACTCGCCCGGCAGCCGGTCGGCGCGCGGGTCCTCGTCGCGGAAGCAGGGGGCGATCTGGAAGTAGCGGTCGAAGCCGCTCATCATGATCAGCTGCTTGTACTGCTGCGGCGCCTGCGGCAGGGCGTAGAACTTGCCGGGGTGCAGGCGCGAGGGCACCAGGAAGTCGCGCGCGCCTTCCGGCGAGGAGGCGGTGAGGATCGGCGTCTGGAACTCGAAGAAGCCCTGCCCCTTCATCTTCGCGCGCATGGCGTCGACGATGGCGCCGCGGGTCATGATGTTCTTGTGCAGCTTCTCGCGGCGCAGGTCGAGGAAGCGGTAGCGCAGCCGCGTCTCCTCCGGGTACTCGACATCGCCGAACACCGGCATGGGCAGCTCGGCAGCGGGGCCCAGCACCTCGATCTCGGTGGCGTACATCTCCACCTGCCCGGTCGGCAGTTCGGGGTTCTCGGTGCCGGCGGGGCGCGAGCGCACCCGGCCATCGACCCGGATCACCCACTCGGCGCGGACCGTCTCGGCCAGCTTGAAGGCCGGGCTGTCGGGATCGACCACCACCTGCGTCAGGCCGTAATGGTCGCGCAGATCGATGAACAGCACGCCGCCATGGTCGCGGATGCGGTGGCACCAGCCGGACAGGCGCGCGGTGGAACCGACATCGCTGGCGCGAAGGGCGCCACAGGTGTGCGAGCGATAGCGGTGCATGGCGTCTTCCCGGAGTTGGTGCCGCCGAAACGGGGCGGACATAGCAAAACACCCCTCACGCGGGGCGCGCGGAGGGGTGCATGCGAGGGTCGGCTTTGTCAAGAAGGACAGGCGACCGCCCTGTGTTGAAGGCGGCGCCGGCCGGAAGCGATCAGGGCACGTAGCGCAGGCTGAGCCCGCCGACGCCCAGCGCCAGCGACGCGCCGACATTGCCCGAGACCGAGATCGGGTTGAGCGCGAAAGACTGGTCGGAGCCGACCAGCACATTGGCACCGACGCCGACGCCGAGCGCGATATTGCCGGTCACGCCGCCATAGCTGCCGGCGAGCGCGCCGGGCAGAACCGACTTCGTCACCGCCAGCACGCCCCAGGTCAGCACGCCGCCGCCGGTCACGCCCAGCTCGACGCCGATATTCTTGATGGTGCCGGCATAGCGCTGTTCCGGGCCGTTGTCGGCGGGGGTGAAGGTGCAGGTCAGTTCCTGCTTGGACTCGATGAGCATGCCGATGCTGGTGCCGGCATTGCACACCAGCACGCCGGCATCGACCCGATCGGCGGCGGAAGCGGGCACGAAAGACAGCGCCAGTGCGGCGGTGGCGAGAGCGAAGGCGGCCTTTTTCATCGATATCCCCCAGTCATGGCGGGCATGCCGCCGGAAAGCCTTTGCGACTCGTAGCCGCGAATGGTTAATCCTTTCGTGCAATTGCGGCATGTTTCGGGGTCGAAACGGCGCTCCGACTCCGATATGAAAAAAATCAACATGAACATGATCACCAGCACAGACGAACTCGCCGCGGCCTGCGAACGCCTCGCCCGCCATCCGTTCATCACCATCGACACCGAGTTTCTGCGCGAAACCACCTTCTGGCCCAAGCTCTGCGTCGTGCAGCTCGCCAGCGTGGACGAGGCGCTGGTGGTCGACGCGCTGGCGGAGGGCATCGATCTTGCCCCCCTCTTCGCGCTGATGTCGGACGCCAATGTGCTGAAAGTGTTCCATGCCGGCCGGCAGGACATCGAAATCGTCTGGCACCTCGCCGGCATCATCCCGCATCCGGTGTTCGACACCCAGGTCGCGGCCATGGTGCTCGGCCATGGCGATTCCATTTCCTATGACCAGCTGGTGCAGCGCATCACCGGCGAAATCCTCGACAAGTCGCTGCGCTTCACCGATTGGTCGCGCCGGCCGCTCTCCGCCGCCCACATCGCCTATGCCGAGGCCGACGTTACCCATCTGCGCGACGTCTTCCTCAAGCTCGACGCCGACCTGAAGAAGCGCGGCCGCGCCGACTGGGTGGGCGAGGAGATGGCGGTGCTCACCTCCGCCGACACCTACCGGCAGGAGCCCGAGCGCGCCTGGGAGCGGCTGCGCTCGCGCGCCCGCAAGCCCAAGGACCTCGCCGTGCTGATGGAGGTCTGCGCCTGGCGCGAGCGCGAGGCGCAGAGCCGCGACATGCCGCGCTCGCGCATCCTCAAGGACGACGTGATCGGCGAGATCGCCTCGCAGCACCCCACCTCGATCGAGAAGCTCGGCCAGCTGCGCGCCATCCCCAAGGGCTTCGAGCGCTCCCGCGCCGGCGAGATGATCGTCGAGGCGGTCAAGGCGGGCCTCGCCCGTGACCCGAAGACCCTGCCGCGCATCGAGCGCGACCGGCCGCTCTCGAACGGTGCCTCGGCGACGGTGGAACTGCTGAAGGTGCTGCTGCGCATGACCTCCGAGCAGCACGGCGTCGCCGCCAAGATCATCGCCACGGTGGACGATCTGGAGCGCATCGCCTCCGAAGACGAGCCGGATGTCGGCGCGCTGCGCGGCTGGCGTGGCGAACTGTTCGGCGATCGCGCCATGGCGCTGAAATCGGGCCGGCTGGCGCTGGCCATGCAGCGCGGCCGCGTCATCGCGATCGAGCGAACCGCGCTGGAGCGGGCGGCTCAGGAGCGGGCGAACCCGGAGGAGTGAGCACGGCGCCCGGCCGGCGCGCCGCGCGCAGCTCCACCAGCAGCGCCCGCAGCAGCGCCGGCTCGTCCCACGGCACCGCCTGCCAGATCGCCCGCAGCGCCGCGTCGGCCGGGCCGGGCATCAGCGCCTGCGGAAACAGCGCCACGCGGGCCTCGTCCCGCACGGTCGCGAGTGGCCCGGCGCCCTCCCCGCAAGGCGCCTCGGCCAGCGCCGTGAGCCACACCCCCACCAGATCCAGCCCGGCGCGCGCGCCGAAGGGCAATATCGGCGTCGGCTTGGCGTTGCATTCGAGCAGCCAGGCGTCGTCATTACCGTCGATCAGGAAATCGAACGACACGAAGCCGGAGGCGCCGAACGCCGCCACCAGCGCGGCCGACGCCGCGACGAGATCGGGGCGCGCGACATAGGCCAGCACATCCGCCGGCAGAATGTCGCGCGCGCGCCGCTCCGCCATCGCGCTCAGCACGCCGAGCGTGCGCCCCTCGATCGCGGCGGCGCAGGTCACCGCCAGCCGGCCCTCGATATAGGGCTGCACGCTCAGCTGCAGCGGCGGCGCCATCCAGTCGCGCTCGCGCAGCCGCGTCTTGAGCCGTCGCCACAGCGATGTCGGCCGCAGCCAGAGCGCGCAGGCCTCATCAAGCTCGGCCGGCGTGCGGCAGATACGGACCCCGCCACCGCCGCAGCTGCGCGGCCGCTTCACCACCACGGGAAAGCCGATCTGCCGCGCCGCCGCCCGCGCCTCGTCTGGGGTGGTGGTGAGAATGTCCTGCGGCGCCCGCACCCCGATCGCGCTGGCGAAGCGCTGGGTCAGCGGCTTCAGTGTCCGCGCCGGCAGGCTGTCGAGCCGGCCGAGCGAGCGAGCGAGGCAGGCCGTGAGGCCGGGGGAGAGCGCCGCGAAGCCGAGCCGGCCGCCGCCCGCGCGAATGGTCGAGAAACCACAGCGTGTGCTCATCACAGGGCACCAGCACATCAGGCGCGAAGGCGGCGACGGCGTGCTCCAGATGCGCCAGCAGGTGGCGGGCGTTCAAGGTGTCGGAAAGCGTAAAGCGCGCGCCGACATGGCGGGAGCGGAACATCAGGCTGTCGGCGTCGGCCAGCGCGCCGATCTCGGCGCCGGCAGCGGCGAAAGCGGCCGGCAGCCGGCAGCTGGAAATATGCCGGCCCTCCAGCGCGACCATCAGCACCCGCACGGGCCGGCCGCCGCCGGCCGGGGTGGCCGTCGAATCATGGAAGCACTCACGCACGAAACGGCCCCCGCCGACGCAGCCACGCTGCGCTCACCGGCGGTTCCAGCCGTGTCGGCGGCCCGAATCCAGACGGGTGGACGGTACTCTTTTCTTCCCGCCCTACCCCGAGAGCACGGTCGATTCGCGGCCGATCAGCCGGCCGAGCGTGCGCAGGCGGCTGGCGATGCGGTCGCCGCTCAGCGGCGCCAGTTCGCCGCGCAGCTGCAGCGCCAGCTTGCCGCGCTCCACCATCAGCGGCGTCAGCGGCAGCGTGCCCGGCATGGCGGCGGAGAGGATGTAGCCGACCCGCATCGCCGCGCCGAGAATGCGCGCCCGGTCCAGCAGCCGCGCCGAAACCAGCTCGCGGATGCGCGGCGACAGGTCCTCGTCGATCAGCCCCATATGCCGGTAATAGATGGCGAGCGCGAGGAAGGCCCGGCCGGGATGGTCCACCCCAATGAAGGAGGCGTGGGCGATGAGATTGAGGCTCTGCTCGCCGCGGTAATCGGGGTGCGCCCGCCAGCTGATGTCGGAGAGAAGGCAGGCGGCATGGCGCAGCCGCTTTTCCTCGACGCTCTCGTCAATGTGGCTGCTCTTCATGAACTGGTCGGTCCAGTCGATCAGCTCCCAGCCATGGGCGGGGGAGCGGGCGCGCACCTCGTTCAGCTCGGCGGCAGCTGAGATCAGCGGGTCGTGCTGGCGCTCCTCGGCCTCCAGCAACTCATAGAGCAGCCCCTCGCGCACGCCCTGCGCCGAGATGAAGACATTGGCCGGCTTGCCGATGCGGATCAGATGTTCCAGCACCAGCGCGCCATAGGGCAGCAGCGGCCGGCGCACGTCGGAAACGGTGTCGATGCGCGAGAGCGTGTCGATCGGCACCCGCCGCACCAGCCGGCAGAACTCCAGCGCCTCGCGGGCGGGGATGATGTAGCCGTGCATCACATGCAGCGGATAGCCGCGCTGGAACATGTGCAGCCGCGCCAGCGCGCGCCAGGTGCCGCCGACGGCGTAGAAGGTGCGCCCCCTGAGATGTTCGAGGTGCGGATCCTTGGTCAGCAGGTCCTTGACGATCTTGTCGGCCTTCTTCAGCGAGCGGCCGGACGTGTCCTGCAGCGCGAGGCCGCCGAGCGGGAAGGTCACGCCCGCCCCGATGCGCTGGCCTTGCAGATCGGCAAGCTCCAGCGAGCCGCCGCCGAGATCGCCGACCACGCCATTGGCGTGATGCACGCCCGAGAGAATGCCGAGCGCGGAAAGCTGCGCCTCGCGCTTGCCGGAGAGCACCTCGACCTCGGTGCGGCAGATTTCCGTGCAGGCGGCGACGAAGTCCGGCCCGTTGGCGGCGTCGCGCGCGGCCGCGGTGGCGAGCACATAGACCTTGCCCACCCCCATGCGGTCGCACAGCACCCGGAAGCGGCGCAAAGCGGCCAGCGCCTTCTCCACCGCGTCCGGGTTGAGCCGACCGGTGGTCAGCACCTCGCGGCCGAGCCCGCAGGAGGCCTTCTCATTGAAGATCGGCGTCGGCGAGCGCGACAGGCGCTCATAGACGACGAGGCGGACGGAGTTGGAACCGATATCGATGACGGCAACCGACATGCCGGACAACAGGCCGTGTCCGGCATCACGCAAGACTTCGCTCATGCGCTCACGTCCGATCGCGACGGCGCAGGAGGTTGCGGGGCGAGGATTCCTTGAGCGACTTGCCACGTCCCGACAGGCTCGGATTGGTCATGAAATATTGCTGGGCGTTGAACTTTTCCTCGCCCTCGCCGGGCACTATGCGCTGCGAGGAGCCATCGGGCAACACGCTCCAGCTCTGCTGGTTGTCCTGCAGATTGGCGACCATGATCTGTTCGAGAATCTGCATGTGCACGGTCGGGTTGGTGATCGGGCACAGCGATTCCACCCGCCGGTCGAGATTGCGCGGCATCAGGTCGGCGGAGGAGATGTAGAGCGCCGCCCCGGTATGGGGCAGGCCATGGCCATTGCCGAAGCAATAGATGCGCTCATGCTCCAGGAAGCGGCCGACGATCGACTTGACGCGAATATTCTCCGACAGGCCCGGCACGCCGGGACGCAGGCAGCAGATGCCGCGCACCACGATCTCGATCGGCACGCCGGCCTGGCTGGCGCGGTAGAGCGCATCGATGATCATCGGGTCGACCAGCGAGTTCATCTTCAGCCAGATCGCCGCCGGCTTGCCGGCCTTGGCGAACTCCATCTCGGCGTCGATATGGTCGAGGATCTTGGTCTTCAGCGTCAGCGGCGCGATCGCCAGCTTCTCCAGCCCCACCGGCTCGGCATAGCCGGTGATGAAGTTGAAGATGCGCGCCACGTCGCGGCCGATCGCCGGGTCGGCGGTGAAGAAGGACAGGTCGGTGTAGATGCGGGCGGTGATCGGGTGATAATTGCCCGTGCCGACATGGCAGTAGCTCGCCAGCGCCCCACCCTCGCGCCGCACCACCAGCGAGAGCTTGGCGTGGGTCTTCAGCTCCAGGAAGCCGAACACCACCTGCACGCCGGCCCGCTCCAGATCGCGCGCCCAGCGGATATTGGCCTCCTCGTCGAAGCGCGCCTTCAGCTCGACCAGCGCCGTCACCGACTTGCCGGCCTCCGCCGCCTCGGCCAGCGCCTTGACGATCGGGCTGTCGGAGGAGGTGCGGTAGAGCGTCTGCTTGATGGCGACGACATTGGGGTCGCGCGCCGCCTGGCGCAGGAACTGCACCACCACGTCGAAGGATTCATAGGGGTGGTGGACGACGAGGTCCTTCTCGCGGATGGCGGCGAAGCAGTCGCCGGCATGGTCGCGGATGCGCTCGGGGAAGCGCGGATTATACGGCTTGAACTTCAGGTCCGGCCGGTCGACGCCGACCAGCTGGCTGAACTCGTTCAGCGCCAGCACGCCGTCGACGAGGAAGATCTCGTCTTCCACCACGCCCAGCTCCCGCGCGACGAAGACACGCAGTTCCTCGGGCATGGAGGCGTCGATCTCCATCCGGATCACCTGCCCCAGCCGGCGGCGCTTCAGCGCCGTCTCGAACTGGCGCATCAGGTCCTCGGCCTCTTCCTCGACTTCGAGATCGCTGTCGCGGATGACGCGGAAGCCGCCCTGGCCCTTCACCTGGTAGCCCGGGAACAGGCGGCCGATGAACAGGCCGATCATCTGCTCCAGCGTGATGAAGCGCTGCACCCCGCCCTCGCCATCCGGCAGGCGGATGAAGCGGTCGATCTTGGCCGGCACGCGGATCAGCGCGTTCATCCTGCGCCCGTCATGGATGCGCGAGAGCTGCAGCGCCAGCGAGAAGCCGAGATTGGGGATGAACGGGAACGGGTGCGCCGGGTCGATGGCGAGCGGGGTCAGCACCGGGAAGACATGGGCGAGGAAGAAGTCGTCGAGCACCGCCCGGTCGGCCTTCTGCACATCGGCGCCGTCCACCAGCACGATGCCGCAGCCGATCAGCGACTGCCGCAGCCCGCGCCAGCGCGCCTGCTGGTCCTCGGCAAGTTCCGCCGCCGCCACGCCGATGCGCGCCAGCTGCTCGATCGGGTTCAGTCCGTCCGGGCTGCGGGCGGTGTAGCCCTCGCGCACCTGCTCCTTCAGGCCGGCGACGCGGACCATGAAGAACTCGTCGAGATTATTGGCCGAGATGGAGAGGAAGCGCAGCTGCTCCAGCATCGGGTGCTCGGTGTTGGCGGCTTCCTCCAGCACCCGGCGGTTGAACTCCAGCCAGGAGAGTTCGCGGTTGATGAATCGCTCGGGCGCCTTCATCAGCTCGTCTTCCAGCGGACGGGGCGGCACCGTCGGCTGGATCGGCATCTCGGTCAGTTCGACACTCGGCTCGACCTGCATTTCCGTCTCGCTCACCGTCGCCACTCCATCCTTTTTGCGGGGGGCCCGCTTCGTCCGGCGCGAAGGTCGCCGGGCATCGTGACGGCTGGATGACATGTCGCGTTTAACCTATGGTCAAGTCGTTGAGGACAATTTCGCCGGCCGCCGGTTCCGTCTCGTCGGACGCATCCGCCCGCCCGCGCAGCAGTTCGGCGGCGAGGGCCCGGGTGAGCGGCCGCTTGCGCGCCAGCGCCTCGCGGTCGAGTTCGGCGACGACATCGCGCAACCCGGCAATGGACCGTTCGACGCGGGGCAGAAGGTAGGCCAGCAGCGCCTCGTCGGGAAGGATCTGCCGGTCGGCGAACAGCTTCACCGCCACCGCCGCCAGCAATTCCTCATCAGGCGGGCCGAGCCGCACCACCGGCAGCACCCGCAGCCGCGAGGCGAGATCGGCGGTGGCGAGCGTTTCCGACAGCGTCGAGGGCAGCCGCGCCGAGGTGATCAGCAGCCCCGCCTTCTGCTCGCCCACCAGGTTCAGCAGGTGAAACAGCGCCGCTTCCGGCACCCCGCCCTCGCCCAGATCCTCCACGACAAGCGCGCCGCTGGCCAGCAGGCCGGGCACGGCGGCGATGTCGAGCGCCGACGCCGGGATGAGCTTCGCGCCGGAAGCCTCGGCGAAGATGGCGGCGAGATGCGACTTGCCCGAGCCCGCTGGCCCCACCAGCGCCACGGCGCGTGCCGGCCAGTCCGGCCAGGAATCGATCAGCGCCAGCGCCGCCTCATTGGCGAGGCCGGGCAGGAAATCGTCCCGCGACCGGCTGTCGGCATGGGGCAGATCGAGGGCAAGCTGCCGGCTGGCCATGCTCAGCGCGCCCGGCTCTCGGGAAAATACGGCACCGGCGCGGGGGCGCTGTGCAGTTCCGCCTCGCCCTCCCCGGTATAGAGCGGACTTTCCAGATATTGGTTGATGGCGAAGCGCACCAGCACCCCCACCGCCGCCGCCAGCGGCACCGCCAGCAGCAGGCCGAGGAAGCCGAGCAGATAGCCGAAGGCCAGCAGGGCGAACATCAGCCACACCGGGTGCAGGCCGACACTATCGCCCACCAGCTTGGGCGAGAGGATGTAGCCCTCGATGAACTGGCCGAACACGAAGATGCCGATGACGATGGCGATCATCGAATAGTCGGGGAAGAACTGCACGATGGCGACGCCGCCCGCCAGCACCAGCCCGGTCAGCGAGCCGACATAGGGGATGAAGGTGATGATCCCCGAAACGAAGCCGATGACGAAGCCGAAATTCAGCCCGGTCATGGTCAGGCTGATGGCGTAGAAGCTGCCGAGGATGAGGCAGACCAGCGACTGACCGCGCACGAAGCCGGCAATAGCGCCGTCCATCTGGCCGGCAAGGCCGCGCAGGGTGGCGCGGTGGCGCACCGGCAGCCAGGAATCCACCTTGTGGACCATGCTGTACCAGTCGTTGAGAATGTAGAACGCCACCACCGGGGTGATAACCAGCAGCGAGAACACCGAGAGCAGCGCCTGCCCACCGGTCCACAGCCCCTGGATCAGGGTGAGCATGTAGGTCGCGCCCTGCGACACCAGCTCGTTCAGCCCGGTCTGCACGCTCGGCAGCCGGTCGCCGACGAACTCGCGCAGCCACGCGGCCTTTTCGCCCTCGCCGGTCAACAGGTTCTGCAGCTTGCCGATATATTCCGGCAGGCGCTGGATGAAGGCGGCGAGCTGCGAGCCGAAGATCGGCACCACAAGCAGCATCAACAGGATCGCCAGCAGCAGCGTCAGGGTGATCGTCACCAGCGAGGCCACCAGCCGGTTGACGCCCCAGCGCTCCAGCCGCGTCGTCACCGGGTTGAGGAAATAGGCCAAGGCCAAGCCGGCGACGAAGGGCAGCAACACGCTGCTCAGCAGCCATGAGGCAGCAATGAACAGACCGAGCACGGTCAGCCAGAACATCACCTGCTTGTGCCACGCCATTCGACAACCGCCTCTCGCCCGGGCCCGCGCCTGCCGGCGTCGCCTCGCGCACATAAATACAGGAAAACGGCGCGCGTGCGATGCACAAGCCGCAGCGCCGGTCCACTCGCCCCCGCCATTCACAGAACCTTCCCCAACGCGACATGGCCGTGGACGTTCCGCCATGGCAGAAGGCAGAACGCCGGCAGGAGGAGCGCGTGATGGAAGACCCGCTTTATACCGATGCGTCCCTCGTCGCCTTCTACGACGCCGAGAACGATTGGGGCATGGACCGCAGCTTCTGCGCCGACCTTGCCCGGGATGCGGACTCGGTCCTCGATCTCGGCTGCGGGACGGGGGCGTTTCTCGCGGGACTGTCCAACCCCGTCCGGGTCGGCGTCGATCCGGCAGCGGCGATGCTCGACATAGCCCGTGCCCGCCCGGGCACGGAGGGCGCGCAATGGATCGCGGCCGATGCCCGCACGCTGCGCCTTAGCCGGCGGTTCGATCTCATCGTGCTGACCGGGCACGCCTTCCAGGTGTTCCTCACCGACGACGACCAGCACGCCGCGCTCACGACCATCGCGGCCCATCTGGCGCCGGGCGGGCGCTTCATCTTCGACAGCCGCAACCCGGCCGCCCGGGAATGGGAGGAGTGGCAGCCACACAATTCGCGCCGGTGGGTCGATCATCCCGCCCATGGCCGGGTCGAGGCCTGGAACAACGCGACCTGCGATGCCGCCTCGGGAATCGTCACCTACGGCACCTATTATCGCCTGGACGACGGGCGCACCCTGAGCGCGCAGAGCCGCATCCGCTTCACCCCGAAGACCGAGCTTGAACGGCGAATCACCCAGGCCGGGCTGAGCGTGCAGCGTTGGCTTGGCGATTGGGCCGGCGGGCCGGTTGGAGAGGCGTCCCCCGAGTTCATTCCCCTCGGCGGCCTCGCTTCGCCGGCGTGAGCCACCCCTGATGACGGCGCCGGCCGCGCGTGGCAAAAGGCGTCGTCGCGCCGGCCCGGCGTGCTGTTCGGATCTGCCGCATGCGTTCCTCTGTCGTCACCTCAGGCATCGTCGCCGCCCTTGTCGGCTTTGGCGGCACGCTCACCCTCATCGTCGCGGCGGCGCAGGCGCTCGGCGCCACGCCGGGGCAGATCACCTCGGGCGTCATCGGCCTGTGCCTGTCGATGGCGGCGACCTCGGCCTGGCTCGGCTGGCGCCACCGCATGCCGATCATCACCGCCTGGACCACGCCCGGCGCGGCGCTGATCGCCGCCTCGCACGGCCTCACCATCGAGCCGGCGGTGGGCGCGTTCATCGTCGCCGGCGTGCTGATCCTCGTCACGGCGGCGGTCAAGCCGCTGGGCGCGCTGGTGCAGCGCCTGCCGGTGGCGATCGCCGCCGCCATGCTGGCGGGCGTGCTGTTCCGCTTCTGCACCGGCGTGTTCGCCGCCGGGCAGGTCGACCCGCTGCTGGTGCTGCCGCTGGTGCTGCTGTTCCTGGTCGCCCGGCGGATCAGCCCGTTCGGCGCCGTGCTGGCGGTGCTGGTGCTCGGTATCGCGCTGGCCTTCATTCTCGGCCGCGTCGGCCCGCTGCCCGACGGCGTGCCATGGCCGACCGTTGAACTGATCGTGCCGCAGTTCGACCTGCAGGCGATGATCGGCGTCGGCATCCCGCTCTACATCGTCACCATGGCCTCGCAGAACCTGCCCGGCTTCGCCGTGCTGCAGGCGGCCGGCTACAAGCCGCCGGCGCCCTCGATCCTCGCCTCCACCGCCATCGCCTCGCTGATAACAGCGCCGATCGGCTCGCTGACCAGCAACCTCGCCGCCATCACCGCCTCGATCTGCACCGGGCCGGACACCCATCCCGACCCGGCCAAGCGCTGGCTGGCGACGCCGTTCTATGCGCTGAGCTACCTCGTGCTGGCCGGCTTCGGCGCCGGCGCGGTGGCGCTGATCGCCGCCCTGCCGCGCGAACTGGTGGCGACCTTCGCCGGGCTCGCGCTGCTCGGCCCGCTGGTCAATGCGCTGGGCTCGGCGATGGGCGACGCGGCCAAGCGCTTTCCCGCCGTGCTGACGCTGGCCGTCACCGCCTCGGGCCTGTCGCTGTTCGGCCTCGGCTCCGCCTTCTGGGGACTGGCCGCCGGCCTCACCGCGCTGGGCATCGAGCATGCCGGGCGCCGGGGCTGAGGCCGCAGCGTGCGGGGGAAAGCCGCCCGCGACCTTGCCCGCCGCGCCATAAGCGGCTAGAGCACGCGCCGATCAGCTTGCACGCAAGCTGATCGGATCACGCGTTCTCTATCAACACTTTAGAGAGCGATTTACCGAGCCGATTGATTCAATCGGCTCGGATCGCGCTCTAAGCCGCCACCATTCCTAGAGGGCATGCGATGACCGGTACGGACAAGGGCCTCAGCTATCGCGATGCGGGCGTCGACATCGACGCCGGCAACCGGCTGGTCGATCTCATCAAGCCGCTGGTCAAGGCGACCCGCCGGCCGGGCGCCGATGCGGACATTGGCGGCTTCGGCGGGGTGTTCGACCCCAAGGCCGCCGGCTTCAAGGACCCGCTCATCGTCGCCACCACCGATGGCGTCGGCACCAAGCTGAAGATCGCCATCGAGACCGGCCGGCACGGCACCATCGGCATTGACCTCGTCGCCATGTGCGTCAACGATCTCGTGGTGCAGGGCGCCGAGCCGCTGTTCTTCCTCGATTATTTCGCCACCGGCAAGCTGGCCCCCGAGGTCGGCGCCACCATCGTCGCCGGCATCGCGAGGGGCTGCGTCGAGGCCGGCTGCGCGCTGATCGGCGGCGAGACGGCTGAAATGCCGGGCATGTATGCGGAAGGCGACTACGACCTCGCCGGCTTCTCGGTCGGCGCGGTGGAGCGCGGCGAGCTGCTGCCCTCGCCCAATGTGCGCCCTGGCGACGTACTGCTCGGCCTCGCCTCCTCGGGCGTGCATTCCAACGGCTATTCGCTGGTGCGCCGCATCGTCGAGCTGTCCGGCCTCGGCTGGGATTCGCCCGCCCCCTTCGCCCGCGGCCTCACTTTGGGCGAGGCGCTGCTCATCCCCACCCGGCTCTATGTGAAGTCGGCGCTCAGTGCCATCCGCTCCACCGGCAAGGTGAAGGCGCTCGCCCACATCACCGGCGGCGGCCTCACCGAGAACCTGCCGCGCGTGCTGCCCAAGCACACGATCGGCCGCATCGACCTGGACGGGCTCACGCTTCCCCCCGTGTTCCGCTGGCTGGCGCAGACCGGCAATGTGGCGCCGGAAGAGATGCTGCGTGCCTTCAATTGCGGCATCGGCATGGTGGTGGTCTGCGCGCCGGAAGACGCCGAGACCGTGGCCGATGCCTTCGCGCAGGGCGGCGAGGAAGTGGTGCATCTGGGCGTCATCGAGCCCGGCGAGGGCGCGGCGCACACCGTCTATGACGGCACGCTCACCCTCGACACGCCGCTCTGAGCCGGACGCCATGACCAAACCCCGCGTGGCCGTCCTCATCTCCGGGCGCGGCTCGAACATGATGTCGCTGATCGAGGCGGCTGCCGCCCCGGACTTCCCGGCGGAAATCGCCGTGGTGATCTCCAACCGCCCGGACGCGCACGGCCTCGCCCGCGCGCAGGCCTGCAACATCCCCACCCGCATCGTCGACCATAAGGCCCATGCCGACCGCGCCGCCTTCGACGCCGCCCTCGACGCGGTGCTGGCGGAGGAGCAGGCCGACCTCGTCTGCCTCGCCGGCTTCCTGCGGCTACTCACCGGCCCGTTCGTGGAAAAGTGGACGGGGCGGATGCTCAACATCCACCCGGCCCTGCTGCCCAGCTTCAAGGGCCTGCACACGCATGAGCGGGCGCTGGCCGAGGGCGTGCGCATCCATGGCTGCACGGTGCATTTCGTCACGCCGGAAATGGACGTCGGACCCATCCTCATCCAGGCCGCCGTGCCGGTGCTGGAGAGCGACACGCCCGACACGCTCGGCGCCCGGGTGCTGGCGCAGGAGCACGTGATCTACCCCGCCGCGCTGCGCCTCGTCGCCGATGGCCGCGCCCGGCTGGTGGAGGGCCGCGTCGCCCTCGACGAGTTCACCCTCGCCCCGCCGGCGCTGGTCGTGCCCCCGGTCGGCTGAACGCCCGCGCGTTTGTTCTACGCGATCCCCACCGCCCGCAGCGTCGGCGCGGCGTGCGCCACCTCGTCGAGCGGCGCGATCGACACCTGCATGTCGGTCATCATCGCATCGCCATAGATGGTGGCAAAGGCCGCATCCGCCGCGTCGCGGCCGACGCCGATCCGCACCAGCCCCTGCAGCGCCGCCTTGCGGGTGGGGTCGAACACATACCAGGCGCCGTCGAGATAGCACTCGAACACGGCGTGAAAGTCCGGCGGGTCGAGCTGCCAGGCATAGGAGCTGGCGAAGCGCGAGGGGATCGACAGCGCGCGGCAGAAGGCGATGCCGAGATGGGCGAAATCCCGGCACACCCCGGCGCGCTGCACCATCGTGTCATAGGCCGAGGTCTCGGAATTGGTGCTGCCGCTGAGATATTCGACATTGTCGTAGATCCAGTTGCAGATCGCCGTCACCCGCTCATGGCCGGGCGGCAGGCCGCCGAACTGGTGATAGGCGAAGCGCCCAAGCTGGTCGGACTGGCAGTAGCGGCTGGGGTTGAGGAAGGGCACCACCTGAAGCGGCAGCTCCGCCACCGGCGTCTCGCCGACATGGGAGGGGTCGGCATCGAGCATCGCAAGCTCGACGGTGGCGTCATAGGCGACCTCGAACAGGCCCGGCTCCACCACCACGCGCACAAGCCGCGTGCCGCCGGCAAGATCATGCCGCTCCAGCGCGAGCGCGGGGGTGAGGTTCAGCGATTCCGAGAGAATCGTCTGGTGGCGCAGCGCCGCCGCCTCGATGTTGAGGATGAAGACGGCCCTGTCGCGCACCTCATAGGCGAGCCGGGAGGCGACGTTGAATCTCATGGGGCGGTTCCGCTGCGAGGAGAGATGTCGATATGACGCCGACAGGGTCGATCGGTTCCCCCCAGTTACCACCTCTTGGGTCGTAAATTTGCGACGGTGGCGGACCAGACCTCGGATAATTGATTGACTAGGACACCATTTTAAATTAGTTTCCTAGTCAACAACACTCCCACCAAGGTCGCCATGTCATCGTCTCCCCTGCCCGCGTTGTCCGATCACCTAGGCTTCTGGCTGCGCTTTGTCTCCAACCACGTCTCGCAGGCCTTCGCCGCCCGACTGGCGGCAAAGGAGGTGACGGTGGCCGAATGGGTGCTGCTGCGCACCCTCCACGGTTCGCCCCCGCTGGCGCCGAGCCGTGCCGCCGACATCATCGGCATGACGCGCGGCGCCATCACCAAGCTGGCGGACCGGCTGATCGCCAAGGGCCTCGCCGCGCGCACGGCGAGCATTGAGGACGGGCGCGCCCAGACGCTGGCCCTCACCCCCGCCGGCGAGGCTTTGGTGCCGCAGCTGGCGGCGCTGGCCGATGCCAATGACGCCGCCTTCTTCGCCCCCCTCACCCCCGAGGAGCGCGCCACGCTGGAGCGCCTGCTGCGCCGTCTCGCCGAGCAGCACCGGCTGGCGGCGCTTCCGGTCGACTGACATTCAAGGGAGACTACCATGCACCCCGACAGCCAAGCCATCGCCGCCGCCTGCCTCAAGGGCTCGGAAGACGGCACCATGAGCTTCCCCGACATCGTCGGCACGCTGATGGCGGCCGGCTTCGAGAGCTATTCGATCGACTTCCGCCGCGCCACGGCGACCTATTATTTCGTCGATGGCGCGAGCTTTGAACTGCCGATGCACGCGCCCGATTTCCCCGTCGCCGCCGCCTTCGATCCAGGCTCGATCGGCGCCGCGATAAGCGAGGCGCAGCAGCTGCTGCCGGGCTACACCTATAAGGGCTTCTGCGCCAAGGTCGCGCAGGCGGGTTGCGCCGGCTACATCGTCTCCTTCTCCGGCCGCCGCGCCCTCTATCTTGGCCGCACCGCCGAGACCCATGTGGAGCTGTTTCCGAGATAGGACGCGGCTCCCGGAATCCGTTCGCGACCAACCCATCCGGATCCGGGCGACCTTGGGCGATCTCGCGCACGGGCCGGCGTCAGACCGGCATCTGCGCTGAACGCGACAGGAGCCGCGTCATCTGAGCGCCCGACATACACCTTTAAGTTGCACATATAGATAATTTACATACTATCGATTGCGCTCTGGTGTCACCCCACCGGCGAGCCAGGTGATCTTTATCGACGATAACAATGAAATTTCTTGGAGTAAAAATCATGTCAACGCTCCTGACGATCAACCTAACTAACCGTACAGCAGCAACGCAAAGCTTCTATTTCTTTCAACAACCGGCTATATACGCAGGCGGATCCCAGGTCTACAGCAACTCACTCCACTGTCAGTACCTGGGAAATTACGATTCCACCGGCAGCGTGCTGACGTTCCAGGCCAACCTCCAGTACTACGCCGGCATTCAGCAGACGAACAATCAGCCGCAGGTGGGCCAGAGCTCGGGCTTCGCCTCTGCCTTCCGCGCGATTGATCTCGCGCCAGCGTCTGGCACCGCCAATGACTGCACCACCGCGTCGGTGGACCCCCTCGGCCTGTCGCAGCCCACAGTGGGCCAGAATGTGCAGGCGGGAGCGTTCCGCATCATCACGCCGGCCTACCAGGCACCGCCCATGTACAACATCGGCTCGGCGGTGCAGACGAACGGTAGCCTCGTGCTCTCGAACTTCGTCGTCGCCAACCCGCTCAACACCACCGATTGCCAGCCGATCCTGCGATACTACGTGCAGACGGGCAGCTACACGCCCGGCTCTGTGATCAACTTCACCACATCGAGCATCAATGCGGCCATGTGCGACTTCACGGGCGGCCACTCCACCATGAATGTCACGCTGAATCCGGACGGCACGTGGGCCGTCCAGATCATCCATTAAACGATCTCAGCCCGGCGGCCGCCGTCGAAAGCAAGCATCGCGACCGTTGTGCGGCGGCCGCCGCGCGCCCTACATCGGCCGCACCGCCGAGACCCATGTCGAGCTGTTTCCGAGCTAGGCCCGCGCGATCCGCACCCGATTGTCGTGCAGCGCCGCGCCGCCGACGGGGGCGACGGGGTCGGCGCCGGTGAGGCTGTTGATGCCGCGCCCGCCTGCATGCGCGCGGTTCGGCCAGATCGATTCCGCCACCACCACGCCGCGCCGCAGCCCGTCGAACAGGCGGGCATGCAGAAGCACCTCGCCGCGCGCGCTGGCCACCGTGAGCAGGTCGCCCTCGCTCACGCCGAGGCCGGCCGCATCGTCCGGGTGGAGCAGCAGTTCCGGCCGCTTCTCGCGGGCAATGGAGCCCTCGGTCTCGGTGAAGGTCGAGTTGAGGAAGGAGCGCGCCGGCGCGGTGACGAGACGGAACGGGTAGTCCGCGTTCGCCTCCTCGATCACAGCCCAATGGTCCGGCCATGCCGGCATGTCGCGATACGGCCCGAACTTGCCCGGCGAGGCGTAGCGCGAATGCGCCCAGTCCGGCTTCAGCCGGAACTTGCCGTCCGGCCAATTGAAGCCCTTCACATAATGCGCGGTCTCGAAATCAGGCTGCACATCGAGGAAGCGCTTTTCCTCCAGTTCCTCCACCGTGCCGCGCCCCTTCGCCTGCAGCATCCAGTCGACATGCGCGCGTGGGCTCATCTGGAAGCCCTCATGCGCGGCGCCGAGCCTCTCCGCCAGCGCGCCGATCACCGCATGATTGGTCCGGCACTCGCCCGGCGGCTCCACCAGCTTCGGGCCGAGGATGACATATTGATTGCCACCGCCCTGATAGAGGTCGTCATGCTCGGTGAACATGGTCGCCGGCAGCACGATGTCGGCCATGGCGGCCGTCTCGGTCATGAACTGCTCATGCACGGCGACGAACAGGTCGTCCCGCGCGAATCCCCGCCGCACCGTCTCCTGGTCGGGCGCGACCGAGACCGGGTTGGTGTTCTGGATCAGCATGGCGGTCACGGGCGGGCCACCGAGCAGCGCCTCGGCGTCGCCGGTGAGGATGTCGCCGATGCGCGACTGGTCGAGCTCGCGCGCCGTGGTGGGGATGTCCAGCCCCTCCACCATCCGCTTGTTCCAGCCATAGATGGCGCTGTTGGAATGGAAGGCGCCGCCGCCCTCATGCTGCCAGGCGCCTGTTATGGTGGGGATGCAGCTCACCGCATGCATCGCCACCGCGCCATTGCGCGAGCGGGTGAAGCCATAGCCGGCGCGGATGAAGGTGCGTGGGGTGCGGCCGATGGCATGGGCGAAGGCTTCGATCTCATCCGCCGGCAGGCCGGTGATCGCGGCGGCCCAGTCCGGCGTGCGCGAGGCCAGATGCGCCTCCAGCCCGGCCGGATCGTCGGCGAATTGCGCGAGATAGGCGCGGTCGGCCAGCCCGTCGCGGAACAGCACATGCATCACCGCGCAGGCCAGCGCGCCATCCGTGCCGGGGCGGATCAGGATCGGAATGTCCGCCTGCTCCATGGTCGGCGAGCGGTAGACATCGACCACTGCGATCTTCGCCCCGCGCTCCTTGCGGGCGCGGATGGCGTGGGTCATCACATTGATCTGGGTGGACACCGGGTTGGTGCCCCAGATCACCACGAAATCGCTCCTGGCCATTTCGCGCGGGTCCGGCCCGGCGAGCTTGCCGGTGCCGGCGAGGAAGCCGCTCCAGGCCGGGTTGACGCAGATCGAGGAGAAGAACCGCGAATAGCCCTTGGCGCGGGTCAGCCGGTTGATGCCGTCGCGCATCACCAGCCCCATCGTGCCAGCATAGTAATAGGGCCAGACCGCTTCCGGCCCGTGCCGCTTTTCCGCCTCGGCAAACTGGTGGGCGATCTCGTCAAGCGCCTCGTCCCAGGCGATCGGGGCGAAGCGCCCCTCCCCCTTGGCCCCCACGCGGCGCAGCGGCCGGGTCAGCCGGTCCGGGTGGTTGGCCCGCTCGGCATAGCGCGCGACCTTGGCGCAGATGACGCCGGCGGTGAAGCTGTTGTCGCGCGAGCCGCGCACGCGGCCGATGCGCCCCTCCGCCACCTCGATCTCCAGCGCGCAGGTGGAGGGGCAGTCATGCGGGCAGGCGGAATAGGCGGTACGGGTCGGCGAGATGTGCTGATTCATGAAAAAGGCGCTCCGCCAGTATCCTAGCGGAGCGCCTCGATTTTTACACCTGTGCGGTCAGGCTCAGTGCGCGGTCGCCTCGCCGCGACGGTTCTTCACGATCCAGCCGAAGCTGATCACGAACACCGCGCCGACCACAGCGGCCAGATAGTGCGGGATGGCGGAGGGCTTCAGGCCGACCGGATCCTCGGGATCAGCGATCACGTCGACCAGCCACGGGGCCATGCCCTGCATGGTCTCCAGCACCACCTTGTCGCTGACCAGCATCTCGCCAGCGATCCAGCCGAGCAGCGCCGCGCCGAACCAGATCAGGATCGGGAAGCGCGAGATCAGCTTGAGGATCAGCTGCGAGCCGAACACGATCAGCGGGATGGTGAGCAGCAGGCCGAAGATGAACAGTTCGGCATGGCCGCGCGCCGCGGCGGCGATCGCCACCACATTGTCGAGGCTCATCACCGCGTCGGCGATGGCGATGGTGCGAACGGCCTTCCACAGGCTGTCGGCGCCTTCGACATGATGGCCCTCGGCGCCCTCGTCGAGCACCAGCTTGATGGCGATCCAGAACAGCAGCACGCCGCCGACCACCTTCAGGAACGGCACGCCGAGCATGTAGGAGACCACAAGGGCGAAGACGATGCGCAGGCCCACCGCCGCGCCGGCGCCGAGCAGAATGCCCCATTTGCGCTGCTTCTCGGGCAGCGAGCGGCAGGCCAGCGCGATGACCACGGCATTATCGCCGGAAAGCAGCAGGTCGATCCAGATGATCTGGAGCAGCGCCACCCAGAAGATCGGGCTTGAGAAATCCATCGTGTCCTCTCCGAGGGTCGAAATCCAAAGGTCAGGAAGGAACGCCCGGCCCACCGGCGGCAGCTCTGGAATACATTATTAAGTACGCCAGAACGCTCCGCTCAATCGGAAGCGCCCGCGACGGGTGAGGTCGCGGGCGCCGGTGGGAGGGTGTCCCGCTTATATCAGGTGCCGTGCGGCCCCGCCGCATGCGAACCCTTGAGCCGGGACAGGGCCCAGCCCGTGCCGAGCACGATCACCGCGCCGGCCGCAGCCGCCGCATATTCATAGTGGTGGACCATGGCCTCGCCGAAATAGTCCAGCACCTTGATGTCCGAGACGAACATCTCGCCCGCGACCCAGCCCAGCAGCGCCGCGCCGGCCCAGACCAGGAAGGGGAAGCGCGCCAGGAGGCCCATGATCAGCGCCGCGCCGGCGATGATCATCGGGATGGAAATGACCAGGCCGATGATGATCAGCGTCCAGTTGCCATCGGCGACGGCGGCAATGGCGACGACATTGTCGAGGCTCATCACCAGATCGGCGACCGCGATGGTGCCGACGGCGCGCCACAGATTGTCATGCCCCGCGACGCCGCTTTCCTCGCCCTCTTCCGGCAGCACGAGGTCGACCGCGATATACATCAGCGCCAGCGCGCCGACGATGCGCAGCCAGGGCAAGCCCAGCAGCACGGCGATGATGGCGGTGAACACGATACGCATGCCGACCGCGACGGCGGCGCCGAGGATCATGCCGGTGCGGCGCATCTTGTCGGGCAGCGAGCGGCAGGCCATCGCGATGACGACGGCGTTGTCGCCGGAAAGCAGGACGTTGATCCAGATGATTTTGAGAAGTGCTAGCCAGAAGAGCGGCTCAAGATAATCCATGTGCTCATTCCCTCACCTCCCGCCCGGATGCGGGCGGGACTCCAGTCAGTTGTTTCGGCGTTGGCGCGCCATTTTTTTTGGTGAGGCAAGAGGAGGTGGCTCCGGCGGGCCCACTCCCGGGCGCTCTTGGCGCGCCATTAAACGGCATCCCCGCTGCGGGCCACTTCTCCATGGCCGGACCCCCGCAGCGCCCATCTAGGGAACATACATAATAATCCATGCGGTGGCCAAGCCCGAATACCGCATTTTGCCAATTATCGTTGCTGCGAACGCTTACTCTACGCTGCTTCGCACAAAGAAACACCCCGCCCGGTGAACCGGACGGGGTGTAACGCTGTCGAGGTCGGACGGCGCGAAGGTCAGCCGACGATTTCGTTACCGGCGAAGAACTGCGCGATCTCGATCTGCGCATTCTCCAGGCTGTCGGAGCCATGCGCCGAATTCTCGCCGACCGAGAGGGCGAACTCCTTGCGGATGGTGCCTTCGGCCGCATTGGCCGGGTTGGTGGCGCCCATCACTTCGCGATACTTGGCGACGGCGTCCTCGCCTTCCAGCACCTGCACGACGATCGGCTCGGAGATCATGAAGTCCACGAGCTCGCCGAAGAAGGGGCGCTCCTTGTGGACGCCATAGAAGGTCTCGGCCTGGGCGCGGGTGAGCAGCATGCGCTTCTGGGCGACGATGCGCAGGCCGGCCTTCTCGATGGTGGCGTTGATCGCGCCGGTGAGATTGCGACGGGTGGCGTCGGGCTTGATGATGGAGAAAGTGCGCTCGAGCGCCATGACGTGCTTCCTGAAAATACAAGGGGGCGAAAGGTTCGCAGCGGCTTATAGCGGCGCCTCCGCCCGTGGACAAGAGAAGCGCGGGCGGCGTTTTCGACAAGCGCGCCTCCACCCTGTGGGCGGACCGTTCGGATAAGAAACCCCCGCCTTGCGGCGGAACCCTCGCGCGCTCATCTGTTTGGCAACAGAGCGGCCGGTGCCGCAGCCCAGGGTGTTGCCCATGAAGAAGTGTGTTGTCGCCGCGTTGGTTCTGGCGGCGGTTCTTGTCGGCCTTCTCGCCCGCCCCTTCCTGCCCGTGGCCGACGCGACGACCGACCCGTCGCGGCAGCCGGCGGGCTACAAGACCTGCTTCCTGGAGCGTCGTGCCGTGTTCTCGGAGGGGACGCCGCGCTGGGTGAAGGAAACCCGCTGCGTATTCGCCGAATAATCGCGCGATCACGACTTCATGATTGCCTCTTGGAACTTCGCCGGGAGTTCGCACGTTAAGGGGGTGTTAACGGACGGAATGAGGCGAATACGGATGAACGAACGCGAAACGTTTCGTTCCGCCGGGCCGGCCACGATGAGTGGCGGTGCGGCACCCGGAATTTCGTGCCTCGTGTTTCCTTCCGCAGTCGTGAGCGACGCAATGACGATGTGAATTCCGGTGGGTCATCCACCGGCAGGTGGATGAGGTGCCGAGATGTACAAGGCCATTGCCATCAGTGCTGTTGCCGCCATCATGGGGTTTACCGCCCTATTCGTGGGCGCGGCCGACGCCACGGGTTATTTCAAGCGCCAGCTGCCGGTCGCGACCGTGGAAATTCCGGTCGAGCGGGTTGCCGGCGATTGCGTGATGCAGTCGCGCTGGGTCAGTGACGCCGGCCGCATGGTCGAGGTCGAGCGTCCCGTCTGCTACTGAGCCGCCCCCTTTCGATCGACCCTGGCGGGTTCGGCCGATGCGCTTTTCCCGCCTCGTTGTCACTGATCATTTTTGCCTGGTCTGTTTGGCCTCATCGGCCTGACACTCCACCTCACTGCACTCACTCGCCACTCGTTTCACAAGGTTAGGCTCGCGGCATCCCCACTCCCCCAAGCCCCAACGCGAGCCCATCAGCCCCGGCTTCTCCCCCAAGGAGCCGGGGCACTTTTTTGTCGGCACCGCCCCGACGCTCGAGATGAACAACAGCCAACGGCCCGTTCAGCGCCCGTTGTCCATCCCCCTGCAATATAAGCACATTCCGGCAACGGATAGCCGACGGCAGCCGCCGTTCCCGCCGACCCGGCGGAGGCCCGACGCAAACGCCCCGCTCCTGCCTCCCGCAGGGCCGGGGCGTTTTCTTGTGCGGCGGACGTTTTTTAGCGGCGCGCCGTGGTGATGGCTTCCATCACCACGGCGAATTAGTCAGCGCCCGCGCGGCAATGCATAATGCCGTCAATGGCTTGGCGCCCCTGGAGGGCAAGGGCCGGCGCCACGGAGACCGCGAGTAATGACGACCGACACACCGTCCGAGACCCGTTTCGAGCCCCTCGTCACCCGCCGTTACCGCGATTTCGCCGCCTATAATGAGTGGGCCAACCAGCGCCTTTACGAAGCTGCCGCCCAGCTCAGCGTGGCCCAGTACCGCGCCGATGGCGGCGCCTTTTTCGGCTCGGTGCATGCCACGCTGAACCATATTCTGGTCGGTGACCGATTGTGGCTGCGCCGGATCACCGGCAGCGGCGACGAGCCGGCCGGCCTCGACGCTATCCTGTTCGAAACGCTGGCGGAATTGGCGCCGGCTCGTGCTGCGGAAGACGCACGCATCGCGGCCTATGTCGCCGGCCTCGACACCATGACGCTGGCTGGCGACCTCACCTATACCAACGTCGCCGGCACCCGTTTCACCCAGAATCTGGCGACGGTTCTCGACCATGTATTCAACCACCAGACCCATCATCGCGGCCAGGTTCATTGTCTTATCAGTGGGTTGCTCGGCAAGTCCGCCGCGCCCTCGCTCGACCTGATCGCCTTCCAGCGCGAAAACGGCGCCTCCCGCCAGGGCTGAAGGGCGGCGGAAACCGCTGTCTCTCTTGCCCGGCGGCGCGCGGCGCGGCACAAGACGGGCATGATTATCCTCGACGACATTTCCCTCCGCATTGCCGGCCGGCTTCTCATCGACCATGCCTCGGTAGCGCTGCCGGAAGGCGCGCGGATCGGGCTTGTCGGCCGCAACGGCACCGGCAAGACCACACTGTTCCGCGCCATTACCGGCGATCTGGAACTGGAGAGCGGCGACATCCGCATTCCCACCGCCGCTCGCATCGGCCAGGTGGCGCAGGAGGCCCCGGCCGGCCCGGAGACGCTGATCGACGTGGTGCTCGCCGCCGACATCGAACGCGCTAAGCTGTTGAAAGAACGCGAGGATGCCAGCGATCCCGCGCGCATCGCCGAGATTGAGCTGCGCCTTGTCGATATCGACGCCCACGCCGCCCCGGCCCGCGCGGCGCGCATTCTCGCTGGCCTTGGCTTCGACGATGCCGCCCAGCAGCGCCCCTGTTCGGAATTCTCCGGCGGCTGGCGCATGCGGGTGGCGCTGGCCGCCCTGCTCTTTGCCGAGCCGGACCTGCTGCTGCTCGACGAGCCGACCAATTACCTCGACCTTGAAGGCACGCTGTGGCTGCAGGACTTCCTCGCCCGCTATCCCCGCACCGTGCTCATCGTCAGCCATGATCGGGAATTGCTCAACGAATCCGTGGGGTTCATCCTTCATCTCGACCAGGGAAAGCTCACCCTCTGGCGCGGCGGCTATGATTCCTTCGAGCGGCAGCGCTCCGAAAAGCTGGTCGTCGACCAGAAGGCGCGGCTCAAACAGGAAGCCAAGCGCAAGCATATGGAAGCCTTCGTCGAGCGCTTCCGCGCCAAGGCGACCAAGGCCAAGCAGGCGCAGTCCCGGCTAAAAGCGCTGGCGCGGATGGCGCCGATCGCCGCGGCGGCCAGTGAGCAGGCGGCAGCGATCTCGATCCGCCATCCCGAGCGCATTCCCTCGCCGCCCATCCTCACCCTCGATGGCGTGTCGGCCGGCTATGAGCCGGGAAAGCCGATCCTGCGCGGGCTGACGTTGCGCATCGACCATGACGACCGCATCGCCCTCCTCGGTCCGAACGGAAACGGTAAGTCCACGTTTGCAAAGCTGATTTCCGGTCGGTTGGCGCCGCTGGGCGGCACGATGGTTCGGGCCGCCGGGCTGGAAATCGCCTATCTCGCCCAGCACCAGCTGGACGAACTGGTCGCCGATGAGACGGTCTACGACCATGTCCGCCGGCTGATGCCGGAGGCGCCGGAGGCCAAGGTGCGTGCGCGCGCGGCGGAGATGGGCTTTTCCGGGCAGACGGCCAATACGACGATCGCGGCGCTGTCCGGCGGCGAGAAGGCGCGGCTGTTGCTCGGCCTCGCCGCCTTTCACGGGCCGCATCTGCTCATTCTGGACGAACCGACCAACCATCTCGACATCGCCGCAAGGCAGGCCTTGACCGAGGCGATCAACGATTTTCCTGGCGCCGTCATCCTCATCAGTCACGACCGCACCCTGCTCGACGCCTCCGCCGAACGGTTGTGGCTAGTGGCGGAGGGGACGGTGCGTCCCTATGACGGCGATCTCGACGAATATCAGAAGCTAGTCGTCGGTCGCAGCGCGTCATCCCAGCGCAAGGAGGCGTCCGGCACCCGGGCCGACGAGCGGCGCCAGGCGGCCGACCGGCGCACTGAAACCGCGCCATTGCGTAAGCGGATCAAGGAATTGGAGGCGGGAATCGTGAAGCTGGAGCGCAGTATCGCCACGCTCGACGCCAAGCTCGCTGACGACACGCTCTATACGCGGGCGCCGCTTGAGGCCCAGCGTCTGGCCCGGGAGCGCGCGGCGGCGGCCGAGGCGCTCGCCAAGGTCGAAGAGGACTGGCTGCACGCATCGGCCAGTCTCGACGAGGCCGCCACGTCCTAGACGCCGCCTCCTATCCCAGCGAAAAACCCGGTGTTCGGTCGCGCCTTTAGGGCGCGAAATGCGGGCGCTCGCATTTCCGCTTTGGCGCCCATCCGCCGGCGCGAGGGCGGCGGCGTATAACCTTCAGCATATTCCCTGGCCGAACCGACGCCCGCCGGCGCCCGAAGGCGCACGCCGGTGGTTGAAGGAACGTCGTTCGAGGGCCGGCATTGCAAAAGCAAAAAGCCCCGGCACAAGGCCGGGGCTTTCCGTAGAGCCAATCTCGGAAGAGATCAGAAAGAACGCTTGGCCGAGAAGGTCACGCGGTTCTGGGTCACTTCGGTCGAAAGCGCGGCGGCGTTGATGTAGTCCGTGCCCGCGTATTCGGCGCTCAGGTAGTCGTACTGGAGGACAAGGGTCAGACCCTTGACCGGCACCCAACCGATGTTGACGCCGACATTGTAGCCGGTGAAGTCGGTCGAAGCGACACCATCGACTTCCAGATCGTCATAAGAGTACGAGGTCTGGAAGTTGTCGGTCTGCGTGTAGCTGCCGACCACGCCCGTGAACACCGAGGGGGTCCAGTAGTGGATCAGCGCGCCGCCGACGTACCAGCCGGAAACCGCATTGCCACTCAGATCAACAACCGGGACGGTGCCGGCGAGGCCGAGATAGCCCGGAGCGCCAGAGGCATAAGCGCCTTCGACGTACAGGGTGGTGGTCTCAGCGAAGTCGAAGCGCACGCCGGCGAGAACCGCCCAACCAGAGTCGTCGTTGCTGTAGCCGACGAGCTGATCACCGTTCTCAAGGAGCGGGTTCCAGTCACCGATCTGATGCCAAGCACCCGACACCTTGAACGCACCCCAGGTGCCTTCATAAGCGATGTTAGCGACGATATCCGGAACCTGCTGGCCCTGGAGCTCGACGAAGTTCGCGTACTCGTCTTCACGGCCATAGGAGTCTTCCAGGGCGATGGTCGCCGAGAAGCCGTTGCCGAAGTCAGCGGTGTACTGGATCACGTTCAGCGTGCTGTCCGAGTAGAACGAACCCGGCTGAATGCCCTGCCAGCCGTCGCCGGCCCAGAAGTCGAACGCCGAAGTGGCGCGACCGAAGGTGAAGCCAGCGAACTGGATGTAGCCATACTTGAGCGAGGCCGAATTGACCGAGCCGTCGCTGAAGCTGAAGTCGCCGGTCTCGATTTCCTGACCGAAGCCGTAGTCTTCACCAGCGTTGAAGCGACCTTCGAAGTACGAACGCAGGGTGCCGTATTCGGTCTGCGTGCGGGCATCGAGCTGAACGCCAACGCGGGTCAGGAAGTAGCTCTGACCATCCGGATCATCCGACGCGCGAAAGAGAACGTCCGGCGAGGTGTAGCGGGACTTCGCGTCGATGTCGGTGTAGTAGGTGTCGGCCCTCACGTAGCCACCAACCTTGAGGCAGGTGTCGGTGCCGGGGATGTAGTAGAAGCCCGCGCCGTAGGTGGAGCAGATCTTCACATATTCCGCAGCCTTCGCCTTCACAGGCAGATCGGCCGCCGCAGCAGTCCCGACCATAGCAAGCCCGGCAACCGAACCGAGCAGCACATTCTTAATGACCGTCTTCAATTTCATTCTCCCCCAAATTGGACCAATGTTGGGTTTTCAATTGTCAGGACCCGCCGCACGGCGCGGCACCCACAGCGATACTGTTCGAAACCACCGGGCGGTGCAAAGCCAAAGTGGTACCAAAGGGGCCCTTCCGCCCATTCCGCAACGAAGTGTTGCCATCGAGACACAATTTTCACGCCACCCCGTTCCTGAATGGAACGCAACGCCGCCTAGCGAAAAGCGTTGGTAAATCAGGGGTTAACGAGCCTGTGCGAGAGGAAGGGCGCGGCAATTGTGGCACGAGGCGCCACTGCGGGGCCCCAATCAGCGCCGCTGCCAGCGCCCCTCGGCGTCCTGCTGCCAGTAAGTCACCTCGTGACCCGCAGCCCGTGCGTCACGCCAAGCCTGGCGAACGGGTGCGATGGCGTCGGAATCGTTGCCGTCAAACAGGTGGATCACCCGCTGATAGGCGCCGGCATCGGCAATCGCGGCGCCGTCGATCAGAAAACGGACCACGGCGCCGTTGGGATTTGATTCGTCTGTTGTGAGGAGAATCGGCTGGCGTGCCGGCTCGGCCTGGCGGTCTGTGCCATGCGGCAGGAACGAGCTCTCGTCATAGGCCCAGAGGAGAGTATCCAGCGCCTCGACCCGCTCCGGGGAGGTCGCCTGCACCGCGCACCGCCATCCCCGCTCCAGGCATTTCTCCAGGAGCTGGGGCAAGGCGGCATCGAGCGGCCGGCTCTGCAGGTGATAGAAGAACACTTCAGTCATGAAACGCGCTCCCTATCCCTGCCCGCGCGGCGGCCGGAAAGCGGGCGTCACGATTCGTAGTGACGCGCCACCAGATCGTCGAGCAGGCGAACGCCCCAGCCCGAACCCCAGCTGCGGTTGAACTCGGTGGCCGGCGACGACATGGCGGTGCCGGCAATGTCGAGATGCGCCCACGGAACGTCGCCGACAAAGCGCTGGATGAACTGCGCAGCGGTGATCGAGCCGCCGAAGCGCCCGCCGGTGTTCTTCATGTCGGCGAACTTCGAATCGATCAGCTTGTCGTAGTCGGCCGAAAGCGGCAGGCGCCACACCTTCTCGCCCGTTGTCAGCCCGGACTCGGTCAGCCGTTCGGCCAGCGTGTCGTCGTTGGAGAACAGGCCCGCATGCTCGGTGCCGAGCGCGACGATGATGGCGCCGGTGAGCGTGGCGAGGTCCACCATGAATTGCGGCTTGAAGCGCTCTTTGGCGTACCAGAGCACATCGCCGAGCACGAGCCGGCCTTCGGCGTCGGTATTGATAATCTCGATGGTCTGACCGGACATGGAGGTGACGATGTCGCCCGGCCGCTGCGCCTTGCCGTCGGGCATGTTCTCGACGAGGCCGATCAGGCCGACCACATTGGCCTTGGCCTTGCGGCTCGCGAGCGCGTGCATGAGACCGACGACGCAGGCGGCGCCCGCCATGTCGCCCTTCATGTCTTCCATGCCGGCGGCCTGCTTGATCGAGATGCCGCCGGTGTCGAACACAACGCCCTTGCCGACGAACGCCACCGGCGCCTCCCCGGCCTTGCCGCCGTTCCAGCGCATCACCACGACTCGGCTCTCCTCGGCGGAACCCTGGCCGACGCCGAGCAGCGCCCCCATGCCGAGCTTCTTAAGGTCCTTCTCGCTCAGCACCTCGACATCGACGCCAACCTTGGCGAGATCGCCTGCGCGCTTGGCGAATTCGGTGGGGGTGAGCACATTGGCCGGCTCGTTCACCAGGTCACGAGCGATCACCACGCCCTCACCGATGCCCTCGCGCTTCTTCCACGCTCGCTTGGCCGCGGCATCATCCTCTATGTAAAGAGTGACCTTCGGCTTCGCCGTTGCCTCATCGGGCTTCTTCTTCGTCTTGTAGCGGTCGAAGGCATAGGCACGCAGGCGCAGGCCAAGCGCCAGCTCGGCGGCCGCCTCACCCGATACCTCGCCGCCCGGCAGCGCCAGGATCACATTCACTTCCTTGGCCGAGGTCGGCAAACGGCCCATAATCGCCCCACCGAGCTTGAGCCAGTCGAAGGTCTTGAGGCTGGCCGCCTTGCCGACGCCCATGATGATGAGGCGGGAAGCGTCGAGGCCCGTCGGCGCCAGAATCTCAAGCCCCTTGCCGGCTTTGCCGGTGAAGCGATCCGCCAGCATCGCGCTCGCCACCAAAGTGGCCGTCGGCGCCAGAAGCGCGTCGACAGCCGGCGCGAAGTCCGGCATCTCCCCCTCGGCGGGCTCCGCAGCGAGGAGGACAACGAGCCCTTCCAGAGTGGCCGGAAGCTTGGCAAAACTGATTTTCACATGGTCGGGCATCGGGGCACCTTGATTGGACGCGGCTCTGTTCGTTTCTCTTTAGCCGAATGCGCGACGAGGGACGAGCCTCAAACGGACCTCGGCGAGAACGCGGCTCCGCCCGATTTGCGCCGGAACGCTCAGCCAATTATGCATCGTGCGCAAGCATGGCCACGCCGGGGCAGCGGGCAGTCACCGACAGGGATCAGGATACGCCGCTCGATGAACCGCCTGGATCGCTATGTGTTCCGCTCGGCCGCCACGGCCTTCATCGGAACGCTGCTGGTACTTACCGCCATGATCTGGGTGACGCAGGCCCTGCGCGAACTCGACATCATGACCTCACAGGGCCAGACGATTCTGGCGTTCGTGGTCATCACAGCCCTCGCCTTGCCCGCCCTCATCCTTGGCCTTGCGCCGGCGGCCCTGTTCATGGCGGTGGCGCAGACGCTCTTCCGCATGAACAGCGATTCCGAAATCGTGGTGGCCAGCGCGGCCGGCATCTCCACCTGGCGTTTCCTGCGCCCACTGGTCATTCTCGCGGTGCTGGTCGCCGCCTGCTGCGCCGCGCTGTCGATCGAGATCGTGCCGGCGGCCATGCGCCAGTTCCGCTATGAGATTACCCGGGTGCGCGCCGATGTCGTCGCGTTCATCGCCCAGCCTGGCCGGTTCACCACCCTGTCGCAGGGCATGGTATTCCATGTGCGCGAGCGCAATGCCAACGGCGTGCTGGGCGGCATCTTCATTAACGATGCGCGCGATCCGAAGGAGGTGAACACCTATCTTGCCGAGCGTGGCCAAGTGATAGACTCGGCTGAAGGTACGTTCCTGGTTCTCGAGGAAGGCGCCATCCACAGGCGAACGCCCGGTAAACCGGACAGCAATGTCGTCGAGTTCCAGCGCTATGCCTTCGATCTGTCGCCCTTCACCAATAGTGGCGAGCCGACGATCTATCGCGCGCCAGAGCGGCCCTTCCGCGATCTGTGGAGCCCAGACCCGAAGGATCTGGTGGTCAAGATCGAAGGGACCGGACGATTTACCGAGGAGCTTCACCGGCGCCTGTCGCTGCCGCTCTATGTGCTGGCCTTCTTCGCGATCGCCTGTGCGGCACTGGCGGAGCCGCGCACCACACGCGAGGGGCGAGGCCTGGCGCTGGCCGGCACCGCACCCTTCATCATCTTCCTTCAGATCACGAGCTTTGGGCTGATTAGCCAAGTCCGCACCGAGCCCGCCATGATTCCCGTGGTCTATCTTGTGCCGACCCTGTTCATCATCGGCGCGATGGCGTCGCTGAGCGGGCGTTTCAAGCCGCGCATGCCGGAAGCGATTCGCACTAGGATCGATCGCCTCGCCCAGCGCGTTGTACGCGCCACCGTGAACTGAGCCGCCGATGCGCGATCACGAAAAAATCACCGCCAGCGGAGCATCGAGATGATCGGGCGCACGCTGGGATTCTATTTCGGACGGCGTTTCATTACCTCGGTGATGGGCATCTTTGTCGGCTGCGCCAGCCTCATCATGCTCATCGACCTGCTCGAATTGTCGCGCCGCGTCGGCGAGAGGGATGTCGATTTCGGCACGCTGCTGCTGCTTGTGTTCTACCGCATGCCGTTTTTCACCGAGCAGTTGCTGCCTTTCGCCGTGCTGTTCGGCGCGATCGGAACCTTCCTTACGCTGTCGCGGCGTCTTGAACTGGTCGTGGCGCGAGCGGCCGGCATTTCGGCCTGGCAGTTCATCGCCCCCGCGGCGCTGATCGCCCTCGCGCTGGGCACGTTTTCCACAACCGTCTACAATCCGGTTTCGGCCGTGTTCAAGGAGCGGGCAAGCCGGCTGGAAGCGGAGATCTTCAACCGCCAGACCGGCCTGTTCGCAGCTGGCCGCAGCGGCTTCTGGCTTCGCCAGCAAAGCGTTGACGGCCAGGCCATCATCCAGGCGGCAGCCACCAGCAATGGCGGGCGCGAACTGACCGGCGTCAACGTCTTCCTGTTCGACACGCATGACAAGCTGCTGGAGCGGATCGAGGCTCGGCGCGCTGTGCTGGATCCCGGCGCCTGGCGGCTCGAAAATGCGCGCGTATTAACTCCCGCAATAGGTTTGCAGGAGTACGACATCTACATGCTGGCCACCAATCTCACGCCCAATCAGGTACAAGAATCGCTGCAAAGCGAGACCGTGCCGTTCTGGGATCTGCCCGCCGCCATCGATGCCGCGACCCGGGTCGGATTTGGTGCGGAACGCTATCGGCTGCAGTATCAAAGCTTGCTGGCGCGACCCGCGCTGCTGCTGGCGATGGTGCTCATCGCGGCCTCGGTGAGCCTGCGCGTGTTCCGGTTCGGCGGCATCGGCCAGACGATTCTCGGTGGCGTCGCGGCCGGCTTTCTGCTTTATGTTTTCACCAAGCTCGCCGAGGACCTCGGTGAGGCCGGGATTGTGCATCCCATTATAGCAGCGTGGTTTCCAGCGGGCGTAGGAGCATTGATGGGCATTCTCATCCTGCTTCACCGGGAGGACGGATGAAGGTCGGCAACGTGATAGCCGGCCAGGCAGATTCGGCGATCCCGCGACTGAAAAGTCGCCTGCGTCGGTCTGTCTGTGCGTCGATTATCGGAGCAGGCTCCGTTGCGTTGGTCGCCTTCGGCCCGGCGACGCTTGCACATGCCCAGACGAATGCTGCCCAGACGAGCCCCTCTCAGACGACGGCGGCGCAGCCGGCCGGCCTCGCTGGCGGCCTTGTCACGCGCCAAACCGACCCCAACGCCAAGATGCTCGTGACGGCGGACGAGCTTGTCTATGACAACACCCGCAACGAGGTGATCGCCGAAGGCAACGTCCAGATCTATTACGACGGCGCGGTCCTGGAAGCGCGACGGGTCGTCTATGACCGCAACGCGAACCGGCTGCGTGCCGAAGGAGGCGTGCGGCTGAAGGACAAGGACGGCACCGTCATCGCCGCCGACAACCTCGACCTGTCGCAGGATTTCAGCAACGGCTTCGTCAATTCGCTGCGCATCGATTCGCCCGACGACATGCATTTCGTCGCCGCCCGCGCCGACCGCGAAAACGGCGACACCACGGTGCTGACCAGCGGCGCCTACACGCCCTGCGAACCCTGTAAGGAAAATCCCGCAAAGCCGCCGATGTGGCAGGTGAAGGCCGCGAAGATCATCCATAAAGAAAAGGAACAGATGATCTATTTCGAGGATGCCAGGCTCGAATTCCTCGGCGTCCCGTTCGCGTGGGTCCCCTACCTTGAAGCTCCCGATCCGACGGTGAAGCGCAAGTCCGGCTTCCTGATTCCGCAATTCGTGAGCACATCGGAAATCGGCTACGGCGCGACCATTCCTTATTTCTGGAACATCGCGCCAAACATGGACGTGACGTTCTCGCCGCTCATCGTCTCCAAGCAGGGAGTGATGCTCGACGCCGAGTTCCGGCACCGGCTTGAGACGGGCACCTACAGCATTCGTGCTGCCGGTATCGACCAGTTGGACAAGGACGCGTTCCTGGGCCAGCCCGGCTATCGTGACCAGCGCGGGGTGGTCGAGACGCACGGCCGGTTCAACATCAACGAGAACTGGTACTGGGGCTGGGACGGCTGGCTGATGTCAGACGAGACCTTCCTCCAAGATTATAACCTCATCAACGCGACAGCCCGTGAGGTCACCTCGCAGATCTACCTCGTCGGTCAGGGCGACCGCTCCTATTTCGACGTGCGGGCGATGTATTTCACCGGCCTGACGTCCTACGACATCCAGGATCAGCAGCCGATCATTCACCCCGTGCTGGACTACAGCAAGACGCTGGGCGACTCGGTGTTCGGCGGCCAGCTCAGCTACGACATCAACTTCACCAGCCTGACCCGCAATGAGATCGATCTGCGGGCGACCTCGGCGGCCTACGCGCCGACCTACCCCACGCTCTATGACGGCCCGACCAACCAGTGCGATCTCGACAAGGTCGGCACTAACCCGATCGAGCAGCGGCAGGACTGCCTGATGCGCGGCATGGTCGGCAGCTACACCCGCCTGTCGGGCGTGGTGGACTGGCGCCGGACTTTCATCGACACCGCCGGCCAGACCTGGACGCCGTTCTTCAACATGCAGGTCGATGTCGCCTCGGTGCAGGCGCAGACCGAGGATTCGCCCTGGCTGCCGGGCGGCGACAACCAGCTGATCCGCGCCATGCCGGCCGTCGGCCTCGAATACCGCTACCCCTTCATCGCCGTGCAGAGCTGGGGCACGCAGACCATCGAGCCTATCGCCCAGGTCATCATCCGCCCGGACGAGACCGATATCGGCCAGTTCCCGAATGAAGACGCACAAAGCCTGATCTTCGACGACACCAACCTGTTCGAAATCAGCAAATATTCAGGCTATGACCGCGTGGAAGGCGGCGGGCGCGCCAACGTGGGCATCCAGTACACCGCCAACTTCAACGATGGCGGCCAGATAAACGCCCTTTTCGGCCAGTCCTACCAGATCTTCGGCGTCAACTCCTACGCCAATTACGACATGGCCAATACGGGCGCCGAGTCCGGCCTTGAAGACGATGCCTCCGACTATGTCGCCCGTCTGTACTACCAGCCGACGGACAAGTTCTCGCTCATCAACCGCTTCCGCTTCGACAACGAAGACTGGTCGGTTGAGCGGTATGAGGTTGAGGGCCGGGCGACCCTGAACAAGCACCTCACCGTGTCCGCTCTTTACGGTCTCTACACGGCGCAGCCCCTGCTCGGCTATTATGAGGAGCGCGAGGGCATTCTCGGCACGGGTACGCTGAAGCTGAACGAGAACTGGAACCTGCGGGCAGCCGCGCGCTACAATCTCAATCTCGACGAGATCGACTACACGATGTTCGGCATCTCCTACATCGACGAGTGCTTCGGCCTCGCTCTCAGCTATCGTTCGGACTACACTGAAAGTGGCAATCGCGAGCGAGTCGATACGGTTCTCGTCACCTTCACGCTGAAGACGCTGGGTGAAGCCGGGTTCTCGACACAGGTCGGATCGGGCAGCACCGACGATTAGTCAGAGACGATCAGGCAGCGGCGTCGCATTGATGCCACATCCGCCGACGAGAACATCGCGGATAGGGGAGGACGCAGTGGAACGAATTTCCCTCGTCTGACCGACAGGAAGAGTGGAGAGAAAATGCTCGGACGGTCTTGGATACGGGATGGCTGGCGCGCCGGTCGTCATCGCGTCGTGGGACCGCTCGCCCGCGCGCTGGTGTTTGGCTGCGCGGCCGTCGCCATCGCCACGTTTCTGCCTACGCCCGCGAGAGCCCAGCAGATACTCGTCCTGGTGCAGGGGCAGCCCATCACCAGCTTCGATGTCTCCCAGCGCATCAAGCTCGCCCAGCTCACCGAGCGCCGGAATCTGTCGCAGAAGGAAGCGCTGGAAGAGTTGATCGACCAGCGTCTGAAGATTGTCACTGCCGAGCGGTTCGGTGTCACCGCCGACAAGGAAGAAATTGAGAAGATGTTTGCCCGCATGGGCAGCCGAACCGGCCGCTCGCCGGAGCAACTGACCCAGGCACTGGCGCAGTCCGGCCTCGACGCCAGCATGCTCAAGACGAAAATGCGGGCCGACTATGTCTGGAACAATTATGTGCGCGGCCGCTTCTCCTCTGCCGCAACGATTCGCGATTCCGACGTGTTCGCGGCGCTGCAGTCGAAGGGCGAGGACCTGACCCGCGCCCAGCGCACCACCGAATATACGGTGCGCCAGATCGTCCTCGTGGTGGGCCGCACGGCCAATCCCGGCGAGCGTTCGCAGCGCATGGCGGAGGCTAACAACCTGCGCAAGCAGTTCACCGATTGCGAAACCGGCGTCCAGACCGCCCGCGCCATGCGTGAGACCGTGGTCCGCGATCCGGTCATTCGCACCTCGGCCGACATGAGCGCGCCGGTGCGCAAGGTCATGGACGACACACCGGTCGGCCAGATGACGGCGCCGGAGGTCACCCGCGCCGGCATCGAGATGATCGCCATCTGCAATCGACGCGAAGTGGTCGGCGAGAGCGCGCAGAAGCGCGAGGTCCGCACCGAGCTTGAGAACAAGCAGTTCGACACGGTCTCCAAGAAGCTGCTGGACGATGCCCGCAAGTCCGCCATGATCCAGTATCGCTGATCGGCCGATGGCACGCCCCTCGCCTGTGTTGGCACTGACCTTGGGCGAGCCGGCCGGCATCGGCCCCGACATCACCCTCGCGGCCTGGCTGCTGCGCGAGGCGCGGGCCTTGCCCGCTTTCTTCGTGACCGGCGATGCCGGCCTGCTGCGCCGCCGGGCCGAAGTTCTCGGCCTCGCCGTGCCGGTGCAGGAATGCACGCCCGAAGACGCCGCCGCGCTGTTTGCCACCGCCCTGCCCGTCGTCCCTGCCGGGCCTGCGGCTACCGCCGGCCCGGGCCAGCCGAATGCCTCGAGCGCACCTGCCGCCTGCGCGGCGATCGACAGCGCCGTGGCGCTGGTGAAGGCCGGACGTGCGGCGGCGGTCGTGACAAACCCAATCTCCAAGGCCGTCCTGTATGCCGATGGCTTCGCCTTTCCCGGTCACACCGAGTATCTCGCTTATCTCGCAGGCTCGCCGGCGCCGCATCCGGTGATGATGATCTGGTCACCCGACCTCGCCGTCGTACCCGCCACAATCCATGTCCCTCTGGCCGAGGTGCCGCGCCTGTTCACCCGCGAACTGCTCATTGAGACCGCCCGCATAACCGCTCATGACCTGCGGCACCGCTTCGGAATCGAGGCCCCCCGCCTCGCGATTTGCGGGCTCAACCCGCATGCGGGCGAGGACGGCACGCTCGGGCGCGAGGACGAGGAGGTCACACGTCCCGCCGTTGCGGTACTGCGACAGGAGGGGATCGATGCGCGCGGACCGCTGCCGGCGGACACGCTTTTCCACGCCGCCGCCCGCGCCACGTATGATGCCGCCATCGGCGCTTATCACGACCAGGTGTTGGCGCCGGCCAAGGCCCTCGCCTTCGATCGCGCGGTCAACGTCACGCTGGGGCTGCCTTTCATACGCACCTCGCCAGACCATGGTACGGCGTTCGCTCTCGCTGGCACAGGGCGCGCCGATCCCTCCAGCCTGATCGAGGCGCTGCTTCTGGCGCGCCGGCTCAGCGAACGCGACGCCGCGCGGACGGAAGGTTGAGGCCGGCAGATGAGCATCGACACCCTGCCGCCGCTCCGCGACGTCATACGGGATCATGGCCTTTCGGCGCTCAAATCGCTCGGCCAGAATTTTCTGCTCGACCTTAACCTCACGTCGAAGATCGCCCGCACGGCGGGCAGGCTCGACGGGCTGACCGTGATCGAGGTTGGCCCCGGTCCCGGCGGCCTGACCCGGGCGATCCTCGCGCTCGGCGCGCGGCGCGTGATAGCCATCGAGCGCGACGCGCGCTGCGTCGCGGCGCTGGCGGAGGTGGCGGCGCATTATCCGGGTCGGCTGGAGATCATCGAAGGCGATGCGCTCCAGACGGAATACCGTGCTCTTCTCGCACCGGACGAGCGCGCCGTCGTCATCTCCAACCTGCCCTATAATGTCGGTACGCCGCTGCTGGTCGGCTGGCTCTCGGCCGATCCCTGGCCGCCCTGGTACGAGAGCATGACGCTGATGTTCCAGCGCGAGGTGGCCGAGCGCATCGTCGCCGCACCGGGAGACGACCATTATGGCCGTCTCGCCGTGCTGACTGGCTGGCGGGCACAGGCTCACATCGCCTTCGATGTGCCACCCTCGGCCTTCGTGCCGCCGCCCAAGGTCACGTCGTCGGTGGTACACATCGTGCCCCGCCACGCACCCCTGCCCTGCTCGCTGAAGTCGTTGGAGCGCATCACCGAGGCCGGCTTCGGCCAGCGCCGCAAGATGCTGCGCCAGAGTCTCAAGAGCCTCGGCGTCGATACGGGCGCCCTATTGGAGGCGGCGGGCATCGCCCCGACCGAGCGCGCCGAGCGCGTGACTGTTGAGGGCTTCGTAGCCCTGGCCAATGAATGGGTGGCGATGCGCCGGGCGGGCGCCGGTCAGGATGTCAGCGTCGCCAGTTCCTGATCGAGCCGTTCGACGATCGGAGGCAGGCCGAGCTGGCGTTCGCGGCGCAGGCGCTCGGCAGCCAAAATCGCCTGTAAATTGATGAAGGTCGCGTTCAGGTCCTCATTCACCAGCACGTAGTCATATTCGCGCCAGTGTGCGATCTCGGTGCGCGCGTTCTTCAGACGCTTCTCAATCACGCCGGATGCGTCCTCCGCCCGGCGCTCCAGCCGCGTCTTGAGCTCCCCGGCCGAAGGCGGCAAGATGAAGACGCCGACAATGTCCGACCGCATCTTCTCATAAAGCTGAAGCGTGCCTTGGTAGTCGATGTCGAAAAGCACATCCTTGCCCGCGGCAAGCGCGTTGTCCACCGGCTCGCGCGGCGTACCGTAGAAATTGCCGTGCACCTCCGCCGATTCCAGCAGGTCGGCGGCATCGCGCAGTTTCTCGAAACGCTCGCGCTTGATGAAGTGGTAGTGGATACCCTCGACCTCGCTCGGGCGCCGCTCGCGCGTCGTCACCGAGACAGACAGGTGTATCTCGGGGTGCTCCCTCAGTAGCATTTGCGCCAGTGTCGATTTGCCCGCCCCGGAAGGGGAGGACAGCACCAGCATCAGCCCGCGGCGGACGACGGAAATCTGGGAAGGGCTGGTCATGGCGCTCACTCGATGTTCTGGACCTGCTCGCGGAACTGTTCGACCAGCCCCTTCAGCTCAAGCCCGATGGCGGTCAGCGACACGTCATTGGCCTTGGAGCACAGCGTATTGGTTTCGCGGTTGAATTCCTGGGCGAGAAAATCCAGGCGGCGGCCGATAGCCCCGCCCTCCACAAGCATGGCACGGGCGGCGGCGACATGGGCCACCAACCGGTCCAGTTCCTCGCGTACATCAACCTTCGACGCCATCATCAGTGCTTCCTGATGCAGCCGGTCCGAATCGAAGCTGGCGCCGGTGTCCATCAGCACCCGCAGTTGATCGGCGAGCTTGGCGCGGATCGCCTCCGGCCGGCGGGACGGGTTGGCCTCGGCAGCGGCGGTGAGCGCGGCAATGCCGTCAAGCCGTTCGCTGAGCACGAGACCGAGGGCGGCGCCCTCCTGCGCCCGCATGGCGGCGAGTTCGGACAACGCCTGCTGGAAACCGGCGACGACATCTGCCTCCAGCGCCATCCGCGACGCCTCGCTCTCCTGTGCCTCGCTGATCTCCAGCACGCCCTTCAGACCGATGAGACTTTCAAGCTGCACCGGCGGCGCGCCAAGCTCCTCGGCGACGCGGCGCACCGATAGCGCGATGGTGCGCAGCACATGCTCGTTGACGCGCACACTGACCTCGGGGTCCGCCCGGGTGAGCGAGAGATTAGCGTTGACGTTGCCACGCGAGAGCGCGCGCGCGGCAGACTGCTTGAGGCCCGCCTCCACGCTGTCCCATCCGCCGGGAAGCCGCAGACGGACATCCAAGCCCTTGCCATTGACCGACTTGAGTTCCCAGGCCCAGCTCCACGCGCCGCTTATGCCCTGCGTGCGTGCGAAACCCGTCATGCTGGCTAGCGTCATGCCATCCCCCTGCCCCGTCCCCAGACGGCGGGCGGACCATAACGGGGGGCGCTGCCAGCCTCAAGCCGGCAGCGGAGAGTCATTGGACTCAGTCGACGGCGGTGGCGCCCGTCGTTCCCGAGGTGCCGGCCGGCTGCGCCGCCGGATCGACCTTGCGTTCGCGCTCGATCTGGCGCCAGCGCGCCACATTCTTGTTGTGCTGGTCCAGAGTTGCGGCGAAGGCGTGCCCACCCGTGCCATCAGCGACAAAGTAAAGATTGTCACTCTTTGCCGGACGGGCGGTGGCTTCCAGCGAGGCGCGGCCGGGATTGCCGATGGGTGCCGGCGGCAGGGCCGGAATCGTATAGGTATTGAACGCCGTCGGCGAGGTGATGTCGGTGCGCGTCAGCGGGCGTTCCAACCGACCCTTGCCGCGCACCAGCCCATAGATGATCGTCGGATCCGATTGCAGGCGCATCTTCTTGTTAAGCCGGTTGACGAACACGGCCGCCACCTCGGCCCGCTCCTCGGGAACGCCAGTTTCCTTCTCGACGATGGAGGCGAGAATCACCAACTCCTCTGGCGACTTCAGCGGCAGCGACGTGTCACGCTTCTCCCAGATTTCCTTCAGCGTCGCGTCCTGGGTGCGGGCCATGCGGCGCAGCACATCCTCGCGCGATGTGCCGCGCGTGACCTTATAGGTATCCGGCATCAGGCTGCCCTCGCGCGGCACCTGGCGCACATTCCCCGACAACTCCGCCATCTCCAGCAGCCTCTCGACGATCTGGTCGCTGGTCAGTCCCTCGGGGATGGTGACGGTGTATTCGATCACCCGGCCGGAGACGATGGTGTCGAGCACTTGCTGGATCGAGGCGCCGGAGGCGAAGGCGTATTCACCCGCCTTCAGCTTGCCGGAAGCGCGGGTACCGACCGCTGCGCCGACAAACACCCATTTGTCTTCAATGACACCCTGCTTAAGCAGGAGATCGGCAATGTCGATCACGCCGTAGTCGTTCGGTACGATCACCGCCTTGTCCGCTGTCAGCGGACCGGGCGCGTAGAAGCGCTCCTTGCCTATCCACAGCGCACCACCACCCAGGACGATGGCGACGACCAGAAGCGTGAAAACCATGCTGCCGGCGACAATGAGGGGATGATTCGCTCGGCGCGACGCCTTGTGCGGGTCGGGGGTCTTTCCCGACGTCGGGGAGATCGGATCGGTCATCGGGGGCCTCGCCTAGCGTTCGCGGGCAGCGCAACGCACTGGCAGACTACCCGAAAAGATGGCGAAAGCGGGAAACCGGCGGGCCGAAGGGCTTCGGCTCCCCAGCGTTCGCACCAGTCAGTGCGCGTAGCGCTTGAAGACGACGGAGGCGTTGGTGCCGCCGAAGCCGAAGGAGTTCGACAGCGCGTAATCGATCTGCCGCTCACGCGGGGTATGCGGCACAAGGTCGATGGGTGTCTCAATCGACGGATTGTCGAGGTTGATCGTTGGCGGCGCGATCTGATCTCGGATCGCAAGCAGCGAGAAAATCGCCTCCACCGCGCCGGCCGCACCCAGCAGATGGCCAATTGCGGACTTAGTGGAGGACATCGAGACCGTTGCGGCGCTGTTCCCGAGCAGGCGCTGTACCGCGCCAAGCTCGATCTCGTCGGCCATGGTCGATGTGCCATGGGCGTTTATGTAGTCGATCTCCGCTGGGGTGATGCCCGCCCGCTTCAGCGCCGCCGTCATGCAGCGGAAGGCGCCGTCGCCATCCTCGGATGGCGCGGTGATGTGATAGGCGTCGCCCGAAAGGCCGTAGCCGACGATCTCGCCATAGATCTTGGCGCCGCGCGCGAGAGCGTGCTCCAACGCCTCGACCACCACGACTCCCGCGCCCTCGCCCATGACGAAGCCATCGCGATCCCTGTCATAGGGGCGCGACGCCTTTTCGGGGGTGTCGTTATAGCTCGTCGACAGTGCACGGCAGGCCGCAAAGCCCGCCATCGCCAGGCGGTTGATCGGCGATTCGGTACCGCCCGCCACCATCACGTCGGCATCGCCGAAGGCCACGAGGCGGGCCGCATCGCCAATGGCATGCGCACCAGTGGAACAGGCCGTGACGACTGCGTGGTTCGGCCCCTTGAGGCCATGCTCGATCGACACATAGCCGCCTGCCAGGTTGATCAAGCGGCCGGGAATGAAGAACGGAGAAACGCGCCGAGGCCCGCGTTCCTGCAGCAGCAGGGCGGTTTCGGCGATGCCCTGAAGCCCGCCAATGCCGGAGCCGATCAGCACGCCACTGGCACACTGGTCTTCATAGGAAGTCGGATGCCAGTCGGCATCGTCCAGTGCCTGCCGGGCCGCAGCCATGGCATAAATGATGAAATCGTCGACCTTGCGCTGCTCCTTCGGCTCCATCCACTGGTCGGGATTGAAGGTGCCGTCGGTGCCGTCGCCGCGCTTCAGCTGGCAGGCAATCTTGGCGGGCAGGTCGGAGACGTCGAAGTTCTCGACGCGGCCGGCGCCACTCTTTCCGGCCAGCAGACGTTGCCAAGTAATGTCGACACCGCATCCGAGCGGCGTCACCATGCCGAGGCCGGTAACGACGACGCGCCTCATCCGATATCTCCGGAGAACTTCAGATAAGTAGGCGCCGCGACGGGCGAACCGCCGCAGCGCGCGAGAGCGGCAATCAGGCCGCGTTCTTTTCCAGGAAGGTGATGGCGTCGCGGACGGTCAGGATCGTCTCGGCGGCGTCGTCCGGAATCTCGCAGTTGAAGGCTTCCTCAAAGGCCATGACCAGCTCGACCGTGTCGAGGCTGTCAGCGCCGAGGTCGTCGATGAAGCTCGCATCCTCGGTAACCTTCTCGGGTTCGACACCCAGATGCTCGGCTACAATCTTCTTCACGCGCTCGGCAATATCGCTCATCGGTTCACCCTCGTCCGTATCCGGAGGTTGCTACGTTATACCATTTGGCCCCCGCGCGAACGCGGTGTTGGCGGCCTGCTTTTTTGCCCCGATTACAGGATGTCTCGAACATTTCCGCAATGGAGTTGCGGTGTTCAACCCTGTGAGCCGAGGCGGCTGTTAGCACACTTCAAACGCCAAAACCAGCACCGCAAAGGACAGGTTAACAGCGCTCTGGGTGGGCCTCGTCAGATCATGGCCATTCCGCCATTCACATGCAGCGTCTGCCCGGTGACATAGCCCGCCTCGCTGGAGGCGAGAAAGACTGCAGCAGCCGCGATATCCTCCGGCGAACCCAGCCGCGCGGCCGGAACAGCGGAAAGAATCGCCTGCTTCTGCTTGTCGTTAAGCACCTCGGTCATCGGCGTGGCGATGAAGCCCGGGGCGATGCAGTTCACCGTCACGCCGCGCGCCGCCACTTCCTTGGCAAGCGCCTTCGACATTCCGATCATGCCGGCCTTGGCAGCGGCGTAATTGCCCTGCCCGGCATTGCCGGTCACGCCCACCACCGAGGTAATGCCGATGATGCGGCCGGTGCGCCGGCGCATCATGGAGCGGGCGGCGGCGCGGGTCAGACGGAAGCCGGCGGTGAGGTTGACCGCGATCACCGTGTCCCACATCTCGTCGGTCAGCCGCACGAACAAGCCGTCACGGGTGATCCCGGCATTGTTGACCAGAATATCGACGTCACCCATGGCCTCCTCGGCCTGCGGCACCAGCTGCTCCACCTGCTCGATATTCGAGAGGTCGCAAGGCAGAACATGGGTGCGCTCACCCATCTCCGCGGCGAGGGCCTCAAGAACCTCGCGGCGGGTGCCCGAGAGCGCCACCGTGGCGCCCTGTGCGTGCAGTGCCTTGGCTATGGCTCCGCCGATCCCGCCGGTGGCGCCGGTGACGAGTGCCGTCTTCCCCGTCAGATCGAACATGGGAACCTCCTGGATTGCTGTCTCAAGCCTGCGCCGGCGCAGCGGCGAAGGCGGCGACGTCCTCGGGCGCGCCGATACTTACGGCGGCCACCTGACGGGCGATGCGCTTGGTGAGGCCCGCGAGCACCTTGCCGGTGCCGACCTCGACGAGCCGGGTCACGCCCTGCTCGGCCATGAAGGCCACCGATTCGCGCCAGCGAACGGTGCTCGTCACCTGCCGAACCAGAAGCGAGCGAATCTCGTCCGGTGCGGTGACGGGGGCCGCTGTCACATTGGCGACCAGCGGCACGCGCGGCGCGCGAACCTCAACGCCGGCCAGCGCCTCACGCATGGCATCGGCGGCGGAGGCGATGAGACGGCAATGGAAAGGCGCGGAAACGGTCAGCAGAATGGCGCGCGAAGCGCCCTCGCGCTTGGCGATCTCGCAGGCGCGCTGGACGGCGGCGACATTGCCGGAGACGACCACCTGTCCGGGCGCATTATCATTGGCGATGTCGCAGACCTCGCCCTGAGCGGCTTCGGCGGCGACCGCGCACACCTTGTCGAAGTCGAGGCCCAGAATCGCCGCCATGGCACCCGTGCCGACCGGCGTCGCCGCCTGCATGGCCGTGCCGCGCAGTCGCAGCAGCCGCGCAGTGTCAGCGATGGAGAGCGAGCCGGCGGCGGCAAGCGCCGAATATTCGCCGAGCGAATGACCGGCCACGAAGGCGGTGTCACGGGCGAGATCGAGCCCGGCTTCGGCTTCCAGCACGCGCACGGCGGCGAGAGAGGCGGCCATCAGGGCCGGCTGGGTGTTCGCCGTCAGGGTCAGGGTATCGATCGGCCCGTCCCACATAATCGTGGAGAGCTTTTCGCCCAGCGCCGCATCGACCTCGTCGAACACCGCGCGCGCCACCGGGAACTGGTCGGCGAGGGCCTTGCCCATGCCGACGACCTGGCTGCCCTGACCGGGGAAAACGAAAGCGATGCTCATGACGTTGCGATATCCATTCCTCTTTGAATTGGCGGCCGCAGGAACAACGCCCTGCGTCCCATGTCAAGCTGCAAGGGCGCGACCGTAGGGTGACGGCCGGCACTCGAGCATCTTGTCATTGTAAATGCATGGTGCGCCGATATGGAGGAACTCTCTTACCGTGCCTCTATCGTCGCGTCGCCGCCCATCCCTGCGACAGCGCAATGCGTTCGAACCCTTGATTTCCTGCTCTTTTGGCGTATAAGCCCGCGCACTGTCGGTCCCGGCCGGGGGCTGAACGGACGGTTGCGCACGGCTATTTGCCGGACGCGGCAGCGTTTCCGAGGATTCGCGTCGTCCCGTGTCCCCGCCTTCGAGAATATTCGAGCCTTTCCGGGCTCGAAGGGCTCGGCGTCGGGACGATGGCCGCAATAGTGCGGAACATAGGAAAGGCACGAAACATGGCTCTTTATGAGCACGTGTTCCTCGCGCGCCAGGATGTAACGGCGCAGCAGGTCGAGGAACTCACAGCACGCTTCAAGGGCGTGCTGGAAGCGAATGGCGGCTCGGTCCCGAAGGTCGAGTATTGGGGTGTGAAGACCCTCACCTATCGCGTCCGCAAGAATCGCAAGGCCCATTTCTCGCTGCTCAACATCGACGCCCCGCCGGCCGCCGTGGCCGAGATGGAGCGCCAGATGCGTATCGATGAAGACATTCTGCGCTTCATCACCGTTCGCGTCGAAGAGCTCGAAGAGGGCCAGTCGGTCATGCTGCAGAAGCGCGATCGTGACGATCGTGGCGATCGCGGCTTCGGTGATCGCGGCTTCGGCGGTGATCGCGGCTTCGGCGGCGGCGGGCGCAGCTTCGGCGGCGACCGTGGTGGTGATCGTGGCGATCGCGGCCCGCGCCGTGACCGCGAAGAGGCTCCGGCCAGCGTGGAGACTGAGTGATGGCTTTCGGTGGCACCGGCGGCGCAGCCGCAAACACCTCGGGCGCTCGTCGCCCCTTCTTCCGTCGTCGCAAGACCTGCCCGTTCTCCGGTGCCAATGCGCCGAAGATCGACTACAAGGACGTGCGGCTGCTGCAGCGCTACATTTCCGAGCGCGGCAAGATCGTTCCCTCGCGCATCACGGCCGTCTCGGCCAAGAAGCAGCGCGAACTGGCCCAGGCGATCAAGCGCGCGCGCTTCCTCGGCCTGCTGCCCTTCGTGATCCGCTGATCGCCTAGCGCCTTTGTCCCCGGCCACGGCCGGGGACGCTTCGTCAAGTGTTATGACAACAGGCCCCGGGCTTCCGGCGGCCTGGGCTGGGGTGGACGATGATCCTCCCCTAACCGCTAAGGGCGGGACAGCGTGTCGATGATTCAGAACTGGCTTATAGCGCTCGGTGCCGGCGCGGCATCTGCGCTCCTGGTCGCCACCGTTGCGACCGGCAGCCCGCTTGCCCTTCCCCTCTTCTATCTCGCTCCGCTGCCGGTCCTGATCGTCGGGCTCGGCTGGACGCATGTCTCGGCGCTGGTCGCCGCCTCGGCAGCGGCCGTCGCCATTGGTGTGTTCTTTGGCGTTGAGCTTCTCCTCGCCTATGTCGCCGGCGTCGGCCTTCCCGCCTATGTGCTCTCCTATCTGGCGCTGATGGCACGGGAGCCGCAGCCCGGCGCGCCGCTCGAGTGGTTCCCCATCGGTCGCGTGGTGCTCGCCGCCGCCATTCTCGGCTGCCTGGCGGTCGCCGCGCTGATCCCGCTGGTGGCGGGAAGCGTCGAAGGCTACCAGGCGGCACTGCGCACGCTGTTCCAGGCGATGTTCGAGGAAAGCCCCGGCGCGGGTGGGCCGGATGTCGAGCGGATGGTAGACCTGCTGGTCCTTGTCATGCCGCCAGCCGCCGCTGTCGTCACCATGGTGACCCAGATCGGCAATCTCTGGCTTGCCGCGCACATCGCCCGCCTCTCTGGTCGGCTGATGCGTCCCTGGCCGGACCTCGCGACGATTTCGGTGCCGCGTCCGGTCGCCGTGCTGCTCGTGGGCGCCGTCATCGCCACCAATCTGGCGGGCGGCTTTATCGGGCTGATGGCGCAGCTGCTGACCTCCACGCTGGTCATGGCCTTCGCCTTTATCGGGCTCGCCACGATCCACTGGATCACCCGCGGCGCCGCCGGCCGCGCGCTGGTGATCGCCACCGTCTGGATCGCCGCACTCGCGCTCGGCTGGCCATTCGCTCTGCTCGCGCTGCTGGGCCTCGCCGACACACTGTTCGGCGTACGCCAGCGCTTCCGAAAAGGCGGACCACCTGGGCGGCCACCGGCCGCTAACGACGTCTGAACTCACGCAACCTTTCCGCATTGACGCATTGAATGGAGAACTGAAATGGAAGTCATCCTGCTTGAGCGTGTCGCCAAGCTCGGCCAGATGGGCGAAGTCGTTCGCGTGCGCGACGGCTATGCCCGCAATTTCCTCCTGCCCTCGGGCAAGGCGCTGCGCGCTACCAAGGAGAACAAGGGCCGCTTCGAATCGATGAAGGCCCAGCTCGAGACGCGCAACCTCGAACTCAAGTCCGAGGCCGCCAAGGTCGGTGAGAAGATGAAGGGCACCGAGATCATTCTGGTCCGTCAGGCCGGCGAAACAGGCCACCTCTACGGCTCGGTCTCGACCCGCGACATTTCCGACGCCCTGACCGCCGCCGGCTTCTCGGTGGAGCGCCGCCAGATCGTCCTCAACCAGCCGATCAAGACCATCGGCGTGCATGACGTGCCGGTCACGCTGCATCCCGAAGTCGAAGTGTCGATCCGCGCCAATGTCGCCCGGAGCCCCGAGGAAGCCCAGCGCCAGTCGCGCGGCGAGGACCTCAGCGTCGTGCGCGACGATGAAGACGAAGACGAGTATGCGGAAGAGGCCTCCGTTGAGACCGACGAGGAAGCCGAAGCCGAGCAGGCCTGAAGCATTTACCTTGCGGAATACGCTTAAAGTCGAGGCCCGGCCGGTAACGGCCGGGCTTTTTTGCATGCGAAAACGCTCCGGCCATGTTGCGAGGCCGAAGATGTTGTGATGCAATGAGTGGCAGATAACAGACATGCCCAGAGCATGGGCAGGCAGTCTTCCCGCGGAGACGAGCCTTTGCGGTTTGTCGTCGCCGACTGCCAGTACTTTGGGATTGGCCGATGGAACGGTTGCTCGCCAAGGTCCTCGAGCGCATCGTGCGCCGTGGCTCCCTCAACGTCGTTTTCGCCTCCGGCGCCCGCGCCTTGTTCGGGGACGGCAGTGGTTCTGCACTCACTGTCCGCTTCACCTCCAATACCTGGCAACGCCACATCGTCCTCGACCCCGAACTCGCCTTCGGCGAGGCCTATATGGAAGGCGGAATGGTGGTCGAGCAGGGCGACATCGCCGAGGTGCTCGCCCTCCTGATGTCGCAGGTCGGGCTGCAGGTACCCAGCGCCAGCGCGCAGTTTTTCCTCCGGCTGCGCTTCCTCTTCCGCCGGCTCGCCCAGTTCAATCCGCCCGAGCGTTCGCAAAAAAACGTTGCCCATCACTACGACCTCGACGGCCGGCTCTATTCGCTATTTCTCGATGCCGACCGGCAATATTCCTGTGCCTATTTTGAAGCACCTGGCCAGTCGATCGACGACGCGCAGTTGGCCAAGAAACGGCACATTGCCGCCAAGCTACTCTTTGACCGGCCGGACCTCACGGCGCTGGACATTGGCTGCGGCTGGGGCGGGATGGGGCTCTACCTCGCTGGCCACGCCGGTGCACGCGTCACCGGTGTCACGCTCTCGCAAGAGCAGCTAGGAGTCGCCCGTTCGCGCGCCGAGGAACGGGGCCTGACCGGCCGCGCCGACTTCCGCCTGCAGGATTATCGCGATGTGCCCGGCCCGTTCGACCGCATCGTCTCGGTCGGCATGTTCGAGCATGTGGGCGTCGGCCACTACGATGAGTATTTCAGCAAGGTGGCGGCGCTTCTGAAGGAGGACGGCGTCGCCCTCATTCATTCCATCGGCCGCTCGGAAGGGCCTGGCATCACCAATCCATGGATCGCCAAATATATCTTTCCCGGCGGCTACATCCCGGCATTGTCCGAGGTGCTGCCGGCGGTGGAGAAGGCGGGATTGCTCGTTACCGACATCGAGATCCTGCGCCTGCACTATGCCGAGACGCTCAAGGCCTGGCGCGAACGCTTCCTCGCCCATCGCGAGGAGGTTGAACGGCTTTACGACCCGCGCTTCGTGCGGATGTTCGAGTTCTATCTCGCCTCGTCGGAAATGGCTTTCCGTCACCAGGGGATGATGGTTTTCCAGATCCAGCTCGCCAGGCGCGAGGGTGTGGTGCCGCTGACGCGCAACTACATCGCCGAAGGCGAGGCGGTGCTGCGCGACATGGAAAGCCAGAACCGCCCTGGCCTGCGTCTGGCGGGCGAGTAGCCCGACACCGCAGTGGCCTAGGGCCAGGCGTGGCAGAATCCCGTCAAGCGAGATTCGGCTTTCCACAGGCCCTCCACAGGAGAAGATAGGAACGATCCGATTCGTCCCGGACTTCTGCCCGGGGCGGCGCTAGCTGTTACGTCGACCCACCCGCACCCGGAACAGCCATGCTCGATTCTCCGAACCGCCCCCCGGCGGAGACCGACGCGACATATCGCACAGCCCCGCACAATATCGAGGCGGAGCAGGCCCTGCTGGGCGCGATCCTCGTCAACAACGAGGCGTTCTACCGGGTTTCGGACTTTCTGGAACCCCGGCATTTCTTCGAGCCGATTCACGTCGCCATATACGAGACGACATCGGCCCTGATCCGCGCCGGCAAGGTGGCGACACCGGTCACGCTCAAGACCTTCCTGCCGAGCGATTTCGACGCCGCCGGGCTGACCGCGCCGCAATATCTCGCCCGCCTCGCGGCCGAGGCGACGACGATCATCAACGCCGAGGATTACGGCCGCACCATTTACGACCTCTCGGTGCGGCGCGACCTGATCCACATTGGTGAGGAAATCGTCAACGAGGCCTATGAGGCGCCGATCGACGCCACGCCGCAGGAGCAGATCGAGGAAGCGGAAAAGCGGCTCTACGAGCTCGCCGAGACCGGCCGCTATGATGGCGGCTTCATGCGCTTCAACGACGCGCTGAAAGAAGCCGTCGACATGGCGAGCCGCGCCTTCCAGCGCGACGGGCACCTATCCGGCACCGCCTCCGGCCTTAGCGATCTCGACCAGATGATGGGCGGGCTTCAGCCGTCCGACCTGATCATCCTCGCCGGCCGCCCAGCGATGGGAAAGACCTCGCTTGCCACCAACATCGCCTTCAACGTGGCAGCTGCCTACAACTCGGAGACGCTGCCGGACGGCTCCATCCGCGCGATCGACGGCGGCGTGGTCGGCTTCTTTTCGCTGGAAATGTCGGGCGAGCAGCTCGCGACCCGTATTCTGGCCGAGCAGGCGGAGATCGCCTCCTACAAGATCCGACGTGGCGACATCTCCGAGCACGAGTTCGACAAGCTCGCCAGTTGTGCGCAGATGATGCAGACCATCCCGCTCTATATCGACGACACCGGCGGCATCTCCATCGCCCAGCTGCGTGCCCGCGCCCGTCGCCTGAAGCGCCAACGCGGCCTCGATTTCATGGTGGTGGACTATCTCCAGCTGCTCACCGGCTCCTCCAAGAGCTCATCACAGGGGCGCGTGCAGGAAATCACCGAGATCACCACCGGCCTCAAGGCGCTGGCGAAGGAGCTGAGCGTTCCGATCATGGCGCTCTCCCAGCTCTCGCGTCAGGTAGAGAGCCGCGACGACAAGCGTCCGCAATTGTCCGACCTTCGCGAATCCGGTTCGATCGAGCAGGATGCCGACGTCGTTATGTTCGTGTACCGCGAGGAATATTACCTCAAAGGCCGCGAGCCGAAGGAAGGCACCGAGGAATGGTTCAAGTGGGATCAGGACATGAAAGCGGCGCAGGGCGTCGCCGAGGTCATCATCGGCAAGCAGCGCCACGGCCCCACCGGAACGGTGAAGGTTTCGTTCGAGCCCCAGTTCACCCGCTTCTCCAATCTGGTACAGTCCGACCGTCTACCAGAGCCGTGAGAACACCATCTTGAGTGCTGACCTTATTCCGCCCGCCGAGGCCGGCGGCGTTCTCACCCTCGACCTCTCTGCCCTGGCGGCAAATTATCAGGAATTGGCGCGCCGCGCGGCACCGGCCGCCTGCGCCGCTGTACTGAAGGGCGACGGCTACGGCATCGGCCTGGCCGCTGCCGCCAGAACCCTGTGGCAGGCGGGCGCGCGCAGCTTCTTCGTGGCCCTCCTCAGCGAGGCACGCGACCTGCGCGACCTGCTTCCCGAGGCGGAGATCTTCGTCCTCAACGGCCTGTTCCCCGACACGGAGGCAGCCTATCGGGAACGCAACCTTCGGCCGGTGCTCGGCAGCCCGGCGGAAATCGCGCGCTGGCGGGCGTTCTGCGAGCACACCGGCGAAGAACTTTCAGCAGCGATCCACGTCGACACCGGCATGAACCGACTGGGGCTGACACCGGCCGAGGCGGTGAGCGTCGCGGAGGGGCGCGCCGAGCTCGGCTTTCCAATGGCGCTGCTGATGAGCCACCTCGCCTGCGCCGACGAACCTGATCATCCTCTCAATGCGCGCCAGCTGGAGGATTTTCGCGCCATCGCCGCGCTGTTTCCCGACGTGCGCGCCTCGCTGGCGAACTCTGCCGGAACGATAGGAGACCGGGCCTATCATTTCGACCTCGTGCGGCCTGGCATCGCTGTCTACGGTGGACGCCCACGGGCGGATGTCGCGCCCTTGCGGCCGGTGGTACGGCTGGAACTGCGCATCGCCCGCATCCGGCATGTCCATGAAGGCGAAACCGTCGGTTATGGCGGCGCCCATACCGCGATCCGTCCTTCGCGTGTCGCGATCCTGTCCGCAGGCTATGCCGACGGCATTCCGCGTCTTGCTGGCGCCTCAGACCTGCGCCCGGGCGCGGAAGCCGTGGTCTCCGGCCATCGCTGCCCGCTGATCGGCCGCATTTCGATGGATCTTCTCGCCGTCGACATCACCGAAATCCCCGAGGATGCCGTCCAGCCCGGCGATTTCGCTACGCTGCTGGGCGACGGACTGACGCTCGACAATCTGGCACGCCACTCGCACACCATCGACTATGAAATCCTCACCTCGCTGGGTCGCCGCTATCACCGTCGCTGGGTGTAATTGGAACGCATGCGCCCGGTTGGCAGGCCATGGCGCACGCCGTCACGGAATGCCTGGACGACTTCATCGCCATTGCAAAGCCAGCCGGGAGCAATGAAGCCCCGTCCGATCTCAAACTGGATATCGACCCGCGTGATGCGCGGACCCGCCTCGCCCATCCGCTTGCGAAACTGGAAATTGCGCACCTTGCTCCAGGGCACGGCTCGTCCCGACCAGAGCGTGATGCCCGCCTTGTCGATCCGATAGACGTGCAGCCGCCGCCACAGCCACAATAAGAGGCTTCCGATGCCCAGCGTTAGCGGTAGCATCGTAAGGAATATAACGATATATCTTCCGTTCAGTCGGGTAATAATCGGTATTTTCCACTAATTGTCGCACCTTAACAAAGTCTCCGGCCGCATCAATGGCCCTGCGATAGGGCGAATGCAAGAGTTGCGCCAGGCGCATTTTCCGTGGATACACATGCGCCCACCTCGTTTCCGCCGCGTTGGCTGGTGGCAGACGAGTAAGACGGTCTGATCTCTCCACTCACTGGTTCACTCATGGCAAAGCGCACGGCATCCTTCATCTGCCAGATCTGCGGCGCGGTGCATTCGCGCTGGCAGGGCCGATGCGATTCCTGCGGAGCGTGGAATTCGATCGCCGAGGAAGCGACAGCTACTGACACCATGCCGGCCAATCTGCGCGGCGGCCGCCGGGGGCGGCTCATCGCGCTGGAGAGTCTCACCGGAACCTCGGAAGACGCCCCCCGGGTGCAAGTCGGCATTTCCGAGCTCGACCGCGTTGCCGGGGGCGGCATCGTGCCAGGCTCGGTGCTGCTGATCGGCGGCGATCCCGGCATCGGCAAGTCAACTTTGCTAATCCAGGCTTCCGCGGCGCTGGCAGGCGCCGGGCACCGCATCATCTATGTCTCCGGCGAAGAAGCCGTGGCTCAGGTGCGGCTGCGAGCCGAGCGGCTGGGTCTCGCCGGCGCCCCGGTGGAACTCGCCGCCGAAACGAATGTCGAGGACATCGTCGCCACTCTGTCCGAGGGTCGCCGCCCCGCGCTGGTGGTAATCGATTCGATCCAGACCATGTGGACCGACACCGTCGAGTCCGCGCCCGGCACGGTGACGCAGGTACGCTCCTCGGCGCAGATTCTCATCCGCTACGCCAAGCGCGCTGGCGCCGCCGTCATCCTGGTCGGCCATGTCACCAAGGACGGCCAGATCGCCGGCCCGCGCGTGGTCGAGCACATGGTGGATGCGGTACTGTCCTTCGAAGGCGACGGCGCTCACCATTTCCGTATCCTGCGCGCCCAGAAGAACCGCTTCGGGCCCACCGACGAGATCGGTGTGTTCGAGATGACCGGCCTCGGCCTGTCCGAGGTCGCCAACCCGTCCGAATTGTTCCTGTCCAACCGTGACAGCGGCGCCCCCGGTACGGCGGTCTATGCGGGCATGGAGGGCACGCGACCGGTGCTGGTGGAAATCCAGGCGCTGGTGGTGCCGACCAGCCTGGGCACGCCACGCCGGGCGGTGGTCGGCTGGGACCCCAGCCGACTGTCCATGGTGCTGGCGGTTCTGGAGGCGCGTTGCGGCATCAAGCTCGGCGCGCATGATGTGCACCTCAATGTCGCCGGCGGCTTCCGCATCAGCGAGCCGGCAGCCGATCTCGCCGTCGCGGCGGCGCTCATCTCCTCGCTGGCAGGAACGGTACTGCCGCCGGACAGCGTCTATTTCGGCGAGATCAGCCTCACGGGCGCCGTGCGCGCCGTGCCTCACGCGGTGGCGCGGCTGAAGGAAGCGGCCAAGCTGGGCTTCACCCGTGCCGTAGCGCCGGCGGCCAAGGGCGCTGGCGCCAGCGGACGGGAGCCGGCCGAAGCGCCGCTCGCGATCGACGCCATCGCCTCTCTTGGGGATATCGTGGCCGCCATTGCCGCCAAGGGACCGCGCCGCGCCGCAGCTCCCTCGCAAGAGGGATGACGGGCGCCCGACGCCGCGCTATACCTCGCCCCTGCCTCCTGCGAGGCTGGAAGGCGCAGATTCGCTGCGCTTTCCCGTGCATGCCACCTCGACCACGGTGAGATCGTCTTGACGCTCCTCGACATCATCCTGATCGCCGTGATGGTCGTGTCCGGCCTCCTCGCCATGGTCCGCGGGTTCGTGCGTGAGGTCTTCGCAATCGTCTCTTGGCTCGCGGCGGCGCTGGTCACGCTCTATGCGTATCCGCACGCCCTGCCCTTCGCCAAGCAGTACATCACCAACGACACTTTCGCGATGGCGGCCACGGTCGGCGCGCTGTTCATCGTCACCCTGCTGATCGTCTCGATTATCACGGTGCGAATATCCGACCTCGTGCTCGACAGCCGCATCGGCGCACTCGACCGCACCCTCGGCTTTCTGTTCGGCCTCGCCCGCGGCTTCTTGATCATGGTTGTGGCCTTCCTGTTCTTCAACTGGCTGGTCCAGAACGAGCAGGGTCAGCCGGAGTGGATTCGCGACGCGCGGGCCAAGCTGGTCTTGCAAAGTGCGGGTGACTGGCTCATCTCCATTCTGCCGGAAGACCCCGAGAGCCTCATCCGAGAGATGCGCAGCTCGAAGGACGCCGAGCCGACCGAGCCGCCGCCTGAGCCCGTTGCACCGGGCACCACGCCGGCAACGCCGAGCCCGGTGACACCGTCGGCGCCTTAATTCGACCGCGCCCATGGGACAAGGCGTCCCGGACGTAGTTGCTTTTGAGCATAGTGGAGCGGGCGCAGCCTTGAACTGCGCCGAGGAGCGAAGATCCTATGGCCGATCTGATGGGTGATCACGTGGCGCCGAAATCGGCGGAAGCGGGCGATTTTTACGACGAATACGGGGACACGCTGCGCGAGGAGTGTGGCGTGTTCGGCATTTATGGCCACCCCGATGCGGCCGCGATCACCGCCCTCGGCCTGCATGCGCTTCAGCATCGCGGTCAGGAAGCGGCGGGCATAACCACTTATGACGGCAGGCGTTTTCATTCCGAGCGCCGGCTTGGCCTGGTCAGCGACGCCTTCTCCGACGGCGAGGCCATCAAGCGCCTGCCCGGTCATATCGCGGTTGGCCATGTGCGCTATTCGACGACCGGTGAGACCATTCTGCGCAACGTCCAGCCGCTCTTCGCTGAGCTCGACGGCGGCGGCTTCGCCATTGCCCATAACGGCAATTTGACCAATGGCCTGACGCTTCGCCGCCAGCTCATCCGCGACGGCGCGATTTGCCAGTCCACCTCCGACACCGAGGTGATGCTGCACCTGGTCGCGCGCTCGAAGCGCCCGCGTTTCACCGAGCGCTTCATTGACGCGCTGCGCTCGCTGGAAGGCGCCTACGCCTTTGTCGGCCTCACCAACAAGAAGCTGGTGGGCGCCCGCGACCCGCTCGGAATCCGGCCGCTGGTGCTCGGCGAGCTCGACGGCCACCCGATCCTGACCTCCGAGACCTGCGCCCTCGACATAATTGGTGCGCGTCACGTGCGGGACATCGAGCCCGGCGAAGTGATCGTCTTCTCCTCCGACAAGGTGGAAACGCTGCGCCCCTTCGGCACCGTGGCGCCCCGCCCGTGCATTTTCGAGTACATCTATTTCGCCCGCCCGGACTCGGTAGTGGGGGGGCATTCGGTCTACCAGGTCCGCAAGACCATGGGCATGCAGCTTGCCGCTGAGGCCCCGGCCGATGCGGACCTCGTGGTGCCGGTGCCGGATTCCGGCGTTCCGGCGGCCATCGGCTACTCCCAGGCGTCCGGCCTGCCCTATGAGCTTGGCATCATCCGCAACCATTATGTGGGCCGTACCTTCATCCAGCCGACTCAGTCGGTGCGCGACCAGGGCGTGCGGATGAAGCACTCAGCCAATCGAGCGGTGGTCGAAGGCAAGCGGATCGTGCTGATCGATGACAGTCTGGTGCGCGGCACCACCTCGGTGAAGATCGTGCGGATGATGCGCGAGGCCGGCGCCCGCGAGGTGCATTTCCGCATCTCGTCGCCGCCGATCACCCATCCCGACTATTACGGTATCGACACGCCGGACCGCGACAAGCTGCTGGCCGCCACCCACGACCTCGAAGGCATGCGCCGCTATATCGGCGCCGACAGCCTCGCCTTCCTGTCCATCGACGGTATCTACAAGTCGATGGGCTATGAGGGCCGTGATCCGCTGCGCCCGCAATTCACCGACCATTGCTTCACCGGTGAATACCCCACCCTGCTCTCCGATCGTGAGGGCGAGGTCGCGCCGCGTCAGCTCTCGCTGCTCGCCGAGGCGAGCTGACCGATATGGTCGAGCTTCGCGATTGGCATCGCGGCCGGTTGATCGACCATATCTCGCTGGTCGTCACCGATTATGAAGCCTGCCGCCTCTTTTATGCGACTGTCCTCGCGGTGCTTGACGTGCCGCTGGTCGAGGGCGACGGCTATTTCTTCGCCGACGAACTCTTTGTGTCGCCGGGCTCGCCACCGACCGGGCGGGCCCATATCGCGTTCCAGGCAGCGGACGAAGAGACTGTGCGCCGCTTCCACGCCGCCGCGCTTGCCGCCGGCGGGCGCGATAACGGGCCGCCTGGCCTGCGCGACTACCATCCCGGTTATTACGCCGCCTTCGTGCTCGATCCCGAAGGTAACAACATTGAAGCGGTCACTCACGGCCCGGCCCGGCGGTCCGCGCCTTCCTTGGTTATGACCGACGACGCTTGAGCCTTTGAGGAATTGCCATGTCCGACCTTTCCCCGGCAGAGCCTGCCGCGCGGCCGCTTGACGGCCGCATTGCCCTCGTCACCGGCGCCACGCGCGGCATCGGTCATGCCACCGCCCTCGCCTTGGCCGAGGCCGGCGCGCATGTGGTGGCCTTGGGCCGCACCAGCGGCGCGCTGGAGGAACTGGACGACCGGATCGTCAAGGCCGGCTCTACCGCAACTCTGGTGCCGCTCGACATCAAGGATGGCGAGGGCATCGACCGGCTCGGCGGTGCGCTCTATGAGCGCTTCGGCAAGCTCGACATTTTTGTCGGCAATGCCGGCGTGCTCGGTCCGATGACGCCGCTGGCGCAGGTCGACCCCAAGGAGTGGACCGACACGCTGGCGGTGAACCTTACCGCCAACTGGCGGCTGATCCGCTCGCTGGACCCGCTGCTGCGGCTCTCCACGGCCGGGCGGGCGGTGATGGTCTCATCCGGCGCGGCACACAAGGCGCGGCCGTTCTGGGGGCCCTACGCCGTCACCAAGGCGGCGGTGGAAGTGCTGGCGCGCACCTGGGCGGCGGAGGTGGAGAACATTTCCAGCCTGAAGATCAACCTGATCAATCCGGGACCCATCCGCACCCGCATGCGCGCCAAAGCGTTCCCGAGCGAAGACCCGAACACGCTGCCCACCCCCGAAGAGGTGGCGCGGGCGATCCTCGCCCTGTGCCTGCCAAGCTTTGAGGAAACCGGCCGTCTCTACGACTTTCCCACGCAGCGGCTCATGTCTTTCAACCATCCATCATGAGTGTCCCGGATACGCCAAAGGCCGAGCTTCATTGAACATTCTGATCGCGACCAACCATCTTGCTCTCTATGGTGGCTCTGAAATCGTCTGCCTGGAAATGGCGGAATACTTCAAGAGCCGCGGCCACCGGCTAACCGTCTTCGCGAGCGTGGCGGCGGCCCCAATGGCCGACATATTCGGGTCCCGCCTTGGCGTGAAAATCGTCACAGATCCGCGCGAGATCGCCCCTTTCCGCTATGACCTCGCCTATATTCAGCATCAGGTTGCCGGGCTGTTCGATTACAGACGCGATGCCCATTCGCTGGAAAAAACCGCCTTCGTCTTCGGCAAGCTGGGTCGAAGGAGTTTCATGGAAAGCGGCGGTTGGCGCCATGATCGCGTGCTTGCAGATGCGTATTTCGCCAATTCAGAAGAGACGGCGAACAGCCTGCGCGGAGCGGGCGTTCAGGCGCCCATCACGGTCTTCCACAACGCCGCGCCAGCGGCGTTTTTTCGGCCGTCCTCTGCGACCCAAGGCACCCTGAGGACGATCACCCTCATTTCCAACCACAACGACCCCGAACTTATGGGGGCGATAGACCGCCTGGCACTGGACCATAAAGTTCAGCGCATCGGCCTCAGGCAAGGCCGGCAGGCGATGGTGACGCCCGTCGTCATCCACGCGAGCGATCTCATCGTCAGCATCGGCAAGAGCGCCCCCTACGCTCTGGCGGGCGGAGTGCCGGTCTTCGTCTATGACCATTTCGGGGGCCCGGGCTATCTGACCCATGACAATTTTGACCGCGCAGCCCGCTTCAACTTTAGCGGCAGATGCTGCGAACGTCGGCTTGATGCCGCAGCCCTGGCAAAGGAGATCGTTGATGGTTACGCTCGCGGCCGCGCCTTCATCGGGGAACTGGGTGCCAAGGGACTCGCGCGTTACCGGCTAGAGCCCTATCTCGACGCCATGCTGGCTACAGTGCCGAGCGACAACGCGGCCCGAGCAGCGCATTTGGCCGCAGACCCGATGATCGCTCAGGAGCGACTTCTCGCCACTTATGTGCAAAGCCAATCGATGGAAGCGCATGACAGCCGAAACCGCCCGGAACGGCGTCTCGGCCGAACGATAAAGTACACGCTTATCGCTGCCCGGCGACAGGGGGCTCTCATCGCTCGAAAGGGCCTGCGGCTATTTTCTGGACTGGCTCAGTCCTTCTCGGCGTAGGGATTGTCCTTCTCGCGCAGCGTGAGCCGGATAGGTACGCCGGGCAGGTCGAAACTGGCGCGTAGATTATTCACGAGATAGCGCACATAGCTCTCGGGGAGCGCGTCGGCGCGCGAGCAGAACAGCACGAAGCTCGGCGGCCGGGCCTTGGGCTGCGTAATGTAGCGCAGCTTGATGCGGCGACCCGAAACGGCCGGCGGCGGATGCTGGTCAGTGGTCTCGATCAGCCAGCGGTTCAGCGGATTGGTGGCGACGCGGCGGTTCCACACCTCGTGCGCCTGCTGCACGGCACGCACCAGACGGTCGAGCCCCTCGCCGGTGAGACCTGACACCAGCACCACCGGCGCGCCCTTGACCTGCGAGAGCCGATCATCGGCCTCCTCGCGCATGCGGGTGACGAAGCCCTGCTGATCCTTGACTAGGTCGGACTTGGAAATCGCCAGAACAACCGCCCGGCCCTCGCGCTCGACGAGATCGGCGATACGCAGGTCCTGCTCCTCGAAAGGATGGGTGGCGTCCATCAGCACGATGACGACTTCAGCGAAGCGGGCGGCGCGCAGTCCGTCAGCGACGGAGAGCTTTTCCAGCTTGTCTTCAATCCGGGCGCGCTTGCGCATGCCGGCGGTATCGAAGACCCGAAGTTCCACCCCGTGACGCTCTATATCGACCGCGATCGAGTCGCGGGTGATACCCGCTTCCGGCCCAGTGAGCAGCCGATCCTCGCCGAGAAGCGCGTTGATCAGCGTGGACTTGCCGGCATTCGGGCGCCCGAGCACAGCGACGCGGATACGCCGTCCGGCCTCGGATTCTTCCTCTTCATCGCCCTCGTCTGGCACACACAGCGCCAACGCACGGAGGAGATCGCCCATGCCGTCGCCATGCTCGGCGGAAAGCTCCACCGGCTCGCCGAGACCCAAGGCATAGGCATCCAGCGTGCCGCTTTCGGAGCCCTTCGCCTCGGCCTTGTTGGCAACGAGAATGGTGTGCTTGCCGGAGCGGCGGGCGAGTTCGCCAAAGGAGCGGTCGCTTGGCGTGATACCAGCCTTGGCGTCGATCATGAACAGCAGCACATCGGCATCAGCGATGGCGGCCTCGGTCTGCGCGCGCATGCGGCCTTCAAGCGATTCCGCCTTGGCCTCCTCCAGCCCCGCCGTATCAATGATGCGGAAGGACAGGTGGCCTAGCCGAGCGTCGCCCTCGCGCCGGTCACGGGTCACGCCAGGCCTGTCGTCGACCAGCGCCAGGCGCTTGCCGACAAGACGGTTAAACAGCGTCGACTTGCCGACATTCGGCCGGCCGACGATCGCGACGGTCATCGTCATGGAAGGGATGGGCCTCCGCGCCCGTCAGCTCTATTCCGCCGGGGCTGCGCCGGGACTGACGGCGGAAGCCGCGCCCGCGGCCGGCGGCTCGTTCTGGTAGGGATTGTAGGCGGAATTCGCCGGCTGCGGCGGCGCCTGATTGTAATCGACACCGGGCACGCCTTCGGGAAACACCGGCTGACGAGCACCGGGCAACGGCTTTTCGCGCTCATTGAACGGGTTCAGCGTTTCAAGCGTCTCACAGCCGGCGGCCGCCAGCGTCAGGCCCAGCACTGGCAGCAGCAGAACGGCGCGGCGCAGGCGCGAGCGGAACATGGACGTCTCATTGCGCATCAGCATCTCCTCACGGCGCAGCGGGGGTGGCCGCCCCCGGCTCGGATGTCGGGGATGTCGAGGGCGCCGCAGCGGGCGCCTCGGGCGAAGCAGCAGCGGGAGCCGGAGCAGGTTCCGCCGCAGGCGGGGTGGTCTGTACCGGTGCGACAGACGCGGCGGGCGCCGGAACTGGCAGCGAGGAGGCCGCCAGCGTCCGCATCAGATCCGCGCGGCGGCGCAGGCCGGGAGGCGTCTCGCCATCGCCAAGGATGGTGGTGAAGGTCGTGGTCGCGCCCGCATAGTCGCCCGCCTTGTACTGGGCGAGGCCGATGAGCTCGCGGGCGGAATGGCGGAATGCGCCCGCAGGAGTGTCGAGCGGCTTCATCCGTCCTTCGATGTCGGCAAGCGGGGCGGTATCGACCAGCAGCAGCGCGGCACGCACCTGGGCCACATTCTGCATCAGCGGGCTGATCGAGGCGTCGCGCGCCAGCGCGTCATAGTCGGCGACGGCTGTCGCTCGGTCGGTCTTGGCCAGTTCATCCGCGGCTTGGAAGCGCGCCAGAATGCGATAGCCGCGCGTGCCGTCCTTCTCCAAAGCGGCAAAGGCAGCCTCGGCCTCGGTGGTCTTGCCCTCGGCAGACAGCTTCATCGCCGCCTCGAACTGCGCGCCAGCGGCTTGGTCCTGCTGCAGGCGCCACCACTCATAGCCGCGCCACCCGGCGACAGCCACGACGATGAGCACGGCAAAGCCGATGAGGTAGGCGCCGTAGCGCGTCCACAGCCGACCGAAGCGCTCGCGGCGCAGGTCCTCGTCGATCTCGTTGAAGATGTCAGCCATGTCGCGTCCGTGGGCACTCGTCGGAAGGGCGCCGCAAGGAAGCGGGGCCGGTACTGGAAAGGGCCGCGTAAACTACCGATGCGGCTTCAACAAGGCAAATCGCGCGGCGACTGTGTATGCCGCTGCGCGCTTCCCCTGCACGTGCAAGAATTCTAGCTCTTTTTCGGGGCGTAGACATGCTCCGGGCCAGGGAAGCTGCGCGCCCGCACCTCGTTCGCATAGGCCTCCACCGCCGCGCCGATGGCAGGGCCGATATCGGCGAACTTCTTGACGAAGCGCGGCACGCGATCGGACAGGCCGAGCATGTCCTCAAGAACAAGAATCTGTCCGTCGCAAGCGGGCGAGCCGCCGATGCCAATGGTGGGCGGCGCGACCTCCTCGGTGATCTGCCGGGCCAGCGGCTCAGAGATCGCCTCCAGGACGATAGAGAACGCGCCGGCCTCGGCAATCGAGCGGGCGTCGTCGAGAATCAGAGCTGCGCTCGCCTCGTCGCGGCCCAGCGCCTTGAAAGAGCCGAGCGTGTTTATCGCCTGCGGGGTAAGGCCGACATGGCCCATGACCGGCACGCCGCGATCGGCGAGAAAACGCACCGTCTCCGCCATGCGGCGCCCGCCTTCCAGCTTGACCGCGCCGGCGCCCGTCTCCTTCAGCACCCGCGCGGCGGTGGCGAAGGCCTGCTGCGGCGAGCCCTCATAGGAGCCGAAGGGCAGATCCACCACCACCAGCGCCCGTGCCGAGCCGCGCATGACCGCCTGCCCCTGCAGGATCATCATGTCGACCGTCACCGGCACGGTGGTTTCCATGCCGTGCATCACCATGCCGAGCGAATCGCCAACCAGCATGAAGTCGACATGCGGGTCGACGAGGCGGGCCGTGTGGGCGTGATAGGCGGTCAGCGAGACGATCGGCTCTCCGCCCTTGCGCGCCCTGATGTCGGGTGCGGTGAGGCGGCGGGCGGCGGACTGGACGGACATGTCAGGCTGTTTCCTCGTTTTCTTGCAAGGGCTTGCTCAGCCCATTACCGGCACCCCAACGATATAGGGGTGGAACCAGAAAGTGAGGATGGCATAAAGCACAAGCCCGCCGCCGACCGCAACGAGGTCGCCCCACCAGTTGCCGGGGGCAACCGGCAGAGGCGCGGCGCGGCGCTTGGCCATGATCCGCAGCACCACCGCCCAGGCGAGGATAACCACGGCGAGCGTCACCGTCGCGGCGTCGCCATTGGAGATGAGATGGGCCAGCGCCCAGGTCTTGATCGCCACCAGGAACGGGAACTTCAGGCGCGCTTTGATATGGCTCGGCACCAGCGCCGCCACCGCAAAGATGGACGCGAACAGCATCAACAGCAGCGCGAGATGGCGCAGGCCCACGGGCGGGTTGTAGAGCTGGGCCGGGCCTTCCGCACGCCACTGGCCAAAACCATAGGCGATCATCAGCACGCCGATAATCGCGAGCACGCCGTGCACGATCCGGTAGGTGGTGACGCCGAATTGTTCCGTCAACGCCGTGCCCATCTTGCGCCGCGCGGCGACGATGTGAATGGCAACGAACAGGGCAAGCCCCGCCAGCATCAGGATCATGATCGTGCTCCCCGGTGTGCGATGGCGCGCACGCTAGATCGTTTCCAATCGCCGCGCCATCCGGGCGAGGTCCGACTTTTTGTCCGGGGCATCGGAGGCGAGCATCATCGGGTCCCGCCGGGATGTGTAAACCATAAGAGGGGACACCCCTCCCGTACCCTAGGGGGGCGTGTCAGAATGATGACGCCGTCGGTTGGGGGGAACCGGAATGAAAGCCGTGCTGGTGATTCTCGCACTGGGTCTATTGCTCGCCCTCGCTCCACCGGCGCGCGCGCAGGGCGTCGTGGCCACGGCCACCGGCGCGCCGACGGTAACGGAGCTGGGTGAAGCGGCTCGCAGCGATGTCGCGCTGGCCACGGTCGCGGCGCCGCCGGAGATGAGCCCGCCTTCGGTCGCCACCCCGGGGGCGCTTTCCGCCCCCGCCCTGTCAACCACGCCGCAGACGATCCTCTCTCCTACGGTGCCTGCTGCTCTGGCACCTGCCGCACCCGCAACGCAGGCGGCGTCCATCGGGGACCCTTCCGGTCCACTGGAGGCAACCCCGCCACCGCCCGATGTGCGGGTGGAGGTCAGCCTTTCCAAGCAGCGCATGGTGGTGTCGGTGGCGGGGGTCGAGCGCCATGCCTGGCCGGTTTCGACTGCCCGGAAGGGTTATCGCACGCCCCTCGGCACCTACCGGCCCGAGCGCATGCACAAGCGCTATTTCTCGCGCAAATATGACAACGCGCCGATGCCCTATGCGATCTTCTTCCACAGGGGCTGGGCGATCCACGGCACCAATGCTATCGGCCGGCTCGGCCGCCCCGCCTCGCATGGCTGCGTGCGGCTGCATCCTGGCAATGCCAAAGCGCTGTTCGCCATTGTCAGCCAGTATGGCCGCGCCAACACGCACATCATCGTCGTCCGCTGAAGGCGACCGCGTGTGCGGCGGGGATCAGCCGGTCTTTTTCACGTCTTTCACATCGGTGAACACGATGCCCGGCCAGCGGTCACCGGTGTAGCCGATCATGAAGGCCGAGGGGCTGAGGAAGACGAGGTCGCCATCAAGGTCGTCAGCGGTGGAAAGCCGGTTGCCGGCAGCGAAGTCGTCGAGCTTCTTCGGGTCTTCCGAGGACACCCAGCGGGCGAGCTGGAACTCCGACATGTCGAAGCCGACTTCCAGCCCGTATTCGGCCTCCAGCCGGTTCTTCAGCACGTCAAGCTGCAGCGGGCCGACCACGCCGACCAGCGCCGGCGAGCCGTCGGTGGGGCGGAACACCTGCACCACGCCCTCCTCGGCCATTTCCTGCAGCGCCTGCTTCAACTTCTTGGCCTTCATCGCGTCCGGCAGCTTCACCCGGCGCAGGATTTCCGGCGCGAAGGAGGGAACGCCGATGAAGTTGATGTCCTCGCCCTCAGTCAGCGTATCGCCGATGCGCAGATTGCCATGGTTGGGAATGCCCACCACGTCGCCGGCATAAGCTTCCTCGGCAAGCTGGCGGTCCTGAGCGAAGAAGAACTGCGGCGTAGCGAGGCCCATCGGCTTGCCGGTCCGGACCAGCTTCGCCTTCATACCGCGCTGCAGCCTGCCCGAGCAGAGGCGGGCAAAGGCGATGCGGTCGCGATGGTTCGGATCCATATTCGCCTGGATCTTGAACACGAAGGCGGTCATGCGCGGCTCTTCCGCTTCGACGCGGCGCTTGTCCGCCTGCTGCGCGCGCGGCGGCGGGGCGTAGCGGCCAAGCCCTTCGAGCAGATCACCGACGCCGAAATTGCGCAGCGCCGAGCCGAAATAAACCGGCGTTAGATGCCCTTCGAGAAAGGCTTTCAGCTCGAACGGGTTGCACACTTCGCGCACCAGCCCGAGTTCCTCCGCCAGCGTCTCCTCCTTGAGGGTGACGTTCAGCGCAGCGATGTCGGTCATGCTCATCTGCCGCAGCGGGCCGGTCTTGCCCTCGTCGCCATCGAGCAGCCGCATGCCGCCGGTGGCGATGTCCATGGTGCCGACGAAATCCCGCCCCTGCCCGACCGGCCATGTCATGGGCGTGGTGTCGAGCGCCAGCGTCTTCTCGATCTCGTCGAGAATCTCGAACGGGTCGCGGCTCTCGCGGTCCATCTTGTTGATGAAGGTGATGATTGGGATATCGCGCAGGCGACACACTTCCAGCAGCTTGCGGGTACGCGCCTCGATGCCCTTGGCCGCGTCGATCACCATCACCGCCGCGTCGACCGCGGTCAGGGTGCGGTAGGTATCCTCCGAGAAGTCCTCATGGCCCGGCGTGTCCAGCAGGTTGAACACATGGCCGTTGAACTCGAAGGTCATCACCGAGGTCGCGACCGAGATGCCGCGCTCGCGCTCGATCGCCATCCAGTCCGAGCGCGTGGAGCGCCGGTCTTTCTTAGCCCGCACCTGACCGGCAAGCTGGATCGCGCCCCCGAACAGCAGCAGCTTCTCGGTCAGCGTGGTTTTGCCCGCATCCGGGTGCGAGATGATCGCGAAGGTACGCCGGCGCGCCACCTCGGTGGCGATAGGCGATGCGGCGGAATTGGAGAGAGCGTTCATGCAGGCGGATGTGGCAGGGAAGCCGCGCCGGATCAAGGGGTGGCGGCGCTGTTCCGTTGGCCCGCCGTCCCAGCCGGCCACTTCCCTTTCGGCCATCCCGGCCGCTGCGCCGCCAAGCGCCCGGATGGCTCTCCATTCGGGTGATGATCCCGGATCGCCCTGAAGGCCTTCCGGATAACGAGCCGAACGGCGCTCAACCGAACTGCTTCTCGTAAGCCTCCAGCCTGAAACCGACCAGCAACGTGCCATCGACATCGAGCACCGGGCGCTTGATGAGGGAGGGCTGCGCCTGCATCAAGGCAACAGCCATCGCGGCGTCAATATCGGCCTTCTCCGTGTCGGAGAGCTTGCGGAAAGTGGTGCCGGCGCGGTTGAGGAGGACCTCCCAGCCGACCTTGCCGGCCCATGCCTTCAGGTGTGCCTCATCAATGCCAGCGGTCTTGTAGTCGTGGAAATCATAGGCGACGCCGCGCCCGTCCAGCCAGGCGCGCGCCTTCTTCATCGTGTCGCAATTCTTGATGCCGTAGATCGTGACGCTCACACCCATCTCCTCGCACTGCCGCCCCCGTCATAACGGGGACGGCCCGGGGTTTGAAGGGTCAGACGCGGCCGCGCTTGGCTCAGTTGGCCGTCGCTGCGCCGATCGCGCCGCCGGCCACCGCGCCGATGCCCGCGCCCCAGGCGGCGCCGGTGCCGCCGCCGGCAATGCCGCCGATCACCGCGCCGGTGCCGGCGCCGATCAGCGCGCCTGTGCCAGTGCGGCGTTGAGTGTTGGAACAGCCCGCCGCGACGAGCGCGACAATGGCGACAGCCGTGAGCTTGATGGCAACGGATCTGGACATCGGTCGATTCCCCCAAATGAAATAGTGGAAGAAATTACCGCCGCCGCCTCGCGCTCACAATCGCGCGCTGCTAGGTATCATTGCGGAGAACAACCCAGCCGCGCATCGGCTTCAGCGCCAGCTGCGAACCCAGCGGCCCGGCTCATAGACCCATTGGCCGCGGCGCAGCACCCAGCGAGGACCGACGAACTCGAACCCGCGACGGCTCTCTTCCCAGTGGCCCGCTGTCCACACCCAGCCCTGGCGCGGCTTCCAGGCCCAATGCCCCGGCACCCATGTATACCCACGGCGCGGCGGCGGGCGCGGTTCACGGCGCGGGGTCGGCGGCCGGCTGGTCGGCGCCGATTGCGCCTGCGCTTCCTCCTGTGTCGCGATGCCGATCGGGACAGCCAGCAGCGCGAGAGCGGCTTTGAGAACAGATCGGCGCGAAGGCATGTCGGTCACTCCAACGGAGGGCGTTGGCTGATGATGACCGGCGCCTTTGCGCGGCGCAACTCAGCGAGCGGCTCGCGTGTTCGTGCCCTGCAATTCAACGCCGGAAAGGTGTATGATGCGTTCAACCGCCGGACATCAAAGATCCGGCAGGCCGGGAGGTCGCCATGCATCGCCGTATCCGCCTGTTCCTCGCCGTCAGCCTTTTCTCTGCCTTCGCCATCAATGCAGCCGCCGCGCAGGAGCCGGGGGCCGACGCCAGCTGGAAATCGTTCAAACCTGACGTGTTCGGGGAGCGGCCGATCGAGGCCGGCAGCCCGCTCGTGCGCCTCACGGCTCCCAAACGGGCAGAGGATGCGGCCATGGTGCCGATCGATGTCGAGATTGTGCTTCCCGAAGGAGATCCGCGCAGCATCTCCAAGCTGACCCTCATCGTCGACGAGAACCCCGCCCCGCTCGCCGCGACCTTCACCTTCGGCGGCAACCGCCGCGATGTCGCGCTCGGCACGCGGCTGCGGGTGAATTCCTATTCCTATGTGCGCGCCATCGCCGAAACCAGCGATGGCGGATTGCACATGGCCGAGAGCTTCGTGAAGGCGTCGGGCGGCTGCTCCGCCCCGGCGATGAAGGACGAGGAGGCCCAGCTGAAGAATCTCGGCCAGCTCAAGCTGAAATCGGTCAAGGCCGACGGGATGGGCGATGCAAGCCAGGCCAGCCGCGTCTCGCAACTGCAGCTGATGATCCGCCACCCCAACTATTCCGGCCTGCAGATGGACCCGCTAACGCGGGCCTATATCCCGGCGAAGTTCGTCGACAATATCCGCGTCACGCAGGGCGACGACCTTGTTTTCTCCATGGTTGGAGGCATCTCGCTGAGTGAAGACCCGGCCATCCGCGTCTCCTACGACCCGGCGGGCAAGGAGATCCATGTCGATGCCGGGGATACGGACGGGCGCAAGTTTGAGGGTGCGCTGAAGCCCGCAAGCTGAGCGTTAGAAATTGGCGAAGAGCAGGAGCCGCGTCGGCCGCGCGCCTCCCGCTCTCGCTCAATAGAAGCAGGTGACTTCCGCTTCCGCCTGCGCCCGGTGCAGATCAGCGACAATATCGCGGAAAATGCCGGTGTTGCGGAACAGTTCAGCCTGCTGGCCGGCCACCTGGCTGACGCTCATGATGGTTTCGGCCTCCTCGTAGCGCTCATAGGGCAGGATGGTGGCAATGGTGTCGATCGAGCACGAGCACTTCTCAAGCGCCTGGCGGGTCTGGCCGTTCGCAACCATGCAGCCGAACACATAGTCGGCGCGGGCGACGGTGGGATAATCGTTGATAAGTCCCGCCTGTGGCGCCTGGGGCGCCGGCTTGCGGGCGCCGGCGGTGAGGCCGGGCGACAGCATGTCCTGCGCCAGCACCCCACCGGCACCCAGCACCGTCAAAATCAGAACTGCGGCGCTGCGGCGGAGGGGCTTTTCTCCCCGCAAGGGGCGTGTCTTCGCCATGGTCATTCCTCCTGGGGCGGCCGCCTATTTCACCGCCGGGGCCAGGGATGCCCCGGTCAGCGTCAGGCTGGTCTCGATGATGTTAGCTCCGCCATCCGCCTTCGGCGTGACGACGTCGATGGAATATAGCCCGCCGGGCACGGCGTCGGAGAACAGGAATTCATATCGGCGACCGACCAGTTCCAGCAGCTTGTCCTTGTTGGGATCCTCTGCAAAGGGTCGCATGGTCAGCTTCCAACCCTCGACCTCGTGGCCCTCGAAGGAAAAGCGCGCGGGCGTGACCGTGCCGGAGGACAGATGCTCGCGCACCCGGTTGCGCAGATAGAACGGGCTGCCCTTGGTGAGTTGTGCGAGTTCTTTCACGTCGCGCTCCAGCAGGATCATCGCGATCGGATTGCCATTCATGGTCGGGAAGGGCCCGGCCTCGCCTTCCTTGTCACCGCGATGGATAAGCACGTCGGCAATCCGCTTTTTGGGGTCGTCGGCAGGCGCCCCCACCTTCATTTCCAGCGTTTCTTCGAAGCCGTCGCCGAGCTTAGCCTCGGCGGTCACGTGCTTGTAGGCATAGGTGAGCGTGGTGCCCGCCGCCACCTTCGACAGATAGGGCTGCTCGAAGAACAGCTCGGCAGCGGTCGGCGCGGCCAGCGCGGCTGAAGCAAGAAAGACCGCAATTGAGGCCGTCGCGGCGAGGGTACGGGCAGAACGCAACATGAAGTCTCTCCGTCAGCCGGCGCGGTCGGGCTGGAAGTAGCGCCGGTAATCATAAATGTCGGAGCCTTCGGCGTCGGCCTCGGCAAGCGCCAGCAGGTCTGCATGCAGCGGCGACAAATGGCAGGCGGGATCGGTGGCGGCAGCATCGCCGGCAATCGCCATCGCCTGGCAGCGGCAGCCACCCCAGTCGATTTCCTTGCGCTCGCAGCTCTTACATAGATCGGGCATCCAGTCGGTGCCACGAAAGGCATTGAAGGCGGGCGAGTTCAGCCAGACATCGGTCAGCGAATGCTCGCGCACGTTCCAGAAATCGAGGCTCGGAATGGTCTCGGCCGCATGGCAGGGCAGCACCTTTCCGGAGGGCGTCACGTTGAGCGACTGCCGCCCCCAGCCATTCATGCAGGGCTTGGGATATTTGGCGTAGTAATCCGGCACCACCGCATCGATGGTAAGCACGCCCTTGAGCCGGACCCGCGCCTCCTCCACCACATCGAGCGCCCAGAACACCTGGTCGCGGGTCGGCATCAATGCGCCACGATTGCGCAGCGCCCAGCCATAATATTGGGAATGGGCAATCTCGATGCGCCGCGCATCAAGCGCCAGCGCCAACTCGATGAAATCGGGGATCTGGTGAATGTTCGCCCGGTGGACAACCGAGTTGACGGTCAGCGGCAGGCCAAGCCGGCGCACCTCGCGCGCTACCGCCATTTTCCGCTCATGCGCCCCACGGAAATTGGAGACCTTGTCGGTCATCTCGGCGGTCGCGCCCTGGAAGGACAGCTGGACATGGTCGATGCCGGCATCCGAGATCGCTTGCAGCCGCTCGGGCGTCACGCCGACGCCAGCGGTGATGAGGTTGGTGTAGAGACCCACCTCGACGCAATGGCGGATCATCTGCTCGAGATCGCGGCGCGCCGTCGGCTCGCCGCCGGAAAGGTGGACCTGCAACACACCGAGCTTGGCGGCCTCGGAAAACACACGCAGCCACGTCTCTGTGTCGAGCTCGACATTGCGCCGGTCGAGTTCGACCGGGTTGGAACAATAGGGGCATTGCAGCGGGCAGCGATGCGTCAGCTCGGCCAGCATGCCATAGGGGATGGGAGGCGCCGGACGGGCCGGCACCTCCACGCGGCTGCGGGGTTCTTCGATCAGGCTCATGACGCGGCATCCCCGATCACCGGCAACGTCACTTCGATGAGGCCCTTTTCGGCGAGGCCGGAAAGGAATGCATCGACATCGGTCGCCACCGTTGTGCGCTCCACGGTGAAAGCGCTCGCCAGTTCATCGACGATGGCGTCGATGGAACGGGCGCCATCCACTTTCTTCAGAATCTCCACCGCCACCGGGTCAGGGTTCAGCACGCGCTCGGGCGCCAGCAGCACCCACTGTCCGCGTGCCTCATCGTGACGCAGCCGCACGCCGCGCGCGAGCTTGGGAACACCAGTTGCGGCAAGAGTCGCTGTCATCACCCCTCCTTCGGGACGAAGGCCCCTGGATAGCCCATTTTCGGATCGATATAGGCGAAGTACAGCGCATCAAGCTGCACCCAGAGCACGTTGCACTTGAACTCCAGCGCGCGGATCGCCTGCTCCTGCTGCTCGGGCGTGCGGGCGTGCTGCTTGACGTAATCCAGCGCGAAATCCGCGTCGCGCGGCGCCTGGGTCAGGCGCTTGTCGAAATAGGCCAGCGTGTCCTTTGAGACGAAATCATAGTTCTTCAGCATGCCGGCGACACGCTCGCCGATGATGCCGGGCGAAAACATCTCCGTGAGCGAGGAGGCGATGGCCTCCAGAAGGCTCTTCTCGCGCACGAAATGCACATAGGCATCGACCGCGAACTTCGTCGCCGGCAGCAGGCCGGACAGCGACGTGACCGTGTGGCGGTCGAGGCCGAGGCTATCGGTCAGCACCAGCCAACGGGCGATGCCGCCCTCGCCTTCATGGTCGCCATCATGGTCGACGATGCGCTGGCGCCAGACGCGGCGCAGTTCCGGCTCTTCCATGCGGGCGAGGATGGCGGAATCCTTCACCGGGATCATGGCCTGATAATAATAGCGGTTGAGCGCCCAGGCCTGCACCTGTCCAAAGGTAAGCTGGCCATTGTGCAGCAGCTTATGAAACGGGTGCAGGCTGTGATAGCGGCGCGTGCCGACGTCGCGCAGACGATTTTCCAGTTCTTCCGGTGAGAGAAGCGTGGTCATAGGGCTATCTCCATCCCATCTTGAGCGATTTCCCATCCGGCTTTATTCGCCGTTATCCGCTCTTCTGAGCCATCAACGAGCACCGGATTGGTGTTGTTGATGTGAACATAGATTTTCCGGCCGACGTTGACGTTTCTCAAGGCCTCAATCGAACCGCGCTCGCCCGACATCGACATATGCCCCATGCGCGCGCCGGTCTTGGTGCCGACCCCGGCGCGGATCATCTCATCGTCGCGCCAGAGCGTGCCGTCGAACAGCACGGCATCGGCTCCCTCAAGGCGCGCCCGCAATGAATCGGTCATGGTCGCACAGCCGGGAATATAGAGGATCCGGCGCCCGCCGGCCGTAAGTTCGACGCCGATGGTCTGCTCGCCCTCCATGTCGGTGGTAAGCGAGCCTTTTTCCGCCTGCTCGCGCGCTTCGAGATAGAGGGCGATCTTGCCGGGGACCGGGAAAATGGTGGCCCGTACGCCCGCCACGAGTTCGAAGGATGAGCCGAGTTCCACCGGGCGGCGTTCCACCACCTCTGGCGCCAGCACGTCGAAGGCGCTGCTGCCGGCGAGCACGTCGTGCACGCCGGGTGTTGCCATCAGCGTGAAGGGCTGTGCCTCCCGCAAGCTCAGAAGGCCGGCCACATGGTCGATATCGGCATTGGTGAGCAGCACGGATGTGAGCGGCGAGTGCCGCAGTCCGTGGCGTGGGTGAAGGGCCGGCGTGGCCTGAAGCTGCGACAGAATTTCCGGCGCACAATTGACAAGCGCCCAGTCGGCGCCATTGGCGCTGACGGCAATTGACGCCTGGGAGCGCCGCTTTACACGGGGATCATTTGCCCAAGCAAGCGAACAAACCGCGCAGCGGCAGTTCCACTGAGGGAAACCACCGCCCGCGGCTGACCCAAGGATCACGAGTTTGAAGTGGGACGGGGACGTTTCCATCGGTGGTCCGATTTTACGCCATCCCGTCCCTTATTAAGCTCAGAAGTCAGCCGGATAGTAGGCGTTGACTTCCATGCCGACGCAGACTTCAACAATGCGGGGAGCAGTCCAGGCCATATCTTCCTCCTCGATTATTCAATCTCATATTACTTCATAAGAAGTTCATAAGAGATCGAGTTGCTTTGCGGATATTTCACCGCACCAGTAATGTGAGGATCGTTTCGCCATCCGTCAAGAAGACCCTGTCATCTTTCGCTCTGGCGCACATAATACCACTCCATTTCCGGTGCTTTCTCTCTCGAAACCGCTCAGCTTTCCTCGGCTTCGAGCATGAAGCCACGGCCGCGTACCGTCATGATCAGGTGTGCGCCCTCCGGCAACGCCTCGGCGAGCTTATGCCGGAGATAGCCGACATAAACATCGACGACGTTGAGCGAAGCGCCGCCATGCCCAGCCCAGAGCGCGGCGAAAATGTCGGCCCGCGACAGCGGCTCCCCGGGATGACGCATCAGCAGCGCCAGAAGTTCCACCTCGCGCTCGGTCAGCCGCACCCGCGTGCCCCCGAGCTGCGCCTGTCGGGTGTCGAGATCAAGCGACAGCGCGCCGACCTCCAGCCGCCGTGGCTCGGTGCCGGCATTGCTGCGACGCAGCGCCTGCACCTTCACCCGGGCCAGCAACTCCTCGAAGGCGAACGGCTTGACGATATAGTCGTCCGCCCCGGCCAGAAGCCCCTCGGTGCGCTCGTTCACGCTGGAGCGGGCGGAGAGCATGAGGATAGGCGCGGTCTGCCCGCCAGCGCGGAGCGCCTTGCACACTTCGATTCCGGAACGGCCGGGCAGCATCACATCGAGAATGATCGCCCCCCATGCCCTGCCAGTGACCACCCGCAGCGCCGCCTCGCCGTCCCCTACCAGTTCGACATCATAGCTTTCAGAGGAGAAACCACGCCTCAGCAGGGAGCCGATATCGGGATCGTCCTCAACGACCAGAATGTTCATTGGGCGGCCTCCAGTGTGATGTCCGGCACGGGGAGCGGCAGGCGCACGGTGACGCAGGTCCCGCGCCGCCGCCCGTCATCTCCCGTGCTGCTTTCAAGAGCGATGCGCCCACCATGGCGGTCGACGATCCATTTCGCCAGAGCGAGACCTATGCCGAATCCCGTGCCTTCGCGCGTGCCGGCAGAACCGCGCCAGAACCGCTCGAACACGTGCGGAAGTTCGTCCGGAGGTATTCCAGTCCCATGGTCGCGCACCTCGATCACCAACTCGTCTGCCTCGCGCCTCGCCGTCAAACGCACGCTCTCGCCGGGCGGGGAATGGCGCACGGCATTGGCGACGAGGCCGTCGAAGGTCTGGCGCAGCCATTCGCGATCAGCGTCGACGGCGAGGCTCTCACCGCCCCCGTCCGCCTCCAGCAGCAGCCCGCCGGCCCGCGCCACTGGCGCCATGCCCTCACAAACCTCGGTGAGGAGATCCGACACCAGGAACAGCGAACGGTCGAGTTCGATCTGTCCGCTCTCCGAGCGCGCGATGCGCAGCAGGTCCTCCACCCGGCGGTGCAGGCGTCGGGCACGCGACTGGATCACCAGCAACGCGGCGCGCAGATCCTCCTCGCGCGGGCGCTGCGGGCGCAGCGTGATCTCGACTTCGCCAAGGATCACGGTGAGCGGTGTGCGCAGTTCGTGACTAACATCGGTGAAGAAGCGCCGACGCGCCATGTCGACATTTTCGAGCCGCGTATTGGCGGCGCGCAACTCTGCCGTACGGTCGTCGACAATTTGCTGCAGCTGTTTCTGCGCGGCCACCAGCCGCGCCTCGCGCCGGGCAAGATGCACGGCCATTCGGTTGAAGCGAGCCATGGCGAGGCTCAGCTCGTCGTGCCCGGTGACGTTGACCCGGGTATCGGAGCGCCCGCGCGCGATCGCGGCCGCGGCTGCCGACACGTCGGCGACCCGGTTCACCAGAGAGCGGCCGAGAAGGTTATAGAGAGCCACCGCCAGCAGGCCGGTGAGCGCCAGGCCGATCAGCCCCCAGTGCAGCGTACGATCGCGCAGAAGCTGCACCTCGCCCTGGGTGGCATGGGCGGTTGTGCGCTCCTCCTCCATCGCCTGGGTGAGCGGGCTGCCGAAGCCGGCGGCGAAGACGTCGAGCACCACTCGCACACCGGTCGATGCGTCTGGACTGGCCAGCGCGTTCTCGACCTGGCGGTCTAACACCTCGAACTGCGCCTTCAGCCGGGCGACGGTGCGGCTGCGCGCGGCCATCAGCGTGCGCTGCTTTTCATCCTGGAACCGCCGCACATCCTCGGCGAGCGCTGCCTCGAACCGGGCGAAGGAATCGCGTGTGCCGCGCCGGGCCATCGCTAGCGCTTCATGGGTGCGGGTGCTCGGCTGCTGCGCGGTCTGCAGCGCCATCAGCGCGTAGTCGCCGATTCGCCCGGAAATCGCCGAGAGCAGTTCCAGTCGATTCTGCGCCGAGACCAAGCGATCAAGCTGGTTGCTGGCCGCGCCGAGCGCCACCACGAGCACAAGTGTCGACGCGGCTGTGACCAGCACGGCGACGGATAAGAGCAGCGCCATGCGCGCCCTGAGCGACGAGAACAAGCCACGCCCCATGGTGTCTCACCGAATGGCGCCATCCCAAACATGATGGCATGCCGATGATTTCACGGACGCGGCGCGCGCGCACGCTGCGGTGCAACAGAACAGGGCGCGAGTGGTATGCGATCAGATCTCGCGTCCGCTGGACCCGGGAGGTGCGCAGCGCCATTTGAGAACCTTCCACTTGGGATGGGTCTCGCGCCATTCGGCGATGACCGGCATGGCCCCGATAAGGCACTGCACCGGTGCCGGTGGCCTCTCCAGCCCGACGGAGACAGCCTCCTCGCGGCAGGTGCCGGGGCTGGCAATGAGGCAGATCGACAGAATGAGCTCCACTACAAACTCCTCGTGGCGTGAGTTCGCTGCCTTCCCAGCGCTTCCTCTGTGGCTGGCCCCGATATCCTACGCGGCACGCGGCAGTTGGATCACCTTGTCGTACCGCATGACCTTGTCATGCCGCATCGCAGCAACTTTTTTGCCGACCAAGCTTCCGGTGGCACCGTCGCAGACGCCCTCGGCCGGAGCGAGCGTCTCATCTTCGCGCGGCATGGAGTATGCCGCATTTTTGACCGTGCCACCATAATCCGCAACCTTAGGACCATTATCCATCCGCGACAAGAAACCATGGGGCAAGCGCCGGGGCGAGCGTCATACGGCTGAAGAATCCCTTGCAGATAAAGGCGAAGCGGGCCTAGTCTCTCGCCGTAACGTGTCTGGTCGCGCTATCGGGCCAACCGGTTTGGTGTTCCAAACGCTGCAACAAAGATAGCCGGGACATCGGGGGACAATTCCCGTCCCTTGTCATGCAACCCCGTTCTGGGAGGAATAGATGGCCAAGATCAACAAGGTGCTCATCGGCGAGTCGCTGGTGGGTGACGGCAACGAAGTTGCTCATATCGACCTCATCATCGGACCGCGCGGCTCTGCGGCCGAAAGCGCCTTCCTGAATGCGCTGACCAACAACAAGGACGGCTTCACCTCGCTGCTCGCGGTCGTGACCCCGAACCTGCTCGCCAAGCCGAACACCATCCTGTTCAACAAGGTGACGATCAAGGACGCCCGTCAGGCCGTCCAGATGTTCGGCCCGGCCCAGTATGCGGTGGCCAAGGCCGTCGTCGACAGCGTCGCCGAAGGCGTGATCCCGAAGAGCGAAGCCGACGACCTGTTCATCTCGGTCGGCGTGTTCATCCACTGGGAAGCGGCGGACGACGCCAAGATCCAGCAGTTCAACTATGAGGCCACCAAGGAAGCGCTCAAGCGCGCCGTGGATGGTTCGCCGACGACGAAGGAAGTTCTCGCTCAGGTCGCTTCGGCCAAGCACCCCTTCGCCGCTTAGATCGGAAGCAACCCTGGGCAGACAACAGCTCCGCCCGCGGCCCAGTATCCGAAGGGCCTGCTCCAGCGGTTGGCGGCGATATTCCTGAACAAGTGACAGCGGCAACCGCGGTCACTTGCGCAACGGAGGTGGCGGGTCCCGCCCTCTCACGCCGACACAGCACATCTGGCCCGGGGCATCACTGCTCCGGGCCTTTTTCTTTGACGCACTGATTTTCAATGGCGATGTCGCGTTGCCGAGCGCTCGCTTAGGGGCCCCGGCCTTGCGCGCAACGTCAGCCCGGCGCTGCGGCACCAAGCGCGCGCCGCACCTCGTCGATGCGCGCCGCGCTCGCCCGCTCGGTCGATGTCAGCGCCAGCGGCATGTCGCGGACGATGCGCACCGGCGCCCCTTCCAGCACGACGATGCGACTCGCCAGTTCCACCGCTTCGCGACGATCATGGGTGACGAACAGTACTGTCGCCGGGCGCCCGGCCAGCAGGCGCCGCAGCAGGTCGCGCAGCCGCGCTGCCCCTGCCTCGTCCAGCGACACGAAGGGCTCGTCCATCAGCAGCACGTCCGGCTCGATGGCGAAAGCGCGCGCCAGCGCCACCCGCCGCTGCTGGCCGAGCGACAGGCGCTCGGGATAGGCATCGGCGAGTTCCCCAAGGCCAACCTCTTCCAGCATCGCCCGCGCACGATGCCGCCCCTCCTGCCCCGGCGGCAGAGGCAGCGCCACATTCTCAAGGACAGAGCGCCACGGCAGGAGGCGGGGATTCTGGAACGCATAGCCAAGGCGTGGCGCCCCGCTGCCGAAGCTAACCGTGCCGCGGTAGTCGCGATCGAGACCGGCCACGATGTTGAGCAGCGTGGTCTTGCCGATGCCGGATTCGCCGAGCAGGGCCACGAACTCGCCTTCGCCGATATCGAGACAGAAGCCGCGAAAAATCTCCCGCCCCGGCGCACCCGCTGGCGCCCGGTAGCATTTTTCCGCGATGTCGATGCCGATCGCGCTCATCGCCGCCACCGATTGGCGCGCCGCTCCCAGGGCTGGAGCAGTCCGATCTCGATCACCTGCACCACCGCCGTGAACGCCAACGCATAAGCAAGGATGCCGGCGACATCGAACAGCTGGAACGCCGTCTGCAGTTCGAAACCCACACCATTGGACCGGCCGAGCAACTCAACCACCAGCACGATCTTCCAGGTCAACGCCAGGCCTGAGCGGGCGCTTGCGGCGAAGAAGGGCACGAGTTGCGGCAGGGTGACGTGGCGCAGCGCGCGCAGGCGCGGCAGCCGGTAGACCTGCGCCATCTCATCAAGATCGCGCGAGAGCGCCGCCGCGCCCTCGCGCATCGTCACCGCGACATTGGGGATCTTGTTGATCGCCACCGCAGTGATCGCCGCCACCTCGGTGAGGCCGAACCAGACATAGCAGAGGATAATGACCACCAGTGCCGGAAGGTTCAACAGCACCACGACCCATGGCCCGACCAGTTCGTTGAGCGCGACCGAGCGCCCCAGCGCGATGCCGATCGCCGAACCTAGCGCCATCGCGATCAGGAAGCTCGCCGCCACCCGCGCCAGGGTGATGGCGATGCTCTCGGGCATCACGCCAGTTCGCGTGGCGCGGATCATTGCCTCGAACACCTCCGAAGGACCGGGGAGCAGACGCGAATCGGCCCATAGGGCAGCGATCTGCCAGAACAGCAGCAGCGCCAGCAGCGAAGTGGCCGTCAGCAGCAGGCGTTTTTGCGTCGACACGGTCTCACTCGCCGACAGGGCCGAACAGCGTCCGGTCGAAGCCGGGGGTGGACCCGACCAGTTCCGGCCCGCCGATTTGCGCCAGCACCTCGTAAAGCTTCGCGCAGGAGGCACGTTCCGCCTCGCCGAAGCTGCCGGGAATGCCGGCGCGGTAATAGTCGCGCAACCGGACAAACTCCGCGTCGTCTGACGCCTGCATCAGCGGACGGATCCGCTCCCACGCCGCATCATTTGTCGCCAACAAACGGTTTGCGGCTGCGGCCGCCCGCAGGAAGGCGGCAATCGCCGCGCCCTTCTCGGCCATGACAGCGTTGCGCCAGACGAAGCCGACCAGTGGCGGCACCGGCGCAATGCCGAGCCCGGTGATCATCTCCCGGACATCGATCAGCCGGGCGAAGCCGCGCGCGTCGAGACGGGCGGCGTAGGGCCAGAAGGTGAGCACCGCATCAACACGCCCGAGGGCCAGTTGCTCGCTCACCAACGGCGGGGCGCCATAGACCGGCTCAGCTGCGCGGGCGAGGTCGATGCCGCTCTTCGCCATCCCGTAGGCACGCAGTAGCAGCCAGCTCTTGTCGAGCGCGCCGCCAGCGACGCCGATCCGGCGGTCGCGCAGATCGTCGAGCACCTTCACCGGACCGTTCGCCGCCACCATGACCGCGCCCAGCGCGCTGGAGAAGGGAGCGAAGCGCATCGGTTCGCCGTCGCTGGAGCGGCGCAAGGCCCAGAGCCAGTCGCTGACGATGAGATCGACATCCCCGGCCTGCAGCGCCACGGTGGTGGCCTGGCCGCTGGCGAAGTCAACGCCTTCAAGTGCCAGCCCCTCGCGGCGGTCGAGCCCCTCGGCCCGGATCGTCTCGACCAGCCAGTTGAGCGTGCCGAATTTGAGCGCGCCGACGCGCAGGCCGAGCGGCTGCGCGTTCTGCGCGCGGGCGAGGTGCGGCGCGGCAATCAGACCTGCGGCGGCCGCGAGCACGGCACGGCGGGACAGCGCGGCGGGGCCGCAGGCGAGGATCATGGTGCGGCTTTCCCGGTGAGCGGCGGATCGAGCAGGCGGTTGCGTATCAGATAGGAAACGCCGCGCAGCCAGGATTCATCCGTGTTGTTGCGGATATCGGCGCTGCCGGCCCGCAGCACCTGCCCGGTGGCGACATCGCGCAGCTGGAAATTGATGTTGAGAATGAGGTTCGAGACCTTCTGCACGAGCCCGATCACCTCAATCTCCGCACCAAGCGCGCGAGCGATCTTGAGCTCGCAGCTGTTGCAGTTGCGGAACGGCGTCGCTTCCTCAATTTGCGCGGCCTGCGGGGCGAGATCGACCAGTTCGAAGCCCGCCTCCTTCAAGCGTTTGCGCATTTCGCCGGTGATCAGGTCAAGCCGGTGAATCTCGTCCGGCTTGGGCCCACGAGGGTCGAACTCGCCGCTGGTATCGAGCAGCTCAAACTCGAACACCACCACCCGTGTCGCCGCGTGAGCGCCAGGACCAAACCCGGCGACCGCCGCCATCGCCACCAGAACGGTGATCACGACGATAAGGCTGCGGCTGATGGCGGCTCGAACTGACATGGTGTTTTCACCCTCCCGACGCGATTTGTTCCCGGGCTGATCGATCATATCGCCCGAAAGCTCAGCTGTAACCTACTGGGAAAAGTTCCCGATTGAAACAACTTCGCTCTTCTTGAACCAATGTAAGCGTTACATTCTCTTATTAGTTTCTTATACTCGCAATTTTATTGAATGCTTGATTTTGATTGCGTAGAGTTTTCCCCAAGGCTCACGAGAAAAGTTCCGAGGACAATGTCCCGGATGAAGCAAGCCGCGGGATGGAAAGGCCGATGACCAGGATGGCAAGCGCCGTCGGCGCGACGCTTTTTGCAATGATCTGCGCGTCTGTGCCCGCCGGGGCACAGGATGGCGCGCCCCCCACCTCGGCGCAGGCGCCGCTGGCGACCAAGCCGGCAAAGACGATCGGACCTGAACAGACCTTTCTTATCGGCGTGGTGCGCCAGATTCCCGAGCCGCCGCCCTGGATCGCGCCGCTGCAGATGCCGCCAGAAGATCTCGGCATCGCCGGCGCCGAGCTTGGCATTCGCGACAACCTCACCAGCGGTCGCTTCCTCAAGCTCGACTACAAGCTGTCGAACGAAATCGTCCCTACCGATGGCGACCCGCTTCCGGCGGTGGAGAGACTCATCGAAGCTGGCAACCGTTTCATCCTGCTGGACGTGCCGCCGGATGCGCTGGTGAAGATTGCCGACGCCTACAAGGACCGCGACATCATCTTCATCAATGTCGGCGCCACCGATGACCGCCTGCGCCAGCAGGACTGCCGCGCCAATGTGTTCCACATCGCCCCGAGCCGCTCCATGCTGACGGACGCGCTCGCCCAGTTCCTCGTCACCAAGCGCTGGCAGAACTGGTTCCTCATGGTCGGACGCACCGACAATGACAAGCTCTATGCCGAGGCTGTCCGGCGCTCGGCCAAGAAGTTCGGGGGCAAGATCGTCGCCGAAAAGACCTGGGATTACGGGCCGGATGCGCGCGCCACTGCACAATCCGAAGTCCCGCGCGGCACACAGGTCGGCGAGTACGACATGTTGATCGTCGCCGACGAGCTCGGCGAGTTCGGCGATATCCTGCCCTACAACACCTGGCTTCCCCGCCCGATCGCCGGCACGCAGGGGCTGATGGCGCTTTCCTGGCATCCGACGATGGAGAACTGGGGCGCCTCGCAATTGCAAAGCCGGTTCTTCAAACAATCCAAGCGACTGATGCAGCCGCTGGATTTCCAGATGTGGCAGGGCGTGTTCGCCGTCGGCTCGGCCAGCCTCAAGACGCGCAACAGCGACCCGGCGAAGGTGAAGGCGCAGATGCTCTCGCCTGAGTACGATCTGCCGGTGTTCAAGGGCGTGGCCGCCACTTTCCGCGACTGGGACCAGCAGCTGCGCCAGCCGATCCTGCTGACCCATGCCACTAACACGGTCACGCTCTCACCGCAGGCCGGCTTTCTGCACCAGAGCTCGCCGCTCGACACGCTTGGCTTCGATCGTCCCGAGTCTCGCTGCAAGCTCAAATAAAATCGTACAATTGCCTGGAGGAAAAGATGAAACGACCGATTCTGCTGTCCACCAGCTTGGCGACCCTCGCGGTGCTGCTGCTGGCCGATGCGCTACCGGCCGAAGCGAGCCCGCGCGCTTTCGTGACCAACGAGCGCGACCACACGATGAGCGTCGTCGACATGGAGACGCTGAAGGTCATCGACACCATCAAAACCGGCCGGCGTCCGCGCGGCATCATCGCCAGCCCAGACGGCAAGCTGATCTATGTCTGCGCCTCGGACGACAACCGCGTCGAGGTCTATGACGCCGCCACGCTGAAGCTGGTGAAGACGCTGCGCTCCGGCCCGGACCCGGAGCTGTTTGTGCTCCACCCCTCGGGGAACCCGCTCTACATCGCCAACGAAGACGACAACATGGTCACGGTGGTCAATGTCGAGAACAACGACCTGATCGCCGAGATTCCGGTCGGCGTCGAGCCGGAAGGCATGGGCATCAGCCCCGACGGCAAATACATGGTCAACACGTCCGAGACGACCAACATGGCGCATGTGGTTGACACCTCGAACAATGAGATCATCGAGAACATCCTCGTCGATTCCCGCCCGCGCATCGCCGAATTCACCAAGGACGGCAAGCAGCTCTGGGTGTCGGCGGAGGTCGGCGGCACGGTGGCGGTGATCGACCCCTCCAACTGGCAGATCATCAAGAAGATCGGCTTCAAGATCCCCGGCGTGGCCGACGATGCCATCCAACCCGTCGGCGTTCGGATCACCAAGGACGGGTCCAAGGCCTTCGTCGCCCTCGGCCCCGCCAACCGCGTCGCCGTGGTCAACGCCAAGACGCTCGAAGTCGAGGACTACCTGCTCGTCGGCCAGCGCGTCTGGCAGCTCGGCTTCACGCCCGACGAGAAGTTCCTGCTTTCGACCAACGGCAACTCCAATGACATTTCGGTCATCGATGTCGAGAGCCAGAAAGTCACCAAATCCCTCACCGTCGGTCGCGCGCCCTGGGGCGTGGTCGTGGTGCCGTGACCGCAAAAAATCAATCAATCAGCCCATTCGGAGGAACACCCATGAAGACCCGCCTGATCCTTGCTGCCACCGCCGCGACCCTCGCGCTCACGGGCCTCGCCTATGCCAAGGGCGACCTCACGCTGAAGCCTGTGGAGCTGGAGGAGCTGACCGTCGGCACCGGCAATTCCGGCTTCGGCGTCTCACAGACCAAGTATGAGTTGGAGACCGGCAAGTCCTACAGCCTGATGATCAAATCTACCGGCAAGAAGGAATGCGCCTGGCAGTCGCCCGGCCTGTTCCAGAGCATCTTCCTGCGCAAGGTCGAGGCGGGCGGGATGGAGATCAAGGCCATTCACCTCACTGAGCTTGAATTCGAGGAAGAGGGCGAGGCCGAAATGTTCTTCGTTCCGATCCGCCCGGGCACCTTTGCGTGGTACTGCAAGGGTATGGAAGAGCGCGGCATGAAGGGCGAGTTCATCGTCAAATGAGTGCCCGTCCTCGGTGATTTCTTCTCCTCGTGAAACACTGTCCCCGGCTTGCGCCGGGGACTTTTCTTCTCTCGGCCCGGGAGACGCCATGACGGCCCAGTCTCGCGACATCACTCCGCTGCTGGCGCCCGACGCCGGGGTGTCGGCGCTTGATGTGCGCGGCGTGACCCACGCCTTCGGCGCTCGCAAGGCGTTGCATGATGTCAGCCTCGACGTTCCGGCCGGCAGCTTCACCGCCCTTCTCGGCCCGAACGGCGCGGGCAAGACGACGCTGTTTTCGCTAATCACCCGCCTGTACGACAATCGCAGCGGCGCCATCCATGTGCTGGGCTTCGACGTCCGCCGCCAGCCCGCCGCGGCGCTGAGCCGCCTGGGCGTGGTGTTCCAGGCCCGGACGCTGGACCTAGAACTCTCCGTGCTCGACAATCTGCTCTACCATGCGACGCTGCACGGCGTCGGCTTTCGCGCCGGGCGCGGGCGGGCGATGGAACTGCTGGCGCAGGACGGGCTCGCCGACCGCGCCCGCGACAAGGTACGCAACCTCTCCGGCGGCCAGATGCGGCGGGTGGAGATCGTGCGGGCGCTCATGCACCGTCCTCGCCTCCTGCTGCTCGACGAGCCCACGGTGGGGCTCGACATCGCCTCCCGCGCGGCGCTGGTGGCGCAGGTCCGCGCGCTGGTGGTGAACGAGGGCATTGGCGTGCTGTGGGCGACCCATATCATCGAGGAAATTGCTCCCGGAGACCGGGTGGTGGTGCTGCATCGTGGACGGGTCCGCGCCAATGGCACCTATGAAGGTATGCTGGCGCAGACCGGCGGCGAGGACCTTTCGGCGGCCTTTCTTCGCCTTGTCGACGACACCGGGGAAGCGGCGGCATGAGCGCACCCTCCCCCCCGTCCCCCGCCCGCTTCCGCTTGCCGCTCGCGGGCTATCTCATCGTCCTCGCCGGCATCTGCTGGCGCGAGGGGCTGCGCTTTCTCAACCAGCGCGGCCGCTTCCTGTCGGCGTTGGTGCGCCCGCTTGTGTGGCTGTTCATCTTCGCTGCCGGCTTCCGTTCAGTGCTGGGTGTCTCGATCATCCCGCCTTACGAGACCTATGTGCTCTACGAGGTCTATGTGACGCCCGGGCTGGTGGCGATGATCCAGCTCTTCAACGGGCTGCAGTCCTCGCTCTCCATGGTCCATGACCGCGAGGTCGGGGCTATGCGTATCCTGCTGGTGAGCCCCTATCCGCGCTGGTACCTGCTGGTGTGCAAGCTGATCGCCGGCATCTGCGTCTCGCTGCTGCAGGTCTACGCCTTTCTCGCCGTCGCCTGGTTCTGGGAGGTGGAGCTGCCGCCGATCGGCTATTTCACCGTCATACCGGCGCTTGTGCTGACGGGGCTGATGCTCGGCGCCATGGGGCTGCTGATGTCCTCGCTGTTTCGGCAGATGGAAAATTTCGCCAGCGTGATGAACTTCGTGATCTTCCCGATGTTCTTTGCCTCCTCCGCGCTTTATCCGCTCTGGCGCGTGCAGGAGAGCAGCCTGGCGCTGTGGTGGATCTGCACCCTCAATCCCTTCACCTATGCCGTGGAACTGATCCGCTTCGCTCTCTACGGCCAATTCGCACCCTTTCCGGCGCTGGTCGTGGCCGGCTGCGCAGTGGTGTTCCTTGCCGCCTCGATATTGGCCTATGATCCTTCCGCTGGCGTGATGGCCCGCCGAGGCGGACCAGAGAGTGCGAAATGAGCCGCTGCGTCTGCCAAGTCGAAACGGAGGCCGCAGAGCTTCCGGACAAAATCTCGAGGAAAACCTATGCCCACATCCCGCTCTTCCCTGCGCTACCTTTACCTCGCCCTTCCCGTGCTCCTGCTCACCGGCTCCGCGTCCAGCTTTGCAGCGGCACCTGCGGGCGGGCTCTGGCCATGCATTCAGCGCAAAGTGCCTGAACTGGCGGCCGGACAGATGTGGTCTGGCCCGCCGATCGACAATCTGAAATGGCAGGACGACCGGCAGGTCGCCGAACTGGTGCCTGTGCTCGCCGCCCAACGCACACCAATCGATGAGGCGACAAAGCAGATCGACGCCTTCGCCAGCACGCTCGGGGCAAACAGCAAGGAGCGGCTCACCCTGTTGTTCGCCGGCCTGTTCGAGCAGATCAATGCGCGCCGCAGCCGGATCATGAACGGCATTGAACGCTATGCGCAGCACCAGATCGAGCTCTCCAAGCGGATCAAGGAAGAGAGCCTGTCTGTCGCCAAGGCCAAGAAGGCCGCCGGGCCCGAATTGGACAATGCAAAGGCGCTGGAATTGGAGAAGCAGCTGCTCTGGGATACCCGTATCTACGACGCCCGCCAGCAATCCATGACAGCCGTGTGCGAGAGCCCGGTGCTGCTGGAACAGCGCATCTTCGCTCTCGCGCGCGCCATCCAGGACAAGATGCAGTAACCCGCCTGGCCCGCGACACCCTCGCCGCACGGCCGGGGTGTCGCGCGTGGCTGGAAGAGGCCGACGGCCAAATCGCGAGGCGGCCGCCGCAGGGACGGCGACGGCTCAGGGAGCGGGCTGGCCCTGCTCCAGCGGCAGGCCGCTCCTGGCCCAACCATCACTCCCAGCCGGGTACCAGGCGATATTGGAATAGCCATATTCCTCGATCGCCCGCTTGGCGGCGTTCCAGCTCATCCAGCAATCGGTCTGACAGTAAATGACCAGAGCGGCGGCGCGATCTCCCCCGGCCAGCGCCTCCAGATGAGAGCGAAAATAGGCGTCGGTCGCGGCCGTCAGGGCCCCATAGCCGACATTGGGCAGCCAGACGCTGCCCGGCAGATGGTCACGCCGCTTGTCACGCCAGAGCGTGCCGGGAGGCAGATTGGGTGGCTTCACGTCGCGCGGCATTACGTCGACGAAGACCGCAGCCTTGGCCCGCCAGAGTTGCTCGGCCTCGTCGGTGTCGATCACCCGGGCGCCCTTCAGCGTTGCGGGAGTTGGCGCCCGGTATTCCTCCATGCGGTAGCCCGCCGGTTCTGGGACAGGCTGCTCGCCCCGGCCAGCGGTCGGTGCAAAGGCGTAGAGAACGGCGGCCAGCCCGGCGATGCCCAGCCAGGCCAGACGAGCGAGCGATGAATCGGGCCGTTCGTCTTTCACCGCCGCCTCCTTCAGGCTCAGGGTGCGGCTTCGATCGAGCGGTTCTGACCGTCGAGCAGCGGCACGCCATAGTCGAGCAGGATACGGTTGATCGCCCCCTGCTCTTCCTTGATGAAAGCGTTGAGCTGGTGTTTCCAATTCAGTTCGCCTGGGCGAATACCGAACGTGATCCGGTACACCAACGCCGGGTCACCCTTTTCCTTCACCAGCGGCACGACCGAAAGCGGGATCTCCGACTTCTTGGCGTAGTAGCCGCCAATGGGCCCCCACAATATGCCGGCGTCGATCTCGCCTGAATCGATGTCCGCGATCATCGCCTCGGCGGGGCTCTCGAATCGGCGGTCCACCATTAGCGCATAGGGACGTGCCATCGGCATGAGCCCATTGCGGCTGAGCAGGTCGCCGGGCGGCGTGCCGGCAATGACGCCGATCCGCCGCCCCTTCAGGCGCGGGTCTTCCAGCGTGTCGATGCCAGCGAGGTCACTGTCCTTCTTGGCGATGAGCACCCAGGCCGAGCGATAATAGGCATTGGTGTTCAGCACCGGATCGCCACCCGCCACATAGCCCATCACAACGTCGCAGCGCTTGGCCCCCAGCGTCATGCGGTAGAAGCCGGTGGCCTGCGGAAACCACGTATAGTCCAGCGCCAGCCCGAGTTTCGCCGCCATGAGTTCGGCGATTTTGTTCTCGAACCCCTGCCCGTCCTCGTTGGTGAAGGGCATGTTGGCGGGATCGGCACAGACGCGCAGCGTCGAACGGTCGACCAGATCCGCCACCTGTGCCGGCGCCGGGACGGGAAAGGCGGCAAGGGTGGCGAGCGTCACGAATGCCGCGACGCCCCGCCCCTTCTTGCGCGCCGAGCGAAGGATGTTTCCCGGCTGCGCCATGTTCGCCATGGCGTCAGCTCGGCCGTCCGAAGCACTGGTTTTCATTTGCGGTGTAGGCCTTGGTCTTGTCCTCGCGCTTGCTGGGACGCTCGCGGCCGAGGGCACCGTCGGCGCGGGCCTTCAGATAGATGTAGATATCGTCGAGGTAGCACATGACATTCTTGTTCTCGCCGAAGGCCGGCATCACCTGGTCGGCCGTGCCAACGCCGATATTCTGCTTGCCGTTGACGACAATCTCCATGAACTGGGCATAGGTCATCGTCTTCAGCGAGTTGGCGAGCGCCGGGGCATAGCTCGAGCCCATGCCGTCGGGACCATGGCAGACATGGCACTCAGCGTGGTAACGGCGGTAGCCGGAATAGGTGTACCAGTCGAGCGTGCCGTCGGCCTCAATGTTGTAGATCGGATCGCCATCCGCCGTCGTGTACTTGCCGAGCTCATCCTTCTCCTTCTCGACAGGTGCCGGGGTCGCTGCCGGGGCCGGCTGCTGGGCATGGACCGGGGCAGAGAAGGACAGGGCAGCGGCGAGGATCAGGGCCGACGCGCCGGCGGACGCCGGCAGCATGCCGGAAATAAACCATCCGCGAACGGAATTCTTCATGAAGCAGTCTCCTCAAGGCGCCGCGAGGGCCGTTTCCGGCGTGTCGGCAGGCGCCCCAAGGCGCCGCTCGGCGGCTTTGGAATTTTTCTAAGATTCTCATAAGGCCATAGACCCCGAGACGTCGGGGCCCGGCTCACCGGATGAACCGGCGGCCAGGCCCCTTATTCGTCTCGGAAAAGGCGGGCGTTCCGTGGAAGCCCGCCTTCCCCTGGCTCAGTTCGGCAGTGCGAACACTGTGAGCTGGCCGCCGAGATTGGTGTAGTTGGACAGGGCGGCATAACCACCCACCGCACCAAGACCGGCGTTCGGGTCGGTCAGGCCGGCCGCAAGGCCGATGCCCGCCCAGCCACCGACACCCGACAGGATGGCGATGTACTGCTTGCCCTTGTGCTCATAGGTGGTGACGTTGCCGATGATGCCCGACGGGGTCTTGAACTTGTAGAGCTGCTTGCCCGTCTTGGCGTCAACCGCCTTCAGATAGCCTTCGAGCGTGCCGTAGAACACGATGTCGCCGGCGGTGGCGAGAGCACCCGACCACACCGAGAAGGGCTCGGGGAGCGACCAGACGATCTTACCCTTGGTGTTGTCCCACGCGATGAAGTTACCCATGCCGCCATGGCTGCCCGGCGCGGGATACATCGACAGGGTGGCGCCGACATAGGGCTGACCGGCCGTGTAGCTGACGCGGAAGGGCTCGTAGTCCATGCAGACATGGTTGGTGGGCACGTAGAACAGGTTGGTCTTGGGCGAGAATGCCGCCGGCTGCTGGTCCTTGGTACCGAGCGCCGCCGGGCAGATGCCCTTGGTGTTAACGTCTTCGCCCTGCTGGGCGGTCGAGTACTTGGAAACGACCAGCGGACGACCATAGGTCGGGCTGCTCTTGTCCATGTCGACCTTGGTGGCCCAGTTCACCACCGGATCGAACTTCTCGGCGACGAGCAGTTCGCCCGTCACGCGGTCCAGCGTGTAGCCGAAGCCGTTACGGTCGAAATGGGTCAGCAGCTTGCGCGGCTTGCCGTCGAACTGCTGATCCGTGAGGATCATCTCGTTGACGCCGTCGAAGTCCCATTCGTCATGGGGGGTCATCTGGTAGACCCACTTGGCCATGCCGGTGTCGGCATCACGCGCCCAGACCGTCATCGACCACTTGTTGTCGCCGGGACGCTGCGCGGGGTTCCAGGTCGAGGGGTTGCCCGAGCCGTAATAGACGAGGTTGGTCTCGGGGTCGTAGGAATACCAGCCCCAGGTGCAACCGCCGCCAATCTTCCACTGATCGCCTTCCCAGCTCTTAAGCGAGGAATCCTTGCCGATCGGCTTGCCGAGCGCGGTGGTCTTCTCGGGATCGACGATCATCTCGTCGTCGGGACCCATCGAATAGCCGCGCCAGATCTGCTTGCCGGTCTTGGTGTCATAGGCGGTGACATGGCAGCGCACGCCGAACTCACCACCCGAAATACCGACGATGACCTTGTCCTTCACCGGCAGAACGGTGGCGGTGTTGGTTTCGCCCTTCTTCGGGTCGCCATTGACGACCGACCACTTTTTCTCGCCGGTCTTGGCGTCAAGCGCGACAAGGGTGGTATCGGCCTGGTGCAGGTAGACCATGCCGTTGGAATAGGCGAGACCGCGATTGACCGTATCGCAGCACATCACCGGAATGACGTTCGGGTCCTGCTTTGGCTCGTATTTCCAGATGATCCGACCGTCATCGTTGAGGTCGAGGGCGTAGACGATATTGGGGAAGGGCGTGTGGACGTACATGACGTCGCCGATGATGAGCGGTCCGCCCTCATGGCCACGAAGGACGCCCGTCGAGAAGGTCCAGGCCACCTGGATCTTGCCGACATTGCTGGCATTGATCTGGTCGAGCTTGGAGTAGCGGGTATTGGCGTAGTCGCCCGTCTGGATGCCCCATTGCTTGGGGTCCTTGATGATGCTTACCAGTCCATCATTGGCCGACACTGGCCAAGCATAGACCGCCGCAGCACCCAGCAGTGCTGTCGCAAGAAACTTGCGCATGCTTATTCTCCTCGTGAACGATCCTCCGGGACCGACCGAATGCACGGACGACCCGCCGCGGCTTGTTTGCCGTCTGACCTTTTTGTCTTCGACAGCGTGTCACGACCGGCTGGAGGGAGAAACAGCCGGATCTCACGGGGGCGTCCCGCCCCAAGCTGGCCTACGAACCGGACCCGGGAACTTCTTCCCGATTGCCGTTGAAGCCGAAGACGAGATTACGCTAATCCGAATCCCTCGGACTGGCAATAAGAACTCTTATGAGAAAGAGCTCTTATTATGATTTTGCTGCAAGAGCGAACAAATATACATTATACCAGAAGAAATCACGGAATTCCGGGCAGTTTTACCGCTCAGGCCATGCTGCATCGCAGCACGTTACTCCCATTCCAGCTCGTGATAGGCGGCAATGGCATTCCGGGAGTTGAACTCGTCGAAAAGCGCCCACTCGCCACGCTCGGACACAACTGCGTGTGCCGGTGCTTCGCTCATCGGACGCCCTTCCTCCAGCAGCCGGCTCATGTCGCTTCGCAGAGCCGCGAGATAACGCCGCTCGGCGTCGCTCGCCTCTGGCCAGGCGACGCTGGCCGGACCGTGCCCCGGCACGGCGCGCTGGACAGCACGACCCGCTAGCTGATCGAGCAGGTCCAGCCACCCGATCAGACTGCCGTCGAGGGTGGGAATATGGCCGACAAACAGCAGGTCGCCCATCACCCAGGTGCCGCTCGCCACATCGAAGACTGTAAGGTCGTTGTCGGTGTGCGCGGTGGGGTGAGCCCGCAGTTCGAGCGGCCGCCCGCCGAGATCGAGCGTCAGACGATCCTCGACCAGCAGGTCCGGCAGCACGATTCGCGTCCCCCCCGCCTCCGGGCCAAGCAGGCGCTCAACCTGGGCGAGATAGGTCTCGGCCCGGAGTGAAAGAGCGCGCGGCATCTTGTGGTGAGCGACAAAGCGCACGCCTTCGCCATCAAAGGCGGCGTTACCCAGCGTGTGGTCGGGATGCATATGGGTATTGATGACATAGCGCAGTGGCTTGTCGGTCACCCCACGCACCGCCGCCCGCATGAGGGCGCCGGCGCGATAGCTATTGCCGGTATCGATGACAGCTGCGGCTTCGTCGCCGACAATCAACGTCATATTGGCGATCGCCCCGTCATTGGACGGAGCGACCAGCTCATAAGGAGCGCGGAAGACGTGCACCCCTTCGGCTACAGCCTCCAGCGGCAAGGCGGCGGCACCGCGCTCCTCAGCGCGAACAACATCCGCTCGCCCGACCCCGGCCGCCAGCGCGACGCCGAGAGCGAGCAAGCCACGTCGATCCAGTCGCGGCAGGACCGGCATCGCAGCACCTTGTGTCAACACCCTCCCAAAGGAAGGCAGGATGGCTATTTCTTGGTGCCGTCGAGGTTGAACTGGCCGAGATACGCCTCAAGGTTCGCGCGGTCGCTTTCCTTCGGCAGGCCAGCGAATACCATCTTGACGCCGGGCATGTAGCCCTTCGGATTCTCAAGATAGGCGCTGAGGACTTCTGCCGTCCACACGTCGCCCTTGGCGTTGTGCTCCTTCAACGTGTCGGAATAGTTGAAGCCTTCCACGGCGCCCATCTTGCGGCCGATAATGCCGTTCAGCTCGGGCCCGACCTTGTTCTTGGCGCCCTCGCCGATGGCATGGCACGCCATGCACTTCTTGAAGACGTTGGCGCCCTTGACGGGATCGGCGTCCGCGCTCTGGGCAAGAGCGGCACTGGTACCGAGCACGAGCAGGGCGGCTGTTGTGACGAAGCGGTTCATGGCGTCCTTCCAGGCGATGGTCATTGAACGGCGCCCTTATGCGAGGCGCTTGCGGTGAGGCGCGGATGTTAGCGCTACCTTTAGAATGATCCTAGGGGGCGAAAGGTCCAGCCCTGCTGGCCATGAAACGCCCGGCGCATTTCGTCGCGGGAGCGGCAAGCCCCCTCCTCGCCGCGCCTCAACGGGTGAGGTCGGCCGGGTAGAGCGACTTCCAGAACGCGCAATGATGCGCGGCGGTGGCATCGAAGAGGCCGGACTTGCCCGGCTCCAGATTCATCACCCGGTCATCGGCGAGGAACGGCTCCCAGGCCGCTCCACCGGGTGCAGACGGCGCGCCGGAGCGCGCGAAACTGGCCCAATAGGCGATCATCAGATCGGCCAGCTTTTGAGAGCCCGGCTTAAGCTCGGGCCCGGCTCGCTTCATCGTGTTGTCGAAATGGGGGAAGAGATAGGGCAGCTCGGATGAATGCACCGCGCCCATCTCAAACCCAGGATCGATCGGCGTGACCGGGGGCGCGTCCGAATCGGCGAAGACAAACTCGTAGACCGGCACGAACGCGCCCATCAGCTTGCCGGCTTCAAGATAGGCGCAATTGTTGATGCCCACGTCCCTGCGGAAGTCCGACCACACGGTGCCAAGCGTCGCTGGCGGCGAGGAGGAGTAGGTGGCGGGATATTTGCCGAGCACCGCGCCCGCCTTCTCGTGATAGACCTCGCCAATCTTCTCCGGGTAGTTCGCTGCCGTGACCGCCTCGCCGGCCAGCGCGGCATAGCCGACATAGAGCCGCTGCTCATCGCGAGTGCCGCCATTCATCACCGGCACCCTGACGAATTTGCCGGCCGGAAACGCCTCGGCGCCCGGCAGCGGCACGGTCTTGGCGCCAATGAGTGGCGTGAAGGTCAGGATATTGGCGCCGGCGATGTCGGCGGCCGCCTTCAGCAGGTCGTCGACCGGCTTCGCCCGCAAGCACGCCAGAGCGCTCACCGGATCGGCGCAGCCGACCTTGGCGGCTATCGCCATCCCGATCTTCTCCCCCTCCCCGACGCTCGGCAGCGCGCTGGCACAGCCGGCGCTCAGCACGATGGCCCGCTCGAAAAGGCCCGTCATCTGGTCCGGTGCCAACAGGTGCATGCACACGGAGCCGGCCCCCGCCGATTCACCCGCCACCGTCACATTGCCGGGATCCCCACCAAAGGACGCAATGTTGCGCTTCACCCAGGCCAGCGCGGCGCGCTGGTCCATCAGGCCGTAGCCACCATTATAGTCGGCATCGAAGGCGGGATGGGCCGTGAAGCCGAAGGCGCCGAGCCGATAGTTGAGCGACACCACCACCAGATCACCCTCCTTGGCCAGCGTGTCGAGCGGATAAAGGCCGCTGGAACCACCCACGAAGGCGCCGCCATGGATCCACACCAGAACCGGCCGCGGGGCGGCGGACGTTTCTCCGGCACGAAGAGGTGCTGTCACATTGACGAACAGGCAGTCCTCGTCGCTGCTGGATTCGGGAATGCCATAGCGTTCCAGCTGTGGGCAGGCACTGCCATAGCGGGTCGCGTCGCGCACGCTGGTCCACGGCTCGGCTGGCTCGGGAACGGCGAAGCGACGCGCGCCGGTCGGTGGCTTGGCATAGGGAATGCCCTTGAAGGCACGCACGCCATCGGCAACGACGCCGCGCACCGCGCCTTCCTGCGTCATCACCACGGCCGGGTCAGAAACCAGTGGCACTTGAGATTCGGCCTGCGCCGGAACGCTCATCACCCATGCGGCGAGCAGTACGAGCACGCCCAGCCTGGCCGGCGAGAAACTGGTCATAACATCCCCCGTCAGTTCGCACGCGCCAGCGGCACCGCTCCGCCTCGCCAGCAACACGCTACCTTAAGATGGCATTATGAAATCTATAGTTGCAACTCTTTTGCCATCTGCGCCTCCCCCAGCGATGCGACATGCACCATCTGCCAGACGGCCCACCGTTCAAACTCGGCGAGAAAATCCGCGTCGAGAGCGACAAGGTGACCGCCCGGCGCAACCCTGAACCAGCCTCGCGCCTCCGCTTCCGCGAACAGACTGCCGATATGGGCAGCCGACACCTGAAAGCGGTCGGCCAGCTCCCGGCGACGCAGCGGTCCCGGAGTCGCGGCTCCCTCGATCGTTTTCCCGTAATGGTTGCCGATCACCGCCGTCAGCAGCGGATAGCCGCAATCGCGCTGGGCGAAGAACAGCACGCTGGGGAATGGATGCAGGAGCGTTCCGTTGGCGAGGACATAGGCTGCCGAGCGTGCGATCAGCTCACCCAGCGCGTCGGCATCCTCCAGCCGGGCGGCGCGGGCCGGGCGCGACGGGTCGGACGGTGGGTCGATCTGGTCCAGAGCTTCGACGAACAGCCGTAGCGACCGGCCGATCTCGGCGATGACCACCGGCGAGGGCCGCAGGAGCGTGGCGCGCCGATCGGCGGGATCGGTCTCCACCTCGACAAGCCGCCCGGCCCGGAGCGCCGCTACGAAGCCGGCGGTCTGCCGGGGACTGGCCCCCGCGACCTTCTGCAGAGCGGAAAGCGTTGGCGACGCCCCGCCCCGCTCGCGCCACTGGTAGTAGTTGTGGATCAGCATGAAGCAGACGAGATAACGTCCCAGCTGGTCGAACAGCTTGTTATAGGGCCAGCGTACCGCAGGGTTGGCGGCCATCCCGCCGCAGTAGCCGGCAATGGCGCGGCGCAGGCCGGGATGACGCAGCAGGCGATCAACGCGCTCGTCGAAACCGTCGGGCAGGCCTGCCGCGGCCCTGGCGGTCGGTCCGTGTGCCCCCTGCTCCAGCGCGCGTCTTGACACCTGGCATACCTGCAAAGTTTGGGCTGGCCTGCCCGCTTTACGTAGAAATACTTGGAACTAGATCGAACGCGGAGGTACCACAGCAGGGGGGCACCTCTGTTGGCGGCTGCGCGCCGGATTCTTCACCCACGACACGCCCCAGGGAGAGACACCCATGTGCAACGATCACACCTTCGCCCCGTCCCGTCGCATGGCGCTCGCCGCCGGCCTCGGTCTCGCCTCGGCCGCGTTTCTCGGCGGCGTGGCGCTGCCGGTCGGCGCTTGGGCGCAAGAGGCGCCGCCGAACGCCATCAGCCCTGATGAGGCGCTGAAGCGGCTGATGGACGGCAACGAACGCTACGCATCCAATGCCTCGACCAACAAGGATTTTTCCGCCGGACGAGCCGCGCGCACCAAAGCCCAGTACCCCTTTGCCGGCCTGGTGAGCTGCGCCGATTCGCGGGTCGCGCCCGAGCTAGCTTTCGACCGTGGGCCGGGCGAGCTTTTTGTCGTCCGCGTGGCCGGAAATTTCGTCAATGTTGACGGGCTCGCCAGCCTTGAATACGGCGTGAAGTTCCTCGGCGTGCCGCTCATCATGGTGCTTGGCCACACCAATTGCGGCGCGGTCGATGCCACGATCAAAGTCGTGAAGGAGAATATCAGCCTGCCAGGCCATCTCGACGAACTGATCGACAGCATCAAGCCTGCCGTCGAGATCGCGCTGAAGGAAAACCCGCAGGATCCGCTGAACGCAGCGATTATTGAGAATGTGCGCTACAACGTGCGGGAACTGTCGGAGGCGACACCGATCATTACCGAGTTCGTGGCCAATGGTAAACTGAAGGTCGTCGGCGGCCTTTACGACCTCGCCACCGGCAAGGTCAGCCTCGTCTGATGGCTTGCGCGGCCCGGCGCGACCGGGCCGCCCTCTCCCCGCCTGTCGGCGCCGCCTGAAGGAATGGCGCGCCCATCAGATCGACGGGCCGAGATCGACCATGCGTTCATGCGTCACCACTGGCGGCGCCGCGAAGGTGGCGCCCACCAGTCCGCGCCACAGCTGGAAATCCTCGGAATTGCGAAAATCCACCATGTGGTTGTCGAGCGTCTCCCACCGCACGACGAGCCGATAGACGCCGGGCGTTTCGATCACCTGGTGCAGGGCGACGCCATGGCAGCCCTTGGCGCGCTGAAACAGCGGCACCGCCTTGGCGACGCCCCCCTCGAAAGCCGCCTCCTCGCCGGCCTTGATCCGCAGTTCGGCAATTTCGATGATCATGCGCGCTCCTCAAGCCTGATGACACGGCGCGCCGGAGCGCTCCCCTGCGGTGATCACAAGCACGAACATGTCGGCGCAACAAGCCGGGCGGATCGCGCTCGTCCCTACGACGGCCGGCGGCGCCCCGCATGCGCAGGCCGGGCTTTGCGATGGCTCCCGGCAGCGCCGAAGGTCGCGATGTATTCACTCACCGCCGCATCCGAAAGAACACTGGGCTCGATTGGATTTCCAAATTTAAAAGTAAAGGCCCTTGAATAATGACCGTTTGCGGCGCATATTGATTTGGTCGATAGACGGTGAATGCGCCCAGTTTTCATACATGAATTCATGTGTGTCGCGCGGCTTTTTATCCCTGAAAATGCAATTTCGACGACCCGCATCTTTGCGGGAACGCTAGGTCTATAATTACGAAAGGGTTTTCCATGACCGTGGGAACCGTTAAGTGGTTCAACGCCCAGAAGGGCTTTGGATTTATTGCCCCTGATGACGGCGGCAGCGATGCGTTCGTTCACATCAGCGCCGTGGAACGTGCCGGCATGAGCGATCTGCGTGAAGGTCAGAAGGTGGGCTTCGAGCTCGTCACCGACCAGCGCAGCGGCAAGATGACCGCCGACAAGCTCGAAGCGCTCTCCTGAGGGCTTGACGTTGGCGGCCCCGTCCGGGGCCTTGCCGACATCGCCCTCTTCCTACCGCGTCGACCACGGATGTACTGGCGGCCGGGACGGGAAGGCAGAAGCGACAAGGCGCACCGCGCCTGTCAGCCCCGCTCCTCCTTGAGGTTGCGGGGCTTTTCGTTCGTCCACAGCACCCTTCAACCGAACCGACAGGAAACGTCATGGCCAAGGAACAACGCAGCAATCGCGAAGCTAAGAAGCCGAAGAAGGTGAAGGCTCCCGAGACGGCGGCGCCCAGCCTTTCCAAGGGGCTGTCCACGCCGATCACTTTGCCGAAGAAGAAGAAGGGCTGAAGCGTCGCGCCTGCGGATCGCTATATCTGCGGCGCGCCGTCGACCTCGTAGGTCCACACGCGGAACGACTTCAGCACGTGCGGCCCGAAGGAGTTGATCAGCGGAATGTCCGCCGCATCGCGCCCGCGTGCGACGACGATCCGACCGATCCGCCGCACATTGTTGCGCGGGTCGAACGTGTGCCATGCGCCATCCAGGAACACCTCGATCCAGGCGCTGAAATCCATCGGATCGACAACCGGCACGCCGATATCGCCGAGATGGCCATTCACATAGCGGGCGGGAATGTTGAGGCAGCGGCAGAACGCCACCGCGAGATGGGCGAAGTCGCGGCATACCCCGACGCGCTCCCTGTAGGCGTCGAACGCCGATCGGGTCGAACGCGCCTGCTGGTAGTCGAAGCGTATATGCCCATTGACGAAGTCGCAGATCGCCTGCACCCGGCCCCAGCCCGGCGGCAGCGCGCCGAACAGATCCCAGGCCGTCTGGCTGAGCAGGTCCGTTTCGCAGTAGCGACTACCCAGGAGATAGACAAGGCAATCGTCCGGCAGCTCCGGCACCGGCACTTCACGCGCCTCGAAATGAACCGGGTCAAGTTCGCCGTCATCCTTGATCGTGGCATCACCCCAGATCATCAGATCGCCGACCGGTGCCACCAGGCGCCGGCAGCGATTGCCGAACAGGTCGCGATAGGTTGATGACGGCACGTCCGGCGTGGTGAAGAAGGTTTCAGGTGCCCGAATGTCCGGACCCCGTTCCTCGTGCACCGAGAGGAGACAAACTAGCGCGGTCGGCTGCGGGCAGGTAAGCGTCATCTCGTAGCCGTAGCGGATCAGCATGAAGTGTTCCCGGAATCAGAGTTCGGAGCAGAGTACACGCCAATCGCGAAACGCCCCCATCGTATCGGACGTCCTCGTCCCTGACTGGGTTTAGGCGGCACACAGCCCGATGCGACGGCTTCCGCAGATCGGTTTGGGCGAGTTCAGCGGATATCGGCGGAGGTCAGGGTCAGCGGCCCGCGGCGCCCTGCCGAATAGGCCTTGCTGGCAGCGGCATAGATGGAACTGCGGAGAGTATCGAAAGCAGACAGGCAGGTTGTTTCCAGCCCGTCCGACGGGCGCAGCTCCGCCGCCGATTTGCCCAGGGCGGCGATTTCGACGAGAAACTGCACCTCGAACATGCCGTCATAGCCGGTGAAGCGGACGGCGCTGCGCGCGCGGTCGAAACTGCGACTCGGATTGGGGAAGATCAGCGTCACGATACGGCTCCCTCAGAATGCCCGAAGCCCATGCGGACGACATGCCCGCCGCAGTCCGCACCGGCCTTTCCGTCCCGTTCCATGCTCATGCCCGTTTCAGTCACGTCGGCGGCTCCTCGTCCGGGCATTGGAAACTGTCGAAAGCACCGGAGAGGATCACCAGACCGGTCATGTCGACGATGGACAAGGCGTCGGGCCTCTGCGGCATGTCGAGCGCACCGGCCAGAGCCCGCGCCATCTCGATAGCACCGTCCAGGTCGTGCACCTCGACGGTTTCGCGGCCGACGACCGCATGCGCGCTGTCCTGAGCCCGCGTCCGGTAGTATTCGATCACGACCTTCATCGCGGCGCGTCTCCGCCAGCCAACGGACGTGAGGACCTCAGCGGCTGAAGGTCCGGTCGACCAGCGCCGCGCCTTCGCCTGGCTCGGCCGCACGCATCGGCTCCAGGCTGTCCTCCGGCGCCACCCGCTCATACTGCTCGCGCTCGTTGCGGATACGGTATTGCAGCGCATTCCCGCTCGGCGGCAGCGTCGCGGTGATGCGGTAGATGTCGCCCACGCGCGAGGTGAAAACGCCATACCCGCCCCTCAGCCGCACAACCTGCCCGACCGCGAAGAGATGGATCGTCGGATCGCGGTGGACGGAGGGCTCGCGGCGGGACGCGGAATTTGCGGGGGTCATGATGACGTGTCGTCCTTTTGTAAAGGCGGAAGGGCGACCGTAAAGTCGCCACGGGCCGGTCTGATGACGCGGCGATAGGGCATGCGGAAAGAGGCGCACGTCGCGCCGGTTTTGCCCAAAGTCGGCCTGTCCAATGACCGTCAGTAAATTGGCGATCGCGGGAGGACAAATGCCACTATGAGGCCGGAAAACACGGGCACCGCATCGGTACCACCTGCCTATCCGTCGAAAATTCGAAATCCTGAACCACCGATATGCAGCACTGCCGCGTCAGTTCAATCAGGGACAATTTTCATTGTACGTTTGAATTGCGATTCAAACAAGGAAAAACAAAGTACTACAATCACCAGGCGGTCCAGCAACTGGATTTCATCGTCCCGCGCACGGTGGGGCATCCGATGAGCACGCGAAAGATGGCCTGCGCATCTTCCGCCAACGTGGATGGCCCATGGCGGCGAGAAATGCACCGTGATCGCGGATCACCGCCATCGACCGAATGTTAATTCACGTGATCGACCAGCGCGTTAGCGCATCAGCCCGGCCGCCCGCAGGGCCTGTTCGATGATGCCTTTGACGCCGTCAGCTCCCTTGGCGGCCCGCCGCGACGAGCCGCCCGGCACCTCGTCCCCGGTCCGTTCGCCCTGGCGCGAAGAGCGGATGGCGGGCACCGCAGGTACCGCCGGGCGGCTCTTCCTCGACGTCGGCGCCGATTTGGCCGCAGCCTGCTCGGCAGCGTCAATGCCCCAGAAGCGGGCGATCTCGCGCGTCGACGAAATGCCGACATCCAGCATGTAGGGACCCGGGACACCAAGATCTTCGCCCAGCGGCGTGCCATGGCCCATGGCGGCGACCGTGTTCAGTTCGATCACCGCTTCGCCGGCGCCATTGCACCAGATGCGCCTGGCGCGACCACCGGACACCTCCTCATGCGTCGGCGCCTCACCGAGATGATGCACGCTACGCCATTGCGCGGCGATGTCGTCGGCATTGGAGGGCGCGACGGTGTGATCGGCCGCACCTTGCCAGATGGCCACGCGCGGCCACGGCCCGGCATGGGCCGATGCCTCCCGCAGCAGCGCCCAGAGTTCCTCATCCGACGCCGTACCCTGCCCGCGCATGCAGTCGAATGCCTCCGGCACGGTGGTGGCGGTGCCATAGGCCAGCCCCGCGATGATGGCTCCACCGGCAAAGAGTTCGGGGTAGGTCGCCAGCATCACATTGGCCATGGCTCCGCCAGCGGACAGCCCGGTGACGAAGACACGGTCACGATCGACCCCGTGGGTCTCGACCATGGCCGCGATCATCTGGCGGATCGACAGTGCCTCGCCGGAATCGCGCCGCGCATCGCGCGGTCGGAACCAGTTGAAGCACAGATTGGGATTATTGCCGTGGTGTTGCTCGGGATAAAGTAGCGCGAAACCGGCTTGGTCGGCCAGTTGCGACCAGCCGGCCCGGTGGTCATATTCGCCAGCATTCTGCTTGCAGCCATGCAGCACGACGACAAGCGGCGCGCCTTCCGGCAGATCCGCCGGCCGGTAGTAATGCGCCCGCAAGCCTCCGGGATTCGAACCAAAATCGGCAAGCGCGGCGAGGCGGCCGGGCGCATTGGTTGACCCGTGGCCAAATGGGAAGGGGCTGCCCTGGCGCGCGCCGAGGGCAGCGAGATGGGCGATGGTGTCCGACATTGTCCGCAAGGGATGTCTCCTGGCTGCGGCGCCCAGTGGCTGGACGGCATGACGCTAACGCCCCCACACCCAGATCGTTGCTGCACTGCACAAAAACAAGAACCCTCGCGGGGGCGTGACACTCCAGAAACGCCCCCGATCCGCAACCATTCCAGAAAAAGCGACCGACGGAGGGGCCGCGGTCAGCATTCCGGGCCGCTTTCGCCGCGCTCGTGCTGCGCAAAAAGTCTTTTGCTGAGAATGGCATGGACGCCCCAATTGCCGTCCACCACCTGGGTGATGCCGAAATCCACCGCCGCCGACATCAACGCCACCGCTTCATCCTCGCTCAAGGCCTTCGTGGTCATCAGGAAGCGCCGCATCTTTCGGAAGGCGTCGCGCATGGCGAGATCAAGCGAGGATTTGGCATAAACCTCGCTCTGGCTGCTGGCGCCGAATTCGGCGAGGTAGTTGGGGTGGCTGAAGCCGGTCAGCACCCAGTCTTCTGGCGTCTCGATCAGCGGATAGGTCAGGTCGGCAAGCACGCTGCCACCAATATCGGCCTTCTTATGCAGGGTGACGCGGAAAGTACCGGTCATCGAACACTCGATCGCCGTGCCAGAAAGCTCACCATCCCCCTGCGCGGCGTGGGGATCGCCGACGGAGAGCAGGGCGCCGGGAACCGATACGGGCAGATAGACCGTTGCCCCCTTGCCGAGCCGCCAATTGTCGAGATTGCCGCCGAAATAGGCCGGCGGCACGGAATCGACGAGTTCGGCCTCGCGCGGCGCTACCGCGATCACGCCGAAATGCGGCCGCAGTGGAATCCGCACCCCTTCAAGCACTTTCGCCTGCAAGGTCACGGTGCCGGGCCGAACGAGCACGCCGGGATAGTCATAGAGCACATGCTGGACCCCGGACGGGTCGGTCTGCGGTTCCCAGCGGTAGGAGTGCAGGGCCCTGGCATAAGGTTCGGCGGTATCGGTGACGATCTCATAGATCGTCACGCATTCACGCGGGTGCGGCTCGCTGAGAAGTTCGGAGTAGTGGTAGCCCCACCATGCCGCGACGCTGCTGCCGAACACCCGGCCGGCATGGGCGGGATGGCGCGAGCGGCGGGGTTCGATGTCGAGAATGTGCACCTCCAGGACGTCGCCCGGCTGCGCCCCGTGCACGGCAATCGGCCCGGTACAGATATGCACCCCGAACCCCTCCCCGGCACCACGGCCGAACACGGAGGCGTCGAGAGGGCCGGCGCCGCGCCGGTTCACCGTCTTGTCGGTCGACGTCCAGTGGAACACGCTTTCCGCGCCGGGATCGCCTTCGATCATGCGCTCGGGATCGTCCGAGGCGTGCTGGGTCAGCGTCTCGACCGTGACGATGTCGCCGGAGGCGATCTCGATCAGCGGTTCGAGCGAGCGACTGAAATAGCCCCAGTGGACATGCTGGGCGTGGACCGGAAGATAGTGCCGCGCGGGCGCTTCCGGCACAGGTGTCCCTGCGTCGTCCCCATCCCCGCGCGGCGCCGGCCGACGCACGGGGCCGCTCGCGGCCTGCCGCGCCCGCAATTGGACCAGCGCCTCCTGCGGCCAGCCGCGCTGGCCGCTCGCCACCGCGCTGTGCGTCTGCCGGTCGGCTTCGCGGCGGCGCAACTCGCGGGGCGGCAGGCCGAAGCGCTCGCGGAACAGACGGCTGAAATGGGCGGCATCGGCGAAGCCACAGCGATAGGCGATCTCGGCGATCGGAACGGCGGCCTCGGCCGGGTTGGCAAGGTCGTGCCAGGCGCGTTGCAGCCGGCGCTCGCGCAGATAGTGGCTGAAGCTCTCGCCCGTTCCCTCGAACAGCTTCTGCACATAGCGTTCCGAAATACCCTCGGCCTTGGCGATATCCGCGATCGAGATGTCCTCGCTGCCAATGCTGCGCTCGATGGTGGCGTAAAGCCGCTGGAGCAGCGCCGCACGGCTGGAGGACGGGTCGCTGGTCGCCGCCACCAACTCGCCGGACAAGGCGAGCAGAAGGTCTGCGGCGCTTTGCGCCACCGCCTCCCATTCCGCTTCAGAGAGCCGATCGAGCGCCTCGGCGGTGGCGAGCGCGGTGCGGCCCACAATGTCCGGCAGCCCCTCCGCGCCGAAGACCCGCGGCTGCGCGCCGGCCAGCGGCGGCACCTTGCGGCCGCGAAACGCCTCCGCCGGCACGGAGAGCACCACAGCCCGCAGCCCGCGCTGGAACTGCAACTGCCAGTCCGCTCCGCGCGGCGCAAGGATGAGCTGACCGGCGGCGACGATCTGCCGGTCGTCACCCGCCACCAGCACCGTGCTGTTCTCCACCGGCATCAGCAGCAGCGGCAGGCCGGCGCGGGAGGGCAGAGGGCGCAGGCTTTGCGCGTCGGCTGAGAATTTGCCGAGCCGAACACCTGTCGAGGACAGGCGCGAGAGCGCGCTGGCATGAGCGGGGGACCCGTGCCGTGCACCCTGCGACTGCAGGCCGAAGCCGCGCAGCACGTCCTGCCACGCAGCCTCGCCTGCGTCGCCCGAATAGGACTCGCTGGTAAAGGGTTGAACGTTCATCGGCGGCGCCTCGGCATGGCTTCCTGCCAGCAAGGCTTGCTGCCAGCAGCGCCATTTGCCAGCAAGAAGCGTGCCTCGGCCATGCCATCGACCGAACCGTCGATCAAGCCCGGATGGCCGGCGCCGTCAGCGCGCCGGGAAGAGGCTCTTGCGGATCGAGCCGGTGACGCCCCAATTGGCGTCGACCACCTGGGTGACGGCGAAATCGGCCGCCACCGACATCAGCGATATCGCTTCGTCCTCGGAGAGCTTCTGCGTGGTCATGAGGAAACGCCGCAGCTTGCGGAAGGCGTCGCGCATGGCGCTGTCGAGGCTGCCACGCTTGAGGATCTCGCTCTGGTGGTCGGGGCCGAGCTCACTGAGATAATTGGCGACGCTGAAGCCATAGACCGACCAGACGTCGTCGTTTTCGAGAATCGGGTGGGTCAGCCCCTCCAGGATCGTGCCGTCAAGTTCCTCCTTCTTGTGCAGGATGAACTCGAATTCGCCGGTTAGAGAAATTTCGATCGCGGTGCCCGACAGCTCGCTGTCGCCCTGCGAGGCGTGGGCGTCGCCGCAGGAAAACAGCCCGCCTGGCACGGCAACCGGGTAGTACATCCGCGCGCCCTTGGCGATGCGCCAGTCGTCCATGTTGCCGCCGGTGTAGTTCGGCGGAATCGTAGAAACGAAGTCGGCCTCGGCCGGGGCGAGCCCCATCGTGCCGAAATGCAGCCGCGCCGGCACGCTTATGCCGGCAAGGATGCCCTCCTTCTTCACGATCGTGGTGTGGTCGACCCGCACGCCGGGATAGTCGATGGTTGGGTGGGTGATGCCGTCCGGGTCGGTCTGCGGCGTCCAGAGATAGGAATAGAGCGCCTTCACCGAGGCCTCGCCCATATCGAGCTCATAGATGGTGACGACCTCGCGGGGAGCCGGCCCCTCGATCAGGTCCTTGTACTGGAACCCCCAATTGGCCGCTGGATTGGAGCCGAAGAAGCGTCCGGCATAGGCAGGGTTGGCGCTCGGGCGCGGCCAGGTGTCGATGACGCGCACCTCGATGATGTCGCCAGGCTCCGCGCCTTCGATTGCCACCGGGCCGGTAAGCAGGTGCACGCCCAGCCCCTCGCCCGAACCATAGGTGAAGGGGCCGTCGGTCGCCCCGGCGCCGCGCCGGCGTAGGGTCTTCTGGTCCTTGGTCCAGAGAAAGATCTCCTCCGCCGCCCGGTCGCCTTCGATCATGCGCGCATAGTCGTCATTGGCGTGGTGGGTGATGGATTCGATCACCGCCCGGTCGCCGGACTTCAGCGTGAGCACGGGCGCCAGGGTCTTGCTGAAATAGCCCCAATGGACCGTGTCGGGTGTGGCGGGCAGATGATGCTTGGTCATGTCGAACCTCGGGACTGAAGAGTGGCGCGCGGGTCGTCGCCTATTCGGCGGTCATGGAGCTGAGAAAACGCACGGTGAGCGGATGGGAGGGCGCCGTGAGCACGCGGGCGGCCGGGCCCTCCTCGACAACCACGCCGCCGGACAGGAACACGATGCGGTCGGCGACATCACCGGCGAAGCGCAACTGGTGGGTGGAGATGATCATGGCCAGCCCCTCCTCCACCGCGAGCCGGCGGATCACCTCCAGCACCTCGCCCACCAGTTCGGGATCGAGGGCGGAGGTCGGCTCGTCGAGCAGCAGCACAGTTGGCGCCGGCGCCACGGCGCGGGCGATGGCGACGCGCTGCTGCTGGCCGCCGGAGAGATGGCGCGGCAGCGCATCGGCCCGATGGGCGAGGCCGATACGCTCCAGAAGATCGCGGGCGCGCCGGTCGGCGTCGAAGCGCGAAAGCCCCTGCACCCAGCGCAGCGGGCCGGCGATATTCTCGCGGGCGGTAAGGTGGCCGAACAGGTTGAACTGCTGGAACACCATGCCGACGCCGACGCTGGCGCGCATCTGCGCCGTCAGGCGAGGCGAGAGCGGGCGCCCGTTCTCGTCGGCGCCGAGGGACTGGCCGCCGACGCGGATGGTGCCGTCTTCCCAGCCTTCCAGCCGGTTGATGCAGCGCAGCAGGGTGGACTTGCCGGAACCGGAAGGGCCGAGCAACGCCACAACCTCGCCGGCCCGCACGGTCAGGTCGATGCCGTCGAGCACGGTCTGCGCGCCATAGCTCTTGCGCAGACCGCGCACCTCCACCGCGATGTTGTTGCCGGCGAGGCGTGCGGCACGCGCGGCGGGATCTCGCGCAGGGACTGCATGCTTCGGCACGGCCGGCGGTAGTGGATCGGCGGCGATCTCGGCGACGATTTCGCGGGCGACATCCGGTGGGGTCACTCCGGTGGCGGCACCCGCCAGTTCGGGAACGGCATCCGGCCGGCCCGGCACCAGCGCCCGCAGAAAGCGGCGCAGCTGTTCGCGCGGCGGCGGTCTGTCGAGATCGAGCAGCATCTCGACCACGATCTGGATCACCGCAATGGCGCCGGTGAGCACAAGGTACATCAGCCCGGAGGCGAAGAAGATGGAGAAGAAATCAAAGGTCGCCGAGGCCAGCTGGGTCGAGCGCAGGGTCAGCTCCTGCACCGCCACTACGGAGGCGAGCGAGGAGTTCTTGAGCGCGCTCACGGCCTCGTTGCCGAGCGCCGGCACCATGGACCGGATCGCCTGCGGGGCGATGACGCGACGCATGATAGCGGACGGCGTCATGCCCAGCGCCTGACCGGCGCTGACCTGACCACGCTCCACCCCGAGCACGTTGGCGCGGAGGATTTCAGCGATGAACGGCGCTTCATTGAGCGCAAGCGCAAGGCTGGCGGCGGAGATGGCAGAGAGTTTGATGCCGATCAGCGGCAGGGCATTGTAGCAGAACACCATCTGCAGGATCAGCGGTGTCCCTCGGAACACGATGGCATAGGCCCGCGCGACAATCGCCAGCGTGCGGAAGCGCGAGAGCTGCATGGCGGCGAGGACGACGCCCATGACAAGCCCGCCGAGCAGGCCGAGCACGGTGATGAGGAGCGTGTAGCCCACCCCGTCGAGGAGGTAGGGCATGCCCAAATAATGCAGGAAAAGATCCATCGGCCTACTTCGCAACGGAGGAGAGCGGCGGCCGCGAGGGGAGCGCGCGGCCGCCGGTGTCAGCGCGTCGGGACGATCAGTCGGCGAGCACCAGCTTGGGGGTTTCGAGCTGGTCGGCGGGCAGGTTCCATTTCTTCATCAGCTCGGCCTGTACGCCGGACTTTTGAAGCTCTCCGAGCGCCGACATCACCGCATCACGGAACGGGACATTGTTGCGCGGCACGGCGATGCCGACCGAATAGGGCAGCGTGACCGCCGTCGCCTTCTCCAGCTTGTCCGGATAAGCCTTCACCGCGCCGTCGACGGTGTTGACGTCGTTGATGTAGGTGTCGGCCCGCCCGGCGAGGATGGCTTGGATGCAGTTGGCGTTGTTGTCGAACAGCAGAATTTCGGGTGCCGGCTTGCCGGCGGCCTTGCAGGCAGGTTCCAGCGCCTGGATCAGCGGCACTTCGACATAGCCGGTATTCTCGGCCGCCACCGCGCCGCACAGCGAAGTGTCGATGCCGGTGATCTTCTTCGGGTTGCCCTTGGCCACCAGCACCCCGTCATACACCTTCAGATAGGTGATGAAGTCCGCCGCCTTGGCGCGGTCCTTGGTGGCGTAGATGTCGGAGATGACGATATCGGCCTGACCGGCCTGCAGCGTGGTGAGCAGCGAGGCGAACGTCACTGCCTTATAGGTCAGCTTGAAGCCGAGGCAATCGCCGATCGCCTCGCCGAGATCGATGTCGAAACCGATATAGTTGGTCGGGTCTTTGGGGTCGATCGTCTCATAGCCCGGCGTGTGCGGGTTGATGGCGTTGACCAGCGTCTTGCCCTTGAGGTCGGGATATTTCGCCTGCAACGCGGCGCAGGCTTCCGGCGTGGCGGCCTGCGCCATATGCGGCAGGCCGGCGGTCAGCCCCCCGGTGGCGAGGGCAAGGCCAAGCGCGCCGAAGAGGGCCGAGCGAAGGTGCGAGACGACGGACAGGCGCGGCCTGCCGGAACGGATGTCGAGAGCGTGTGCCACGTAACTTCTCCTCTGCTAGCGTGCCCCGAGGGACGGCCAGACGGATAGCGAGGCCCGAAGTGTGACGCAGGAGAGGTCGAGGGGACTTGTCTGAGGGCGCACCGATTGTTGGATGGGCAGATGCCAAGGCGCAGGCATGTCAGCCTAATTAATGAGCATTTTGCGCCGGGCGAAGCGTTACGCCTCGCCGGGCGCTACTTCTCGATGATCTCACGAATGCGGGTCGCCAGAATGTCCATGGCGAACGGCTTGGTGATCATCGCCATGCCAGGCTCCAGAAAACCCGATGCCAGCGCCGCATTTTCGGCATAGCCGGTCATGAACAGCACCTTGAGCCCGGGTCGGGAGACGCGCCCGCCATCGGCGACCTGTCGCCCGTTGAGGCCCGGCAGGCCAACATCGGTGATCAGCAGGTCGATGCGCTGGCGGGACTGGAGGATTTCCAGCCCCTTCGGGCCGTCGCTCGCCTCGATGGCGCGGTAGCCGAGTTCGTTCAGCACCTCGACAATTAGACCGCGCACCACAGGTTCGTCTTCGACTACCAGCACGACTTCCCCGGCCTCCGTCCCCGGCGCCTCGCCGAGGGCACTCACGCCGTCGTCAGCATCATCATCGCCGCGATAGCGCGGCAGGTACAGCTTGATGGTCGTTCCCTGCCCGAGCTCGGAATAGATGCGGGCATAGCCTTCGGACTGGCGCGTAAAACCATAGACCATGGAAAGGCCGAGCCCCGTGCCCTGCCCGATCGGCTTGGTGGTGAAAAACGGCTCGAAGGCGCGGGCGATCGTCTCCCGGCTCATGCCTGTGCCGGTATCGGTGACGCAGATGCAAACATACTGGCCCGGCTTGACCTCACGCTCGCGCGCCGCAAACAGGCTGTCGAGATGGGCGTTGCAGGTCTCGATCGTCAGCTTGCCGCCTTCCGGCATGGCATCACGCGCGTTAATCGCAAGGTTGAGAATGGCGCTCTCCAGCTGGTTCGGATCGCAGCGCGTCAGCCAGAGACCGCCACCGAGCACCAGTTCGAGCTCGATCCGCTCGCCCAGCGTCCGTCGCAGCATGTCCTCCAGCGAAGCGATGAGCGGGTTGGCGCGCACGGGGCGCGGATCGAGCGGCTGGCGGCGCGAAAACGCGAGCAGGCGATGGGTGAGTGCGGCGGCACGGTCGGCGCAGGTCCGCGCTCCCCCCACCCAGCGCGCAAGGTCGTCCGTGCGCCCTTGGGCGATGCGGTTGCCGAGAATGTCGAGGCTGCCAGTGATGCCCTGCAGCAGATTGTTGAAGTCGTGCGCGATGCCACCGGTGAGCTGGCCGACCGCCTCCATCTTCTGACTCTGGCGCAGCGCCTCCTCGACCGCCCTCTGCTCGGTAACGTCGCGCCCCACCGCATGGATACGGCCATTGCCGGGCACGGCGCTCCAGGCCAGCAGCCGGTACTCGCCCGCCTTGGTGCGATAGCGGTTCTCGAAAGCGAAGGTGGCGGCACCGCCCGAGGAGCCGGCCAACTCGCGGGCATTGGCTTCGAGATCTTCCGGGTGCAGGAAGTCGGCGACCCTCCGGCCGACCATCTCGCCCTCATCCCAACCGAGCAGCCGCTCTGCCGATGGGTTCACCGCCGTGATGGTGCCCTCGAAATCGCAGACCAGCATCAGGTCCTGGCTGATCCGCCAGAGTCGATCGCGATCCTGGGCAAAGGCCTCCTCGGCACGCTTCTGCGCCTCGATGTCGGTATTGGTTCCGACCCAGGCGCTGATCATGCCTCGGGCGTCGATCAGCGGCACCGCCCGCGCCAGATGCCAGCGATAGGAGCCGCCGGCGTCCCGCAGGCGCATCTCCGCCTCATAGGTTTCGCCCGAGGCCACCGCTCGCGTCCAGCGCTCGCGCGCGATCGTCAGGTCGTCGGCATGCACGAGGCCGGTCCAGCCCTCGCCGTCGAGACTGCCGGGCGCGGCACCGGAATAGACGTAGATCTGATCGTTGAACCAGTCGAGCGCGCCATCGGCACGGGCCGTCCACACCTGGTTGGGCATGTTCTGCGCCAGTGCGCTGAACTGCGCCTCGCTCTTCTCCAGCGCCATCTGGGTGCGGCGCCGGTCGGTGACATCCTGCACCGCGCCAACCATGCGGACAGGGCGGCCGGCCTCGTCGCGCTCATAACCCGCCTTGCGCGCGATGATGCGTTCCTCGCCCGTGTCGTGCCGGCGGATACGGTACTCGACATCAAGCAGCGCCAATCCCGCCTCGCGGCTCGCGACGTTGGAAATGCGCAGCGCATCCTCGGGTATCACCAGCCGCTCGACCATCGACGCCGGAATTTCCGCGGCCGGGGGCAGGCCGAAGAGCCGGCAGAATTCGGCGGTGGCGTGGATCACATTGCTGGTGATGTCGATGGAAAAGAGGCCCACCCCACCCGCCGCCTGAGCGCGACGCAGCTGTTCTTCGCTCTGGCGAAGCGCTTCCTGCGCCGCGTATTCGGTCGTTCTGTCTCGGATGAGCTTGACGAAGCCGATCGGGGTCCCGGCCGCGTCGCGCAGGGGCATCATCTCGCTCAGGCCCCAGAAGCGCTCGCCCGAGCGCTTCTGATGCCAGCGCGCGTCATGGGCGCGGCCGGAGGAGAGCGCCTCGTCCCGCTTGGCCTGCGGCCGGCCGGCCTGACGGTCCTCCGGCGTAAAAAAGGCGTCCACCGGCTGGCCCAGCATTTCCATTTCGGTCCAGCCAAGCATTTCGGCAGCACCCCGATTCCACAGGGTGCAGCGCCCGTCGAGATCGGTAGCGACGATGCCGTAGTCGACGGCGCTGTCGAGAATCTGCCGGTGATGGGCCTCGCGCTCGCGCAGGACTCCCTCGGCTCTGGCACGCTGGATATGCGCCCAGGACCGCTCCGTGACCTCCCGGATCACGCTCAGCTCATAGTCTGACCAGTCATGCGGCGCTTTGTCGTGAACCGCCATCAGCGCGATGAGGCGCCCCTGCTTGAACAGCGGCATGCAAATCGTCGCCGCGACGCCCAGGGCGGCGAAAGCAGCGGCCTCCTGCGAGGGAAGCTCGGCGCCGGTGTCACGGAGGATCAGCGGGCGGCCGGCACTCAGTTCGCTGGAGACACGGCTACCGAAATCGGCGAGGCGATAATGGCCGAGGATCGAGAGCGAGCCGGGCGCGTGCCAGTTGCCACGAATGGTGAAACCATCCTCGTCCTCGTCCATATCGGCATAGGCGCAGATGGAAACGCCGAGATGCTCCGCTGTCATACGGGTCGTGATGGCGAGAATTTCGCCCGCGTCGCGGCATTCGGCCACCGCACGCCCGAGAGCGTCGAGAAAGCGCAGCCGCGTCTCACTCTCCTCCAGAGCAACCCGGGTCCGATGCGCTTCCGTCACCTCCACCACGACAGCGATGACGCCGGCGGGAGTTCCGTCATCGCCGGCCACCGGCGAGTAGTCCAGATTGAGCCACACCTGCTCGGGATGGCTGTCGCGGTGCAGGGTCAGCGGCAGGTCCCGGTAGCTGAGCGTCGCGCCCGACAGGCCCACCCGCATGACATTGTCGTTGAAGTCGGCGACCTCGGGCCAGCCTTCCCGGACATTCGATCCCAGAAGTCGGCTGTCGCGCCCGCCGGCGAAGGCGGAATAGGCGTCATTATAGATCATCACGCCATGCTCGCCCCACAGCAGCACGAGCGGCACGGGACTGGCGAGCATCAGGCTGACCGTGTTGCGTAGGCTGGAGGGCCATGCCGCAAGAGGGCCGATCGGCGTGGAGGCCCAGTCAAATTCCGCAATGCGGCGCGCAAGTGCCCCACCGCCGGCAGATGGTGCGCGATCGGTGGCAACGACGCTCTCGTCCAGCCGCACGTCAAACCCCATGACACGAGTCGGCCCTGAACCCAGCCGGACAGGGCTCCGACCTGCCAGAACGCACGAATGTCGGGCCGGTTCCACTCCGGAATGCAATTTAGATCGCAAGCCTATCGGCGCCGGCCATCACCCAACCTTCAGAAAAATCTTGCCCTGGCACGGCCCGGCGCGGCCCGCTCATGCGCCAAGCGCGCGGCGGCGAGCCGATAGGTGCTGTTGAGCACGACTCGGATCGTTTGAGCTGCTGCCGGTTCTATGGACACCCAGCCAGGCTCATCCGACTTTCATTTCGAACTCGGCGGGGCTGACGTAGCCGATGGGCGAGTGCCTGCGAACCGTATTGTAAAAGCGCTCGATGCAATCGAACACATCGGCCCGGGCGCCGTCACGAGTTCAGTAGACCTTGCCCCATATCCGTTCGTTCTTGAGCGAGGAGAAGAAGCTCTCCATTGCCGCGTTATCCCTCACCTTGCCGGATCGGCTCATGGAATATGTAACGCCATTTTCGGCCAGCGGTTTCTGGAAGGGCTGGCTCGGGTATTGGCTGCCTTGATCCGAGTGGTGGAGCAAGGCAACCGGCTTGCCGCGGCGCCAGATCGCCATGATGAGCGCGTCGGTGACGAGCGCTGCGGTCACTCGACCTTGAACTCCCGGCCAAACGTCGGTCGTTGCAGCTGCGGCCCCCAGCTTCATGAAACACCCAATTTCAGTGGCCACAGAACCGGCAGCAGGCCAAACATCGCTACCAACAAACTGGCTAGGGTGACACTCAGCGCTACAGGGTGGGAAGAATTATCCTTATATATCAGAGGTATCGTGCGATATGTGGCACGGCGCAGGATGGTCTGAAACCACCCGAGTTCGCTCCCACTCACTGATCGAAATGCCGCATAGGATTTTGAAACCGATAAGATTTTTATGCTTCAGAAGGATCAGCCCCGCCTTCGAGGCCGTCAGAATACTACGGTATTGATTTAAAAAGGCAAATTGGCTCAGAATAGTATTCTGAGCCTTCGCGGACTATCGAGGTCAATCGACCCTTTTCGCTGCGGCGCGCCTCATCTGGCTCAGGTGTCGCCACGTGGCACAAGAAAATCCGTAACGTGCTGAGCGAACAGGTCTGCCCGCGTGCGCGGGTAGAAATGCCCGCCATCGAACGCGACAAGTGTAGCGCCCGGAATGCCGCGTGCGAGGCGCTCGGACTGTGCGAAGAGGATCATCTCATCGTCGCGCGCGCCCAGGACCAGGGTCGGCGCCCGGATTCGGCCGAGCTCCGCCGCCCGATCGAACGCCAGCAGCATGCGGATGCGGGCCATCGCGACCGAGAGCGGCGCGAGACTCTGCGCTGCCCTGCCGACCGCCGCATTGAGCTCTGGCTCATGGGCGGCGATCCAATCCGCATCATAACCCAGCACATGGGTGAAGGCCTGGTAGATGTCCGGACGGCCGGCTTCGAGAAGCGCGAGCCGGGCCTCGAAAAGGGCATGGAAACGCGCATCCGGGCCCGGCCAGCTGCCCGAGATGACGAGGCGGTCGGCTCTCTCGGGGCTGTCGAGGGCAAGAGTCTGGACGACGGCGCCGCCGGTGGAATGGCCGACAAGATGCGCCCGCGCCCATCCGGCCTCGTCCATGATCTCCACGACGTCGCGGGCGATGCGCTCGATTGTGTAGGGCCCCTCCGGCCGGTCACTGCGCCCAGCGCCACGATGATCGACAATCAGGAGCCGGAAGCGGGCTTCCAGCGGCTCCGCGACCGGCTCCCAGAAGCGCCCGTCACCACCGAGCCCCGGTATCAGCACCACATCGGGGCCGTCGGCGCCTCGCACCTCGAAGTGCACGCGGCAGCCATCGGATGTCGTCATCAGGGGCATGGCTGGACCTCAGATCGGCTGCTCGCCCGTGTATCCCGGCCAAGTGTCGCCCAGCCGGAAGCCGTCCGGGAATGGGTCGGTCGGGTCAAGCACATATTGATGGAAGGCGGTGATCCACCCCGGTCCGGTGATGGTCGGCAGCACGGCCGGCAGGCCGGCAAGTTCGGTGGTGCCGCGCAGCCCGCCGATGAACTCGGTGCCGATCAGCGAGCGGTGCAGGAAGCGCTCGCCCACCTGCAGCAATCCCTTCGCGTGCAGCACCGCCATCCGCGCGCAGGTGCCGGTGCCGCAAGGTGAGCGATCGTGCCGGCCCGGCGAGACGATGACTGTGTTCTTCGAGACGAGGCCCTGGTCATCGCGTTCCAGCGGCCCAGCGAACAGGGTCTGGTTGATGGTGTGGATCTCCGGGTTTTCCGGGTGCACGCAGGGGATCTGCTCGGCCGCCGCCGCCTTGATGCGCTCGCCCACCTCCACCAGCTGTGCGGCCTCCTTCAGCTCCAGCCGGAAGCCGAGCGAGGCCGCGTCCACGATGGCGTAGATCATGCCGCCATAGCCGACATCCACAGTGATGCGGCCGAGCCCCGGCACCTCGACCTCGCGGTCCAGCGCGAAGGCAAAGCCGGGAACGTTGTCGAAGGTCACGTTCACGCACTTGCCGTCACGGCATTCGGCCGAGACTTTCACCAGCCCGGCGGGCGCTTCCAGCACCAGATTGGTGACAGGCTCCTGCATGGGGATGATGCCGGTCTCCAGCAGCACGGTGACGGTGCAGATGGTGTTGGTGCCGGACATCGGCACATAATAGTCGGATTCGATGATGACGAAGCCGGCATCGGCTTCCGGCGTCGTCGGCGGCAGCACCAGGTTGACGCATTGTGAGACACGCCCGCGCGGCTCGTTCAGCAGGAACCGGCGCAACTCGTCGCGATGCGTCTGAACATATTGCATCTTCTCGAACATGGTCTTGCCGGGCACGTCGCGCACGCCCCCGGTGATGACCTCGTTGAGCTCACCGGCGGCGTGCGCTCCGACGACGTTTATCATGCGGCTGAAGCGCATCGTTCTCTCCTCAGGACGCCGAACGCGCGGCGCCGGCGAGCGCCGTGACCGTCGCCTCAAGAACGCCGAGAACCCGCTCGCGCTCGGCTCCGATCAGCGGCAGGCGCGGGGCGCGCACCCATTCGGGCGCGCCGTAGACGACCTTCTCCGCCAGCTTGATGTATTGGACAAGCTTGACGTCAGTATCGAGGTGGAAGGCCGGGGTTAGGATGCGGTAGAGCGCGCGGGCCTCATTGTAACGCCCGGCGATGCACAGGTTGAACAGTTCGACGCACTCCGCCGGCCAGGCATTTGTCATGCCCGACACCCAGCCGGTAACGCCGAGCGCGGCGCTTTCCAGCAAGAGGTCGTCGACGCCGCAGAACACCGAGAAACGGTCGCCGCACTCATTGTAGAGGTCGGTGACGCGGCGGATGTTGCCGGTCTCCTCCTTAATGCAGACGATGGTCTCCACATCCGCAATTTCGTTTAGAATAGAGGGGGTTACATCGACGCCATAGGCGATCGGGTTGTTGTAGATCATGATCGGCAAGCCGCAGCTGGTGCCAAGGGTGCGGTACCAGGCTGCCGTCTCGCGCGGGTCGCTCTTATAGGCGATGGAGGGGAAGGCCATCAGGCCCTGCGCGCCTAGCTTCTCGTAATGGCGGGCGGAGGCCAGCGCCTCGGCCATGCCGACATGGGCGAGGCCCGAGAGCAGCGGCACCCGGCCGGCGACCACTTCCTTGGCGGCGAGGATGACGCTCTCGCGCTCGGCGGCGGTCAGCGAGGCGTTTTCTCCCAGCATTGGCAACACGATAACGCCGGACACGCCGTTGTTTATCAGCCGGTCGATGCTGGCCTGGGTGGCGGCGAGATCGAGGCTTTCATCCTCCTTGAGCTTGGTGGTGACGGCGGGAAAGACTCCGGTCCAGCGGGTCATCGCGTGTCCTTTCGGAAGACAAAACGGGTGGCGGTGGGTTGGTCGATCAGTGCAGTGAGGTGATCGATCAGTGCAGTGGGGGTAAGGCAGGGCACGACACCGAGGGCGGCGATGTCGGCGGAGACGTCGACCGGCAGACCCGAATTCGAGTCCTCGGGAACCTGGTTGAGCCGCCCGCCGATGCAGACCGGGATGCTGGCCCCGGCGCGGGTGAGCGCCTGGGTGACCTCGCGGGCGTAGCGCAGCGCGATACCATTATAGGTGCTGATGGCGATGATGTCCGCGCCGGCGGCCAGCGCGGCGGCGACGAGGTCGTCGGCATCGACCGAGGTGCCTCCGTCAACCGTCGCGACGCCGAGATGGCCAAGCGTGCGCTCGATGAGGTTCTTGCCGTGCTCATGCACATCGCTGGAGGCGACGCAGGCGGTGAAGCCGCGCGCGGCGAGGCGGGCGGCGTCCTCCGGGGGCACCCGCCTCGCCCAGTCGCGCGCGGCGTGCTCCAGCTCGTCCACCCATTCGGCCTGCGCCACCGGAAGGCGCCCGCTCCACGCCTTCGCCTCCGGCGCGCCGGCGCCGAACGCGGCTTCCAGGCGCTTGGGACCGATGCGGCGCAGGGCAAGCATCGTCTGGGCGGGATCGGCGGGGTCGATGCCCGCTTCCTCCAGCCCGGCCAGCGTTCGCGCGGCAAACAGACGGCCGCCCTGAACCAGCCGCTCGGCCAGCGCGTCGACGGGCGCGGTCTCGATCAGCCCGGACGAGCCGGCGGCATGTTCGGCGAGGCGGTGGGCGAAAAGCTGGGCGTCGATGATCTCGTCAATATCGGGGATGCGCTCATTCTCGGTGACAGGCACCGGATTGACCGCATGGCCCGTGTGCCGGCGCCCGAGCGCCCAGATGTCGGCCTGCAGGTAGCTCGCCAGGCTGGCATAGTTGCCGGCGGGCGTGGATTTGTAGCTCACCGTGTTGCCGAAGATCATCGTGCCCGGCGTGTCGGTCACCTGAGCCAGCGCGGCGTGGAAGGCCATGCGCACCAGCGGCGCGGTGAAGTGGTGGCCGAAGCAATGCGACAGCCGGGCGCCGATCAGCGTCTCGACGATATGCTTTTCCACCAGCACCATGCCCAGCGCCGAGCTCATATCGGCGAACAGGCCGGCAAAGCCGTCGTCGAGATTGGAATGCACCAGCACCTCGACCGGTTGCGCGGCGATGAGGCCGAGCGCGGTGACGGTGGCGTGGGTGGTGGCGACATCGTCGTCCCAATCCGGCAGGCGGAAGGTGAAGTACTGGCCGAGATTGCCGATGGCGGTGGCCCCAGCCGCCAGCGCGCCCTTGGTGTTCTCCAGCGCCCCCGGCAGGCCCAGCATGAAGTCGCCGAAATGCGCGGCGGCGGGCGCGGCATTGGTGATGCGGGCGAAGCTCTCCGCCCCTTCCAGCACGATGCCGGTTCCGCGTCGGCTGCCCTTCCGCATTTCCGGGGGGTAGCCCATCGACATGTCGAGGGTGATGCCGAAACGGTCCACCCGAGCGCCGTGCCGGGCGCAGGCGGCGTGAACGTCGGCGATCGCGGCGACCGTTCGTTCGACGCTGCGGAAGCCGATATGGGCGTGCTGCATGACGCGCCCGGCGAGCGCCTCGCGGCGCTTGTACGCGGCCTCGCTTGCCACATTCTCCGCGTCGAGGAAGGCGTTGCGACCGACCGTCCAGTCCCGCGCCAGCGCCCGGCCCGCAGCGACGAGTTCCCCGCCAGGCTGCAGAGTCGGCGGAATCAGCTGGTCGCGGGAGGGAAGCGGCGCGGTCATCGGCGGACTCTGTCAGCGCATCGGGGAGAGCGCGGTGGGGGCGAGCAGGCGGGTCTGCTGGCTCTGGATCATGCCCTTGATCGCGGCGAGATAATCCTGCCACGGCGGATGGGCGAGCATCAGCGCCCGGCGCGCCTCGCGATCGGCCATGCTGTCATAGCGCCACAGCGCGACGACATGGTTCAGCTCGCCGATCTCGGTGACGAAATGGCCGATGAACGTGCCGAGATAACGCTTCTGGATGTCGAGGCCGAGCGTTTCATAGGCGTTGAGGAAATCGCCCATCCGACCGGGCACGATGTGGTAGTCGCGCTCTTCGAGGATCATCGCCGCCTCACGCCAGCTGGAAGCCGAAGGCGAGCGGGTCGCGCTCGTCGACGGTGATGGTGTTGTGGCCGTAGACGCGGGCCCAGCCTCCGATGCTCGGGCGGATGGCCGGACGGCCGGCGACCTCGGCGGCGCTCTCCACCCGACCGTGGAACAGCGTGCCGATGATGCTCTCATGCACGAAGTCGTCCCCCACCTTCAGCAGCCCCTTCGCCACCCGCTGAGCCATGCGCGAGGAGGTGCCGGTGCCGCAGGGCGAGCGGTCGATGCCCTTGTCGCCATAGAACACCGCATTGCGGCCATGGGCCTCCTTGTGCTTAGGCCCATCCGCCCACATCACATGGCTGACGCCATTGATGCGGGGGTCCTCGGGATGAACCGGGGCCACCGCCGCCTGCACGGCCGCGCGCACCGCCGGGCTCCACTTCAGGATATCCTCGGCCTTCATGCCGTCGAGGCCGGCCCAGTTCTTCTGCGGCTCGACGATGGCGTAGTAATTGCCGCCATAGGACACATCGACGATGAGTTCGCCGATGCCAGGCACGTCGACGGTGATGCCTTCGGCGTGGAGATAGCTCGGGATGTTGAACAGCCTGACCTGATCGACGAAGCGGCCATTGCGCGTGTACTCGACCTCCACCCGCCCGGCCGGTACTTCCAGCGCCAGCCTTCCCTCCACCCGCGGCACCACGAAGCCCTGTTCGAGCGCCACGGTGACGGTGCCGATGGTGCCATGACCGCACATCGGCAGGCAGCCGGAGACTTCGATGAACAGCACGCCCAGCTCGCAATCCTCCCGCGACGGCGGATAGAGGATCGAGCCGGACATCACGTCGTGGCCGCGCGGCTCGAACATCAGCGCCTTGCGCACCCAGTCATGGTCGCGCAGGAAGATCTGCCGTTTCTCCGCCATCGACACGTTGGGCAGCAGCGGCGCGCCGCCCGCGACCACGCGCACCGGATTGCCGCAGGTGTGAGCATCGACGCAGAGAAAGGTATGCGGGTTCATCACGGGCTCCGCGTTTCAGTTGAAGCGTTGGATGGCGAAGGGGGCGACGTCGACGCAGGTCTGACGGCCAGCGACCAGTTCGGCGATGAGGCGGCCAGTGGTCGGGCCGAAGGTCAGCCCGGTATGGCCATGGCCGAAAGCGTAGAACACATCGTCACGGCGGGGCGAGCGGCCGATGACCGGGAGCGAATCCGCCGTTGTCGGGCGATGCCCCATCCAGCGCGTGCCGCCCTCAATGTTCAGCCCCGGCAGGAAGCGGCGGCCCAATTGGGCAAGCGCGTCGGAGCGGGCGTAGTTCGGCGCCGCCTCAAGCCCGGCGAACTCGGCCGCGCCGCCGATGCGCAGCCCGGCCTCGATCGGGGTGGCGACGAAGGCGCGTTCGGCGAAAATCACCTCGCGGGAGAGCGAAACGCCGGGCGCGGGCAGCGTGGTGTTGTAGCCGCGCTCGCTCTCGATCAGCGCGCGGTCGCCGACCTGCCGGGCGAGCCGGCCGGACCAGGCGCCGGCGGCAATCACCAGACGCTCGAAGGCAACGCGCCGTCCGTCCTGCGTCACCGCCTCCTTGCCGGCAATGCCCGCGACCGCACCTTTCACCATCGTCACGCCGCGCGCCTCAAGATGGGCGCGCAGGCGGTCGACGATGCGTTTGGGATCGGAAACATGCGACCATTGCGGGGTCATGATGGCGTGGCGGATCGTAGTCGCGAGCGCCGGCTCCAGGGCCCGCGCGGCCGCGCCGTCCATCTCCTCGCAGACGAGGCCGTGGCGGCGGCGAAGGTTATGGAAGCGCTGGTCCGCCTCGAAGCCCGCGCGCGTCTCGTAGACCCACAGCGCCCCGACACGGTGCAGGTCGCCCATCAGGTCGAGCTCGGCGAGCAGCGGCAGAAGGTCGTCATAGGTGCGGGCCGACAGCGTGGCGAGCGAGGCGGCGATCGCCTCCACCCGGTCCCAGCGCCCCTCTTTCAGAAAGCGCAGCAGCCAGGGCAGCAGCTTGGGGAAATGACCGAGGCGCAGCGACAGCGGGCCGAGCGGATCGGCCAGCCAGCCCGGCACCTTGAAGGCGAGGCCCGGCACCGAGGCGGGGATGATCTCGGTGACGCCGATGCCGGCGGCATTGCCGAAGGAGCATTTGTCTCCCGCCGGATCGCGGTCGAGCACGCTTACCTCGTGCCCCTCCGCCCGCAGCGCGTGGGCACAGGAGAGGCCGACAATGCCGGCGCCGATGACGAGAATGCGCGACATGTCGGCGGCTCTCTTAGATGACCAGGGAGGCGAAGTGGCGCCGTACCGCCTGGGCGAGGCTCAGCGCGGTGACGGCGGAGGTCTTGGGGTTGTCGGGTGAGGGCAGATTGGTAAAGCGCAGGCTCGCGGTGCCCGCCGGGCTCTCGACCTCGATCTCGTGCGTGTTGCCGCTGACGGCCGGGTCGGCGATCACCTGCACGTTTACCCGCGCCGGGCGGGCGGCCAGCGCTACTGTCAGCCCGGCATTGAGATTGCGCGGGTAGCGGCGGGCCGCCTCGGCCGCGCTGCCCTCGAACAGGACGACCGCCGAGGCAAGGCGTTCCGGCGCGTGGCCGAGCGCCGCGAGCTCGGCGCTCCATGCGGCCGGCGGCTTGCGGGAGACGTAGCGCACCTGCGCGCCCTCGATACCCGCCACGGCGGCCAGATAGTCGAGCCCGCCAATGGCGCCGGCGGGCACGATGAGCCGGGCGCCGCTCGCCTTCGCGGCCCCGGCTAGCCGCTGCCGAAGGTCATCATCGGCCAGCGCCCCGGTGGAGGCGATGACGAGGCTGATACCGGCCCTGAGAAGCAGGGTGCCATATTGCGCCACCGCGCCCTGCCCCGCCGCCTCGACGACCAGCGCGGGCCGGGCGACGATGAGCGCCGCCACGTCAGGCAGAGCGCGGACATTGGCAGGCAGTTCGGCCGCATCGTGAGTCAGCACGGCGAGGCGATAGGCGGGGTCGCGGCCGAGATCGGCGGCCAGCGCCCGGCCAATGGCGCCGAAACCGATGAGAGCGACGTCCCGCGTGGCGCCCATCACCTCACCAGGCCGACATGCCGCCATCGACGGTGAACATGGCACCGGTGGCGAAGGAGGCTTCATCCGAGGCGAGCCAGAGGATGGCGTTGGCAATCTCCACCGGCTGCGCCCAGCGATTGATCGGCGAGCGCGCCTTGAGCTTGGCCTTGAAGGTCTCGGGGTCAGGATGGTTCTCGACCATCCTGTCGAAATAGCTCGACCAGGTGACGCCCGGCGCCACGCAGTTCACCCGGATGTTCTGCTCGGCATGGTCGAGCGCCATCGCCTTGGTGAGCGCCGCGACGCCGCCCTTGGAGGCGACATAGGCGGCGCGGTCGAAAATGCCGACGGTGGCAACATTGGAGGCCGTGTTGACGATGGTGCCCCCGCCCTGCGCCGCCATGACCGGGATCGCGTGCTTGCAGCACAGGAAGACGCCCTTGAGATTGACCGCCATCAGCGCATCCCACGCCTCCTCCTCGGTATTTACAACCGTACCGGGGATGCCGTAGCCAGCATTGTTGGCGAGGATGTCGAGCCGGCCGAAACGCTCCACCGCGCTGTCCACCATGCGCTTCACGTCGTCGCTGCGGCTGACGTCGACGGCGATGGCGGCGGCATTCGGGCCGAGGCGTTCGGCGACCTGCGCGGCTCCCTCGCCGTTGCGGTCCGCCAGCAGAACGCGGGCACCTTCCCGCACGAAAAGTTCGGCCGCCGCTTCACCGATGCCGGCGGCGGAGCCAGTGATGATGGCGACCTTGTCTTTGAGACGCATGGATTCCTCGATCGTCGGGAAGGGCACGAACGCGCGGGGCGCCGACTCAGGGCTGGCGCTGGTCGATGGGCTGCGCCGCAAACACGGTGTCGCGCTCGATCTGCAGCACGTTTTCGGGCCGCGGGAACGGCTCCGGCGTCGGCTCGTCCGGCTGGCGGGGACGGCCGATCAGGCGGAAGAAATCCTCCAGCCCGTTCGGCACGATCAGCCACGTCCAGAGGATGTCCTCGGTGCCCTCATTGATGAACATGTGCCGGCGGTTGCGGCCGATGAAGAAGGCGGAGCCCGGCTGCATCTCGTGGCTCACGCCCTCGACCACGGCACGGCCCTTGCCACGGATGACGAAGATAACTTCCTCATTGCGGTCATGAGCATGCTCGCGCACATAGCCGCCCGGCGGCACGGTCTGAGTTCCGAAGCCGATGGGAAATTCCATCGGCACCAGATGCGGCGCGAAGATCACGTCGATATGGCCATTGGCCGGCACCGGCTGCCAGTAACTGACCTCCTCGCCCGGCTGCTTCACGAGCACATCGCCGAGATGGGAAGTGGCGTCCGTCTGGGCCGCCCGGCCCGCCTGTTCCGACATGAGTCTGCTCCGCGCGTTGGGGAGAGGATTGAATACAATATTCAGCCTAGACACTCAGAATGGAGAATAAAAGATGAAAAAATAGGCAACTATGTCGCCATATTGCCTAATAATTGTTCTTGTTGATCCGTATCAATTGAATATCGTATTCAATATGGAGCTTGTGGAATGGTCGTGAAAATCGGTCGTCAGTCGTTGACGGACCAAATCGTCACCGAATTGCGGCGCCAGATCATCATCGGTCAGCTGCCCGAAGGCGCCCCGCTGCGCCAAGAGAAGCTGGCCACAGAGCTGGGGGTTTCCCGTGTCCCTCTGCGTGAGGCGATCCGCCAGCTGGAGGCCGAGGGCCTCGTCGTATCGGAACTGCACAAGGGGACGGTGGTGTCGTCCCTGTCGCTGGAGGAGATCGAGGAGCTGTTCGAAATCCGTGCGCGCATGGAAACCTGGCTGTTCGAGACGGCCATTCCGCGCCTGACGGAAGAGGATTTCGCCCTTGCCGAGGCGGTAACGGACGAAGCCATGGCGAGCGGCAGTGTCGAGAACTGGGGCGAACTGAACTGGCGCTTCCATGAGGCGCTGTATCGCCCGAGCGGTCATCTGATCGCGCTCAAACTGCTGCGCACCGTGCACGACAACGCCAATCGCTACGTGAACCTGCAGATCGCGGTGGCGGAAGACGTGGAACGCGAGCTCGCCGACCATCGCGCGCTCATCGCCTTTGCCCGGCTCGGCGATATCCGCCGGGGCGTGGACACGCTGCGGGCGCACATTCAGCGCGTCTCGCGCAACCTCATCGCGTCGCTGGCCGAGGGTAGGCTCGGAAAGGCGCGCGACATCGCTTGAAGTACGGGCTGCCGGCGCGTGTTGGCACCCTGAAGCAACGGTCCGGAACGGACCCCAGAGAGAAGGGAACTGACATGCGTATCAAGAGCATACTCTACGCTGCCGTTGCCGTGGCCGCGCTGACGGGAGCGGCGCGTGCCGATATCCTCATCGGCACGGCGGGTCCGACGACCAACGCCGAGGCGCTGTTCGGCACCACCTGGCAGAACGGCATGGAACTCGCCGTGCGCCAGGCCAATGCGGCGGGTGGCGTCCACGGCCAGAAGCTCGTGCTGGTGCGCGACGACGATGGCGGCGACCCCAAGCAGGGCACGCTGATCGCGCAGAAGCACTGCGACGAAACCGGCATGCTCGCCGTCATCGCCAATTTCAACAGCGGCGTGACCATCCCGTCTTCTGATGTCTACAACCGTTGCGGCATGCCGCAGGTGACCAACGCCTCGAACCCGAAGGTCACCAAGGCCGGCTACAAGAACCTGTTCCGGCCCATCGCCAACGACCTCTCGCAGGGCGCGGCCCCGGCGGACTATGCGCTGGCCAAGCTCGGCGCCAAGAAGGCCGCGGTGGTTCATGACAAGCAGGCCTTCGGCCAGGGCGTCGCCGAAGTGTTCCGCGAGAACTTCACCAAGGGCGGTGGCACCATCACCTCCTTCTCCGGCATCGCCCAGACCGACGTCGACTTCAGCGCCCTGCTCTCCTCGATCCGCGCCGAAAACCCCGACGTGGTGTATTTCGGCGGCGTCATGCCGGCGGTCGGCCTGTTCGTGAAGCAGGCCCGCGAGCTCGGCATCAAGGCGACCTTCTTCGCCGCCGACAGCGCGTTCACGCCGGACTTCATCGCCGGCGCCGGGCCCGCTTCGGAAGGCACCGTCGTCTCCTTCCAGGCCCCGCCCTACGATTCCTCGCCCGCCCTGCAGAAGTTCGCGACCGACTACAAGGCCGCCTTCGGCGAGGATCCCGGCCCGTACTCGGCCTATGGCTATGTCGAGGCCACCATCATCATCGAGGCGATGAAGAAGGCGCCGACGCCGCTCACCCGCGCCGGTATCGTCACCGAGATCGCCAAGAGCGACTTTGACGGCCTCGTCGGCCACGTCGCCTTCACGCCGGCCGGCGAACTGCAGAAGCCCTTCCTGTTCCTCTACGCGGTCAAGGACGGCAAGTTCGCGCTGGTCCAGTAGCTGTCGCCTTCCTCGACGGAGTTCGCTTCACCGACAGACCCCCTCTCGTCGTGAAGCCTCCTGGTCCGGCGCCTGCGCGCCCTCGCGCGCTGCGCCGGACCTCTTTCCGCCCGCTACCGCAAGCAACGGACCGAAAGGCTGACATGGGCGCCCTCATTCTCCAGCAGACGATCAACGCCCTCACCGTCGGGTCGATCTACGCGCTCATCGCGCTCGGCTACACGATGGTCTACGGCGTGCTGCGCCTCATCAACTTCGCCCACAGCGAACTTTTCACCGCCGGCGCCTTCATCGGCCTCGCCCTTGCCGGCGCGCTCGGCATTGCCGGCCACCCGACGGGCGGGCTGCTCGTGGGCCTGATCACCTTCGTGCTGGTCGGCCTTGCCGGCGTCAGCGTCGAGATCGTCGCCTACCGCCCGCTGCGCGGCACCTCGCGCCTCGCGCCGATGCTCTCGGCCCTCGGCATGGCGGTGGTGATCCAGAACGCGGTGATGCTGATCGGCGGCCGGCGGCCGATGATCTACCCCTCCTTCCTGCCGTCGGGGGTGATCGACGTCTTCGGCGCCGTCGTCAGCTACAAGCAGATCACCATCTTCCTGGTCGCCGTGGTGCTGATGATCGGGCTGGAGCTGTTCGTGAACCGCACCAATCTCGGCGTGCGCATCCGTGCCGTGGCTGAGAATGCCGAGACCGCCTCGCTGGTCGGCATCAACCCGAACATGGCGATCTCGCTGATCTTCTTCATCGGCCCCGGCCTCGGCGCCGTCGCCGGCATCCTCTATTCCTCCTTCTACGGCGTGGCGACCTTCACAATGGGCTTCGTCATCGGCATGAAGGCGTTCACCGCCGCCATTCTCGGCGGCATCGGGTCGATCCCCGGCGCGGTGCTGGGCGGGTTCCTGCTCGGCGCGATCGAGACCTTCGGCACCGCCTGGATGCCGGTGCTGACCGGCGGCGTCATCGGCACGGAATATCGCGACATCTTCGCCTTCTCCGTCCTTGTCCTGATCCTGCTGTTCCGCCCCGCCGGCCTGCTCGGCGAGCATGTCAGCGAAGAAACCAGGGTGTACAAGAGTGACTTCTGACGCACCGAACACAGGCGGAGCGGCGGCCGGCGCGCTGGGCCCGGCCCCTGTCCGCACGATGCGGATCTGGCCGGGGGCGCTCGCCATGGCGCTTGTGCCGGTGCTGGCACTGATCGCCGGCCAGTTCCTGCCAGCCTATCCGCTGCGTATCCTCGACATGATCCTGCTCTACGCCATCCTCGGCCTGGGGCTGAACATCATCGTCGGTTATGCGGGGCTGCTCGATCTTGGCTATGTCGCCTTCTACGCCATCGGCGCCTATTCCTGGGCGCTGCTGGCCTCCGGCCAGTTCGACATCCACCTGCCCTTCGCGCTGGTGCTGCTGATCGGCGCCAGCCTCGCCGGCCTCGCCGGCATCCTGCTGGGCATTCCGGTGCTGCGGCTGCGCGGCGACTATCTCGCCATCGTCACGCTTGGCTTCGGCGAGATCATCCGCGTGCTGATGAACAATCTCGACGGGGTGACCAACGGTCCGCAAGGGATCGCCCGCATCGACGAGGCGCACCTGTTCGGCTGGACCCTGAGCACGCCGCACGACTTCCTCTATCTCCTCGTGGCGCTGCTGGTCGTGGTCTTCCTCTTCGTCTGGCGCATCCAGGAGAGCGCCCTCGGCACCGCCCTTTCCGCCGTGCGCGAGGACCAGGACGCGGCGCGCGGCTGCGGCATCGACACGACGCGGGTCAAGCTCGTCGCCTTCGCCTTCAGCGCCTTCGTGGGCGGCGGCTGCGGGGTGGTGTTCGCGTCCATGCAGCGCTTCGTGAGCCCGGAGAGCTTCACCTTCTGGGAGTCGCTCATCATCGTGCTGGTGATCGTGATCGGGGGCCTGGGCAACCCGTTCGGGGCGCTGCTTGGCGCGACGCTGCTGATCCTCATCCCCGAATTGCTGCGCGCCTATGCTGACTACCGGCTGCTGCTCTACGGGATGGCGCTCGTGATCATCATCCTCGCCCGTCCGCGCGGCATCATCAGCCGGGCTTTCGGACCAAGCTGGCTGATGCGCCGGCTGGGAGGCGGCAAATGCTGACCTTCGACCATGTCACCAAGCAGTTCGGCGCACTAAAGGCGATCGACGACGTTTCCTTTGCAGTGAAGCCCGGCATCATCACCGCGGTGATCGGGCCGAACGGGGCCGGCAAGTCTACCCTCGTCAACATGGCGGCCGGCTCCTACGGCGTCAGTTCCGGCCGCATCCTGGTGGACGGCGTCGAGCTGCAGCGGCTGCCCAAGCACCGCATAGCCCATGCCGGGCTGGCACGAACCTACCAGAACATCCGCCTGTTCGACGGCATGAGCGTGGTGAAGAACCTCGAAGTGGCGCTGGTGCCGCCGCAGGTCGGACGGCTCGTCGCCGACACGTTCGGCTTCACCCCCCGAACGGTGGCCGAGGAGCGGCGGGCGCGCTGCCACGCGGTGCTCGAACGGCTCGGGCTCGCGGCCCATGCCGAGCGGCAGGCGGGCAGCCTCGCCTATGGCCAGCAGAAGCTGGTCGAACTGGCCCGCGCCATTGTCGCCGCGCCGCGCGTGCTGCTGCTCGACGAGCCGGCTGCCGGGCTCAACCATGGCGAGACCGAACTGCTCAAGCAGCACATTCTCGACCTGCGCGCACCCGACCTCGCCATGGTGCTTATCGAACACGACATGAAGCTCATCATGTCCATCTCCGACACCATCGTCGTGATGAATCGCGGGCAGGTGCTGGCGCAGGGCACCGCTGCCGACATCCGGGCCAACATCGAAGTGCAGGAGGCGTATCTTGGCCAGCCAGGAGCCATCAAGGACATCGAGGCCGCTGCTCGCGGTCGACGCAATCGAGTCCGGATACGGGAGGGTGAAGGTCTTACATGGCATCAGCCTTGAGGTCCTGCCCGGCGAGATCGTCTGCCTGATCGGCCCCAACGGCGCCGGCAAAACCACGCTGCTGCGCACCATCAGCGGGCTGAACCGCGCCACCAGCGGTTCCATCCGCTTCAAGGGCGAGGATGTCGTGGGACTGAAGCCGCACCAGATGGTCCGGCGCGGCATCGGCCATTGCCCGGAAGGGCGCCGGGTGTTCCAGCTCTCGGTCGAGGAGAACCTCATCACCGGCTATATCGCAGGCCGGGGCAAGAGCTTCGCCGAGCTGCGCGACCAAGTGTACGGGCTGTTCCCGATCCTTGGCGAGCGCCGCCACCAGTCGGCCGGGCGGCTCTCCGGCGGCCAGCAGCAGATGGTGGCGATCGGCCGCGCGCTGATGGGCAGCCCCGAGCTTCTTCTGCTTGACGAGCCCTCTCTCGGCCTCGCCCCGATCATCATCCACCAGATCTTCGAGATCGTGCTGAAGCTCGCCGAAAGCGGGGTGTCGATCATTCTGGTCGAGCAGAACATCGACCTCTCTTTCGAGGTGGCCGATTTCGTCTACGCGCTGGAGCACGGTTCGCTGCAATGCTCGGGGCCCGCCGCCAAGATGGCGGCCGACCCCCGCATCAAGGACATCTATCTGCCGGGCCTCGACAGCCACGGCGCGCACTGAGGCGGGAAGCACCATGTACAATCTCGACGGACGCGTCGCCCTCGTCACCGGCGGGGCGGTCGGCATCGGCCGCGGCATCGCCACCCGCCTGGCGCAGGAGGGGTGCGATGTCGCCATTCTCGATCTCGACCTCGCCGGGGCGCAGGAGACCTCCGCCCTGGTGCAGGCAGCCGGCCGCCGCGCGCTCGCACTCGCCGTCGACGTCGCCGACCCCGCCTCGGTGATGGCCGCGGTGGCGCAGGTGAAGGCGACGCTCGGACCTATCGACATTGCCGTGAACAACGCCGCCATCACCGCCGTCGGCAAGGTGGTGGACATCGACGTGGAGGCGTGGCGGCGTGTGTTCGCCATCAACACCGACAGCGTGTTCCATGTCGCCAAGGCGGTGCTGCCGGACATGATCGCGCGCCGCGCGGGGCGCATCGTCAACATCGCCTCGTGGTTCGGCAAGATCGGCAAGCCGAACTATGCCGCCTATTCCGCATCGAAGGCGGCGGTGATCGTGTTCACCCAGGCGCTGGCCGCCGAGGTCGCGCCGCTCGGCGTCAATGTCAACGCCGTCTGCCCCGGCTCGATCGTCGGCACGCGGATGCGCGACGACGCCGACCGGATGTCCCGCGAGCAGGGGCTGCCCACCGCGAAGGAACGCGAACACCTCATTCCGATCGGCCGCGTCGGTGGCCCCGACGACATTGCCCGCGTGGTCGCCTTCCTCGCCTCGGACGAATCCTCGTACATGACCGGGCAGGCGATCAACGTCACTGGCGGCCTGTGGATGAACTGACCCCGCTCATCGCGCGACGAGAGCAGGAAAGTCCGAAAGATCGGCGAGGCGTGGCACGTCGGGCGGAAAGAAGTCCGGGGCGCCCTCCGCCACGATGGCGACGAAGGGAATGCCGAGGTCGCGCGCGGCCTCAAACTCGGTGGTGGAATCGCCCACCGCCAGCGCTTCTTCCGGTGCGAGGCCCTCCACATAGAGGATTCGGCGGAACTCCTCCTGCTTGTGCTTGGGCGCGCCGGCCACCGACGCGAAGAACGGCGTGAGCCCGCGCTGCGCCAGCACCGCGATCAGTTCGTTCTCCGGCATGCCGGAGACGAGATGAAGTGGAACCCGGCCGTGCAGCGCCCGCAAGGTCTCCCGCGCTCCCGGAATAAACGGCACCTCCAGCATGGCGGTTTCGATGAAAGCGGCGAACCGTCTGCACAACGCATCGAGCGAGTTCGGGTCGGCCGGCCGGCCGAAGAGGCTGCGCTCGAAATGGACGAACTTTTCGCGTCGCCCAATGCCTCCGTGCCGCTGCTGATAGTCGACGACTGCGGCGATCTGGCCCGCGTCCTCCCCCGCATAGCAATGGGCGAAGGCCTGTGTCTTGACGCCAGCGGAATCGAGGATGACCCCATCAAAATCGAAAATGATCGCTTTGACCTGCGGTGCGGGATTTGAGTCCATCAAACGGTCTTCCTGTCTCATATCATCGCCGGCCGGCATCCGTCGTGATGCTGGCAGGCCCTGCCCTGTTCGGCTGAAATTGATCCCCCCTTGTGAACACCCAGGCTCGCGCCCGCCCGCCGGGCTAGCCCTGTGATCGGCGCAGCTGTGTCGCAGCAAGGGGAACGAGCGCGGAGCGCCCTCCGAGAAGGCGCCCCCCGCTCGCCTTCCTATCCGTCAATCCCCCACAGCTGAGGATGGCGCGCGAAGTACGCGATCAGCATTTCGGTGAGAACCCGGACTTTCCGTGCCGTGTGCTGGCCCGGCGGCCGAACGACATAGGCGCCCGCCGAAGGTGGAGGATAGCGTGTCATCACCGGAACGAGCGCGCCGGACGCCACATAGTCGTGGGTGACGCAGTCGGGAAGCCAGGCGATGCCGAGCCCTGCCGCCGCGGCCGCGGCAAGCGCCATGGCATTGTCGGCCTTGAATCGCCCCTGCGGCTGAACCGTGATGATCCGGTCGCCATCCAGGAACTGCCAGGATTCTGTTCCCTGCATGAGGGCCTGATGGTCGATGAGCTGGTCCACCGTCTCGGGAGAGCCGTGGGTTCTGATGTAAGCCGGGCTTGCGACCAGCTTGCCATAGATCGGCCCGACACGCTTGGCGACCAGATTGGAGTCCTGGAGGTAGCCGACCCGGATCGCGCAATCGAAACCTTCCGCGATCAGATCGACGAAGCGATCGCTGTACGAGGTATGGACGTGGAGCTGCGGGTGGTGTTGCGCCATTTCCGCTATCACGGGGGAAAAATGGGTCGGGCCGAAGGACAGCGGCATGGCCACCCTCAGGCGACCGCGCAACTCGCCGGTGGGGAGGATCGCTTCCCTCGCAGTATCGATCTCGGCGCTCGCCCGGGCCGCGTGATCCCGGAAAGTGATCCCGGCTTCGGTGAGCGCAGCGCCGCGCGTCGTTCGCGCCAGCAACTGGACGCCAAGTTCGGCCTCGATCCGGAAGAGCCGACGGCTGACGATCGATTTGGAGATGCCGAGCCGGCGCGCGGCGGCCGACACGCCCCCGGCATCGGCCACCGCCACGAATGTCCGAAGGTCCTCAATGTCCAATTCGCGTTCCTCCTTCAGCGACACAGCTTACCGGACTCCGGCACTATCCCATCACGCAAAGGAACAGCAAGTTGCGGCCCGGCAACGGCGCCTGTTGGCGCTTGTCTCCGGTGAACTCATTGCCGTCCGTGGCGGCAGAGAAAGGAAGACGTGATGACCTTTCGCAGTGGCCTCGCCTCGCTTCTTCGTCCCGAGGAGTCGGTTCTCGTTCTCATCGACCACCAGCCCTACCAGCTCGCCAATGTGAACAGTCACGAACCGCAGATGGTGATCAACAACACGGCGGGGCTGGCCAAGGCCGCCAAGGCCTTCGGCGTCCCCACCATCCTGACTTCCGTGATCGCCGCGCGGGGCGGCCTGCTCTTCCCCCAGATCACCGAGGTGTTTCCCGGGCAGGAGGTGATCGACCGCACCTTCATCAACACTTGGGAGGACCCCAAGGTGGTTGACGCGGTCAAGGCGACGGGCCGCAAGCAACTCATCATCGCCGGACTATGGACCGAGGTCTGCGTGGCGATGCCGACAATCCAGGCTCTCGGAGAGGGCTGGGATGTGACCGTGATTACCGACGCCTCCGGCGCTGTTTCGGTCGAGGCCCACCAGGTCGCCATCCAGCGCATGATCGCCGCCGGCGCGAACATGATGACCTGGCTGGCGCTCGCGGCCGAATGGCAGCGCGACTGGGCCCGGATGGATACCGCCCTCAAGCTGACCGAGGTCATTACCCAGCATGCGGGCGGCAGCGGCATTGCCTATCTGTGGGAGCAGCAGCTGCTCAACACGCCGGTGCCGACCGAGGGTTGATCAGTTCGGGGATGGCGAGGATTTCGTGGCGCGTCGATGTGACCCGCCAAAGTGGCCGCGCCATCCTCGTCCGACCGGGCCCTGTCGTAGCGTGCTCTGTCGCCGTCGATCTGCCGATTGTTCCGACGCAAGCGGCCGCATCATCACGTCCCGGGACCGACGCGCCAACTGAAGGGGGGCATTCGTTCCAGCTGCTTCATCGTCGACAATGTCAGGCAGGTGCGCGATGGAATTTTCTTCATATCTTGCCTATGTGCTGGTCAGCGCGGCGCAGAGCGCGACACCCGGCCCATCGACATTGTTTCTGGTGAACAATGCCCTCGCTCTTGGGTGGCGCCGCGCCTTGGGGGCCTTGAGTGGCGATCTTGTCGCCATCGGGCTGCTGGCGACCCTGTCGGTGGTGGGAGTGGGCGCTCTTCTCTTCGCCTGTCCCATCGCCTTCATGGCCCTGCGCCTGCTGGGCGCGTCCTACGTCATCTGGCTCGGGTGGAGCTATATTCGCTCCCCCTCGCCGCAGGAAGGGGCGCCCGCGACGGAGACGGCCCCCACACGAGGCACTCTGGCGCTCTGGCTCCAGTCTTTCGGCGTGGGGATCAGCAATCCGAAGGCCGTCCTGTTCTTCGCCGCCCTGTTCCCTCAATTCATCCCGGCGGAGAGCGGGCCGTTCGTGCTCGTGCTTCTGGTTGTAACCTTCGTCATCGTGAAGCTCGTCGTTCTCGGTGGCTACGCGCTCGGGGCACGGCACCTCGTCCGACGGCTCCGCAGGCCTGAGCATGCGCGGCGCGGACGGATGCTGACCGGCATCATCTTCATGGTCTTCGGGGCGCTGATGATCGGTTCCGCCCTGACCGCCAGCTAGCGTGCGGCCATCGGGAAGCAGGCCCTTGTGATGAAAGCCGGGCGAACGCGACGCTCAAGAGCATAAGCCACAAACAATGCTGGCCCATGAAAGACCTTCGTGCGGCCGACACCCTACTGGAAAGGCAAGTCGATGGCTGAAGCGAGCCTTGGGGAGATGATCGGACCTGCGGTCGTCCTGATGGGGGCGGCTGTCGTCGCCGTGCCGCTGTTTCGGCGGATCGGGCTGGGATCGGTGCTCGGCTATTTCGCTGCCGGCCTGCTGGTCGGGCCGTCGGTGCTGAGCCTGATCACCGATGCCGCGTCCATTCTTCATTTCTCCGAACTCGGAGTGGTGATGTTCCTGTTCGTGATCGGACTGGAACTGCGCCCGCAAAAACTCTGGGCGATGCGGGGTCAGATCTTCGGGCTGGGGTGTGTCCAGGTCGCGGCCGCGACCGCCGCCCTGACCCTGACCGGTGTGGCGGTCTTCGGACTTTCCGGCCCGGTCGCCTTCATCGCCGGCGCGGGCTTCGTTCTTTCTTCGACCGCCGTCATCATGTCGGTGCTGCAGGACCGGGGCGAGCTCGCCAGCACGGAAGGCCAGAAATCGGTCGCGATCCTGCTGTTCGAGGACTTGATGATCGTGCCGCTGCTGGCGGTGGTCGCCTTTCTGTCGCCGCTGTCGCAGGGGCAGGCCGGATGGACCGAGATCCTGGTCGCGGCGGCGGCGCTGGTGGCGCTGCTGATCGTGGGGCGCTGGGGGCTCAACCCTTTCTTCGCCCTGCTGGCGCGCGCGCGAACACGGGAGGTGCTGACGGCCGGGGCGCTGCTGGTTGTGCTTGGCGCGGCTCTCCTGATGGATGCCGCTGGCCTTTCGATGGCGATGGGTGCCTTCCTTGCCGGGGTGATGCTGTCGAGTTCGAGTTACCGCCACCAGATCGAGAGCGATGTCGAACCGTTTCGCGGCCTGCTCATGGGCCTGTTCTTCCTCGCTGTGGGCATGTCGCTCGATCTTTCCGTCGTCGCGGCCGAATGGCAGCTCCTGCTGGCGATGCTGGCGGCGTTCACTGTGGCGAAGGGCGTCATGGTCTACGCGGTCGCACGCCTGTTCGGCAATTCCAACCATCAAGCCGTGCACCGCACATCCATGTTCCTGCAGGGCGGCGAATTTGCCTTCGTGCTCTACGCCGCAGCAACATCGGGCGGCGTGATTGAGGCGCGGGACAATGCGTTGTTCGTCACGGTGGTGATCCTATCGATGGCGATAACGCCGCTGTTCATGATAGCCGCAGACCGGCTCTTGCGTACCGGGGTGTCGATGGACGGCGTCGATGTCGCGCACGATTTGAAGGGGCGGATGCTCCTGATCGGCTTCGGCCGCTTTGGCCAGATCGCCTCGCAGCTTCTGCTGTCCAGGGGTATCGACCTTGCCGTCATCGACCGGGACCCGGACCGCATCCGCGACGCTGCCCGATATGGGTTCAAGGTTTTCTTCGGCGACGGCACCCGGCTGGACACGCTGCGCCAATCCGGTGCGCGTGAGGCGGATGCGATCATGGTCTGCATCGACGACCCGAAGGCGGCCCTGCAGATCGTGGAACTGGCGCAGCATGAATTCCCGCAGGCGAAGCTTCTGGTGCGCAGCTTTGATCGCGAACACGCCGTCGAGCTAATCCGCGCGGGCGTCGACTATCAAATCCGCGAAACGGTGGAATCCGCCTATCGGATGGGAGCGGAGGGCCTTCGTGCGCTGGGGTTTGCCGAGGTCGACATTGAGGAGGCGGCTGAGGACATCCGTCAGCGCGACGCAGAGCGCCTGTCGGAGCAGGTCCAGGGCGATGCCATGTCCGGCCTGGATCGGCTGCTCACCAAACCGATCCCGGAGCCACTCGGCAGAGCCTCGGTTAGCAGTCCGGCCGCAAAGCAGAACTGACGGTGCTGGCCGCTGATGCTCAAGACGGACGAAAACCCCGAGCAAACGCCGATAGAGGTGTTCGACGGCTTTCGGACGGCGCTGGCCGGCAATTGCGCGCCGTCGGTCCGCGCTCACCCGTCGGGCCCGTTTTTTCGGCGTCGACTGTGAAGGCTTCAGGGGATGCTGACCGTCAACGCCAATTCGCTGAACGCAGACCTACGGGCTTTCGTCATCCACTGAGGCGGGCGTGCTGATCGCGGTCCCACCGCGCGGATGTTAGCGGGCGTTATTGCCAGAGTGGCCAGACCGTCAGATGACGGTTCCAGTTCGGCTATGCTCAAGCCAATTTCCCGAGGGATGCAGACGGCTACGGGGCCGGTGGCAGACCTGCCGCTATCGGGACTTCAAACGAGGAGCGGACATCTCCCCCCGATGAATCGCCGAGGGCGAACTGACCCAAAGGCTGTCTTCGGAACGTCCGTTTCTAGGTCCATTTCAAATTGATGGGTAGTCCGCCGCTAGCTGGGAGGGCGATTCAAGTTCCGTTCGTGAGCCTCGGAATTAGCGGGCAGACCTGTCCTCGATCCCGGCCTCGATCCAGGCGTGGGTCTGCTCCAGGATCTCGTCCGAAAGAGCGGGGTCATCAATGGCACGGGCGAGGATGACGGCGCCCACCATCGCCGCCCAGCTGCCGATCGCGGTGCGGCGCCTCTCTGCCGGATCCGCCTCCGGGAGGGCCGTCTCGATACGGGCGATCTGTGAGCGCAGCCCTTCCGTCATCGCTTCGCGTGCCGCGGGGGACTGGTGGCGGAGGGCCGCGGCAAGTCCCGCCGTGGGGCAACCCGCTGCCGGGTTGTCGCGATGGCGCGGCGAGAGATAGGCCTCGAGATAGGCGCGGATTTCGGTGTCTCCACCGGCGTCCGCCGCGAGGACATGGGCCAGTGTCTGCGCGACCAGATCATCCTTTGAACTGAAATGCCCATAGAAGCCGCCATGGGTGAGCCCGGCGGCCGTCATAACCCCGGCCACGCTGACGGCGTCAAACCCCCTGTCGCGAAACAGCGAGCTGGCGACGTCGAGGATGCGGCGGCGGTTCTCTGCCATCTGCTCGCGGCTGACCTTCATTGCAAATTCCTCCGGCGCGTCGTTGACAGTTACATGACGATGATCATATTTAGGATCAATCATGATAATCATCATGTATATGAGCACGCATTGAAGAGAGAGCAACCCATGGCCGCCCATCCCTCCGTTCTCGTCACCGGCGCCTCGACCGGCATCGGCGCGGCTTATGCCGAGCGTTTCGCCCGCCGTGGGCATGATGTGGTGCTGGTTGCCCGCAACACGGCGCGCATGCAGGCGCTGGCGGCTCGCCTGCGCGAAGAGACCGGCGTGGCGATCGACATCATCACGGCCGACCTGACACAGCCCGCCGACCTCGCGATCGTTGAGGCCCGCCTGCGCGACGACGCCCGCATCGGCATCCTGATCAACAATGCCGGCACCGCCATTGGCGGCAGCTTCATCGAGCAGAGCACTGACGCCGTCGCGCAGTTGCTCGCCCTCAACACCACCGCCGTCCTGCGGCTGGCCAGTGCCATCGCGCCGCGTCTGGCACAGGCCGGCGCGGGCGCGATCGTCAACATCGGCTCGGTGGTCGGGCTGGCGCCGGAATTCGCTATGACGGTCTATGGCGCCACCAAGGCTTTCGCGCTGTTCCTGTCGCAGGGGCTCAGCCTCGAGCTCGGCCCCAAGGGCGTCTATGTCCAGGCGGTGCTCCCCGCCGCCACGCGCACCGAGATCTGGGGGCATGTCGGCGCGGACGTCGACGCCATGGCCGGGGTGATGGACGTCGAAGAACTCGTTGACGCGGCGATGGTCGGCTTCGATCGCCGCGAGGCCGTCACCATCCCGCCGCTGCCCGATGTGGAGCAGTGGAACGCCTTCCAGGCCGCGCGTCAGGCCATGCTGCCGAACACCCGCCAGGAACACGCCGCCGCGCGCTACCGGACGGCCGACTGAGCCTTCGCCCAGCCGAGCCCAGCCACGGCCCGCCCACCGGAGGCGGGCTCGGCACTAATCCAGAGAGCACACCATCATGAAGGCCTTCATCCTCGACAAGTACAAGAAGCGTGGCGCCCTGCGCTTCGGCGAGATGCCGGAGCCGGCGGTGGGCGATGAGGATGTCCTGGTCGAGATCCACGCCGCCGGGCTCAATCCGCTGGACACCAAAATCCGCGATGGCGCCTTCAAGCCCCTCCTTCCCTATCGCCCGCCCTTTATCCTTGGACACGACATGGCCGGCATCGTCGCGCGGGTCGGGTCCGACGTCCGTCGTTTCAAGGTGGGCGACGAGGTCTATGCCCGCCCGCGGGATGGCCGCATCGGGACGTTAGCGGAGCGGATTGCCGTCCATGAGGATGATCTCGCGCTGAAGCCGAAAAACCTGACCATGGAGGAGGCGGCGTCCATACCTCTGGTCGGGCTCACCGCCTGGCAGGCCCTGGTCGACCGCGCCGGTCTGCGCAAGGGGCAGAAGATCCTCATCCATGCGGGCTCGGGCGGCGTCGGGACATTCGCCATCCAGCTGGCCAAGCATCTGGGCGCGACGGTCGCGACGACCACCAGCACCGCCAATGTCGATCTGGTCACAAGCCTCGGCGCCGATGTCGTGATCGACTACAAGACGCAGGACTTCGAGAAAGTCCTGTCGGGCTACGATGTCGTCCTGAACAGCCTCGGCGGCGACACGCTCCAGAAGTCCTTGAGCGTGCTGAAGCCCAGCGGGAAGCTGATTTCCATTTCCGGCCCCCCGGACGCCGATTTCGCCCGGCAGAAGGGGCTGAACTGGGGGCTGCGGCAGCTCATGCGCCTTCTGAGCTTCGGCATTCGCCGGAAGGCGAAAGGCCGGGGGCTCGCCTATTCCTTCCTGTTCATGCGGGCGGATGGTGGGCAGTTGAACCAGATCACCGCGCTGATCGAGGCCGGGGCCATTCGCCCGGTCATGGACCGGGTCTTCCCGTTCGGCGCGACCAATGACGCCTTGGCCTATCTCGATACCGGACGGTCCAAAGGCAAGGTCGTCGTCAAGCTGAAGTGACGGCGGTTTCGCCTTCCCCTGACGCATGGCCGGCCCTTCGACGCCGACCATCGGTGACTAGTTGGGCCGCGATGGCGGCCCGTTCCCTCGTCCGCAAACCGGATCAGCAGCGATGTCCTCAATATCTCCAAAAACGGCTCTCGTGACGGGGGCGTCGTCCGGCATCGGCCGGGCGAGCGCCGAAGCCCTGGCGCGGGCGGGCTTCACCGTCTTCGGCACCAGCCGCAAGCCGGGCGCAACCAGCTCGGGCCCGATCACGATGCTGGCCTGCGATGTGACGGATGAAGGCTCGGTAGCCGCCCTTGTTGCCGAGGTGCTCGCGCGCACCGGGCGCATCGATGTTCTCGTCAACAATGCAGGCGTCGGCATGTTCGGCGGCGCCGAGGAATCCACGGTCGCGCAGGTTCAGCGCCTCTACGACGTCAATCTGTTCGGCGTTGTCCGGGTCATCAACGCGGTGTTGCCGTCAATGCGGGAACGCGGGCAGGGCCGCATCATCAATCTCAGCAGCGCGCTCGGGTTCATCCCCGCGCCGTATTCGGCCCATTATGCCGGAAGCAAGTTCGCCGTTGAGGGCTATTCCGAGTCGCTGGATCACGAGGTCCGCGCCTTCAATGTCCGCGTCGCCCTGATCGAGCCCGGCACAGTGACCGGCAATTTCGACCAGAGCGCGCTGGAGCCGGACGCCACGAAGTCGGAGTATGATGGCGGCCGTGCCTGGGTGCATGACTTCATCCGGAAGTCGCTGCCGAAGGCGGTTACGCCCGAAGAGGTGGCGGAGGCGGTGCTTCGGGCGGCAACGGCGCCCCGCCCCAGGCTGCGCTACCCCGTCGGCAAGGTGGCGAAGCAGGTCAGCCTGCTGCGCCGCTTCATGCCCGCGTGGCTGTTCGACAAGGCGCTGCGCCAGCAGTTCGGCCTGCCAAGTTGAGGGAGCTGCGGACTGGTACTTACTTACCGCGGCTCAGTCTGCGGAAGACCAGCACCGCGCGCGAAGCCAGAATGTGGCGATGAATGCGGGTAGGCCAGTTGGCACCGGGGGTGACGTTCAACCTTGGCAGGACGGGTGCTGTTCTTCGGCCCAATGTCCGTTTGTGGACGACCCGACTATTTCCGCTTTTGGCACGAGGTTAACTGCCTGCCGTTTGTCGCGAATGTCCGCTTCTGGACCGCGATCGCTCCCAGATCAGTGACCGCAACGGCGGCGCAAAGCGGACGTTGCTGAAAGCGCAGTGGAGTGGCAGCTATGAGTCGGAACCGCCACCATTTTCACTCGTGGCGGGCTTCTTCGAACGCCTGCATTCCCTTATCCTTCCAAAGGCTGCGCGCTTGTTCTCCCTGTTCACGGCTGAGTTTGTCGGCCATCCAGAGGAGCGCGCCGTAGATGACCGCGCACCTACATGCCGTCACGATCGGAAACCTCGTACATTTTGGCTTTTGGTTTCAAACACTTGAGTGCTGCATCGGCGACCATTTCGGGCCTCCTCGCGGAAAAGTGTCGTCACGCGGTTTTTGGAGGCCGATGGCGTAGCCGGAAGGTGGCCCGCATCGGGCCGTGTGGCCAGACATGGTCGGCGAGGTAGTCCGGCTTTCCAGCACCGACCGGTCGGGCACCAGCACTGTGGCCCGGCGCACCTGCGGCAGCAGGCGCTCATGATCGAACCAGAGGAAGTCGTGCGCGGCCACGCAGGCGATGGCGTCCAGCCCCGGCAGCTGTTCTGCCGCCCGCGCCAGGATGCGCAGGGAATCGAGCGTATTGGTGAGGATGGCCGAAGGCCGCAGCGTCAGGACGCGCCGCACAAGCGACCGAGCGGCACGCGCGATGAAGTTTCCCCGCGTGGCATCCACTGCATGGATGTCCAGCCGAGGGTGCGCCATCTGCCGAAGCCGCTGGAGATGCAGCGTGTTGCAGGCGAAAACCGTGACCCGTCGCTCGGCGAGCAGCAGGGGCAGCAGGATTTCGACGTTGCGCTCGGCGCCGCCATATCCTGTGGCGACCGAGAGGATCAGCAGCGGCGGGCGGGCCGCAGGGGTGGCGGAATCGTGCAAGGGGTTTTCCTGCTTCATCCAGGAGCAAGGTTCGGTGAGGGCGTGTCGTCAGCCGGGGCGCGGCAGTATCGCGCCCGCAGCAGGCGTTCACCCTCGTCGGCGATGCGGGCGGCCAGCGCCGCATCCGTCAGCAGCGCCGCGCAATGGAGCGCGAAGAGTCCGGCGCGATCGGCCACGAGCACGTGCCGCCCGGGCTCGACCTGCAGCCCCCGGACAGCATGCGAGGTGGCCACGGCGTCCTCATTGGGTGGATAGAACAGCGCGCCGACGAAGAGCAGGGTGCGCCCGCCTGCCGGGGGCGGTGACGGAACGTGCGGCGCGTCGGCAACGATGCGGTTGGGGCTGATGCGCACCTCGCCCATGCCCGGCAGGCGGGCGAGGCGGGTGGCGTCCTCGACGGCGGCGAGGTGAACGGTGCGGTAGGTAGGCAACAACAGCCGCTCGAGCCGGGCGTACCGCCGCGATTGCAAAGGCGCGCGGCGGCAATGCGCAAGCGTCCGCGCCGCAGCGCCAGGCCGGCCAGACCGCGCCGCGTGGCCGATTCCCAATCATCGCAGTCCATCTCGGCCACGGCTCGCCACGCGGGCGGCAGATGCGATGCGAGGTCGTGCAGATAGAAGCGGAAGATCTCCGGTCCTTGCGTGACGATGCGCGGAAATGCGACGTGTCCATCATCCACTTCGTGGCCGAATACTACCCGCACTTCATCGGGCGCGAGTGCCGCCGGGGCACGCGCTGCGTGCTCGGCCATACCGTTTGGGAGACCGACCGGCTGCCGGGCCACTCGCCGGCGCTGATCAATCGGCTCGATGCCGTGATCGTGCCCAGCGAATGGAACCGACAGGTCTTCCGTGACAGTGGCGTGGTGATCCCGATCTGGGTCGTGCCGCATTTGCCCCGGCCCGAGCGTGCGGCCACTGTCGAAGACCGGGTGCGGCTGCAGCGACGCCTGCCGCCGTTGCCGGGCCGGCGGATCTTCTACACCGTCTCGACATGGCTGGAGCGCAAGTCCATCGGCCCGCTGGTGGCGGCCTTCGCCGAGGCCTTCAGCCACGACGATCCCGTGGCGCTTGTGATCAAGACCAGTGTTCACGATCTGGAGCGCGTGCGACGCGATCCCGGGCATGAGGGCGAAAGCGTGCCGGTGCTGCCGCAGTTCGAGGCGATGATCGGCCGCGCCGTGCTGCGCCAGGGCCGCCTGCCGCCCCCCCCATCTGCCTGCTCACCGACGATCTGCCGGATTGCGAGCTGCACGCCCTGCATGCGCTGGGCGACTGCTTCGTGTCGCTGTGCCGCGCCGAAGGCTGGGGTCTCGGCGCCTTCGAGGCCGCCTGTGCCGCTCGCCCGGTCGTGATCACCGGCTGGGGCGGGCCCACGGCCTTCCTCCGGTCCGATGCGGCCTATTTCGTGGACTGGTCCATGGCGCCGGTGCGCCCCGGCGAGGCCAATGCCAGCTACACGCCGGACCAGCGCTGGGCCGAGCCCGACATGAGCTCGGCCGTGGCGGCGCTGCGCGCTGTCGCGGCCGATCCTGCCGAGGCGGCGCGGTGCGCTGGCCGCGCGGCGCATCCGGCATTCCATCGTGCCGGCGGCGGTTGCCGATGATCTGCTGCAGCGCCTCGCCACCCTGGTGGCGGGCCCGCCGGCTGCGAAACCTCGTGCCAGCCTGCCAGGCCGGGCGCTGCGCCGGGCCCGTGCCGCACTAAGGAGCGTATTCGCCGCCAGGTGAAGGCGCGGGACACCGGCCGCATGAGGCGCCTCCGGAGAAAGCCTCTCGGCGCGGCTCTCGAACGCTGTTGCGAGGCCATCCGCTCAGTTGAGCTTTTTGCCCCGGCTCGGCGGATCAGGCTGCCGAGGCGGCCAGTTGATGAGCGTTCAGCGCGACAGGCGGTTCTCGTCATCGATCAGGACAAGGCGAGCGGGGGCCGCGGCCGCCCAGCGCCAGAGGACCAGATTCAGATCCTCCGCCGTCGCGCCGGGCGCAAAACTGCGCACCAGCAAGCCATTATGGCCGGCGTCGATCAGGCGGCGGGCAAAGGCCTGTGTCCGGGCCTCCCCGGTGGCCCGCATTTCATCGCGCCAGCCGGCAGCGGCGAGCGCGGCCGTATCCATGCCCTCGCTCATGAGCGCGGCCGTATCGCGGCCGTCGAAAATCCGATGGATCTCGGCCTCGTAGGAAACCAGCGTCGTCGGCTGCAGGTTGCCCACCTGGTTGGCCTCGCGCAGCGCGGTTATGACCGACAGCGATGTGTAGAGCGCCGGCACGCCCTTCGCATTGAAGCGCCCGCCATAGAGTTCCGCGCCACGGCCCGACAGCGGCTCGCGTGCATGGATCGGGTTCAGCGCCCGATAGAGCTTGCCGACATACTGCATGCGTGGTCAGGCGTGGATGCCGGCATCGACCGCGTCGATATAGTCGAGCACGTCGTCGGCTCGGCCCATCCGCACCAGCTGCATCGCCGTCTGGCCGGAAAATCCCGACAGAGGCTCGGAGCGATACCAGGCATACGCCATCAGTGCCGAGCCGACGCGCGGCTCGACCTTGTTGATGATCTCGACCATCTCGCGCAGGCGACGCTGGGTCTTGTCCGAACGGATCCGGTCCTTGCGCTGGATCGCATCCCGGCCAAGCCCCGTCGTGCGGGCGATTTCGTCATTCGTGGTTCGCAGCGTCTCGGCGATCCGTCGCGGCGCGAAAATGCCGTCATCCGCATATTGGGCCAGACTCATCGCTCAGGCCTCCCTGCCATTACGCCATCAATATTGACGCAATATAACGTCAGATGGAGTGGCATTCAAGGAGGGATCGCCCGCAAGGTGCGGCGGGCGGGAGGCGGCCGCCGCTGTGGGCGGCGGCAGAGGTGGCACGGCCCTCAAACCCGGGCCGAGCGATCAGCACCGGGCTTCGTCCGTGCGGCCGGACTCGAACAGGAACCAGCTGCGGCGCTCGGTCTCGTCGATCCAGTTCTCGATCAGGCTGGCGCTGGCGACATCGCCGTGCTCGTCGCACAGCGCGTGGGTGGCGCGCAGAAAGCCGGTGAGCGCGACATTGTCGCTGCGCAGTTCGGCGAGCATGTCCTGGGCTGTGACGAAATCGGCGTCATTGTCCTCAAGCCGCGACAGGCGGGCAATATGGCCGACCGAGCGCAGCGTCGTGCCGCCCAGCTTGCGAACGCGTTCCGCGAGTGCGTCGGTCATGGCGAAGATCTGGTCGCCCTGCTCGTCGAGCATCAGGTGGTAGTCGCGGAAATGCGGGCCTGAGAGGTGCCAGTGGAAATTCTTGGTCTTCATGTAGAGCGTGAACACATCGGCCAGCAGGGTGGTCATGGCGGCGGCGAGGTCTACCACCGCGTTGGAGGGCAGCGAGGTAGGCGTCGCCAGCGGTGCAAGCCGGCGCTTCTTGGTGGCTTCGATGTCCATGACAGGCTCCATTGGGGTGGGTTCGGGTTGCGGTATTCGAGACATGGCAAGGCTGAACATGCGCCGCAGAGGGGCGTTCGTCTTGCCAGCTCGAACGGTCAGGGCGTGCTGGCGGAGCACGTCTAATGTGGTCGAGGCTGGCCTTTGAGCGCTTCAAACACGAAGCCCATGATGGTGTCGGCGTCGAAAGGCTTGGCGAGGAAGCCGACGGCCCCGGCCTCCTCTACCCGCCGCCGTACCCGCTCCTCGGGAAAGCTGGTGATGAAGATGACCGGCAAGCCCGTGCCACGCGCACGCAGAACATCGAACAGTTCGATGCCGCTCATATCAGGCATCTGAACATCGGTGATCACGCAATGGATCTCCGCCATTCTCGACGAGGCGAGAAAGGCTTCTGGCGAAGCAAAAGCGCTTGTCTTGAAGCCGAACGAGCGGACAAGGCTCTCGGTTGCCACACGCACCGAGTCATCATCATCGATGATGGCGATCATCGGAACGTCAGACACGAGATATTCCTTTCGCGGTCAAAGCGGCACGCCTTGGCGCGTCCCCGCAAGAATGGCGCGAAAGATCCGAAATTCACATTATACTCAGGTTTGCAATCTACGCCTTTGAGATGCCAAGGCCGAGTGTTTCCGCCATTCGCACCAGATCCGCCAGGGATTTGGCGTTCATTTTACGCATCACATGGCCGCGATGAATCTTCACGGTGATTTCCGAGAGATGGATCTGCGCGGCCACCTGTTTGTTCATCAGCCCCGAGGTCACCAGCGCCATGACTTCCTTCTCGCGCGCGGTCAGCGACTGGTACAGCGCGCGGATATCGGTCGAGGCCTTGTCCGCCTCGCTCTGCCGGCGGTCGTTCTCCAGCGCCGTCGCCACGGCATCCAGCATGTCCTGGTCGCGGAACGGCTTGGTCAGGAAGTCGACCGCGCCCGCCTTCATCGCCCGCACCGTCATCGGGATATCGCCATGCCCCGTCATGAAGATAATCGGCATGTTCATGGGCGATGTCGCGATCTGCGACTGGAAGTCGAGCCCGCTGACGCCCGGCAGGCGGATGTCCAGAACCAGGCAGCGCGGCACGGCGGGGGGCTTGGCGGCAAGGAGTTCGGCGGCCGAGCCGTATAGCTCGACGCGCAGCCCAACCGAGCGGAACAGGCTGCTCAGCGCCTCGCGCAGCGCCTCGTCATCATCGACCACGATCACCGTGGGCGCGGCAGGAGCGGCGGGCGTGCGGCTGGAGGAAGAGTTGGAAATCACGGCACCAGTTCCTTCAGTGCGGGCAGTTTGACGGTGAAGCTCATCCCATGATCGGCATTGGCCACAAACGAAATACGTCCGCCATGGGCTTCGATGATGGAGCGGCAGATCGACAGCCCCATGCCGAGCCCTTCCTTCTTCGTGCTGTAAAAGGCGGTGAAAAGCTGGCTCGCGCTCTGCGGGTCAATGCCGATGCCGGTGTCCCGCACCTCGAGCGTGGCGGTGCCCTGCCCGCCGCCCTCGCGGGCCCCGCGCGTGGTGATCGACAGCGTGCGGGCCCGCCCCGTGACGCCGGCCATCGCCTGTATGGCGTTCATCAGCAGGTTGATGACGACCTGCTGCAACTGCACGCGGTCGCCTGATATGTCGGGCAGCGCGGCGTCGAGCGCGAGCCCGACGCTGACACTGTGCGAGGCAGCCTCCCGTTCCACCAGCGCCAGCGCGTCCTCGACGATCTCGTTCAGACTGAGCGGCATGTGGTCGGGGTCGGCACGGCGCGCCAGCGCCCGCAGGCGGGCGATCACATTGCTGGCGCGCTTGCCATTGCTGATCATGCGCTCCACCGAGGCGCGGGCTTCGCCAAGGTCCGGCACCTCGCGCCCGAGCCAGCGCAGGCATGCCTCGCCATTGGTGACGACGGCGGCAAGCGGCTGGTTGACCTCGTGAGCGATGGAGGCGGTGAGTTCGCCCATGGTCGCGACCCGCGTCGCGTGGGCAAGCTCGGTCTGGGCCTTTTGCAGCATCGCTTCCGAGCGTTTGCGTTCGGTGATGTCGTTATTGGTTTCCATCACCGCGACCGGGCGGCCCGCCTTGTCCATCTGCAACGACCATCGACTGACAACGGTCACCTGCGTGCCGTCGCGCTTGAAATGCGTCAGCTCGCCGGCCCATTGGCTGTCCGCCAGCAGCGCCGCCTGGATACTGGCCGGCGTGTCCGGAAACCGGGTGCGCAGCAGGCTGGCGGCCGTCTGCCCAAGGGCTTCCGCCCGGCTCCAGCCATAGAGCTGTTCGGCGCCCTGGTTCCAATAGGTGATCCGGTCGGCCATATCGCGCACGAAGATGGCGTCATGGGTGAGGTTCAGCAGGTTGGCCTGCTCGCGCAGAGCGGACGTCACCTGCTGATTTCGCAGGGTCAGGAGAGAGGTGATTGTGATGGCGGAAAGGCTCACGCCCAACCGAACCAGCGCCGAACTGTCCCAATCATGCTGGTGCACGATCAGGAAGCTGATGGTGGTGAGGGCGATGCAGCCGCCCGAAACCGCCAGCACGCCGCGACGCCCGAGGAAGTGCGCCGACGGCATGATGACCGCGACGTAGAGGACGGCAATGGCGGTGTCGAGCGGCGTGAGCGTATCGACGGCAAAGATCGGTGCGGCCATGATGAAGGCGATGACCGGGAAGAAATAGGGAGAACCTGCACCGTTCTCTCCGCGCGTACCCTTTATAGCCACGTGCCCCCCTTGCCGCCGCCGCTGTACTCAGCTCGTCATGACGTATCGTCAGATCGCGCATGACGGTTCAACCCGCCACGTAAAGCTTTCTCGTTCGCACGGTCTAGAATGGAAGCGAGAAAGAGGACAACGGGCGCCCTCCCCTGGCCGGCGGGAGCAGGCCATGGCCCCGGCCGAGCCCGCGTGGGCCCATGGCCGGCTGCCGGATCGCCATTGGCATGAGCGGCAGATCAACGGAATATACCAAGGTATGAAGGCGGGCATCCAAGAGCATATTGAATGAAACGCTCGTACAATTTTGCGTGGCGACAATACGTCTACTCTCATCTCATCGAATTGCCTGATGATCTTGAGAGGATTTCAGATGCACTCCCCAGTCGCCACCACAACTGTAAACGGCGTGTATTGCGAAACCACTGAGCGTCTCCAGGAAGCAGACGGCCATATCGATGCTCTGGACCGCAATGCGCGGGCCCGGGCGGCCCTGCCGAAATGGCGCCTCAAGCGGGTTGTCGAATATGTGAACATGAATCTCGGCGAGCGCATCACCCTCGCCGACATGGCCGCCGCGGCCGGGCTCAGCCGCATGCATTTCGCCGCGCAGTTCAGGCTGGCGACCGGGCAGCGTCCGCACGACTTCCTCCTGCACCGCCGCATCGAGATGGCGCAGGAGCTGCTCGCCGGAACCAACCAGCGCATCATCGACATTGCGCTGGCGGTCGGCTTCCAGACGCAGGCGCATTTCACCACCGTGTTCAAGCGCCTTGTCGATAACACGCCGCGTCAGTGGCGTTTCACCGAGGCCCGCCGCTTCAAGACCCAGAAGGCCCAACAGGCGCCGCGTCGCGACCTCGCCGCCCTCAGCCCTATGAGCATCGTGGCCGCCGGCTGGCAGGGCACCGCACGGGCCACCGAGGCGCGCCCCGCGACCGGGTTCTGACACGGCGCCGTGGAACGCACGGCCCTCCCCCCTCCTACACGCCGGCGCGTCCGGCACCGGCGTGGGCCTGCGACACCGCCAGTGCTTCCATGCCGTGCACGCCCGCAGAAAAGCACGGGCGCCGGCGCCATCGCATCGTCATTTCGCGATTGCAGATAGAACGCTAGAACTTTTCTCGAGCGATACAGCTGCCATTCGCGGAAAACGTGCGGATCATCACGACTTTCCTGCACCTTATCGAAAAGGTGCAAGAATATCTTGAGCTTCAACACCTTCCATCAAAGGAATATCGCCATGGGTTACGTTACCACCAAGGACGGCGTCGACATCTTCTTCAAGGACTGGGGCCCGAAGGACGCCCAGCCCATCGTCTTCCATCATGGCTGGCCGCTGTCCTCCGACGATTGGGACGCTCAAATGCTGTATTTCCTCGGCGAAGGCTTCCGCGTCGTCGCCAGTGACCGTCGCGGCCATGGCCGCTCGGCGCAGGTGAGCGAGGGCCATGACATGGACCATTACGCCGCCGACGTCTCGGCCGTGGTCGAGCATCTCGACCTGAAGAACGCCGTCCATATCGGCCATTCCACCGGCGGTGGCCAGGTCGCGCGCTATGTCGCCAAATTCGGCCTGCCGCAGGGCCGCGTCGCCAAGGCCGTGCTGGTCGCCGCCGTGCCGCCGATCATGCTGAAGACCGAGGCTTATCCCGGCGGCCTGCCGATGAGCGTGTTCGACGGCTTCCGTTCGGCGCTGGCGGCCAACCGCGCCCAGTTTTACGTCGATGTCGCCTCCGGCCCGTTCTACGGCTTCAACCGCGACGGCGCCAAGGTCTCGCAGGGCGTGATCGACAATTGGTGGCGCCAGGGCATGATCGGCAGCGCCAAGGCGCATTATGAGGGCATCAAGGCCTTCTCCGAGACCGACCAGACCGCAGACCTCAAGGCGATGACGGTTCCGACCCTTGTCCTGCAGGGCGATGACGACCAGATCGTCCCCCACAAGAACGCCAGCGCGCTGCAGGCGGAACTGCTGCCGGACGCCACGCTGAAGGTCTATCCCGGCTTCCCGCACGGCATGCTGACCACCCATGCCGACGTCATCAACCCGGACATCCTCGCCTTCATCAAGGGCTGAGTGATCGACCGACCGTCCTCCCAAGCTGCGGCGATGCCTTGACGGGCATCGCCGTTTTTTTTCGTCGCGACGAGACAGCCGAGATCCCGCCGTGACCGCCGGAGCTGTGCCGCCAGCCATCGCCGCACCCCGCCGCCAGGGTGGCCGCTCGCCGCGTCGGCGATAACGAAAAGGCCCGGCCTGCGCGTTGGGCGCGGGCCGGGCCGAGTGATGTGGACGGGCGGGGCAACGGGTCAGAGCGGCATCATGCGCTGGACGGAACCATCATATGTTCCGGGCGCCGGCCGCCTGATGGATCGCGGCGACAAGGCTGGCGACATCGCGCTCGCCATCGTACCGTACCCCGTTGATGAACAGGCTCGGCGTGCCGTTGACGCCGCTGCGCACGCCGCCCATGAAATCGGCGCGGATATGCGCGTCATAGCGGCCGTCGAAAGCGGCCTGGAGGGCCTCGGCGTCGAGATCGAGGGCTTTGCCGTAGTGCCGCAGATTGGCGTCGGCAAGTGCATCCTGGTGCTCATACAGCATGTCATGCGCTTCCCAGAACCGCCCCGCGCTGCCGGCGGCTTCGGCAAACTCGGCCGCGCGGCCGGCATGTGGATGGGACTCTACGATCGGGAAATGCCGGAACACAAAGCGCAGCCTGTCGCCCACGGCGCGCTGCACCGCCTTGAGGATGGGATAGGCCTCGCCGCAATAGGGGCATTCGAAGTCACCATATTCGACCAGCGTTACCGGCGCGTCGGCCGGCCCTTCGCTATGGTCGTGCGCGCCGACCGGCGTGGTGAGACGGCTCATGACCGGGCTCCCTGTGTTGCCTGAGGTTGCAGCGCTTCGAGGGCGGCGAGGATGCCGTCGGCGCCGGGATTGATGCCCACGGGGGAGACATAGCTCCAGCGGATGATGCCCTCGCCGTCGATGACGAAGAGCGCGCGCTCCGTCGTGCCATCCTGGTCGCGATAGACGCCATAGCGCTGCGCGACCGCGCCCTTGGGCTCGAAATCGGCCAGCAGCGGGAAATGCAGGTGGCGCTGCTCGGCGAAGGCCGCGTGACACCAGGCGCCATCGACCGAGATGCCGAGGAGCTGCGCGTCGAAACGGTGAAATTCCGGCAGGATCGCGTTGTAGAGACCCATCTGGTCGCCGCAGACCGGGCTCCAGTCGGCGGGATAGAACGCCAGAATGACGGGGCGACCGCGCAGATCGCTGAGCGATAGGGTCTGGTTCGGCGTCGCATTCAGCGAAAACAGCGGCGCCGTTGCCCCGGCCGCAAGGGCCGTGGTTCGCGTCGCGTTCGCAGGTGTGGCGAGGGTGTCGCTCATGGGGATATCCCGGCAAGAGGTGTGGAGATCAAAGGGCTGCAAGCGATCACCGGCTTGCTCATGCAAAGCCTTCGTCGTTGCGTGGTGTCCCGCATGTGGCGCGCCACTGCGATCAACGAATAGTTTCATCAATAGCCAAAACGTAATAGTATACGTCTGTATACAATTGGTGCGCGAGACTGAAATTCATCGCAAGTGGCGGCGATATGGGATTTTTATTTAGTGTATTCGCACGAATGAGCGCGTGCGCCGGGCTCAGCGAAGCATGGCTGGCAGGTTCTGCGCCATGAAGTCCACGAAGGCGGCCAGCTTGACGGGAAATCCGGGGCCGCCGGGCCAAACGGCGGAAACCGCGCGCTGATTGGCCGTCTGGTCGGCAAGAAGCGGCCGCAGCGTGCCGCTTGCGATGTGCTCGTCGGCCCAGAAGCTCGGCAGGCAGGCGATGCCCATCCCGTCCAGCGTGGCCATCAGCAGCATCGCATAATGGTCGGCCACCAGCTTGTTGGACAAACCGGCATTCACATGCGCGTTGTCCGGTCCGAGCGGCCAGGGGTCGATACGCCGGCTGGAGACGTTCCGATTGCGCAGGCAGGCATGGCCGAGAAGATCGTCGATCGTTTGCGGAACGCCGCGCCGTTCCAGATAGGCGGGCGAGGCCACCAGCCGCAGGCTGAACACGCCGAGCTGCCGGGTGAGCAGGCGCGAATCCTGCAGCGGGCCAATGCGCAGAACGACATCATAGCCCTCCTCGACAAGATCGACGATCCGGTTGGTGTAGCTGACATCCAGATCGATGTCGGGATAGCGCGCCATGAACCGGAGAAAAACGCGGTTCCAGCGGTCGCTCACCACGGGGGCGCTGACGCGCAGCTTGCCGCTCGGCGTCGCGTGGACCGCCGAAAAGCGGGCCTCCGCCGAGGCGAGCTCGGCCATGATGCGGCGGCAATGGTCGAGAAAGACGACGCCTTCCGGCGTCAGCCCGATGCTCCGGTTGTTGCGATGGAACAGCCGGATTCCCATGCGCTCTTCCAGCCGGACGATGGCCTTGCCAATGGCCGAGGCGGTCACGCCGAGAACGCGGCCGGCCGCCGCGTAGCTGCCGGAATCGTTCACCTGAACGAATACTTCAATACCATCCAGCTTACTCATGCGGAATTCCTGTCCGCATCATCCGGCATCCGATCCCAGTTTCGCAGGCTCATTTAATTACATAGCCTCCTGCGTCCGCCGGCTGACGAAAGATCCAAGACGATGCCACCAAGTGAAGGCGACGTTACGATAGGGCAGAGGCGTTTCGGCGAGCGCTTTATCACGCATCCAAACATGGCCGGGCCCCGGATTGCGGGGATCGTCGCGGTCGGGCTGGCACCGTGGCAGCAGCGTCGTGCCACGGAAATGATGCAGGCGCGGCTCGGCAGCCCGCTCACGATCAAGGAGATTGCGCGCGCATGCGAGGTGACGCCCAGTCATTTCGCGCGCGCCTTTCGCGGCACCTTCGGCCGCGCACCGTATCGCTATCTGACGGATCTCAGGATTGCCGAGGCCAAGCGGCAGATGATGGACACCGATCTGTCGCTGACGGACATCGCCTTGATGTGCGGCTTCACTGATCAGAGCCATTTCACGCGGGTGTTCCGGCGCCTTGTCGGCAAGAGCCCCGGCCTTTGGCGGCAGGCTGCCCGGGAATAGGCCGTGAGGCGGGGCGCGCCGTCCCATGGCCGCTACTCCCGGACCGTGTCGCAATCGGCGGGTGCGGGCTGCCCGGCGAACCGGTCCGCCAGCCAGCGCACAGCCGTGTCGGCGCCCCGGCGCGCGGCGGTGCCGTGGTCGACGCCTGCCATCTCGACATAGCGGACACGCCGGCCGGTCGAACACAGGTGCTTCACGTAGCCTCGCGTGATCGGTGCCTCGACAATCGGGTCGGCGCCGCCTTGCAGCATCAGGATCGGCACGTCGCGCTGCGTTTCCGGCGTGCTGTTCTGCGCGATTAGGCGACCCCAGACAGAGGAATCGCCGGGCTCGGCGGCAAGGAAGCCGCTGCGCTGAAAAGCCGTGCTGTCGAGCCCGAGCTGAAGATCTTCAAGCGGGCCGAGGCTGCAGACGCCGGCAATGGCGTCAATCGCCGCGATCGCTTGCCGATCGGCGATCTTGGCGATGGGCGCGCCGTAGAAGCGCTGCCATGACCAGATGGCATAGGAGGCGATGACGCGCCCCGCCACTGTGCGCGCGTCGGCGCGCAGGAGCCGGCGCAGTTGCGTGGGGGCCGATGCGGCGGCGCTGCCCACCAGCGTCAGTTCGGGGGCATAGCTCCCGGCGATCGAGGCGACGAACAGGGCACCGTGCCCTCCCTGAGAAAAGCCCCAGGCGGCATAGCGCGAGCCCGCATCGGCTTGGCGCAACTCCCGCACGGCACGGACCGCGTCGATCATCGCGCGGGCCGTGCTGACGCCGTCGAGATAGGGGTGAACACCGGCCGAGCCGAGGCCGGGATAGTCGGCGGCGACCACGACAATGCCCTTCTGGAGCAGCTGCGTGACGCCGAGCGTCGCCCCGATCGCCTGTTCCACATTAAGCGATGGCGCGCAGTCATGGGCGACGCCTGTTGTGCCGTGGCCCCAGGAAACCACGGGACGTCCCGCAGCCGGAGCGGGACCATTGGGAACGATGGCAAGGCCCGAAACGATGACCGGGACGTTTCGGGAGGTGCGCGAGCGATAGAGAATGCGGAACACCGAGCCATAGCGGAAGAAGCCGGGAACGGCGGTCGCCGCCACCAGCACGCCGCGATTGCCGCCGCCCTTGCCGGCACCCGTCCCGGCGGCGAGGGTCTGCGTGCCGGGCATCGACAGGATGACCGCCAGCGCCGCCGCCATGCACAGGCGGAAAAAAGGCTTCTTTGCCATTGTGTCCTCTCACTCGCCGTCTGTTGACACGTATCGACAGGAGATCGGCCGTTCAGGAGCCGGCGTGGCCGCCATAGGCGCCATGCTCGTGCACCGTCTTGCCGCGAAACACCCAATAGGCATGCGCCTGGTAGGCAAGGACGATCGGGATGATGATCGCGATCCCCACGGCGAGGAAGGCAAGCGATTGCGGGTCGGACATGCCGTCCCACACCGTGACGTGGCGGGGGACGAGATAGGGCCAGAGGCTGACGATGAGCCCGACCAGCCCGAGGGCGAACAGCGCCAGCGCGAGCAGGAAGGTGCGGGCCTGCCCGCCTTCCCAGATGCCGCGCCAGAGCGCGACGATGACGGCGAGCGTCACCAGCGGCACGGGCGCGAGCAGGGCGAGATTGGGAAAGGCGAACCAGCGGGCCGCCACCTCCGGCACGCTCCACGCGCTCCAGGCGCTCACCAGCGCCATCATCGCGCCGGTGAGGATGAGCGCGGCATGGGCGATCTCGCGGGCAAAGACCTGCGTCGCACCGTCGGTCTTCCAGATCAGCCAGCCCGCGCCGATCAGCGCGTAGCCGCCGACCAGGCCGGCCCCGCACAGGACGCCAAGCAGGCTGAGGAAGCTGAACGGCCCGCCGGCGAACATGCCGTTATCCACCGGCACGCCGGTGATCAGCCCACCCAGGATCAGCCCCTGGCAGAAGGTCGCCAGCACGGAGCCGGCGAAGAAGGCGATGTCCCAGACAAGACGGAAGCGCGTCGCCTGCAGCCGGAAGCCGAACGCCACGCCGCGGAAGATCAGCGCGAACAGCATGAACATGATCGGCAGATAGAAGGCCGGCAGCAGGATGTAGTAGCCGGCGGGAAAGGCGGCGAAGAGCAGCGTGCCGCCCATGACAAGCCAGGTCTCGTTGCCGTCCCATACCGGTTCGATCGAGGCCATCATCAGGTCGCGGTCGGCGTCGCGCGGGGCGGCAAGGAAGAGGATGCCGACGCCAAGATCGAGCCCGTCGGCGAGCACATAGACCGTGACGCAGAACACGGCGACGGCGGCGAAGACCAGCGGCACAGTGTCCGCCTGCAGAAGTTCGGTCATGGTCAGGCCCTCGCTGGGTCGGTGCCGCGCACGGGCGACGGAACGGGAGAGGTGGTGAAGGCGCCGAGCGTGCTGCGCTCCATGCCGGGATGCTCGCGCGTGACGGGCGAGCTATCGATTGGCCCCTTCAGGGCGACCCGCCCGGCGAACCAGACGAAGGCCAGCAGCAGCACATTGTAGACGGCGAAGAAGATGAGGAGGCTGGTCGTCACCGCCCCGGCCGCAACCGGCGCCGCCGCATCGGCCGTGCGCAGCGCGCCATAGATGATCCAGGGCTGCCGTCCCGCCTCCGTCACCGTCCAGCCGGCCAGCACCGCAAGGAAGCCGAGCGGGGTCGTCGCTATGGTGAGAAACTGGAACCAGCGCGCGGTGAACAGCCTTCCGCGCAGCCGCAGCACGAAGCCGGTGATCGCGGTGGCCAGCAGCACCACGCCGATGCCGGCCATGACGCGGAAGGCGAAGAATACGATCGGCACGTTCGGCTGATCCTGCGGCGGCACAGCTTTGAGGCCCTGCACCTGCCCGTCCCAGCTATGGGTGAGGTAGAGGCTGGCGAGATGGGGAATGTCGATGGCGTAGAAGTTCTTCTGCGCCGCCATGTCCGGCCAGGCGATCACCGTCATCGCCGGCCCCTTGGTGGTCTCCCACAGCCCCTCCATCGCGGCGAGCTTGGTCGGCTGCTCGACCATGGTGTTGCGGCCATGCATGTCGCCGATGAAAATCTGCAGCGGCGCCAGCACCAGCGCCAGCCACAGCGCCATGGAAAAGGCCGTGCGCGAGGCCGCCACATGCTGGCCGCGCCAGAGATGGAACGCCGAGACACCGGCGATCACGAAGGAGCAGGTCAGGAAGCTCGCGCACACCATATGGGCGAGGCGATAGGGGAAGGAGGCGGTGAAGATCACCTCCCACCAGCTCACCACGTGATAGATGCCCTGCGCATCGGCGACCGCGCCTGCCGGGGTCTGCATCCAGCTATTGGCGGCGATGATCCAGGTGGAGGAGATCAGCGCCCCCATCGCCACCATCAGGCAGGCGAAGAAGTGCGCGCCCTTCGACACCCTGCCCTCGCCGAACAGCATGATGCCGATGAAGCCGGCCTCCAGAAAGAAGGCGGTCATCGTCTCATAGGCGAAGAGCGGCCCGAGCACATTGGCGACCGAACGCGAGAAGCCGGCCCAGTTGGTGCCGATCTCGTAGCTCAGCACGATGCCGGTGACGACGCCCATGCCGAAGCCCAGAGCGAACAGCCGCATCCAGAAGCGCATCAGGTCGCGATAGACCGTGTTGCCGGTACGCCACCACAGGGCGCTGAGCACGGTGACGAACCAGGCGGTGCCGATGGTCAGCGTCGGCCACAGGATGTGGAAGCCGATGGTGAAGGCGAATTGCAGGCGGGACAGGGCGACGGCGTCCATCTCACTGCGCTCCCGGCTGAGTGGTGGTCTTCACGAGGCGCACCGGCACCCCCTTTGACGAGGGGGTGAAGCTCTGCGGGTCATGCGCGTAGAGCGGCACCAGCGGGTTGGTCTCGGGGTAATAGGCGGCGCAGCTGCCATCGGGGAAGCTGTAGGGCACCACCTTGAAGCCGCGCACCGCCCGCGCGATGCCGTCCTGCGACAGGGTGAGGATGTCGACCCGGTCATCGGCCTTCAGGCCGCGCCGGTTCATCTCCGCCTCATTTAGGAACAGCACGTCGCGCTGGCCGTAGACGCCGCGATAGCGGTCGGAGAGCGAATAGAGCGTGGTGTTGTACTGGTCGTGGCTGCGCACAGTGGTCAGCCACAGCGCGTCGCGGTCATCGACCTTGGGGTCCTCGCACAGCCCCTCGCAGACCAGCAGGTTGGCCTTACCGGACGGCGTCGCCCATATCCGTTCGCGGGCGAGCGAGGTGAGATGGAAGCCGCCGGGCTCCTTGACCCGCTCATTGTAGCCCTGGAAGATCGGGAACACCGCCTCGATGTCGTCCCGGATCCGCGCATAGTCCGCGGTCAACTCCTCCCAAGCGATCCTGGAGCGCGCGCCCAGCGTCGCCCGCGCCATGCCGGCGATGATGGCGGGCTCGCTCTTCAGGTGCTCCGAGGCCGGGCGGTTATGGCCGCGCGAGGCATGCACCATCGACATGGAATCCTCGACCGTGACCGCCTGCGGGCCGCCGGCCTGCTCGTCCAGCTCGGTGCGGCCGAGACAGGGCAGGATCAGCGCCTCGCGGCCATGCACGATATGGCTGCGGTTGAGCTTGGTGGCGATGTGGACGGTGAGGTCGAGCCGGCGCATGGCCGCCTGGGTCTGCTCCCAGTCGGGAATGGCGGCGGCGAAATTGCCGCCCAGCCCGATGAACACCTTGGCCTCGCCGCGCACCATGGCCTCCAGCGCGGTGACGACGTTGTGGCCGGGCGCGCGGGGCGGCGCGAAGCCGAAGCGGGCCTCAAGCGCGTCGAGCAGGGCATCGCTCGGCACTTCGGTGATGCCGACGGTGCGGTCGCCCTGCACGTTGGAATGGCCGCGCACCGGGCAGATGCCGGCACCCTCGCGGCCGATATTGCCGCGCAGCAGCGCGAGATTCGCCAGTTGCTGGACGTTCTGCGTGCCGTGGCGGTGCTGGGTGATGCCCATGCCGAAGACGAGGATGGCCCGCTCGGCCTTCATATAGGCGTCGGCGGCGACCGCTATATCCGCCCGCGCAATGCCGGATTTGCGCTCGATATCTTCCCATCGCGTCGCCTTCAGATCGGCGATCAGCGCGTCGATGCCAATGGTGTGGCCGTGGATGAAATCCCAGTCCAGCACCGGGCCACGCCCCTCCGTGCGGGCGCTCTCGTCGGCCTCGACCATCAGCTTCATCATGCCCTTGATGAGCGCGACATCGCCGCCGACCCGGACCTGGAACAGGCGCTGGGAAATGGGCGTCGAGGTGAGGGTCGCCATCTCCACCGGGTTCTGCGGCGCCTGGAAACGCTCCAGCGCCCGTTCGCGGAACGGGTTGAACGACATGATGGTGGCGCCGCGCCGCGAGGCGTTGCGCAGGTCCGTCATCATGCGCGGGGAATTGGTGCCGGGGTTCTGGCCGAAGATGAAGATGCAATCGGCCTTCTCGAAATCCTCCAGCAGCACGGTTCCCTTGCCGACGCCGAGCGACTGCGGCAGGCCGACGCTGGTGGCCTCGTGGCACATGTTGGAGCAGTCGGGAAAATTGTTGGTGCCATATTCGCGGGCGAACAGCTGGTAGAGAAACGCGGCTTCATTTGAGGCGCGGCCCGATGTGTAGAAATCCGCCATGTTCGGGTCCGGCAGCGCATTGAGATGCGCCGCGACGATGGCGAAGGCCTCATCCCAGTTCACCGGCACATAGGTGTCGGTGTAGGCGTCGTAGCGCATGGGATGGGTCAGGCGCCCCTGCATCTCCAGCTCGAAATCGGTGAAGGCCTCCAGCTCGGAGACGGTGTGGGCGGCGAAGAAGTCGGGTGTGCAGCGCTTCGTGGTCGCCTCCCACGCCACCGCCTTGCCGCCATTCTCGCAATACTCGAACGGGGATGGGTTCTTCGGGTCGGCCCAGCCGCAGCCTGGGCAGTCGAAGCCGCCATGCTGGTTCATGCGCGACAAGGTGGCCATGCCGGAGAGGGCGATGTCCTGCTCGGCGAGGGCGGTGCCCATCGCCTTGAGCGCTCCCCAGCCACCGGCTGGCTCGTGATAGGGACGAATAGTCTTCACAACGCCCATGGACGTCTCCTACCGCATGGTTTGAGAGATCTGCCGGCGTGTTGACGCCGCGGGGCTTGCCGCGAACTAGAAAATCGATCAGCCAACCCAGCTTCATCTAAAGACGAGTGGAGGCCCGGATAAATGATCTCATCATATGCGGGCAATAAACCTAGGTATTACGGCTTCTGCTCATGGTGGGGATGACTGCCCATTTCGCCCCCACCGCCCGGGTCGGCTGACGGGAAAGGGCTGCGAGGTCCCCGCCCGGTCGCGCGATCGGACGACGCCAAAGCCCGTGGAAGGGTCAACGGCGCGACATACCAAAGTGCGATGCGCCCGTACGGCTGTATGATTTTCCCTCGCCGCGCAGTGCCTATGCTGGCTCAAAGACCAATGGAATCGAGCCCGGCAAGGCTAGAGATGAGCGACGTACACGAAAGGTCCTTTGGCGCGCTTGGCAGCCCGCTCGCACTTGTGAGGGCGGCACTGGCACCTGTTTCCTTCCTGGCGCCCCGCCTTGTGTTCGGGCTGCGCCTCGCCGCGTCCGTGTCTCTCGCGCTCTACATCACCTACTACCTCGAATTGCAGAACTCGTTCTGGGCGGCGACGACCGCCGCCATCGTCTGCCAGCCCAATCTTGGCGCCTCGCTGCAGAAGGGCCGCTACCGCGCGATCGGCACCATCATTGGTGGGTTGGTGATGGTGGCTTTGCTGGCGGTGTTCCCGCAGCAGCGCAATTGCCTGCTGTTCTCCCTGGCGCTTTGGTGCGGCCTGTGCGGTTTCGCGGTGGTGATGCTGCGCAACTTCGCCTCGTACGCCGCCGCCCTTTCCGGAATTACGGCGGTGATCATCTTCGCCGACACGCTGACGGACCCGAGCACGGCCTTCTTTCTTGCCGTCATCCGGGTGGGTGAGATCTGCATCGGCATCGCGTCGGCCGGGTTTGTGATGGTGCTGACCGATTTCGGGGCCGCGCGGCAGCTTCTCGCCCGTACGCTGCGGCAGACGGCCGGGGAGGTCGCGTCCGGCTTCATCGCGACGCTGGCACAGGGCGGCGAGACGCCCGACCTTGTGTCTGCGCGTCGCGGCGTGACCCGGGGCCTTGGCACGCTTCACACCCAGATCGACGCCGCCATCGGCGAATCCTCCTATCTTCGCTCCCGCGCAGCCAATCTCCAGATCATGATGGAGGCGCTGGTCGGCGCCCTGGTGGGCTGGCGCAATGCCGGCACGCATCTGGCCCTGCGGGGTGGTTGTCCGGTATTGATCCGCGAGCAGCTGGTTCCGCTGCTGGAGCGCATCGACCTGGCGCAGCTCGACCACGCGCCCCGGCAGCTGCGCCAGACCGTCGAAGAAGTGCAGGCCGAGCTGCGGGCGCTCCCCATGCCCGATTCCGCCAGCTGCATCGCCATCGAGGCCTCGCGCGACGTCGCGACCGGGCTGGCCGGGCTGATCGACGGCATCCTTCTGCTGCGCGATCGCAAGAGCCCGCGCATGGCGGCACCCCGGAATCCCCTCGTCATTGCCGATACGCTGCCGGCCGTGCTGAACGGGCTGCGTGTTTTTGTGGCAGTGCTGGCCATGTCGGCCTTCTGGGTGGTGTCCGCCTGGCCGAACGGGGCCTTCGCCATCGTGTTCGCCGCCGTCGCCACGCTGGTCTTCGGCGCGTTCGGCGACCAGGCCCGCGCGGGGGCGAAGGACTATGCGCTGGGCGCGGCCTTGATGGCCGCGCTCGGCGGCGTGCTCTATTTCGGCGTGCTGCCGTCGCTGTCGACCTTTCCCGCTCTCATCGCACTGATCGTCCTCCTCTTCGTCCCACTCGGGATGCTGCAGGCGGGGGGCTGGCACAGTGTCGTCTTCCTCGCCATGTCGATCGCCTCGCTTCCGCTGCTGGGGGTGGGAAACCCGATAACCTACGACGCGGTCAGCTATTTCAACCTCGCCCTGTCGATCGTTGCCGGAACCGTGATCGGCACGCTGTTCTTCGTCGTCATGCCGACGATCCCGCCGCAGCAGCGCGCCCGCCGCCTTCTCGCCCTGTCGCTCCGCGATTTCCGCCGCCTGGCAAGCAGTGGGTCGGCCGATTTCGCTCGCTGGAACAAGCTGTTGGCACGGCGCGCCGAGGCGCTGCCGCCGCAGGCGACGTCCGAGGAGGCCGGCAGTCTGATGGCGTTGCTCTCGCTCGGCCAGGCAGTCATCCATCTCAGGATCGTAGCGTCCCGCGACCCCATCATCGGTGAGCTGCAACGCGCCATTGATGCCCTCGCCGCAGGACAGCTCGCGATGGCTCGGGAGGCATTGCAGAGGTTAGCCCCCCAGCCCATGCAGGCGCGTGCGGCGGTTGAAGTCATCATCGATGCCATCGACCTCCACGCCGAATTACTTACGGCTCGCATCGACACCCGCGCTCTCTTCCTGTCGACGTTCAGCTGAGAAAGCGAGGAACACGTGTACACGGAGATCAACATTCTCGGGGTCTATGTCGCCCCTTTCGCCGTGATGATGCTGGCGGCCTGGGTGGCGACATTTCCGTTGAGCCTGGTTGCCAATCACTTGGAAATTACACGCCGGATTTGGCACCGCGGCCTGTTCAATCTCTGCATCTACATCATCATTCTTTCGCTCATCGTCCTTTATGTGGGGCCGCGGCAATGACCATCATCCATCCGGCCGACGACCGGCCATCGACATTTCGCGCCGTGCTGTCGGTCTTGCTGACCCTGAGCGCCCTCGGGGCGGCCGGCCTGCTCGGCTGGTGGATGTGGCAGGCCTATATGGCGAGCCCCTGGACGCGCGACGGCACGGTGCGTGCCTATGTGGTCACGGTCACGCCGCAGGTCTCGGGCCGCATCGTCGAACTCCCCGTCAAGGGCGACCAGTTCGTGCGCAAGGGCGATCTGCTGATGGTCGTCGAGCCTGACGACTACCAGATCGCTCTCGCCAATGCCGAAGCCGCCGTCGCGCGCGCCAAGGCCGATCTCGACAACAAGCAGGCGGAATCACAACGGCGCGCCCAGCTCACCGCCATTGCCGTGTCCAAGGAGGAGCAGCAGAGCTTCGCCGCCGTGGCGGACATGGCGGCCGCGGCGTATCAGCAGGCACTCGCCAATCGCGACCAGGCCAGGCTGAACCTCGGCCGCACGCGGATCGTCTCGCCGGTGAATGGTTACGTCACCAACCTTCTCGCCCAGCCCGGGGATTACGCCACGAACGGGCAACGTGTCCTCTCCGTGGTGGACAGTGACAGTTTCTGGGTCGACGCCTATTTCGAGGAATCGGTGCTCAACGGGATCCGCCTCGGCGACACGGCTCGGGTCGCGCTCATGGCCTATCCCCAGAAGCTGACCGGCACGGTCACGGGCATAGGGCGCGGAATTGCCGTTCCCAATGCGCAGCCCGATGGTTCCGGCCTTGCCACGGTCAACCCGGTCTTCACCTGGGTCCGGCTCGCCCAGCGCGTGCCCGTCCGGATCGTCCTGGACCATGTTCCGCCCGACATCACCCTCGCGGCCGGCCTGACGGCGACTGTATCAATCGTAGGACCTGGTACAAGCGCGGACGCGAAAGCGCCGCACCAGGGTGAAGGTTTGCCCATGACAGCGCCTGCGGCACATAAACTCCCTTGACCCTGCAACGTGCCGTGCGCGAAGCCATTGTTGACAGGCAGGGCACCCGATCGGTTTGACAACGTTCCCTGCAATTTCGGAACGTCCGGTGCCGCGAACGTTAAAAGGGGCGCGACTTTGGTCAATGAGAAGGATTTCTGGACGTGCGCCACGACACGATGATTTCGATCATCGACGATGATGACGCTGTGCGAGCGGCAACCGCCAGCCTTGTCCGATCGCTGGGTTTCAAGACGAGCACGTTCGCCTCGGCCGACGACTTCCTCCGCTCGCCGCAGGTGCATGACAGCAATTGCGTGATCACCGATGTGCAGATGCCGGGCATGACTGGCCTGGAACTGCAGAACCGCCTTCTGGCCGATGGGCGTCACCTGCCGCTCATCTTCATTACGGCCTTTCCGGAGGAACGGGTGCGGCGTCAGGCGATGTCCGCCGGGGCGGTCGGTTTTTTCAGCAAGCCCTTCGACGGCAACGACATGATCGCCTGCATCGAAAGGGCGCTCACCCGCGCGGGCTGAGGCGGCAGGCGTCGTACAGCCCGTCGTATGAGCGGGCGAACCGAACAGCCGGTTCCAGCGCTCCTTCTATTGTCGCGCTTCAACGCCACAGATTGCGGGCTTCTTGATCGCCGGTTGGCGACCGGGCCGGCAGTCGCGACAGGAGCAGATGATGAAGATCGATCTTTCCGGCAAGTCCGCCCTCGTCACCGGATCAACCGAAGGCATCGGTTTTGCGATTGCCAAGGGCCTCCAGGAGGCGGGAGCGCGCATCATCATCAATGGCCGCACACCGGCCAAGGTCGACGCCGCCCTGAACCGCCTCGCTGCCTCGGCGCGGGGGCGCGCCATCGATCTCGGTACGCCGGACGGCGTGCGGGAGATGGTCGCAGCGGAGCCTTCCTTCGACATCGTCGTGAACAATCTCGGCATCTTCCAGCCCTCCGACTTCTTCGACACGACCGACGAGGTGTGGGAGGCGCACTGGCAGGTCAATGTCATGGCCGGGGTTCGGCTCGCCCGCGCCTATCTGCCCGGCATGGCCGCGCGGGGCTGGGGCCGCATGCTGTTTCTGGGTTCGGAATCCGCCTTCAATATTCCGGTGGAGATGATCCATTACGGGGTGAGCAAAACCGCCGACGTTTCGCTTGCCAGAGGTCTGGCCAAGCGCATGGCCGGCACCGGCGTCACCGTCAATTCGATCCTGCCGGGGCCGACGCTGTCCGAGGGCGTGGCCGAAATGCTCAAGGCCGACGTTGCCAGCGGGAAGACCCTGGAACAGGCCGGGGCCGACTTCGTGCAAGCTCACCGTCCGACCTCGATCATCCGCCGGCCAGCCACCGTCGAGGAAGTGGCGAACATGGCGGTCTACATCGCCTCCCCGCTCGCCTCGGCCACCACCGGTGCCGCGCTGCGGGTCGATGGCGGCGTGATCGACTCCATCATCTGACGTCCGGCGAGGAACGCCCATCATGAACGCTCGCATCCTCATTGTCGGCGGTTCGATCGGCGGCCTGTTCGCCGCCGTGCTGCTGAACCGCGCCGGCTTCGATGTCGCCGTCACCGAACGCTCGATCCACGGCCTGGAAGGACGTGGCGCCGGGCTCGTGGCGCAGCGCGAGGTCTTCGATATCCTTCGCGAGGTCGGCGTCGAGCACATTGCGCAGATCGGGGTGGAGGCGCGCGAGCGGATTTATCTCGACCGCGCGGGCGACATCATCCACCGGCAGCGCACACCGCAGACGCAACTGTCCTGGGACGTGCTGTTCGGTACCTTCCGCGAACTGCTGCCCGATATCCGCTACCAGAAAGGCCGGCGCGCGGTCGACATCCGGCAGGGCCCGGAGGGCGTGCAGGTCCGCTACGCCGATGGCGGCGAGGAGCGGGCGGATATTGTGATCGGCGCCGATGGCATCGGCTCGGCGGTGCGCTCCGCGGTCTGCGGACCGCATTACCTGCCGAACTATGTTGGCTACGCCACCTGGCGCGGCCTGGTGCCCGAAGCTGACATTCCGGCGGCGGCCGCCGAACAACTATTCGAGCGCTTCGCCTTCTATGAAATGCCCGGCTCGCACATTCTTGGCTATCTCGTGCCGGGATCAGACGGCTCGACCGCTATCGGCCGTCGCCGGTATAATTGGGTTTGGTACCGCCGCTATGCACCTGATGAGCTCCACGCGGTGCTGACCGACGCCGACGGTGTGCGCCGCCCCTTCTCGCTCGCACCCGGTCATATGCGGCCCGAGATTGTTGCCGCGATGCGCGCAGATGCCGAACGGCTGCTGCCGCCCTCCTTCGCGGCCGCGGTGACGGCCGAGCCCCGCCCCTTCATTCATGCCATTTTCGACTATGCGCCGGCCCATATGGTCGCGGGCCGCGTGGCGCTGATGGGAGATGCCGCCTTTGTGGCGCGTCCGCACACCGCGATGGGCGTTGCCAAGGCCGCCGGCGATGCCTTCGCCCTGCGCAACGCCCTGCGCGGGACATCCGATATCGATGCCGGGCTCGCCGCCTATGAGTCCGAACGCGCGCCCATCGGGCGCTCGATCGTCGCCTATGGGCAGCGGCTGGGGCAGTCTCTGGGGTAGCCCCCTCCCCACCTTCCCTTATTGCCGCGCGGCGCACGTCCCGTTGCAGGACATGGTGCGCCAGGGATAGCAGGCTGGAGCCGGCTGGGCGGGCCCGATGGCCACCCAGCCTCACAGCGCCGCACTCAGCGGCGGAACCATGCCAGCGCTTGAAGCGCGGCCGCAACGGCGGCGAAGGCGGTGCCGAGGATGCTCACCAGCAACCAGCCTCCGGCCCCCCAGGCGAGGGTCGCCAGCGCGGAACCGAGCGCGCCACCCAGGAACATTGCTCCCATGAGCACCGTGTTGAGCCGGGCGCGCGCTTCCGGACGCAGGGAGAAAACGATGTGCTGGTTGGAGACGAGCGCCGTCTGCATGCCAAAATCCAGCAGGATCACGCCGACAACCAGACCGGCCAGCGATCCCCAGACGCCGAACACCACCCAGGACACCAAAGTGACGGCGGTGCCCAGGACCACGGCTCGGCTCGGCCCATGCCGATCGGCGAAGCGGCCGGCGAGCGGGGCGGCCAGAATGCCGACGGCACCGACCAGACCGAAGAGGCCGGCGACATCAGCCCCAAGGCCAAACCGTGGCTGTTCCAGGCGGAAGGCGAGGATCGTCCAGAACACGGTGAAGGCGGCGAACAGGGCGGCCTGCGTCAACGCTGCCAGGCGGAGTGCCGAAAACTCGAACCAGAGATGCCAGACCGAGTGCAGCAGCCGGCCATAGCTCATTCGAGAGTCCGGCGCGCTGTGCGGCAGGATCGCCGCCATCAGGCCCGCCGCCGCCAGGGCCATGGGGACGGCCAGCCAGAACATTTCCCGCCAGCCGCCATGGGTGGCGACAAATCCCGCCAGCGTGCGGCTCAGCAGGATGCCGGTAAGCAGGCCGGCCATCACCGTGCCGACGATCGCGCCTCGCCGCGCCGGCGCCGCCATATGGGCGGCGAGCGGCACGATCTGCTGGGCGACGGTCGAAGCGAGCCCGACGAGAAGCGAGGCCAGCACGATAAGCAGCGCGCTCGGTGCCAGTGCCGCGAGCACCAGCGCGGCGGCAAGCACGATGAACTGGCCGACGATGAGACGCCGACGCTCCATCAGATCGCCCAGCGGCACCAGCAGGAAGAGACCGAGCGCGTAGCCGAGCTGGGTCGCGGTCGGTATGGCGCCCGCCAGGCTGCCCGGCAGGTCCTGCTCGATCAGCGCGAGCATGGGCTGGTTGTAATAGATGTTGGCGACGGCGATGCCGGAGGCGGTGGCCATGGCGAAGGTAGACCCTGCGCCGATCATCGCCTTCGCAGGTGCGCCATGGTGGATCTTTTCATGTTTCGACATCGCTCATTTTCCTGCATGTGGGGGGGGGCAGCTCAGCTGTCTGTGCAGGAAAGTTAGAGCCGGGCGGAGGCTACCGAAATCGGCCGTTCGGTTGCTTTGCCTATACGTGAGTGTGCTTGGCCGGCGTTCACGGCGTCTCTGGCGGTGACAGGTAATAGGTTTCGGCGAGATCGGTTTCCCGCATCAGAGTTCGCGCGAGATCATTTGAGATGTGTCGCTTGCGCGCCATGCCGATGACGGCGGCGCGCTCCGCCCTCAGCGCCAGCAGGCGTAGCGTGCGCTCGTCCTGCCGCGCGTGTCCCATCCCGCCCCGATCGTCCTTCGGGGCCGTTTCGGCGTAGCCGGACAAGTGTTCGAGCCGGCGCTGATAGTCCCCGGTCACCAGCGCTGCGGCCGCGATGAAGTCGGTCTGCGGGTTGGCGCGCTGAGCGCCGGCGGTCGCGACCGCCGCCAGCGCCGCCTGAGTGGCCTGGATGCGCGCTTCCAGCGCAGCTTTGGTGCCGTCGGGTTCCATCGGAGAGGTCACACCGCGGAGCAGACGCGGCAGCGCCAGATTGGCAAGCACGAGCGAGGTGACGATCACGCCGGCCGCCATGACGATGACGACGTCACGGGCCGGAAATGCCGCGCCGTCATATCCCCTGAGTGGAAGGCTCATCGCCCCCGCCAGCGTCACCGCCCCCCGCACGCCGGCCACCGACATGGCGGCGACAAGACGCCAGTTCGTCCGAGGGCGAAGGGCCCCGCCGCCGGGACGACGCAGACGGATGATGGCGGCGACCCAGACGAAGCGGAGCAGCGCCAGCGCCACCGTGATCACCGCGATGCAGCCCCCTAGCCATGCCAGGCTACGGTGCCCGTCCTCGGCCACGCTGGCATTAATGTGGGAGAGCACGTTCGGCAATTGCTCGCCCAGCAGAAGGAATATAATGCCATTGAGCGTGAACTGGAGCGTCTCCCAGACGGTCGTTCGCCGAAGGCGCGTCATCGGCAGCGTGATGCCGCGCACTTCAAGCCGGCTCATCATCATGCCGGCGGAGACCGCTGCCAGCACCGCCGAGCAGCCGGCGCCGTCGGCAATAAGATAGGCTCCGTAGGGCACGAGCAGGCTGATGATGATCTGCGTGGATGTAACCTCGCCCAGTTGTGAGCTTACCCACGTCTTGGCACCGGAGACGGCCCATGTCAGCGCCGCGCCGATCAGCACGCCCCCAACGGCGGTCCACGCCAATTCTGCCAACGCATCCCAGAAGTGAAAGGCACCCGTCATCGTCGCCGCGACAGCAAGGCGCAGACAGACGAGCCCGGAAGCATCATTGAACAGTGCCTCGCCCTGGAGGATCCGCAGCAAGCGGCGCGGCACCGTCACGTTCGCCACCATGGCGCCGGCTGCCACGACATCGGTCGGCGACACCACAGCCGCGAGTGCGAAGCAGACCGGGAGCGGCATCTCCGGCACCAGGATATGCAAGGGGTAGCCGATGCCGAGAACCGTGAAGAAGACGAGGCCAAAGGCCAGTGAGAGCACGGTCCCGGCATTGTCCGAAAGGTCTTCCGTCGGCACACGCCACCCATCGAGAAAAAGCAGCGGCGGCAGGAAAAGGACAAAGAAGAGTTCGGGATCAAGTGTCACGCTGAACGGGCCGATCAGGCCGATCGCGGCGCCCAGCGCGATCTGGACGAGGGGCAAAGCCACCCGGTCGCGCAGCGTGCCAGCGATCCAGTGGCCCACAACGACGCCGAGCAGCAGAACAAGCACAATGTAGAAGTGATGCATGCCGGGAGCCCGCTCTCTGAACGGAGAACACTAGCAGAGCCAGACCGCGCGTCTTTCGCGAAGCCACGCTGAAAGGGCCATAGACCGAGCTGCTCAGGCCCAGGCGATCACATCCGGCATTCGCGAAAAACCTCCTGCCGTTCCCCTCCTAGCGTCGCCGGGCACGTCACTGCCCGAACCGAATGGAGCCGACATCATGAGCAACGCAGACAAGCTCTCCTTCCGCTACCGCCTCGAACAGCAGCCTCCGCGCCTTGGTGCGGGGGGCGTCACGCGCGGTGCTTCGGTGCACGAATTTCCCGCAAGCATCGGCATCGCCGGCGTCTCGATGCGTCTGGCGCCCGGCTCGATGCGCGAAATGCACTGGCACGCCAATGCCGCCGAATGGGGGTACGTCGTCTCCGGCGGCTGTCGCACTACCCTGCTGAATCCCGACGGCAGCTGGGAGACCGACACCTTCGGCCCTGGCGATATCTGGTATTTTCCCCGTGGCTGGGGTCATTCGATCCAGGGTATCGGCCCCGGAGAGTGTCATTTCATCCTTATCTTCGACAATGGCGATTTCTCCGAGGATCACACCTTCAGCGTCACGGATTGGCTCGCTCACACGCCGCAGGCTGTGGTCGCGCAGAATCTCGGCCTCGGTGCCGACGACATCGCCCTGCTGCCGAAAGGCGAGGCCTATTTTGCTGCGGGCCCGGTGCCCGATGACCGTTCCTTCGATGCCGCGGCGCGCAGCACGCCGGCGCTGGTCAGTACCCATCGCTACCCGCTCGGCGCCCAGCAGCCGCGCCGCGTGCCGGGTGGCGGCACCCAAGTCTACGTGACCGCGAAGGAGTTCCCTATCTCGACCTCCATGGCCGGCTCCGTGCTGGAAATTCAGCCGGGTGCCATGCGTGAACTGCATTGGCATCCGAGCGCCGACGAGTGGCAGTATTACCTTGAAGGATCGGCGGAGATGGGCGTGTTCCTTGCCGAAGGCCAGGTCGTCGTCGAGCCGTTCGAGCAAGGCGATATCGGCTACGCGCCGATGGGATCGGGCCATTACATCCGCAACACCGGCGAGGGCATGCTGAGGGTTCTGGTCGGGTTCAATAACGGCCTTTATGAATCGAACGACCTCAGCGCGTGGCTCGCGTCCACCCCGCCGGATGTCTTGGCCACCAATCTGAACCTGCCGCGCGCCACGGCCGAACGTCTGCCGCACCGCACGCTCTTCATGGCGCCGCCGATCCGCGCGTGAGCCCCCAAGCGTTGCAACATCGAAGGAGAGGACACAAGCGAAGGCTTCGGTCCTCTCTTCATTTTCGGCCGCAGCAGCTGGAGTAGAATCAGTGCTTGGTCGGGGCCAGTGTGCGACCCTCGGCATCCACCCGCGTGGCAGCCGAACGGATGGCGACGCTGGCGGCAGTCAGCGGGTCCTCGACCCGGGCTTCGTTCGCCAGAGGAAGGCGCTGCGATGCGTCCGCCACGCTCACCTGCGTCGGCACGGTGAACGAGAGCGTGGCGCCCATGGCGACGTTGTTTTCAGCCCGGATCGCCCCGCCATGCGCCTCGACAATGGATCGGCAGATGGCAAGGCCCATGCCCATCCCGTTGGCCTTTGTAGTGATGAAGGGCTGAAATACCTCGTTGGGGTTTTCCAGCGCGATGCCGGTGCCGTTGTCGCGTACGTCGATGTTCATCATCTGCTGGGGGGCGGTACTGAGGGAGATGACGACTTCGCGCGGCCGGCCGTCGATTTTGTCCATGGCCTGGATGGCGTTCAGGATCAAGTTGACGATGACCTGCTGGATCTGCACGCGATTGGCAAAGGCCGCCGGCAGTCCCGGCTCGATAAGCTCTCGGATATGGGTCGCGTGCGCGTTTGCTTCACGCTGCAGCATCCGGACCGATTCCGCGATGAGACCGGCAAGATCGAACGCTTCCGGTTGAGGTGTGTCCTTCCGCGCCAGGGATCGAACGCGCGCCAGGGTTTCAGACGCCCGGGTACTGTTGGCGATCACGCCATCCAGGCACATGGCCACCTCGGCAATGTCCGGGGTGGGCGCCGCTAGCCAGCGCTTGGCCGATTCTCCGTAGGTCTTGATGGCGGCCAGCGGTTGGCTGACTTCATGCGCGATCGAGGCGGAAAGCTGCCCAAGGGTGGAGACACGCGCGGCATGGGCCAGGTCGGCCGACGCCTGCTCCAGCCTGGCCCGCGCATTGTTGCGATCGGTCACATCGATGGCCGTGATCAGCACGCGGGACCATTCGCTTCTTCCCCGAAGCAGCGTCGCGCGCCATAGCACGTCGATCACCCTGCCCTGCGCGGTGCGAAACTGGGTCTCGACCTCACGCATCTGCCCGCCTTCGAGGAAGGTGGCAAAGATTTCTGCAAGCGCGGCCTCGGTCGAGGGCATGTAGTGCGCCACAAAGGTCTTTCCGACCATCACATCGGGCGAGTCCGTGCCGAAAAGGCGGGCCGTTGCCCTGTTGGCGATATGCGTCGAACCCAGATTGCGGAGAACGGGGATCTGGTCGTTGCTTGTCCGGAGCGACTGCGGCGTGACGCCGGATGCCTTGAGATGGGCAAGGACGCGCGTCCAGTCGGATTCCCACATGGAAACCGGAGATTCATGGAAGATCGCCTCATAGCGCTCTTCCGAGATCCGGCGCGCCTCATGCGCCTGCCGTTCCGCCGTAAGGTCCGTGCCGGTTTCAATCACGCCGATACGACGCCCCAACCGGTCTTGCCGGACAAGCGACCGCCCGGCCAGCACGATTTCGCTGCCATCGCGACGTCGACGGTGCATTTCGCCCGCCCAGCTGCCCTCGGCCGAAAGGGCGCGCTCCACCTCGGCACGCGGATAGTCCGATTGAAGCAATTCGTGGCAATGCGCGCCGATGGCATCTTCCCGCGACCAGCCATAGAGCCGCTCCGCCCCCTCGTTCCAGTAGAGGATGCGCCCGGCCGTGTCGCAGATGATGACGGTGTCGTGGGTGAACTCCAGGATCCGCGCCTGCTCGCGCAGGGGGGCGGCCTCCGCGCTCAGCCGGAAGGCAAGCCCCGTGACGCAGGCGATCAACAGGGCACTGAGGATGAAATCGGGAACGGTATGCGGATTGGCGGCCGTCGCCGACGCGATGAAATAGCCGATCGCGCTGAGGACCAGACAGGCCGCACCAGCGGGAAGTACAAATCGATGCAGGCCGCCCGCGGCGACGATCACCACGACGACAATGTAAAGCGCAGCGATCGCGCTATGAACGGGAAGCCAGAGGTCGGCCATGAACACCGCCCCGGCGACGGCGGTCGCCGCAGCCGCGCAGACGACTTTGTCGGCGCTCTTCATCCTCTGCCATACGCTCGGCGCATCCGTCACAGGCACGGCCCTCTATCTCCGCGAATATGGCGCCGACAGGAGCGGCAGCCCTTTTGCGATGTAGCGGAGAAATGGCTCATCTGTATTGAACATCTGTGCTGGTTCCTCCGAAAGTCGTCGTTGCATGGGAGCCGCGCCGGGGAGACTAACGTCGCCGCGGATGACGCGGCACCGACCGGCGCATGTCATCCGCATCGTCCATGGACGTGTTTGTGTGGGAGAGTGAGGCATGCATCGGGCAGACGACCAGGCGGCAAGACCATGGATCGACGGCTCCTTCCGCACCAGTGATGGCGTGACGCTGCACTATCTGGAGGCGGGATCCGGCAAGCCTGTCATCCTCATCCCCGGCTGGTCGCAAACGGCCGAACAATGGAAATTCCAGATCGAAAGCCTGAGCGCGGCATGCCATGTCATCGCCGTGGACATGCGTGGGCACGGGCTGAGTGAGAAGCCGGCCCATGGCTATCGCATTTCGCGTCTCGCGGCCGACCTGCATGACTTGATTCGCTCGCATGACCTGCGGAACGTCGTGCTAATCGGCCATTCAATGGGCTCCTCGGTGATATGGAGCTACCTTGAACAATATGGCGATGCCGATATCGAGCGGATGGTGTTCGTGGATCAGGCCTCGGCCATTGTCGGCGAACCGGGCTGGTCGGAGGAAGAGCGTCTCAACGCGGGCGCCATACTCTCGGCCCAGGAGGCCGCAGAGCTGGTGGCGCGCCTGGCGCAGGATGACGGATCGTTAAGTGCCTCATTCGTCAGGAGCATGTTCAGTGACCATTACCCCGCTGACCATGTTGACTGGGTGCTCGCGCAAAATGCCCTCTTGCCGCGCGCCTACGCCGCACGCCTGCTCTATGATCATGCCTTCAAGAACTGGCAGGACGTCATCGGGCGCATCCGTCGCCCGTGCCTCTGCGTGGGTGCGGAGCGCAGTATAGTGCCCTGGCAAGCAATGCTGGCTTCCGGGCGTGCGATAGCGGGAGCTCAGACCGTCATATTCAAGGAAGAAGAGGGCGGATCCCATTTCATGTTTCTTGAAAATCCGATCAAATTCAATCTGGTTCTGGCTGATTTCCTTTCGGATTATGCGAAAAGCTGATGTTGCGATGTTCGCATACCTTTGTTTATGCGATCCATATCAACGTGGAATTATGTCAGCGAGCCTGGTCTGAAAGACTATCCCTGCCGCGCTCATCTCCGACTGCGGGCAAGCTTAAGGGAAGTCACCATGCTCACATATGGATGTGTCGCGCTCGGCGGAGCACTTGGCAGCGTGCTGCGCTTCGGGTTGGGCCGCTGGCTCAGTGTGTTCCTCGGCGACATGCTTCCCTGGGGAACGATCGTCATCAATGTGGGCGGCTCCTTCGCAATCGGTCTATTCGCCGCGTTATTCGAGAGCCGAACGCATTCCGCCATTCCTTTTGAGTTTCGCCAGTTCGTGCTGGTGGGTCTGTGCGGAGGGTTCACGACCTTTTCGTCCTTCAGCCTTCAGACCCTCATGCTGCTCAATGCCGGGCATCCGGGCCGCGCTGCACTCAATATCGTCCTCTCCGTTCTGCTTTGCCTCATCGCGTGTAGTATTGGCCATATGGTTCCTAGTGCCTTTGCCGGGGCGCCACAGACGTTGAGCGTAAGGTGATTTCGTGCCTGCCGGACGCTCGCCCGGCGCAATTCGCCCATGAACATGTGAATCGGCGTGGAATAAGGCCCCCGCTTTAGGGGCTATCGGCGTCCAAACGGGACCCCTCTGACGCAGGGGTTCACAGTGCCTCCGGGACGATCGGAGACCAGGTTTGGGATGCTTGTGGTGGAGACGATTGGCCTGCTGCCGGTTTCGTGGACACCGAGATAAGGTGTTCAACGGGACTGGAGAGCGGGAATGCAACGACGGAGGTTCAGCCGCGAGTTCAAGCTTGAGGCTGTAAGATTGGTGAAGGATCGGGGCGTTGCCGTTGCGCAGGCTTCCCGCGACCTGGATGTCCACGAGAACGTGCTGCGTAAATGGGTCCGCGAGGCGAAGACGGATCCTCAGCATGCCTTTCCCGTTTCTCGACCATCCTGCGCCATACCAACATCGGTACCAACAAAGTGGTCCGGCTGGGGTGACACGCAGTGATACGGGGTAGGAAGAAAAATCTTTGTTAGCCAGAGGGTTGGTGCGATTTCCGGCACGGCGCGGGATGGTCTGAAACCACCCTAGTTCATTCCCACTCGATCATTGGCGGTTAAGTTAAGATACTGAAGAATATGTATAAAAAATATTTTTGTTCTCAACGTGCCGACTGTCAGACCGTCAAAAAACGGAGCTCTTGAAATCATTGCACTTTCTATTCTGAAATCGAAAATCATGCTTTCGGGGTCTATCGTCAACCGCGGAATTCAGGAAACGATCCGACCCGCTCCATGCATCGTAATGTATGCCTATCATTGTCGCAGCCGAGCATTCGTTGAATGAGGCTTGCGTCCGCCTACAATGTCTTCCCGGCCGAAATTCGGCACTGCGATCTTAATCTCTCGTGATCGGAAGGGCCGCATCGGGTTTCGGCGAGGAGGACGCTCCCAGCCATCCCGTTAGGTGAAGTTCGAATCCCTTCCGCCCCGCCACCGTCTCAAAACACGGCGGGCCACGCCCGACGAAGATGAGCAATACGTCTACGCTATAACACTCTAAAGCCCTACGGCGTGACAACAGGCGTTAATCGTCATAGTCGATACGCGCTATTGGCATTCTCGGAATGGCGGGGTCTGGTGGAAAGCGGAAAGGCAGATCTCCGGCTGGGTTGACGAGAAAGCAGCCAAAACTGTCGCAAAAATTCCCTGCGTAAAGCCGACTTTCGCACCCGACTTTTACGACAGCAATTCCCCTGGAATTTCAAAGGATGCTGATCTCTTGCGAATCTTAGACAGACTGTGCGAAAACTCTTTTGATGAATGATGGCCTGCACTGTTCAGTGCCGGAACTCTGCGGATCAGAAGACTTGTCTGATTTCGATGTCCAAAGAGCCCGAGAAGGCGTTGTTGGGCTCCTGTTCGCCCCCGTTTGGCTCAGAAAGTGCGTAGAACGGCCTGTCATGCCCTGACCGCAGCGATGAGGCCCGGAACGCCGACAAGGGTTATGGCTCGCCTGATGTTGTAGGCCAGCGCCGTCAGGCTGAACTCCCCTTTGACGTTTTCCAACCGCCGCATCAGGAACGCGCCCTGATACATCCATTGTTTTATGGTACCGAACGGGTGCTCGACGCTTTCGCGCCGCCGATCCAGTATGTCGGGCCGGGCGGTAAGACGCGATGCCATGCGGTCGAGCACCGCCTCGTTCTCAAGGCGCGACACACGACGGAAGCTTTTGGTGCAGCGTTCACGTAGGTGGCATGCCTTGCAGGCGTCGCGGTTGACGTAGTCGATCTTCACATTGTCGCGCGATTTGCCAAAATGGCGGGGTGAGAGCATCTGGTCTGCGGGGCAAAGGTAAATGTCCTTGTCCGGATCGTAGCGGAATTCCTCCTTGGAGAAGAATCCCTCGGCGACGGCCGGACCGCGGATCGGTTTGGGAACATAGGCGGTAATGCCCGCTTTCTCGCAAGCCTCGATATCCTCGATCTTGAAGTAGCCCCGGTCGGCAACCGCCTCGATCCTGTCGACACCGAGCGTGTCCATTGCTGCCTCGACCGTCGGCGTAAGAAGCCCCATATCGAGCACCTGGTTGCAGACCTCCTGCGCGGCGATCAGCTTGTGCTTCACATCAACCGCAAGCTGGATGTTGTAGCCGACGCCGACCTTCGTCATGCGCGCCATGGCGCGGGCATCCGGATCAGTTAGCGAGATCTGATCCTCGCCAGTCTTGTCCAATTCATCCAGCAATGCCTTGTGACGATCACGCTTGCCTTTGATCGCCGCAATCTTTTCCGCGAGTTTGCCATCGCCGCGGCCGGAACCATTGCCATTGCCGCGGGCTTTCTCCTCCTGTGCATCGTCCTCATCAAGCCGCTTCATGTAGTCGGCCAGTTTCTCGTCGGCTTCGTTGATGAACTTCGTCAACGCTCCCCGCGTGAAGTTACGATCCTTGTTGTTCACCGCCTTGATGCGCGTGCCGTCCACGGCCAGCAGTTCCCGTCCGAACAGGTCGAATTGCCGGCACAGGATGACGAACTCGCGAAACACCTGTCGGAAGGCAGACCGGTTCAATCGGCGGAAATCGGCAATTGTCTTGAAGTCGGGTTTTAGGTGCCGCAGCAGCCAGATGACTTCGATGTTGCGGTGGGTCTCAGCCTCCAGTCGCCGACTCGACCGTACGCGGTTGACGTAGCCGTACACGTAGAGCTTCAAAAGGTCGGACGGATCATAACCCGGACGGCCCGTCGTCTTCGCCGTCACGCGGTTGAACCCGGCGGTCGCTAGGTCCAGTTGATCCACGAAGGCTTCGATGAACCGAACCGGATTGTCCGGCCCGACGTAATCGTCGACCGCCTCCGGCAGAAGCAGCAGTTGCGAGCGGTCTATTCCTGAAAGATGTGCCATGGCAAAGTGTAGATCGAGCGTCGCCGCAAGGGAATCCTCAGGTGATTTTCGGGCAACGGGAATAAGCGAAACTGGAGGGAATTAATGACTGACTGGGATCTAATCCGAGACATGATGGCCGCAGCGATCGATGCTTGTGAGCGCGTGGAGGCTGCTGGATACCATGAGAGCGATAGAGACGCGGCTGTTAGCGTGCGCGGCCAAGATGTTAGCATCCACGACTTTCTTACAAGCGCATGGACCTATCCGGAAAACATTCGATACGAGATCATCCGAAAAAGACATGATAAGGGAGACGACCGTGCCTATGTGCCGGAGGCCTCCCGCATCCTTATTGCCATGGCACACGCCGCAGCAGAAATAATTGGATCCCACCAACCCGAGGCTCCAGCAGTAGATGACATACGCAAAATGATCACTTGGTTCGGTGGCCACGCCGTCCCCGGTATCGAGCAAGCTATCGGGAACCGGCGTAGCAGCTCATCTTAAACCAAAAACGTTAGTTTCCACACGGTCTGTAGAAGTTTTGCGACAACAGAAGGATGAGAACAGACGCTTAATTAGGCTATGTCTGCGAAAACCCTTACGGCTACTCCCGCGCTATCAGGTTGCAATCAGGTGTTCGTTTTGGGAAACACGGCTCTCCTCCGTCCCATCTCGACCGCGATTACTAGCCACGCGGTTCCCCTCCTGTCCGGACGGCGACGCACTCAATTTCGAGGTCGAAGGCGCCGGGCCAAGAGCCGACGGCGATGAAGGTTCGGGCCGGAAGGTGCCTTTGGAAGTGTTCGCGGTAGACGGCGTTCACAGCGGCATAATGGCCGGCATTGGCGGCATAGATCTTTGTCGAGACCACGCTTTCAAACGTCTCTCCCGCAGCTTCGAGGCAAGCCTTGAGAGCCTTGAGCGCTGCGTTGCACTGGGTTGCGATATCGCCGGAGACGATCTGACCCGTTGCGACGTCGATCGGTGGAATTCCCGAGATGAATAGGAAACCCCTCGCCTCGACGACCAAGGACAGGGGCACACCGAGATCGCGGATCGCCTGGGACAGGACAGGGACTTCGATCGCCCGGAAGTCCGGCGCGGCCATGACGCCGTTCATTGATCGGCCGTGGCCGCCATCGGCACAATGGCGTGCTGAACAGCGGCTTCGGCAAGTAGCCGCGTGGAATCCAGCGTCGGTAGCGCGGAATTGGCGTCGCTGATTATCAACGGGATTTCTGTGCAGCCAAGGATTACGGCATCGCACCCACGCTCGCGCATGCGCTCGATAAGCGCCCGGAAATAGGCTTTGGAAACTTCTCGGAATTGGCCATAGACTAGTTCCTCCATGATGATCCGAGAGATTTCTGCCCGCTCGTTCGGCTCGGGACGAAGCCATTCGATCCCTGCATTTTCGAGGGCGCTCGGATATACGTCGCTTTCGACCAGCCATTTCGTGCCGAGAATTCCGGCGCGGCGAACGTCGCGCCTTCGCGCCTCCGCGACGACCACTTTCGCGATGTGCAGCAACGGCAAAGGTGACTTGGCTTCGAAATGGTCCATTGCCGAATGGATGGTATTGTCCGGACAAATAAGAAAATCGGCGCCGGCGTCAGCAAGCCGATGGGCTGAGCGAAGCATAATTGCGGCAACACCTTCGAGGTCGTTGGCGTTCAGCGCTTCCACATATTCCGCAAGCGAGGCGCCATGAAGCGCGACCTCGGGATGGGCGTGAGGGCCTAGCAATGCGGCCGACCTTTCGCAAATTGTTCGATAGCAGAGCGCCGCACCTTCGGACGAACAGGCAACGATCCCAATGGTAAGACAATTGGACATAATGAGCAGAACATCCTTTAAATCGCTCCTTTGTCCCTTATATAGAACAGTAAATTATCGTCAATGGGGTCGGAGATGAGTAATTCTGCTAAAGCGGGTGATGCGGAGAGGAGGCGAGCTTTCGCCGCTCTTCTCAAGGGTAAACGGCGCGACAAAGATCTCTCGATCACCGAGTTGGCCAAGATCGCAGGGATCGCCAAGTCGAATCTCGCACGGCTTGAGGCGGGTGAGGGAAATCCAAGTCTGGAAACACTTTGGACGCTGAGCAAGGCTCTTGATATCAATGTGAGGGATCTGATCGATCCTGCATCTCAGAGTACCCGCTTCTCACGCGTCGAGCCCGATTATGAAGCACGTGCAGAGGATGCCGATTTTAGGGTGAAACTTCTCTCAACCTGCCCAATTGGCTCTGTGCGGGATATCTACCGTGCGGTTTTCCAGCCGGGAAAACTCAAAATTTCGGAGGCGCACTCGCGGGGAATTATTGAGCACGTCATTGTCGTAAGTGGGAGCGCCCGGATCGGACCGCTCGAAAAGGTGGAAACTCTCGGGCCAGGCGACTATTTTTCGTATTCCGGCAACCAGGCCCATGTTTACGAAGCCCTTGAACCGTACACGACCGCTATCATCATTATGGAAGGTACATAAGCGAGGCGACACGTCGTTTTCCCGTCGCAGGAAAAGGCCGGTCGGAATCGCCGCTGTTGCGGACGTCATTAATCCATAAACCAACGTCCTGCGCTGCGCTTATGGGAGATATATCGCTCGTATGCTGCGTCGTCGCGAATATCCCGATTAAAACGACAGTTCTGCACCTGACTTCTGCGACAGTACCGCCGATGACCGCCTGCAAGGTCCGGATTCAGGAGTGATGACCGCCGGCACGAACCTCCGGGATTAGCGATTCCTGCCTATACAGGCTGACCTGCATCGTATTCGAGATGTGGTTGGTCGCCCATGCGGCAATCGGCGGTGAATGAGTAGCCATCGCCCGGAATATCGCACCATAGCGTAGAATTGGCGGGCCCGGCGGGCCATGCCCGACAATGATGAGCACTACGCCTACGCTATACCCCTCTAACGCCGCATTTGCGTGGAACCAAGGGTGAAGGAAGGCCGAGGACACCAATTGCGCCGCGTGGCAGTGTTCCCATACCCGGCGAGCGGTTTCTCAATGCTGCCCGGCCCTGACGTCGATCGAAAGTTCGAAATTCGAAACTAGCGTTGATAGGTCAGATATTTCATTTGAAATGTGGAGGCCTATTTTTCGCACGGCGCACCTTGCCGGGCGGATGAGCGTCATGGGCCGACGGGACCAATAGTCGAGGTAATGACTTGCTGCATCATGTTCAATCTGGCCCGCCAAATGGGGCGCCCATCTTCTTTCTGCACGGCGCGAGCTTTGATGGACGGATGTGGGGTGAGATCATCCCCTACCTGCCGGATTGCCGCAGCACGATGATCGATTTGCCGGGGCATGGTCAAAGCGCAAGCGTGCCCTTTACAACCTTTGATGATGCCGCTGACGAAGTGGCCGCTGTTATTCGGCGTTTGGCTCATTACAAGGTTACGATAGTCGGCATTTCGATGGGTTCTTATGTCGGCTTTCGACTTCTGGTTCGTCATCCGGAATTGTTCAGCCATGCAGTATTCAGCGGTTTCCAAAGCGGTCCCATTCCCATGAGTCGGTCCATGCGGACAGTCATGGCCATCTCATCCTGGATGATGAACTTCAAAGGCGTTCGGGAAAAAATGGTCCGGTCGATGGGGGGCTCAGACGTCAGTTTGATCAGCAACATAGATGGGAAGCCCAATGCATCAGCGGCAACAACGCGGCACGTGGGACGACTCGCGATCGATTTTGATGCTGCGCCTGACCTGCCAAATGTCTCCGCGCGCACCCTGATCATTGCTGGAGAGAAAGAGCATGCAACGATTAAACAATCTTTGCCTGTTTTTGAGCGGTCCATCCCCTGTTGTGTTTCAATGATTGCACCCGGAATGGGGCATGGATGGATCGCAGAAGCCCCAGAGTTGTTTGCCCAGACCGTCCCGTGCGTGGATGACCGATAGCGGTCTGCCGGCAGCATTGGTGCGGCGACACAGCTAGCGGTGGAACGACGAGATCCCACAGTCAACCACACCCAGTCATAGGGGGGCTGTCATAAGGGGCGGCTCCGACCAGCATTCGGCCCTAGCTGATTGTACGGCAATCGGCGGCAGCAGCGTCGCTGTCTCGCAGAATATCGCGCCATAGCGCAGAATTGGCGGGCCCGGCGGGCCGCGCCCGACGAAGATGAGCACTACGTCTACGCTATAGCCCTCTAATGCCGCAATGATTCGAAGTCGGGGCTGAAACCGTCGCGTCATGGGCCGTGATCGTGCAAGGATTACTGAAATTCCAAACGAGTATTCCAGTTATGGCCAACGCGTCTCAGACCGAGCAAAAATTCGAACCTTCTCTAATCGTTCTCGCGGATATCTTAGCCGCCGACCCAGAGATACCGATCTCCAGCGAGCGTTCGGTCGATTGCTCGGTGCTGTGGCGACATTACTCGACGGCGCGCGATGCGGCAGAGTTGGGCGGCGACGGAGAGAAGGCAGCCGTCTACAATCTTCTGGGCGGCGTTTGCTCGATGGGCCTACAGGCGGGCGAGCCACTGAAACCGTTCACGCCGCTGATGGCGTGGGCTGCGGGATCAACTCCATCCTCCGAGGTCACAGCGTTACGCGCCACCTCCGCCGACCGTTCCAGATCCACTCGCCAGGGATCGACAGCCGCCGTGATGAGCGCTTCGCGCAGTTCGGGCCGCTCCGCGATGGGGCCATGGATGGCCATGTCTTGATAGACTTCGAGTTTTTCTGTCACGTTTGCTCTTTCAAAATATCTCGCGTTGCCGTCAGACCGCAGCAGGAAGCGGGTCGGTGCCCTCGCTCAGAATAGCGAGATACCCCCGGTAACTGAAAACGCGGCCGCGCTTGCGGCCCGTGACTTCCTCGACGATGCCAAACCGCTCCAGATCGGCGAGCGCCGCATTGACCGTGGGGGCCGAGAGGCCTGTCTGCTGAACGAGCTGGTTGGCCGTCAGATAGGGATTCTGCTGAAACAGATCATGGATACGCAGCGCCGAGCCGGCCCGGTCACTCTCCACCGTGATCCGTTCGCGATCTTCCTTGAACAATTCGACGATCCGGGTGGCCGCATCGAACGCCTGATTGGCGGTATCCGCGACGCCCGTGAGAAAGAAGTCGAGCCAGGCTTCCCACGCGCCATGTTCGCGCACCTCCTGAAGCAGGCGGTAATAGTCGGCGCGATGGGTTTTGAGATAGAGGCTCAGATAGAGCAGCGGCTTGCGCAGCACCCCGTTGACGCAGAGATACAGCGTGACCAGTAGGCGGCCGATCCTGCCGTTGCCGTCGAGGAACGGATGGATGGTCTCGAACTGAACATGCAGCAGACCGGCCTTGATGAGGGCGGGCAGACGCGAGCCTTCCTCGTGCATGAAGCGCTCAAGCGCATCGAGGCAGGCATCCATCTCGGTCGGCGGCGGCGGCACGAAGAGCGCATTGCCGGGACGGGTGCCGCCGATCCAGTTCTGCGAGCGCCGGAATTCGCCGGGGCTTTTCGTGCCACCGCGACCGCTTTGCAGCAGGCGCGCGTGCATCTCGCGGATCAGGCGCAGCGACAGCGGCAGGTCTTCCAACCGTTCCAGCCCATACATCATGGCATCGACGTAGTTCGAGACTTCGCGGATATCGTCGATCGGCTGACCGGCCTGCGCCTCGGTCTCAAAGCGGAGAAGGTCCGAAAGGGTCGATTGCGTACCCTCGATCTGGGACGAGAGGACCGCTTCCTTCCTCACATACATGTAGAGGAACAGTTCCTGGCGCGGCAGTAGCATGGTGATGCCGTCCAGACGCCCCAGAGCGCGTTCGGCCAGACTCAACCGTTCCAGCAGAGCAAGCACGTCTATCGATGGCTCTGGCGGCAACGATGGCGGCACGAAGGCGCGCACCATCTCGCCCGCGACGGGCGTTTCGACGAAGCGGCCTAGCCGGAGATTGGGCGCGGGTTCAGACATAGGCCCAATATGGCGCAGAATCGCTATTTAAGCAATCGCGGTTTGGCTTAAATAGTGAGATAGGCAAGGTAAGCGCTCTTAAATAAGAGGCCGTGCCCCCCACGGTCTCCCCGATCCCGTGGGGGGCCGCGTGGATTTGCCGACTAGGTCGAAGCGTCCGAGACCAGTCTCAAACCTGCTGAGTTCCGACCGCTCTTTCGCAAGCCACCTTGTCGCCGCACAGGAAAAGGAGGGACTTCGCGCGAGACATCCCTACATAAAGCGTTTCGCGATCTTTTTCAGGCGTGCAGCTATCGAGGCCCCACAAGATGACGATCGACCGCTCCAGTCCCTTGAAGCGGGCCACAGTATCGACGGTCACCGAGCCTGGGCGATAGGCCTCCAGTCGCCCCCATTTTGCGGTGCCGGGGATGGACGTTGCGGCCAGCGCCCGCTCGGAAGCTTCGCGGACCGCCGCATCACATAACAATATGCCTATGTCATGAGGTTTCATCTTCTCTTCAGCGACAAGTCGCGTCACTAGAGAGGCGATCGCGCGGGCCTGTTTGTCGATTCCCGTGGCGGGAATCATCTCGACGCCGACACCCGCGATGGCGGGGGCTTCGATGGCAGCACCCTTGTAATATCGATAGGCCGCAGCGTGAATGTGGCTCGTGTTGCGGCAGTTCTTGTCGAGGAGCATGGGCTCACCGGAGATCGGGATTGCCGCCGAACGTCCATAGATGTCCTGGTTTTCATCGAGAAAAACATAGAGAAGGCCCTTCTCATGCTCGGACAGCAGGAGTTCGATCGGCATCCAGAATTCGTCACCGAAATCCTGCGCCTCATCCACGACGATCGCATCATAGTGCGGCCCGAACAGATCTATCGCGAGCGCCAGGGCGATCGGCTGATGATGGTCGTATTCATTGCCGCCAGGATAATCACGCCTCGCCTCGGCAATGAGATCGCGACCCAAATCGACCTTGGCCTTGTCGATCCACCGCCGACAAAGCTGATGAAAACTGGCCACCTCCAGATTTGCGATGCCAGCGCACTGTTCGCGGAGATGGTCCGCCAAGCCCCGATTGAAGCAGACCAGAAGCGTGCTCAGGCCTTCTTCAGCCGCCCTGACCGCCTTCTCGCGCGCGATGAGCGTTTTTCCTGTTCCAGCGCCACCCGCGACCATCACCCGGCGCTGACGCGAGAGATAATCCAGGATGACGGCTTGGCGTTCGGTTAGCGTGACCCGTTCCCGTTCCTCGTCCTCCAGGCGGACTGAAAGAAGGGGACGCGTCGAGGCCACGCGCGCAAAAATCTTGCGCGCAGTTTCGACTCCGCGCGTGCCAATCGGATTAACCCGCTGATTGTCGCCAGGCTGTGACGCCCAATATTGGAAAGCGCCTTCGACCCATGATGCCAGCGCCGTAAGATCGGTTCGATCGCCGATGATCTCAGTAGGTGCATCCGGTCCCTTCAGGCGTTCGCCATCGCCCACATCAGGCACGAAGATCGCATGCCCGATCGCAAACCGGCCAATGACCAGCTTTTGCCACTGGGGATTTTCCTTCAGTTTTTCGAGGATGCCATACTTTCCTCGGCGCGCCTGATCGAATGGATTGTGGATCTCATGTACGACATCGCGCCGGTCCGTGGAGGTCCAGCGCCTGGTGCTGTAGTCTAAATCGATGCGGCCTCCCTTCACCTCGATGACAAGCAATCCGTGGCGTGGATGGCAGATGAGGAAATCGACTTCCCCGTCCCGGGGGCCTTCACCCTTAGGTTTGGCGATCCACGCTACCGAGTGCAGCACCAGATAGTCGTCGTCGAGTTGGGCCTTGAGCGCCGAATAAAGGCGCATTTCCCCAGAAGAAGTCGATTCCACAGCGTCTGGGGGTGGGATGCAAATGGCCATGGCTCAGTCCAGGAATTCGAGGTTCGTGTTGAACGGAATGAGTTTCCGACCCGGATCCTTAAAGTCGACAAGCAAGGAAATGGCGATGCCACGCCGGTTGACTTGCTCGATCGTGCCGACACCCCACACGGCGTGCTTCACTTTAGCCCCAACCTCCAGGTTCATGTCTGTGGCGGTAGCAACCTCCTCGGTTGCGTCCTTCCAGCCGTGGTCAAACCAGTATTCGATGACTTTTGAGAACGGGTTCGCGACGGCGCTGACACGGTGGTTTTGCGGATCACGGGCGTGTTCGACCACGTAGATCCAATAGTCGCCGGGATGCTGCTGCGCAGTGGCAAACTGGACGTGGGACAGCTTAACGCCACGTTCGGTCCAGGCTCCCTCTAGGCCTTTGACCTCGATCAAGCGCCGCCCCGCACCGTCACCCCCTGCCGAGACAATATCAAAACCCGGATTGTTGTGCGGCTGTTCCACCGGCACCCGGCCGGAATTTTTCTCATATTTCATGACGGCGTTAATGGCCGCCAGATCAATCAGGCCCGCGATGTCGTCCCCTGTGCTGCCCACCGGTGATGTGTCCGTGTCGCGTGGGGTGGCGTTGACATAGGACAGCATTCGGCTCCTGCGCTCCTGCCGCTCGGCCCGACTTGGGCCAGGACGCCGATCACTATGGGGCTGCCAGCCGCCCGAGCTGTTGGGCTGACCGCCGCCAGAACTCGCCGAATCCGTCCCGCCCACGCCGCTTTGCGTTTGGGCTTCATTCTGCTGACCGAAGCTTCCGTCGTCCGGTCTCGATTTGAACGGATTGTCACTGGCGACCCCGCCCGCTGATGATGTGCTGGCTGTACCAGCCCCAACCACGGGGTCCCGGGCGCTCTCGCTAGTGGATGGGGGCTCGCTGTCTTCGGGTTTATCGAATTCTTCGTCTTCGGTGCTGTCCTGATCCTCAGCAGATTCCGGCATATCGTCCTGTTCAAGGATTTCCGGGTCGTCGCCGGCCGGTCCGTCTGGTGACGTTCCGTCCACTTCCGGCTCGACTTCGGCAACCTCTTCCGGCGCATCGGAAATGCTGTCGGTCAGCGGCAGCTCGTCATACGCACTTTCGGGTGGGCGATAATTGGCGCTGCGTAGCGCCCGCTCCGCTTCGGCCTCTGTCCCCAACGAAGCGACAAATGCCGCCGTCATGATAAGAGGTGGCATGTCGATGCCGTGGCTAAGTTGCTCAAGCGAAGCAAAAAGGGCGCTGAAGGCGGCGGTCCAGTCGATTGTTTCCCCGGCGTCGCCCTTTACGTAGAGCGTCTTCGAGCTTGGCTCGTAGAAGGCCGCAGCCGAGGTGGGCGCTGATCGAACAGGCGGATCGTACTCGGTGATCTCGGCTTGTACCTGTAGCGCTTCGGTCAAATGCACCTCCACCGCGCAAAGGATATCATGGAGCCGATTCCGGAACGCATCACTAGGGGCCAACCAGAGCAGGAGGTCCGCGCGTTCGCGCAACCGCGTAGTCGAGTTTGAATCTGCTACACTGACTGGCTCAAATGCGAGCCGCAGCCGGGCAATCTCCGAGAAGCGCACGACCTGAAATTCTCGGAAAAGACGTGCCGCGGCGTGTCGCGACACGACCGGCGGGGTGATCAGCCGCTCATCAAGGGCTCCGGCGAACGGTTCAGCCAGAACAGCAGAATCGAGCCACGCGGCTTCATCCGGCCAGACAACGCTGCCATGCATATTCAGTAGCGCCGGTGCGTCTCCGATCTTGGCGATCGCTGTATGCGCTTCGGGATATTCTCGCTCCAAGGCGTCGGCAAGCCAGCCGAGGCACCGCTCATGAATCGAGGCGTCTGCATCCGAAATGACAGGCTGCGCCGCGATTTCTTGCAGGAGCGCGGCATAGTTCCGCGCCGATGGGGCGTCTTGTACACCCAGCCGCCTGTAAAGCGGTTCGCGTTGGCGCATACGCGCGCTCGCCGAATGCCAGTGTGTTGATTTCCGCGGAGATTTGACCCTGGATTTCCACTGAGAAGTGACCCGGCCGGATGGTGGTCTGTGGTCAGGTGGCGGTCAAGTTCCTGGATTTCTCCTTGGTTGTTTTGGCGGGTTTTGCCGAGCTATTCCGGAAACGGAAACTGTCGTTCCCGGTCTCCAGGATGTGGCAGTGATGGGTAAGGCGGTCGAGCAGGGCCGTGGTCATCTTGGCGTCGCCGAAGACGGTGGCCCATTCCGAGAAGCTGAGATTGGTGGTGATGACGACGCTGGTGCGCTCATAAAGCTTGCTCAGCAGGTGGAAGAGCAAGGCGCCGCCTGATGCGCTGAAGGGCAGATAGCCGAGCTCATCGAGGATGACGAGATCGGAGTGCGCGAGCCTGGTGGCGATCTGTCCGGCTTTTCCCTGGGCCTTTTCCTGTTCGAGGGCATTGACGAGTTCGACGGTGGAGAAGAAGCGGATCCGCTTGTGATGGTGCTCGACGGCCTGAACGCCCAGCGCCGTTGCGATGTGCGTCTTGCCGGTGCCGGGACCGCCGACGAGGACGACGTTATGGGCCTCGTCGAGGAACTCACAGCGGTGGAGCTGGCGAACGAGTGCTTCATTGACCTCGCTGCTGGCGAAGTCGAAGCCATTGAGGTCGCGGTAGGCCGGGAAGCGTGCGGTCTTGAGCTGATAGGCCGTTGATCGGACCTCCCGCTCGGCGGTCTCGGCCTTCAGCAACTGCGATAGGATCGGCATGGCGGTCTCGAAGGCCGGAGAGCCTTGTTCCGTCAGTTCGCTAACGGCTTGGGCCATGCCGTGCATCTTGAGGCTGCGCAACATGATGACGATAGCCCCGCTGGCCGGATTATGACGCATGGCGCACCTCCCTGGCCCGCCGCAGGGCGTCATAGCGTTCGACGTTGGCCTGCGGTTCGGTGGTCAGCGTGAGGGCCTGAGGGGCGTCGATCGTTGGTGTGGTCAGCGGCGTACCATCGATCAGTCGGTGCAGAAGGTTGAGGATGTGGGTCTTGGTCGGCACGCCGGCCTTGCATGCCAACTCGACGGCCGTGAGCACGACCTGTTCGTCATGCTGCAAGACCAGGGACAGGATCTCGACCATCTCGCGGTCGCCACCCGGTGTTTTGAGCAGATGTTGCTGGAGGGAACGGAAGGCAGTTGGCATCTCGGCGAAGGGAGCCCCGTTCCGCAGGGCTCCGGGTTTGCGCTGGACGACCGCCAGATAGTGCCGCCAGTCGTAGATCGTCTGGCTCTGGCGATCATGAGATCGGACAAAGGCTCGGCGATGCTCGCAGATCGCGTGCCCCTCGGCGACGATGACGATCCGGTCGGGATAGACGCGCAAGCTGACGGGTCGATTGGCGAAGGACGCCGGCACGCTGTATCGATTGCGCTCCAGATGAACCAAGCAGGTTGGCGTCACCCGTTTGGTGTGCTCGACGAAGCCGTCGAAGGGGCGGGGCATCGCCATAAGGTGCCGGACCTCTTCGGCCCACACATCGGCGATCGTACCGGGTTGCGAGCCATGCTCGATCTGTGACCACAACTCCCGGCATCGCTTCTCCAGCCAGTCATTCAAGGCTGCCAGGGACGGGACGTTGGGCAGGGGCTGCCAGAGCCGATGGCGGGCATCCTGTACGTTCTTCTCGATCTGCCCCTTCTCCCAGCCCGAGGCCGGATTGCAAAACTCGGCCTCGAACAGGAGGTGGCTCACCATGGCCGAGAAGCGGATGTTGACCTGGCGCTGCTTGCCACGGCCGACCTTGTCGACGGCCGTTTTCATGTTGTCGTAAATGCCCCGCCGCGGCACGCCGCCGAAAACCCGGAAGGCGTGGTTATGGGCATCGAACAGCATCTCATGGGTCTGGAGTGGGTAGGCGCGCAGCATGAAGGCGCGGCTGTAGGACAGCTTCACATGAGCGACCTGCAGCTTGGTGCGCTCGCCGGCGATGATCGCCCAGTCCTCAGACCAGTCGAACTGGAAGGCCTCTCCGGGCACAAAAGCCAGCGGCACGAAGGTGCCGCGGCCGCTGGTCTGCTGCTCGCGCAGCCGGGCTGCCTTCCAGTCCCGGGCGAAGGCCGCCACCCGATTGTACGATCCCTCATAGCCCAGCGTCACAAGATCGGCGTGCAGCTGCTTCACCGTGCGCTTGTGCTTACGCGACTCGCCAGCCTCGACCTGCAGCATCGCCGCAAGCTTGTCGGCATAGGGATCGAGTTTGCTCGGCCGGTCAGGAGCCTGAAACTGCGGCTCGACGCTGTCCGCCCGCAGATACTTGCGCACGGTGTTCCTCGAGAGGCCGGTGCTGCGGGATATCTCTCGGATCGAGCGACGATCCCGATGATGCCAGCGTCTGATGACGCTCAATAACTCCATGTCGATCACTCCGCTGTCCCCCGCGTAGCCCGCGTGAGACGTGGTGAAAACATGGGTCACTTCTCGATGGAAAAATCCCCGGCAGACGGGTCAGATCTCAATGGAATTCAACACCGGCCATCTCTTCCTCGTAATCGTCATCCCGTGCAGGCTGACCATCCGTATCGATCTGCCGCGAGATGATGCGCCTTCCCAACTCCGCGCTGATCAACAGCGCGCGTTGCTGAAGGAAGGCCTCGTAGTCATTCTCCCAAACGCCAAACTCGTCCAGATCGCCGATGAGATGCGAACTCATGGTCTCGGCAAGCGCCTTGTTGGATTTCTTGAAGCCCTTCATGTAGGTCGCAGGCGGCTTGGCGCGGATTTCTCGCTTGTTCAGATAGTCATCGACAATCGTGATATTGAGGATGTTGTTGATCTTCCACTCTTCGACCTTCGCCTTGCCGAGATAGGCGCGTGGGAAGAAATGGTGGTAGTTCTTACTGTTGGCCTGTTTCAGCCAGTAATTCCGGATGCTGACCAAAGAATTGTCGTTGAACGATTTTGGTTGCTGGAACGCATAGAGGCACAGGATCGCCTTGATCGAGCTTCTGCCCGCGTTGAACCAGCCATTGTCGAGCAGAAATTCCGGCGTGATATCGACGGCCCAGTCGTAGTCCGGTGACTTTCCGTCAAGGATAAGATCGATCCGCCGAACATCCTGCGCCAGCTTGCTCTCCACGGACGACGAGTACCGCGCCCCAAGGGAGCAGCGCCAGAAGAAGTCTTCCAGCAGCGGTCTTTGCTCGACCGAGGGCTTGTCCGGATGATGGTAGAAGAAGTACGCGAACGGCACGAGCAGCGTATTGTACGGCAGCAACTGCGAAACTGGTATCCGATAGCTGTTGCGAAAGAACTCGACCGCTCGCTCAAAGGCGTCGATGGCGCGCGGCCACGCATCGATGAATGCCGTTTTGCTGAGCTTGAGGATCGTCTGCTTCTTGCAATCCTTGGTTAGTATCAGAGAGACTAGTTGGAGCAGCGTGGCGTCCGAGACGGTTTCGTAGTCCAGCGGTTCAAGCTTGGCGATCAGCTCATCGAATTTTTCCGCCAGATCGAACTCCCGTACCTCGTCATAGGTCTTAGCGACCATGATCTCGAAGACGCTGAGCGGTTTGCCGCCGACATTAATGCGAGTGAAAATTTCCGTTGCGACGTCGATCGGAACATCCTTCACCTGGATGATCGAGAAGTCATAGGACTCCACCCGGCGGCGATATTCGGAGAGGCGGGCATGGTAGTGCTGCGGAAATGCCGCGAGCTGCTGGAAGCCGCCGTAGATCAGGTCATGCAGCCGTATCCAGGTTGCGTCCGGCAAGTCCGAAACCTCGGTCAGAACGATCTGATCGTCCTCGCTCGCTTCGAGGTTGATGAACATCTGAGCGAAATCGTCTTCCTTTCCGGAATTGCGCTGAACCTTCAGGCCGCGAAGCGATGCATAGAGGCTGGTGAGACGCTGCTGGCCATCGAGCACGAAAGAGACGGTCTCGCCTTCCTTGGGTTCCGGCAGCGGCGTGTTTCCCAAGTCCCGGACACTACGCAGGCGTTCCTTCGTCGACCAGAATATGAAGGTTCCGACCGGATATCCTTTGATAATGCTGTCGAGCAACGCTGCGGACTTCTGGATCGTCCAGACGAAATCACGCTGGAATTGCGGAATCTTGACCTGTCCGCGCTCAATGTCCGTAAGCAGATTTGTGTAGTTCGAATGCGTCGGACTTGGCAGCATCATAAAATATTCCCCCCAGATCAAGATCAGCTTCAGTTGTTCTGATTCGACTAATCATCCATCGATTGCACATAAGCCGGGAGGTTTCGAGGGGCGTTGCCCTGCGGGCCGCGCTTTCGGCTGCGCCGGAACCACGCCAGGGGCGTGTTTCCGCCATCCGGCTTCAATCGCTAACGCGAAGAGCGGCGGGTGGTGGCCCTTCCGCTAATGAAGCCCTGCTCGGGCGCGAGCCGGGCTTATGAAGTTGTCTGTTCACAGCAGCAGCGGTAGGCCCGTGACGGCGGGATCGCCGTTCTCGGCATCGACACACTCGGTCGGGTAGCGCGTTGGGAAGCTTGAATCGCTAGGCGGCGGGAACGGTCACGTTGCTACGGCGGGTGATCGTCTCCAGCCTGCCAATGCCGGCGTTGCGAATACGGTGAAGATCGGGAAGCAGCCACGTCCGCCGATGGACGATGGACGGGCCTTGCCGTCGGAGGTCAGGGGAAGGTTGAACCGACGGACAGTTCTCCGCCGTTCTTACGTCTGGCGCGGAGGCCGACCGCCGCCATTTTGTCGCATTTCCTTCCGAGTTGCCTGCCAGCCACGCCCACGGCGTCCTCGAATGGATTGGGTCTGACCGAAGACCGGCTGCGCCTCGCTCGTCTTCCCGCAACGTCCGTCGCCAGCTTTTTTCTGCCGCGCGCGAGCGCGCTTTGCATCGCGAAGCAAAAAAGCCGTCGCCGGCCGCCGTCCACTACGTTCCCGCCCCTTCGGGTGCGGGCCGATCGTCCCCGGTCGCACGACCACCATCGATGCCGCGATAGGCGCGGCCGGATGCGAAAAGGAACACGGCAATGGCGACCATCGGCACCTTCACCAAGAACGACAACGGCTCGGCTGGCTTCACCGGCGCGGTCAAGACCCTGACCCTCAACGTCAAGACCGTGAAGTTCGTCACGACCGAGGGCGACAGCGAGCGCGGCCCCGACTTCCGCATCTTCGCAGGGGCCACGGAATTCGGCGCGGCCTGGAAGAAGACCGCCCGAGAGACGCAGCGCGAATATCTCTCCGTCAAGCTGGACGATCCGAGCTTCCCCGCACCGATCTACGCCAGCCTGGTCGAGGGCAAGAACGGCGAAGGCCACAATCTCATCTGGTCGCGCCGCAACGGCGACTGAGACCGGACATCTCAAGAAGCCCCGCTCACCCGAGCAGGGCTTCGTCATGGTCATGGCCGCCCACCGTTTGTCAGGGAATACGGCGATCAGGATGTGCGGTTGTCAGGGTTTGCGACTTTGCACATCCCGATCAGATCCTGATGCCCGGCGCCCGCTGGCGCTCATGCCGGGTGGGTTTTGCTAGGGGTTCCACCCCCGCGCGGCGCAAGGGATCGCTGACGCTCGTCCAGGCCGGTGTCCCCGGCCTTCCTCCACGTCGTTCCTCCGTTCCGTGCAGGCCGGGTGATCCCCCTCCGACCCGGCCACCCTTGCACCTTGCTACCCCGGTCTCGGCGACGGCCAGGGTTGCAGCGCAGCGCTGCGCTCCAACCCAAGCCCACGGAGACAGAACATGTATCATCAACTCGCCACCCGGTTCGGCCGGAATTCCCATCAGGTCAGCGGGCGCGAAGCCCTCGACAACGAAGCCCTCTACCGCCACGTCCCGTCCGTCTTCGCCCGCGAGGCGCATGACAGCCGGTCGGATCGGTATGTTTACGTCCCTACGATCGAGATCGTGGAGGGGCTGCGAAAGGAAGGATGGTTCCCGTTCTTCGCCGTGCAGTCGGTGCCGCGCGACGGCAGCCGCCACGGCCACGCCAAGCACATGCTGCGCCTGCGCCGGGATGACGGCATCGGCAAACCAGAGGCGGCGGAAGTCATCATCGTGAATTCCCACGATGGAACCTCGGCCTATCAGATGTTCGCGGGAATGCTGCGCTTCGTTTGCACCAACAGCATGATTGCGGGCGAGCGCTTCGAGGAAGTCCGCGTTCCCCATAAGGGCGGCATACAGGATCAGATTATCGAGGGCGTCTATACGGTCGCGGAGGATTTCCCGCGCCTGATCGACGCCACCGAGACTATGAAGGACACCAGACTGTCGCAGGACGAACAGCGCGTGCTGGCCGAGGCGAGCCTTGTCGCCCGTTATGGCGAGGACGAAAGCCCCGTCCGCCCGGATCAGATCATCGCGCCGCGCCGCCGCGAGGATGTCGGGCAAAGCCTGTGGAGCACGTTCAACGTCATTCAGGAGAACATGATACGCGGCGGGCTGGACGGTCGCCGCACCAATGCCGATGGCCGTATCCGCCGCAGCCGGACCCGCCCGATCAACGGCATCGATCAGAATGTCGGGCTGAACCGTGCGCTTTGGACGCTGGCGGAAGGGATGCAGCGCCTGAAACAAGGATGATCGTAAAGCCGTGCAGCCGGATTTCCGGTTGCACGGCTTTGCGTCTTTCCGGTTCCGCACATCCCCAGATTTTCCGCCGATCCGTGGAGCCGGATCGGCGAGCGGCTCGCCAAATCACATCTGCGATGTTAAGTAATGATTCACCAATATTGATCGGATTGTACGATCTACATATCCGATAACAGCAAGTTCAAAATATACCTCAAGTTGTGAACACTTCGTCTTTCCGGCGCCGACGGCGCATGGGAAGAAAGAGGTGACGCCATGCCGAGTTCTGACTGGCGGGCGCCGGCCGCCTATGGACATGCTCAGAGCATTCCTGCTGCCGGCTTCGCTTGGGAATATCTCCGCCGCGACGACGAGTATCGCCGCGACTTCCATCGCATGAAACGGAAATCCCGGCACGACACCGAGGCGCGAACCGCGTTCTCCAACCGCTGGGGGTTGCGATTTCGCTGCGGACCCGGACCAGCCTGCCGATCGCGCCGCGCTCTTCTGGACGCCCGCACTCCAGCCTGAAGCCTTCGAGCTTCGTCCATCAGGCGATCCACCCGGCGACTTTGCCATGCCCATTGTGCTGCCGGGGCTTCCCGGTCTCGCGGCACGATCGCCGATGGACACCGCTTGGCACGGTCTTTGGCGCGGATCGGGCGGGGAGCATCGCTTCTGGCTCGCGGCCCCGCCGCCGGACGGCCGGGCGAACTTCGTCGTCGTCCTGCCGCTCGACGCCCTGTTCGAGCTGCGCGCCGAGGCCGCGCTGCGCTTTTGGCTGGCGCTGGCCGGACGACCACCGGGCGACCGGCGGCACGACCTTCCGGCCCAGACCCGCGAGCGTCATATCCTGATCCTGCGCGCGCTCGATGCAAAACTTGCCGGGGCCAGTTATCGCGTCATCGCCGAGGCGTTGTTCGGCTTTCACGGCCGGTCAAAGAACGATTGGGAGGTCAGCCCTTTGAAGAACAAGGTCCGCCGCCTCGTTGCGGACGGCCTGTTCTACATGCGTGGCGGCTATCGCGAGCTGCTCCATTATCCGGTCCGCCTGCGGCGTCGACGCTGAGGAGCGACCTGGCCTCGGTTTCAGCCGACATCTTCGGGGTGCCGGATCGTCACCTCTCCGATTCCGGCATCGGGTGCCGGATTCGTTCCCCCACGATTCCGGCACGCTGCAAGCCGCCGATCCTCCGCCACGGTTCGCCATAGCCCGCTGTCGCCGCCGACAGCCGCCGAACCTGACCCGGAGACCCGACCATGATCGACCCGAAGACGGGGCTACCGCCCCGATTCCTGCGCACGCCCGATGCAGCGCGCTTTCTCGGCATCTCGCTGCGGACGCTGGAGAAGCACCGCACCTACGGCACTGGCCCGACCTATCGCAAGATCGGCGGGCGCGTCGTCTATGCACTGGACGATCTGCAAGCCTGGACGGCCGTCGCCGCCCGCAAATCCACGACCGACAAGGATGCGACCCGCGTTTTCCCAGCGCGTCCCCTGACGCCCGCCGAGCGGGGCGCACGCTGAATGCGCGCCGGTTCATCCCCCGATGCCGGACGGCGTTCGCAACGCCTTATCGGCAGCGAGCGGGCGAGGCTCGATCCTTTCGTCGTCGCGACGGGCGATGCGTCGCCCCGCGACCAGCGCGATCTCATGGAGCGGCCGTTCTTCTCGCTCGCCAAGACCAAGCGGGTGACGCCGATCCTCTACGAATCCGGCGGCGTCCGCGTCGAGGTCTTCGCCATGCCCGAACATGGCATGGCGACCATCTGGGACGCGGACGTGCTGATCTGGGCGGCCTCGCAGATCGTCGAGGCCGAGAACCATGGCCTGAAGACTTCGCGCTTCCTGCGCTTCACGCCGTACCAGCTCCTGCTGGCGATCGGCCGGGGCACCGGCGCGCGCGAATACCGGCTGCTCAAGGGCGCCTTCGCCCGCCTGCAATCGACCGTTATCGCCACGACCATCCGCCATGGCGAGCGTTGGCGGCGACATCAGTTCTCCTGGATCAACGAATGGGAGGAGATGACCACCCATGACGGCCGCGTCGAGGGCATGGAGTTCGTTCTGCCCGACTGGTTCTATCGCGGCGTCATCGACCGCTCGCTGGTCCTGACCATCGACCCGGACTATTTCCGGCTGACCGGCGGGATCGAACGCTGGCTCTACCGCGTCGCTCGCAAGCACGCCGGCCGGCAGCCGCATGGCTGGCTGTTCGAGGTCCCCCATCTCCACGAAAAATCCGGCAGTCTGGCGCGGCCGTCCGACTTCGCGCTCGACATCCGACGTATCGTCGCCCGCCAACCACTGCCCGGCTATCAGCTCAAGATCTCCCGCCAGGGGCGGCGCGAACTACTGCATATCCGGCCGACCTTGTTGTCCACAGTGCCTGTGGACGAGGCTGTTGAAGCGCTCGTGACTTCGGGCGCAAACGGTATCGGGACTTCGGGCGCAGGACTATCGGGATTTCGGGCGCACGGACCGCAGTTAAACCTTTGGCCCGAAACGCGGAATCCGACCGCTAACTTAGAGTCTAACCAAGAATCTAACTCATTTTCTTTGACGCGCGCGGGCGCGACCCATGGTGCCGGTGCCGCCGGGCGATCGAGGCGCGTGCCATGATCGTCGCGCTGCTCAATCAAAAAGGCGGCGTCGGCAAGACGACGCTGGCCCTGCATCTCGCCGGAGAATGGGCAAGGACGGGTAGCCGCGTCACACTGATCGACGCGGACCCGCAGGGCTCGGCGCTGGACTGGTCGCAGCAGCGGGCGCGGGAGGGCCGCCCACGGCTGTTCGGCGTCGTCGGCCTGGCCCGCGATACCTTGCACCGGGAAGCCCCCGAGCTGGCGCGCGATGTCGATCATATCGTCATAGACGGACCGCCCCGCGTCGCCGGGCTGATGCGCTCGGCTTTGCTCGCCGCCGATCTCGTACTGATCCCGGTGCAGCCATCGCCGTTCGATGGCTGGGCTTCCGCCGAGATGCTGGCGCTGCTCACCGAGGCGCGCATCTACCGGCCGGAGCTTGCCGCACGCTTCGTGCTCAATCGCTGTGGCGCGCGCACCGTCATCGCCCGTGAGACGGCCGAAACGCTGGCCGATCACGATCCGCCCTTGCTCACCGCCACCATCGGCCAGCGCGTCGTCTTCGCCGACGCCGCGCAGTCCGGGCGGCTGGCCTCGGAGATCGACGCCGACAGTCCCGCTGCGTGCGAGATAGCCGCGCTGGCTGCCGAGATCGCGAGGCTTACGCCATGAGCGAACGATCCCCGAAACGCGGTTTCGCGGCGCGTCCAGCCGATCCCGAAAGCTGGGTGAAGGCCGCAGACCCGCCATCGCCCCGCACGGGCGACACTGCTGCGTTCACCGCACGATTGACGGTCGACATCACGCCCGAGCTGCGCGGCCGGATCAAGATCCTCGCCTTCCAGCGCGGCGTCACCGTCGCAGACATGCTGCGCGACCTCCTCGCGCGCGAATTTCCACCCACCGAAGGAGACACACCATGACCGGCAACGCGGCTCCCCGTGTGCGCGGCGGCCCCGTGCCGTCAGCGCACCCCTCCGACGACCTGACCCATGTCGAACTGACTCATATCGAGAAGAAGATCGAGCACTGGGTTCGTTTCGGCCACCTCGCGGCGGAAACCATCCTCGACCGCCGTCGTCGCATCTTTTCGTTCCGGCCCGGTGCGATCTTCGCCTTCGTCCGCTGGGCGTCGAATGACTTCGGCACGATCATCTCGCGCATCGACATCGTGCGCACCGTGGAGCCGGGCGAACCCTATCAGACGCTGCCCTTCGTGCGGCCCGGCGGCGATATCCTGCTTAAGATCGATGGCTGGCCCAAGGTCGAACAGGTGCTCCGGCATATCGACGCCATCCAGGCGATCGGCATCGATCCGGAGGATGTTTCGCCCGACCATTGGCGGCACGTCCACAACCGTCTGACCGCCGGACACGAGCCGCGCGCCTATACGGCCGATCAGCATCGGGCGTTCCTGCTGCGCCGGAGGGCCGAGCCATGACCCGCTTCGGCTATGTGATGGTGACGTACTTTTCCATCATGGGCGTCGCCATCGCGTCCTTCATCCCGACGCCGACGCGACTGGTCTGGAACGTCTCCGCCAGCGCACCGATCGGCCTCTATGCCATCGATCCGCCCGGCGACTTGACCGTCACCGATCTGGTCGCGGTCGATCCGCCCGAACACCTCGCCGACTTCATGGTGGCGCGCGGCTATATCGGCCGCGGCGTGCCGCTCTTGAAGCGCGTCATGGGACTGGCGGGGCAAGATGTCTGCCGCATCCGCCGCACCATCACGATCGATGGCGTCGAACTTGGCGCGGCGCTCGACCGCGACCGATCGGGCCGCGACCTGCCGGTGTGGAACGGCTGCCGCCGCATCGCCGGTGACGAGATATTCCCGATGAACGCCGATGCCCGCGACAGCCTGGACGGCCGCTATTTCGGTCCGATCCCGGCGAGCGCCGTCATCGGTCGTGCGACGCCGATCTACACCGACGAGGACGGCGACGGCCGCTTCGTCTGGCGCGCCAAAACCGCAGCAACGTCGCGCTGACCGCCCGATTCCGGCGGGCATGGCGCGCGCCGGCTTCCACCCAACCCCCACATCGAGGAGACTTCCATGCCGCAGATCGGCCAATTCACCCGCGAGACAACAGGCTTCATCGGGCGCGTCCATACGCTCACGCTCTACCGCGAACTCACCATCGTGCCGGCCGAGCCGTCCGATGCCGAGAACGCGCCGGACTATCGCATCCACCACGGCGCCGATGACGGGCCGGAGATCGGCGCGGGCTGGAAACGCACCGGCGAGCGCGCCGGCGAATACATCTCGCTGCTGATTGACGATCCGGCCTTGCCGCAACCGATCCGCGCCAACCTGTTCCGCGACGACGACGGCGGGGCCGCCTGGTCGCTGCACTGGACGCGCCCGGTCAAGCGCGGCGAGCGGGAGTGATCCCATGTGCTATCCCTTCAGAATTGAGCGCCTGCTGTCCCGTCGAAGTCCCATCCCTTTGTTCGCGAACAGACCGTCTCATCCCTTCGTCCCGCTCGACGATCTGTCGGCCGGCGCGCGGAGCGAAGGTCCAGAGCGATCGAAGATCGGCGCTTCGCGCGAACCCCTGACCGTAGCGAGCACGCTGGCAGGCTCGCGTCGATACGGAGACAGGATGCCCGTCCGATCGGCGGTCCTTTTCCTTTCGATCGTGCTCGCCGTCGTAATGCCGCTGCCCTGTCAGGCGCAGCCCGAGCCGGCCCATCGCCAATCCCGGGCCGATCCTCATGCCGCGCACATCGCCGAGGCGGCGCAGCGGTTCGGCATTCCGGCCGCCTGGATTAGGGCCGTCATGCGCGTCGAAAGCGCCAATGACGTGCGGGCGATCTCGTCCAAGGGCGCGATGGGTCTGATGCAGATCATGCCGGCGACCTGGGACGATTTGCGCGCCCGGCATCGGCTCGGCAGCGATCCCTATGATCCGCGCGACAACATTCTGGCGGGCGCGGCGTATCTGCGCGAGCTACACGACCGCTACGGATCGCCGGGGTTTCTGGCCACCTACAATGCCGGTCCCGGTCGATACGAAGAGCATCTCGCGGGCCGTCCGTTGCCCGCAGAGACGCGCGCCTATGTCGCCACGCTCGCACCGCTGATCGGCGGCGGCGCGATCACCGCGCCGGTCGAAGTCGCGGCGGCCGATCCGCAGTCATGGACCCGCGCGCCGCTATTCGTCGCGCAGGCTGAGCGCACATCGTCCGCCGATGCTGTGCAGTCGAATGAGACTCCGGCTGCAACGCCCGTGGGCGATGTCTCGGCGATCGCGCCGCAATCGGGCGGCCTGTTCGTGGCCCGAACAGAAACGGGAGGGCCACGATGAGCATGGCGGTTGGGTGTGCCCGGCGGTCCGTTCCAGTGTGCAGCGTGTATGGATCGGATCAGGCGGAATCAGGGTCAGGACGGGCAGAAGGGGCAGAGAGGCGGGAGGGCAAGATTAAAGCGGACGGCACCCCATGGGTACGATCCGGGGGGCAAGCCCTTGTCTGCACACTGTTTGGGGCGGCACCGTCGCCGAGCCTGCATGGTGCCGCGAGGCGCGGTAAAGCCAGTATCTGCCACGTTCTTCGCGGCACTCTTTCCCGGAATCGGCGGTTTCGGGCGGGTTGCCGCCGATGAGCGCCGACGACGACAACCGCTTCCGGCCGAAGCCCGGCCGCATCCGCTCCGATGCGACGAAGGCCGGCCAGGCCAAGAGCTTCCTCACCAAGGTTCGGAAGATCGCGCGCCAGCAGGGCGCGGCTTCCGATCGGGTGTCGCGCGGCAGCTCCGGAGCATCCGGAGGGCCGGGCCGCAACGGCGCGGTTGCGTCCGGCCGAGGCGTCAAGCGCGGGCGCGGCGCGGCTTTCGTCCGCGCCCGCAACCTGTCGAACGGCTGGAACCATCGTCAGGCCGGCAGCCGCCGTGTCATCGTCAAATCGCGCTCGGTCCGCGCCGCCGGCAAGAGCGGCAAGGCTGCCGCCCATCTGCGCTATATCCAGCGCGACGGCACCTCGCGCGACGGCGAGCGCGGCCGGCTCTATTCGGCGACCGAGGACCGCGCCGATGGCGACGCCTTCCTCGATCGCGGCAAGGACGATCGTCACCAGTTCCGTTTTATCGTCTCGCCGGAAGACGCCGCCGAGATCGAAGACTTGACCGGCCATACCCGCGACCTGATGCGCCAGCTCGAAGCCGACCTCGGCACGAAGCTCGATTGGGTCGCGGTCAACCACTTCAACACCGGCCATCCGCATGTCCATGTCATCGTCAACGGCCGCGACGATCTCGGCGAGGATCTGGTCATCAACGGCGACTATCTCGCCAACGGCATCCGCGAACGGGCGAGCGAGCTGGCGACGCTGGAACTCGGTCCCGTCACCGAGATCGAGCAGCGGCGCAAGCTGACGGCCGAGATCGATCAGGACCGCTTCACCCGCATCGACCGGGCGATGCTGAAGGAAGCCGATGGCGGTGCGCTCGATCTGCGCCACGCGCCCGATGATGCGCGGGGCTGGGAAGACCGGACGCTGCGCATCCGCCGTCTCGGTAAGTTGGAGAAGATGGGCCTCGCCATCGAACCGTCGCCCGGCATCTGGGAACTGAGCGACCGGCTGGAGCCGACGCTGCGCGAAATGGGCGAGCGCGGCGACATCGTGCGCACCATACAGAAGGCGATGCGCGCCGAGGGGCATGAACGCGACCCGATGAGCTTCCAGATACACGACGCCGCGCCCGCGACGCCGATCGTCGGCCGCGTGGTGGACAAGCATCTTTCCGACGAACTGGGCGAGAACCTGACGCTGGTGATCGACGGCATCGATGGCCGCACGCATCACATCTCCGGCGTCGATCAGGCGAAGGTCGCGGACGCCCGCATCGGCAGCGTCATTCAGATCCAAGCGACCGACGCCGGACCACGCCCGGCCGACCGCGCCATCGCCGGCATGGCCGAGGACGGCATCTATCGACCGAGCCGACATCTGGAGCAGGCCCGCTTCGATGGCCGGGTGCCCGGCGGTGACTATGACGGCTTTGTCGATGCCCATGTTCGCCGCCTGGAGGCGCTGGGCCGTGCCGGCATCGCCGAGCGGATCGACGCCGACCAGTGGCGCATCCCGCGGGACTTCGAGGTCCGCGCTGCCGCCCACGATGCGGGCCAGGGCCGCCAACTCAACATCCGTGTCCTCTCGACCTTCGATCTGGAAAAGCAGATCACGGCGGATGGCGCGACGTGGCTCGACCGGAAGCTGGTCGGGCGCGGCCCGTCAGACATCGCACCGGCGGGGTTCGGACAGGACGTGGCCCAGGCCATGGACCGTCGCCGCGAGCGGTTGATCGAGCAAAGCGACGCCACCCGTCAGCAGAACGGCCGCGTCCTCTATCGCCGCGATCTTCTATCGACGTTGGAAGAGCGCGAGGTCGCCCGCGCCGGGGCGGAGCTGGCGGCCACCAGGCCCATGCCGTTCCGCGCGGCCGGCGACGGCGAGACCGTCACCGGCACTTTCACCGGGACCGTCCAGCTCACCAGCGGCAAGTTCGCCATCGTTGAGAAGAGCCACGAGTTCACGCTGGTCCCGTGGCGGCCGGTAATCGACCGGCAACTCGGCAAGGAAGTGACGGGTATCGTGCAGGGCGGATCGGTGTCGTGGCAGATGGGGCGGCAGAAGGGGTTGGGGCTCTAGTCGTTTCGGCGTTATGGCCATACCGCGTTTAGTGCCCGCCTCTCGTTGCGCCCAAATCAGATCTAATTCAACAATGCTGAACTTTTTATGATCATCTTGTGCTATAGTACTCAAAATCCGAAAGGGCGCGATGGTACAGGCCAAACTAATTCAGTCGATTGAGCGAGCGGTTGCTATCTTGGAGATCGTGGCCCGTGAAGGCGGCGCGGCGCGACTTGCCCACATCGCTGACCAGGCCGGGATCGGCAAAACGACGGCGCACAACATCCTCAAGACGCTCGATCATCTCGGTTATGTTCACAGGCGGATCGGAGACACGCGCTATCACCTGGGCGGGCGCATCTTGAACCTTGCCCGTATTGCCGGTGATGACGGCGCGCTGCGTGTGCGTCTGCGCCCAGCGCTGCAAGTGATCGCAAAGACGACTGGTGAGACCGTCTATCTTGCCGTGCCGAGTGGAGACGAAGTCTATTACCTCGACGCCATCGAGTCGGATCAAACGCTGAGAACATCAAGCCCTATCGGCGAACGCGAGCGCCTTGAGGGCTCGGCGATCGGCCTCGTCTTCCTCGCTTTTATGCCTGGTCTTGGCCAGCGGGTGCTCACGATGCGCGAAGATGCGCTTGGGCCAGATATTCAGTCGCAGATCGACGCCGTTGCAACGCGCGGCTACGCCCTCGATCTGGAAGGATATCTTCCGGGCCTCAATTGCGTCGCCGTGCCGTGGCGTGAACGCGGGGAAGTCCGCGCAAGCATTGGTCTCAGCGGCCCTGCCGCCCGGTTGTCGCGCGATGGATTGGCTGACCTGGCCTGGATGATGATGAAAGAGGTGGCGAAGGTGCAGTGAAAGCGCGCCGGAACGGTCTTCATCCGCACCCATGAAAAGATAGGAACTTCCCATGCCCCGTGAAGTTGAGGTGATTGCGATCGTTCAATCCAAGCCCGGCCGAGAACAGGTCGTTGCCAAGATCTTAGAGACTTGTGTGACGCCATCCCGAGCCGAAGCGGGGTGCCGCCTCTATACGCTGTATCGGGATCAGGCTGATGCCAGCCGATTCGTGTTCATCGAGCGATGGGCCGATCAGACCGCGCTGTCGGCCCATGAACAATCGCCGCATTTTCTGGAGTTGATCAGCGCGTTGCCGCCACACGTCGCAAATGAAAGCCGCGTCATGGTACTGGAGAGAGTGGCGTGAGCGGACAGAGGGCCGTGTCAATGCCCGCGACGATCCCTGTTCAACATCATTGAATATACGCAGTTCTGAAAATCCTCTTGTTCCATTATTGATTTCGATGCGTAGTATTCAGGCTTCCTCAAAAACACGAGAAGTCAATCATGAATATTGCAATCGCGGAAACAGTTATTGCCGCCGCCCGCTCGGAAGCGGTCAAGGGCGGTTTCGCCGTCAGCATCACCGTCCTGGATGCGGCAGGTCATCTCGTTGCCTTCACACGAATGGACGGTGCCAACATCGGTCCTATCGATGTCAGCCAGAAGAAGGCCCGCACCGCCGCACTTTTCCAGACCGATAGTGCGGCGCTTGGCGCGGCGGCTCGGCCTGCCGGCGCGGTCTACACGCTCGAAAACACCAATGGCGGGTTGATCAGCTTCGGAGGCGGCGTCGTACTGCGCGACAAGGCCGGATTCGTGACCGGGGCCGTTGGCGTCGCGGGCGCGACCGTCGAGGCCGACGAAGACATCGCTCAGGCGGCTGCCGCCTCCCTTCTGTCGTAACGAGAAGGAGGCTGACATGCCACTTGGACTGTTCGCATTGGCGGTGTCGGCCTTCGCCATCGGCACCACCGAATTTGTCATCGTCGGGCTGATCCCGGAAATGGCGCGCGACCTCGGGGTTACGATCCCGACGGCGGGGTTGCTCGTCAGCCTCTACGCGCTGTCGATCACGCTCGGCGCACCGACGTTCACGGCGCTGACGGGGCGTCTGGCGCGCCGCCCGCTTGCCATTGGCCTTATGGTCATCTTCACCCTCGGCAATCTGATGGCCGCCTTCGCCCCCGGCTACGAGTTGCTGCTAGCCGGCCGGATCGTCACGGGCGTCGCGCACGGCGTGTTCTTCTCAATCGGAGCGACGGTCGCGACCTCGCTCGTCGACAAGTCCCGGTCGGCACAGGCGGTATCGCTGATGTTCGCGGGGCTGACCGTCGCCATGGTGGTCGGCGTGCCGTTCGGCGCTTTCGTTGGCCAACATCTCGGCTGGTGCGCTCCGTTTCTGGCTGTCGCGTTGCTCGGTGCGATCAGCGTCATGGGACTGCTGATCTGGTTGCCTAGGTCTATTGCGCATACGCCGCCCGCGGGGCTGTTGCCGCAACTCGGCCTACTCGGCAATCGGCGGCTGCTTTCGATGTATCTCGTCACGGTCTTCGGCTTCGGCGGCTCCTTCGTCGTGTTCACCTATCTCTCGCCGCTGATGACACAGGTGACGGGCGTCAGTGAGGAAACCATCAGCCTGGCTTTGATGGTGTTCGGTATTGCCACGGTGATCGGCAATCTTCTCGGCGGGCGTTTATCGGACCGGATGGGGGCCAGACCTGCGCTCAGAGTCGTCCTGGTCGGCCTCATCGTCGCTTTGGCCGTGCTGCCGTTCGCCGCGAGCCATGTCGTGGCGATGTTCGCCGTTCTTGCCGTCTGGGGCGTCTTCGCCTTCGCCATCTCGCCGATCGTACAGTCCGGTGTCGTCGCGATTGCCGAGACTGAGGCTCCTGGTGCCGTCGGCACGGCCTCCGGCTTCAATATCGCCGCCTTCAATCTTGGAATTTCGGGGGCATCCTTTCTGGGCGGGATGCTTGTTGCCGGACCGGGCATATTGACGACGCCCTGGGCGGCGGTCGCCGCCGCTGTCGTGGCGCTCCTGATCGTGCAGATGGGGTTGCGCCCCGTCGATGCGCGTCAGCGCTCTGCATAGATCGAGTGTTTATTCAGGGATTATAGGCATGAGGCGGAGAGACGGTAACAGCCTTTGTCATCGGTCGCTGCTCGGTTCACGGATTCCGATGGCATCACTCGTCCAGGCACTGGCCGTCGCCGAATACCTCAACTTTCGCCACGCGGCGAATTTCCTTGGTGTCAGCCAGTCCAGCGTCAGCACGCGCATCAAGGCGCTGGAGGAAGATCTTGGCATCCTTTTGTTCGAACGCCGTCATCGCGGTGTCCGGCTGACCGAGGCCGGACGATGCTTCGTCAAGGAAGTCTCAGCCGGTATCGAGCATCTCGATCTTGCCGTCAAAACAGCCGGCGCGATCGCAACTGGGACGGCCGGCCACCTCCATATCGGTCTGCATTCCTCTATCGCGGCTGGCTTCCTTGGCGATCTCCGACGCCGGTATCGGCAGGATTACCCGAATATCGAACTGGTCATTGCCGAAGGTCGGCCCGCCGAGACGATCCGGCAAGTCCGTGAAGGCACGCTCGACATCGCCTTCGTCATCGGGGCCGTGGATTCTCCAGATTGCCATTCCCGCCAGATATGGACTGAGGCGTTTGTCATTGCCTTGCCAATGGGTCATCCGCTGACCATGGCTGGGGGTTTTTCGTGGTCAGATCTTGTGGCGGAAGTCTTCCTTGTTCTAAAGGGAGGGGCCGGACTACAACTGCACGATCATATCGTCAGGCGGATCACCGAGCGGGAAAGAGCGCCTAGCATTCGCCGCTTCGATGTGGGCCGTGACACTTTGATGCACATGGTCGCGGATGGCGAAGGGATCACGCTCATGACCGAAGCCGCAACGTGTGTGCCGTTTCCAGGCGTCGTGTTTCTGCCGATTGCCGATGAGACGGAACGCGCTCGATTCAGCGCGGTGTGGTCCCCGCAGAACCGCAGCCCGGCGCTGAAAAACCTGCTCGACCTTGCCGATGAAAGGGGCCGCTCAGCCTGATGTCGTCACCAGTACAGCCGGCTCGACATCCAAGGCTTCGGCGATCTGGTGAGCCACGAGTTCACATTGGTCCCCTGGCGACCAGTGATCGACCAGCAGCTTGGGCGGGAGGTAACGGGTATTGTTCGGAGCGGATCGGTGTCGTGGCAATTGGGCCGGCAGAAGGGGCTTGGATTGTGACGGATTCGGAGGTCGCCTTCAAAGCGTTGGATTTGACGATCGCGCCTCCTCGAGGAGCCAGTTCGCGAACACCTGTATTGGACCTTCACTCAACCGGATCGGCTCCGGCAGGATGAGGCAGAAGGTCTTGGAGATCGACTCCCCATCAGGCCAAGGCGCGACCAAGCGACCTTCCGCCAGTTCGCTTTCGATATAGAGGCGCGGCACGAGCGCAACGCCGAGACCGGCCAACGCGGCTTCGATTTGCATGGAGTGAAGATCATAGCGTGGACCGATAGCAGGGTTGGTCAGGGCGATCCCGGTTTCCTGCGCATAGTGTTGCCAGGCATCCGGGTTCTGGCGCCGATGAAGGCGCGGCAGTTCATCCAGGGCCGCTCCAGGGTCTCGGCCCCTGATCAGCGCCGGATGGCAGACCGGAACCAGCACCTCATGCAGCAAGCGGTGCGTCCGCATTCCCGTCCAGGCAGGATGCTCGAAATGGATGGCGGCGTCGAACCCGCTGCCGGTGAGAACGAATGGCTCCATCCGTTCCGCAAGATGCAGGGTGATATTCGGATGCCGCTCCTGGAACGGCTTCAGACGCGGGATGAGCCAACGCGTGGCGAACGTCGGCAGGATTGCGATGTCGAGGCTCGCGCCATCGCTCGGCTGCCCCATCAGATATTGGCTGTCTCGTTCCAGCCGGTCGAGTGTTTCGCGAACCTGAGCCGCATAACGCTCTCCATTCGGCAAAAGCCGGACGCGATTGCCGACTCTCTCGAACAGCGTGACGCCGAGGAAGGCTTCCAACCGGCCGATCTGCCGACTGATCGCCCCTTCGGTCAGGGCTAGTTCGTCGGCCGCGCGCGCGAAGCTGCCATGACGCGCCGACGCCTCGAACGCCATGAGTGCGGAATTGCTCGGAATCTTGCGGCGCATGACGGTTCCTGACAGGCCGGTTCGGCATTCGCTCCGCCGCCACCTTGATATTAGATCACTGAAGCATGATCCATTGTCGATATATCGGCAGAGATAACCAGTCTATCATGAGAAAATATCAACGATAGACAAGGCCGAAAGCTCCATGCCTTCGGTCAAAGGTGATGCAATGATCTATACGGTGGAATGCAGCTTTGCCGATCCGAGCAGCGAAGCGGAATGGAACGACTTTTACAGCCTGGACAAGCTGCCAGCTCTCATTTCGGTGACCGGCTTCCACACCTCGCAGCGTTTCAAGGCGTTGAGCCGCGGCTGCCCCGTCTATCTCGCCATCCATTCGATCGACGGCCTCGACATCCTGACGGGCGAGGAATACCGCCAGAAGGGCGGCGGCAATTTCGCACGCTGGCAACAGCACATCACCGACTGGCACCGGAACCTCTATGGCGGCATCGAGCGAGCGCCGGCCATTGATGAGGGCGAATATCTGGCGTTGAGCGCCACAGGCCCCGAACCTCTGATCCGGCTGGGCCTCACCCCCTATGCGATCCAGGCAGTCGCTATGGAGAAGTTTCCGGAACACCGCTGGCTCGCCAAGGTGGAGCGCAGCAGCGTGCCTGACATCGAGCATCTATCTGAAGGCGTCCATGTCTATGTGCCGATGACGGCGCAGTTGACGAGCGACGGTGACGCCGCTCTCGGGAAGGCGCGGTAGCACCGATGCCGAATGTTACGATCTATATTCCTGCAGACAGGATGCCGCCGGACGAAGCACTCGCAGACCTCACGGAGCAATGCACGGAACTTTGCACCGGCATTCTCCGGGCAGCATTGGCGAACGTGCATATCGTCTATGTCGCTGTCCGGCATGGCCGGGGGCATCCCGCTTTTGCAGAGATCCAATATCGCCTTGAGCCATTTCGGACGCCGCCAGTCATGGACCGGTTCATGGAAGGGCTGGACGAGGCCATCAAGCGCAATATCGGCCTCACCGCGCGCATCCGTTGCTTTGGCTATGCGGCGTCGAACATTCACGCGCGCAACTGAGCTGCTGGAGAACACGATGTCTAAGCTTACATTACCGACCCAGAATGTCGGTTATTTAACAATTACCGCCGTCAGCGATGGCTATCTCCACGCCAGTTTCGATTTCCTCGCGAATATCGACCCTTTCGACGCCGCCCGCATGCAGGAAAATGCGGGGATAACGGATCACACCTCGATCCATATCAACTGCTACCTGGTGCGCAGCGGCGGTCGCACGATCCTAATCGACGCCGGAGCTGGTGGATTCAAACAGTGGGGTGGCCAATTAAAAACGAACCTTCTGCTTGCGGGCATCCAACCTTGCGAGATCGACGCGATCCTGTTGACGCATGCCCATCCCGATCATGTCGGGGGGCTGATGGACGCTTCAGGCGAAGCCGTCTTCCCGAACGCCGAGCTTATCGCCCACCACCTAGAAGTCGCGTTCTGGCAGGATGACGGCAATCTGAGCCGCGCGCCCGAGCGCGCCCGCGGCAACTTCCTCGTGGCGCGTCAGGCGTTCGATGGCTATCGCAACAGGCTACGCACTTTTGAGGGCGGCGAGGTGCTGCCCGGCATCACGGCGATGCCGCTTCCGGGACATACCGCCGGGCATACCGGCTATCGTCTCGATTCAGGTGACAAGAGCCTACTCGTCTGGGGCGACATCGTTCATTTCCCGCAAATTCAGGTCCCGCGCCCGGAGGTGTCGATCGCGTTCGATCAGGATATGCATCTCGCCGCCGATACGCGATCGAGGCTTCTGGACTGCGTGGCCGCAGAGCAACTGCTGATCGCGGGCATGCACCTCGACGAACCCGGCTTCGCACGGATCGAGCGAAAAAAGCTGGCCTACGGTGTCGCATATGAGGAATGAGCGCGTGCCGCTGTCGGCGCGAGCTACGTTCGAAACCGAAGAGCATCCGCTGCGGGGTGCTGGCCCTCGGCCCTTCGCTGCTGTCGAGGGCTATGATGGAAGCGGCAGCCGTTCATCCACGTTTACGCGCTCAAACCGCACGCAGCAGAAAATCTCTGACGTACACGACACGAGGATGGCGCAGCGCCGTCTTGTTCCAGACGAGATAGAGCGTGTTGTCCGGCCCCGGCCGCGTCGTCGGCAGTTCCACGAGTTGCCCGCTCGCCAGCGCTTCGGCGCATAGATAGTCCGGCAGCACCGTCCATCCCGTTCCGGCCTGGGCCATGCCGATCAGGATACGCAGGTCGGGCGCCGTCACCACGGCCTGCATGTCGGGGGCCTTGCCAAAGACGTGTTCGAAGAACGGGTGCAGCAACGGCAGGGTCTCATCATAGGCGATACAGGGCAAACCGCACAGGAATTCGGCGGTGACGATGCGCGCTTTGGTCCGTTCTGTAATAGCCGGTGCGGCGACCAGCATCAGGCGTTCCCGACCCAGTTCGGCAAAGCCATGGACGCTGCCGTTTGGCGATGAAGCGGTGACGGCAAGATCGGCATGGCCCTCGTCGAGCGCCGCATAGATACGCTCGCGATTGCCAGTCTGGATGCGTAGCCGCAGACCTTCCCCGACGAGCGGCGCCAGGGCGGGGCCGATGCGGGCGGAAAGATATTCCGCGGGGCCGACCAGATGGACGGTGCCGCTCAAATGGCTGGAGCGCGCCCGGGCCGCACCCATGGTCGCCTCAATCCCGTCGAGCTGGGAGGCGATCGAACGGGCGAGATCGTCGGCAGCGGCCGTCGGGGCGACCCCGCGCGCCTGCCGGATGAAGAGCGGCTTGCCCAGCATCTCCTCCAGCGAGGCGATGTGTGCGGACGCTGCCGGCTGGGTAATGCCGAGACGCCCGGCCGCACGGGTCAGCGAGCCGGCGCGGTAGGTGTCGAGGAAGGTGCGCAGATAGACGAGGTAGTTCATGAGTACCAAGCCATAGTTGTTTCTATGGCTGATAGCATAATGAATTATTTTTGTCGCGTACTGGCGTGAGGCATGTTCCGGGCAACAACCGGAGTGACCCAATGCCTACCAAGCTCAAAATTCTGATGATCCTTACGTCCAGCGCCACGATGGGCCAGACCGACAAACCGACCGGCCTGTGGTTTGAGGAACTGGCGACACCTTACTACGCCTTCGTCGATGCCGGCGCGTCGGTGACGCTGGCCTCCATTCAAGGTGGCCCGGCGCCGATCGATCCCCGATCGGTAAAAGCCAGAGGCGAGAACGAGGATAGTGTGGATCGCTTCCTGGGTGACGGGGAGGCGTCCGACGCGCTCACAGCGACCACGGCCGTCGAGGACATCGACGTATCCACCTATGACGCTGTGTTTCTGCCCGGAGGGCATGGAACGATGTGGGACTTGCCGCAAAGCACGGCGCTCGCTGCACTTCTCAATGCGATATGGGCGCAGGGCAAGGTGATCGCCGCCGTCTGCCACGGTCCGGCTGGCCTTGTGAACGTCAAAGACGAAACGGGTGCGCCGCTGGTGAGAGGTCGGCGCGTCACCGGCTTCACCGACAGCGAGGAGCGAGCCGTAGGGCTGGCCGAGGCCGTCCCGTTCCTGCTGGAAACCCGCCTGCGCGCGTTAGGCGGCCGCTACGAGAGCATCGCTGATTTTCAGCCGTTCGCCATTGCTGATGGCCGGCTCGTGACGGGCCAGAACCCGGCGTCCTCGGCGCTGACCGCCAAATTGACCCTTGAAGCACTGGCGCTCGCCTCAGCCGATTGAGCCGGGTCTTCGCAACCAATCAAAGAAAGTTACTTTCCATGACTACGCCGCATGCCCGGAGCATTCCGCTCGTCATCTATGTCTTCGCGCTCTCGGCATTTGCGCTGGGCTTCACCGAGTTTGTCACCATCGGCCTCGTATCGGCCATCGCGAACGATCTCCATGTCGGCGTCGATCAGGTCGGCGGCGCCGTCGCCGCCTACGCGTTCGGCGCTACCATCGGGGCACCCATCCTCACCGCGTTGGCCGCCGCCTGGAGCCGCAAGCATCTGCTGCTGGCGGCCATGGCGGTGTTCACTGTCGGCAACTTCGTCGTGGGTCTGTCCGGCGATCTGACCTCGCTGCTGGCAGCCCGGTTCGGATCGGGCCTCGGGCATGGCGTCTTCCTCGCCGTCGCCTCCAGCGCCGCGACCCGGCTGGTGGCACCCGAGCGCGCCGGGAGCGCCGTGGCCGTCGTGTTTGGCGGCCTCACGCTGGCGCTCGCCTTCGGCGTGCCGATCGGGACACTCCTTGGCGGCATCTGGACCTGGCAGGCCATCTTCATGGGCGTCGCCGCCTGTGGCGCTGTCGGCTTCCTCGGGCTGGCCTTTCTGATGCCGAACGGCAGGGATGGCGGCGTGGCGAAGGACGCCTTCCACAATCTGGTCGCGCTATTCGACCGCAGGCTTCTTGGCGCAGCCTTGATCACCGTGTTGGCTTATACGGGGTCATTCGCCCTGTTTTCCTACATCTCGCCGTTGCTGATCGAGGTGACGGGCATGGATGCGCCTCTCGTCGCCGCGATGATGCTGGTCTATGGCATTGCCGCAGCCATTGGCAATATCGTGGGCGGGCGCATGACCGACCGGCTTGGACCCGACAAGGCGGTGATGATCGTCCTGATTGGCTTGGCGCTCGTGCTCGGCGCAATGTGGCCCGCGGCCGGCTCTATTCCCATCATGGCAGTGCTGATCGCGGCTCTTGGCGCGCTGACCTATGCGGCAGTTCCCGCCATGCAGGCCCGCGTAATCGGCATCGCGGAACGGCACGCCCCCCATGCGCTCGCCGCCGCCGCCGGCCTCAACATCGCCGGGTTCAATTCCGGCATCGCACTTGGCTCGATCCTGGGCGGTGGGGTGATCGGAAGTCTGGGTCTGGCGGCCACAGCGCCCCTCGGTGCGGTAGCCGCAGTCGTCGGTATCATCGTGCTGCTGCTGCTGCGAAAAGGAAAACGTGATTGAGCGCCCGAATGAGGATATCGCCGGATAGCCAGCGAGGTGTTGGGAAGCACCCAGTACATGGCACCTTGGCGAGATCCATAAATTGTCGTTCGTCGATTGGACGGGCAAGTTCACGCTCGTCGCAGTTAGGAATTCGCGCTTGGAGGGCCAATCAGCCGGCGGCCGATTCCCGGCTGACCTCACCCAGGCGATTTATACAGATCTGTGATAATCGAGGCAGAGTGCACCGCAGCGGGAGTGCGCCGATACTTCCCCGGCGCACAACCCATCACGCGCCGGAAAACTGTACTGAAGGCCGCTTCGGATTCGTAGCCAACCGCGAAGGCGATCGTGGCCAAGCTATCTTGCGTGCGTCGGAGCCGATCAGCGGCAAGGCGCATCCGCCAACCGATCAAATAGTCGAGCGGCGGTTGACAGACCGCCTCGCGGAATCGCACCGCGAAGGTGGTACGCGACATGCCGGCAATGTCCGCAAGCTCGGCAACCCGCCAGCGTCGGGCGGGTTCGGCATGAAGGGCGCCGATGGCTCTTGCCAGGCGCGGGTCGGAAAGCGCCCCCAGCCAGCCGGAACGCTGGTCCTTTTCGGAAACAAGCCAGAGCCGCAGAACCTGGAGCAGCATGATCTGGGCAAGGTGTTCGGCCATGAGCGCGCCGCCGGGCGGGCGGCTCTTCAGCTCCGCCGCAAGCTGCTCCAGTGCGAAGCGCAGCACGATGGCTTGGTTCGAGGCATCACGCACATGGACGATGGCCGGCAGCGCGCCGAGCAGCATATCGGCATGGTCGCCGGCGAACGAAAAGCGACCGCCAATCAGGAAGAAATCACCGCCGCCATTGCAGGTCGCGATACCGTCCACCGCAGCGTCGTAGATGGTCGGGGACTCGATCGTGGGCAATGCGAGGTCAGTCGCAAAGACGAAGGGGCGTCCACGGGTCAGCAGGAAGCAATCTCCGGCCTCGATCCGTTGGGGCGCGGCTTCACCTTCGACCGCGACCCAGCAGGCACCGCGCATGACCGCATTGAACTTGATGCCCTCGTGTGGCGGAAAACGGATCGCCCATTCACTGCCCGCATCGAGACCGGCGCTGATTGCGCTTCTTGGCTTCAGCATGGAGAGGACTTCAGACAAAGGGTCCAAGGCGATAAATCCGAACGATCGAGAATGAATAACGCATCATATCGCATGGATCATGCGCGTTCCAGCATTCATCATGTCTGGACAGCGCAAGTCGCATTCCTCGGAGAAGCATCATGATCGATCTACAGACGCCACTAGGCTCAGGTTTTGGGCCTCAAACCACAGCAACAGAAGTTCTGACCGGGATCGACCTCTCAGGGAAGGTCGCCATCGTCACCGGCGGTCATTCGGGCCTCGGCCTGGAGACGACGAAGGCGCTGGCCGGGGCTGGCGCGCGGGTTATTGTCGCCGCGCGTCATCCGACTGAAGCCGAGATGGCGACGAAGGGACTTCCCCGCGTCGCGGTCGAGGAAATGAACCTGTCGGACCTCGACAGCGTTCGCTCTTTCGCAGAACGCGTCCTCGCCAAAGATCTCCATATCGATCTGTTGATCAACAATGCTGGCATCATGGCTTGCCCCGAGACGCGGGTTGGTTCCGCCTGGGAAGCGCAGTTCGCCACAAATCACCTGGGACATTTCGCGCTGACCAACCGGCTGTGGCCTGCACTCCGGGGCGGTGCGCGCGTGATCGCGGTTTCCTCCGCCGGCCATCACAACTCATCGATCCGCTGGGACGACATCCAGTTCACGCGCGGCTACGACAAGTGGCTCGCCTACGGGCAGTCGAAGACAGCCAACGCTCTGTTCGCTGTTCATCTCGACTGGCTGGGAAAAGACGATCACGTGCGCGCCTTCTCGCTGCATCCCGGCAAGATATTTACGCCGCTTCAGCGGCATCTGACGATGGAAGAAATGACCGTCGAAGGCTGGCTCGATGCGAGCGGCGTGCCAGCGGACCCGACATTCAAGACACCACAGCAGGGAGCGGCGACCCAGGTCTGGGCTGCGACTTCGCCGCAACTCGATGGGCTTGGCGGGCTCTATTGCGAAGATTGCGACGTGGCGGTCCGCGCCGAAACGGCCAGCGAACCCTTCGTCGGCGTAAAGGTTTATGCTGCCGATGCGCAAGAGGCTGCCCAACTTTGGGCGCTTTCCGCCGCGTCGACGGGCGTCGATACGTTCACGACGGTTAGACGTGACGAGGCGGATGGTGATCGAACCTCTACTGCCAAACTACCGACGTAAAGTGCTAAGGCGATGCGGCGGCTTTCCTCACTCAAGGCAAAAGATAAAAGGCCGCTGCGATCGGACGGGACACGCTCACCTCTAGGCTCTCGTATTCCATTGGCGTCGTTGATCCAAACGTTGGCCGTGGCGGAACATCTGAACTTCCGCCATGCAGCCAATGTTCTTGGCGTGAGCCAGTCCAGCGTCAGCACCCGCGTCAAGCTGCTGGAGCAGGATCTTGGCATCCTGCTGTTCGAGCGCCTACCGCGCGGCGTACGGCTGACCGAGGCGGGCCGGCATTTCGTCGATCAGGTGGCGGTCGGCATCGATCACCTCGACCACGCGGTAAAGACCGCTGGCTTGCTGGCGCGCGGCGAACAGGGGCATCTCCGCATCAGCGCATATGCGCTGATCTCCAACGGCTTCCTCGCCTGTCTCCTGAACCGCTACCGCGAAATGCACCCCGGCGTCGATATCAAGATCGCTGAGCGCAGCGCCGGGGACGCGGTGAAGCAGGTGCGTGACGGGCATCTGGATGTCGCGTTGGTGCTGGGCGCACCGGACATTCCCGATTGTCATTCCAAGCCAATATGGACTGAGCAACTGATGATCGCCTTACCCGCGGCCCATCCACTTGCCGACGGCGCAGGTGTCTTGTGGCAAGACATTTCGGCCGAGACCTTTCTGGTCCGGTATGGTGGAACAGGCCCGCAACTCTATGACCTTATCTTGCTACGCCTCGCCGAGCGTTGGCCGCGACCATCCATCCAGCGCTTCGACGTCGATCGGCTGACCCTGATATCGATGGTGGAGCAAGGTTACGGTGTGACGCTTGCCACAGAGGCTACGTCGCAAATCCGATTTCCGGGCGTGGTGTTCCTGCCCGTTCTTGACGAGCCGGGACCTGTCGTTTTCTCCGCCGTATGGTCGCCAAACAACCGCGCACCAGCACTCCGCGATTTCCTCGACCTCGCCAAAAAGGCCAGTGCTCAGCCCCGCCCTTCTGAATCTTTCAGTAAACCCCTGGCTCGATAACCAACGCTTCTGCTACCCAACCCGAGACGATGAGGCTGGCTGACACGCCTGCGCGTTGGATCGCCGCAACATAAGGGGCGCTCACGCCGCGCGCTCGGCCGGTTCTTCCTCAGTCAGTTGCTTGTCATGACACGCGACCGTCCGATTCGATCCTCGACAGTATTTCAGCGGTGGACACTTCAAGCGCAGCCGCAATATCCACGAACTCGACAACATCAATCCGTCGCTCTCCGTTCTCATACTTGGCGACGAAGGACTGCGGCTTGTTCAGTCGCTCGGCAAGTTCTGCCTGCGTCAGATTTCTGTCCTTGCGTGCTGCCGAGAGAAGTGTCTGAAGAAGTTTTTGGCGGGGCGAGCGCAAGGTTTTCTGCATTCGGAACGGCTCTCCATTGAAAAAGGGGAGCAGTTTTGCTAATCCTGATTTGGGATTATCCCATTTCAGGATTATCGTTTCTGCGGGTCCCAGGGAGGACCAGATGCGTGTCAAACCCGAACTCGATCCTGACGTTGATGACCTGGCTCCAGTGGAGCCCGACGTGACCGTTTATGACGAGGCGCATTTCGTCACCTATCTGCGTCTGCTGGACGCCGAGACCGACGGTGCCGACTGGACGGAGGTGGCGCGGATCGTCCTGCACCGTGATCCGGTCGCGGAAACAGGCCGAACGCGGACGTGCTGGGAAAGCCATCTCGCCCGCGCGCAGTGGATGACCAAGATCGGCTACCGGAAGATACTCGAACAGGCCGTCGAAGAGGCCCACAACACGCGACACTGACCCATCCGATTTCTACGCCATGGTATCCGGCAGCACGCTCGCTGTTCTTTCCTATTGCCTCTCGCGAAACCGACTATTCTCTGATGGGCTCCATCTCTTTTGCCGATTGGAGCCTGTATGTCGGGAAGCCGTGTCCTCTGGGGCCAGATCACCATCGTCGTCACCATCGTGCTGGCGACGATCTGGGGCGCGACCGAGTGGACGGCGTGGCGGCTCGGCTTTCAGGGGCAACTTGGCGCACCATGGTTCGAGCTGGGCGGTTGGCCGGTCTATTATCCGCCAGCCTTCTTCTGGTGGTGGTACTCCTACGATGCCTACGCGCCCGGTATCTTCGTCGAAGGGGCGATCATCGCCGCGTCGGGCGGCTTCATCTCCATCGCCGTCGCCATCACCCTGTCGATCATCCGGGCGCGCGAGGCGAAGAACGTCGCCACCTACGGCTCGGCGCGCTGGGCTTCGCCCGAAGAGGTGAAGGCAGCCGGGTTGCTCGGCCCGGATGGCGTGGTGCTCGGCCGGCTCGATCGTGACTATCTACGCCACCACGGGCCGGAGCATGTGCTGTGCTTCGCGCCGACCCGCTCCGGTAAGGGCGTCGGCCTCGTCGTGCCAACGTTGCTCACTTGGCCCGGAAGCGTCATCGTCCACGACATCAAGGGCGAGAACTGGGGCCTGACGGCGGGTTTCCGCGCCGGGCATGGCCGCGTGCTGCTGTTCGATCCGACCGATGCCAAATCTTCCGCGTACAATCCGCTGCTGGAGGTGCGGCGCGGCGATTGGGAAGTGCGCGACGTCCAGAATATCGCCGACATCCTGGTCGATCCCGAAGGCGCGCTCGACAAGCGCAACCACTGGGAAAAGACCAGCCATTCGTTGCTGGTCGGCGTGATCCTGCACGTCCTCTATGCCGAGGCGGACAAGACGCTGGCCGGCGTCGCCAACTTCCTCTCCGATCCGAAACGCCCGGTGGAAGCGACACTGCGCGCCATGATGTCCACGCCGCATCTGGGCGAAGCCGGCGTCCATCCTGTCATCGCCTCGTCGGCGCGCGAGCTGCTCAACAAATCCGACAACGAGCGCTCCGGCGTGCTGTCCACCGCAATGTCGTTCCTCGGTCTCTATCGCGATCCGGTCGTGGCGAAGGTGACGGCGCGCTGCGACTGGCGCATCGCCGATCTCGTCGCGGGCAAGCGGCCGGTCAGCCTTTACCTCGTCGTACCGCCCTCCGACATCGCTCGCACCAAGCCACTGATCCGCCTGATCCTCAATCAGGTCGGACGGCGCCTGACCGAGGAATTGAACGCCTCCGCCGATCGCCACCGATTGCTGCTGATGCTCGACGAGTTTCCCGCACTTGGCCGGCTCGACTTCTTCGAGTCGGCGCTGGCGTTCATGGCCGGCTACGGCATCAAGAGTTTCCTGATCGCGCAGTCGCTGAACCAGATCGAGAAGGCCTATGGCGCGAACAATTCGGTGCTCGACAACTGCCATGTGCGCGTCGCCTTCGCCACCAATGACGAGCGCACCGCCAAGCGGGTGTCGGATTCGCTCGGCACCGCGACCGAGATGCGCGATTCCACCAACTATGCCGGCCACCGGCTATCGCCCTGGCTCGGCCATCTCATGGTGTCGCGGCAGGAGACGGCCCGGCCGCTGCTCACCCCCGGCGAGGTGATGCAGCTTCCACCCACCGACGAACTGCTGTTGGTCGCGGGCGTGCCGCCGATCCGGGCAAAGAAGGCGCGCTATTACGAGGATGCCCGTTTCAAGGAGCGGCTGCTGCCTCCGCCGAACCTGTCCGCCGTGGTCAAGGCGTCGAGAGCGCCATCGCACGACGACTGGTCGGCGCTGACAATCCCGACGCCCGCCGTACCATCCCCGCCGCCGATGCTCGACGCCGCTGCCACCGATCCCGCTAATGCCGGCATCCGCCGCGAACCGGAACTACCCGAGCATGAGGAGATCGTGCCGGACGAACGTCCAGTGCCTGGCGAGTTCGACGTGCTCGACGACGAACCGGACGTGGACGCCGCCAAATCCCGAACCATGCGCCAACAGGTCACGTCCGTCGCCCGTCAGGCGACGATGGACCCGGCCGACGGCATCGAACTGTAAGGAGCCGCCGCCATGCAGACCAAGACCCGCATGAACGTCTATTTCGAGCCGGACCTGTTGAAGAAGGTCGAAGCGCTGGCGCTGCGCCGCAACGTCTCCAAGTCGGCCGTGATCGAAGCGGCCGTCGCATCCTTCCTGTCGGCCGATGCCTCCGAGCGGCTGGAGGCGGTGTTCGCCCGTCGCATGGACAAGCTCGGCCGACAGGTCGATGGGCTGGACGAGGATCTCGCCATCCTCGGCGAGACGCTGTCGCTGTTCATCCGCTTCTGGTTGACCGTGACCCCGCCGCTGCCCGACAGTGCCCAGGCGTCAGCCCGTGCAAAGGGCGCGGAGCGGTTCGATGGATTCCTGCAATCGCTCGGGCGCAGATTGGCGACGGGTGATCGGTTCCTGAAAGACCTGTCGCGAGACATCGACTCAGGACGAGTTGGTAGCGATAAGGCTGTATAATCGACGCCGCTGATCGTCCGTCGCACGACCTATGATCGGTCGATCGGAACATAGCTCTTGGCGAACTCGGCCTCCAACGCCTGCGATTCCTCCCATGTCATCGGGTTCTTGTTCGCCTTATCCCAGGCGCTGACCGCCTTGTCGGCGTGCTTCATCGACTGGCTGATTTCCGATAAGCCCGGAAACAGAGCTTCCGCCTCCGCACGCGCTTTCCTGCCGACTTCGCTACGAGCCTCGCGCCACGCCCGATAGGCCGGATGATGCGCCTGCTTATACCCGTCCAGCGCCCGGTCGCGATCGTCGCGCTCCCGCTTGACCCACGGCGCAGGCTTGCCTTTCTTTCCCGGATTATTGCTCATTGCGTTGCCTTTTCTGATTTCGATAGGCGTAGACATAGCCCATCACTATCGATCGTGGGATTTTCAATCCGCCGATTGCCGCCTTTTCTTCGCCATGGCCGCCGGCTGTTAGATACTTGTTGAATCCGCCAAACTTCCGGCTCTTTTAATCATCCCCGTCCGGGAAGCGTCTGTGTTGTCCCCGGCGAGATCGGGGATCGGATGGCGGTATCGCACCAGAATTCGGAGAGTTTGACGCGGGGCGCGCGCATGTTGCGCACCGCGCTCGGCCCCGCCATCGCGCGTTTTCTGGAAGATCCCACCGTCGTCGAGGTGATGCTGAACCCGGACGGGCGGCTGTGGATCGACCGGCTGTCGGAAGGCCTGTCCGACACTGGCGAGTTTTTGGCCCCCGCCGATGGCGAACGCATCGTGCGCCTGGTCGCACATCATGTCGGTGCCGAAGTCCATGCCGGCGCACCCCGCGTATCGGCGGAGTTGCCCGAAACCGGCGAACGGTTCGAGGGGCTGTTGCCGCCCGTCGTCGCCGCGCCGTGCTTCGCGATCCGTAAACCCGCCGTCGCCGTGTTCACGCTCGACGATTACGTCGCCGCCGGGATCATGTCGGCGGAGCAGGCCGAGTCGCTGCGTTCAGCCGTCGCGTCGCGCGCCAATATCCTTGTTGCGGGCGGCACCTCGACCGGCAAGACCACGCTGACCAATGCGCTGCTGGCCGAGGTGGCGAAGACCGCCGATCGCGTCGTCATCATCGAGGATACGCGCGAGCTGCAATGCGCCGCGCCGAACCTCGTCGCCATGCGCACCAAGGATGGCGTCGCCTCGCTCTCAGATCTTGTCCGCTCATCGCTGCGCCTGCGCCCCGATCGCATTCCAATCGGTGAGGTACGCGGCCCGGAGGCTCTCGACCTCCTGAAGGCGTGGGGCACCGGCCATCCCGGCGGTATCGGCACTATCCACGCAGGCAACGCCATCGGTGCGATCCGCCGCCTCGAACAGCTCATTCAGGAAGCCGTCGTCACGGTGCCGCGCGCGCTGATCGCCGAGACGATCGATCTCGTCGCGGTGCTCGCCGGACGCGGATCGCAGCGCCGCCTTGTCGAACTCGCCCGTGTCGAAGGTCTCGACGCGCAAGGCGATTACCGCGTCGTGCCGGCCGTCAACGACGGCGGCGACATCCAGCCCGTCCTCAACCTCACAGGAGATATCCGATGATCCGCACGCTTTCGCGCGGCTGCCGCCACATGGCGATGGCCGCCGCCACCGTTTCCCTCAGCCTCATGTTGGCGCCCGCCGCCTACGCCTCCGGCTCGTCAATGCCGTGGGAAGCGCCGCTGCAATCCATCCTCCAGTCGATCGAAGGCCCGGTCGCCAAGATCATCGCGGTGATCGTCATCATCTCGACCGGCCTAGCGCTCGCCTTCGGCGACACCTCGGGAGGTTTCCGGCGTCTGATCCAGATCGTCTTCGGCCTGTCGATCGCGTTTGCCGCGTCGAGCTTCTTCCTGTCGTTCTTCTCGTTCGGCGGCGGGGCGCTCGTCTGATGGTCGGCGTCGTCGAGCAGGCCGAGGTGCCGGGCTATTCCGTAGCCGTCCACCGGGCGCTGACCGAGCACATCCTGCTCGGCGGCGCACCACGGGGGCTCGCCATCCTCAACGGCACACTGGCGGCAGCGCTCGGCCTCGGTCTGCGCCTCTGGCTGGTCGGTCTCGCCATCTGGGCCATCGGCCATCTCGCGGCCGTCTGGGCGGCCAAGCGCGATCCGATGTTCGTCGATGTGGTGCGCCGCCACCTGCGCATCCCGGGCCACCTGTCGGTTTGAGGAGGCTGATGCCATGATGAATTTGGCCGAATATCGTCGCACCGCCACCCGTCTCGCCGACTTCCTGCCCTGGGTGGCGCTGGTCGGTTCCGGCGTCGTCCTCAACAAGGACGGCAGCTTCCAGCGCACCGCGCGGTTTCGCGGTCCCGACCTCGATAGCGCCGTCCCGGTCGAACTTGTCGCCGTCGCAGGCCGATTGAACAACGCCTTCCGTCGCCTCGGATCGGGATGGGCGATCTTCGTCGAAGCACAGCGCCATGAGGCCGCGTCCTATCCAGCGAGCATGTTTCCCGATGCCGCCTCGGCGCTGGTTGATGCCGAGCGCAGAGCGGATTTCGAGGAAACCGCCTCGCACTACGAGTCCAGCTACTTCCTGACTTTCACCTATCTGCCCCCAGCAGAGGACGCCGCACGGGCCGAGAGCTGGCTGTACGAGGGTCGCGAGCGGTCTGGCGTCGATGGACGCGAGATGATCACGGGCTTTGTCGATCGCACCGACCGCGTGCTTCAACTGGTGGACGGCTTCATGCCGGAATGCGTCTGGCTCGATGACGCCGAGACGCTGACCTACCTGCATTCGTGCGTCTCGACCCAGCGCCATCGCGTCCGTGTGCCGGAGACGCCGATGTATCTCGACGCGCTCGTCGCCGACCAGCCGCTCACCGGCGGGCTGGAGCCGCGATTGGGTTCGACGCACCTGCGCGTCCTGACCATCGTCGGCTTCCCGACCGCGACCACGCCCGGCCTGCTCGACGAGCTGAACCGGCTGGCCTTTCCCTATCGCTGGTCCACCCGCGCCATCCTGCTCGACAAGACCGACGCCACCAAGCTGCTGACCAGGATCCGGCGGCAGTGGTTCGCCAAGCGCAAGTCGATCGCCGCGATCCTCAAGGAGGTGATGACCAACGAAGCCTCGGCGCTGGTCGATACCGATGCCGCCAACAAAGCGGCCGATGCTGATATAGCCCTGCAGGAACTCGGCGCGGACTATGCCGGAGTCGCCTATGTAACCGCGACGATCACGGTCTGGGACGACGATCCGCGTATCGCCGACGAGAAGCTGCGGCTGACGGAAAAAATAGTCCAAGGCCGCGATTTCACGGCGATGGCGGAAACCATCAACGCGGCGGACGCCTGGCTCGGCAGCTTGCCCGGCCATGTCTACGCCAATGTCCGGCAACCGCCGATTTCGACTTTGAACCTTGCCCACATGATCCCGCTTTCGGCGGTATGGGCGGGTCCGGAACGGGACGAGCATTTTGCAGCGCCCCCACTGCTCTTCGGCAAGACCGAAGGCTCGACCCCGTTCCGGTTATCCCTTCACGTCGGCGATGTCGGCCACACGCTGGTCGTCGGCCCGACCGGCGCCGGCAAGTCCGTGTTGCTGGCACTGATGGCCGTGCAGTTCCGGCGTTACCCGCAAGCGCAGGTGTTCGCCTTCGATTTCGGCGGCAGTATTCGTGCCGCCGCGCTGGCGATGGGTGGGGACTGGCATGATCTCGGCGGCGGATTGTCGGATGGGGCGGAGGAGAGCGTGTCGCTCCAGCCGCTCGCCCGTATCCATGACGTGCCCGAGCGCGCCTGGGCCGCCGATTGGATCGTGGCGATCCTCACCTGCGAAGGCGTCTCCATCACGCCCGAGGTCAAGGAATACATCTGGACCGCGTTGACTTCGTTGGCGTCCGCGCCGGTCGGCGAAAGGACGATCACGGGCCTGTCCGTGCTCCTCCAGTCCAACGACCTGAAGCAGGCGCTCCGGCCTTATTGCGTCGGCGGCGCCCATGGCCGCTTGCTCGATGCCGAGGCCGAATATCTCGGCTCCGCTACGGTTCAGGCCTTCGAGACCGAGGGGTTGATCGGCACCGACGCCGCGCCTGCCGTGCTGGCCTACCTGTTCCACCGCATCGGCGACCGGCTCGACGGCTCACCGACGCTCATCATCATCGACGAAGGCTGGCTGGCGCTGGACGACGAAGGGTTCGCCGGCCAGCTCCGCGAATGGCTGAAGACGCTGCGCAAGAAGAACGCCAGCGTGATCTTCGCCACCCAGTCGCTGTCCGACATCGACGGTTCGGCCATCGCGCCCGCCATCATCGAAAGCTGCCAGACCCGGCTTCTACTCCCGAACGAACGGGCGATCGAACCGCAGATCACGGCCATCTATCGTCGCTTCGGCCTCAACGACCGCCAGATCGAGATCCTCGCGCGGGCAGTTCCGAAGCGGGACTATTACTGCCAGTCCCGGCGCGGCAACCGGCTGTTCGAGCTGGGTCTGTCCGACGTGGCGTTGGCGCTCTGCGCCGTCTCGTCGAAGACCGATCAGATCGAGATCGCCCGCATCGTCGCCGAGCACGGCCGCGCCGGCTTCCTTGCCGCCTGGCTGCGCCATCGCGGCCTGACCTGGGCGGCAGACCTCATCCCCAACCTCACCAACATGGAGATTCCGTTATGACCTCTCGCCGTTCCCTTCACGTCCGCTTCGCCGCTGTCTTGCTGGCCGCCCCGATCGCTCTTTCGCCGATCTTCGTGACGACGCCTGCGCACGCGCAGTTCGGCCGCATCGTGTTCGATCCGTCGAACTATGCGCAGAACATCCTGACGGCGGCGCGCACGCTCCAGTCGGTCAATCAGCAGATCACCCAGCTTCAGAACGAAGCGACGATGCTGATCAATCAGGCGCGCAATCTGGCCAGCCTGCCATATTCGTCGCTCCAGCAATTGCAGCAGTCGGTCCAGCGCACCCAGCAGCTTCTCAGCCAGGCGCAGAACATCGCTTTCGATGTCCAGCAGATCGACCGCGCCTTCCAGCAGCAATATGGCAACATCTCGATGTCGGCCTCCGACAGCCAGCTTGTCTCCGACGCCCGCTCGCGCTGGCAGAACACCGTCGGCGGCTTGCAGGACGCCATGAAGGTGCAGGCCGGTGTAGTCGGCAATATCGACACCAACCGCGCTCAGATGTCGGCCCTGGTCGGATCGAGCCAATCCGCCACCGGAGCGCTTCAGGCGACGCAGGCCGGCAACCAGCTTCTCGCGCTCCAGGCCCAGCAGCTCGCCGATCTCACCGCCGTCGTTGCCGCCAACGGCCGGGCGCAGGCGCTGACCGAGGCCGAGCGGGCCGCCGCAGCCGAACAGGGCCGCGAGCAACGCCGCCGCTTTCTGACGCCGGGCACGGGCTACCAGCCCGGCAATGCGCAGATGTTCAACAACGGCAACAACTGACCGGGGAGACGCGCCATGGAAGGCAAAACGCTCGCCCGTATCGCCGCCGCCGTGTTCGCGGGCGTTGCGATCACCGCCACCGCGATCGAAATGACCCGCAAGGACGACACGCCGGCCGATCCGGCTCCGGCCGTAGTTGCGCCGGCCGCGTCCGATCCGCTGCGTGTGGGGCAGCGCCGGTGCCAGCGTCTCGGCGAGGATGGCGCGCGTGATGCCGAATGTTTGCGCGTCTGGGCCGAGAGCCGCGATCGCTTCCTTGGTCTCGACAGGTCGCCGCGACCCATGGCCCCGCAATCCGCGCCTTCCATCTCTGCGAACGACGATCCCGTCACCAAGCAGACCGCGCCGGCCGAGCCGAGCATGGCCGGGGAGCGCTGACCATGGGCGGCACCGGCGTCATCGACCAGTTCCTGGCCGTCTTCACCCGCTACATCGACAGTGGTTTCGGCCTGCTGTCGGGCGAGGTCGCCTTCATCGCCACGACGCTGATCGTCATCGACGTGACGCTGGCAGCGCTGTTCTGGTCGATGGGCGGCGATGACGACATCATCGGCCGGCTCATAAAGAAGACCCTGTTCGTCGGTGTCTTCGCCTACATCATCGGCAACTGGAACAGCCTTGCCCGCATCGTCTTCGAGAGTTTTGCCGGCCTTGGCCTGAAGGCGTCCGGCACGGGCTTCACGACCGCCGATCTCCTTCGCCCCGGCAAGGTGGCGCAGGTCGGTCTCGACGCCGGACGGCCGCTGCTCGAATCGATCTCCGGCCTGATGGGCTGGATCTCCTTCTTCGAGAACTTCATCCAGATCGCCTGCCTGCTCTTCGCCTGGGCGCTGGTGCTGCTCGCCTTCTTCATCCTCGCCATCCAGCTCTTTGTCACCCTGATCGAGTTCAAGCTGACGACGCTGGCAGGCTTCGTGCTGATCCCGTTCGGGCTGTTCGGCAAATCCGCCTTCATGGCCGAACGGGTGCTGGGCAACGTCATCTCGTCGGGCATCAAGGTGCTGGTGCTGGCCGTCATCATTGGCATCGGCTCGACGCTGTTCAGCCAGTTCACCGCGGGCTTCGGCGGCACGGCGCCGACGATCGACGACGCCATGGCGATCGTGCTGGCGGCGCTGTCGCTGCTGGGCTTGGGAATCTTCGGTCCCGGCATCGCCAACGGTCTCGTCTCCGGCGGCCCGCAGCTCGGTGCGGGTTCGGCCATTGGAACGGGTCTCGCCGCAGGCGGTATGGTCGCCGCCGGAGGTGCTGCGATCGGCGCCGTCGCGTCCGGCGGGGCCGCTCTCGCCGGAGGAGCCGCCGCTGCCGCCCGAGGCGGCGCGAGCCTCGCCGGTGGAGCCACGGCCGCCTATCGCGCCGGTGGCGCATCGGGTGTCGCCAGCACCGGCGCATCCAAGACCGGGTCCGCTATCGCCAGTCCGTTCAAGCGGGCCGCATCTTCCATGAAAGACAGTTTTCAAGCCGGCGAACGCTCCGTCAGCGGCGAGGCTGCGCCGGATGACGCCACCGGATCACCGTCCGCATTATCCTCATCTCACGCCAGCGCCGGCGGACCGCCCGCATGGGCCAAGCGCATGAAGCGCGGCCAGCAGGCCTCGCACGGCATTCAGGCCGCCGCCCATGCCGTCAAATCCGGTGACAGCCACGGCGGCGGCTCTTCCGTCAACCTCTCCGAAAGCGACCGCTGATGTTCAAACGACCTTCCACCCATTATGGCAAGACGCCCCAGCCCGAGACCCCATACCAACGCGCTGCCCAGGTCTGGGACGACCGCATCGGCTCCGCCCGAGTGCAGGCGAAGAACTGGCGGCTGATGGCCTTCGGCTCGCTGATCCTGTCGGCCGGGCTATCCGGCGCGCTGGTCTGGCAATCCGCCAACGGCTCGATCGTGCCGTGGGTGGTGCAAGTCGATAAGCTTGGGGCAGCACAGGCCATCGCGCCCGCCGTCGCCGATTATCGCCCGACCGATCCGCAGATCGCCTGGCATCTGGCGCGCTTCATCGAACAGGTCCGCTCGATCCCGGCCGACGCCATCATCGTCCGGCAGAACTGGCTGCGCGCCTATGAGTTCACGACGGATCGCGGGGCGATGGCGCTCAACGACTATGCCCGCGTCAACGACCCCTTCACCAAGGTCGGCAAGCAACAGATCGCCGTCGATGTCTCGTCCGTCATCCGGGCGTCCCCCGATAGCTTCCGCGTCGCCTGGGTCGAGCGCCGCTATCAGGATGGCAGCCTCGCAGAGACCTCGCGCTGGACCGCCATCCTCACCATCGCCGTCGCGCCACCTCGCGACGCCGAAAAGCTCCGGGCCAACCCGCTCGGAATCTACGTCAACGCCATCAACTGGTCGAAGGAGCTTGGACAATGATCCGGCCGTCTCATCTGACCGCCGGACATCCGGCGAACCGTATTTCCATGAAGCCGCCGATACGCGGAGCCGGAAAGCCTGTTTTCCGTAAAGCTGCGTTTGCGTTTCTACTGCTCTCCGCAACGACGCTCGCCGGATGCGCCACGACGCAAAAACCGCCCGAGATCGCCTATGACGATGCCGCGCCTGCCGTGCAGACCGTCGATCCGCCATCGCCCGTCACCGTCGTCGAGCTGCCGCGTCCACTGCCGTTGCCCGGCCAGATGAAGCCGGTGGAGGCGTCCCGCCGTGCGCCGGAGCCGACCGATCCCGCCGCCCGCGTCAACCAGGCCAACGCCGCCGCGCGCATCCAGCCGGTGCGGGACGGCTTCATTAACGCCATGCAGGTCTATCCCTACACGGGCGGCGCGCTCTATCAGGTCTACACCGCCGTCGGCCAGATCACCGACATCGCGCTCCAGCCGGGCGAGACGCTGGTCGGCTCCGGCCCGGTCGCTGCCGGCGACACGGTGCGCTGGATCATCGGCGACACGCTCAGCGGCTCCGGTGCGACCCAACAGGTGCATATACTGGTCAAGCCGACGCGGCCCGAGCTGATGACCAATCTCGTCATCAACACCAATCTGCGCACATATCACATGGAGCTGCGCTCGACCGAGCGGACCTATATGGCCTCGGTGTCCTGGCAATATCCGCAGGATCAGCTCATCGCGCTGCGCCGTCAGAACGTGGCTGCCGAGGCCGCGCAGCCGGTCGCATCCGGTGTCGATCTCGCCAACGTCAATTTCCGCTATGCGATCGAGGGCGACCGCACGCCGTGGCGGCCGCTGCGCGCCTTCGACGACGGCCGGCAGGTGTTCATCGAGTTCCCGCGCGGCATTGCCCAGGGCGAGATGCCGCCGCTCTTCGTGGTCGGTCCCGAGGGCGACACCTCCGAGCTGGTGAACTACCGGGTTCGCGGCCGTCACATGATCGTCGACCGGCTGGTCGCCGCCGCCGAATTGCGCTTCGGCACGGGCGACAATCAGAAGCGCGTCCGCATCACCCGTACTGACGGGAGGCCGGCATCGTGAGCGACATCGGTCCCGACAAGAAGCCGACGCCCGAGCTGGATGACGACGAGGCCAAGCCGCTGACCGGCGAGCCGGTGGCGCCCATGCGCCTTCGTGCCGAGCCGCCACGCGTCACCCGGCTGTCGCGCAAGGTTCTCGCCGGCCTCGGCCTGGTGGCCAGCGTCGGAATTGGCGGCGCGCTGATCTATGCGCTCCAGACCCGCGATGGCGGCGGGGGAAACAGCGAACTCTATTCGACCGAGAACCGCTCGACCGCCGATGGCCTTGCCGGTCTGCCGCGCGACTATACCGGCCCGATCCTCGGACCCGCTTTGCCGGGCGATCTCGGCCGCCCGATCCTCGACGCCCAGAACCGCGGCCGGCCCGTGCCCGCGCCGGGCATAGGCACACCCGCCGCGACACCGCCGGGTCTCAGCGCCGAAGAGCAGCGTCGGCTTCAGGAAATCGAAGCCGCGCGGACTGGCCGGCTATTTGCTTCGACCGAGACGCGGACTACCGCACCGTCTGCCATCGCGACCACTACGCCGCCAATGCCGGACCTGACCAGCCTCGGCCTCGCGCCGCAGCCGGCGACACCGACCGCGCAGGACCGCCAACTCGCCTTCCTCAATCAGGCGGCCGACCGGCGCACCGTCGCGCCCGATCGCGTCGCCGCACCGGCATCGCCGAACGTGCTTCAGGCGGGTGCCGTGATCCCGGCGGCGCTCATCACCGGCATCCGCTCCGATCTGCCCGGCCAGATCACCGCCCAAGTCACGGAAAATGTCTATGACAGCCCGACCGGCCGCATCCTGCTCGTGCCGCAGGGCACGCGGCTTATCGGCCAGTACGACAACGGCGTCGGCTTCGGGCAGCGCCGTGTCCTGCTGGTCTGGAACCGGCTCATCCTGCCCAACGGCCGCTCGATCGTGCTGGAGCGCCAGCCGGGCACGGACGCCGAAGGCTATGCGGGGCTGGAGGATGGCGTCGATTATCATTGGGGAGAACTGTTCAAGGCGGCAGCCCTTTCGACGCTGCTCAGCATCGGCGCCAACGCCGGATCGTCCAGCAACGAGAGCGACTTGCTCAGCGCCATTCGCGACGGCGCTTCCGACAGCATCGGCCAGACCGGCCGGCAGATCGTCCAGCGCCAGCTCAACATCGCCCCGACGCTGACCATCCGGCCGGGATTCCCCGTCCGCGTCATCGTCACCCGCGATCTCGTGCTCGAACCCTATGGAGCCACGCCATGACCAAGCTCAAGCTCGGCCCGATCGCCGACGACAAGCCGGTGAAGGTCACACTGGAATTGCCCGCCGTCCTTCACCGCGATCTTGCTGCCTATGCCGACGTGCTCGGCCGCGAGAACGGCCATCCGCCAACCGATCCCGTCCGCCTGATCGTGCCGATGCTCGAACGGTTCATCGCGACCGATCGGGCCTTCGCGAAGGCGAGACGTAACGCTGAAAGTACCTGATCGCGTGCGGGTGCGGCCAAAGCAGGTATGACCTTACATTGAGCATTGCCATCGCGACTACGGAAGGCCTGCCAATGGCATTGCGCAAACCATCCGTTTCCTACGCCAACACCGCCGTTTCTACGCTGGCATTCGGCCCGATATTCCCAACCCTAACGTCTATCGGCTTCTATCGTCCTCAGATTTTAGAACCGAGGAGTCACCATGAATCATCCGCAATCAACCTTGAGCAAACGAACTATTCGCCGAAGCCAACTCCGCGAGATCGTGCCACTTGCCGACACCACAATCTACGACATGGAGCAGCGGGGAGAATTTCCGCAGAGGTTCTATCTGACGTCCCGCTGCGTCGTATGGGATCTGGCGGAAGTCGAAGCCTGGCTAGCGATGCGCCGTCAGGCTTCAAATACGAAGGCAGTCAAACGCGCACCGTCTCCAGACGTACATCTGAGGAAGACCCGGCCGGTCACACGGTAGGTTCCGGCACCAGCAGGTCCATCGACGGCGGATATAGTGTCGGGGTGTGTTTCTGTCCGGCGACCCAGGCGTCCACGAGGTTCGCCCATTCCTGCATCATGTGACGGCGCTGATGCTCATACTCGGCTTTGTTATAGATACCGCGCGACGAACGACCGTCCTCATGGGCGAGGCACTTCTCGATCCAGTCGCTGTTGAAGCCCAGCTCATTGAGAAGCGTCGAGCCGGTTCGCCGAAGATCGTGGACCGTGAACGGCTCCAGCGGCAATCCCTCCTTTTTCGCGCGAACCACCACAGCGGTCGTGATCCGATTGAACGTGGCACGCGACATCGGCGCGTTGGCTTCATAGCGCGATGGCAGCAGGTACTTCGAGTTACCCGCGCATGTCTTCAGCGCGATGAGTATGTCGATCGCCTGCTGGGCAAGATAGACGTTGTGCGCCTTGGAGCGCTTCATTCGCTCCTTGGGAATCGACCAAACGGCGTTTTCGAAATCCACCTCGTCCCACGTCGCATCCTGTAGTTCGCTCTTGCGGACCATCGTGAGCAGGATCAGGCGCAGACCGAGCCGTATCGTCGGCAGCGTCGGCACATGGTCGAGCTGCCCGAGCATGACCCGGATCTCCGAGGGCGAGAGCGAGCGATCCTTCGGCACGAAGGTTGCGATCGAGGACGGTCCAACCTCGTCAGCCGGATTGGCTACCTTCTCGCCGTGCAGGATCGCGAAGGAATAGATTAGCTTCACGATGTCACGGACATGAACCGCCGTGGCCGGCGCGCCGCGCTCTTTGACCTTCGCGCACATCGCCCGCAGATCGTTCGGCGCGATCTCCGTCAGCAGTCGATTTCGAAATGTCGGTCGGATGTCGCGCTCGAAGATTGCGCGCCGCATGGCCCTAGTGCTGTCGGCCATCTTCGCCTCTTGCATCCAACGCTCGCCGAACTCGCCGAAGCTCTTGGCTTCCTTGAGGCGACGCTTCTCGCGCTGCTTCTCATGGGCCGGCGAGCGACCCTCGCCGATCGCTCGCTTAGCATCGATCAACTTCTCACGCGCCCGCCCCAAGGACAGGTCGGTTGGGGCGTACCGTCCGAGCGTCACCGTCTCGCGCCGGCCATTCAAACGGTAGTCGTAGCGGAATACGATTTTGCCTGATGGCTGCACCAGAGCATACATACCGTCACGGTCAGCAATTTTATATAATTTGTCTTTTGGTTTCAGGCTCTTAAGAGCTGCATCAGTCAGCATAACTCCCTCCAAAAATGGACGATTTTCCGGGGAGAGTCTCGAATTATACCGTCAGGCCAAAATCACCATCTCTGAAGCGGATTTAGCGCTTTATTTTCAACGTGATATGGCTAAAAAATATACCGTCAAGGCTCTCTTGACCCTGACGGTATATTGGTTTTGGTGGTCAATCAAGATTCGACCATACCGTCAGCCATACCGTCATTCTGTTCGCTTGCCCTGCGATAGATGCCGATAAGCGACGAGAGATAGTTATTTTATTTCAATAGCTTGTATCGTATCATAGCGTAGTTTCGGCGGCGTTCGGATGGGCCTGAATCATTCCCACTCGATGGTCCCCGGCGGCTTCGACGTCACGTCGTAGACCACGCGGTTGACGCCCTTGACCTCGTTGACAATGCGGGTAGCGACGCGGCCGAGGAAGGCCATGTCGAACGGGTAGAAATCCGCCGTCATGCCGTCCACCGAGGTCACGGCGCGCAGGCCCACCACATAGTCATAGGTGCGGAAGTCGCCCATCACGCCCACCGTCTTCACCGGCAGGATGACGGCGAAGGCCTGCCAGATCTCGTCATAGAGACCGTGGCGGCGGATCTCTTCGAGGTAGATCTCGTCGGCGAGGCGCAATATGTCGAGCTTCTCGCGGCTGATCTCACCGGGGCAACGGATCGCGAGGCCCGGCCCGGGGAAGGGATGGCGGCCGACGAAGACTTCCGGCAGGCCAAGTTCGCGGCCCAATGCGCGCACCTCGTCCTTGAACAGTTCGCGCAGCGGCTCGACGAGCTTCATGTTCATGCGTTCAGGCAGGCCGCCGACATTGTGGTGGCTCTTGATCGTCACCGAGGGGCCGCCGGTGAAGCTGACGCTCTCGATCACGTCGGGATAGAGCGTGCCCTGGGCCAGGAAGGCCGCGCCGCCGACCTTCTTCGCCTCGTCCTCGAACACGTCGATGAACAGCTTGCCGATGGTCTTGCGCTTCACCTCGGGGTCGGTGACGCCTTCCAGCGCGCCGAGGAACATCTCGGAGGCGTCCACATGCACCAGCGGGATGTTGTAGGCGTCGCGGAACAGGGTGACGACCCGCTCCGCCTCGCCGAGGCGCAGCAGGCCGTGGTCGACGAAGACGCAGGTCAGCTGGTCGCCAATCGCCTCATGGATCAGCACCGCCGCCACCGAGGAATCGACGCCGCCGGAGAGGCCACAGATCACCTTCTCCGACCCCACCTGCTCGCGGATGCGGCGGATGGATTCCTCGCGATAGGCCTTCATCCCCCAATCGCCGCGCGCACCGGCGATCTTGCGGACGAAATTGCGGATCAGCGCCGCGCCATGCGGCGTGTGCACCACCTCCGGGTGGAACATGGTGGTGTAGATGCGGCGTGCCTCGTCCACCGCGACGGCGAAGGGCGCGTTCTCGGAGGTGGCCACCACCTCGAAGCCTTCCGGCAGGCGGGTCACGCGGTCGCCATGGCTCATCCACACCGGATAGCGCTGGCCGACGTCCCACACGCCGTCATAGAGCGCGCTCGGCTTGTGCACCGTCACCTCGGCACGGCCGAATTCGGCGGCGTGACCGCCCTCCACCTCGCCGCCGAGCTGCAGCGCGCAGGTCTGCTGGCCGTAGCAGATGGCGAAGATCGGCACGCCGAGCTCGAACGCCTCCTGCGGCGCGCGCGGGCTGCCTTCGTCCATCACCGAGGCCGGGCCGCCCGAGAAGATGATGCCGACCGGATTGAGCCGCCGCACCGCCTCGGCCGCGCTCTGGAACGGCACGATCTCGGAATAGACCCCCTCCTCACGCACGCGGCGGGCGATGAGCTGCGTGACCTGCGAGCCGAAGTCGATGATGAGAATGGTGTCGTGTTCGGCGGTGGCGGCGGTCGGTTCAAACTGGGTCATGGCTGGCTCTGTCTGGCGGGCTCTGTCTGGCGGCTCTCGGCGGTGGGGGGCAGTCTCGTCTGCGTTCATTATCCGGCTTGATCGCCGCGCACCATCAGGCTGATGAAGAAGCCGTCAGTGGCGGTGCGGCGCGGGGTCAGCAGCAGGCCCTCGGGGCGCTCCAGCGCGGCGGCGCGCAGCGTCATGCCGCGTTCGCCCAGCGCCAGCACCATCTCGGCCGGCGGCACGAGGCGGAAGCCGGGGTGGCGGTCGAGGAAGCCGCGCACTTGGCCGACATTCTCCTCATCGAGCAGCGAGCAGGTGACATAGGCGAGACGCCCGCCGGGCTTCACATAGCGCGCGGCGGTGTCGAGGATCGCCGCCTGTTCCTTCATCCGCTCCGCCAGCGCGCCGGGGCGCATGCGCCATTTGGCGTCGGGGTTGCGGCGCCAGGTGCCGGTGCCGGTGCAGGGGGCATCGACCAGCACGAGGTCCATGCGGTCCTCAAGGTCCTCCAGCACGTCGGCCTTGCCACGCGGCGAGCGGACCTGGACGTTGTGGGCGCCGGCGCGCTGCACCCGCTCGTGAATGGGGGCGAGGCGACGCAAATCGTCGTCATAGGCATAGAGCTGGCCGGCGCCATCCATCAGCGCGGCGAGTTCTAGCGTCTTGCCACCGCCACCGGCGCACAGATCCAGCACCTGCCCGCCGCGCGGGGGGGCGGCAAGGATGGCGGCGATCTGCGAGCCTTCGTCCTGGATTTCCACCAGCCCCTTGAGATAGGCCGGCTCGGAGGTGAGCGGCGGCGCCTTACCATCGGCCTCCAGCGCGATGCGCAGGGCAAGCGGCGACCAGCGGCCGGGCGCAGGCGACAGATGCGCGATCAGCTCGCCCGCCTTGTCGACATCGCCCTTGAGCGAATTGACCCGGAGGTCGAGCGGCGCCCGTTCGGCAAGCGCCGCGCCTTCCTCCACCCGCGCCTCGCCGAACACGGCGGCCAGCGCCGCGTCGAGCCATTCGGGGTAGTCGCCGCGCACATGAGCGGGGGCGTCGTCGAGCGAGGCGTCCACCAGCCGCGCATGCTCGTCCTCGCTCAAAGGCGCGGGGGCGAAGCGGGAGCCGTCGCACAGCGCCGCGATGGCGCTCGCGTCGAGGCCGCGGGCGACCTTCAGCATGCCGAGAACCAGCCCGCGCGGGCTCTCCTCGCCGATCCGTTCGCCCATCACCCAGGCGGCCGAGGCGCGGCGGCGCAGCGCGTCATAGACCAGCGAGGCCAGCGCCGCGCGATCGCCTGACCCGGCGAAGCGGTGGCTGCGGCCCCAGTCCTTCAGCACGTCGGCGGCCGGGCGGCGTTCGGCGAGAAGGGTGCCGATCACCTCGATAGCGGCGGAAAGCCTGGCAGCCGGCGTCATCTGAATTCCACTCTCAAAAAGGGCATCACGGCAGCGCCGGCGCCAGCAGGATAGCCAGCGCGAACATCACCCACATAGCCAATAGCACCAGCGCACCGAAGGCGAAGGCGCCGAAGCGCCAGCCGATGTGGTTGCTGGTCACATAGACGAAGGCGTGGACGATGCGGCTGATTACGAAAAGCCACGCCAGCACGTGGAAGAAGTCGCTCGTCTGGCGCGTCACCAGCGCCAGAACGACCAGCACATAGAACAGCACCGGTAATTCGAACTGGTTGCGGAAGCAGTTGCTGGCCTGCCGCACCTTCGGCGGCCAGCCCCTGTCGTCAAGCACCACCTCCTCGCGGACGAGACCGCCCGCGCGGATGGCGGCGAGCCGCACCGCTCCAAGCCGGAACAGCACGACGAAAGTGAGGGCGACCTGCACGAACACGGGCAGAAGAGTGGCGGTGACGTACATGGATCAGCCCTCCCTCATCGGTTCAGCGCGGGCGGAAGCCCGGCGCTCAGACGGCGCCCGGGTAGTTCGGGCTCTCGCGGGTGATGGTCACGTCGTGGACATGGCTCTCGCGCAGCGAGGCGCCGGAGATGCGCACGAACTGTGCCTTCTCGCGGAAATCCTGCAGCGTGGCGCCACCGACATAGCCCATGGCGGCCCGCAGGCCACCGGCCAGCTGGTGCAACACGCCGCCGACCGGCCCCTTATAGGCCACCTGCCCCTCGATGCCTTCCGGCACGAGCTTCAGCGTGTCCTTCACCTCGGCCTGGAAATAACGGTCGGCCGAGCCGCGCGCCATGGCACCCACCGAGCCCATGCCGCGATACGACTTATAGGAACGGCCCTGGTAGAGATAAACCTCGCCCGGGCTCTCATCGGTGCCGGCCAGCAGCGAGCCGATCATCGCGCAGTCGGCGCCGGCGGCCAGCGCCTTGGCGAGATCGCCCGAGAACTTGATGCCGCCATCGGCGATGACAGGCACGTCGCTCTTCCGCGCCGCTTCCACCGCGTCGAGAATAGCGGTGAGCTGCGGCACGCCGACGCCGGCGACGATGCGGGTGGTGCAGATCGAACCCGGCCCGATGCCGACCTTGATGGCGTCCGCGCCGGCATCGATCAGCGCCTGCGTGCCCTCGGCGGTGGCGACGTTGCCGGCGAGGATCTGCACGCTGTTGGACAGCGTCTTGATGCGGCTCACCTGGTCGAGAACCTTGCGCGAATGACCATGCGCGGTATCGACCACGACGAGATCGACGCCGGCCTCGATCAGCAGCTCGGCACGACGATAGCCGTCCTCGCCCACCGTGGTGGCGGCGCCGACGCGCAGGCGGCCCTGCTCGTCTTTCGCGGCGTTGGGATTGGTGACGGCCTTTTCCATGTCCTTGACGGTGATGAGGCCGACGCAGCGGCCTGCATCGTCCACCACCAGCAGCTTCTCGATGCGGTGCGTGTGCAGCAGGCGCTTGGCCTCGGCCTGATCGACGCCCTCGCGCACCGTGATCAGCCGCTCCTTGGTCATCAGCTCGGAAATCGGCTGAGCCGGGTTGGTGGCGAAGCGCACGTCACGATTGGTGAGGATGCCGACGAGCCTGCCGGAGCGGCCGTTCGGGCCGCGCTCGACCACCGGGATGCCTGAAATGCCGTGGTTCTTCATCAGCGCCAGCGCATCGGCCAGCGGCTGGTCGGGATGGATGGTGACCGGGTTCACCACCATGCCGCTCTCGAATTTCTTCACGAGGCGCACATGCTCGGCCTGCACCTCGGGATCGAGGTTGCGGTGGATCACGCCGAGGCCGCCGGCCTGCGCCATGGCGATGGCGAGACGCCATTCGGTGACCGTATCCATGGCCGAGGACAGGATGGGTATGTTGAGCGAGATGGTGCGCGTCACCCGCGAGCGGATGTCGACTTCACCCGGCATGACATCGGACAGGCCGGGCTTCAGCAGCACGTCGTCGAAGGTAAGCGCTTCCCGCGCGAGGCCGTCATAGACCGACATCGCCAACTCCCGATTGGGGGCAAGGGGAGCATGGCTCCAGACCCGCCCGATGAATGGATGGACGAAGCGGGCCGGCCTGGCAGAGAACGCCCGCTCGCTTCGAGTTGGCGAGGGCTCATACCATGGCCCGTCACGCTTTCCTAGGCATCTATCTCTGTGCCTGGCGCAATGCCGCTGCGCGTCGCACGGCCCCTGCGTAACCCGCCTGTGATGACAGATTTGTGCGTGCATTTCCGGTCGCCGGATGGCTGCGTCGGCGTTATAGCCGAAACCCGCCTGTCTCTCCCCCCGCCCGCGAATCCGGACCGGCCCGTGCGCTCCGAACGTCTCGTCCCGCTGATCGTCGCCTGCGCGCTGTTCATGGAGCAGCTCGATTCGACGGTGATCGCCACTTCTCTGCCGGCCATCGCGGCCGACCTGAAGGAAGACCCGATCGCGCTGAAGCTGGCGCTGACGTCCTACCTGCTGAGCCTTGCGGTTTTCATTCCGGCCAGCGGCTGGTTCGCCGACCGATTCGGCTCGCGCACCGTGTTCCGCGCCGCCATCGTCATCTTCACCGCCGGCTCGCTTCTGTGCGGCCTTGCCCAGGCGCTGCCGGACTTCGTCGCCTACCGCATCCTCCAAGGAATGGGCGGGGCGATGATGGTGCCGGTCGGGCGCCTCGTTATCCTGCGCACCGTGCCGAAGGAAGAACTCGTCTCCGCGCTGGCCTGGCTCACCATTCCAGCGCTGCTGGGCCCGGTGATCGGCCCGCCGCTCGGCGGCTTCATCACCACCTATTTCGACTGGCGCTACATCTTCTTCCTCAACCTGCCGATCGGGCTGCTCGGCTTCGTGCTGGTCAGCCGCTTCATTCCCGACATTCGCGAGCCGAACGTGCCGCCTTTCGACCTCCGGGGCATGTGCCTTTCGGGCCTGGGCCTTGCCGGCCTCGTCTTCGGCTTCGCGCTGCTCGGCCAGCATGCGGTTGCCCCCTCGCTCGCCTTTGCCGTCATCGCCGTCGGCGCGGTGTCGATGGGGTTCTATATCCGCCACGCGCGGCGGACCGTGAAGCCCATCCTCGATCTCGCGCTGCTGAAAATTCCTACCTTCTTCGCCGGCGTCGTGGGCGCCTCGCTGTTCCGGGTCGGCATCGGCGCCCTGCCCTTCCTGCTGCCGCTGCTGCTGCAGCTCGGCTTCGGCTTGAGTCCCTTCGCCTCGGGCATGATTACCTTCGCCTCGGCGGCGGGAGCGATGACGATGAAGTTCACCGCCGCCCCCATCATCCGCACCTTCGGCTTCCGCCGGGTGCTGGTGGTGAACTGCGTCATCGCGGCGGCGTTCATCGCGATCGGAGCGCTGTTCCGGCCGGACATGCCTTATCTGGTGCTGATCGGGGCGCTGCTGCTCGGCGGTTTCTTCCGCTCGCTGCAGTTCACCAGCACCAACGCACTTTCCTATGCCGACATCCCCTCCGAGGCGATGAGCCGGGCCACCAGCTTCGCCAGCGTGGCGCAGCAGGTGTCGATCTCCACCGGCGTCGCGGTGGCGGCGCTGGTGCTCGACCTCATGCGCGGCTGGCGCGGCGATGGCACCATCGCGCTCGGCGATTTCAGCGTCGCCTTCCTCGTGGTGGCGGCCATCGCGGTGTGCTCGGTGTTCTTCTTCCTGCGCCTGCCGGCCGACGCCGGCGCCGAACTCGCCCGTGGTCGGGTGAAACCGGCGCAGGTGCCCGCGCCAGCCGGCGAGATGGGCAGTGCGGGCTAATCGGCGGCGGACGCCGCATCGGGCGCCGCTTGCCGCCCTCTGAACCCCGTCGCCACCACATAGAGCTCGGAGGAATCCGCCCGGCTCGCCTGCGGCTTGATGTGGCGCACCGTGGTGAAGTCGCGCTTCAACTCGGCCAGCAGCGTGTTTTCCGTGCCGCCCTGGAACACCTTGGCGATGAACGCCCCACCCGGGGCCAGCACCTGGCGGGCGAAGTCGATCGCCAGTTCCACCAGCCCGACGATCCGCAGATGATCGGTTGCCCGATGCCCGGTGGTGTTGGCCGCCATGTCCGACATGACAAGGTCAGCGTCGCCACCGAGCATCGCCTTCAGCCGCGCCGGCGCCTCGTCGGTGAGGAAGTCCATCTGCGCGAAGTCGACGCCGGTGATCGGGTCGATTTCCAGCAGATCGATGGCGACGATGTGCCCGCGCCCCTCCTCCATCTTCATCCGCTTCGCCGCGACCTGGCTCCAGCCGCCCGGGGCGGCGCCGAGATCGACCACCCGCAGGCCGGGCCGCAGGATCTTCAGCCGGTCGTCGATCTCGATCAGCTTGAAAGCGGCACGCGAGCGCCAGCCTTCGCGCTTGGCGCGCGCGACATAAGGATCGTTGAGCTGGCGCTGCAGCCATTTCTGCGAGGAGGAGCTGAGCGAGCGGGCCTTCTTGAGCCGCACTTTGAGCGGCCGCGCCTCGCCGCCCTTGCCGGGCTGGGGCTTGTCGATCACGTCGGGGCTCCAGCCCTCTGACGCCACACACCATCGGCACGCATCAATTCCACCAAAATTCCTTCCCGCAGGCCGCGATCAGCGACGCGCAGACGGTCGCAGGGAAAAGCCCGGCGCACCGATTCCAATATCGCACAGCCGGCCAGCACAAGATCGGCACGCTCGACGCCGATACAGGGATTGGCGGCGCGCTCGGCAAAGGGCATGGCGAGCAGCCGGTCGACCACCACCCGCACCTGTTCCGCACCGAGCCACGTACCATCGACCTGCGAGCGATCATAGCGCGGCAGGTCGAGATGCACGCCGGCAATCGTCGTCACCGTCCCCGAAGTCCCGAGCAGATGCAGCCGGCCGCAATTATGCGGCCCAACCGCCGACACGAAGCCGGCGAGATGCGGGGTGAACTCATTGACCATCGCCTCGAAATCGTCGCGCGTCACCTTCACGCCGCCATGACGCTCGGCCACCGTGACGACACCGAGCGGCACCGATACCCAGGCCCGGATCACCGCCGCCGGCGGGCCGCCGTCGCGCGTCTCCAGCCGGTCGAGCCAGACCACCTCGGTCGAGCCGCCGCCAATATCGAACAGCACGGCGCCGTCCGAGGTGGGGTCGACCAGCGGCGTGCAGCCGGAAGCCGCCAAACGCGCCTCGGTCTCGCGGTCGACGATCTCCAGTTCGAGGCCGGTCTCACGGGTGACGCGGTCGATGAACGCCGCGCCATTCACCGCCGTTCGACAGGCCTCGGTGGCGATCAGCCGACGGTCGACGATGTGGCGCGCCTCGATTTTGGACGCACAGACCTTCAGCGCCTCGACCGCGCGGTCCATCGCCGCCTCGCTGAGGCGGCCGGAGCCGATCAGCCCTTCGCCCAGCCGGACGATGCGCGAGAAGGCATCGACGACGCGAAAGCCACTCCCCGTCGGACGGGCGACGAGGAGCCGGCAATTATTGGTACCGAGATCCAGCGCGGCATAGCAGGGATCGTTGTTGCGCGGCCGCGCATGGGACCGCGGGTCACGCCCCGTCGCTCCGGCCGGTGCGCCGCCCTGGGACGGTCCACCGCCCTGGCGATGGCGCGCATGCGCCGGGGGCCGCTCGTCGCGAGCCGACGTTTCCGTCACCCGCTCCCCGGCCCATATCTGGGTCTCGTCGACCATTTCAGTTTCCCCGGCCGAAGCCGTCGTCCCGGCCGCGCCGAAGGGCAGCCCAGGCTCGCATTGTTCAACATCTCGGGTGAAATGTAACATTCGCGAGCGCTGGCGCAATCGACTTCATGGCAGACCGGCGCGGGAGGCGGGGCTGGGTGCGCCGCAAAGACCCGCAGGGCAAGGGCGCGGCGCTATTGCCGCCCATGCATCGAGGGCGGCGCTTTTTGCCTGCCGCCGCCCCCCATACCGATTCGGCTCGGGCCGTGTCGGGCGGCCCGGCCAGCCCGCGTCTCACGTCACGGCATGCAAGGGCCGCAGGCGACCGGCTCAGCCCTTCAGAGCCGGCAGCGCCTGGGCGATGCCGGAGATCGGCAGGGTCACATTCACGGTCTGGCCATTAGCGAGCACGAAGCTCGCGACCACTTCCTTGGCGGTCATAAGTTCCTTGCCGAACGCTTCCTCGAACGGGCCGATAGCCTCGCAGCCGCCGCGGCTGCAGGAAGCGTAGTCGATCTTGCGCGGCTTGCCCTTGCCGATGGTGATCTGCACACCATCCTTCAACCGCACGCCGAGCGGGGTGCGGACCAGATAGGTCGGCGTCCCGGCCTTGTCCTGGCCGACCTGCCAGAGCAGCACGGTCTTCTTGGACTTGGCCTCCGTCACCTTCATCGTCGCGACGCAGGTTTTCTTCGCGCCCTTCTCGACGCTGGCGCGGCAGGTCACGATCCAATTGTCATAGGTGGTGGATTCGGTACGGACCGGGGCCTTGCCCTCGGCCGGCGCCGTCTGCGCCAGGGCGGCGGGAATGCCGGCCAGAAGGCAGGGTGCCAGCAGCAATGCGGCGGCCCGTGTGGCGAAAATGGTCATGATGTCCTCCGGCGGATATCCCGGGTCAGTCGACGTCGGCTCTGCGCCGCCGACCAGCGCCACGGGATGAGAATCACTGATCTGTTGTGCCATTGCGCGCGGCAGATGGCGAGAGGCACAGGAGAAGAGGAAGGTTCGCCCAAGGGCCGCAGTTCCGAGGAACTACCGGCTCGAAAGGTCTACTGCCGCATCCCGTGCCCGATGACGAATGCCGCCTAAAAAAGCAATGGGCCGACCACGAGGGCCGGCCCAGGCTTAACTCGTTGGCGCGCAGCCGGGACCGCGCGCCATCCGTCACATCCTACCAGCGGAACTTGATGCCGCCCTGGCCCGCCCAGCCCTCGACATCGCCGAAATTGTATTCGCCGGTGCCGAACAGGGCCACGCTGCCATTCAGGTCGGCGGTGAAGCCGATGCCGGCATTGTACCAGGTGCCGTTGATGTCGCTGGTCAGGACAGTGCCCGCCACGTTGGTCTTGTTGTCGCCGAGGAACTCGGAATTGATGTTGAAGATCGCATAAGGCGTGATCGTCTGACCCGTGGCCATGACGAAGGTCGACTGGACCTGCAGGCCCAGGCGGCCGATCAGCGATTCAGCATCGCCCGGCGAGACGGAGGTGCCGATCGAGTCGAAATAAGCGTCCTGGCTCGCGCTGGCATAGGCCAGTTGGGCCTGGGGCTGGAGCACCCAGCCATTCGCCAGTTCGAAACCATAGCCCATCTCGATCGAGCCGCCCCACACCGTGGCGTCGGTATTCGCCGTCACGTTGCTGGTCGAGGCGATGTCGAGGTCGAGCACGTCCACCTTGCCGACGAGGTCGGTGTAGAAGCCGGCGCCCGGAACAAGGCCCACCTGGCGGATCGAGGCGTAGATACCCGCGTTCCAGCCATTGATCTCCAGGCTGGAGCTGCCGCCCCAGGACGTCCAGTCGCCATCCACGTCGACATCCGACCAGCCATAGCCGCCGAACGCGCCGGCGGTGATGCGCCAGTCATTATAGTCGAAGGTGTAGTCGCCGCCGGCCTGCAGGCCCCAGGTCTGCTGCGAGAAGTCCCACCCGCCGCTGACGTCGTAGCTCAGATCGGCGCCACCGCCGCGGCCCCACATCTGGAACTTCGGCGCCGGCACCGGCTGATAGGCCGGGGCCTTGGTGACCGACTGCGCGAGATCGGCATTACGGCCTTCGAGCTGATCCTGCTGGCGCACCTCTCCAAGCCGCTTATTCAGCGTGTCGAGGCCGGCATAGAAGTGGCGCTGCATGGCAGAAGGCGCCGTCGCATAGCCAGTGGCCTGGGCGGTATAGCCCGCGCGCAGATACCAATCGCCAGCGCCGGTGTCGATCGACTTGGCAAAGGAGGGCGCCTCATTGTCGGGGTCCTGGTACAAGCGGTAGGAGTAGGCGCCCGCCATGACCTCGCGCTGGCCGCTGACCGTGTTGCGCGCCAGCTGGAAGGCGTCATCCGGCGACACGCCGCCCTCGGAGACGTCCACCACCTTGATGCCCTGACCGAGGCCCGTGCCGGTGTAAACGCCCTGGCCGGCATTGGTGTTGTTGACGTAGATCGTCGTCGTGCTCTCGGCCGCGACATTGCCGTTGATGACCAGAACGTCAGTCGGGCTGGCCGCGTCGTAGAGGTAGGTGTCGATCAGCAGATTGCCGCCGCCGACATAATCGCCATTGATGGTCAGGCGATCGCCGGCAACATCGTCAATGCCATTGTGAAGGGCGATCGTGCCCTGGTTGACGAAGGTCGCGCCCGGCAGGCTCACACGCAGCTCGCCGCCCTCAGTAGCGGTCAGTTCGACCTGAGTGTAGGCAAGGCCGGTGGCCGTGGTGCCAGAGACATCCAGCACGCCGCCGGTCTGGTCCAGCCAGCCGGCATCCCGGCCGGTGTAGATCGAGCGGTAACCGAGTTCGCCGTCCTGCGAGGCCTCGAGAACGACGGTTCCGGTGTCGAGGTCGGCCTCAAGATCGGAAAGCCGGAGGTAGGAGGTCGCATCGACCGTTACCAGCCCGTTGGCTTCGCTGTTGCCGTTGAAGTTCACCCAGCGCTGGGTGAGTTCGAGATAGGAACCTTCTTCAACCCCGAGCTGCTGGAAGTGCTCGACATCATCGAGCGACAGCGTGCTGCCATTGGTAACGACGAGTGTATCGAAACCGCGCCCGCCGTCGACTTCCCCGCCGATGAAGAAATTGGAGTTCATGTTGTCGAGACCCGACAGCACGACGAGATCATCGCCGCTGCCGCCGCGAATATTGTCGAGGGAGATCCAGGTCCCCTCCGCATCGGTTCCGCCGATAAAGATGTCGTCGTCGCCCGAACCGCCGTCAATGTCGTCGATGCGGATGCCACCACCATCGGCGCGGAGGGCAATCTGGTCGTCGCCCCAGCCGCCGTCAATGTCGTCGCCGGTGATGTCGCCACCGTCCGTCGCGGAGAGCACGATCCGGTCGTCGCCGCTCGACAAGAAGCCGCCGTCGCCGGAGATGTCGTCAAAGCGGATCTCGCCGCCCTTCGACGCTACGAGACGAATGGAATCATCGCCATCGCCGCCGGAGATGTCCTCGACGCGGATTTCGCCGCCCTTGGTGGCGATCAGGCCGATCTTGTCGTCACCGAAGCTTCCGTCGATGTCGTTGCCGGAAATCTCGCCGCCCTTGGTCGCCAGCAGCCCGATGACGTCATCGCCAAAGCCACCGGAAATGCTGTCGAAGCGCACTTCGCCGCGTTCCGAAGCGAAGAGACCGATGAAGTCATCGCCGAGGCCGCCCGAGATGTCATCGACACCGACGTCGCTGCGCCGGTCCGTCGCCGACAGCAGGATCGTGTCGTCGCCCCAGCCGCCGTCGATGTCGTCGACGCGGATGTCGCCGCCTTCGGAAGCGAACAGGCCGATGAAGTCATCGCCAAGATTGCC
>NZ_KB904818.1:2381688-3641482 GCF_000380205.1 Ancylobacter sp. FA202 | reverse complement strand
GTCAATGTCGTCGCCGGTGATGTCGCCGCCGTCCGTCGCGGAGAGCACGATCCGGTCGTCGCCGCTCGACAAGAAGCCGCCGTCGCCCGAGATGTCGTCAAAGCGGATCTCGCCGCCGCTGCTCGCGCGAAGCGTGATCTCGTCCTCGCCATCGCCACCGGAGATGTCCTCGACGCGGATCTCACCGCCACGGCTGGCGGTCAGGCCGATCTCGTCATCGCCGAAGCCGCCGGAAATGTCCTCGGCGCGAATGTCGCCGCCGCGGGTTGCCCGGAGCGTGATTTCGTCGTCGCCGAAACCGCCGGAGATGTCGTCGACGCGCACTTCGGCGCCCCGGCTGGCAAAGACGCCAATGAAGTCATCGCCAAGGCCGCCCGAAATGTCGTCGGCGCGAATGTCGCTGCGCCGGTCGGTCGCCGACAGAAGGATGGTGTCGTTGCCCCAGCCGCCGTCGATGTCGTCGACGCGGATGTCGCCACCTTCGGAGGCGAACAGGCCGATGAAGTCGTCGCCAAGATTGCTGTCAATGTCGTCGCCGGTGATGTCGCCGCCGTCCGTCGCGGAGAGCACGATCCGGTCGTCGCCGCTCGACAAGAAGCCGCCGTCGCCCGAGATGTCGTCGAAGCGGATCTCGCCGCCCTTCGACGCTACGAGACGAATGGAATCATCGCCATCGCCGCCGGAGATGTCTTCGACGCGGATTTCGCCGCCCTTGGTGGCGATCAGGCCGATCTTGTCGTCACCGAAGCTTCCGTCGATGTCGTTGCCGGAGATCTCGCCGCCCTTGGTCGCCAGCAGCCCGATGACGTCATCGCCAAAGCCACCGGAAATGCTGTCGAAGCGCACTTCGCCGCGTTCCGAAGCGAAGAGACCGATGAAGTCATCGCCGAGGCCGCCCGAGATGTCATCGACACCGACGTCGCTCCGCCGGTCCGTCGCCGACAGCAGGATCGTGTCGTTGCCCCAGCCGCCGTCGATGTCGTCGACGCGGATGTCGCCGCCTTCGGAAGCGAACAGGCCGATGAAGTCATCGCCGCTATTGCCGTCAATGTCGTCGCCGGTGATGTCGCCGCCGTCCGTCGCAGAGAGCACGATCCGGTCGTCGCCGCTCGACAAGAAGCCGCCGTCGCCGGAGATGTCGTCAAAGCGGATCTCGCCGCCCTTCGACGCCAGCAGCCGAATGGAATCATCGCCATCTCCGCCGGAGATGTCGTCGACGCGGGTCTCGCCGCCGAGAACGCTGACCACACCGATGAAGTCGTTGCCGTCGCCGCCGTCGATATCGTCCACGCGGGTCTCGCCGCCGAAGCCGCTGACCACCGCGATAAAGTCGCGGCCGGAACCGCCTTCGACGTCATCCGCCACCACGTCGCTACGGAAACCGAACGACCCAAGCAGCAACCGGTCGTTTCCACGCCCGCCCTCGACATCGCCGTCGATGCCGATATCGGCGCCGTCGGTCGCGAACACCGAAATCTCGTCGTTGCCCGCCTCGCCCCTCACCGATCCCTGGATCGTGATCTCTTCATTTGAGGCGTTGAAAATATTGATGTCGTCGTTGCCATCGCCACCAAGGACGTTGCCGCCGACGCCGCCGACTTTAAGAATGCCCGTCGAGATATCGTCGGCGGCCGTGATGTTGATCGTGTCGTTGCCGTCACCACCCTTCACATCGCCGTTGATGTTGACGAAGCCGGTCCAGGCGGGGTTGGAGAACGACCCGCCGCCGATGGTGATGACGTCGTCGTCGGCATCACCGTCGATCGTGCCGTCGATGGAAATGGACGCCTCGTTGGTGGCGGCCGCGTCCGGACGGATCGTGACCACGTCATTGCCGGCTTTGCCGTTCACGTCGGTGCTGGGATAGTCACCGGCCGTGTACGAGCCACCGACGATTTCGATGGTGTTCGCCTGGCCGTTGCCCTTGATGTTGCCGCTCTGCTCGACGCCGGTGCCATTGTCGCAGAACCAGCTACCGGAAGTCTCGGTGCAGCCCGCTGGCGCCGCCGCGACACGCGTCGGCGCCAGCATCACGGCGGCGGTCAGCATGGCCGCTACCGCAGCGGCAGAGGCCGACCCGAACAGAGCCCCCTTGCGATGATCAATCTTCATGGAAGCGGCCGCGTGGACCTTGTTCCGCCCGACAAGCTCCATCGCGGCGCGCGCGCCGCGGCGCGCCTTGGCAATCTTCTTCGCCATGTAGTCCCCCGAAATCCCGATATTGGGCAGGCGGTCGAGCCGCCCTTTGCGCGACGAATCCGGTACCCGCTAGCCCGGAACGTCACGATTCGGGGGAACGCTAATGCAACGGCCTTTGACGATGCAAGGTCGTCACATTGTCAAAAATGTTGCGTAAGTATCGGTAATAAATTGCTTCTTAGGGTGTCATGATACTCCCCTCACAGGGATATGTATGATTTCCAACAATTTCAGAACCATCGCCGCAGCCGCAGGAAATTCTCGAAAATTGCGCTAAAATAACACCTCCCTGAAATTCCGTTACGTCAGCATGGCAGTTCTCCGCCACCGTGCTATTTTTGCTACGCATCAGGGGAGGCCAGAGGCACGGTCGGAGCGGGTTCGACCGACATTCTTTTTGCGGAGGATGCCCGGCCTGCGGGGAATTATGCTCATTGGTTATTGTCTCGTCGAAACCGACGGCCGGACGGACGGCAGCGCCGTTTCTGGCCCAACTTTTCTCTTGCCGGGAGATTCCATGTCTTCCAACGCCGGCAGGCCTGCGCGGGCCGAGCCGGAACCGCCGGAGGCCGCAGCGCTGCGGGCGCTCGGCTGCGAGCATGTCTTTACCGACATAGATGACGATCGCCGCATCGATCGGCCCGGCTTGCGGGCGGCGCTGGATTTCTCGCGCCTGGGCGATGTGCTGACGGTGCCGGCGCTCGGTCATCTCGGTGCCGATGTCGAGACGGTCGTCCGCATCGTCGCGTCCCTCAGCCAGAAGGGCGTGACGATTCGGTTGGGCGGCATGCCGATGGACATGATGATTCCCACCGGCGAGGCGCTCGCCTTCGCCTGCCGCGCGCTGGTCCAGCTGACCGAGCCCGGCCCGGCGCCGGCGGTCGCATCAAGCGGGCCGCGGCGGCGCGGTCGGCCGCAATCGCTCTCGAACAAGGATATCGCCAAGGCCCACCGGCTGCTGGCAAACGGCAATGCCGTCCCGGAAGTGGCACGGGCGCTCGGCGTCTCCCCCGCGACCGTGTACCGAATCTTCCCCCGGCGCCCCTCGAAATCCGGGCACCCCGACGACACCGCGAACTGAGCGGCGGATCGCCAGCGAGACTCGCCCGGGCACGGCCGGGCGAGTCGGGAATGTCGGCAATGGCAGGACAGCGCCCGGATCCGGCAGCGGGCCAGAAGAAGCCGTCAGCGCCCGATGCACTCGCGCACCTCGCTGTCAGCGATGAAAGGCGCGCCGGTAGCCGGAGGCGCCAAATCTCCAGGACTTATGTCGATGAGAAAGGAGGTGGCTGGGGGACCTGGATTCGAACCAGGACTAACGGAGTCAGAGTCCGCAGTTCTACCGTTAAACTATCCCCCACCGTAACGCCGCACGCGGCGTCTTCCGGGGCCTTCCGCGGCGACACGAGGTGTCGGGACGCGGGGGCAGCGGCAGTGGCGCGCTCTATAGACGCTCCTGCCGGCTCGGTCTACCCCCCACCGTGCAGTTTCCACCACCACCGTTCCGCCGCGCCGGAAAGCAGGCGCCTCGGCAGGGCTGGCCCCCACCGCCGGCAGGAATATCCGCGTCCGCCAACGCGGCGCTCTCGCCGCAGCGGCCCGCACGCGGCCCGCACAGAGGAGCGTCGATTCGGTCGCCAACCGGGCCGGCGGCGTCGGCAGCGCAAAGACAGGCGCTGCGACTGGCGGACGTGACCGGGTTCATCGGTAAGGCTGGCAGAGCGAAATGGGGCGCCGTGCACGCCGTGCGCGCCACGCCATCGGAGGCCGACGTGATCGTGCTCTATTCCTATCCGCCGCTTTTCGGCGCCGCCGTCAATAATGGCTACGGGCTGAAGATTTTTGCCTATCTCCGACTGGCCCGCCTGCCCTTCGCGCACCGGCATGTGGTGGATGCCTCGACCGCGCCGCGCGGGCAGCTTCCCTATATCGTCGACGCGGGCGAGGTGATCGGCGACAGCGATACCATTATCGCCCATCTGGAGAGCCGGCATGGCGTGGCGCTCGACGCCGGGCTCACCGGGGCGCAGCGCGACACCGCGCTTCTGGTCCTCGTGCAGCACTGCCGGGCCATCCACGCCGCCATGGCTCACCTCCCCGGCAGGGCGCCGTGACCGTCGTTTTAAACATGGCTCCCAAGCCGAAAGGCGCATGAAAGGGCAGTCCGATAGCCCACCCCGGACCGCTCTCAACCATTTTGGTTGGATTGACCCCCATTAATCCGGTTAATGCTGCATTAACGGGCAAAGCCAGGCATGCACAGACCTCAGTGCTGCCATGCAGCATTCCGTCTTTTGCGCTGCGATAAAGCCTCTATATTTCGTGGCATACAGAATACTGGAGGCTCAAATGAACACCACGACCCTTAACCACACCTCGTCCGACTTCTTCTCCCGCCTCGTCGAAGGCGTTACCAGCTTCTTTGAAGCCATTGGTGAAGGCCGTCGCATCGCCCAGCGCTACGAGGCTCTTGCCCGTCTTTCGGACGCCGCCCTCGCCAAGCGTGGCCTGACCCGCCAGGACATCGCCCGCGCCGCTGTCAACGGCCGCTGAGACGTCCCGGCTGAGCGGCCTCGTTCCAATCGGTCGCTCCGCGAATACGCAAGGTGACGCTGTCGGTTAATCCTGCAGCGTCCATGACGGTCAGACGCACGAAGCCCGCGCCCGCCGGCCGCCAGAATAATGTGGCGGCCCCGGCGGGCTGGCCGCTCGGCACGCCATCGACAAACACGGTTAGCTTGCCGGTCCCGCCGCTCACCTTGAGCGCCATCGGCTCGTCGCCCTCGCGCTCCAGGCTGGCCCCATCAGGCGGGAAAGCGATTTTCGGCCCCTCTCCCCCATTTTCCTGTCCCGACGCCTGCCCGAAATGCCGGAGCGGCGGCGGCAATTGCGCGTTCTTCACGTCCAGCGCCTCGGGCGGGGCCGGCGCGAACGGGGCGGGTCGGCTCACCAGCCGGGCAAACGCCTCGAACAGGATGGGTGCCGCCGCCTCTCGCCCGATCATGCCGGGCACGGGCTGTCCGTCGGGCCGCCCCACCCACACCGCGATCGTCCGGCGCCCGTCGAACCCCACCGCCCAGGCGTCGCGATAGCCGAAGGACGTACCGGTCTTGAAGGCGATGCGCCCGGCGCGCTCGTTGCGCGGGGCCGGCGTGCCGGCCAGCGATTGCGCGAGATAGGCCGCGGCGACCGGGCTCATCAGTTGCCGGGCGCTCTCCGGCCCTGAAGCGGCGCCGTCCAGCCGGTCGCGCAGGCCCTGCGCCAGACCGCCATTGGCGATGCCGGCATAGAGCCCGGCCAGCGCATCGAGGCTCATGCCGACGCCGCCCAGCCCGACGGCAAGCCCCGGGACTTCGCCCGGCGGCAGCTTGAGCGCGAAGCCGGACTGGCCGAGCCGGCTGGCGAGCCTTTGCGGCCCCACCGCCTGCAGCAGCACCACCGCCGGCACGTTCAGCGACAATTGAAGCGCCTGCTTCACCGACACCGTGCCCTGATAGTCGCGGTCAAAATTGCGCGGCCGGTAAGCACCGAAGCGCGCCGGCCGGTCCTCAATCAGCGTCTCGGGATGGGCAAGGCCGTCCTCGAAGGCGAGGCCATAGATGAACGGCTTCAGCGTCGAGCCGGGCGAACGGATCGCCCGCGTCAAATCCACCGCGCCGGCGCGCTCAGTGTCCTGCGGATCAGCGCCGCTCACCCGCGCCAGCACCTCGCCGCTGGCATTGTCGACCATGACGAGCGCCAGCGAGACGCCGGTGCCGAGCTCGCGCACCCGCTCCGCCGCCAGCGTCTCCAGCCGTGCCTGCGCCGAGGCGTCGATGGCGAGCTCATGGCTTTGCGCTGCCGGCTGCTGGCGCCGGGCAGCCTCCGCCGCGTGAGGGGCGAGCATCGGCAAGGCGAGGCGACCGGTGGGCACTGGCGCCCGGCCGGCGAACGCCACTTCCGCCGCGCCGAACAGCCCGGCCTCGCCCAGCCGGGCGAGCACCGTGTCGCGCGCCCGCAGGGCCCGCGCCGGGTGGCGGTCCGGCCGGCGCGATTCCGGCGCCTGCGGCAGGGCGACCAGCAGCGCCGATTCGGCAAGGGTGAGCCGGCGCGGCTCCTTGCCGAACCAGGCGAGGCTGGCCGCCCGCACGCCCTCGATATTGCCGCCATAGGGCGCCAGAGTGAGATAGAGCGCCAGGATCTCGCTCTTGCTCAGCCGCGCCTCCAGCTGGATGGCGCGACGCATCTCGGTGAGCTTGGCGCCGAGCTTGGCCGCGAATCCGCTGCCCTCGCGCGGCTCCAGCAGCCGGGCCACCTGCATGGTCAGGGTGGAGCCGCCGGAGACAATGCGCCCGTGCCGCAGCATCTGCCCCGCCGCCCGCACCAAAGCGAGCGGATCGACCCCCCCATGCTCCCAGAAGCGCTTGTCCTCATAGGCGACCAGCATGTCGCGAAAGCGCCGGTCGACCTCGCGGGTCTCCGCCTTAAGCCGCCAGCGCCCGTCAGCGAGGGCGAAGGGGCGCAGCAACCGCCCCTCGCGGTCACGCACCTCAACCGAGAGGGCGAGCCCAGGTGGCGGCGGGGCGCTGGCGCGCACGCCGGCGAGCCAGGCATAAGAGCCTCCCGCCAGCAGCATCGCCCCGAGAACGGCGATGCCGCACGCGCGCCGCGCCCCCCGCCTCACGCGAGCCCCCTCACTTCGCCGGCCCCGTCACCTCGGTCCGGCCCGCGCTGGTGCGGGCGAAGCGGCCGGGGCGGTACATGTCTTCCACGATGGCGGGCGGATGCGCGTAGCGGCCGGGGGAGACGGCGCGCACGATATAGGCGACGCGCAGCAGTTCCGGCTCCTCCGAGCCCTGCGTGCGGTCGAAGGCGGCGGCGAAGAAGGCGTCGCGGAACTCCGCATGCGCCGGCTGCGTCGTGTCGCCCAGCCAGGCCAGCGCACCGACATCCGCGCCCACGGCGAGGCTCGGATTGTCGATTTCGAAGCCGGCGGGGAGATGGTCGACCAGCAGCACATGGCTCGGCCCCGCCTCGTCCTCCTGCGCCTCCAGCACGACAACGAGGCGCTGGTTCTGTGCCACCTTGGCCGGGTCGGCCGGCACGCCGGCGAGCGTGTAGTAGCTGCGGCTCAGGCTGAACCCGTTCGCCGCCGCCGGCTCCGGCGCCACTGGCGGGCCGTCGATGGAAACGGCGACATCCAGCGGGGCGATGCCGCGATTGGTCAGCACGATCGGCTTGGCCAGTTCCGGCGGGGTGAGCGTGCGCTCATAGAGCCCGGTATGGGCGGTGCCGTCGATATCGAGGGCAATGCCCCTGCCCTCGCGCAGCGCCCGGGCGGCCAGCAGCAGCCAGGCGTCTTCCTGGGTTGAGGTCGGGCCGGCATCGACAAAGGCGGTGGCCACTCTCTGGCGGGCGGTGCGCGCCGTGCCGGTGAAGCCGGCCTCGGAAGCGAGCGTCGCCACCCCGGCGGCGTCGCGCAGCACCGAGCCGAAATCCGGCCGGCCTGACGTCACCGTCTCTGCCGCGCTGGGCAGCAGTTCCAGCGCCGCGCCGAACACCTTCTCCGCCCGCCCCTTGTCGCCGAGCATGGCGAGCGAGGCCGCGAGCTGGCCGCGCGCCATCGCGCTCGTCACCTCGTCGAGCTTGGCGTCGGCCACATAGCGCAGATCGCCCAGCGGCGCCCGGCCGTTGCGGGCCAGCACGTAGATGGCGTAGGCCTGCCCATCGTCGGTGGCGCCTTCGCCGGCATAGGCGAGCGAATTGCGCAGCCGGTCCAGCGCCATGACGAAGGGCTGTTCCGGCACGGCGTGGCCGCGCTCGCGGGCACGGGTCAGGAAGTCGCTGACATAGGCGTCGAGCCACAGATCATTGCCCCCTGCCTCCCACAGGCCGAAGGAGCCATCCGAACCCTGCCGGGCGATCAGCCGGGCAATGGCGTTGCGGATCGTCTCGGCCGGGTCCTTGGTCAGGCGGAAGCGCTGCGGCGGGCCGAAATCGCTGAGATAGAGCAGCGGCAGCGCCCGGCTGGTCAGCTGTTCGGAACAGGCGAAGGGGTAGCGGTCGAGCGCGCCGATCAGCGCCGGCACATCGAAGGCCGGATCGAGCCCGGCGGAAACGCTGACCCCGCCGCGCCCCGGCACCAGATCGGCGACAAGATCGGCGCTGAGCGTCAGCGCCGCGCCCGGCGCCAGCGTCTCGACGCTGCGGCGGGAGATGGCGGGATAGGCCGGACGCACATTCAGCGCATAGTCGCGCACGATAGCGAGCCCGCCGGGCCCCGACAGCCGCACCGAGACCTTGGCCTCGCCGATGCCGGTGCCGTCCATCTGTGCGGCGAAGGACTGGCGCGCGCCCTTGGCGAGCGGCACCGTCCTCGGCGCGCTGGCCACCTTCACCGGACCGTCGGTGACGATATCCAGCGCGTAATCCCCCGCCTCGCCGTCCACATTGTCGAGCGACAGGTTGAGGGTCGAGCGGTCGCCGGAAGCGAGGAAGCGCGGCAGGGTGGCGGTGATCACCACCGGATCGCGGATCACCACATCGGCCTGCGCATGGCCCACCGCCGCGCCGGACCACGCCACCGCCATCAGCCGGCCGGTGCCGTCGAAGGGCGGCAGAGTGAAGTCGATGGTGCCCCTGCCCTGCGCGTCGAGCTTCACCAGCCCGGAGAACAAAGCCAGCGGCGGCTGCGTCGGCGGTTCCGCCTGCAGGCCCATATCCATGGCGTCGCCGCCCGCGCGCAGGCGCCCCCGGCTGCCGAGCATGCCGTCGATCAGCTGGCCATAGAAGTCGCGCACCTCTGTGCCCAGCGCGCGCTGGCCGAGATAGAAGCCATCTGGATCAGGCGCCTTGAAGCCGGTGAGGTTGAGAATGCCGACATCGACCAGCGCGAGCGTCACAAAAGCCTCGCCTTGCCCGCCCCCCGTCACCTCAACCGGCACGGAAAGCGTCGTTTCCGGCCGCGCGAGAGCGGGCGCGTCCAGCTTGACGCCGAGCACCCGCTCGGCGCGGTCGACGCCGAACCAGGCGAGGCCGATGGCGCGGCCGGGATTGCGGCTCGCCGCCACATCCAGCGGGCGATGAACGAAGGCCAGCGCATAGGCGCCCGGGCCCCATTCCGCAGCGACGGTGAAGGCGACCGAGGAATCCCCCGCCGGCACGTCGAGCGTCTTCGCCGCCAGTACCCCGTCACCGACGATCAGCACGGTGGCGGAACCGGCCATGCGGCTGGTGAGGTTCACCTTGAGCGCGTCGCCGGCGACGTATTGCGCCTTGTCGAGCCCGACCTCCAGCCGGTCCGGCGCGTCGGCGGTGGCCCCGCCCCCCCAGCCGGCATCGAAGGACACGGCCGTGGCGCGTGCACCGTCGGTGACTTCCAGCCGATAGCGGCCCCAGGCGACCGGAACGTTGAGTCGCGCCGGTGCACTGGCGGTCAGGTCGAGCGCACCGTCCGCCACCTTCGCCACCGATTCGACCGGCTCGAAATCCCAGCTGCCGCCGAGGCGGTACCATTGATAGCGGGTCTCGACGCGGTAGAGCGCCCATTTCGCGCCCTTCAAGGCCACCGGCTGGCCGGCGGCATCGAAGCCCTGCACCTCGAAGCCGGCAGTGGCGTTCTCGCCCGGCCCTGCCTTGTCGAACAGCGGCTTGACGCCGATGCCATCGCCGGCCGCGCGCACCGGCAACACGAGGGAGCGGCGCACCGCCCGCCCGCCGCCTTCATTCAGCGCGACGAAGATCTCCGCCTCCAGCGGCCGTGCGGTCGCCGGCAGGTTGGGAAGGGCGACCGGCAGGCTCGCCTTGCCCTGCGCGTCCGTTACGGGAGTATCGGCCAGCGGCTGGCGCACCGGGGTGAAGCCGTCATCCATGCGGCCGAAGCGCCAGCCCGGCAGGCCCGGGCGCGCATCCGCCACCCGCACCTCGATCTCGCCCTCAATGTCGAGCCCCGCCGCCGGCGGGCCGAACAGCCAGCGCCCATCGGCCGCCACCGTCACCGGGGCGTTGGCGGCAAGGAAAGTGGCGCTGGTGGAAAGGTCGAGCGCCAGACGCTCGGGCACATAGTCTTCCAGCAGGAAAGTGGTGGCGCCCACCGGCGCGCCGCGCGGGTCAACATAAGCCTCGACCCGCCAGGTGCCGGTCATCGCGTCGCCCATCAGCGGATAGGTGAGCGTGCGCCCACCCGCGCCCTGGTCGGCGACCAGCTCGCGGCGCTCCTCGACGCCGTCGGGACGCTTGAACATCACCGTCAGCGGCACGCCGGCCGCCGCCATCACCTGCGGGCTGCGCAGCAGCGCGGTGACGTGCACCTCCTCGCCGGAGCGGTAGACGCCGCGCTCAGTGGTGACGAAGGCATCGTAGCGCTCGGGCGCCGCGCGCCCACCAACGCCACGGTCGGTAAGGTCGAAAGCCTGATCCTCCAGCGACAGGAAGGCATAGTCGCCCTCCTTCGCCTGGGCGACGATGACAGCCGGCGCGAAGCCTTCCGTGCCGCGCATCAGCCCGGCATCGAAGGCGGCGGTGCCGCTGGCGTCCGTCCGGGCGGTGGCGAGCACGTCGTTCGACTTGGCGAGAAGGCGCAGTTCCACCCCCTCCAAAGGCTGGGAGCTGCCGAGCGCGCGCACCAGCACGGTCAGGCCCTTGCTGCCCGACAGCGCGGTGAGGCCGAGATCGGAAACCACGAACCACTGAGTGGCGCGCGAGCTCCACTCGTCATTCGGGTCGGCGGCATCGCCCCCCGGGCGGGCGGCGAGCACATAGACGCCGGGCGCCAGCGTCTTCACCGCCTCATCGACGGGGAAGGAGGTGGTGACGTCCTCGTTCAGCGGCGACGCGGTCTCCAGCTCGCCCTTGAAGATGACCTCCGCCTTGCCGTCCTTCAGCTGCTGCAGGTCATAGCCGCCGAGGTCGCGGCGGAACTCGCCGTCGAGAGCGGTGGGAATCAGGCTGCGGTCGCCGATGCGGTAAAGATCGACAGCCACCTTGGAGGTATTGACCGACACCACGGGAATGCCGCGCGGGCCGGTGCGGGGCAGCACGTAGTTCCGCCCCGTGAAGCGCACGCTCGGCTTGCGATCGCGCACATAGATGGTCAGCTCGGAGTTGGCGCGAAGCGGCTCGGCGGCAATGGACGACGGCAGGCCGGCCCGCAGCGTCACATCATAGGTCTCGCCATGCTTCAGCCCCTCGACGCAGAGCTGGCTCTCCTCTGCCGTCACCGCCGGCTTATCGACCGGACCCTGCGGCCCGCGCAGCGTCACATAAGCGGAATAGTCCTTGCCGCCCTTCACCAGCGGTTCGGAAAACTGCACGCAGATCCGCGGGTTGGAGGCATCCGAATCGACGCTGTAGTCGAGGATGCGGAAGCCACGCTCCTCGCGCAGCGTGTCGTAGAAGGCGCGCTGCTCCGGCACATCGGCATAGGTCAGCCCCGTCGCGAACGTGTCGAGCGCCGGGCGCCAGAGCGAGCGCTGGTCATAGAGATGGCCGATGGCGAACAGCGCCTCGGCCTGCGCCGCCCGCGTCGTCGCCGCGCGATAGGCGAGGAAGGCAGCCGCCTGCGCCCGCTCCAGGAACGTGTCGGCGCTTTCATTCTCGCTCGGCTTGATGCGCGAGAGCGCGCGGGAAAAGCGCTGCCAGAGCCCGGCATCGCCCGGGCTCGCCTGCGCCAATTGGCCATAAAGGCCGGCAGCCGTGCGGGCGTCGCCAGCGGCAAGCGCGGCATCGGCGTCCCTGCGCAGCTGGGCAGCCGGCTTCGGCAGCGGTCCGCGCTCGCGTTGCATCAGCGCCTGCAGCCGCCGCGCGGCCTCGACAAGCTCTTGCGGGGCATAGGTTTTCGGCAGTGCATCGGTGGCCGGTTTGGCCGTCGGCGCGGCCGCCGGTTTGGCGGGCGCCGCCGCGGCGGGCTTGGTCCCGGCAGGCTTGGGCGCCTGTGCCGAGGCCGGACCCACAAGTGACAACGCCAGCACCGACACGGCAACCCCGTGTCCGAGCCAGGAAAAGGCCGAGGTAAACGGGATCATGGCACCTGCTCCGAGACTGACCGCCTGCTTTGGGGCGAACGATAGGACGAAATCGGTCACGGTGCCATGACGTTGCCGGGCGGCGGCGACATCCCCCGCCGAGCCTCGGCGACGGCATGGATGTCACACTGCCGAGGATTGCCGCGCCGCCGCCATTGAATCGCCGTCCGCGCTTAGGTATACGGGCCGACATCCATTCGGGGGCCTGCGACGCGGGAGCGCCGGGCGAACCCATTCAACCGTGGCCGGACGCGGCTGCCGAGACCAGAGGCCTTTCATGTCGACCACGTTCGAGACCGTTGCCAACATCATTGCCGAGACGTGCGACATTCCGCGCGAGAACATCACGCCGGAAAGCCACGCGATCGACGATCTCGGCATCGACAGCCTGGACTTCCTCGACATCGCCTTCGCCATCGACAAGGCGTTCGGCATCAAGCTGCCGCTTGAGAGCTGGACGCAGGAAGTCAATGAAGGCAAGGCGACGACCGAGCAGTACTTCGTCCTCAAGAATCTTTGCGCGCGCATCGACGAGCTGATCGCAGCCAAGTCCGCCTGATCCGGCGGAAGGACGTCGTACAAGCGGGACAGGTGATGCGCCTCGAATATTTCCAAATGATCGACAAGGTGGTCGAGCTCGACCTTGAAGCTCGAACCTTGCGGACCGCCAACACTGTCCCGTGCGAGAGCCCGATCTTTGAAGGCCACTTCCCGGGTCATCCTCTGCTGCCGGGCGTGCTGCTGTTTGAAATCATGGCGCAGAGCTGCGGCATGCTGCTCCTTCGGCTGCACAATTACGACCGCATGGCGTTCCTCGCCTCGGTCGACAAGGGCAAGCTGCGGACCTTCGTGGTGCCGGGCCAGGTGATCGACGTGTTCGCGCGCCTGGAACATGACGGCTCGGGCTATGCCCGGCTGAAGGCCGAAGGGCGTGTCGACGGCAAGCTCGTCTGCAATGCCGACGTGACGCTCAAGACCATGCCCTTCCCGGCCCCGGAGCTGCGCGGCTATCTGCTCTCCACCGCCGAACGCATCGGCATGCCGATGGGCGACGCCGTGATTGGCACGGCGGAACGCGCAGGAAATCTCACGCATGTCTAATCGTCGCGACGTCTGGATCACCGGCATCGGGCTTGTTTCCTCGCTCGGTGAAGGCCCGGAAGCTCATAGGCTGGCGCTTTCCTCCGGCACCGGCCCGGTGGTCGACGAGACGGGCTTCGCCCCCTATGTCGTCCACCCGCTGGCCCCGATCAGCTTCGATGCGCAGATCCCCAAGAAGGGCGACCAGCGGCAGATGGAGCCCTGGCAGCGCATCGGTACCTATGCCGCCGGCCTCGCGCTGGATTCGGCCGGCATCAAGGGCGACAAGGACATTCTCGGCACCACCGACATGGTGGTGGCGGCCGGCGGCGGCGAGCGTGACCAATCGGTCGACGGCGCCATCCTGACCGAAATCGAGAACCAGCCGAACCCCGAGGTTTTCCTCAACGAGCAGCTGCAGTCGAACCTGCGCCCGACGCTGTTCCTGGCTCAGCTCTCCAATCTTCTCGCCGGCAACATCTCGATCGTGCACGGCGTCACCGGTTCCTCGCGCACCTTCATGGGCGAGGAAAGCTCGGGCACCGATGCGGTCCGCATCGGCTGGTCCCGCATTGCCGCCGGCACCAGCGAGATCGCCCTGGTGGGCGGCGCCTATAATGCCGAGCGGCGCGACATGCTGCTGCTCTTCGCCCTCAAGCGCCTGGCCATGCACGCCCCCTGGGCGCCGGTGCTGGCGGAGCCGAAGGGTGTTCCGACCGGCTCGGCTGGCGCCTTCCTGGTGCTGGAATCGCCCGAGCACGCCACGGCGCGCGGCGCCAAGCCGATCGCCAAGCTCTCCGGCGTCTGGTCCGAGCGCGCCCGGCGCAACGAGCCCGGCGCTGTCGAGGCGGTGCTGGAAGAGCTTCTGAAGACCGCCGGCGCCGGCACCGATGGCGAAACCGCCGTGTTCTCCGCCGCCTCCGGCGCGCCCGAGCCGACGCAGGCGGAAGCCGCGGTGCTCGCTCGCTCCGGCCTGCCGGTGCGCTCGGTGACCGACCGTGTCGGCCACGGGCTGGAAGCGCAGATGCCGGTGGCACTGGCGCTGGCCGCGCTCAGCGTCGCCGAAGGCCGGCTCTTCGCGCCGCTCGACGGCGAAACGCTGGAAAAGCCTTTCGATGGCCCGCTTTCCCGTGCCATCGTCACCGCAGTGGGGCATTGGCGTGGGGAAGGCGTCGCGCTGGTCGAGCGCGCCGACTGACCCCACCACGCGGAAGCACGCCGCTTCCGAGGAGCAGATCATGGCTTCCTATACCGACAAGGCCGGCCGGCCGATCGTCGTCGTCACCGGCATGGGGCTCGTCACCTCGCTGGGTCAGGGCAAACAGGACAATTGGGCGAAGCTGACTTCCGGCATGTCCGGAATTCATCGCATCACCCGCTTCCCGATCGACGGGATGCGCACCACCATCGCCGGCACGGTCGACTATCTGCCCAAGAGCAAGAGCACCGCTCCCGACCTCTCCGAGGAACTGGCGACGCTGGCGGCGGACGAGGCGATTGCCGAATCCGGCATCGGTACCAAGGGTGCCTTCCCTGGCCCGCTGTTCTGCGCCGTGCCGCCGATCGAGCTGGAATGGCCCCAGCGCCGCATCCTGGCACAGGAAGCCGCGCCCAATGCCGCCGTCTCCTATGACGACCTGCTGCGCGCCGCCGAGGCCAATGGCCACGACGCCTGGCACGAGCGCTTCCTCTATGGCTCGATCGCCGATCATCTGGCGGACCGCTTCGGCACGCGCGGACAGCCGATCTCGCTGTCCACCGCCTGCGCCTCCGGCAACACCTCGATCCAGCTCGGCGTCGAGGCGATCCGGCGCGGCGACTGCGACGCGGCGCTCTCCATCGCCACCGACGGTTCGGTGACGGCGGAAGCGCTGATCCGCTTCTCGCTGCTCTCCGCCCTGTCGACCAATAACGAAAACCCGGGCGCCGCCTCGCGCCCCTTCGCCAAGAACCGCGACGGCTTCATCATCGCCGAGGGTGCCGGCGCGCTGGTGCTGGAAAGCCTGGAGCATGCGCTGGCACGCGGCGCCAAGATCCTCGGCGTGGTCGAAGGCGTCGGCGAGATGGCCGACAGCTTCCACCGCACCCGCTCCTCGCCGGACGCCAAGCCGGTTATCGGCTGCATGCGCCGGGCGCTGGCCGATGCCGGCGTCGAGCCGGACGCCATCGACTACATCAACGCCCACGGTACCTCCACGCCCGAGAACGACCGCATGGAGTTCACCGGCATGAGCGCCGTCTTCGGCGAGCGGCTGACCGGCATCCCGATCTCGTCCAACAAGTCGATGATCGGCCACACGCTCACCGCCGCCGGCGCCATCGAGGCGGTGATCTCGCTGATGACCATCGCCAATGGCCGCATCCCGCCGACCATCAATTACGAACTGCCCGACCCGGCCATCCCGCTCGACGTGGTGCCGAACGTGGCGCGCGATGCGACGGTGACGCGGGTGATGTCGAACTCCTTCGGCTTTGGCGGGCAGAATGTGTGCCTGATCCTGACGGGCGCGCCGGCGTGAGCCAGCGCGTCCTTGTCACCGGCGGCGGGCGCGGCGTCGGCGCGGCCATCGTGCGCGCCTTGGCGCTGGCGGGCTTCGAGGTCGTCTTCACCGTCCGCACGGCGGAGGCCGAGGCGCAGGCGCTGATCGCTGCGATCCAGGCGGAGAAGCCGGACGCCCGTGTCGAGGCGCGCACGCTCGATCTCGCCGACAAAGGCGCGGTGGAGGCTTTCGCGGCCGTCCTCGCCGAGGAGCCGACCTATTTCGGCTTCATCCACAATGCCGGCATGAGCTACGACACGCTGGCGGCGCTGGTCGACCAGCACCGCGCCGAGCAACTGATGCAGGTGAATTACTGGTCCTTCGTGAAGCTGGTCGGGGCGCTGGTGCGGCCGATGACGCGGGCCCGGGCCGGGCGGATCGTCGCTATCGGCTCCATCGCCGCCGATGTCGCCAATGCCGGCAACGCCATCTATGCCGGCTCCAAGGCCGCACTGGCCGGCTATTGCCGCACGCTTGCCATCGAGAGCGCCCGGCGCGGCGTGACGGCCAACGTCGTCGCCCCCGGCTTCGTCGACACGGCGATGCTGGCGCCCTATGCCGCCTACCGCGCCAATGTCGAGAAGCAGATCCCCGCCGGCCGCTTCGCCGCGCCGGAGGATGTAGCGGCGGTGGTCGCCTTTCTGCTCTCCCCCGGCGCCGCCTATGTCACCGGCGCGACCCTGCCGGTGGATGGCGGGCTCACCGCCGCACTAGCCATACAGCGCTGATTTCGCTATCCACCCTCGTCCTTGCGCGGACGCCATCCGTGCCCGCCCCTTGTCCGTATACACCCGGGCAACGGGACGGTGAGATGCCGCCGCCGCCTGCCCGGAGTTGTTCATGCGCGCGCTTCAGCTGGTCTCCGACCGCGAACTGATCCTCACCGACCTGCCCGCACCCGGCGCGCCGGAACCGGGCGAGGTGCAGGTGAACGTCAAGGCGCTGGCGCTGAACCACATCGACGTGTGGGGCTGGCGCGGCATGGCCTTCGCCAAGCGCAAGATGCCGCTGGTGGTGGGCGCCGAAGCGGTGGGCGAAGTCACCGCCATCGGCGAGGGCGTCACCCGCTTCAAGCCGGGCTCGAAGGTCGCGATGTATGGCGCGCTCACCTGCGGCCAGTGCAAGATGTGCCGGCAGGGCCGCGACAATCTCTGCGAAGAGGTCGCCGGCGTGATGGGCTTCCATGTCGACGGCTTCGCCCGCGACCAGCTCAACATCAAGGAACGCCTGTGCGTGCCGATCCCGGACGGCATCTCCTGGACCGACGCCGCCACCGCCCCCGTCACCTTCTCCACCGTCGAGCACATGCTGTTCGACAATGCCAAGCTTGAGCCGGGCGAGACCATTCTGGTCCATGCCGCCGGCTCCGGCATCGGTACGGTGGCGATCCGCATGGCGAAGGAGATCGGCTGCACCGTCATCACCACGGCGGGCGACGACGAGAAATGCGCCAAGGCGCTGGCGCTCGGCGCCGACCACGTCATCAACTACAAGACCGACCGCTTCGAGCACGAGGTGCGCAAGATCACCAAGAAGAAGGGTGTCGACGTGGTGTTCGAGCATGTCGGCGCCGAGACGTGGAACGGCTCGCTGCTGTCGATGAAGCCGGGCGCCCGCCTCGTCACCTGCGGCTCGACCTCGGGCGTGTCGGTGAACATGAACCTGATGCAGCTGTTCCAGCGCCAGTACCGCATCATCGGCTCGTTTGGCGCGCCGATTCGCGCCATCGCCGACGGCTTGAAGCGGATGGAGCGCGGCGTCCTGCCGGTGATCGATTCCGAATTCCCGCTGGAGCAGTTCGGCGCCGGGCTGGAGCGGCTGGAGACACGGCGTGTGTTCGGCAAGGTGGTCATCACCTTCTAAAGGCGCGAGGTTCGAGCCATATCCGCGATGAGCGCGCCCCGCCCCTGGACCACCCGCCTGCGCGATGCCGCCCTCTCGACCGGCGTGTGGGCGCTGGCGGGGGCGATGCGCCTGCAAACGCCGCGCTTCGCCTCTTGGGCCGGCGGCTTCTGGGCGCGCAAGATCGGCCCACGCACCTCGATCCACCGCACCGCCCTGAAGAATCTGCGGCTCGCCTATCCTGAGAAGACCGAGGCGGAGCGCGAAGCGATCGCGATCGGCATGTGGGACAATCTCGGCCGCATGGGCGGCGAGTTCGTCCATCTCGACCGCATCTGGCAGTACAATATGTGGGAGCCGGCCAAGAGCCGGATCGAGACCACGGGCGTCTCCAATTTCGTCGCCATGCGGATCGACGGAAAGCCGGCGCTGGTGTTCACCGCGCATCTGGCGAACTGGGAGCTGCCGGCCATCGCCGCCGCCGCGCAGGGGCTGGACAGCGCGGTGCTGTTCCGTGCGCCGGACAATTCCTTCTTCGCCGACCTGCTGTTCGAGGCCCGCAGCCGGGTGATGGGCAATCTCGTGGCCGCCTCGCATGTGGCGGTGTTCGAGCTTGCCGCCGTGCTCGACCAGGGCAAGCATCTCGGCATTCTCGTGGATCAGGCGCGCCGGGGCGGGCCCACCGTGCAGTTCTTCGGCCAGCCCTGCTCGGCCAACCCCACCATTGCCCGCCTCGCCCGGCTCTATGAGTGCCCGGTGCACGGGGTGCGGGTGATCCGCCTGCCGGAAGGGCGCTTCCGCATCCAGTGCACGCCTGCCCTCAACCTGCCGCGCGATGGCAATGGCAAGATCGACGTGGACGGGGCCATGCAGATGATCACCTCGGTGGTCGAAGGTTGGGTGCGCGAGCACCCCGAGCAGTGGACCTGGTTCTACAAGCGCTGGCGGAAGTAGGCCGGCCTTATTCCCGGACAGCCCGCGCCCCTAGCCGCATCAGTCTCAGCGTCGCCAGCAGCGCGGCCAGCCCGGTGCTCGCCAGAAGCAGCCATGCCTGCGCTTCCCCCATCGCCAGCAAGGTGAGGCCGCTGAACAGGCACCACAGCAGCGGAATCGGCAGCAGGAGGACGAGCCATCGCCCCCGCGCCATAAGCAGAAAGCCGAGCGTCACCAGCACGGTCGGATCGGGCGCGATGCCGAACACCTCCGCACCCGCCCAGGGGCGGCCGGAGGCGAGGGCAAGCGCGGGATAGAGCAGTAGCCCGGCGAGGGCCAGTCCCAGTCCGGCCCTGCCGATGGCATCAAGTCGCCCCAGGGCCGGGCCGCCCGGCATCAGGGCGGCGGCGAGCAGCAGCAGGGCCTGCACGAAGAAGGCCGGCGCGGCATAGTCCATGGCCCAGTTGATCCCGCCATAGCGCTGCAGCAGGAACGACCAGGCGACGAAGGCCCAGAGCGGCGCGAGGAGGAGCCCGGTCCAGACCATCGCCCGGCCCGGCCGGCGCAGGCTCAGCCCCACCAGCGCCAGCCCTGCCAGCGTCGTCGCCAGATGCAGCGGCCACAGCGCCGCGTTCTCAGCCTCGAACAGGCGCCAATAGACCCGGGGCGAGAACAGCAGGAAGTCGTCCAGCCGATAGGTCGACCATGGCCCCATCACAGCGCGCCGAGATGCGCGGCGATGCGCCCGCGCAGCTCCCGGTCGGGCAGCGGGCCGCTGGCGGCGGCGAGGTTCTCGCGCACATGGTCGACGCGGGTGGTGGCGGGGATGGCGACCGTGACGGCAGGCTCCGCCAGGATGAATTTCAGGATCAACTGCGCCCAGCTCGTCGCGCCGATCTCGCCGGCCCAGTCGGGCAGCGGCGCACGGTCGAGCCGCCGCGTCAGGGCGCCTTGCTGGAAGGGCCGGTTGACGATCACCGCGATCCCGCGCTCGGCGGCGAGCGGCAGCAGGCGCTGCTCGGCCTCGCGGTCGACCGGGTTATAGCTCAGCTGCACGAAGTCGATCGGCTGGCGCGCCATGATCTGCTCGACCAGATCATGGCGCCGCCCCTCCGAGGTGGTGATGCCGACATAGCGCAGCCGGCCGGCAGCCTTCATCGCGAAGAGCGAGTCGAGATGCGCCTCCCAGCCCAGCAGATTGTGCACCTGCAGGAGATCGAAGCGTTCCACGCCCCAGAGGCGTCGCGTCTCATCGATTTGCGCGGGGCCATTCGCGCCCGACGAGGTCCAGACCTTTTCCGCCGCGAAGAGCGCATCCGGGCGCCCCAGCGCGGCGAGGCCGCGACCGATCACCGCCTGCGAGGAGCCATACATCGGCGAGCTGTCGATCATCCGCCCGCCGCCGGCGAAGAACGCCGCCATGACGGCGGTGCACTCCGCCTGCAAGGCCGGATCATTGCCGACATTGAAGGTGATCCAGCTGCCGAGCCCCACCGCCGGCATTCGTTCGCCGGAAGAGGGAATCGCCCGGGCCAGCGGCGCCGGCTGGGCCAGCGCCCGCCCCGGCGGCAAAGCGAGCATGGCGGCGCCCAGCGCCGCCGTCGCCATCAGATCTCTGCGCGTGAGTGCCACCCGTCTCCCCCGTCCGCTACGGTCTCTGACCTAAGGTCATATCCTCGCGCGTCCACCGGCGGGGCGGATCACACCTGCGTGCGGGGGGAGACAACCGCCGGCGCCGCGCCGGCGTCGATTTGCCGGCGCAACCGCGCCTGCGCCGCCTCGTCGAGCGGAAATCCCCACATCAGGGCGATGGCGGCCAGCTTGGCCGGAATCGGCACCCACGCATAGAGCATGGCCAGCGCCGCGCCGGCTTCCGCCGAGGGCGCCCCGTCGCCGGGCTTGAAGCCGACCCAGTCCAGCAGCGGGAAGGTGACGCCCACCGCGATCGCCAGCGCCAGTTTGGTGGCAAGGGCCCAGAGCGCAAAATAGAGCCCCGAGCGCTGCTCGCCGGAGGCGGCAGTGTCGACGTCGATCACATCGGCCTGGATCGCTGGCGGCAGCGCCACGTCGAAGGCGAGCAACAGGCCGGTGAAGGCGCAGATCAGCGCGAAGGGCACGACATCGCCCGGCCCGAGCCAGCCGGCGCTGGCGAAGACGAGGCAGGCCACCGCCATCGCGCCGCACCAGGCGCGGTGCTTGCCGAACCGGCCGGCGCAGCGCAGTGCCAGCGGTAGACCAGCCACCCCGCACAGAAAATAGAGAAAGAGCAGCGGCCCCTGCAGCGCGGCGGCACCGATTCGGTCCGCCACGAAATAGAGAAACAGCGTGGCGGGAATGGCGTTGGCGATGCCGTTGAGCAGGAAGGCGACGACCAACCGCAGAAAGGGCCGGTTCGCGCTGAGATGGCGCAGCCCGGCACGCAGGCCAAGCCGCTCGCGGGTGCGGTCCGTCGGCTCCGGCACGCCGGCGACACAGGCGAGGCTGGCGAGCGGCAGAGCGATCAGCACGAATACGCCCATCGCCGCAAGCCCATGGAAGCCCGCCGCGCCGACGCCGAGCCCGACCGCGAAGGGCAGCGCGATGGCAAGCAGCGTGCCCAGAAGCGTCACCGCCTCGCGCGCGGCGACCACCCGGGCGCGGCCGCGATAATCGGCGCTGATCTCCGCGCCCCAGGCGGTGTAGGCAAGGCTGAGAGCGGTGTAGCCGAGCGAGAGCCCGAGCCCCCACAGGACCAGATAGCCAATGCCGGCACCCGCGCCGGGCCAGAATACCATGAAGGCCGAGATCGCCGTGACCGGCGTCGCCACCAGCATCAGCGCCCGCCGCCGCCCCATGGCGGGGGTGAGGCGGTCCGAGGCCCAGCCGAGAATCGGGTCGGCAACGGCGTCGAGGATACGGATCGCCAGCAGGGCGGTGCCGACCGAGGCGAGCGAGAGCCCGAGCGCCTCGGCGTAGAAGCTGGGCACGATCACATAGAAGGGCAGCGCCAGTGCGGCGAGCGGCAGCGCCGGCAGGGCATAGAGCGCGAGGCGCCAGGCAGGAAGGGCCGGCGCCTGCGGGCGTGCCATGTCAGCGGCCCATTTCGGCGGTGCCGGCCAAGCCGTCGTCGCGCGTCCAGGCGATCTTGTCCGGCCCGAGCGAGGTGATGGTGAAGCAATGGGTGCGGCCGTCATACCAGCTCGGCCATTTCTGGCAGAGCCGATCGTCCTTCACCCACCAGCGCCCCTCCTCGCGCGGGGCCAGCAGGGCGCCGATCGAGAAACCGGAGAGATCGCCGGAGACGACGCCGTCATCGCGGTAGACCAGCGGCAGGGTGAGGCCATAGGGGGTGCTCAGCCGCACCAGCTCGCCGCCGATCCTGTCCTTGATCTCGGGGCCGCTCAGGGGTTCGGCGACGGCCGGCACCGCCGCGAGAGCGAGAAGCAGTCCGATCGAAGCGGATGTCACATGGGGGCGCATGGATGTCCTCCGGAAATGTCGAGGGGAACGCGGTTGGTGGGGCCCGGCTAGGGGCGCCGGAACTCGACCCGTGTCAGCGCCACGGGGAAGCCGAACTTGGTGACCCAGGCGGTGTTCAGCACGGTGCCGTCGCCGCGCAGCACCATCCGGTCGTGAAAGCGCACGAGGTTCTCCTCCGCGCCGGGATCAAGGTCGACGAGATAGCTGAAGGTCGCGGTATCGCCCTTCACGCTCACCTGCGTCTCGCCCCGCACATCCTCGCGTGTGCCGCGATAACGGCCGGGCCCCAGCTTCTCGAACCGCCAGGTCTTGCGGTCCGTCTCGCCGTCGGCGAAGCGGAACTCCTCGACCAAAGTGAGCACATGCCCGTTCCAGCGGCCGTCGAGATCGACGGTGAAGGCCCGCTTCACGCCGTTGATGGCGGAAAAGGTGCCCTCCGCGACGGTCCGGCCAGCAAAGAACTGTTCGAGCACCAGATCCCTGGCCTGAGCCGACGGCGCGCCGAGCCCGACAAAGGCGAACAGGCCGGTAAAAAGGAGCGTTCTGATCATTGAAGTCTCCACAGCTTTGCTCCGATTACGCGGGCTCGGCGGCGGTGGATCAGATGGCGGCATCGGTCGCGAGGCGACGGCCACGTCGTCGACGGGCGGGCGCACGCCGTCGCAGGGTTTCCCCGACCCGGCAAAGGCGCTGAAGGCCTTGGGCCTAGGAGGCGGACACGCTGCCGAGGCGCCCGCTGTGCTGGCGGCGCAGATGGCTGATGATGCGGGCCGCCACGGTCCCCATCAGAAGCCCGGCAAGCGCCCCGCCGCCGCTCATGAGGAAGTCGCTCCAGGTCGAGCTGCGGCCGGGTGCGAGCTGCTGCAGCACCTCCATCAGGCCGCCAAGCCCGACCAAGGCAAGACCCGCGAGCACCAGCACCGCGCCGCGTCCCCGGAAGGCCAGCGCCATCAGGCCACCGGTTCCCCAATAGGCGATGAAATGGTCGGTGCCGTCGGGAATGCCCGTGCGCGGCATCTCCTGCGCGGGAAGCAGGGAGAAAACCACGATGACGAGCACGCAGGCGAACGCCGCTCCATAGAGCAGACGATTGACGGCGGGCGGCACGGGGGCGGGTTTGTTCATAGGTGCCGCATACAGCATCGCCCCATCGATTGCAGGGCACGGACCATCACAATAGCCGGAGCCGTTGCGGAAGTTTACCCTTACATTCCTCTGCCGTCCTCCAGGGTCCGGGTTCGACGAGACACCGCACATGGGCGAGGCGCTTTTTCGGAGACGGCGCCGCTCCGCCTCAATCGTGACGCATTGGCGCGGTAAGTCATCCATCGTCGCTCATGCGGCCGGCCCCATCATCAAGATGCAGGGCTTTTTCTTTACTCACACATCGACGCAACAGCGTCAGCCGCCGACCAAGGGTCGAAGCGGCCAAGAGGATTTATGCGTACTCACAAGCTTACCCCGCCCGCGCCCGCCATCATCCGCTCCAGCCCGGAGTGGAAGCCGGAGCCCTGCGGTCTCACGCGCGAGCAGATCCGCGCCATCATCATCGAGCAGATCGGCTAAGGCACTTCCGATCAGGTTGAGTTTCAGCGGAAAGCGCTCAACCTTCATAGCTTTAAAATGCTCTGGCGCTTGGCCGCAGAGCCATCTCTTGTCGATCAGGCGAGGCCCCCTGACGGAGGGCCGCTCGGGGTCCCATCAGGCGCAGACCTGCAGCATTGGACGCCTCGCGCTCCGTTGCAGGATGCGCGACGAGAGAATGGCGCCGCCCCTCCACACTGCCGCGCCTCAATAAAAAGGCCGGGCGCGAGCCCGGCCTTTTCCATCAGCTGGCAGCGCCGCCTATCGGCAGCTCACTTGCCGCGCTTGAAGTCGCTCCAGGTGCGGGTGACGACGCGCTGCACCTTCTGCGGATAGGTGGTGACGGTGAACAGCTTCTCCAGCGTCTCCTTGTCCGGGTAAATCGCCGGGTTGTCGAGGATCGCCTTGTCGATGAACTTCTGCGATTCGAGGTTGCCGTTGGCGTAGGAGATGAAGTCGGAGTTCTTCGCCGCCACTTCAGGCTTCATCATGTAGTTGATGAAGGCCAGCGCCTCGTCCGGATGCGGAGCATCCTTCGGGATCGCGAAATTGTCGAACCACATCAACGCGCCTTCCTTCGGGATGACGTACTCGATGTTGACCGCCGGCTTGCCGGTCTTCTCGGCGGCTTCCTCGGCGCGGGCCTTGGCCTGGAACACGTCGCCCGACCAGCCGAGCGCGATGCAGATGTCGCCGCCGGCCAGCGCGTTGATATAGCCCGAGCTGTCGAATTTGCGGATGAAGGGACGGATCGGCGCCAGCAGCTTGCCGGCCGCTTCGATATCCTTCGGGTCCTTGGAGTTCGGATCCTTGCCGAGATAGCGCAGCGCGGTCGGGATCACCTCTTCCGGGCCGTCCAGCACATAGACGCCGCAGTCCTTGAGCTTGCCGAGGATTTCCGGCTTGAAGAAGATGTCCCAGCTGTTGAGCGGGATGTCGCCGAGGCGCTCCTTCACCTTGTCGACATTCATGCCGATGCCGGTGGTGCCCCACATATAGTTCACGGCGTATTGGTTGCCGGGATCATAGACGGCGAGGCGGTCGGCGATCAGCGGCCACTGGTACTGCAGGTTCGGCAGCTTGGCCTTGTCGAGCTTCAGGAACACGCCGGCCTGGATCTGGCGCTGCAGGAAGGAGCCCGTCGGCACCACGACGTCATAGCCGGTCTTGCCGCCGAGGAGCTTGGTCTCGAGCACCTCGTTGGAATCGAAGACGTCGTACCGGACCTTGATGCCGGTTTCCTTGGTGAAGGCCTCCAGTACCGACTCGTCGATATAGTCGGACCAGTTGTAGACGTTCACGACCTTGTCCTGTGCCGAGGCCGGCGCAATCGCCAGCGCGGTCAACAGGCCTGCCGCGATGGTCGTCAGGAGGCGAGACATCCTATTCTCCTCGGGAAGTGGGTTTCTTGGGTGGAACGCAAACCACGTCAGGCCAAGGCTAGAGCGTCGATCGCCTCGGCTCAAGCCGTCACCGTGCTCACAAACCCGGCTTGGCTCACAAATAGGTCTCATACTCCAGCGGGTTGATCCGCCGCTCAAAGGCGGTGAGTTCCGCCTCCTTCATGATGGCGAAGACGCGCTGATATTCCGCCCCGAACGCCCGCGCCACGAAGTCGGAGCGGCCGAAGGCACGGATCGCCTCGCCCATGTCGTAGGACAGATGCGGCGCCTCCTGCTCATAGGCATTGCCGGTCAGCGGCGGCGGCGGCTCCAGCGCGCGCTCGATGCCTTCCAGCATGCCGGCGAGGATCGCCGCCAGCACGAGATGGGGATGAGCGTCGGCGCCGGCGATGCGGTGCTCCAGCCGGCGCGCCTTGGGCGGCCCGTTCGGCACCCGCACCGCCACCGCGCGGTTATCATAGCCCCAGGAGATGCTGGTGGGGGCGTAGCTGCCGGGCACCAGGCGGCGGAAACCGTTATAGCTCGGCACATAGAGCACGGCGGTGTCGGCCATGGTGTCGAGCAGCCCCGCCGCGCACTGGCGCAGCAGGCGCTCGCCCGCCTCGCCGGCGCCGAAGGCGTTGTGGCCCTCGTCATCGGTCAGGCTCACATGCACATGCATCCCCGAGCCGGCGAAATCGAGGAAGGGCTTGGCCATGAAGCTGGCGCGCACGCCATGCTTGCGGGCCACGCCGTCGATCAGACGGCGCAGCAGGATCGCGTCGTCCGCCGCCGCCATCGGGTCGCGGCGGTGATAGAGGTTGACCTCATACTGCCCCGGCGCCGCCTCGGAGATCACCGTGTCGGCCGGAAGCCCCTGGATGCGGGCAGCCTCGCGCACATCGTGCAGCAGCGGCGCATAGGCGTCGAGGTCGGACATTGAATACATGTTCTGACGCGCCGGCCCGCCCACAGAGGCGGGAAACACCGGCTCGGGCACGCCGTTCGGCCCGGGCGCCGGCTTCATCAGGTAGAATTCCAGCTCGAAGGCGACGCAGGGGGTGAGCCCCAGCGCCGCGAGGCGCTTCACCTGCGCCTCCAGCTTGTGGCGTGGATCGAGATCCCACGGCCGCTCGCCGCCCCGCCCGTCCGGCTCATACATGGAGAGCATCACCTGCGCCGCCGGGCGCGGCGACCATGGCACCGGCTTCAGCGTGCCTGCCACCGGGCGGCACATGCCGTCGCGGTCGCCGGTCTCGATATGGATGCCGGTTTCCTCGACCTCTCGGCCCCAGATGTCGAGGCCGAAGATGGAGAGCGGGATGGCGACGCCGTCGCCCCAGATCTTGCCCCCCGCCCCGCCGGGAATCCATTTGCCGCGCAGCACGCCATGCGTGTCGGGCAGCAGAACCTCGACAATTTCGGGCGCGCCGTTGGCGGCGACATAGGCGCCGAATTCATCGATCTGCGGGACGGTTTCGCGCGCAGCGGCCGTGGCGTCTTCCACGGCTTCGGGCAATGGCATGATCCACCTAGTAAACGTCGATACGTCAAATCTGCGCATGGTGCGGGGGTATCGGTCAAGCCGCCCGCCCGCGCTGGGCTGGAAGCTGCCGGCCTCCCGTACCGTGCGGCGGCAGTTCTGCCACGCCGGACGACTTGACGCACGCAAAATGTGATCACATTGTGCAGGCAGGTTTTCCGTCCTCCCGGACCATGCGCTGCGCCGCGCCGGCCGGGAAGACGTAGCGGGATAGGAAGCGACAGATGACCCTGCCCAAATCCACGGCCGAGCTGCGCGCGCTCGATGCGGCCCATCACCTCCACCCGTTCAGCGACATGAAGACGCTGAACGAGGAGGGTTCGCGCATCGTGGTCAAGGCGGAAGGTGTCTGGCTGACCGATTCCGACGGCAACCGCATCCTCGACGGCATGTCCGGCCTCTGGTGCGTGAATGTCGGCTATGGGCAGGAGGAGATTGTTGAGGCGGTGGCGGCGCAGCTGCGCGAGCTGCCCTATTACAACACCTTCTTCAAGACCACGCACCGGCCGGCCATCGAGCTGTCGGCCAAGCTCGCCGAATTGACCCCGCCGCAGTTCAACAAGGTGTTCTTCACCGGCTCCGGCTCGGAATCCAACGACACGGTGATCAAGCTGGTCCGCCGCTTCTTCCAGATCAAGGAGAAGCCGGAGAAGAAGATCATCATCTCCCGCCGCAACGCCTATCACGGCTCCACCGTCGCCGCCGGCAGCCTGGGCGGCATGGCGCCGATGCATGGGCAGAGCGCGGTCATTCCCGACATCCTGCACATCGCCCAGCCCTATTTCTGGGGCGAGGCCCGCCAGGGCGAGACGCCGGAGGAATTCGGCCTGCGCACCGCCCGCGCGCTGGAAGCCACCATCGACGCCATGGGCGAGGACCGCATCGCCGCCTTCATCGCCGAGCCGATCCAGGGCGCCGGCGGCGTCATCATCCCGCCCGCCAGCTACTGGCCGGAAGTGGCCCGCATCTGCCGCGAGCGCGACATCCTGTTCATCTCCGACGAGGTGATCTGCGGTTTCGGGCGCACCGGCAGCTGGTTCGGCTGCGAGAGCTTCGGCACCGAGCCGGATATTCTCGTCATGGCCAAGGGTATCACCTCAGGCTACATGCCGCTCGGTGGGGTGATGGTGGCCGATCGGGTGGCGGAAGTGCTGCATGAAGGCGGCGACTTCAACCATGGCTACACCTATTCCGGCCACCCCGCCGCCTGCGCCGCCGCGCTGGCCAATCTCGCCATCATGCAGCGCGAGGACCTGGTGGGCCGCGTCGCCAATGATGTCGGCCCCTATCTCAAGGCCCGCTGGAGCGCGCTGGCCGAGCACCCGCTGGTGGGCGAGGCGCCGATGATGGGCCTTGTCGGCGCGCTGGAGCTGACGCCTGATAAGGCCGGCCGCACCAAGTTCCCCGATGTCGGCAAGGCCGGCACGCTGGCGCGGGACTTCTCGTTCAAGAACAACCTCGTCATGCGCGCCGTGCGCGACCGGCTGATCATCGCCCCGCCGCTCATCATCTCGCATGAGGAGTGCGACGAACTGGTCGCCCGCGTGCGCAAGACGCTGGACGAGACCTTCGCCGAGCTCAAGCGCTGGGGCTGGGTGCGTTAGCGCAGCCCCCCACCCGGCACGGAAACGTGCTTATATGCGCCGGCAGGTACAACTCGCGCGAGCCCGGACATGAATGCCGTCACCTCGATAAGCGATGGACCGGGCGTCAGCCCGGCCCGCACCGCCGCGCTGCGGGCGGAGGCGGAAGCGCTCTATCTCGGCACCCGCCCGAAGACGCGCGCCGCCGCCGAGGCTGCCGCGCATCTGCTCGACGGCGTGCCGATGCACTGGATGGTCGACTGGTCGACCCCCGTGCCGCTGGTCATCGCCGAGGCCAGCGGCGCCCGGCTGATCGATGTCGACGGCCATGGCTATGACGATTTCTGCCTGGGCGACACCGCCTCGCTGTTCGGCCATGGGCCGGCCCCGGTGGCGCGGGCTCTCGCGCGGCAGGCGACGGCCGGCCTCGCGACCATGCTGCCGAGCCCGGATGCCGCCCGTGTCGGCGACCTCCTGAGCGAACGCTTCGGCCTGCCCTACTGGCAGATCGCGACCACCGCCACCGACGCCAACCGCTTCGCCCTGCGCGCCGCCCGTGCCGCCACCGGGCGCCCGCGCATCCTTGTCTTCGATGGCGCCTATCACGGCGCGGTGGACGAGACCTTCGTCGAGATCGGGCCGGACGGGCGTGTCGGCAACCGCCCGGCCCTGATGGGCGAGCCGCGCGACCTTTCCAAGCTCACCCGCGTCGTGCCGTTCAACGATCTCGACGCGCTGGAGGCGGCGCTGGCCGACCGCACGGTGGCCTGCGTCATCACCGAGCCGGTCATGACGAATTGCGCCATGGTGCTGCCCCAGCCCGGCTTTCACGAGGGGCTGCGCGAAATCACTCGCCGCCACGGCTCGCTGCTGCTGATTGACGAGACCCACACGCTCTCGACCGGCCCGGGCGGCTATACCCGCGCCTACGGGCTGGAGCCGGACATGTTCGTCGCCGGCAAGGCGGTGGCCGGCGGCATTCCCGCCGCAGTCTGGGGCATGACCGGGGAGGTGGCGGAGCGCTTCCGCACCGCCCGCATCAACCGGCCTGATGGCCATTCCGGCATGGGCACGACGCTTTCGGGCAGCCCGCTCCAGCTCGCCGCCCTGCGCGCCAATCTGGAAGAGGTCGCCACCGAGCCGGCCTATGCGCAGATGAACCGCCTCGCCGACCGCATGGAAGTGGGGCTGGCGCAGGTGCTGGCCGACGCCCGCCTGCCCTGGCATATCGCCCGCTGCGGCGCGCGGGTGGAAGTGGTGCGCGCGCCCTTCCCCCTCAGCGACGGGCGGCAGGCCAAGGGGGCGCATTACCCCGCGCTGGAGGCGACCACCCACCTCGCTTTGCTGGTGCGCGGCGTGCTGATCTCGCCCTTCCACGACATGATGCTGGCCTCACCCGCGACGACGGAGGCGCAGGTCGAGCGGCTGATCGAGGCCACGGCGCAGGTAGTGGGCCGGCTGACGGAATAGCCGCCCCGCCCGTGCGGCACACCGAACGGACCGGCCCGACGCTGGTTCAGCCCTACCCGGCTCGGCCCGATGTTGCCTTAGCTCCTGTCGGGCTTGGCCCGACGTTGCCTCAGCTCCTGTCGGGCTTGGCCCGACGTTGCCTCAGCTCCTGTCGGGCTTTGCCCGACGCGCGCTCAGCCCTTATCGGTCGGGAAGCCCGCATCCTTCCAGGCGAGAATGCCGCCCGCCATGTGGCGGTGAAGGTCGAAGCCGGCCGCCTGGGCCGCCGCTGCCGCCTTCTGCGAGCGCTGGCCGGACCGGCAGGAGAAAACCAGAGTCTTGTCGCCGGGGTCCGGCAGCGCGGCCGCATCGAAGGTCGACAGCGGAAACTCCACCGCGCCGGGAATGCGCTCGGCGGCCAGCTCGTTCGGCTCGCGCACATCGACGAGAAGGATGGTGCCGTCGTCGAGGCCGGCCCTGACCTCCTCGACCGTCAGATTCTCGATCACGCCACCGAACGGATTGGGCTGCATCGTCGTGCTCCTTGAGTGCCTGAACGAGGTAGTCCCGCCGGCCCCTTCGCGCAAGTATGCCTCGCGAGCCCCGCCGCGTTAGGTCTGCCGAGCCCGCTCCCGTTCAGCCTGGCCGCGCCGTGGTGACACCAGCGACCACCAGCAGCCCGCCGGCGAGAACGACCAGCGAGGGGAATTCGCCGAACAGCAGCGCCGCAAGCGCGACGCCGACGACGATCTGCAGCAGCAGTACCACCGAGATCACGCCCGCCGGTAGCCGGCCGAGCGCGAAGGTCGCGAGCCCCTGCCCGGTGGCATGGGGGATCAGGCCGAGCCCGATCACCGCCAGCAGACCCTGCAGCGACTGCGGAACAAGCACCTCACCCGCCGCCACCGCCCAGGCGAGGCAGACCACGGCGCCTGTCGCGCTGGCGATCAGCGACACCATGCCCCCGCCCAGCGGCACCGCATCGCCGCGCCCGGCCCGGCGCACCGCGCGCGTCGCCAGCATATAGGCGGCATAGGCGAGCGCCGCGCCGACGCAGAGCAGGTCGCCGATCACGCTCACGGGCCGAGCCCCGGAAGCGCCGCCGCCTGCCGCGCTCGACCCGATGATGATGAAGGTTCCGGTCAGCGCCAGCGCCAGCGCGATCAGCAGCCCACGGGTCGGCCGCTCACGCAGGATCAGCCAGCCGAAAAGGAACACGAACACCACGGCGAGATTGCCGAGCAGCAGCGCATTGGCGGTGCTGGTCAGGGCCAGACCCTTGTGGAACACGATGAGGTCGGCGCCAAAAAACACGCCGGCCAGCATCGCCAGCAGCACCTGCCGCAGCGAAGGGCGCAGCGCCGTGGCGCCGGCACGGCGCGCCTGGTGAGCCCGGGAGCGATGCTCGGCATAGGCCCACACCATGGCCGGCCCGAGGGCGAAGAACAGGCGCCAGAAACCGATCGCCGCCGGCCCGGCATCGGCGAGCCGCACCAGCGGCGCCGAGAAGCCGATGCACATCGCCGCCATCACCACCGCGAAAAACGCCTGACGCCGCATCTGCGTATCGCGGACCACGGACGGGGCGGCATCGGGGAGAATGATGAGCGACGGCTCGATCACGGCGGCAGGGGGCGGAGACATTGCCGAACTCGACAGGTGCAAAAGGCGGAGGGCGAGGCATGGGGCCCGGGCCGCGACCGGCGCGCAGGCCGGCGCTGGCGGGCTTGAATCAGCAGGCCCGGCTCAGGCCAGCCTGTCTAACGCGCCGATTGAAATCGCGAAAGCGAGTTTATTTTGTCATTCCATCATGGTTTCTGATATGAAAGCCGCTCGCGCGGCAAAGCGCGACAAATCCTCATCCGGCGGACCGGAGGGCGCGATGCGACATCTCGACACCGAATCGCTTGGCATGCTGATCGCCATCGTCGACACGGGCGGATTCACGGCGGCCGCCGAGCGTGTCGGGCGCACCCAGTCGGCGGTCTCCGCCCGCATTGCCCAGCTCGAAGACAATCTCGGCGTGCGGCTGCTGGAGCGCTCGCGGCGTGGCATCTCGCTCACCGAGACCGGCGAGCGCCTCGTTGCCCATGCGCGCCGGCTGCTGGCCTATGAGAGCGAGGCGCTGGCCGATCTCAAGGGCGGCACGCCGGAGGGCAGCGTCCGCGTCGGCATGCCGGACGATTATGTCGATGCCTATTTCACCCCCACCATCGCCCGCTTCGCCGCCGCCTATCCGCGCGTCGAGATTTCCATCCGCGCCGATCTCTCCAAGCATATCGAGCCCGAGGTCGATCGCGGCCATATCGACGTGGCGCTGCTGACCCGCGACAGCGCCCGGCCGACCGGCGAACTGATCAAGCGCGAGAAGCTGCTCTGGCTGGCGGCGCGCGGCTACCGGCCCGAGCGCAATTCGCCGCTGCCGCTGGCGCTGTTTCCCACCGGCTGCCGCGCCCGCCCGCACATCGCCTCCAGCCTCGACAAGGCCGGGCTGAGCTGGCGCGTGGCCTGCACTTCCTCCTCGCAGGGCGGCATCCACGCGGCGATCGAGACCGGCCTGTGCATCACCGCCCTGCCGGAATGCGCCGCGCCGGCGGACTGGCGCCGGCTCGGCCCGGCCGAAGGGCTGCCGCCGCTGCCGGATATCGAGGTGGCTCTGTTCCTCGCCCCCGCCGCCTCCTCCGCCGCCCGCCGCCTCGCCGACATGCTGCGCACGGCGCTCGCCATGCCGGTGGTGGAAGCCGCCTGAAGGCCACCTCCGCGCGTCATCGAAAATTCACATGCAGCGCCGCGGGCGGCGCGCTAGTGCTGCGCCATGAGCGATGAACCAGCGCCTGTCCCTACCGATAAAGGAACACCGGTCGAGGTGTTCCTCGCATTTCTGCGTCTCGGCCTCACCTCGTTCGGCGGGCCGGTGGCGCATCTGGGCTTCTTCCGCGACGATCTGGTGAAGCGGCGCCGCTGGCTGAGCGAGGAGAGCTATGCCAGCCTCGTCGCGCTCTGCCAGTTCCTGCCCGGCCCGGCCTCCAGCCAGGTCGGCATGGCAGTGGGGTTGATGCGCGCCGGGCCGGCCGGCATGGCGGCGGCGTGGCTGGGCTTCACCCTGCCCTCGGCGCTGCTCATGCTCGCCTTCGCCTATGGCGTCATGCATGCCGATGCCGCCGGCATTGGCGGTGGATGGCTGGATGGCCTGAAGGTGGCGGCGGTCGCCATTGTCGCCGATGCGGTGCTCGGCATGGCGAAGAACCTCTGCCCCGATCGGCCGCGCCGCAGCCTCGCCCTTGTCGCGGCGGCAGTGGCAGCATTGGTGCCCGGTTCCCTCGGCCAGATCGGCATCATCGTCGGCGGCGCTCTCGCCGGCCTCGCCTTCATCCGGCTGGACGGCGCGGCGGTGCGCGAACCCGGCGGGCATTACCTGCCAGGCCGGACCGCCTCGCTCATTGCTTTCGCGCTGTTCGCCCTGCTGCTCGTCGGCCTGCCGCTGCTGGCGCAGGCCACCGGCAGCGCCGGCGTCGAACTGTTCGACACGCTCTACCGCGCCGGAGCGCTGGTGTTTGGCGGCGGCCATGTGGTGCTGCCGCTGATCGAGGCGGAGCTGGTGCGGCCCGGCGGGCTGACGCGCGAGGTATTCCTCGCCGGCTACGGCGCGGCGCAGGCCGTGCCGGGGCCGCTGTTCAGCTTCGCCGCCTATGTCGGCGCGATGATGCCGGTGCCGCCCCATGGCGTGGCCGGCGGGCTGCTGGCGCTGGTAGCGGCGTTCCTGCCCTCGGCGCTGCTGGTCTATGCGGCGCTGCGCTTCTGGACCCGGCTGGCGGCGAACCGGCGGGTGCGCGATGGCCTCGCCGGGGTCAACGCCGCCGTGGTCGGCCTGCTCGGCGCGGCGCTGTGGGACCCGGTGATCACGTCAAGCCTCACCTCGGGCCGCGCCTTAGCGCTGGCCCTGCTCGCCTATCTGGCGCTGGCGCTGTGGCGGGTGCCGGCCTGGGCCGTGGTCGCCGGCGCCGCCCTGGGCGGCGCCATTCTCCTCTAAAAGCGCCGCCGCCCTGGGCGGCGCCATTCTCCTCTAAAAGCGCCGCCGCCCTGGGCGGCGCCCTTCTTCTCCAAAGAGCGGCGCCGCCCCCCGCCTCAGCCGCGCGAGACCTTGAACGGGGAGAAGCTCTGGCAGGTGGCGAAGGCCTGGATGCGGTTGATGTTGACGCGCCGCGGCAGGGTGGAGGCGAAGAACACCTGCTCGGCGATGTCCTCGGCGGTCATCGCCTCGGTGCCGGCATAGACGTTCTCCGACTTGGCGGCATCGCCATGGAAGCGCACCAGCGAGAACTCGGTCTCGACCATGCCCGGCTCGATATTGGTGACGCGCACGCCGGTGCCGGCGACATCGGAAATCAGGTTCAGCGCGAACTGCTTCACGAAAGCCTTGGTCGCGCCATAGGTGTTGCCGCCGGGATAGGGATAGTCGCCGGCCACCGAGCCGGTGAACAGCACATGCCCCTCCTTGGCCTCCACCATGGCCGGCAGCGTCGCACGGATGGTGTAGAGCAGCCCCTTGATGTTGGTCTCGACCATGTCGTCCCAGTCCTTGAGGCTGGCCGCCTGGGCCGGCTCCAGGCCGAGCGCCAGGCCCGCATTGGCGAACACCACGTTGAACGGGGCGAAGGCCTCCGGCACGCCGGCCAGCGCCGCCACCAGCGCGTCATTGTCTCGCACATCCACTTCGAGCGGATGGAAATGGCCACCAAGTTCATCGCGCAGCGCGATCAGCCGGTCGGCGCGGCGTCCGGTGCCGACGACGCGGGCGCCCGCCAGCGCGAAGCGCCGGGCGGTAGCAGCGCCGATACCGGAGGTGGCTCCGGTGACAAGGACACGCAGGGTGGCGGGATCCAGCATCTGGTACATGGCGCAGCTCCTTTTCGCTGCAACGCACATAGAACAGTTTGCGGCAAAACTGAACGGGCGATGCGGGAGGAGCCACGACATGCCGCTGTTGCGCGTGAGGGCCGAGGCGTTAAGCTTTCATTGAGCATAACCGCGCCAAATGTCGCCTTGGGTAAGCCGTGGCGGCGCCGTTGGGCGTTGGGGTCACGCTGATGCCATCTTCCCCGGGGAAACAGGGCGGGCGGCAGGGAAAGTGCGAATGCCGCAAACGGCCTTGCGCCGTGTAGGATTTCAGGAGATGTCCGGCGGGTTTTGCCGGGCAAGGGGTACAGCGCCGATGAAGTGCACCGCCGTCGTCATCACGTCCGTAACCGCCCTGCTTCTGGGCGGCTGCAGCACTGTGCTCGACGGGTTCGGCGACAAGGCACCGAATCCGGTCGAAACCAGCCAGATCACCCCGGCGCCCTCGGGCTCGGTGGAAAGCTCGCCCGTCGCCGCGCCGGCCCCGACGACCTATGGCGCTACGGCCGCCACCGCCGCCGCCGCCGTCACGCCGACCTCGCCGACGCGGGCCTCGCAGGTCGCGCTCGCCCCGCCGCCGGCCACAGCCCCGGGCGGCGTCGCCTATGCCGAGCCGGGCGCGGCCCGCACTCAGCTGGCTGGCACCTGGAATTTTAGCTGGGACGAAGGCCAGAAGACCTGCAAGGTCACGCTCTCGACCGATCGCGGGATGTCCGGCTTTGCCGCCACCGCCGATGTCGATTGCCCGAACGATATCTTCATGACCAAGGGCTGGGATGTGTGGGGCAACGAAATCGTCCTGCAGAACCATGTCGGCAAGGTCACGGCGCGTCTGCAGCCCGCTGGCGCCGGCCAGTATGATGGCGTCGCCACCGGCGACGGCGCCAAGGTGACGCTCACCCGCACCTGATCCGCCTGCGGAACATGACCGGACCTATCCGGTCATTGCGGCGCGAGGCAAGCGTTGCCCGCCGCACGCCCCTAAAATTCTTCCCACCGATGAATACCGTTCGTCCCGGAAATTCTCGCCGCGTGGTGGGAATATCGTGCTCTCGTCTTCGTAGTGTCTCGTATGGCGGCCAGGGTAACACTGTGAGAACTTGGCCACAGGCGCGTTCACAAGAGCGGGAACGCAAATTTTGTTCGTGCGTTTGGAGATGATGGCCCTCATTTTATCCATGAGGAAAGCCGATTGATTCGAGATGGCGATCGGAGGATGTTGTGATGCTGCAGTCTGCGAGCGTGACAGTGAAGATTCCGGCGCCGGGCCCGTTGCGCGAGGCCGACACCCGCATCGCCTTCAGGCGCGAGCCCGCGACAGTGGCGCAGCTTATGTCCCAGCATCTTGACCTCGCCCGCCCCGGCTCGGACGCCGAGGCGCTGCGGCTGTTGCGTCAGGCCTTTCCCGCCGCGCCGCTGGCCGCGCGGGTCGAGGCGATGAAGGCCCGCGCCCGCTGAGCGAGGACATCCCTGTTTTTCAGGTTGGTATCCAGGCGCCCGACTAGATCATTTCCCTGTTTCATGGAAACTGGGAATTGATCTAGTTCTTTGTTTTGTCACGTTTTATTCACGCGAACCGGTATCCGCTTCGCTCGAAAACTAGTTGAGCGGACCGGGCCGCTCGTCCTGCGTGCCGCCAGCCACGGGCGCCGGGCGAAGCTCGGCGGGGTGGGCATGCGCGCGCCGCGCCTCATAGGCCCGCGACAGCTGGTTGTAGCGCGTCACCGAGAAGGGCAGCGCCGCGAGATAGGCGACGCAGATGACCGAGAGCACCGTCCACGGCCATGTCACCAGCACCGCCACGAACAGCACCACGCAGATGAACAGCGGCATCACCTTGTCGCGGGGAATGCGGGCGCCGAGCCGCTTGCCGGAAAAGGCCGGCAGCTTCGAGACCATAAGCAGCGCGATCGCCAGGCAATAGAACGCCGCCACCGCCGGCGAGGCGACCAGGCGCGGCAGGCCCACCAGTTCCAGATAGACCGGCAGCAGCACGCAGATCGCCCCGGCGGGGGCGGGAACGCCGGTGAAGAAATCCCCGGCGAAGGGCGGCTTGTTCGGGTCTTCCAGCATCACGTTGAAGCGGGCGAGCCGCAGGGCGGCACAGATCGCGAAGGCCAACGCCGCGATCCAGCCGACCGAGCCGAGCGTTTCCAGCCCCCACATATAGAGCACCAGCCCCGGCGCCACGCCGAAGCAGACGAAGTCGGACAGGCTGTCCAGTTCCGCCCCGAAGCGCGAGGTGCCGTGCAGCATCCGCGCCAGCCGGCCGTCGAGCCCGTCCAGCACCGCCGCCAGCACGATGGCGCCGAGCGCCAGTTCCAGCCGCCCCTCGATCGCCATGCGAATGCCGGTGAGGCCGGCGCAGAGCGCCAGCAGCGTCACCAGGTTCGGCAGCAGCAGCCGGAACGGCACCGCCTGGAAACGCCGGCGCGGCGGCTCCGGCGCATCGGGCTCGAAGGGAGAGAAGAGGTCGGCCATCGCACGCTCGCGGGTTGGAAAACTCAATCGATGCGGAATGTCGGCTCGGTGCCGATGGCCGCGCGGTCCGCCAGAACGGTTTCGCCGGCAATGGCGCGCTGGCCCTCGGCCACCGCGGGGCGGGTGCCGAGCGGCAGGTAGACATCGACCCGCGAGCCGAAGCGGATCAGCCCGAAGCGCTCGCCCGGCGCCAGCAGGTCGCCCTCGCGCACGAAGCTGACGATGCGGCGCGCGACCAGCCCGGCGATCTGCACCACGCCGACGGCGCCGATGGCGGTGTCGAGCACCATGCCGCTGCGCTCATTGTCCTCGCTCGCCTTGTCGAGATCGGCATTGAGGAACTTGCCCGGGCGATAGGCGATGCGGGTGATCCGGCCGGCCAGCGGCGCCCGGTTCACATGCACGTCGAACACATTCATGAAGATGCACACGCGCGGCAGCGGCATGTCGCCGAGGCCGAGCTCAGCCGGCGGCACCGCCGGCCCGACCAGGCAGACCCGGCCATCGGCGGGGGAGACGACAAGCCCCTCGCGCACCGGCGTCACCCGCTCGGGATCGCGGAAGAAATAGCAGATCCACAGCGTGATCAGCACGCAGATCCAGCCCAGCGGCGCAAACAGCCATAGAAACAGCGCCGAAACGCCAGCGCCGATCAGGACGAACGGGTAGCCCTCGCGGTGAATGGGGGCGAGGCCGCTGCGGATGGAATCGAGGACGGACATCAACTGGCCTTTCTGCCCGGTGCCCATGGGTCACGCACCGGCTCCTTGCGCCGAGAGGTAGGGCGCGCCGGCCCGCCCGTCAAATGCCGGATGCGCGACATGGTTCCGCAGAGGTCGCCCGCGCGCCACTGGCCTCAGGCCGGGATGGCATCCGCCGTACCCGCCGGCACCGTCTCGTCGTCCGCCTCGCCGGCAGCCTTCAGCGTCTCGATGGCCCGCTCGGCCTCGCGCTGGCGCTCCCACATGGAATGGTAGAGTCCGCCGCGCTCCATCAGCTCGCCATGCGTGCCGCGCTCGGCGATACGCCCGTGCTGCAGCACGATGATCTCGTCGGCGCCCACCACGGTGGAGAGGCGATGAGCGATGACCAGCGTGGTGCGCCCGCGCGAGACGCGCTCCAGCGCGTCCTGGATCTCGCGCTCGGTGTGGCTGTCCAGCGCCGAGGTCGCCTCGTCGAGAATCAGAATGGGCGGGTCCTTGAGGATGGTGCGGGCGATGGCGACGCGCTGCTTCTCGCCGCCGGAGAGCTTGAGCCCGCGCTCGCCGACCTCGGTGGCATAACCCTTGGGCGTGCGCCGCACGAAGCCGTCGATCTGCGCCAGTTCCGCCGCGCGCGCCACCTCCTCGTCCGAGGCGCCTGCGCGGCCGTAGCGGATGTTGTAGCCGAGCGTGTCGTTGAACAGCACCGTGTCCTGCGGCACCATGCCGATGGCGGCGCGCAGGCTCGCCTGCGACACCTCCCGTACATCCTGCCCGTCGACCAGGATGCGGCCGGAATTGATGTCGTAGAAGCGGTAGAGAAGCCGCGAAATGGTCGACTTGCCGGCCCCGGACGGCCCGACGATCGCCACCGTGCGGCCGGCCGGCACCTCGAAGCTGACGCCCTTGAGGATTTCGCGCTCGGGATCATAGGAAAAGCGCACATCCTCGAAGCGCACCGTGCCGCCCTTCATCTCCAGCGCCGGCGCGCCGGGCCGGTCGCGGATTTCCGGCGAGCGGGCGAGGATGGTGAACATCGCCTCGATGTCGATCAGCGACTGCTTGATCTCGCGATAGATCATGCCGAGGAAGTTCAGCGGCTGGTAGAGCTGGATCATCATGGCGTTGACCATGACGAAGGAGCCGACCGACTGCCGCCCGGCGCGGATGTCCAGCACGCACAGCGCCATCACGGCGGTGAGGCCGAGAGTGAAGATCGCCGCCTGCCCGGCATTGAGCCAGGCGAGCGAGGTGTGGGTGGTGACGGTGGCGCGCTCATAGCGGGCCATGGAACGGTCATAGCGCTCGGATTCCCACGATTCGGCGCCGAAATACTTCACCGTCTCGTAGTTGAGCAGGCTGTCCACCGCCTTGGCGTTGGCGTCGGTGTCGCTCTCGTTCATCGCCGCGCGGATGCCCATGCGGTATTCGGTCATCACGAAGGTGAAGACCGTGTAGGCGAGGATCATGCCGATGGTTGCCGCCACATAGCGCCAGTCGAACTGCCAGAACAGCACGCCGATCACCATCGCGAATTCAAGGATGGTGGGGCCCAGATGCAGCACCAGCATCCGCACGATGGTCTCGATGCCTTCGCGCGAGCGCTCCAGCACCCGCGTCAGGCCGCCGGTCTTGCGCTCCAGGTGAAAGCGCAGGGAAAGCGCGTGCATGTGCTGGAAGGTTTCCAGCGCCAGCCGGCGCACCGCATGGATCGCCACCTTGGCGAACAGGCCGTCGCGCCACTGCGTCAGCCCGGCCATGACGATGCGCGAGCCGCCATAGGCCAGCGTCAGCATCAAGGGGCCGGCGACGAGCCAGGCGATGGCATCGGTGGAAATGCGCGCGCCCTCGCCTTCCGCCACCGCGTCGGTCGCCCATTTGAAGAAGAAGGGCGTGGACATGGTGGCTATCTTGGCCAGCACCAGCAGCAGCAGCCCCCAGACCACGCGGGTGCGCAGATCCGCCCGGTCGGCCGGCCACAGATAAGGCCACAGCCCCTTCAGCGCGACGAGAAGGCTGCCGCGCGGATTGATCTCGGTGGCGCTGGAGGCGGCGGAGCCCTTGGGTGGGGACATGCAGATTTCCGTTCTTCTCACTCGCGGGCGGCAGGCGCCCGATTCACGTCTTACATACGTCGATGGTCGTCACGCAGATGGTGACGGGGCGCGCTCAGACCAGTGCGTCGGCGCGCGGATCAGGGTTGTCCGCGCCGCTCCCCTGCGCCGGCGCGGCGGCCAGCAGATCGAGCAGCGGCAGCAATTCGTCCGCCAGGGCCGCCACCGTCTGCCGGTCGAGGCAATAGCAGGAGCGCGGCCCCTCGATGGTGCCGGTAATCAGCCCCGCCTCCTTCAGCACCTTGAGGTGCTGCGAGACGGTGGATTGCGCGAGGGTCAGCCCGCGCACGATCTGCCCGCACTGGCAGCGCTCGGTCTGCGCCAGCGCCCGCAGAATGGCCAGCCGCGCCGGATGCGCCAGCGCCCGCAGGCGCAGCGCCAGCAATTCGTCGGCGTCGGTCGTGGCATCGGTGGCGGCATTGGTAGCGGTCATCGCCATCGTTTATCGTCGATAGACGATGATTTCAAGACAGCGCCCCCTCAGCCACCCGACAGGCGCGGCCATGGAACCGTACGGCCCTCCCCGCCATTTGCACCGGGCGGCGGGCAATGCCATGTGATGGTAATCTGAATACTTGAACCCGCCCGTGCTGCGGTGCAACATGGTGTCCATGACAAAGATCAAGAGCATATGCGTCTATTGCGGCGCGGCTACCGGAGCCGATGCCGTCTATCTCGAAACCGCCATCGCGCTCGGGCGCCTGCTCGCGGCCGAGGGCATTCGCCTCGTCTATGGCGGCGGCGGCGTGGGGCTGATGGGCGCCACCGCCCGCGCCTGCGCGGAAGCGGGCGGCAGGGTGACGGGCATCATCCCCGATTTTCTGATCGGCAAGGAACAGGCGTTCGACCACGCCCATGAGCTGATCGTCACCAAGGACATGCACGAGCGCAAGCGCCTGATGTTCGAGCGGGCGGATGCCTTCATCGCCCTGCCCGGCGGCATCGGCACGCTGGAAGAGCTGATCGAACAGCTCACCTGGGTCCAGCTCAACCGGCATTCCAAGCCGGTGATGGTGCTCAACATCGCCAATTTCTGGGACCCGCTGCTGACCCTGCTGGACCACATGCAGTCGACCGGCTTCGTCAACATCGCCCGCCCGGTGAAGCTGCTGGTCGCGCATAATGTGCGCGCCGTGCTGCCCAAGCTACAGGGCGCCGTCGCCCATCTCGGCGAGGCCGATCTGCACGGCGAAGCCGAGGAGCGCGTGCTCGACCGGATGTGAGGGCGAAGGCCTGCGGGCCGGCCTTCCTCCGGCCTTCGTGATGCGGAGGGCGATGGCGCTGCGCGGCCGGTGACGGTATTCAAGAGCCGTCGCCGTCCCGGCACGCACGAGTTCATCATGACGCTTTCCGACTTTGCCACCCGCCGCCCCCTCGCACGGCTGCTCGCGCCCGCAGCGCTGTCGCTCACCCTGGCGCTCGCGCCGTCCGCGCAGGCCTGCACCTCGCTGATCTATCGCGATGCCAATGGTGGGGTCTATTTCGGCCGCACGCTGGAGCTGGCGATGGAGCTGCCCTACCGGGTCGCCTATCTCCCCGCCGGCCAGCGCTATACATCCACCGCCGCCGCCGGTGCCGCCGCGCTCGCCTACACCACCAAGTACCGCATGCTGGCGATCACCGTGCCGGACGGCTCGCTCGCCGATCTGAAGATCGTCGAGGGCTTCAACGAGAAGGGCCTCACCTTCAGCCTGCTCGCCTTCGCTGGCGCCGCCGGGCCCACCCACGCCTTCGAGATGACCAAGGCGGCGCTCTCCGCCATCGATCTCGGTTCCTGGACGCTCGGGCAGTTCCAGGACGTGGCCGAGGTAAAGGCCGCGCTCGCCAGCCAGCCGGTGCTGCTCGCTCCGCTGGCCGTGCTCGGCAACGCCAAGTCGCCGTTCCACTATGTGCTGCACGACCGCAGCGGCGCCTCGATCGTCATCGAGTTCGCCAATGGCAAGCAGACCGTCTACGACAACCCGGTAGGGGTGATGACCAACGGGCCCGAACTGCCCTGGCACCTCACCAACCTGAACAACTACACCTTCCTCAGCAATGTCGACCAGTCGAGCGGCCAGTTCGGGTCGCTGAAGGTCGCCCAGCCCGATTCCGGCATCGCCACGGCGGGGCTTCCGGCGTCGAACACCTCGGTCGGGCGCTTCGTGCGCGCGGTGTATTATTCGCAATACGCGCAGAAGGTGAAAGCGCCCGACGACGCGGTGCGCACGCTCGCCCACATCATGAACAATTTCGATCGGCCGAAGGACATCACCATCGACACCAACTCAGGTGGCAATGAAGGCATCGCCGCGGTGGCGACCAAGGATTCCCCGCCCTTCACCAGCGAATACACCTCGTGGACCGCGCTGACCGATCTCAACCGCAGCGTGCTCTATGTCCGCACCTATGGCGGGCTGAACTACAGCACCTTCGATCTCACCAAGCTCGCCGCCGGAAACGCGGTGCTCTCGCTGCCGCTGGCGACGCTGGATGGCATGGCCGGCGACGCCACCGCCGCGCTGATCGCCGCCAAGGCCAAGTGAGGGCGTGAGAAAGGCGCCCGGAGCGTTGTTCCGGGCGCTCGCGCTCAATGCGTGGTGTCGGGCGGGGCGAGCGTCTTTTCCAGCGTCGTGTTGGCCAGCCACACCCCGCCCAGCGAGATGGTGTTGCGCTGCTTGGGGGTGAAGCCGCGCTTGCTGAAGAAATCGAGCGCGGTGTCGCTGGCATCGACGGTCAGGCTCGTCGCCCCGCGCGCGCCGGCCAGCCGCTCGATGGCGTCATAGAGCAGAGACGCCACGCCCTCGCCCACCGCTTCCGGCCGCACATACAGCATGTCGATCAGCCGGTTGTCGGCGAGCGAGATGAACCCCACCGGTTCGCCCTCACGGGTGGCGATGAGGGTCAGTTGCTCCGTCAGGCGCGTCTCCAGCGCTTCCTCGTCGGAAGCCGCCGCCGCCCAGGCTTCCTGCTGGTCGGAATCATAATCCTCGCCGGTCAGCTCAAGGATCGCCGCCTCAGCAATGGCGGCGAGCATCGCCACGTCGCCCGGCAGTGCCGGGCGCAGCGCGGCGGCGGGGGGCCGGTTGGCCCCGCTCACCGCTTCGGCTCCCATGAGGTGGTGCCGTCCTTGTTGTCCTTCAGCGCCACGCCGAGCGCGAGCAGCTCGTCGCGGATGCGGTCGGAGGCGGCCCAGTCGCGGTTGCGGCGGGCCTCGATGCGCTCCGAGATGCGCGCCTCGACCTCTTCGGCCGCAATTGTCAGCACCGGCACGCGCGCCGCCGCCCACGCTTCCATGGGCCCTGGCTCGAAGCCGAGGAAAGCCAGCGTGCCGGCCAGCGCCTTCTTGCCGGCATGGTCGCGCAGCGCGTGCATCTCGGCGATGGCCTTGGGCGTGTTGAGGTCGTCGGCCAGCGCTTCCAGCACCGAAGGCGCCGGGCGCGGATAGGCGTCCGGGGCGGCGGCGTCGAACCACTGCTCCAGCGTCTTGGCGCTCTCCTCCAGCCCCTTCACCGTCCAGTCGATCGGCTGGCGGTAATGGGTCTTCAGCATGTTGAGGCGCAGCACCGGGCCGGGCCAGTCGGCGAGCAGCTGGCGGATGGTGATGAAGTTGCCGAGCGATTTCGACATCTTCTCGCCTTCCACCTGCAGGAAGCCGTTATGCATCCACACCTTGGCCATCAGCCCGGAATGGAAGGCGCAGCGCGACTGCGCCACTTCGTTCTCATGGTGCGGGAAGACAAGGTCGATGCCGCCGCCATGAATGTCGAAGGTCTCGCCGAGATGCTTCCAGCTCATGGCGGAGCACTCGATGTGCCAGCCCGGACGCCCGGGCGCCGCGATGCCCGCCGGCGAGGGCCAGCCCGGCTCGCCGGGCTTGGAGGGCTTCCACAGCACGAAGTCCATGGCGTCCTGCTTATAGGGCGCGACATCGACCCGGGCGCCGGCCAGCATGTCGTCCAGCGGCCGGTTGGAGAGCTTGCCGTAATCGGGCATGGAAGGCACCGAGAACAGCACATGGTCCTCGGCGACATAGGCGTGGCCGGAGGCGACCAGCTTCTCGATCAGCTGGCGCATCTCGGCGATGTGCTCGGTGGCGCGCGGCTCGACATCGGGATGCAGCACGCCGAGCGCTTCGAGGTCGTCATGGAACTGCGCCTCGGTGGTGAACGTCACCTTGGCGATCGCCTCGTTGAGGTCGAGCCCGGGATGCTCGGCGGCGGCGCGCGCGTTGATCTTGTCGTCCACGTCGGTGATGTTGCGGACATATTTGACATGGTCGACGCCATAGAGGTGGCGCAGCAGCCGGTAGAGCAGATCAAACACGATCACCGGGCGCGCATTGCCGATATGGGCGAAGTCGTAGACCGTCGGGCCACAGACATACATCCGCACCTTCGCGGCATCGAGGGGAGTGAAGACCTCCTTCGACCGCGTGAGCGTGTTGTAGAGCTTGAGCTCGGGAAGCGCCTGCGCGTTGGTGCCCGACATATCTGTGCCTTCCGGATCCTGCCGCGCGCGATGAGGCGCGGCGCCGCGTCTGTCGTCCGTTTGGCCGGCCGCGTCAAGCCAAGGCCAGGGATAACGCCGCACGCGACGCCGCCAGCGTGCCGCAGTTGACGGGTGCGGGAGGCGGGGCTATCTCGCCGCCACGACGACGGCAGGCGAAAATTTTAAGGGTCGATTCAAACCTTTTCGCCACATTCACGTTGTCCTGCCGCCACCTTGTCGCCACCAAAGAACGCACCCAACATGACCGCGATGCCGCGCCTGCGCCTCTCCCTGCTCGCCCTTGCTTTGGCGCTGGCTCCGAGCCTTGCCCCGAGCCTTGCCACGGCCGGCGAGGACACCGCCATTTTCAGCGTCGACCTTTCCGACGGCTACGGCATCGACACCTGCATCGCCTCCGGCGCGCCCTGCGGCCAGGCGATGGCGGATGCGTGGTGCCGGGTGCACGATTTCAGCCGCGCCACCAGCTTCGGCCCGGCACGCTCGGACGCCCAGCCGAGCCTGACGGGCGCCGCCCCGGTCCGCACCGCCGCCTGCGAGGGCAGCGCCTGCCAGAATTCCGTCGCCATCACCTGCGCGCGCTGAACGCTTGCGTGCGCAGAAGGCTTGCGTGCACAGAAGGCTTGCGCGCTCAACCGGCGCGCCCGCCCGACTTCACTTGAGATAGTCGCCGCATTTCGGCGCCTCATTGGTCGCGCCCCAGGGCATGACCGGCACGGTCGAGGTCGAGTTCTTCGGGCTGCCCTCGATCAGCTTGTCGGAATAGACCAGATAGACCAGCACGTTGCGCTTGGCGTCACAGCCGCGCACGATCTGCATCTTCTTGAAGATCAGCGAACGGCTCTCCCGGTAGACGATATCGCCCTGGTCGAACTTGCTCTTGAAGCTGATCGGGCCGATCTGCCGGCAGGCGATGGAAATGTCCGACACTTCCTCGGCCACCCCCAGCATGCCCTTCACCCCGCCCCGCTCGGGCACTGTGTAATGGCAGGCGACGCCGTCGACGACGGGATCGTCGATGCCATAGGTCGCGAGCTTGTCGTCGGGGGTGAGGAATTTCCACACCGTCGACTTGCGGAAGATGAGGTCCGGCTCCTGCGCCTGCACGGGGGCGGCGGCGAGGCCGGCGGCCAGCACGAGGGCGGCAAGCGCGAGAGAGCGGAAGGCGGGAACGCGGGGGGCGCGGATCATGCGGATGTGAACTCCGATCGGAACGTTCCGCATATGGGGGTGCCGGCCCCGCGCGCAACGCCCCGCAGGCGCCGTGCGGCGCCGGTGGCTGGGCGTCCCGCTTGCATCGGGCGGCGAAAGCGGGTTCAAACTTTCGACAAGCTTGCCGTGCTCATTGCGGCCTTCGCCCGATTCCGGCACACCCGCTTCCGTCCGCCATCGCGATTGCAGTCTCCCTTGATGACATTCCGCCGCCACCTCGCCGCCCGCCTCCTCCTCGCTGCGGCGCTCCTTGCTCCGGCCGGCCTCGCTGTCGCGCAGGATTATCCGCCCGGCAGCGTCGGCGGGGGGTATGAGGGCGGCGGCTATGAAGGCGGCGACCGCTCCACCTGCATCCGGCTGGAAGGCCAGCTGGCCGGGCTCGACCGGGGCCAGGGCGGGCAGCCCGATCTCGGCGCCGCCATCGCCCAGCAGCAGCAGGAGATCGCCAATCTCTCCGCCCAGGTGCGTCAGCTCGGCTGCGACAAGCGGGGCTTCCTCATCTTCCAGCCGCAGCTGCCGCCGCAGTGCGAATCGCTCAACCGCCGCCTGACCCAGGCCCGCTCGAACCTCGACCGCACCATGATGCAGGCGCGGGGCCAGCAGAGCGGCAATAATGAGCAGCGCCGCCAGCTCATCTACGCCCTCGCCCAGAATAATTGCGGCGCCCAGTATCAGGCCGCGCTGGGGCAGAGCAGCGGTCAGGGTGCCGGGGGCAATTACGGCAACCAGAACCGGCGGCCGCGCAATTTCATCGAGCAGCTCTTCGGCGTGCCGGCGGACGAAACCGGCCCGCTGGACGTGCAGCCGCTGGAAATGCCGAAAGTGTCGACCTATCGCACCGTCTGTGTGCGGACCTGCGACGGTTTCTTCTTCCCGGTGTCCTTCGCCGCCACCCCGGCCAAGTTCGGCTCGGACGAGGCGCAGTGCCAGCGCCAGTGCCCCGGCACCGAGGCCCGGCTGTTCGCCTACCGCAACCCCGGCGAGGATATTAACCAGGCGGTCGGCATCAACGGCCAGCCCTATATGTCGCTGCCCACCGCGCTGCTGTTCAAGAAGCAGTTCGTCCCCGCCTGCACCTGCCGCCCGGCCAACATGAACTGGTCGCAGGCGATGGCCGGACAGGAGGACCCGACGCTGCGCAAGGGCGACATCGTCGTCACCGAGGATGCCTCGCGCGAAATGGCGCAGCCGCGCCCGGCGGCGCCGCCGGCGACCAAGAAGCCCTGACAGGCGCGGGCCTTACCGCAAGGCCTCACGAGAACCGACCGTCATCCCCGGGCTTGACCCGGGGCTCCGTGTCTTTTCCTGCAGCGATCCCTCTCGGTTAGGGCCGGGATGACGGCGCTCCGCGCGCTACGCCCGCTCGCCCCGCAGCCGCGCCGCCGCCTTGTCGCGACCGATCAGCGGCAGCAGCGCCTTCATTTCCGGCCCGCTCTCGCGCCCGGTAAGGGCGAGGCGCAGCGGGTGGAACAGGCCCCGTCCGCCCCGTCCGCTCGCCGGCTTCAGCGCTGCGATCCAGCGCGAATAGACATCCTCGCCCCACTCCTCCGGCAGCAGCGCCGCCGCCTGCGCGAGGAAGTCGGCATCCTCCGGGGCCGTCGCCGGCGCCAGCGGCCCCTCGACCACGCGCCACCAGTCGGCCGCCTCGGAAAGGCGGGCGAGATTGCCGCGCACCGCCAGCCAGAACGCCTCGCCGCCGCCGACGCCGAACCCCGCAAGCCGCGCGGCCACCGCCTCATAAGGCAGGTGATGCAGCGTTGCCGCGGTCAGCGCGGAAAGTTCGGCCGGGTCGAAGCGCGCCGGGGCGCGGGAAATCTTGGCGAAATCGATCTTGCTCGCCAGCGCCTCCAGCGAGGCCACCGGCTCCACCGCCAGCGAGGTGCCGGTGAGCACGGCGAGGCTCGCCACGGCAAGGGCTTCCTCGCCCTCCGCGCGCAGCGCCCGCAGCGAGAGATGGCCGAGCCGCTTGGAAAGCCCCTCCCCGCTCGGCAGCACGAGCAGATTGTGGTGGCCGAAGCGCGGCACCCACCCGCCCAGCGCCTCGATGATCTCGATCTGCACACCGGTATTGGTAACGTGGTCCTCGCCGCGCACCACATGGGTCACGCCCATGTCGACATCGTCGACCACCGAGGTCAGGGTGTAGAGATAGGACCCGTCCTCGCGCACCAGCACGGGGTCGGAAAGGGTCGCGGTGTCGACGCCCTGCCGCCCGCGCACCAGATCGTCCCACACCACCTGCCGGCCATCGAGGCGGAAACGCCAGTGCGGCCGGCGCCCGTCCACTTCCAGCGCCGCGCGCTCGGCCTCGGAGAGCTTCAGCGCCGCGCGGTCATAGACCGGCGGCAGGCCGCGCCGGCGCCGCGACTGGCGCATCGCCTCCAGCTCTTCCTCGGTCTCATAGGCGGGGTAGAGCCGGCCGAGCGCCTTCAGCCGCGCCACGGCCTCGTCGTAACGCGGCAGCCGCCGCGACTGGTGCTCCACCCGGTCCGGCACGAGGCCGAGCCAGGCGACATCCTGCGCGATCGCCTCGGCGAAGGCATCGGTGGAGCGCGCCGTGTCGGTGTCGTCATAGCGCAGGATGAAGGTCCCGCCCCATTGCCGCGCATAGAGGGCATTGTAGAGCGCCGTACGGGCATTGCCGACATGCAGCAGGCCGGTGGGCGAAGGCGCGAAGCGCAGGACGGGCGGGGCGTCGGGAGCGGTGTCGGACATGCCGTCTTATCGCCGAGGAGACCCCACCGGAGCAAGCGCCGGGGCTGCGCGCACCGCCCCATAGCTTTACCTCGGCTGCCGCAGATGGGAGATTGCGGAGGTCGACATTATGCAAGAAGCGCTGCGGCGCCGGTTAGTGGAGTTTCGCGTGACCCCGATCATCCAGGATATCTTCTCCATCTTCTTCGTGCTCGCTCTTGGATATGTCGCGGGTAAGCGCTCCAGCTTCAATCAGGCTCAGGCCTCCGGTTTCAATCACCTTGTCCTCTCCTATTGCCTTCCGGCCCTGCTCTTCGTCTCGATCGCCAACTCCTCCCGGGAGGAACTGTTTTCCGACACGCGACTGCTGACCATCTCCGTGGCCGTGTTGCTGTTCTGGTATTTCGTCGCCTTCTTCGGTGCGCTTTTCGTGTTCGGACACGACCGCCGCGAGGCGGGAATCGCCGGGCTCAGCGCCGGTGCCCCGACCGTCGGGTTCCTCGGCATGGCGGTGCTCGCGCCGCTGTTCGGCGGCAGCGCGGCGCTCAGTGTGGCCATCGTTGCGCTGGTCGTGAACGTGTTGCTGGTTCCGCTCGGCATGTTCTTCGTCGCGCCCAAGGGCACCAAGCCGGCGGCGGCTTTGATCAAGGCGGCGAAGGAGCCGGTCGTTCTGGCGCCGATGATCGCCGTGGTGCTGGTGCTGGCCGGCGTGCGCATGCCCGACCTGCTGCAGGCGCCGCTGGCGCTGATCGGCCATGCCACCTCGGGTGTGGCGGTGTTCGCCGCCGGGCTGGTGCTGTCGGCGCACAGGTTCCAGCTCAATGCGGAGGTGCTGTGGAACTCGGCGGTCAAGGTCGGCCTGATGCCGGCCTCGATGCTGGCCCTCGCGCTGATCACCGGCGTCAGCGCCAGCCATCTCGAACAGGTGGTGCTGCTCGCCGCGCTGCCGCCGGCCTTCTCCGGCATCGTCATTGCCGGACGCGAGCAGACCTATGTCGACCTCGCCTCATCGACCCTCATCGTCAGCGTGCTGGGATTCGCCGTCGCCGCGCCGCTCTGGATTTCGCTGGCCCGCCACCTGGCGGGATGACGCGCGCGCCTACGCCCCCTTGCGAAACCGGTTGGTGAGGGGGTAGCGCCGGTCGCGGCCGAAATTTCTCGCCGTCACCTTCACCCCCGGCGCCGCCTGCCGGCGCTTATGTTCGGCGAGGGTCAGCAGCCGTTCCACCCGCGCCACCAGCGCCGGCTCGAAGCCGTCGGCAACGATGGCGTCGAGCGGCGTCTCGCGCTCCACCAGCCGCTCCAGAATCGCGTCCAGCACCTCATAGGGCGGCAGGCTGTCCTGGTCGGTCTGGTTTTCGCGCAGCTCGGCGGTCGGCGGCTTGGCGAGGATGTTGTCGGGGATGACAGCGCCGTCCGGCCCCAGCGCCCCGGCCGGCTTCCAGCGGTTGCGCAGGGCGCTGAGGCGGAACACCTGCGTCTTGTAGAGGTCCTTCAGCGGGTTGAAGCCGCCATTCATGTCGCCATAGAGCGTGGCATAGCCGGTCGCCATCTCCGACTTGTTGCCTGTCGTCACCACCATGGCGCCGAATTTGTTGGAGAGCGCCATCAGCAGCGTGCCGCGCAGGCGCGACTGCAGGTTCTCCTCGGTCACATCGCGCGCGCGGCCCGCGAACAGCGGCGCCAGCCCCTGCTCCAGCGCCTCCACCCCCTGCCCGATCGGCAGAATGTCGTAGCGCAGCCCCAGCGCCTGCGCGACGCCGGCGGCGTCGGCGAGCGAGTCCTTTGAGGTGTAGCGCGAGGGCAGCATCACGCCATGCACGCGGTCCGGCCCCAGCGCATCCACCGCCATCGCCGCGGCAAGGGCGGAATCGATGCCGCCGGAAAGCCCGAGCACCACGCCGGGAAAGCCGTTCTTCTCGACATAGTCGCGCAGGCCGAGCACGCAGGCGGCATAATCCGCCTCGTCGCCCGCCAGCAGCGGCGCGCGGGCGCCCTCCTCGCAGCGCCAGCCATCGGCCCAGCGCTCCCAGCTTGTGATCCGCACCCGCTCCTGGAAGTTGGGCAGCTGCACCGCCAGCGAGCGGTCGGCATTGAGGACGAAGGAGCCGCCGTCGAACACCAGCTCGTCTTGCCCGCCGACCGCATTGACATAGGCAAGCGGCAGCCCGCTCTCGACCACCCGCGCCACGGCGACGTTCAGCCGCTCATCCTGCACGTCGCGGCGATAGGGCGAGCCATTGGGGATGAGCAGGATTTCCGCCCCGGTCTCCATCAGGCACTCGATCACGTCAGGCGACCACACATCCTCGCACACCGGCACGCCGAGCCGCACGCCGCGAAACGCCATCGGCCCCGGCATCGGGCCGGGGGTGAAGAGGCGCTTCTCGTCGAACACGCCGTAAGTGGGCAGATCGACCTTGAAGCGCACGCCCGCCACCGCGCCGCCATCGAGCAGCAGCGCGGCATTGTAGAGCGCGGCGCCCTCCACCCACGGCGCGCCGAGGAGCAGCGCCGGCCCGCCATCGGCGGTCTCAGCGGCGAGTTCTTCCACCGCGCGCCGGCACGCCGCCTGGAAGGCGGGCTTCAGCACAAGGTCCTCGGGGGGATAGCCGGACAGAAAAAGCTCGGTGAAGACGACAAGATCCGCCCCCTGCCCGCCCGCCAGCGCCCGCGCCTCGCGCACCAGTCGCATATTGCCGGCGATGTCGCCGACCACGGGGTTAAGCTGCGCGAGGGCGATGAGAAGCTGGTCGGCGGGCGCGGATGACGACGTGCTGGACATAAGCGTGATGTAGCCTTTCCCCTCCGGCGCCGGCGATCGCCGCCGCGCCGGTGCGATTAGTCCCAGTCGGTGCCGGGCACCCGGACGGCGAGCGTGCTGAAGCCGGCCTGGCGCACGGCCATGGGCAGCAGCCGCTCCAACCCGTGCATGAGGGTGCCGTCGTCCGGAATCGGCTCGGCCGGGTAGTCCTCCCACTCCAGGCCGAGCGCGAGAAAGGACCGCAGCGCCGCCGGGCGGACGGCGAACATGTTGCCGACGGGAAAATCGACATAGGTGCCGAGCGGCTCGGTCAGCCCCAGGTCCTCGCGCAGTTCCTGGACGATACGGTCATTGCGCGCCCAATTGACCAGATGCGAATCCTCCGGATGGACCAGCCCGACCTCCGGGCTGACTTCCAGCCGGGCGAGCACGGTATCAAGCATGGGATGGGCGCCGCCGATCAGGTTCTCCCACAGGAACTGGCGCCAGGGATCGCCGATGGCGCGGCGCCTTCCCTTGGTCTTCTTGCCATGCACGTGGAAGAACACGTCATAGCCGCCCCCGGCCAGCGCATCGCGCAGCCCGGTCAGGAACGGGCCGATATCGCGGCCGAGATTGGGCACCACATCGATCTGCACCGCGCCGGCATAGCCCGCCGTCATCGCCCGCATTTCGTCCGCCTTGGCCGGCGTGTCCGTGGTGAGGAAAAGGTCCGGGCGCGAGGCGTTGACCTCCAGGCGGTCGAGGAGTTCCGGCAGCAGGTCGGGATAGAAGAAGTGTCCGTGCAGCGCGCTTTTCAACCGGCTCGCGCGCGGGCCCGGCAGCGGCCCGAACACCGGCAGCGCCCAGGGCCCCGCCGGGCGCCCCCGCTCGATCCAGTGCGACAGCGGGTAGCGCCGCTGGTCGAAGCAGGCGACCGGGTGGTGCTCGGCATAGATCAGCGGGTGAAAGCCGGAATAGGGCCGGCGCAGCGGCGGCCGGTTGGGGTGGCGCTTCAGCAGCGCCTTGCGCCGCCAGTCGGCGATCAGCCACTCCAGCTTCTGCGCCACGGTGAGGTCGCCCGGCGGATCGTTCTCGCGCGGAATGTCGAGCATTTCCAGCCGTTCCGGCTCGGTGGCCAGAATGAGGGAAAGCTCGGCGTCCAGTTCCTCGCCGATCTCGCGGCCGATGGCGAGCACATGAGCCGCGCCCGCCTCCAGCGGCGCTTGCGCCGCCACCAGCCGGCGGCGGGCGGCAAAACGGGGCATGGAAGCCAGCGCCGCCTCGCGCGTGGCAGCCGTGGGGAAAACCAGCGCACTGGCCCGTGCCAGCGCCAGTTCCAGCGCCGGGCCGAGCGTCTCATGCCGCGCCGGGTCGGCATCGGCCGCGCCGATCACCGCGACCACGGGAATGTTGCGCTGTTCCAGCGCGTCGGCGGCGTCGATGGTCGCCAGGCCGACGGTGACGGCGAAGAGCGGCCGGTCCTCGTGGACGCGGAAGGCCAGCGCGTCGAGCAGCACCGCGCGGGGCGCGCGCGCGCCGGCGACCGGCACCGGCACCAGCGCAACGCCGTCACCGACCAGAGCCGCGTCGCCGCTCGGCTCGCCATTGAGCACCAGCACCAGCACCGCGTGGTCGCGGGCGAGCCGGCGCAGCAGCGGCGCGGCCGGAGCGGCGCTGTTCTCGATCACCACCACCACGGAGCGGCGCCCAACCGAGGGCGGCGGAAACGGCAGGCCGGCGACCAGCGGCGGCAGTGTCGCGTCCGAGCCCGTCAGCCAGTTGGCGAAGGGACGCCGGGGCCGGCCGGGTTCCTTGAAAATGACGCCCGCCAGCCCCGGGCGCGGGCGCTGATAGGCATCGAACAGCAGCGAGCGCAGGAAGGCGCGGGGGTGGCCCTCGGCGTCGAACAGCAGCCGGCCGATCCGGCGCCCGGTCTTCTGGGTGTTCGCGGTGATCCAGCGCCGCAGCTTGCTGCGCTGCCGGGGCACGAAATAGCGCGCGCGTTTGGCGGGCAGATCGTTGGCCGGGCCATCGGTGGCCGGCGGCGCCTGTTCCGGCAGGGAAGACTCGGGACGGGTCATGACACTCCGGCGGGCCGATGCGGACGATCGTGCAACGCTTCGCAGAAGCGCAGCGCTCCGGGCGTTCTAATGAGGGTGGCCGGCGAAGGCCAGAGCCTCGCCGCGCAAAGTCACTCCGCCGCGATGTCGAACACCCCGCGCGGGCGACTGCCCCAACGGTGCAAAGCCAGAATAGCGGGGCGCAGGCCCTCACCCGCCTCGGTCAGCCGGTAGCCGACCTGCGGGGGGATGGTGGGGTAGACGGTGCGGGCGATCACCCCATCCGCCTCCAGTTCGCGCAGCGCCTTGGCGAGAATGCGCGCGGTCACATTCGGCATGCGCCGGCCGAGTTCGCTGAACCGCGCCTCGCCGGAAAGCAGGTGATAGACGATGCCGCCCTTCCATTTGGCGCCGATGATCTCCAGCGCCGCCTCGACCGGGCAGCCCTCGCCGCACGCATAATCCTGATGCCGCCTCGCCATCGCCTGTCTCCGTTTCGGGCGCGGAATCTAGGGTGTCCGGGGCGCGGGGGAAAGGGCGTTACATTTTCGATAGCAGCCGACAAACTCGTGCGTTCTTGCGCTCGGCCCACGCATCGCGACATCTGGGGGCGAAACGTCAACGCCACCATTGCGCGCGCCTTCGGGCGTGGCGCGGGAGATTTGCCATGAAGGCCATCGGCTACACCACCTCGCTTCCCATCACCGAGGCGCGCGCGCTGTTCGATTTCGAGACCGCCGCGCCGACGCCCGGCCCGCGCGACCTTCTGGTGCGGGTGAAGGCCGTCTCGGTCAATCCGGTCGACACCAAGGTGCGGATGCGCCGCGCGGGAACCGAGGGCGCGCCTGTCATCCTCGGCTGGGACGCCGCCGGCGTGGTCGAGGCGGTCGGCGCTGAAGTCTCGCTGTTCCAGCCGGGGGACGCGGTGTTCTATGCCGGCGACCTTAACCGTCCCGGCACCAATGCCGAGCTGCACCTCGTCGACGAGCGCCTCGTCGGCCACAAGCCGGCCTCGCTCGGCTTTGCGCAAGCCGCCGCGCTGCCGCTCACCTCGCTCACCGCCTGGGAAGGGCTGTTCGATCGGCTCGGCGTGCCGATGCACGGTGGCGAGGGTGCCAGCCTGCTGGTGGTCGGCGCGGCGGGCGGTGTCGGCTCGATGGTGGTGCAGCTGGCCCGCCAGCTCACCGGGCTCACCGTCATCGGCACCGCCTCCCGGCCCGAGAGCCGCGCCTGGGTGGAGCGCCTGGGCGCCCATGCCGTCATCGACCATTCCCGCCCGCTGAGCGAGGAACTCGCCGCCGCCGGGCTCGGACTGGTCGACTACACCTATGCGCTCACCCACACCGACCGGCACTGGGCCGAGATCATCAAGGGCGCGAAGCCGCAGGGCCGCATCGCCATCATCGACGATCCGTCGAGCCTCGACGCGCTGCCGTTGAAGGGCAAGAGCCTGTCGCTGCACTGGGAACTCATGTTCACCCGCTCGCTGTTCCAGACCTCCGACATGATCCGCCAGCACGAGATCCTGGAGGAGGTTTCGCGCCTCGTCGAGGCCGGCACGCTGCTGCCCACGGCGGGCACCCCTCTCGGCACGATCAGCGCCGAAAACCTCACCCGCGCCCATGCCGCACTGGAAAGCGGCGCCACCATCGGCAAGGTGGTGCTGGAAGGCTGGAACTGACCAACCCACCCCGCGCGCGGGCGGCGGCTACACGGCGCGGTCGGGCGTGAGCGCCGCCGCGTCATCGACGCCGCCCGAGCCGAGCCGGCGTTCGAGCAGGTGCTCGATGGCGAGATAGCGCAGCCGCCGAAACAGGCCGGTGCGCTTGCGCCGCCTGGTCTTGGCATAGGTTGCCGACACCAGCCGGCGCTGCCAGATGCGGTGCTCGAACCGCGCCGCGTCGAAGCGGCCCTCGGCGATGTCGAGCACGGCGCTGTCCAGTAGCCCGCATTCCTGGACATAGGAAATGGAGGCGTGGCCGCTGAAATAGATCCGCACCAACTCCAGCGACGCCTCGCGGCGCAGGGCGCGGATATGGCGGCGGTCCTGATTCAGCGGATCATAGAAAATGTACTTGACCGCGCCCTCGCCCGGCATCTGCCGGTCCCACAGCACCGAGCGGCTTTGCGACCCCCAGCGCCGCTCCCACCACACGCGCCAGCGGTCGATGCTGTATTGCGGCGAGAAGGCGATCACCACGTCGGCGCGCAGCGGCGCGGAGAAGCGATAGGCCGCGTATCCGCCCATGCTCATGCCATAGGTGATGACGCGCGCCCCATCGGCGATGTCGGCGCGCACGCGGGCCAGCGCCTCGGGCATTTCCGGGTATTGATACCAGCAATTTCCCGACGGCATGAAATGATAGGCGGTGCGCCCGCGCTTGGCGAAATAGTCCTCGCCAAAGCCCTTGCGGCCCGCCGGCCAGTCCCCCCGCATCGATTCGAAGGTCACGAAAACCGTGTCGTCGCGCTCGCCCGGAACCTTGACGACCGTTAGGTTCTCGCTCTCGAAGATGACCTGACGCACGAAGCTGCTCCGCTGGCCGCCGGCCGGCGACCTTCCCTGCGAAGGGCAAACTAGCCAGAGGCACCGTCACCGGACAATCACAATTTCCCAGGATTGCGCAATTGCTGCTGAAAGGCGGCACCCCGGCCACGTGCCCCTGGAGGCCGCGTGACGCTGGCGTCAGAGCCCGAAGCGATCGACGATGTCGGCGATGATGCGGCGCAACAGCCGGCCACGCTTGCGGGCGCGCTTGTCGCGGTAGAGCGCCGACCCGTCGAGACGGGTGGCCAGTTCCCGCTGGAAGCCGGCGGCGTCGAAACGGTTCTCGCCGACAGCGAGCACCACCTTTCCCAGCAGCCCGGTCTGCATCAGCACGGTGATCGAGCCATGGCCGGCATAGGGCACGCGCACCCGCACCACATCGGCCACCCGCTCATAGAGCCGCACATGCCGGCGGTCGCGGTTGTGCGGGTCGTAGAACAGGTAGACCGGCACGCCGCGCGGCGCCATCAGGTGCTCCCACAGGATCTGGCGCGGGCGGTCGAACAGCCCGTCCCACCGCCGGTCCCACGGCACTTTCTTCGGGTCGATGCTGTATTGCGGTGAGAAGGCGAGGATGCGCGACACGCCGAGCCGGCCAGCGAAGCGGATGGCGGCATACGCGCCCATGCTCACGGCATAGGCGACCACCTCGACGCCGGGGGCGATGTCGGCCCGCACCGTCGCCAGCACCTCCTCCATTTCGGGGTATTGGAACCAGAAATTGTCGTTGGCGAAGAAATGGTAGGCGGTGAAACCGTTGTCGCGCAGGAACTTCTCGGCAAAGGCCTGCCGCTGCGGATCCTTGTTGAGCACATGCGGCTCGAAGGTGACGAACACCACGTCGGTGCGGGTGCCGTCAGTGCGGACGACGCGCACATTTTCGCTTTCGACGACGACATGACGTCCGGTCTCAAGCTGCGGCACGCCATTCCCCTTTTTGAAAACACCGCGAGGTGAAGACACCCCATATGAAAACACCGCGACCTTTGGAGGCCGCGGTGTGTCTCATTCCGTCCGGCGCCGGCCCGGGCCCTCAGGGCCGCGCCCGGCATGCCGGCCTCACTCGGCGGCTTCGATCACCGGGCGCACCCGGCCCGAGCGCTCCTGCTTCAGCAGTTCGGCGACGAGGAAGGCCATCTCGATGGCCTGCTCGGCGTTGAGGCGCGGGTCGCAATAGGTGTGGTAGCGGTCCTTGAGATCGGCATCGGTGATGGCGCGGGCGCCGCCGGTGCATTCGGTGACGTTCTTGCCGGTCATTTCCAGATGCACGCCGCCGGCGAAGGTGCCCTCGGCCGCGTGGACGGCGAAGAAGTCCTTCACCTCCTTGAGGATCTGGTCGAAAGGCCGGGTCTTGTAGCCCGACGCCGCCTTGATGGTGTTGCCGTGCATCGGGTCGCACGACCACACCACGGTGCGGCCCTCGCGCTTCACCGCGCGGACCAGAGCGGGGAGATGGTCGCCCACCTTGTCGGCGCCGAAGCGGGCGATCAGGGTGAGGCGGCCGGCCTCGTTCTGCGGGTTCAGCGTGTCGATGAGGCGGATCAGGTCATCCGGCTTCAGCGACGGGCCGCACTTCAGCCCGAGCGGGTTCTTCACGCCACGGCAATATTCCATATGCGCGTGGTCGGCCTGGCGGGTGCGGTCGCCGATCCAGATCATGTGGCCGGAGGTGGCGTACCAGTCGCCCGTGGTCGAATCCACCCGCGTCAGCGCCTGCTCGAAGCCGAGCAGCAGCGCCTCATGCGAGGTGAAGAACTCGGTCGAGCGCATCTCCGGGTGGTTTTCCGCATCGAGGCCGATGGCGCGCATGAAGTCGAGCGCCTCGGTGATGCGGTCGGCCAGCGCCTGGTAGCGGCCGGACTGCGGGCTATCCTTGATGAAGCCGAGCATCCACTGATGCGCGTTGCCGAGGCTGGCATAGCCGCCATTGGCGAAGGCGCGCAGCAGGTTCAGCGTCGCCGCAGACTGGCGGTACGCCTCCAGCTGGCGGCGCGGATCGGGAATGCGCCCTTCCGGCGTGAACTCGATGTCGTTGACGATGTCGCCGCGATAGGAGGGCAGTTCCACCCCGTTCACGGTTTCCATCGGCGCCGAGCGCGGCTTGGCGAACTGGCCGGCGATGCGGCCGACCTTCACCACGGGGGAGGCGCCGGCATAGGTCAGCACCACCGCCATCTGCAGGAAGACGCGGAAGAAATCGCGGATGTTGTCGGCCGAATGCTCGGCGAAGCTCTCGGCGCAGTCGCCGCCCTGCAGCAGGAAGGCCTCGCCCTTCGCCACCTTGGCCAGTTCGCGCTTCAGGCGGCGCGCTTCACCGGCGAAAACCAGCGGCGGAAACGAGGCCAGCTGACGCTCCACCGCAGCCAAAGCTGCGGCGTCCGGATAATCCGGCACCTGCTGAACGGGCAAGGCCCTCCAGCTATCCGGCGTCCAGCGATCAGACATGACGGCCTCCAACAAGCTCAACACGTCGCCAGGGCTCCTCCCCGGCGGAAAGGCGGGCCTTATACACCCAAGCATCCCCGCCGCGCCAGTGCACCGCCGCAAGGTCAGGGATGCCGTGCGCGCCCTTGTGCCTCCTCTCCCCCTACACCGTCATCCTGAGGTGCCCGGCCAGCGGCCGGGCCTCGAAGGATGCGGGTCAGCACCCTGCCCGGTCCCCCGGCTTCGCGGCCACATAAGCCCCTTCCCTCATGGCCGGGCTTGACCCGGCCACCCAGACGTCGCGCCACCCGGCATCGTGGCTGGGTCCCCGGGTCAAGCCCGGAGATGAGGGGCCGTGAGGTACACGAGTCCCGGCCTAAAGCGCCGGCGTCGCCTCGGTGGAAGCTTCGGGCAGCGGGTCGCTGGTGGTGTGCTTGGAGCGCAGCGTCACCAGCTCCTCGGCGCTGGAGGGGTGCAGCGCCATTGTGCGGTCGAAATCGGCCTTGGTGGCGCCGACATTCATCGCGATCGCCGCCATCTGCACCATTTCACCCGAGCCCTCGCCGATCAGGTGGACACCGAGCACCCTGTCGTTGGCCTGGTCGACGACGATCTTCATGAACACCCGCGAGGTGCGGCCCGAGAGCGTCGCCTTCAGCGGGCGGAAATCGGTCTGGTAGATGTCGAGCCGCCGGCCCTGCGCCCGTGCGTCCTGCTCGGTCAGCCCCACCGTGCCGATCTCCGGCTCGGTGAACACCGCGGTCGGGATGTTGTCATAGCTCACCTGCCAGGGCCGCTTGCCGAACACCGTGTCGGCGAAGGCATGGCCCTCGCGGATGGCGACCGGGGTCAGGTTCACCCGGTTGGTCACGTCGCCCACCGCATAGATGGAGGGGATGTTGGTGCGCGAGAGCCCGTCCACCGCGATGGCGCCGGCCTCGTCGAGATGCACCTCCACCGTGTCGAGGCCGAGCCCGATCGTGTTCGGCACCCGGCCGATCGCCAGCATCACCTCGTCGGCGAACAGGTCGCGCCCGTCATTCAGCCGCACGCGCTTCTCGCTGCCCTCATCATAGATGCCCTCGATGGTGACGTTGAAGGCGAACTCCACCCCGTTCTGCGCCATCTCGTCGACGATGCGGGCGCGGATATCCTCGTCGAAGCCACGCAGCAGCTTGTCGCCGCGATGGATGACCGTGACTTTCGACCCGAGCCCGGCCAGCAGACTAGCGAATTCCAGCGCGATATAGCCGGCGCCCTGGATGATGATGCGGTCGGGGAAGCGTTCGAGGTGAAAAATCTCGTTCGAGGAGATGCCCAGCTCGCAGCCGGGAAAGTCCAGCCCGCGATTGGGGCGGCCGCCGGTGGCGATGAGGATGGTGCGGGCCGTCACCTGCGTGCCATCGGCCAGGCGCACCGCGTGCGGCCCCTCGATGGAGGCGCGCTGGGCGACGATCTCGACGCCGGCACGGTTGAGATTGGCGCGATAGGCGCCCTCCAGCCGGGCGATTTCCTTGTCCTTGTTGGCGACCAGCGTCGCCCAGTCGAACCGGACGTTGTCGACGCTCCAGCCGAAGCCGGCGGCGTCCTCGAATTCATGGGCGAAGCGGGCGGCGTAGACGAACAGCTTCTTGGGCACGCAGCCGCGGATCACGCAGGTGCCGCCGAGCCGGTATTCCTCGGCGAGCATCACCTTGGCCCCATGGCCCGCCGCGATGCGGGCGGCGCGCACGCCCCCCGAGCCGCCGCCGATGACGAACAGGTCGACGTCGAACTGGTCCATGTGAGGCTCTCCGCGCTGCGCTGGTGCCTCGCATGTCGCCCCGCACGGCGCCCCCGTCAAGCGCCCGCATGGCTGGCGTGCGAATCCGGTCTGCCGATACCGGCCACGAAAGCTCTCATCCTTCCGGGGAACTCGACAGCGGGGGGCCTGCCGCTTTAGCTTCGTTCACCGCGTTGCAAGCGGCGGCCAGCGTCAACGTGCCGTCGCCCTGTTCCTTGGAGGAAACCATGAAACATCTCGTCAGCGGGGCGCTGCTCGCCGCCGCAATCGCCGCCGCACCTCTCGGTGCCGCCTATGCCGAGATCAACGAACTGAAGATCATTGCCCCGGCCGCGCCCGGCGGCGGCTGGGACCAGACGGCCCGCTCGATCCAGCATGTGCTGCAGTCCGACAAGCTGGTCGGCAATGTGCAGGTGCTGAACGTGCCCGGCGCCGGCGGCACCATCGGCCTCGCCCAGTTCGTCAATTCCAGCAAGGGCGATCCCAATGTGATGATCGTCGGCGGCTATGTCATGGTCGGCGCCATTATCACCAACAAGTCGCCGGTCAACCTGTCCATGGTGACGCCGATCGCCCGCCTCACCGGCGAGTACGAGGCCATCGCCGTGCCGGCGGCCTCGCCGCTCAAGTCGCTGGCCGATCTGGTCGCGGCGCTGAAGGCGGACCCGCAGAAAGTGTCCTGGGCCGGCGGCTCGGCCGGCGGCACCGACCACATCACCGCCGGGCTGTTCACCAAGGCGATCGGCGTCGATCCGCGCAAGGTGAACTACATCGCCTTCTCGGGCGGCGGCGAATCGCTCGCCTCCATCCTCGGCGGCAAGGTCACGGTCGGCATTTCCAGCCTGTCGGAATTCGACGCGCAGGCGAAGGCCGGCAAGCTGCGCATCCTCGGCGTGTCCAGCGCCGCCCGCCTGCCGGAAGCCCCCGACGTGCCGACCTTCAAGGAAGCCGGCGTCGACGTGGAAATCCAGAACTGGCGCATGATCGCCGCCGCCCCGGGCATCACCCCGGCGCAGAAGCAGGAACTCAGCCAGACCATCGAGAAGATGGTCAAGTCCAAGGCCTGGACCGAGATGCTGGCGCAGAAGGGCTGGGCCAACACCTACCTCTCCGGCGAGGCGTTCGACGCCCAGCTGGCCAAGGACATCGCCGCCACCCAGACCATCCTGAAGGATATCGGCCTCGCCCAGTAAGGGACGCAGCCTTTTCCGACCGAACCCGAGACTCCCTCGCGGCCTGCCGCGGGGGAGTCTTTCGTTCCGACACCCCGGAGCCCCGCCGATGAGCGATTCCCGTCCCACCTCCACCGCCGGCCCCGACAAGGGCCGCTTCGTCATCGCCTTCGCCCTTGCCCTCCTGTCGCTCGTGGTCGGCTGGGATGCGTGGCGGCTGTCCGGGATCAACACCTATTCGGCCGTCGGGCCGGGGGCGTTTCCCGCCATCATTTCCGCCGGCCTGGCCTTGCTGGCGCTGGCCAATGCGGTCGAGGCGGTCCGCGAGGGCGCGCAGGATCGCCCGCGCGACGAGATCGGCCCGATGGCCTGGGTGCTGGGAGGGCTGATCGGCCAGATCGTGCTGCTGGCCTTCGGCGCCGGCTTCGCCATCGCCACCGGCTGGCTGTTCGCCGCCACCGCCAAGGGTTTTGGACGCGGGCCGGTGTGGGGGCATTTCCTTGTCGGCGCGGTGATGTGCTTCGTCATCTATGTGGTGTTCGCCAAGGGGCTGCAGCTGGCGTTGCCGGCCGGCCCGCTTGAACGGCTGATCTGAGGACGCTCCCATGGACACGTTTGCCGCCCTCGGCTCCGGGGTGATGGTCGCCCTCCAGCCGATAAACCTCTTGTTTGCGTTCGTCGGCGTCATGCTCGGCACGGCGGTGGGCGTGCTGCCCGGCATCGGCCCGGCGCTGACCGTCGCGCTGCTGCTGCCGATCACCTTCAAGCTCGACCCGGCCGGCTCGCTCATCATGTTCGCCGGCATCTATTATGGCGGCATGTATGGCGGCTCCACCGCCTCCATCCTGCTCAACACGCCGGGAGAAAGTGCCTCCATCGTCACGGCGCTGGAGGGCAACAAGATGGCCCGCGCCGGGCGCGGCGGGCCGGCGCTCGCCACCGCCGCCATCGGCTCCTTCGTCGCCGGCACCATCGCCACCATCGGCCTGGCGCTCATCGCCCCGACCGTGGTCGACATCGCCATCTCCTTCGGCCCGGAAGATTATTTCGCGCTGATGGTGCTCGCCTTCACCACCGTGTCGGCGGCCTTCGGCTCCTCGGTCACGCGCGGGCTCACCAGCCTGTTCCTCGGCCTCTCGCTCGGCCTGATCGGCATCGACCTGCAGAGCGGGCAGGCACGGCTCTCCTTCAGCGTGCCGGACCTGCTCGACGGCGTGGAAGTGACGACGCTGGCCGTCGCCCTGTTCGCCATTGGCGAGACGCTGTCGGTGGTGGCGGCGGGGGCGCGGGCCGACGAGATCATCGAGCCGGTCAAGGGGTCGGTGTTCATGAACCGCGAGGACTGGAAGCGCTCCTGGAAGCCGTGGCTGCGCGGCACGTTTCTGGGCTTCCCGATCGGCGCCATGCCGGCGGGCGGGGCTGAGATTCCCACCTTCCTGTCCTATGCGCTGGAAAAGCGGCTGTGCAAGAAGCCGGGCGAGTTCGGCAATGGCGCCATCGAGGGCGTCGCCGGACCGGAGGCGGCGAACAATGCGGCGGCGGCCGGCGTGCTGGTGCCCCTCCTCACCCTCGGCCTGCCGACCTCGGCCACGGCGGCCATCATGCTCGCCGGCTTCCAGCAATACGGCATGAACCCCGGCCCGCTGCTATTCGCCACCAATCCGGATCTCGTCTGGGGCCTCATCGCCAGCCTGTTCATCGCCAATGGCATGCTGCTGGTGCTGAACCTGCCGCTGGTCGGGCTATGGGTCCGCCTGCTGGCGATTCCGCGCCCCTGGCTCTATGGCGGCATCCTGGTTTTCGCGACGCTGGGTACGCTGGGCGCCAACCCCTCGCTGATCGAGCTCGGCATGCTGCTGATCTTCGGCCTGCTGGGCTATGTGCTGCGGCGCTACGACTACCCGATCGCGCCTGTGGTGGTCGGCCTCATCCTCGGCCCGCTGGCCGAGCAGCAGCTGCGCCGGGCGCTGGCGATCAGCGTCGGCGATCCGCTGGTGCTATTCCAGAGCCCGGTGGCGCTGACGCTTTACGCCCTCTCGGCCCTCGCTTTGTTCGGGCCGCTGCTGTTCTACATCCTCACCGGCCGCAAGGCCCCGGTGGGATCGGACGAGGATTGAGGCGAACCGCACTCCAAAACGAAAATGCCCGGCGCGAGCCGGGCATTTGTCGTTGAGGGGCGACGTGATCAGATGGTGAAGCCGCGCTTCTTCATTTCCTCGCGCACCCGCACTTCCATCTCGCGTGCGAAGCCCGCGCTCCAGGCCTGGATGCTGCTGAAGCCGGCCTTGAGCAGATCCTCGCGCTTGGCGACCAGCTTCTTGCCGGCCTCCGAGCGGTAGAACGCCAGAAGGTCGCGCAGTTCCTGGGTGGTGAACTCGGTGGCGTAGATCCTGGCGAGGATCTGCACGATCTCGGTGCGGCGGCTCTCATATTGGGTGGAGAGCTGCTTGGCGACCTCGCGCAGGTCGCGAATCAGGTCCGGATTGGACTGCACGAAGCTGGCCGCCGTCTGGTCCACGACATTGGGGATCACCGCGTCGAAGCTGCTGGCCTCGCCATTGGCGACGAGCAGCTCATTGGCGAGCTTCATCTGCTCGGCGGTGGGCTCGGGCGCCTTTGGCGCAGTGGCCTGGGCGAGCTGGAAGGGGGCGGTGTCCTGCGCCAGCGCCGGGGCGCCGCCGACGAACAGGGCGAGCCCCATCACCGCCGCCGTGAACGGCGCGACCCGCCGGGCGGCGCGCGGTGCGGCAATATCAAGCTGCATGAAAGTCTCCTGACGAACTGCTCACGCGCGGTCGATGACCGTCACGCCGCCGGCGCCCGCGAGAATGACGCGGCTCGCCAGATTGATGAAAAGGCCGTGCTCGACCACGCCCGGCACATTCGAGAGCTCGGCGGCAAGCGCGGTCGGGTTGGTGATGCTGCCATAAGCGGCATCGAGAATCAGGTGTCCCTGATCGGTGACGAAAACATGACCGTCCGGCCGGCGGCGCAGCGTCAGCAGCCCGTGGCAGCCCGCATTGCGGGCGGCGCGATCAATGCCCCGGCGGATGGCGGCGACACCGAAATCCACCACCTCGATCGGCAGCGGAAAGGTGCCGAGCACCGCCACCTTCTTCGAGGCATCGGCGATGACGATCATCTGCCTGGCCGCCGAGGCGACGATCTTCTCGCGCAGCAGCGCGCCGCCGCCGCCCTTGATCAGGGTGAGGTCCGGGCCGACCTCGTCGGCGCCGTCGATGCACAAATCGAGCACCGGGTGCTCGTCCAGCGTGCCGAGCGGGACGCCGAGGCTCTCGGCCTGGGCGCGGGTGGCCTCGGAGGTCGGCACGCCGACCACCTCCAGCCCCTCATTCACCCGCACGGCGAGCAGATCGACCAGATGCTTGGCGGTCGAGCCGGTGCCGAGGCCAAGCTTCATGCCCGAGCGGACATATTCGAGCGCCTGCGCGGCGGCTTGTCTCTTGAGGTTGTCAGCGTCGGTCATGAGCGTCGCGGGGCCCTCGTTTTTAGGACTTCTTAATCTTCATCTCGTGCGTAGCGCCGTTGGCGCGCGCCGACAAGCCCGCCGGCTCGCGCCTCCCCGGCGATCATTGGCTGGAAGGTGGGGTGCAGACCACCGCCGGCTCGACGCCGCCGCCGTCCTTGGGCATGTCGCGGACATAGCAGACGCTCATCTGGCCGGTGCCGGCATCGACGCGAAAAATGCCGGTCTCGCCGGAATAGCGGGTCGACATGATGTCGTAGCGGCCCGGCGCGCCGCCCTGCGCGCTCGCGTCGCGGCGGAAGCAGCGCGTGACGCCGACAAGGCTGCCCTCGGGGCGCTCGAACTGGCAGGCATTCACCTCGCCGGTCCGCACATTCACCGAATAAAGCCGGTTGGCCTGGGCGGCCGGGGGCGCGGCAAACACGTAGGGCCCGTCGCCGGGAGCCGCCTCAGTGGGAGCCGCCGGCGCGGTGGCCGAGGGCGCCTCGGTCGGCTTCGCGTCGCCCGGCTTCGTCTCCTGCGCCAGCGCGCCACCGCCCGCCAGCACGCCAAGCCCGAAGGCCGCCGCCACCACCGCCACACGCCAGTTCTGCATCGTCATCCTCATAACCGGGACATCCTGTGCCTCGCCCATCTTCCGCGCGCCGCCGGCCGCGCCCGCATGCGCCCGATGGACGCGGCAGGCTGGACAGCAAAAGCGGCAGGATTGTAGGCCTAGAGCGGACGGCTCGTCTCGCGGCGACGGGCGGCCCGCTTTTCCCGTCACCATCCACGGAAATTGTCATGCCCTCCTCGCCTCCCGCCGTGATCGCCTTCGACCTCGACGGCACGCTCGTCGACACCGCCCCCGACCTGCTCGACACGCTCGACATCGTGCTCGACGAGGCCGGCGCCGCCCGCCTGCCGCGCGACGACACCCGCAAGATGATCGGCGCCGGCGCCAAGGCGCTGGTCAATCGCGGCCTCACCGCCGCCGGCATCAGTGTCGAACCGCCGGAATTCGAGAAGCTCTATGCCCGCTTCCTCGACCATTACGCCGCCCATATCGCCGATCTCTCGCGGCCCTATCCCGGCCTGCTGGACGCGCTGGATGAGCTTTCCGCCCGTGGCCATGTGCTGGCCGTGTGCACCAACAAGCTGGAATATCTCTCGCGCCTGCTGCTCGACCGGCTCGACCTGACCGACCGCTTCGCCGTCATCGCCGGCTCGGACACGTTTCCGGTCTACAAGCCCGATGCCGGCCATCTGCTCGGCACGGTCGAGCGCGCCGGCGGCGTGGCCACGCGTGCCATCATGGTCGGCGACAGCATGACCGATGTTCTCACGGCGAAGAATGCCCGCATTCCCTCGATCGTCGTGCCCTTCGGCTACACCGAGATTCCGGCCGAGGAACTGGGCGGCGACGCCTTTATCGGCCATTACGACCTGCTGGTGGAGACGGTGGAGCGCCTTCTCTCCCGTGGGTAGCGTCGCAAGCCCGCTTGACACCCGGGCCGCGGACACACTACATCCCGCCGCGATGGCGCTGGCCCCGGACATATCCGGCGGGGCCGACGGGCGATTAGCTCAGCGGGAGAGCACTCCCTTCACACGGGAGGGGTCGCAGGTTCAATCCCTGCATCGCCCACCATCGTCGCTCTCGCTTCAGGGACGCGACAGGCCGGGAGCCGGCCAGCAGGGCCGCCCATGTGCAACCTCTACAGCCATCACTCCAATCTGCGCGCGATCACCGATCTCGTCGGCACGCTGCGCAATCTCGCCGGCAATCTGCCGCCGCAGACCGGCATCTTCCCGGATTTCCCCGCCCCGATCGTCCGCACCGGGGAAGACGGCCTGCGTGAACTGGCGCTGGCGCGCTGGGGCATGCCCTCGCCGCCCTCGGTCGCCGGGCCGCCGGTGACGAATATCCGCAACCTAGCCTCGCCGCACTGGCGCGCCTGGAGCGGGCCGGCGCATCGCTGCCTGGTGCCGTTCACCAGCTTTTCCGAATACGCGCCGCTGCCCAACCCCGCCACCGGCCGCAAGGACGTGGTTTGGTTCGCGCTGAACGAGGAGCGCCCCCTCGCCTTCTTCGCCGGGCTGTGGACGCGCTGGAACGGCACGCGCGGCACCAAGGCCGCGCCGGTGGAGGGCCAGCACGAGCTGTTCGGCTTTCTCACCTGCGCGCCCAATGGCGTCGTCGAGCCGATCCACCCCAAGGCGATGCCGGTGATTCTCACCAGCCGTGAGGAGCGCGAGGTCTGGCTGAACGCCCCGTGGAGCGAGGCGCGCGCCCTGCAGCGCCCGCTGCCCGACGATCGCCTCGTCATCGTCGCGCGCGGGCCGGCGAAGGAGGACCCGCCGCCCGCCCCCGCGCCGCCACCCTCGCCTGATTCGCCCGCGGCTTCCCCGGAAGCGTCGCCCCGCCAGGGCAGCCTGTTCTGATGCCCCGCGCGCGGCCCGCGCCCCTGATGTCCCCCTGCCTGAAAGAGCCTGCGGCCCGTGCATAATCCCCTGCGCTATCGCGCCCATATTGACGGCCTGCGCGCCATTGCCGTGCTCGGCGTGGTGCTGTTCCATTTCGGCGCGCACTGGCTGCCGGGCGGCTTCATCGGCGTCGACGTGTTCTTCGTCATTTCCGGCTTCCTCATCGCCAAGTCGCTCTATGCCGATGTCGATGCCGGCAGCTTCTCCATCCTCGGCTTCTATGAGCGGCGGATGCGGCGCATCGCGCCGGCCTTCTTCGTGGTGACGGCGGCCACCAGCCTTGCCGCCTTCCTGATCTTCTTCCCCAACCAGCTGATGACCTATGGCCGCTCGCTCATCTGGGCGGTGCTGGCCTTCGGCAATGTCTATTTCTACCTGCGGACCGACTATTTCGGCCCCTCGGCGGAAGAGACGCCGCTGCTGCATTATTGGTCGCTGGGGGTGGAGGAGCAGTTCTATTTCCTGTTCCCGGGGCTGATCCTGCTCATCGCGCGGTTTGCCCCCAGGGCGAGGGCGAAGCTGGTGCTCGGCCTGCTCGTGGTCTCGCTCCTCGCCTGCGAGATCATCCGCCCGTTCAACCCGGCGGCGGCGTTCTATCTGCTGCCCTTCCGCGCCTTCGAGCTCTTGATCGGCGCCGGCCTCGCCCTGCCGGGCCTGCGCTTTACCGAAAACTCCCGGGCCGGCGGCGCGGCGATGGCGGCGGGGCTCGCGCTTATCCTCGGCGGCATGGTGTTCATCACCGAGCACGCGCCCTTTCCCGGCGTGCTCGCGCTGGTGCCCTGCCTTGGCGCGGCTCTCGCCATCTGGGGCGGGGAGCGGACGGAGAACCTGCCGGCCCGGCTGCTCGGCCTGCGCCCGCTCGTGTTCTTCGGCGCCATTTCCTATTCGCTCTATCTCGTCCACTGGCCGATCGTGGTGTTCGCCCGCGCCCTGCTGCCGAACCTGCCGGCGCTGGCCTTCCTCCTCGGCGGGCTGGCGCTCTCCACCCTGCTCGGCTGGCTGTCCTGGCGCTTCGTGGAACAGCCGGTGCGGCAGAACCGCCGACTGTTCGGGCGCGGGCTGGTCTATGGCGGCACGGCGGCGGGCGCGGTGCTGCTCATCGCCTTCGGCATGGCGGCCTCGGACACGCGCGGCTTTCCCGGGCGGCTCGCCCCGGAGATCCAGCGCGTTCTCGCCTTCACCCGCTATCCCTTCCGCGAGGTGGTGCGCGACGGCACCTGCTTCATCAACGGCAACCGCCCGAAGGACCAGCCGGCGCCGGAATGCCTGCCAGACGCCCATCCCAGCCTCGTCCTGTGGGGCAGCAGCCATGTGGCGCAGTTCATCGGCGCGCTGGAGCCGATCGCCAAGGCGCATGGCTATGCGGTGGGCCAGATGACCGCCGCCGCCTGCCCGCCGCTGGTGCAGTCGAACTTCGCCGCCATGTGCGACCGGCTGAACCGATTCGCCTTCGACTGGCTGCTGGAGCACCGGCCGTCCATCGTGGTCATCGGCGGCGACACGCTGGTTTCGGAGGAGCATTTCCGCCAGCTCGACGCCGACCTCGCCCGGCTGCATGGCGCCGGCATCCGGGTCATCCTGCTCGGCCCGGTGCCGCACTACAGGCGCCCGGCACCGGAAATCCTGGCCGAACGCATGTACCGCAATGCGCCGAGCCGCCTCGCCGATGACGACCTCACCGAGGCCACGGGCCGCGCCGACCGGCTGATGGCGGCGCATTTCGCCGGCAATCCGGATGTCGAGTTCGTCTCGCTTCTCGGCCTGTGCCCGGACAGGAACTGCCCGATGATGGTCGACGGCGCGCCGCTGCAGTTCGACCCCACCCATTTCACCCGCGAGGGCGTCTCCTATTTCGGCGACCGGCTCGGCGCACTGATCTTCGCCAATGCGCCCGCTCCGGCCCCAACGCCGCCGGCGCAGTGAGAGCGGGAACCGGCGGCCCTATGGCCGCACAGCCACACTCGCGGCCTAAGTGGGCGTGCGGCAGGGGACAGGCGCGCGCGAGGCATGCCCACGCGCCGCCAGAGCGTTCATAATGAGGCCCGCCTTGCCCCCCTCGCCTGCCTCACCCAGCCTGCGGTCTGCCGTGCATCATCCCCTGCGCTATCGCGCCCATATTGACGGCCTGCGCGCCGTCGCCGTCCTCGGCGTCGTCCTCTATCATTTCGGTGCGACGTGGCTGCCGGGCGGGTTTGTCGGCGTCGACGTGTTCTTCGTCATTTCCGGCTTCCTGATTTCCAAATCGATCTATGCCGATGTCGAGGCCGGCCGCTTCTCGCTGTTCGGCTTCTATGAACGGCGCATCCGCCGCATCGCGCCGGCTTTCCTGGTCGTCACCGCCCTCACCGCCGCCTTCGCCGCGCTCATCCTGCTGCCTTATCAGATGATGATCTTCGGCCGCTCGGTGCTGTGGTCGGTGTTCGCCGTCGGCAACATCTTCTTCTTCCAGCGCACCGACTATTTCGGCCCGGCGGCGCAGGAAATGCCACTGCTGCATTACTGGTCGCTGGGGGTGGAGGAGCAGTTCTATTTCCTGTTCCCGGCGCTCATCCTCGTTCTGCAGCGCTTCGGCCGGCGAGCGATCCTCTGGAGCGTGCCGGCGCTGTTGCTCGCCTCGCTGGCCGCCAGCCAGTTCATGGTGACGCGCGACCCCGCCGCCGCCTATTTCCTGCTGCCCTTCCGCGCCTTCGAAATGCTGATCGGCGCAGCGCTGGCGCTGCCCGGCCTGCGCTTTGCCGAGCGGCGGGCGGTGCGCGTGGCGGCGGGAACGGGCGGCTGCGCCTTGATCCTGGGCGGCATGGTCGGGCTCAGCTCCGCCTCGCCCTTTCCCGGGCTGCTGGCGCTCATTCCCTGCCTGGGCACGGCGCTGGTAATCTGGGGCGGCGAGGCCGGGCCGAGCCTGCCGACCCGGCTGCTGGGCAGCCGGGTGATGGTGTTCTTCGGCCTCATTTCCTATTCGCTCTATCTCGTCCACTGGCCCATCGCCTCGCTCGGCCGGGAGTGGCTGGGCCCGGTGGCGCCGCTGCCCTTTCTCCTCGGCGGAGTGGCGCTGTCGGTGCTGCTGGCCTTTCTCTCCTGGCGGTTCATCGAGCAGCCGGTGCGCGTCAACCGTCGCCTGTTCACCCCGAAGGTGCTGGTCGGTGCCACGGTGGCGGGCACGCTGGCGCTGGCCGCCTTCGCGCAGACCGCCATCGCCACGCGCGGCCTGCCTCAGCGGCTCGACCCCGAGGTGCGGCGCCTCGCCGCCTATGCCTTCTACAACGCCGACCCGGTGTTCCGGCAGGGCGTGTGCTTTACCCCCTTCTTCCAGGCCGAACTCGCCATCAAGCCGGAATGCCTGCCCACCACCCACCCCTCGGTGCTGGTATGGGGCAACAGCCATATCGCCCATTTCATCACCGCGATCATCGCGGAGGGCGAGGCGCGCGGCTATGCGGTTGGCCAGATCACCGGCGCCGCCTGCCCGCCGGTGCTGGAAGCCGAAGGCTCCCGCCTGCCCTATTGCGCGGCGATGAACGCCTTCGCCCGCGACTGGGTACACGCCAACAAGCCGGACATCCTGGTGCTCGGCGGACTGGGCACGCCCTCGCCGGAACTGGACGCGGCGCTTGAGGGCTTCGCCCGCGAGGGCATCCGCGTGGTGGTGGTCGGCCCTGTGCCGCTCTACCGCGACGCGGTGCCGAAGCTGCTCGCCCGCCGCCTCATCGCCGGCGACGGCAATACCGGGGCGGGCGACGACCTTCTCCCCAGCGCCCGCCTGCACGATGAGCGGCTGCGGGCGCATTTCGCCGGCAACCCGGATGTCACCTACATCTCGGTGTTCGACGCCGCCTGTGGCGGCACCGACTGCCCGCTGACGGTGGACGGCGTGCCGCTGCAGCATGACCCCTCGCACTTCACACAGGCCGGGGCGAACTTCTTCGGCCGCCCGGTCAGCGCGCTCATCTTCGGCGCGCCGGCGAAGTAACGGGGCAACCTGTGGCATTCGTGCCATAGCGCCGGGCAAATTTGCCCGTATTCGCGCGCTGCTAGGCAATGCTCCGATTTTCGCCGCATACTGTGGCACCCGCGCCCGCGCTTTGCCGCCGGGCGAGGGCTTCCATCCGCCACGGGTGACGGAACGGGCCATTTCATGGGGCTTACGATGCGACTTAAGACACTGGCTGCCCTGGCGCTGGGCGCCGCGATTCTCGCCGGCAGCGCGCCGGCCATGGCGCAGAGCGCGAGCACGCCCTCCTTCTTCAGCTTCTTCCCGCGCCCTTCCAATTTCGGCAACGGGCCGGTGAAGGGATATTCCTCGATCCGCCGGCAGGTCGTGCCCTATACCGGCAAGTACAAGCCCGGCACCATCGTGGTGAACACCGCCGAGCGCCGGCTCTATCTGGTGCAGGACAATGGCACGGCGGTGAAATACGGCATCGGCGTCGGCCGCGACGGCTTCCGCTGGGGCGGCGTCAAGACCATTACCCGCAAGGCCGAATGGCCGGGCTGGACCCCGCCGCCGCAGATGCTGCAGCGCCGCCCCGACCTGCCGCGCTACATGCCCGGCGGCATCGACAACCCGCTCGGCGCCCGCGCCATGTATCTGGGTTCGACGCTCTACCGCATCCACGGCTCCAACGAGCCGGAGACGATCGGCCAGGCGGTGTCGTCCGGCTGCTTCCGCATGACCAATGACGACGTGACCGACCTCTATGACCGCGTCCGCGTCGGCACCCAGGTGGTGGTGCTGAACTGACGCCAGGGCGTCATCCCGGACGGCCGGAAGGCCGCTCCGGGATCGCCCTCAATGCCGGCGCACGGCGCGGTTGCCTCAGTGCCGGCGCACCGCGCCGGGGGCATCGCGCGAAAGGTTCTTGGCCGCCAGTTCTTGCAGATAGCGCTTGAAGCGCGTGTCCTGGTCGCGGCCCAGTTCGTGCAGCAGGTCCCAGGTGAAGATGCCGGTGGAATGGCCGTCGTCGAAAATCAGCCGCACGGCGTAATTGCCGACCGGTATAGCCTCCTCGATCCGCACCTCGCGCTTGCCCGCCACCAGCTGGCGGTCGGCCGGCGAATGGCCCTGCACCTCGGCGGAAGGGCTCTCCACCCGCAGCAGCTCGGCCGGGATGATGTAGCTCGCCCCGCCCTCGAAGGCGATGGTCAGCGCACGGCGATCCTTGTGCACCTTGATTTCGGTCGGCCAGAATGTGCCAGCGGCATCGGTCACGGGCGTCTTCCTCTCTTCTCGTTCCTTCCCACATAGACAGGCAGCGCGCTTTCGCCAAGCGCCGGAGCTTTCGGGGCGTTTGGGCAAAGCCACTGTCACGAATGGGTTAGGCTATCGGCCGATAGGCCCCTGCGCCTTGGCAGACGGGGCGCCGAGCCTTAGAAATGGAAGAAGAACAGCGCCCATCGGCGCGGGAGCGACTGCGTGAGCACCAGCGAAGCCGTCATCGACCGTATCCAGTTCGGCGCCCCACGCGCGCCGCTGGTCGACACGTTCGGCCGCGCCGTCACCTATCTCAGGGTTTCGGTGACGGACCGCTGCGACTTTCGCTGCGTCTACTGCATGGCGGAACATATGACGTTCCTGCCCAAGCCCGAACTGCTGACGCTGGAAGAACTCGACCGCCTCTGCTCCGCCTTCGTCGCCCGCGGCGTGAAGAAACTGCGCCTCACCGGCGGCGAGCCGCTGGTGCGCCGCGACGTGATGACCCTGTTCCGCTCGCTCGGCCGGCATCTCGATTCGGGTGCGCTGGAAGAGCTGACGCTCACCACCAATGGCTCGCAGCTCGCCCGCTTCGCCCGCGAACTCGCCGATTGCGGCGTCAAGCGCATCAATGTCTCGCTCGACACGCTCGACCCCGACCGTTTCCGGGCGCTGACCCGCTGGGGCGACCTCGGCAAGGTGCTCGCCGGCATCGACGCGGCTCAGGAAGCCGGCATCCATGTGAAGCTGAACGCCGTCGCGCTCGCCGGCGAGAACGAGCATGAGATCCCCGATTTGATCCAATGGGCGCATGGCCGCGCCATGGACGTGTCGCTGATCGAGGTGATGCCGCTCGGCGAGACCGGGGCGGAGCGCGCCGACCAGTATCTGCCGCTGTCCACCGTGCGCGAGCGCCTCGCCCGACAGTGGACGCTGGAGGACATTCCGTTCCGCACCGGCGGCCCGGCGCGTTATGTCAGCATCCGCGAAACCGGCGGCCGACTCGGCTTCATCACCCCGCTGACGCATAATTTCTGCGAGGGCTGCAACCGGGTCCGCGTCACCTGCACCGGCACGCTCTATATGTGCCTCGGCCAGGAGGACGCGGCGGATCTGCGCGCCCCCCTGCGCGCCTCCGAGAGCGACGAGAAGCTGCACGCCGTGCTCGACGACGCGATCTTCCGCAAGCCCAAGGGGCATGATTTCGTCATCGACCGCCCCGGCCGCGCCCCCTCCGTGCGCCGCCATATGAGCGTCACCGGCGGCTGAGCCGGGCGGCTCCTGCGAGCGTGCCGCATGGCTGCCGCGCGCTCCGCCGTGTTGCTGCGCTGCAATACAACGTGCATATGATCATATGAATCACGCTGCTAAACAGCAGCCAACACACCCTTTTTCGATCATAGAGCGTTCCGCGATGCAGCTTCCGCTGTTGGCCCTGGCCATGGCCTCCTTCGGCATTGGCACGACCGAATTCGTCATCATGGGCCTGCTGCCGGAGGTCGCCGCCGACCTCGGCGTCACCATCCCCGCTGCCGGGCTTCTCGTCACCGGCTATGCGCTGGGGGTGGTGGTCGGCGCGCCGATCGTCGCCGTCATCACCAATTCCCTGCCCCGCAAGGGCACGCTGATCGGCCTTGCCAGCATGTTCGTGCTGGGCAATTTCCTCTGCGCCATCGCGCCGGACTATTGGTTCCTCATGGCGGCCCGCGTCGTCACCGCCTTCTGCCATGGTGCCTTTTTCGGCATCGGCGCTGTCGTGGCGGCCAATCTGGTGCCGCCCAACCAGCGCGCCAGCGCCATCGCGCTGATGTTCGCCGGGCTGACGCTGGCCAATGTGCTGGGCGTGCCGCTCGGCACCGCGCTGGGCCAGGCCGCGGGCTGGCGCTCCACCTTCTGGGCGGTGGTGCTGATCGGCATCCTCGCGGTCAGCGCCATCGCGCTGTGGGTGCCGCGCGACATTCCCCATGCCTCGGGCAACATCCTGCGCGAATTCGCGGTGCTGAAGCGCCCGCAGGTCATCCTCACCATGCTGATGAGCGTGCTGGCCTCGGCCAGCCTGTTCTCGGTGTTCACCTATATCGCGCCGCTGCTGCGCGACGTGACCGGCTTCACCCCGCACGCCGTCACCTATGTGCTGCTGCTGTTCGGGGTGGGAATCACCATCGGCAATCTCTTGGGCGGCAAGCTGGCCGACTGGCGGCTAATGCCCTCGCTGATGGCGAGCTTTGTCGGGCTGGCCGCCATTCTGGTGGCCTTCGTGTTCCTCAGCGCCTCGGCCGCCGCTACCGTGGCCACCGTCTTCATCTGGGGCATTCTGGTGTTCGCCGTGGTGCCGCCGATCCAGATGCGGGTCGTCGACGCGGCGGAGGGGGCGCCCAACCTCGCCTCCACGCTCAATCAGGGCGCGTTCAATCTCGGCAATGCCGCCGGCGCCTGGATCGGCGGGGCGGCGATCACGGTCGGCATCGGCTATGCCGACCTGCCCTGGGTGGGCGCGGCGCTGGCGGTCGGCGCGCTCGGCCTGTGCGTCGCCTCGCAGGCGCTGGAACGGCGCACCGGCGGGCTGGTCGCAGCCGACGCGCTCGCCTGCGAGGAATGCTGAACCGCGCTCTCCTTTGAGGGCACATTTTCCCCGGCGCCGGCGCGATGGCCGCGTTTGCGCCGCCTTTGAACGACTTTTAAGGCGTTCCCGCCTTCGGACCCCGTTTCATGCACGCCCCCAGCGCCAAGCGCGGCATTCTGCTGATGATCGCCGGCTCGTCGATCTTCTCGACCAATGACGCCTTCTCCAAGCTGGCGCTGGCCCATATCCCACCCTCGCAGATCCTGGCGATGCGCGGCGCTCTGGCGGCGCTGCTGCTGCTCGCCGTGCTGGGCTGGATGGGGCTGCTTCCCTCGCTGCGCTACATGATGGACCGGCGGGTGCTGCTGCGCTCCGTCACCGAGGCCTGCGTGGCGCTGCTGTTCATCACCTCGATCTCGGTGATGTCGATCGCCGATTCCACCGCCATCCTGCAGGTCACTCCGCTCGCCACCATGGCGGCGGCGGTGCTGTTCTTCGGCGCGCATATCAGCTGGCGGCAATGGCTGGCGGTCGCCATCGGCTTCCTCGGCGTGACGCTGATCGTCAAGCCCGGCAGCTCGGCCTTCGACGCGATGGCGCTGCTGCCGCTGGGCGCCGCCCTGCTCATGGCCTTTCGCGACTTCGTCACCGGGCGGATAGGCACGCATGTGCCGACCCTTATCGTCACTTTCAGCACGGCGGTGGTGGGCATGGGCTTCGGCTTTGCCGGCAGCTCGGTCGAGACCTGGCACGCGCCTGATGCGACGACGCTGGCCTATCTCGTCGGCGGCAGCGTCTCGCTGATCATCGGCCAGATGCTCACCATCGCGGCGATGCGGACCGGCGACATCTCGGTGGTGGCGCCGTTCCGCTATGCCGCCGTGGTCTGCGCCGTCGGCCTCTCGGCCGTGGTGTTCCACGACATGCCGGATCTGGTGTCGATCGGCGGCATGGCGCTCATCATGGCGGCGGGGCTCTACACCATGCACCACCATATGAGCGCCCGCGCCCTCACCGCCGCCCGGCCGGCGCCGCGCGAGGCCGCCTGCGAGGGGCCCCGCGCCGGCGGCTGAGCCTCAGCCCTTCTGGCGGGCACGGATCATGTAGCCGTCATAAGGGTATTCGCCGACCTGCCACCACAGATATTCCTCGTTGCGGAAGGCGAGCATCGACTCGTAGATGGTCTTGAATTCCGGGTTCTTGGCGGAAATCTCCGCCATCAGCGCGATGTTCTCCTTGTACGCCGCGTCCATCACCTCCTGCGGGAAGGGGCGCAGCTGCGCCCCGCCGGCCACCAGCCGGCGCAGCGCCGCCGGGTTGCGGGCGTCGTACTTCGCCAGCATGTCGGAATTGGCATAGGCGGAGGCGGCCTCGAACGCCGCCTGATAGGAGCGCGGCAGCTCGTTCCAGGCCGGCAGATTGGCGACGAAATGGATGGTCGGGCCACCCTCCCACCAGCCGGGATAATAGTAGAACGGCGCCACGCGGTTGAAGCCGAGCTTCTCGTCATCCACCGGGCCGACAAATTCGGCGGCGTCGATCGTGCCCTTCTCCAGCGCGGGATAGATGTCGCCGCCGGCGAGGTTCTGCGGCACCAGGCCGAGCCGCGCCAGCACCTGCCCGGCAATGCCGGGAATGCGCATCTTCAGCCCCTTCAAATCGGCGAGCGACTTGATCTCCTTGCGGAACCAGCCGCCCATCTGCGCCCCGGTATTGCCGCCGGCGAAGCCGATGACGTTGCTCGTGGCGAGGAAGGCGTTCTGCAGCGCGTTGCCGCCGCCATGGTAGAGCCACGCCGTCTGCATCCGGGCGTTCAGCCCGAAGGGCAGCGTGGTGAAGGGCGCATAGGCGGGGTTCTTGCCGATATAGTAATAGAGCGCGGTCTGGCAGACCTCCACCGTGCGGTTCTGCACCGCGTCCAGCGCCTGCAGGCCGGGCACGATCTCGCCGGGGGCGAACACGTCGATGGTGAAGCGCCCGTCCGTGGCCTCGCCGACATATTTCGACAGCAGGGTGGCGGCGCCATAGATGGTGTCGAGCGATTTCGGATAGCTCGACGTCATTCGCCAGCGCAGGGTGGGCAGGGTCTGGGCGATGGCGGGCGCCGCCAAGGTCGAGGCGGCGGCGGCGGCGGTGGCGAGGCCGGCACCCTTGATCAGGCCCCGGCGGGAAGGCGAATGCGGCATCGGCGTTTCCTCTGTGTTTTTTTGCTTTCCTCTCCCCGACGGGGAGAGGGAGAAGCCCCCTACCCCCGCGTGCGGGCGCGGATCATGTAGCCGTCATAGGGGTATTCGCCAACCTGCCACCACAGATACTCCTCGTTGCGGAAGGCGATCTGCGCGTCCATGATCTTCTTGAAGCCGGCATTCTTGGCGCCGATCTCGGCGATCAGCTCGTTCGAGGCCTGCCAGGAGGCGTCGAGGAAAGCCTGCGGAAAGGTGCGCAGCTGGGCACCCGCCGCGACCAGCCGGCGCAGCGCCGCCGGGTTGAAGGCGTCGTATTTCGCCAGCATGTCGGCATTGGCATAGGCCACCGCCGCCTCGAACGCGGCCTGGTAGCTCTTGGGCAGGGTGTTCCACTTGTCGCGGTTGACCACGACATTCATCGTCGGCCCGCCATCCCACCAGCCGGGATAATAGTAATAGGGCGCCACCCGGACGAAGCCGAGCTTCTCGTCATCATAGGGCCCGACCCATTCGCAGGCGTCGATCGTGCCCTTTTCCAGCGCGGCATAGATGTCGCCGGGGGCGATCTGCTGCGGCACCACGCCGAGCTTGGCCACCACCTGCCCGGCAATGCCGCCGATGCGGAACTTCAGGCCGCGGAAGTCGGCGAGGTCCTTCACCTCCTTGCGGAACCAGCCGCCCATCTGGGTGCCGGTATTGCCGCCGAGAAAGCCGACGAGGTTGTATTTGGCGAGGAACTCGTCCTGCAATTCGCGCCCGCCACCATGGTAGAACCAGGCGTTCTGCATGCGCGCATTCAGCCCGAACGGCATGGTGGTGAAGCAGGCGAAGGACGGGTCCTTGCCGGTGTAGTAATAGAGCGGCGTCTGCGCGATCTCGACCGTGCCGTTCTGCACCGCGTCCAGCGCCTGCAGACCGGGCACGATCTCGCCGGCGGCGAAGTTCTGGATGACGAACCGCCCCTGCGTCACCTCGCTCACATATTTCGACACCAGCTCATTGGCGCCGAAGATCGCGTCGAGCACCTTCGGCACCGAGGAGGTGAGCCGCCAGCGGATCTGCGGCGCGTCCTGCGCCAAAGCGGGCGCCGCCAGCGCGCTCGCGGGGGCGGCGATGGCGGCGGTGCGGAGAAAGTCGCGGCGCTTCATGGGCAGGCATCCCTCGCAAATGGGCGAGCGATGTTTGCAACAGCCCGCCGCGCAGGGCAACCGGCTTGGCTGATGCACGGGCCGGCGCGCAAATGTTCTTGCTCTGTTCGCGTTCCCTCGCTAGCTTTTCCCGGTCATCGGGGAGACGTTGCACATGGACGACAAGGCCGCCCGCTTCCGCGCCCTGCATGAGGGGCCCGGCGCCTTCATCCTGCCCAACCCGTGGGACGCCGGCACGGCGCGCATCTTCGCCGCGATGGGCTATCCCGCTCTCGCCACCACCAGCGCCGGCATGGATTTCTCGCGCGGCGTCGCGGAGGGGACGACCTCGCGCGCGGATCTGTTCGCCCATTGCGCCAGCATCGTCGCCGCGACGCCGCTGCCAGTGTCGGCCGATCTCGAAATGGGCCTTGGCGACAGTCCCGAGAGCGCGGGCGAGACCATCCGCACGGCTGCCGCCCTTGGGCTGGCCGGCGGATCGCTGGAGGACCATACCGGCCGCCGCGACGCGCCGATCTACGATTTCACCCTCGCGGTGGAACGCATCGCGGCGGCGGCGGAAGCGCGCCAGGGCCTGCCGGGCGATTTCGTGCTCACCGCGCGGGCGGAGAATTTCCTGTGGGGTCGGCCCGATCTCGACGACACCATCCGCCGCCTGCAGGCCTTCGAGGCGGCGGGGGCCGATGTGCTCTATGCCCCCGGCCTGCCGGATATCGCGGCGGTGCGCACGGTCTGCGCGTCGGTGTCCCGGCCGGTGAATGTCGTCATCGGCATCGGCAAGACGCGCTTCACCCGCGACGAACTGAGCGAGGCCGGCGTGCGGCGCATCAGCATCGGCTCCAGCCTCGCCCGGCTCGCCTATGGCGCGGTGATCCGCGCGGCACAGGCAATGCAGCGCGCGGGGCGGTTCGATTTCCTCGACGAGGCCATGGGCTTCGCCGAGATCGAGGCGCTCTTCGCCACGTTCGAGGCACAGCAGCGATAGGCCGGACGGGGCAGCAAGGCGGGGGAGATGCCCCCTCACCCCTCCATGACGATGCGCGGCGCGGCGCGGGCCGTGCTACGGCGGCCGGCGAGCGAATCGCGCACCGATTGCGCGATGGCGCGGTAGATGCCCGCCTCCGGGCTGTCCGGTCGGGTCGCCACCACAGGCAGGCCGGCGTCCGACGTCTCGCGGATCGACATCTGCAGCGGCACCTCGCCGAGGAAGGGCACGCCGAGCCGCTGCGCCTCGTGCCGCGCCCCGCCATGGCCGAAAATATCCGAGCGTGTGCCGCAGTGCGGGCACATGAAGTAGCTCATGTTCTCCACCACGCCGAGAACCGGCACATTCACCTTCTGGAACATGGCGATGCCGCGCCGCGCGTCGATCAGCGCGAGGTCCTGCGGGGTGGAGACGATCACCGCGCCGGCCAGCGGCACCTGCTGCGCCATGGTCAGCTGCGCATCGCCGGTGCCGGGCGGCATGTCGACGACGAGAATGTCGAGCGGCGCCCAGTTCACTTCCTTCAGCATCTGGCTGATCGCCGACATCACCATCGGCCCGCGCCAGATCATCGGCGTCTCTTCCTCCACGAGGAAGCCGATCGACATCACCTTGAGGCCGAAGGCCTGCATCGGGGTGATCATCCGGCCGTTCACCTCGGGGCGCCCCTTCAGCCCCATCAGGCGCGGCACGGAGGGGCCGTAAATATCGGCGTCGAGCAGGCCGACCTTGAGCCCGGAGGCGGCGAGGCCTAGCGCCAGATTGGCCGCCAGCGTCGACTTGCCCACCCCGCCCTTGCCCGAGGCCACCGCGATGATGGCGCCGACACCCGGCAGGCCCGGCGCTTCCTTCTGCGGATCGGCCGGGGGCTGGGCATGGGTGTGTCCCGCATGGGAATGGCCGGCATGGGAATGGCCGCCGGGCGCGCGCGCGGCCGCCGGCGTGTGCGAGGCGACCGGGGGCAGGCCGGCCTTGCGCTCGGCGGTGAGCGCCACCAGCGCCGAGGTCACGCCCGGCGTGCCGCGCACGGTGCGCTCCACGGCGGCGCGCACCGGCTCCCAGGCCTGCGCCTGCGCGGCATCGACCGTGATCGACATGTAGACCTTGCCGTCCGAAACAAGGATGTCGGACAGCACGCCGGCCTCGGTCACGGGACGGCCGTCGGGGGCGGAAACCTGCGCCAGCCGCGCCTTCACATCGTCTGCCGTCGCCATCGCGCGCTTCTCCTCAATAGACCTGTTTCAAGCTGAGACACACCAGCGCGGGCGCAGCGTCAACCCGTGCCGCGCCATTGCCCGATCGGCCGGCCTGATGGTGCCGCACTGCACAAAAATGGATCAGTTCGACTTTCTGACTAGGGATGCAGCAGCCCCCGTTGCACTACATTCGGAATTAGTGCCAGCATGGGTTGCCGGGAACGACAGAACACACCGGCGAAGCACACAGTATCAGAGGGGAACATCATGAGGCTCGTCACCCGGTTCGCGGCCGTGGCCATTCTCGCAGCGGCCATCCTTGCCGTGCCCCTGGCCGGCGGCGCCTCCGCCAAGGAATGGAAGACCGTCCGCATCGGCACCGAAGGCGCCTACCCGCCCTTCAACTATATGGACAAGGGCGAGCTGAAGGGCTTCGACATCGACATCGCCAAGGCGCTGTGCGCCGAGATGAAGGTGGAATGCACTTTCACCGCGCAGGATTGGGACGGCATCATCCCCGCGCTGCTGGCCGGCAAATACGACGCCATCGTCGCCTCGATGTCGATCACCGAGGAACGCAAGCAGCAGATCGCTTTCTCCAACAAATACTACAAGACCGCCGCCATCTTCGCCGCCCCCAAGGACAGCAAGATCACCGACACCTCGCCGGCCGCGCTCAAGGGCAAGGTGCTGGGCGCGCAGGCCTCGACCATTCACTCGAACTACCTCGAAGACGTCTACGCCAAGGCCGGCGCCGAGGTGAAGCTCTATGGCAAGCAGGACGAGGCCAATCTCGACCTCGCCAATGGCCGGCTCGACGCGGTGCTGGCGGACAAGATCGTGCTGCTGGAATGGCTGAATTCCAAGGATGGCGGCTGCTGCCAGTTTGTCGGCGCCGACCATACCGACGCGAAATATTTCGGCGAGGGCATCGGCGTCGGCATCCGCAAGGGCGACCCCGAGCTGGTGGCGATGTTCAACAAGGCGATCGACGCGATCGTCGCCAACGGCACCTACAAGACCATCAACGACAAGTATTTCCCCTTCAGCGTCTACTGACGCCCGCGCCGCAGCGTCGTTCCGGCACGGCCGGGGCGGCGCCTTTTCGTCGAACCGTGGGGCGCGCCATCCGTCATGTTGAATCTGCTTGAGCTGCTGTCCTTCGGCCCCAATGGCTGGGGCGACGAGATTTTGCAGGGCGCGCTGCTCACCATCGAGCTCGCCCTCGTCACCCTCCCCGTCGGCATCGTCATCGGCCTTGCCGTGGCGGTGGCCAAGGATTCGCGCTCGCGGGCGCTGCGCGCGGTGGGCGACCTCTACACCACGGTTTTTCGCGGGCTGCCGGAACTGCTCACCCTGTTCATCGTCTATTATGGCGGGCAGATGCTGCTCACCCGCCTCGCTGGCTATGTGGTCGAGGGCGCCCATATCGAGGTGAACCAGTTCGTCGCCGGCGTGGTGGCGCTGGGGCTGGTGCTCGGCGCCTTCTCCAGCGAGGTGCTGCTCGCCGCCATCCGCGCCGTGCCGAAGGGCCAGAAGGAGGCGGCGTCCGCCCTCGGCCTGTCGGGCTGGAACACCTTCCGGCTGGTCACATTCCCGCAGCTCTGGCGGGTCGCCCTGCCGGGCCTGTCCAACAACTGGATGGTGCTGCTGAAAGACACCTCGCTGGTCTCGGTCATCGCCATCAGCGATCTGATGCGCCAGACCTCGATCGCGGTGGGCGTGACCAAGCAGCCCTTCTTCTTCTACCTCGTCGCCTGCCTCATCTATCTCGTGTTTTCCGGCCTTTCGAGCATCGTGTTCACCGCGCTGGAAAACCGGGCCTCGCGCGGCTTCAAGCGGGTGGGAGGCCATTGATGGAACCGTTTCTCGGCTCGCTCGGCGAGGGCTTCCTTTGGGCGATGGGGCTGATCGGCCTCAACGCCGATTTGATGAGCCGCTACGGCCTGCGCTTTCTCGACGGCGTCTGGGTGACGCTGCAGCTGGTCGGGCTGTCCATCGTCTTCGGCGCCGTGCTGGCGCTGCCGCTCGCCATCGCCCGGGTGGAAGGCGGCAAGGTGCTCTCCCGCGCGGCCTTCACCTATTCCTATTTCTTCCGCGGCACGCCGCTGCTGGCGCAGACCTTCCTCATCTATTACGGCGCCGGCCAGTTCCGCGAACAGCTCACCGATATCGGCCTGTGGTGGTTCTTCCGCGATGCCTTCAACTGCGCGGTGTTCACCTTCACGCTGAACACCGCCGCCTACCAGTCGGAGATCCTGCGTGGCGGCATCCAGACCCTGCCGGCGGGGCAGATGGAGGCGGCGCAGGCGCTCGGCCTGTCGCGGGTGCTGGCCTATCGCAAGATCATCCTGCCGCAGGCGATCGCGGTGGGGCTGCGCCCGCTGGGCAATGAGCTGGTGCTGATGATCAAGGCCAGCGCCATTGCCTCGGTCATCACCGTCTACGATTTGATGGGCGTCACCCGCCTCGCCTTCTCCCGCTCCTATGACATGGAGGTCTATCTCTGGGCGGCGGTGCTGTATCTGCTGATGGTCGAGATCGTGCGGCGGGTGTGGAACGTGCTGGAGCGCCGGCTGAACCGGCATCTTCTGGTGTCGCGGTAGCGCGACCGGTTCCATCCTTCGAGGCTCGCTTCACTCGCACCTCAGGATGACGGCGTTCAAGCGAACAAGTATCGTCATGCTGAGGTGCCGGCCGCAGGCTGGCTTTGACGCACGCAGGGCCTTGATTCCCACCACCCTACCCCAGCAGCCGCGCCACCTCGGCGCGCAGCACCGGCACGAGATCGGCCTCGAACCAGGGGTGGCGCTTCAGCCAGCCGGTATTGCGCCAGGAAGGGTGCGGCAGCGGAAGGAAGCGGGGATTCTCGCGCGCGTCAAAAATCTCGCGCCAGCGCTCCACCCGCTCGCTCAGCCCGCCGCCCGCGAAGCGCTCCAGCCCGAGCCGCCTGAGATGATAGGCCTGCGCCGCCGCCCCCACCGCGACGACAAGATCGAACGGCGCCCGCGCGGCGAACAGCCGGTCATGCCACAGGCCAGCGCATTCCCGGCGCGGCGGCAGGTCGCCGCCCTTGCCGTCCTGCCCGGGAAAGCAGAAGCCCATCGCCGCCACCGCGATGCGGTCAGGGTCATAGAAGGTCTCGGCGCTGACCCCGAGCCAGTCGCGCAGCCGGTCGCCGGAGGCATCGGTGAAGGAGCGGCCGGAGCCGTGCACCTTGGTCCCCGGCGCCTGCCCGGCAATGAGGATTTTGGCGCGCGGCCCGACATGCAGCACCGGGCGCGGCGCATGCGGCAGCGGTTTTCCGCGCGGCGTCTCCACGCAGAAGCGGCAGGCGCGGATCTCAGTGAGCAGGGCGTCGAGGTCGTCGGCGGGCATGGCGCTTAGATAGGGAGCCTTCGCCCGCCCGTCATCACTCCGCCGGGCGTGGATGGCGCGCCCGCCACTCCGCCGGCGTCTCGAACGGGCCGGCCCAGATGCCGGCGCCGGCTGCCCGCGCCGCCCGCTCTTCGGCGCCGTAGGCCAGCCCCAGCGCCACCGCCCAGCCCTGCCGCACCAGTTCCGCCCCGATATCCCAGCCGTCGACCGCGCAGCGCGCCACGGCGCGGCCATAGCGGTCCTCGTCCACGGGCCGGCAACTCACCTCGCCCTGGGCGACGAGCGCCGCCAGCGCCGCGCGCGCCTTCATCCCGCAGGGCCAGGCCTTCGCCCCCTCGCCGCACTCCTGATGCAGTTCGGGCGCGTCGATGCCCTCCAGCCGCACCCGCTCGCCGGATATCTCCAGGCTGTCGCCATCCGCCACCCGCACCGCGCCGGTGAGCGGGGGGATGAAGCGCTCGACCAGCAGCGCAATCAAGATCAGCACGCCAGCGAGGGCAATCCCGCGCCACGTCTGTGGCCGCCAGCCCCGTGGCCGCCAGCCGCGCGGAGGGCGATGTCGCTGCGCGCGTGACGGGTTGAACCCCATTACCAGCCCTCATGGCCGGGCTTGACCCGGCCACCCAGCCCCACCGCGCGCACCACCCGGTAAAGGCTGGATCCCCGGGTCAAGCCCGGGGATGAGGGTCGAAGGTTCAGACGCACCACGTCGCGCCGCACGGCCGTCCCTTCACGCCCCCGCCACACCCGCCTCGGCAAAGGTCGCCATGCCGCCATGGCAGGCCAGCGCCGATTTGATGATGCCGATGGACAGCGCCGCGCCGGAACCTTCCCCCAACCGCATGTCGAGATCGAGCAGCGGGCGCAGGCCGAGCCGCTGCAGCACGGCGCGATGCGCCGGCTCGGCCGAGACATGGCCGGCGAGGCAATGGTCAAGCGCCGAAGGGTCGAGCGCCTTCAGCACGGCGGCGGCGGCCGTCACCACATAGCCGTCGAGCACCACAGGCACGCGCTGCAGCCGCGCGGCGAGGATGGCGCCGGCCATCGCCGCCACTTCGCGCCCGCCCAGCTTGCGCAGCACTTCCAGCGGGTCGTCCAGATGCCCCTTGGCGCGCGCCACCGCCGCCCGCACCGCCTCGATCTTGCGTTCCAGCACCTCGCCGGTGGCGCCGGTGCCGGGGCCGACCCAGTCGCCCGCCTGCCCGCCATAAAGCCCGTGGAAAATGGCGGCGGCCACGGTGGTGTTGCCGATGCCCATTTCGCCGAGGCACAGCAGGTCCGGCTCGCCGGCCAGCGCCTCCATGCCGAAGGCCATGGTGGCGGCGCATTCGGCCTCGGTCAGCGCGTCTTGTTCAACGATATCCGGCGTCGGCAGGTCGAGCGCGAGGTCGAACACCCTGAGCCCGGCGCCGAACACGCCGCAAATCTGGTTCACCGCCGCCTTTCCGGCGGTGAAGGTGGCGACCATCTGCTTGGTCACGTCCGAGGGGTAAGGCGAGACGCCGCGCCCCGCCACGCCATGGGTGGCGGCGAACACCGCCACGGTCGGCCGGTTGATCTGCGGAATCTCCCGACCCTGCCAGCCGGCGAGATGGATGGCGATTTCCTCCAGCCGGCCCAGCGCGCCGGGCGGCTTGACGAGTTGCCCCTGCCGGGCGGCCGCGGCGGCGCGGGCGGCCATGTCCGGCCCCGGCATCTGGGCAACGAGGTTGCGGATATCGTCAAAGGGCAGGCCGGTGGCGGAGCGCAGCATGGGAGCCTCAGCAGCAAAACGGACGGGGCAAACCGGACGGGGCAAAACGGAAGATGCAGGGTGAAGAAGTGTCGCCTCGGGCGCCAAGGCGGGGTAGACCCTCACCGAGGGACGCGCAACCCTCACGCAGGCCGCCGCGCCCCGGCGATTTCGCATGGAAGCGCGCGGGCGAGCAAGAAGGCGATCACGGATGGAAGCCCGCAAGGAAGCCCCCTTGGCCGTTCCTCTCAAAGCCCCTGCCGCCACGCCGCCGGACTTCGACGCCGCCTTTCGCGACCGGCTCGACGCGCTGTTCGCCTGGCGGCGCGATGTGCGCTGCTTCCGCACCACCGCGCTCGACGCGGCGGAATATGACGCGCTGCTGGCGGCCGCCTGCCGGGCGCCGAGCGTCGGCTTCAGCCAGCCCTGGCGGCTGGTGCGGGTGCGCGACGGCGACCGGCGCACGGCCATCCGCGCGCTGTTCGAGGCCGCCAATGCCGAAGCGCTGGCGCTGCAGCCGGCCGAGCGCGCCGGCCTCTATGCACGGCTGAAGCTCGCCGGGCTGGACGACGCGCCCGAACATCTCGCCGTCTTCGTCGAGCCGGACCCTGCGAGCGGCCACGGGCTCGGCCGCGCCACCATGCCGGAAACGGTCGCCTATTCCGCCGTGCTCGCCATCCACACGCTGTGGCTGGCGGCGGCGGCGCGCGGCATCGGGGTCGGCTGGGTGTCGATCCTCGCCCCGCAGGCGGTGGCGGCTGCGCTGGAGGTGCCCGCGCAGTGGCGGCTCGTCGGCTATCTCTGCATCGGCTATCCCGCCGAAGCCTCACCCGTGCCGGAGCTGGAGCGCGCCGGCTGGGAGCAGCGGCGGCCGCTCACCGAGCTACTGGTCGAGCGCTGAACGGAATCGCCGATGCCCCTCCCCATCCTTTCAGATGTGCCCGCCGCGCTGCGCTTCCTCTCGCGGCTGCCGGTGCGGCTGCCCTCCGAACCGCAAGAGGACGGCCCGCCCGATCTCGACCGCCTCGGCCCGGCCCTGCCGCTGGCTGGCGCCGTGCTGGGGCTCATCGCCGCCTCGGTGCTGGTGGTGGCGCAGGCAATCGGGCTGGGGGATTTTCTCGCCGCCACGCTGGCGGTGACGGTGCTGGTGGCGATCACGGGGGCGCTGCACGAGGACGGGCTGGCGGATGTCGCCGACGCGCTCGGCGGCTGGAGCGTCGAGCGGCGGCTGGAGATCATGAAGGACAGCCGGGTCGGCGCCTTCGGCGTGTGCGCTCTGATCCTGGCCTTCGCCCTGCGCATCGGCGCGCTGGCGGGGCTGCTGGAGACCGGGCCTTTAGCGGCGGCGGCCGGGCTCGTCGCGGCGGTCAGCGTCTCCCGCCTCGCCGGATTGTGGATGCTCGCCGCCCTGCCCTTCGCCCGGGCGGACGGTCTCGCCCGCAGCGTCGGGGTCCCGGGGGTGGCAAGCCGGCGGCTGGCGCTGGGCGTTGGACTCATTGTTGCGACTGCACTGATCGTCCACCTCATCGGCCTGACTGGCCTGATCGGCGGGACGCTTTTCGGGGTTGTGATTTTCCTCGGCGTGGTTCGCCTTGCGCGCGCCCAATTCGGCGGGCAGACCGGCGATGTCGCTGGAGCCGCCACCCTTCTGGTCGAAATTGCCTTCCTGATCGGCCTGCAAATCTTCGCGCGCTGACGCCCTGCCGGCCCGGCGCTTAACCGGATCGACAGGAAATTGCGCCAGAGTCAGCCGTCCCTGAGCGTACCGGATCCATGTCCCAAACCCTTTCCACACCTTGCGTTTCCGTCTGCACGCTGGATGCCGCCGGGCGCCTTTGCCTCGGCTGCGGCCGCACCCTGGAGGAGATCGGCGCGTGGTCCACGCTCGGCGAAAACGAGCGGCGCGCCATCATGGCCCGCCTGAGCCAGCGCCCCGCAGGAGCCGCGCGATGAACGCCGATCGCCTGATGTGGATCGTCGTCATCGGCCTCGCCGGCGGCATCGGCCTGGTGTTCTTCGCCTCGCGCTATGGCGACGTCGGCGGCCTCGGCGCCAACGACTTGGCGCAGCTCGTTTTTTACGGATCCTTGCTCCTGGTCGTCGGTGCCAGCGTGTTCGCCACATTCACCGGCAGGCTGGGCGAAGCGCTGCGCGCCGCCGCGCTCTGGCTGGTGATTTTCGCTGTTCTGGCCGTGGGTTACTCCTACCGGGTCGAACTGCACGCCGTCGCCTACCGCGTCCTGGCCGAACTGGCCCCAGGCTACGCCGTCCCCCTCGCCGACAACGGCCCGGCGGTCGAAGTGGCCCGCGCCCGCGACGGCGATTTCAACGTGCGGGTAGAAGTAAACGGCAACAGAATACCTATGCTGGTCGATACCGGCGCCTCCAGCGTCGTGCTGACGCCCGAGGATGCGGTGGCGGTGGGTCTGCCGCTGGAATTCCTGCGCTACGACATCCCCATCGACACCGCCAATGGCCGCGGTCGCGCGGCCGCAGTGGTACTTGAGCGCATTGGCATCGCTGGCTCGATCGACGAACGCGACGTGCCCGCCCTCGTCGCCAGCCCGGGCACGCTCAAGCACAGCCTGCTGGGCATGACCTTCCTCTCCCGCCTCGCCAGCTTCGAGATTCGCGGCGAGAAGCTGGTGATGCGGGCCAAGATGCTGGACTAGCGGCGTTTCTTCGTCTCACTCGACGATCAGCGCCACCACGAAGCGCAGGCCGACGATGAGCAGATACAGACCGAACCCAACCTCCAACTGACGCCGGGTGAAGCCGTGCGCCAGCCGGGCGCCGAGCGGCGCGGCCAGCGTCGCGATGCCGCCCACCAGCACCAGCCCCGGCAGCGAGACATAGCCGAGCGAGAAAGGCGGCAGGTCCTCCAGATGCGGGATGCCGCTTATGATGTAGCCGATCGTCCCCGGCACCGCGATCAGCGCCCCCAGCCCGGCCGAGGTGGCGATGGCGGTATGGATCGGGACCCGGTAGAGGGTAAGCACCACGGTGGCTATGCCGCCGCCTGATATGCCGATCAGTGGCGCCGAGGCGCCGATGCCGAAGCCATAGAGCGCCATGGGCAGCCGCCCCGGCAGCGTGTCAGCAAGAACCCAATTGTCACGCCCGAACAGCAGCTTCGACGACATCAGCGCGGCGAACAGCACGAAGGCGATCTTCAGCACCACGTCCGGCGACACCGCCGCCAGCAAGGTGCCCGCGACGACGCCGGCGATCAGCGGAACCGCCCATTGCCGCATGATCGAATTGTCGATTTTGGTGCGGCGTCGATGGGCGAAATAGGAGCGCAGCGCCGTCGGCACGATGATGGCGAGCGCCGTGCCCACCGAGAGATGCATGCGCTCGGAATCGTCGACCCCCACCGCGCCGAACACCTCATAGAGCACCGGCACCACGATGGCCCCGCCGCCAATGCCGAACAGGCCGGCGAGGATGCCGGTGGCAAGGCCGGCCACCAGCAGCACGCCGGACAGCCACAGCAGATGTTCGAGAGGAATTGCCTGCACCATCACGCCACCACGTTTCGTCCTGCGTCGGATCGCCCCGTGATGGCACGGATTCAGGCGACAAGCGACCGGCGTTCTTCGGCCTTGCGCACCTCGTCGACGGCCGCGCGCAGCACATCGAGGCCGGCCTCCGGCTTCACGCCCTCGGTTGCCAGATGGCGCCGGAAGGCACGCGCGCCGGGACGCCCGGTGAACAGGCCGAGCATATGGCGGGTGATGTCGTGGAGCCGGCCACCCGCCGCGAGGTGGGCGGCGACGTAAGGTTCAAAGGCAGTCACGGCCGTGAAGGCGTCGGCGTGCGGATCCTCGTCACCGAAGAACAGGCTGTCGACCTGCAGCAGCAGTTCGGGTTGCTGATAGGCCGCGCGGCCAAGCATGACGCCATCGACATGCGCCAGTTGCGTCTGCACCACCTCCAGCGTGGTGATGCCACCGTTCAGACTGACCGGCACATCGGGCAGCCGCGCCTTCAGCCGGTGCACCCGGTCATAATCGAGCGGGGGAATGTCGCGATTTTCCTTGGGTGAAAGACCTTGCAGCCATGCCTTGCGGGCATGGACGATGAGCCCGTCCGCGCCGGCCGCCAATACCGAATCCGCAAGCGCGTCGAGGGCGACCTCGGGGTCCTGCTCGTCGACGCCGAGCCGGCATTTCACGGTGACGGGGATGGTAACTTCCGCCTTCATGGCGGCAACGCACGCCGCCACCAGCGCCGGATCAAGCATCAGGCAGGCGCCGAAATTGCCGCCCTGCACCCGATCCGAGGGGCAGCCGACATTGAGGTTGATTTCGTCATAACCCCACTCGGCGCAGATCACTGCGGCCTTCGCCAGCGCCACCGGGTCCGACCCGCCGAGTTGCACCGCGATCGGATGCTCGACTTCCGAAAAACCGAGCAGCCGCTCACGGTCCCCGAAGATCACCGCATTCGCCGTCACCATCTCGGTATAAAGCAGTGCCCGACGCGAAAGGCCCCGGTGGAACGCCCGGCAATGCCGGTCGGTCCAGTCCATCATAGGGGCCACGGAAAATATAAATGATTGATTTTTCGACATTATTTTTGTAATTTCGAGAAGTTGGGCCGCGTCGTGTGTACTCGATTTTTCGCCACGATACGCCCCATTTTCCGGATTTTCGACGCGCGAGTGTGGCCCGCCCCGATTGAGTGGTCCAGTTCGACCCTAGGAACTGCCGCTCCAGCGGTTCGAGGGCGACAGATTGGCGTGCGCAGCCTTTTGGGCTTGGCCCGATCGCGATGAGAAGAAGGTCGACGGGCTCAGCGCCCGTCACGGATGAAGCCGGCGATGCGCTCGGCGATCATGATGGTGGGCATGTTGGTATTGGCGCGCGGGATCGACGGCATCAGCGAGGCGTCGGCGACGCGCACGCCTTCGACGCCCAGCACAGTGCCAAGCGGCGATGTCACAGCCTCCGGGTCGTCGGCCCGGCCCATGCGGCAGGTTCCCGAGGGGTGCCAGGTGCCGCCGACATTCGTCCGCACGAAATCGGTCAGCGCGTCGTCGTCGGATAAGAGTCCGCGCAGGGTGATGCCCTGCGTCACCACCGCATGGATCAGCGCCGCGCGCAGCGGACCGGCCCAATCGAGCAGCCCGGCGAGCACGCCGCGCTGCATCGCGTTCCAAGCACCCGGCACCGCGATCCTGGCGACGCGCGGCGTGTAGCTCGCCGGGAACACCACGTCGCGCGCGCCGTCCATGCCGGGATCAAGCAACACCTCCCCGCCCATGCGGAGCGCCGCCTTCAGGCGGACCAGATCGCGCTCGTCGCTGAGCATGCGAAAATCGACTTCCGGCTCCACGCTTGAGTCACGCGAGGCAAGGCGCAGGAAGCCGCGCGAACAGGACTTGTTCACCCAGAAGAAGAGGCTGCCGGTGCGCAACCCCACCGAATGCCAGCCGGCGCGCGAGAGGATCGCCGCGTGCATGTCGCCGGCCGGGGTTCCGGGCAGGCCCGAGGAGTAGCGCCAGATCGACTGTTCATGGTGCTCGCCCGGGTTGCGCTCGCGCAAGCGCGGCGGCAGCCAGGTCGCAACCGCGATCGAGGGGTGCTCCATCAAATTGCGGCCGACGCCCCGCCGATCGCACACCACCGGGATGCCGAGCGCGCGCAGTTCCTCCGCTGGGCCGATACCCGAGCGGAGCAGCAGCGTGGGCGAGTGAATGGCGCCGGCCGCGAGCACCACGTGCCGCGCGGTGATGGTGAAGCGCCGGCTCCCAGCGGTCTCAACCTCGGCGCCGATGGCACGGGTGCCCTCGAACAGAAGGCGCGTTGCAACATGGCCGGTGAGGATCGTCAGGTTGGCACGACGCCGGACCTCCGGCGTGAGATAGGCGAGCGAGGTGGGCTGGCGTTCGCCGCGATCGTCCACCGCCACCACGCCGCGAAAGGTGCCGTCTTGCCACAACCCGTTCTGGTCGGGCCGGATCGGGTAGCCGCGCCTGTCCAGCGTTGTCATCACCCGGGCGACGAAGGGCGAGATCTGCGCGTCGCCGATGCGGCGTAGCACCAGCGGGCCGCTGGAGCCATGCAGCGTGCCGTCAAAGTCGCGGTCGGCCTCCATGGCGCGGAACACTGGCAGGCAGGCCTCCCAGTTCCACCCCTGCGCGCCGAGCGCCTCCCATTCGTCATAGTCCCCGGGAGCGCCGCGATTGGCCATCAGCGCATTGATCGCCGAGCCGCCGCCGAGAATCCGGGCCTGCTCGTAGCGCCGGGGCCGGCGGCCGGCATTCCTCGCCGTGTCCCCCATCAGTGCCGTCAGCTTGCTCCAGATGTTGGACGTGTCGAGATAGGCGCGGCCGGGATAGCGCGCCTGCACCTCGGCCGGGATGTCGCCGACCGTCACATTGCGCCCGGCCTCGACGAGGATGACGTCCTGACGCGGGTCTTCGGAGAGCCGCGCGGCCAGCACACAGCCGGCCGAGCCGCCGCCAAGGATCAGTATGTCGGTGTTCATAGCGCTAGGACCGCCCGCGCTCGCCGCGCGCATTGAGCGCCACCAGCATGACGACGAGGAAGGAGACAGCCGTGAGCAGCGTGCTGATCGCGGCGATGGTCGGATCGATCTCGTCACGCAGCGCGGTGAACATGCGCTTGGTCAGCGTCTGGTACTGGCCGCCGGAGATGAACAGCGCCACCACGGTCTCGTCGAGCGCCGAGATAAAGGCGAACAGGAGGCCCGTGATCACGCTCGGGCGGATCTGCGGCAGGGTGACGATGAAGAAGGTGCGCAGCCGGTTCATGCCGAGACTGCGCGAGACCATTTCCTGCGCCGGGTCGAACTTCCGCAGCCCCACCAGCACCGAGGTGATGACATAAGGCAGGCCGAGCATGACATTGGCAAGGATCAGGCCGGTCATGGTCGCGAGCAGGCCGACATTGGCATAGACGAGAAACACGCCGACGGCGGTGATCACGATCGGCACCACCAGCGGCAGCATCAGCACGACCTGCAGGCTGCGGACCAGGCGAGAACTGGCGAGATTGAGCGCATAGGCGGCGGCGGTTCCCATCACCGTGGCGATGATGGCGCTCGCCACCGCGACGATCAGGCTGACGCGCGTCGCCTGCATCCAGGCGGTGCTGGCGAGATAGGCCTCGTACCAGCGCAGCGACCAGGAAGGCGGCGGAAAGGCGAGGAAGCGCGCGCCGGAGAACGACATCGGCACGATGATGACGATGGGAATGATCAGCCACAGCAGGACAAGGCCGACAAACGCACGCAAAAGCAGTTTGGAGACCGCCATGGTCAGCGCGCCCCCATGATGCGCTCGAACGGGATCACGAAGCTGGCGAGGCGGAAAATGAAGAACACGCAGGCCAGCAGCACCACGCTGATCGAGGAGGCCGCGCCCCATTCATTGTAGACCTCGATGTTTCGCGAAACCAGCATGGAAACCATGTAGGTCCGCCCGCCGCCGAGCAGTTCCGGCGTGATGTAGAAACCGAGCGTCAGCACGAAGACCAGCACCATGCCGGCAACCACGCCGGGCAGGGAAAGCGGCAGGAACACGCGCATGAATACATGCAGCGGTGTGCCGCCGAGGCTGGAGCCCGCCATGGTCAATTCGGGCGGGATCTTCTGCATGGTGGCGTAGAGCGGCAGAACCATGAAAGGCAGCAGGATGTGCACGGTCGCGACGATCGTGCCGAATTCGTTGTTGACCAGCGTGAGCGGGGTGTCGACCAGTCCGAGCTCAGTCAGGGCGGTATTCACCAGGCCACGCCGCTGCAGCAGGATCAGCCAGGCATAAGCGCGCACGAGAACGCTGGTCCAGAACGGCAGCACCACCATCGCCAGGATGAAGAGGCTCCAGCGCCGGGAGGCCCCCGCCGCCACATAGGCGACGGGGTAGCCGAGAATGAGGGCCGCAGCCGTCACGATGAAGGCCATGCGAAAAGTCTGCAGGAAGGTCATCCAGTAGACGTCGTCGGTCAGGAACCGCGCATAATGCGCCAGGGTGAACCCGCCATCCTGCCGCACCGATTGCCAGGCCAGCCAGCAGAGCGGCACGATTAGGAGGCCGCCCACCACAGCGAGCGCCGGCGCCAGCAGCAGCAGGACCAGGCGTCGCTCGCGCCGCTGATGCGCGAGCGACGGGTTGACCGACGACATCGACATGGAAGCCTCCTCGCTAGAGCACTTCCGGTGAAAGCCGGTTCACCGTGCGTGCTCTAGGTTTTTGTTTTTACGCATTTTCTTCACGCGAACCGGAACCCACTTCGCCCGAAAATGCGCGAACAGCCCTCGCTCACTTCTGGATGAAGGACGCCCAGCGCTTCTGCGCTTCCTCACCCGCCGGCGAGCTCCACCACGCTACCGAGATCAACACCTGCTTGGCCGCATTCTCCGGCGAGCTCGGCATCTGGGCGGCGCGCTCGGGCGAGATTTTGCCCGTCTTATAAGCGGCGGGGTTGCCCGGGCCGTAATCGATATAGGCCGGGAAGTTCGCCTGGATGTCCGCCGAGATCGCCGCGTTCAGGAACTTGTAGGAGGTGTCCAGATTGGGCGCGCCCTTGAGGATGCAGAGCGAGGTTTCCTGCAGAAAGCCCTGATTGAAGGTGTAGCCGATCGGCGCACCTTCCTTGATCACCGCAGTGACGCGGCCGTTCCACGCCATCTCCATGTCGATCTCGCCATCGGCGAGAAGCTGAGCCGACTGGGCACCGGACGTCCACCACACGGTGACATGGGGCTTCAGCTGCTCCAGCTTCTTGAAGGCGCGGTCGACATCGAGCGGGTAGAGCTTGTCGGCCGGCACGCCATCCGCCAGCAGCGCCGCCTCCAGCGTCGCCATCGGGTGGCTGCGCAGCGCCCGCGTGCCCGGGAATTTCTTCACGTCCCAGAAATCGACCCAGCTCTTCGGCCCGTTTTCGCCGTACTTCTGCTTGTTGAAAGCAAGGACCGACGAATAAAACTCATAGGGAACCGAATAAGCCGTCTTGTAGTCGGCGGGAATTTCGGCGGCATTGGGCAGCCGGGAGAAGTCGAGCTTCTCGATCATGCCCTGCTCGCCGCCGCGAATGCAGTCCTTGGTCGGTGTGTCGATCACGTCCCAGATCGGCTTGCCGGTGGCCGTCTGGGTCTTCAGTACCGGCCAGGCGTCGGGCGAGGAGTCCTGGTTGATGGTGATGCCGAGTAGCTTAGCGACCGGATCGAGGATGGCCTTGGTCTGGGCCTCCTGATAGGCGCCGCCCTGGGAGACGAAGGTGATCTGTTCGGCTGAAGCGGCCGCGGCCGACAGCAGCAGCGCCGCCGTTATCGCAGGTATCGAGAGTGTCACGCGCATTACGGTTCTCCTCTGGGTCATTCTTGTCGGCCGCTGGCGTCGCTGAAGCGATGATCGCGGCGCATCATCGCCCTATGGCGTCGAGGAACTGGTACCAGCCCGCGACCAGGCGGACGGCGGGTTCGCGCAATCCGTAGAAGGGGATGGGAAGAAGCGGCTGCCGTGTCAGCAGGCCGAGATCGGGCGTGCCACCAGTGACCAGCGCGGCGACATGGCGGCCGATCCCGGAGGCGAGGGCCACGCCGGTGCCGTTGTAGCCAACCGAATAGACGACGCGGTCGTCGAGCCGCCCGAGATGCGGCAAGCTGTCCAGCGTCATGGCCACCAGCCCCGACCAGCGATGCGTCACCGTCACCGAGGCGAGCTGAGGGAACTGGCCCACCATGGCCTTTTCCAGCGCCGCGAAGGCTGCCACGCTGTCGCTCTTGCCGAAGGCGCCGCGCCCGCCATAGAGCAGGCGATCGCCTGATTTTCGGAACCAGCGCATCATGCGCCGCGTCTCGGTGTAGCTGCGGCCGCCCGCCAGCAGCGCTTCGCCCGGGGTGCCCGCGAGCGGTTCGGTGGCGATCATCGCCGAGCGGAACGGGATGATCGATGTCCGCACGCTCGCTGTCGCCGGTGTCAGGTCGGAATAGGAATTGGTGGCAATGACGAGCTGGCGCGCGGTGATCCGTCCGGTTGGCGTCTCCACCTGAACGCCGGCGCCCTCGTGCCCAACTCGGATGACCGGCGTGTTCTCGTGGATGACGATCCCCAGAGCCTTGAGCCCAGCCGCCATGCCGAGCACGAAGTTGAGCGGGTGGATGACACCGCCATGGGTGTTGAGCATGCCGCCGGTGAAGCCGCGCGAGCCGGTCTCGGCCGCCACCTCCTCGGCACTCAGGATAGAGACCCCGGTGTCGCCCAGTGCCTCGCGCAGCCATGTGGCTTCGCTCCTGAGCCCCTCGAATGTGTGGGCATTGTGAGCGCAGCGCAGCGAGCCCGACGGTCGGTAGTCGGCGCCCGCAATGCCGAGTTCCTCGACCAGCTGGCCGACATGCTCGATCGCCTCCAGCCCGAGAGCGTGCATGCGGCGCGCCGTGTCGAGGCCATGGCGCGCCGCGATCTCGTTGAAGCCGATGCGGAACTTGCCGGACACAACCCCGCCATTGCGCCCGCTGGCGCCCCAGCCGATGCGGTTGGCCTCGATGACCACAGGCGAGAGGCCGGCCCTGGCGAGATAGAACGCTGTGGAGAGCCCGGTATAGCCGCCGCCGATAATGGCGACGTCGAAGATGTGGTCGCCCGACAGGCTCCCGAATGCCGGCCGCGCGACCGAAGTCGCCTGCCAGAGCGAGCCGCTGTCGATCCGGTACGTGGGGGCGGCCATACCCGTCGGGCTCGGCATCAGGCGGCCGCGCGGGCGGCGGCGCACTCCGCATCGACCGCGTCGGCGAGTTGCTTGAGCGAGGAGAAGTGGAAGTCCGGCTTTGTCATCACCTTGGGATCGGGCGTGCCGCCAAAACCCTTCTGGCCCTGGCGGCGCTCGATCCAGCAGGTAATGTAGCCCTCGGCCTTGGCGACGCCGATGTCGTGATACTGGCTCTGCGCGACATGCAGGATCTCACACTGCTGGAAGCCGAGCGCGGACTGCCGGCCCTTGTTGAAGGCGAAGAAGCGGGGATCAGGCTTGGCGCATCCGGTCTCGTCGCAGGTGACGCTGTCATGGAACGGATTGCCGAGCGTGGCGGAATAAGCGGAGAAGGCGGTGCGGTCCGCATTGGTCATGGCGACGAGGCGGAAGTTCTTCCGCAGCCGGCGCAGCGCCTCGACGGAATCGGCGAAGGCCGGCCAGCGCAGCACTGCGAGCTGGAAGGCCTCGGCGGTAGCTTCGTCATTGTTGAAGCCGCATTCATTGGCGAGCGACAGATAGACGTCCTTCATCGCGAAGGAGGAGCGGCCATAGTTTTTATCGCGGCCCCGCTTGTAGGGCTCGAAGATCTCGTCGTCGCTGGCTGCCGCCGCCTTCGGCCCGCCCAGCGCGCGCACCGCGCCGAGGACACCCGCCTCGAAATCGATCAGCGTGCCGACCACGTCGAACGTCATGACCTTGAAATCGGTGAACTTCATTTTCTGCGTTCCTCTTGGAAGGTGTCGGTAATTCGGGTCAGCGGACGTTCGGCACGACGATGGTGTCGTCCGGGTGGATGGCGACGGCGATGCGCTCGCCCGGCATCTTGAGCAGCGAACGGCCCTGGTGATTGCTCGGCACCCTGAGGCTGAGCCGCGCGCCCCGGTCGAGCTCCAGAAAGATGCGGATGCTCTCGCCCTGGTAGAGGGTCTCGGTCACGACGCCGCTCAGCACGTTTTCCATTCCCGGCCCCGCGTCCGCGACGATGGTGAGCTTCTCGGAATGGACAGCGAGGAACAGTTCGGTGACTCCCGGCACCGGCCGCGCGGAGATGAGGCGCGTGCCGTCGAGATCGACCGAGCGGTCATCCAGGCGCCGCACCGGAAGCAGCGTCGCCTCACCGATGAAGCCGGCGACGAAGGCATCCGCCGGATGGTCATGCAGACGCTCCGGCGTATCGACCTGGATCAACTGCCCCTTGTTCATGACCGCGACGCGATCGCTCATGGTGAGCGCCTCGCGCTGGTCGTGCGTCACATAGATCATCGTCGCCGCGAGCTTGCGGTGCAGGTGCTTGAGCTCGATCTGCATGGTCTCGCGCAACTGCTTGTCCAGCGCGGAGAGGGGCTCGTCCATCAGGATCAGGCGCGGCTCGAAAATCATGGCGCGGGCGAGCGCGACGCGCTGCCGCTGGCCGCCAGACAGTTCGTGGATCTTGCGCGCGCCGAAACCGCCGAGTTCCACCATGTCGAGCGCGGATTTGAGCCTGGCCGGCCATTCGGACTTCGGCATACGCCGCGCCCGCAGCGGAAACGTCACGTTCTCAGCGACGTTCATGTGCGGGAACAGCGCGTAGTTCTGGAACACGATGCCGATGTCGCGCTTGTGCGGCGGCTCGAAGGTGATGTCGCGCTCGCCGAGGAAGATCGCGCCGGAGGTCGGTTGGACGAAGCCGCCGAGAATACCGAGCAAGGTGGTCTTTCCCGAGCCGGACGGCCCCAGGATCGAGACGAACTCCCCCGGCGCGACGTCGAGGTCGATCGCGTCGAGCGCGCGGAAGCTTCCATAGAACTTGGAAGCGCCGCGAATGGAAACCCCTACCGTGTCACGCGAAATCACTGTCGACATGCTGTTCCCCGGCTCGCCCGCGAGACCGCTGTCGCGACACATCCCCTCGCCATGGGACCTCCTTCGCAAAGCTACGGCGGAACGTTACATCGCGCGCAGCAGATGCTGCCGCGTCTGCGAGGCGGCTTCTGCCGCACACAGGCCACTATGCGGCGCGGCCACGTCCGAATGCTCTGATCGCGGGCCCGAAACGAGCCTTCCATGGCGGCAGGAAACCAATGATCGACGCCGCATTCAATTGAAAAAATATCCGGACAAAGTTACATTATGTAATGCGTAAACTGCGTCTCGCCCTGCCATCGATGAATGGCTTCTTCACGTTCGAGGCTGCGGCGCGCTGTGGCAACTTCGCCCGCGCCGCCGAGGAGCTCAACGTGACACCGGCCGCCGTGAGCCGGATGATGGGTCGGCTGGAGGACCATCTCGGCATCATCCTGTTCGACCGAACGCCCGGCGGCGTGACGCTGACCGAGGCCGGGCGGATCCTCTATGAGGCCGTTTCGCGCGGCTTCTCGGGCTTCGAGCATGCCCTGCGCGAAATCGAAGACCGCAAGACGGGCGTTCAGACCGTCACCCTGTCGGTCTCGACCGGCTTCACAACGCACTGGATCATGCCGCACATGGCGGAGATCAAGCGGGCCTTCCCTTCGCTCGAACTGCGTTTCCAGCTCATCATGTCGGCACTGTCCGGGCCGGTATCGGATGTTGACCTCGGCATGCGCTTCGTCGACGGCCCGGACGAGCGGCATGAGGCGAGCTACATCATGCCGGAGATTCTGGTGCCGATCTGCAGCCCGGGCTACCGCGACCGGCAGCAGCATTCGCCGGCCGATGCAGCGACGGAAAGCTTGATCAATTTCGGCGACGCGCAGCCCGACTGGTCGCAGGTGTTCTTTCCCGGCGACCCCGGCGCGGCGACCAATTCGATGATCTTCTCCGACTATGCGATCGTCGTGCAGGCGGCGATGCTGGGCCAGGGCGTGGCACTCGGCTGGCTCAACGTCACCTGCCACTGGCTGCGGACAAGGGCCCTTGTCCCGGCGAGCCCCAGTGTCAGGGTCACGGGCCGGCACTGCCAGTTCGTGCGCTCGCGTGACAAGCCGCTGCGGCCGATCGTGGCCGATCTGCGCGACTGGTTCATTGCGCGGCTCGGCGAAGATGTCAGGCAGGTCGCCCAGCTCTATCCGGAGCTTCAGCTTGAAGCGCTGCTCGAACGCGGGCGCGCGTGAGCACTCGACGGTCGCGACCGCGCCGAAACGCCTCGTCAGCTGAACCAATGCCCATATTGGTTGAACAGCCACCTCCTCCCCGCCATCGATAGAAATTCGCGACCATGTGCGGCGCGATCGGAAAGGCCGTGCCCTGCCCTGCCAAAGGCCGGCTAATCTCGACAGGCTTTGTTGACGTAAGGTCAGGGCCAATATAAAACCAAAACCGAATAGGTTGCGATTGATTGAATGGGACACTGAGGTGTCGCCAGCGTCCCTCGCGGCACGCACGGGCCGCCAGAGCCCGGATGAAACAAAATTGCACGAGAAAGAGCATCCTTGCGGGAGGAGCGTGGACGTGGGTACGCCGACCAATATCTCGATGGCCTTCTGGAACCATGATCGCGTTCAGGCGCTGATCGACGGCACGCTGGCCCTGCCCGGCTTCACCACTGACATCCACGTCCTGCCGACGAGCGCGCTGTTTCCGATCGCCGTGCAGGAGGCGCGCTTTGACGTCACCGAACTTTCCCTTTCCAGCCACATCCTGCAGGTCTCGCGCGGCACTCCCGATTACACGGCCGTACCGGTCTTTCTCTCGCGCTCCTTCCGCCATAACGGCTTCTTCAAGCGGGCCGGCTCCGGCATAAACACCCCGGCGGACTTTGCCGGCCGCGCCATCGGCGTTCCCGAATATCAGATGACCGCCGCGCTCTGGATGCGCGGCATTCTCAATGATGATTATGGCGTGCGCGCCGAAGACGTCTCCTGGCGCACCGGGGCGCTCGACCAGGGCGTGCGCCGCGAGCGCCTGGCTCTCACCCCGCCAGCGGAACTTTCGATCACGCCGATCAACGAGGGCGAGACGCTGCAGGACCTGCTCCTCGCCGGTGCGATCGACGGCCTGCTGGCCCCCAATCCGCCCAAGGCCTTCCTCGACGGCGACCCGCGCATCGAGCGCGTCTTCCCCGATTTCGAGGCCGCCGAGCGCGCCTATTTTGCCCGGACCGGGTTCTTTCCGGTCATGCATGTGCTGGCGGTGCGGGACACGCTGGTCCGGCGCCATCCCGATCTGCCGATGCAGCTGTTCGACACGTTCCGCAGCGCACGCGACCTGGCGATGCAGAGGTTGCGGGAAATATGGCTCGGCTCGGCGAACCGGCTGACGCTGCCCTGGCTGAACGCCAGCATGGAAGCGACCCTGGCCACCATGGGCCGCGACTACTGGCCCTATGGCTTCACAGCCGCGCGCACCGAGCTTGCCGCCGCCTGCCGCTATTCCACCGAGCAGCACCTCGCCATGCGGCAGGTCTCGCCAGAAGAGCTTTTCCACCCGTCGACACTCTGGACCTGAACGAAGCCAGGGACGGTGGAACTGGACAAACGACAACAGACCAAACGGGAGGACTTTCATGACGACAAGGACAAGGAGTGCCGGCGCGCTCGCCATTACCTGCGCGCTTTCCTGGGCCATGGCCGCCACCGTGCCCGCATTGGCGCAAACCGAGATGCGCGCGCCCAAGGGGCCAATCGAGATCACCGTCGGTTCCGGCGCCGGCGGATCGCCCGATGTCATCATGCGGACCATGGCCAAGATCATGAATGATGGCCTGGTCGAGAACCCGATCGTGGTCCAGAACCGGACCGGTGGCGGTCATTCCAACGCCTACAACTATGTCCTGGGCAAGAAGGGCGACGAGAACGTCCTCCTCACTTTGGCCTCGCCTGTTTTCACCACCCCGATCGTCCAGGGCACGCCCTCGGTGATCGACCAGGTCACGCCGATCGCCGGCTTCGTCCAGTCGGAGCTGGTGTTGCTGACCAACCCGGACGGCAAGTTCAACACGCTTGAAGAGTTCGTGGCCGCCGCCAAGGCGCAGCCCGGCCGTGTCCGCATCGCCGGCGGCGCCTCGGGCGGCAACGACCATCTGGCCACCGCTCTGGTCGAGCAGGCCGCCGACATCAAGCTGACCTACATTCCGCATGAAAGCGGCTCGGCGGCGCAGGCCACCTTCCTCGGCGGCAATGTCGAGGGCCATTTCGCCACGCTGGCAGAGGGCCTGACCCTCATCGAATCCGGCAAGGCCAAGCCGCTGGCCATTCTCTCGGAGAAGCGCCGCACCGAGCCCGGCTACAAGGATGTGCCAACCGCGAAGGAACAGGGCGTCGACGTTGTCTACCTTCAGTTCTGGGGCGTGGCGGGTCCTCCGGGCCTCGATCCGGCCGTTGCCGCCTGGTGGGCGGACAAGTTCCAGAAGGCCACGGAGACCCAAGCCTGGAAGGACACGATCGCCAAGAACCTGCAGCTGTCCACCTTCTACGGGCTGGAGGACGCCGGGGCCTATTTCAAGCGTGAGCAGGACACGTTCCGACGTCTCCTGACAAGCGTCGGCCTCGCGAAGAACTGACCGGCGGAGCCAGACGATGAGACTTCTCGCGGCACTTCCCGCTCTGTTCATGATCGGGCTGTCCCTGATCGTCGGCCTTGGGACGATGGGCCTGCGCTATTGGGACGGCGTGACGCCGGGGCCTGCGTTCTTTCCCGTCTGGCTTGCCGCTGCGGGGGCGCTGCTGGCCATGATTCTGCTCGTTCAGCAGTTTCGTGGCCACTCCCTCGGCGATCTCGATTTTCCCGACAAGGCCGGCTTCCTGCGTGTCGGCGCGACCCTCGCGGCGATGGTCGGCATGGGCCTGGTGACGCCTGTCATCGGCATGGTGCCCGCCGTCGCCCTCTTCATCGGGATCATGCTGACGATCGTGCTGCGGCAGAAGCTGGTGCCCAGCCTCCTCACCGCCGTCGGCGTGGCCGTCGGCGTCGAGCTCGTCTTCGTGCGTTGGCTGGGCGTTTCCCTGCCGACTTTCGCCTTCAGCCTTTGAGTGCGCGAACCATGACCATCCTCGAATTGCTCGGCCAGGGTTTCGCGACGGTTCTCACACCGGCGGGCCTCGGCTTCGTCTTTCTCGGCGTGCTGATCGGCCAGATCGTCGGGGCGCTGCCGGGCATCGGGCCGGCGGCGGGTATGGCGCTGCTGCTGCCGCTCACCTTCGGCCTCGACCCGGCGATCGCCATCATGATGCTGGCCGGCATCATGTATGGCGGCCAGTATGGCGGCACGCTGACCTCCGTCCTCATCAACGTGCCGGGCGAGGCCTCGGGCGTCATGACAGCGGTGGACGGACACAAGCTGGCGCGCGAGGGGCGGGCCGGCACGGCGCTGTCGATTGCCGCCATCGGCTCCTTCATCGCCGGCATCGGCGCCGTCATCGCCGTCACCTTCATTACCCCGACGCTCAGCGACTTCGCGCTGCGCTTCAATGCGCCGGAATATTTCCTGCTCGCTCTTCTCGGCGTCACCGCGACCGCCAGCCTCGGCGCCTCGCCGGTGCGTGCGCTGATGGCCGGCGTGCTCGGGCTGATGATCGCGCTGGTCGGCGCCGACCCCGTAACGGGCGCCCCGCGCCTGACCTTCGACCAGCCCGCTTTGTTCGAGGGGATCGACTTCATCCCCGTGGCCATCGGCATCTTCGGCATAGGCGAGGTGCTGGCCTCGCTGGAGCGGGCACAGGCGATCGAGCCGATCCGCACCCGTTTTCGCGACATGCTGCCGAAGATGAGCGACTGGGTCGCCACCCGCGCCGCCATTCTGCGCGGTGGCATCATCGGCCTGTTCGTCGGCATCATGCCCGGAGCCGGCGCTTCGGTGGCCTCGCTGCTCGCCTATCTCACAGAGCGCAAATTCAGCCGCCATCCCGAGCGCTTCGGCAAGGGCGCGCTGGACGGCGTGGCTGCCGCCGAAGCGGCGAACAATTCGGCCTCGCATGGCGCGATGATCCCGATGCTGGCCCTCGGCATTCCCGGCTCGGCATCTACGGCGGTGCTGCTGGCGGCGCTCATCCTGCACGGCGTTCGCCCCGGCCCGATGCTGATGCAGCAGGAATCGACGCTGGTCTGGGGCCTCATTGCCTCGATGTTCGTCGGCAACCTGTTCCTGCTGATCATCAACCTGCCGCTGGCTCCGCTGTTCGCGGCGCTGCTGCGCGTGCCCTATGTCTACCTGGCTCCCGGCATCCTCGCGCTCTCTCTGGTCGGCGCCTATGCCGCGACGCTGGACCTGGGCACGGTGTGGATGTGCATCGTGTTCGGCGTGCTGGGCTGGCTGATGATCAAGTTCGACATCCCCCGGCCGCCGCTGGTGCTGGCGCTGGTGCTCGCGCCGATGCTGGAAATGTCGCTGCGCCAGTCGCTGCTGCTCTCCTTCGGCAGCCTGTCGATCTTCGTCGAGCGCCCGATCGCCGCCGTGCTGCTGATGGTGGTTCTGCTCTCCCTCGCGCTGCCCGTCTTCGGCGCGCTCAAGCGGTCCCGGGTCCGCTCCTGACGACACAGCCTATTCGACCGGGCCGCCATGCGGTCCGGCCGGGACAAGGCGCATGCCGCTGTCGGGTCTCAGTCCAGCTCCAGCCGGGCGAGGTGGAGCTTCACCCCGCTCTTCTCGGCCACGCTGGCGAGATCACCCACCGGCGCCGCCTCGGTGACGAGCAGGTCGATGTCGCAGAGCGAGCCCAGCCGCACCAGCCCGCGACGGCCGAACTTGCTGCTGTCAATGGCCAGGATCACCCGCCCGGCCTGCATCATGGCGGCCCGCACGGCGGCGACTTCGGCATAGTCGTCATCGCCGATATCGCCGTCCTCGTCGATGCCGCTGACCGAGATGACCACGAAATCGAACTTGAAGGCCTGGATGAACTCGGCCGAGGTCTGGCTGAACACGCCGCCATCCACCTGCCGCACGAAACCGCCTGGCACGGCGATGGTGAAATCCGTGCAGTCGCTCAGCGTCGATGCGACGCGCAGGCTGTAGGTGACGACGCGCAGTGCCTTGTGGTCGATGAGCGCGCGGGCGACGGCTTCGCAGGTGGTGCCGGTGTCGAGGAAGACCGAGGCGTTGTCGGGAACGAGGCGGGCGATGGCGGCGCCGATGGCGTCCTTGGCCTCCGCATTGGCGATGCGGCGCTGGCGATAGACGGTCGGGTCGATCGGGGTCGAGGCCACCGCGCCGCCATGCAACCGGCGCACCTTGCCCTCCAGTTCGAGCGCGACGATGTCCCGCCGCGCGGTCTGGGTCGTCACCGAGAAACGGCTCGCGATCTCCTCGATCGAGATATAGCGGTGCTGGTCGAGATGCTGCACCAGAAAGGCGCGCCGACGCGCCTTCTTGCCCTCGTCATCCCGCTCGTCGTCGCGCATCTGCATGTGGGCTCTCGAAAGCACAGCGTCAAAATAGCCAGCGACCCATGCGGCGTCCATTCGGCGCCGCATGGGTCGAGACGAGCCGATGCCGACCGGAACGTGAGGTCCCGGCCGGCGGATGATGAATACGGAACGCGGTGCGTCAGAACCTGACGCTCAGCGTGCCCGTCAGGCCGTTATCGCTCTGCCCCGAGCCAAACTGCCCATCATAGCCGATACTGATGGTAGCATATTCCGTAGCAGCAAACTCGATACGTGCACCGAGTACAGCAACATTTTCGGCGATCGGCGCGCCGGCGACCGAAAACACGTTGCCGCCGGCAAATGCGAGCGAGGCTTCGGGGGTGATATCGCCAGAGGCATATTGCCAGCCGACCGTGCCGTGCAGCGTAGTTTGCGTGCCACCGAGGTCGAAGCGGGTGGAGGCGCGCAGGCCGAGCGTGGTGAAGAAGGTGTCGAGGCCTTCGCTCCCACCGCCAAGGGCGGTAACCCCGCCCTGCTCGGCGAAAGAGTCGTTGCTGAAGTGGACATAGGCGAGGTTGACGAAGGGTTCGAGCATGCCCTTCTCGTGCTCGAACCGATAACCCAGCTCGCCGAAGGCCTGGGTGGTTGCGGCATCGTAATCGGCCGTCAGCCGCTCGCTGATGGTGGGGATGTTGACCTGGCGCGTGCTGTCGATGCTGTGCCAGGTATAGGCGGCGCCAAGGCGCACGCCGACCGGGCCGGCCTGCGTTCCCGCATAGAGACCCAGATGGACATTGTCGCTATTGGCGCTGGCGGCGAGATCGTCCAGGCTGACGGAGGTCTGGCTGTAACCCGCCAGCATGCCCACGCGCCAGTTGCCGGGCAAACCGGCATCAAGGCCGCCAAGTACGCCGCCCGTGTTGCTGGAAAGGCCGGAGGCGTTGCCGTTGCCGTCGACCTCGTTCCACGCTCCGAAGCCGCGCATCCACATGGCGACTTCCTTGGTGTCCGCCGCCACCGGGCGGGGCGCCTTGGTGTCGAGGCCGACCACCGCCATGTCGGAGAGCAGCGTCTCACCGCCCGAGGCGAGCAGGCGGTCATTCATCGCGTCGCGAACGAACCGGCTGTTGCCGACCAGCACGCCGGCGGTGGAGGCATGCACCTCGCCGCCAATCTGGGTGAAGATGGAGCGCGCCGTCGCTGCGTCCTGCATGACGATGGCGTTGTACAGCGCATTGCCATAGCCCAGGCTCTCGGCGCCGCGCGCCGCCGCCTGCTGGTTGCTGGTGTAGCCAACCTTGTCGAAGGCGGTGTCGTTGCGCGCCATGGTGAGCCGGATGTCGGTCGCGCCATAGGCCAGCGTCGGGTCGAGGAAGGCGAGGCTGGAGGTCACGTCGGCGAACGCCCCCTCAATGCCGCCGGCCGAGGTGAGGATGGTGTAGGCGGTTTCGGGCAAATAGTTGCCGCCGGCCGCGATGCCGATCACGCTGCCGCCTTCGATAGTGGTGGCGCCGGTGACGGCGACGAGGTCGCTCTTGCCCTCGGCGTTGAGTTCGACCTGATAGATGGAACCGGCGGCGAAGGTCAGGTTGCCCGCCACGTTGAGCGTGCCGATGGACTGGCCGGGCGCGAGCGTGCCGCCGGAGGCAACGCGCAGATTGCCCACCGTGCCGGTGCCAGCCAAGGCGGCGCCGTCGAAAACGGTGGTCAGGGACGAGGTGGCGATCGACCCGTTGACGACCAGCAGGCCCTCTTCGACCTTGGTCTCGCCGCTATAGGTGTTCTGGCCGAACAGGCCGAGCGCACCCTCGCCCAGCTTCGTCAGGCTGCCGGTGCCGGAAATCACCCGGCCGATCGCCACGGCGTTGTCCGCCGCGGCGACTTCGATGCCGCCCCCCCCGGCTTCCAGCACGACGGCGCGGTCGAGCAGCGTCATGGCGGTGCCGGCAATGCGCAGCGAGCCATTATCGAGATGCAGGCTCGCCGCCGAGGTGCCGAGCGCGGCGTCCTCGTCTACGATGACCGTGCCGCCATCGGTGATCAGCGTCTCGCCGATGAAGCTGTGGTCGTCGATGCAATAGTCGACAATGGCCTGCTGGAAGCGCGGATCGGTGCTCGTGCAGTCGAGCAGCGTCTTCTTCTCCTCCGGCGTCAGGCCGGTAAGGATCGGATTGCCGTTCTCGTCAGAAATCTGCCCGAGATAGACATCGGTCCGCATATTGTTGCGCGTGAGGTAGAATTCCTTGTTCTTCTCCTCGAACAACGAGGCGTCGGAGCCCCACACCAGACGGTTCTTCTCGACTTCCTTGCTATCGACCGTCTCCTTATAGGTCTCCAGCGCCGGGCCGATCCATTTCAGCGTGTGTGCGACCGGCTCGTGGTCAGCAAGCGGGGCGCTGCCATCATTGGTGAAGCCGACATCGTCGAGCACGCCGGTATAGGCGTCATTGGGATCGTCGACGATGGTGTACCACTTGCCGAAGGGACGGGAGACCATGAAATGGTCAATCGTCACCCGGTCCCAGCTGGTCCAGGTATTGGTCGCGTCCTCGCCGGCCGAGGGCCAGGTCGTGGTGCCGTCGCCCAGTTCGTGCGGCGCGAAGGGTTCCCGCTCCGCCGCGGTGGTGAGAAGCATGTACTGCTTCTTCAGCACGTTCATCGTCACCGGCGTGTTCGACGCCACCGGATAGGTTTCGTCCTCGAAGGTGACGCCGTTCTGCGCCATGTCCTTGGCGATGATCTGTTCCCACTGCCGCCAGCTCAGCTGCGAGTAGCTGGTCTTGCCGGGAAACTCGTCGCGGTGGGTGTTGAAATAGTCCTGGATCACGTTGCGATAATGGGTCAGCCCATTGCCGTCGACCACCTGCATTGACGCCGCATAGGCCTCGTAATCCGCCGCCTTGCCATCCGGCGTGTATTCCTTCGCCAGCTGCTTCCACAGCGCCGATGAGCCTCCGTCGACGATGGTGCGGGCGAAGAGATAGGATTGCTGCTGCGCGCCGTGGAGACCGCGCTCAGAGACGTCGCCGGCATTGAAGTCACCGACGAGAATGATCGGCGTATCCGAACTGGCCGCCCAGCTGTTCATGCCCTTCACCTCGTTGAGGCGGGCATTGGGCTCATCGTAGTAGTTGAGATGCACCGAGCCGATGATCGTCTGGGGAACGCCGTTCTGCGCGTCGATCTTCTGGTAGGCGACGGCGTCGCCGAGGGTGCTGGAGCCGAACGTGCCGGACAGCCGGCTGACCACGCTGACATCGCTGATCTGGGTGCCGGTATACGTACCGAGCCCGGCATCGCCCAGCATCTGGGTGAGGCCCGGAATGTACTTGGTATTGGTGCGCGATTCCTGCAGGGCGATGATGTCGTAATTGCCGTTTGTGAAGAAATCGGAGGTGACGTTGAGGTTGTTGGCGTACTGGTCGCCCCAGGTGTTCAGCGTCAGGATACGGAGCGTTCCGTCTTCCGCATGACCGGCGGCGGTACCGAGCACCGTCATCGCGGCACCGCACAGAAGCCGCGACGTCATGGCGGCAAGGCTGAAGTCACGTCGATGGCGGGTCTTCCTGATAGTCATCGTGCAGTCCCCATGCGCCCGGAATTGCCGCAGCCTGGCCCGGGAGCGCCGATGGCTCCGGGATTCAGGTCGGCGTTGATCGAGGACTGTTGCTTTGGCAGATCAATATGTCACTTAGATAACATTTTCGGCAGCATTCCACGGGGAGGATGATGCCTTGGTATCGCCGTTCCCGGGATGGAGGCGCTGGACCGCCGCCGCAATGGTCCATGGGGTGCACCTTCGCCATGCGCGGCGCGCAGCCATCAAGAAGAGACGTGCCGCACCGGGCGACGTCATCCCATTAACTAACTGATTTAGCTTCAACTTTGTTTGCCACGGGCCACAGCGTCATGTAGGCACCCGCCGAGATTCGATAAGGCCATGCGCGGCGCGCCGCCTTCCCCTGCCTGCCCGTCGCCCCAAGCGAACGCGCCGATTGGTCGGAGCCCCCACAGCGCCCGCCTTGCGGCCTCCACCCATCAGGGTTCCGGTGAAGACCACGGCGCAGCAAACAAAAATGTCGCTAAACGTACATTCGTTGACATTTTCACTGAGGACGTCGAACCGCCCGCCATGTACCGCTCACTGCGCGCAGCCGAAGGTCGAGCTGAGCTGCAACGTCAATGAAAAAGGGAGCAGGGATAACCACCCCTGCCCCCTTTCAGATCCTTCGGCCACATCGAGGCCGGACGGATGCGGCTTAAGCCGCTCGGCTCACCAGCTGTGGCGATCGCGGCCGATCAGATAGCCGACCACCACTCCCGCCAACGCCGCCGTGACCATGCCGGGAAGCACGTCGATCCGGTTGGCGACGGCGGCATTGCCGGCCGCATAGAGTCCCGAGGCGCGGTCAGCAGCATCGCTGACGCCCTCCCGCACCGCGTCGGTCGCGGCGGAAACATTGCGACCCGTTTCACGCATCAGCGCATCGGCGCTGGAGGGCAGGTTCTCGTTGATCTTGTTGGCATCGACCATCGGCATGCTCCTGACATTGACTGCCGGAACAACGCCCGCTGCCCGTTAGCGTTCCCACCGGGAGGCGCCATCAGCCGGCCCGGATGACGAAGGGTCCGACGAATTGCTCCTCGCAATCCTCGGTCGTGCCGGCCTGCCAGGACTGCACGAAGAACCGCCCCGCCCCGCCGAGCCCGATGATCGGCGTGTGCCAGACGCCGCGCCGGTAGACCACGCCGCCCCCGCCGGAAAAGTGGAAGGCGCGCAGCGTGGCGAGGTCCGGGCGCCCGTGCCCCTCATCGAGGCAGACGGCCAGGATGAAGTCTTCCGAATGCATGGCAACGATGGCTTGCTGCGAAAAGGCATGGCGTTCCAACAGCCGCACCACCAGTGGTAGCGCCTGCGGTGCCGTTTCGAACACCGAGGCGACAAGCCGACTTCCCGGCCGTGTATCCGCATCGATCCGTGCAATGTCGTAGCGCAGCGCGGTGCCGGCATTGACATGCACCGGGTCAGCAGCACCGGCGCGCACGAGATGGCCATAGGGGCGAAAGAGGGCCGCGGTGGCCGGGAGCAGTCGCACCTCCAGCCGGGCTTCGATATCCGTGTTCTCGCTCAAGCACGCCTCATTACCGTGGACACTTGCGCTCGCCCGGCAAGTGCGTCAATCGAACATTTGGGGGCAGCGAAGTGACCAAAATTTGAACTGGTCAGACCGGCTCCAACGGTGCCATCCTTGCAGCGAGTGACGGAATTTAGCCAGATGCGTAAAGCGGTGCAAGGTGCCGGCGAAAACAGTGGTCAGACCGATTCAACAGCCAAGCGCCGGCGCCAGCCGGCCCCCACGGCGGCCCAGCTCGCCGTGAGCGCGCTGCAGAAGCTGATCGAGGACCGCAAGCTCGGGCCGGGCGCGCCATTGCCGCCGCAGCGCGACCTGGCGCGGGAGTTCAACATCAGCCGCGCTACGCTGCGTGAGGCGCTGTCGATCCTGGCCACGATCGGCCTCATCGCCATCGAGCCTGGACGCGGCACCTTCGTGCGGGCGACCGCCGAGGGCGGAGAGGCAGCGCCTGCTCCCTCCTGGCGCTTCGCCGCCCGCTATTCCCCGGCCGAGGTCTACCAGTTCCGCTACATCGCCGAGAGCCACGCCGCGCAGCTGGCGGCGATGACCCGCACCGAGGCGGAGATCGAGGAGCTGAAGGAGAATGTGCAGGCCTTCCGCGCCGCTGCCCACGCGCAGGACTTCGCCGCCTTCGCGCAGATCGATTTCGAGTTTCATAAGTTGGTCATGCGCTTCTCGCGCAACCGCCTGCTGGCCGACATGCACGACACGTTCGGCCGCGTGCTGCTGGAAAGCTCGCGGCTGCCGGTGCGGCGCGACAAGCTGTGGGACCCGGTAATGGAGCATGAGCGCGTCGTCGAGGCGCTCACCATGGGCGACCCGGAAGGCGCCGGCTATTATATGCGCCGCCATCTCAGCCGCACGGCAGACCGCGCAGGCATCACCATGACCGAATTCGTCTGAGCTTTGGGCGCCGCAGCCCCCACCGCGGCAGGAACAGCGAAAGGAACGCGCATGGCCAAGGAAATTTTCGTCTCCTACGGCATCGACGTCGACGCCGTAGCGGGCTGGCTCGGCTCCTATGGCGGCGAGGACAGCCCCTGCGACATTTCCCGTGGCGCCTTCGCCGGCAAGGTTGGCAGCCTGCGCCTGCTGCGGCTGTTCGAGAAATGGGGCATCAAGACCACCTGGTTCATTCCCGGCCATTCCATCGAGAGCTTCCGGGCGGAAATGCAGGCAGTCGCCGATGCCGGCCACGAAATCGGCATGCACGGCTACAGCCACGAAAACCCCATAGCCATGACCCCCGAGCAGGAGGAGGCGATCTTCGACAAATGCGTCGACCTCATCACCCAGCTCGCTGGCAAGCCCCCGCGCGGCTATGTGGCGCCGTGGTGGGAATTCGGCTCGAAGACCAACGAGCTGCTGAAGCAGAAGGGCATCAAGTACGATCACTCGCTGATGCACAACGACCATCACCCCTATTACGTGACCGTCGGCGACAGCTGGACCAAGATCGACTATTCGCAGCACCCCTCGACCTGGATGAAGCCCTATGTGCAGGGCGAGGAGACCGACCTCATCGAGATTCCCGCCTCGTGGCATCTCGACGACCTGCCGCCGATGATGTTCATCAAGGCGGCGCCGAACAGCCATGGCTTCGTCTCGCCGCGCGACATCGAGGACACCTGGCGCGACCAGTTCGACTGGGTCTATGAGAATTACGACTACGCCGTCTTTCCCATCACCATCCATCCCGACGTCTCCGGCCGCCCGCATGTGCTGAAGATGCACGAGCGGCTGTTCGACTACATCAAGGGCCATGAGGGCGTGAAGTTCGTCACCATGGAGGAGATCGCCGACGACTTCGCCCGGCGCTTTCCGCGCAGCGGGGCCGCCCGGCCCGCACCCTGAGGCACGGCAATGTGCGGGCTTTGCGGCGCCTTCGCCGGCAGCGACCACTGGACCGCCGGCACGGGAGCCGGCGGCAGCCTCACGCCGACGGCGGACCGCCGCGCCCGCGCCGCCTGCGCCAATGAGGTGCTGCGGCTCTATGGGCTGCGGCTCGACGAATGGGCGGGCCGGTTCACCCTGCGCTCGCGAACCGGGCGCATGGCGGTGGTCGAGCATCTCGGCGCCCTGTGGCCGGAGGCGGAAAAGCTCGTCGGCCAGCCCTGCGATCCGCTCGACCCGGCCGTGATCGAGCGGATCGAACGCAGCCGATGAGCGCGCCGGAGGGACGTGCCGCCAAGCTGCCGGTGCATGTGCTCACCGGCTTTCTCGGTGCGGGAAAAACCTCGCTGCTGCGACGGCTGCTCGCCTCGCCGGCGCTGGCCGATACCGCCGTGCTGATCAACGAGTTCGGCGAGGTGGGGCTCGATCATCTTCTGGTCGAGGCGGTGGACGAGGACATCGTGCTGCTGAAAAGCGGCTGCGTCTGCTGCACGGTACGGACCGACCTCAAGGAAGGGCTGGTCAATCTGATGGAGCGCCGCCGGCACGGCACGCTGCCGCCCTTCGCCCGCGTGGTGCTGGAGACTACCGGCATCGCCGATCCCGGCCCGATCGTCGCCACGCTGACCGCCGACCCGATGCTGCGCCATCAGTTCCGCCTCGGCGGCATCGTCACCGTCGTCGACGTGCCGAATGGCGTGTGCAATCTCGCGTCCTTCCCGGAATCGCTGCGGCAGGTGGCGGCGGCGGACCGGCTGGTGATCAGCAAAAGCGACCTCGCCTCCCCCGAGGAAGCCGCCACACTGGCCGCACGCCTCTCAGCCCTCAACCCGAGCGCGGCTCTGGTCACGCTGCTACCGGACGAGGAACCCGATATCGACCTCCTGCTCGGCGACCCTACCGATGAGGCGCACCGCGCCGCCGAGGTCCAACGCTGGATCGCCGCGGCGGCCGCGCGGGAGGGCGGCTGGCGCTTTCACGGCCATGCCGGGCATGAGCCGGACCGGCATGGCGATATCCGGGCCTTCGTCATCCGTGCCGAGGTACCGCTGGCCTGGCCGCGCTTCGCGCTCTGGCTGTCCATGCTGCTGAACCGCCATGGCGGCGAGATCCTGCGGCTCAAGGGCCTGCTGTCGATCGAGAATGTCGCGGAGCCGGTCGTCATTCAAGGTGTGCAGCACCTCGTCCACGCGCCCGAGCACCTCAAGGCGTGGCCCGGGGGCGCCTCCGGCACGCAGATCGTGATGATCGCGCGCAGCCTCGATCCCGCGCTGGTACAGCGTTCCTTCGACGCCTTTGTCGGCTCAAGCCAAGCTCAGTAGCGCCCGACCAGCAGCCCGCCATCCACCGCGATCACCTGCCCGGTCATGTAGCGCGCCGCTGGCGAGGCGAGAAAGAGAATGACGCCGGCAATGTCCTCGGGCTCGCCGACGCGCCCGAGCGGGATGAAGTCGGCGGCCTTTTCCAACCCCTCGGGCCCTAGCGAATGCTCGCGCGAAAGCGCCTGCGCGGTGCGGATATAGCCGGGCGCGACGCCGTTGACGGTGATGCCATCGCGGGCCAGTTCCACCGCCAGCCCGCGCACCAGCCCGACCACGCCGGCCTTGGCGGCGGAATAATGCACATGCTCGTCCCAGCCATAGGCGACGCCCATGATGGAGGAGAGCGCCACGACCGTGCCGGCCTTGCGCGCCCGCATGCCGGGAGCGGCGGCGCGCACGATCCGCATGATGCCCTTGAGGTCGACGTCAAACGTCCGGTCCCACGCCTCGTCGCTCATCACCCCCAGCGGCACCTTCTTGGCGATGCCGGCATTGGCGATGATCGCGTCGATGCGCCCGAGCCGCGCCTCCACACCGGCCACCAGCGCGTCGGTGGCGGGGGTCGACGTGACGTCGAGCGGCGCGAACTCGGCGCGGCCGCCCGCATCGGCAATGGCGCGGGCAACGTCACCGCCCTCCGCCTCCAGCACATCGGTGACGACGACATGGTAGCCGGCGCGGGCGAAGGCGAAGGCGGTCGCACGGCCGATTCCGATCCCCGCCCCGGTGACGAGGGCGACCGGCGCGCCGGTCACGCCGCGCCCCCCGCCGGCACGGCATAGGGGGAGAGCTCGCGCTTGAGAAAACCGCCATCGCCGGGCTCGCCGACGATGCGGCCGTCTTCCGCCATCACCTTGCCGCGCAGCAGCGTCATGACAGGCCACCCGGTGACCGCCATGCCCTCATAAGGCGTGTAGTCGGCACCGTGATGCATCAGCTCCTGACGGATGGTTTCCTTCCGGTTGGGGTCCCACAGCACGATGTCGGCGTCGAAGCCGGGGGCGATGGAGCCCTTCTTCGGGTAAAGGCCGTAGATCTTGGCGTGGTTGGTCGAGGTGAGCGCGACGAACTCGTTGAGCGTGATGCGCCCTTCCACCACGCCCTTGGAGAACAGGATCTGCATCCGCGTCTCGACGCCGGGAATGCCGTTCGGCACCCAGCGGAAGGAGGTGCGGGCCTTCGGGTTCAGCTTGCCCATCTCGCCCTCATAGAAGAAGGCGCAATGGTCGGAAGAGAAGGTCTGGAACACGCCGGTGCGGATGCCTTCCCAGATGGCGTCCCAGCTCGCATGGTCGCGTGGCGGCGGCGAGCAGACATACTTTCCGCCGCTCTCATCCATGTTGAGGCCCTTCATGTCCTCGGCGGTGAGCGCGACATATTGCGGGCAGGTTTCGCCATAGACCTTGAGGCCGCGCTGCTGCGCCCAGCGGATCTGCTCCATCGGCTCGCGCCCGGAGACATGCACCACCATGATTGGCACATCGGTCAGCTCGGCATGGCTGATGGCGCGGTGGGTGGCCTCGCGCTCCACCGATTGCGGGCGGGAGACGCCGTGATAATAGGGCGCCGTCTTGCCGGCCGCCTCCAGCTTCTGGGTCATGTAGCGGATGGCGTCATAGCCCTCGCAATGGACCATGACGAGCGCGCCGCAGCCGCGCGCGCAGTCGAACACTTCCAGCAACTGGCGATCGTTCAGCACCAGGTCGTCATAGGTCATGAACACCTTGAACGAGGTGTAGCCGTCGCCCACCAGTGCCGGCAGTTCCTGTCCCAGCACGCTGGCCGAAGGGTCGGAAATGATGAGGTGGAAGCCGTAGTCGCAATAGCATCTGCCCTCGGCTTCCTTGTGATAGTCCATCACGCTCTGGCGCAGGCTGGCGCCGCGCGGCTGCAGCGCGAAGGGCAGCACCGTGGTGTTGCCGCCGGCAATGGCGGAACGGGTGCCACTCTCGAAATCATCCGCCATCGCCGGCCCGCCAAAGGCCGGCTGGGCGAGGTGCACATGGCTGTCGATGCCGCCGGGCATGACGAGAAGCCCCGAGGCGTCGATCACCTTGGCGCCGCCGGTCAGGCTCTCGGCCACCGCCACGATGCGCCCGTCGCGGATGCCGACATCGGCGCGCACCGTGTCCGAGGCGGTGACGACAGTGCCACCGCGTATGACCGTATCGAATTCGCTCATGGGCGCCTCGCTGGATGCGTTGGGTAAGAAACGGGATCAAAGCATGATGTCGCCGCCATTGGGCGACAGCGTCTGACCGACATAGAAGGCGCCGGCCTGCGAGGCGAGCATCAGGATGGTGGGGGCGATCTCCGACACCTGGCCGAAGCGGCCGAGCGGGATCTCGGTAAGCTTGCGGGCGCGCCATTCATCGGTGAGGCCGCCCAGCAGAACCGTCTCGGTAGCGCCGGGAGCGATGGCGTTGACGGTGACGCCATGCGGCGCCCCCTCATAGGCCAGCGCCCGGGTGAAGCCGACAATGCCGGCCTTGGCGGCGCAGTAATGCGCCAGCGCCGGGGCACCGCGATAGGCGAGCTGCGAGGCACAGTTGATGATCCGGCCGTAGCCGCGCGCCAGCATGTCGGGGAAGAACTGGCGGGTGACAAGGAAATGCCCGCGCAGATGCACGCCGATCATCCGGTCCCATTCCTCGATGGAAAGGTCGACAAACGCCTTGTCGCCGCCGATGCCGGCCATGTTGACGAGGATATCGACCTGGCCAAGCTTCTCCTTGGCCCAGACGGCCATGGCCTCGACCGCCGCGGCATCCGAGACGTCGCATTCGGTACCGAATACCCGGTGGCCCGCTTGCGTCAGCCGCGCTTCCAGCACCGCCGCATTGGCACCGTCGCCGGCATGGCAGAAGGCGACTTCGGCGCCGTAGCGGGCGAAGAGTTCCACCACCTCGCCGCCAATGCCCCGGCTGCCGCCGGTGACGAGCGCCTTGCGGCCGTGAAGCGAAAATTCCTGCATCGGTGCGGCTTCCTCAAGCTGTACGGGCCGCGATCCAGTCCGCATAGGACCGGATGCCCGCCTCGAGATCGAAACGCGGGGCGTAGCCGAGATCGTGGGCTATGGCGGAGATGTCGAAGCGCCGGTGCACCTCGTCCACCGGGTCGGGACCGGGCGCGAGGGCGATGTCGGCCTGCGGCAGCACCCGCGTCACCGCCTTGCCCACCTCGCCCAGCGTCACATAGGTGCCGCCCGTCGCGGTGTAGACGCGACGGGCCGGTGCAGGGGCGTCCAGCGCCAGCAGGAGCGCCGACACCGCGTCTTCGACATGGATGAACTGGCGGAAGAAATCCTGGCCGAAGGGCAGGCGCGTCGGCCGGCCGGCCAGCGCGTCCTCGATCATGGTGCGGATGACGCAATCGGTCGTCCGCCCTGGCCCGTAGACCCAGGACAGGCGGATGGCGAGCGCATCGACGCCGAACTGGCGCCAATAGGTCCAGAGCAGCGCCTCGCTCGCCGCCTTGCTGCCGCCATAGACCGAGGTCGGGCGCAGCACCACGTCTTCCGGCACGGGCCCTTCGGGCGTGTCGCCATAGGCGCTGGTGGAGGAGCAGAATACCAGCCGGCGCAGCTGATGAATACGCGCCAGCTCCAGCATGTTGGCGGTGCCCACCACATTGACCTGCACCATGGAATACGGGTTGTCGCGCGCCACCATCGGGCCGGAATGGGCGCCGCAATGAATGATCGCCTCAAGCGGATACTCTGCCGCGATGGCGTGCAGGCGGTGAATGTCGGTGAGGTCGCAGGCGAGCAGCGGCAGCCCCTCGCGGGTGCGTTCAACCAGATCGATGGCGACGACCTTGCGCCCCTGCGCCTCCAGCGTGCCGCGCACCGCGTTGCCGATCAGCCCGGCGCCGCCGGTGACGAGGATATGGCGTTCCATTCACGCGGTCCCGGCAAGGCGGCGGGCCTCGGCCCGGTCGCGCTGGAGCAGGCCCTGCTCGATGGGCAGTTCGGCGGAAAGCAGCATGCGTGTGTAGTCCTGCGTCGGGTGGGCGAAAATGGTTTCGGTCTCGCCAAATTCGACGATCTTGCCGTGCCGCATCACCGCGACATTGTGGGCGAGCGAGCGCACCGAGTTGAGATCGTGGGTGATGAACAGCGCCGACATACCGATCTCGGCCTGCAGATCGCGTACCAGGTCGATGATCTGCGCCCGCACCCTTATGTCGAGCGCGGTGGTTGGCTCGTCGAACACCACGAAATCCGGCCCGGTGGCCAGCGCGCGGGCAATGCCGATGCGCTTCTGCTCGCCGGCGGTCAGTTCATGGGGATAGGCGTCGGCAAGGCTCAGCGGCAGGTGGACCAGATCGAGCAGCTGCCGTACCCGTCGCTCGCGCCCCCTGGCGTTGAGGCCAGGGTCGAGCCGCAGCGGCTCGGCGATCAAGGCGCGCACTGGCCAGCGCGGGTTGAGCGCGACATAGGGTTCCTGGAACACCATCTGCAGCCGCCGGCGCAGCGGGCGGAATTCCTTGGCCGGCATGTCGGTGATATCGACGCCGTCAAAGGTGATGCCGCCGCCATCGCACTCCAGCAGGCGCACGAGACATTGCCCCACCGTGGTCTTGCCGGAACCGCTCTCGCCCACCAGCGCCAGCGTTTCGCCGCGCCCGACCGAGAAGGACACGTCGTCGATCGCCCGCACGACCTCGGTGCTGCCGGCTATGGGGAAGAATTTCTCCAGCCGACGCACGTCCAGCAGCGGCTTTGCGTGCGTGGCTTCGGCCATGCCCTGCGCCGCCCCCTCGCCTTGCCCCGCCATCGGCGTCGGGCGCACCCGCGCCGCGTCCAGCAGCGTGCGGCTGTAGTCGTCGCGCGGCCCCTGGAGGAAACGACCGACCTCGCCCAGCTCGACGATGCGCCCGCCTTTCATGATCGCCACCCGGTCGCAGTAATGGGCGATGATGCCGAGGTCATGGGTGATGAGCACGACGCCAGCGCCGAGTTCGCGGCAACGCTTCACCAACAGATCGAGCACCTGCACCTGGATGGTGGCGTCAAGGCCGAGCGTGGCGTCGTCGGCCAGCACGATGTCGGGGTTCGCCACCATTGCCATGGCGATAACCACGCGCTGGGCCATGCCACCGGAAAGTTCGTGCGGATAGGCCTTGGCCCGGCGCTCGGGATTGACGATGCCAACCTGGGCCAGAAGGTCCACCGCCGCCGCCCACGCTTCCCGGCGGCCACAGGCGCGGTGCGCCCGCAGCACGCGGGCGATCTGCGCCCCCACCGTCGCCACCGGGTCGAGCAGCGCCTTGGCATTGGTACCGATGAGGGCTATGCGGGCCCCGCGCAACTTGCCCTGCTCCGCCTCGTTGAGCCCGAGCACCGAGGCGCCGTCGAGCCGGATGTCGCCCTCGACGATGCGGCCCCCCTCGGGCAGCAGGTCGAGCAGGCTGCGCGCCAGCACAGACTTGCCGGCGCCGGTCTCGCCGACAATGCCCAGCACCTCGTCGCGGCGCAGCTCAAAGGAAACGCCGGACAGCGCCTTGGGCGCCCCCTCGCCGAAATCGACGCTGAGATGGTCCACCGCCAGCAGCGGCGCGGCATCAGGAGCTCTCATCGACGGTCCCTCATCGTCGGGTCGGAGAGGTCCTTGGCCATGTCGCCGATCAGCGCGAAGCTGAGCACGGCGATGACGATGGCCAGCCCGGGGAACAGTGACACCCACCACACGCCGAGGATCATCTGCTGCGCCCCGGAAGACACCATCAGCCCCCATTCCGGCGTCGGCATGCGAACCCCGGCGCCGACAAAGGACAGGCCGGCGGTGAGCAGGATGGCGAGGCCGACGCTGATCGAAATCTGCACGATCGCCGGGGTCAGCGCATTGGGCAGGATGTGGCGGAACATGATGGAGAAGTCGGTCGCTCCACTGCACCGCGCCGCTGCCACGAAGGGCCGCTCGCGCAGGGAAAGCACCTCCGCCCGGATAACGCGGGCGAACATCGGGATGAACAGCACGGCGAGCACGATCGACACGTTCCAGATCTCCTGCCCCATGACAGAGACAAGCGCCATGCCAAGCACGAAGATCGGGAAGGACTGGATGAAGTCGAACATCCGCATGACCAGAGAGGACAGCCAGCCGCGATAGAAGCCGATCAGCAGCCCGACCGGCACGCCGATGACGAAGGCCACCGCGACGGCGGTCAGCGAGATCAGCAGGTTGATGCGGGTGGCGTAGATGACGCGGGCATAGATATCCATGCCCGACACATCGGTGCCGAACCAGTGCGCCAGCGAGGGCGGCTCCAGCGAGGCCAGCGGATCGGCCTCGACAGGCGAATAGGAGGTGAGCCAGGGCGCGAACAGGATGGCGATGATCTGCAGCGCCAGCAGCACCAGCCCGATGACCGCCCCAGGATGGCGGCTGAGATAGCGCGTGAAGGTCGCCCTCATACCCGGATCCTCGGATCGGCAAGTTCGTAGAGGATGTCGACCACGGTGTAGACGACCAGGATGAAGGCGGCGGCCACCAGCACGAAGCCTTGCAGCGCGGGATAATCGCTGTTCACCACCGCCTGCACCGCATATTGCCCCAGCCCGCCCCAGGAGAAGATCGTCTCCACCAGCACCGCCGCCCCGAGCAGAAAGCCAACCATGAAGCCGACCAGGGTGATGATCGGCGGCAGGCAGTTGCGCAGGGCGATCCGGCGGATGGTTCGCTCCGGCAGGCCCGAAGCGCGGGCGTGGCGGATGAAATCGCTGCGGTAGACATCGGCGAACACCGTCTTGGTCATCTTCATCAGCGCGCCGGCATTGACGATGGCGAGCGTCAGCACCGGCAGCACGAGCCGCCCGACCGAGGAGAAGAAGGCCTGCGGGTTGCCGGCGATGAGGCTGTCGATGGTGTAGAAGCCGGTGACAACGGGCGGTGGGGCGACGAAGGTGTCGATGCGCCCGAAAGGCGCCGCCGCCCAGCCGAGCATGTAGAAGAAGAAGTAGATCAGCAGCAGCCCGATCCAGAAATCCGGGATCGCGCCGGCGGCAAGGCCGTAGATGCGGCTGCCGATATCCACCGCCCCGCCTGGCCGTACCACCGAGACGATGGCGAGCGTCACGCCGATGAGGATGGTGAGGATCATGGCATAGGTGATCAGCTCCAGCGTCGCCGGGGCGCGCTCCAGAAGGTCGGAAACCACAGGCTGGGAGGTGAAGATCGAGGTGCCGAGATCGCCGTGCAGGGCGCTCCAGACATAGCGCAGGAACTGGTCCCACACCGGCAGGTCGAGCCCCAGCCGCTCGCGAAAGGCGGCGATGGTCTCGGGCGTCGCCATGTTGCCGAGCAGCAGCAGCGCCGGGTCGCCCGGCAGCAGGCGCACCAGCAGGAACGTCACCATCATCACGCCGAAGAGCTGGGGCACCAGCATGAACAGGCGGCTGACGACGATTTTCAGGGGGCGGGGAACGGTGCCCCAGAAACCGGCAAGGCGGACGGCGACAGTCATGCGGGGCTCGTGCGTCCGGTGGGGGGAGGCGCGGCGAGTGGCCCGGCCGAAGCCGGGACCCTCTTGGGCGAGCGGCGGCGGCTCACTCCTTGTACATGTCGTAGAAGGCGTTGCCGTTCGGCGTGTACCAGGAATAGCCCTTCACATTGGCCCGCGTGGCCAGCTGGTAGCCCGGATTCATCAGGAACACCCAGGGCGCGCCCTCCATGGTGATCTGCTGCACCCGCTTCATGTCGACCAGGCGCTTGGCTTCGTCGGTGCTGGTCAGGCCTGCATTGATGAGAGCGTCGACCTCTCCGCTCTTGAACTTCGAGTAGTTGATCGCGGAGGCGCTGTTGAGCCAGAGATTGGCGACATAGGCCGCGTCCGGCACGATCGCCATGTCGCGGAAGAAGTACATCGGCACCTCGCCCTTGGTGTAGCGCTCGACCAGGGTCGAAGCCGGCAGCTTCAGCAGCTCGACATCGATGCCACCCTTGGCGAAGGCCGATTTCAGAATGACCGCGATCTCTTCTTCGATCTGGTCGCCGGTGCGGTAGGCGACCTGGGTCTTGAAGCCGTCGGGGAAGCCGGCTTCCTTCAGCAGTTCCTTCGCCTTGGCAGGATCGTTGTTGAAGAAGAAATACTCGTCGGTGAAGGCCGGGTAGATCTCGGAGATCGGGCTCTTGGTGAAGCGCGCCGTGTTGAAGTACACGCTCTTGAGGATTTCCTCGCGCGGCACGAGGTAGTTCACTGCCTGGCGCACCTTCAGATTGTCGAAGGGCGGCTTGGCGTTGTTCATTTCCACGCGGTGGATGAAGTTACCGAACACCTTGTAGACGGTGACGCCCGGCATCTTGGAGAGCAGCGCCAGCTCGCGCGGCAGCAGATATTCGGCGACATCCACCGAGCCCGCCTGCAGCGCGGCGACGCGGTTGGCCGAGGTCGGCATCTCGCGCAGGATCACCCGCTTCAGCTTGGCCGGGCCACGCCAGTAGTTCGGATTGGCGTCATAGACCACTTCCTGGCCCGGCGTGTATTTGGTGATCTGGTAGGGGCCGAAGGAGGCGGTGTTGGTGGAGAGCCAGCGCGCGCCCCATGGGTCTTCAGGGGTCAGGTGCTTCTTCACCTCGGTGGCGTCGAGAATGCCGAGGTCGCTGTTGATCCAGATACGGTCCAGCAGCGGCGAGGGATTGGGGATCGCCACCGTGACCGTGTAGTCATCCACCTTGGTGAAGGCGACCTTGGGATCCTCGATCTTGAAGATCTGGGTCATGTACCAGTGGAAGTTCGACTTCATGTTCCAGCCGCGCTCGAACGACCACATCACCGTGTCGGCGTTCAGCTCGTTGCCATTGTAGGACTTCACGCCCTTGCGCAGCTTGAAGGTGATGGACTTCTTGTCGGGCGAAAGCTCATAGCTTTCCGCCAGAACACCGACGATGGTGGTGAAATCCTCGTAGAGGATGCCGTCCTCGCCCTTCTTTTGAGCGTAGCCAAGCAGGCGCTCATTGACGTTGCGGCGCACCTCGTGGCCGGCCTCGGTGGGCGGGTATTCCTGGTCGAGCGATTCCGGAGTGCGCGGGGCGGCGACCACCAGCGTGGTTTTGGCGTCCTGCGCCTGCGCCGGCAAAGGCGCGGCGAGCAGCGCCGCGAGGAGGCCGGCACCGACGCCGCCGGCCAGCCGGCCGGAAAGGGTGAGGCGCGAGGCCGGCGCCATGTCGCGGGACGGGGCGAGGACCCGCCGTCCAAGGTCGAGAAGTCCGGTACTCACTGTGCCAAGCATGTTGCGTCCCAAGGTCAAGGGTGTCGGTTAAGATGGCTCATGCGGTCTGACCTGTTGTTAGGATTGCGCGGTCTGACCGCGCTGGCAATTCCAAATTTTGGACGCCTTTTCGCCTCCCAATTAGGCAAATGGGCGGATGGGCCGCCCGATACCTCCGGCCGGCACGCTGCATGAACACCATGCAAAATCTATTTCTCCGTGGCCCTGAGGATCAATCGCCCAAGGAGCAGGCACCCACCGACCCTGCCCCGCGCCGACCGCAGCGCCCGGCTCGGGAGATAATCGGCCCGCCAAAGGAACTGCAAAGAGGTCAGACCACAATTTGAGATTGTTGGCATCGCCGGGTGCCTCTGGAGGCCGCCCTTCGCGCGCCGAGGACTGCCGGCCGAAGGCTGGGCGGCGCCGCGGCGGCCCTAGCCTTCCGTCGCCGGATGGATGTGCGGGTGCGCGTGGGTATGGGCGTGGGCGTGGGTGTGCAGCGCGGCCGGGGAGAGGTGGCCGTTTTCGATCGCCATCGCCCGTGTCGCCAGTTCGGCGATGAAGCCGTCATCATGCGACACCAGCAGCATGGCGCCGGGAAAAGCGTGCAGCGCCGTACGCAGCCGCCTTCCGTTCTCGGCGTCGACGCCGTTGGTGGGCTCGTCCAGCAGCAGCACGTCGGGTTTCATCGCCAGCAGTCCGGCGAGGCAGACGAGGCGCTTTTCGCCGCCGGAAAGCCGATGGCTGATACGCGACGCCAGCGCGCCGATGCCCAGCATCGTCAGCACCTCCTCGGCCCGGCGAAAGGCCTCTGCCTGGGTGCAGCCGAGATTAAGAGGGCCGAAGGCGACATCCTCGATCACGCTCGGGCAGAACAGCTGGTCGTCGCTGTCCTGGAACAGATAGCCGATGCGCGGGCGCAGGGCGCGGAAGTCGCGTTCGCTCCGGCAGGACGTGCCGAACAGCCGGACCTGCCCGGCGCTTGGGCGCTCCAGCCCGACAATGGTGCGCAGCAACGTGGTCTTGCCCGCCCCATTCGGGCCGACAATAGCCAGCCGCTCGCCCGCGGCGAGGGCGAGATTAACCGCGCGCAGCACGGCCGCACCGTCACGGGCGACGGTGACATCCTCAAGGGCGAGCAGCGCGTTCATAGCCGGTCCGCCATCGTCACCGCGAGACCGAAGACCAGCGCGGCACAGAAGCCCGCCCAGTCGCGCGCCGTGGGGGACGGCGGTGCCAGGCGGGGAAAGCGACCTTCATAGCCCCGGCAGCGCATGGCCTCCTCGACACGCTGCGCCCGCTCCAGCGCCCGCACCAGCAGCATGCCGAGGAGATGGCCATAGCTGCGCCAGCTGTGGCGGTTCGTGCCGGGGCGGAACCCGCGCATCCGCATCGCTTCCTGCAGCCGCCGCGCCTCGTCGCGGATCAGCGAGAGATAGCGCGCCGTGAGCACGAACAGGCGCACGAGAACCTCAGGCACATAAAGCCCGCGCAGGGCGGCGCCGAGCCGCACCGGCTCGACCGCGCCCAACAGCGCCGTGAGCGCCAGAACTGATGCGGAAACCTTGGCTGCGATCAGCAAAGCGCGCTCCATGCCCTCGACGCTGGCGGTCAGCGGGCCGAGGGAAAACAGCGGCTGGCCCGCCATCGTGAAGGGAAGCGTCGCGAACAGAAGCAGCAGGAAACCCTCGACATGCATCAGCCGCCGCCAGAGCCGGGCATCGGGCCGGCGCCAGGCGGCAACCAGACCTGCCACAGTGAGCGCCGCCAACGCCACGGGAAGCGTGCGCAGTTGCGATACGCAGGCGATGAAGATGAAAGCGGCGACGAGGCGCAGGCGCAGGTCGCATGCCGGACCCTGCGGTGTCGCCACCGTCATGCCCGCCGCCCGCGCGCCCACAGGCCGATGCCGGCGAGGCCGAGAATAAGGAAGACACCGGAAAGGATGTCGGCATAGCGCAAGCGCGCATCCATTTGTTCGATCCGCTCCATCAACGGCGCCACCTGCCGCTGCACCGCCGACTCGACCAGCGAGGCAAGGCGGGCGTCTGGGTCGATCGGGGCCAGGCTGTCCGTCGGCAGCGCCGGGGCGGCGACCACCTCTCCCCCGAAGCGCGAGGCCGGCAGCGTCACCGAGGCGATATGCCCCTCGCGCGTGTCGACCGTCACCGTGGCGTCCGTGGGCGACTGCGGCACAGGGAAGGCGAAGCGCCCCTCCCCGTCCGTTGTCCCCGAAGCGATCGGCCCGCCGGCGGCATCCCGGGCCACCCACGCCGTCTGCGCCGCGCGACCGCCACCGATGAAGAAGGCGTAGCCCTTCACCTCTGCGCCTTCCACCGTGGCGAAGACCTTCAGCTTGTGCGCCTGCGCCGCGCCGGCAAAGGCCAGCACCAGCAGCAACGCCGTCAGCAGACGGATCATGGCGCGACCGGGCGCAGCGCCTCGGGCTGCACGCGGGCGAGGAAGGAGACGATGGCGGCGGTGACGAAGGCCTCCACGAGGGCGAGCGGCAGATAGGTGGCGATCACCACGCGGGCCGCCGGCGTATAGTCGCTCGACGACAGCCACAGCGACAGGGCGACGAGCCCTCCCGTTCCCAGCACAGAAAGTCCTCCGGCCAGCGCGCCGGCCGCCAGCCGCACCGAAGGCCGCGCGGTGGCGCGGATCAGCGGCCCCAGCGCGAGCCCGCACAGCACCCCCGGCAGCGCGATGTTCACCGTGTTCACCCCGAGCGTCGTCAGCCCGCCGAACCCGAATAGCAGTGCCTGCAACAACAGCGCCACCAGCACGGCGAGAAAGGCGGCGGTGCCGAGCATCACCCCCATCAGCCCCGCCAGCAGCAGGTGCACGCTCGACGGCCCCACCGGCACCGCCACCAGCGACCCCGCGAAGAACGCCGCCGCCAATATGGCGGTGCGCGGGATCATCCGGTCGTCGAGCCGCCGCAGCCCCAGCGCCACACCGCCGGCGGCCAGGAGCCCCCCGGCGACGAGCACGGGCGCGGATAGAAGGCCGTCGGGAATATGTGCCATCCGTCTACTTCCCGGCCCCCATATCGGTCGCCTTCACCCAGATCAGCGCGCCGTCTTCCACCGGCACCTCTTTGCCCTCGGGCGAGGTCATCGGCGTGTCGCCATCCAGCAGCGCGGCGAAGCCCCACCAGCCGGCGCGCGGCATCGCATAATGGAAGGTGCCGTTGGCGTCGGCCTTCAGCACCTGCGTCACGAATGCGTCGTTCGGCGGCGTGACCGTGCCGTCATTGACGAACTCGACCTCGACTTCGGCGAAGGGCACCGGCTTGCCGGCCTTCAGCACGACGCCGGAGAAGAGATTGCCCGTCCACAGCCCGGTCGGCCGGGTGAGCGGCTGGATCTCCACCGGCAGCCCGACCAGTTCGTCCCAGCCCTCGCCCGAGGCGTAGCTGTCGACGATCACCTTGGAATAGTGGACGATGTACTTGCCTTCCGAAGGCTCCCAATAGGGCTGCGGCTCGACATAGAAAATCGCCGCGCCCGGCTCCTTCAGCTCATAGCTCAGCGCCCAGGCGCTCTTGCCGTCGACCGGCTTTTCGCTGATCTGGCCGAGGAGGTCGGTGGTGGTGCCGCCCGCCAGCACGCCCGCCTTGGCTGGCTTCTTCATCTCCATCACCGGCCCGCCCTCGACCGGATGGGTGAACACCATGTCGATAGTCACCATCCCGCCGTCCGGCAGCACGTCGGTGGAGGGGATGATCTCCTGGAAATGCGCCCGCGCCGGCGCCGCGCCAAGCGGCAGGGCAAGGGCGGCGAAAGCGACGAGGCCGGCCTGGAAGCGACGGGGCATGCAGCGTCCTTTGTATGAATTACGTTATGAAAAATCATACAAACGATACTCTGCCTCCGGCAAGGCCAAAATCCCATCCCTGGGGAAATTCTTGCCGGGATCAGGGTGATAACCTAACCTCACCGCATTCGGCCGGGAGCTCTCATGCAGCGGATCACCATCGCCATCGACGACGATCTGGCCGCCCAGCTGGATGGCTTCATCCAGGAGAGCGGCGCCGCGAACCGCTCCGAGGCGATACGCGATTTGGTGCGCCGCGGCCTCTCCGCCCGCCCGGACGGTCCCGCGCACGCTTCCTGCTTCGGCGTCATCAGCTGCGCCATCGACCAGTCGGTGCGCAATCTCGCGGCCCGGGTGCCGCAGGGCCGGCTCGACCGTCACGATCAGACGGTCGCCGCCCTTTCGGTGCCGCTCGATCACTCGACCTCGGTCGATGTGACGGTGATGCGCGGGCAGGTCGGCGACATCGCCGCCTATGCGCAGGCGCTGTTTCTGGAGCGCGGCGTGATGCATGGCGCGCTCAGCCTCATCCCGGTAACTGAGGACAAGGCTCCTCACGTCCACAATCAGGGCTCCCCGCACGCGCACACGCATCTGCGGGTGAAGAGCGGGTTCTAGAACGGAAAAAGGCGCGCTCGACGGGAGCGCGCCTTCTTCATTTAGTGCGGTCGGCCGGTGCGTCAGTTTCGTATCGCCCGGACCAGCCCGATCAATATGCAGGCGCCAATGACGCCGGCAACGAGATAGCCGATCCAGCCGCCGAAGCCGACGCCGATCAGGCCGAAGAGGAAGCTGGCAATCGCCGCGCCGATGATGCCGAGGACGATATTGAGGAAAATCCCCGTGCCGGTCTTCATGATGGCGGAGGCGATCCAGCCCGCCAGGCCGCCGATGATGATGGCGGCGATCCAGCCAATCTGTGCGTCTTCCATGCGAATGTCTCCCAGAGCCCCAGTTGGATGCCGGGGATAAACGCACGGGCCCGTGCGCTGTTCCCGCAACAGGGTACGCCGTGACGGTATTTTTGGCGACGCCCCCCCCTCACGCCGTCGGCGCGGGCGCCTGCTGGCCGATGGCGCGACCGGCCGCGACGGGCCGCTCGAGCCCGGCATGGGCGGCGGCGATCACCGAAACGGTCGCGCGCACCTGCACGGCGGCCGGGGCTGCGCGGCCGGCCTTGCTATCGACATGCAGCAGCATATGCTCTCCGGTGGCGATCTCGCGGCGCTCGGGACCGGCATAGAGCCGGTGGAACACATGCAGCCGCTTCTCATCCGTACCGAGGATCTGGGTGGTGCAGACCAGCACCTCGCCCAGCTTCGCCTCGTCGAGATGCCGCAGATGGGTTTCCACCGTGTAGTAGCTGTGCCCGCCCTCGACATAGGCGAGATCGACGCCGATCAGCCGCAGCAGCGCGTCGGTAGCGTCGCCGAACACCTGGAGATAGCGGTGCTCGGTCATGTGGCCATTATAGTCGATCCAGGCCGGCGAGACGCGGGCCTCCACCAGCGCCAGCGGTGCGGAGGTGTCGGGGGCCGGCGCGGCGCCCGCCTGTGCCCACAGGCGCTGCTCGAACTCCTTGAGGAGCTTGCCCGCCCCCCAGCCCTCCCCGCCCTGCCCCGCCTTCAGCGCCTGCACGATGCCGACAAGGTTCTCGTCGCGGATGCGCTCCAGTTCGCGAATGGAGAGGCCGGCCGCCTGCGCATCGGATTGCGCGCCGATCTTCTCCACCAGCGCGTCGTCGAGGTCGACCACATCGGTGAGCTTGGTCCACGGCCATGCGAGGCACGGACCGAACTGGGCGAGGAAATGGCGCATGCCGGCTTCCCCGCCGGCGATACGGTAGGTCTGGAACAGGCCCATCTGCGCCCAGCGCAGGCCGAAGGAATAGCGGATCACGTCGTCGAGCGTCTCGACGTCGCAAATATCGTCCTTGATCAGCCACAGCGCCTCGCGCCACAGCGCCTCCAGCAGCCGGTCGCCGACAAAGGCTTCGATCTCGCGGGCGATTACCACGCCCTTCATGCCGATGGCGTCGAGCACCGCCTTGGCCCGCGCAACCGTGTCCGACGTGGTTGACGCGCCGCCGACGATCTCCACCAGCGGCAGCAGATAGACCGGGTTGTAGGGGTGGGCGACGAAGAGCCGGCCGGGATGGGTCAGCCCCGCCTGAAGATCGGTCGGCTTGAGGCCGGAGGTGGAAGAGCCGAGCAGCGCGTCCGCCGGCGCGGCGGCGTCGATCTCCGCCAGCACGCGGCGCTTGAGGTCGAGCCGCTCGGGCACGCTCTCCTGCACCCATTGCGCGTCCGCCACCGCCTCCGCCACACTGACGCAGAAGGTCAGCCGGCCGCGCTTGGGCAGCGGCGCGCCCGTGAGCAGACCATAGGCGCGCTCGGCATTGGCCAGCACCTCGGCGACAATGCGTTGCGCGTCGGGGTGCGGATCGAACACCTTCACGTCGATGCCGGCGAGCAGAAAGCGGGCGATCCAGCCGCCGCCGATGACTCCGCCGCCGATGCAAGCGGCGCGGGAGATGGGGGCAAGGCCCCCGGGAAGGGTCGCCGTCATCATCGTCTCCTCAGCGCTTCACCAGCTTCAGCTTCTCGCGCACCTCGGCCGGGCCGATGATCCGCGCCCCCATATTCGTCAACACGTTAGCGGCCTTCTCGACCAGCTGGGCGTTAGTGGCGAGCTGGCCCTTGCCGACATAGAGGTTGTCCTCCAGCCCGACCCGCACATTGCCGCCCGCCAGCACTGCCGCGGCGGGATAAGCCATGGCGTTGCGGCCGATGGAGAAGGCGGAGAAGGTCCACCCGGCCGGCACATTATTGACCATCGCCATAAAGGTGTTGAGATCGTCAGGCGCGCCCCAGGGAATGCCCATGCACAGCTGGATCAGCACCGGGTCCTCGATCAGCCCTTCTTCGGCGAGTTGCTTGGCAAACCAGAGGTGCCCGGTGTCGAACGCCTCGATTTCGGGGCGCACGCCCAGCGCCGTCATCTGCCGCGCCATCTCGCGCAGCATGGACGGCGTGTTGGTCATGACATAGTCGCCGAGATTGAAGTTCATCGTGCCGCAGTCGAGCGTGCAGATTTCCGGCAGGCATTGCGCGACATGGGCGACGCGCTCGGTGGCGCCGGCCATGTCGGTGGCTTTCTCGTTGAGTGGAAACGGAGCCTCGACGCCGCCGAAAACGAGATCGCCGCCCATGCCGGCGGTCAGGTTCAGCACCACGTCGACCTCGGCCGAGCGGATGCGGTCGGTCACTTCGCGATAGAGCTCGAGGCGGCGCGAGGCGGCGCCGGTCTCGGGCTCGCGCACATGGCAGTGCACCACCGCCGCGCCGGCCTTGGCGGCGTCGATCGCACTGTCGGCGATCTCTCGCGGGGTGATCGGCACATGGGCGGAGCGGCCGGTGGTGTCGCCGGCGCCGGTGACGGCGCAGGTGATGAAGACATCGCGATTCATCTGCAGGGGCATGGCGGGGTTCCTGAAAGCGTGAACGGAGCTTGACGGCAAAGCGAAGTCGTGACGCAACTATTTACGCAATCGATTTTTCATTCTGCGAAGCCATGATCTTTGCCCCCGCCGACGACGCGCTCGATGTCACGCTGCTGCTGTTTCCCGGCCTGTCGCTGCTCTCTCTGGCGGCGACGCTGGACCCGATGCGCGGCGCCAACCGCGTGCTGGGGCGGCTGGCCTTTCGCTGGAAGCTGGTGTCGATGGACGGCCAGATGCCGACAGCCAGCTGCGGCCTGCCGATCCCGGTGGACGGCGCCTTCGATGCCGGCGCGCGGCAGGACGTGCTGATGGTGGTGGCCGCCTTCGAGGCGGCGCGCTTCGCCACCCCGCCGATCCTCAAGGCGATCCGCGCCGGCGCCAAGCGCTCGTCCGCCACGGGCGGCATCGAGTCGGGCTCATGGCTGATGGGCTTCGCCGGGCTGCTGGAGGGGCGCCGCGCCACCACCCATTGGGAGGACCTGGAGGACTTCGCCGCCCGCTTCCCCGAAACCGACGTGCAACCGGACCGCTTCGTGATCGACGAGCCGGTGTTCACGACAGGCGGGGCCACCCCGGCGCTCGACTGCATGCTGGCGCTGATCCGCGCCCGGCACGGCTATTCCGCCGCGCTCGATGTCGCCAGCCTCTACATCTATGAGGAAGTGCGCGCGGGCTCGGACGTGCAGCCCATCGTCTCGCTCGGCCGCATTCGCCAGCACGAGCCGCGCGTGGCCGAGGCGATCCGGCTGATGGAAACCCATATCGACCGCCCGCTCACCGTAGCGGCCATTGCCCGGCGGGTGGGCGTGTCGACGCGGGGGCTGGAGACGCTGTTCGTTAAAACGGTGGATGTGTCGCCCGGCGCCTATTACGTCACGCTGCGGCTGAAGGCGGCGCGGCGGCTGGTGCTCGACACCAATCTGCCGATCGCCGACATCGCCGAGCGCACCGGCTTTTCCGCCATCGCCTCGCTGTCGCGGGCGTTCCGGCGGCAGTTCGGCGCGCCGCCCTCCGCGGCGCGCCGTCAGCGATTGTAAAAGGCTCAGAGGCCGAGGCCCGTCTTCACCGCCGCCGCGCCGGGCTTGCCGTCGAGCGTCGTCACGCCGGCCAGCCATTTCTCGACCGCCGCCGGGTTCTGCTTCATCCACGCCTTCACCGCGGCATCGGGCTGCATCCCCTTGTCGAGAATGTCGCTCATCAGGCGATCTTCCATCGCCACGTCGAAGACGAGGTTCTCCAGGAGCTTGCCGACATTCGGGCAGTCCTTGACGTAGCCCGGCCGGGTCAGCGTCAGCACGCTGGCGCCGCCATCCTTGGGCCCGAACACGTCATTGCCATTGGTGAGGTATTCGATCGGCAGGTTGACGTTCATCGGGTGCGGCCGCCAGCCGAAGAACACCACCGGCTCGCCCTGCTTGATGCGGTGGCCGACCTGGGTAAGCATCGCCTGCTCGCTGGATTCCACCAGATCGAAACCCTTCAGCCCGAACGTGTCCTCGGTGATCATCTTGGAGATGGTGGCGTTGGCACCGCTACCGGCCTCGATGCCGTAGATCTTGCCCTGCAGCTTGTCCTTGAATTTGGCGATGTCGGCATAGGTCTTCAGCCCGGCATCATAGGCCGCCTTGGAGGTGGCGAAGCCGATGCGCGCGCCGTCGAGATTTGTGGCGACCACGTCGATCTTGCCGGCCTTCACAAGAGGAACCTGTGTCGGCTCCTGCAACGGCATCCAGTTGCCGAGGAAGATGTCACGGTCGCCATTCTCCAGCGCCTTGAAGGTGATGGCGACCGAGAGCACGGCGACGTCGGGCTTGTAGCCGAGATGGGTGAGCAGTTCGTCGGCCACCGCCGTGGTCGCGGTGATGTCGGTCCAGCCGACATCGGAGAAGCGCGGCTTGGCGCAGGAAGCGGGGTCCACGGCAAAGGCGGAGGACGACATGAGCGTGGCGGACAAGGCGACGCACGTCACGAGCAGGCGTGAAATCATGGCTGTTCCCTCGATTGGCGATCATGCCGCAGACCGGCATCGCAAGGGAAAGCCTATCGACAGGTGAGCCGGTTGATTGACCTTGTTCGAAGTAGAGATGACCGAATGCGCAGCCCCGCCATCCCCGCCCGCGCCTATTCGCGCCCGCTGAGCCGCAGCAGCGCGGCGTGGACGACGGCATTGCCGGCCCACATGGCGCCGGGCCGGGTGAAATCGCCCTCGAAGCTCACCAGCCCGCCGGCCTCGCGCACCAGCACCATGCCGGCCCAGCAATCCCAGCAATGCAGCGTCGGGTCGTAATAGCCGGCGAGGCGGTTGGCGGCGACATAGGCCAGCATCAGCGCCCCCGAGCCGACGCGGAACAGCACGCCGCCCTCGCGATAGAGCCCTTCGACAAAGGCACCGACTTCGGCGGGCGACGCCTTTTGCGTGGCGCCGAAACCGATGGTGGTGGAGGCGATGGTCCAGTCCGGGTTCATCGCCAGCGCCCGCCCGTTGAGCCGGGCGCCACCGCCCGCGACGGCGGAATAAAGCTCGCGCAGCATAGGAGCGTAGATCACGCCGGCGACCGGTTCCGTCCCCCGCGCGATGCCGATTGATACCGTCCAGTTCGGCTGGCCGACGAGAAACGGCATGGTGCCGTCGATTGGGTCGATCACCCAGACGAAGCCGGACGTGCCCTCCGTTGCCGCCTCTTCCTCGCCGACAATGCCGTCGCCCGGGAAATGCCGGCTGATCGTCCGGCGCAACCAGGCCTCGATGCTGCGGTCGGCCTCGCTGACGAGATCTTGCGAATCGGACTTCAGCTCCGGGTGCAGCGTGTCGCGCTGGAGAAAGAACTTGCGCGCCCGCGCCCCTGCCCCGCGTGCCAGCGTCTCGGCAACCGCCTGTCGGGCGCGGAGCGGTTCCATTCCGTCGTCATGCTCCGCTGCCATCCTGCCTGTCTCCACGCTTGTTGACTGCCACGCTTCGGCCACCGCGTCGCCTGTGATGCTATTGCATATTTCAGATTACAAATGTATCGGTTTCCCGTCGACGACAGTGCTGTTGTCGCGGCCGGGCTTCTCGAAAAGCGCCGGCGCGGGTTGAGGCCGGCACGTCCGGCGGAACTGCGGAAGGAAGCGGCGCCGGCGACGGCTCCACGCCTCCGCCAATGATGAGAGACGGTTTTCAACCGTCCGCATGTCGGCCTCGCCCGAACCGTGGCGCTGCGCCATTTCAGGAGGAAACCATGAAGCGTGCATTGAAAATCTGCGCCAGCGTCGTCGCCCTCGCGGCGGCAACGGCGGCCATGCCGGTGGCGGCGATGGCGGACTGGCTCGAAGAGGCGGCCAAGCCCCTCAAGGGCACTGAAGTCAACGGCATCTTCCTCGATCGTCCGGGCTACCGCGCCATCATCAAGCTGCTGCCCGAATTCGAGAAGAAGACCGGCATCAAGGTCAATTACGAAATCGTTCCCTATGAGAACGCGCGCGAGAAGGAAGTGCTGAACTTCACCTCGCAGGGCGACCTTACCATGGCTCTCGTCGATCTCGTATGGATCGGCGAGTTCGCCGAGAATGGCTGGCTGGTGCCGGTGGACGATCTCGCCAAGGACAAGGCGATCACCGACCCCAACCTCAAGCTCGACGGCTTCTTCCCGCTGCTGCTGGAAGCGTTCGGCTCCTGGGGCGGCACGGTCTATGGCCTGCCCTTCGACAATTATTCCGGCCTGCTGTTCTATAATTCCTGCAAGCTCAAGGAAGCAGGCTTCGACAAGCCGCCGGCGACCTGGGAAGAGGTGATGACCGTCTACGGTCCCAAGCTCACCGACAAGTCGAAGAACGAGTTCGCCTATGCGCTGCAGTCGCGCCGCGGCGAGACCCAGTCGGCCGACAGCTTCATGCGCTTCCTCTGGCCCTTCGGCGGCTCGCTGCTGAACAAGGAATTCAAGTCGAACCTGCTCAGCAAGGAGAGCCAGGCCGGCCTGCAGTTCCGCCAGGACCTGATGAAGTACCAGCCGCCCGGCGTCGTCTCCTTCGATCACGCGGAATCGGTGAACGCGCTGGCCCAGGGCCAGGTGGCGATGATCACCGAATGGTCGGCCTTCTATTCCACCCTCGCCGACCCCGCGACCTCCAAGCTCGGCGACTGCCTCGCCGTGGCGCCGGAGCCCGCCGGCCCGGCCGGCCGCCTGCCCGCGCTGGGCGGCTTCTCGCTCGCCGTCGCCGCGCAGGCGACTCCCGAGCAGCAGAAGGCCACCTGGCTGTTCATCCAGTGGGCGACCTCGGAAGACATCGCCAAGGCCTATGTCGAAGCCGGTGGCGTGTCGGGCCGCATGGCCGTCTACAACGACCCGGAAATCAAGGCGAAGTACAAGTTCGTCGAGCCGATGGTCGCCTCCTGGCAGGCCGGCGTTCCCGAATATCGCCCGCGCTTCCCGGCCTGGCCGGCGATCTCCGAGATCGTCGCCGAGTGGGGTTCCAAGATGATGCTGGGTGAAGTCACCGTCGAAGGCGGGTCCAAGGAGATCGGCACCCGCATGGAAGCCATCCTCGGCAAGGAAGGCTACTACGACGGCAAGAAGAAGCTCCTTCAGTGAGTTGAAGCCGGCGGCGGGGCCTCTCTCCCGCGCCGCCGGCCTCCGGGCGGATGCTGCAACCCGCGAAGCGGCATCCGCCCATTTTCATTGCGGACTGTTCCGGGACCCGATGACATGACCACTCTCCACGGCCGGGCGCTGGACGAGATCCGCGCCTGCCTCGACAAGGTGCGCGGCGACGAGCTGGACGGGGCCATCGCCGAACTGGCAGGCGCCGGACGCATCGCGCTGTATGGCGTTGGCCGCGAGGGCCTTCAGATCAAGGGCCTCGCCATGCGCCTCTATCATCTTGGCTGCAAGGCGGCCGTGGTGGGCGACATGACCGCGCCGCCGGTCGGACCGGGCGACCTGCTGGTCGTCTCCGCCGGGCCGGGCGACTTCTCGACCGTTTCCGCGCTGATGGGCGAAGCCCGCGCCGCCGGCGCCCGCACGCTTCTCGTCACCGCCGAGCCGAACGGCACTGCGGCCGCCCGTGCCGACCGCGTGCTCACCGTGCCGGCGCAGACCATGGCGAGCGACCAGGGCGCGGCCGCCACCTCCGTGCTGCCGATGGGCTCGCTCTATGAGGGCGCGCTCTATGTGCTGTTCGAGATCCTGATCCTCGGCCTGCGCGAGCGGCTGGGCGTGACGCCGGCGCAGATGCGCGCCAACCATACGAATCTGGAGTGACCGGAGAGGTTTCTCCGCACACCGCCCCAGCAAGACGCGACAGGGAAAACGCCATGAGCGAGGCCGCGACATCCGCCGCACGACGCAAGCCCAACCGGGGCTATGGCCGCTGGACGCCGCTGTGGTTTCTTGCCCCGGCCGTGCTGACGCTGCTGCTGATCGGCATCTACCCGACCATCTTCGCGCTGGTCACCTCGTTCCGCCGCTACAACATCACCCGCCCGCGCGAAGGCTTTCCGTTCGTCGGCTTCGAGAACTATGTGAACGTGCTGACCGACAGCACCTTCTGGTCCTCGCTGTTCCTCACCGCGAAGTTCTACGTCGCCGTGCTGCCGATCCAGGTGGTGCTCGGCCTCGCCATCGCGCTGCTGCTGCACAAGCCGGGCATGGGGCTGTTGAAGTCGCTCGCACGAGTCACACTGGTCGTCCCACTGGCCACCACCTACGCTGTGGTTGGCCTCGTCGGGCGCCTCATCTTCAACCGAGACTTTGGCGTGGCTAACCAGGCGCTGAGCATCTTCGGCTTTGGCCCGATCGACTGGCTCTCCACCCAGGACGGCGCCTTCGCTGCCATCGTCATCATGGATGTGTGGCAGTGGACGCCGTTCTGCGCCCTCATCTTTCTCGCGGGCCTGTCCATGGTGCCGGGCGAGATCGAGGAGGCGGCGCGGCTGGAAACCTCGTCCAAGCTCGCTTTGCTGCGGCATGTGCAGTTGCCCTATCTGCTGCCCGGCCTCACCGCGGTGATGATCCTGCGCTCGGCCGACGTCCTCAAGCTGTTCGACATGGTGTTCGTGATGACGCGCGGCGGCCCCGGCTCGGCCACCGACCTGATCTCGATCTATATCCAGCGCGTGGGCTTCCGCATTTTCGATCTCGGCACGGCATCGGCGCAGGCGATCCTCTTGCTGATCCTCACCATCATCATCAGCCGGCTTTATATCCGCCTGCTCTACCGCGAGGTTCACTGATGCGTATCTCGTCCGGCAAGCTGCTTCACGCCCTCGGCCTGACCGCCGTCGTCATCTTCACGCTGTTTCCGTTCTTCTGGATGGTGTCAGCCAGCTTCAAGACCCAGGCCGACATCCTGTCCTCGCCGCCGGTGTGGTTCTTCACCCCGACGCTGCAGAACTATGCCGAGATCTTCGCGGACACGAAGGTGAGCGGGGCGATCATCAACTCGCTGATCGTGGCCACCTGTTCGACCCTGCTCGCGGTGATCCTCGGTGCGCCCGCCGCCTTCGCGCTCGCCCGCTACGAGTTTCGCGGCAAGTCGGACCTGTGGTTCTGGTTCATCTCCAACCGCATGATCAGCCCGATCGTGCTGGCGCTGCCGGTCTATCTGCTGGCGATCCAGACCGGGCTGCTCGACACCCATCTGGTGCTGATCCTCATTTACCTCACCTTCCAGCTGCCGATCGTGGTGTGGATCGTCACCGACCAGTTCAAGTCGATCCCGGCCGATCTCGAACAGGCCGCGCGGCTCGATGGCGCCGACCAGTTCACCATCTTCCGCAAGATCTACCTGCCGCTTGGCGCGCCGGGCATCGCCGTGTCGGCGATCTTTTCCTTCATCTTCTCGTGGAACGAGCTGCTCTATGCGCTGGTGCTGACCCGCCGCGCCGTGCAGACCGCCCCGGTCGTCGCCACCAGCTTCATGTCCGGCTATGAGCTGCCCTGGGGCAAGATCATGGCCACGGGCACGGTGATCGTGCTGCCGGTGACGATCTTCGCCCTCATCGTCTCGCGCCACATGGTGCGCGGCCTGACAATGGGAGCGACCAAGTGACGGACTCCCCGGCGCCGATCCGCTTCGGCATCAATCTCGGCTTCTGCACCAAGCGCTGGGTGACGCCGGAGCTGTGGACGCGCATCGTGCGCGAGCGGCTCGGGCTCGACCTCGTGCAGTTCTCCTTCGACCTCGTCGACCCGATGTGGCCGGACGCCATCGTCGACCGCCACGCCGCCGACATAAGGCGCGCGGCGGAAGCGGCGGGCGTCACCATCCACAGCGCCTTCATCGGCTTGGCCCATTACAGCTTCAACCAGCTGCTGCACCCCGATCCGGCGGTGCGCAACTACGCCGAATACTGGCTCGGGCGCGCCTATCGCTTCGCCGCGCTGGCCGGCATTCCCCGCGTCGGCGGCCCGCTCGGCGCCATCCCCGCCACACTCGACTGCAGCGAGGCGGACGCGCTTGATCCGGCCGACTACGCTGAACTGATCACCCGCCTGCACCGGCTCGGCGAGCGCGCCGCCGCAGAGGGCCTGAGCGAACTCTATGTCGAGCCGACGCCGCTGCGCCGGGAATGGCCGTGGACCATCGGACAGGCGCGGCAGATGATGGACGATGTGGCGGACAGCGCGGTGCCGTGGCGGCTGTGCATCGATTGGGGCCACGCCACCTTTGCGCCGCTTTATGGCGACGTGACAGACGGCATGGAATCCTGGCTGCGGGAACTCGCCGACGTCACCACCGCCGTACACATCCAGCAGACCGATTTCGCGCTCGACCGCCATTGGGACTTCACCGTCCCCGGCAAGGTCGATCCACTGGAGGCTGCGGCGCTGCTTCGGCGCACCGGCACCGACACCTGCCCGGTTTTCCTCGAAGTGTTCTATCCCTTCGAGCAGGACAGCCGGTCGATCCTCGGCGCGCTGGAGACGACCTGCGCACGCCTCACGCAGACTTTGGCCTGAGGGGGATGGGATGAACGGTAGCGGGCGCGAGCGCGGCAAGCCAGTGGGCACGCAGGAGATGGAGGCGGCGCAAATCCGTGCGCGGGTCGCCTGGCTCTATTACATTGGCGGCCTGACCCAGCAGGAGATTGCCGACCAGCTCGGACTCACGCGCCTGCGCACCAACAAGATACTTGGCCAAGTGCGCTCCGACGGCTCGGTCTTCATCGACATCCGCCTGCCCATGGCCGACTGCATCGAGGCCGAGGAGCGGCTGAAGGCGAAGTTCGGGCTCGCCCATGTCAGCGTCGTCCCTTCCCTGCCTGATGAGACCGAGCAGCAGCGCGTGATCGGCGAGGCCGCCGGCGGGATGCTCGACGGTCTGCTGGAGAACGGCATGGGCCTGGGCGTCGGCTGGGGCAAGACGCTTGCCGCCGGGCTCAAGCGCGTTACCGCCCGCCCCATGGCGGAGAGCTGGGTGACATCGGTCATGGGCGGGCTCACGCGCGGCTCGGGGTCGAGCACTTTCGAGGTCGCCACCGGCTTTGCCCGCGCGATCTCGGCCGAATGCTACTATCTCGCCGCGCCGCTCTATTTCCCCACCCCGGAGAGCCGCACCATGCTGCTCTCGCATCATGGGATCAGCGAAACCATGCGCCGCGCGCGCACCGTGGACGTGGCGCTGCTCTCCTGCGGCGACATGACGACCCGCTCCCTGCTGGTGCAGACCCAGACCGTTTCGGAAAACCTCGACAGCCTGCGGGCCGCCGGCGCGGTGGGCGACTTGTTGGGCATGTTCCTCGATGCCGATGGGCGCCCGGTGGACCACCCGCTGAACGAGCGCGTGCTCTCGCTGGCCCCGCACGAGCTGAACCCGGTGCGCCATTCGATCCTCGCCTCGGGCGGCCTCTATAAGGTGCCGATCGTGCGGGCGATCCTGCGGGCGGGCTATGTGAACCGATTAGTAACGGACGAACGCTGCGCCGACGCGCTGCTCAAGAGCTGATGGACGGCCACCGGACCTTCGCGGCCGGCCTATCTGGAGACTGCACGATGACCTTCCTGCGACTGGACAACATCAAGAAGAACTATGGCGACGCCGCCGTCATCAAGGGCGTCAGCTTCGAGGCCGAGAAGGGCGAGTTCGTGGTGTTCGTCGGTCCCTCGGGCTGCGGCAAGTCCACCCTGCTGCGCATGATCGCGGGGCTGGAGGATGTCAGCTCGGGCGAGCTCTACATCGACGGCAAGGAAGTGACCTATGAGGAACCCGCCAAGCGCGAGGTCTCCATGGTGTTCCAGTCCTATGCGCTGTACCCGCATATGAGCGTGTTCGAGAACATGGCGTTCGGCCTGCGGATGGCGAAGAAGCCGGAAGCGGAGATCAAGGCGCAGGTGCTGGAAGCCGCCCGCATCCTGCAGCTGGAAGCGCTGCTGGAGCGCAAGCCGCGTGCCCTCTCCGGCGGCCAGCGCCAGCGCGTCGCCATCGGCCGCTCCATCGTGCGCCACCCCAAGCTGTTCCTGTTCGACGAGCCGCTGTCCAATCTCGACGCCGAATTGCGCTCGCAGATGCGGGTGGAGATCGCCAAGCTGCACCGGGCGCTCGGCGCCACCATGGTCTATGTCACCCATGATCAGGTGGAGGCGATGACGCTGGCCGACCGCATCGTGGTGCTGCGCGCCGGGCTCGTCGAGCAGATCGGCTCGCCCACCGAGCTTTATGACACGCCGGCCAATACCTTCGTCGCCGGCTTCATCGGCTCGCCGAAGATGAACTTCATCAATGCCAAGGTCGCCTCCATCACCGGCAGCACCCTGGCGCTAGAGCACACCACTTTCGCCGGCGGCAGGTTGACCCTCGACACGCCCGCCGCCGCCCGCACCAAGGTCGGCGCGGCGGTGACGGTGGGCCTGCGGCCCGAGCACCTCACCGTGAACACCGGCAACCCGGTGCTGGCGCTCACCCTCGACTTCGCCGAGAGCCTCGGCGGCTCGACCCAGCTCTACGCCCGTTCGGAAGGCGAGCCGATCATCGCGCTGACCGCCGGCCGGCCGAACCTGAAGCCGGGCGACGCGCTCACCCTCGGCATCGACCCCTCCCACATCTATCTCTTCGACGTTGCCGGCCTCGCTCTCTAGAGCATTTTCCGCGAAAGTTGACAGACTTTCGCGACCAGAAAATGCTCTAGCTTATTGATTACATGGCACTTTCTTATCGATCAGGTGATTTCACCTGATCGGAAAGGGCCCTGAGCACTCCCGACGACGGCACACTCCAGCAGGACACGCCCCATGGTGCAGGCACTGGTTCTCGAAAAGAAGGGCGAGCTTTCCCTTCGCGACATCGACCTCCCGCTTGAGGTCGGCCCGGACGACGTCAAGATCGCCATCCACACGGTCGGCGTCTGCGGCAGCGACGTGCATTACTACACCCATGGCGCCATCGGCTCCTTCGTGGTGCGCGAGCCCATGGTGCTCGGCCATGAGGCGGCGGGCGTCGTCACGGCGGTCGGAGCCAACGTGAAGAACCTCAAGGTCGGCGACCGGGTCTGCATGGAGCCGGGCGTGCCGAACATGAATTCGCGCGCCACCAAGCTCGGCATCTACAATGTCGATCCGGATGTGCGCTTTTGGGCGACGCCGCCGATCCATGGCGTGCTGACCCCCGAGGTCGTCCACCCCGCCGCTTTCACCTACAAGCTGCCCGGCAACGTCTCCTTCGCGGAAGGCGCGATGGTGGAGCCCTTCGCGGTCGGCCTGCAGGCCGCCACCCGCGCCCGCATCACCCCCGGCGATGTCGGTGTGGTGATCGGCTGCGGCCCGATCGGCATCATGACGGCGCTGGCGGCGCTGGCGGGCGGCTGCTCGCGCGTCTACATCTCCGATCTCTCGGCGCCGAAGCTGGCGATTGCCGGCCAGTATCCGGGCGTCCACCCCGTCAACATCACCGAGCGGCCGCTCGCCGAGGTGGTCTCGGAGGAAACCGAGGGCTGGGGCGCGGATGTGGTGTTCGAGGCCAGCGGGTCGCCGCGCGCCTATGAGGGCATCTTCGATATCGTCCGCCCCGGCGGCACGCTGGTGCTGATCGGGATGCCGGTGGAGACGACGAAGTTCGACGTGGCGGCGGCGATCATCAAGGAAGCGCGGATCGAGACCGTGTTCCGCTACGCCAATAATTTCGACCGCGCGGTCAACCTCATCGCCTCCGGCAAGGTCGATCTCAAGCCGCTGGTCTCCGAGACCTTCGACTTCGCCCGCAGCATCGAGGCGTTCGACCGCGCCGCCAAGGGCCTGCCGACCGACGTGAAGCTGCAGATCGTGATGCCGGGCTGAGGCGGCGCCCTACCCCCTCTCCCCGCCGGGGAGAGGGTTGGAGTGAGGGGCCGGTTCGCCCATAAGAAGGCCCCGATTCCCCCTCACCGACCCGCTTCGCGGGCCACCTCTCCCCCGCGGGGAGAGGAAAGAGACGAGCTTCTTCCGCCCGTTCGATCGGGCGTCTACCAACCCATCGGAGTCTCACATGGCAAACCGGCTTGAAGGCAAGGTGGCCGCCATAACAGGCGCAGCGTCAGGCATCGGGCTCGAATGCGCCCGCGCCATGCTCAACGAGGGCGCCACCGTCGCCCTCGTTGACCGCGCCGCCGACACGCTCGCCGCGCTCTGCACTGAGCTCGGCCCGAAGGCGGTGCCTGTCGTGGTCAATCTGCTCGACCCCAAGAGCGTCGCCACCATGCTGCCGCAGATCCTCGAGAAATGCGGGCAGCTCGACATCTTCCACGCCAATGCCGGCGCCTATATCGGCGGCGACGTGGTGGAAGGCGACCCCGACGTGTGGGACCGGGTGCTGAACCTCAACATCAACGCCGCCTTCCGCACCGTGCAGGCGGTGCTGCCGCACATGGTGGAGCGCGGAAGCGGCGACGTGCTGTTCACCTCCTCCATCGCCGGCGTGGTGCCGGTGGTGTGGGAGCCGATCTACACCGCCTCGAAATTCGCCGTGCAGGCCTTCGTCCACACCACGCGGCGGCAGGTGGCCAAGCACGGCATCCGCGTCGGCGCGGTGCTACCGGGGCCTGTCGTCACCGCCCTCATCAAGGACTGGCCACAGGCCAAGCTCGACGAGGCGCTTGCCTCCGGCGCCCTGATGGAAGCAAAGGAAGTGGCGGACTGCGTCATCTTCATGCTGACGCGACCGCGTAACGTGACCATACGCGATCTAGTGATCGTGCCGAACGGAACGGACCTCTAGGCCATGGGCGGATGCTTCGCGGGAATCGATGTCGGCACGGGTAGCGTGCGCGCCGGCATTTTCGATGCGGACGGACGGCAGCTCGCCGTCGCCAAGCGCGACATCCGCATGTGGAAGGAAGCGGGCGATATCGTCGAGCAATCGAGCGACGATATCTGGGCCTGCGTCTGCGCCTGCGTGAAGGAGGCCTTGGCCGCCGCCGGGCTCGCGCCGGCCGACATTGCCGGCATCGGCTTCGACGCCACCTGCTCGCTGGTCGTGCTTGGCGAGGGCGGGCATCCCCTCCCCGTCGGCCGGCATGGCGACCCCGCCCGCAATGTCATCGTGTGGATGGACCACCGCGCCACCGGCCAGGCCGATCGCATCAACGCGCTGGGCAGCCCGGTGCTGGACTATGTCGGCGGCACGATCTCGCCGGAGATGGAAACGCCCAAGCTGCTCTGGCTGAGCGAGGAACTTCCCGCCACCTTTGCCGGCGCCTGGCAGTTCCTCGACCTCGCCGATTTCCTTACCTGGAAGGCCACCGGCAGCCTCGCCCGCTCAGTTTGCACCGTCACCTGCAAATGGACCTATCTCGCCCATGAGCAGCGCTGGGACGCGAACTATTTCCGCAAGATCGGCCTTGGTGCGCTGGCCGATGAGGGTTTTGCCCGTATCGGGACCGAGATCGTCGCCGCCGGCACACCGCTCGGTGCCGGGCTGACGGCCGAAGCCGCGGACGAACTCGGCCTCGCGCCGGGCATCGCCGTGGCGGCAGGGCTGATCGACGCGCATGCCGGCGGCATTGGCACGGTGGGTGCGCGCGGCGGCAGTGGCGACGTGCTCAGCCGCATGGCCTATGTGTTCGGCACCTCGGCCTGCACCCTGCTCACCACCACCGAGCCTGCCTTCGTGCCCGGCGTCTGGGGGCCCTATTTCTCGGCCATGGTGCCGGATGTCTGGCTGAACGAGGGCGGCCAGTCCGCCGCCGGCGCGGCTATCGACCGGCTGGTGCGGCTGCATCCCGCAGCACCCCAGGCCGCTGAGCTGGCGCGCGGCGCGGGGCAGAGCCTCAATGTCTGGCTCGCCCAGCGCGCCGAGGCGGCGGGCGGCGCCGGCGCCATTGCCGAGCTCGCCGGCACGCTGCATGTGGTGCCGGAGTTTCTCGGCAACCGCGCCCCCTTTGCCGACCATCTCGCGCGCGGCATCATCGCCGGGCTCGGCATGGATGAGGGGCTCGACAGCCTGGTCGGGCTCTACATGGCCGGGCTGGCGGGTATCGGCTACGGGCTGCGCCAGATTCTCGACGCTCAGGCCGCTAAGGGCGCGCGCACCGAGACCGTGGTGATTTCCGGCGGCGCCGGCCAGAGCCCGCTGGTGCGTCAGGTGCTCGCCGACGCGGCGCAGGTGAACATCGCCGCCACGTCATCACCCGAGCCGGTGCTGCTCGGCTCGGCGATTCTCGGCGCCGTCGCCGCCGGCCGCTATACCAGCTTCACCGATGCCATGGCCTCCATGTCGCAGATCGAGGTGGTGTATCCGCCGGGGGCGCAGACGCGCGACTGGCACGCACGCCGCTTCAAGGCGTTCGAGACCCTGCAGGCCGCCTATCGCAGTCTGCGGGACTGAGGCGCCCCGCTTCAGCTCACCGCGACGAAGAGTCCATACGTCGTCTTCCGTCTTCTGCTTTTCATCGGAGTGGGGCACCTTGCCTATAGCGCAGCGGTGCCGAACGGTTCACGCTGGACGATCTGTTGCAGGGGACCCGCCATGAACGAGCGAGAGACGCGTATCCGTGAATGGGCCTACCGGCTTTGGGAAGAAGAGGGATATCCTCATGGCCGCGACGGAGAGCACTGGTTCCGCGCCGTCGCGATCGTGATGGAGGAAGACGAACTGCCAGAGGCCGGGAGTGAGCCTGAGGCTGCTGCCGACACGGAACTCGCGACCGAATCGGAAGCCTTGCCCGAATTGGAAGCCGCGCCCGAAGTGGAAGCCGCGCCCGAGGCGGCCGCCGAGCCGGAGCCGGCACCGGTGGCCGCCGCGAAGCCGAAGGCGGCCCGGCCGAAGAAGGCCAGCGCGGAATCGACCATCACGGAAGCGCCGGCACCCGCCCCGGTATCACCCGGCCGTCGCAAGCGGTCCTAAGCCGGTCGCTACCATCTTCCTACCGGGCGATGGAACGCCCGATCGTCCTCATTCGTTCTCGACACGATGAAGCGAGAGCGAATGGGAAGCATGGGAATGGCCAAGAGCGCAGCGCAGACCAAGAGCGCGGAGCACAAGACCAAGGAGACACCGCCGAATGTGGCGGTGCACGGCGCCGCCACGCTGACCGGCGTGACGGTGGATGCGTTCAACGCTCAGCTGCGCGACGAAGATGGCTTTATCGGCGACCGCGCCCGCCGCGCCGCCTTTTTCGAGATCTTCGACCGATGGCGTGATCTAGGCGACCGCAAGCTCTCAGTTCTCGGCGACACGCCGACAGCCGAGCTGTCCAAAACGGTGATCGACGACGCCCTGGCCAACGGCAAGCCGCATGAGCAGGCCATCATCCACAGCGCCATCGAGGAATACGCCAACGAGCTGTTCGCCGTGCTCCGCCGTCTGCTGCGCAGCAAGGAATGGCGCGACACCCAGCGCGTCGTCATCGGCGGCGGGCTGAAGGCCGGCCGCTTCGCCGAGATCGCGGTGGCGCGGACGGAACTTCTGGCGCGTGCCGAGGGCATCGATATCGAGCTGCGTCCGATCCGGCACGAGCCCGACGAGGCCGGGCTGATCGGCGCGGCGCATCTCGCCCCAAGCTGGATGTTCACCAGCTTCGACAATATTCTGGCCATCGACATCGGCGGCACCAACATTCGCTGCGGCATCGTCAGGCTCAACCTCGACAAGGCGGACGACCTCTCCAAGGCCCGCGTGCGCAGCTTCGAGCTGTGGCGCCATGGCGATGAAGAACCCAGCCGCGAGGAGGCTGTCGCAACGCTGGTCGGCATGCTGGAAAAGCTGATCGCACAGGCTAAGAAGGACGATCTGCGCCTCGCGCCCTTCATCGGCGTCGGGTGCCCCGGCTCGATCGCCGGCGACGGCACCATCGAGAATGGCGCGCAGAACCTTCCCGGCAACTGGCAGAGCTCGCGCTTCAACCTGCCCTCGGCACTATGGGAGGCCATCCCCTCCATCGCCGGCAACGAGACCACGGTGGTGATGCACAATGATGCCGTGGTGCAGGGGTTAAGCGAGGTGCCCTTCATGCAGGATGTCGCGCATTGGGGGGTGCTGACCATCGGCACCGGCCTTGGCAATGCCCGCTATACCAATCGCAAGCGCTCCACCGGCAAGGACAGGAGTGGGGGCGGCAAGATGTCGGGCGAGAAGGACTGAGGTCAGCCTCAGCCCGGGGTGGGCGCCGGCCGCGGGCCGCGTTCCGCCTCGGGCTTGCCTAAGCGGCCGGTGGCGCGTCCGGCCGGCGCATCCGCTTCATCCTCGCCGCCCTCACGCTCACGGCGGGCGAGTTCTTCATATTCGCCGCGAATCTTCTCTAGCGCCCCATCGTCGAGCTCCTCCAGATCGAGCAGGACACGCCGCGTCCCCTCGGTCCGGGCGATCAGCTCGTCGATCTTGATGTGAAGCGCGGCCGTGTCCCGATTCTGGCTGTTCTGGATCACGAACACCATCAGGAAGGTGATGATCGTGGTGGAGGTGTTGATGATGAGCTGCCAGGTATCGCCGAAACCGACAAAGGGCCCGGTGAGGGCCCACAGCACGATAAGACCCGCCGCGCCGGCAAAAGTCACCGGCTTGCCGGCCTGGGTCGATATCCACTGGGCGAAGCGGGTGAAATAGGAGCGCGTCGGCTTGCCACGGCTGCTGAGTGCCATTTTCGACCTCTATGATGACTGCGGGTCGCCGCGCTACCGGCCCAAGCCGGCCTTCAGTCGTCCACGCGCTCGGGCTTGCCTTTGCGCTTGGTGCTGGCGAGTTCTTCCAGCTCCTTTTCCGTCATGGATTTCGCCATCGACTTTGAGGCTCCCTTGAGTTCGCTCTTCTCTGTTTCGCCGCGCTTGGCGGAGAGCGCCGCGCCGGCGGCCATCTGCTGGGCTTTCGATTTGGCAGGCATTGCGTCCTCCTCTCTCGCGTCTTGCCGCATCGCGCCGCTGCCGGCCTCGCCGAGGGCGAGTGCCGGCAGCGTGTACGCTCTTATTCGGCAGCGTGCAGGTTGACACGGGCTTCCGCCAGCTTGGTCAGCTTGGCGTCCGTGGCTTTTTCCTCTTCGAGGTTCTTCGCCAGCACGCTGGCGCAGTCCGGCCGGCCCAGCAGCTTGGCCCAGGCGATGAGGGTGCCGTAGCGCGTCATCTCGTAATGCTCGACCGCCTGCGCCGCCGCGATCAGCGCGGCGTCCAGCACCTGCTTGTCCGCCACCTCGCCGGAGATTTCCTCGGCCTCGTCAACAATGCCGTCGATCGCCGGGCAGGTGACGGCCTTGGCCTCGACGCCATGCATCTTGAACACTTCCTCGACGCGAAGAATGTGGCCTTCGGTTTCAGACAGGTGCTTCTGGAAGTCAGCCTTGAGTTGAGGATCGCTCGCCTTCTCGATCATGTCGGGCAGCGACTTGGCGATCTTCTTCTCGGCATAATAGATGTCGCGAAGCGTATGGACGAAGAGATCATCCATCGTCTTGATGTCCTTGGAGAACAGACCCATGGTAAATTCCTCCATGTGAGATGGTATACGGGCGCCCTCTATTGCCAGGCACCGCACGCGGCGGATTTAGGCCGCGCTCTATCACATCAACAACTGAACCCGGCCCGTCGTTCCCGGATTTTCCGAGCGCCCCGCGCGCTTACATCGGCGCGGGCACAGGGTCGCGCGGAGGAAGATCGATCGGCGGCGCGGTCGGCTCGTCGAGCGGCTCCTCGACCTCAGGGGTGATGTCCGGGTCCTGGTCGGGCGGCATCGCCGGCTCATCGATGCCCGGCTGCGGCCGATCCGGCGGCGGATCGCGCGGCGGCGTCGCCAGAACCGGAACGGCGCCCGCCCCCTGTTGCGGGGGCGGCGGGGCGGGCCAGGGATCACTGACATTGGGCGGAACAGGATCGCGGATCTCGGGGACGTCGGGATCATGCACCGGCGGCTGCACCGGATCGTGAATCGGTGCCGGGTCAGGGGTGGGGGGCGTGTCCGGCACCGGGTTCACATCCGGCATCGGCGGCACACCCGGCGAGCCGGGCGTTATGGCGGCGGCCTGGCTGGGGATCATGGCGAACTCTCCTCCCGTTTTGCCTGTCAGGCTCAACGCCGCCCGCAGGCGGGGGGTTCCGGAGAGATGGCCCTGCCTTCAGTCCGCCGTCGCCACCTCGTCTCGCCAGGGCGGATTGGCGCCGGCGCGTGTGACCGAGATCGCCGCGGCGCGGCTGGCGAAATCGAGCACCGCGCCGAGCACGTCTTCCGACAGGCCCGACAGCGCCCGCGGCGTCGCCAGTCCCCGCTCGACCAGCGCGCAGAGGAAAGCAGCGTTGAAGGTGTCGCCGGCCCCGACCGTGTCGGCGACCGTCACCGCCTGCCCCGGCACGGCCACGTCCAGTCCCTCGCCGAACGCGCGGGCGCCCTTGGCCCCCAGCGTGATGAGAACAAGGCGCGGCCCCATGGCGCGGATACGCTCCGCCTGGGTCGCGATCTCACCCGGCCCGGTGAGCCAGAACAGGTCCTCGTCGGAGAGCTTGACCACATGGCTGAGGGCGATCAGCCGGAAGAGGCGAGCGCGATAGATGGCCTCGTCGCGGATGAAGCCGGGGCGGATATTGGGGTCGAGCACGATAAGCCGCCCCTGCCCGTCCGCTGCCGTGCGCGTCGCCAGCGCCTCCATGGCCGAACCGACCGGCTCGCCCACCAGGCTGATCCCGCCAAAGAACAGCACCCCGACCTCGTCGGGAAGATCAGGCAGATCGGCCGGGGTGAGCATGCGACCGGCGGTGTTCTCGTCGAGGAAGAGATAGCGCGCCTGCCCTTCCACCAGCGTGACGAAGGCCAGCGTGGTGTGGCGGTCCACCGGGACGCACAGGCTGGCATCGGCGCCGGCCGCGTCGAGGGCGGCACGCAGCTGCACGCCGAACATGTCGTTCGACAGGCCATACCAGAAGCGCGTCTTCACGCCCAGCCGGGCAGCAGCGATGGCGGTGTTGAACACCGCCCCGCCCGGCAGCGGTAGGAAGGCCTGCCCCTCCGGCGTCGGACGCGGCACCATGTCGATCAGCGCCTCGCCAGCGCAGAGCAGAACCGGTGCGGAGGGCGTGGCGGGGGCGGACATGGGCGGGCTCCGATGCGTTCCGACTAGCCCGCGAGATAGTCGTCGAGAACGGCGCGGGCGCCCTTCGCCCATAGCGCGCGCAGCGCCTGCGCGAAAGCCACCACAATGTCGGGATCGCTGCCGAGATCGCCATAGACCTCGCTCATGGCGAGCCAGACGGCGGGATCCTCCTTCGCCGCGCGGGCGCGGGCGGTCAGTTCGTCCCAATTAGGGTCGTTCGGCGCGATCACCGCCCCGCTGTCGCTCCCCCCGGCGCAATAGCGGCACCACAGGGCGGATTCGAGAATCAGCCCTGTGGGCAGGCAGCCGGCGGCGCGGTTATCGCGGATCGAGGGGACGATGAATTTCGGCTGGCGGTTGGAGCCGTCGAGGCAGAGCCGGCGCACCGTGTCCGCCACCTCGGGGTTGGCGAAACGCTCGCGGATGACGGCGTAATAGGCGGCGAGGTCAGTGTCCGGCACCGGCGGCACGATCGGGATGATTTCCTCGCGCTCCACTTTGTCGAGGAAGGCGGAGATGAGCGGCTCCTCCATCGCCTCGTGGACGAGATCGACATCCATCAGCCCGCCGGGATAGGCGATGATGGCATGGCCGCCATTGAGGATGCGGATCTTCATCGCCTCATAGGCGTGGACATGCTCGGTAAAGACGACGCCGACTTTTTCAAGCGCCGGGCGGCCGGCGGGGAAATGATCCTCCAGCACCCATTGGCGGAAGGGCTCGCAGGTGACAGGCACCGGGTCAATGAGCCCGAACGCTGCGGCCATGGCGCGCTCGCGCTCCCCCGTGGCGGGGGTGATGCGATCGACCATGCCATTGGGGAAGGCGACATGGGCTTCGACCCAGGCGGCGAAGTCCGGGTCGGACAGCCGGGCCAGCCCCACCACCACCTGCTGCGTCACATGGCCATTGCCGGGAAGGTTGTCGCAAGACATCACGGTGAAGGGCGGCACACCCGCTGCCCGGCGACGCTTCAGCGCGGCGAGAAGGGCGCCGAACGCCGTCTCCGGCGCGTCGGGGCTGGCCGCATCGGCCTGGATGGCGGGCGCGCCGGTGTCGAGCCGCCCGGCCGAATCCATGAAATAGCCGCCCTCGGTCACGGTCAGGCTGACGATGCGGATTTCCGGCCGCGCCATGGTGGCGATCAGCGCGCCATTGCCCGGCTCGACGGGGAGAAAGTCGATCATCGCGCCGATGCGGCGGGCGCGCCGGCCGGAGGGGTCGAGTTCGATGACTGTGGAGAGGCAGTCCTGCGCCTTCAGCGCGTCGCGCATCGCCGCATCGGCCGGGCGCACGCCCGCGCCGATGATCGCCCAGTCATGCCCCTCGCCGAGGGCGAACAGGTCGTCCAGATAGACCGCCTGATGGGCCCGGTGAAAATTGCCGAGGCCGATATGGACGATGCCCGGCGTCAGGCGGGCGCGGTCATAAGCGGGAAGCGCGGGGGCGGGGGTCGTCATCTCTCAGGTCTTCCGGTTGTCGCGCCATGGGGGATGGCCGACGTTGAAGGCGGGGCCGACGGCCGGGCGCCCTATCTCAGGCGAAGGAGGCAGAGGCGCGCGCTTTTACGCCATCGCCTTGCCGGCGGCGTCGAAGCGGTGAAGCTTGTCGGCCTGCGGTCTCAGGCTGACCGAGGCCCCATGGCGCAGCGGCACGTCGCCGCCGACGCGGACATTGATCTGGCCGACGCCCTCCACCTCGACCTTGAGGAAGGTGTCGGAGCCGAGGTGCTCGCACAGGCCGACCATGCCCTTCCATGGCCCGTCCTCGGCGATGTCGATATGCTCAGGGCGCACGCCGAGCGTGTGGGCACCATGCTTCGCCGCTTCCGCGCCCTCGATCAGGTTCATCTTCGGGCTGCCGATGAAGCCGGCGACGAACAAATTGGCCGGCGAACGATAGAGCTCCAGCGGGCTGCCCACCTGCTCGATCCGCCCGGCATTCAGCACCACGATGCGGTCGGCCATGGTCATGGCCTCCACCTGGTCGTGGGTGACGTAGACCATCGTGGTCTTGAGCGTGTGGTGCAGCTCGGAAATTTCCTGCCGCATCGAGACACGCAGCGCCGCGTCGAGATTGGACAGCGGCTCGTCGAACAGGAACGCCGCCGGCTCGCGCACAATGGCGCGGCCGATGGCGACGCGCTGGCGCTGGCCGCCGGAAAGCTGGCTCGGCTTGCGGTCGAGATAGGGGGTGAGGTTCAGCACCTTCGCCGCTGCCTCCACCTTGCGCTGCTGCTCCTCGGCCGGCAGGCCGGCCATGCGCAGCGGGAAGGCGATGTTCTTGCGCACGCTCATATGCGGGTAGAGCGCGTAGCTCTGGAACACCATGGCGAGGCCGCGCTTGGCCGGCGGCAGCTTCGTCGCGTCCTTGCCGTCGATGGAGATGGTGCCGGACGACGTGTCCTCCAGCCCGGCGATGAGGCGCAGCAAGGTGGACTTGCCGCAGCCCGAGGGGCCGACGAACACCACGAACTCGCCCTCGGGAATGACGAGGTCGATGCCCTGGATGATCGACACGCCGCCGAAGGACTTGCGGACCTCGGAAAGAACGATCTCGCCCATAAGTCTCTCCCTATTTCACGGCGCCGAAGGTCAGCCCGCGCACGAGCTGCTTCTGGCTGAACCAGCCCAGGATCATGATCGGCGCGATGGCCATGGTGCTGGCGGCTGAAAGCTTGGCGTAGAACAGCCCTTCCGGGCTGGAATAGCTGGCGATGAAGGCGGTGAGCGGCGCGGCGCTGGCCGCCGTCAGGTTCAGCGTCCAGAAGCTCTCATTCCAGGCCAGGATGACGTTGAGCAGCAGCGTCGAGGCGATGCCCGGCACCGCCATAGGCGTCAGCACATAGAGGATTTCCGAGGACAGCGTCGCCCCGTCCATCCGCGCGGCTTCGAGGATCTCGCCGGGGATTTCCTTGAAGTAGGTGTAGAGCATCCACACGATGATCGGCAGGTTCACCATGGTGAGCACGATGACGAGACCGGTCTTGGTGTCGAGCAGGCCGGCGTCGCGGGCCAGCAGGTAGATCGGCACGAGCACGCCCACCGCCGGCAGCATCTTGGTGGAGAGCATCCACATCAGGATGTCCTTGGTTCGCTTGCCCGGCACGAAGGCCATCGACCACGCCGCTGGCACGGCGATGATGAGCCCGAGCACGGTCGAGCCGACCGAGATCACCACCGAATTCCAGAAATGCGCGAGATAGTCGGAACGCTGGTTTACCGTCTCGTAGTTCTCAAGCGTCCACTCGAAGAACAGGAAGGACGGGTGCGAGTTGATCGCCTCGCCTTCGGTCTTGAACGAGGTGAGGAAGGTCCACAGGATCGGGAAGAAGATCAGCAGCGCCACGCCCCAGGCGAGCACCGTGACGGCGGCCTTGTGGCCCTTGGAAGCCTCGCGTGCCATCTCATGCCTCCAGGTTCTTGCCGATCATCCGCATCAGGAAGATCGCGACGATATTGGCGAGGATGACCGCGACGATGCCGCCCGCCGAACCCAGGCCGACGTCGAACTGCAGCATGGACTGCATGTAGACGAGGAAGGTCAGCGTGGTGGAAGCCGTGCCCGGACCGCCATTGGTGGTGACGAGGATTTCGGCGAAGACCGACAGCAGGAAAATGGTCTGGATCAGCACCACCACCGTCATCGCCCGCATCAGATGCGGAACGGTGAGGTGCACGAAGCGCCAGATCGGGCCGGCGCCGTCCATCTCGGCCGCTTCCATCTGCTCGCGGTCGAGGCTCTGCATCGCGGTGAACAGGATCAGCGTCGCAAAGGGCAGCCACTGCCAGGCGACGATGGCGGTGATGGAAGCGAGCGGGGCACTGGCGAAGAAGTCGATAGGCTGCAGCCCCAGCGCCCGCGCCAGCGCCGCGAACAGCCCGTTCACCGGGTTCATCAGCATGTTCTTCCACACCAGCGCGGACACGCTCGGCATGACGAAGAACGGCGCGATGACGAGGATGCGCACGATCCCCTGCCCCCACATGGGCTGGTCGAGCAGCACCGCCAGCGCGATGCCGCCGACGACGGTGATGACCAGCACGCCGAGGACGAGCGTCAACGTGTTGACCAGAGCCGGCCAGAAGGCCGGATCGGTGAAGAAATAGCTGTAGTTCTCGAAGCCGGTGAACTCTTCCGTGCCCGGCATCAACAGGTTGAAGCGCAGGAAGGAGAAATAGATGGTCATGCCCAGCGGCACGATCATCCAGAGGAACAGCAGCAGAACCGCCGGGGAGAGCATCAGCCGGCCGGCAATGCGTGAGGCTTGCGTCGCCATGGAGGGCCTCCCTGGCCAGAGCGCGCCGCCGGCGAGGCGCGCCGCGGGCTCGGAGAAACGGAACGGATCGGGTTCGACGGCGCGGCGGCACGGGGCGTCGCCAGCGTAGCCGCGAGGTTTCACCCCTTCAGGGGAAGGTCCCGACACGGCGCGGGAGCGGGAGACACCCGCACCGTGTCGGGAAGCAGCCCGGCGCGGGCGGGCGCCGGGCGGACCGTGACGGCCTTCGCAGCGCGAAGGCCGGTAGAGACGCCTACTTCTTCGGGTAGCCGGCGCGTGTCATCTCACGGGTGGTGAGCGCCTGCGCGGCGGCGAGCGCCTGGTCGGCGGTCGAGGTCCCGGCGAGAGCGGCCGAGAACTGCTGGCCCACCGCCGTGCCGATCGCCTGGAACTCCGGGATCGCGACGAACTGGCCGCCCGTATAGGGCACAGGCTGGTCGGACGGCTTCTGGGTGTTGGCCGATTCGATCGCCGTGAGGGTCATCTCAGCGAAGGGCGCGACCTTCAGATAGTCCGGGTTCTTGTAGAGCGAGGTGCGCGTGCCGGGCGGCACATTGGCGATGCCCTCCTTCTCCGCCACCAGCTTGCTATAGGCCGGCGAGGTCGCCCAGGCGACGAAGGTCTTGGCGGCTTCCGCCTTGGAGGTGGTCGCCGGGATGGCGAGGTTCCACGACCACAGCCAGTTGCCGTGGTTGGAGCCGCCCTTGCGAACCGGCGCCGGGGCGAAACCGACCTTGTCGGCGACCTGCGATTCCTTGGGGTCGGAGATGAAGGACGCCGCCACGGTGGCGTCGATCCACATGCCGCACTTGCCGGTCTGGAACAGCGCCAGGTTCTCGTTGAAGCCGTTAGAGGAGGAGCCGGGCGGGCCGTATTCCTTCATCAGCTTCAGATAGGTGTCGAGGGTCTTCTTCCACTCGGCCCCGTTGAACTCAGGCTTCCATTCCATGTTGAACCAGGCGCCGCCCATGGAATTGTTCATCGAGGTGAGGAACGCCATGTTCTCGCCCCAGCCGGCCTTGCCGCGCAGGCAGATGCCATAGATGCCGGCGCCCTTGTCGGTCATCTTCGCCGCGGCGTCGGTGATGAAGTCCCAATCGGGATTCTCGGGCATCTTCAGCCCGGCCTTCTCCAGAAGGTCGGTGCGATACATCAGCATCGAGCTTTCGGCGTAGAACGGCACGGCGTGGAGCTTGCCGTCGACGGTGAGGCCCTGCGCCACCTGCGGCAGCAGGTCGGCCTGGTCGTAAGCGGCGCCAAGGTTCTCCAGCGGCATCAGCCAGCCCTGCTTGGCCCAGATCGGCACTTCGTAATTGCCGATGGTCAGCACGTCATACTGGCCGCCCTTGGAGGCGATATCGGTGGTCACGCGCTGGCGCAGGACATTCTCTTCCAGCGTCACCCAGTTGACCTTGATGTCGGGATGCAGGGCGTTGAACTCGGGCGTCAGCCGCTGCATGCGGATCATGTCGCCATTGTTCACGGTCGCCACGGTGATGGTCGTCTGCGCCGAGGCCGAGCCCATCAGGGCAACCAGCAGCGAGGCACCCGCGAGGGTGCGGAATGTCACGGTCATAGCTCTCCTCCCTTCGGCGTTTTTGAGCAAATAATCGCCGTATGGGCAAATACTCACGCGCACCCATGCAGGCGTCAAGTGAATTCGATGCTGCACGCGCGAGCAGTCCGCCCGCCTTTGGTCGAAAGAACGCCATTCTGTGGTATTATATTAGGCATTCCGGCCACTTAGTGTGCACGCAACAGCCCGCCCCGGCACGCTGCCGATGCGTCACAGGCCTCACATGCACGTGTGCGGGGGGCGAACCCTTTGGGCGGCGGGTGGGCGGAGGCTCAGCCCGCCAGAATGCCGGCGGCGGTCGGCTCATCGGTGACGAGGCCGTTAATGATGCCGGAGGTCAGCGCCGCCCGGAGCGCCACGATTTTGGCTTCGCCAGCGGCGATGCCGATAACCGGGCGCTCGGGGGTCGCAATCTCCACCCGCACGCCGGTCAGGCGGGCATTTAGCGCGAGGTCGAGATAGCGCCCCTGGCGATCATAGATCCAGCCGGCCACCTCGCCGGCCGCGCCGACACGCTGGATCTCGTGCAGTTCGTCCGCCGTGAGGAAGCCGTCGGTCATCAGCGGCGCGTCCTCGCTCATCTGGCCCACGCCGACAAAGGTCACGTCCGCCGCCTGTGCCAGCCCGCGCACCTTGCGCACGGCGCCCAGCGACTGGAGCGTGCGGTTCTCCTCGACGCTGTCGACCAGCACCGGAACCGGCATCGGGTAATGCGGCGCGCGCACCTTCTCGGCCAGACGCATGATGACCTCGAAATAGGAGGCCGAGCCATCAAGCGCGATATTGCCGAGCAGTGAGACGAGGCGGTGCTGCGGCGCCTCCACCGGGCTCAGCGCGTCCACCATGCCGCGCAGCGCCCGCCCGGTACCGAGCGCGATGACGCGCGAGCCGTTTTCTGCCAGCACCCGCTCCATCTCCTCGGCGGCGGCGGGGGCGATCGAGCGCACCGGGTCGCGCGAAGGGCCTAGGCCCGGCATCACCCGGCAGCGCACCAGTCCGAAGCGCGCGCGCAGCGCCGCTTCCAGTTCGACGCAGCGGGCGAGGTGATGGTTCAGCCGCACATGGATGAGCCCGGCCGCCACCGCCCGGCTGACAAGGCGCTGCGCCCGCTGGCGCGACAGCCCCATCTCGCTGGCGATCTGGTCCTGCGTCAGGCCCCCGACATAATAGAGCCAGGCCGCGCGGGCGGCCTGGTCGTCGATCGAAGCGTCCATGTCGGAGGTCAGGCTCATGTCGGGTCTGCTATGTCGGGCGGGACGTGAAAGAGAGTGGGCATCGCCGCCCGGATTTCCTGGAAGCTGGCAAAGCGCCGGTGCGGACTTACGTCGGCGGGCAGTGGCATGTCCATGCCCGCGAAATGCGCGCCGCCGACGAAATGCCAAACCTCCATGCCGGCAGCCAGTCCGGCGGTGACCCCCGCAGCGCTGTCCTCCACCACCACACAGGCGGCCGGATCGACGCCCATCTGCGCGGCGGCGTACAGGAAAAGGTCCGGCGCCGGCTTGCCGCGCGCCACCTGCGAAGCAGTGAAGGCGCGGCCCGCGAACAGCTCCGCAAGGCCGACCATCCGCAGCGAGGCGGCCAGGCGCGGGGGGCTGGACGAGGTGGCGAGGCAGAACGGCACGGTGAGCGCCGCCAGCGCCTCCATCGCCCCCGCCATGGGGGCGAGACCGGCCTCGAAGCCCACCAGCAGCCGGCTGCGGTAATCATCCTCGAACGAGGCCGGCAGATCCCTGCCGAAACGCGCCTTCACCTCGGTTCGGATCACCGTATGGGCGCGGCCGATGAAATGGCGCGCCACGAAATCCATGTCGACGGCGACGCCGTTACAGGCAAGCTCGTCGATCAGCGCGCGGGCAGCGAGCATCTCGCTGTCGATCAGCACGCCGTCGCAATCGAAGATGATGAGCCCAGGCCGCATGCGAGCGGTCTAGCCTTCAAGCCGCCCGCCGTCCAGCGGCACCGGCAAGGCTTCCGCGCGCTCTGATCACCCGCGCTTTTGCGGCGGCAGCAACCGGCCGCTCGCCAGCTGCCAGAGGCTGTGGGCAGAAGCGAGGGTGACGACGCCGGTGGCGAGCGCGAGCAAGAACGGCGCCAGCATCGCCAGCACGCCCGTCTCGCCCCGTGCCACCAGAATCAGGGTCGCGGTCGCCAGCGCGGTCAGGCCGAAGGTGAAGGCCCAATAGGCCGGCGACAGTGGCTGGCGCAGGATCCAGGGCAGCAGCCGGGCGATCAGCAGCAGCTGGAGCAGCCCATAGCCCAGCAAGGCCCGGGCGAAGATATCCGGCCCGCCCGAGGTCAGGCTGAGATAGGTCACGGCGCCGACCACCGGCGGCGCCAGCTGGATGCCCAGCGTCGGGCGCTGCGCCGGCGGCAAGGCGGAGCCGTGCTGGAAGCGGTTCAGAAGTACCGATTCCATGGCGAGCCAGGAGAACAGGCCGGCGCCGAAGGCCAATTGGCCCCAGTCCTGGAAGCCGAGCACCCCGCAGGCAGTGCCGGTGACGAAACTCCCGGCCACCAGCGGCAGGTACATCACCGGCGTCGCCGCTTCCGGGTCGCGCTCGCCGCGCCACATGCCGCCGGTGCGCCAGACGCCGAAGCCAAGCGTGAACAGGGCGCCGGCCAGCAGAAGCCCCTCGGCGATGGCGCGGGAATAGGGCGCCGCCCCGATGCTGACCAGCAGCGTCGCCACGCCGGCCAGCCCGACGAAACCCGATTGCACCGGGTGGTGAAGCTCCTCCAGCGCCAACGGGCGGGCGAGCAGCCATTTGAGGACATAGAGCAGCAGGACCACCGCCCAGACGAGGGCGCCCGCCGCCATGATCGCCTCGCCGAGGACCGCGGGCACGCCCCAGAGCGCATGGGCGGCGCGCCAGCTTCCGCCCAGCCCGCAAAGGCCCAGCACCATGCCGAAGAAGGAGACCGGCACGATCGGCAACCCGCTGTTTTCCCGCACGGCGCTCTCCCTCCGGCGCTGGTGAAACGGCTCGTCAGACCTTGCGTTCGGCCAGGGCGCGCGCCGCCCACATGCCCGCCAGCATGGCCGGAATGAAGGCCAGCGTCCCCGGCGCGGCAAGGCCGAGCGCGGTGAAGGCCGGGCCGGGACAAAAGCCACCCAGCCCCCACCCTATGCCAAACAGTGCCGGCCCGACGATCAGCCTTGCGTCGATATCGCTGCGGGTCGGCAACTGGAAGCGCGGCGCCATCAGCGGCGCGTCGCGCACCAGCACCAGCCGGAAGCCGATGAAGGCGACCACCACCGCACCGCCCATCACAAAGGCGAGCGAGGGATCGAACGTGCCGAACAGATCGAGAAAGTTCAGCACCTTGGCCGGGTTGCTCATGCCGGAGACGATAAGGCCGAGGCCGAACAACAGGCCGAGGCCGAGATTGACGAGGATCGACATCGCCTCAGCCTCCGATCACATGGCGCACGACATAGACGGTGGCAAAGCCCGCCGCCATGAACACGCCGGTGGCGACAAAGGAACGCCGCGACAGCCGTGCCAGCCCGCACACGCCATGGCCCGAGGTGCAGCCCGAGCCCCAGACCGAGCCGAAGCCGACCAGCAGACCGGCAACCACCATCAGCACGAGGTTCGCCGACACCGTCTGCACCACCGACGCGCCGGTGACGGCGGCATAGAGCAGGGGCGCGCCGACCAGCCCGGCGATGAAGGCCAGCCGACCGGGAAAAGCCCTGTCCCCATAAGGCGGGAACAGCCGGCTGGCGATACCGCTGATGCCGGCGATGCGGCCTTCCGCCAGCAGCATCAGCACGGCGCTGAGCCCGATCAGGGCACCGCCGATGAGGGAGGCAACGGGGGTGAAGTCGGTCATGATCCTATCGTGTGGTTTCGGCCGCGTGCGGTGCGCAGAACAGGGCGTGCATGGTGGCGATGAAGGCTTCGACACGCGGATCGGCGAGCCGGTAGAACACCTGCTTGCCCTCCTTGCGGCCGACGATCAGCCCCGCTTCGCGCAGCCCGGCGATCTGCTGCGACAGGCCGGGCTGGCGGATGCCGAGCAGATCCTCCAATTCGCGCACCGAGCGTTCGCCCTGCACCAGCGCACAGGCCACCATCAGCCGGTCAGGATTGGACAGGGTCTTCAGGAAGGCCGAAGCCTCCCCCACCCTGGCCTTCATCTCGGCGATGTCACTGGCGGGCGTGTCGAGCATCGTGTCTTCCCCGGATGGCGTCAGTCCCACACCGCGCCCTTGAGCAGGTCGAGCGGGATCTTGAGATAACGCACCCCGTTCGATTCCGGCACCGGCAGCCGACCACCATTGGTGTTGATCTGCAAGGACTGGAGGATCAGCTTGGGCATGGCGAGGCTGCGGTCGCGCGCCTCGCGGATGGCGACGAAGGCGTCCTCGTTCCGGCAGCGCGCCATGTGGATATTGCCCGTCTTCTGTTCGGCGACGGTGGATTCCCACAAGGGTTCGCGCCCGCCCGGCTGGTAGTCATGGCCGGTGAAGAGGCGGGTCTCGTCGGGAAGCGCCAGAATGGCCTGGATCGAATTCCACAGTACCCTCGCGCTGCCGCCGGGGAAATCGGCCCGCGCGGTGCCGCTGTCGGGCATGAACAGCGTGTCGTGGACGAAGGCGGCATCGCCGATGACATAGGTGATCGAGGCCAGCGTATGGCCGGGAGAGAACATCACCCGGGCACGGATGTCGCCCACCATGAACGTCTCGCCGTCAGTGAACAGCCGGTCCCATTGCGAGCCGTCGGCGGGAAAGTCCGGCCAGTTGTAGAAGCCCTTCCAGAGCCTCTGCACGTCCTTCACCCTTTCGCCGATGGCGGTGGGGGCGCCGGTCTTCTCCTTGAGATAGGGCGCGGCGGAGAAGTGGTCGGCATGGGGGTGGGTGTCGAGAATCCACTCGACCGTGTAGCCCCGCTCGCGCACGAAGGCGAGGATGCGGTCGGCATTGAGAGAGGCGGTCTGGCCCGACTTCTCGTCGAAATCATAGACCGGGTCGACGATCGCGCACTTCTTCGTCGCCGGATCGGCGACGACATACTGGACCGACCAGGTGCGCGGATCGAAGAAGCCAGTCACTTCGGGCTTTTGCGTCATGGCGGGCTCCTTGACGTCAACCGGCATCGGCCAGCCTCACTTGCGCCCGGCCACCGGGCAGGTGGAAAGGCCGAACACGGAATAGAGTGGGCAATTGCCCATCAGCGCGGTCAGCAGCGGCACGAGGCCGATGAGGCCAATCCAGCGCAGATCGCCTTCCAGCACGAAAATCAGCGAGAGCAGGACGAGGCCGAGGACGATGCGAACGGCCTTGTCGATGGGTCCGACGTTGCGGGTCATGGCGGTTTTCCTGGGCGCGGCAGGTCCGTTCCTGCCACTCTCTATCTATAACGATTGCATTAAATTGCAATCGTTATATCACAAGTATAAATGCGTAAGCCTCCCCCTATCGCTGCCGCCTCTCTCGTCAGCGGGCGGCGGCGGGAGGCTCCAGCAGCGGCTCCAGGCGTTGGTCGGTCAGCGTCTTCAGGAACGCGACCAGCGCGTCGATGCGCCGATCATCAAGCGCGGGGCCGCTCTCAAGCTCCTTGAGTGACAGCGTGCCGGCAACCTCCGGCGGGTCCCAGGCCTCGCCGGTCTCAGGGTTGATCTGCCGCCCCGGCGCGGCGGAATTATACTTGTTGTAGAACAGGATCACCGTCCTCAGATCGTTGAAGACGCCATTGTGCATATAGGGCCCCGTCACCGCGACATTGCGCAGGCTCGGAACCTTGAACTGGCCGTCATGGGCACGAGCCGACGCCACCTTGCCTGTCTTGCGCCGCTTGATGTCGGCCCGCGCCGCCAGGCCTCGATCCGCCGGCACGGCGAGTTCCGGGTTGGCTGGCGTGCCGATATTGTGGAAGCGGTAATTTGAGAAGGTCTCGCCCTCCCCGCCATTCGGGGTGAGCTTGTGGCACTGGCCGCAATTGGTGAACTGGTTGGAGAAGAACAGCACCCGGCCCAGTTCCTCCTGCGGGGTCAGGGCGAGGGTACCGCGCAGATAGCGGTCATAACGGGAATCGAAGGGCGAGACGGCGGTGCTCTGCTCATAGGCCGCCAGCGCCTGCGTGAGCGCGGCGAAGGCGCGGGTGTCATCGTCGAAAACGTCCGGGCCGAAGGTGGCGCGGAAAGCGTCGAAAGTGCCGGGCTTCTCCTTCAGCCGAGCGACGACGCTCGCCTTGTTGGGCATTGCCATCTCAACCGGGTTGAGCAGCGGCTGCCCCGCCTGGTCGGCCAGCGTCGCCGCGCGCCCGTCCCAAAACTGGCCACCCACCGGGTTGCCCTTGGCATCGGTGCCGAAGGCGGGCGCGTAGCCGGCATAGCTCACGCTCGGCGCGTTGCGGACCCCGCGCGAGACCCCGTCATCGCCCAGCGACACCGGCCCGCCGCGCGGATCGGCGAAGCCTTGGGCGGGATCGTGGCAGGTGGCGCAGGACTGGGTGCGGTGGCGCGAGAGATCGACATCGAAAAACAGCGCCTCGCCCAGCCGCACACGGGCCTCCTTGTCCGGCCCGTCCTGCTCCTCGGCCCACCCCATCGAGGCGAGCGGTAGGAGGGCAATCAGGGTCGCCAGTATGGCCATGGAGGATTTCATGATCGGCCACCACGCCGAAGGAACGTTACGCCCGCCGCTTGTCCTGCCAGACGAGGCCCCGCACGATTGGACATTCTGACCTACCGGCCCGCCGGCCTCGCCGTCATCCATAGGAGTGCTGGGTCGACATGGAAGGGCGCGCCGCTCGTTGGATCGGCGCCCGCGTGGTCGACAATCTGAACCTTGCCATCAGTTCGTCGCCGAATTGGCACTGGCTGCGCAATGCTCTTGCCTTTCGCAGCCATATTGTTGACAGTTGGCACAATGCGGACAGCGAAGTCCGATCCCCTGCGAGGAAAGCGCCCAATGGAAGTCGCCGAAGCCATTCCCGAACTCGTTCCCACCACACGGCTGATGGAGGGCTTCACCTTCCAGCGCATCAAGACGCGCGGGGCCGAGATCAATGTCGCCATCGCCGGCGAGGGCCCGCCGCTGCTGCTCATACATGGCAACCCTCTGACGCTGGTCAGCTGGCACAAGGTCGCCCCCTCGCTGGCCCGCGACTTCACTGTCGTCGCCATCGACATGCGTGGCTATGGCGACAGCTCCAAGCCCGAGGGCGGCGAGGACCATTCCGGCTATTCCTTCCGGGCGCTGGGCGAGGATGCGTTCGAGGTGATGGACGCGCTCGGCCATGAACGCTTCGCCGTCGCCGGCCATGACCGTGGCGCCCGCGTCGGCTTCCGCATGTGCCTCGACCGGCCCGAGCGCATCACACGCTACGCCGCACTCGACATCGTGCCGACGCATCATGTGCTGAACAACATCACGCTCGGCTGGGCGCGCGAGAGCTATCACTGGTTCTTCATGGCGCAGAAGGCGCCGTTTCCGGAAAACCTGCTGGGCGCCGACCTCGATTATTACATGCGCTACAAGCTCAACAAGAAGGGTGTGGGGCTGGAGATATTCACACCCGAGGCGATGGACGAATATATACGCTGTGCCACCAAGGAGCAGATTCACGCCGTCTGCGAGGATTACCGCGCCACCATCACCGTCGACCTCGACATGGACACGGCGGACTATGGCAAGCGCAAGATCGCCTGCCCGACGCTGGTGATCTGGGGCACCAACAGCCATTGCGGCCGCCACTTCAAGCCGGTGGAAGCCTGGTCGGAATGGGCGGACGACCTTGTCGGCCTGCCGGTGCCGACAGGCCACTACCCGGCCGAGCACCGCCCCGACCTCATCTATGCCGCCTTCCACCGCTTCTTCCGTGGTCAGCCCGTGACATGAGCGCGGCAGCTTTAACGGCAGCGGCGGCGAAGGCCCGCCTGCATGAAGGCGAGGAGATCGCCTTTCTCGACGTGCGCGAGGCGGCAGCGTTCGGCGAAGGGCACCCGCTCTTCGCCGTGCCCTGCCCGTTCAGCCGGCTCGAGGCCTCCGCCCTCGCGCTGGTGCCGCGCGCCGACTGCCCGGTGCTGCTTATCGACGACGGCGATGGCATCGCCGAGAAGGCCGCGCAACGGCTGGCGGCCTGCGGCTACACCGATGTTTCCCTCGTCCAAGGCGGCCTACCGGCCTGGGACGCGGCAGGCTTTGGCGTGTTCGCCGGAGTCAATGTGCCGAGCAAAACGCTCGGCGAACTTCTGGAGCACGACCATCACCCCGCGATGATCGACGCCGCCACGCTGGCTCGCTGGCGGCGCGAGGGGCGCGCACACGCCTTCTTCGATGCCCGCCCTCCCGTCGAATACGCCAAGATGCGGATCGAGGGCGCGCGCTGCGTGCCCAATGGCGAGCTCGCCCATCGGGTCGGCGTCGCCGTGCCGGACACGGCAACGCCGATCGTCATCACCTGCGCCGGCCGCACGCGCGGCATTGTCGGTGCCCTGACACTGCGCGCCATTGGCGTGCCCAACCCGGTCTATGCGCTGGAGAATGGCACGCAGGGCTGGGCGCTCGCCGGCCTGCCGCTGGATAGGGGCGCGCAGGCCGATCCGCTCCCGGAACTGGACCGGACGCAGGCGCAGGCCAGCCGGGAAGGTGCGGCGCGCCTCATCGCCGCCGCGCAGCTCTCCACCCTCACGCCTCGCGCGGCGCAAAGCCTGCTGGACGAGCCCGGCCGCACCAGCTTCCTGTTCGATCTGCGCAGCGCCCAGGAGCGGGCCAGCCGGCCGGTGCCGGGCGCCGTCCCCGCCCTTGCCGGCCAGTTGATCCAGGCGACGGACCAGTATGTCGGCGTCCGCCATGCGCGGCTGGTCCTGGTCGACGACACCGGCCTGCGGGCGGCGCTGGCGGCGCTGTTCCTGCGCGCGCTCGGTTACGACACGCATGTGCTAGCGCTGGACGATGCCGAGGCGGCCGAGGCCCCCGTCGTCCCCTCCCCCGCGCTCACCGCCCCCGCCCTGCCGCCGGCGATCGACGCCCGGGCGGCATGGAGCCTGGCGCAGAACGGCGTGCCGGTGCTGGATGTGCGCAGTTCCACCGAATGGGAGGCGTGGCGGCTTGACGGGGCGCGCTGGGTGCTGCGCGGCGAGCTGCCGGGCACGCTCGCGCCCTCCACGCGGCGGGTCCTTCTGCTGGGCGATGAAGCTGGCGTCGCGGCGGCAGCCTGCGAACTGAAAGCGGCTGGCATTTCCGCCCGCTGGCTACCGGCCGATGCCGACGCCTGCGCGCAGGCGGGGTGGCCGGTCGATCGCGTGCGCCGGCGCATGAGCCGGGAGGACGCCCGCGACCGGGTCTGGTTCGTCCATGACCGGCATGACGGCAATGCGGAAGCGTCCCGCCAGTATCTCGCCTGGGAGATGGGTCTGGTCCACCAGCTGGATGAGGCCGAACGCGCCGCCTTCGGCTGGGTCCCGGTTCCCGCCCCGGCCTGAGACCGCCGCGCGGCACCTCGCTCCGCCCTCAGCCCCTTCCGCCAGCGGTGGAAGGGGTTTTTCTTTGCTCAGTGGCCGGGGGTATCGCGCAACGAAAAGGGCGGGTTCGCACCCGCCCTTTCGGTCGTCGTGGAAGAGAGAAAACCCTCAGCCCTTGCTCGGCGTCGTGTGCGCGGCGCGGGTTTCTTCCTGAATCTGCCGCATCGCGAGCGCCTCGGCCGCTTCTGCCCGGTTCTGCTTGCGCTTACCCCAAGCCGTCATCGCCAGCGAGATGAACATCACCGCGAAGATCGCCATCGCGCCGGGCCGCTCCAGCACATAGAGCGGGTTGCCGCCGGAGAGCTGGTAGGAGCGCAGGAACTCGGTCTCCAGCATCCGCCCGAGCAGGATGCCGACCACCACCGCCGAGACCGGGTACTGGTAGCGGTTGAGGGCGTAGCCGAGCAGGGCGAACACGAACAGCGTGATCGGGCCGGCGGCCTCGCCCGTCACCGCGAAGGTGCCCAGCGTGGCGATGACGAGGATCGCCGGCAGCACGTAGCGGGTGCGCACCTTCATGATGTTGGAGGCGACATAGATGAAGCCGATGCCCACCGCCAGCAGCACGATGGCCTGGACGATGTTGTTGAGGATGATCGCATAGACCATCGGCTTCTGAGTCTCGATGAAGCTCGGGCCGGGCACGATGTTGTGCATCATGAACGCCGCGATCAGGATCGCGGTGGCGCCGCCGCCGGGAATGCCGAGCGCCAGCATGGTGGCCATTGAGCCGCCCTCGCCGCTCGCCACCGCCGATTCCGCCGCGATGACGCCCTTGGGGTTGCCCTTGCCGAAGGTGGCGCTGTCCTTGGCGGTGCGCTTGGTCTCGGCATAGGCGATGAGGTTGCCGATGGAGGAACCGACGCCCGGCACCGCGCCGATGATGATGCCGATGATCGAGCCGCGCAGCAGCACGCCGGGATATTTCAGCGTGCCCCAGCAGCCCTTGAGGATCTTGCGCAGGCTCACCTCGCGCGAGCCCTCGGCCTCGATGATGTAGTCGCGGCTGGCCAGGCTGAGCAGCTGGCTCGCCGCCAGCAGGCCGATCATCGCCGGGATCGGCGCGATGCCGTCGAGCAGCACCGGCAGGCCCAGCGTGCCGCGGGTGAAGCCGGCGGTGTTCATGCCCACCGTGCCGAGCAGGATACCGAGCGCAGCGGCCAACAGGCCACGGCTGATATAGGTGGAGCCGAGCGAGCCCAGGAGCATCATGCCCCAGATCGCCACCGCGAACATTTCCACCGGCCCGATCCGCAGCACGATGTCGGCAAGCGGCTCGATGACCAGCAGCAGCAGCACATAGCCGGCGATGCCGCACAAAGTGGAGGCGAACAGCGCATAGCCGAGCGCCTCGTTGTGCTCGCCCTTCTGCGACATGGCGTAGCCGTCGAAGGTGGTGGCGAAGGACGATGGCGAGCCCGGTATGTTCATCAGGATCGCCGGCACCGAGCCGCCGAACCCCGCCCCGGTATAGACCGAGGTGAGAAAGACGATGGCCGAGAAGAAATCCATGTAGAGCGACATCGGCAGCACGATCGCCATCGCCATGGTGATCGAAATGCCGGGAATGGCGCTGAAGACGAGGCCGACGATCAGGCCGGGGACAATCCATCCCCAGGACCCGACTGACGTGAACATGATGCCGAGGGCATCATTGAAGGCGGAAACGTCGATCATCGAGCGCGCCTCACAGCAGGGTCGTGTGCATGGGATAGGAGATCAGGGCGCGGAAGCCGTAGATCGTGACCAGTGTCACGGCGAGCGAGAAGAACAGCAGGTGCAAAGGTCGCCGCTCGCCGCAAATGGCCATGGCCGCAGCGGCGAACAGGAAGATGGCGATGTCGAAGCCGATGACGTCGAGCAGGAACACCATCAGCCCGAGCGACACGCCGAGCGCCGCCATGCGGATCACATCCGCGCGGTCCGTGGACAGGCTCACGGCGAACGGGTCGTTCTCGGATGTGGGCTTGGCCGCCTCGCGCGCCTCCACCTTGTGGAAGCATTGCGGCAGGATGAACAGGTACATCGCCAGCGCGAAGATCGCCACCGGCTGCACAAGAAGCAGATTGTTCACGCTCAGCGACACGCTGCGGGCATCCAGAAGATACCAGAAGACGAGCGCCGCGATGAACGTGATGAGCGCGAGATGGCCATAGTCGATGGCATAGCTGTGCCGACCGATGCGCATCTTCATCTCCATTCGTCGGAGGAGGGAGAATGAAGGCGGGCGCGCAACACGGGCAGCCCGCCTTCCACTGATGCGGCCTACTTCAGCAGGTCGACGTATTTCGCCATCTTGGCGGCGTTGTCGAGATAGGCCTTGTTGGAGGCATCCGGCCCGTACCAGGTGGTGGCCAGTTCCTGCAGCTTCAGCGTCTCGATCGCCTTCGGGTTCTTGCTTGCCTTCTCGACCGCCGCGACGAGGATCTTGAAGATCTCCGGCTGCTCGTTCTTCAGCTTGGTGGAAACCGCCCAGCCGCGCTGCGAGCCTTCGACGAAATCGGTCTTGAGGGTGGCGCCGATCAGCGGCGCATCGGGATACCAGTCCACCTTCTCGGCGGCGAAGATGGCGAGCGGGCGGACCTTCGACTTCAGCGGCAGGAAGCCTTCGCCGCCGACGAAGCCGACATCGACCTGGGCGCCGGCAGTGGCGTTGCGGGCCGGGCCGCCGCCATCATAGGTGACGATGCGCAGCTTGCTGGCATCGATGCCAGCGGCCTGGAAGGCCAGCACCATATTGGCATAGTCTGCCGAGGCCGGCTGCACGCCGATGCTGAGGCTGGACGGGTCCTTCTTCAGTTTCTCGAGCACCTCGGCGAAGGTCTGCACCGGCCCGCCGGACGAGGTAGCCGCCAGCGTGTAGTCACGCGACGGCAGGTTGATCATCGAGAAATCCTCGACCTTGTAGGGCGCGTTCTGCAGAAGCACGGTCAGCGGGATATAGGGCGCCGCCGAGGTGCACAGGATCGAGTAGCCGTCGGCCGGCTGGTTCAGCGCATAGGAATTGCCGAGCTGGGTGCCGGCGCCGGGCTTGTTGACGATGACGAGAGGCTGGCCCAGCTCCTGCTCCAGATAGGGCATGAAGGCACGGGAGAGACGATCATTGTAACCGCCGGTGGCGAAGGGCACGATCACGTTGATCGGACGCGAGGGATAGGTCGCGGCGCGCAGGATGGACGGCATGGCGACCATGCCGGAGGCGACGGCAACGCCGCCGGCCGAAATCTTGAAGACGTCTCTGCGTGTGAAATGGGTCATGTTTTCCTCCCGCCGTTCCATCTGGGTCCTTCGGCCGGCGACCATGAAGCGGCCGGCCCGTGTGGATTAGGCGGGGGCAAGACTGTCCCGCTGCCCGTCAACTGTCAACACATTTGCAGCCTGACTTGCCACCCGGGATCGCCCGTATTGACGGCAGGCAAGGACCGCGCAGGGCAACCATTATGGCGTCCTTGGCCGCAGAGTCGTTGAAACACGGCACGCCGCCGCCGATACCCCATCTTTCGACCGGCTGTGGAGGAGTGGGTCGAGCTTCATCAATCTGTTGACAGTTTTCATTCCAGCTGTCTCTATCGCCCCATGCCCTGCCGGCGGGAAAACGGCCCGCTGCGAGACAGGCGCCAACAAACCGCCGCGCCGATGCGAAAAGTCGCGGCACATTCGGGAGGCCGTCATGTCCGAACGCCCGCGCCACCGCCGGATGCCGGCCTCCCGCCTTATCGCGAACGTGGTGACGGAAAAGCAGGCACGTGCCGGGCGGGCGATCGGGTGATGGCGGCGCATCCCGCACCGCCGGAACCCCCGAGCGAAGGGGGGGAATCACCCGTCTCCTCGCCGAGACCCACGCCGAGACCCACGCCGAGACCTTCTTGGCGCGCCTCCGGGTTGCGCCTCGTCGGCACCTATGCCGTCGCCACCGCCGCCGGCTATACCGCCTCGTTAATCCATGTCCCCCTGCCCTGGATGCTCGGCCCGCTGTTCGTCTGCGGCCTGCTGAATGTCTCGGGCGTGCCGCTGCGGGCCGGGCCGCACCTGCGCGAGATCGGGCAGGTCATTGTCGGCCTCGCCATCGGCATGCGCTTCACCCCGCACCTGCTGCTGGTGTCGCTGGAACTTCTGCCGGCAATGCTGGTGGCGACGCTCTACATCATCATTGCCACCTTCATCGGCGCGTTGATCATGCGCCCGCTGGCGCGCATCGATGCCACCACCGCCTTCTTCGCCACCGCCGCCGGCGGCATGGCCGACATGGCGGTGGTGGCGGCGGCGCGGGGCGGCGACACCAACGCGGTCTCCATCGTCCACGCGCTGCGGGTGACGACGGTGGTCAGCCTCGTGCCGTTCATGGTGTTCGCCTTCGGCGAAGCCGGGAACGTCAACACGGCCGACCCCGCCGCCTCGCACGACCTGCTGCTGCTCGCGCTCGGCCTCGTCATCGCCTATCTCGGCGCGCAGGCGCTGCGCCCGACGGTGATCCCCAATCCCTGGCTGCTCGGCTCGCTGCTGCCAAGCGCGGCGCTCGGCGCCTCCGGCCTGCTCAATGTCGCGGTACCGGGCGTGCTTATCATCGCCGCGCAGGTGATGATCGGCGTCTGGCTCAGCATGCGCTTCCGGCGCGACCTGTTCGTGCGCCTGCCGCGCGTAGCCGCCTCCGGCCTGCTCATCGGCGTGCTGCTGATCGGCGCCGCCGCTATCGGGGCGGAAGGGCTCTCGCTGGCCACCGGCCTGCCGCTCACCACCAGCTTCCTCGCCCTCGCCCCGGCGGCGATCACCGAAATGGTGCTCACGGCCAAGGCGATGCACGCCGATGCCGAGCTGGTAACCGCCTTCCACATCGTCCGCATCGCGGTGATCTCGTCGACCATCCTGATCGTCTTCCGCGTCTACCGCTTCGTGCTGAGGAGCCATTATGAATCTGGGGTTTGACGGCCGCCGCGCCGTCATCGTCGGCGGCAGCTACGGCATTGGCGAGGCCACCGCCGCGATCCTGCTACGCGAGGGCGCGCAGGTAATCATCGCCTCGCGCAGCCGGGACAATCTGGAGGCCGCCCGGACCCGTCTCGAAGCGGCCACCGGGCGCGCGCCAGAAATCTTCGTCGCCGATGTGGTGAAGGACGCCGGTTCGGCCGCCGCGCTGATGGAGGAGGTGCGGACCCGCTGGAGCGCGCTCGACCTCCTCGTCAGCGCCGTCGGCGGCAGCGTGCGGGCCGATTTCGACACGCTGAGCGACGAGGACTGGCTCGCCAGCTACGAGTTCAACGTGCTCTCCACCGTGCGCAGCGTGCGCGCCGCATTGCCCCTGCTGGCGGCGGGCGACGCCCCGGCCGTGGTGACGCTGGGCGCTGCGGCGGCGAAGATGCCCTATGCCCACCAGATCATGACCAACGTTCACAAGGCCGGCCTGCTCGGCCTCGTCAAGACGCTGGCGCTCGAACTCGGCGAGAAGGGAATCCGCATCAACGCGGTCGGCCCCGGCCGGACCCGCACCCCGCTCTGGATCAACCGCGCCACCAAGATGGCGGCGGAGCGCGGCGTGCCGGTGGAGGAGATCTTCGCGGAATTCGCGGAAGAAATCCCGCTCAGGCGCTTCGCCGAGCCCAATGAGATCGCGGTCATGGTCGCCTGGCTCGCCAGCCCGCTCGCCAGCTACATCACCGGCCAATCCATCAATGTCGACGGCGGCATCGCGCGCGGCCTCGTTTAAAGGAGAACAGAATGTCCCATAAAGACGTTACCCGCCAGCTCGCCGCCTGGATTGTCGGCTGCAGGCTCGACGACATTCCCGCCCCCGTGCAGACGGAGGGCGTGCGCACTTTCTTCAACTGGATGGGCTGTGCCGTCGGCGGCGCCCGCCATGAGACGGTGGACCGGGCGCTGGCCGGCATCTCCCCCTTCGCCGGCAAGCCGCAGGCGACCATCATCGGGCGCGGCGAGCGGCTGGACGTGCCAAACGCGGCGCTCATCAACGGTATTTCCTCGCATGTGCTCGACTATGACGACACCCATCTGAAGACCATCATCCACCCCGCCGGCCCGGTCGCCTCGGCGCTGCTGGCGGCGGCCGAGTATCAGCCGATGTCAGGCGCGGACTTCCTCAACGCGCTGATCGTCGGCGTCGAGGTGGAATGCCGCATCGGCAACAGCGTCTACCCCGCCCATTACGACCGCGGCTGGCACATCACCGGCACGACAGGCGTGTTCGGCGCCGCCGCCGCCGTCGGCCACATGCTGAAGCTCGACGCGACGCAGATGACCTGGGCGCTCGGCATCGCCGCGACGCAGGCCTCGGGCCTGCGCGAAATGTTCGGCACCATGTGCAAGAGCCTGCATCCGGGCGCGGCCGCCCGCAACGGCGCGCTGGCCGCTTTCCTCGCCAAGGCCGGCTTCGACAGCTCGCTGCAGGCGATCGAGGCGCCGCGCGGCTTCGCCAATGTGCTCTCCACCAAGCAGGATTATAACGAGATCCTCGGCGGGCTGGGCGAGACCTGGGAAGCCGGGCTCAATTCCTACAAGCCGTTCGCCTGCGGCATCGTCATCCACCCCACCATCGACGGCTGCCAGCAGTTGCGCGAGGAACTGGGCGACGCGGTGAACCAGATTGCCGCCGTGCGCCTGCGCACCCATCCGCTGGTGCTGGAACTCACCGGCAAGCGCACGCCGAAGACCGGGCTGGAAACCAAGTTCAGCGTCTTCCACGCCGCCGCCTGCGCCCTGCTGCGCGGTGACGGTTCGCCCACCGCCTTCACTGACGAAGCCGCCAACGCGCCTGAGATCATCGCCCTGCGCGACAAGGTGGACGCCACATCCGACACCTCGATCCATGAGGCATCGGTGGTGATCGAGGTTCAGTTCGAGGACGGGCGGGTGATCGAAAAGACGATCGAGCGCGCCATTGGCAGCCACGACAAGCCGCTGAGCAACGCCCATCTGGAGCGCAAATTCGCTCACCAGTCGGGGCTCGTGGTCGGCGACGAGGTCACGGAGCAGCTGATGGCCCTGTGCTGGCGCCTGCCGGAGCTGGCCGATGTCGGCGAGATCGCCCGCGCCTCGGTGCCGGCCGGCCTGCGCGACGCGGCGGAGTGAGCGCCGTGACCACGCACGCACCTCTGCGCATCGGCGTTCTCAATGGCGACGATATCGGCCATGAGATCGTCCCCGCCGCCCACGCCATCGCCGCAGCGGCGGCGCAGGCCTGCGGCCTCGCCATCGACTGGCGCCCCATGCCGCTCGGCCGCACGGCGCTGGACGAGCTCGGCCACACCATGCCGCCGGGCACGCTGGAAACCCTCGGCACGCTCGACGGCTTCATCCTCGGCCCGATCGGCCATCAGGCCTATCCGAAGGTGCCGGAGGCGATCAATCCGCACCCGATCCTGCGCAAGAGCTTCGACCTGTTCGCCAATGTGCGGCCCACCCGCTCCTATCCCGGGCTCGGCTGCCTTTACGACGATATCGACCTCGTCATCGTGCGCGAGAACAATGAGGGCTTCCAGCCGGACCGCAACGTGGTGGCCGGCTGCGGCGAATTCCGCCCGACCCACGACACCACCATTTCGGTGCGCGTCATCACCCGCGAGGGCAGCCGCAAGGTCGCCCGCGCCGCCTTCGAGATCGCCCGCGCGCGCAAGAAGCGACTCACCGTCGTGCACAAGAACACGGTGTTCAAGCTCGGCTGCGGCATGTTCGTCGAGGAGTGCTACGAGGCCGGCAAGGAATTCCCCGACGTCGCCATCGAGGAAGTCATCGTCGACACCTTCGCGATGAAGCTGGTGCGCGAGCCGCAGCGCTTCGACGTGGTCGTCACGACAAACATGTTCGGCGACATCCTCACCGACGAAGCGGCGGGCCTCGTCGGCGGGCTCGGCATGGCGCCCGGCCTGTGCATCGGGCGCGGCGACATCGCCATGGCGCAGGCCACCCATGGCTCGGCGCCCGATATCGCCGGCAAGGGCCTCGCCAACCCCTACGCGATGATCGAATCCACCCGGATGCTGATCGAATGGCTCGGCCGCCGGCGCGGCATTCCGGCCGCCGCCGAGGCGGCCGCGCTGATGAAAGCCGGCATCGACGCCGCGTTGGCGAACCCCGCCACCCGCACGCCCGACATTCGCGGCACCGGCACCCAGGCCGACATGACCAACGCCGTTCTTTCCTACATGGAGACCCACGCTCATGCGCCGGCATAAAATCGCGCTCATTCCCGGAGACGGCATCGGCTCCGACGTCATCAATGCCGGCCGCGAGGTGCTGGACGCGCTGGCCGCCAGCGATGGCAGCTTCGGCTTCGATTTCGAGAGCTTCGACTGGGGTTCGGACCGCTACCGCCGCGTCGGCACGATGATGCCGGCGGACGGGGTCGACACGCTGCGCGGCTTCGACGCCATCTATTTCGGCGCCGTCGGTGACCCGGAGATTCCCGACCACATCACCCTGTGGGAGCTGCGCCTCGCCATCTGCCAGGGGCTCGACCAATACGCCAATGTCCGCCCCTCACGCCTGCTGCCGAACATCACCGGCCCGCTGCGGCCGGAACTGGGCCGCGACATCGACTGGGTGATCGTGCGCGAAAACAGCGAGGGCGAATATGCCGGCGCCGGCGGGCGGGCGCATCGCGGCCTGCCGATCGAGGTCGGCATCGACGTTTCCGTCTTCACCCGCGCCGGCATCGAGCGCGTCTGCCGCTTTGCCTGCGAACTCGCCCTGTCGCGTCCGCGCAAGAAGCTCACCATCGTTACCAAGTCCAACGCCCAGCGCCACGGCATGGTGCTGTGGGACGAGGTGTGCCGGGGCGTGATCAAGGACTTCCCCGCGCTCGCTGTCGACTGGATGCTGGTGGATGCCATGACCATGCGCCTTGTGCTGCGCCCGGGCACGGTGGACACGGTGCTGGCGACCAATCTGCACGCCGACGTGCTCTCCGACCTCGCCTCGGCGTTGAGCGGGAGCCTTGGCATCGGCGCCACGGCCAATCTGGCGCCGGATCGTTCCACCCCCTCGATGTTCGAGCCGATCCACGGTTCCGGCTTCGACCTGGTCGGCAAGGGCATCGCCAACCCGATCGGCGCGTTCTGGAGCGCGGTGATGATGCTGGAGCATCTGGGCGAGGCGGACGCCGGCGCCCGGCTGATGGCTGCCATCGAGCAGGTGACGGCCGAGGGCACCGCCCTGACCCCGGATCTCGGCGGAACGGCAGGCACTCGCGACGTGACGGCGGCGGTGATCGCCATCCTTCAACGTCAAAGTGTCGCAGAAGCCGGCACAACCCGGCGCAGTGCGTAGAAACTGGAAGCCTTCCAACGCGAAACTGTTTACAATTGACGGATGAGCATCATCAGCGATTCCGCTCATTTGAGCGACCTGTCCGTTGTGAAGAGCGTCTCCCTCACGAGCGCGCTCGAAAAGGAACTCGAGCGCCTCATTCTGACAGGCGAGCTGGAGCCGGGGGTTCGGATCAACGAGATTCACCTCTCGAACCGCTTCGGCACCAGCCGCGGCCCGATCCGCGAGGCCACCCGCAGCCTTGAGGCGAAGGGGCTGGTCGAGGTGGTGCGCAATCGCGGCGTCTTCGTCCGGCGGCTGTCGGTCGAGGACGCGATCGAGATTTATGACGTGCGCGCCGCGCTGTTCGGCCAGGCAGGTCGCCTGCTAGCGGAGCGGATGACCGACGGGCTGCTGGCCGAACTGACCCGCATGGTCGACGAGATGGACGCGGTGGCCGAGCGCGGCAGTTTCGACGATTATTACCCGCTCAATCTCGGCTTCCATAACCTCATCGTCAGCTCCTGCGGCAACCGCACGCTGCTGGCCGAGTACCACCGCTTCGTCAACAAGCTGCATCTGTTCCGCGCCCGCGCGTTGGTGCAGGGCGGCGGCCTCGCCGTGTCGAACCGCGAGCACCGGGCGATGCTGGAGGCGCTGGCGTCAGGCGATGGCGAGCGGGCGCAGGTAACGCATTGGCGCCATGTGGCGCTGGCCAAGCGCCGGCTCATCGCCGCCGTCGACGGCCACGCCCGCAACGACTGAGGGGCCGTGCCCCTCCCCGGCGGCCGCGCTCCCTCTCCCCGTCGGGGAGAGGGTTGGGGTGAGGGGGCACGCCGACTTACCCGCGCTACACCCCCTCACCGACCCGCTGTGCGGGCCACCTCTCCCCATTGGGGAGAGGACGAGACCACGGAGGGATGCCCCCCTCACGCGGCGACGGCGCGGGCCTCGATCTTTCGCGCGGCCACGCGGGCGGCGAGGCGGATGGCGGACTGGAAGGCGCCGATATCGGCCACGCCTTTGCCGACAATGTCGAAGGCCGTGCCATGCGCCGGGGTGGTGAACACCACTTCAAGCCCGGCGGTGATGGTCACGCCCTTGTTGAAGCCCTTCAGCTTGGTCGCGATCTGGCCCTGGTCGTGATACATCGCCAGCACACTGTCATAGGCGCCGGAAAACGCCTTGAGATAGACGGTGTCGGAGGGATAGGGCCCTTCGCAGGCGATGCCCTCCTTCGCCATCGCCTCTACAGCCGGGCGGATGATCTCGATCTCCTCCATGCCGAACAGCCCGCCCTCGCCGCCATGCGGGTTGAGCGCCGCCACCGCGATGCGGGGGCGGTCGATGCCGGCCTTGCGCATGGTCTCATCGGCGAGGCGCAGCGCGCCGCACACACTGTCGAACGTCACCTGGTCCAGCGCCGTGCGCAGCGAGACATGCGAGGTCACGCGCGTCATCCACTGGCCCTCCAGCACGTTCATCTCGCTGAATGGGCCCTTATGGTCGAGCAGATGGGCGAACATCTTGTGCTCGTCCGGAAAACGCCAGCCGCCTTTGAACATGGCCTGCTTGTTCAGCGGGGCGAAGCACACGCCGTCCACCTCCCCCGCCTTGGCGAAGTCGATGGCGCGGGCCAGCGTGTCGCCGGTCAGCCGGCCGGAATCGGGGTTGGCGACGCCGAGCGGGAAGGCGTCCGGGTCGGTATTGCCGAGGTCGACGAGCGGAATGCCCGGCGCGCTCCAGTCCACCGCGCCGGGGGACTCATAGCGCTGGAAGGCCAGCGTCACCCCGGCATGGCGCGCACCCATCTCAAGCACACGGGCATCGCCCACCACCACCAGCCGCGCCACCTCGCCGAGGCCGCCCTGGCTCAGCAGGCGCGCGGTCTGTTCGGGGCCGATGCCGGTGCAGTCGCCGGGGGTGAGGGCGAGAATGGGGAGCGGGTGCGCGGTCATGAAACTACCTGTCCTTGGAACGTGACTGTCGGGGATCGAGCGGGCCGGGGCGTGCCTCGGTGGCGCTGTCATCCTCCAGCGTGCGCAGGAAGCGCGCCTTGCCGGCGAGGATGTGCCGCTCCAGCAGGCGGGCGGCGCCGGTGCCGTCGCTCTGGCGCAGCGCGTCGAGGATCGCCTTGTGCTCGTCATTGGAGGTGCGCATCGAGCCGGGCAGCACCAGGCCGCGCCGGCGGAACAGATGCAGCTCCGCCTCCAGCAGCGGGTAGAGCTCGATCAGCTTGTCATTGTCGGAGGCGACGACGACCTGGCGGTGGAACTCGTTGTTCAGCGTGTAGAAGGTTGCGATGTCGGGCGCCTCGATCGCCGCGTCCATCGCGCCGATCAGCTCTTCCAGCCCGCGCAGCTGCACGGTGGTGATGATGGCGGCCGAAAGCCGCCCGGCGGTGCCGAACAGGCCGGCGCGGATGTCGTAGAGGTCGAGCGCCTCCTTGGTGGAGACCTCGCGCACGAAGAAGCCGCGATTGAGCTCGCTGCGCAGCAGGCCGATCTGCTCCAGCGCCCGGCAGGCCTCGCGCACCGGCCCCCGGCTGATGCCGAGCCGCAGCGCCAGCGTGCTCTCATTGATGCGGGTGCCGCCGGTGAGTTCGCCGGTGCCGATCATCCGCTCGATCTCGCGCTGGATCAGCGGCACGAAGGAGGCGGTGCGCGGGGTGCGGGCGGGGTTTGCGGCGGGGCGGAGCATGCCGCCATCTGGCCCGCATAATCGCCGATTGTCAACAATGTCGCGCCGAAAGGACGATTTTCGCCACATGCGGCAGCGAAGGCGCCTGCGGCCTTCGCACCCGCATTCCGTCGCGCCAAACGTTGGAAGGATTGGCATCGCTGCGTCCCCAGCACGTCAGTCCGACAATGAACATCAAGAATGAACGGCCCGAACGCACGCTGCCATTGCCATTAAGTGTTGACAGTTGTCGGTTCGTTGAACACTGTCGCGGGCACCAGCGCTGCGGTGCCGCCGCCCCGATAGGCCGCACCCCGATATCCCAGGAGTTTCCATGACGACCTATTCCATAGCGGTCATTCCCGGCGACGGGATCGGCAATGAGGTGGTGCCGGAGGCGCAGCGGGTTCTGGAGGCGGCGAGCCGGATCGGCGGCTTCTCCTTCGACTGGACCCATTACGATTGGAGCTGCGAGCGCTTCGCCAAGACCGGGGCGATGATGCCGGCGGATGGCTTGCAGCAGATCCGCGACAAGGACGCGATCTTCCTCGGCGCCGTCGGCTTTCCCGGCGTGCCGGATCATGTCTCGCTCTGGGGCCTGCTGATCCCGATCCGCCGCAGCTTCCATCAATATGTCAATCTGCGCCCGGTGAAGCTGCTGGCCGGCGTGGAGAGCCCGCTCAAGGGCCGCGAGGCCGGCTCGATCGACTTCTATGTCGTGCGCGAGAACAATGAGGGCGAGTACTCGTCCATTGGCGGCCGGCTCTATGAGGGGCTGGAGGACGAGCTGGTGATGCAGCAGTCCATCTTCACCCGCCGCGGCTGCGACCGGGTGATGCGCTACGCCTTCGAGCTCGCCAAGGGCCGCAAGCAGCACGTCACCTCGGCCACCAAGTCCAACGGCATCAGCCACACCATGCCGTACTGGGACGAGCGCTTCGCCGCGATCTCCAGGGAATATCTCGGCTTCAGCACCGACCAGTACCATATCGACATCCTGACCGCGCATTTCGTACGCAACCCGGACTGGTTCGACGTCGTGGTCGCCTCGAACCTGTTCGGCGACATCCTGTCCGATCTCGGCCCGGCGGTGGTCGGTTCCATCGGCATCGCGCCCGGCGCCAACATCAATCCCGAGAAGGACTACCCCTCCATGTTCGAGCCGGTGCACGGCTCGGCGCCTGACATTGCCGGCAAGGGCGTCGCCAATCCCATCGGCCAGATCTGGTCGGGGGCGATGATGCTGCGCCATCTCGGCGAGGAAGCCACCGCGCGCGCCGTCGAGCAGGCGATCGAGGACGTGCTCGCCCGCCGCGACAGCCTCACCCGCGACCTCGGCGGCACCGCCGGCACAAGCCAACTGACCGACGCCATCATCGGCGCCCTGCCCTCCGTGGCCGCCTGACGCCCAAAAACACGAGGAAACGTTCCATGACGCTGCACCAGACCAACCCCGCCCAGGCCCAGCCCATCGTCGAGGGCCTCACCCAGGAAGTGGCGGAATTCGTCGTCGGCACGAGCTATGCCGATTTGCCGGCCGAGGTGGTCGAGCTTGGCAAGAAGTCGATCCTCGACGGCATCGGCCTTGCGCTCTCCGGCTCGGTGGCGAAAAGCGGCGAGCATATCCAGGCCTATCTGGCCGGGCTCGGCATCAAGGAAGGGCCGGCCACCGTGATCGGCACCGCGCTGAAGGTGCCCACCCGCTTCGCCGCCTTCGCCAATGGCGTTGGCATCCATGCCGACGATTATGACGACACCCAGCTCGCCGTCGCCAAGGACCGCGTCTACGGCCTGCTCACCCACCCGACCGCGCCGGCCCTGCCGGCCGCGCTGGCGGTTGCCGAGGCGGATGGCCGCTCGGGGCCGGACATGATGCTGGCCTATCACCTCGGCGTCGAGGTGGAGTGCAAGATCGCCGAGGCGATCAACCCGCGCCACTACCAGCACGGCTTCCATGCCACCGCGACCTGCGGCACCTATGCCGCCGCCGCCGCCGCCGGCAAGCTCAAGGGGCTGGATGTCGAGCAGATGGTGCGCGCCTTCGGCTGCGCCGGCAGCCAGTCGGCCGGGCTGCGGGAGAATTTCGGCACCATGATGAAGCCCTTCCACGCCGGCCGCTCCTCGGAGAGCGGCGTGGTGGCGGCGGACTTCGCCGCGCTGGGCTGGACCACGACCGACAAGATACTGGAAGCGCCGCGCGGCTTCTTCCAGGCGGCGGGAGGCGGCTTTGATCCCACCGCCATCGTCGGCAAGCTCGGCCAGCCCTGGACCTTCGCCTCACCGGGCGTCTCCATCAAGCCGCATCCGTCGGGCTCGCTCACCCATCCCGGCATGACCAAGATGCTGGAGCTCATCCGCACCCATGCCATCAAGGCCGAGGATGTCGAGCGGGTCGATGTCGGCACCAACCAGAACATGCCGAACGCGCTGATCCATCACCGCCCGAAGAACGAGCTTCAGGCCAAGTTCTCGATGGAATTCTGCATGGCGATCCTGCTGCTCGACGGGCGCGGCAGCCTGCCGGAGTTCACCGACGAGACGGTGGAGCGGGACGACGTCAAGGCGATGATCGAGCGGGTGAACTTCCATGTCCACCCGGAGGCGGAAGCCGCCGGCTACGACAAGATGACCACCATCATCGACATCCACATGAAGGACGGGCGCACCATTTCCGGCCGTTCCGACTTCGGCAAGGGCAGCCCGGCCAACCCGATGACCTATGACGAGGCCGCCGACAAGTTCCGCGGCTGCGCCGAATTTGCCCGCTGGGATAAGGCCAAGACCGAATCCATCGTCGAGACGGTGCGCCGGCTGGAGCAGCTGGGCGACATCCGCGAGCTCACGCGCCTCTGCGCCTGACGCCGCCCGTCGCTAGCAAGGGCGCCCCTGCCCCGGGGCGCCCTTTTTCATGCCCGCGCCGTCAGCCCTCCAGCTTGTCCTGGGTGCGCGTGTCGAAATCGCCCGCGTCATGCCGCTCGCGCAGCTGTTCGGAAAGCTCGCCGGTCATGCGGTTGACCATGCGCCCGCGCTTCACCGCCGGCCGGGCGAACAACTCATCGGCCCAACGCAGGACGTTGGCGTATTCATGCGCGGAGAGGAAGGTGCCGGCATCGCCATAGGCCCACCCCTTCACCACCGCGCCATACCAGGGCAGCACCGCCATATCGGCGATGGTGTAATCGTCGCCGGCGAGATAGCGGGTCTCCGCCAGCCGCCGGTCCAGCACGTCGAGCTGGCGCTTGGCCTCCATAGCGTAGCGGTCGATGGCGTATTCGATCTTCACAGGCGCATAGGCGTAGAAATGGCCGAAGCCACCGCCGAGGAACGGCGCGCTTCCCATCTGCCAGAACAGCCAGGACAGGCATTCGGCGCGCTTGGCCGGATCGGTCGGCAGGAAGGCGCCAAACTTCTCCGCGAGGTGGAGCAGGATGGTGCCGGATTCGAACACCCGGATCGGTGTCTCCCCCGAGCGGTCCATCAGCGCGGGAATCTTCGAGTTCGGGTTGACCGCGACGAAGCCGGAGCCGAACTGGTCGCCCTCGCCGATCTTGATCAGCCAGGCGTCATATTCCGCGCCCGTGTGGCCGGCGGCGAGAAGCTCCTCCAGAAGGATCGTCACCTTCTGCCCGTTCGGCGTCGCCAGCGAATAGAGCTGGAACGGGTGTTTGCCGACCGGCAGTTCCTTCTCATACGTCGCCCCGGCGGTCGGGCGATTGATATTGGCGAAGGCGCCGCCATTTCCCTTGTTCCAGGTCCACACCTTGGGCGGCGTGTAGTCGGTCGGTTCGGACATCGGGAGTTCTCCATGCGTGGGGCGGGCGGCCCGCAGGGGCGCCGCCGAATCCGTGTGCTGTCGCGCCGACTTTAGCGGCGCCACCGGCCCGGTCATCCCCGGTCGCATCACATCGCGGCGACGCGACGTTGGGTAAGCCGACATCATCACGGTTGCGCGCGGCCCTGTCCTTGCCTAGTGCAGTCGGGACAGGGCGAGAGCGAGCGCACGTGACCCCCGATTTCACCACCGGCGAGCGGCATCTGGCGCAAGGCCTGCGCCGTCTGGTCCGGACCAGCGAGCTCGGCATCGTCGCGCTGGCCGCCCTTGTCGGCGTGGTCGCCGGCCTTGTGGTGATCGCCATGAACGCAGCGCTGCAGGCGCTGCACGAACTCCTGTTCCGCATTCCGACCGCCAGCCACCTCTCGATCACCGAGGGCATCGCCCCCTTTCTGGTGCTGCTGGTTCCGGCGCTCGGCGGCCTCGCCTTCGGCTTGTGTGTGCGGGCCTTCCTGCGTACACGCGCCAGCCCGCCGGTCGACCCGATCGAAGCCAATGCGCTTCAGGGCGGGCGGATGTCGCTGGGTGACAGCCTCATCGTCGCCTTGCAAACGCTGTTCTCCAGCGGGGTCGGCGCCTCGGTGGGGCTGGAGGCCGGCTATACCCAGGCGGCGGCCGGCTTCGCCTCCTGGTTCGGCCGGGTGTTCCATGTCCGGCGGGCGGATTTGCGCCTGCTCGTCGGCTGCGGCGCCGGAGCCGCCATCGGCGCCGCCTTCGATGCGCCGCTGATGGGGGCGTTTTACGGCTTCGAGCTGGTGCTTGGCACCTATGCCATCCCCGCCTTCGTGCCAATGATGACGGCAACCTTCGCCGCCGCCCTCACCCAGCAAGTGCTGGCGCCGCCGCATCACCCGCCGCTGCCGGCGCTGCATGCCCCGCAACTGTCCGATCTGCCCTCGGTGCTGCTGCTCGGTTTTTTCTGCGCGCTGGTCGGCATCGCCGTCATGCGCGGGGCAACGCTGGTGGAAGCCGGCTTTCGCCGCTCGGCCTTGCCTGTCTGGCTGCGCCCGGCGGTGGGCGGGCTGATCGTCGGCGCCCTCGCTTTGTGGAACCCGGCGGTGCTCTCGGCCGGGCATGGCGCGGTCTATCACTTCCTCGCCGCCGATACCGGGCTGGCAATGGCGGCGCTGCTGCTGGTGGCGAAGGTCATGGCCTCCTCCGTCTCCATCGGCGCCGGCTTTCGTGGTGGCCTGTTCTTCGCCTCGCTGCTGATGGGGGTGATGGCCGGGCGGGTCTATGCCGCTGGCATGGGCCTCATCCTGCCCGATCTCGTGCCCGCCCACGCCTTCTACGCCCTCATCGGCATGAGCGCGCTGGCGGTGGCGGTCGTCGGCGGGCCGATGACCATGACGCTGCTGGCGCTAGAGATGACCGGCAATCTGCAGCTGACGCTGGCCGTGCTGGCGGCGGCGGGCACCGCCTCGCTGGCCACGCGGCGGCTGTTCGGCTTCTCCTTCGCCACCTGGCGCTTTCATCTGCGCGGCGAGAACATTCGCGGCGCGCACGATATTGGCTGGCTGCGCGAGCTGACCGTCGCCACGCTGATGCGCCGCGAGGTGCCGCTTCTCGACATCGACACCCCGCTCATCGAGGCCCGCCATCGCTACCCGCCCGGCGCCACCGCCTATCTCGTCGCCACCGAGAACGGCCGCTATGCCGGCATGATCGCGCCCGCCGCGTTGTTCGAGACGGTGGAGGGCGAGGCGCCGCTAACCCTGCGCTCGCTGCTGCGCCACACCGACACCGCGCTGCGCCCGACCGCCACGTTGCACGAGGCGCTGGACCTGTTCGAGCGCACCGAGGCCGACGCGCTCGCCGTCACCCTGCCCGATGGCACGGTCGCTGGCGTGCTCAGCGAGGCGCACGCGGTCAAGCGCTACAGCGACGAGATGGGCCGGCGCCTCGCCGAGGTGACAGGCGAGAAATTCGACTGAACCTCACAGCCCCCGCCGCGCCGGGGCGTAGAAGCTTTCCGACATGTCGATCTCGTTCAGCGTGAAACGGTGGTCGGTTGGTGGCTGGGCGCGCTGCTCGCAGTCGAGCCGCGGGCAGATGCGGCAGCCGACCCCGATCGGCACGGTCTGCGAGGGGTCGGAGAGGTTCATGCCGTCGGAATAGACCATCTGGTGGGCGTGGCTGATATGGCAGCCGAGCCCAATGGAAAGATGCCGGCGCGGCGCATTGTGGCGGTGGCCGCCCTTGGTGATCGACTTGGCGATGCAGAAATAGCGCTGGCCTTCCGGCATCTGGCTGAGCTGCACATTGATCCGCTCGGGGTGGAAGAACGCGGCATAGACATTCCAGCGCGGGCAAGCGCCGGAATGGCGGGAAATATGGATGCCCGACAGCGAGAAGCGCTTGGAGATGTTGCCGGCGATGTCGGTGCGGACCAGATGCAGCGGAATGCCCGAGCGCCCCGGCCGCTGCAGCGTCGTCATGCGGTGGCACACCTGCTCGAAGCTGGTACGGAAGCGGCGCTGGATGCGCTCAATGTCGTAGCGCGTTTCCTGGCAGGCGGCGAAGAACGGCTCATAGGGCATGACCAGCGCCGAGGCGAAATAGCTCGCCAGTGCGTTGCGGGTGACGATGGGCGCGTCCGCCGGCAGGTTGCCGGCCTCGATCAGTTCGTCGATCTGGCGCGAGGCGGCGAGCAGGCCGAGCTGGTGGGCAACCACGAACAGCGCCGATTCCGGCGGCAGCACCTCGGCGGTGATGAGCTCATGCGCCCCCGCATCATAGCGCCGGGCGATGCCGGCCGGCAGCGAGGCGGAGCGCCAGTTCAGCCCGAACACATTGGAGAGGTAGCTCTTCAGCCCGTACTCGAACGAATCCGAGGCGAAGTCGATGTCGCGGCGGATGCGCTCGGCCTCGGTCTCCAGGCTGGGAAAGTAATTGGCGTTTTCCTGAATGAAGTCGGAGACCGCATCGGTCGAGGGGTGATAGCCGGTCTCACTGTCGAGGGCGCCGGCGCCGGTGCGGTGCGCCTCGCGCAAGGTCTTGAACTGGTCGTAGAGCCGCACCACCGCCCGCCCGACCGCCGGGTTGGAAGCGGCGAGGTCGCGTATGTCCTGGTTGGTCAGCGCGTTCTCGGCGAACAGCTCGTCGCTGAACAGCTCCATCATGTCGCCGACGAGGCGGGATTCGTCGTTCTCCACCAGCTCGCCCGGCTCGATGCCGAAATAGCCGGCCAGCTTCATCAGCAGCGGCACGGTGATGCGCCGGCGATTATGCTCGATGAGATTGAGATAGCTCGCGGAAATGCCGAGCGCGCTCGCGAGGTCCGCCTGCGAGATGCGCTTGGCGCGGCGCAGCCTCTGCACCCGGCTGCCAATGCGCGGTTCGGTGGTGGCGAGCATGGTCCGGCCCTTTGCTGGCTTTACAAAACAGACCTGTAAACTTTACAAGACTTATCAGCTTAACACGCTCAAATCATTATCTTTCTTGCCTTTCGGTGTCGAGTGTTAAATCTTTACATCACACATCGCAGGGAGGAATTGACATGAGCCCCACCACAAGCCACGCCACCCCGGGCGAAGACGAATTCGTCACCATCATCGGCGGCGACGCCGAGGAGATCGGCCAGGTCTTCCGCGACCAGGGGCTGGCCGCCAAGGACTTCACCATCGTCCACCGCATCGGCCGCCACCGCATCGCCATGGCGCCCGGCCAGGACGACATGAGCGCCCTCGTCGGCGCGCTGCTCGGCGGGCGGCTGGTGGCGGCCACCTATGCGCGGCGCCCGCGCTAGAGGCATGGCCGCAAGACCGCGCTTCAGGCCGCACACCTTCAGGCTGCCCGACTTCAGGCCGTCCCGCTTCGAGGACGCGCGAAGCGGGTCGGCCGGCGCGGGAGCCGTCCCCTCCTCGGCCCCCGCGTCTCTCTCCCTTCCCGATCTCGCTGCAGGAAACGACCATGCTCGACCAGCTTCGCCCCACGCCCGACAGCTTCCCCGCCCCGCATTGGGCGCCGGAGCGCTGGCGGAACATCCATCGCAGCTACGCCCCCGCTGAGGTCGCCCGCCTCGCCGGCTCGCTGCGCATCGAACACACGCTCGCCACCCATGGCGCCCGCCGGCTGTGGGAACTGCTGCAGACGCAGGATTTCGTGCCGACCATGGGCACCTATACCGGCATCCAGGCGGTGCAGCAGGTGAAGGCCGGGCTGGAGGCGATCTATCTCTCCGGCTGGCAGGTGGCCGCCGATGGCAATTCGGCCGGCGACATGTATCCCGACCAGAGCCTCTACCCCGTTGACAGCGTCCCCGCCGTGGTCCGGCGCATCAACAAGGCGCTGATGCGCGCCGACCAGATCCAGACCATGGAGCGCGCGGACGGCGCCAAGGGCCCGGAGCACGACTATTTCGTGCCGATCATCGCCGATGCCGAAGCCGGCTTCGGCGGCCAGCTCAACGCCTATGAGCTGACCAAGGCGCTGATCGAGGCCGGTGCGGCGGCGGTGCATTTCGAGGACCAGCTGGCCTCGGAGAAGAAGTGCGGCCATCTCGGCGGCAAGGTTCTGGTGCCCACCCGCCAGTTCGTCCGCACGCTGAACGCGGCGCGGCTCGCCGCCGACGTGCTCGGCGTGCCCACCGTCATCATGGCCCGCACCGATGCGGAATCGGCCCGGCTCATCACCTCGGATGTCGACGAGCTGGACCGGCCCTTCATCACCGGCGAGCGCACGCAGGAAGGCTTCTACCGCTACAATGGTGGCTTCGAGGCCGGCATCGCCCGCGCCATCGCCTATGCGCCCTATGCCGATTTGCTGTGGTGCGAAACCTCGACGCCGAGCCTCGATGATGCCCGCCGCTTCGCCGAGGGCGTGCACCGGGTCCATCCGGGCAAGATGCTGGCCTATAACTGCTCGCCGTCCTTCAACTGGGCCAAGCACATGGACAAGGCTCAGATGAAGACCTTCCAGGCCGAGCTGGGGGCCATGGGCTACAAATACCAGTTCATCACGCTCGCCGGCTTCCACAACCAGTGCTTCACCACCTTCGAGCTGGCGCGGCGCTACCGGGAAGACGGCATGGCCGCCTATTCCGAGCTGCAGCAGCGCGAATTCGCGGCCGAGGCGCAGGGCTTCACCGCCACGCGCCATCAGCGCGAAGTGGGCACCAGCTATTTCGACGCCATCGCCACCGTGCTCAGCGAAGGCAGGAGCGCCACCACGGCGATGCAGGACTCGACGGAAACGGCGCAGTTCTGAGGGCTTGTCACCTCGGGGCGCGCATGCCGCGCGCCCGGCGGCGGTTCGGGGAGAGCCGCCGCCGTGGTCCGGCGAAGGCCGGGCGCCTCGGGGTGACGTTTTTGTCGTCCCCGGGGTGAGGTTTTTCATTTTCGCGCTGCAACGCAAACGCCTCACGAAGCGTTGACCTGCAAGGGTTCACCCCTTGCCGCACGTATAACTTCGACTATGTGCGATGTTGCGCCGCACTCGCACTTTTGTCTATTGGAAAGCACAGCTGTGCCGGTCGCTCGCGGCGACCGGCTTTCCGCTCGCGTGAAGGGACCCGTCATGAACTACACCGACCTTGCCGGCCTGAAGGTGGATTCCGCCCTTGTCGACTTCATCAACAAGGAGGCCATTCCCGGCACCGGGGTCGAGGTAGACGCCTTCTGGCAGAGCTTCGCCGGGATCGTGCGCGACTTCGCCCCGCGCAATGCGGAGCTGCTGGCGCGCCGCGACGAATTGCAGGCGCAGATCGACGCCTGGCACCGCACGCACCGCAACAAGCCGATCGACCCCGTCGCCTATGAGGTGTTCCTGGCCGAGATCGGCTATCTCCTCCCCGAGCCGGAAGCCTTCGAGGTCGTCACCGACAAGGTCGATGACGAACTCGCCCGCATTCCCGGCCCGCAGCTGGTGGTGCCCGTCACCAATGCCCGCTACGCGCTGAACGCCGCCAATGCCCGCTGGGGCAGCCTCTATGATGCGCTCTACGGCACCGACGCGCTGCCCGAGGACAAGGGCGCCAGCCGGTCCAACGGCTTCAACGCGGTGCGCGCCCAGCGCGTCATCGAGAGCGCCCGCGCCTTCCTTGACGACAGCGTGCCGCTGGCCGCCGGCAGCCATGCCGATGCCGTCGCCTACCGCGTCACAGAAGGCGCGCTGGAGGTCGAGCTCGCCTCCGGCACCCGCACCGGGCTGAAGGACGCCGCGCAATTCGCCGGCTTCGATGGCGCGGCCGAGGCGCCGTCCTCCGTGCTGCTGGTCAATCACGGCTTGCACATCGACATCGTCATCGACCGCAGCCACCGCATCGGCAAGACCGACGCGGCCGGCATCGCCGATATCGTCATCGAGGCGGCCGTGACCACGATCGTCGACTGCGAGGACAGCGTCGCGGCGGTGGACGCGCAGGACAAGGTGCTGGTCTATCGCAACTGGCTCGGCCTGATGTCCGGCACGCTCAGCGCCAGCTTCGCCAAGGGCCGCGAGACGGTGGAGCGCAGCCTCGCCGCCGATCGCCGCTACACCTCCGCCACCGGCGGCGAACTCACCCTGCACGGGCGCAGCCTGATGCTGGTGCGCAATGTCGGCCAGCACATGCTGACCGACGCGGTGCTCGACGAAGAGGGCCGGGAGATTCCCGAGGCCATTCTCGATGCCGCCGTCACCTCGCTGATCGCGCTGCACGACCTCAAGGGCCAGAGCGCGCTGCGCAACAGCCGCGCCGGCTCGGTCTATATCGTCAAGCCGAAGATGCACGGCCCGGAAGAGGTCGCCTTCGCGGTGGACCTGTTCGCCCGCGTCGAGCAGGCGCTGGGGCTGGATCTCAACACGCTGAAGATCGGCATCATGGACGAGGAGCGCCGCACCAGCGCCAACCTCTCCGCCTCGATCCGCGCCGCCCGCGAGCGGGTGGTGTTCATCAATACCGGCTTCCTCGACCGCACCGGCGACGAGATCCACACCTCGATGGAGGCAGGGCCGATGGTGCGCAAGAACGAGATGAAGGCGCAGGCCTGGATCAAGGCCTATGAGGACAACAATGTCGACGCGGGCCTTGCCGCCCATCTCGACGGCCATGGCCAGATCGGCAAGGGCATGTGGGCGATGCCCGACCGCATGGCCGACATGATCGCGCAGAAGGTCGCCCATCCGCTGGCCGGCGCCAACACCGCCTGGGTGCCCTCGCCCACCGCCGCCACGCTGCACGCGCTGCACTACCACAAGGTGGACGTTTTCAAGCGACAGGCGGAGCTGCGCCACCGCAAGCGCGCCGCCCGCCGCGACCTGCTCACCATCCCCGTGGTTGACCGCGGCAATTGGGACCCGGCCGATGTGCAGCAGGAGCTGGACAACAACATCCAGGGCATTCTCGGCTATGTCGTGCGCTGGGTGGACCAGGGGGTGGGCTGCTCCAAGGTGCCTGATATTCACGATGTCGGGCTGATGGAAGACCGCGCGACGCTGCGCATCTCCTCGCAGCACGTCGCCAACTGGCTGATGCACGGCGTGGTCACGGCCGAGCAGGTCGAGGAGACGCTGCGCCGCATGGCCAAGGTGGTCGACGGCCAGAACGCGGGCGACCCGGCCTATGTGCCGATGGCGCCGGCCTATGACGGCTTCGCCTTCCGCGCCGCCCGCGATTTGGTCTTCGAGGGCCGCGCCCAGCCGAACGGCTACACCGAATTCGTTCTCACCCGCCGCCGCCGCGAGGCCAAGCGCGCGCAGGCCGAGGCACAAGCCGCCGCCTGATTCATCGTTCGAGGAAACGCCAAAAACGCCAAGAAGAAAGGCCGTCCCGGTTCGCCGGGGCGGCCTTTTTCATGGCTGAGGCGGCGACCAGTGGGTGGTGAGCGCCGCCACATCCGGGCGCGGCCGGTCGGCGGGGGCGTCCTTGGCGGTTCCGATATGGAGGATGCCGGCGACCCGCTCGCCCTCCCCCACGCCCAGGATCGCCAGCGCCGCCTTGTGCGTCGCCGCCCAGCCCGTCACCCAGATGCCGTGGAAGCCCATGGCCGCCGCGCCGGTGAGCAGGTTCATGCAAGCCGCGCCGGCGGAAAGCTCCTGCTCGAAGGCGGGAATGGTGGCGCCGACCACCGGCCGGCTGACCACCACCACCGCCAGCGGGGCGGGAAACAGCCGTCCCATGATAGCGGCGAACTTCTCCCGCTTCTCCTCCGGCATATGCGCGTTGGTCTCGCGATAGGCCTGCGACAGCAGCGCGCCGATTTCGCCCCGCGCCGCGCCTGAGATGACGATGAACCGCCACGGCGCCAGCATGGCGTGATCGGGCACCCGGGCGGCGATGGCCAGCAGGCGGCGGGTCTGGTCGGCATCCGGCCCCGGCGCCTGCAGCCCGGCGGCGGCGACCGAGCGGCGGGTCTCCAGCAGCGTCAGCGCTTCGGGAGTGGGCAAACGGCGAGTGTGCGGGGTCATGAGCGCTCTCTTCCCTGCTGTGTGAGCTGCGCTATATCGGACCCTGCCGATAAATTCACCCCGCACGGCCAAACGGGGGCGACGCTGCGCCCGTTTTGGTCGACAATATCCCAGCGCCCGCACCTGACGCCAAACCAACCTCACGAACCTGAACCGGGCGCCGCCAAGGAGAAAATCATGAGCATGAACGGCGAAGTCCCGGTGCGCGACAACCGCGCCGCCGACCGCTTCGAGATCGAGCAGGACGGCCAGACCGCCATCGCGCAGTATATTCTCGCGCATGACCACATCATCTTCACCCACACCGAAGTGCCGCCGGAACTCGGCGGGCGCGGGCTCGCCACCAAGCTGGTCGAGGCCGGCCTCGCCAGCGCCCGCCAGCGCGGTCTCGCCGTGGTGCCGCGCTGCTCGGTGTTCGGCCGCTACATGATGAAGCACCCCGAGACGCATGACCTGATGCCGGCGGAAATCCGCGCCACGCTCGGCCTTCCGGTCTAACGCACCCGCTTTAGCCAGTGGAGAGACGCGCCGGTCTGCGCCTGTCGACGCGGGAAATCCCGCCGCTTCATACCGTTCGTTAACGCTGTGGGCCTAACCATATGGCACGGCCGCGACGGCGCCTTTCGCGCTTCGTCCGGCAGGCTCAACGGCAGTAGCGGCAAAGGTTCCAGCGTCCCATGCGTAATCCGGCGCGTCCCTCCGATCCGAATGCGGACAAGGCTTCCGAGTCGAAGGCGACCGCCCAGACTCATGTGTTCTCCCGCGCCAACCCGCAGGTGACGCACGCGCCACCCGCGCCCAAGGTACCGAAGACGGCCGCCGCCCCGGCGCCGCGCCCGCCGGCCGTGGCGCCGCAGCATGAAGTGGTGCCGAGCTGGCTGCAGCCTTTCACCATGCCGCCCAATACGCGCTTCACCCGCACGCCGGACTATCTGATGCGGCAGCCGCTTCCGGCACCGGTGCCGGAAGCGCCGGCCACCGATACCGCCATCGTGGCGCCGCCGCGCCCCTCGCAGACGCCGGTGCTGCGCGTGCCGCCGCGCAAGCCGCCGCTCGGCGCGGTGCCGAAGGCGCTGATCGCCGCCCATGCCCGGCGCGCGCTCTCCGCCCAGCCCGACATCGCCCCCACGGCTGTCGCGCCCGCCGCTTCCGTGCCCAACGTTGCCGCGCCCAACATTGCCGCGCCGCAGGCGCAGGCTCCGCTGACGCCGGCCGCGCCGGTGCCCGCCGCTCGCCCGGCCGCGCCGCCGGTCGCCTCGATGATCCAGTTCGGCTACGACACCCCGCCTGTCATCCCCGCCGCGCGCTCGGCCACCCGGGGCGCCAGCTGGGTGCCGGACGAGCAGTTCACCGCCGCCAATGACGTGGCAGCGCATGACGTGGCAGCCCACGATGTCGCGGCCCACGATGTCGCCGACATCTACGACCTCATTCCGCTGGAAGAGGGCGCCTATGAGGACGAGTTCCCGGAGGAGGAGCGCCTTCTCGCCGCGCGCTATGGCGCTGTGCGGGAGGCGCCGCTGGCTGGAGAGATGGCGCGGCAGGAAAGCCGAGCCGAGGCGCAGGACGCCGCCCCGGAATCCGTCGCGCTTCAATCCGCAGCTCCTCAGCCCGTCTTCGCGGCGGATGACGAACAGGATTTCGCTGAACAGGAATCGGACGAGCAGGAATCGGACGAGGATGCGTTCGCCGAACAGGATTTCGGCGACGACGAGGACGACGAGTTCGAGGAAGACGCCGCGGTCGAGGCGTTCTGGGCCGAAGACAGCGCCGCTCACCATGTCGCGGCCGAGCTTGCCGGCGACGACGCGCCGAGTGACGACAGCGCCGTCGCGGCCGACGCGCCCGCCGCCGTGCTGGGCGGCTTCTCCGGCTACAGCGTGAGCCCGGCCGAATTGTCGTTCTCCTGGCCGATGTTCGGCATGGTAGCCGTCGCACCGCCGGCCCCGGCCCCGGTGGCGCCGCCCGCGCCGGCCCCCGCCGCCGTTGCGCCTGTTGCGGCCGCGGTTGTCGCCCCGGTTGCCGCGCCCGCGCCTGTGCCCGCCCCGGCTCCCCGCGCCGCCCGTCCCGCCCCGCGCCCGGCCACCGAGGCCGGCGACGACTATGAGCTGCCGCCGCTGGAACTGCTCACCGAGCCCCCGGCCAACGAGCCCGACTACGAGCTGTCGGAAGAATTCCTCGACCGTAATTCGGTGAAGCTGCAGCAGGTGCTGCACGATTTCGGCGTGCGCGGCGAGATCATCGACGCCAATCCCGGCCCGGTCGTCACGCTGTATGAGCTGGAGCCGGCCCCCGGCATCAAGTCCAGCCGCGTCATCGGCCTGTCCGCCGACATCGCCCGCTCGATGAGCGCCATATCCGCCCGCGTCGCCGTGGTGGAAGGGCGTAACGTCATCGGCATCGAACTGCCCAACCAGCGCCGCGAGACGGTGTGGCTGCGCGAGATGCTGGCGAGCCATGAATTCGAGGCCGCCCGCGCCAAGCTCGGCATCGGGCTCGGCAAGACCATTGGCGGCGAGCCCGTCATCGTCGATCTCGCCCGCATGCCGCATCTGCTAGTCGCCGGCACCACCGGTTCGGGCAAGTCGGTCGCCATCAACACCATGATCCTCAGCCTGCTGTACCGGCACCGCCCGGACCAGTGCCGGCTGATCATGATCGACCCGAAAATGCTGGAACTCTCGGTCTATGAGGGCATTCCGCACCTTTTGACGCCGGTCGTCACCGACCCGAAGAAGGCCATCGTCGCCCTGAAATGGGCGGTGCGGGAGATGGAAGACCGCTACAAGAAGATGAGCCGCCTGGGCGTGCGCAATATTGACGGCTTCAACGCCCGCGTGGCGGAGGCCACCGCCAAGGGCGAGATCATCACCCGCACGGTGCAGAAGGGTTTCGACAAGGAGACCGGCGACCTGATCGAGGAGGAGGAGATCATGGATCTCGCCCCCCTCCCCTTCATCGTCATCGTCGTCGACGAAATGGCCGACCTGATGATGGTCGCCGGCAAGGAAATCGAAGGCGCCATCCAGCGCCTCGCCCAGATGGCGCGCGCCGCCGGCATCCACCTCATCATGGCCACCCAGCGCCCGAGCGTCGACGTCATCACCGGCACCATCAAGGCAAACTTCCCCACCCGGATTTCCTTCCAGGTGACCTCGAAGATCGACAGCCGCACCATCCTCGGCGAGATGGGCGCCGAGCAGCTGCTCGGCCAGGGCGACATGCTCTACATGGCCGGCGGCGGGCGGATTTCCCGCGTCCACGGGCCGTTCGTCTCCGACCAGGAGGTCGAGCGCGTGGTGGAGCATCTTAAGGGCCAGGCGCGGCCGGAATATCTCGAAGAGGTCACGGCCGAGGAGGACGAGGAGCCGGTCGCCGAGGACAGCGCGGTGTTCGACAAGTCGGCCATGGGTGCCGAGGATACCGGCGATCTCTACGATCAGGCGGTGGCCATTGTGCTGCGCGACAAGAAGGCCTCCACTTCCTACATTCAGCGCAGGCTGCAGATCGGCTATAACCGCGCTGCCTCGCTGATGGAGCGGATGGAAACTGAAGGCATTGTCGGCCCGGCGAACCATGCCGGCAAGCGCGACATCCTGCGCGAGACGCGCTGAGCCCCTCGCCCGGCCTCTCCGGCCGGGCATTCCTCACCGCCTGACGTCCCCGCTGTCGGCAGCTTCGGGCATCGCGGCCTGCGCCGGGAGAGGCCGGCGGGGCGCAGATGACGGAGCCGGCCGCAGGGGGCGAACAGGCCCCGCGCGCAAGCCCTGCGCGCTGCCGTAAGCGATGGCGGCAGTGCCGGCTTCTAGGCCGTTCTCTGGTGCAAGCTGCTGGCCCGCCTGAGCGCGTGGCCGCGCCACCTTCCTCGCCTGTGGCAGGCGGAAAATTGGATCCAATGAAGCTGCGGCCGCCCGACTTGCCCCTTTCCGTCCGGCGCCGGGGCGATTAGGTATGCCCGCACATCCTGTCGCGAAAGGTTCGGCCATGCCCCATTCCGTGTCCTACCCCGAGGTCCAGCTCTACATTGACGGCATCTGGCGCGGGGGCAGCGGTAGCCAGCCGGTGATCAACCCGGCGACAGAAGAGGCGATCGGCACGGTCGCCCATGCCAGCCGCGCCGATCTCGACGCCGCGCTCGCCGCCGCAGAGAAGGGCTTCGCCGTGTGGCGCCACACGCCGCCGCACGAGCGCTACAAGATCATGCGCAAGGCGGCCGAGCTCCTGCGCGAGCGGCATGAGACGATCTCGACCCTGATGACGATGGAGCAGGGCAAGCCGCTGCCCGAGGCGCGGATGGAAACGCTGGCCTCCGCCGACATCATCGACTGGTTCGCCGAGGAAGGCCGCCGGCAATATGGCCGGCTCATTCCCGCCCGCGCCGCCGGCGTGCAGCAGGCCGTCCACCGCGAGCCGGTGGGCGTCGTCGCCGCCTTCACCCCGTGGAACTTCCCGATCAACCAGGCGGTGCGCAAGGTGTCCGCTGCGCTGGCCGCCGGCTGCGCGGTCATTCTCAAGGGGCCGGAGGAGACCCCGGCGAGTTGCGCCGAGCTGGTGCGCGCCTATGCCGATGCCGGCGTGCCGGCAGGCGTGGTCAACCTCGTCTTCGGCGTGCCGGCGGAGATTTCGCAGTACCTGATCCCGCACCCGATCGTGAAGAAGATCTCCTTCACCGGCTCCACCGTGGTCGGCAAGCAACTGGCCGCGCTGGCCGGCGCGCATATGAAGCGCGTCACCATGGAACTGGGCGGCCATGCCCCGGCCGTGGTGTTCGAGGATGCCGACGTCGAAGTGGCGATCAAGCTGCTGTCGGGCGCCAAGTTCCGCAATGCCGGCCAGGTCTGCGTCTCGCCGACCCGCTTCCTCGTGCATGAGGACCTCTATGCCCGCTTCGTCGACGGCTTCACCGAGGCGGTGAAGGGCGTGAAGGTCGGCAACGGCCTGGACGAGGGCGTGCGTATGGGCCCGCTGGCCAATCCGCGCCGGGTCGAGGCGATGGAGGCGCTGACCGCCGACGCCCTCGCCAAGGGCGCCACCCTGCACACCGGCGGGGCGCGCATCGGCAATAAGGGCTATTTCTTCGAGCCGACCGTGCTCACCGGCCTGTCGGCGGATACGCGCATCCTCAATGAGGAGCCCTTCGGCCCGATCGTGCCGATCCAGTCCTTCACCTCGACCGAGGCGGTCATCGCCGAGGCCAACCGCCTGCCCTATGGCTTGGCGGCCTATGCCTACACCACCTCTTCCGCCCGCGCCGACGAGTTCGCCCGCCGGGTGGAAAGCGGCATGATCTCGATCAACCATCACGGCCTCGCCCTTCCCGAAGTGCCGTTCGGCGGCATCAAGGATTCCGGCTATGGCTCGGAAGGCGGCACCGAGGCGATGGAAGCCTATGTGAACACCAAGTTCGTGACCCAGCTCGGGGTCTGACACCGGCCTCGCCAGCGGCCGCGATGTGGGGTAACGACGTAGTGTCCCTCATCGCGGCCCTGCCATGGACCTTGCTGTTCTTCTCGTCGTGCTGCTGTCGGCCCTGCTTCAGGCCGGCTGGAACGTGCTGCTGAAGCTGCGGCTCGATCCGCTATCGGCGCTGATGCTGGTCGTGCTCGGCGGCGGCGCGGTGGCGCTGCCGGTCGCGCTCGCGCTTGGCCCGCCCGAACCGGCGCTGTGGCCGTGGATGGCGGGCTCGATGAGCGCGCATCTCGCCTTCTATGCCTGCCTCGTCGGCGCCTATGCCCGCGCCGATCTCGGCCTCGTCTATCCCGTCGCGCGCGGCGGCGCGCTGCTGATGACCGCCGGCGTCGCCATCCTGGTTCTGCACGAGCCGGTGCGCCCGATCGGCATCGCCGGCATCGCGTTGCTCTCGGCCAGCGTGCTGGTCACCGCCTGGCGCAGCCGGGGCGAGGCCTCGCAGGCCGCGGCCTTGGCGCTGGCGCTGGGCTCGGGCGTTGCTGTTACCGCCTATTCCCTCGTCGACGGCACCGCCGGCCGGATGGGGTCGCCGGCCATCTATACGGCGTGGCTGTTCGTCGGCGATGCCGTGTTGATTGCCGTCGGCCTAACGCTTTGGAAGGGTGCGGCCTTCCTGCACCCGGTGCGCCGGCATTGGGGGCTGGCGCTTATCGGCGGCGCCATGCTGTTCGTCAGCTATTGGCTGTGTGTCTGGGCGATGACGCGGGCGCCGATCAGCCTGGTGGCGGCGGTGCGCGAGGCCAGCGTACTGTTCGGCGCCGGCTTCGCCGTGCTGGTGCTGCAGGAGAAGCTGCGCCCCGAGCGCCTCCTCGCCGCCCTGCTGGTCGTCGCCGGCGTGACGCTGATCAAGCTGCATTGAGCTGATACTCCTCGGCAGCGCCTGCGGAATCGGCTAAAGCCCGGCCTCCTTTCTCCGGCCGGCCGTCCCCATGGAACCCAGCGTCTTCCTCGCCGTCATCGCCGCCGCGGCGATGCATGCCGGCTGGAACGCGGTGCTGAAGATACGGCTGGACCCGTTTCTCGCCGTGGTGCTGGTCAATGCCGCCTGCGGCCTCCTCGCTCTGCCGGTGGCGCTGTATCTCGGTCCGCCTGAGGCGCATGTGTGGCCGTGGATCGCGGCCTCGGTGGCTATCCACCTCGTCTATTACCTGACGCTGGCCGGCGCCTATCGCCGCGCCGATATGGGGCTGGTCTACCCGCTGGCGCGCGGCAGCGCCCCGCTGCTCACCACCATCCTCTCGGTGACTCTGGTGGGGGAGGCGGTGGACGCGCAGGGCTTTCTCGGGGTCGGGCTGCTGGCGCTCGGCATCCTGTCGATCGCCTGGCGGCGGGCTGGCGCTGCCGCCTTCGACCGGACGGCGCTGCGCCTCGCGCTGATGTGCGGGCTGTCGATCACCGCCTACACGCTGGTGGACGGGCTCGGTGCCCGCAGCGCCACCTCGCCGCATATCTACACCTCCTGGCTGTTCGTCGCCGACAGCGTCGTCATCACCCTGTTCGGCCTCGCCTGGAAGGGCCCGCGGGCGCTGGCGCCGACGCTCTCCTTCATCGGCCCCGGCCTTGCCGGCGGGGCGATGTCGCTCACCGCCTACTGGATCTCGATCTGGGCGATGACCAAGGCGCCGATCGGCCTCGTCGCGGCGGTGCGCGAATCCAGCGTGCTGTTCGGCGCGGTGATCGCCGTGGTGGTGCTGCATGAAAAGCTGCGCCCCGAACGGCTCGTGGCCGCCGCGCTCATCGTCGCCGGGCTGGTGCTGATCAAGCTGCATTGAGCGGTTTGGCCGGCGCCGCCCTCCTGTGCTCCATTGCGCCGATGAACGACAAAGCCGCGCTGCCGATTCGCCCCTCCCTCCCGGCCGAAGCCTTCGCCGGGCCGCTGGCACTGGTGGGCTCCGGCGCACCCGTCATCATGGTGCTCGGCGGCGCCGGCACGGGAAAGACCACCTTTCTGCACGCGCTGCGCAAGCATGGCGGCGGCAAGCAGGCGTTTCTCGCCCCCACAGGCGTGGCGGCGCTGCAGCTCGGCGGGCAGACCATCCATTCCTTCTTCGGCCTGCCGCCCCGGCTGATGGACCCCGACCAAGTGCGCCCGCGCAGCCCTAAGCGCACCCTGATGAAGAAGCTGGAGCGCCTCGTCATCGACGAGATCTCCATGGTGCGCGCCGATGTGCTTGATGCGGTGGACCGCAGCCTGCGGATCGCCCGCGGCAATCCCGAGCCCTTCGGCGGGGTGCAGGTGGTGCTGGTCGGCGATTTCCTGCAATTGCCGCCCGTCGTGCCGCAGGCCGAGCGCGAAATCCTCGGCCATCTCGGCTATGAGGGCCCCTTCGCCTTCGACGCGCGGGTGCTGCGCGAGGTGGAGCCGGCGCGCCTGCCCTTCCTGACCGTCTACCGCCAGACCGACGACGCCTTTGTCGGCCATCTCGCTGAGCTGCGCACCGGCCGCTACATCGCCGACGCCATCGCCGCCATCAACACCGCCTCGCACCGGGACCATCGGCCCGGCCGCATCCCGGTCGTGCTGGCGCCGACCAATGCGCGGGTCGATGCCTATAACCGGCGCGGCATGGAAGCGCTCTATGATGACGGCCGACTGTTCGAGGGCAAGAGCGAGGGCGAGTTCGACCTCGCCAATGATCGGCTGCCGGTACCGGAGACGCTGGCGCTGAAGGTGGGGGCGCGGGTGATGACGGTGCGCAATCATCCCGAGCGGCAATGGGTCAACGGCTCGGTCGGCACCATCACCGGCCTGGCCCCGGACCGCGCCTATGTCCGGCTCGACGGCGCCGGCATCGTCGAGATCGAGCGCACCAGTTGGGAGCGCATCCGCTACGATTGGGACGAGGCGACGGGCAAGGTCGCGGCCAAGGTGGTGGGCACCTATACCCAGCTTCCCCTCGTGCCCGCCTGGGCGGTGACGGTGCACAAGGCGCAGGGGCTGACTCTGGAGGATGTGCGGATCGACTTCGACGCCGGCGCCTTCGCCGCCGGCCAGGCCTATGTCGCCCTCTCGCGCGCCCGCTCGCTGGAAGGCCTCTCGCTGGCCCGCCCGCTGCGCGCCTCCGACATCCGCATCGACCGCCGCGTCGCCGCCTTCACCGCCGCCTTCGAGAGTGGCGGCACGCTGATGACGGCTGCGCGGGGGATGGACGACGACTGACCCTTTACATATTCCTACATTGTCCATAGATTACTCTCCAACAGGAGAGTGACCCATGAGCCAGACCGGCCTGCACCGCACCCGTGACAAGCTGCTGTTCGCCGTCTGCTATGGCGCCGTGATCGCGGCCGTGCTGTTTCTGCACCCGGCGCCGGAGGCCCAGTCGCCCGCCGGCATCGCCGTCGCGAGCGACACCTCGCGCTGAGTAGGCAGCCGCCACTGGTAAAATACCGTCCAATCTACCATTTATAGGGAGTGCTGGCGGCAGATTCGGCGCCCGGCTGACCAATCCCATTGCGCTGCTCCTGATGCAGCCGAATGACGAAGCGGACATGCTGACCAACAAGGGCAAGTACGGCCTCAAGGCGATGCTCTTTCTCGCCCGGCTCGAACCGGGTTCGAGCGCCATGGGGCAGGAAATCGCCACCGCCAACAACATCCCGAAGAAGTTCCTCGACGCCATTCTGCTGGAGCTGAGGAATGCCGGCATGCTGCGCTCCAAGAAGGGGCCGGGCGGCGGCTACGCGCTGGCCAAGACGCCGCGCGATATCCGCATCGGCCACATCATCCGCGTGCTCGACGGCCCGCTGGCCCCGCTCAGCTGCGCCAGCAAGAGCGCCTATGTGCCCTGCGAGGACTGCGAGGACCTCGCCACCTGCTCGGTGCGCATCACCATGAGCAAGGTGCGCGACGCCATGTCGGATATTCTCGACGGCATGTCGCTGCACGACATGGTCATCTTCTCGCACGCCCCCGACGCCGACCTGATGTACAGCATCTGAGACGACGGGCGGAGAAGCCGAAGAGTCTCCCCCCGGGGTCCCGGATCGTCGGCGCGCAAGCGCGCCTTGTCCGGGAAACAGCATAGGGCGCCCGTGTCCCGGCCCAGCGCAGGCGAAGCCGGAGCGCCGCGCCAGGATCCCGGATAAACCCTTCGGCAATGCCCCTCAGCGCGCCCGGCTCAGAAGAACGCCTGGTGCCCGGTGATGGCCCGGCCGAGGATCAGCGCGTGGATGTCGTGCGTGCCCTCATAGGTGTTCACCGTCTCCAGGTTCACCATGTGGCGCATCACCGGGAACTCGCCGGAAATGCCGTTGCCGCCATGCATGTCGCGGGCGAGCCGGGCGATGTCGAGCGCCTTGCCGCAATTGTTGCGCTTGAGCATGGAGATGGTCTCCACCGGCAGCTGGCCCTCGTCGAACAGCCGGCCGGCGCGCAAAGCGAGCTGCAGGCCGAGCGTGATCTCGGTCGCCATGTCGGCGAGCTTCTTCTGGATGAGCTGCGTCGCCGCCAGCGGCTTGCCGAACTGCTTGCGGTCGAGCGTGTACTGGCGCGCGGCGGCGTAGCAGGCTTCCGCTGCCCCCATCGTGCCCCAGCCAATGCCGAAGCGGGCGCGGTTGAGGCAGCCGAACGGGCCCTTGAGCCCGGAAGCGTCGGGCAGCAGATTTTCCTCCGGCACCTCCACCCCATCCATCACGATCTCGCCAGTGACCGAGGCGCGCAGCGAGAGCTTGTGCTCGATCTTCGGGGTGGTGAAGCCCTTCATGCCGCGCTCCAGCAGGAAGCCGCGGATCTCGTCGCCATGGGCGGCCGACTTCGCCCACACCACCGCGAGGTCGGCGATCGGCGAATTGGTGATCCACATCTTGGCGCCGGAGAGGCGATAGCCGCCGTCGATCTTCTCGGCGCGGGTGCGCATGCCGGCGGGGTCGGAGCCGGCGTCGGGCTCGGTGAGGCCGAAGCAGCCCACCATCTCGCCGGTGGCGAGCTTCGGCAGGAATTTGCGCTTCTGCGCCTCGCTGCCATAGGCGTTGATCGGGTGCATGACCAGCGAGGACTGCACGCTCATCGCCGAGCGATAGCCCGAATCGACCCGCTCCACCTCGCGCGCCACCAGCCCGTAGGAGACATAGCCGAGTCCCGCCCCGCCATACTCCTCGGGAATGGTGGGGCCGAGCAGGCCGAGCTCGCCCATCTCGCTCATGATCTCGCGGTCAAAGCGCTCTTCCATATAGGCGGAGGTGACGCGCGGCTGCAGCTTCTCCTGCGCATAGTCGCGCGCCGTGTCGCGCACCAGGCGCTCTTCCTCGGTGAGCTGCGCATCGAAATCGACCGGATCGGTCCAATCGAACGAAACCTTGGACGCCTTGGCGGCGTGGGCGGCGGACGGCGCGGCACTCATGCTTATTCTCCCGGACGACCGGCACCATAGGCCGGCCCGCCTCTCTTACAACGTCGCACGAGGCCGTGCATCCGGCCTTCTGCGACCGGCACCGGCGCCGCTTACGCTGGGTGATCCTACTTAGGTCTAGGGGTGGGGTACGATTGCGAAACACTGAGACACGTGTTTCAGTTGTGAAATCGGATCGCGACGAACAAACAATAGGCCAGCCCATACAATGGGCACGTCGCGCGCGGTCTATGAGAGGGGAATTCAGACATGCCGGCTTTTCCTGCCAAGGCAGCCCTTGCGGCTGCAATGCTGACGGCGCTGTGCGCGCCGGCCTATGCGGCCAAGACGCTCGTCTACTGCTCCGAAGGGAGCCCGGAAAACTTCACCCCCGCCCTCAACACCACGGGCACCAGTTTCGACGCCGCCCGCCCGGCCTATAACCAGCTGGTCGAGTTCGAGCGCGGCAGCACCAAGGTCGTTCCCGGCCTCGCCGAGAGCTGGACGGTCAGCGACGACGGCAAGGAGCTCACCTTCAAGCTGCGCAAGGGCGTGAAATTCCATTCCGGCGTCAACGGCTTCACGCCGAGCCGCGACTTCAACGCCGACGACGTGATCTTCAGCTTCGACCGCATGTGGAAGCCGGAAAACCCGTACCACAAGGTCACGGGCGGCGCGTATGACTACTTCAACGACATGGGCCTGCCGGACCTGCTGGTCTCCATCGACAAGGTCGACGACCACACGGTGAAATTCGTGCTCAAGGAGCCGAACGCGCCGATGCTGGCGAACCTCGCCATGGACTTCGCCACCATCCACTCCAAGGAATATGCCGACTTCCTGCTGAAGAAGGGCACGCCCGAGCAGTTCGACCAGATTCCGGTCGGCACCGGCCCGTTCTCCTTCGTGAACTACCAGAAGGACGCGGTGATCCGGTACAAGGCCTTCCCCGCCTATTTCGAGGGCCCGTCCAAGATCGACAACCTCGTCTTCGCCATCACCCCCGACCCGACCGCCCGCTATGCCAAGCTGAAGAAGGGCGAATGCCATGTGATGATCGCGCCGAACCCGGCCGACATCGCCGGCATGAAGACCGATCCGGCGGTCAACCTGCTCTCGCAGCCGGGCCTGAACATCGCCTATTGGGCCTTCAACGTGGAAAAGCCCCCCTTCGACAAGAAGGAGGTGCGCCAGGCCTTCAACATGGCGATCGACAAGGCCGCCATCATCAAGGACGTCTACCAGGGCGCCGGCCAGGGCGCGATCAACCCGATCCCGCCGACCATCTGGTCCTACAATACCGAGGTCAAGGACTACGCCTACGACCCGGAAAAGGCCAAGAAGATGCTGGCCGATGCCGGCGTCAAAACCCCGCTCGACATCGACCTGTGGTGGATGCCGGTGCAGCGCCCCTACAACCCGAATGCCAAGCGCATCGCCGAGATGATGCAGTCGGATCTGGCCAAGCTCGGCGTCAATGCCAAGCTGGTCTCCTATGAATGGGGCGAGTACCGCAAGCGCATGCAGGAAGGCGAGCACATGACCGGCCAGCTCGGCTGGACCGGCGACAATGGCGACCCGGACAACTTCTTCTTCCTGCTCGGCTGCCCCGCCGCGCGCAAGGGCGGCCAGAACCTCGCCAAATGGTGCAACAAGGACTTCGACGCCCTGATCAACAAGGCGCGTAGCAGCTCCGACCTCGCCGAGCGCACCAAGCTCTACGAGCAGGCGCAGGTGATCTTCAAGGAAGACGCTCCCTGGTTCACCATCGCCCATTCGGTGGTGTACGAGCCGACCCGCAAGGAAGTGGTCGACTACAAGGTCAGCCCGTTCGGCCGCCACGAATTCTACGGCGTCGAGCTGAAGTGACCGGCCGGGACTCTCTCGTCCCATCGCAATGAACGTCATCCCGGACGCGGCCACGCCGCGCTCCGGGAGCGTCCCCCGCTAGAGGGCGGTTAGCGATCATCTTGCGATGCCAGCTGATCGGCGCGTGCTCTAAGGCGCATCTCCGTCCCCCGATCCCGGATCACCCCTGCGCGGTGTCCGGGATGACGGCCACACTTGCGTGTGAGGCTCATGTTCGCTCTCATCCTCCGCCGCGTCGCACTGACGGTGCCGACCTTCGTGGCGCTGATGTTCGTCACCTTCGTCGCCGTGCGCCTGGTGCCAGGCGACCCGATCGAGGCTCGCACCGGCGAGCGCGGCATCGCGCCGGAGCGGTTGGCCCAGCTGCGCCACGAACTCGGCCTCGACCAGCCGGTGTGGCGGCAGTTCCTCGATTATGTCTATGGCCTGCTGCACGGCGATTTCGGCACCTCCATCGTCACCCGGACGCCGGTGCTGCACGAATTCCTCATCCTCTTCCCGGCGACGCTGGAGCTGGCCTTCTGCGCCCTCATCTTCGCCGTGGCGCTGGGCGTGCCGGCGGGCGTGCTGGCGGCGGTCAAGCGCGGCTCGGTGCTCGACCATTCGGTGATGACGGTGGCGCTGGCCGGCTATTCGATGCCGATCTTCTGGTGGGGCCTGCTGCTCATCATGTTCATGTCGGAATATCTGGGCCTGACCCCGGTCTCCGGCCGCATGGACCTCATCAACTATTATTTCGAGCCGGTGACCGGCTTCATGCTGATCGACAGTCTTCTGTCTGGCCAGGAAGGCGCCTTCGGCGCCGCGGCGGCGCATCTCGTGCTGCCCTCCATCGTGCTCGGCACCATTCCGCTGGCGGTGATCGCGCGAATGACGCGCTCCTCGATGCTGGAAGTGCTGGGCGAGGACTATGTGCGCACCGCCCGCGCCAAGGGCCTCTCGCCGCTGCGGGTGGTCGGGCTGCACGCGCTGCGCAACGCGCTGATCCCCGTCGTCACCGTGGTCGGCCTGCAGACCGGCACCCTGCTCGCCGGCGCGGTGCTGACAGAGACCATCTTCGCCTGGCCGGGGGTCGGCAAATGGCTGATCGAATCGATCTCCCGCCGCGACTATCCCGCGCTGCAGGGCGGCATCATGCTGATCTCGGCGATCGTCATCCTCGTCAATCTCATCGTCGACATGCTCTATGTCGCGATCAATCCGAGGATCCGGCATGGCTGAGGAAAACGCCATCGACGATCCGATGCCCACCGCCCCGGAACGCCTGCTGCCGGGCGCCTCCGGGCTCAGCCTGAGCGCCGCCGCCGTCGCCGAGGTCGAGCCGGTGGGCGAGGAACCCTCGCCGCTTCGCGCCTTCTGGTCCGCCTTCAGCGAGAATCGCGGCGCGGTGCTTGGCCTTGCCGTCGTCGTGTTCATCACCCTGCTGGCGCTGTTCGCGCCATGGGTGGCGCCGCACTCGCCGATCGAGCAGTTCCGCCAGAGCGTGCTTCTGCCCCCGGTCTGGGCCGGCGGAAACTGGACCTTCCCCTTCGGCACCGATGCGGTGGGGCGCGACGTGCTCTCCCGCCTCATCTATGGCGCGCGCATCTCGCTCGGCATTGGCCTGTCGGTGATGGTGGTCTCGGTCGCGCTCGGCATCGTGCTCGGCCTTGCCGCCGCCTTCCTGCGCGGCATCGTCGAAGTGGTGGTGATGCGCGTCATGGACATGGTGGTGGCGATCCCCAGCCTGGTGCTCGCCATCCTCATCGTCGCGGTGCTGGGCCCGAGCCTCACCAACACCATCGTGGCGGTGACGGTGGTCTATCTGCCGCGCTATGTGCGCCTGGTGCGCGCCGCCGCTATCGCCGAGCTGACCAAGGAATATGTCATCGCCGCGCAGGTCGCCGGCGTCGGCCGGCTGCGGCTGATGTTCGTCACCGTGCTGCCGAACTGCCTCGCCCCGCTCATCGTGCAGGCCGCGCTCGGCATTTCCGACGCGATCCTGGAGGCGGCGGCCCTCGGCTTCCTCGGCCTCGGCGCGCAGCCGCCGACGCCGGAATGGGGCGCCATGCTGGCCGATGCCCGCGAGTTCATCCGCTCTGCGCCTTGGATCGTCACCCTGCCCGGCCTCGCCATCCTGGTCACGGTGGTCGCCATCAACCTGATGGGCGACGGCCTGCGCGACGCGCTCGACCCCAAGCTGAGGCGCAGCTGATGCCCCTGCTCTCCATTCGCAACCTCTCCGTCAGCTTCGCCACCGGGCGCGGGCCGTTCCGCGCGGTGGACAAGGTGGACCTCGATGTCGAGGCGGGCGAACTCGTCGCCATTGTCGGCGAATCGGGCTCCGGCAAGTCGGTGGCCATGCTGGCGGTGATGGGCCTGCTGCCCTGGATCGCCACCGTCACCGCCGATCGGATGATGTTCGACGACCGCGACCTGCTGACCCTCTCGGCGCGCGAGCGCCGCAAGATCATCGGGCGCGACCTCGCCATGATCTTCCAGGAGCCGATGTCGAGCCTCAACCCGTGCTTCACCGTCGGGTTTCAGATCCGCGAGGCGATGGCCGCGCATCTCGATCTCTCCCGTGCCCAGCGGCAGGCGCGGGCCGTGGAACTGCTGGAGCTGGTCGGCATTCCCGAGCCGGAACGGCGGCTGAAGGCCTTTCCGCACCAGCTGTCCGGCGGCATGAGCCAGCGGGTGATGATCGCCATGGCGCTGGCCTGCAAGCCCAAGCTCATCATCGCCGACGAGCCCACCACCGCGCTCGACGTCACTATCCAGGCGCAGATCCTCGATCTGCTGCTGAAGCTGCAGAAGGAAAGCGGCGTCGGGCTGGTGCTGATCACCCATGATATGGGCGTGGTGGCGGAAACGGCGCAGCGCGTCTGCGTTCATTATGCCGGCCAGCAGGTGGAGATGCAGACGACGCGCGGCCTGTTCCGCGACCCGCACCATCCCTACACCGCCGCGCTGCTGGCGGCGTTGCCGGAGCGCGCGCAGGGCCGGCTGCTGCCCTCCATTCCCGGCATCGTGCCGGGCATGGCCGACCGGCCGACCGGCTGCCTGTTCTCGCCGCGCTGCCGCTTCGCCACCGACACCTGCCGCACCGTGCCGCCGCCGCGCGCGGGGGCGGAATTCGGCCTCGCCCTCTGCCACACACCCCTCCTCGCGGGCATTCCCCAGCGTCGGGAGTTCGCGGCATGAACCCTGATGCAGCGCATGAAACAACGGCGGCCGAGGCGGTGATGGAAGCCGTCGATCTCACCCAAAGCTACGAGGTCTCGCGCGGCCTGTTCGCGAAATCCGCCACGGTGAAGGCGGTGGCCGGCATCAGCTTCCGCCTCGCGCCGCGCTCGACGCTGGCGGTGGTGGGCGAATCCGGTTCCGGCAAGTCGACACTCGCCCGCATGCTCACACTGATCGAGCGGCCGGGCGAGGGCTCACTGCGGCTCGACGATGTCGATGTCGCCGAGGCGGATGCCCGCACGCTGCGCCGCTACCGCGGCGAGGTGCAGATGGTGTTTCAAAACCCCTTCGGCTCGCTCAATCCGCGCCAGACCATCGGCAAGGCGATCGAGGAGCCGCTGCTGGTCAACACCTCGCTCTCCGCCCCCGAGCGGCGCGAGCGGGCGCTCGACATGATGAAGCGGGTCGGGCTGCGCCCGGAACATCACGGCCGCTACCCCCACATGTTCTCCGGCGGCCAGCGCCAGCGCATCGCTATCGCCCGCGCGCTGGTGCTGCGGCCAAAGATCCTGGTGCTGGACGAGCCGGTTTCCGCGCTCGATGGCTCGGTGCGGGCGCAGGTGCTGAACCTGCTGGTGGAACTGCAGGAGCAGCTCGGCGTCGCCTATGTCTTCGTCAGCCATGATCTCGGCGTGGTGCGGCACATGGCGGACGAGGTGCTGGTGATGTATCTCGGCCGCGCGGTCGAACATGGCCCGCGCGAGGCCATGTTCGACGCGCCGCTGCACCCCTATACGCGGGCCCTGCTGTCCGCCACGCCGGTGGCCGACCCCGAGGCGAAGAAGGAGCGCATCGTGCTGGAGGGCGAACTGCCCTCGCCCTTCAACCCGCCGCGCGGCTGCCCGTTCAACCCGCGCTGCCCGCTGGTGGTGGAGCGCTGCCGGGTCGAGATGCCGCCGCTGGCGTCGAAGGGCGCCCAGCGCGTCGCCTGCTGGGTCACGGGCGTGGAAGCCGGCGCCACCGTCACCTCAGGCTGAACAGCACCGGCACGGTGAAGGAGATGGTGCCGCCACCGACTTCTGGCGGCGGGGCCGGCACCGGCGAGGCGCGGCGCACCATGGCGACCGCCTCCTCGTCGAAGCTTGGATTGCCTGACGAGCCCGCCAGCCGCACCGAGAGCACCTGTCCCGCCCGGTTGATCGAGAACGCCACCCGCGCCCGGCCGCTGGCGCTTTCCCCGGCGGGATAGCGTTTGTGGCGGTTCAGATGCGCCATCAGCCGCGAGCGCCAGTTCGCCGGTGCCCGGCTGTTGGAGGACGAGGCGCCCGAGGTCGGCGCGGCGATGCGGTCCGAGGCCTGCGCGTCGAGCGAGGGCGCGGCGGAGGTGCGCGGCGAAGGCGGCTTGTTGCTCTTCTCGCGTTCCTTCGGCTTGGGCTTGGGCTTCGGCTTTTCCTTCGGCGGATCGGGCTTTTCTTCCGGCGGCGGAATCTCGGCCACTTCAGGCGGGGGCGGCGGCAGCGGCACCTCGATGGTCTCGGCCGGGCTTTCCGTCACCTCAGGCACCGGCTCTTCCACCGGCGGCGGCTCGGGCGGCGGGGTGTCCTCCACCTCCTCGGCCAGCGGGTCGGGGGGAATCTCCTCCTGCACCTCTTCCGGCGCCTCGACCATTTGCGGGCCCGGCGGCAGTTCCACCGGCTCGGCGGCGGGCGCCACCGGCATTTCCGCCAGCTCGATCATGATCGCCGCCGGCTCTTCCGCCGCCATGATCGGCGGATCGGTAAGCATGTAGCCGAGCGCGCCGCCATGCACGGCCAGCACAACGGCGCCGCAGACCAGCCAGACGCTCGCCTCGCGCAGCCGGTGCCCGGCGCTTCCCCTGAGCAGCAGCAGGCTCATGGGGCCGGCACCCCGGACGCGGGGGCGGGCGCGGGGGCCGGCGGCGCGGCGGCAGGGGCCGGAGCGGGGATAGCGGGCAGGGTCGGCGCGGCACCGGCCGACGCCGGCGCGGCGCCCGGCAACGGGGGCGGCGCGGGCTGGCTGGTCATCTCGACCCCGACCAGCGCGATCTTGAGATAGCCGGCGGCGCGCAGCAGGTTCATCACCTCCATCAGCTCGCCATAGGCGACGGTCTTGTCGGCGCGCAGGAAGATACGGGTGTCGCGCTTGTTGTCGGTCGTGCGGTCGAGCGTCGCGCCAAGCGTCTCGCGCGCCACGTCGTCATTGCCCAGCGCCAGCACCAGGTCGCTCTTCACCGTGAGATAGACCGGCTTGTCCGGGCGCGGCTGCACGGTGGCATTGGAGGCCGGCAGGTCAACGGCGACATCGACGGTGGAGAGCGGCGCCGCCACCATGAAGATGATGAGCAGCACCAGGATCACGTCGATGAACGGGGTGACGTTGATCTCGTGGTTCTCGACCAGATCGTCGCTCTCGGTGCTCTGCAGCTTGGCGGCCATGCCGGCTTACTCCGCCGCTGCCCGCACGCGCGGCGGGGCGGCGCGGCCGGCATCGCGCCGGTCGAGATCGCGCGAGAGCAGCCGCAGCACTTCGGCCGAGGCATCGCCCATCAGCACGCGATAGCCCGACACCTGGCGCGAGAAGTGGTTGTAGATCACCACAGCCGGAATGGCGGCGACCAGGCCGATGGCGGTGGCCAGCAGCGCCTCGGCGATGCCAGGCGCCACCACGGCCAGATTGGTGGTCTGCGCCTTCGAGATGCCGATGAACGAGTTCATGATGCCCCACACCGTGCCGAACAGGCCGACGAAGGGCGCGGTGGCGCCGATGGTGGCGAGCAGGCCGGTGCCGCGCGTGATCGCCCGCCCCGCCGCCACCTCGATGCGCGAGAGCGAGATCGACACACGCTCCTTGATGCCGTCGGCCGGCAGCGGCCCGGAACGCTGGAGTTCGAGATCGGTGGTCGCCAGCATGGCGCCGGCCGGCCCGCGCGGGTCGACGCGGCGCGCTTCGTCCAGCGTCGCGCTGGCGAGATAGCCCTTCAGCGCCCGCCGCAGCCGGCGCTTGGCGAAGGCGAGTTCCAGCGTCTTGGCCAGCCACACCGTCCACGTCACCACGGAGGCAAAGGCGAGGCCGATCATGACAGCCTTCACCACCCAGTCCGCCGCCATGAACATGCCCCAGGGGGACAGGTCATGGGGGAGCTGCGCGGCGATGGAGGGGTCCTCGGCTTGGTCGAGCGGCAGGCCGGCTGCCGCCGGGTCCGCCGGGGCCTCGCCGGTGGCGGGCGCGGTGGCCGAGGGGTCAGCGGCGGGGTCGCCGGCAGGAGGAGCGGCAAAGGGGGCCGCAGCAGGCGCAGCCTCGCCGGCCGGGGGATGCACGGGTTCGCCCATCGCCGGGGCCGCCATGCCGGGAGCCGGCGGCACCAACGGATCGAACGCCGGCGGCGTCGCCGAAGGCGCGGGGCTCGCCTGCGCGGGAGCGGCCTGCGCGGGACCGGCGGGTGCGGGAGCCGTGGGGGTGGAGAGGGCCGGCGCCGGTTGCTGCACCTGCGCCCACGCCGCCACGGGGCTGGCAACCAGCAGCGCCAGCGCCAGCAGGAGGTTCAGCGCCGGGCGCTGGGCGAGGGTGTTGCGTGTCGTCGGCATGGCGGTTTCCCGAAGCTCCGGTTTCCCCCGCGCTCCAACCCGAAGGCGGAGATATCGGCCGGGGCGTCCTCAGTCCCGGCTTCCATAAACCCGCAACGACGCGGTCGACAACACTAAAACGTTCGAGAGCGCAAATGTAGAACTCTTCAAAACAAAGGATAAAGCAGGAATATACAATTTAACATCATTCCAGACTAAGCATTCATCCCATCCGAACACCGATCACCTTGCCGGGATTGAGCGTCTCCGCAGGATCAAGCGCCGCCTTGACCCGCTGCATCAGGTCGAGCGCGACGGGATCAGCGTAATGGGCCAGTTCCTCGCGCTTCAAGAGGCCGATGCCATGCTCGGCGGCGATGGAGCCATCCATCTCGGTCACGATGTCATGCACGATCCTGTTGAACCTTTCCCACAGGGCGAGGAAGGCGGCCTTGTCCATGCCGACCGGCTGGCTGAGGTTGAAATGGATATTGCCGTCGCCGACATGGCCGAAGGGGCACGGCCGCAGCCCCGGCAGCGCCGCCAGGCAGGCGGGCAGCGCCCGGTCGAGGAATTCCGGCACCCGCGAGACCGGCACCGAGACGTCGTGCTTGATCGAGCCGCCCTCGTGCTTCTGCGCCTCCGACATGTCTTCGCGCAGCCGCCAAAGGTTCGCCGCCTGCGCCTCGCTGGTGGCAATGACAGCGTCGAGCACCTCCCCCGCCTCCATCGCGGCGCCAAGCCCCTCCTCCAGCAGCGCGCCGAGGTCGAAGGCGCGGGTGGGCGAGGAGAGTTCCGCCAGCACATACCACTCATAACCGTCGGCCAGCGGGCGCACCGTGCCCGGCATGTGCTTGAGCACCGTCTCGACCCCGAAGGCGGCCATCAGCTCGAAGGTGGTCAGCGCGTCGCCCGCCTCGCCGCGCAGGCGCTTGAGCAGAGCGAGGGCGGCGGTGGGGTCGGGCACGGCGAGGAAGGCGGTGGCGCGCTGGGCGGGCCGGGGAAACAGCTTCAGCACGGCGGCGGTGATGATGCCGAGCGTGCCCTCGCTGCCGAGGAAAAGCTGCTTGAGGTCATAGCCCGCATTGTTCTTGCGCAGCCGCTTCAGCCCGTTCCACACCCGCCCGTCGGCCAGCACCACTTCCAGCCCCAGCGCCAGTTCGCGCGCATTGCCATAGCGCAGCACGGCGGTGCCGCCGGCGTTCGAGGACAGGTTGCCGCCGATGCGGCAGGAGCCCTGCGAGGCGATGTGCAGGGGGAACAGGCAGCCCGCCTCCTCCGCCGCCGCATGCACCTTGTCGAGAATGCAGCCGGCCTCCACCGTCATGGTCATGTCGACGGGATCGACGGCGCGGATGCGGTCGAGCCGGGCCAGCGAGAGCAGCATCTGCCCGAATGGCACCTGCCCGCCCACCAGCCCGGTATTACCCCCCTGGGGCACCAGCGCCACCCCCGCCTGCGCGCAGGCCTCGACGATGAACGCCACCTCCTCGGTCGAGCCCGGCCGCAGCACGGCGGGTGCCTCGCCCCGGTAAAGCCCGCGCTCCTCGTGCAGATAGGGCGCCATGTCGGCCGGGTCGGTCAGCACATGGCCGGCGCCGATGCGCTGGGCGAGGGTGGCGAGCAGGGGGGAGAGGGCGGACATGAGCGATCCTGAAACTAGCGGGAGGCGTCGATGACACGGACGTGGCCGGCGTCACCATAGTTGAGAATGGCGCGGTCGGCGGTAAGCAGGGGTGAGCCCAGATGCCGCGCCGTCGCGATGATGATCCGGTCCGCCGGGTCGGCATGCAGCGTGCCGGGCAGGCGCACGCTGTCGACGGCGATGGCCGGCTCCAGCGCCGCCAGCCGCAGCGCCGGCAGGGCCAGAACGCTCTCCAGCCAGGCGCCGACGTCGTCGGCCAGCGCCAGCCGGCCTTTGTGCACGAGAAGCGCGATCTCCCACGGCGTGATGGCGGAAACGAACACGCCGCCGGCCTCGCTGGCCCGCGCGAGGACGGCGCGCGCCTGCCCGCCGAGACGCGCGTCGTCGTCCAGCGCCCAGATCAGCACATGGGTGTCGAGAACGATCACGAAAGGGCGGCCCAGTCGCCCGCATCCGCCGCCGGCTCGAACGGCTCGTCATAGCGGGTGACGACCCCGCGAGAGGCGCCGATCAACGAGCGCGCCGGCGCGGCCGGGACCGGGCTCAGCACCGCCACCGGCTTGCCTCGGCGGGTAATCGTGACCGGCTCGCCGGTCTCGTTCATCTCGTCGATCAGGCGCAGGCATTCGGCCTTGAACTGCGCGGCCGGGACGATCCTTGCGCTCATGAGCCTGCCTCCTGAAACCTGTACATGATTTATGTACATCATCGCCCGGCAATGGCAAGGAGGCCGCGCGCCCGCCGGGCGCGCCGCTCATCGCGGACATGGCTCCATTGTTGCCCCGCCGCGCCCCCTTGCCCCGGCGCGTCTTTCCCCCTATCCCCGCGCCATGGCCCCTCCTCTTCTTCTGCTTCAAGATACCAAGCTCACCTTTGGCGGCACGCCGCTGCTGGAGGGGGCGGAGCTTTCCGTTTCCGCCGGCGAGCGCGTCGGCCTTGTCGGCCGCAACGGCTCGGGCAAGTCGACCTTGCTCAAGATCGCCGCCGGCCTCGTCTCCGCCGATAGCGGGGCGCGCTTCGTGCAGCCCGGCGCGACGGTGCGCTATCTGCCGCAGGAGCCCGACCTCACGGGCTTCGCCACCACGCTGGCCTATGTCGAGGCCGGCATGGGCCCGGGCGACCAGGAATACCGCGCGCAATATCTGCTGAGCGAACTCGGCCTCACCGGCATGGAAAACCCGGCCAACCTTTCCGGCGGCGAGGCGCGCCGGGCGGCGCTGGCCCGCGTGCTGGCCCCCGAGCCGGACATTCTGCTGCTCGACGAGCCGACCAACCATCTCGATCTGCCCGCCATCGAATGGCTGGAGGCCGAGATCGCCTCGCTGCGCTCGGCCCTCGTGCTGATCAGCCATGACCGCCGCTTCCTGCAGGACCTCACCCGCGCCACCGTCTGGCTCGACCGCGGCCGCACCAAGCGCATGGAACGCGGCTTCGCCTTCTTCGAGGAATGGCGCGACCAGGTGCTGGAAGAGGAAGAGCGCGACCAGCAGAAGCTCGCCCGCAAGATCGTCGCGGAAGAGCACTGGATGCGCTACGGCGTCACCGCGCGGCGCAAGCGAAACGTCCGCCGCGTCGGCGAGCTGGCCGCCCTGCGCGCCCAGTTCCGCGACCATCGCGGCGCACTGGGCAGCGTCACCATGGCGGCCACCGAGGCGGAAGTCTCCGGCAAGCTGGTGATGGAAGCCGAGCACATTTCCAAGACCTATGGCGAGCGCGTCATCGTGCGCGACCTCACCATCCGCATCCAGCGCGGCGACCGCATCGGCATTGTCGGGCCCAACGGCGCCGGCAAGACCACGCTGCTGAAGATGCTGACCGGCGAACTGGCCCCGGACACCGGCAAGGCCAAGATGGGCACCAATATCGAGATGGCGACGCTGGACCAGCGCCGCGCCGCGCTCGACCCCAACCGCTCGGTGCGCGAGACGCTGACCGACGGGCGCGGCGACCAGGTGTTCGTCGGCGGCAATCCGCGCCATGTCATCGGCTATATGAAGGACTTCCTGTTCACCCCGGAACAGGCCGGCACCGCCGTCTCGCGCCTGTCCGGCGGCGAGCGCGGGCGGCTCTTGCTGGCCTGCGCGCTGGCGCAGGCCTCCAACCTCATGGTGCTGGACGAGCCGACCAACGACCTCGACCTTGAGACGCTCGACCTGCTGGAAGAGATGATCGACGACTATGCCGGCACGGTGCTGCTGGTGAGCCATGACCGCGACTTCCTCGACCGCACCGTCACCGCCACCATCGCCTATGAGGGCGACGGCAATTGGGAAGTCTATGCCGGCGGCTATTCCGACATGGTGGCCCAGCGCGGCCATGGCGTGAAGATGCGCGCGGCGGCGGCGCCCAAGGCGGCGAGCGGCAAGGCGGGCAATGCCAAAGCCGGCCCCACCGCGCCCGCTCCGGCCGCGTCCAAGCGCAAATTCTCCTTCAAGGAGAAGCACGCGCTGGAGCAGCTGCCCAAGCGCATCGCGCAGCTGGAATCCGACATCAAGCGCATCAACAACACGCTGCACACGCCCAATTTCTACACCCGCGACCCCGCCGGCTTCCAGAAGGCCACCGCCGAGCTGACCAAGGCGCAGGCGGAACTGGCCAAGGCCGAGGAAGAGTGGCTGAAGCTGGAAATGATGCGCGAGGAAGCCGGCGGGTGAGTGGGCGTGGCCGCGCGAGGGCGCGGCCTGCGTGCTTCGAGACGCGGCTTAGGTCCATCATCCGATCTTGAACCGCCCTCATCCCCGGGCTTGACCCGGGGACCCAGCCTTGCCGCCGTGAGCCAATGGAAACCTGGGTCCCCGGGTCAAGCCCGGGGATGAGGGACAGATCAGGGTGCCGTCATGATGCTCATCCCCCTCAGCTCCTCCGACGACCCGCGCATCGACGCCTATCGCGTCATCAAGGAGCGTGACCTCGTTGGGCGCGGCGGGCGCTTCATTGTCGAGGGGCGCACGGTGCTGGATGTGGCGCTCTCCCCGCGCAACCGCTTCGCGCTGGAATCGCTGCTGCTGGCGGAAAGCCGGGTCGAGGCGCTCGGTCCGCTGCTGGCGCAGGCGCCCGCGGACCTGCCGATCTACACCGCCAGCCAGACCATTCTCGATGGCATCACCGGCTTTCACATCCATCGCGGCCTGCTCGGCGTCGGGCTGCGCGGCGCCCTGCCCTCGATGGCGGAACTGGTGGCCGGCCTGCCGGAGGCGGCGCTGGTGGTGGTGCCGCTCGGCATCGCCAATCACGACAATGTCGGCGGCATCATGCGCAACGCCGCCGCCTTCGGCGCCGATGCGGCACTGTTCGACTTCGCCTCCTGCGATCCGCTCTACCGCAAGGCGATCCGCGTCTCGGTCGGCGGCAGCCTCATCGTGCCCTTCGCCCGCGAGGGGTCGGCGCCGGCGCTGCTGGACCTGCTGGCCGCCGCCGATTTCGAGCTGCTGGCGCTGAGCCCGGCCGGCGCATCCACGCTGGGCGAGGTGAAGCCCGCCCGCCGCACCGCCCTTCTGCTCGGCGCCGAGGGGCCGGGCCTGCCCGATTCCATCCTCGCCCGCACCCGCACCGTGCGAATCCCCATGAGCGGCGGCTTCGATTCGCTCAATGTCGCGACGACAAGCGGTATCGCGCTGCACGCTCTTGCCTGTGGCCGGTAAAGCACGCGTGAGATACGAATCAAGGCTCGACAATCCGGGCACTGAGGCGCATCTTGAAATGCACTTCTACAGGCGGGAAGCCGTCTGATTGATCGTCAACTCTTAAAGGCCCGAGGCACCCCCTCGGGCCTTTTTTCTGTCGGCTGGCGCTTTGGACGCGCCGGCCTTTTGCTGGTATTGCGACCATCGCGCGGCCCGTCCCTTGGCGTAGAGAGCGATGCCAGACCTTCAGCCTTTCCGTCCCGAGATCATCAAGCTCGGCGGCAGCCTTATCGGACATCCCCGCCTGCGCGATCTGCTGGCGGCGCTGGCGCGGCGCGGCGCGCCGCTGCTGCTGGTCGCCGGCGGCGGCCCGCTGGCCGATGCCGTGCGGGCGCTGCAGCCGGTGCTGTCATTGAGCGATGCCGCCTGCCACCGCATGGCGATCCTCGCCATGGAGCAGACCGCGCACGCCTTCGCCGACCTTTGCCGCAATTCCCAGTCGCTCGGCCTCGCCCTCGCCGATTCGTCCGCCGCGATGGAGGAGGCGCAGGCGCAGGGCCGCGCCGCGCTGTGGCTGCCCGCCCGCATGGCGCTGGCGGCCACCGACCTGCCGGAAAGCTGGGACCTCACCTCGGACAGCCTCGCCGCCTGGCTGGCGGAAAAGACCGGCGCGCTTCGCCTCACGCTGGTCAAATCCACCCCCGCGCCCGTCGGCAGCACGCCCGCCGACTGGGCGGCGGAGGGGCTCGTCGATCCGCTCTTTCCCGCCTTCGCCGCCCGCCTCGCCTGCCCTGTCGGCGTGACAACGGCGGAGGCCTTCCTGGCCGCACCGACCCAAGGGGAGATCGCCGCATGAGCGCGAGTAAGGGAGCCTATCCTCGCTGGGCCTGGGCGCTCACCGGCTCGGGCCATTTCTTCACCGAATCCATCGCGCTGATAAAGTCGCTCGACGCGGTGGACCTGTTCGTCTCCAAGGCGGCGGACGAGGTGCTGCGCATGTACAAGCAGGACCTGCCCAAGGACACCCGCATCTTCAAGGAGACGACGGCGAGCTCCGCCCCGGTCGGCCGCTTCTATGAGGGGCTGTACCACACGCTGGTGGTTTCCCCGGCCTCCTCCAACACGGTGGCGAAGGCGGTGTTCGGCATTTCCGACACGCTGGTGACCAACTGCTTCGCCCAGGCCGGCAAGTGCCGCGTCCACGCCATCGTCTTCGCCTGCGACACCGCGCCTGAGATGATCACCATGGCGCCCAAGGGGCCGGTCTCGGTCTATCCGCGCCGGATCGATCTGGAGAACACCGCCAAGCTGAAGGAATTCGACGACACGGTGGTGGTCGAATCGATCGGCGATCTTGAAGCCGCCATCGCCGCGCGCCGGCTGCACCTCGCGGAAAAGGCCGCCTCCTGAGATGGCGGACGAGCCCCCTGCCTCGACCAAGCCGGAGCGGGTCGCCCTCATCACCGGCTCGCTGGCCGAGCCGCGCCTGACCCGGATCGCCGGCGAAATCAGCGATGCGAGTCTCGATCCGGTCGTGGTCAATGTCGGGGTGAAGGTGGCGGCGCTGATGACGGCCGAGATCGTCGAGCGCCGGCTGAAGCTGCCGGAGGGCACCGACCGGGTGCTGATGCCCGGCCGTTTCCGCGGCGACCTCGACCGGCTGGAGCGCTTCTTCGGCGTGCCCTTCGCCCGTGGCCCGGACGAGGTGGCGGACCTGCCGGACTATTTCGGCCAGAAGCGCCGCGCCACCGACCTCTCGCGGCACGACGTCACCATCTTCGCCGAGATCGTCGACGCCACCGTGCTCGATATCGACGCCCTCCTCGCCCGCGCCCTCTTCCTCAAGGGCGAGGGCGCCGACGTGATCGACCTCGGCTGCCTGCCGGACACGCCCTTCCCGCATCTGGAAGAGGCGATCGCCGCGCTGCACGAGGCGGGGCTGAAGGTGAGCGTCGATTCGTTCAGCCTTGAGGAGCTGACCCGCGCCACCCGCGCCGGCGCCGACTATCTGCTCAGCCTCAACGAGACCACGCTCGACGTGGCGAAGGAAGGCCCGGCGGTGCCGATCCTCGTGCCGGCGACGCAGGGCGACCTCGACTCGCTCTGCCGCGCGGTGGACGCCTGCCTCGCTTCCGGCCAGCGCTTCTATGCCGACCCGATCCTCGACCCGATCCATTACGGCTACACCGCCTCCGTGGTGCGCTATGCCGAGCTTCGCCGACGTTACCCCGACATTCCGATCCTGATGGGCATCGGCAATGTCACCGAGCTGACGGATGCGGACACCACAGGCATCAACGCCCTGCTCATGGGCATGATTTCCGAGCTGCACATAAAGGCCGTGCTGGCGGTGCAGGTGAGCCCGCATTGCCGCACGGCGGTGCGCGAATTCGACCGGGCGCGGCGCGAATATTTCGCCGCCCGCCAGGCCGGCGCGCTGCCGCAGGGCTTTGGCGGCGGGCTGATGGCGCTTCGCGACCGCAAGCCCTATGCCGCATCGCCGGATGACATCGCCCGACTGGCGGCCGAGGTGCGCGACCGCAATTTCCGCATCGATGTCAGCGAGGCCGGCATCCACATCTACAATCGCGACGGCCACCATGTGGCTTCCGAGCCCTTCGCGCTGTTTCCCCATCTGGGCGTCGAGGCCGATGGCGCCCATGCCTTCTATCTCGGGGTGGAAGCCGCCCGCGCCGAGATCGCCTATAAGCTCGGCAAGCGCTACGCGCAGGATGAGGGGCTGAAATGGGGCGCGGCGGGCGAGATCGCCGGCAGCCCCGAGGAAGCCCACCGTTTGACATTCAAGGAGGCCGGCACGACCTTGCAGGCCAAATCCGCTGCCAAGACAGAAGCCAGGGCGAAAGCCGGAGAGACGCCGTGATCCGTGAAGCCATCGTCACCACCCGTTCGCTCGAAGGCGAGCCGCACATCGCCCCCATGGGCGCGACGGTGATCGAGGGCGGCTATGTACTGCAGCCCTTCCGGCCCTCGCGCACGCTGGAAAACCTCGCCGCCACCCGCATCGCCGTGGTCAATTTCACCGATGATGTCCGCATCTTCGCCAGCTGCGTGGTGGGACGTCGCTACAATGTCGATGTGAAGAAGGCGACCTTTATCGATTGCCCGCGCCTTGCCGACGCGCTCTCGCATGATGAGGTGACGGTGGAGCGCGCCGAGGACGACCCGCAGCGCCCGAAGTTCTTCTGCAAGACCTATCATTCCGAAGGCCATACCCGCTTCGACGGCATGAACCGCGCCAAGGCGGCGGTGCTGGAAGCCGCTGTGCTGGTCAGCCGGCTCGGCCTGCTGCCGGATGAGAAGGTCGATCAGGAAATGGCCTATCTCGCCATCGCGGTGGAAAAAACCGCAGGGCCGGAGGAACTGGAAGCCTGGGGCTGGGTGCTGGACGCCGTGGCCGAGCACCGCAGCCGGCGGGCGTCATGAGCATGGCCGCGCCCGGCCTGCTCGCCAGTGTCACCGATCTGCACGAGATGGAGCTGGCGCGGGCCGGCGGCGCCGATATCGTCGATCTCAAGCAGCCGGCCTTCGGAGCGCTGGGCGCCTGGAGCACTGACGCGCTGGCCGCCGCCTTCATGCTGTGGAACGCCTGGGGCGAGCAACTGGGCGAGGCCGGCCGGCCGGCGCTGAGCGCCACGATCGGCGACCAGCCGATGGTGCCGGCGCTGGTCCGCGCCGCCGCCGAGCGCGTCGCCCGCACCGGCGTGCCCTTGGTCAAGATCGGCCTTTCCGCCTCCCAGCACACCAATGAGTGTATCGAGGCGCTGGCTCCGCTCGCCAGCCGCACGCGGCTGATCGGCGTGCTGTTCGCCGACGAGGCGCCTGATTTCACCGTTCTCGCCGCGCTCGGCCGCGCCGGCTTCGCCGGGGTGATGATCGACACCGCCGACAAGAAGGCCGGCGCGCTGACCGAGCATCTCGATCCGCTGACCCTCGGCCAGTTTGTCGCCGAGGCGCGCCGGCACGGGCTCATCACCGGGCTCGCCGGCTCGCTGCGGCTGGAGGACATCCCGGCGCTGGTCGGCGTGGGGGCGGACTATCTCGGCTTTCGCGGCGCGCTGTGCGAGGGCGGCCGCACCGGCACGCTCGATCCCGTGCGTCTCGGCCAGGTCTATGCGCGCCTGCGCGAACCGAGTGACCATTAGCGCTCCCTTTCCCCGGACAAGCCGCGCCCGCGCGGCGCCGATCCGGGGCCCAGGAGGGAATTCGCCGCAGGCGACCTTATGGGACACATCGCCGAAGACTCATCCGCTGGGTCCCGGATCGCCTTCCGCTGGCGCTGCAGGCGTCCGGGACACGAGGGGCACTGCGGCGGCAATGGTCCGCCTTGACTTTACCCGCTCGCAGGTTCATTCCCCCGCCCGCCGCGTGTCACCGCGCCGCCACTGGAATACCTTAGACATGCCCAGCGACAGTACCAGTCGATTGCCCGGCCCATGGCGGCTGGCGCTGTGAACCGGCTCCGGGTCTGACCCGGCTTCGGCTCTCCGCGCCCGCCGGCTAAAGGCGGGACAGCGGAAAGAGAGCCGAAATGGACGACCGGACGGAAGACCGCCGCGACGACATCGTCGTGGACACCGCAGCCCTCGCGGCCGAGCTCGCTGAAGAGCACCCCGCCGACATTGCCGAAGCGCTTGACGAGCACGAGCCGAGGACCGCCTCCGCTCTGCTCGCCAGCCTGCCGCGCGAGCAGCAGCTGGAGGTGCTCGACGGCCCCGATGTCGACCTCACCAGCGAGCTTATCGAAGCGCTGCCGGTCGAGGAGGCGGTGCGCCTCATCTCCGACATGTCGGCCGACCGCGCGGCGGACCTCTTCCGCTGGATGGACGAGCCCGCCCGCTCGCATCTGTTCGCCCGCCTGCCGCATGAGACGCAGGCCGAATTGGGCCGCCTGCTCGCCTGGCCCGAGCACAGCGCCGGCAGCCTGATGACCACCGAATTCGTCACCGTGCCCTCGTCCTGGACGGTGGGCGAGACGCTGCGCCACATCCGCGAAATCGAGCGCACGCGCGAGACGATCTACGCGATCTATGTGCTCGATCCGGTCTCGCACAAGCTGCTGAAGGCGGTGACGCTGCGCCGTCTCATCACCGGCGAGCCCGAGCAGCCGATCCTCGACGTGGCGCCCCGGCACGACCCCATCACCACCGACCCGCTGATGGACCGCGAGGAAGTGGCCAAGCTGATCTCGAAATACGATCTGCTGGCGGTTCCGGTGGTGGATGAGAACGAGCAGGTGCTCGGCATCGTCACCGTCGACGACATGATTGACGCCATCATCGAGGAAGGCACCGAGGACGCGCAGAAATTCGGCGGCATGGAAGCGCTGGACGAGCCCTATATGGAGATCGGCTTCTTCAACATGTTGAAGAAGCGCGGCGGCTGGCTCTCCATCCTGTTCCTCGGCGAAATGCTCACCGCCAACGCCATGCAGCATTTCGAGGACGAGCTGGAGCGCGCCATCGTGCTCACCTTGTTCATCCCGCTGATCATGAGCTCGGGCGGCAATTCCGGCTCGCAGGCGACCTCGCTCATCATCCGCGCCCTGGCGCTGGGCGAAATCCAGCTGAAGGATTGGTGGCGCGTCGCCCTGCGCGAGCTGCCCTCCGGCCTTGCCCTGGGGTCGATCCTCGCCGCGCTGGGCGTCACCCGCATCACCATCTGGCAGCTCGCCGGCTTCCACGATTATGGCGAGTACTGGATGCTGGTAGCCGCGACCATCGGCGCGACGCTGATCGCCATCGTCACCTTCGGCTCGCTGATCGGCTCGATGCTGCCCTTCGTGCTGCGCCGTCTCGGCTTCGACCCGGCCAGCGCCTCGGCGCCGTTTGTCGCCACCTTCGTCGACGTGACCGGCCTGGTGATCTACTTCTCCGTGGCGCTGGTAATCCTGCGCGGCACGTTGCTTTAAAGCGGAGCAAGGTCATCCCGGCCGAGCGCAGCCAGAGCCGGGATCGCCATCGGTCAGGAAACGCGATCCCGGATCGGCCCTCTGGGCCGTCCGGGATGACGAGCCCCCGCCAGCACATCCACCCTGCCCGCGCATTCGCGTGTCGCCGACGATCCGGCATGCGCCAGCCTCTCGGGCGCCATCGCGTGCCAGGTGGTCAGAACACCCGGTCGGCCCAGGGGCCAAAATGCCGGTTCTGGCCGCGCGTATCGACATGCACGAAGGTGGGGTAGACGCCGATGCCGCCGGCGAACAGGCCCTCATTGCGCATGGCGCGCAGTTCCCGGGCCCAGTGCACCGGGCCGCGCTCGTCGCTGCAGACGAAATCGACGGCGCGGAACTGCATGTGATAGCTGGCGCTCGCCGCGCCGGGGAGGCACTGGTTGTAGTCCGGCGCGCGATAGGCGCTGACGATGCGGATGGGCGCATCGAGCCGTTGACGCAGCGCGTCCAGAACCCGCGCGGTGGGGATGATGTTCGCCCACAAATCGGGCGGCGGCGCGTGGTTCCTGCCGGCGCAGGCGCCCGACGCATTCTGCCCGCCAAGGACAAGGAACTCCTCCGGCCGGAAATGGGTGAGGACGACCTCCTTGCCCTGAAGGAAGCGCGCGAAGGGGTGCGTCTCGCCCGGCGCCGCCACGGGCGGCGCGCCGGCGGGGATTGGCGTGGCAAGGCCGTCCGCGTCGACATCGTCCACCTCGTCCGGACCCGCTTCGGCCGGCATATCGGCGACGAGGAGGATGCGCGTGTCGGCCGGCAGAATGTGAAGGATCTCCCCGCCCTCGGCGCGGATCAGGTTCAGCATCGCCTCCAGCCCCGCCGGGTCGTCCGCAGGGACCTGTTCCACCCGGAAGCTGCGCGTCGGCGGTGTCTCTCCCCGCTCGGCCAGGCTGTCCAGCGTCGACGGCGAAACCGGCGGGGCGACCGGGGGGACATTCACCGGCGCTGGGGCACCGACCGGCGTCCCGGCGCCAATGAAGCTGGCATGCCCGCCCATATAGCTCAGCGTGTAGTCCGCCGGAGGCTTCGAGCCCGGGGCGAAGCCATGATAGTGGATGTCCTTGCCCTGCCCCCACACGGCGACGGCATTGTGCACCACATGGTTGCCCCAGCTCGCCAGAGCCTTGGCCGATGAATAATGCGGGTTGAGGAAATGCCCGGCGCCCTTCACCGTGCAGGGCGCGCCGCCGGCCCGGGCCGCCAGATGCGCCTTGACGAGGCCGGAGATGACGGGGCCGGCCGGGCGCAGCCGGGTCCAGCTTCCCACGCCCTTCGGCCCGCCAATGGCGGAGAACTGGTAGCGCGCATCGACCACGGCTCCCACCGTGTCGGGAAAGCCGGCATGGGCGACACGGTTGAGGATGGTGTCGACAACGGCGGTGACACCGCCCTGCAGCGTCGCGGCCCCGTATCGCCCGAAATGCCCGACCTCGCTTGTCGCGGTGCGCGCCAGTGCATCGGCATCGGTGTCGGTAAGCACGATGTCCATGGCCCCCTCCATATTCATCGGAAGGTATAGGACCATATTACCGCCTATTCCGCAACCTTAACTTGCGTTCTGAGGCAGTGCACGCGCCATCTCAGGCGACTCCCGCCAGCACTTCGCCCTGCCCGCCTATCAGTGTGTCGCCGACGATCCGGCGCGCATGGGTCCAGCCGCTCAGCATAGCGGCAAGCTCCGGCACCCGGCGGGCGATGAGGCGCAGCGCCACCAGCTCATGCGTGCCGGTGTCGATGAAGCCCGCCGGCAGCTCGGGCACCGCGTTGACGAAGATTGTCCCGCGCTTCATGCCGCGCCCGGCCAGCGGCCCGATGCTGCCGCCAACGCTCACCGTGCCGGCGATCATGCCGGTGGCGAGGCCCTCGCCGGCATCGCCGGCAATGGTGATGAGGCCGCCACGCTGGCGCTCGGCCGCGCGCGGGCCGGCATTCCCGCCGATCTGCAGCACCCCGCCCGACAGGCCGCGCCGCGAGCCCGACCCCGCCGCGCCGGCATGCGAACCGGCATTGCCCGCGAGTTCGGTCCGCCCGCCGGACATCTCGCTGCCTAGAAAATCGCCGGCATCGCCGCCAATCCGCAGCATGCCGCCGCTCATGCCCCGCCCGGCGAAGGCGCCGACATTGCCGTCGACGATCAGCTCGCCCTTGGTCATGCCGGCGCCGACGCCGTCGAGCCTGACATCGCCGAGCTCGACCAGCAGCACGCCGTCCGGCGCGCCTTCAAGGAAGAACAGCTCGGCCAGCTTCACGCTGCGCCCGCCGCACGGCACCTCGCGGTGCTCCAGTTCGCGCAGCGAGAGCGGGCCGGTGACTTCGGGCGTCAGGCCGGAAAGGTCCACCCGCGCCTCGAAGGGCGCGCGCGGCTTGAGGGAAACCCCGGTCATGCCGTCTCTCCCGCGCCGTTCCGCATGATCTCGCGCAACTTGAAGTGGAACGGCCCGAGATTGCCGCCATAATTGCCGGCGTCGATCGCCACCACGCCGCCCTCGGCACCGATGGCGCAGACCGCCGTGATGCCAACGCGGGTCGCTTCCGCCACCGCCTCGAAGCTCACCCCGTCAATGACGATCTCCAGCACCGAGCCGACCTCGTCCGGCAGCTGGCTCGGCACCGTGCCGCGCAGTGTCGGGCAATAGGCGTCGTTGCTGGAGGCGAACAGGCCCTTATATTTCGAGCCGACCTTGGAGCCCGAGCGCACCACCCCGCCGGGGAAAGGCAGGATGATGCCCGGTACCTGCACCATGGCCGCCACTGCCGCCTCGGCGGCCCTCAAGGCCTCGCCGCGCGAGCGGGCGAGGATGAGGAAATTGCCGCCGCCGACGCCCTCGACCGAGCCGGTGTCCTCGTCGCAGACGAACTCGCCTTCCATGACAGGCAGGCGCCAGAACCTCTTGTCGCCGATCTTCTTGGAAATCTGGTGCCCGTCGGCGAAGTAGCGGATGGTCTTGGCCAGCGGCACCCGCTTGCCGGTCTCGATGCCGGCATAGCAGGCGGTGGTCGGGCAGGTGAGCACGCACTGGCCGAGGCGCAGCGGCACCACTTTCTTCAGCGAGCCGAAATCCATCGCGAAGATCAGCAGGGAAACACCCGGCCGGCCGTCCGGCGTTTCCTCGGGCGCCAGCGTGCGCTCGATCCCCGCCTCGCAGCCGCAGCCGATGACCGAGGTGGCAAAGCCGGTGGTGGTCCGCCCGGCGATCAGCGCCCATTCCGGCGTGTCGGCGGTGACGATGAGCCGTGTGCCCACCATCGGGAAGGCCTCCGCGAAAGTGTCGCGGATCTCGACGCCATTGAGGATCATCGGGCGGCCTCCGGCAGGGTCGACAACGGCGCCGCCCGGGACAACGTCATCCCCGGGCTTGGCCCGGGGATCCACGTCTTGGCCGCCACCTCGCGCTTCAGCGAAAGGCTGGGATGGCCGGGCCGACGGCACCCCTCAGACGGCTGGAGCATCCTTCGAGGCTCGCGGAGCCTGTCCTCGGGCTTGCCGGAGGCAAGACCCGTGGGCTCGCACCTCAGGATGACGTTGCTCTGGAAGAAGGACGTCATCCTGAGGTGCCCGGCAAAGCCGGGCCTCGAAGGATGTTGACTGAGAATGACACCCATCACGACGCCACCCCTTCGCATTTCAGGATGGTCGGCCCGGCGCCGCCCCGCAGCTCGCCATCGGCGATGCGGAAATGCTTCGACTTCAACCCCACCGCCTCGTCGAACCAGCGCTGCATGTCCTTGTCCACCGAGCGGTCGAATTCCGGGCGGGCGACATGGGTGGTCCCCTGCGCAAGTTCCACCACCACGCCGTCCTTCACGATCAGCCGGCCGTTCTTGAACACCATGCGCGTGGTCGAGAACATCGCCTCGCGGTCGGCATCCTCGGTGTGCACGGCGATATCCGCCACCGCGCCGGGGCCGAGATGGCCCTTGTCCTTCAGTCCGAGAATGCGGGCGGGCGCGGCGCGGGTGAGAATGGCGATCTCTTCCAGCGAATATTCACGCTTGATCTGCGCCAGCAGCGTGTGCGCCTGCGCTTGCTTGTTCAGCGTCGCCAGCTGGGCGTTGCGGAAATCGCGGTCCATCAGCAGGCGGATGAGGTGCGGATAGGTGGTGAACGGCCCGCCATTGGGATGGTCCGTGGTGAGGAAGATCCGCCAGGGGTCTTCCACCAGCAGGAACAGCTCCAGCCCGATCGCCCATTGCAGCGCGTTGACGAAGGACTTGTCCTTGTACTCGAACGGCACCACGCCGCAGGCCGCGTCCAGCTCGATATCCATGCCGATGGACTTATTCGGGCTGGCGATCGCACGATTGCGGTATTGCGACATGTAGTCGGCCGAAGCGGTAATGGTCTGGCCAAACATCACCTGCCCGACATCGACCGAGATGTTCGGGTTGGCATTCACCATTTCGGCGATGCGCGCCGCCGAGGAGGAAAAGCGCTTGTCGCCCTCGGTGCCGTAGGAATGGAACTGCAGATGGGTCAGGTGCAGCCGCCGCCCCTCGGTGGCGAGGATGGTGGCGAGCGTGGTCTCGTCATTGCCCGGCACGCCGAGATTGCAGCCATGCAGGTGGATCGGGTGCGGCAGGCCGAGTTCCGTCACCGCCCGGATCAGCGTGGTCAGCACCTTGCGCGGCGTCACCGCGTAATGCGGGTTGGCCTCGTCGAGGTCCATCTTGCGGGCGTTGAACTTGAAGGCGTTGATGCCGCCGGGATTGACGATCTTGATCGCGAAGGCCTGCGTCGCCTCGATCATCCAGCCGACATAGGCGTTCACCTGCTCCTGCCCGGCCCCGGCGGCCAGCAGGCGCTGAAAATAATCATCATTGCCCAGCACCAGATAGGCGCCGGTGTCGAGATTGGGAATATCCGCCATTTCCAGATGCGCGCCGCGCGCATTGGCGCCGACCATGGCGGGCTCGAACACCGTGGTGTAGCCGAGTTCGGCATAGCGGCAGCCGGTGGCGTGCGCGGTGGGCGCTGCCCGCCCGCCGCCGCAGCCGCAGAAATTGCCGGGCATTTCCGGGAAGGCCCGCCGGTCTTCCTGCATCAGCAGGCGGGCGAGGTTCATCTTGCCGCCGGCGATGTGGCTGTGCAGATCAATGCCGCCGGCCATGACGACCGCGCCGCCAAGGTCATATTCCGCATCGGCCTTTAGATCGGTGGCGGCGACGATGCGGCCGTCCTCGATCTCGATGTCGCGCACGGTGCCGCTGGCGACCCCGTTCTCGCCATTGGCAGGGTCGAGCACACGCCCACCCTTCAGCCGCAGTCTCATTTACCCCTCCGCTATGCGACGCACAGCCTCGGCGACGCTGGGAAGCGTCGCGACGCGCAAGGCGCCGAGCGGCAGGCTTACGATGGAATCCATGCGGAACACCGTGCCGGCATGGTCGACGCCGGGGGTGCCCACAGGGATGAAGACATCAGGTTCCTTGTCGAACACTGTGTCGGGATGGGCAAGAGCGATGATCTTGCCCCCGAAATCGGGCGGCGGCTCCGGCCGGAAGGCCGAGATCCACACCAGCACATCGGCATCCGTCAGCGCCGCCTCGGTCGCGAACAGCGTGCCGTCATGGCTGCTCGCCTGCCCCTGCACGGCGGTGCGCAGGGGATAGCCGAGCCGCCACAGCATCAGCTGGTTGACGCCGATGATGTTGTCGCGCCCGCCGAGCGGAAACACGCCGGCCCGGGTGGTGACGTTCAGCCTGTCGACCAGCGCGGTGGCCCGCTCGGCGACGAGTTCGCCATCGGCGAGGTCCGCCGCGTTCCAGGTCACGACCGCGTAATGGGCGCTGCGCAGTTCCTCGGCGAGGCCGGCCAGCGTGTCGGCATCGATGCCGCCGAAGCGGGTCCCCGGCGGGCGACGGCCGGCAATGAGGCTGCCGAGCGCCTCCAGCGCCGCCAACGCGTCGGTGCTGGCGTGGTGAACGACGTTCGCGCCGGCAAGCTGCGCGCTCGCCTTCTCCCCCGGCGCGCCGCCGAGGAAGATCACGCGGCGGTTCGAGCCGGCGAAAAGCGGGGTCGCGGGAAACAGCCGCTCGAACAGCCGGCCCCAGGTCGCGGCCGGGTCGTCGCCAACGACGAGCAGCACGTCGCAGCGGTTGCGCACCTCCGCCAGCGTGGTGGAGAGCCAGCCGGTGCGCTGGGCGGCAGCGTAGTTCCGGAACAGCCCCTCGGAAGCGTAATGGTCGAGCACCCCGCCGAAGCGGATGGCGAGATCGACCGCCGCGCCGGCACCGGCCATGTCGGCGCCGAGCCCGCCGATAACAGGCGCGCGGGCGGCCGCGAGAATGTGATGGGCTGCTTTGGCCGCATCGGCCTGACTGTTCACCTCACCGGCCACACGCGCCACCGGGTCGGCGGTATCCAGACGCCGCAGAAGCCGCGCCGCCTCGGGGCAGACGGGGGCCTTGGCACGGATATCGCGGCCCTCGACCTCGACCGTCAAATCATCGCAGCCGAGCCCGCAGAAGCCGCAGGCCACATCATGGATCGTCTGAACCTCGGCCATTGCTAATTACCTGACAAATCAGTCGTATTTGATGTAGGCGAAACGCAGGTCGCCGCGCGGCGTGCCTTCAAGCGCGCTGTCGGCCTCGGTCCCCGGCTGCCAGCCGACAACATCCTCGATCTTCTTCGCCAGCTGAAAGTCCCGCTCGGTAATGCCCTTGGCGTCGTGCGACATCAGCCGCACCTCCACCCAGGCATAGGAAGCGGTAAGGTCCGGATGGTGCCAGGCTGCCTCAGCCAGATGGCCGACAGCGTTGATCACCATCAACGTCCCCTTCCACGAAGAGGTGCGATAGGTACGCCGAATCCACCCGTCCTGCAGCTTCCACTGCGGAAGATCGACGGCGAGCCGTTCCTCCACCTCATTGTCGGTGAAGGTTTTTTTCGGGTCCAGCGCCATGTCCTGGCGTCCTCCTGGCGGCATCTGCCCGTTCTGATGCGGGCGTCATTGACTGATTCGGTAGCACGCCCGCGCCGCATCCGGCAAACGCGGAAATCATCACCCGGCTTGTCCCCGACGCCTTCCGGGCCTTACCATGGCCGCCGAGGAAACGCTGGTGAACACCACGACACGTCAATTGCAGACGGCGAAGGATGAGCTGGAGAGGTCGGTGATCCGCATCACCGCGCCGGGCCGGCTGCATCTCGGATTCCTCGATCTCGCCGGCACCCTCGGAAGGCATTTCGGCAGCCTCGGCATAACGTTGGACCGTCCCGCGACCGTGGTCCGGCTGCGCCGCGCCGACACCCTCATCGCCAGCGGGCCGGATGCCGATCGCGCCCTTGTGGCCGTTGAAAAAGCCGCCGCCCGTTTCAACCTCGACCCGCGGGTGGAGGTGACGGTGGAAGCGGCGCTGCCGCCGCATTCGGGCCTCGGCTCCGGTACCCAGCTCGGCCTCGCCGTGGCAACCGGGCTCTGCCTCGTCAACGGGCTCGACCTGTCCCCGCGCGAGATCGGCGCGGCTTTGGGTCGCGGCGCCCGCTCCGCCATCGGCATCGGCGCCTTCACCGAGGGCGGGGTGATCCTCGATGGCGGCAAGAGGCGGGGATCGGACGCACCACCCCCCATTCTTTCCCGCCTGCCCTTCCCCGAGCACTGGCGTCTGCTGCTGGTATATGACCACGGCCATCAGGGACTTAGCGGGCCGGAGGAGGTGAAGGCGATGGAGGGCCTGCCGCCTTTCGCCGACACGCTGGCCGGCCATATGTCCCGGCTCGCCGTGATGGTGGCACTCCCTGCGCTGGCGGAGCAGGATGTGGATTACTTCGCCGCCGCAGTAGGCGAAATGCAGCGACTGCTCGGAGAGCACTATGCGAGTGCCCAGGGCGGCCGCTATACAAGTGCTTCCGTCGCCGAGGTGATGGAGTGGCTGGAGGCGCGCGGCCTGCGCGGCCTCGGCCAGAGTTCCTGGGGTCCCACGGGTTTTGCCATTGTCGGCAGCCCCGAGGAGGCCGACCAGCTTCTCAGCGAGGCCCGGAGCCGCTTCGGCGACCGGCCCGCTCTGGCTTTCGACTGCGCGCGCGGCAGCAATGCCGGGGCGCGGATCGAATGGCTTGCCTGCGTCGAGCAGTGCTAGCGACGGTTTTGGCGTCCCGCCCGCGTCGCTCCCTTCATCTTCCGTATGAGAGGCCGCAAGGCCCGATTCTGACCTAGGGAACGCACGCCATGGCGGACATCGCCCCCATTCTCCACATCATCTCGCCACTTCGCCACGTCAGCCCGTTCGACGTCAACATGGCGGTCGATGCCGGCTACACCACCATCCTCCCCTATTCCGGGGTGACGCTCGACGAGGTCGGCGACCTGACGCAGGACATGATGTTCTCGCGCCATCCCGACGCCGCCCCGCGCACCGGCCTGTTCATCGGCGGCAAGGATGCGGGCCTCGCGCTCGACATGGCCAACAAGGCGAAGAGCGTGCTGTTCCCGCCCTTCGAGATTTCCATCTTCGTCGACCCGGCCGGCTCCTTCACCACCGCCGCCGCCATGGTGGCGGAAGTCGAGCTGAAGCTGCGCCCCTCCCGCCCCGAGGGGCTCAAGGGCGTGAAGGTGCAGGTCTATGGCGCCACCGGCGTGGTCGGCGGCATCGCTGGCGTGATCGCGGCGCAGGCGGGCGCAGAGGTGACGCTGGTCAGCCACCGCGACATCGAGGCGGTCGAAGCCAAGGCCCGCGACTTCAAGCAGCGCTTCGGCGTCGACCTCGCCAGCGCCACTGGCAAGAACGAAGACGACAAGCGCGCACTGGTCGCGGATGTCGAAGTGGTGCTGGCCTGTGGCCGGGCGGGGGTGGAAATCCTCTCCGCCGATGTGCTGGCCGAGGCGAAGCACCTCAAGGTCGCGGCCGATGTCAACGCCGTGCCGCCCGCAGGCATCGCCGGCATCGACGCCCATGCCAATGGCAAGCCGCTGGCCCATGGCGCGCTCGGCATCGGCGCGCTGACCATCGGCCATCTCAAATACCGCGTGCAGCATGAACTTCTCCAGCGCATGCGCGTCGCGCCCTCGGCGATGACCATCGGGTTTGAAGATGCCTTCGTCCTCGCGCGATCCCTCACGGCCTGAGGACGGGTTCGATGTCGTCCTTGCCGGCATCGCCGCGCGTGGGCTGGCCGCCAGCGCCCGCCGCGCCGGCCTGCGCGCCCTTGTCCTCGACCTGTTCGCGGACGAGGATACGCGCGCATTGGCGTCGCATGCCGTCCAGCTGCGCCGCCGCGACGGCTTCGCCCTCGACCCGGACGATCTCCTCGAACAGCTGGGCCGCCATGCCGGGGCGGATGTCCAGCTCGTGCTCGGCACCGGCTTCGAGGACGCACCGGAGATTGTCGCCCAGCTGGCGGCGCGCTTTCGTCTCGTGGGCAGCGGTGCGGACACCCTCGCCCGGCTCAAGGACCCCGTCCTCTTCGCCCGGCAATTGGCCGCTCTCGGCATTCCCCATCCCCGGCTCTTTGCCGGAGAGGCGCCGGAGGATGCGCGTGCGCTGGAAAAGCGCGTCGGCGGCTCGGGTGGCGGGCATGTCCGCCCGGCGCGGCGGGCGCGCGGCGCGGGCTGGTATCTGCAGGAGTTCGTGGAAGGGCGCAGCGTCTCCGCCCTGTTTCTCGGCAATGGCGAAGGGGCCCACCTCCTCGCCTTCTCCGAGCAATGGTGCGACGCGAGCGACGACGCCCCGTTCCGCTATGGCGGCTGCGCCGGGCCTGTCGCCCTGGAGGACGCGCGCGTCCGGCAGGTCGCCGACGCTCTCTCCAGGCTTACCGGAGCCGTCGGCCTCAGGGGTCTCGCCAGCGCCGATCTCATCCTCCACGAAGAAGGCTGGCACCTCATCGAGGTCAATCCCCGGCCGGGCGCGACGCTGGACATCTTCGACGCTCCCCCGCTGCCGCCCCTGTTGCGACTTCACCTCGACGCCTGCGCGGGCCGATTGCCGGAGCTCCCGCTCCTTGTCCCCGGCGCGAACGTGGAGGCCCGGGCCGCCGGCCTATTTTACGCACCCGCCGCCATCGTGCTGAGGGACGCGCTGCCCGACTGGACAGCCGACCGTCCCGCCCCAGGCACGCGCATCGCGGCGGGCGAACCCGTCTGCACGGTGCGGGCGGCCGGGCGCGACATTGCCGAAGCCCGCGCCGTTCTGGCGCGGCGCATGGATCATCTTTCGCGCGCGCTGAGCACAGCCAGCCGCGCAGCTGCGGAGTAACTCTCCCATGGCGGACCTTATTCTGGACGGGCTGAAGCCGAGCGTTGCGGCGCTTGCGGCGCCCCTCGTCGACCATCTCGTCGCCAACGCCACCACGCTGCGGCTCGGCATCAGCAAAAGCCCCTGCGGCGCCCTCCTGGTCGATGCCGGCATCGCCGCGCGCGGCGGGCTGGAAGCGGGCCGGCGCATCGCCGAAATCTGCCTCGGCGGCCTCGGCGCGGTCGGCCTTTCCACCAGCGGGCGTTTTCCGCGCTGGGGCACGATGGTGACGGTGACGACCGCCGATCCGGTCATCGCCTGCCTCGGTAGCCAGTATGCCGGCTGGAGCCTGGCGGAAGGCGATTTCTTCGCTCTCGGCTCGGGCCCGGCCCGCGCGCTGTGGGGGAAGGAAGCTCTGTTCGAGGAACTCGGCTATCGCGACAGCGCCGACCAGGCCTGCCTGGTGCTCGAAGTCGATAAGCTGCCCCCGGACGTTCTGGTCGCCCGCATCGCCGAGGAATGCGGCATCGCGCCGGAGAAGCTGACACTGATCCTCACCCCCACGTCGAGCCTCGCCGGCACGGTGCAGATCGTCGCCCGGGTGCTGGAAGTGGCGCTGCACAAGACGCATGCGCTGCATTTTCCGCTCGACCGCGTGGTCGATGGCATCGGCGCCTCGCCCTTGCCGCCGCCAGCGCCGGATTTCGTCGCCGCCATGGGCCGCACCAATGACGCCACCCTCTATGGCGGCGATGTGCAGCTCTTCGTCACCGGGCCGGAAGAAGAAGCGCGGGCGCTGGCCGAGGGGCTGCCGAGTTCCTCGTCGCGCGACCATGGCCGCACCTTCGCGGAGATCTTCACCGCCTATAAGGGCGATTTCTACGCCATGGACCCGATGCTGTTCAGCCCCGCCCGCGTCACGGTGACGGCGCTGGAAACCGGCCGCAGCTTCACCTTCGGCGCGTTCCATGAGGATGTTCTGGAGCGCTCCTTCGCATGAGCGTGGAACGCTCCGAGACGGTCGTCATCTTCACCGAGGATGCCGATTGGCACACACGCCGGCTGAAGGCGGCGATCGAGCGCGAGGGCTTTGCTGTCCTCGTGCTCTCCCTGAATGATTGCGGCTTCGCCATTGGCGGCACCGCGCACGGGCTGGTGCTGCCGGGCCTCGGCGACGCTCTGCCCGCCGCCGCCTTCGTCCGCCTCATCGCCAAGGGCTCGACCGAGCAGATCACCGCCCGGCTCGGCCTGCTGCACGCGCTCTCGGCGCTCGGCGTGAAGGTGATGAACGATGCCCGCGCGGTCGAGCGCTGCGTCGACAAGTCGATGACCAGCTTCCTTATCGCGCAGGCCGGCCTGCCCACCCCACGCAGCTTCGTCAGCGAGGACCGGGCGGCGATGCAGGCGCTGCTCGACGCCGCGCCGGGCGACATGGTGCTGAAGCCGCTCTTCGGGGCGCAGGGCCGGGGCATCCGTCGCCTCTCGCCCCGCACGCTGCTGCCCGAGCCGGAAAAGGTCGGCGGCCTGTATTATCTCCAGGATTTCGTCGCCGCGCCCACGGCCGAGAGCTATCAGGACTGGCGGGTCTTCGTCATTGGCGGGACAGTGGCCGGCGCGATGCTGCGCCGCTCGCCAGTGTGGATTACCAATATCCACCAGGGCGCGGTCGGCGTGCCGGCACCGTTCGACACTCGCGCCCATGATCTCGCCATCCGCGCCACGGCGGCGGTGGGCGCCGATTACGCCGGGGTGGACCTGATCGAAGACGCGAGGGGGCAGCTTCAGGTGCTGGAGGTCAATTCCATGCCGGCCTGGAAAGGCCTGCAGAAGGCGATCGAGGTCGACATCGCCGCGGCGCTGGCCCGCCATCTCGCGACCCAGCTGGCCGCGCCCCGGCGCGTGGCCGTGCCGGCATGAACGCCGACGCCATCGCCGCCGCCTTCCGCGCCGCCTGCCATGCCGAGCTCGACGCGCTGAAGGCGGGCAATGTCCACCGCTTCAGCGCCGGCCACGGCATGGAGGTGGCGCATTTCGAACGCGCGGCGCAGGCGGCGGCGCCCGCCCTCGCCGCGCCGGGAAAGCCGGTGGGCGAGCGGATCGAGGCGGCGGTGGCGGCCTCGCTGGATGCGACCGGCCTCAACACCAATCTCGGCATCATTCTCCTCTGCGCACCCCTCGCGGCGGCAGCGGAACAGCCCGGCCCGCTGCGGGAAAATCTCGACGCGGTGCTGACCGGCCTCGACATCACGGACGCGCTGGCCGCCTTCCGCGCCATCGCTGCGGCCAATCCCGGCGGTCTCGGCCGGCACGCGGGCCATGATGTGGCGGCGCCGGCCCGCATCGGGCTACGCGAGGCGATGGCGGAGGCGGCGAGCCGCGACCGCATCGCCCGGCAATATGTCAGCGGCTTCACCGATGTATTCGAGATCGGCCTCGCGCGCCTTGCCGAACTCGCCGACGCCGAGCCGGAAGCGCGCACCGAGGCGGTGCATCTCGCCTTCATGGCCGCGTTCCCGGACAGCCACATCGCCCGCAAATTCGGCGACGCCGCCGCCGAGCAGGTCCGCACTGAGGCGGCGGAACTCACGGGAACCGTGGATTTCCGCGCCACGGCCGAGAGACGCCGCGCGCCGCTGCATGCCTTCGACGCCAGCCTGAAAGCGCGCGGCCTCAACCCTGGCACCAGCGCCGATCTCACCGTGGCGACGCTGTTCGCCGCCGCGCTGCTCAGCCCATGAACGCCGCGATATCCGCCCGCGACAGCCGCCCGTCATGCAGCGCGCTCGCCAGCAAGACGCCGGCGATGCCGAGCTCGGCCAGATGATGAAGGTCGCCCACGTCGCGCACCCCACCCGCCGCATAGACGCGGCGGCCCTCCGCCCGCGCGCGAATGGCAGACAGGCGCGCCATATCGGGCCCCTGCCCGGCGCCGACCCGCGCCAGCGTCATCACGATCACCGCTTGCGGCCACAGGGCGGCGTTGTCGTGCAGCGCCAAAGGCCCGCGCGGGCCTTCCGGCCCGTAGTCGAGAGAGAGCAGCCCGGCCCCGCTCGCCAAAGCTGCCTCCGCTTCGGCGAGATCGGCGAGGCTCTCGCTGCCGATCACCGGCCGGCCCGGACCGCCTGCGACCCGGCGGGACAGCGTGGCGGGAGAGGCATCACCCGCATCCACCCACAGAGCCAGCCCGGGATGACGCGCCGCGAGGGCCTCCAGCACCGCGTCATGCCCCCCGTTGCCGGCTATGGCGTCGAGATCGGCGATATAGAGCGTGCGGAAGGCGCCGAGCGCCAGCAGCCCGTCGGCCACGTCCGGCGGGGCGGCGCTGGCGGCGAGCGGCGTCTCGATCGGACGGTAGGCCTCGCGGGCGCCGCGCCGCGCGTGGACCACCGCACCTCCCATCAGGTCGATCACGGGTATAAGTTCCACCTTCGGCGTTCCTCTCTGGCACTTCGGTAGATGTTGGTCTTTGTCGTTGAAACGGTCACGGGGGGCGGCGCCCTCGGTGCGGAACTGTCCGCCTCGCTCATAGCCGAAGGCGCGCTGATGCGCGACACGCTGATCGGCGATCTGGAGGACCTGCCGGGCGTGCGGGTCATCACCACCCATGATGCGCGCTTTCCCGCCCCGCCGCGCGGCACCAGCACGGCGCTGCGTCTCGGCGACGATCCGCGCTCGATCTGGCGGCTGATGGCGCAGGAGGCCGATGCCTGCTGGCCCATCGCGCCGGAAAGCGGGGGCGTTCTTGAAGCGCTGGTGCGCGACTTTCGCGCCCATTGCCGGCGCGTGGTGGCGCCGCAGGCCGAGACCATCGCCCTGTGCTCCAGTAAGAGCCGCACCGCGCAGGCGCTGGCGGCGGCCGGCGTCAAGGTCGTTCCCACCTGGTCGCTCGATGCGCTGCCCGAGGGCATGGACGGCACCTTCGTCGTCAAGCCGGATGACGGTGCCGGCGGGCACGGTGTCCGCATCCTCGATCACCGCCCGACGCCGCCGCTGCCGGCCGGCCATGTCGTGCAGCCCTTCATCACGGGTGAAGCCGCGAGCCTCACCTTGCTGTGCCAAAGCGGGCGCACCCATGTGCTCACCGCCAATCGCCAGCATATCGCGCGGGTGGATGGTACATTGCGCTTCACCGGCGTCACCGTCGGCGCCTTCCCGGTCGATGACGCTCTGCGCGCCTTCGGGGAGCGCGTGGGTGCGGCGCTACCGGGGCTGCACGGGCTGGTCGGCGTGGATTATATCGCTACCGCTGAGGGGCCGGTGGCGGTGGAGGTCAATCCGCGCCTCACCACCTCCTATGCCGGCCTGCGCCGGGCGTTGGCGGTCAATCCGCTCGCCTTCATGGCAGAGTTCATCCGCGATGGCGTGGTGCCGGACCTGCCGCACCTGCCGCCCGCGCTTCCTGTCGACATCGTGCCCTGAAAATGACCGTGACCAAGGATTTGCCGTGAAGAGAATTGCCCGCCTGGGATGGGATGTCGGCGGCGCCCATGTGAAGCTTGCCGCCTTCGGGCAGGATGGAAGGCTGAAAGCCGTGCGGATCGCCCCCTGCCCGGTGTGGAAGGGCGAGGAGACGCTGGCCCTCGCCCTGCGCGAATTGCGCGCCGAGTTCGAGCCCGACGTGCCCTCCGCCGTCACCATGACCGCCGAGGGCGCCGATCTCTGGCCCGACCGCCGCGCCGGGGTGATCGGCACGGCGGCGTTGCTGATGCGCGAGCTTGCCGGCGCGCCGCTGGTGCTGTTCGCCGGGCCGGAAGGCTTCGTGCCGCCCGAGCGCGCCGCCGAGCATGCCGACCACATCGCTTCGGCCAATTGGTACGCCGCCGCCGCCGTACTCTCTCATCTGCTGCCCGGCGGCATTCTCGTCGACATCGGCTCGACCACCGCCGATCTCATCCCCTTTGACAGCGGCCGGGTGACGGCGCGCGGCTTCTCCGACGCCGAGCGCCTCGCCAGCAATGAGCTGGTCTATACCGGCGCCGCCCGAACGCCGGTCATGGCGCTGGCCCATGAGGCGCCGTTCGAGGGCCGGTGGCTGCCGATGATGGCCGAGCACTTCGCCACGACGGCGGATATTCACCGCCTTACCGGCGCCCTCGCCGAGGAGGCCGACCTGCACCCGAGCGCCGATGGCGGGCCGAAGACGATCGAGGCCAGCGCCCGGCGGCTGCTGCGTATGGTGGGGCATGATTTCTCGCCGCCGCTGCTGCCCAAGGCGCAGGCCCTCGCCCGCCACCTCGCCGAGGCGCAGCTTGCCCGCATCGGGCGCGCCTTCGACTGCGTCGCCTCGGCCCAGGAGAACGGGCCCGAACTTTTGGTCGGTGCCGGCGTTGGACGGTTCATGGCGGCGCGGCTCGCCGAGCGGCGCGACCTCGCCTATCTCGACCTTGCCGACGTGCTGACCGACGACCCCGCCCTTTCCCGCCAGGCGGCGGATTGCGCGCCCGCCGTCGCGGTCGGCCTGCTCGCCGCCGCCCTCGACGCCGCCTGACCCACATTCGAACCGACCGGAACCCTGCCCATGTCCGAGCGCCCCATGGCCGAGCGCACCCAATCCGACCGCGTCTTCCTTCGCGGCGTCGAGTTGCACGCCACGCACGGCCTGCTGGAGGAAGAGGCGCGGCTTGGCCAGCGCTTCATCGTCGACATCGACTGGTGGCTGGACGCCGGCGATGCCGCCGCACACGACAATTACGCCGAGACGGTCGGCTATGAGAAAGTGTTCGAGGTCATCCACGAGGTCTCGTCCGGCCACCGTTTCCACATTCTCGAAGCCTTTGCCCAGGCGATCGCCGAAGCGGTGCTCTCCCGCTATCCCCGGGTGGAGAAGGTGCGGGTCGAGCTGCACAAGCCTTCCGCGCCGATCGCCGGCATCTTTCGCGATGCCGGGGTGGAGATCACCCGCACCCGCTGACCCACGCGGCGGGGCCGCGCCGGGGCTTCCGGTGCAGGCCCGAAGCGCTTACCTCTAGGGCCGCCGCCCGTTCTCTGCCTGGAGTCGACCATGTCGCGTGATGCCGTGCCCCCGCCTGTCCGCCTTGGCGACTACCTGCCGCCGGATTGGCTCATCGACACGGTGCATCTGGACGTGCGCCTTCACCCCACCGCCTCGCGCATCATTGCCCGGCTGGCGATGCGGCCGAATCCTGAAGGGCGCGAGGGCTCGCCCATCGTGCTCGATGGCGACGAACTCAGCCTGAAATCGCTGACGCTGGACGGCGTGCCGCTGGCCGGCACCGCCTATGTCGTCACGCCAACGGCGCTGACCCTGCTCGCCCCGCCGCAGCGGGCGCTGACGCTGGAAATCGAGACGGTGGTGAACCCCTCCGCCAACACCAAGCTGATGGGCCTCTACCGCTCCAGCGGCACCTATTGCACCCAGTGCGAGGCGGAGGGGTTCCGCCGCATCACCTATTTCCCGGACCGGCCGGACGTGCTCGCCGTCTACACCACCCGCATCGAGGCCGAGCGGGAGGAGGCGCCCGTTCTGCTCGGAAACGGCAACCCGGTGGAGAGCGGCGCGGTGGAGGGCACCAGCCGCCATTATGCGGTGTGGCACGATCCCTGGCCGAAGCCCTGCTATTTGTTCGCCCTTGTCGGCGGCCGGCTGGACCGGATCACCGAGGACTTCGTCACCGCCACCGGCAAGAAGGTCGCGCTCGGCATCTATGTCGAGCCGGGCAAGACGGAGCGGGCCGGCTACGCCATGGACGCACTCAAGCGTTCCATGCGCTGGGACGAGGAGGTGTTCGGCTGCGAGTATGATCTCGACGTGTTCAACATCGTCGCCGTGGCCGATTTCAACATGGGGGCGATGGAGAACAAGGGGCTGAACATCTTCAACGACAAATATGTCCTCGCCAGCCCCCAGACCGCGACGGACGCCGACTACGCCAATATCGAGGCGATCATCGCCCATGAATATTTCCACAACTGGACCGGCAACCGCATCACCTGCCGCGACTGGTTCCAGCTCTGCCTCAAGGAAGGCCTCACCGTCTTCCGTGACCAGGAATTCTCGGCCGACGCACGCTCGCGCCCGGTCAAGCGCATCAGCGATGTCCGGCTGCTGAAGGGCCACCAGTTTCCTGAGGATGCCGGCCCGCTGGCCCATCCCGTGCGTCCCGACAGCTACCGCGAGATCAACAATTTCTACACCGCCACCGTCTACGAGAAAGGCGCGGAAGTGGTGCGGATGCTCAAGACGCTGCTGGGCGATGAGGGCTTCCGCGCCGGCATGGACCTCTATCTCGACCGCCATGACGGCGATGCGGCGACGGTGGAGGACTTCCTCGCCTGCTTCGCCGATGCCAATGGTGTCGACCTGACCCAGTTCGCCCTGTGGTACGCCCAGTCCGGCACGCCGCAGGTCACTGTGAGCGGCTGCTGGGACGAGGCCGGGCGCAGCTATACGCTCGATGTGGTTCAGACGCTGGCGCCAACGCCGGGGCAGAGCGAGAAGCTGCCCATGGTCATCCCCCTCGCCATCGGCCTGGTCGGACCCGACGGCGCCGACATGCCGCTCACCCCGGATGACGGCAGCAATGCCGAGCGCGGCGTGCTGCTGGTCACGCAGCCGCGCCAGAGCTTCGTCTTCCGCGACATCGCCCAGCGTCCGGTGCCCTCGCTCAATCGCGGCTTCTCGGCGCCGGTGAAGCTCACCACCGACATGTCGACGGCGGATCTGCTGTTTCTGGCCCGCCATGACAGCGACCCGTTCAACCGCTTCGACGCCACCCAGACCATCGCCCTCAGTCATCTGGTGCAGGCCACCGCCGCCGCCCGTGCCGGTGCCGCGCTGCCGGCGCCGGACGCGCTGGTCGCGGCGCTCGGCGCCACGCTGGAGGATGGCACGCTGGACCCAGCCTTCGTCGCGCAGGCGCTCTCCATCCCCTCGGAGACGGACGTCGCCCGTGAGATTGGCGAGGATGTGGACCCGGACGCCATCCACCACGCCCGAACAACGCTGCGCCAGGCGGTCAGCGGGGCGCTGGCGCCGGCGCTGGCGGCAATTTATGCCCGCCACGCGCCAGCGGGGATCTATTCGCCGGACGCCGCCTCTGCCGGCCGGCGCGCGCTGCGCAACACCTGCCTCGATCTGCTCGCCGCCGGCGGCACGGAGGAGAGCCTTGCCCGGGCGCAGGCGCATTTCGAGGGCGCGGACAACATGACCGACTGCTTCTTCGCCCTCTCAGTGCTGGCTCATGCGGCGCCGCAGGCCCGCGAGGCGGCGCTGGCCGCCTTCCATGAACGGTTCCGCGAGGACCCGCTGGTGGTCGACAAATGGCTGGCGCTTCAGGCGCAGATCGCCGAACCGCAGGCGCTGGAGCGGGTGCGCGGACTCACCCAGCATCCGGCCTTCGCCTGGAGTAACCCGAACCGGGTGCGGGCGCTGATCGGCAGCTTCGCCGGGCTCAACCCTACGCAGTTTCACCGGATCGACGGCGCTGGCCATGATCTCGTCGCCGACGCGGTGATCGACATTGACGGGCGCAACCCGCAGCTCGCCGCCCGGCTGCTCGCCGCCTTCAAAAGCTGGCGCTCGCTGGAGCCGGTGCGGCGCGCCTCGGCCGAGGCGGCGCTGCGGCGCGTCGCCGAAAAGCCCGGCCTGTCGCCCGATGCGAGCGACATCGTCGGCCGCTCACTCGGCTGACCAGCGGCGCTTGCGCCTCGCGCCCGCCCTTACACGGCGAGGTGCGGCGCAAGGCAAAGGCCAGGTGTCAGTACTCGACCACGCCGTCCAGCGCGTAGTGCTTGATGGTCTTGCGGTTGGCGATCAGCTCGTCGACCGTCGGCTTGCCGGTCATGGCCCGCTCCAGCGCCAGCTTCATCGCCTCGTAATTGGTGCGGTAGAGATCGGCCTTGTCGAGATTGGCATCCTCGGCGCAGCGCGGGTCGAGCCACACCATCACGATCATGCAAAGCTCGTCAGCCTGGTCCTTCGGCAGGATGCCCTCGCTGAGCGCGTCGACGATGGCGTCGCCAATGGCGCCCTGAACCACGCCGCCGAGCAGGTCGACATATTCCAGCGTGTGGATGGTGGCCTTGGTGGTCATCATCGTCGCGGGGCGCACCTGCTGGTTCAGGTCGCGCACCACGAACATGCGGGTGTGCCCCTGCACCTGCCCCATCATCGAGGCGAAGGCATGCCCGGCGGGGCCGCGCACCGAGCCGATCAGAACCTCCGGCATCGCGTCGGTGAACTGCCCGTCGGCAGCGAGAACGGTCGCTTCGCCGGTGCGGAACCAGATGTCGCTCATGTGAACCTCTTTATTTCTGCTGCCACCCGCAAACCGGGCAAAAGCGCATAGCACCGGGGCCCGCGTGGCGTCCATGCGGCGTGGTTGTCGGCAGGCGACACTCCGCTTGTCCGGCCGCGCCACCCACCCAGGCACCCGCGCCACCTCCCCAGGTTGCTGAATCGTTAACTTGACTCCCCGGGACTCTGGACAGTGGGGGGCCATATCGATTCAAATCGGAGTGATTCGGAGAGATGCGGCACATCGCTCCTATCGGACTGGGAACGGGTTTTGGGACTTCGGGGGAGGCCGGCGATGGCGCGCGCCAACGCTGCAGGCGCGTCCGTGCGCGTACAAGCCATGCGAGGGCTTGCACGCACCGTGGCGCGACCTGCCTATCAGCGATTGGTCGACGCCGAACCCTTCATGCGCAAGGCCGTTCCGGCGCTGATCATTGCGTTCATCGCCTCGGTCGCCATTGCCGCGATCGTGCAGATCCACGCCTATCGCGCCGACGCCATCGCCAATGCCAAGGATGAGCTGGCGCTGTTCGCCGCCGCCATCGCCAGCGAGGCCGGCCGCCTGCCGGCAGGATCGACGGCGCCGGACGCGCTGCTGCAGAACAGCCTGCCGCCCCGCGCCGCCGAGGACGGGCGCCGCTACGGCCTGATCGACCCCAACGGCAAGATCCTCGCCACCCATGACGAGACGGCGACCGCCGCCGAGCAGATCGGCCAGCTCCTCGCCAATACGCAGGCACTCACCATCTTCGCCGAGAATGCCGGCGTGCTCGATGTCATCATGCCCGACGGCGCCGCGGCCCTCGCCACGGTGCGCAACCTGCCCAATGGCGCGCTGCAGCTGGTCGTGGTGCAGCCGCTCTCCGGCGCGCTGGCGACCTGGCGCTCCGACACCGTCCTCACCGTCACCCTGCTCTCCACGACAGGCGCGGTGCTGCTGATCCTCGGCTTCGCCTTCCACTGGCAGGCGACCCGCGCCCGCGAGGCCGACGGCATCTACGAGACGGTGCGCGCGCGCATCGACACGGCGCTCTCGCGCGGCCGCTGCGGCCTGTGGGACTGGGACATGGGCCGGGGGCGCATGTTCTGGTCGGATTCGATGTTCGAGATGCTCGGCCACGCCCCGCGCGAGGACCTGATCTCCTTCGGCGAAGTGGCGAGCCTCGTCCATCCCGACGACACCAATCTCTACGACATCGCCCGCGAGATCGCCGACAAGCCCGGCCGCACCATTGATCGCGTCTTCCGCATGAAGCACGCTGACGGCCACTGGGTGTGGCTGCGCGCCCGCGCCGAAGTCGTGCCCCAGCCCAATGGCGAGCCGCCGCATCTGGTCGGCATCGCGGTGGATGTCACCGAGGAGCGCCGCCTCGCCGAGCGCACCGCCACCGCCGACATGCGCCTGCGCGACGCCATCGAGAGCATTTCCGAATCCTTCGTGCTGTGGGACGCCTCGAACCGGCTGGTGCTCTGCAACTCGCGGTTCCAGTCGCTCTACGGCATTGGCGACGCCCATGTCGGGCAAGGGACGGAGTTCGAGACCATCGCCTCGCTCGCCCGCCAGCCGGTGGTCCGCATCCCGCTCCGTCCGGAAGACCGGCCGGAAGAAGGCGCGCGCGCCTTCGAGGCGCAGCTGGAAGGCGGGCGCTGGCTGAAGGTCGCCGAGCGCCGCACCAAGGATGGCGGCTACGTCTCGGTCGGTACCGACATCACCGCCCTCAAGCGCCATGAAGAGCGCCTGATGGAGAGCGAGAAGCGGCTGATGGCGCTGGTCGCCGATCTGCGCAAATCGCAGCAGACGCTGGAACTGCAGGCGCTTCAGCTCGCCGAGCTGGCGCAGAACTATGCCGACGAGAAGACCAAGGCCGAGGACGCCAACCGCGCCAAGTCCGAATTCCTCGCCAATATGAGCCATGAGCTGCGCACGCCGCTCAACGCCATCATCGGCTTCTCCGAGCTGATGGAGAGCGGCCTGTTCGGGCCGCTCGGCAATGACAAGTACAACGAGTACTGCCGCGACATCCGCGATTCCGGCCGCTATTTGCTCGACGTCATCAACGACATTCTCGACATGTCGCGCATCGAAGCCGGCCGCGTTCAGCTCAACCTCCAGCCGGTCCGGCTCGACGAGGTGGTCGCCGACGCCATCCGCGTCATGTCGGTGCGGGCCGGCGAGAAGCAGCTCACCATCGTCGACGAATCCGATGCCGCGGTGGCGGTCGAGGCCGACAAGCGGGCGCTCAAGCAGATCACGCTCAACCTGCTGTCCAACGCCATCAAGTTCACCCCCGAACAGGGCCGTATCAGCCTGCGCACGCGGCGTTCCAAGCACGCGGCGCTGCTCGTCATCGAGGACAGCGGCATCGGCATCGCCAAGAGCGCGCTGGCCAAGATCGGCCGCCCGTTCGAACAGGTGGAAAGCCAGTTCACCAAGACCCACAAGGGATCCGGTCTCGGCCTCGCCATCGCCAAGTCGCTGGTCGAGTTGCATGGCGGCTCGATGCGGATCCGCTCCTCCGAGGGGGTCGGCACCACGGTGGTGATCCGCCTGCCCTTGAACGGCCGCCCGGCCCTGCAATACCGTACCAGCCGGACCCTTCCCGCCGAGTAGACCGCCCATGGATGTTCTTGAGGAAAACGCGGTCGACTGCGTCGTCGCCGGCGCCGGTGTCGTCGGCCTCGCCATTGCCCGCGCGCTGGCCCTGAAGGGGCGCGACGTGCTGGTGCTGGAGGCGACCGGCCTTGTCGGCTCGGACACCTCGGCCCGCAACAGCGAGGTCATCCATGCCGGGCTCTATTACGCACCCGGCACGCTGAAGGCCCGGCTCTGCGTGGAAGGACGCGAAGCGCTCTACGCCTATTGCGAGGCGCGCGGCATTCCCCACCGGCGCACCGGCAAGCTCATCGTCGCCACCAGCCCGGCGGAGACCGACAAGCTCGCCGCCATCGATGCCCATGCCCGCGCCTGCGGCGTCACCGATCTTCAGCCGCTGAGCGGCGCCGAGGCGCGGGCGCTGGAGCCGGCGCTGAACGCGCAGGCCGCGCTGCTCTCGCCCTCCACCGGCATCATCGACAGCCACGCCCTGATGCTCGCTTTGCGCGGCGATCTGGAAGATTCCGGCGGCATGATCGCCTTCAACGCTCCCATCCTCTCCGGCGAGGTGACGGCCCGGGGGATCGTCCTCGATGTCGGCGGCCCGGAGCCGATGCGGCTAGCCTGCGCCAGCTTCATCAATGCGAGCGGCCACGGCGCCGTGAAGCTGGCCCGCGCGATCGCCGGCATTCCGGCCGAAGCGATCCCGCCCGCCTATTTCTGCAAGGGCTCCTATTTCACACTGTCCGGCCGGGCGCCTTTTACGCGGCTGATCTACCCGGTGCCGGAACAGGCGGGGCTTGGCGTGCACCTGACGCTCGATCTCGGCGGCCAGGCCCGCTTCGGGCCGGATACCGAATGGATCGACGCGCCGGACTACAATGTCGATCCCGCCCGCGGCGACGTGTTCTATGCCGCGATCCGCCGCTATTGGCCGGCGCTGCCGGACGGGGCGCTGAACCCGGCCTATGCCGGCATTCGGCCGAAGACCGTGCCCGCCGGGGCCCCGGCGGCGGATTTCCGCATCGACGGCCCGGCCGAGCATGGCGTGGCGGGGCTGGTGCAGCTGTTCGGCATCGAATCCCCCGGCCTCACCGCCAGCCTCGCCATCGGCGACCTTGTGGCGGCAAAGCTGGATTGACGAATTGTCAGGCCGTCATCCCCGGGCTTGGCCCGGGGATCCACGACTTTAGCGATTGACGAGCGGGCAAGCGTGGATGGCCGGGCCGTCGGCCCTCACGCCTTCTTCCGCCGGCGCTTGGGCTCGGCGGCGAGCAGGCGCTCGAAGGTGGCGCGCACCAGGCGCTGGGTCTCGAACAGATGCGCTTCCAGCGTTGAGAAATCCGGCATCGCGCCCGCCCGCGCCAGCAGCCGTCGCAGCGCCGGGCTCGCTTCCGCCGGCTTGAAGGGCTCGGTGATGGCGAGACGCAGCACCTGCGTCAGGTCGTGCAGCAGCCGGCAGGCATCGGCCAGCACTTGCCCGTCCTGCACGTCGAGCAGGCCGACGCGCTGCGCCGCCTCGATCACCCGCAGCGTCGAGGTGTCGATCATGCGCGGCTCGTGCGCGGCATGGGCCAGCACGAGGTACTGGGCGATGAACTCGATGTCGACCAGCCCACCGCGCGCATATTTGAGATCCCAGGGATCGTCCTCGCCCTTCTCGTCCGCTATGGCGCCGCGCATGTCGACAATGTCGGCAGCGAGGCGGTGCGGGTCGCGCTCCCCCGCCAGCACATGGTGGATGGCGCCTTCCACCCGGGCGCGGAAGGCCGGCGAGCCCGCCACCACCCGGGCGCGGGTCAGCGCCATATGCTCCCAGGTCCAGGCTTCCTCCGCCTGGTAGACCTCGAAGCGCGGCAGGCTGGTCGCCACCGGGCCGGAACGCCCGGACGGCCGCAGCCGCAGATCCACCTCATAGAGCTGGCCGGCATTGGTCGGGGTGGTCAGGGCGCTGACGATGCGCTGGGTGAGGCGGGCGAAATACTGCGCGCCATAGAGCGGGCGCGGTCCGTCGCTGTCGGGGTGCTCCTCGTCGAAATCATAGAGCACGATGAGATCGAGGTCGGAGCCCGCCGTCATCTCGCGCCCGCCGAGCTTGCCCATGGCGAGCACCGCCACCTCGGCGCCGGCCAGCGTGCCATGCGCCTCGCGGAAGCGGGCGATCACCGCCTCTTCCAGCGAGCGGATCAGCACATCGGCCAGCCGGGCGAAGGCCTCGCCGGCGCGGGCGGCGGGAAGCGTGCCGGAGAGTATCCGCACGCTGATCAGCACATGGTGCTCCTGCCTAAAGCGGCGGGCGCGGTCGAGCCGGTCCTCCTCGTTCTCCGCCTGGGAGAGATCGGCGGCGAGCCGGGCGGCCAGTTCCGGCTCGTCCGGCAGCGCGCCGAAAAACGCCGGGTCGAGCAGCGCGTCGAGCAGCGAGGGGCGGTGCGCCAGCATCTCGCCGAGGCGCGGCGCGGTGCCGAGAATGGTGGCGAGCAGCCGCACGAGATCGGGATTGTGCCGCAGCGCCGCCAGCAGCCGCTGGGCGGTCGGCATTTCGCGGAAGAAGCGGTCGGCGGCGTTCAGCCCGGCATCGGGGGCGCCGCCGCGCGCCAGCGCGTCGACCAGCAGCGGCACGATGGCTTCCAGCTCGTCGCACACGCCCTCCATGCGCAGGGCACGGGGTTCGCCCGCCAGCCAGCCGCGCACCGTGGCGCTGGCCGCCTTGGGGTCGGCATAGCCGAGCCGGTGCAGCGTCGCCAGCGTCTCGCGGTCGTCGGCGTCTTGCGGAAATTCGAGCCGCCCCTCCACCGCCGCCCGTGGCGGCGCGTCCTCGAACAGCTTGGAATAGTGGTCCTGCACCCGCGTGAGGCGCTGGGTGAGCGCCTGGGCGAAAGCCTCGCGGTCGTCATAGCCCATGAAGCGGGCGAAACCGGCCAGCGTCTCCTCGTCCTCCGGCAGGCTGTGGGTCTGGGCGTCGGCCACCATCTGCAGGCGGTGCTCCACCCGCCGCAGGAAGTGATAGGCCTCGTCGAGTTCCGCCCGCGCCGCCTCGCCGATCCAGCCGGTCTGCGCCAGCACGGCGAGCGCTTCCAGCGTGCGCGGGGTGCGCAGGCGCGGGTCGCGGCCGCCGGCGATCAGCTGCTGCGTCTGGGCGAAGAACTCGATCTCGCGAATGCCGCCACGCCCCAGCTTGACGTTGTGCCCTTCCACCGCGATCGCCTCATGGCCGCGAAAGGCGTGGATGTCCTGCTTCATCGCGTGGACATCGGACACCGCCGCATAATCGAGCGCGCGGCGCCAGACGAAGGGAGTGAGCTGCTTGAGAAACTCATGGCCAAGGGCGAGGTCGCCGGCGATCGGCCGTGCCTTGATATAGGCGGCGCGCTCCCAGGTGGCGCCCTCGCGTTCGTAATAGTCCAGCGCCGCCTCCACCGAGAGCGCGGCCGGCGTCGAGGCCGGGTCGGGCCTCAGCCGCAGATCGACACGGGCGACATAGCCCTCGCCGGTGCGCTCCTGGATCAGCTTCACGAGGCGTTGCGTCATCCGCACGAAGAACGGCGCGGCCTCCACATCCTTCGCCAGCGGCGCTTGGTCGGGATCGTAGAGCACGATCAGATCGACATCGCTGGAATAGTTGAGTTCGCGCGCCCCGTGCTTGCCCATGGCCAGCACGGTGTAGCCGAGGCCCTCGACGCCGGTCTTGCGCAGTTTGCGCGCGCTGATTCCCTCGCGCACCAGAAACGCCACCGCCGCCGCGATGGCGGTATCCGCCGTCGCGGTCAGTTCGGCGGTCACGGTGGCAAGGTCGAACACCCCGCCAATATCGGCCAGCGCGACGGTGAGCGCGGTCAGCGCCCGCAGCCGCCGCAGCGCCGCCATCACCTCCGCCTCGTCGGAAGAGGCCTCCACCACCCGGACCGTGTCGGCACGCGCGCGCGCCAGTGCCTCGGCGGGCTCGGCCTCAAGCAGCGCCAGCAGCCGGGCGGGATCGACGCGAATGAGATCGGTCAGGAACGGCGAATGCGCCGCCACCGCCGCCAGCACGGCGCGGGCCTCGTCATGGGCGACAAGAAGGGCCTCAAGGCGAGCTCGCACCGGCTTGGGCGCGCCGGCCAGAGCGTCCGCCACCGCCTCGGGAAGCCCCGCCGGCACGGGAAAGCCGGGCGCACGCTGAAGCCGTGTGATCAGACTCTCAGCCGGCGCCGCCACCGTCCCGCTCGTGCTTGCCGCCATGCCGTCGTCGCCCCCTTGCGTGTGTTAATCCGTTGCCGCCTCGTCGGTAAGATCGAGGGGCAGGTCGATAACGATCCGCAGTCCCGGATCGTTGCCTTCCAGCGACAGTGTGCCGCCGTGCAGCCGTACCACTGCCGCCACCAGAGACAAGCCCAGACCGAAGCCGGGGCGGGTACGGCTCGCCTCCAGCCGCACGAAACGCTCCAGCACGCGCGGCCGATCCGCCTCCGGAATGCCCGGCCCGCGATCAGCGACCACCAGGCGCAGCCGGTCGCCGGCGCGGGCGGCGGTCAGCGTCACATCGCGGCGCGGGCCGGGCGCCCCGCCGGGCATGTCAGGCGCGCTGTACTTGATGGCGTTGTCGAGAAGATTGGCCAGCGCCTGCCCGAACAGCTCGCGCACGCCGCGCATCGGCAGCGGCCCGGCGACCTCGACACGCAGGTCGAGCCCGCTTTCATCGGCCACTGGCTCATAGAGCTCCGCCACTCCCGCCACCGTCTCGGCGAGGTCGAAGCGCAGCATCGTCGCGCTCGCCTGCCCGGCCTCGGCACGGGCGATCATCAAGAGCGCGTCGAAGGTGCGGATAAGGCCGTCCGATTCCTCGATGGTCCGCTCGGTGGCGAGCCGCCATTCCGGCTCCGACTGCGCCGTGCGCAGCGCATCCTCGGCGCGGTTGCGCAGCCGGGTCAGCGGTGTCTTCAGGTCATGGGCGATGTTGTCCGACACCTGCTTCAGCCCGGCCATCAGCGCCTCGATGCGGTCGAGCATGGCATTGAGGCTCAGCGCCAGCCGGTCGAACTCGTCGCCGGTGCCGGAGACGGCGAGCCGGCCGGAAAGGTCGCCGGCCATGATGCCGTCCGAGATCGCCGTCATCTGGTCGATGCGCTTGAGCACGCGGCGGGTGATGAACAGCCCGCCCGCCATGCCGAGCACCACCAGCAGCGCCAGCCCCCACACGGCGGGGCCGATGATGATCTGGCGCAGTTCCTCGCGCTCGACGATGTCGCGGCCGATCAGCATCCGGTATTCGCCGGGCAGGAAGATCACCTGCACCAGCGCGCGGCTCGGCGGGCCGGACGAGTCCTCGGAGCGCACATAGTCGATTTCCCGCCAGCCCTGACGGTCGAGAATGTTCAGCGGCAGGTTGAGCATGTTGCCGGCGAGCGGGTCGCCATTGAAGCTGGCGATGAGCAGCAGGCCGGCATCGGGCGCGCGGGCGCGGCGATTCACCAGTTGCACGAGGCGGGTGATGCCGCCACGCTCGAACTGCGCCTGCATGAAGCGGGTGTCGTTCTCGATCGCCTCCACCGCCTGGCGCGTCACCAGCCGCTGGGTGTGCCAGCCGAGATAGGCGATGACCGAGCCGGCGAAGAGGGCGAAGATGAACAGATAGGCCGCGAGGAGCTTGAACGCGGTGGTGCGGAGGAGTTTACCGAGCGCCGTCACGAACGATGTATCCTGCGCCGCGCACCGTGTGGAGCAGCGGCGGATCAAAGCCCTTGTCGATCTTCGCGCGCAGCCGCGAGACGTGAACGTCGATCACGTTGGTCTGCGGGTCGAAATGGTAGTCCCACACATTTTCCAGCAGCATGGTGCGCGTCACCACCTGGCCCGCGTGGCGCATGAGATATTCCAGCAGCCGGAACTCGCGCGGCTGCAGCACGATCTCCTGGCCCGCCCGGACGCAGCGATGCGCCAGCCGGTCGAGCTCAAGGTCGGCGACGCGGTAGACCGTATCGGCCGCCTGCGGGCCGCCGCGCCGGGCCAGCGCCTCGACGCGGGCGAGCAGCTCGGTGAAGGCATAGGGCTTGGGCAGGTAGTCGTCGCCGCCGGCGCGCAGGCCGGTCACGCGGTCATCCACCTGGCCGAGGGCGGAGAGGATCAGCGCCGGCGTCTTGTCGCCGCGCCCGCGCAAATCGGCAATCACCGACAGGCCGTCGCGGCGCGGCAGCATACGGTCGACGATGAGCACGTCATAGCCGCCCTCGCGGGCCAGAACGAGTCCCTCCTCGCCGTCCGAGGCCACGTCCACCACATGGCCCGCCTCGCGGAACGCCTTGCGCAGATAATCGGCGGCGTCGCGGTCGTCCTCAACGATGAGCAGGCGCATGGGCGACTCTTCGGCGCTCTTTCGGGCTGCCCTCCGGATATCCGCGAGCTCGATGAACGGGTCATCTCTGCCCCGCGCGGAATCGGAGGCGGCGGTAAGATTCGAATTCGTCTCCATGTACGTCATTTCGAGCCTCGCGCCTATATTGGCCTCCCCCGGCAGCAGCACCGGAGGGCCCCTGAAATAGATGACGCGGGGAATCCTCTCGGACACCCCGCGCCACCGAACCGGCCGCAGCCCAAGGGGCGACGGAACGAGCCGCAACCGGAACCTTGCGTCAGCCCTTCTGGTCACCCAGCGAGATGGCGACAAAACGGGTGCCCTGCTCGGACTTGATCCGCATCAGCACGGCCTTGCGGTTGTCCTTGCGGGCGGTGGCGAGGCCATCGCGCACATCGGCGGGGGTCATCACCGGCTTGCCACCCACGTCGAGGATGACATCGCCTTCCTTGATGCCGCGCTCGGCGCCGGGGCCGCTCGGATCGACCTCGGTGACGACGACGCCGATGTCACCGGCGCCGGCGACGCCCTTGGCGGGAGCCAGCGAGAGGCCGAGGCGCGGAATGCCCTTGCCGTCCTCTTCGCCCTGATTCGCCTTGGCCTTGTCGGCCGAAGCGACGTCGGTCGGCAGTTGCTCCAGCGTGACCGGGATGGTCATCGACTTGCCGTCGCGCAACACGCTCAGCTTCACCACAGTGCCGGGCTTCTTGCGGGCGATCTCGCGCGACATCTCGCGGGAGTCCTTCACGGTCTCGCCGTCGATCTGAGTGACGACGTCGCCGGGCTTCAGGCCAGCCTTCTCGCCGGGGGTGCCGGGCTGCACCTGGGCGATGAGGGCGCCCTCGGCCGACTTGAGTTCCAGCGCCTCGGCGACTTCGTCGCTGACCGGCTGGATCTGCACGCCGACATAGCCGCGGGCCACTTCGCCACCGCTCCTCAGCGCCTCGATCACCTCGGAGACGGTCTCGGAGGGAATGGCGAAGGCGATGCCGACATTGCCGCCCGAGGGGGAGACGATGGCGGTGTTGACGCCGATCACTTCGCCGTCGAGGCCGAAGGTCGGGCCGCCGGAATTGCCGCGGTTGATCGGGGCGTCGATCTGGATGAAGTCGTCATAGGGGCCCGAGCCGATGTCACGGCCGCGCGCCGAGACGATGCCGGCCGTCACCGTGCCGCCGAGGCCAAACGGGTTGCCGACCGCGACCACCCAGTCGCCGACGCGCGGCGCCTTGGCGGCGAGCTTGACCCACGGGAAGTCCGACTTGCCGTCGACCTTCAGCAGCGCCACGTCGGTGCGGGGATCGGTGCCGATCACCTTGGCGGTGTAGCTCTTGCCGTCGGTGGTGGTGAGGTCGACCTCAGAGGCGCCGTCGATGACGTGGTTGTTGGTCACGGCAAAGCCGTCGGCGGAGATGAAGAAGCCGGAACCCTGGCCGACCACGCCACCGCGCGGGCCGGGACCGCGACGCGGGCCCATGTCCGGGCCGCCGGGGCCGCCGGGACCGAAGCCGAAGCGGCGCATGAAGCGCTCGATCTGCGGGGGCACGTTCTGGCCGCCCATGCCTTCCTCGTCATTCGAGGCGACCTTGTCCTCGGCCTTCTTCACCTTCACGCTGACGACAGCGGGGGAAACCTTCTCGACGATGTCGGCGAAGGAGAAGGTGCCGGCGGGCTGGTTGGTGGTCAGCTGGGCCTGGGCGGGGGTGATGATTTCGGGCAGCACGAAGGCGCCGACGGTGCCACCGGCCAGGGCCAGGGTGAACACACCGGCGAGCAGCCGGGAACGGCTCTTGCGCAGGGTGGACGACGAAGGGGTGCGGGTCGGGATGGGCGCGATGCGCGACATGTGTCGTTCCTCGTTCGACAAATCACTCTCCCCACCGGGAGCGTTGAACAAGAAACTAGAGACGGTCGCCTTAACGCAGTCTGGCGGCGGCGTTAAACTTTCGTAACGTCCGCCGGCTGGTCCGGCGTGGAGGGTTCGCCCAGCGCGGCGCGCAGGCGCGCCTCCTCGTCGGGCGTCAGCGGCGGCGCCGGCGTCTCGCGCACGCCCTGCGGCGCGGCGCGGCGGCGATAGGCGACGAACAGGCCGATGCCGCCGACGACGAGCACCGCGAAGGGCGCCAGCCACAGGATCGCGTTCGCCCCGTGCCAGGTCGGGCGCAGCAGCACGAACTCGCCATAGCGCGCCACCAGATAGTCCATCACCTCCCGGTCGGTTTCGCCCTGCTGGATACGCTCGCGCACCAGCAGGCGCAGGTCGCGCGCCAGCGGCGCGTCCGAATCGTCGATCGACTGGTTCTGGCACACCATGCAGCGCAGCTCTTTGGAGAGCTCGCGCGCCCGCGCCTCCTGCGCCGGATCGGGCAGCACCTCATCCGGCTGCACGGCGGCGGCGGGGGAGATGAGGGCGAGGCCCAGGAGAGCAAGGCCCAGGAGAGCGACGGCGAGAAGGCGGAGGTGGTTCATTCGGCCGCTTCCGTCAGCACTTCGGGGGCGAGCTTTTCGCGCGCCTGAAGCAGTTCCAGCGCCAGAATATGCCCCTCGCCGTCATAGTCGATGATAACGCCCGGCGAGACTTCCTCGCTCTCGACGATGGCGCCGGCGCTGAACCGCACATAGAGCGCATTCGCCTCTGGATCATATTTCAGCTTCATGGCCGCCGGGCTCCACGATCGAAAAAGGCCGTGACAACAAATGGCGTCGTGCCATCGTCCCTGTAGACTACACGCAAAAGGCGCTCGCCTCGCTCAGCGACCGCCGCGAAAGCCCGGTGAGTTCCGGATCGTTCGGGTCCGGCTCGGTCCATTCCGGATCGCTCAGCACACGCTCCACCTAGGCGGGCTCCAGCTCGCGCTCGCGCAGCACCACCATCAGATGGGCACTGAAGCGGGGGTTCGGCACCCCTCACTCCGCTGGCACGGGCGAAGCGCCGTCCGCCTTGGCCTTCGGCTTCTTCGCCGGCTTGGGCGCCCCGACGCGCAGGCGGCGGTCGGTGAGCGAGAGCGCGCCGCCGAGCGCCATGATGATCGAACCGATCCAGATCAGCGTCACGAACGGCTTCCAATAGGCCCGCACGCCGACGCCGCCGCCCGGCAGCTCGTCGCCCAGGCTCACATAGAGCTGGCTGAACCACATGGTGCGGATGCCCGATTCGGTGGTCGGCATGTTGCGGGCGGTGAACAGGCGCTTGGCGGATTCGATGGTGCCCATCTCGACACCGCCCCGGCGCACCGTGAACACCCCGACGAGATCGCGGTAGTTCGGCCCGTTGCGTGGCTCCAGCCGGTCGAGGGTCAATTCATAGCCGCCGACCTCGAAGCTGCCGCCGACCTTCACCCCGGCGATGCGCTCGGCGTTCCAGCTGGTTTCGGCGATGATGCCGAACAGGCAGACGCCGACGCCGGCATGGGCCAGCGCCCCGCCAAAAACCGAGCGCGGCAGCCCGCGCAGCCGGGCGAAGGCGGTCGCGCGCGGCACCCGGCCGAAGCCGGCGCGCTCGATCACCTCGGCCATCGCGCCGATCACCACGAAGGCGGCCAGCCCCATACCGAAGGGCGCCAGCACCGGCCCGCCGCCCTGCGCATAGGCGGCCAGAGCGGCGATGACGATGGCGGCCCCGAAGGCGGCCATCAGCCGCTGCGCCGCCCCGGCGAGATCGCCGCGCTTCCAGGCCAGCAGCGGGCCGAACGGCATGGCGAAGGCCACCGGCAGCATCAGGGCGCCGACCGTCAGGTTGAAATAGGGCGGCCCGACCGTGATCTTGGCGCCGTTATAGGCCTCCAGCGCCAGCGGGTAGAGCGTGCCGACCAGCACGGCGGCGGAGGCGGCGGTGAGCAGCAAATTGTTCAGCACCAGCGCGCCTTCGCGCGACACCGGGGCGAAGATGCCGCCCTGCCGCAGCATCGGCGCGCGCAGCGCATAGAGCGCCAGCGAACCGCCGATGAAGAACACCAGAATGGCGAGGATGAACACGCCGCGCGAGGGATCGGTGGCGAAGGTGTGCACCGAGGTGAGCACGCCCGAGCGCACGAGGAAGGTGCCGAGCAGCGACAGCGAGAAGGCGAGGATGGCGAGCAGCACCGTCCACACCTTGAGCGCGTCGCGCTTTTCCATCACCACGGCGGAATGGATCAGCGCCGTGCCGGCGAACCACGGCATCAGCGAGGCGTTCTCCACCGGGTCCCAGAACCACCAGCCGCCCCAGCCGAGCTCGTAATAGGCCCAGTAGGACCCCATGGCGATGCCCAGCGTCAGAAACGCCCAGGCGGTCAGCGCCCAGGGCCGCACCCAGCGCGCCCAGGCGGCGTCGATCCGCCCCTCGATCAGCGCGGCGACAGCGAAGGCGAAGGTGATGGAGAAGCCGACATAGCCGAGATAGAGGAGCGGCGGATGAATGGCGAGGCCGATATCCTGCAGGATCGGGTTGAGGTCCTGCCCCTCCGCCGGGGGCGGAATCACCCGGGTGAACGGGTTTGAAGTGAACAGGATGAACAGCAGGAAGGCGGTGGCCACCGAGCCCTGCACGGCGAGCACATTGGCCTTCAGCCGCGCCGGCAGATTGGCGCCGAACAGCGCCACCAGCGCGGCGAAGATCGCCAGCACCAGCACCCAGAGCAGCATCGAGCCCTCATGGTTTCCCCAGGTGCCGGTGATGCGGTAGAGCAGCGGCTTGGCCGAATGCGAGTTCTCGACCACGTTCAGCACCGAGAAATCGGACTGCACATAGGCGACGACCAGCGTGGCGAAGGACAGGCCGACAAAGCCGGCTAGCACCAGCGCCAGCGTCGAGCCCACCCGCATCAGCGCCGCGTCGCCGGTGCGCGCGCCCCAGGCGGGGATCACCGTCATCAGCAGCGCGACGGCCAGCGAGAGCACCAGCGCGTAATGGCCGATTTCCGGGTTCATGGGCGGGCACTCCAGCAAGGATCCTTCAAGGCCGCTTCGCGGCACCTCAGGATGACGGCAGGACCGAAGGGCGCGCAGCCGGAAGAATCGTCATCCCGGACGGCCGCAAGGCCGAGCCGGGATCGCGTGACGCCAACGCCCGCCAGAACGGCGCACCATCCCGGCGCACGGCTGCGCCACGTCCGGGATGACGCTGCGAGGACGCGAGGCAAGGTCCCCCTCACGGCGTCCCCTCCCCTTCCTTCCACACGCCCTGCTTCTTCAGCGCGTCGGCGACTTCCTTCGGCATATAGGTTTCGTCGTGCTTGGCCAGCACGCTGTCGGCGGTGAAGCTGCCATCGGGCGCCAGCACGCCCTCGGCGATCACGCCCTGGCCTTCGCGAAACAGGTCCGGCAGCAGGCCGACATAGGTCACGCCCATATCGGCGCCGCCATCGGTGACGACGAAGCGCACATGGGTGCCGTCGGTGTGCTGCACGCTGCCGTCCTTCACCAGCCCGCCGAGCCGCAGCCTTGTGCCCGGCCGCGTGCCCTCGGCGGCGATCTCGCTGGGCGAGCGGAAGAACACGATCGTGTCGTTCAGCGCGAACAGCACCAGCCCGGCGGCGACGAAGAGCACGCCGGCGGCGCAGGAAATGACCAGTAGGCGACGTCCCTTGCGGGTCATGGCGTCAGCTCCCGAGGCCGAGTTCTTGCGCCAGCGCGTCAATGCGCCCGAGCGCGCCGCTGTCGCTGGCGAAATGGGTGCGCGCCTGTCCGGCGGCGGTCTTGGCCTTGTCCGTCTGGCCCAGCACCGTCCAGGCCCGCATCAGCCGCAGCCAGCCCTCGATATCGCCGCCCTCCTGCGCCAGCCGCGCCTCCAGCCGCTCGACCATGCCGCGCACCATCGCGTCGCGCTGCTCGGGGGTGAGGCTTTGCGCCGCCGCCACATCGGCCGCGCCGGGGCCGGACGCGGCTTCCGGAATCGGCGCATTGATGCGGGTCAGCGCGGCGCCCACCAGGCCGAGCCAGGGCGCATCCGGCGGGGAAGCCGCCACCAGCGCGCTCCAGCGCTGCGCCGCCTCGGCGGTCCGGCCGTCCTGCTCGGCGGCGAGGCCGAGGAAATACTGCGCCTTCGGGTCGTTCGGGTCGGCGGCGAGCGCGGCCTGGAAGGCGGACTTGGCCTCGCCCGTCACCACACCGCCGGCCTGCGCGGTCAGCGCCTCGCCGAGGCCGGTCTCGCGCTGGGCATTGGGGCCGAGCAGGCGGATGGCGTTGGCCCAGGCCCGCGCCGCGTCGTCGAGCCGGCCGATACGGGCATAGATCGGCGCCACCACCTCATAGCCGCGCCCGTCATTCGGGTTGGCTTCGAGATGGCTTTCGACCTTGCGGATGAGAATGGCGATGTCGGAGGGGTTGGGCTGGGCCTCCAGCCGCTGCGCCAGCGGCTGCGGCGGGATCAGCGGCGAGCCGAGGGAGAGGTAGAGCCCCCCGGCCATCAGCGGCACGCCGAGCAGCGCCACCACGGCGACGATGCGCCGGCGCCGGTCGTCGCCGGAAGACGCGCTCTCGCGGCTGCGCTCGGCGGAGACGCGCAGGATGCGGCGGGCCACTTCCGTCCGCGCCGCCTCGCCATCGGCCGGCGCGATCAGGCCGGACGCACGGTCGCGTTCGATTTCCGCCAGTTGGTCGCGATAGACGGCGAGATCGGCTTCGGCAGTGCTGGCAGCGGGCAGGGCCGCGCCGGTGCGCAACGGCCAGAGCACCGCCAGAATGGCGGCGCCGGTCATCAGCGAGAAGGCGATCCACAGCAACATTAGTTTTCCTCTAATGCGCTGAGGGGTAGCCGACCCGGGCCCTGTCGCCAATCCGTAACACCCTCAGTCCGATCGCCGCAGGCTCACAGTCGCGCGAGTGGGCGCCGGCCTGATTGACGCGCCGGCGCGGGGTGGCGGGCGCCTGCGTCACCCCGTCACGGGCACCGCAACGGGGTGGGCAGAGAGGCGCGCTCAGCCCGCCACCGGCGACCAGGTACCGTCCGGGTTGCGGCAGGCGGTGCCGCGCGCGGTCTGCGGCTGGCCGTTGATGTAGATGGTGTGGGTGAATTCGCGGCACTTCGGCGAGCCGCCACGCGCATAGGTCGGGCCGGGCACGATGGTGCCATACGAGCCGCTGTCGCCGCGCCAGCTCACCGGCGCGCCGGGATTGCCATATTCGAGCGCCTGCGTCTCGGCCTGCTGGGCCCGCTGCCGGTCGGCCTGATCAAGCGCATTGCCGATGGTGCCGCCGATCAGGCCGCCCACCGCCGCGCCGACCAGCGTGCTGGCGGTGTTGTGCCCGACGACCTGACCGATGACGCCGCCCGCCACCGCGCCAATGGCCGCGCCGCCGACAGTGTTCGGGTTCTCCTGCGCGGTGCTGCAGCCCGCGAGGGCGCCGGCGACAAGGCCCACGGCCACGAATTGGTATGCGCGCATGAAATTCCTTCCTCCAGCCTCGACACGGCACGTTCCTCGCGGAACATCTGCACCTTAAGGAAGAGGAATAGGGCGAAAGCGCGGCCCCGTCACCTCTACCAGCGCACCGACGCAAGGGGACCGACATCGGGGCAGCTCACGCCGCCGGCAGCCGTACCACGCAGCGCAGCCCGCCAAAGGGCGAGCGGTCGAAGGCCAGCCGGCCGCCATAGAGCCCGACCAGTTCGGAGACGATGGACAGGCCCAGCCCGGAACCCGGCTGGGTCTCGTCCAGCCGCTTGCCGCGCTTCAGCGCCTCGGTCTGCTGTTCCGGCGTCAGGCCCGGCCCGTCATCGTCGATGATGATCTCGAAATAATCCCGCTCACCCGCCCCGCCGGGCACCGGCGCCACCGCGATCTCCACCAGCGTGCGGGCCCATTTGCAGCCATTGTCGACGAGATTGCCGAGGATCTCCTCCAGATCCTGCCGCTCGCCGCGAAAGCGCAGGCCGCCCGCGACCTCCATCTCTACCGCCACCCCCTTGGCGCGGTGCACCTTGGCCAGCGTCGTGGCGATGCGGGCGACGATCGGCTCCACCTCCTCCACCGTGGTGACGACCGAGGCGCGGGCCGCCATGCGGGCGCGCTCCAGATGATGCGCCACCTGGTCCTTCATGATCTGCGCCTGCGCCGTCACCTTGGCGCCCAGCGCGGCATCGGCCTCGCCAGCCCGCGCCGCCTCGTTCTGCAGCACGGAAATCGGCGTCTTGAGCGCATGGGCGAGATTGCCGACATGGGTGCGGGCGCGCTCGACGATCTCGCGATTGGTGTCGATCAGCGCATTGACCTCGGCGGCGAGCGGGGCGATCTCCACCGGATAGTCGCCCTCGATGCGGTCGGCGCGGCCGGTGCGCACCTCGTGCAGCGCCGCGAGCATGCGCTTGAGCGGGCGCAGGCCGAACAGCACCTGGAACACCAGAGTCAGCAGGAAGGCGCAACCCAGCACCGCCAGCGTCACCAGCAGCGCCTGGTCGAAGCCAGCGACCTCCTCGGCGATCTCCCCGGCATCGGCCGCCACCGCCACCGCGTAGCGCCCGTCCTCGCCGAGATCGACCACCCGCTCGACAATGCGCAGCCGCTGGCCGGACGGGCCGTCGGCATAGGCCTCGCGCAGGCCCGAGACATCCGAATCGGGCTGGCGCTCGAACAGCAGCGGCAGCTTGCCCTCGGGCAGCGAGCGCGAGGTCTTCACCTGCGCAGCGGGCCCGTCGGTGCGGGTGATCTGCCAGTACCAGCCGGAAATGGGGAAGTTGAACAGCGGGTCGCCGAGCGTCGTCGGTTCCGGCATGGTGCCGGAGGGCGAATTGGCGACATCAGCGACGATGGTCTTGAGATAGACGTCGAGCCGCTGGTCGAAGGACCGCTCCACCGCCGCGCGATAGACCTCATGCAGCGCGAAGCCGGTAATCGCCAGCACGGCGACGCTGACCACCGTCGCCGAGACGAACAGGCGCAGCGCCAGCGAGCCGGCGCGCATCAGCGCGGGGTCTCGCGCGAGCTGTCGGCGCGGGGCGGCTCGGGCGCCACCAGGAGATAGCCGAGCCCGCGCACGGTCTGGATCACGTCGACATCCAGCTTCTTGCGCAGCCGGCCGACAAACACCTCGATGGTGTTGGAGTCGCGGTCGAAATCCTGGTCGTAGAGATGCTCCACCAGCTCGGTGCGCGAGACCACCCGCCCGACATGGTGCATGAGATAGGCCAGCAGCCGGTGCTCATGCGAGGTCAGCTTCACCTGCCGCCCGCTCACCGTCACCCGGCCCGAGCGGGTGTCGAGCATGACCGGCCCGCAGGTCAGTTCGCTCGCCGCATGGCCGGCGGAGCGGCGCAGCAGCGCGCGGATGCGCGCCAGCACCTCCTCCATATGGAAGGGCTTGGCCACATAATCGTCGGCGCCGGCGTCGAAGCCCTGCACCTTGTCGCTCCAGCGGTCGCGCGCGGTGAGAATCAGCACCGGCATCTTGCGCCCCTCGCGCCGCCACGCCTCCAGCACCGAGAGCCCGTCCATCTTCGGCAGGCCGATATCGAGCACGACCGCGTCATAGGGCTCGGTGTCGCCGAGAAAATGGCCTTCCTCGCCATCATGGGCGCGGTCGACCGCATAGCCGGCCTCGACCAGCGCCTCGACCATCTGGCGGTTCAGATCGGGATCGTCCTCGACGACAAGCAGGCGCACGGCGGTTCCTCACGCACACCGCGCGGGGGGCACGCGGCCCGCCGAGCATGCCACCGTAGGCGGCGGATGTCAGGATGAAGGCGACAGCTTCTGCACGCGCGTCCCTCCCCGGCCGTCGGGACCGCGCTTGACCCGGCCATCCACGTCTTCGGCCGGGCGGATGTCAGGACGTGGATCCCCCGGCCCAGCCCGGGGATGACGGGGTAGACCGACGCCGGCAGACCCGGTCGGCGGCGCTTGTAGCCGCCGCGCGCGGGTATGGTCGTGGAAGGCGGGCCTTGGGGTTGCTTCTCGCAAGCCCGGAGATGATCAACGGAACCTTCGGGCGTGGCGGCTAATCCATTCCTGAATGCTCGTCGGCGTGAAACCTGCCAGCGCAGGTGACGGTTGGTAGGGCCTGGCGAGGATGTCAGCGGCTTCGTCCGGATGCTCGGCGAAGTATCTGAACTTCGAAGCTATCCGACGGCCCGCGCCGGAACCCATCGACCTGTCCACCTCCTCCTCGAACTCATCAATGGGTTGAGCGCGATAGTCGATCGGCTTTCCGACGCCTCTGGAAAGGAGACCCACCAACTCATGCCCCGTCACGGAAGCCGTTCCGGCGATACGATGATCACCGCCGTAAGCGTCACGCTCAAGAAGCAGGACGGCCGCCTCGGCGCAGTCTTCGGCGCTTGTCCAGGCGATTCGCTGTTCGGCCGCGATCGGAGGCGCGAAGATTCCATAATTGACAATGTCGGCCCGCGCCGAGGGCTTGAGCAAGTTATCCAGATACAGTGTCGGCCGCACAATGGCGGCCGGAATGCCCGCCGCGCGAACCACCGCCTCTACAGCTGCGTTGGCGACGAAGCTTGGCTCGGCGCAGGGCGAGGGGCGGCTGGCGCTGGCGAGTTTCAGGACAAGGCTGCGCACGCCCGCTCGCCTGGCCGCGTCTACAGCCGCCCGCGCCCGCGCGACCATATCGGCGGGGGCCCCGGTCGGAACTTGCAAGACGAGGTGCGCGACGCCGGCGCAGGCCAATGCTAGGCTTTCGGGATCGTCGAGGTCCCCCTGCAGGGTCTCTATCCCAGGATGTTCCGGGCTGTGCGGCGTCCGCACAAGACGGCGGACAGGATAACCGCGGCGGTAGGCCGCGTGAACAACAGCGCCTCCTTGGACGCCGCCAGCGAGGAAAACGAGGATGGGGCCTGAAATAGCCATGTCGTTCCTTCAGTCGGGTCCGCCGAAGGAGCGAGAAATGTCGTGCTCCCGAACAGACCCATGAAGCGCCCAAAGGCGCGGGACTGTCGGGACTCTCAGTTGGTCGCTGAGAACAGAGCTTCCCAAAGGGAAGGGCTTGGGCCTACCCAGACCAAGCCAGCCATTTCGACGGCGACCATCCTTATCGCTGTCGCTGAAGCTGTCAACGCCGCGCGGCCCCAAAGACCTAGCTGCGTCACGCCGAGGCGCGATCGAGACGCCTGCTCGTCAGCAGAGGCTTCTGATGGTTGCAGGATCGCTGGGGGCATCACCGGCGCCGGAGTTGAATTGGAAATCGGACCTCGCCGAAATCCGACCGCCCCCCTCCCCCGCAATTGATCTCGCATTCGGACGCTCAAAGCGCGACTGCGCGCAATTGTCGGTTTGGGTCGACACCGCCCGGGGATGACGGCGCACGGTGCCCGCTTTCGCCCGGCCTCACCCCCGCCCTCGCCACCCGCACAGTTCCCGGCCCACCGCGTTGTGCGCCTTCACCTGGCGCAGGGTGCCATCGGTGTCCTCAATCGCCCAGCTGATCGGCCGGAAGGCGCCGCAGGCGCCCCTCGTCGCGGCGGAAGGTGTCGTCGTCGCGCAGCCGGCCATCATCAGCGTTGAGGCGATCAGCATCAGCCCGCGCGCCGTTCGCGCGCGCGATCGTATCCAGCACATCCTGTTCTCCTTGCGCGATGCAGGCGGCCCGGCCTTCCGAGCGGCCCTTGAGATAGATCCCGCCTGCCAATGCAAGGGCGGCAAGCAGCAGCGCGGCGCCGCGCCCGAGCGGGCTCGCCAGCAGGCCGAGCAGCGCCGTCACCGCGCCACCTCGCCGGCGCCGATTCGCGCCAGCGCCCCGCGCAGGGTCAGCACCACGCCCGCGAGCATCAGCGCCGCGAACAGCCATTTCAGCGGTTCGGCGAGGACGGCGAGCGGCGCCAGCCGGTCCGCCTGCTCGGCGATGACAGCGCCGAGCACACCGGCGCCGCTGATCAGGCCGCCCGCCCCTTCCGGGGTGCGCGAGAGCCGTGTGTCGGCCGGCCGCGCCCGCGCCGCGCCGGCGCCGTCCGGCTGTTCTTCCGCCTCCACCGCCATCGGCCCGGCCTCGCCCGCCATCCGCCTTGCGGTGGCCCGCACCTCAGTGACGCGGCGGGTCCAGCCGGCGCCGAAGGTGGGGAAGGTCCGCAGGCTGCGCAGCATGGCGAGGCGGCGGTCGCACACGCCATCGACCAGCGCGGCCGGCGCGTGGCCGTCCAGCGCCGCCAGCGTCGCCTCGCCCACCTGCCCGTCCACTGTGACCTTGAGCGTGCGCTGCAGCCATTTGCCCGCCTGAGCCGGGCCGGAATTCACCGCCGCGTCGAACAGCGCATAGTCGAGCCCGGCCGGCAGGTCATCGGCGCGCACCGCGTCCCAGTACTGGCGCCGGTAGAGCGCCGCCACCTCGTCCGGCGCGATCCGCCGCACGCTGCGCACCGGCTGGCCATGGCGCCGGCGCCATCCATCATAGACGCGCTGGGTGATCCCTTGCATGGTCGCGCCGCCGGGATCGGCGGGGTGGTCGGCATAGCCGCCCTCATGGACGAGCACGCGCCTCAGCGCCTCGTCGAAGCTCGACGCGGTCATTGCATGGCTCCGCTGCAAGATTTTGGGGGTGTTTTCTGGGGATTAACGCTATGTTAACCGTTCCACTACCCTGGCACGGTTGCAAAAATACCGGGATTCCAAGAGTCTTTTTGAGATAGCTGGCTACGGACAAGGGGCTCCGCTCGTCATGGCAAGAGAAGATCGACTTGTCGAAGATCTGCGCAGCATTTTCGATGAAGCCCGCCGCAGCTCCGGACAGGTGCAGGCGGAAGCGCTTCTGGCTGTCGCCCCGGTGGTGCTGAAGAGCACGGAATCGGAACGCGAGCGCGGCGTCGCCTATATGCGCGACCGTCTCGCGCCCGAGAGCTACCGGGCCATCTGCCGCGCCATTGGCGACGAGCTTGACCGGCTGAACAACGAGATCGACCGGCTGAAGCGATTCGAGAAGATCGCCACCGTGGTCGAAACCGCCAAGCGCCGCATCATTGCCCGGCCGATGATGGTGGCCAAGCCCACGGCGACGGCAGCGATGAAGGCCGCCGCCTCAAACGGCGCCGTCTCCAGCGCCGCCCCCACCGGGACGAGCGGTTCCGCCGCGCCGGGCGCCGCCACCGCCCCGGCTTTGGCCGGCCCGGCCCCCGCTACCCGGCCGGCCGACAGCGGCGTTCCGGCGGCGGCCGAATAGGCGCGACGACTCAGAATTCGCCGGCGCTCCAGCCCTCGCCGGGCAGCGCCTCCACCTGCGCCGCGCGCTCCTCGGCGCTCAGCAGCGCGTGATACTCTGCCTGCGGCACGTCGATCTGCGCCTCCTCCGGCGTCAGCGGAAGGCAAAGCGCGGCCCGCCCATCGGCCGGATGCGGCAGACACACCCAGAGAGAGCGTGTCGCCCCGCGGGGATAGCCGAGCGCCTGCCAAGCCGCCGCGCTGCGTTCCTGCGCCGCGGCGGCGGTGGGAAAGACCAGATAGTTCATGGCATCACCTGTGCGAGCGCGGCGTCCAGCGCCGCGAGGTCGAGGCTCTCACGGGCACAGACGAACCCGCCTGTCGCCCCGGTCAGGAAACTCGACAGGGTGGCGTTGGTGCCGAAGCGGAGCGGCGTCGTCGCATCCATATCCGAGGTATTCTGGGCCGGCGTCATCGCCGCGGTTGCGCTGACGCCATTGGCCAGCAGGTCGACCGCGCCCGCGAGGAACCGCGCCCGCCCGATATGGCGCACCCAGGCGCCCGCCGGGAGGACGACGATGGCGGAGGCATTGAGCGGGTTGCTGGTGCTTGAACGCGCCTGCATGCCCAGTGTCGTCGCGTTCACATAGTACAGCACCGCATGCACGGCCGGCGAAACCGGTAGCACGGGCTGGGCGACGACCTGCACCGCATTCACGGACGACCGGGCGATGGACGCCAGCGTCACCGTCTCCACATTGCGCAGAAAGCCGAGCGAATTCTGCACATCGAAATACTGCGCGCCGGAGAGCACCATTGTCGGTCGTCCGGTGGGCCCGAGGTCCGGCACGCCGGCATTCATCAGCCGGGGCTGCGCCGCGCTCGCCGCCTGCGTTGCGTGGCGACCATTGCCGGTCTGGTCGTACCAGAGCGTCGCATAGGCGCTGCCGGCGCCGGCAAAGCCCAGCATGGCGGCCATATCGAGGGCACCGGACGCGGTGAAGCCGATATCGGCCTCGCCGCCATCGCCGCTGCGGCGTGCCCGCAGGCAGGGGCCGGCATAGGGCGTCAGCAGCCGGCTCAGGCCGAAAGCGGCGTAGAGCTGCCCGGCGAAGGCATCGAGCGGCGGCCGGGTCGCAGGGCCGGCGCCGCGGCGCTTCAGGTCGAGGGCGAAAGCGAAGCTCGCCATCTCAATCGACCCGGTGAATGACGAGCCCGGCCGTGGTGCCGGATGCCAGCACCCGCCGCACCAGGAATTCCAGCACGCTCACCTGCCCGGACGGCAGCGGCAGGGTCAACGGCGCGTCATCCGCCGCGTCGACGGGGAGGATGCGGATCTCCGCGCTGGCCAGCGCCGCCGGCACGAACACCCGCACCCGGGCATAGCGCGGCAGGTCGGTGGCGTCGTTCGGCGTCACCAGCGCGCCGGCCCGGCCGAGCGCGGCGGGCGAGAGGGCGCGGCGGTACCAGGGATCCTTGGCGGCATCATAGGGCATGGGTCGCTCCCGGAGATCAGAGGGTGAAGGCGAGGTAGGACAGGACGAGGCGCACCCGCCCGCCGGTGAAGCTGCCGCCCAGCGCGGTGATGCGCAGCGGCGTGTCGGCATAGAAGGCCTGCGGGCCGATCACACCGATATTGCCGGCGCCGGCGGCGATGCTCAGCAGCCCGCCGAATTTCGCGGTTTCGCCTGATATGCCGACCTCATAGGCGGTCGCCCCCGTCACCGCCGCCACGGTGCGGCTGGCCACGGCGAGGCAGATCGAGCGGCTGGGAATAATGAGGGTGGAGGCGACGAAGGCGCCGGCGAGGGTCAGCTCCTGCTCCACCATGCGCAGCGTGGCGGTGGCGCCGGAGGGGGTGAGCGCGAGCGCCTCGCGCCACACGGCGCCATCGAACAGCAGCGTGCGCGCCTCCGTGCCGACATAGGCGCGCCAGCCCATGCGGGGGGTGAGGAAATGCCAGCCCGCATCGTAGAGCGCGATCTCGCCATCATGCCCTGTCCAGACATCGCTGGCGCCGGCCGCCACCATGTGCCGGTCGCCCCGCAGCGGGCTGGCGGGCGGGGCCGTGCGGGTGCGGTCCAGCACAGCGAGCTGGCACGCCGCGTCGAGCCGCACCAGCGCCTCGTTATGCGTCACATGTTTCTGCGCCTGCGCGCTCGCCAGCAGCGGCAGCGCGAGCAGGGGGGTCGTCTCGCTCATGGGATGTTCCTGTCGGGAGGGACGGTCAGGGTCGCAGCCGGGCGGTCAGCGCCGCACCCGCGCCGACCTCGGCCGAGAGCTGGGCGATGCGGATGTCGAGGAAGGTCTGCGCCGCGCCGAAATCGGCGATCTCGTCGGCCGCCGCGTAGAGAACGGCCGGCGCGGTGGTGGTGAAGCGCCGTTTCACGCTTGCCCCGCTCAGGATCTCTACCGCGTAGGCCTCGCTGGTTTCGCCCAGCGGCACCTCGACCAGATCCCAGGAATCGCCGTCGCCCCGGCTGCGCCGGATCCAGCTCAGCGCCACCCCAGCGGCGCTGCGCCGGGCGCGGGCATGCACCGGCGCGAAGGGGCGCAGCGCCGCCGGCCCCAGCGTGGCGGCGATCTCCGTCACCAGGGCGTCGCCATGGTCGCGATCGGCGCGGCCGACGCGGTAGGTGACGGCGCGGCCGATCATGTCGAGCCCGCTCGCGACCGGCACCAGATTGGCATCGACCTTGATCAGCGCCGTGCCCGCCGGCCACGCGGTGACGGCGCGCGCCTCGGTGCCGAGCTGGCCGCGCAGCAGGCCGGACAGCCGCCAGGTCGCGGCGCCGATCAGCTCGGCCTCAGTGAACTGGATCACCTCGATGGCGCCGGAAGGGTCGATCAGCGCCAGCGCATTGGCCCCGCCCAGCACCGCCTCCTCGCTCGCCCCGGCCAGCAGCCCGCCATCGAGCGCGACATCAAGGCTCGCGCGCTGCCAGCGCCAGAGCGGGCCGGGCGGCAGCACGCCCAGCGTCTCGCCCGTCACCGCCGCCGCCGCCAGGGTGGCGATCGGCTGGAAGCTGCCGCCATCCACCGCCCGCCACACCGCAAGGCTCCCCGGCCAGGGGGTGACGAAAGCGCCGAGCCAGGCCAGCGTGGGCGCCCCCTCGCCGCGCGCCAGCGGCGCCTGCAGCAGATGCACCAGCGCCGGCCCCTCGCCGCCCGGTAGCTCGACCTCGCCCGCCCGCCCCTCGCGCACGGAAAGCGCGAACACCGCCGGGTCGATGCTGCGCCCATTCACCAGCCGCGCGCCCCGGTCCTCGACCGAGACGATCTCGATCAGCCGCGCCTGGCCGTCGCGCTCCAGCCGCACCAGGTCGCCCGGCTCCAGCGCGAGGAGCGAGGGCGGCAGCGTCAGGCTCAGCGTGTCGCGCCCGGCCCACACATCCTGCAGCCACATATCCGCGAGGCCCGCAGCAAGGCCGGGATCGGCCACCATCGCAACCTCCAGCCCGGTCTCGGCCCGCGCCGCCCCGGCCAGCCGGCGCGAGACGGCGGTGGCGCGGCGGTAATCCTGCGCGCCATCGGTGAAGCCGAGCGTGGCGGAAAGCGGCAATTCGCCCTCCGCCATCCGTGTGAGCGAGGGCGCGGCCACCCCCTCGCCGGTGGCGATGTCGTCATCGGTCAGCACCGCCCGCACCCGCCCGCCACGCGGGGCGAGTGTGAGAGCGCCGCCCCGCTCGACAAGGTCGAAGGCGAAGGCCCGCGCCAGCGGTTCCAGCGCCGCCCGCGCCGTCATCGGCCGGTCGACGACATAGCCGTCGACAATGCCGCGCAGCTCCCCCGTCGCCATATCAGGCACGCCGAAATCGCCCGCCAGCGCCTGCGTCAGCTCGGCCAGCGGCGCGGCGCCGAGCCGGCCGGTGAGCCAGTGCCCGGTCTGCCAGTTGGCGCCGTCCGCCCACACATCGCTCGCGCGCGGAAACACCGGGAAAGGTCGCGCGTCCCAGGTCCAGAGCGTGAGCGCGGCGGGGTCGATCATCCGCCCGCCCGGCAGGCCCGGCGCCACCGGGTTCAGCGCCGTGGAGGTGGAGAAACCGGCGAGGCTCACTTCCAGATGCCGGCGCTGGATCAAATCGTCGCGCGCGCCGCTGGAAAAGGGCGGCAGCCCGCCCTCGGTGGATTTCGGGTCGGGAAAGGCGCTCGGCCGGTTGGCGCCCTTGTCCACCGCCGGGCAACCGATCTCGGTGAGGCGCACCGGCTTGGAACCCGGCACCCACGCCGTCGGGCTCGCCTGCCGCACCCCGGCGATGCGCTCATGATGGGCGTGGCTCCACCAGCCGGCAAGGTCCTTCTGGCGGAAGATCCACGGCTCGGCATAGGCGCCGTCGGTGATCGGGGCGCGCGCCTGCGCGGCGCGGGCGGCGTCATCGGGGTAATACCAGTCGAACGCCTCGCCGCCATTGAGATTGCCGTCGAGATAGGCGCGGTCATGGCCGCTCTCGAAGCTTCCGGCGTCGAGATGGGCATCGCCCTCGCGCCAGTCGGCCAGCGGGGGGTACCAGTCGATGCCGATGAAATCGAGCGCCGGGGCGGCCCAGAGCGGATCCAGCGGAAAGCGCAGCTCCGCCCCGCCCTCGCGCACATGGGCGCCATATTCGGTCCAGTCGGCGCCATAGCCGATCTGCGTCCCGGCCCCGAGCATCGCCTTCACCTCGCCCGCCAACGCGGCGAAGGCGGTTGCGGCGGGGTAGACGCCCGGGGCCGCGCGTACCCGTGTCAGCGCCGCCATTTCCGAGCCGATCAGCAGCGCCTCCACCCCGCCGGCGATCTGGGCGAGCCTGGCGTAGTGCAGCACCATGCGCCGCAGCGTCCATTCGGCCGGGCCGGCATAGGTGACGCGCCCCGAGGCGATGCCGAAATGCGCCGCGCTGGCGGTGCCGAACAGCGCCGCCACCTCAGCCCCCGCCGCCGCCGTGCCATCGGGCGAGCCGGCGACACCGGGGGCGGGATGGCAGGTGACGCGCCCGCGCCAAGGATGGGCCGGCTGCAGCGCCCCGGGGTTCCACGGGTCGGGCAAGGCGTTGCCGGCGGGAATGTCCATCATCACGAAGGGGTTCAGCGTCACCTTCAGCCCGCGCGCCTTGAGCGCCGCAATCGCCGCGATCACGCTGTCGTCGGAGGGCGTGCCGCCATAGGCCGGCTTGCCCTCAAATTGGCTCACCAGCGCGGCGCTGGCGCGCGTCAGCCCGGCCACCCGCCACGCCAGTGGAAAGATGCCGATCTGCGTCGGCTTGCTGCGCCGCTCGACGGCGGGGCGGATCTGACACGAACCGGCCCGGAGGTCGGTGCCGAACCAGGTCACGACAAGCGCCACCCGCTCCAGATTGGGGCAGGTGGCGAGAAGCTGGTCCAGCGCGGCGGAAAAATCGCTGGCATGGGTGGTCACATGGCGGTTTTCCAGCTGGTAGACGCCCGGCCGGTCGACCCGCAGCACCTCGCGCGGCTCATAGCCGAACTCGGTCGCGCCGGGGATCAGCGTCACCGCCCGCACCGCGTTCTCCAGCGCGCCCACCGCCCGCTCCACCTCGACCGAGATCTGCGGCAGCCGGTTGCCATAGCGCGCCAGCGGCAGGCGCTCGAAGACGAGATAGGCGAGGCCGCGATAGGCCGGCGCCCCCGGCACCCGCGCCTCGATCAGCGGGTCGGGCAGTTGGTCCTCGCCGCCGCGATGCAGCCGCACATTCAGCGCGCGGGTGTCGAGCAGCCGGCCATCGGCCCAGATGCGGCCGAGCCGGGTCACAGGCCCCTCGCACAGGCCGACGGCGAAGCTGCCGAAATAGCTGTAGGTCGTGCTGGCGCTGCCACCGCCCGTGATGCCGCCTTTGCCGCCGGAGGCCTGCGTCTGGGTCGACACCACCTCCTGCACCGGCGCGGCCCAGATCACCTGGCCGGACAGCCGCGCCCGTCCATAAAGCCGGGGCAGCGCCGCGCCCTCGGTGGAGGTCATGGTGCCGAACTCGGTGAGGCGCGGGCCTTGCGTCCGCTGGCCGGGATTCAGCACGAGGGAGTCGATCGCCGAGCCGCCGAGCGCCCCCAGCGCCCGCCCGGCCAGCGCCCCCACCGGCCCGAACAGCGCCCCGCCGATCGTCCCGCCCAGCGTGCCGAGAATGAGTGTGGCCATGGTAGCTCCGATTGCTGGAAGGCAGGCTGCGCGCGGGGGTCGCGGCATCGACAAAAAGGTTCGTCATGGCCGGGCTTGACCCGGCCATCCACGTCTTTGGGGCAAAGGAGTCGTGGATGCCCGGACCAAGTCCGGGCATGACGTCGTTCTGTGCCCCCTCACGCCCCCGGAAAGGCGAAGGCGAAGGCCAGCCGGCGGCGCCACCAGGGAGCGAGGAACACTTCCGCCACCGCCGCCCCGTCATGGGCGTGCACCATGCGCTCCCCGCTCACCAGCAGCGCCGCGTGCTTGGCGGGAAAGCCCGCGCGCCAGCGGAACAGCAGCACGTCGCCGGGCGCGATCGCCTCCAGCGCCACGGCGCGCATATGCCGCCCCGCCGCCTCGGCCATCTGCTCGGCCTTGGTCGCCTCGGCCCAGTCAGGCGCATAGGCCGGCAGGCCCTGCGGCTCCGGCCCCACGACCGCCCGCCACACCCCGCGGATGAGCCCGAGGCAGTCCGCCCCCTGCCCCTTCAGCGAGGCGCGGTGGAGATAGGACGTGCCGATCCAGTCCCGCGCTTCAGTGATCAGTCGGGCGCGCATCTCCACCTCGCCCATCTCCACCTCGCTCATCACGGTCTCCTGCATCACTGGCCTCCCGGCTGGGCGACGCGCAGCACCGCGTCATTGCCCGGCATGTGGGGAAAGCCGCGAAAATTCAGCGTGTTGGCGAAGCGGTCGCGGCAGGTGGCGAAGCTCTTGTTGCAGCCGGCGGTGACGGTGAACCCCTCGCCCGGCAGGGGGAGCACCGGCGGGCGCTGCCACAGCTCCAGCCGCACCGCGCCGGCCGTGGTGTGGGCCTTCACCTCGGTGGCAAAGCCCTCATTGCCCCCGCTCGTGAACGCCAGCCGCCCTTGCGTGAACCACCCCGCCGCATAGGCGCCGAGCCCCGCCGCCACGATCAGCCCCGGCGCCTCCGCCGCGCTCACCGTGCCATGGCCGGTCAAGGTCGGCGCGGCGAGCGCGATCCGGCAGCGGGCATCGCCGAGATCGGCGTCGCAGCCGGCGGTGAACAGCCGCCCGCGCACCATGTTCAAGGCCGAGGACAGCCCGCGCAGCTCGGCGGTGAAGCGGCCCTCGCTGCGCCGCACCTCGCCCAGATGCGCCCGGCGCAGAAGCAGGAAATGTTCCGGCGCCGACCAGTCGGCGAGGATGAGTTCGATCCCCGCCCCGTCATAGCGCCCGGCGTCGAGATCGGCGGCGTCGATCAGCTCCGAGGTCAAGGCGGCGGACATCTCGCCCCCGCCCACCGCGAAGCCGAGCGCGGACGCATCCTCGCTGCCGCTCGCGCCGGCAGTCGCCCGGAACAGCGTGCCATCGACGGTGAGGTCGTCATCATGCTCGGTGAGGCCGATCACCACGCCGTCGCGGCGGGTGAGCCGCCAGCAGCGCGCCAGCGTCGTCACCCCGCTGGCGAGAGACGCGGCAAGGGTGGGGGGAATGTCCTTCACGGCCGGATCTCCAGTATCGGGATGCGCGGGATCGCCCCCGCCTCGAAGGCGGTGAGGTTCACCTCGAGAAAATCGGTGTCGAAGCGCACCGGCACGTCGAACAGGAATCCCGCCGTCACGCTCACGCTCACGGCCGGCACATGGCCGGGCAGGAAGGTGAGCGTGCCGCTTGATGCGTCGAGGGTGAAATGCGTGCCGGCCACCCGCTCCACGCCGTTCACCGCCACCCGCACCGAGCCCGCCACCGGCTTGGCGATCGGCCGCCTATAGGGCGCGTGGGCGCCGCCATAGGTTTTGGCGAGGGCGAACTGCGATTGCGCCCCCGTGCCGGTGCCAAGCACCTGGTCGAGCGGCGTCACCGCCGCCCCCGGCGCGCCGGAGGCATGGTCGAGCCGGTCGCGCCAGCGAAAGCCAAAGAGCCGCCCGCGCCGCTCCTCGAAGAAGGCGACCACGCTGGAGAGCTGCGCCAGCGATTTCACCCCATAGCCGGCATCCCAGCGCCGGCGCGAATGGGCGAGCCGTGTATTGCGCTCCTCGCGGCCGGTCAGCGTGGTGACGATCTCGGTCGCCCGCTCCGGCCCGCCCGCCGCGCCGAGCGCGATGTCGAGCGGGAACAGCGTTTCATGAAAGGCGGGCATTCACAGGCTCCTTTCCCCGCGCGCGACGGCGCGGGCGATCAGGCCGGAGAGGTAGGCGTCGGAGCGGCGGAAGGCGCCCGGGTCGGGGGTGGCGACATTCACCGTCACCTGCGTCGTCCGTCCGCCGCCCTGCGCGGCGACGCCGAGCCGCCCATCCGCCCCGCGCGCCAGCGGCAAAATCGCCTCCGCCCCGCGCTCGCCCATCAGCCCGAGCGAACCGCCGGCCATGGGAAAATAGGTCGGCGCCGCCACCACCCCGCCCTGCGCGAACGGGGTGACGCGGCCGCTCTGGAAGGCACCACCGCTGGCGAAGCCGGAAACCCCGCCGAGCGCGCCCTGAAGAAGACCGGAAAGCCCCTGCTCCAGCGGCTTGAAGGCGATGTCGAGCGCCAGCGAGGACAGCCGGCCGGCCAGCGAGCGCAGCACATCGTCGGCCTCGCGGCCCTTGAGCGTGGCGCCGGTCAGCGCATCGCCCACCGCCCGACCGAACCCCCGCGCCAGCCGCTCGGCTTCCGCGATCTCGCGCTGGAAGGCGCTGGTATCGGCGCTGATTTCGACCGTCAGCCCGTCATCGAACGCATCCATGTCGTCTGCGGCCATCGTGCTCTCCTGTGTGAAATGGTTCCGTGTTCCGGCCCAGCGCAGGCGCAGCCGGAGCGCCGCGCCGGGGCAGCCTCCTCGCGCCCTCAGGACAGGCTTTGACCCAGCCACCCTGACCTGGCGCCGGGATCGGGCGGGCTGCGCTGGGGGCCCCGGATCACGCCCGGGGATGAGGGCCCGTTTGGCCTCCTCGCGCCCTCATGGCCGGGCTTGACCCGGCCACCCAGACTTGGGACCGGACGCGGGCGGTTGCGCTGGGTCCCCGGGTCACGCCCGGGGATGAGGGCACGCCGGCGAGACGCCGCCCCCCTCAGTCCGGAAACCGCGACATCAGCGCCGTGAGCCCCGCCTGGTCGAGCGGCGCCCGCGCCGGGCCGGCGAAGGCGCGCAGCGCGGCGGCGAGCTCGCGCGGGGTCAGCGCCCAGAACGCGCGAGACGACAGCCGCAGCCGGCCGAAGCCGAGCGCCATCGCCGCCTCCCAGGGGAAGGGCGGCGGCCCCCCCTCCCCGGGAAGGGGCGGCGGGCCGCCTATCCGCCCGCTTCCGGAGGATTGGGCAAAGGGTGGGTGGCCGGCGCCCCGCCCTCCGCGCCCCCGAACGTGGCGGCGATCAGCTCGCCGACCAGCCGGGCGAAGCCGGCCGCGCCGCCCGGCATGGTCATGCGCGCCACCTCGTCCTCGGTGGCGCTCTCGCCCGCCCCGCGCAGCCCGGCGGCAATGAGGCGAATGGCGTCGCGCGCGGCCAGGCGCCCCTGCGCGAAGCGCTCGGTCAGCGCCACCAGGTCCTGCGCGCCGAAGGCGTCTTCCAGCTCGGCCAGCGCGCCGAGCGTCAGCACCAGCGTGCGCCGGCGCCCGTCGAGTTCGGCGGAAATCTCGCCGCGATGGCGGTTGGCCATGATGTGTTCCTTCCTGCGGACTTGAAGCCGACGCGAAAATCCTGCCCTCACCCCCGGGCTTGACCCGGGGACCCAGCCTCCCCGCCGCCGGCCCGGCAATAGACTGGGTGGGCCGGGTCAGCCCCGGCCATGAGGGCGGAGTGGGTATGCTCTCACCGCGCCGCCTGCTCCTCGCCGCCTGTTCCTGAAGGCTCCTCAACACCCCTCATCCCCGGGCTTGACCCGGGGACCCAGACGGCCAGCCTTGTGCCGGTCCAGGTCTGGGTGGCCGGGTCAAGTCCGGCCATGAGGGCGGGGCATGTTCCTCGCCCCGCCGCCCCTCACCGCCCCCCCTCACAGCGCCGCGAAGGTGATCTCGCCGGCGCTCTCCAGCGCGATGTCGAACGTCACCTCGCGGTCGTGCTCGGCGGCGAATTCGAGCGCGGTGATCTGGAAAGGCCCGGCGATTGTGCCGAAATCCGGCACCACGATCTGGGCGTTGCGGATCGTGCCGTCGAAAAAGCTCTGGCGGATCAGCGCATCCGAGGCGCCATCCTTGAACACGCCGGAGCCCGCCACCGAGGCCCGCTTCACCCCCGCCCCGGCGAGCAGTTCGCGCCAGCGGCCGGCGCTCTCGGTGTGGGTCACGTCCACCGGCTCGGCATTGAAGGCGATCTGCCGCGAGCGCAGCCCGGCCACCGTGGCATAGGCGGTGCCGTCATGGATCTTCAACAGGAGGTCCTTGCCCTTTTGCGCCGCCATCGGTCGCTCCTTTGCTTGCCATCGCCAAATCGGGACGGTATTCAGAGACGGTTAACCCTTGGGAAGTAGATTGGTTGGCGCGTGAGCCCTGACGGGACATCTGGCCGTCTTCAGCGTTTGATTCCGCAAACGCCGCCAAGTGACTTCATCTTCTGATTCAACTTCGCGCGGATTCACGAGTCCGCAGAATCCCTTGCGCGCCTTTGCTCATAGCGGCGGAAAAGCTGAACCTGTTTCGAGGCGCTGCCGCTGGGGGGCCAAGCCGCTTTCGGCGCCGTTCTCATGCAGCGATTCATCCGCGCGCCGATTCACGAGTCGGTAGAATCGTTTGCCTGCAAATGCTGACAGCGCCGGTCATCCTCACGCCGCCTCCGTCACCGCCCGGAAGCGCAGCAGCGCGCGATAGGTCCGCCCGCCCGGCTCGCGCCGGATCTCGGCCGCGCTCATGCGCAGATTCACCAGTCTGTGCCCCTCCAGCGTGAGCGGCGCGTCGTGCAGCGCCTGCTGCACCAGATGGGCGAGGCCATGGGCCTCACCATGCCCGCCCTGGCGCGACCAGCAGGCGAGCGTCAGCCGGTGCTCGGCACCCGCCTCGGTGGCGGTCGACCAGTCCAGCACCTGCGCCTCGCCGAGCGTGACATAGGGAAAGTCCGGCGCGGCGGGCGGCACGTCATGAATGCGCGCCCCGCCCAGCGCGGCGGTCAGCGCCGCGTCGGCGGCGAGCGCGTGGTGGATCGCCCGGCGCAGCGCGACGGCGGCCCCGGAGAGCACGCCGGCGCTCATCGCCGCCTCCCGGCCGACGGCGTCTCGGCGCGCTGCGCGAAGCGCCGGCGCAGGGCCTCCAGCCCTTTCAGCCGCGTAGTGAATTTCATGGCGTCTCCTCCCGGCAGTCACAGGTGAGGAAGCGGCCGCGCCCGTCCGGGTCGCTCACCGCCTCGACCAGGTAGCGCCGCGCGCCCAGCCGCAGCCGGTCGCCCGGCTGTACGGTGGCGGGCGCGCGCACGGTGATGGTGTGGGCCAGCACCGCGCCGGGCCGGTCGGCGATCTCGGCCGCCGCGCCGCGCGAGGCCACCGCCCCCCAGAGCGCGTCGACGGCGATGAAGCCGCGCGTCACCCCGCCGAGCCCGTCCGGGGTCTCGACCGGGGTCTCCTGCACCAGCCGGTGCCGCAGGGCGCCGATCGCGCTCATAGCCGCGTCACCCGGAACGGCGCCACCAGCGCGTCGAGCCGGGCGGGGAAAGCCGCGCCCGGCCCCGCCACGTCGCGGTGCTCGTAGAAATGGGCAAGAACCACCCGCACCGCTTCCACCAGCGGCGAGGGCACATGGTCGGCGTCAGGCCCGTGCCCGGCGGTGATGTCGAGCGCGATGCCGGCCAGTGACCGACCGGGTGCCGGCACCGCGCCGCGCGCGACTTTGATCAGCCCCGGCAGCCGCGCCGTGTCGAGTGCGAAGGCGTCGAGCGGCAGGGCGGTCTCCGTGCCGGCCGCGCCGATCACCCGCACGGCGGTAAGCGCCTTCAGGGGGTTCACCGGCACCGGGATCAGGCCGGAAGCCGGCCAGGCATCGCGCACGATCCGCCAGCTCTGGTCGATCAGCACCCGCCGCGTCAGCGCCTCCACGGTCGCCCGCGCGGCGGTGATGAGCGAGGAAATCAGCGCGTCCTCGGCCTCGTGGTCGACGCGCAGATAGGTCTTGGCCTCAGCGAGCGTCAGCGGCTCGACTGTGGGCCCGGCGAGAAGGATCGCGGGCATGGGTGCCTCTCTGTTGAAGGATGGTCGCGCAGCGCCGCGAGGCGCCCGTGTTCCTGGCAAGGCGCGCCGCGCCGATTGACGTTGCGGCCGGGCGCCGCCACAACGACTTGCCCCTTTCCGGAACCGCCCGATGCATCGTCGCCTGCCCGCCCGCACCGCCCTCTGCGCCACCCTTCTCGCCGCCCTCGCTTTCGCCAGCCCCGCCCACGCCATTGTCGGCGGCGGGCCGGCGGACCCGGCGCTGAAGGAGGAGACGGCGATGATCGTGTCGACGCGCGGCGCCACCTGCACCGGCGTGGTGCTGGGGCCGAATGTGCTGCTCACCGCCGCCCATTGCGTCGAGCCGGCGGCGGATTATGCCGTGGTGGTGTTCGAGGCGGGCACGCCGCGGCTGATCCCGATCGACCGCAAGGCGGTGCACCCTTCCTTCGACCCGAATTCCTTCGCCACGCGCCGCCCGACGCCGGACCTTGCTCTAGTGCGGCTCAGCGAGGCGCTGCCCGCCGCCTTCCGCCCCGCCGCCCTCACCGCCGAGATGGCGCTGCCGGCGCGGCGCACCGCCTTCACCGTCGCCGGCTATGGCGTGACAAAGGACGGCGACGGCAAGAGCGCCGGCACGCTACGCACGGTGTCCCTGCCGAGCATCGGCACCACGGGCGGCATTATGGTCCGGCTGTCGGACGGCGCGGCGAAAGGCGCCTGCACCGGTGACAGCGGCGGGCCGGTGCTGATCGAGGGCGTGGTCGCCGGCATCATCGGCTGGTCGACAGCGGCCGGCGGGGCGCGCGGCTGCGGCGGCGTCACCGGCGCCACGCTGATCGGCCCGCAGCGCGCCTGGATCGACGCCACGCTGCGGGGGATTGGACGTTAGGGAAACCTAGCGCGCACGATATTATCGGTAGCGTTTTTCTCCTAAGCGCTCGAATTGGCTTTCGCCAGAGGGCGAACACGCGAATGTTATTGCGCCAGCGCAAAGTGCTGAGCGCCGAAACACAAGTGGCGATGCGCCAACGCCGAGACTAGCTTCTCTCCATGAACGGCGCGGCCGACACGGGCCGCCCACCCACACTTCGGAGAAGCCAAAATGAACAAGCTCATCCTCACCGCCGTCGCTCTCGCCACCCTCGGTTCGGTTGGCGCCCAGGCCGCCGGCCGCGACGCCACGGTTTATACCCGCGCCGTCGCCCCGCAGGCCCAGCCCGCGCAGCCCAACGTCGTCGAAGGCCGCAACGCCACCGTCTCGGTGCCGGCCGTCTCCGACGCCTACATCAACCAGGCCGTCGAGGCGAACGCCCGTTCGACCCGCTGATCTCTTCTCTTCCCTTCAGGCCGGCGCCCCCATGCGAGCGCGCGCCGGCCACTTTCAAGGAGTATCGACCATGAACAAGATCCTCATCGCCGCCGTCGCCCTGGCCACCTTCGGCTCCGTCGCCGCGCAGGCCGCCGGCCGTGACGCCACCCTCTATTCCCGCGCCAGCGCCCCGCAGGTCCAGACCCAGCAGGTCCAGCGCAACGTCGTCGAAGGTCGCAACGCCACTGTCACGCTGCCGACCGTCTCCGACGCCTATATCAACCAGTCGGTCGAGGCCAACGCCCGTTCGACCCACTGAGCGTGCCGGACCCACTTCCCGAGACTGACCGTCTCATCTGGGGCGCCCCTCACCGGGCGCCCCTTTTTTGTGCCCGACCGCTCAGGCGGAGAATTTCAGCAGCTTGATGGCGTCGAAATCCTGCACCCCGCCGCCGACCCGCTTGGTGGTGTAGAACAGCACATAGGGCTTGGCAGAATAGGGGTCGCGCAGCACCCGCACCCCGGCGCGGTCGACCACGAGATAGCCGCGGCGGAAATCGCCGAAGGCGATCGAGAGGCTGTTCGCGCCGATGCCCGGCATCTCCTCCGCCTCATGCACGGGAAAGCCCATCAGGCTGGGCGGCGCGCCCGGCCCGCTGGGCGGGGCCCACAGATACTGGCCGTTCTCGTCCTTCAGCTTGCGCACCGCGCCCTGCGCGCGCCGGCTCATCAGGAAGCTGCCATTCTGCCGGTAGCCGGCCTTCACCGCATAGACGAGGTCGACCAGCGGGTCGGACGGGCTCGCGGCGGGGAAATCGCCGGCGGCGCCGGTAGCGATGAAGCCGAGCTTGCCCCACACCCAGGCGCTTTCCGCTACCGTGTCATAGGCGAGAAAGCCCTTCGGCTTACCCACCCCGTCGCCGGTGACGAACGCCGTGCCCTCCTGGGAGGCGAAGGCGGCTTCCACCTCGATGGCGAGCCACTCGTCGATGTTGACCGCCGAATCGTCCAGCAGCGTCTGCGTCGCCGCCGGCATGGCGTAGAGCTCCATCGCCGGGAAGGCGATCTCATCCAGCACCGGGCTGGCGGTCTGGGCGCGGGCGCCGGTTTCCGCCACCCAGCCGACCGCCGGGCCAGAGGTCATGAACGGCTTCTTGTAGGTGCCGGCCGAAATCACCCGGACATCGGCAAGGGCGCGGATCGGCGAGAGCGCGGCGAGCCGCTTGCCGATCTCGCGCTCGGTCTCGTTCGGCACGGTATAGCCGCCCTCCGCCCCCACCCCGGCGGAGAGCGCCTTGGCCTCCAGCCGCTTGAGGCCCGCCGCCTCGCCGGTGCGGACATAGCAATCGAACGCCGCCTTGTGCTCGCGCGCGGCGAGGTCGGAAACGAGGTCGCCCCCGCCCAGCGCGGGACGGCGGGCTTTCAGCACCAGTTCGTCGATCAGCGCCTTCTGGGTGTCGAGCGCGGCATTGATCCGCGCCACCCGGTCATCGGCGACGACATCGCCGCCGCGCCGCTCCAGCGCGCCGAGCCGCTGGTCATTGGCGTCCTTAAACGCCTCGAAGGCGCTCATGAACTCCTCGAAGGCGGCCGAGACTTCCGGGCCGGCGGACTTGCATTCGGGTGCGGGCATGCTCGGTTCCATGGGGCTGATGTTCCTGTGCGTGAAGGGGCGAAGCGCAAGCACCGTCATCCCCGGGCGTGGCCCGGGGTTCCGCGCCTTTGATGAGGCGGACGGTGAGGCAAGTCGTGGAAGCCCGGGCCAAGCCCGGGCATGACAATTGGAAGGCGGACAGGGCCGCCGAAACAGCCGCGCCCCGGACAAGCCGCGCTAGGCGCGGGGCGCCGGGAAACGGGCGCCCTCCCCCTTTCCTCATCCCCGGGCTTGACCCGGGGACCCAGTCTTTCCGACAGCTCCCGGCCACAAGTCTGGGTGGCCGGGTCAAGCCCGGCCATGAGGGCCCATGGGGGACGCCCGTCATGCTGAGGTGCCGGCGCAACTCGCCGGCATTGAGGCACGCAGCCCCTAAGGGCCAGGCCCTCACGCCATCGCCGGCCGCAGCCCCGGCAGCGTGCGCAGCCGCCGGGCACCGCGCCGAATCGCCGTGGCGAGCGTGTCGCCGGCCCGCTTCACCGAGGCGATGCGCGCGTCCGGCTGCATCGGGAAGGTGACGATCGAGACTTCCCACAGGTCGATATGGGACAGCCGCCGCACCCGCGAGCGCGGGTCGGTACGGCCCTCCACCGTGCGGAAGCCGATGGAGAGCCCGTCGATCGCGCCGGCGCGCATCAGCGCCAGCACCTCGCGGGCGCGGGCGACATCCAGCGTCAGCTGGCCCTTCACATAGAGCCCGACCGAATCCTCCGTGAGGCTCGTCCAGAAGCCGATCGGCTCGGCTGGGTCGTGCTGGAACAGCATCCGCACCCCGCCCGCGCCGCGCTCGGCCAGCGAGCGGGAAAACGCGCCGGGCAGGATCAGGTCGCGGCCGAGATCGACCCGGCCGAACAGCGCCGCATAGCCCTCGAAGCTTCCATCAGGGGCGATGTTGGCCAGCGCCCCCGCAAAGGGGGCGGCCTTGGTCTGCAGCGGCGGCGCGGCGCGCTGGGCCGGGGGATGGATAAGGAAACCGCTCATGCCCCCTCCCCTTTTCCCGCGCCGGCCACCCCCGCCCGGCGGGTGGCGGCGGCGCGCTCCAGCTTGCCGAGCGTGCGGCCGAACTGGCGAAACACCTGCGGCGCCTGCCCGGCCCGGTCGGGCGCCGGCAGGCGGGCGGCAAGGCCGTTGAAGCGGCCGGGCAGAAACGCCCGGATGCGCGGGGTGGAGGTCATGTCTCGTCTCCAAACAGGGCGTTGAAGCGCGCGATCTCGCGCACGAAATCGTCGAAGCGGCGGGCCGCGTTCCCCAGCTCGCGCAGCGCGAGCCCGGCCAGCGCCGAGGCGCCGAGCGCCCACATCAGCAACGCGAGATGGGCGATGTCAGCTTTCTCAGCGAAGGCTGTGATGAGCGGCTGCATGGGTTTCCTCACGGGCAGGCTGCCCTCTGTTGCAACAGGCGCACCTAATGCTCCAAGGATGCAGGCCAACGGCATTTCGGGAAGATTAGATAAATTAATTATTGAATAAAATAAAAATAGTAAACTACTATCAAATCAATTACTATAATACTATTTATTAAAATTATAAAAACTCGCCAATCTTTCACAAGACAATTCAAAATAATCTTTATTTGATTCTATTACTATATACGGCAAACCTATACTAATGCACGCAACACCGACAGATCCTGATCCCATGAAAGGATCAAGAATTGGACCTTCCATAATCTGAAGCAAGTTGCTCATAAGATCGACGGGCTTGCCTGCCATATGCAGTCTATGGACCGGAGGTCGGCAGCGAATGACGCCGGGCGCCGTAGGTCCCGCTAGGGGGCGCCGGCCATTTGTTGCCCAAACAACATACTCTGCTTGATTTCGGTACCTTCCTCGCTGGGGCCTAGCGCACTCAGTCTTGTCCCAAGGAACGATTCCTCGCCACACCCACCCTGCTGCCTGAATAGCATCAGTCGTCGTCGGCAATTGGCGCCAGTCCGAAAAGACGCAACAGATGCCCGAGGATATGACCTTGGCCCTCGCCTTGGTCAGCCAGAGGTTCGACCAGGCTAGGTAAGAACGCTGATCACGACAGTCTCCATCAAATTCGGGGTATTTTCCTGGTCGGAACGAGTACTTTCTACTTGTCAACACATCACGACTACACCGAAGGGAGTTCGCACTCGAATAGGGTGGATCGGTCAATATTGACCCCACGGAATTGATTGAAAGTCCGGCAATTATTTCCATGGCGTCGCCGAGAAAAAGCTGCGCGCCACCTATAACCTCGCACCGCATGTCCTACCCCCGCACCCCGTAGCCCACCGCCTGGCGCTTTTCGTCCTCGGTGAGGAAGCTGGCCTCGTTGACCCGGCGCCACAGCGCCTCGCGCTCGCCATGCAGCACCTCGATGGCGTCGAGGTCGGGCTCCAGCACCAGCCGCCCCGGCCCATAGGCGGGGCGGAGCCAGAGGCTCAGCTCGTGCAGCAGCCGGCGGCCGAGCGGCAGAATGGTCTGGCGCCACAGCACCCGGCTGGCCTCGGCGTAATTGGCATAGGTGGCGTCGCCCGGAATGCCGAGCAGCATGGGCGGCACGCCGAAGGCGAGCGCGATCTCGCGCGCGGCGGCGTTCTTCGCCTCCAGGAAATCCATGTCGTGCGGGGTGAGCGAGAGCGGGCGCCAGTCCAGCCCGCCCTCCAGCAGCAGCGGCCTTCCGGCATTGCCGCTGCCGGAGAAATTCGCCTCCAGTTCCTCCTTCAGCCGCTCGAACTGCTCGTCGGAAAGGTTGCCCGCCCCGCCATAGATCAGCGCGCCGGAGGGCCGCGCGGCATTGTCGAGCAGCGCCTTGTTCCAGGCTCCGGCGGCATTGTGCAAATCGAGCGCCATCTGCGCCGCCTCCAGCGGCGGGGCGCCGTAATGGTCGTCCAGCGGGTTGAACAGCGCGACATGCAGGATCGGCGGGGGCGCCCCTTCCTGCACGAAGCGCACCGCGCGCCCGCCCGCCGTGTAGTCATAGGCCTGCGCCCAGCCATCCGGGCCGGCGACGACGCGCATGCGGTCCGGGCGCAGCACATGCAGCTCGCGCGGGCTCGCGCCAAGGCTCACCGCCTCGACATAGGCGTTGCCTGACAGCAGCAGATGCGCCGCCAGCGCTTCCATCAGCCCCGGCCCGGAAAGGCGCGCATTCGGCTGCGCCAACAGGTCGAGCAGCGGATGGGCGGCACTCTCGCGCCCGTCCTCGCTCAGCAGCGGGGCGAGCTCGCCCACGCCCTGGGCGATCATCCGCACGCAGCGATAGGCGATGGCGTTGCGCTGGTAGCCCTCGCGGGCCAGCGCGCCATAATCGCGCGGCGTCCAGTGCGCGCGCGCCCCCCCCAGCAACGCCACCAGCGCCTGGGTGCGCGAGGCCTTGGCCTCGGGCGGCGCCGCACGGCGGCGGAGGGAAAAGGGAAAGAGCGTCATGAAGGGGCTCCGGTCATCGGTTCAGTTTCGCGCAGGCCCGGCACGCGTGCCCTCACACCCGCCGCACCCGCGGCGCCGTGGCGCGCGGGCCGAGCGCCAGCGCGGTGATGGCCCAGACCAGCGCGTCGAGCCGGTCGGGCGAGCGGCCATTGGAGAGGCCGTCCGGGCCGAAATCACACATCTCGTCTTCCAGCGCCGGGAACGGCCCGACATGGCGCACCCTTCCCTGCTCGTAGAGCGCGGCCACCGGCTCGGCGCGCAGCCATTTTCCGCGCGTCGCCCGCACCTCGGCGACCGGCACGGTGGGGTCGATGCCGGCGAGGATGGTCTTCACCATGTCCCCGCCCTGGTTGACCTCCACCACCACCCGGTCGGCCTCCAGCTTCTGGAACAGGCCGATGGCGCGGGCGCCCCAGCCATTTGGCGTGAGGCCCTGCGCGCTTTCATCCGCCAGCACATGGACCATGCCCTGCGCATCGATCCCCGCCGCGAGAATGCCGCAGGCATCGGCCCGCTTGGTTGACGAAGCCGGCGGGTCGACCGCCACCACGATACGGGAAAGCTCCGGCGCCACCGCCAGCCGCGCCGCCTCCAGGCCGGCGCGGTTCCACAGCGCGTCGGCCCGGTCCTCGATCAGCTCGCCCTCCAGCTCCTGCCGGCCGAGCCGCGTGCCGGCATAACGGCCGACCACGGTGTCGAGAAAGCTCGGCGCCAGATGCGCCGCGTTTTCCACTGTCCCCATCCGCGTCACCGCCGTGCGGGGATCGGCGAGCAGGGCGCGGAGCAGCGCGGTCGGGCGCGGCGTGGTCGTCACCATCTGGCGCGGGCGCTCGCCCAGCCGCAGGCCGAATTGCAGCATGTCGAAGGCGGCCTGGGCGTAGCGCCATTTGGCGAGTTCATCGCACCAGGCGGCGTCGAATTGCGGCCCGCGCAAACTCTCGGGGTCGTCGGCGGAAAAGCCCTGCGCCACCGCGCCATTCGGCCAGACGAGGCGACGGCGCGTCGGCTCCCATAGGGGGCGCTCATGGTGGGGGTGGATGGCGAGCAGGCCGGAGACCCCCTCCACCATCACCTCTCGCACATCACCGAGGCTCTCCGCCACCAGCGCGAGCCGCCCGGCCTTCGGCCCGGCGCGGCCGTGAACGAGCGCGCGCACCCATTCGGCGCCCGCCCGTGTCTTGCCCGCCCCGCGCCCGCCCAGCATCAGCCAGGTCAGCCAGTCGCCGCCACCCTGCGCGAGGGCGGGCGGTTGCTGGCCAAGGCGACCGATCAGCGGCCAGTGGTGGCGCAGCCAGTCGAGTGTGGGGGCATCGAGCGCGGCCAGCGCCTCAGGCAGTTTCCCCGCTCGCCAGCATGCGCTCAAGCGTCTGGCCAAGCTCGCGTCGGAAGGTGTCGGCGTCGCGGCTGGCGTCATCGTCACTCCCGTCCGGCTCCTGTTTTTCCAACGCGGCGAGTTCGCGCAGCGCGCGCACCAGAATGGCCAGCGTGCGGGCGGCGCGCTCGCCATCGGCGTGGGTCGCCTCCGGCTGCTGCGCCGGGCCGAGCCCGGCGCGCAGCACCCGCCGCTCGATGGCGGCGATCTCCGCCTCGATCCGCCGCACCAGCCGGGCGATGAGTTCGCCGCGCGAGGCCGGCACGTCCGGCGCCATCTCCAGGCCCTCGGCGGGCGGAATGCGCCCGATGCGCCGCGTCCAGCCCCAGAGTTTTATGCGGGTGTTCAGGGTCGATTTGGCAATGCCGAGCATATCCGCCACCTGCTGCACCGGCACGCGGGTGAGTTCATAGAGCCGGCGCGCCTCATCAAGCGCTTCCGGGGAAACGGGCCGCACGGGAACCGACATGCCACCTCCGCCTGACCCGACATGAAAAAGCCGGCCCGAAGGCCGGCTGAAACGAGTGCGCCGGGGGTGCCGGGGTCAAAGACCTCGCCGCCGCCCGACGCAGTTGTGGAGCATGGGAGAAAGCTAGCCCCGCAGCGTCGCGCTGTCAAGGACTATTTTCCTAAAATCAATAACGATGCCGCATGCTAGCTCGGCGCTATGAATCGCTGAAACTAGGATTCAGTTTTAGCGGAGAACGAGTAGATCGACTTACCACCCGACAGTCTCTCGCCCTCAGAAGGCCAAATCACCCAAGACGGATACGGCGTCGCACTCTGAGGAATTTCACGGAATGATTTTTCTTCGACGCAATATGTCACCGTTGACTTAAATACTTCGTCTGACTTCGTGAATGTAATAAATGTATTCGTCTTATCTCTATGAAATGCACCAGGAGATGACAGGAACTTTTTATTTTTAGGATATGATTCATTATTGCTTAAAAGCTCAACTTGCCACCCACCCCGCAACTTTAGACATTCAAAATCACGTGTAATTTTTCTAGAAATCGGATCTCCGCCGCTGATTACTCCCAATACATGCCCATCGTCCATAACTTTTAAGACAAATGCAAAAACAGAACCACCACTGATATTTATTTTTATGAAATCATTGGGAAATGTGGAGTATAAGTTCGTCTGATCAAACTGACAATAAATATTCATTTCACTCACCCCCCCAAAAAATATGTCATATACGACCAGTTCATTGTACTACATGCCGATTCTGATTGAAAGTCTCGGAAATTGTGACAACGCCCATCACACCAAAGCCCAACCCGGAACACACCCGATCATGAATACTCAGCCGACGCACCATTGAAGCCGAGCACAAACAAGCGCGAAATATGATTAGGACTACATTCATATTGCGATAGTTGGGCATCACCGCGCCGATAGGAAGCCAGCGCCAGACTCTTTAGGCGCCCTAACGCCAGAACACCGTCATGCCCGGGCTTGACCCGGGCATCCACGACTCCCCTTTCGCACCAGCCCCAAAACGTGGAGGACCGGGTCAAGCCCGGCCATGACGTCGTTTGGGTGGTAGCGCCGCTCCCGTTTCCCGGACGCGTAACGCCGCAGGCGGAACGCGGATCCGGGACCCAGCAAAGGCTCGTCGGCCGAACCCCAGCCCTGACATATCGAGGGCCGGAAGCCCCCCTCACCCCGCCTTGGCGTGGGCGGCCAGCAGCTCGATCTCCTTCACCAGCGCGTTGATGCCGCCGGTGAGGAATTTCTGGGTCTTCTCGTCGGTAAAGGCGCCGTCCTTCACCTTGTCGGCGACGCCGGGCACGGCGAGGTGGGGATAGGCCACCACGCGGGCGCCGGCCGCGCTCAGCGATTCGCGCAGCGACGCCTGGGCGCGGATGCCGCCGGTGGAGCCGGGCGAGGAGGTGACGACCAGCACCGGCTTGCCAAGCAGCGAGCCCTTGGCATAAGGCCGCGAGCCCCAGTCCACCGCGTTCTTCATCGCGCCCGAGGGGCCGTAATTATATTCGGGCGAGACGAAGATCACCCCGTCCGCCGCCGCGATCTTGGCGCGCAGCGAGGCGGCGCCTTCCGGCTGGGTGGCGCCATCCTCGTCCTCATTGTAGAGCGGCACGTCGTTCAGCGTCAGCACGGTGAGCTCGATGCTCGGGGCAAGGGCCGCCTTCAGCGCCTCCAGCAGCGCGGTGGAATAGGAACCGGAGCGCAGGCTGCCGGAAATGCCGAGAAGCTTCGGGCGGTCGGTCATGTAGCGATGTCTCCACAATGGGGGAAAAGTTGGGGGGAAGGGTTGGGGGGCCGAAAGGCATCGCGGGCAGAGTGTGGCGCCGCGCGGCGCGGCTCAAGCCCCTTTTCCTGCAATGCCGCAAGAAAGCCCTTGCACCGCACCGGAAATTTAGCGGCCGGCGGCAGCAATCGCCGCGCCGGCATGGATTTTGCGGCGCGCAGCGCCCATGTTAGCGCTCCCGCAGCGCTGACCCGCGAGAGCCAACGCCCGTGATCCTGACCGACCGCGACATTCTCGATGCCATCAACGACGGCTCGGTGCTGATCGAGCCCGCCCCGCCGGAAGAGTTCTACGCCCCCAACGGCGTCGATTTGCGGCTCGACCAAAGGCTCAGCCTCTACCGCGCGCCAGAGCCCGGCGAGGACCCGGTGATCGACCCGGCCGGGCCGGGCTACAGTTTTCGCGAGGCGATCGCCCGCATGGCTGGCGAGATCGAGATCGGCGCGGAGGGCTTCGTGCTCGATCCCGGCCGGCTGGTGCTGGGCTGGACGCTGGAGCGGGTGGATCTGCGCCCGGGGGCGCGGCTGGCGGCGCGGGTGGAGGGCAAGAGCTCGCTTGCTCGCATCGGCCTGATCGTCCACCTCACCGCACCGACCATCCATGCCGGATCGACCGGGCAGATCCAGCTGGAGATCATCAATCTCGGCCCGCGTCCGATAAGGCTGCGGGCGGGGATGAAGGTGTGCCAGCTGATTCTGGAGCAGACGCTGGGCGTACCCCGGCGCGGCTATGGCGGCCAGTTCGCCGGCCAGAGGGCGGCCGGCTAAGGCGCTGGCATCAGAGGAGAAAACGCGCGCCGGAAGCCCGGCACGCGGGGCGTCAACGGCCGTTGCGCTGCTTGCGGGCGGCGTAGCGCTCGTCGCGGCGGGCCTTGGCCTCGGCCTCGGCGGCGGCGGCCTGCTCGATGGCGGCGGCCTTGGCGGCAGCCTCGGCTTCGGCGGCGGCGGCGGCTTCAGCGATGGCAGCCTCGGCAGCGGCGATGGCGGCAGCCGCTTCCGCTTCCTTGCGGGCGATCTTCGCCGCCTGCTTGGCCTCATTGGCAATCTGCCGCGCCTCAGCAGCAGCCTTGCGCTCAGCCGCCTTGGCGATCATCGCCGGGTCGTCCGGGCCGGGACGGGCGGCGAGCTTCGCGAGCAGGCGGGCCTTGGCTTCGGCAGCGGTCTTCTGGCGGTCTTGAAAGGTGTCGGTTATTTTCATGGCGTTTCCCTTATCTCATTTTCAGACGGATTGACAGCCGCCTGTGAGCATCTAGCTTCCAGCCGCGAACCGGCCATGTGAGCCGCGTCTGTCTGTCGCGGTGCGGTTCATGAAGTCCCGGGATCTGGCCTCCTACGTTGTCCTGGCGCTCGTCTGGGGGGCGTCCTTCGTGGTGATGGATCATAATATCCACGCCTTTGGCTGGGCCGGCGCCGTCGCCTTCCGCTCCTTCATCGCTGCGGGAACGCTGTTGCTGGTCGCCCGCGCCATCGGCCGGCGGCTGGATTTTTCCTTCGGGATCTTCCCTCTCTTCGTGCTCGGTGCCACCACGGTCGCGGTGCAGCTTGGGCTGCTGGCGTATGGGCTGCCGCGTATCGGCACCGCCATGTCGGCGATCCTTGTCGCCACCATCCCGCTGTTCGCCATGCTGATCGCGGCGCTGTGGCGGGTCGAGCCGATCCGGCTCGGGGGCCTGCTCGGCATTGTGCTCGGCGCTACCGGAATCGGTCTGCTGGTGGGTTTTCCCGCCCAGCCGGTGACGCCGGATTTCCTGATCGGCTGCGCCGCGACGCTAGGATCCACCCTCTCGGCGGCGTTCGGCAGCGTCTATGCCGGCCGGCGGCTGGCCGGGGCCGGCTCGTGGGAAATGACCATCGGCGCCTTCCTGTTCGGCGGTCTTCTCAGCCTGCCGCTCATCGCCTTCGTGCCGGTGCCGGGCCTGCCGGCGCCGCTGGATATCGGCACGCTGCTGATCGCCGGCGTGATCATGAGCGCCGTCACCTATGTGATCTTCTACCGGCTGATCGCCTCGATCGGCCCCACCCGGGCCATCAGCGTCGAGTTCGGCGCCACCGGCGTCGCCGTCACCATCGGCACGCTCCTGCTGGACGAGCCGCTGACGCTGCCGCAGATCGCCGGAGGCGTGGTCATCGGCATGGGCTGCGCGCTGGTGCTCGGCGTCATCCGCATCGGCCGGACCGAGGCGGTGGTCGAGCATCCCGGCGCCTGACCCGTTCGCGCGCCGTCGCCGGAAGCGGAATCGAAACGGGACGGCATCCCTGCCGCCCCGTTCGCTGGACCGCGACGGCCGTGGCCGGTGCGGTCTTCATAATGTAACCCTTTGCAAAGGCCGGGAGCGTCAGCCGCTCATCTGGTCGTGCCAAAACTGGTCAACCTCGCGGCGAACCTCCCTGGAGCGGTCGGGATCGGCAAGCTGCGCCGGGTCGATCGACGGCGCGTCCTCGATCACCTCCTCGGACACGTTGAGCACGAAGGTGTTCATACCCGGCGTGGTCCGCAGCGCCTGCCATGGCAGCGCGACCAGGTCCTCACCGATACCGAGGACGCCCCCGCTCGAAATCACGACATAGCGGATGCCGCCCTTCTCGGAATCGAGCACCACATCCTCGACCGTGCCGAGCTGCTCGTCCTGCGGATTGCGGACCTCGGTACCGGTCACGTCGGCCAAATTGATCAGACCGGCGTCAATCTCGGTAACGGGCCGCGCCCCAACCAGGTTTTGCTGGCGCCAGGACGTGACCTCGCCCGGCTCGATACCCGCCTGGCGCAGGCGGCCCGTGTAGTCGCCATAGACGCCCTTCATCTCGGCGAGCACATCGTTACAGGTCTGCTGGTCGCCGCGCTGGCCCAGCACATTCGCCGCGGCATAGAGCGTGCGGATCTGGTAGGGCGGCGAGGCGATGCCCCAACTGCTCCCGCCCCAAGGCGGGCGGGCCTGGGTCACGGCATTGTCCTGCGTGTTCGGCGCCCGAGCCGCTGGCGACTGGTTCGCCGGAACGTTGCCCGAGGCGGGTGCGCGCGGGGCCGAGGTCGCATAGCCATCCGCTGCAGCGCCGGTGCGGGCGCCGCGCAGATCGGCCTGCATCCCCGCGCCGCCCCAGCCCGAGAGCCAGAAGCCGTCCTCGTTCATCTGGTCATTGAACGCCCGCAAATCGTCGAGGCACTGCCGTGCCACCTGACGCTGGCCCTGCTGGTCGATCTGGGCGGTCGGCTGGCCGGCCTGTCCCTGCGCCGGCGTCGCGGCGTTCTGCTGCGGGGCGGAGGGGGCCCGCTGGGCTGCCGCGGGAGCCTGCTGCGCAAAAGCGCCTCCCGCACCAAGCGCCAACACGGATGTAGCCGCTGCAACACACATGGCATTTCGAGTTATCATCATAGTTCTCTCCTTAGGTTCAAGCGACACGTCGCCGCCAGAGGAGGCATTCAAGATTTGAAGTTCCGTTTTTCTCCATCTTAATCAAGAACGCCGTTGGAAATTAAACTGCGGATTCGATAGATATCTGGCGCTTAATGACAGCATAATCGGCTTCATCTGAAGCCTATCGCCCGCAAGAATCATTTCCGAACCGAAGTTACACAAGTCGAGCTCCCGCCCATGCGCCTTTAGCCGCGCGACGGTGAGCTTTGCCTAGGGTCGTTCGATAACGCCGCAGGCGATCCGGTCGCCGGCATTGCCGGCGGGCTGGCTTCTGTAGTCATCCGGGCCGGAGTGAATGACCAGCGCCGAGCCGTCATCGTCGAACAGGGTGCCTGTACCCGGGTCGAGCGTCACATTGGTGTTCAACACCTGTACGCTGATCGTGCCGCTCGGTCCGACGAACTGGTTGGGCATGTCCCCCGCATGCGGCCCGTCGGGGTCGAGCAGGCCGTGGCGATTGCCGCGCGGGGCATAGTGCCCGCCGGCCGACTTGAAGCCGTCCTGTGGGTCGCACTGGCCGGCTTCGTGGATGTGGAAGCCATGTGCCCCCGGAGACATACCGGAGAGTTCGACGGAGATCAGCACGCCATGTGGGGTCTGCTTCAGCGTGGCATTGCCAACCTGTTCGCCCTTCGGGTTGACGAAGGCGGCGGAGGCCGTCTTTTCCGGGGCGACACCCGGACCGGGCGATTGGGCGAAAGCCGGCGCCGCTGCGGCGCACAGGGCAGCAAGGGCGAGCGGAAGACGGCGCATGTCCATCTCCTATGTTTGGTTGCGGCGGAAGAAGCGCCTGACGGGCCCGCGCAGCGGGATCCCGCAGAGGCACGCATGCGGTCATCCCCATGCCAGCCGAGCGCCTCGCTCTCCGGGGCTAACGTTGCGGCATGGGTGCTGTTCCCGACTTTCTCCGCTTTCCGCGTCGCTTCATCCGGACAGCAGCGTCGAACGGTTCAGCCGGCGCACGGCGAGGTCGACCCGGGCGGCGTCGCGATGGGTGCGGGCCACCGTCTCGCCGGTGAATTTCAGGTGCTCATAGATCGCCTTCTCGGCCGCCTCCGGGTCGGCACCCACCACCGCCTCGCCGATCGCCCTGTGCTGGCTCAGCAGCGCGTCGCGGAACTCGGCCTGGGCGAACAGGCTGGTGCGGTTGAAGAAGATGTCCCGCCGCAGCATCTCGGAAAAGGCCCGCATCACATGCAGGATGACCAGATTGTGCGAGGCGGCGTAGATCAGACGGTGCAGCACGATATCGGCCTCGGCCTCGCGGGTGGCGTCCTGCGCGGCGTGGGCCGCCACCATCTCGCTGAGGCAGTCGCGGATCGCCTGTCGCTCCGGCGCCGTCGCCCGCACCGCCGCCAGCCCGGCAGCCAGGCGCTCCACCGCCGTGCGGTATTCGAAATAATCCGCCGTCACCTGCTCGTTGGATTGCAGCAGCCCGGCGAGCGGGTCGGTCAGGCCGGCGAGAAATTCGGTGACGCGAGTGCCCTCGCGGCTGGTTGCCAGCAGGCCGCGCTGTTCCAGCAGCGCCAGCGCGTCGCGCAGCGAGGGGCGCGAGACGTCGAGCCGCTCGGCGAGATCGCGCTCGCTGGCCAGTTTCTCGCCCGGGCGCAACACCCCCTCCAGGATCAGCCGTTCAATATGCTCGGCGATCGCCTCCGCCAGCTTCGGTGTGCGCAAGCGTTCCACGTCGGCCACTCCCCGTTTTCTTCTTCTGTCGTGTTCACGGCGTGAGACTACATCGCCGCCCGCGCGCGCGCACCCCGGCGGACCATTGACTTCCATGGTCATTAAATTTTACCAGAGGCAGCCGGAGGGGCGACACTGGCGGCGGCGAGGGCCGGTTTCCGTCGGCGCCGCCGCGCACATCATTGACGTCGGCCGGAGGAGGCGTATCAGCCTGCCCGGAAGAAAAGCCGGGAAGGAACGCCAATGGCCACTGTGACCAATATCCAGGATCTGCGCGCCATCGCCGAGCGCAAGGTGCCCCGCGCGATCTTCCATTATGCCGACCGCGGCTCCTATGACGAGACGACGCTCGCCGCCAACAAGGCGGACCTCGGCGCCCTGAAGCTGCGCCAGCGGGTGATGATCGACGTCTCCGACCGTTCAACCGCCACCACCATGATCGGCGAGAAGGTCGCGCTGCCGCTGGCCATCGCCCCCACCGGCCTCACCGGCCTGTTTCACGGCGACGGCGAAATCCATGGCTGCCGCGCCGCACAGGCCGCCGGCATTCCCTTTACCCTCTCCACCATGTCGATCTGCTCGATCGAGGACGTGGCGGGGGCGGTCGACAAGCCGTTCTGGTTCCAGCTCTATGTGATGCGCGACCGCGCCTTCTCGGCCTCGCTGATCGAGCGCGCCAAGGCGGCGAAATGCTCGGCGCTGGTGCTGACGCTCGATCTGCAGATCCAGGGCCAGCGCCACAACGACATCAAGAACGGCCTTGCCGTGCCGCCCAGGCTCACCCTCGCCAACGCGCTCGACATCGCCACCAAGCCGCGCTGGATCGCCAGCGTTTTGATGGGCAAGCGTCATTCCTTCGGCAATCTCGCGGTGCGCAAGGAAAGCGACAGCCTGTCCACGCTCTCGCAATGGATCGCCGGCCAGTTCGACCCGTCGCTGTCGTGGAAGGATGTGGAATGGGTGCGCTCGCTCTGGCCGGGCAAGCTCATCCTCAAGGGCATTCTCGATGTCGAGGATGCGAAGATCGCGGCGCAGACCGGCGCCGACGCCATCGTCGTCTCCAACCATGGCGGCCGCCAGCTCGACGGTGCGGTTTCATCCATCTCCGCCTTGCCGAAAATCGTCGAGGCCATTGGCGGCGGCAAGAGCGAGATCTGGTTCGACGGCGGCGTACAGTCCGGCCAGGACATCCTCAAGGCCCGCGCGCTCGGCGCCAAGGGCTGCCTGATGGGCAAGGCCTTCCTGTGGGCGCTCGCCGCTGGCGGACAGGCCGGCGTGGCACAGGCGATCGAGATCATCCGCCGCGAGCTCGACGTCTCCATGGCCCTCACCGGCACGCGCAATATCGAGCAGGTCGACGCGAGCGTGCTGGCGCTGTGAGGAAGGGGGGCGCCCCTCCCTTCTCCCCTACCCCTTCGCTGCCTTGCGCACGGCGCCGCGCGGCAGGCGCAGGGGCCAGCGCACCATGTGATCGACATAGTCTTCCAGCGGCAGCTCGTCCTCCAGCGCCGCCACCTTGCCGCGCACCGAGACGCCCGCCGCGTGAACCGTCTCGCGGTCGCCGGAAACGAGGTGATGCCACCAGTAGAGATCGCGCCCCTCCTCCACCAGCCGGTAGCCGCAGGAGGGCGGCAGCCAGTCGAGTGCGCGCACGGTTTCCGGCGTCAGCCGCACGCAATCGGGCACCTGCTTCTGGCGGTCTGGATAGTTGCGGCAGCGGCAGTTGAAATCATCCAGCAGCTGGCAGCCAATATCGGTATAGGCGATCGCCTCGGTATCCTCGTCCTGCAGCTTGACGAGGCAGCAGCGGCCGCAGCCGTCGCACAGGCTCTCCCACTCGGCGGAGTCCATCTCTTCCAGCGTCTTGCTGCGCCAGAACGGCGCCTCTGCGAGGTTGGTCGATTCGTCGTGCATCGCTCTGCTGGTTCCGGCTCGCGCGTGTCGGCCGGCCCATGCGTCACGAACCGACAATCACTCCTTAGCAATCACTCCTTAGATAGCGTTGCATCCTCGCCCTGGCGAGCCTTGATGCCGCCCTCGTCGCGCGGCAAGGGCTCAGCTATAAGGGCGGTGAGGACCCGGAAGGGACTTCCGCGCGCCGCTGGAGCACGGGCTTGAACGATACGCCGACCAACGATCCGCCGCAGGAGACGCCCCGGACATCCGCCGGCGGCAAGGCTCCGCCGTCCGCTTTCGGCCGGCGCCTGCGCCATGTCCTGCTGGCGATCGATTCCTGGATCGACTCCTCGATCTATTCCGGCGGCGTCAGCCTGCGTTCGAGCTGGGACAGCTTTGTTGCCTTCACCGAGCGCTTCAATGTGCAGGGCCCGGCCCGCCGCGTCATCTCCCTCGCCTCCGAGGCGATGACCTGGGGCGCGGTGGGTGCCGTGCTGATGCTGGCGCTGGCGGTGCCAGCCTTCCAGGAAACCTCGGACGACTGGCTCAAGCGCGCCGAGCTGTCCGTCACCTTCCTCGACCGCTACGGAAACATCATCGGCGAGCGCGGCATCCGCCACAATGATACCGTGCCGCTGGAAGAATTCCCCGATCACCTCATCAAGGCGGTGCTCGCCACCGAGGACCGACGCTTCTACGAGCATTTCGGCATCGACATTCCCGGCACCTTCCGAGCGGTGCTCTCCAATGCGCGCGCCGGCGGCGTGGTGCAGGGCGGCTCCTCGCTTACCCAGCAGCTGGCCAAGAACCTGTTCCTGTCGAATGAGCGCACGCTGGAGCGCAAGATCAAGGAAGCGTTCCTGGCGCTGTGGCTGGAGTTCCACCTCACCAAGAACCAGATCCTCAAGCTCTATCTCGACCGCGCCTATATGGGCGGCGGCGCCTTCGGCGTGGACGCGGCATCGCAGTATTATTTCGGCAAGTCGGCGCGCGAGGTGAACATGGCCGAGGCGGCGATGCTCGCCGGCCTGTTCAAGGCGCCGTCGAAATTCGCCCCGCATATCAACCTGCCGGCGGCGCGCGGGCGCGCCAGCGTGGTGCTCGACAATCTCGTCGATGCCGGCTTCATGACCGAGGGCCAGGTGTTCGGCGCCCGCCGCAACCCGGCCACCCCAGTCGACCGCAAGCAGGACGACCTGCCGGAATATTATCTCGACTACGCCTTCGACCAGGTGAAGCAGATCGTCGACGCACTGCCCAAGAGCTATGCCGAGCGCTCCTTCATCGTCCGCACCGCGCTTGACCCGAACATCCAGAAGGCGGCCGACACCGCCATCCGCGACAGCCTGCGCCAGTTCGGCAAGGACTATGGCGCCAAGCAGTCCGCCATGGTGGTGATGGAGCCGAACGGCTCGGTGCGCGCCATGGTCGGCGGGCGCGACTATGGCGAGAGCCAGTTCAACCGCGCCACCGACGCGCTGCGCCAGCCCGGCTCCTCGTTCAAGCCGTTCGTCTACACGGCGGCGCTGATGACCGGCAAATACAAGCCCAGCACCATCGTCGTCGACGGGCCGATCTGCATCGGCAACTGGTGCCCGCAGAACTATGGTCGCTCCTATGCAGGCTCGATCACCCTGATCAACGCCCTCACCCGCTCGCTGAACACGGTGGCGGTCAAGCTCGCCGAGAATATCGGCCGCGGGCGCATTGTCGATCTCGCCCATGCGATGGGCCTGAAGACCGAGCTGAAGATCACCCGCGCCCTCCCCCTCGGCGCCGCCGAGGTGACGGTGGTGGACATGGCGACCGCCTATTCGGTGTTCGCCAGCGGCGGCTATTCGGTCGACCCGCACGCCGTGGTCGACATGCGGACGCCCAATGGCGAACCGGTGTGGAGCTTCGCCCAGAACGGACCGAAGCCGAAGGAACTGATCCCGCCCGACATCATCGCCATGATCAACCCGATGCTGAACAGCGTGGTGGAAAACGGCACCGGCCGGCGCGCCATGATTCCCGGCACCAAGGTCTCCGGCAAGACGGGCACCACCAATGCCTATCGCGACGCCTGGTTTGTCGGCTTCACCGGCAATTACGTCGGGGCGATCTGGTTCGGCAATGACGACTACCAGTCGACGCGCAAAATGACCGGCGGCTCCCTGCCGGCGATGACCTGGCAGAAGGTGATGGCCTTCGCCCATCAGGGCATCGAGATGAAGCCCACGCCGGGCCTTGGCAACCAGCCCGCGCCGGTGCTCGACGGCGCGGCGGCGCAGGCCTCGGCGCTGCAGATCGAAGGCATCCAGCGCCCGGTCACGCTCTCCCCGGCCTCGGCGGAACGCTTGATGGGGCTCTCCGTGCGCCTCAAGGAGGCAGCGTCTTCGCCCCCGCGCCGGCCCACCGCCGGCGTCACCCCCGCGCCCGGCGCCAGCCTTGTGGGAAGCAACTGACCCACCGCGATTGACCTTCCCCCCGCGAGCGCCCATCCATGAGGCGCCCGCTCCACCGGATAGCTTCTGCCCGTGCGCTCCCTGCTGTTCCTCCTGACCCTGGCCATCGGCGCCGCCCTCGGGCTCGGCCTTACCTGGATCACCATGGTGGACGGGTACGGTCCGGGGCTGGTGCGTTCCGGGCCGTGGGAAACCTGGCCGCGCGCCGGCACCGAGACGGCCGATCCCTATGCGCGCGCCGCGCTTGCCCGCGCCGGGGAATTGCCGCTGGAGCTGGCGGACGGCATCGCCTTCGTCGCGACGACCGATTCGGCCGGCCGGCCGCTGGACGGGCGCTGCGACATAAGTGTCTCCGGCAGCCTGCCACAGGCGCGCTACTGGACCCTGACCCTCACCGACGCCCAGGGCCGGCTGATCGACAATGCCGCCGCCCGCACCGGCTTCACCAGCACCGAAGTGGTGTGGAACCGCGACAGCACGCTCGACGTGGCGCTGGGCCCACGCGCCCGGGCCGGCAACTGGCTGCCCACCGGCGCCCGCGATCGCATCGTCCTGACCTTCCGCCTCTACGACACGGCGGTCGGCCTCGCCAACCGCACAAGCGACGCCCCGGAGATGCCGCGTATCGTCACCGAGCATTGCCCCTGGGAGCGCAGCTCATGAGCCCGCGCCGATGAGCCGTTTCATCCTGACCGCCCTCGCCGGCATCGTGCTCGGCCTCATTGTCCATCTGGCCGCCGTTCTGGTGCTGCCCTATCTCGCCGAGCAGGACGCCTATGCAAGGCTGGCGGCGGTGGCCGGCCCCAATGAGGTGGTGCCAATCGACGACCCCTCCGACGCCGGCGCGGTGCTGCCCGCGACCGACCCGGCCTTCATCTCGGCGGTGTGCCTGTATGATCTGGCCGCCGGCCCGCTCAAGGTGCGCGTTCCCACCACGGAGGACTACACCTCGGTGTCGTTCTACACCCGCCACGGCCTGCCCTTCTACGCCATCAACGACCGCTCCGCCGGGCGCTCCATCATCGAGCTCGACCTGATGAACGCCAAGCAGCGCGCGGCGCTGCCGGAAGACGACGAAGTGACCGCGGCCGACCGGCTGATCGTCGAATCACCCAGCGACGAGGGCATCGTGCTGATCCGGGCGCTGGTGCGCGAGCGCAGCGCCCGCGATGAGGTGCGCGCGCGGATGCAGCTGGCGAACTGCGCGCCCGCCATCTGAGGGTCCGGTAGGCCCAACGCCCAGAGCGGGCAGGCTCGGGACCTAGCGCGGATCGTGGACCACGACGGCCGTTGGCGCCCGCGTCGCCACGCCGGGGCGCACATATTGCACCACGGGTAGAATGATCACCTTGGCCGAGCCTTCGGGCGGCACGCGCACGCCCACCGCCTCGCCCTGCGGCCGCAACGTCGGAAACGGCACTAAGGCACCCATCGCGCCCTCCCATGTCCCGCCAAACGGCAGTGGCCCAGTACGGGACAACCATGGTTAACGGCTTTCTAACGTTCGAGCGCTAGCTTGGTTTCGCGCCCCGCACCGGGGTGGCGCAATCTACAAATCGTGAGCTGTTCGCCTCCATGCCCTCCCTTTCCGGTTCCGGCCCCATCGACCCGCACGACACGGCGCGACGTCCCTATCAGGACACCCGTCCGGCGATGCTGCGGCTGCTGGTGCATGAATTCCTGAGGCAGCCGGTGCTTGGCGAGGCGGCGGAAGCGCGTTTCATCACCCTCGCCGTCCGCCTGATCGAGGGCGTCGACTTGGCGGTTGCGGCGCGCCATGTGCGCGAGCTGGCGGCGCACCCGGCGCTGCCGCGCGCGCTGGCGCGCCATCTCGCCGCCGGGCCGCTGGCCCTGGCCGGGCCGATCCTGCGCCTTTCGCCGGTACTCGACGAGAAAGACCTGGCCGAGCTGGCCGAACAGGCGGGCCCCACACACCTTGCCGCCATGGCCGCCCGCCGCGAGGTAACGCCCGCCCTCGCCAAGCGCCTGGCCGAGCTGACCCATCGCCGCAGCGCCGGAACTGCCCCGGAAGTCCCTGTAGCGGAAGCCCGTACGGACGATTCCCCCGCAGCCCAGCCGCCTGTCCGCACCAGCGTCGACGCGCGCCCGGCTGATCACCCCGCCGCACCGGCCGAGACCGTGCCGCCCGCCGGCGCGGATTTCTTCCTCGCCGGGCCGGAGGAGCGCGCCAGCCTCATCGCCCGCCTCGTCACCCTGCCGCCCCTGCCGTTGTCCGAGCGTCCAGCGGCGCCGCCGGTGAGCTTCATCGACGCCCTGCTGGACTCCGCCAAGGCGAAGGGCACGGGCGAACTCGCCGCGCTGATGGAGCGCGCTCTGGGCGTCACTCCGGAAAATGCCGCACGTATCATCGCCGACGACACCGGCCAGTCGCTGGCGGTGGTCGCCCGCGCTCTGGGCCTGTCCTTCGCCATCCTGTCGCGCGTGCTGTTCCGGCTGCATCCGGTAGCCGGTCGCTCGGCCGGGGAAATGGCGCGGCTGGCGGAAATGTTCGACGAACTGCCCCTCGCCAGCGCCCAGCATCTGGTCGCCTCCTGGCGCGGCGGCCGGCGCCCAATCCGCGAGCGGGCGGAGGACGCCCCCTCCATGCGCAGCTTCAACGCGCCCTATGCGGCGCCGGCGGTTCCGGCGGCCACGGAAGGGCGCCAGCGCAAAAGCTGAGCGACGTCAGGATCAATCGCGCGCCAGATCGAGAAAGCACCGGCCCGCGCGATCCTCGATCTCAACCAGCCAGAGGTCGGAATCGTAGCGCGCCTCGCGCACCATCCGCGCCTCCGCCTCACTCTCGGGGCTGCCCGGCGGCACCAGCGGCGTGAACAGGCGCACGCCCTCCTCCTCCGGCGCCCCGTCGAGCGAAGGTAGCGCCGGGCCGTAGAGCGCCGCCCTGCCATCCTGCGTCGCTACGATGACGAAAACCGCCCCGGCCTCCTCCGCACCGCGCCGGCGCACGGCGGCGAAGGCCCCGGCGCCATTGGCCCGGCGCAACAGGGCGGAAACGAAGATCCCGCTTTTCAGCCGCATGCTGGCCTACCGGATGCTGAAGCCCGAGACGGCCGTGAGTTCGCGGATCACCCGCTCCGACATCTGCCCCGTCACCGGCAGGCGGCGGTCGCGTTCGAAGCGCTGGATCGCCTCCTCGGTCGCCGCACCGAAGACGCCATCAATGCGGATCGGGCCATACCCGAGGCGCGCCAGCGCCTTCTGGATTTCCATCACGCGCGGCGACACCGGCACGTCGCCCGGTGGCAACAGCCCGGCGGGCGACGCGCCCGCCTTTTCCGCCATCGGCGCGGTCACAGCGGCAGCGGGGGCGGGGGCGGGGGCGGCAGGGCGCGGCGCCACCGGCTTGGCTGGTGGCAGGGGAGTCGGCAGCGCGGTCGACAGGTCGGGCGCCGGAGCCTCCAGCGGCGCGGCAACCGAGGCGGCAGGCGCGGCAGCCGGGCTCACCGGCGGCGAGCTGCTGGTCGCTCGCGGCGTGTCGACCTGGCGGATGTCCGGCGGGGCCGAGACCGGCGCGCCGCCGCGCCCTGCGGAACCGGGACGCCCCTGCTGCAGCGCCAGCGCGTTGAACAGAACGGCGGCGCTGGCACCGGCGGCGAGAACGAGCATGAACAGATCGGAGCGCCGCCGGCCGTGACGGTAAGGGCGCCCCGCGACGCGCTCGCCATCGAGATCGATATCGTCCACCAGGAGATCGCTGGCATAGGAACGGGGCATGGAACCGTGTTCTGGAATCCGAATCGGAGGGGCGCAGGCGGCAGGTGCGGAGACAATGCCATGCGGGGTTTAAGCGAACCCTAAAAGCGGCCGTCGTGCTTAACATCGCCTTTCCGCGATCGGCTGATTTTGCGGGTTTTCGACACCTCTTGGGCAACCCGCAGCCTTTATCCTCCGCTATCAGGCTTCCGCGAGACGGCTCATGTTCTTTCTGCTGCGCATCGGTTTCTGGCTCACCCTTGTCTTCCTGCTGCTGCCGGCGGTGGTCGGCGGACCGTCGTCGCACACCCCGGCGGACGGCAAGGCGACGGCGGGCACGGCGGCGGGCGAGCCGAAGGTCAGCGCCATGGACGCGCTCTCGGCGGCCACGGCGGCGGCGGCCGATGCGGGCGGCTTCTGTTCCCGCCAGCCGCAAGCCTGTGCGATCGGTGGCAGCCTTATCCAGTTGATCGGCGAGCGCGCCGAGGCCGGGGCGCGCTTCGCGCTCAGCTATCTCTCCGAGCAGATCGTGGAGGAGAAGCGCAAGGCGGCGGCCCGCGCTGATGGCTCGCGCGCCGGCGACACGCTGACCACCCATGATCTCAGCCCCGCCTGGCAAGGCCCGCGCCCGCCTGCGGGGGCCGCGTCGTCGGATATGACCGGCTCCGCCGGGGCGGCGCCGACGGCGCCCCCGGCGACCCCGGCCGGCGTCCTGCCGTCCCAGCCGACCACGCCCGGCGCCGTGCCGCTGCCGCCGAAACGTCCCGCCTGAGGCGTGCGGGCGGGTCCCGTGCCATTGCGCTTGGCGCCCCCGCGCCCCTATATGCGGGCCGAGAGGCGCCGATGACATCAAAGATCGACAGCATCATCGAGGACTTTGAGCTCCTCGAGGATTGGGACGACCGCTACCGCTACCTCATCGAATTGGGGAGGGCCTTGCCGCCCTTCCCGGAGGAGCGCCGCAGCGAGCAGTCCAAGGTTCAGGGCTGCGCCAGCCAGGTCTGGCTGGTGAGCGACGCCAGCACCGGCGCGGAAGGCCCGCGCCTCGCCTTTCAGGGCGATTCCGACGCCCATATCGTGCGCGGCCTGGTCGCCATCCTGCTGGCGCTCTACTCGGACCGCCCAGCCCGCGACATCCTGGCGGCCGATCCCGGCGCCGTGTTCGCGCGCATCGGCCTGAAGGACCACCTGACCCCGCAGCGCTCGAACGGGTTGCGATCCATGGTCGAGCGCATCCGCGCCGATGCAAGGGCGGCGCTGGAAGGCGCTCCGCTCTAACCGGTCTCCCCTGTTTCGTCCGCCGCCTTCCAGGCGCGGGTCCGTGCGCGAGCCGGGCCGTGGGCGGCCGCGCTCAACCCATAGTGGCGCGCCAGCCGGTCAAGCCCCAGCGCTAGCACCACCTTGGCGGTGCGGGGCGGCCAGAGGCGATCCTGCTCCACCTGTTCCAGCCCTTTGAGGAAGCAGCACACATCCATCAGCAGGCCGGAGAATTCCGGCCCCGTCGCCTCCAGCGCCCGCACCACACGCTGGCGGGCGGCGAGCATGGCCTCGGAGGCGTTAAGGCCAGCCGTACCACCGGCGCGGTCCGCCCGCGTCACCGCGTCCCAATTGGCGGTCAGGCGCGGGGCCATGCCGGCGCGGGTGAAATCGGCCCGCAGCCGCTCGCCGGCAATGAGCTGAACCGGCGCGATGAAGCTTCGGCCATCGCGCCCGCGCCGCCGCGCCAGCCAGCCGAGCGGGCTTTCCTCCAGATCGATGGCGACGGCACGGCGCACGCCGTCGATCTCCACCTCGACATGGTCGATGCGGCGCTCAGCCATGCAGGCCTCCCGCGCTGGTTTTCGCCGCGCCGGCCGGCGGCGACAGGCGGCGCGCATCGTCCTCCAGCGCCGCCACCCAGCGGTCCCAGCCGGCACTCTCGCGCCGCTCCTCAATCCGGCGGCAGGCATGGGCGACGGTGGAGCGGTGGCGACCGAAGCCGGCGGCCACCCGGCTCATCGGCAGGCCGAGCCCGACATGGGCGAGATACATCGCCAGCGCGCGGGCGGAGGCGCAGCGTCGGTCGAGCCGCCTTGGATGCAGCACAAGCGGCAAGGGAATCGCGGTGGCGTCAGCGGCCAGCCGGGCGGCGACCAGGCACGGCTCGGCCGCCGACCGCGCCGGGGGGAACGGGGCGTGGGGTTCAGGCATGGGACATCTCCGATAGAGGAATTTAAGCCTATTATCGGAATCGCCACCTGACAAGAACAAAAACGGAACGTTCCGGTATCAAGCGGCTATGAATCTGGGTGCGGCCCATTCCCTGCGCAGCCGCAGTTCTAGGAATTTTATCCGCGTTCGCCGCACAAAGCCGATACTGGCCTCGGTCAAGCGAGGTTCGCCATGAGATTCCCGACACCTGCAAGCCCCCGCCCCGGCCGCATCCGCGCGGCCCGCAGCGAGGAACGCGACGACATCATCGCCGGCCGCGCGGCGGCACTGCGGCCCTTTCTCGGCCGCCAGCCGGAAAGCCACGGCGCGACGTTGCGGCGCCTGCTGCGGGCCGAGCGGCGGGCTGCCGGCTCCGGTTTGGGTTATGACGCGGCCCGCCATGCCGCGCTGCGCCGACTTCTGGCCGAGGCGGAAGCGGCGCCCTTGCCGGGCAAAGCCTCGGCACAATGAAAAAGGCCGCCACCCGGGGTGACGGCCTTTCCAATCGGTTCAGGAGCGGCGCTACCGGCGCCGCTGTTCAGCCCGCAGCCGGGGTGCGGCGGCGCTGCTGGCCCAGGCCCATCTCCTTCGCCAGCGCCGAGCGCGCGGCGGCATAGTTGGGCGCCACCATCGGGTAGTCCGCCGGCAGGCCCCACTTCTCGCGATACGCCTCGGGGGTGAGGTTGTACTGCGTGCGCAGGTGCCGCTTCAGCGACTTGAACCTCTTGCCGTCTTCGAGACACACGATGTAGTCGGGCATCACCGACTTCTTCGGCGGAACGGCCGGCTTCAGCGGCTCCACCACCACCTCGACCTCGCCCTTGTCGACCCGCTGCAATGCGCCGTGCACATCCGCAAGGAGGGTGACTAGTTCATTGGACGAGACCGCATTATTGCTCACATACGCCGAGACGATATCGGCGGCGAGTTCGATATAGCTGTCGGCGTCGTTGATATCGCTCATGGCCCATTCTTCAATTCATTTTGCAAAAGTCGCGTGCAACGCCGAAGCGCGCCCTGCGTGCCGCCCTTGTACGTCCAAATACGTCACTTCCAAACGTATTCGCCCCGCCGACGGCCGCAAATCCACAGATAGACTTGAACAGGAGAGATAACAAGATTTTTCGAGTGCCATTGGTCGCAATGATGTGTGCAACGCGCTGCCGCCGTGAAACTGTCGCCCAGCCGCCGCAAGCTCAATTTTATCGAAAGCCTGTGGCGGCGCGACCACGCGCCAGCGATCCGCCGGGCAAAACTTCCTGAAAGACGACAACACTTGCCGCTGCCCTCAGGGGTCACTATCTCAGCGGAAAAGCTGAAGGATTTTCCCATGGACCAGATCTCCCGCCGCCCCCGCGTGGTGAAGTCGGACGCTGAGTGGCGCGCCCAGCTCACCCCCGAGCAGTACCACGTGACCCGTGGCCACGGCACCGAGTGCGCCTTCAGTGGCCCGCACCTCTCCCAGAAGGAGCCCGGCATCTACCGCTGCGTGTGCTGCGAGACGCCGCTGTTCCGCTCCAACGCCAAGTTCGAATCGGGCACGGGCTGGCCGAGCTTCTTCCAGCCGGTGGATGCCGAGGCGGTCAGCGAGTATCACGACCATTCCTATGGCATGCACCGGGTCGAGGTGCGGTGCGCCAGTTGCGACGCCCATCTCGGCCATGTGTTCCCCGATGGCCCGCCGCCCACGCGCCAGCGCTTCTGCATCAACGGCGTCGCCCTCGCCTTCCAGGCGGATGCGCCCCAGGGCGAGGAAAAGTCCGCGTGACGACCACCGCCGCCGTCCCCGCCCATCCGCCACTGGTTCGCAGCTTTCACGGCCAGACTCTGGTGGACCCGTATGCCTGGCTGCGTGCCGACAATTGGCGCGAGGTGATGCGCGATCCCGCCCTGCTGGCGCCCGATATCCGCGCCTGGCTGGAGGCCGAGAACGCCGGCGCCGAGGCATGGCTGGCCCCGTACGCCGCCTTGCGCACCCAGCTGGTCAAGGAGATGCGCGGGCGCATCAAGGAGGATGATTCGTCCGTGCCCTCCACGGATGGGCCCTTCGCCTACTTCACCCGCTTCCGCGAGGGCGGGCAGCACCCGCTGATCTGCCGCCGGCCGGCCGGTGCCATTGCCGGCGAAACCGTGCTGCTCGACGGCGACGCGCTGGCGGACGGCAAAGCCTATTTCCAGTTCGGCGACGCCCAGCAATCCCCCGACCATCGCCTCTTCGCCTGGACGACGGATGAGGCCGGCTCGGAATATTACACGCTGCGCATCCGTGACATCGAGGCCGGCACCGATCTTCCCGATCTGGTCACGGAAACCACCGGCGACGTGCTGTGGAGCGCCGACGGCTCTTACCTGTTCTATATCCGTCGCGACGCCGAGCACCGCCCGAGCTTCGTCTACCGCCACCGGCTGGGCGCCGACCCGGCGCAGGACGTGCTGGTCTATGAGGAGCCGGACAAGGGCTTCTTCGTCTCGCTCGGCCGCACCCAGTCACGCCGCTTCGGCCTCATCTCCTGCGGCGACCACGACACCAGCGAGGTCAGGCTCCTCGACCTTGAATCCCCGCTCGACGCCCCGGTCCGGGTGGCGCCGCGCGAGCCGGGCCTGCGCTACGGCGTCGAGCATCATCCCGCGCTCGACGGCGTCGAGAGCCTGGTCATCGAGACCAATGCCGACGGGGCCGAGGACTTCAAGATCGTCACGGCGCCGCTGGCGACGCCCGGGCGCGCCCATTGGCACGATCTGGTGCCGCACAAGCCCGGCCGCCTGCTCCTGTCGGCAACCGTGCTGCGGGGCCATCTGGTGCGGCTGGAGCGCGAGGACGGGCTGCCGCGCCTTGTGGTGCGGACGCTGGCTGATGGCACCGAGCATGCCGTCGCCTTCGCCGAGGAGGCCTATTCGCTTGGCTTCGATCCCGGCCATGGCTTCGACAAGACCGAGATCCGCTTCACCTATTCCTCCATGACCACCCCTGCCGAGGTGTGGGACTATGACGTCGCGAGCCGCGCCCGGACGCTGCGCAAGCGCCAGGAGGTGCCCTCCGGCCACGACCCGAAGCGCTATGTCACCCGTCGCCTGATGGCCCCGGCAGCGGATGGCGAGCTTGTGCCGGTGTCGCTGCTCTTTGCCGCCGACACCCCGCTCGATGGCAGCGCGCCCTGCCTGCTCTATGGCTATGGCGCCTATGGCATGTCCATGCCGTCAGGCTTTTCCACTGCGCGGCTGTCGCTGGTGGATCGCGGCTTCGTTTTCGCCATCGCCCATATTCGCGGCGGCACGGAAAAGGGCTGGCGCTGGTACCGTGAGGGCAAGCTCGCCCGCAAGACCAACACGTTCAGCGACTTCATCGCCGCCGGCGAGCATCTTATCGCCGAGAAGATCGTCGCGCCCGACCGCATCGTCGCCCATGGCGGCTCGGCCGGCGGCATGCTGATGGGCGCGGTGGCCAATATGCGCCCGGACCTGTTCGCCGGCATCGTCGCGGAAGTGCCCTTTGTCGACGTGCTCGACACCATGCTCGACGACACGCTGCCCCTCACTCCGCCGGAATGGCCGGAATGGGGCAACCCGATCATGGATGCCGAGGCCTTCGCCAGCATCCAGGCCTATTCGCCCTATGACAATGTGACGGCGCAGGACTATCCCGCCCTCTTCGCATTGGCCGGCCTCACCGATCCGCGCGTCACCTATTGGGAGCCGGCGAAATGGGTGGCGAAGCTGCGCGCGCTGAAGACCGATACCAGCCCGCTGCTGCTGCGCACCAATATGGAGGCGGGCCATGGCGGCGCCTCGGGCCGGTTCGACCGGCTGGAGGAAACCGCGATGATCTATGCCTTCGCCCTCGCCATGGCGGGGCGCTGACGCGCTTCGGCCCAGACATCCACAACACGAAAAAGGGCGCCCTAGGGCGCCCTTTGCATATCTGACGGCCGCCAGAACCTCACTCGCGGACGGCGGCGCCGGCGACATGGTCGCGCAGTTCCTGCAGCGAGGCGAAGCGCAGGACCCCGTCCGGCAGGTCCGCCTCGATCGAACCATCGGAGTAGAGCGTGTAGCTCATGCCGCCAATGGTGCCGGACTTGAGCACGGTGACGGAAGGCGTCTCTGGCGCCGGCTCGGGCTCGTCGACCAGCAGGTCCGCCTCGCGCAGGAAGGCGGGCGGCGCCTCATCCAGCTCGGGCAGCACGGCCTCGTGCGCATGCGGCACCTCGGGCTCCTCGACGGCGGGGGAGACAGACGGCACGGGAGCGGGCCGCTCCACCGGCAGGCCCGCGCCTGCCGCCGGACGCAGGAAGCCGGGCGGCTCGCGGCGCTGAGGTTCGGTGCGCGTGGGCTCGAAACGCGGCAGCTCGGGGCGCTCAGCGTCGGGGCGCACAGGCTCGTGGCGGAGAGGCTCTTGGCGGAGAGGCTCCTGGCGGTGAGGCTCGGGCCGAACCGTTTCCGCGCGGAGCGGCTCTGAACGCAGGGGCTCGGTGCGCAAAGGCTCGGTACGCACAGGGTCGACGCGCACCGGCTCCGCCCGTGTGCTTTCCCGGCGCGCCGCCTCGGCAAGGGGGGAACGGAAGGGCGGCAGGGGCTCGTATTCAGGCTCGACGTCAGGCTCGGGCGCGAACTCCCGCTCCGGCTCAAACGCCGCTTCGCCTGCGCTCGGAGGCTCGGCGGCACGCTTGCGGCCGAACCAGGCCGGCGGCGCGCGCTCCTCCTCGACAAGGGGCAGTTCCTGCGGCGCGCGTGCCGGGGGGGCGTCTTCGAAGGCCGAGGCCATCGGGGCGAGGGCCGCGCCCGCAACGGTGTCCGCTGCCGCCTCGATCCGCCCGGCATGGTGCTCGTCCTCGAAAGGCTCGACATGCACCGCCCCGTCCAGCTTCTCGGCGATGTCGCCCAAGACCCGCAGAATGGAGCCGAGGGCGACCATCAGAAGACCGCCGACAAAAGCGGTACTGCCGACCATCATCAGGCCCGCGCCGGAAGTCGTCTCCGCGGAACCGAACCCAATTACGCCGAAGACGATGCCGAGCGCGGCCAGAGCCGCGCCGATTCCGATGACTACTGCACCCATGAAGAAACTCCGCCGGACCGATTCGCCGTCGGTCCTTCTTGTACGAGACCTTACGTCCAGTACAGCTTTAGCGAAAGCGGGCAGGTCGATTGTCGCATCACCCCGCCCCCCGTCCGGCGGTGGGGAAGAATTCGGCCGCGCGCGACGCTTTTGGTTGTCGCCCGCGCCGTCGCGCCCTATCTAATCGGTGCCGATCTTTCATGGTGCCCGCGCACCCGCGAGGGGCGCCAACGCGGCGCGGCCGGATTTCATTTCTGCGGAGACAGATTCCATGTCCTTCACGCTTCCCGAGCTTCCCTACTCCCACGACGCCCTCGCCCCCTTCATGTCGCGCGAGACGCTCGAATATCACCACGACAAGCACCACCTCGCCTATGTGAACAACGGCAACAATCTGCTGAAGGGCACGGAGTGGGAAGGCCAGTCGCTGGAAGAGATCGTCAAGGGCTCCTTCGGCAAGAATGCCGGCCTGTTCAACAATGCCGGCCAGCACTTCAACCACCTCCACTTCTGGAACTGGATGAAGCCGAATGGCGGCGGTGCCATTCCCGGCGAGCTTGAGAAGAAGATCATCGAGGACCTCGGCTCGGTCGAGAAGATGAAGGAAGACTTCATCCAGGCCGGCGTGACCCAGTTCGGCTCGGGCTGGAACTGGCTGGCGGTCAAGGACGGCAAGATCGTCGTCATGAAGACCGCCAATGGCGAGAGCCCGCTGGTGCACGGCGCCACCCCGATCCTCGGCTGCGACGTGTGGGAACACTCCTACTACATCGACTACCGCAACCGCCGCCCCGACTACCTCAAGGCGTTCGTCGAGAACCTGGTGAACTGGGACTACGTCGCCGAGCTGTATTCCAAGGCCGTCTGAGCGGTCTTCGCGCGAAAATCGGGCGCCGTCGCGGGTCGACGGCGCCCTTTTTCATGCGCATCGCGCCTCTATTGGCCGAACGGCACCTCGGTGCGCGGGCCTGCCGGGCGCGCCTTGGGCGGCCAGCCCTGGACGCAATAGTCGTTCCAGAAATTGAGCTGCCAGGCCGAGCGCCACTGATACAGCCAGTTGTCGCATTCGGCCTTGCTGCGGAAGCAGCCATCGGCGGTGCGCCCTTCGATGAAGTCGACATTCCACGGCGACTGGCGACGACCCGTGAAATGGCCGTACCAGAGCTGCCCGGGCGGGATCGAGGCCGCCATCTTGCGGCAGTCGCCGCCGGGAAAGGTCCCGGTGAATTCATAGGCCTCGGCCGGGCCACCGGCCGCCCCCAGCATGAAACCGGCGAAGATCGCCGCCGACGCAATCGCTTTCCCGCGCATGGCACTTCCCTCCACGGCCGGCGAAAGGTCGCGGCCGGCACCTTGTCAATCTATGCGCCTGGCGGGCGACGGAAAGGGGCGGCCTAAAGCCAGCGGATCATTCGCAGCCAGGCCACCAGCCCGACGCCGAGCCCGGCGGCGAGGATCGTCACGGCCCAGAAGCCGTTCGGGTCCTGCGAGCCGGGAATGCCCTCCACATTCATGCCCATCAACCCGGTAATCAGCGTCAGCGGAGCGAAGATCACCGTCACCGCCGCCAGCACCAGCATGGAGCGGTTCATCTGCTCGGCGCGCCGTTCCACCATCTGGTCGTAGATGACGGCGGCGCGGTCGCGTACCGAATCCAGTTCCTCGGCGAAGCGCGTCACCCGATCGGCCGCCTCGCGCAGCCGGTTGCGGTCGCGGGGCGAGAGCCATTCGGCGTCTTCCAGCGAAAAGTGGTTCAGCGCTTCGCGCTGCGGAGCGATATAGCGGCGCAGGATGATGGCGACGCGCCGCACCTCGGAGACCTTCGGGCTCAGATTGGACAGGGTGGCGCTCAGCACCTGCTCTTCCAGCTCGTCCGCCTGCTCCGCCAGCGCGGTGATCACCGTGTCCATGCGGTCGACCAGGCGCATGGAGAGATCGGCGACGAACTCGCCCGGCGTGCGCGGCGCCCGCCCGCGCTGGATCGCGTCCTCGAAGTCCCCCACCGCCGACAGCGCCTTCCGGCGCACTGAAACGATGCGGTGCGGCTCCACCCAGAAGCGGATGGAGTGCATCTCGTCCGGCAGCGAGTAGGGCATCAAATTGATGCCGCGCAGATTGAGGAAGGCACCATTGTCGAACAGCGCGCAGCGCGGGCGCGTCTCCGCCGCCACCATCGATTCGAGGATCGAATGGTCGATGCCGCTGTGATCGGTCAGCCAGGAGCTGCGGTTATAGCGATGTTCGAGCTGCTGAAGGTTGATCCACTGGAAGCGTTCCCCGGCCGGCACGCCCTGCCCGATCTCCTCCCAGCCGATCCGCCGCGCCCCGCCATTGCCGTCGAACGTCCAGGCGGAAACGAGACCTTCTTTATCGTGATCGGGCAAAGCCTGGCTCCTGCGTTTCGCGAATGAATGGCAGATGAACGCCCCCGATGGAATGCGTTCAGTTTGATGAACCTTTTGCAACAGCGGGTTCAGATTGGGTTCGGTAGCAGGCGGCTAGGGTAGCGTTCATCAAAGGCCACACCGGCCCGCGAGCGACAAGCAGCGTCCATCCGAGGATTTCGCCATGATCGGCTTCACCAAGACCAGCAAGCTCGTCGCGCTCGCTCTCGCGGGCGCTACCCTCCTCGCCGCCGTTCCCGCCGCCGCCGATGGTTGGCGTGGCCCGGGCTGGCGCGGCCATGGTGGCGGCGGCCCCGGCTGGGGGCGTCCCGGCTACGGCCCGGGCTGGCGTGGTCCCGGCTGGGGCGGCCCCGGCTATTATTACGGCCCGCGTCGCAACAATAACGGCGCCGCCGTCGCCGCCGGCATCATTGGCGGCCTCGCCGTCGGTGCCATCGCGGCCGGCGCCGCCAACAATTATTACCGTCCGAGCTGCTGGACAGAGACGCGCACGCTCTACAACAGCTGGGGCCAGCCCTATTACCGCGATGTCGAGGTCTGCCGCTGAACGGCACCCTCTCCTTCCCAAGGCGCGACGGACGAGCGGGCGGCGGAGCGATCCGTCGCCCTTCGCGTGTCGGGCCGGCCTCTCGCACATGCCCCCTTGCGCCTCAGTTCCCCGCCGGCTGCGGCTCCACCTTGACAATGCCGCTGCGGTCGAGCCCGGCGAGAGCCGTGGCCACCGCCACGCCGCCAACCTTCAGCTCGGGGGCGAGCTCGCTCAGCGGAATCAGCGCGAAGGCCCGCTCCATCATGCGCGGATGCGGGATTTCGAGATCCGGCTCGGCCACCACCTCGTCGCCATAGAGCAATATGTCGATGTCAATGGTGCGCGGCCCGAAGCGCACTTCGCGGCTGCGGTCGCGGCCAAAGGCGTGCTCGACGCCGAGCAGCATATGCAGCAGCTCCCGCGCCGAAAGCTCGGTCTCCACCGCCACCACCATGTTGAGATAGGGCCCCTGCGGCACCGGCCCCCAGGGCGGGGTCTCGTAGAGCGAGGAACGGGCGATGATCTTCAGCCCCGTGCGGGCGATCAGCCCTACCGCCTTCGCCATGGTGCCGGCGCGGTCGCCGAGATTGGAGCCGAGGCAGAGATAGGCCACGGCCTTCTCGACCTTGCGAGGCCGGCGAACGAAGAACTCGGGCGGCAGCTTAGGAGGCATGGAGGATAGCCTCCGTCACCCGCGCCGCCTGCACATGGGCGGCCACGTCATGCACGCGGATGATGGCGCAGCCGGCGCGGATGCCCAACACATTGGAGGCGATGGTGCCCGGCAGGCGCTCCGCCGGCGTGGTCTCGATCACCTTGCCGATCAGCGATTTGCGCGAGGTGCCGAGCAGGATCGGGAAGCCGAACCTGCCGAATTCCGCCAGCGAGGCCAGCGCCTTGAGATTCTGCTCGAAGGTCTTGCCGAAGCCGATGCCGGGATCGAGGCTGATGCGCTCGGCGCGGATGCCGGCGCGCGCCGCGCGCTCCAGCGCCTGCTCGAAAAAGCCGAGGATGTCGGCGACGATGTCGACCGCGGGGTCGACATTCGCCCGGTTGTGCATCGCCACCACGCCGGCGTCATAGGCGGCGGCGACCCGCGCCATCTCGGGGTCGCCCATCAACCCCCATATGTCATTGACGATGCAGGCGCCGGCCTTCAGCGCCGCTTCGGCCACCACCGCCTTCTGAGTGTCGACGGAAAGCGGTACCGGCAGCCCGGCCAGCGCCTCGACCGCCGGCAGCACGCGGCGCAGCTCTTCCTCCGCCGGCACCGGCGTGTGGCCGGGGCGGGTGGATTCGCCGCCAATGTCGAGAATATCCGCCCCCTCCGCCACCAGCCGGTGGGCATTGGCCCGCGCGTCGTCGAGCGCGGCGCTGCGCCCGCCATCGGAGAAGGAATCCGGCGTGACATTGAGAATGCCCATCACCAGCGTGCGGCCGGCATAGTCGAGCCGGTGGCCGCGCGCCTCGAAAATGCGCTCTGTGGGCGGGAGGAGAGAGGCCATCATGTTCCCGGCGTTGCTGTCTTGTCTCCCAAATCGCCCGCCGCGCGGCGGAACGCAAGCGCCGGCCGCCAACTCGCCGTCCTCCCCGCTTGCCGAACCGCCCCCGCCTGCGCTCTAAAGGAGGCGACGCGAGCGTGCGCAGGAGACGACCATGTCCGGTGACACCGACGGCAGGATTTTCGTCGGGCGAAGCCCATCGAGCGAGGGCGGCAAGGCGGAATATCTCGCGCTGAAGCTCGCCAACCGCCACGGCCTTGCCACTGGCGCCACCGGCACCGGCAAGACGGTCACGCTGCAGACGCTGGCGGAGGGCTTTTCCCGCGCCGGCGTCCCGGTCTTCGCCGCCGACATCAAGGGCGACCTCTCCGGCATCGGCATGCCCGGCGAGGGGCAGGACTGGATCGTCAAGCGCTGCGCGGAGATCGGCATCGACTATGTGCCGGACGAATTCCCGGTCATCTTCTGGGACCTGTTCGGCGAGCAGGGCCATCCGGTGCGCGCCACCGTTTCGGAGATGGGCCCGCTGCTGCTGGCGCGGCTGATGGACCTCAACGACGTGCAGGAAGGCGTGCTCAACGTCGTCTTCCGCATCGCCGACGAGCAGGGCCTGCTGCTGCTCGACCTGAAGGACCTGCGCGCCATGCTCGCTTTCGTGGCGGAGAATGCGGGCAAGCTCACCACCACCTATGGCAATGTCTCGCCCGCGACCGTCGGCGCCATTCAGCGGGCGCTGCTGGTGCTGGAGAATCAGGGCGCCGACAAATTCTTCGGCGAGCCGGCGCTGAAAATCACCGACCTCATGCGGGTCGAGCCGCGCTCGGGCTACGGCACCATCTCGCTGCTGGCGGCGGACAAGCTGATGGGCTCGCCCCGGCTCTATGCCTCCTTCCTGCTGTGGCTGCTGTCGGAACTGTTCGAGGAGCTTCCCGAGATCGGCGACCCGGACAAGCCGAAGATCGTGTTCTTTTTCGACGAGGCGCATCTGCTGTTCGACGAGGCGCCCAAGGCGCTGCTGCAGAAAATCGAGCAGGTGGTGCGGCTCATCCGCTCCAAGGGCGTCGGCGTCTATTTCGTCACCCAGAACCCGCTCGATGTGCCCGACAGCGTGCTTTCCCAGCTCGGCAACCGGGTGCAGCACGCGCTGCGCGCCTTCACCCCGCGCGACCAGAAGGCGGTGAAGGCGGCGGCCGACACCTTCCGCCCCAACCCGAAGCTGAACACGGCGCAGGTCATCACCGAGCTTGGCAAGGGCGAGGCGCTGGTCTCGATGCTGGAGGGCAATGGAACGCCCTCCATGGTCGAGCGCACGCTCATCGCCCCGCCCGCCGCCCGCGTCGGCCCGATCACGCCCGAACTGCGCAAGGTCGCGCTTGCCCAGAGCCCGGTGCGCCACGCCTATGACGAGACGCTGGACCGTGAATCCGCCTATGAGATCCTCGCCAAGCGCGCCGAACAGGCCACCGCGCCTGAGCCCTCCCCCGCGCCGGCCGAAGCCGAGGCGCAAAGCGGCGGCTGGCTGTCCGACGCGCTCGGCGGTATTTTCCGGCGCGGCCCGCGCGGTGGCATGAGCATGGGCGAGCGCATGGTCAACCAGGTGACGCGGCAGGTCACCAATGAGGTGACCAAGGCCATTCTACGCAACGTGCTGGGCGGCGCGCGCCGACGGTAAGCTCCCAGCGCACCCTCATGGCCGGGCTTGACCCGGCCACCCAGTCCTTGACGGAGGCGCAAGGTGTCTGGGTCCCCGGGGCAAGCCCGGGGATGAGGCGGAAAAGGCCTTCAGAAAACACAACAAGGACTCCCGGCCATGGCCGCTCTCTCCAGCACAGACCTCGACCGCGTGCTCGCGGCCGTCGACGCCGATCTCGACGCCTCGCTCGCGCGTCTGTTCGCCTTTCTCCGCATCCCCTCCATCTCCACCGATCGCGCCTATGCCGCCGAGTGCCGGCGCGCCGGGCAGTGGCTGGCGGACGACCTCGCCACGCTCGGCCTCACCGCCAAGCTGAACGACACACCTGGCCACCCCATCGTCACCGGCACCTTGTCCGGGGGCGCGGCGCGGCGGGTGATGTTCTACGGCCATTACGACGTGCAGCCGGTCGATCCGCTTGACCTGTGGGACAGCCCGCCCTTCGAGCCGCGCATTGTCGAGAATGCGGAGGGCGTGAAGCGGATCGTCGCCCGCGGCTCCTCCGACGATAAGGGCCAGGTGATGACCTTCGTCGAGGCCTGCCGCGCCTATATCCGCACCACGGGGAGCCTGCCGGTCGATGTGGCGATCGTCGTCGAGGGCGAGGAGGAGAGCGGCTCGGCCAATATCGGCCCGTTCCTTGAGTCTCATAAGGATGAGCTGAAGGCCGACCTCGCCCTCGTCTGCGACACCGGCATGTGGGACGCGCAGACCCCGGCCATCATCCTCTCCCTGCGCGGGCTGATGCATGACGAGTTCATCGTGCGCTGCGCCGATCGCGACCTGCATTCCGGCTATTATGGCGGCGCCGCCGCCAACCCGCTGCATGTGATCTCGAAGATCATCGGCGGCGTGCACGGGGCGGACGGGCGGATCACCATTCCCGGCTTTTATGACGGCGTCGTCGAGCCGTCCGAGCATATGCGCGAATCCTGGTCCAAGCTCGACCTGACGACGGAGAACTTCCTCGGCCCCGTTGGTCTCTCCCAACCCATCGGCGAGAAGGATCGGCTGCTGATCGAGATGGTGTCGACCCGCCCGACCTTCGAGGTCAACGGCATGTGGGGCGGCTATACCGGCGAGGGTGCCAAGACCGTCATCCCCTCCATCGCCACCGCCAAGATCACCTGCCGCCTCGTGGCGGACCAGGACCCTGCCCATGTGCGCGATTGCGTGCGCGCCTATGTCCGCTCCCAGCTGCCGCCCGACTGCACGGTCGAATTCCTCAGCGGCGAGGGCAACCCCGCCGTGGCTGTCGCTCATGACAACCCACTGCTGGCCAGGGCCGCGAGCGCGCTCGGCGACGAATGGGGCGCGCCGGCCGTCACCTATGGCGAGGGCGGCTCCATCCCCGTGGTCGGCCAGTTCAAGAAGGTGCTGGGGCAGGACACACTGCTGGTCGGCTTCGCGCTGGACGATGACCGCATCCACTCGCCGAACGAGAAATACGACCTTACCTCCTTCCACAAGGGCATTCGCAGCTGGGTCCGTATCCTGGCGGCGCTGGCGGAGTAGCTGTTATGTCGCATCACTGGACGCAGACCTGGAGCTTCTTCAACGGCGACTGGCAGGAGGGCAATATCCCGATCATGGGGGTGCGCACGCATGCCGCCTGGCTCGGCACCTCGGTGTTCGACGGCGCCCGCGCCTTTGAAGGGGTGACGCCGGACCTTGCGCAGCATTGCGCGCGGGTGAACCGGTCCGCCGTCGCGATGGGCCTGAAGCCCCTCGTCTCGGTGGAACAATGGGTCGAACTGACCCATGAGGGCATCAAGCGCTTCGCGCCGAATGCCGCGCTCTACATCCGCCCGATGTATTGGGCGGAATATCCCGGTGCGCGCACGGTCGATGCCGACCCGGAATCGACCCGCTGGTGCCTCAGCCTCTACGAGGCCGGCATGCCGAGCCCCGACCACGGAACCGCGATCACCCTGTCGCGCTACCGCCGCCCCACCCTCGAATGCGCCGTCACCGACGCCAAGGCCGGCTGCCTCTACCCCAATAACAGCCGGGCGCTGGTGGAGGCGCATCAGCGCGGCTTCGACAATGCCGTGCTGTGCGACATGATCGGCAATGTCGCCGAGCTCGCCACCGCCAATGTGTTTCTGGCCAAAGACGGCGTCGCCTTCACCCCGGCGCCGAACGGCACCTTTCTCGCCGGCATCACCCGCACCCGCACGGCCGGCCTGCTGCGCGCGGCGGGGATCGAGGTGGTAGAGGGCGCGCTCACCTGGCGGGACTTCCTGGAGGCGGACGAGATCTTCTCCACCGGCAATTATTCCAAGGTGACGCCGGTGACGCGCATCGAGGATCGCGATCTCCAGCCCGGCCCGGTCTATCGCCGGGCGCGCGAACTCTATTGGGAGTTCGCCCATTCCTGAAGTGTCGCCCGCCGCCCCGCTTCCCGCCCTCGAAACCCTCGTCGAGGGCGTCCGCTCCGGCCACCGGGCGACGCTTGCCCGCGCGATCACGCTGGTGGAATCGCGCAAGCCGACGCACCGGGCGCAGGCGGGCGCGCTGCTGCAGGCGCTGCTGCCACAGACCGGGCGCGCCATCCGCGTCGGCATCACCGGCGTGCCGGGGGTCGGCAAGTCGACCACCATCGATTCGCTCGGCAGCCATCTGATCGCGCAGGGCCACAAGGTGGCGGTGCTGGCGGTGGACCCTTCCTCCTCGCGCACCGGCGGCTCGATCCTCGGCGACAAGACGCGCATGGGGCGGCTGGCGCTGGAGGAGCGCGCCTTCATTCGCCCCTCCCCTGCCGCCGGCACGCTGGGCGGCGTCGCCGCGCGCACCCGCGAGACGATGCTGCTGTGCGAGGCGGCGGGCTATGACGTGGTCCTCGTCGAGACGGTCGGCGTCGGCCAGTCGGAGACGGCGGTGGCCGACATGACCGATACCTTCCTCGTGCTCATGCTGCCGGGCGCCGGCGACGAGTTGCAGGGCATCAAGAAGGGCATCATCGAGCTGGCCGACATCGTCGCCGTGAACAAGGCCGACGGCGCCAACCTCACCCGCGCCAAGGCGGCGGCGAGCGAGTACCGCGCCGCGCTGCATGTGCTGGGCGGGCGCGAGCCGTTCTGGTCGACACCGGTGCTCACCTATTCCGGCCTCACCGGCGAGGGCATCGCCCCGCTCTGGGATGAGGTGCTGCGGCACCGGGCACGCAGCGAGGCGGCGGGGGCGTTCGGCACGCGGCGCAGCGGCCAGCAGGTGAAATGGATGTGGACCCTGTTCGACGAGCGGGTGCGCGAGAAGATGCGCGCCGAGCCGGCGCTGCGGGCGCAGCTGCCGGGCATCGAGCACGCCGTCGCGGCCGGAGAGCTGTCGCCGACGCTCGGTGCCACGAAGATCGCCGAACTCTTCGGCTGGGCGGATGGTTGAGCGCTCGGACTCGCAAAAAAGCCGAAATGATGGAAGAATATTTAAGAACACGGCGACGGTTCCTGGTCGGCACCGAATTGGCAAGCTCGACCAGAAGGAGTGACGGATATCATCATGCAGGATCTGCCCACGCTGTCCGGCCAGCGCGTCTTCGTTGTGGAGGACGAGACCCTGGTCGCGATGATGATCGAGGGCATGCTTGAGGAGCTCGGCGCCACGGTCGTCGGCAATGAATCGCGCTTCGACGATGCGCTGAATTTCGTTGCCGCCCGCCATGGCGAGATCGACGTCGCCATGCTCGACCTCAATCTCGGCACCCGCCACAGCTATGACATCGCCGAGGCGATCGCCAGCCACGGCATCCCGATCGTGTTCTCCACCGGCTATTCCGACAGCGCCATCGATGCCGCCTGGCGCAATTGTCCGGTGCTGAACAAGCCGTTCCAGCTTTCCGATCTGCAGGGCGCGCTGTCGCGGGCGCTGGACAAGCGCGCCGCCTGATGCCCGCCGGGCGCGATGCCTGTCCGGACGCCGCCCCTCTGACCGCGCCGACGGTGCTCATCACCGGCTTCGGCCGCTTTCCCGGCATGCCGGCGAACCCGTCCGCCGGCTTCGCCCGCCGGCTGGCGCGGGGGCGCCGCGTTGCGGGAGCGCAGGTCGCGCTGCATCTGCTGCCGACACGCTGGGACGAGGCCGCCGCCTTCCCCGCCCTGCTGGAGTGCACCAAGCCCGATATCGTGCTGATGCTCGGCGTCGCCGCCCGGCGCCGGTATGTGTCGGTCGAGCGCGTCGCGCGCAACGCCACGGGCGTTTTTCCTGATGCCGCCCACCGCCGCCCCGCCAGCCGCCCGCTGCAACCCGGCGCGCCGGCAGAGCTCGAAATGACCGCCCGGCCGGCGCCGCTGCTGGCGGCTTTGCGCGCGGCAGGGGTGCCGGCGCATGTCTCGCGCCATGCCGGCCGCTATGTCTGCAATGCGCTGGCCTGGAGCGCCTATGGCTGGGCGCGGGCTGGGCGCCGCGGCGATGGCGGCCCGCGCCTGGCGGTCTTCGTCCATGTGCCGCTGCCGCGCCCCGGAAGGCTCGCGCCAGCGTGCCTCACCCACGGGCTGGAGACGCTGCTCGCGGCGCTGCTGGCCCAGTTCCACCAGAGCCGCCCGCACGGGTGAGCCGTCGCTAAACGAGGAAGGCGGACGCCGCGACGCGCGCGACCTCCGCCCCCGTCGATGCCAAAGCTCTCAGGGCTGGCGCTCGGGCACCTGTACCGTGACCTTCATCGAGGCGTACCACGCCGCGAGATTGGCGATGTCGGCATCGCTCAGATCCTTGGAAACCACCGTCATCATTTCGTTGACGCGGCGGCCGGCGCGGAAATCCTCCAGCGCCTTGACCAGATAGACCTCCTGCTGGCCGGCGAGATTGGCCGCCGTCGGCAGTTGGGCAATGCCGTCGGTGCCGTGGCACACGGCGCATTGGGCGGAGGCCTTGGCGCGGCCGGCCTTGGCGTCCTGCGCCATGGCGGGGGCGCAGCCCAGCGCCGCCGCGAGCAGCGACGCGCAGATCATCCGTTTCATCGATTGTTCCCGGCAAGAAAAAATGTGCCCCCGCGCCCGAAGGCGCAGGGGCGAGGCTGCGGCCCGCTTACTTCTCGTAGGAGATGCGGTAGATCGCCCCCGACGTGTCGTCCGCCACCAGCAGCGAACCGTCGTTCAGCTGCGCCACCGAGGCCGGACGGCCGAGATATTCGCCGTCGACCAGCCAGCCCTCGGCGAAGGGCTCGGTCTTGGCGACGGTGCCGTCCTCGTTCAGCGAGGTGAACATCACCCGCGCGCCGACCGGGTCGGTGCGGTTCCACGAGCCGTGCTGCACCGAGAAGATGCCGCCGCGATACTGCGCCGGAAACTGCTTGCCGGTGTAGAAGGTCATGCCGAGATCGGCGGCATGGGCGTCCATCTCCACCTGCGGCTTCACCGAATCGGCCGGCGGCGTCTGGTCCTTGTATTCGACGGTGCGGACATTGCCGCCGCCGAAATAGGGGAAGCCGAACGTCTGGCCAAGCTCGGTGGAGCGGTTCAGCTCGCCGGGCGGGATAGTGTCGCCCATGCCGTCGACCTGATTATCGGTGAACCACAGGGTCTTGTCCTTCGGGTTGAAGTCCATGCCCACCGAATTGCGGATACCCCACGCATAGACCTCGCGGTTCTTGCCGTCGCGCTCCATCCGCACGATGCCGCCAATGCCGGCCTTCTTGTAGAGGTCGTATTTCTCCGGCGCGAAGACGTTGAAGGGCTGCCCGAGCGTGATGTAGAGCTTGTTATCAGGCCCGATACGGCAGACGCGGGCGGTGTGGTTGTAGGATTCCTCGCCCGGCGGGATCAGTTCGCCCTGCTTCACCACCTCGAAGGCGGCCACATCCGGCCCCTCATAGAAATACTCGGCGGCGGGGAAGAGCAGCACGCGGTTCTGCTCGGCGACGAACAGGAAGCCGTCCTTGGAGAAGCAGACGCCGTGCGGCAGCTTGAACTGGATCGAGGGCGCGAACACCTTGACCTCGTCGGCGACGCGGTCCTTGTCGCGGTCGGTGACGGCCCATACCTTCGACTTGCGGGTGCCGACGAAGACGGCGCCGGTGGTCGGGCCCACCGCCATCTCGCGCGCGTCAGGCACGATGGCGTAGAGCGCGATCTTGAAGCCGTCCGGCAGCTTGATGCCGGCCAGCGTCTTGTTGAACGCATCCACACGCGGGCCGGTCTGCGGCACCGTTTCCATTTCCATGGAGGCGCCGGTCTGCTGGAAGTTCGAGAGCTTCTGCATATTGTCGGTCGACTGGGCATAAGCCGAAGCCGAGAGCATCACCGCGCCCGCGAACATGGTGGATGCGAGAAGCGCAGCGTTGCGCGAACCGCGCCGGAAAAGAGACATGGGGTTTCCTCCTGGACATCCCGGACCTCGTTCGGGTCCGTTGACGCGGCACGCTAGCATGCCTTACGCGAACGTTAAGTCAGCAACGCTGGCGTATCCGCCACTAAATCAACTGGGCGGACAAAAAATATTACCACGTGAGGATCTGTACTAGCCCACTACTACATTAATTGCTGCGATACCGTCAGACATTATCTTTGATAATGTATTATAGCACCAGCCCCACGCAGGGCGCCCGCCCGTCCGGCGCCCGGCGTTAAATCCTTGTTGGGCGAATCCTGCTATGGGCTAACGACGCCCCGACGCTGCCGGACCTGCCCGTGACGATCTATCTGCCGATAGCGGAACTGCCGGTGAACATCTTCACGCTGCTGGCGCTGGGGATCGCGGTCGGCTTCATCTCCGGCATGTTCGGCGTCGGCGGCGGCTTCCTGATGACGCCGCTGCTCATCTTCCTCGGCGTGCCGCCGGCGGTGGCGGTGGCAAGCGTGTCGACCCACATGGCCGCCTCCTCCTTTTCCGGCACGCTCACCTATCTCCGGCGGGGGCTGGTGGATGTCCGATTAGGCCTTGTGCTGCTGACAGGCGGCCTCACCGGCACGCTGGCCGGCGTCGTCGCCTTCATGCTGCTCCGCCGGTATGGCCAGCTCGATCTGGTGATCGCCGTCACCTATATCGTGATGCTCGGCACCATCGGCTCGCTGATGGTGGCGGAGAGCCTGCGGGCGCTGCTGCGCGAATGGCGCGGCGAGAAGGCCAATGTGAAGCGGCCGGGGGCGCATCCCTGGTTCCTGCGCATGCCGTTCAAGATGCGGTTCCGCCAGTCGCGCATCTATGTCTCGGTCATCCCCGTGGTGACGATCGGCTTCGCAATCGGCTTTCTCGGCGCGCTGATGGGCATTGGCGGCGGCTTCATCCTGGTGCCGGCGCTGATCTATCTGCTGCGCGTGCCCACCCTCACCTCCATCGCCACCGCTTTGATGCTGACCCTGGTGACGATGACCGCCGCCATCCTCATGCACGCCGTGCTCAACCAGACGGTGGATGCCGTGCTGGGCCTGGTGCTGATGGTGGGCGGCACCATCGGGGCGCAGTTCGGCGCCCGCGCCGGGCAGGCGATGCCGGCGGAGAGGCTACGCCTGCTGCTGGGCCTGCTGGTGCTTGCCGTCGGCCTGCGCGTCGCCGTCGACCAGATCGTCACCCCGGCCGATTTCTACGCCGTCTCCATCGATGAGGCGGCGCGATGAGACGGCTCGCCGCGCCGCTGCTCCTCTTCGCGCTGGCGCTGGCGCTGGCCGGCGGCGATGCGCGCGGCGCCGAGCTGGTGCTCTCGCTGTCCAAGGCCCGCGTCACCATCACCTCGAACTTCACCGGCGACACGATCGTGCTGTTCGGCGTCATCGCTCCCGGCGAGGCGGCGACGCCGGCCCGCCCGCAGGATGTCATCGTCACTGTGCGCGGGCCGAGCGAGAGCTTCACCACCTGGCGTAAGGAGCGCTTTCTCGGCCTGTGGGTGAATGCCGACAGCCGCAGCTTCCTTGCCGCGCCTTCCTATCTCGCCGTCTTCACCAGCCGCGCCCCGGCACTGATCGCGGAGGCGGAAATCCTGCGGCAGGAACAGGTGGGGCTCGACAATAACCATCTGCTGCAACGCATTGGCTCGGACTATGCCGATGTGGTGCCGCAGGACCCGTTCCGGCAGGCGTTTCTGCGGGTGAAGCAGGCGCAGGGGCTGTATTTCGAGCGGCCGGCAGGGGTCGAGTTCATCGCGCCGAACGTGTTTCGCGCGACCATCCCCATTCCCGGCACCGCCCCCATCGGCCCTTATGAGGTGGTGGTGAAGACCTTTGCCGATGGCGCGCTGGTCAGCCGGGGGGCGCTGGACCTGGAAGTGGCGAAGATCGATTTCGAGCAGACGGTCGCCACAACAGCGCAGGACCATCCCTGGCTCTACGGCCTCGCCACCGCGCTGATGGCGCTCGCGGTCGGCTTCATCGCCAATCTCGCCTTCCGCCGCGACTGACACTTACACCACAGGTTCCGGCGCGATGGCGATGCCCGCCCGCTCCAGCACCATTGCCGCCTGCAGCGCCTTGTCCTCCCGCCACGGGGCGGCGATGAGCTGCACGCCGATCGGCAGGCGCTCGCCGGTGGCGATGGGCGCGGCGGCGACCGGCAGGCCGATGAAGGAGATCGGCTGGGTGTAGATGCCGATATTCGGCCGCACCAGCATTTCCTGCCCGTCGAGCACGAAGGTCGTCTGCCCGCCGCGCGGCGCCGGCACCGGGGTCGAGGGCGCGATCAGCACGTCCCAATCGGCGAACAGTTCCAGCGCCCGGTCGCGGAACCAGCGGCGGAAGATCTGCGCCCGGGCGATCCAGCGCGCCGGCAGCACCGCCCCGGCGAGCAGGCGCTCGCGCACCGCCGGGTCGAAATCCATCGGTCGTTCGCGCAGCCGCCCCTCATGCAGCGCCGCCCCTTCCGCCATGGAGATGAGATAGGCCGCCGCCCGCGCCCGCTCCACCTCCGGCAGCTCCACCGTGCGCGTGGCGCCCAGCGCCTTGGCGGCGCGCGCCACCGCCTCATAGGCCCGGGGCGTGCCCTGCCGGGCGAACCAGCCGCCGAGCACCGCCACCTTGAGGTCGCCGGGCGAATCGAGGCGCGCCAGCGTTGGTTCGGCGGGCTGGTCGGCGAGCGCGGGATCGTCGGCATCGGGGCCGAGCAGCGCGTCATACGTTGCGGCGAGGTCGCCGACATGGCGGGCGAAGGGGCCGAGATGGTCGAGGCTGGCGACAAAAGGAAAGCTGCGCGCCCGCGACAGCCGGCCATAGGTCGGCTTCAGCCCGAAAATGCCGCAGAAGGAGGACGGCACCCGGATCGAGCCATTGGTGTCGGAGCCGAGCGCCAGCGGCACCAGTCTGCCGCCCACCGCCGCTCCCGAGCCGCCGGAGGAACCGCCGGACATATGCGCGTGGTCGTGCGGATTGGCGGAGCGGCCGTCATGCACATTCTCGCCGGTGAAGTCATAGGCATATTCGCCCATGTTGAGCCCGCCGAGGCACACCGCCCCGGCCGCGTTCATCCGCTCCACCAGCGTCGCGTCGCGCAAGGCGGGTTCCCGGTCGCGGTTGATCTTCGAGCCCGCCCGTGTCGGCAGACCCTTGAGATCGAACAGGTTCTTCGCCGCGAAGGGCACGCCGGCCAGCGGACCCAGCGCCTGCCCGCCGGCGCGGGCGGCATCGAGCGCGTCGGCCTCGGCCAGCGCGCGGTCGCGCGTCACATCGGTGAAGGCGTTCAGCACCGGGTCGACCGCCGCGATTCGCGCCAGCGCCGCCTGCGTCACCGCGCGGGCGCTCACCCGCCCCGCGCGCACCGCCGCCGCCAGCTCGCAGGCCGGCCCGGCGAGCAGGGTCGCGGCGTCGGCATCGGGGGACATGGGCGCGCTCATGGCCGGTAGACCGGGGCCGGCTCGGCCTCGTCGGGCAGCGCAAAATCTGTCACCAGCGCGGCCATTGCCAGCGCGGTTTCAAGATGCATCAGCACGCGCGGGCGCAGTTCCGGCTCCAGCGGCAGCGACGCGACCTTCAGCCCCGCATCGAGCAGCGCCGCGCTCCCCGATTCGTCCGCCGGCCCTGTCTGCATGCGATGCCTCCCCCGGCTGAGCGCCTGTGTCCATCCTGCTCATACAGGAAGCATGCCACGCGCCATCCCCCTCCGCGAGGCCCGCCACACCAGGCCGGAGGGCGGGTTGTCCACGGCGTTTGCGGAAGCGTGCGCGGTGGCCTTGCAAAGCGCCGGCCGCCAAAGTAGGTTCCGCGCCGTTCTGGCACGCAGCTGTAGCTCAGTTGGTTAGAGCGCCGGTCTGTGGAACCGGAGGTCGGTGGTTCGAGCCCACCCAGCTGTACCAGAATTCCCATCGCCCCTATTCTCTTCGCCGGATGGTGCGGCGCGCCCTGGGTGCGCCGCACCGGCGCCGTTTTTCGCAAGGCCCTCATGCGCCGTCCGGCGGCATCGGCCGGCGGCATCGGCACACGGCAGGAGGGGCGGCATGGAGCGTAACCCGGTCTTCGTCTTCGGCTCGAACCTCGCCGGCATTCATGCGGGCGGGGCGGCACGCTGGGCGCATGACAACCGGGGCGCGGAATGGGGCGTCGGCTTCGGCCTCACCGGCACCGCCTTCGCCATTCCCACCAAGGATTGGGACATCGAGACGCTGCCGCTGCCGGACATCCAGAAATATGTCCGCCGCTTCCTGAAATTCGCTGCCGCCCGGCCGGACCTCACCTTCCAGCTGACGCCGATCGGCTGCGGCCTTGCCGGCTACACCCCCGCCGACATCGCCCCGATGTTCAGGGACGCCTCGGCCAATGTGATGCTGCCGGACGCATTCAAGGAAGCGCTGGGCCAGCAGGGCGCGGGCGAATAGGCCGGGCGAGCGCCTTCAGCGCGTGTCGCAGATATAGAGCGACATGTCGGCGCCGGCGGCGCGCAGTTCCAGCCACACATCCGGCCGCACCCGCACCCGCCCGCCCCTTTTGCGGGCATAGGCGAGCGCGAACGCCTCGGCGGCGCGCACACGCTCTTCGTTCAGTGGCGGGGATGCGGGAATCGGGCGCATCAGCATCGGGGGGGAGATCAATGTCATCGGCACGGCCTCCTCGTTGGGGGGCCTGTGCCATGCAAGCGGCCGGCCAGCCTTCCCGGCTGGCCGGCGGGCGGGCTCAGGGCGCCAGAACCTCGGCGCCGGCGCTCGTCTTGGGATAGGGCAGCTCGATGACAAGCCGCGCCGCCGGCGTAGTCTGCGCGAACAGCGGCGCCAGGTCGATGGTGAGGTAGTTCAGCCGGTTGTCATAGTCGGCGATCATCAGCCGGTTATGCGTCAGGTCCTTCACCACCACCCACTGGGTGTAATCGGAGACCATCGAGCCATCCGGCAGCCGGGACTGGGCGATGCCGAGCGGGATGTCGACATTGTTGAGGATATGGGCGACCGCCTGCACTGCGGCGCCAGCATCCGCCGGCTCGGTCACGCCGTGGCGCAGCAGAGTGGCGCGGACGAAACGCGAGGGCGGCGTGTAGTCGCCGGGAAGCCCGATCAGCCCGCCGCCCTGGCCGAGTTCGGTGACATTCGTCGTGCCGATCTCGCGGGCAGGCACGCCCACCGTGCTCAGGCTGAGATAGTTGCGGACATTGGTGAGGTGCCAGTCATAGGTCGGCGCATTGGTGAGCACATGGGCGACATTGTCGTGGATCTGCACCTCGCCATCGACATATTCCACCACCATGCCGGCACCGGAACGGTCGACGAAGACGAAATGGATGGTCGGCGGCGTCGGGCCGCTCTGCAACGTGTCATCCGCCCACACCTTCATCGCCGGCAGTGCCGCGCGCAGTTCGGCGACAGTGGCGAAGCTGCCCAGCGCCCAGGAGCCGAAGGTCAGCACCGTCTGGTACTGTTTGTCGTCCTTCGTCACCGTCTGGTACCGGGTGAAGCCGGGCAGGAAATTGCCGCTCATCGAGAGGCCTTCGGAGTTCTGCCCGTCGAGCAGCGCCCCGCCGGGAATGATGCCGGCATTGACGCCGACCACCGCATATTTGGTCGCCACCTTGTGGGCGGGCAGATTGAGCGCGGCGGGGGCGATCAGCGTCAGCTCGGTGCCCTTGGGCTGGCTCACCAGCTGCCACTTCATGTCGAAGGCCCATTCCATGGTGCGGCCGGCGATGACGCTGCCATCCTTGGCGACGAGATCGACCGCCGTGCAGGCCAGCGACATGTTGACGGAGGCGAGCAGCGCCAGCGTGGTGGCGAGAAGCTTTTTCATCGTCTTCCTTTCCGGTTTCCGTATCGTCGACCCACTGCGGACAGGTAAGGCCATCCGGCAGACCTGTCGCTTCACATCTTAAATTTGGCTTGCGCCAAGCCCGCCGGCGGCCGGCAGCAACCGTCTGGAAACACGAAAGCCGGCCCGGAAATGCAAAAACCCGGCGCGGGCGCGGCTTTGAACGTAAAAGCCCGGCGTTCGCGCCGGCGTTGAACGCAAAAAGCCCGGCGCGGGCGCCGGACTTGAACGCAAAAGCCCGGCGCAAACGCCGGGCCTGATTTTTCGCGCGGGTGCGGGCGCCTCAATGGGCGAGGAACAGCGGCACCGTCATGCGCTCCAGCATGTCGCGGGTGACGCCGCCGAGCACGAATTCGCGCAGCCGCGAATGGCCGTAGCCGCCCATGACGACGATATCGATGTCGCGCGCCGCCACTTCCTTCAGCAGCACATCGGCGATGCTCTCGCCGCCTGTTGGCACCAGGGTGCGCAGCTCCACCGTCTTCTCGTGGCGCGCGAGATGGCGGGCGAGATCGGCGCCCGGCAGGTCGACGCCCTTCTTGCGCAGGGGCTTGCCGGTTTCGACCACCACCGCCTCGACCAGATGCGCGTGGCCAAGCAGCGCCCGCGCTTCCGCCACCGCCCGGGCCGAGGTGCGGCTGCCGTCCCAGGCGACCATGATACGCTTCATCGAGAACGGCTTCTGCTGCTTGCGCGGCACCACCAGAACCGGCCGGCCGGAATCGAACAGCACCGCCTCGGTCACCACATCCTCCGGGCCGAGCCTGTCCGGGTCGGCCTGGTTGACGATGGTCAGGTCATAGAGGCGGGCCATCACGCCGATCTGCTCGGCCGCCCCGCCCGGCGTGCCGTCGATCAGCCGCACCTCGCCGGTGAGGCCGAGCGAGCGCGCCGCCTCGCCGAAGCGCTCCACCGAGGTGCGGGCCTGGCGCTGGCCTTCCGCCCGCTGGGCCTCGATGAAGTCGGTGGAGAAGGCTTCCGTGTAGACCGGCGGCACGTCGATCTCGTAGCTCACGGCGACGCCCGTCAGATGCGCGTCGAGCGCGGCAGCGGCAGAAACCGCATAATCGCCGGCGACGTCTTCCGTAACGTCGCCCACGCGCAGACTGACGAGAATATCCTTGATCATCTGGTTTCCTCCACAGTGTTGATCACGACTTTTTTGCCCCTGAAGAAGTGTCGCTGCATTGATGGCCGTCAAGTCTTTCCGCCCCCGCCATCCCTGCCGCAGCCCACTCCTCCCCGGCGCAACCGTCGCGCATTTGCCGGGCGGCGGCTATAAGGGCTGCAACGCATGCAGGAATCGTTTGGAATGATCGCTTGGCATGCAGGAATCGCGTGCAGCAATCATTTGCAGCAATCGTCTGGCAGGAATCTCCCCATGGCCGCCATCGGGCGCGCGCTTGCCGTCACTCTCGTTCTGCTGGGCCTGTGGGAAGCGGCGGTGCGCCTTCTCGCCGTCCCCGCCTATATCCTGCCCGGTCCGCTGCGCATTGGCATGACAGCGTGGAACAATGCCGGCGTGCTGGTCCACAATGCCGGCATCACGCTCGGCGAGATGCTGCTCGGGTTGCTGTGCGGCTCGCTGCTGGGCATCCTTTGCGCGCTGGCGATGGCCGCCTCGCCGCTGGCGCGCCGCGCCATGCGGCCGGTGCTGCTGGTGGCGCAGGCGCTGCCGGTCTTCGCCATCGCCCCGCTGCTGGTGATCTGGTTCGGCTTCGGCCTCGCCTCGAAAATCGTGATGGCGAGCCTCATCATCTTCTTCCCCGTCGCCTCGGCCTTTCATGACGGGCTGGCCCGCACCGAGCAGGGGCTGGTCGATCTGGCCCGGCTCAACGGCGCCGGCATCGTCAAGACGCTGCGCTTCATCCGCATTCCCGCCGCCCTGCCGGCACTGGCCTCCGGGCTGAAGGTCGCCACCGCTGTCGCCCCCATCGGCGCGGTGGTCGGCGAATGGGTCGGCGCCTCGGCGGGGCTCGGCTATCTCATGATCTATTCCAACGCCCGGATGCAGACCGACATGGTCTTCGCCGCGCTCGCCGTGCTGCTGGCGATGGCGCTGATCCTGTTCACGCTGGTCGATCGCGGGCTGACGCGCCTCGTGCCCTGGGCGCCGGAGACCACCGCCGGGAGCGCGCCCGCCTGAGCGGGCGCCTCACCCCATCTTCGGCTTCACCCCATCTTCTCATGCGCATCGGCCTCGCCCAGCACCCAGTAGCCGGCCGCCTTGATCCAGCCGATCGGGACGCCGCGCCGCTCGGTCAGATAGGCTCGCACCGCCCGCGCCACGGCCGCCTCGGCGGCGACCCAGACATACGTTGCCGGCTCCAGCTCGATCGTCTCCAGCGCGGCAATGAACGGTGCGGCCTGCGTCAGCGCGGCCGCCGGGCGATGGATCCAGCGCGCATCGAGCGTCGCCGCCGTGGCGAAACGCTGCTCCTCGATGGCCCCCGTCACCGCGACAAGGCTGGTGAGGCGCGCGCCCGGGGCCGCCTCCTCGATGCGTCGGCCAATGGCGGGCAGCGCCGTCTCATCTCCGATCAGCAGCCAGTGCGCCACCGTGGCGTCCTCGACCACGGCAGAGCCGCGCGGGCCAAGCACGTCGAGCCGGTCGCCCGGTCGGGCCTGCAGCGCCCAGAGCGTGGCGGGCCCGGCCTCGTGCAGCGCGAAGTCGAGGGTGAGTTCGCGCCGCGCCGCATCGAAGCGCCGGGGCGTATAGTCGCGCCGTTCCTCCACGCCGTCCGGCCGGACAAGGACGACCTTCACATGGTCATCCGGCGCGGCGCTGACGAAATCGGCAAGATCATCGCCGCCCAGCACCAGGCGCAGCATGGAAGGCGTCACACGCTCTGTGGAGAGCACGGTGAGGCTGCGGCGCTTCGGCTCGAAGCGCTGGCGGTTCAGTGTGGGGGCAGCGGGGAAAACAGGGCTGGCAACGTTCATCTCAGGTCCTCTCCGGCCATGGACGCACCGGCAGGACAAAGCCGCGCCGATCACGCCCCGAAGGCCGTTCGATCATGCGCGTTGAGTGACGTTAACGCTTACGTGCACGCGCGCGGTTCACCGAGGATGCCGGGCGGCACTCTCAGCATGCACCGCGCTCCGCGTGCAGTGCTGCCTTTTTAGTTTCCTTGCCCGCGCCCCGCAATGGCCCTTCGCTCACGACCGCGCGCGTTTCGTACTCCATCTGTTCCAGCCGCGCGCCGCGTCCTAAGATCAGGGCATGACGATTCGCCTCGCCAATGCGGATGCACGCCGCGTCTTCCTCGCCACGCAGGGCCTCAGCCGCCCGCGCGGCGCGCTGAGCAAGGCCGGGCTGCTCGAACTCATCGAGACGATCGGCTTCGTGCAGGTGGACAGCATCGCCACGGTGGAGCGGGCGCACCATCACATCCTGTTCGCCCGCAACCCGAGCTACAAGCGCGAGCATCTCACCGCCCTGCTGGAGCGCGACGGCGCGCTGTTCGAGCACTGGACGCATGACGCGGCCATCATCCCCACCGCCTTCTTCCCGCAGTGGAAGCATCGCTTCGCCCGGGCGCGGGAGACGCTGGCGGCGCGCTGGCGCTCCTGGCACGAGAACGGCTTCGAGACCTATGTCGAGCATGTGCTGGAGCGGGTGCGCCGTGAAGGCCCGCTGATGGCGCGGGATTTCGAAACCGAAAAGCGGCCGCCCGGCGGCTGGTGGAACTGGCACCCGGAAAAGACCGCGCTGGAATATCACTGGCGCACCGGCGCGCTGGCCATTGCCGGCCGCGACGGATTCCAGAAGCGCTACGACCTCACCGAGCGCGTCATCCCCGCGCCGCACCGCCTGCCCGAAATGACGGGCGAGGCCTTCATCGACTGGGCCTGCACCTCGGCGCTGGAGCGGCTCGGCTTCGCCACCTCAGGCGAGATCGCCGCGTTCTGGGACCTCGTCACGCCGGAGGAGGCGAAAGTCTGGGTCGCCACCAACCGCGACCGGCTGGAGCCGGTGCTGGTCGAGGGCGTGGAAGGAAAGCCCCGCGCCTCGCATGCCTTCGCCGGCTGCGCCGCCCTTTTCGACTCCCTGCCCGCCCCGCCGGCGCGGCTGCGGGTGCTGAGCCCGTTCGACCCGCTGCTGCGCGACCGCGCCCGGGCGGAAAGGCTGTTCGGCTTCAGCTACCGCATCGAGGTGTTCGTGCCGGCGGAAAAGCGCGTCTATGGCTATTACGTCTTCCCGATTCTGGAAGGCGACCGGATGGTGGGGCGCATCGACATGAAGGCGGACCGCAAGGCCGGCACGCTCGATGTGCGCCGGCTCTGGCTGGAGCCTGGTGTGCGCGCTTCCGCCGGGCGGCTCGACGCGCTCGACACTGAGCTCGCCCGCCTCGGCCGTTTCGCCGGGGTGGAGCGCACGGTCTATCTCGATGGCTGGCGGGGGGAGTGAGGAGGCCGCCCCTTCGCCCCTCGAAAGGTCGCTCATCCCACCTTCAAGTCCCCCGTCCCCGCCCGCTCTCCCTCATCCCCGGGCTTGTCCCGGGGACCCAGACTTTCCACCGCGCCACCGGTCACTGGGTGCCCGGGTCAAACCCGGGCATGAGGGCCGCGCAGATGCCGCCCCATTTGCCCCTGCCCGGCCGCTCTGCTAGCCTCAAACCGTCCGAGGGGTGTCCCGCAGGCCGCAAGGCTGAAGGGGCTGAGATGGCAGCCGCCAGACCCTTTGAACCTGATCCGGGTCATGCCGGCGAAGGGACGGAGCGACGGCGGGGCCCTGCAGGACAGGCGTCCGCGCCGGATTTCCCCCGAAAGCTCGCGCCGGGTCTCCAACTGGGAGGAGATCCATGTTCAAGAACCTTGCCGCCCGCACCGGCGGCCTGCTGCTCGCCCTCACGCTCGGCCTCGCGCCAGCCATGGCGGCCGACAAGCTTACCGTCCTGCTCGACTGGTATGTGAACCCCGACCACGCGCCGCTGATCCTCGCGCAGGAGAAAGGCTTCTTCAAAGCCCGTGACCTCGATGTCGAGCTGGTCGCCCCGGCCGACCCTTCCGCCCCGCCGCGCCTCGTCGCCGCCGGCCAGGCCGATATCGCGGTCAGCTACCAGCCGAGCCTTTATCTCCAGGTGAAGGAAGGCCTGCCGCTGGTGCGCTTCGGCACGCTCATCTCTACCCCGCTCACCGCGCTGGTGGTGCTGAAGGATGGGCCGATCAAGACCATCGCCGACTTGAAGGGCAAGACGGTCGGCTATTCCGTCGCCGGGCTGGAGGACGCGCTGCTCGGCACCATGCTGGCGAGCGTCGGGCTGAAGCCCACCGACGTGACGATGATCAACGTCAATTTCGCCCTCTCCCCCGCGCTGGTGGCCGGCAAGGTCGACGCGGTGATCGGCGCCTACCGCAATTTCGAGCTCACCCAGATCCGGCTGGAGGGCAAGGAGGGCCGCGCCTTCTTCCCCGAGGAGCACGGCGTGCCGGTCTTCGACGAGCTGATCTATGTCGCTCACAAGGACAAGCTCGCCGATCCCCGGCTGAAGCGCTTCCTCGCGGCGGTGGAGGACGCCACCATCTACATCCTCAACCATCCGGACGAAGCATGGGGGCTGTTCATCAAGGCCAACCCGAAGCTCGACGACGAGCTGAACCGCACCGCCTGGACCGACACGCTGCGCCGCTTCGCCCACGCCCCGGCCGGACTGGACGCCGGACGCTATGCCCGCTTCGGCGAATTCATGAAGGGCCACGGCCTGATCGACACGGTCGAGCCGGTCGCGGTCTACGCGCCAACCCTGCCCTAGGCGCCTGCGTCCCGCCGTCATCCCCGGGCCGCGCCCGGGGATGATGTTGCTGATGGAACCTTCCGATCGCCGCCCAGCGATGCTAACCGATGCGGGGGCAGCTGGGATGCAGAGGGGCAGGCATGAGCAATGTGCCGTATCACGCAGTGGCAATCGGGATTGGCGCCATCGTCGGCGTTCTTGGTTCCGCCTTTCATGTCGGCGTCGAAAAGCTCACCGCCGCCTGGCCGGCCTATCTCGACACCGGCCTCGGCCTTGACGGCTTCCCCCTCTACGCCGCCGCCGCGCTGGTCGCCGCCGCGATGACGGTCGTCTCGCTCTGGCTGGTCCGGACCTTCGCCCCCGAGGCAAGCGGTTCCGGCGTGCCGGAGATCGAGGGCGCGATGGAAGGGCTGCGCGAGGTGCGCTGGCATCGCGTGCTGCCGGTGAAGTTCGTCGCCGGCCTGCTGTCACTCTCTTCCGGCATGGTGCTGGGACGCGAGGGGCCGACCATCCATATCGGCGCCTCCGTCGCCAAGGCGGCCTCCGATTTGATGAAATGGTCGGGCGAGGACATGCGCGGCCTGCTCGCCGCCGGCGGCGCGGCCGGCCTCGCCGCCGCCTTCAACGCGCCGCTGGCCGCCGTGCTGTTCGTCATCGAGGAGACGCGCCGGCAGTTCCCCTATTCCTCGCGCACCTATATCGCCGTGGTGCTGGCCTCGATCGCCAGCGCCATCGTCACCGAATATCTCACCGGCAGCCGGCCCTATATGCTGCTGGAAGCCGCGACCATCCCCTATGCCTGGCTGCCGGCCTTCGTGGTGCTCGGCGCCATCCTCGGCGTCTGCGGCTTCGTGTTCAACCGCACGCTGGTCTGGTCGCTCGACCATGTGCGCCGGCTCGGCATGCGCTTTTCCTTCTACATCTTCCCTACCATTGTCGGCCTCACGGTCGGCGTGCTGATGTTCGTGCGGCCGGAGGCGACGCAGGGCGGCGAGTTGCTGGCGGTGCAACTGACGCGGGAGAACCTGCCGCTCGCCATGCTGGCCTTCGTGGTACTGCTGCGCTTCGTCATGACCATGGCGAGCTATTCCACCGGGGTGGCCGGCGGCATCTTCGCGCCGATCCTGGCGCTCGCAACCACGATCGGCCTCTGCTACGGCACGACGCTGGAGCTGTTCTTCACCTTGCCGGACCAGGCGCACACCACCTTCGCCATCGCCGCCATGGGCGGGCTGTTCGCCGCCACTATCGGCGCGCCGCTGGTCGGCATGGTGCTGGTGCTCGAACTCACCAGCGCCTATGCGGTGCTGGTGCCGGTGATGATCTCGGCGATCTTCGCGCACATGGTGTTTCTCGCGCTCGGCGGGCGGCCGATCTACGAGATCCTGCTGGAGCGGACACTGGCGATCGAGGCGGAGGCCCGCGCCGCCGCCTCGCGCTGACCCCTCACGCCGCCACCGGCTCCGGCCCGAGAGCGATCAGCCGCGCCGGTCCCTCGCCCTCGCGTGTCAGCACCAGCTGGCGCTCATGCTGCTCGATCAGGGTCGAGCGGTGGCCGATGGAGAGCAGCGCGGCCTGCGGCAGACGGGCGCGCAGCAGGCGGTAGAGCGCGGCCTCGCTGGCCTCATCAAGCGCCGAGGTCGCCTCATCCAGCAGCAGCACGTCCGGCTCGACCAGCAGCGCGCGCGCTACCGCGACACGCTGCTGCTCGCCGCCCGAGAGGAGAGAGGCCCAAGGCGCGCTTTCGTCCAGCCGCGCGGCCAGCGCGGGCAGGCCCACCGCCTCCAGCGCCTCGCGCAGCCGCTCGTCGTCATATTTTTCCAGCGGGTCGGGATAGGCGAGCGCGCCGCGCAGCGTGCCGACCGGGAGATAGGGCCGCTGCGGCAGGGTCAGCACCCGCGCGCCGGGCGCTATCCCCACCTCGCCATGGCCGTGCGGCCAGATGCCGGCGATGGCGCGCAAGAACGTGCTCTTGCCGCTGCCGGAAGGGCCGGAGAGCAGCACCCGCTCGCCGCGCGCCAGATCCAGCGCATTGACTTCCAGCAGCGCACGCCCGTCCGGCAGCCGCACTTCCATGGCGCTGACCGCCAGCGGCGCCGGGCCCTTTGCCGGCACGCGGTGGAAGGCGCTGCGCAGCGCCTCGGCCTGCGTCACCTGCACCGACTTCTCGAAGCCAATGAGACGATCGACCACCGATTTCCACTCCGCCAGCGTCGTATAGGCGTTGATGAAGAAGGAGAACGAGCCCTGCACCTGGCCGAAGGCGGAGGAGGTCTGCATCAGCTGACCAAAAGGGATGGCGCCGGCGAAATAGGCCGGGGCGACGACAACCAGGGGAAAGATCATCGAGAGCTGGCCATAGCCTGAGGTGAACCAGGTCAGCCGCTTCTGCGCGATCATGATGCCCCAGTAATTATGCACCACATGGCTGAAGCGGGCGAGCAGGCGTTCGCGCTCCACCGGCCCGCCCTGCATCAGCGCGATCTGCTCGCCATTCTCGCGCACCCGGACCAGATCGACGCGGTAATTGGCCTCGAAGCGCTGCTGGTCGAAGTTCAGCTTCACCAGCACCCGGCCGATCAGATGGGCGATCAGCGTGCCCAAAGCCGCATAGGCGAAGGCGGCCCAGACGAGATAGCCGGGAATGTGCCAGCTGCTGCCGAACAGGTTGAAGGCGAAATCGCCGGAAAGCCCCCACAGGATGACGGCGAAGGAGGCGAGCGTCATCACCGCGCTCAGCAGCCCGAGAAACAGGCCGATGGTCTGGCTGACATAGGAATTGATGTCCTCGGCGATGCGCTGGTCGGGGTTGTCGGCCTCGTCGCCCTTCAGCCGCATGCGGTAATGGGTCTCATCCGCCAGCCAGGCGGTGAGGTATTTCTCCGTCATCCAGGTGCGCCAGCGTATCTGCAGCCACTGCCGCAGATAGACCTGATAGACCGCGACGCCGATGGCGCAGGCGGCGAAGAAGGCAAACACCCAGAGCTGGTGGACGAAGGTGGCGTAGTCCTTCTCCTGGATCGCGTTGTAGAACACCGCGTTCCACTGGTTGATCAGCACGATCACATAGACCCAGCCCACCTCCAGCGCGATGATCGCCGCCAGCAGCGCGCCGCCGCGCCATTTGTCGTCGCCGCGGAAATAGGGGATCGACAGCCGCCAGACATCGGCGAGCAGGGAGGAAATGGCGCGCAAGGGGGTACTCCGGGCAGAGGTCGCAATCACCTCATCTACGCCGGGCAAAGCTGGCGGGACGGTGGCGGCAACATTACCGTTTGGAGAGACAGGGCGCCATTCCCCGTTACCCCCTGCGCCGAGCGGCAAAAGCAAAGCGCGGACGCTGGGCGCCCGCGCTTCATCACATCGCTAGGGAAGGCGTGAAGGCGCGCCTCAGATGAACTTCTTGCGGATGCGCTGGCTCACCATGTCGAGCAGCGAGACGGTGATCACCACCATGATCAGGATCGCCGAGGCCTGCGAATAGAGGAAGCCGCGCATGGTCTCGTTGAAGGTCATGCCGATGCCGCCGCCGCCGACAATGCCGAGCACGGTGGCGGAGCGGACATTGGATTCGAAGCGGTAGAGCGCATAGGAAATCCACAGCGGCATCACCTGCGGCAGCACGCCATAGATGACCTCCTGCAGCCAGGTGCCGCCAGTGCCGCGAATGCCCTCGACCGGGGCGGGGTCGATCGCCTCCACCGCCTCCGAGAACAGCTTGGCCACCACGCCCGTGGTGTGGATAAAAAGCGCCAGCACGCCGGCAAAGGGGCCGAGGCCGACGGCGGCGATGAAGATCAGCGCGAAGACCAGTTCGTTGATGGCGCGGCAGGCGTCCATCAGCCGGCGCACGGTGAACACCATCCAGTGCGGCGCGACATTCTCGGCCGAAAGGATGCCGAGCGGGATGCCGGCGATCACCGCCAGCACGGTGCCCCAGATGGCGATCGCCAGCGTCTCCAGCATGGCGTTGACGTAGACGTCCCAGTCGGTGAAGTCGGGGCGCAGGAAATCGGCGCCAAGCGTCGCCATGTTCCCGGAATCGCGCCAGAGCTGCGCCGGGTTCATCTCCGCCTCGTACCAGGCGGCCACCAGGATGACGACGGTGACGGCCGCCAGCACCAGCCGGAACAGCCGTGTCGTGAGCGGCGTCACCGGCGGCGCCGGCATGGTGCGCGTGGCGGTGCGGTGGGCGTCGTCGGCAGCGGCAAACATGTGGCGGAGTTCCCGGTATGAAAATCCCCGGCGACATGCCGGGGATGAGACGTTTCGCAACCTGTCCCACCTCATGCCCGGGCTTGACCCGGGCACCCAGGAACCGCAGGGATCAGCCCCGACGTCTGGGTGGCCGGGTCAAGCCCGGCCATGAGGGAGACAGACCACACTCACATGCTGGGGAGCTTCTTCTGCTGGTCTTCGAGAGCGGCGAGCTTGGCGTCGATCTCCTTGACCTTGGCGGCCTTCTCGTCGGCCGAGAGCTTGTCGTCGTTCTGGGCCTTGACCTTGGCCTTGAACAGTTCGAGCTGGCGGACCGGGATCAGCTGGGCGTCGGAGGAGGCGAGGAAGGGACCCCAGCCGTCCGAGGTCTTGGCGAGAACCTCACGGGCGTGGGCGATCTCTTCCGGCGTGCCGAGGCGGCCATAGGTCATGAAGAAATAGTAGATCTTCGCCTTCAGGTCGGCCGGCAGGTCCTTGCGCCACACGATCGGGTCGCCGGCGATCAGCGGCGAGCGCCACACTTCCTTGATCTTGGCGGCTTCCGCCGGGCGCGTCTGCTGGAGGCGCGACACGTTCTCGGTGTTGTTGGTGGCGAAGTCGACCTGCTTGTTGGCCACGGCAAGCAGGTTGCCTTCATGGTTGCCACCCACCACGCGCTTGTAGCACTTGTTCGGGTCGACATTGTTCAGCGCGAACACGTAATAGCTCGGCACCAGGAAGCCCGAGGTGGAATTCGGATCGCCATTGCCGAAATTGTAGCCCTTCGAGCAATCAAGGATGTCCTTGAGGCCGTTAATGTCGTTGCGATCGACATTGGTGACGATCAGCGAGTAGTAGCCCGAGGAGCCGTCCGGCTTGGCGGTCTTGACGAACACTTCGCCGCCGGCGCGGTCCACCGCTTCCATGGCCGACTTGTTGCCGTACCAGGCGATGTCGACCTTCTTGAAGCGCATGCCTTCGATCACGCCGGCATAGTCGCCGACGAAGAACGGCTTCACCGGAATGCCGATGGCCTTTTCCATGTCCTTGATCAGCGGCTCGAAGCTCTTGGCGAGGTTGGCCGAGGACTCGGTCGAGATGAAGCCGAAGTTCAGCTCCTTGATTTCTTCGGCGCGGACCGGCACCGCAAGGGCGGCCAGCGCGAGGCCGGCGGCAATGAGACGCTTCATGGGGGTGGCTCCTGTCAGGAAACGGTCTGGGAGGGGGCTGCGGCTTCGGCCGGGGCCGGCACCACGAACTGGCTGGGAAGGATCAGCTCCTCGGCGCTGGCGCCGTAGAGCTCGGTCAGGAACGCCGCATTGATCTGCGAGGCCGGGCCGTCGAACACGATCCGCCCGGCATTCATCGCCACGATGCGGTCGAAATAGGCGGTGGCGTAGTCCACCTGGTGCAGCGAGACGACCAGCGCGATGCCGTAGTCGCGGCTCATCGTCACCAGCGTGTCCATCACCCGCTTGGCGCTCTTGGGGTCGAGCGAGGCGATCGGCTCGTCGGCGAGCACCAGCTTGGCGCCCTGCACCAGCGCCCGGGCGATGGCGACGCGCTGCTGCTGGCCGCCGGAAAGCTCGCGCGCCCGCTTGGCGGCGTGCTGGGCGATGCCGACCTCGGCGAGCGCGGCATAGGCGGTGCGGCGCTCATCGGCATTGAACAGGCCGAGCGTGCCGCGCAGCGCGTTCATGCGGCCGAGCGCGCCGACCAGCACATTGGTCAGCACGGAAAGCCGGCCCGACAGGGCGAATTGCTGGAACACCAGGCCGATATGGCGGCGGGCGGTCCGCACGTCCCGCGCCAGCTTGCCGCCTTCCTGCACCTTGATGCCGAAGGAATGCACGGCGCCGGAACCCGACCCGTTGCGGTCGGCCAGGATGAGGCCGGAGGCGAGGCGGATCAGCGTCGACTTGCCCGACCCCGAGGCGCCGATAAGGGCGACGCGCTCGCCGGGCTGGATGGTGAGCGAGACGTTTTCCACCGCGCGCATCTGGCCGTAGGTCTTGCTCACTCGGTCGAGTTGAAGGGCTGCCGCCATCGGTGCTCCGCCGGCCTGTTGAAGACCGGCTTGGGGTAGCCCCCCGCGGTGACGGGTGGATGAAGCCTCGGTTACAGTTCCATGACATGCCGCCCGCCCTGTCGCCGCGCGGCTTTCAGGCGGTATTCAGGTGCAAGGAAAGCCCCTCCGCGCGCCCCGGGCGGGCGCCCCGCCCGGCGCCGTTCCGGTGGGAAAAACCCTGCCGCTCCATCGGCTTCATTGACTTCGGCGCGGCTTCGTCAGCACACTCGCCGCGGGTTCGGGCAGGCTGAACGGGAGCGGGGGCCGCATGTATTATGCAATAGTCGCGTTGACGATGGTGGTGGCGCCGCTGCTGAGCATCGCGGCGGAGTATCCCGGCATTACCGGGCTCGGCAGCCTGATCGTCATCGCCACCAAATGGTTCGCCTTCTGGGCGGTGGGCGTGCGGCTGCTGCTGGCCGGCGTCACCCAAATCCTGCGGCCGGGTTTCACGCTGAAGGGCATTTTCGGCGTCGACGAGCCGCGCGCGCATGTGGTTGTACAGGAACTCGGCTTCGCCAATGCCTCCATCGGCCTCGCCGGCATCCTGTCGATCCTGTTCTCGATTTGGGCGCTGCCGGTGGCGTTCATCGGCGGCCTGTTCCTCGGCCTGGCCGGCGTCAACCACCTGATGCGCCCCCACCGCACCATGCGCGAGACCGTGGCGATGGTGACGGACCTCTGGGCCGCTGCCATCCTGCTCGCGGTGTTCCTGTTCAGCCTGTTCTGAGGGCCGCGCGCGTCAGCGCGACGGGAAGCCGACCGACGGCCGCGCGCGTCAGCGCGGACGAAACCCGACATAACCGCCCTCGCCGTCGAACAGCACGTCGAAGCCGTTCAGCAGGTGGTAGCTGGTGTTGACGAAGGGCTTCGCGTCGTCCGCCACCCGCAGATGGATGGCGGCCGGGGTCATCGGCCCGCCATCGCCGGCGCTGAAGCTGTAGAGCGGGAAGGCGCTGGCCTCGGCGCCGATGCTGATCGCCACCTGCGTCCCCGGCGGCAGCGTTCCCTGCGCCCCCGCCGCCTGCGCCGCCGGCACGGTCATGAACATCACCGAGACACCTGTATCGACCAGCACCGTGCCGCAGGAAGGCTGGGTCGAGCCGCCGAGCGCGATGCAGCCCGGCAGCGGCGCCCAGTCGGCGCCATCGGGCCGGCGGTCGAGCTTGAGATAGCGGAAGGCGCCGCGCGTATTGGCGGCGGTCAGGCCGATATGCACGCCCTCGGGCGAGAGGATATAGCCCTGCCGGCGCTTCCCCTCGCCGCCGGCGACCTGCAGCAGCGGGTTCTTGTCCGGCGTGCTCTGGCTCTGGCTGTCGCCTTCCCGCGCGAAGCCGACGCCGATCATCGCGATATTGCGCGGCGTGGTGGTGGGGTGGCAGGCGCGGGCATAATCGAGGCACTGCACCTCGGTGACTACCATCACCGGCAAGCGGCGCGGTGGTCACGCTCGCCCCCTCGCGGCCGGACAGCGTCACCGGCATCACCACCCACTGGCCCAGCATCACCCGGCCGGAGCTGGTGTAGGTGAGCTTGGCCGGCCCTTGCGAGGGCATGGTCTCGAAGCCCGGCACGAACTCCGCCGCCACCAGAATGCCGGTCGAGCCGGAATCGAGCTCGGCGCGCAGCGCCCTGCCGCCGAAGGAGAGGCCGAGGCGCGGCACGCCGTCGATCTCGCCCGGCTCGGCGTTGAGGTAGCGCAGGAACAGCCCCTCGCGGTAGGGCGCGTAATCGGGTTTTTCCTGCGCGAGGGCTGGCAGGCCGGCGCCCATCCACAAGCTGGCACCCATCGCTAAGGCGGCGAGAAGACGGCTGCGCATGGTCGTTCCTCACATGTTGGGGTAGTTCGGCCCGCCCCCGCCTTCCGGCGCCACCCAGGTGATGTTGGCGTTGGGGTCCTTGATATCGCAGGTCTTGCAGTGGACGCAGTTCTGCGCGTTGATCACGAAGCGCGGCGCGCCGCCCTCCTCCACCCATTCATACACGCCCGCCGGGCAGTAGCGCGCCGACGGCCCGGCGAAGACGTCGTGCTCCGACGCCTTCTGCAGCGCCATGTCGGCGACCTTGAGGTGGATCGGCTGGTCTTCCTCATGATTGGTGTTGGACAGGAACACCGAGGACAGCCGGTCGAAGGACACCACGCCGTCCGGCTTGGGGTAGTCGATGCGCTTCGCCTTTGCGGCCGGCACCAGCGTCGCCGAATCCGGCTTGCCGTGCCCCATTGTGCCGAAGGGCGAGACACCCAGCAGCGTGTTCAGCCACATGTCCAGCCCGCCCAGCGCGATGCCGGCATAGGTGCCGAGCTTCGACCACAGCGGCTTGGCGTTGCGCACCTTCCACAGATCGCGCCCGATGGCCGAGCCGCGCCAGCCGGCCTCGTAGCCGGCGAGTTCGTCATGCTGGCGCCCGTCGGCCAGCGCCTTCGCCACCTCGGCGGCGGCGAGCAGGCCGGAATGCACGGCGTTGTGGCTGCCCTTGATGCGCGGCACATTGACGAAGCCGGCGGCGCAGCCGATCAGCGCCCCGCCGGGGAAGACGAGCTTCGGCACCGACTGGTAGCCGCCCTCGGTGATGGCGCGGGCGCCATAGGAAATCCGCTTGCCGCCTTCCAGCGTCTCGCGCACCAGCGGGTGGGCCTTGAAGCGCTGGAATTCCTCGAAGGGCGAGAGATAAGGGTTGGCGTAGTTGAGGTGGACGACGAAGCCCACCATCACCTGCCGGTCCTCCATATGGTAGAGGAAGGAGCCGCCGCCGGTGGCGTTGTCGAGCGGCCAGCCGAAGGAATGCTGCACCAGCCCCGGCCGGTGCTGCTCGGCCGGCACGGTCCACAGCTCCTTGAGGCCGATGCCGTATTTCTGCGGCTCGCGCCCGGCATCGAGCCGATAATGGGCGATCAGCTGCTTGGAGAGCTGGCCGCGCGCGCCTTCCGCGAACAGCGTGTATTTCGCCCTGAGCTCCATGCCACGGGTGAAGCGGTCGGTAATCTCGCCGTCGCGCCCCACGCCCATGTCGCCGGTGGCGATGCCGGCCACGGCGCCGTCCTCATAAAGCAGCTCGGCGGCGGCGAAGCCGGGATAGATCTCGACCCCCAGCGCCTCCGCCTTGCCCGCCAGCCAGCGGCATACCGTGCCGAGCGAGCCGATATAGGCGCCGTGATTGCTCATCAGCGGCGGCAGCAGCGCGTTGGGCAGGCGCAGAGACCCGGCGGGGCCGAGGAAATAGAAACGATCGTCGGTGACGGGGGTCTTCAGCGGCGCGTCGGCCTCCTCGCGCCAGTGCGGGAACAGCAGGTCGAGCCCGGAAGGGTCGACCACCGCGCCGGAGAGGATGTGCGCGCCGACCTCCGAGCCCTTCTCGACCACCACGACCGAGAGGTTTTCGTCCAGCTGCTTGAGCCGGATCGCCGCCGCGAGCCCTGCCGGCCCCGCGCCGACGACCACCACGTCGAACTCCATCGCCTCGCGTTCGGGCAGTTCCGCCGGCCGTTCCGCCGCATTCATTCCGTCTCTCCGCTCCCGCCGGGTGCTGATTGGACTTCTTCCACGCTTGCCCCGACCTGACAACTCTCTCCGCGACGGATAGGATCAGCCATCCGACAGGAAGAATGCGCCTTATGAGTTCGACACTTAGCGATAGCGGGAACGGCGGCGACTGGGCGGGCGACCGCGACGCCCTTGCCGACATCCTCGCCTTCCATCTGGAAGCGGGGGTCGATGTCGCGCTGGGCGAAGAGCCGGTCGACCGCTTCGCCGAGAGCCAGGCCGCGCGGGCCGCGCCCCCCGCCGCCCCGGACTCACCGCGCAGAACCGCCCCCGAGGGCGCAGCGCCGGGCGACGCCGCGCCGGCCCCGCGCCGCGCCCCGATGCCCGCCCCCGCCATTGCCGCCCCCGCCTCCCCGCCACCGCCTGACGTGGCGGCGCTGGAGGCGCGCGAGGCCGCCGCCTCGGCGCCGGATCTCGACGCGCTGCGGGCGCTGCTGGAGCGCTTCGAGGGTTGCCCGCTCAAGCACACCGCCACGCGCCTTGTCTTCGCCGATGGCACCCCCTCGGCGCGGCTGATGCTGGTGGGCGAGGCGCCGGGACGCGACGAGGATATCGAGGGCAAGCCCTTTGTCGGCCGCTCGGGCAAGCTGCTCGACCGCATGCTGGCGGCGATCGGCATCGACCGCACGAGCGCCTATATCGCCAATGTCGTGCCCTGGCGCCCGCCGGGAAACCGCACGCCGACGCCGCAGGAAACCGCGATCTGCCTGCCCTTCATCCGCCGGCAGATCGAACTCGCCAACCCCGACCTGCTGGTCTGCCTCGGCGGTCCCGCGGCGCAGACCCTGCTCGGCCTGCGCGACGGAATCACCAAGGGACGCGGGCGCTGGGTGGAGTACGACACCGGCAGCCGAACCATCCCGGCGCTGGCCACTTTCCACCCTGCCTATCTCCTGCGCACGCCGCTCGGCAAGCGCATGGCCTGGCGCGACATGCTGGCGATCGAGGACCGGCTGGCGCAGAAGCCGAGCGGGGGCGGCGGGGACTAAGGGCCCCCTCCGTCGCCGGTGGCCGGGACAATTCGACCGCATCGCGGCTGATTTGAGTCATTCCATTGACGCGCGCATCGGCTTACCCTGCGACTGTCACCCTCGCAGGCGGTGACGGCAGAGGTTGAGCGATGGAATTCGATCCCACCTTTTTGGCGCGCATCCAGTTCGCCTTCACCGTTTCCTTCCACATCATCTTTCCCAGCTTCACCATCGGCCTCGCCGCCTATATCGCGACGCTGGAGCTGCTGTGGATCGGCACCGGGCACGAGCGCTATCACCGCATCGCCCGCTTCTTCACCAAGATTTTCGCCGTGTCCTTCGCCATGGGCGTGGTGTCCGGCATCGTGCTGTCCTACCAGTTCGGCACGAACTGGAGCCATTTCTCCCGCGTCGTCGGCAATGTCATCGGCCCGCTCATCGGCTATGAGGTGCTGACCGCCTTCTTCCTGGAAGCGACCTTCCTCGGCATCATGCTGTTCGGCTGGAACCGGGTGCCGCGCGGGCTGCACGTGTTTTCCTGCGTGATGGTGGCGCTCGGCACGACGCTGTCGGCGTTCTGGATTCTCTCCGCCAATAGCTGGATGCAGACCCCGGCCGGTCACGAGATCATCGACGGCGTCGCCCATCCGGTGGATTGGCTGGCCATCATCTTCAACCCGAGCTTCCCCTACCGCCTGGCGCACATGGTGACGGCCTGCTACCTCACCACCGCCTTCGTCGTGCTGGCGGTGGGCGCGCGCTATGTCTATTCCGGCCGCTACCCCGAGGATGGGCGCACCATGATGCGGATGGCGCTCGGCCTCATCTGCGTCTTCGCCCCGCTGCAGGCCTATATTGGCGACGCGCACGGGCTGAACACGCTGAAGCACCAGCCGGTCAAGATCGCCGCCATCGAGGGCCATTGGGAAAACGAGCCCGGCGCCAGCGGCGTGCCGCTGGTGCTGTTCGCCATCCCCAATGACGAGACGGAGCGCAACGACTACCAGATCGCCATTCCGCATCTGGGCAGCCTCATCCTCACCCATAGCTGGACCGACACCATCCAGGGGCTGAAGGACTTCCCCCGCGCCGATCGCCCGCCGGTGGCGGTGCCGTTCTTCGCCTTCCGCGTCATGGTGGGCATTGGCGCGCTGATGATCACCGTCGGCTGGCTCGGCGCCTTCCTGCTCTGGCGCCGCCGGCTGTTCGAGACCGACTGGTACCTCGCCCCGCTCCAGCACATCTGGCCGATCGGTTTCGTCGCCATCCTGTCCGGCTGGTTCGTCACCGAGGTCGGCCGCCAGCCCTGGGTGGCCTATGGCATCCTGCGCACGGCGGACGCGGTCTCCCCGGTCGATGGCTGGGCGGTGGCCACCACGCTGGCGCTGTTCGTCTTCGTCTACGGCATCGTGTTTTCAGGCGGCATCTACTACATCAACCGGCTGATCGCGAAGGGCCCCGAAGGCGCGGCCGTCGAGCCGCCGGTGGGCGTGCCGACCCGTCCGCTCGCCTCCGCCCACAAGGCGACGCGCGCGGCCATCAACAACCCGGGGGAATGAACATGTTCGTCGGCTCCGGCATGGAATGGTATCTGCCCGTCATCTGGTCGCTCCTGCTCGCCGTCGCCATCGCCATGTATGTGGTGCTTGATGGCTTCGACCTCGGCATGGGCATTCTGTTTCCCTTCGCCGCCAGCGAGGTGGAGAAGGACCAGATGATGAGCTCGGTCGCCCCGTTCTGGGACGGCAACGAGACCTGGCTGGTGCTGGGCGGCGGCGGCCTCCTGGTCGCCTTCCCCCTCGCCTATTCGATCGTCATGCCGGCGCTCTATCTGCCGGTCATCTTCATGCTGCTGGCACTGGTGTTCCGGGGCGTCGCCTTCGAGTTCCGCCACGTCGCCGACACCAGCCGGTTCCTGTGGAACATCGCTTTCGCCGGCGGCTCGACGCTGGCGGCCTTCTTCCAGGGCGTGCTGCTGGGCGGCTTCGTGCAGGGCATCAAGGTCGAGAACAACGCCTTCGCCGGCGGCCCGCTCGACTGGCTCACCCCCTTTGCTCTCGTCTGCGGTGTCGCCGTGGTGGCGGGCTATGCGCTGATCGGCAGCGTCTGGCTCGTGATGAAGACCGAGGGCGCCGCCGCCATTCGCTCGCGCGCGCGGGCCAAGATGCTGCTGCCGGTGGTGCTGGTGTTCATGGCCATCTTCAGCCTGTGGACGCCGCTGGCCTTCCCGCGCATCGCCGAGCGCTGGTTCACCACGCCGAACCTGTTCTATCTCGCGCCGGTGCCGCTGCTCACCCTCGTGCTTGCCTATGCGGTGTGGCGCTGGCTGGAAAAGGGGCATGACAATCTGCCCTTCTTCGGCGTCATCGGGCTGTTCCTGCTCGGCTATTTCGGCATCGGGGTGTCGATCTTCCCCTATCTGGTGCCGCCCTCGCTCACCGTGTGGGAAACCGCCGCCGCCCCCGCGAGCCAGGTGTTCATGCTCATCGGCACGGTGTTCATGCTGCCGGTGGTGCTGGGCTATATCGCCTTCGTCTACTGGCTTTTCCGCGGCAAGGTGCGCGAGGGCGAGGGCTACCACTGAGCCCCCAGGGGTCTGGGCGCGTCGCGCGCCGCGCCCTTGCCACCCGCCCCGCTCAGGCCGCCGGCGTTTCGTTGAGCCGGGTGCGGATGGGGGCGAAGGAGGTGCGGTGGTGGCGGCACACGCCGAGCGCCGCCAGCGCCTGCTGGTGCTCCGGCGTGCCATAGCCCATGTGCCGCTCGAAGCCATAGCCGGGATGCGCCGCCCCGAGCGCGCCCATCAGCCGGTCCCGCGTCACCTTGGCGACGATGGACGCCGCCGCAATGGACGCCACCAGCCCGTCGCCACCGATAATAGTGCGCGCCGCGCAGGGCACCGGCGGCAGGTCATTGCCATCCACCAGCACCAGCCGCGGGGTGCAGGCCAGCCCGGCCACCGCGCGGGCCAGCGCCCATAGCGTCGCCTGGCGGATATTATGGCCGTCGATGCGAACCGGCGGCGCGAAGGCCAGCGAGACATCGGCGGTGGCGCAGATCTCCTCGAACAGCCGCTCGCGCTGGGCGGCCGAGAGGCGCTTGGAATCGTCCAGCCCCACGGGCACCCGCGCGGGGTCCAGCACCACGGCGCAGGCGACCACCGGCCCGGCCCACGGGCCGCGCCCCACCTCGTCGACCCCCGCCACCGGCACCTCGCCCGCGCGGTGCGCCTCATGCTCCCGCGAAAAGTCCGGTTTCTGTCGCGGCTCAGCCATGATGGAAGGTCTCTCATAGGGATCAGCGCAAGGCCGGCGCGTTTCGCCCGCGCGATTCGCGTCCTCGCCCGCGCCGCACCATGCCGAGCGGGCGGCAGCGATGCAACATTACCACCCGCCCGCCGGCGGATCCGCCTATAAGGCCCGACAACCATTTGAGCGGCACCATGAACTGGTCGGAACGCATTCAGGAATTCGTCACGCTCTGGGTGGTGATCGACCCGCTGGGCACGCTTCCCGTCTTCCTGGCGGTGACGGCCGGGCTCAGCGCGGCGGACCGCACCAAGGCGGCGGTGCTCTCCACACTCGTCTCCTTCGGCGTGCTGGTGTTCTTCGCCATGGCCGGGCACTGGCTGCTGCGGTCGATGGATGTGTCGATCGAGTCGTTCCAGATCGCCGGCGGCATCGTGCTGTTCCTGTTCGCGCTCACCATGATCCACGGCAAGAGCCACACCGACCCGCACGCGCCGGCCGAGCTGAACCCGATCGAGATCGCCATCTATCCGCTCGCCATCCCCTCCATCGCCAGCCCGGGCGCGATGCTGGCGGCGGTGGTGCTGACCGACACCGCGCGACATGATTTTTCCGAGCGGATCATGACCATCGCCACCTTCAGCCTGGTGCTGGGGATGACGCTCCTCATCATGCTGGCGGCCGGCCGCCTGGGGCAGCTGATCGGCCGGGGCGGCGCCTCCATCATCAGCCGGGTGATGGGCATGATCCTCGCCGCGCTGGCGGTCGATCTCATCCTCAGCGCCGCCTCCCAGTGGCTGCACCTGCCGCCGATCTGAGGCGGGCCCCGCGCGACGTCCGGATCGGGCTTGAACCCACATGCCGAGTCAGGACCGGGCTTGACCGGGTCCTCCACGTCTTCGTCTCAGCAACCGCCCCTCGGCCAAGGCGTGGATCCCCGGGTCAAGCCCGGGGATGACGGCGCACAGGGGGCGATACCGCAGCAAAAAGGGCGCGGCTTGCGCCGCGCCCTTTTCATTCAATTGAAGCCCGCAGGGGCGGATGGACACCCGAGGAAGTCCATGCCGCCACCTAAGCCGGGCTTGCCCGGCTTAGGTACTCAGCGAAAAGCAGGGGCGAATGGACTTCCTCAGAAGTCCATGCCGCCCATGCCGCCGCCGCCGGGCATGGAGGGGGCGCCGCCGTCGCGCTTGGGCGCATCGGCGATCATCGCTTCGGTGGTGATCAGCAGGCCGGCGACCGAGGCCGCGTCCTGCAGGGCGGTGCGCACGACCTTGGCCGGGTCGACGATGCCGGAGGCGATCATGTCGACGAACTGCTCGGTCTGGGCGTTGAAGCCGAAGTTCGGGTCCTTCGATTCCAGCACCTTGCCGACCACGATCGAGCCCTCGACGCCGGAATTCTCGGCGATCTGGCGGATCGGGGCCTCAAGCGCGCGCAGCACGATCTTGATGCCGGCCTGGATGTCCGGGTTGTCGGAGGTCAGCTTCTCCACGGCCTTCTTGGCGCGCAGAAGGGCGATGCCGCCGCCGGGGACGATGCCTTCCTGCACGGCCGCGCGGGTGGCGTTGAGCGCGTCGTCGACGCGGTCCTTCTTTTCCTTGACCTCAACCTCGGTCGCGCCGCCGACGCGGATCACCGCGACGCCGCCGGCGAGCTTGGCCAGACGCTCCTGCAGCTTCTCGCGGTCGTAGTCCGAGGTGGTTTCCTCGATCTGCGCCTTGATCTGCGCGACCCGGCCCTCGATGTCCTTCTTCTTGCCGGCGCCATCGATGACGGTGGTCTTTTCCTTCTCGATGATCACCTTCTTGGCGCGGCCGAGCATGGTGAGATTGACGCTCTCCAGCTTGATGCCGAGCTCTTCGGAGATCACCTGGCCACCGGTGAGGATGGCGATGTCTTCCAGCATGGCCTTGCGGCGATCGCCGAAGCCCGGAGCCTTGACGGCCGCGACCTTCAGGCCGCCGCGCAGCTTGTTGACGACGAGCGTGGCCAGGGCCTCGCCCTCGACATCCTCGGCGACGATCAGCAGCGGCTTGCCGGACTGCACCACGGCTTCGAGCACGGGCAGGATCGCCTGCAGGCCGGAAAGCTTCTTGTCGAAGATGAGCATGTAGGGATCTTCGAGATCCACCGTCATCTTCTCGGCATTGGTGATGAAGTAGGGCGAGAGATAGCCACGGTCGAACTGCATGCCCTCAACCACGTCGAGCTCGGTCTCGGCGGTCTTGGCTTCCTCGACGGTGATCACGCCCTCGTTGCCGACGCGCTGCATCGCACCGGCGATCATCTCGCCGATCGAGGCATCGCCATTGGCGGAGATGGTGCCGACCTGCGCGACTTCGTCGGTGTTCTTCACCTTCTTGGCGCGCTTCTCGATATCCTTGATCGCCTCGGCGACCGCGAGGTCGACGCCGCGCTTCAGGTCCATCGGGTTCATGCCGGCGGCGACGAACTTGGCGCCTTCACGGACGATGGACTGGGCGAGCACGGTGGCGGTGGTGGTGCCGTCGCCGGCGAGGTCGTTGGTCTTGGAAGCGACTTCACGCACCAGCTGGGCGCCGAGATTCTCGAACTTGTCCTCGAGCTCGATTTCCTTGGCGACGGTGACGCCGTCCTTGGTGATGCGGGGAGCGCCGAAGCTCTTCTCGATCACGACGTTGCGGCCCTTGGGGCCGAGCGTGACCTTCACCGCATTGGCGAGAATGTCGACGCCGCGCAGCATCCGTTCGCGGGCATCGCCGGCAAATTTAACGTCTTTGGCAGCCATGTGGCCTACTCCTGAAATTCAGAATGTCGGGGAAGGATAAGGTCGGCTCAGCCGACGATGCCCATGACGTCCGATTCCTTCATGATCAGGAGGTCCTGACCGTCGATCTTCACTTCGGTGCCCGACCACTTGCCGAACAGCACCTTGTCGCCAGCCTTGACGTCGAGCGGGACCAGCTTGCCGGCCTCGTCGCGGGCGCCGGGGCCAACGGAGAGCACTTCGCCCTGCGAGGGCTTTTCCTTGGCGCTGTCGGGGATGATGATGCCGCCCGCCGTCTTTTCTTCGGCGTCGAGGCGCTTCACCACGATGCGGTCATGCAGGGGGCGGAACTTCAGCTTGGCCATCGGTAGATCCTCGGTCTTCCTATCGCGCGCCGTCGTGGCGCTGGGTATGGAGCTTACTAGCACTCTTCAGAGGCGAGTGCCAAACTTCCAGCGGAGATAGGAACGGTGCCCGAGTGAGTCAAGCGGGCCGGACGGCCTTCGGCTGTCATATCGCGTCATGCGGCGCGGGCACGCGCGGGGCATCAAAAAACCCGGCCCGCGCAGGGCGCGAACCGGGTGTTTGATAGCAGAAGAAGCGGCGATCAGGCCGACTTCTTGATGGTCTTCTCGACCGAGGCCTTGATCGGCTCGGCGGTGTCGGCGGCGACCTTCTGGGCCAGGGTCGAGAGTTCCTTGGCCTGGGACGAGAGCACGTCGAACTGCTTGCGCATATGGCCGGTGGAAAGCTCCACCGCTTCCGAGACGCTCTTGGCGCCGAACAGCGCGCCCATATAGTCGAAGGCGGCGTTCACATTGGTGCGCAGCGACTCGAGGGCCACCGTGTTGTACTCGGTCAGGCCGCGCGAGGCGGTGCTGTAGGTGTCTTCGAGCAGGTCGGTGGTCTCTTCGGCGTTGGCCTTGAACTTCTCATAGGTGTCGCGCGCGTTCTGCACGCTCTTCTCGGCCATTTCACGCACGACGGCGGGCACTTCCACGCCGGCCGACATGTCGAACTTCGGCATCTCGAACTTGGGCATGGCAGCCTCGAAAGCCGAGGTGGCGGCCTTGGCGGCCTTTTTCGGGGACGGGGTGATGGGGGTAGCGTCAACCATGGGTTTTCTCCTCGCAATCGCGGCGGATTCAGGATGGCGGCGACCGCTCCGCGCTGGCGGTCGCGCCCTGACCGGCAAAGGCGCTGTCAGAGTGTAACCCGACCCTCTGCCTCGTCTGGCTCCCTATAATTGTGCACTGCAACATGATATTGCAATGCACAAACCGCCCGAAGCTGCAAATTTTTTCAACTTTTTTTAGCGACGCCGTTGGCGGCGTCGCCTCATGTCGCGCTCAGCTGTCGCCCTTGGCGAAGGGCGAGGCCGCGCTGGCATGCTGGCCGATCGCCTTCGCCTGCTCGGTGAGGCGGGCGGCCTGTTCCTTCACATAGTCGGCGTGCAGCCGCGTCCACTCGTCCACCGTCGTCGCCTTGGCGAGGCGCGAGGCGAAATCGAACCCGGCGGCGATGTTGGCTTCGGCGAAATCCAGCGTGGTGCGGCCCATGTCGCGGGCATTGCCATGCGCCGCATCGACCTTTCGGCTGGCATCGTCGAGCGCCTTGTGCGCGGCTGTGAGGAAACCGTCGATCGCCGCGCGCGCCTGCCCCACGCCCTGCTCAGCGATGGCGCGCAGCTCGGGTGGAACGTCGAGTTTCGGAGGAAAGTCGGGTTTCGAATTGTCGGCCATGGCGAAAACTCCTCCGGATGACGATGTGGGAGTCTAGACGCAACGTAAGGCAGTTCTATCCGGCCTGATGCCTACGTCTAAAGTAGGAGACATCAGGCAAAACGCAACGGAATTCACCCTGCCGCCACGCCCCGGTTGCGTTTGGTTAACCGGGATCAGTGGCAAGCAATTAACCGGAAAAGGTGAAGCTGGCGCGACAGGGGGCCCGGCGCATGGCAAGCGGCGCCGGCCCGCATTAGTGTTTACAGGCGGCGGCAGGTCCTTGCGGGCCCGGCGCCGGCATCCGGTTCGCACCGGCGGGATCATTCAGGCGACCATGAACAGCGACGATTTCGGCATTTCGGCGACGCAGAACCTGCGTGCTCAGGCGGCCACGGCGCTCGCCGGGGCGGCGCCGGCCGTGCTCGTGCGGGCCGATGGAACGCCGATCGCCGCCAATGAGGCCGGCCGCGCGCTGCTGGACGAGGCCACGCTGACGGCGCTGGCGCCGCGTCTTGCCGCCACGCTGCGCCCCGCTCGCCCGGCGCGGCTGGAGCGGCTGCGCCTGCCCGGCGCGCTCACCCCCGCCACTTTCGCCTGTTCCCTGCTCGCCGCCGGCGGCGCCCGGGCGCTGCTGCTGGTCGGGCTCGACGCCGTCCCCGCCCGCCCCATGGCCCCCCCCGCGCCGACATCGACGACGCCCGCGCCCCCCGGGCCGGCCCGCTTCACCTGGAGCACCGGCCCCGACGCACGGCTGAACCGCATCGACCCGCGCCTCGCCGCCGCGCTGGCGCGGGCGCCGGAAGAGCTTGCCGGCCTCGACTGGCGGGCGCTTGGCGCGCCCGACGCGCACCGGGCGGTGACGGAAGGCGCCAGCTTCACCCATCTGGCGGTGTTGCTGCCCACCGGGCGCGGCGATGGCCTCGACATCGAGCTGGGCGGCGCGCCCATTCGCGGCGACGGCATGCGCGGCTTCGGCCTGCTCAAGGGTCGCCGGCCGCTGGAGGCCCGCGCCGCGGCCCCCACCCTGCCGCCCGCCATGCCCCCTGCACTACCCCCTGCACTGCCGCCGCGCGCGACCATCCCGGCGCCCGAAGGCCCGCCGGCCGAGGCGCCCCAGCCGCCCGTCACACCGACGCAAACCCCGCCCCAGCCCCCCATGGCGGACCTCACCCCGCCGGTGCGGGTGACGCTGAGCCTCGTGCCCTCCCCCGCCAATGTCGTGCCGCTGCGCGCCGGCAGCTCCGAGGCCGGGCGCGACAATGTCCGCTCCTCCTGGGAAGGGCTGTCGACCGGCGAGCGCAACGCCTTCCGCGAGATCGCCCGCGCGCTGGGCGCGAAGCTGGAAGGTGTCGACGACCTTGCCGAGCCGGCGCCGGACTCTGAGTCGGCCCAACCGCCGGCGCCGGCTTCCGTCGATCCTGTGGCGCAAACGCCCGCGACGCCTGCGCCCGCGACGCCTGCGCCCGCGCCCCCCTCCCCCGTGGCGCAGGACAATGCCGACCCGGCCCCGGCCGCTGCGGGTGAAAGCGCAAGCACGCAGGAAAGCGAGCGCCCCGCCGAGGCCACCGGCCTGCGCCGCGCGCTCTCCGAAGGCGAGCGCCCGGTGCTGGACCGCCTGCCGCTCGGCCTCATCGCTTTTCGCGGCGACCGGCTGCTCTACGCCAACCGCGCCCTGCTGGAATGGACCGGCCATGCCGACCTCGCCGCGCTGGAGGCTGCAGGCGGCCTGCCCTCACTGTTCGACACCGGCCCGGCAGAGGCCGACAGGGCGGCGGGCGAGGATGTGGCACTGACCATTCTCGGCGCCGACGGCACGCCGATCCGCGTCGAGGCGCGGCTGATGTCCTCCCCCTGGGAGGGCGGCCCGGCGATGCTCTATGTGCTGCACCGCGCCACCGCCCCCGACAGCGCCGCCGCCGACGCTCTGGTTGACGCGCGCGTCACCGAGGCGCGCGTCACCGAGGAGCGCATCGCCGAGGCACGCGCGGCGGACGCCCGCGTGGCCGACGAGCGCCTGCGCCAGGCCGAGCTCGCTTTGCGCGAGGCGGAGAGTTCCAGCCGCGAGCTGCGCGCCATTCTCGACACCGCCACCGATGGCGTCGTGCTGATCGACGCCGCCGGCACGGTGCTGTCGATGAACCACCCGGCGGAAGCGCTGTTCGGCTTCAATGCCGGCGAGGTGAAGGGCGAATCCTTCACCCTGCTGCTGGCGCCGGAAAGCCACCGCGCGGCGGTCGACTATCTCGACGGCCTCGCCGCCAACGGCGTCGCCAGCGTGCTCAATGACGGGCGCGAGGTGATCGGGCGCGTCCGCGAGGGCGGGCTGATCCCGCTGTTCATGACGGTGGGACGGGTGGGCGATGATCCCACCAAATTCTGCGCCGTGCTGCGCGACATCACCCAGTGGAAGCGCGCCGAGGAGGAACTGATCGAGGCCAAGCGCCTCGCCGAGCGCGCCAACCTCGCCAAGTCCGACTTCCTCGCCAAGATCAGCCACGAGATCCGCACCCCGCTCAACGCCATTATCGGCTTCTCGGAAGTGATGATGGAGGAGCGTTTCGGGCAGGTGGAGAACCAGCGCTACCGCGACTATCTGCGCGACATCCACGCTTCGGGCGAACACCTCATCTCGCTGATCAACGATCTGCTGGACCTGTCGAAGATCGAGGCCGGCAAGCTCGACCTCGCCTTCACCAGCGTGTCGCTGAACGAGGTGGTGCAGCAATGCATGGGCATCATGCAGCCGCAGGCGAACCGCGAGCGCATCATCATCCGCTCCTCGCTTGCCAGCGATTTGCCGCCCGTGGTGGCCGACACCCGCTCGATCCGGCAGATCGTGCTCAACCTCGTCTCCAACTCGATCAAGTTCACCCAGCCCGGCGGGCAGGTGATCCTGTCGACGACGCTGACCGAGGAGGGCGAAGTGGTGCTGCGGGTGCGCGACACCGGGGTCGGCATGTCGGAATCCGACGTGGTGCTGGCCATGGAACCCTTCCGCCAGATCACCACCTCGGCCCGCGCCGGTTCCGGCGGCACCGGTCTCGGCCTGCCGCTGACCAAGGCGCTGGCGGAGGCCAACCGCGCCGCCTTCAACATCCGCAGCGCGGTGGATGTCGGCACCATCGTCGAGATCATCTTCCCCTCGACACGGGTGCTGGCGGAGTAGCCGCCCGCCTCACGCCACGCGGCGGAACATGAAGCTGCGGCCATCCGGGGTGCTGGCGAAGCCCATGCGGACCAGCGAGGCCAGGGTGGCCTGTATCGGCGGCTCGACACGCTTGCCCTGCCGGAAGCCGGCGGCGATGGCGGCGGCGTCCACCGTGCCGGAAGCGTTGGCGAGCGCGGCCATGATGGCGGCGGTGCGCTCCACCTCGCCGGCCGGGAATTGCGGCTTCTGCTCCTTGGCGGCGTCCACCACCAGCGCCATGCTGTCCTGCGCCTCTTCCGGCTGCACGGCGGTGGCGATGCCGGCGCGGGCCTTCTGGTAGTCCGGCCGCAGCCAGCGGATCAAGCCCCGTGCTTCCTCCCTGGCGCGCTCCTTGTTGAGCGCCACGAGGCGGGCGATGATGTCCTCGTCCGATAGGTCGCGCGGCCAGCCATAGGCGTCGAACACCAGCGCATCGAGCCGGTCGTGCAGCTCTTTCAGGATGAGCACCAGCCCCTCGTCGCGGATGCGGGTGTCGTCCGCGTCCAGCGGCTCACCGGCCCGCAGCTTCTCGAGCACATTGTACATCTGGGTGAGGGTGAGGCGCGGATGCTCCGCCTGCCGGGCCTTGCGGAAGGCGTCCAGTTCCTCAGCAACGGCGCGGATTTGCGCTTTCAGCGGCTCGGAGGCGTCCGGGAAGGGGAAGGGGTCGAAAGTTCTGGACTTCACGTAAACAGAGTCGTTGCCGACACCGAGCCACCCACAAGTGCGGAGCGTCCACGCTGAGTGCACACGTGAGGACAGTACGCCAAGGTGAGCGCCGTCTGGCAGACCAAAAACCATAAGCTTCTGATCTGGCATCAATGCAGGGTCGAAGAACTGAAACACGCGGTGCTTGGCTGTTTGGACGGTAACAATGTATCTCTTGAGGCCGTCCACAAACTTCCGCAGTTCCTGCCGTGGCTTACAAAACAGCCACCACTTCTCCGCGTATTCTTGAGCATCGCGAGTTTGCGAGCGCTCTGCGGCGGCTTCCCGCTCCGGCTTCACTGTCACAACAAGATGTTGATAAGCCTCAGGAAAACTTGTTCGCACCTGATCGCTTGATAGTCCGAAAAAATCGAGCGCGTAGCAATTCCGCGACCGCGAAGTGAGGTCTCGACCGTTTCGATACGGAACTATGTGACGCTCAGCGTCTGCTCTGCGGCCAAGCCCCATCGCCAACGCCTGCTGGGCATCCAGAATGAAACCTGCCCCAAGAGGCTTCATCCCGTTGGAGCAAATGAACGCATTGGCCATCAATGGCGTCGCCGCAAGCACGTCAGCGCCGACCGTCAGGTCTGGATTGATAGCGCCGGTCGCGTCCCTTAGCTCGACTAGCGGGGCGTCCGTATCGACGCTCTTCTCTTGCACCACCTCCCGCAGCACGCCGTCATGCTTGCCGGCCACCGCCACGGTCATGGCAATACGCACGGCCGCCGCGTCCCGCGTCGCCTTGGTCCATGGGTGGTCCGGTATCGCCATCAGCAGGGAAATCGGCTTCTTCGCCTTCATCCGTGCCGCCATGACGCGGCGGGAAAATTCCTGCGTGATGGAATTGGTGGTGACGAAGCCGAAGCGCCGCAGCTTCGTGCCCCGCCGCGTCAGCAGGTCCGCCGCGCGGTCCCACCAGTACATGACGAAATCGGCGCTCTCGTTCATGTGCGGATGCGCCGCCCACAGCGCCTTGGCGTAGCCATCACCCAGCCGGCCGCGCACATCCTTGCCGCCGATGAAGGGCGGGTTGCCGACGATGTACTCCGCTTCCGGCCATGGCGGCAGGCGCGGATTGCGGAAGGTGAGCACCGGCACGCGGCGTCCTTCGGCGTCCGTCTGCAGCACAGGCTGGCCGGAGGCGTCCCGTGCTGGTTCGCTGCCATCGTGCAGCAGCACCGCGTCCATCGCCTTGATGGTCTTGAAGTCGCGCAGAATGGGCTCGGTCGGCTGGCCGCCCTGCGTGCGGAAAACCATTGCAGGAAGCCAATCCACACCACCAGCTCGGCAATGGCGGCGGCGTGCGGGTTCAGCTCCATGCCGAGAAACTGGTGCGGGTCGATGGTGTGGCGGTCCAGCCCCAGCGTTTCCTGCCCGCCAAGGTCCGCCACCGCTTCCAGCACCTCGCCTTCCAGCCGCTTCATCAGCTCCAGGGCGACATAAAGGAAGTTGCCGGTGCCGCAGGCGGGGTCCAGCACGCGCACGCCGCAGAGCTGGGCATGGAATTTCATGACCTCCGCCAAGGCCGCGCCGGGGTTGCCCTCGCTGGTCAGACGTTCGGCGGTGGCGCGCACGAGGTCCCATTCCGCCCGCAGCGGCTCGATGATGGTGGCGACCACCAGCCGCTCGACATAGGCGCGCGGGGTGTAGTGTGCCCCGAGCTTGCGGCGCTCCACCGGGTCCAGCGCCTGCTCCAGCAGCGTGCCGAAGATGGCCGGCTCCACCTCGCGCCAGTTCGCCTTGGCGGCCTCGAACAGCTCGCCAATCTCCTCGCGCGGCAGTGGCAGCACCGTGCGGTCCTTGAACAAATAGCCGTTGAAGCGCTTCACCTTGGCCTCAATAGCGAAGGCGAAGGTGCCCGCGTCCATCGCCTCCCAGAGCTGGCCGACCAATTCGGGGAACAGCTCCGGCGTCGCCCGGCAGCGGTCCAGCACGCGCTTGAAGCTCTCCTTCGGGATAAGCTCCACGTCCTCCGCGAACATGGTGAAGAGGCAGCGCATGAGGAAAGAGGCGATGGCCTCGCGCTTGTAGCGCGCCGCGCCGTCCGGCTCGCGCTGCTCCTCAAGGAATTTCGACACCTTGGCGAGGCGCTCGGCAATGTCGCGCGTGACCTTGGCGGCGCGCTTGGTGGGGTCAAGGCTGTGCGGGTCGGTCCAGACCTTTTTCAGCCGCTCGCGCACCTCCTCCGAGCGAAGGTCTTGCAGGAAGATGCGAAACCCCTGCCGATCCGGGAACTGCGCATAGTTCTTCCCCTGCCCGGAGAAGTCGGCATAAAGCTCGAAGCAGTTGCCGACATCGCAGACGATGAGGAAGGGCGGCCAGCCCTCGGACGGCGGCAGCGCCTTGGCGTAGTCCTGCGCCTGCCGGTGGGCGTTCATCATCAGCACGTCCCAACGGCGGCTGACGCGGCGCCCCTGCGGCGGCTCCTCCAGCGGGAACAAGGCGGGTTGGGCGGCGCCCGCTGCGGCCTTCGGCCCCTCACCCTGCCGGCTCTGCTTGGCCTCCAGCACGAAACAGCCGCGCTTGTAGAGGTCGATGCGGCCCTTCGCGGTGGACCCGTCCGGCTCGCGGAAGGTCACGGCCCGCTCGAACACATAGGCGTTCAGCTCGGTGGCATGGGTGGCCGGGTCCGGCGACTCCACGCCGATGAGGCGGCAGAACTCGGTGAGGAACAGGGCGTAGTTGGCGCGCTCCTGCCCACCTTCGCGGCCTGTCCAACGGGAAATGAAGCGCTCGACGTCGGTCATGCCCGCCCAAGTGACACGAGGAGAGCCGCGAGGCTAGCCCTCCCTTACGCGCCCGGCAATGCGGTATCGATGGAGAGGATCAACCGCCCGGGTGCTGGCGGAACAGCGACCTCAGGGGGCGGGGGCGGAAACGTCCAGCTTGTCGGAGGTGCCGAGCAGGGCGCGGCCGGCGCCGGAGCGGCGGATCAGCGCCTGCGGGTCCGGCAGCAGGATCGGCCGCTGCCAGTCGCCACGCACGATGAAGGGCAGCGAGAATGCCACGGCGCGCGCCGGTTGCGGCGAGGCCCCGCTCGCCGCCGACGTTTCGTTCGCGGCTGAACTCCCGGTCGCCACAGCGGCCGGATCGGCGGCGGCCAGGCTCGCCACCCTGCCGGGCAGGACCGCGGCGGCGGCGCCCCCTGCGGAATCGACAGCGTCCGGGCCGGCGCCGTTGCGCGCGTCGCTCATCGTCGCCCCGGCCTTGCCGGCCGGCGCCGCCCGCACCAGCTGGGCGAGGCCCGAGAGATCGAGCGCGCGCGAGGCGACCGGGCTTTCCCCGGCCAGCGCCACATGCAGCGTGTCGCTGGAGAGGTCGAGCCGGTCAAGCTTGACCACGCCGCCGGCGATGCGCGCATCGACCACGATATCGGCGAAGGGCGTGCGCCCGCCGCGCAGATCGCCACCGGAGAGCGGGCGCTTCTCCAGCCGGGCCAGGATGCGCCCGACATCGATGCCGACCAGCCCGCCCTCGCTGCCGGTGAGGGTGAAGGCGCCGCCAAGCCCCTGCGCGATATCCATGATGCTGGTGCCGCCGCCCACCGCCGAGAGCCGGAACGAGCCGGTGCCTTCGAGCCGCTGGAAACGGAACAGTTCGCCCAGCGCGGCGCCCAGCGCCACATCGTCGGCGGAAAGGTCCATCCGCACATTCATCCCCGGCCCGGCCGGGCGCGGCGACAGCTGCAGCGAGGCGCGGAACAGCCCGCCCCACGCTTCGGCCTCGCCGATGGTGAGCGAAAGCCGCCCGCCCTTGGCGGTGGCGCTGGCGGCCATGCGCTGCAGATCGGCGCCGCCGAGGCGGACCCGCCCGGCGGAGAGCCGCAATTCGACATCCATCGCCTGGGTCGGGCCGAGATCGATCGCCTCTCGGCTCCAGCCGCCCTGATGCGGGCTCGACAGGGTCAGCTCGCCATAGGGCGAGAGATCGATGGTCTCGCTCGCCAGCGAGCCCTGCAGCATCGGGCGCGCACCATCGATGCGCAGGTTGAAGGCGCCGACGCCGGAATTGCCGTCGAGATCGAGCCGCGCCTGGCTCAGCTGGGCGCCCTGCGCCGAAACGAGCGCCATGCCGCGCAGGTCGAAGGCGCCGAAGCCGCTCTCGGTCGGCGCCTGCATGCCGAGCCAGGCCAGCGCCTCGCGCAGCTGCCCGGCGGACACTTTGAGGTCGCCGGAGACCACCGGCCCGCCCGCCAGCCGCGCCCCGCCGGTGAAGCTGGCGCGCGCCAGCGGCGCCCCCAGCGACAGGTTGAGCCCGCCGACCTCGCCCACCGCCAGCGCCCGCAGGCCGGTCAGCCTTCCATCAATCTCCACCGGCTCGCCGCGCCAGAGCGCCTTGCCCGCCACCTCGACGCTGGCCCCGCCGCGCCAGCCAATGGTCAGGTCCGCCTGCGGGACCAGAATGTCGACCGCCGCGCCGCGTGCGATGGCGATGCTGCCATTGGTGACGACGAGATCGCCGCGCGATTCAGCCGTGCCGAGAGCCGAGATGAAGCCGCTCAGCGCCGCCAGCCCGTCGCCCGGCTCGGCCAGGGTCAGGCGGGCGTCGGTGAGTTCGATATGGTCGGCGCGCACATGCCCGGCCAGCAGGGGCAGCAGGTCGAGCACCACCCGCATATGGGGCACGTCGAGCCGCGCGCGCGGGTCTTGAAGGCTCACCGCGCCCAGCGTCAGCGCCGGCCAGGGCAGTACGTCGAAGGAGACCGGCCCATCGAGCGTCGGCTCGGCCCCGGTGGCAGCGGCGATCGTCGCCCGCGCCTGCTCCTTCAACGTCTCCTCGGAGGCGAGCTTGGGCGCCAGCACGCCGGCCACCATCGCCAGAGCCAGCGGCACGAGGAGGAATGGAATGAACTTCTTCATTGTGTCGTCATGCTCCCCGCCCTCGCTACCGCATCGGAGCGAAGCCGCGCAAGCAAGGGCCGCGCTCAGAGAGGTACGGGTCGCGCGCGGGTGCCGTACCAAGGTTGCCGCACCATGTTGGCGCTCTGTGTCTGTTTGATGGCCTGACAGACAAGCCGGCCAGCGCTATGACTGCTGCAGTGCGAAACGCCGCGGGGACGGCGCGTGAATCGAAGGGGGAGGACGGCATGGCAGAGGCAGGCGTTGCAACCACGGGTCAGGCGCCGCTGTGGACGCCGAGCCCCGAACGTGTGGCCCATAGCCAGATCACCGCCTTCATCGCCCGCGTGAATGCCCGCCACGGCACCGCGCTGGCCGATTACCGCGCGCTCCACGCCTGGTCGATCGCCCATCCCACCGCCTTCTGGGAGGAGGTGTGGGACCTCGGCGCGGTGATCGGCAGCCGCAGCGGCCCCTCGCTGGTCGATGGCGAGGCCATGCCCGGCGCGCAATTCTTCCCCGAAGCGCGGCTGAACTATGCCGAGAACCTGCTGCGCCCGCGCGATCGCGAAACCGTGGCGATGATCTTTCGCGGCGAGGACAAGGTGGAGCGCCAGATCCGCTTCGGCGAACTCACCGATCTCGTCTCGCGGCTGCAGCAGGCGCTCCGCGCCGCTGGCGTCGGCGTTGGCGACCGGGTGGCCGCGACGATGCCGAACCTGCCCGAGACCATCGCTGTGATGCTGGCGGCCGCGTCGCTCGGCGCGGTGTTTTCCTCCTGCTCGCCCGATTTCGGCGAGCGCGGCATTCTCGACCGCTTCGGCCAGATCGAACCCAAGGTTTATGTCGCCTGCGACGGCTATTGGTACAATGGCAAGCCGGTCTCCATCGCTGACAAGCTGCGCGCCGCCGTGCCGCAGCTGCCAAGCGTGACGGCGACGGTGATCGTGCCCTATCTCGGCCAGGCCGAGGAGGTGGCGAAAAGCCTGCCGAACGGCATCTCGCTGGAGGCGTTCATCGCCCCCTATGCCCCGGCCCCGCTCACCTTCGAGCGGCTGCCCTTCAACCATCCGCTGTTCATCCTGTTCTCCTCCGGCACGACAGGCGCGCCGAAATGCATCGTGCACGGGGCCGGCGGCACGCTGCTCCAGCACATCAAGGAGCACCGGCTGCACTGCGATCTCGCGCCCGGCGACCGGCTGTTCTACTTCACCACCTGCGGCTGGATGATGTGGAACTGGCTGGTGACCGGCCTCGCCAGCGATCTCACCCTGTGCCTCTATGACGGCTCGCCCTTCGCCCCCAATGCCTCGGTGCTGTGGGACTATGCGGCGCAGGAGCGCTTCGCCCTGTTCGGCACCTCGGCGAAATATATCGACCAGCTGCGCAAGGAGGGCGTGCGCCCGGGCGAGACCCACGACCTCTCGGCGCTGAAGGCGATGACCTCCACCGGCTCGCCGCTGGCGCCGGAGAGCTTTTCGTTCGTTTATGAGGCGATCAAGCCGGACCTCCACCTCGCCTCGATCTCGGGCGGCACCGACATCGTCTCCTGCTTCGTGCTCGGCGACCCCACCGCGCCGGTTTACAAGGGCGAGATCCAGGCGGCGGGCCTCGGCATGGCGATCGAGGTGTGGTCGGACGAGGGCCGCCCCGTCACCGGCGAGCGCGGCGAACTCGTCTGCACAAAGCCCTTCCCCTGCATGCCGGTCATGTTCTGGAACGACCCGGAGGGCGCCAAGTACCACGCCGCCTATTTCGAGCGCTTCCCCAATGTGTGGTGCCATGGCGACTTCGCGGAATGGACCGCCCATGGCGGGCTGATCATCCATGGCCGCTCCGACGCGACGCTGAACCCGCAGGGCGTGCGCATCGGCACTGCCGAGATCTACGCCCAGGCCGAGCAGATCCCGGAAATCGTCGAGGCCATCGCCATCGGCCAGGAATGGGACAACGACGTGCGGGTGGTGCTGTTCGTGCGGCTGCGCGAGGGCGCGGCGCTGGACGCCGAACTCGACAGGCGCATCCGCACCCAGATCCGCACCGGGGCCAGCCCGCGCCACGTGCCGGCCCGCATCCTTGCGGTCGCCGACATCCCGCGCACCCGCTCGGGCAAGATCACCGAGCTGGCGGTGCGCGACGTGGTGCATGGCCGCCCGGTGAAAAACACCGAGGCGCTGGCCAACCCCGACGCGCTGGAATTCTTCCGCAACCGGCCCGAGCTGGCGGAGTGAGCGGCGGGAGAGCCCTCACCGCGCCCAACATCCCCGGGCCGCTCTCCCGCCGTCATCCCCGGGCCGCCCTCGCACCGTCATCCCCGGGCTTGACCCGGGGATCCGCATCTTGTGCCAGCCCACGCGCCTGCGTGCTTCGAGGCCGGGCTGCGCCCGGCACCTCAGCATGACGAACGGTCTGCAGGTGCTACGTTGTCCTAGGGTCGATCGGTCGCCCGTCATCCTGAGGCGCTCGGCACCGCCGAGCCTCGAAGGACGCAGGCCCGCGCCGCGGAAGGCTTCCTCGCCGCTGCGGAAATCCCGCCTCGGCCGCCGCCTCACCCCTGGCGGGGGCGGGACAGCCGCGCCAGCAGGATCACCGGCACCAGGCCCACCAGTACGATGAGCAGCGCCGCCAGCGCGCCGTCCTCATAGGTGCCGCGCGCGGCCTCGGCATAGACATGGCTGGCCAGCGTCTCGAAGTTCAGCGGGCGCAGCATCAGCGTCGCCGGCAGTTCCTTCATGCAGTCGACGAACACCAGCAGCGCCGCACCGCCCAGCGCCGGCCGCAGCATCGGCAGATGCACCAGCCGCACCACCCCGCCGGGCTTCTCGCCGAGGCTGCGCGCCGCCATGTCGAGCGTGGTGCCGACCTTGCCATAGCCGGCCTCCAGCCCGCCAATCGGGATCGCGAGGAACCGGATGACATAGGCGATGATCAGCGCCGCCCCGGAACCGGACAGCAGCAGCCCGGTGGAAACGCCGGTGAGCTGCTGGCTGAGGTTGGAGACGAGATTGTCGAAGCCGGCCAGCGGCACCAGCAGGCCCACCGCCAGCACGGTGCCGGGCACGGCATATCCGAGGCTCGCGAGGCGCAGCGCCAGCGCCGAGCGCAGCGCCCCGGTGCGCAGCGCCACCACCACAGCGAAGCCGAGCAGCAAGGCAAGCACGGTGCCGAGCGCGGCGAACAGAGCGGTGTTCGCCGTCTCGGTCAGGATCGTCTGCGAGACGCCATGGAACGCCATGCGCTTCCACGCGGCGAGGGCAAGGTGCCCGGCCGGCAGCACGAAGCCGAGCAGAACGGGAAGCAGGCAGGCGAGGAAGGCGAGCGCCCCCGCCCCGGCCGAGAGCGACCGCCGCGCCGGCGGGCGGGCGCGATCGCCGATATTGCCGGTCCGCTGGTGGCGCCGCCCCCAGCGCTCCAGCATGACCAGCGCGAACATCAGCGCCAGCATGCACAGCGCGATCTGCGCCGCGCCGGGCAGGCTGGAGCGGTTGAGCCAGGTGGAATAGATCGACAGGGTCAGCGTCTGCACACCGAGGAATTCGGACGCGCCGATGTCGTTCACCGTCTCCATCAGCGCCAGCGTCACACCGACAGCGATCGCCGGGCGGGCGAGCGGCAGGGCGATGCGGAAGAACGCCTCCCCCGCCCCCGCCCCCAGCGTGCGGGCGGCATCGAGCACGGACGCGGTCTGCACCAGGAAGGCGGCGCGGGCGGAGAGGTAGACATAGGGGTAGAGCACCAGCCCGAGCAGGATGATGCAGCCCGGCAGCGAGCGCACCTCCGGCAGCCACAGGTCGCGCGGGCGCAGATCGAAGCTGGTGCGGATCAGCGTCGGGATCGGCCCCAGCGGGTGCACCGCGTCGACATAGACGAAGGCCTGGATATAGGTGGGGATGGCGAGCGGCAGCAGCAGCGCCCATTCAAACACGCCGCGCCCGGGAAAGCGGCACACCGCCACCAGCCAGGCGGTGCCGGTGCCGATGATGGCGACAAAGGCGCCGACGCCGAGCACCAGCAGCGTGGTCTCCAGCAGCGCGTGCGGAATGACATTGGCGATGAGATGCGGCCACAGGTCGCCCGAGCCCTGTAGCGCGGTCCAGGAGAGCGCCAGCAGCGGCAGCAGCACCACAAGCACGACCGCCCCCGCCGCCACCCGCGCGAGACGGGAGCCGGTGATGGGGGCGCGGCGCGGGCTATGGGGAAGAACCAGGCTCATCTTGCAAATGTCCCGGGGCGGCAACCACCCCGGGACCCAATCCTGTCGCTGAAGCTTGGCCGGCGCTGTCCTTCAGCGCCGGCCAATCGTCGTGGTGACGCGCCGCCGGCGCGGTATCAGTTGTCGAAGCCGACCTTGTCGGCGAGGTTCGCCGCCGCCTTGCGCGCCTTGGCGACCGCGACGAGATCGACATTGTCGACCTTGAGCGGGCCGAAGGCGGCGATGATCGGGTCGACCGGCGCGCCGGCCACGACCGGATATTCGTAATTGCCCTTGGCGTAGAGCGCCTGCGCCTCGGGGGAAACGAGATATTCCAGCAGCTTGACGGCATTGCCCTTGTTCGGGGCGTTCTTGGCGACGCTGGCACCTGAAATGTTCACATGGGTGCCGCCATTCTCGAAGGTCGGCAGCACGACATTGATCGCCTTGCCCCATTCTTCCTGCTCGGGGCCGCCCTTGCCGGAGCGCATCAGGCCGACATAGTAGGAATTGGCGAGGCCGATGTCGCAGATGTCGCCGAGAATATCGCGCGCCACTTCACGGTCGCCGCCGGCGGCCTTGCGGGCGAGGTTCGCCTTCACGCCCTTGAGCCATTCCTCGGCCTTCGCCTCGCCGTGATGGACGATATAGGCGGCGATCAGCGCGGTGTTGTAGGGGTGCTTGCCCGAGCGGATGCAGACCTCGCCCTTCCACTTCGGGTCGGCGAAGCTCTCATAGGTGACCGCCGTGTCCTTCACCCGGTCCTTCGAGGTGTAGGCGACGCGGGCGCGGGCGGAGAGGGCAAACCAGTCGCCATTGGCGCCGCGCAGATTGGCGGGGATGGCCTTGTCCAGCACATCGGACTTGACGGGCTGGGTCACGCCCTGGTCGACGAGGTCGAGCAGCGCGCCGACATCCACCGTCATCAGCACGTCGGCGGGAGAGGCCTCGCCCTCCGCCTTCACCCGCTCGGCCAGCCCGTCCTTGACGAAAATGCTGTTCACCTTGACGCCGGTCTTCTCTGTGAAGGCGTCGAACAGCGGCTTGGCCAGGCCCGGCTCGCGGGTGGTGTAGATGTTGACGACCTCTTCGGCCGACGCGGCGATCGGCGCCAGCGCCAGGCTGGCGGCGATGAAGCCACCGAGAGCGAGGCGTCGGGTGAACGGGGTGAGCGTGCGGGCAGTCATCGGCGTCTCCTGCGTGCGGATCGCCGGTCAACTGGCGATCGCATGGTTGACGTTACGTCTGTCGCAGGCGGTAGCCGACGGAGGCTCGGCCGTCAACAAAAAGCCGAGTTAAGTCAATAACTTAGAATAAGTCTAATCAATGACTCGGGCGGAAATGCTTGAGGCCGCGAGGTAAACCGCGCCGGCCACCAGCGATGACCCGAAAGGCGGGCCCCCTCAACGCAAAAGGCCGGTCTCGCGACCGGCCTTCACTAAATCCTTGGGCCGGTCTCGCGACCGGCCTTGGCTAAACCCTGACGTTGCCGTCGGAAGCCTCAGTCGAGCCCGCCAATATGGTGCTGGGCGTAGAGCTGGATGCCGAGATTGGCGATCAGGTCGAGCTGGGTTTCGAGGAAGTCGATATGGCCTTCCTCGTCCTTCATCAGCTCCTTGAACAGGTCGCGGCTGGGATAGTCCTGCACCGACTCGGCATAGGTCGCGGCTTCCTGGTAGAGCGCGCGCGCCTCGATCTCGGCGGCGAGATCGCACTCGATCACTTCCTTGATGTCCTGGCCGATGCGCAGCGGGTCAAGCACCTGCAGGTTGGGCAGGCCTTCAAGGAACAGGATACGATCGATGAAGCGATCGGCGTGCTGCATTTCCTCGATCGACTCGGCGCGCCACTTGGCGGCCAGCTTCTTGTAGCCCCAGTTGTCCAGCATGCGGTAATGCAGCCAGTACTGGTTGATCGCGGTAAGCTCCGAGCGGACGCCGCGGTTGAGATAGTCGATGACCTTTGAATCGCCCTTCATGGCGCCGCCTCTCCTGCTACGAGATTGTGGCACCTGTTTAGAAAACTTCTAAGTAATAGGCAAGCCATTATCGCGCGTCGCCGGCCACGCGCGCACGGGTTTTCACCCCGGCTCGACGCGGCGCAAGGGGCGCGCGTGCCCGGCGTCAGGGCTCTGTGAGAAAGGCGACGCCCCGCCTATTCGGCCGCCACGGCATGGCCCGCCAGATGCGCGGCGCGGGTGGGAGTGCCGGAAACCAGCCGGCGCGGGGTGCGGGTGTGCCGGCCATTGCTGGGGGCGTGCTCACCATGGGCATGCGCGGCGTGGCTGTGCTCGCCATGGGAATGACCGTGATGGCCGTGCCCGGCATGGCTATGCCCGTGATGGCCGTGTTCGGCATGGCTGTGTTCGGCGTGCGGCTGCGCCGGCTGGCCGGGCGCCTGGGCGGAGACCGGGCAGTCCAGCGGGCAGATCGAGCAGGCGCTGGCGTTCACGTCGTCGAGCAGTTTGCGGATGGTGCGCGCGCAACGCCCGCACTGGGCGCTGCAGCCGAGGCAGCGATACACCTGCCCTACCGTGCGGACAGGCGCCGGCGTCTCCGTCACCGCGCTGCGGATCTGACGATCGGAAAGCACATTGCACGAACACACGATCATCGCGACGCGAAACCGAAGCTTTCAGGCGTTTAGAATTATTCTAAATATCGCCTTTGTCTTCTCTTTTCGCGCTATTCCGGCGGGCCGTCAATTGGCAAATGCCAATCTGCCGATCATGTGAGGTGATCGACTAGTCTTCATCGGCGCAGATTTTAGAGATTCCAGATTAGACGTTGCCGCTCATCTCGTCAGCACTTTTGAACGGCACCAAACTGGCGGTCTCGAACCCCTCCCACCGGGCGATGGGGTCGCTGGCCAGCCGGGCATAGAGCACATGGTCCTGCCAGGCGCCGTTGATGCAGAGATATTGCCGGCCATAGCCCTCGCGCCGGAAGCCGCTGCCCTCCAGCAGCCGCATCGAGGGCACATTGTCCGGCAGGCACGCCGCCTCGATCCGCCGCAGGCCGAGCGTGCCATGGGCGAAGGGCAGCAAGGTGCGCACCGCCGCGCCCATATAGCCCTTGCCGGCATAGGGCGCGCCCATCCAGTAGCCGAGGCTCGCGGTCTGGGTCACGCCCCGGCGAATGTTGGACAGCGACACGCCGCCCAGCAGCACCCGGTCGGCACGGCGGATCACCAGGAACGGATAGGCCGCATCCTCGCGCACATCGCGGGCATAGCGGCGCATCCGCCGCCGGAACGAGCCGCGCGTGAGGTCATAGGCCGGCCAGGTCGGCTCCCATGGGGTGAGAAAGTCCCGGCTCTGCTCGCGCAGGGCCGACCATGCGGCGAAGTCCGCCATTTGCGGCAGCCGCAGAAGCACCGTCTCGCCCTCGACGAGCATGGGCGGCTCATGCCAGGAAACGGTGCGAAACAGGGCCATGTGCGCTGCCGAAGGCGATGAAGCTCAGGCCAGACGTTCCGCGATGCGCGCCGCCGATTCAAGCGATTTTCCTGGCCCCAGCGCGGTGAAGGTCGGCCGGCCGCGCCCGATCAGCGCTTTTCCCGCTGCGCGGGCGTCGTCCAGCGTCACCGCTTCCACCTTGGCGACGATCTCCTCCAGCGGGATCGGCCGGCCGAAAGCCAGCATCTGCCGCGCCAGCTGGTCCGCCCGCGCGCCGGAACTCTCCAGCGCCGCCAGCAGCCCCACCTTGGCCTGCGCCTTGGAGCGCGACAGCTCGGCCTCGGTCATGGTCTCGATGGTGGCGAGGATCTGGTCCACCGCCACATCGACCAGCTCGCCGACATCGCCACCATCCGTGCCGGCATAGACGCCGAACAGGCCGGTATCGGCATAGCCCCAGTGGAAGGAATACACCGCGTAGCACAGGCCGCGCGCCTCGCGCACTTCCTGGAACAGCCGCGAGGACATGCCCCCGCCCAGCACATTGGTGAACACCTGCAGCGCGTGGATGCCGGGGTCGCGATAGGAAAGCCCCGGCAGGCCGATCAGCAGATGCGCCTGCTCCAGCTCGCGCCCGCCGCCAATCTCCACCCCGCCCTCATAGCGCGCCGGGGCGGCCTCGGGCTTGTCGGCGCTGGCAAAGCTCGCCACGCGCTTGTGCGCCTCGGCCACCAGCGCCTCATGCTCGACCGCGCCCGCCGCCGCCACGATCATCTTCGGCGCCCGGTAATTGCGCTCGAGATAGGTGCGCAGCTTGTCCGGCCCGAAGGAGCGCACGCTGTCCGGCGTGCCGAGGATCGAGCGGCCGATCGGCTGGCCGGGAAAGGCCCGCTCCTGGAACAGGTCGAACACCAGGTCGTCGGGCGTGTCCAGGGCGGCGCCGATCTCCTGCTCGATCACATTGTGCTCGCGCGCCAGTTCCTCCGGGTCGAAGGCCGGCGCGGCGAGAATGTCGGACAGCACGTCGAGCGCCAGCGGCATGTCGGCGCCGAGCACCCGGGCATTGTAGGAGGTGTGCTCGACGCTGGTGGCGGCGTTGATGTCGCCGCCGACCGCCTCGATCTCCTCGGCAATGCCGCGCGCCGAGCGGCGGCGCGTGCCCTTGAACGCCATATGCTCCAGCAGATGCGAGATGCCGTGCTCGTCGGCCGCCTCGTCGCGCGCCCCCGCCCCCACCCAGATGCCGAGCGAGGCCGTGGCCAGATGCGGCATGGAATCGGTGATGACGGTGACGCCGTTGTCGAGCGTGGTGATGCGCGGGCCGGCGGGAAGGTTCTGGGTCAAGCGAGCGTCTCCGAGGCCCGGGCGTGCCGGGTGATGTAGGCTTCGATCGCCGAGAGGTCGTTGGGCAGGGTCGGCAGCCGTTCCGGCCGCTCCATCAGGTCCGCCAGATGCGGCGGCAGCGCCGGGCGCTCGCCGCAGGCCCGCTGCACCGCGTCGGGGAACTTGGCGGGGTGGGCGGTGGCCAGCACCACCTGCGGCACATGCGGGTCATGGGCGACGCGCTCGGCCACCGAGACCGCGACCGCCGTGTGCGGGTCGAGCAGATAGCCGGTCTCGGCCCGCACCCGGGCGATCGTCTCCGCCGTCTGCGCCTCGTCCGCCCGTCCGGCGTCGAAATCGGCCCGCAGCGCTTCCATCGACGCGCTCGGCGGGGAGAACGCGCCCGCCTGCGCCAATGAGGCCATCAGCCCGCGCAGCGCGCCGGCGTCGCGGTCCAGCACCTCGAACAGCACCCGCTCGAAATTCGACGACACCTCGATATCCATCGAGGGCGAGGAGGAAGGCCGCACGCCCGTCACCTCGTAGCGCCCGCTTTCCAGCGTGCGGGCGAGGATGTCGTTCACATTGGTCGCCACCACCAGCCGGTCGATCGGCAGGCCCATGCGCTTGGCGACATAGCCGGCGAGCACATCGCCGAAATTGCCGGTCGGCACCACGAAGGACGTTTTGCGGTGCGGCGCGCCCAGCGCCACGCCGGCGACGAAATAATACACCACCTGCGAGACGATGCGGGCCCAGTTGATCGAGTTCACCCCGGCGAGGCGCTGCCGGTCGCGGAAGGCGTGATGGTTGAACATCGCCTTCACATGCGCCTGGCAGTCGTCGAAGGTGCCCTCGATGGCGATGGCGTGGACATTGGCGTCCGGCACCGCCGTCATCTGCCGGCGCTGCACTTCGGAGACGCGGCCGGCGGGGTAGAGGATGAACACATCGGTGCGCTTGGAGCCGCGGAACGCCTCGATCGCCGCGCTGCCCGTATCGCCCGAAGTGGCGCCGACAATGGTGGCGTGCTGGTCGCGCTGGCTCAGCACATGGTCCATCATCCGGCCCAGGAGCTGCATCGCCACATCCTTGAAGGCGAGCGTCGGGCCGTGGAACAGCTCCAGCACGAAGCGGTTCGGCGCGATCTGCACCAGCGGCGTGGTGGCGGGGTGGCGGAAGCTGGCATAGGCCGCCTCCAGCATCGGTGCCAGCACGGCGGGTGTAAAGGCGGAATCGACGAAGGGCGCGATCACCCGCCCGGCCACCTCGGCATAGGACTGGCCGGCCAGCGCGGAAATCGCCGTAGGGGCCAGCACCGGAAACGCTTCGGGCACATACAGGCCGCCATCGCGGGCGAGGCCGGCGAGCAGGGCATCGGAGAAGGCGAGCACGGGGGCCTCGCCGCGGGTCGAGATGTAGCGCACGCGCGCCTCCGCTGGAGAAAGTGGCCGCAAACTAGTGGCGGGGGCGCGCATGCGCAAGCAAGCGCGTGCTCAAGCCCTCAGCCCCGCCGCCGTCGGCCCCAGGCATAGGCGGCGAACACGCCGAGCAATGAGGCGGCCAGCCCGAACCAGGTCAGCGCATATTCGAGGTGCCGGTTGGGGAAGGCGATCCGCGTCAACCCGCCGCGCGGCAGCCCGCCCGGATTGGCGCTCGCATCCGCGTCGATGAGAAACGGCGCCACCCGCACCAGCCCCTTGGCGCTGGCGATCGCGTCGGGGTCGCGCACATACCAGCTGTCGGTGGCGGCATCATTGGCCGGGGTGAACAGCGCCGCCTCTTCCGGCAGGCGCAGCAGGCCGGTGATGGTGACGAGCCCGTCCACCTGCCCCTCAAGCCGGGTCGCGGGGTCCTTGCGCTCCAGCGGCACGAAGCCGCGATTGACCAGCACGAAGGCGCCGTCTGGCAGGCCGAGCGGCGTCACCACCCAATAGCCCGGCCCACCCGAGCCATCCGGCGCCTGGTCCACCAGCGCATAGACCTGCACTTCCAGGTCATGGCGGAACCGCCCCTGCGCCGTGACCCGGCGATATTCATCATTGGCGAAGTCGATCTGGCCCCAATCGGCCTCCGGCGGCAGCGGCACCGGCGCCTGGTGGATGCGGGCCTCGACCTGCGCGACAAGCGATTCCTTCCAGGCGAGGCGCTCCAGCTGCCACAGGCCCAGCCCGACCAGCACGGCGAACGCCACCAGCGTGGCGAGGGCGGCCGGGAGCAGCCGGCGCCAGAGGGGGCCCTCGTCGCTCACGCATCCCCCTTGTCGAGCCGGCCTTCCTGCGCCCGCTTGGCATATTGCAGGGCGATCAGCGTTGCCTTCAGCGGCCGCAGCAGGCCGAGCGTGGAGAGCAGCACCAGCGGTGTCCACAACAGCGCATGCAGCCAGAACGGCGGCTGCCAGGTCAGTTCGACCCACAGAGCGAGGCCGACCACCAGCGCGCCGGCGGCAAGGATGATGAACACCACCGGGCCGTCGCCGGAATCGTCGAAGCTGTAGTCCAGCCCGCAGGCGGTGCAGGAGGGGGCCACGGTGAGGAAGCCGTTGAACAGCCGCCCCCGGCCGCAGCGCGGGCAACGGCAGCCAAGGCCTGCCGCATAGGGCGAGACGCCGCTGTGGAAAGGTTGCAGGTCCATGGTCGGAATCCACTCCCGCGCGAGCCGTGTTCCATCAGGTGAAGCCCCGATCGGAGACGCCCGCGATTCGTCGAAAAGGAGCATGTTCCGATCGCGAAAGCCGGGCAACTTTCCCGAGGGGAACAGGCGGATAAGCCCAACGCGCCGCCGGCGTAGGCACGCGCCGCCGCAGGCGGAGCACGGTGGCGGCGTGGGTCCCGTTAACGCAAAAGGGGCGGCCGGAAGCCGCCCCTCGCAGAAATCGTCCGTCCGATCAGTGCGGTGCGCCGGCACTGCCCCAGACATAGATGAAGGTGAACAGGAACAGCCACACCACGTCGACGAAGTGCCAGTACCAGGCCGCCGCCTCGAACCCGAAATGATGGGTCGGGGTGAAGTGGCCGGCATAGAGACGGCCCAGGCACACGGCGAGGAAGATGGTGCCGACGATGACATGGAAGCCATGGAAGCCGGTCGCCATGAAGAAGGTGGCGCCATAGATGTTGCCGGAGAAGGCGAACTCGGCGTGGCTGTACTCGAAGCCCTGCAGCAGCGAGAAGATGAAGCCGAGGCCGACGGTCAGCCACAGGCCCCATTTGGCGCCCTGGCGGTCGCCATGCACCAGCGCATGGTGCGCCCAGGTGAGCGTGGTGCCTGAGGTCAGCAGGATCAGCGTGTTGAGCAGCGGCAGGTGCCAGGGGTCGAAGGTCTCGATGCCGGTCGGCGGCCAGACGCCGCCCGTGGCGGTGGCGCGGGCGAAGTTAATCTCCTCGCCGACGAACAGCGAAGCGTCGAAGAACGCCCAGAACCAGGCGACGAAGAACATCACCTCGGAGGCGATGAACAGGATCATGCCGTAGCGCAGGTGAAGCTGCACCACCGGCGTGTGCGCGTGCTCGTGCTCACCCTCGCGGATGATGTCCCGCCACCAAACGGCCATGGTGTAGATGACGCCGAGCAGGCCGGCGATGAACACCAGCGAGGTCATCTGGCCGTGCATCCAGAACACCGCGCCCACGGCCAGGATGAAGGCGAATACCGAAATGACGAACGGCCACGGGCTCGGATCGACGAGGTGGTAGTCGTGATGTTTGGCGTGGGCCTCAGCCATGGGTCGCGCTCTCCGTTCCGTCTATTTCTCTAGCGGGCCGTCGGCGCGGCCGCAATGTGGCGTTGCGCCCGTTTAAAGGGGCGCCTTTCCGTCCTTCACCGCGCCGGCGGCGAGCGGGGCCGCCTTCGGGAAGAAGGTGTAGGAAAGGGTGATGGTCTTCACGCCGCGCATCTCCGGATCCTCGGCAAAGGCGGGATCGACGAAGAAGACGACGGGCATATCCAGCGTCTCGCCGGGCTGCAGCGTCTGGTCGGTGAAGCAGAAGCACTGCATTTTGGCGAAGTGGTAGCCGGACTGGCTGGGCGTGACGTTGTAGGTCGCCGACGCCGTGACCGGCTGGGAACTGCGGTTGTGCACGCGGTAATAGGCCAGCTTGGTCTCGCCCACCTGCACCTCCACCGAGCGCTGCTCGGGGGTGAAGCTCCAGTCGAGGCCGGGGGCGGTGTTGGCGTCGAAGCGCACCTCAACCCTGCGCTCCAGCGCCGCGCCCGGCGCCGCCGCCGCCACCCGCGTGGCGCCGCCGAAGCCGGTGACCTGGCAGAACATCTGGTAGAGCGGCACCGCGGCAAAGGCGGCGCCGGTCATGACCGCGACAAAGGCGGCGCAGCTCAGCGCCACCGTGCGGTGGTTGCGGGCGCGACGCCGGGCCGCCTGCGCGGCGGGGGCATCGACCGGGTTTTCGCGTTCTGCGGCCATGGCACCCTCACAGCGGCCGGACAAGCACGGCCGGGCCGAGCTTGACGATGGTCACGACGTAGAACAGCACGCACAGCGCCGCCAGCACCACCGCGATGGCGATGGAACGGGAGCGCCGGCTCCGCTTCTGCTCCTCGGTCAGCACCACGCCGTCGGGTGCCTCGCCGGGCTTCTTGTTGTCGTCGCTCATTCCAGCCCTCGCCGCCATGCGCTCACAGCCCGAAACCGGCCGGCGCGATCGCCTCAATGAGGAGGACCGCGAAGAGCAGGAAAAGAAAAAGGATCGAGAAGCCGAACAGCCGCCGCGCCGCGACCTCCGCCGGGGCGCCCTCGCGCCGGCGATAGACCTGCACCGCCAAGAGCAGCATCAGCGCGCCCGAGATGCCCGAGACGAGGCCATAGCCTAGCCCCGCCATGCCGAGGAAGAAGGGCGACATCGCCAGCGGCACCAGCAGCAGCGTGTAGAGCAGGATCTGCCGGCGGGTCTCGGAAGGACCGGCGACGACGGGGAGCATCGGCACGCCGGCGCGGGCATAGTCGCCCGACTTGTAGAGCGCCAGCGCCCAGAAATGCGGCGGCGTCCAGAAGAAGATGATGAGGAAGAGCAGGACGCTCTCCAGCCCGATGCCGCCCGAAGCCGCCGCCCAGCCGACCATGGGCGGGAAGGCGCCGGCGGCGCCGCCGATGACGATGTTCTGCGGCGTCCAGCGCTTCAGCCACATCGTGTAGATGACGGCGTAGAAGAAGATGGTGAAGGCGAGCAGCGCGGCGGAGAGCGCGTTGACCAGCAGGCCCAGCACCAGCACCGAGCCGACCGACAGCGTGATGCCGAAGGCCAGCGCCTCGCCCGGCGTCACCCGGCCGGCGGGGATCGGGCGGCGGCGGGTGCGGGTCATCACCGCGTCGATATCGGCGTCCCACCACATGTTGAGCGCGCCCGAGGCGCCGGCGCCGATGGCGATGCACAGCAGCGCGGTGAAGGCGATCACCGGGTGCACCTCGCCCGGCGCGCGGACGATGCCGACCAGCGCGGTGAAGATCACCAGCGACATGACCCGCGGCTTCAGCAGCGCGACATAGTCGGCCACCGAGGCATAGGACGGCGTGCCGGGCGCACGCGGCTCGCCGGGGGTCAGGTCATATTCGCGCGAGGCGACGTCGCTCATCACTTCACTCCGGCGCGCCCAGCGGGCGGCACATTCCTTCCGGCTGGCCCGCACAAGGGCGAAGCGTCTGCCGGCAACCGGCGGGCCGTTACCGGCTCCGCCCCTTTATGCGACCGGCGCGGAGAACCGCGCCGGGCCTTGGTCTCACCGTGTCCGCAAGCTCACTTGATCTTGGGCAGCACGTCGAAATGGTGGTAGGGCGGCGGCGAGCTCAGCGTCCATTCCAGCGTGGTCGCGCCTTCACCCCACGGATTGGCGCCGGCCGGAACCTTGGCGGCGAACATCCGGTAGATGCCGAACAGGAACACCAGCACCGCGAAGCCGGAGATGTAGGAACCGATCGAGGAGACGAAGTTCCAGCCGGCAAAGGCGTCCGGATAGTCCGCATAGCGGCGCGGCATGCCGGCGAGGCCGAGGAAGTGCTGCGGGAAGAACACCAGGTTCACGCCGATGAAGGTCAGCCAGAAATGCACCTTGGCGATGCCTTCGCTGTACATGTAGCCGAACATCTTCGGCACCCAGTAGTACCAGCCGGCGAAGATGGCGAACACGGCGCCGAGCGACAGCACGTAGTGGAAATGCGCCACCACGTAATAGGTGTCGTGCAGCGAGCGGTCGATGCCGGCATTGGAGAGCACCACGCCGGTGACGCCGCCGACCGTGAACAGGAAGATGAAGCCGATCGCCCACAGCATGGGCACGCGCATCGAGATCGACCCGCCCCACATGGTGGCGATCCAGGAGAAGATCTTCACGCCCGTGGGCACCGCGATGATCATGGTCGCGGCGACGAAATAGGCCTGGGTCGAGGAGGACAGGCCGACCGTGTACATGTGGTGCGCCCACACCACGAAGCCGACCACGCCGATCGCGACCATCGCATAGGCCATGCCGAGATAGCCGAACACCGGCTTACGCGAGAAGGTCGAGACGATGTGCGAGACGATGCCGAAGCCGGGCAGGATCAGGATGTACACTTCCGGGTGGCCGAAGAACCAGAACAGGTGCTGGAACAGGATCGGGTCGCCGCCGCCGGCCGGGTCGAAGAAGGTGGTGCCGAAATTGCGGTCCGTCAGCAGCATGGTGATGGCGCCGGCCAGAACCGGCAGCGACAGCAGCAGCAGGAACGCGGTCACGAGCTGCGACCAGGCGAAGAGCGGCATCTTGTGCAGCGTCATGCCCGGGGCGCGCATGTTGAGGATCGTCGTGATCAGGTTGATCGCGCCGAGGATCGAGGAGGCGCCGGCAATGTGCAGCGACAGGATCAAGAGGTCCATCGCCGGGCCGGGATGGCCGATCTTGCCCGACAGCGGCGGGTAGATCGTCCAGCCGCCGCCGAAGCCGGTCGAGCCGGCCGCGCCTTCGACGAACAGCGACATGATCGCCAGACCGAAGGCGGGCGGCAGCAGCCAGAACGCCACGTTGTTGATGCGCGGGAAGGCGGTGTCCGGCGCGCCGATCATCAGCGGGATGAAGTAGTTGCCGAAGCCGCCGATCATCGCCGGCATCACCATGAAGAAGATCATGATGAGGCCGTGGCCGGTGGTGAACACGTTGAAGGTCTGCGGATCGGAGAAGATCTGCATCCCCGGTTCCTGCAGCTCCATACGGATGCCGATGGACAGGGCGCCGCCCACGATCCCCGCGATGATCGCGAAGATCAGGTACATCACACCGATGTCCTTGTTGTTGGTCGAATAGACCCAGCGCTTCCAACCCGTCGGATCGCCCGCGTGACCGGCTGCGTATGCCATGGAACCGTCCCTCATTCGCGCCTTTTCAGGCACTTAGAAACTTCAATGCGCCGAACCGGCACTCTCAGCGGGCAGCGATGCCCGCCACGTCGCCCTGCGCGACACGCGCCGGCGCCGGAGCCCCGGCAAATTCCTGCTTGGCCGTTTCCACCCAGGCCGCGAACTCGGCCTCGCTCACCACCCGGATGGCGATGGGCATGAAGGCGTGGTCCTTGCCGCAGAGCTCGGAGCACTGGCCGTAATATACGCCCTCCTTGGTCGCCTGGAACCAGCTCTCGTTCAGCCGGCCCGGCAGGGCGTCGATCTTCACGCCGAAGGACGGAAGAGCGAAGGAGTGGATCACGTCGGCGGCCGTCACCTGGATGCGGACGATCTTGTTCACCGGCACGACCACGTCGTTGTCGACCGCGAGCAGGCGCGGCTGGCCGGGCTTGAGGTCCGCCTCCGGCACCATCAGGCTGTCGAAGCTGAAGGCGCCATTGTCGGGATATTCATAGGACCAGTACCACTGGTGGCCCGTCACCTTCACGGTGATGTCCGCCTTCGGCAGGTCCAGCTGCAGGAACAGCAGCCGGAAGGAGGGAATGGCGATCGCCACCAGGATCAGCACCGGGACCACCGTCCACGCCACCTCGATCATGGTGTGATGCGTCGTGCGGGAAGGCACCGGATTGGCCTTCTCGTTGAACTTCACCATCACCACGATCAGCAGCGCCAGCACCAGCAGCACGACCGCGACGATGATGACGAGCAGGAAGAAGTGGAAGGAGTGGATGCTCTCCATAACAGGAGAGGCCGCCCCCTGAAGATTGATCTGCCAGGGCGAAGGCTGTCCCGTTCCCGCCAGAGCGGCCCCGGTAAAGGCCAGCGCCAGCATGCCGAGCACCCCACCGGCGAGGCCGGCAGCCCGGCGTGCAGCGTTGCGGACCCACGAATTCATCGCGAACGTCACTCCCATCAGCTTCCCCGTGGCCCGGATGAAGCGATGGCGATCGCGTGTCGGGCCAGCGTGATTTGATCTTCATCAAACACAAAAAGGACACCTGAGCAACGCGCCAGGGGGGGTACCCTCCTGCGACATGACGTCGGGTGCCTGGAACCGTTCTATCTCCGTGGGGCGATGGATTGCCGCATTCTTGACATTACGCTCGGGCTTGTACCGCCTCCTGCCCCGGGGGCGGTGGAAAAGGGCCCCATGCACGATTCGCCTTGTCCCCCGCCGCCGATTCTTTAGAAGACATAGCGAACGACACATTTCGGGAGACAGCCATGCCCGGCTTCGCGGCCCTCCGTTCCGCCATTGTCGCGGCGCTTGCCCTCGCGGCGCTGTTCGCCTCCCTCGACGGGGCGGCGGCGCAGGGCGTCGTGCGCTCGGTCCATGGCGAATGGCAGATCCGGTGCGACACCCCGCCCGGCGCCCAGTCCGAGCAGTGCGTGCTGCTGCAGAGCGTGCAGGCCGATGACCGCCCGAATGTCGGGCTCACCGCCATCGTGCTGAAGATGCGCGACAGCGGAAAATCGCTGCTGCGCGTGCTCGCCCCTCTCGGCGTGCTGCTGCCCTCCGGCCTCGGCCTCATCGTCGACGACACCCCCATCGGCAGCGTCGGCTTCGTGCGCTGCGTGCCCAATGGCTGCGTCGCCGAGGTGGAGATGGACGCCAAGCTGATGGAACGCCTGCGCAACGGCACCAAGGCGATCTTCGTCATCCGCGAGACGCCCGAGCCGGACGAAGGCATCGGCATCCCGCTCAATCTCGCCGGGTTCGGCCAGGGCTACGACGCGCTGCCCTGAGGCGGCGCCGATGACCGCCGCCACGCATATCCCCCCTCCCCGCCTCGTCATCTTCGATATGGATGACGTGCTGCTGCGCTACGATGTCGAGGCCCGCCGCGCCGCCATGGGCGTGCTGGCGGGGCTTTCCGCCGCCGATGTCGAGCGCCTCGTCTGGGACAGCGGCATCGAGAGCGCCTCCGATCTCGGCCACCTCACCCCCGACGCCTATCTCGCCGCCATCGCGCAGGCGCTCGGCGTGCCATTCGGCCGCGCCGACTGGCTGCGCACCCGCGCCCTCGCCATGACGCTGGACCCCGCGGTGCTGGCGCTGGTGGACGAGGTGCGCACGCACACCCCCATCGCCCTGCTCACCAATAACGGCCACATCATGCGCGAGCATTTCGACGTGCTGGTGCCGGAGCTGCGGGCGCTGTTCGGCCCCGCCATGCATGTCGCCTGCGAGTTCGGGGCGAAGAAGCCGACGCCTTCCGTATATAAAGGCATCGCCACGCTTTATGGCGTCGCGCCGCGCGAGGCGGTGATGATCGACGACAAGCCGGTGAATGTCGCCGGCGCCCGTGAGGCCGGGCTGCGTGCCCACTGCTTCACCCGCGAGGGCGAACTCGCGCACTTCCTGCGCGCGCACCATATGGTGGCCTGAAGCCTTCTCGTCGCGAGCCCTGTTCATCCATGCCCGAGCTGCCCGAAGTCGAAACCGTCCGGCGGGGCCTCGCCCCTGTCATGGAGGGGCGCCGCATTCTCGCCGCCGTGGCCCGGCGGCCGGATCTGCGCTGGCCGCTGCCCGAGCGCTTCGCCGAGCGACTGACGGGGCGCACGCTGCGCCGGCTCGACCGGCGGGCGAAATATCTGATGGCGGATGTGGGGCCGGACGCCAACGGCGTCGACGAGGTGCTGGTGATGCATCTGGGCATGTCCGGCTCCTTCCGCATCGAGCCCGACACCGGCCCGCCGGAAACGCCGGGCGACTTCCACATGCCGCGCTCCCGCCTCGCCGCCCATGACCATGTGGTGCTGCGCATGGAGGGCGGCGCCGACGGCAGCCGGGCGAGCCGGACCGGCGGGGTGGAGATCGTCTATAATGACCCCCGCCGCTTCGGCGCCATGTTCCTGCTGCCGCGCGAGGAGCTGCCGGCGCACCCGCTGTTCCGCGACATCGGGCCCGAGCCGCTGGGCCCCGACTTCACCCCCGAGGCGCTGGCCCGCGCCCTCGCCGGACGGCGCACCCCGCTGAAGGCGGCGCTGCTCGACCAGAAGGTCGTCGCCGGGCTGGGCAATATTTATGTGTGCGAGGCGCTGCACCGGGCCGGCCTCTCGCCGGAACGTGCCGCCTTCACCCTCACCGCACCGACCGTCCACCCCACCGCACTGATCGTCCGCCTGGTCGAGACCATCCGAACGGTACTGGAGGAAGCCATCCAGGCCGGTGGCTCGACCCTGCGCGACCACGCCCAGGTGGACGGCACCCTCGGTTATTTCCAGCACACCTTCCGCGTCTATGACCGCGAGGGCGACGCCTGCACCAGCCCCGGCTGTCGGGGAACCATCGCCCGGCTTGTGCAAAGCGGGCGCTCGACCTTCTATTGTGCCGCCTGCCAGCGCTAGGAGCCGCCCATGTCCTACGAGACCATCCTCGTCGAAACTCAACGGCGCGTCGGGGTCATCACCCTCAACCGCCCCAAGGCCCTGAACGCCCTGAACGCCGCGCTGATCGACGAGCTCGGCCAGGCGCTGGACGGCTTCGAGCGCGATTCGAACATCGGCTGCATCGTCCTCACCGGCTCCGAGCGGGCCTTCGCCGCCGGCGCCGATATCAAGGAAATGCAAGGACTTAGCTTTCCCTCGACCTATGTCGACGACTTCATCACCTCCTGGGAGCGGCTCTCGCGCTGCCGCAAGCCGGTGGTCGCCGCGGTCGCCGGCTACGCGCTCGGCGGCGGCTGCGAGATCGCGATGATGTGCGACATCATCCTCGCCGCCGACAATGCCCGCTTCGGCCAGCCGGAGATCCAGCTCGGAATCATTCCGGGCGCCGGCGGCTCGCAGAGGCTCACCCGAGCGGTGGGCAAGGCCAAGGCGATGGAGATGATCCTCACCGGCCGCACCCTCACCGCCGAGGAAGCCGACCGCTACGGACTGGTCTCGCGGGTGGTGCCGCTGGCCTCGCTGAAGGACGAGGCGATGAAGGTCGCCGACACCATCGCCGACCTGTCGCTGCCCTCGGTGATGATGGCCAAGGAGAGCGTGAACCGCGCCTTCGAGTCCACACTGGCCGAAGGAATCCGATTCGAACGCCGCCTCTTCCAAACTTTGTTCGCAACAGCCGATCAAAAAGAAGGAATGGCCGCCTTCGCCGCCAAGCGCGGCGCCTCTTTTACCAACAATTAACCATTGCCGTGGCGACCGCCCGCGCCTTGCATATTGACGCGGCGGCGCCCCCCGACTATAAGCCCGCCACTCACGTGGAGCTCCTTCGGGCTAGCTCTGCCTAATCATTTGCAACCGACATTTCGGCAAGGCGCGGCACGTGGCGTCCTTGCGAAGATGAAGAGGATGGCCGATGGCCAATACGCCCTCCGCCAAAAAGGCGGCTCGCAAGATTGAGCGCCGGACCGAGGTCAACAAGAACCGCCGTTCGCGGATGCGCACCTTTGTGCGCAAGGTCGAGGAGGCTCTTGCCTCCGGCGACAAGGACGCGGCGGGTGCGGCGTTCAAGAGCGCCGAGCCGGAGATAATGCGCGCCGCCCAGAAGGGCGTGCTGCCCAAGAACACCGCCTCGCGCAAGGTTTCGCGTCTGGCACAGCGCCTGGCCAAGCTTAGCGCCTGAATAGACAACCTTAAGGGCGCGCCTCGCAGGCGCGCCTGAACACCACAATCAAGAATGACGTCAAGCCCGGCCTCGTGCCGGGCTTTTCGCATTTGCGAAGAGGCCGGCACGAGGCCGGGCCTGCCACCGTTGGCTCGCCGATATCGCCGACCCGTAGCCGCTCACGACCGTCGTTGCATAAGTGTCACAGAGACACCTCGCGACTCAAATGACCGGACGGAAACAGGCGATGCTCCTTGACTCTGCCGGCGCCCCCAAGCAGGAGGAAATTCGCGAATTTGCCCCCGGAACGCGCGGCCACCGCGCAGATTTTTCCCTTTAGTACTATGAACTTACGACCCACGCACGACAACACTCCTCGAATCACCCTCTCCCAGCCCCACCCTCCCCTCCACGGTGCAAAATTAGCTGCGGAAAGACCCGCCAATTCGCCCCGATGAATCTTGCAAGTGACTCAGAGATTTGCCGACTGATGGCTCTTTTTTGTGCGACCGAATCAGCGACCTGCGGCACCGGGATGCCACAGCTGCGACGCCTATGACGTTGCACCGCAGGGGGGGGCTGTGTATGTTGTCTTCATCCGGTCCGGCCGGACACCTCAGCGAAAAGTTGAGTTTGGAACGGCTCATTGCAATGTGAGGAGGGTGGCGTGTGCTGTATTCATGACCCTACCCCCACAAGATTTGCTGTCGCCTGGCGTCAAACGACATCTCTTCTCCCAGAGAAGACCTTGTCAGCGTAGTGCGTAGTGTTGCCAATTTTAAGTTGAATCATAACAATCTAAACTTTTGAGGGCGGCAATGACCTTGCCGTGAAGGGGCTTCCATGACCACGCGAATGAGCGCACGTGAGGGTGCGTGCCCAGGGTGCCACACCGTTCCGACGGTGGATGGCGTCTGCGACGAAGAGATACGAAACCCTCAATTGGTCTGCGTTTCGCGTGGGGCTCATATGTTGGCGCATTCACCTATTGAGGCGCTGATGCGGGTCGTCTAATGACATCCCCCGCCGATTGACTGACGGCCGCGAGGCGCCGTCGTCCACTTCATTCACACTGATGAGCCTGCCGCCCGCTCGGTCGCCCCCGCGATCCGGCGTGGAGGCATGGCTCTCGTGTGTCCCAACAACCGCAAAAAAGCGCGGAGCCGATATGTTCAAAGATGGCATCGAACCCTCTGGCAAAGCCCAGTTTCCCGGCGTGGCGGCACGCGCTGGTGCGCGGGCAGGGCTAGACACGGACGCACGAGAAGCGTGGGATCGCGTGCGCCGTCGTCTGCGCGCCGAGGTCGGGGAAGAGGTGTATTCGAGCTGGTTCCCGCGCATCGAACTGGACGGAATCCATGACGGATTCGTGCGACTGTCGGTCCCCACCCGCTTCCTCAAGACATGGATTCAGCAGCACTATATAGAGCGACTGGTGGCACTCTGGCAGGAAGAGGGTTCCGCCGACCGTGTCGAACTGATCGTCCGCACGGCTGTGATGCGGGCGCCGGGCGCCGCGCCGATGCCGGTCCGCGCCGTGGTGACGCGAGCGCCTGCCCCTGTTGAGGCCGACGCCGCGACGCCAGTCTCGATCGCAATGGCAAACCCGGCGGAAGTGGCCAATGGGTCGCCGCTGGACGCCCGCCTCAATTTCTCGACCTATCGCCTGGGCGATTCCAACCGCCTCGCCCACGCGGCGGCGCTGAAGGTCGCTCACGCACCTTCCGGCAGCGGTCCGGTCTTCAACCCTCTCTATCTCCACGCGGCCGTCGGCCTCGGCAAGACGCACCTGCTCCAGGCCATCGCCGCCGATGGCGCCGATCATGGCCGCCGCGTCGTCTATCTCACCGCTGAGCGCTTCATGTATGGCTTCGTCGCCGCGCTGAAGAGCCAGTCGTCGCTGGCGTTCAAGGAACAGCTGCGCGGCATCGACACGCTTGTCATCGACGACCTGCAGTTTTTGCAGGGCAAGAGCGTCCAGCAGGAATTCTGCCACACGCTCAATGCCCTGATGGATTCCGGCCGCCAGGTGGTCATCGCCGCCGATCGTCCGCCGGCCGAACTCGACGCGCTGGAGGAGCGGGTTCGCTCACGGCTCGCCGGCGGGCTCGTGGTCGAAATCGCGCCCCTGGATGACGAATTGAAGCTCGAAATCCTTGCCGCCCGCATCGCCACATTGTCGCACCAGCACCCCGGCTTCGGCGTACCGCCGGACGTGCTGAACTTCATCGCTCGCAATTGTGGCCAGAACGGCCGCGACCTGGATGGCGCGCTGAACCGCCTGCTGGCGCATAACCAACTCACCTCGCGCGCCATCACGCTTGAGATGGCCGAGACGGCCGTGCGCGACCTGGTGCGCTCCAGCGAGCCCAAGCGCGTGCGGGTGGATGACATCCTGCGCGTCGTTGCCAAGCACTATAATGTCAGCCGGGCCGACATCCTCTCTCAGCGCCGCACCGCCAATGTGGTGAAGCCGCGCCAGGTCGCGATGTATCTCGCCAAGATGCTGACCTTGCGTTCACTGCCGGAAATCGGCCGGCGCTTCGGCGGGCGCGATCATACGACGGTGCTGCACGCCGTGCGCAAGATCGACGGCCTTGTTGGCACGGATCGCGTGCTGGCCGACGAGGTGGAGACGCTGAAGCGGCTGGTCAACGAAGAATAGCGGCAAGTGCCGCCTGACGGCGCTCTTCCCGCTATCCCCGCAGATTTCCCCATCATTCATCCCCATCCAAAGGGTACGCCGCTTGCTTTGATAGGCCAGTGGCGGCAATGTCGTCGCCCCCGGCGGCGCAGCCGCGCCGCTGCCCGGGGCGCGTGGTCGGGTGTCTTCCGGCCGCCCGTGCCTCGTGCGCCTTCCCTTTTTCGTAAAGCCACGGGTGTCGCGGCCATGAAGGTCACTGTCGAGCGGGCCGAGTTGCTCAAGTCTCTGGCCCACGTTCATCGTGTCGTCGAGCGGCGCAACACCATTCCGATCCTCGCCAACGTGCTGATGCGAAGCGATCCGCGCGGCCTCGCCTTGCGCGCCACCGATCTCGACATCGAAATCGTCGAGACGATCGCCGCCGAAGTGCAGCAGGAAGGCGCCACCACGGTGCCCGCTCACACGATCTACGACATTGTGCGCAAGCTGCCCGAGGGCGCACAGGTACTGATCGAGACATCCGGCGATCGCGGCACGCTCACGGTGCGGGCCGGCCGCTCCCGTTTCGCGCTGCAGACCCTGCCGGAGAACGAATTTCCCGACCTCGCCGCCGGTGAGATGACGCACAGCTTCACCCTGCCGGCCGGCGAGCTGAAGCGGCTGGTCGACAAGACGCAGTTTGCCATCTCGACCGAAGAGACGCGCTACTATCTCAATGGCATCTATCTTCATGTCGCCGATGCCGGCGGGCCAGTGCTTCGCGCTGTTGCCACCGACGGCCATCGCCTCGCACAGGCGCAGACCACGGCCCCCGCCGGTGCCATTGGCATGCCGGGCGTCATCGTGCCGCGCAAGGCGGTCGCCGAAATCCAGCGCCTGGCCGAGAATGCTGACGCCGAGGTGACGGTAGAACTCTCCGCCGCCAAGATCCGCGTGTCACTCGATCGCGTGGTGCTGACCTCCAAGCTGATCGACGGCACCTTCCCCGATTATGGCCGCGTTATCCCGGTCGGCAATGACAAGACCCTGATTGTAGACAAGGCGGACTTTGCCTCCGCTGTCGATCGCGTCTCCACCGTGGCGAGCGAGCGCGGGCGGGCAGTGAAGCTCTCTATTGCCGATGGCAAGCTGACCCTCTCCGTCACCAATCCGGATTCGGGCAGCGCTACCGAGGAGATCGAAGTTGAATACGCGGCCGAGCCGATCGATATCGGCTTCAACAGCCGCTACCTCCTCGACATCACCTCGCAGATCGAAGGCAGCACCGCCGAGCTGAAGCTCGCCGATCCGGGCTCTCCCACTCTCGTGCAGGACCCGGAAAAGCGCGGCGCGCTTTATGTGCTGATGCCGATGCGCGTGTGAGCTTGCTCGCGACGGTCACGGTACGCATCGTTCGCCTGCGGCTGACCGATTTTCGCAGCTACCATCAGGCGGAGATTCGGGCGGGCGAGGGCCCGATCGTACTGCTCGGCCCGAACGGCGCCGGCAAAACCAATCTGCTTGAAGCGATTTCCCTGCTTGCCCCTGGCCGCGGGCTCAGGCGGGCGAGCCTCGACCAGTTTGCCGCCCGAGACCCGAAGGGCGCGCCGGCAACGGGATGGGCCGTCGCCGCCTTGGTCGAGGGCGCCTATGGCGACGTCACACTCGGCACGGGGGTTGAGACAGATAGTGAGGCGCGCGCGCGGCGCTGCCGCATTGATGGTGAGCCGGTAGGCTCGGCGGCAGCCTTCGCCGCGCATGTGCGCGTCGTGTGGTTGACGCCCGACATGGATGGGCTGTTCCTCGGGCCCCCTTCCGAACGCCGGCGCTTTCTCGATCGGCTGGTATTGGCAGTCGATGCCGAGCACGGGGCACGGGTCAATGCGCTGGAGCGGGCACTGCGGGCGCGCAACCGGCTGCTGGAAGACAGTTCCACCGATCCGCGCTATCTCGATGCCGTCGAGCAGGAACTCGCCGCGCTCGCCATAGCCGTTGCCGCCGCGCGGATGGAAACGGTGCGCCGTCTTGCCGCCGGCATCGTGCAGGGCCGGGACGAGGGCGGTGATGACGCCGCACCGTTTCCCTGGGCGACGGTCGCACTTGAGGGCGAGGTGGAGCGCGCACTGGCACGTGAGCCAGCCACCCTCGTCGAGGACCAATACCGGCTCGCGCTTCGCACCGCACGCCCGCGCGACCGAGCGGCGGGACGCACGCTTGAGGGACCGCATCTGACCGACCTCCTCGTCGGCCATGGCCCGAAGTCGATTCCCGCAGGACAGGGTTCCACCGGTGAGCAGAAGGCGCTGCTGATCGGCCTCGCTCTCGCCCATGCAAGGCTGGTCACTGAAATGACCGGCATTGCGCCGGTGATGCTGCTCGACGACGTCGTCGCCTATCTCGACCCCGCGCGTCGCATCGCCCTGTTCGCGGCGCTGGAGGCGCTTGGCGGTCAGGTGTGGATGACGGGCGCGGACCCCTCCGCCTTCGCGGGGCTTCCGGAACGAGCCGCGCGCTTCGCGGTGACACCTGGGCATGTTGAGCGCGTTGGCTCAGACTAGGCTGAATCCTTGAAAATAAAAGGAAAAACTCCTATATTGCGATCGTCATACGTGCCTGCGCAGGCACGCGCAAAACGGCGTCTCGCCTTGCGACCACCGCCAGCAGGATGATGGTCTTCACGAGGGCGCCCGCAGCCACGAAATAACCGCGCGATTGCGGTATAAACCTCCGTCACGTCAAACGAATCGAAGAGCTTCATCCATGTCCGAACCCGACAACGCACCGACCCCCACGCCGAACGGGGATGACTATGGCGCGCAGTCGATCCAGGTGCTTCGCGGCCTCGATGCCGTGCGCAAGCGCCCGGGCATGTATATCGGCGACACGGATGATGGCTCCGGCCTGCACCACATGGTCTATGAGGTCGTCGACAACGCCATCGACGAAGCGCTCGCCGGCTATGCCGACGAGGTGACGGTGACGCTCAATGCCGAAGGCTCGGTAACTGTGACCGATAATGGTCGCGGCATTCCCACCGACATCCACGACGAAGAGGGTGTCTCGGCGGCCGAGGTCATCATGACCCAGTTGCACGCGGGCGGTAAGTTCAACCAGAACTCCTACAAGGTCTCGGGCGGCCTGCACGGCGTGGGCGTCTCGGTGGTGAACGCGCTGTCGACCACGCTCGACCTGACCATCTGGCGCAACGGGCAGGAGCACCATATGCGCTTCCGCCATGGCGACGCCGAGGCGCCGTTGGCCGTGAAGGGCCCGGCCCCCGCAGGCAAGCGCGGCACCATGGTCACCTTCGTGCCGAGCCCGAACACCTTCACCCATATCGAATTCGACTATGCGACGCTGGAGCACCGTCTGCGCGAACTCGCTTTCCTGAATTCGGGCGTGCGTATCGTGTTGACTGATGCGCGCCATCCCGAGATCAAGCGCGAGGAGATGATGTATGAGGGCGGCGTCGACGCCTTCGTGCAGTATCTCGACCGCTCCAAGCAGGCGCTGCTGCCGAAGCCGATCGTCATCCGCGCCGAGCGCGATGGCATCCTTGTAGAATGCGCGCTTTCGTGGAACGACAGCTATCATGAGAACGTACTGTGCTTCACCAACAACATCCCACAGCGCGACCGTGGCACCCACTTCACTGGCTTTGCTGCGGCGTTGACCCGGCAGATCATCGGCTATTCCGAGCGCTCGGGTATCGCCAAGAAGGAGAAAGTCGACCCGACCGGCGAGGATTGCCGCGAGGGGCTGACCGCTGTTCTTTCGGTGAAGGTGCCCGATCCGAAATTCTCCTCCCAGACCAAGGACAAGCTGGTTTCCTCCGAGGTTCGCCCGGTGGTCGAGGCGCTGGTCAATGATGCGCTCGGCAGCTGGCTGGAGGAACACCCCGGGGAAAGCAAGGCTCTGGTAACGAAGGTGGTCGAGGCGGCCGCCGCGCGCGAAGCGGCGCGCAAGGCGCGCGAACTCACCCGCCGCAAGAACCCGCTGGATGTCGCCTCGCTTCCCGGCAAGCTCGCCGACTGTCAGGAGCGCGACCCCGCAAAGTCCGAACTGTTCATCGTCGAGGGCGATTCGGCCGGCGGCTCCGCCAAGATGGGCCGCAACCGCGCCTTCCAGGCGATCCTGCCGCTGCGCGGCAAGATCCTGAACGTCGAGCGTGCCCGCTTCGACAAGATGCTCTCCTCGGAGCAGATCGGCACGCTGATCACGGCACTGGGCACCGGCATCGGTCGCGATGACTTTAATGTTGGCAAGCTGCGCTACCACAAGATCATCATCATGACGGACGCCGACGTGGACGGTTCCCACATCCGCACCCTTCTTCTGACTTTCTTCTTTCGCCAGATGCCGGAACTTCTGGAGCGCGGCCACATCTACATTGCCCAGCCGCCACTCTATAAGGTTACGCGCGGCAAATCGGAGCAGTACCTGAAGGACGAGCGCTCCTTGGAGGACTACCTGATTACTCAGGGCCTCGACGAGGCGTCGCTGCTGCTCAAGACAGGCGAAGTGCGCGGCGGCGCCGATCTTCACCACGTGCTGGAGAGCGCCCGCTCCTTCCGCCATGTGATGAACGGGCTACACCCGCGCTATAACCGCGCCGTGGTTGAACAGGCGGCGATCGCCGGCGCTCTCTCGCCAGGGCTCCTGATCGAGGAAGAGAGGACCGCAGACATCGCCAACGTCGTCGCCCGTCGCCTCGATCTCATCGCCGATGACACCGAGCGCGGCTGGGTCGGCGAAGGAGACGGTGCCGGCTTCCGCTTCACCCGCACCGTGCGCGGCGTGAAGGAAGTCGCGGCTCTGGATGCTACCTTCGTGGGCTCCGCTGAGGCGCGCCGGCTTGACAGCCTCGCTGCCGACCTTCAGGAGGTCCACGCCGATCTTTCCATCCTGCGCCGCAAGGGCGTGGAAACTCAGGTTTTCGGCCCGATGGACCTGTTCGATGCCGTCACCGATGCGGGTCGCAAGGGCATCGCGCTCCAGCGCTACAAGGGCCTCGGCGAAATGAACGCCGAACAGCTTTGGGAAACGACGCTTGATGTCGATGCCCGCTCGCTGCTGCAGGTGAAGGTGAAGGAGGTCGCGGATGCCGACGACCTGTTCAACCGCCTGATGGGCGATGTGGTCGAACCCCGCCGCGAGTTCATCCAAGACAACGCCCTGCGCGCCAGCGTCGACGTGTGATGTTCGATGGATATGCGCCGGCGCTTGACAGCGCTGGCGCGGAAGTGAACGAGCAGCCACTCGCCCCTGCGCACGAGCGCACCATAGTTTGAAGCGACTTCCGTAACGACAGGAGCCGCTTCAATGCGTTTTATGCATCACCGAACCAGCCGTCGTGCGCTAGCAGGTGCGGGCCTTGTGGGTGGCTTTGCCGCCCTTCTTGCCGTGTCCGCTCCCGCTCTCTCCCATCACGGCTGGAGCTGGGCGGCGAGCGAGCAGATGACCCTGGAAGGGACAATCAAGACCATCTCCATGGCACCGCCGCATCCTTCTCTGCAGGTGACAGCGCAGGATGGCACGCTTTGGCAGGTCGATCTCGGCAATCCCCGCCAGACCGCCAATTCCGGTTTCACCGGCGCCACAACCAAACCGGGCGATGCCATCACTGTGCTCGGCAATCGCAACCGCGACGAAGCCAAGGCTCACATGAAGGCGGTACGCATCACCATCGCCGGCAAGAATTACGATATGTATCCGGAGCGGATCGGCGGCAACTGAACGGCCATGGAGGAACTTTCGAGCCTTCTCGCCGCGCTTGGTGGCTGGCCCGGCGCCCATTGGCTGCGGGCGTCTTGGATCGCCTATCTGCTGGTGAACGCCGTTCACATCCTGGGTTTGGCGTTGTTGCTCGGATCCATCCTCGTGCTGGATCTGCGGCTGCTCTGCGGTCTGCGGCAGGTGCCGCTGGCGGTCATCGCCCCGCTGCATACGCGCGTAGCTGCGATCGGTGTCGGGATCGCGGTGCTGACCGGCCTATGGCTGTTCACGGTGCGGCCGGTCGAATATGCGGAGAACCCCGCTTTCCTCGTCAAGCTGGCCTTGCTGGCGGCGGCGCTGGCGAATGTCGGGATCCAGCACGCCAATCCGGCCTATTGTCGTGCTCTGGCCGGCGAACCATCAACGGGTGGGGTGCGTGCCTCGGCGGCTGCGTCCGCCTTCCTTTGGCTGGCGATTCTCGTCGCAGGACGGTGGATCGGCTTTGCCTGAGTGCCGGGGATGAACGGGCCAGCCCACTCGCCTTCGCTCACGGCCAGCTTTAGACTGACGGCCTCCTGTCGCGCCCGAGTTCAAGATCATGACCTCCCTTCCCTCCCCCGCCCCGCGCACCGGCGCCCGACTTCTTGTCGATGCCCTTCTGGCCAATGGGATCTCCCGCGCTTTTGGGGTGCCGGGCGAGAGCTATCTCGACGTGCTGGACGCGCTGTCCGACAGTAATGTTGACTTCGTCATCTGCCGACAGGAGAGCGGCGCGGCGATGATGGCGGAGGCCTGCGGCAAGTTCACCGGGCGGCCGGGCATCTGCTTCGTGACCCGCGGGCCGGGCGCGACCAATGCGAGCGCGGGAATCCACATCGCGCAACAAGATTCCACGCCGATGATCCTGTTCGTCGGGCAGATCTCGCGCGCCATGCGCGGGCGCGAGGCTTTCCAGGAGGTGGACTATCGCGCCGTGTTCGGGCCGCTCGCCAAATGGGCGGTGGAAATCGACGAGGCGGCCCGCATACCCGAGATCGTTTCCCGCGCCTTCCGGGTTGCCATGCAGGGCCGGCCGGGGCCGGTTGTCATCGCCCTGCCCGAAGATGTGCTGAGCGAAATGGCGGCCGTGCCGGACGCCCCCGCCGTGGAACCGGCCGAAACCTGGCCCGGCCTGTCCGACATGATGCGCCTCCAGCGCCTGCTCTGGGCCGCCAAACGGCCCGTGATGATCCTCGGCGGCGCTCGGTGGAATGAGCGGGCAATCGCCTCGGTTGAGCGCTTCGCCGAGCGGTTCGACCTGCCGGTGGCGGTGAGCTTCCGGCGGCAGATGCTGTTCCCAGCCGATCACGCCTGCTTCGCGGGCGATATCGGCTTTTCCGCCAACCCAAAGCTGCTCGCACGGCTGAAGGCGGCCGACCTCGTGATCCTCGCCGGCGGGCGCTTCGGTGAGGTACCCTCGCAGGGCTACAGCCTGTTCGGGATTCCTGATCCCGGAGTGCCACTTGTGCATGTCCATGCCGATCCGGAAGAACTGGGGCGGGTCTATCAGCCCACGCTGGCCATCAACGCCTCCTCCGGTGCTTTCGCCGCGGCGCTGGAGGGCGTGCAGCCTCCCAATGAGTTGCCTTGGGGTGACTGGCGGGCGCAGGCGCGGGCGGATTATCTCGCCTGGACCGACGAGCCGCCGGCCAATCCCGGCGCGGTGCAGATGGCGAGCCTGGTGCGCTATCTCCGCGCCCTGCCCAAGGAGACCATCATCTGCAACGGCGCCGGCAATTTCGCCATCTGGGTGCACCGTTTCCATCGTTTTCGCGCCTATGGGACGCAGTTGGCGCCGACCTCCGGCTCGATGGGCTACGGCCTGCCGGCGGCAGTCGCGGCCAAGATTTCACAGCCCGACACACCCGTGGTGGCCGTGTGCGGCGATGGCGACTTCCTGATGACGGGGCAGGAATTCGCCACGGCTGTTCAATATGGGGCGCCCATCGTTGCCGTCGTGGTCGACAACGGCATGTACGGCACCATCCGCATGCATCAGGAGCGCGAATATCCCACCCGCGTGTTCGGCACCACGCTGAGGAACCCGGATTTTGCCGCCTATGCCCGCGCCTTTGGCGGCTTCGGCGTGACGGTGGAGACCGATGAGGCCTTCGTGCCGGCGCTTGATGCAGCCTTTGCCTCGGGCCTGCCCGCTATCGTGCACGTAAAGCTCGACCCCGAGGCGATCACGCCGACCACATCCCTCACCGCGTTGCGAGCTAAGTCGCTGGCAGAACGGTCAGGCCACTAACGGTTCGTGCGGTTTCTGAGCCACCACACGGACCGGAGCCTGGGCTAGGCGCCGGGCGAGCCGTCGTTCCTGCACCAGCGGCCACCAGTCGAACAGGAATATTTCCATCGGCCGCCAGTTCGCCACCCAGCCGAGAATGATGAGGCCTTCCATAACAACGCCGGCGAGGCGTGAATCGGGGAAGAAGTTGACCAGCGACTGACCGATGAGAAGGCAAAGGCCGAGCACGATCAGGCCGATGACCAACGCCTTGCGCCCCTGCGCGAACAGCCCCGTCAATTCGTGGCTGCGCTGTTCCGCCTGATGCTCGAAATGCTGCCGGAAAACCGCCGGCAGACTCTGCGCGAGGGAACCCTCCGCTTCTTTGGCGGGCAGGTGGATGGTGATGGCCAGTGCGACATCGCGCGGCACGTCGAGGGCGTGCTCGCGCACATATTCGTCCACCTCCCCGTCCAGGCCGCGCTCGCGAAAGGGAAATGGGTCGAGCATGTCGAGCAGTTGCTGCGGGTCATCGACCCGGAGGTCGATCTGTCCCTTGCGCCTCTTCGGCATGTCGCCCACTCCCCCGCCTCGTCGTCAGACTGCGCCCTGGGCCAGTTCGCCAGCCAACGCCCGGGCAATCAAAGCACGGGTCTCAGGGATGCCATAGGCAGCGACGAAGCCGCCGAAGCGCGGGCCTTCTTTTTCGCCGAGCAGCAGTTCATAGAGTGCGCTGAACCAGGCGAAGGTCACGCCCGGCCCGCCGCTCGGGCTCTTGCGCTTGTGGTCCTGGTAGCGGGGCTCGGCGCGGCCGACATCGAGCACGGCGTTCTGGATCGCGTCGCGGTCCGTGCCGTCGAGGGGGGCAAGCGCTGCGTCGAGACGCGCCAGCGCCTGCGCCTCCACTTCGTCCGGCAGCCGGTAGCTGCGGCGCGGCTTCACCCGATCGATGAAGTAGCGCACCGCATAGCCGGCAAGCTGGTCGACGGTGGGGTGCGTCTGCGGCGAGGTGCCCGGTGCGTAGCGCTCAATGAAGCGCCACAGCACGGCCTTGTCCTCGGCGTTGGAGGCCGAGGCGAGCTTCAACATCAGGCCGAAGCCCAGCGGAAGTTCCTCTACCGGCGGGTTTCCGGAATGGATGTGCCACACCGGATTGCCGAGCCGGTTCTTCCAGTCCTGCGTAGGGTAGCGCGCCAGGAATCCGAAATACTCGTCCACCGCCTTCGGGATGACATCAAAATGCAGCTTCTTGGCCGAGCGCGGCGACTGGAACATGTAGAGCGCCAGGCTCTCCGGGCTGGCATAGGTCAGCCACTCGTCGATGGTCAGGCCGTTGCCCTTGGACTTCGAGATCTTCTGACCGTTCTCATCGAGGAACAGCTCATAGACGAAATGCTCGGGCGCCGTTCCACCGAGGATTTCGCTGATCCGGTCATAGATCGGCGCGTTGGTCTGGTGGTCCTTGCCGAACATCTCGAAATCGACGTCGAGCGCCGCCCAGCGGGCGCCGAAATCCGGCTTCCACTGCAGCTTCACATGGCCGCCGGTGACGGGAACGGTCTTGTCGACACCGTCCTCATCCGTAAAGGTCACGGTGCCGGCCTTGGCATCCACGCCCTTGAGCGGGACATAGAGCACACGGCCTGAGACCGGCGAGATCGGCAGGAAGGGCGAATAGGTCGCCTGCCGTTCCTCGCCCAGCGTGGGCAGCATCACTTCCATGATGGCGTCGTATTTCTCCGCCGCCTTCAGCAGCACCGCGTCGAGCTTGCCGGAAAAATAATAGTCAGTCGCGCTGGCGAACTCGTAGTCGAAGCCGAACGTGTCGAGGAAGCGCCGCAGCATCGCATTATTGTGGTCGCCGAAGCTGGCAAATCCACCGCCGAAAGGATTGGGCACCTTGGTGAGCGGCATTTGCAGGTAAGGCTTCAGCGCCGCCGGATCCGGCACGTTTTCCGGAATCTTGCGCATGCCGTCCATGTCGTCGGAGAAGCACAGCAGCCGTGTCGGGATCTTGCCGTCGGTGAGAACATGGAAGGCATGGCGCACCATGGTCGTGCGCGCCACCTCGCCGAACGTGCCGATATGGGGAAGGCCCGAGGGACCGTAGCCCGTCTCGAAGAGGACCTCGTCTTTCGGTTTCCGCTTGAGACGCTCGACGATCTTGCGGGCTTCCTCGAACGGCCAGGCGCCGGCGGATTCCGCCAGGGTGCGCAGTTCGACTGCAAAATCCTCGACCGGAGCGGTCGCCGTCATGATCTGCCCTCCTGGGCTTGGCTGCACTGAAACGTCAAAGGCGGCTGCGCCGCCTCCGGGGGGAATGCTCTAGGTAGTGCGGGGGCCCGCGTCAATAAACGCTGATCGGAAACCAGCGCAGATAGAGGTCGGTATAGACCCCCTCCTCCCAGAGCTGGGCGAGCGCGTAGTTGAGCGACTGGCGCAGCGCATCATTGCCGCGCTTGACCGCAATGCCCATGCCCTCGCCGAAATAGAGGCTCTCGGTGAAGGGACCGCCGACGAAGACACAGCACCCGGCCGAGGCCGTGCCATTGAGCCATAGTGCGAGCTGAACGCCATCGCCAAAGATAAGGTCGACATCGCCCTTCTGGAGGGCGGCCCGTGCCGCTTCTGCATCGGGAAAGTGCCGGATGGCAATCTCGTTGAAGAAATCGCGCAGATACGCCTCATGCGCGGTGTCGGCGACCACGCCGACCGATTTCGAGGCCAGCGCGTCCGGCGTGACCTTCAGCGCCGGATCGCCCTTTCGACCGACGAACCGAGCGGGCGAGCGGAAATAGCGATCGGAGAAATCCGTGCGCTCTCGGCTCGCAGCGGAGATGGCGATGCCAGCAATTGCGGCATCGGCCTTGCCGCTCTCCAGCGCCTCGACCAATTGGTCGAAGGGCAGGATTTCCAATGTGCAACGAATGGCGAGTTCCGTGCAGATGGACCGGGCCACATCCACATTGAATCCGGTCGGCCGACCGTCTTCACCTCGGAAACTGAAGGGCGGGTAGTCCTCGGTGGCGACGAAGCGGATCTGAACCGGCAGGCGCGTCACGTCCGGCCGCTCCGGCCGCCGCTTGGGGTCCCAGAAGCCGGGGACCATCACCGTCCCGGCACTGCTGGTCGATGATGGTGCCGGCACAGCTGCCGTTTGAGCCCATGCCGAATTCAACGGCAGCGCCAGTGCGGCGGCGCAGGCAAAGGCCGTCAGCGAACAGGGCTTAACTACCGGACTAAAATACCGCACACTCGCCTCGCGCTGGGTTTGGCAGCTGCCGCGCCACCGCGATGTTCTACCGTCTTGGTGTCCACTAGGCGAGGGGGCTGCCGCATGACACACATGGTGCGCGGGCGCTTTTCCGGCCCGCCTGAGGCGCTGCACGCGGGTGACATCCCCGTCGAGGCTTCCGGCATAGCACACCGGCTGGCCCCTTCCGTTCTGCATCATGCGCTGCGCCGGGCAAGCCGGATCGGAGTAGGCCTCGACGAGACGCTGCTCGCCGCCGGTTATGTCTCGCCCGACGACCTTGCCCAGGCGGCGGCGCGCGAGCTTGGCGTTCGCTTTGAGCCGCTCGACACCGCCTTTTTCGCCGAGCTTGGACGAGTAAGCGCCAAGGACGTCGTCGCCATGCTGCGCAGCGGCGTGATGCGAACTCAAGACGGGCGGCTCGTCGCCGCCGCCCGCGGGCTGCGGCTGCGCCGTCTAGCCACGACACTCGACGAGCGGCCGGAGCTGCGCGGCCGGATGAGCCTGACCACACCCGAGCGGCTGGCAAACTTCGTGCGTGTGCACTTTGCGCGGCAGCTTGGCTGGCGCGCCGCCTTCCAGTTGCGAGATTGCCAGCCCAAAATGTCGGCAGGAACGCTGACCGCATCCCGCTCTCTCTTCGGCTTTGCCGCCTTTGCCCTAGCAGCCCTTTTCCTGACGACGACGACAACCTCCTTCTTCGGCGCGTGGGTCCTGCCTGGACTGGTGGCTCTCATGCTCGTCGGCAGCGCGACGTTGAAACTCGCCGCCTGCACGATCGCGCCGCAGTTCCCACCTCGCCCCGCCCGCGACGACGGGTCGCTACCCAATTACAGCCTGATCGTCCCGCTCTATCGCGAGGCACGGGTGGTGCCGCAGTTGGTCGATGCCCTGGACGCTCTCGATTACCCCCGGGAGAAACTGCAGGTGCTCCTGGTCATCGAAGCCGATGACGCATCGACGGCGACCGCAGTGGCCCTTCACGCCCGTCGGCCGGGCTTCGAGGTAATCGTCGCGCCCGGTGTCGGACCACGCACCAAGCCGAAGGCGCTGAATGCCGCCCTTCCTTTTGCCCGCGGCTCTGTGGTCGGCGTCTATGATGCCGAGGATGTGCCCGATCCGCTGCAGTTGCGGCAGGTCTGCACCGCTCTCAGAGCTAGGGGGAACGAGCGCATCGGCTGCGTGCAGGCGCGCCTCGTCATCGACAATCTTGCCGATGGCTGGATTCCCCGACAGTTCGCCGCCGAATATGCCGGCTATTTCGACGTCGTCTTGCCCATGCTTGGCCGCTGCCGGCTGCCACTGCCTCTCGGCGGAACATCGAACCATTTCCGGCGCGCCGCCCTTGATGCCGTCAGCGGCTGGGATCCCTTCAACGTCACTGAGGATGCCGATCTTGGCGTCCGCCTCGCCCGAGCGGGATGGGGAACCGAAATCATAGCCTCGGCAACGGACGAGGAAGCACCGCGTCGGCTCGGTTCTTGGATGCGCCAACGCACGCGCTGGTACAAAGGATGGATGCAGACCCTGCTAGTGCATGCGCGCCAGCCGCTGCTTATGACCCGTACCGCTGGATGGCCGGGAACGCTGACTCTACTTTTCCTGCTCGGCAGCGGTACGGCGGCCGCGCTGCTCCATCCGGTACTGGTGGTTTCCCTGCTGCTGAATGTGATGAGGGAGCCGGCCAAGAACCCCTCCGTTATGGCGGCCATGCTCGACGCCATCTGGTTCTGCGTACTGCTCGCGGGGCTGCTGGGCGTGGTGCTGTCCACCCTGATGGGCATGCGCCGACGAGGCATCCCGGGCATCGCCCGCGTTGCGGCGCTGATGCCACTCTACTGGCTGATGATGTCGGCCGCCGCCTGGCGCGCCCTGATCGAGCTGGTGGTAGCTCCCTCACGCTGGGAAAAGACCGAACACGGGCTGGCGCGCACCTCGCGCAGGCGGCAGCGGTTGCGGCCAGCCGTGAGGGTCAGAGGTAGCGGCGCAGTTCGGCCGCGGCCTCCTCTGGGGGCCGCTTTAGGTTGAATGGGGCGACGAACCGCCCATCTTTGTCCATGAGATAAACGATGGCCGTGTGGTCCATCGTGTAGTCGTCACCTTGGGTCGGCACCTTCTTGGCATAGGCGCGATAAGCCCGCGTGACGGCGGCGATCTGCTCCGGTGTGCCGCTTAGCCCCTGTATGCTCGGGTGAAAGCTCCCGAGATAGGCCTTTAGCACCTCTGGCGTGTCCCGCTCGGGGTCGACGGTGATGAACAGTCCGGTTGCCTTGCGGGCATCGGGGCCCAATGCCTCGAAGAGTTGCGACATCTCATAGAGCGCCGTGGGGCAGATGTCGGGGCAGTGGGTGAAGCCGAAAAACACGAGGGTTGGACTGCCTGCGTAGGTTTCCTGCGTCACCACCTGCCCGTCTTGGGCAACAAGCTGGTAGGGGCCACCGATCGTCACCTGGTTCGACACGGTGCCCGGTCCGGGCGGGAGCAGCGCAAGAGCGCTGGCGACGATGACGACGGCACCGACGACGAAGGCAGCGAGGAGCAGCAGAACACGACGGTTGGACATGGCACCACAGCAAGGCTCGGCGAGGCCGCATCGGACGCCGCCACGGACAAATCACAGGCTCACAAGCAATAGGCCAGCCCGGCCGTCAGCATGTCGAAGAAAACGGTCGCACCGTGACGCGCCCACAGGCCGATCGCCGCACAGATGACAAGGAGCGCGGCGATGCCCGCCCCCCAATTCCAGAAGCTCCCACGCGAAGATGCCACTTTCGCCATCGATCCCGCCATTGGTTTCTCCCTCGCTTCAGCGTAGCACGAATGGCGCAGGTGAGAGCCTTTCGCGCAACGCCTGGCCGGTCAACACCTCAGTATCCGCGGCGCGGATCCACCTCGTGCAGCGGCGGCATGCCCTGACGCACGCGGCGAATGCTCTCCGCCACATCGCGCGCGGCCAGGGCCGGCACCGTGATGCTCGCGACATGCGGGGTAATCAGCACATTGTCGAGCGCCCAGAGCGCGTGATCCTTGGGCAGCGGCTCGGTCTCGAACACGTCGAGCGTCGCCTCGGCGAGCTGGCCGGATCGCAGCGCCTCGACCAGCGCCGCCTCATCCACCAGCGCCCCGCGCGACACATTCACCAGCTTGGCGCCTTTCTGCATGAGGGCCAGTTCAGTGGCGCCAAGCAAATGATGGGTGTCCGGCGTCAGCGGAACCAGGCAGACGACAATCTCGCTCTCTGAGAGCACGCGCTCCAGCCCATCGCGGCCAGTGAGCGCAGTGACACCAGGAATATCCTTCGGGCTCCGCGACCATCCCGTGGCCGAGAAGCCCATTGCCGCCAATGCCTTCGCCGATGCGGCGCCGAGCTCGCCCAGCCCCAGCACACCAACTTTGATCTCGAACAGCGGGCGGGGATGGACATAGTCCCACTCCCCCTGCCGCTTGGCGCGCTCGAAAACCGGGATGTCGCGGGCGTAGCGGGTGACGGCAAAGATGACATAGCTCGCCATCATAGCCTCCATGCCGGGATCGTTGAGGCGAGCGAACTTCACCGGCACGAGGTCGTCGCGCTTCATCAGCGCATCCACGCCGGCACCGAGATTCACCACGAGCTGCAGATTGGGAAAGAGCGCGAAGAAACCAGCCGGCGGGACCCAGGTCAGTGCGTAGCGAATGTGAGCGGGGTCACCGATGTCAGGAGCGATCCGCACGTCGAGATCGGGAAGCTCAGCGGTGAGCGCCGCCCGCCATTCCTGCGCATTGTCCACCGCACTGTAAAAGACCAGGGCCTCCCCGCTCACGCACCTTCTCCCATTTTCCCGCCCGCCGACTCGCCAGGCGGAACTATCCTAACGGGTTGGGACGACACCAAGAAAGCGGGCTCAGCCCCGCCTCCCGTCGGAAGAGGCGCCAGCGATCGAGACCACGGCGACCACCGGCAGAAAAACGGCGCGTCAGGCGATCTCGGGCAAGCGGTCGAGATGCTTGTCAAGCGTGATGGGGTAGTCACGCACGCGCGCGCCGGTAGCGTTGTAAATCGCGTTGGCCACTGCCGCACCGACGCCGCATATGCCAAGCTCCCCCACGCCCTTGGCCTTCAGCGGCGTCGACATCGGGTCGGTCTCATCGAGGAAGACCACCTCCTGGTGGGGAATGTCAGCGTGCACTGGCACCTCATAGCCGGCAAGGTCGTGATTAACGAAGAAGCCACGTTTCGTATCCACCGCCAGTTCCTCCATCAGCGCCGCGCCGGCCCCCATGGTCATGGCGCCGATCACCTGGCTGCGAGCTGATTTCGGATTAAGAATACGCCCGGCGGCACAGACGGCGAGCATGCGGCGGATGCGGCTCTCCCCCGTCGCGCTATCCACCGCCACCTCGACAAAATGGCCGGCGAAGGTGGACTGCTGCATCTTCTCGGCAATGTCGCCATATTCCATGCTGTCCTCGGCGACGAGATCGCCTTCGGCCGCCGCAGCCCGAAGCTTGGCGGAGCGATTACCGACCCGAACTTCACCATCGACGAACTCCGCATCCGCCGAATTGAAGCTCATCTTGCGCGCTACCTCCTCGCGCAGCTTCATGCAGGCGGCGTAGACACCGGCAGTGGAACTGGCCGCGCCCCACTGGCCGCCCGAGCCGGCAGAGACGGGAAAGCTGGAATCGCCAAGCACCACCTGCACCTGATCCATGGGCACGCCCATCATCTCGGCAGCGGTCTGGGCGATGATGGTGTAGCTGCCAGTGCCGATATCGGTCATGTCGGTCTCGACAGTCACGATTCCCCGGCTATCCAACCGCACACGCGCACCGGATTTTGCCAGCAGGTTGTTGCGGAAGCCTGCAGCCATGCCCAGGCCGATCAGCCAGCGGCCGTCGCGGATCTGGCCCGGGCGGGCGTTGCGTCGATCCCATCCGAAACGCTCCGCCCCGAGGCGCAGGCATTGCGCGAAGGGCCGCGCCGAAAAAGGCCGTTCGGGATGCTCCGGGTCAACCTGGGTGTCGTTACGGATGCGGAACTCGACCGGATCGATACCAAGTTTTTCCGCCATCTCGTCCATGGCGATCTCCAGCGCCATCAGGCCCGGCGCCTCGCCCGGCGCGCGCATGGCGTTGCCCTCGGGCAGGTCGAGCACGGCGAGGCGCATGGAGGTCATGCGGTTGGCACCGGCATAGAGCAGGCGGGTCTGACCGACCGCCGTTTCCGGCCCGCCGCCCTCCAGATCGCCGGACCAGCTCTCGTGGCCGATGGCGCTGATCGTGCCGTCGCGTTCAGCGCCGAGGCGGATGCGCTGGATAGTGGCCGGGCGATGGGTGGTATTATTGGCGATCAGTGGGCGCTGCAGCGCGACCTTGACGGGACGGCCCGCCGCCCGGGCGCCAAGCGCAGCCAGCACCACATCGGCGCGCAGGAACAGCTTCGAGCCGAAGCCGCCGCCGATATAGGGGGAAATGAGGCGAACCTTTTCCGGCGGCAGGCCCAGCGTGGTGGCAAGCTCGCCTGTCGACCAGGCAACCATCTGGTTGGAGGTCCAGACGGTCAACCGGTCCCCCTCCCAGCGGGCAAGCGTTGCGTGTGGCTCCATCATCGCGTGGGACTGGTCCGGCGTCGTATATGTCTCGTCCAGCCGCACGGCAGCCTGCGCGTAGGCGCGGGGAAAATCGCCGATATGGGTGTCGATCGGCCCGGTTAGGTCGGTGGGCTCGGGCGCAGTGGCGGCGCCCTTTGCTGTGTAAAGATCGAAGCTGCCGGGCTCGGCCTTATAGTCGATACGCACGAGGTGAGCCGCGGCGCGGGCCTGCTCGAAGCTCTCCGCTACCACGAGAGCGACCGCCTGATGGTAGTGCTGGATAGCGGGCCCGCCAAGCAAATGGGCGGTGTTGTAATTACCCTTCGTGAGCGCGCCGGCATTCTGGGCCGTGACGACAGCCAGCACGCCAGGCGCGCGTTCCGCCGCCGACAGGTCCATCGCGGTGATGCGGCCCTTGGCGATAGTGGCGCCGATCACATGGCCATAGGCGGGATCGGCGACGATATCGTGCCGCTCATAGGCATAGGGCGCCGTCCCGGTGGTCTTGAGTGGGCCGTCGATGCGGTCGAGCGGCCGGCCGATCACTTTCAGTCGGTCGATCGGATTGGCGGCGGCGGGGGAATCGAATTTCATGGCTCAGCCCCTTGCCTCGACGAGGATCGACGCGAGCGTGCGCTCGACGAGCGTGATCTTGAAGGCGTTCTCACGCGTGGGTCGCGCGCCCGCCAGCAACGGCCCGACGACGGCGTTCGCCCCGCGCGGCATTTCTCTTTCGGCCGCCTCGACACGCCACGGCTTGTGGGCAACACCACCGAGCGCGACGCGGCCCGATCCGTCCGGCTGCAGGACGGCACCGACAGAGACCAACGCGAAGGCGTAGGACGCGCGGTCGCGCACCTTGCGATAGATTTGGCGCCCACCGAGAGGCTTCGGCAAGACAACGGCTGTGATCAGCTCTCCCGGCTCCAGCGCGGTCTCGACATGCGGGGTATCGCCGGGAAGACGATGGAATTCGGCGATGGGAAAGGCGCGGGCGGAACCATCCGCCTGCACCGTCTCGACCGTCGCGTCCAGCGCCCGCAAGGCTACCGCCATGTCGCTGGGATGGGTAGCAATGCAGGCCTCGCTGGCTCCAATGATCGCCAGCTGGCGGGTAAAGCCGCCGATGGCAGCACAGCCACTTCCGGGCTTGCGCTTGTTGCAGGGTTGGGCCGTATCATAGAAATAGGGGCAGCGTGTGCGCTGGAGCAGGTTTCCGGCAGTGGTGGCCTTGTTTCGCAATTGCCCCGAGGCACCGGTGAGCAGGGCGCGGGCCAGCAGCTCATAGTCCCGCCGCACCCGTTGATCCGCTGCCAGATCGGTATTGCTGACGAGCGCCCCGATGCGCAGGCCGCCCTGCTCCGTGGCCTCGATAGTGTCGAGCCCCAGCTCATTGACGTCGATCAGATGGGGCGGCGTTTCGATTTGCAGCTTCATCAGGTCCAGCAGGTTCGTGCCACCGGCGATGAACCGGGCCCCCTGCGTGCGCGCAGCCGCCGCAGCCGCCGCAGCCGGAGTAGCGGCGCGCTCATAGGTAAAGGGCCTCATGCGGGGCTCCTCGAAACGTCTGAAATGGCGTCGATGATGTTGGAGTAGGCTCCGCAGCGGCAGATATTGCCGCTCATGCGCTCCCGCAGCTCATCGACTGAGGCTTCGGGCGCGACGGTGAGATCGCCAGTGACATGGCTTGGAATCCCAGCCTCGATCTCGTTGAGGACCGCCACCGCCGAGCAGATCTGACCCGGCGTGCAATACCCGCATTGATAGCCGTCATGCGCAACGAAAGCGGCTTGCATCGGGTGCAGATCGCAGGGCTGCCCGAGCCCCTCGATCGTGGTGATGGCGTCGCCCTCATGCATGACGGCCAGCGTCAGGCAAGAGTTGATGCGCAGGCCATCGACCATCACGGTGCAAGCCCCGCACTGGCCGTGATCGCAGCCTTTCTTTGTGCCGGTCAAGTGGAGATGCTCGCGCAGCGCCTCGAGCAGCGTGGTGCGTGTGTCGACGTGCAGTTCCCTGACCGTACCGTTGACGGTGAAGCTGACGGCCATCTGCGTCGCCTCCGCCGCGATAGCCTCATTCGCCGGCGAGATCTCGCGCGCGCCTTCGGCTTGCGCGCTGCGCCCAGCGGTGGTTGCGGCGACGGTGACAGCCCCGGCCGCGAGCAAATCGCGTCGTGACAGTCCGGTTTCGGGAGTTCGCTGCATGGGTGATCCGTGTTTGGGTATCCAAATTGCTGCGAGAGAAGGCCGCATGTCCCATGCTCACCGGACATATTCCGGTCTGCTCCGGTGCGATCACTCCCTCGGGGCGCGTCCCCGCCTTGGTCAGGGAGGCAATGCCAGCCCGATCGATGAGTTCCCGACGCCACCGCGACAAGCCGACCGCCTTGCGGCATCGGTTCAGCGAAGTTTCTGGAATCACTCCAAAATTTAGCTCGACATCCGACATCTTCACGATCGCTTGTGGACGTGACGGAGGCGACGGGTGGAGCGGAACGGGTAAGGAGCGAGCGCCGTGGTCGCGAGCGGCTGCCGACATCAGTGGCGGGCGCTGGAGCGGGCGAAGGGAATCGAACCCTCGTATGCAGCTTGGGAAGCCCAAGCACGGCGTGAGCTACTAACACCCACGTTCCCCATTGCTACCCGAGGAGGGATAGCATGGGAAGTCTGCTCAGGGACTGGCACGGGGGGCTCGTTATGATGCCGGCCACCCGCTCACGCGCGTTCTGCGGGTTCGAACGCCTGATCGTTGGCGGCGACATGACGTCGATCGACCTCGCCATGAAGTCGGTATGGCAGGCTCATGGAAAAGGTGCCCTATCGGACACTGAAGCGCAGGCATTGTCGGACCTTGCGCAAAGTCGCCGCACTCGACGGTCGCCGCATGCACCCGATTCCGTCGGCGCTGCACTGATCAAACGCTTCCAGCCTCGCAGGCTGCAGCGCTCGCCTGACCGAGAGGCCTCTCTGCGCCGTCGGCGAGAACTCGCCAGCATGTCACCTATGCCACGCCATCTGGCGAACCACTTCACGGAGGGCCAGCGCTCGGCCCTGGCGGTCATCGCGGGCGAGGTAAAGCATCACGGCCGGTGCGACCTCCCGCTCGACAAGATCGCGGCACTCGCCGGCGTGTGCCGCACCACGGCCCGCAATGCGATCAATGAGGCGAAGCGGCTGGGGCTGGTGCGTGTGATCTCCCGGCCGCGCCCAGGCCAGAAGAACCTCACCAACGTCGTCGAGATCGTCTCGCCGGAATGGCGCACCTGGCTGAAGCGAGGGCCGACGGCTCACCGGCCGACAGGGTGCAAAACGCTTTCCGCGTCCAAAATTCTGCGCCCCACGATGAGCACAGAAAGAAAGATTGCCTTCGAAAGAAGAGCAGAGGGAGGGCCGTTCGCACCGGCTAAGGATCATCTGAACCCAGCGAGGACATGCAATGACCGGGACCGCTGAACTCCTGAAGCGCGGGCGGGGGCGGCGCCGTGCCGAAACGACCGTAACGGCTCTGCCACCTGCTTATCGACCCATCTTCACCCATGGCCAGAATGTCGTTCTGGAGGCGTTGGTGAAGAAACTGCCGCGCATCCGCCGCGCCGTGGTGTCCCGGCGCGACCTGATGGTGCTGACAGGCCTCAGCCGACATGTCGTCGAGGATGCCTTGCGGCTGGCAAGGCAGATCGGCTTGACGCGCGAGTGGCAGCACAAGCCGGGCGAAGAGGCGAACACCATCGAGATCATCTCGCCGGAATGGCTGGCGTGGATCGAGGAGCGCATGCCCCAGCCTGCGCAAAAACGCGCGAGTTTGCGCAAGTAGCCGGCTGGTGCCGTCCGCGCCGCGAGGCTCATAAAATGGGGATGGAAAACACGCTCCCCATAATCCGGCACGGTGCCCTCCTCACCGGGGGGGTGGTCGACGACTTGCCCCAACGGGGCCGGGACCGTCTGGGGTGCCTCGCGCGTGATAGAGCCGAAATAGGCTTTTTGATCAGTTGTTTAGATTGAAATCGAGGGTTTTCTGCAGTGTTCGCGACGGTCAAAAACTGGTTCGGCATGACGACCAAGAGCCTGGCGGCGCCGGATGCGGATCTGCAGGCGATCTTCGGCGCGTTGCCGTCCGGCTTGTCGGTCGGCGCGGCACAGGCGCTGACCGTGCCGGCGGTGGCCTCGGCGATCCGCTTGCTGTCGGAGGCGGCGGCCTGTCTCGACCTGAAGATCATGCGCCGCGTCGGCGGTGCCGAGGTTGATGCCTCCGACCATCCCGTCGCGGCGCTCCTCGCGGCCCGCCCGAACGACTGGACCTGCAGCTTTGAGTTCGTGCGGGACATGATCGCGGCGGCGCTGGTGAGCGACAAGGGCGCTCTCGCCCTGGCGAACAAGGTCGACGGGCGGGTGATCGAGCTGGTGCGCTATGAGCCGGCGCACTTCACGGTCGACTACTCCGGCGATGGCCGGCTGGAGCCGAGCTTCCGTATCAACAATGTGCCGGTGTCGGCGGACGACGTGGTGCATCTGCGCTCGCCCTTCGCGCGGTGCCCGCTCTCGCTGGCTGCGGATGCGATCGGCGTGGCGAAGACGATGGAGCAGCACGCTGGCCGGCTGTTCCGTGACGGTGCCCGCCCGTCCGGCGTGCTGTCGCTTAAGGATCGTACCTCGCCGGAGGCTCTGAAGCGCATCCGGGAGGCCTGGCAGTTCGCCCATGGTGGCGGCAAGTCCGGCGGCACCGCCATCGTTGAAGGCGGGGCGGAGTATACGCAGCTCACCCTGGCGTCGACCGATGCGCAGTTTCTGGAGCTGCGCACATTCCAGATCGTCGAGATCTCCCGCGCCTTCCGTGTTCCGCCCTCGATGCTCTACGAGCTGGATCGCGCCACCTGGTCGAACTCCGAGCAGATGGGCAAGGAGTTCCTGACCTATTCGCTGGAGCCGTGGCTGCGCGCCTTTGAGGGCGCCCTGCGCCGGGCGCTGTTCACGGCGGAGGAGCGGCGCGAGTACCGCGTGGCCTTCGACCGCGACGACCTCACCCGCGCCAGCCTCACCGAGCGCGCCACTGCCATCGCCTCGCTGATCTCCTCGCGGGTGCTCAACCCGAATGAGGGCCGCGACTGGATCGACCTGCCGCCGCGCCCCGGCGGCGAGGAATACGCCAATCCCAATACCGGCTCCAGCCAGCCCGGCGGCGCCCCTGCCGAGGTCGCCGCCTGATGGAGCACGCTTTCATCGAGACCAAGATCCTCGCCGACGATGCCGGCCTTATCTCCGGCCTTGCGTGGAAGTTCGGCGCGCCCGATCGCCTCGGCGACATGATCGAGCCGGGCGCCTTCAAGGGCCTCAAGCTTCCGCTGCCGATGCTGTTCGGCCACAACCTGAACGATCCCGTTGGCGTGTGGACCGAAGCGCAGGAGACCGGCGCCGGCCTCGCCCTCAAAGGTCACATGCTGATCGACGATATGCCGCGCGCCCGCGAGGTCCGCGCCCTGGTGAAGGCCGGCGCGGTCGGTGGCCTCTCCATCGGCTTCATCACCCGCAAGGCCGTGGCGCGCACCGGTGGCGGCCGCACCATCACGGCGCTCGATCTTTTCGAGGTGTCGCTCGTCACGGCGCCCATGCACCCCGGCGCGCGGATCACTGGCGCCAAGTCTGCGGCGGACGCCTTCCGGCTCGCCGAATCCCTCCGCCGCGCTGAAGCGGCCATCAAAGGAAGCTGACCGATGAAGCACACCTGCATGCACACGCTGGCGCCCGGCGCGATCGTCCTGAAGGGCGAGAACGACGATCCGAATGAGATCGTCACCAAGGCGCTCGGCGATCTCACCAAGACCGTCACCGATGGCCAGAAGGCACTCGGCGAGCGCATCGCCGCGCTGGAGACCAAGGGCGGCAAACCGGACGACAAGAAGGACGACCCAGCGGCGAAGCTGGTGGAGCGCCTGGACAAGATCGAGGCGAAGATCAACCGCCCCGGCGGCAGCGCGGAGACCAAGGGCGAAACCAGCATCGAGCAGAAGGCGTTCGGCGCCTATCTCCGCCATGGCGACCGCGCCCCCGATGCCGAGCTGAAGGTGCTGACTGTCTCCAGCGACACGCAGGGCGGTTATCTCGCGCCGACCGAGATGTCGGCCGAGTTCATCCGCGACATTACCGAGTTCTCGCCGATCCGCACGCTCGCCACCGTGCGCGCCACGGTCGCCCCGGCGGTCAGCTACCCCAAGCGCACCGGCATCACGAATGCCAAGTGGAAGGGCGAGACGCAGGCGCAGGAGGGTAGCGAGCCCGCCTTCGGTCAGGTTGAGATCCCGATCCGCGAGGTGAACACCTATGTGGACGTGTCCAACCAGCTGCTCGCCGACAGCGGCGGCACCGCCGAGGCGGAGATCAATCTCGCCCTCGCCGAGGACTTCGGCCAGAAGGAAGGCCTCGCCTTCGTCTCCGGCAATGGCATCCTCGAGCCGGAAGGCCTGCTGACCGGAGCCGGCATCGCCGAGACGCTGAACGGCCATGCGACGAACCTCTCGGCCGACCAGCTGATCGCCCTGATGTACGCGCTGCCGGCGTCCTACCGCTCGCGCGGTTCCTGGCTGATGAATGGCGGCACCCTCGCCAAGCTGCGCACCATGAAGGACGGTCAGGGCAACTATCTCTGGCAGCCGAGCTATCAGGCCGGCCAGCCGGAGATGATCCTCGGCCGCCCGGTGGTGGAAGCGATCGACATGCCCGACGTGGCGGCGAGCGCCTATCCCGTCCTGTTCGGCGACTTCGCGACCGCTTACCGGATCGTCGACCGCTTGGCGCTGTCCATCCTCGTCAACCCGTACCTGCGCGCCACCGAGGGCATCACCCGCATTCATGCCACCCGCCGCACCGGCGCCGGCGTCGTGCAGGCCCGCGCGCTCCGCAAGCTCAAGATGGCGGCCTGACGGTCGCCAATCCCTTTCACGCGCTCCCCGGAGGAACATCCCATGCGCGACATCATCTCGAATATCGCCGTCGTCGAGGCCGTCCCGCCGGCCGCTTATGCGGCGGACAACACCCCGGCGGCCATCGACCGCAAGGGGTTCGATTCCGCCATGCTGGCGATCCATGTCGGCGTCGGCGGCATCACTTTCAGCGGCGCGAACAAGATCGAGTTCAAGCTGACGCACAGCGATGACGATGCGACCTATGCCGCCGTCACCATCGACGACGTGCAGGGCGTCGCCAGTGTCGGCGCCGGCGGCATCGTCCGCTCGCTTATCGCCGCCCACGCTGCGCCCACGATCACCCGCGTCGGTTATGTCGGCAACAAGCGGTACCTGAAGTTGCTGGCGGACTTCTCCGGCACGCACGGCACCGCCACGCCGCTTTCCGCCACCGTCATCCAGGGCCACGCCCGCGACCGTCCGGTGGCGTGAATCCTTGGGCGCCGTTCTCTGAGGGCATGTAGCGGCCTGCCCAACAACGGAAACCCCGCCTCTCCGGCGCCCGGCTCGCAGGAGCTTCAGATGGGAGGCAAGGCGGGGAAGGTCGCGAGCACCAACCGGGCATCAGTGCCGGCCAAGGGCTCGCGGGCGGGCGCAGCGAGAGGCTGCGTCCGCCCACTCTCAGGAGAGCCAAAATGCTTATCGTGATTACGCCTGCCGCCGGCCGCGATCTTACTACGCTTCCGGCAGTGACCGCTGAGCTCGGCATGGAGATCGGCGCTCAGCATGAGGCATATCTTCGCTCCCTCATCACCCACATAAGCCGGGCGATCGAGAGCTGGTGCGGGCGCAGCCTTGCCTGCGAGGGCGTGCGCGAGACGTTCCATCTGACGACACCGTCCGCTGCGCTGATCCTGGCGCGCTTCCCAATCGCGGTGATTGTCTCAGTCACCACAGAGGCCGGCGCGCTGGAGCCTTCACTGTATGAGGTCGATCCCGGCGCCGGCACGCTCTACCGCCTCACCACGTCCGGCGCCCGGTTCGCCTGGTCGCCTGGTCGCGTCGTGGTCGATTATAGCGCCGGGTTTATTCTGCCGGATGCCGAGGGGCGTGGCCTTCCCGAAGACATCGAGCGCGCGGCCATCCTCGCGGTGCGCAACGCCTTCCTGACGCGCGGCCGGGACCAGACGGTGCGCAGCGAGGATGTCGAGGGTATCGCCTCATCCACCTATGGCCTGCCTTCGGCGCTTCCCGCCGACGTCACCGACCTCCTGGCGCCGTACCGGCTGCCGGGCTTCGCGTGAGGTGTTTATGCCGGTTCGCGCACCACGTATCTGCGGCTGCGGCCATCGTGTCGCCTCCAGCGAGCGCTGCCCCTGCGAGGCCAAGCGCAAGGCTCAATACGACCAGCGCCGGCCGTCCGCGCGGGAGCGTGGCTATGACACCGAATACCAGCGCCTCGCCTCCGCGTTTCTTAAAGAGCACCGGCGCTGCACTTGTGGCCAGCCGGCCGTTCTCGTGCGCCACAAGATCAGCATCCGCCTGCGGCCGGATCTGCGCATGTCGCAATCGAACTGGCTGCCGGGCTGCAGGGCCTGCAATGCGAAGGACGTCCAGCGGGAGCAGCGGACGAAGACCGGGGCGGTGTCGCCGCCATGGGAGAGGTAATCTTCATGCGCGGTGCCAAGCCCTTCGCCATCGCTCCCGGCTCCTCACCGGTGCGTGAGCCGCTCGATCCCCCGGACTGGCTCTCGGAAGACGCGCGGGCCGAGTGGAACCGCGTGGCGCCGATCCTGATCGAGGAACGCCGCACCCTTACCGTGACCGACATCGCGACGCTGGTGAACTATTGCGTTGCGGTAGGCCGGGCGGCCGAGGCGGAACGGATCATCAACGCCGAAGGCATGATCTACCAGAGCAAGACCGGGCCGAAAAAGCACCCGGCCGTCGCAATCTCCTCCGATGCCCAGACACAGGCTCGCTTGCTCGCTGGCGAGCTGGGGCTGACGCCGGTCAGTCGCTCTCGGCCGGCGGCGCGTGGTGGTGAGGGGAATTCCGGCCAGTCCAGCCTGTTCGACGTGGACTTCTGACCATGGCGCGCTCGACTTATCCTGAATGGATCTTCGACGGCAGCGAAATCCCCGACCCGATGAGGTACGGGGCGCGCGCGGTGCGCTGGCTGGCCATGCTGCGCCATCCCAAGAGCACCTTGCCGGGGCGGCCGTTCAAGCTGGACCCGTGGCAAGAGCGTATCGTGCGCCGGATCTACGGGCCGCGCCATGAAGACGGCACGCGCATCGTCAAGACCGTCGTGCTGCTGCTTCCGCGCGGCAACCGCAAGACCGCGCTCGCGGCCGCGCTGGCGTTGCTGCACACGATCGGGCCGGAGCGGGTGCCGGGCGGCGAGGTGATCTCGGCGGCTGCTGACCGCAAGCAGGCGAGGCTCGCCTTTGCGGAGGCGCTGGGCATTGTCCGCACGGTGCCGGCTGCGGCTTCAAACACGCGCGTCGTCGACTATCGCAACCGCCTCACCTTCCCGCGTGACGGCTCGTTCTATGAGGCGATCTCGGCCGATGCAGGCACCCAGCACGGACGGACGCCGGCCTTTGTGCTCGCCGACGAGCTGCATGCCTGGCCAAAGCGCGAGCTATGGGACGTGTTGCGCTCCGGCCTCGTGAAACAGAAGGGTTCGCTCCTCGTCGTCGCCACCACGGCGGGCCGAGGCCAGGAGAACGTCGCTTGGGATATCGTAGACGATGCCCGCCGCGTGGCGCGCGGAGAGGTCGACGATCCCTCGATCCTGCCGATCATGTTCGAGGCGGACCGGGATTGCGATTGGACCGACGAGGCCGTCTGGCACCGGGTGAACCCCGGCCTCGCCTATGGCTACCCGGACCTTGAAGGCCTTCGCCAACTCGCCCGCGAGGGACAGCGCCGGATCGGCGACCGCGAGGCCTTCCGCCAGCTCAACCTCAATATCTGGCTCGATCACTCCGCCGACCCGTTCGTCGACATGGACGTGTACGACGCCGGAGTCGAGCCGGTGGACCTCGATGCGCTGGAGGGCTTGCCCTGCTGGCTTGGTGTCGACCTCTCCAGCAATCACGACCTCACCGCCGTCGTCGCCGCCTGGCGCAACGAGGCCGGCGGCTACATCGTCCATCCCTGGTTCTTCTGTCCGGAAGACAATCTGCGCGCCCGCGCCGACCGCGACGGCGTGCCCTATCCGACCTGGGCCGAGCAGGGCTTCATTATCGCGACGCCCGGCAACGTCGTCGACTTCCGCACCGTGGAAGACACGATCCGCGACCTGTGCGCTCGCTTCAACGTGCAGGAGATCGCCTTCGATCCGCACCTCGCGCGCAACGTCATGAACAACCTGCTCGACGATGGCCTGCCGGCCGTGGAGATGCGGCAGGGCTGGGTGACGATGGCGCCGGCCGTCAAGGAATTGGAGCGCGCCGTTGTCGGCCGCCAGATGGCCCATGGTGGCCACCCGGTGCTGCGCTGGTGCTTCGATAACATAGCCGTCCACACCGACAGCGCCGGCAACCGCATGTTCCACAAGGGTAAGAGCCGCGACCGGATCGACGGCGCCGTGGCATGCGCCATGGCCATTGCCCGAGCGAGCGCAGAGGGCGGGGCGAGCATCTACGAAAGCGACGAGTGGTCGCCCGAACTCATGGTGATGTAGATGGCGTCCCGCTCCATGCGATCCATCGTTGAGGCCATCGTGGCGCGAGACCTGGCGCCAGCCACGCAGAAGCGGATGGTGGCGGACTTCGCGCGGCAGCGGCTCGCTGATGGCGTGCAAGCCAACCGGCAGGCCACCGGGCGCGAACCGACCTATGAGCAGATCGTTGATGGCCACACCGGCGCGTCGCTCGAAAGCGTCAACCTGCCGGGCCGGATCATCTTTCGCTTCGACGGCGGACTCGGTCGGGTGTTCGAGTGGATCGGTGACATGCTGGTGCAGCACTCACCCTTCGTGACCGGCGAATATCAGCGCTCGCACAGGTTTTATGCCGGCGGGCGGGAGATCGAGCCCGGCGGGAAGGTGCCGCCGGCCGATGAATATGTGTTCCTGTCGGTCGCGCCCTACGCGCGCCGGCTGGAGAAGCACTATGGGCCGGCCGGCATCTATGAGGCCGTTGCAGCCCTTGCCAATGCGCGGTTTCGCGACGTCGCTTCCGTCAAGTTCACATTTCGGACGCCGCAGGAGTTTGGCCTGCATCCGCCCGTTTCGTCGGGGCGCTCCCGTGCCCGCGCTCGTGAGCGAGCCGCCCGCGTTCCCGCCATCGTCATCGCAGGAGATCGCTCATGGTAGCGCTTCGGGAAGTTCGAGAGATTGATATCAAGGCGACCGTCAACGGCGTTGATCAGGCTACGGATAAGCTTGATGGCCTCGCCAGAGCGGATGATGCCGTCGTGGCAGCTGGTGAGCGCCTCGAGCGCTCCACCGCCAGCGTGGGCCGCTCGCTGGAGCGCTGGAACCGGACGCTCGATACTGGTTATACCGCCAGCAAGCATCTGGAGAAGGCAACGCGCGACCTGGCCGCCGCGCGGGCGGACGGCCTCATAACAGTGGAGCGGCAGAACCAGTTGCTCTCCATGGCGCATGCCCGGTATGGCGGCGTCTCCGATCAGATCAAGGGGGTGAACGACAACACCAAGCTCGCCACTCATGAGGTCGGCCTCATGGGTGCGCAGTTCATGGACCTGGGCGCCCAGATTGCCGGCGGCGGCGGTCTGTTCCTGCCGATCATCCAGCAGGGCGGGCAACTCGCTGGCCAGCTTGGCGACAGGGGCCTCAAGGGGGCCTTGGGTGCGCTCGGCGCCGGCCTGATGGCCTTCGTCACCAACCCGCTCAATCTCGCCGTACTGGGCCTCGCCAGCGCCGGGGCGGCGGCTACGTGGTTCTTCTCGACGGTTGGCGATGGCGCCAAGTCAACCGAGGACGTGTTCAAGGCACATGAGGACATCATCGGCCGGATCGGCGACCGCTACGGCGATGCCACAGCGGCCGCCCGCGACTACGCCGAGGAATCTAACGCCATCCTCCGGCGCGCCGCCGAGCAGAGCGCCGCCGCGCTGCGGGAGCAGCTGGCAAACCAGTCTCAGGCGCTGCTCAGTCAACTCGGCACCAGCGTGCAGGCGCAGCGCCCCGAAGCCTATGGCCAGATCGCCAACGGTTTCGATCAGCCGCTTTTCAGCGCGGACGCACGCTTCGCACCCTTCAAACAGCAGATCGACGACCTGACGACGTCCATCGCGGCCGGGACGCCGAAGATCACCGAGTTTCGCGAGGCGGTGAACGCCCTCGCCGCCGCGAACCCCGGCAATGGCCGGATGCGCCAGCTTGCCGACGAACTGCTGGCGTTGACCGATGAGGCCAGCAAGACGGCCCGCGCGCTCCCCGGCGCAGCTGCGGCGCTCCAGGCTCTCAGCGGGGCGGCGAGCGACGGCGTGCCGTCTCTCCGCACCTATGCCGATAGCGTGAAGGCGATCACCGACCTGGTGCCCGCCCTCGCGGCGCAGCAGAAGGTGATTTCCTCGCTCGCCGCCATTGACGGCAATCTGGCCAACGCTCTGGCGAAGTCCGCCGCCCTCGGCGGTTCCGAGGGCGCCATAGCTGCCCGCGCCGCGCAGCTTGAGGCGAATGCGCAGCGTGCCCGCGATGCCGTCACCGGCCTGACGGATGCGCAGGACAGGGCCAAGACCTCGCTCGAAGCCTACACCCGGTCCTCTATCGTTGCCGGGTTGTCGCCCCGCGAGGCGGCACTCGCTCGCGAGAATGATGCCTATGGCAAGCAGATCGCCCTGCTGAAGGATGCGAACGCGGCGCAGGCCGATTACGACCTGGCCAACGAAGCACACCAGCGCAGCCTTGCCGCCATCGGCAGCCAGTACGGCGCGGACGGCAACAAGCTGCGGCGCGGTCAGGGCGCGGCGGACCTGTTGCAGGACCAGCGGGCGCAGATCGAGGCGCTGGAGCTGGAAACCCGGCTGATCGGCACCAACGAGGCGGAGCGGGGCAAGCTCGTCGCTCGGCTTCAGGCCGAGCAGGATATGCGCTCGCGGGGCATCAGCCTGCTTTCCTCCGAGGCCGATGAGATCCGTGGCAATGCCGAGGCCATCGCCGGCCTGACGGCGGAATATGCCCGCAAGCAGCTGATGGACGACATCGCCTTTGACCGGGCGCAGACTGCCCGTTCGCCCCTACCGGTGGCGCCGCAAGCGGCCCTTATGATCGCTGTGGAGGTTTGATCATGACGATCATCAATCAGGTCGTGCATCGGGGCGGCGTGATCCTCTTCGCCGATACCGCCGTCGCCGATGAGGTCGGGCGTTTGAGCCGCTTCGCGTCGAAGATACACACGCCGGGCGGCCACCTCTTCGGATGGATGGCCATGGGGTCGGGGGATGGCGCGCGGTTTGTCGCCGAGTGGCTGCCGGCTCATGCTGACTTCGATTATGCGGTGATTGCCCTTCCGGACATCCTGCGGCTTTGGCTGCCCTTTGGGGCCGCGCGGCTCGGCGATAATGCCCATATTCAGGTGCTGTTCGCCGGCTGGTCGGAGAGCCGGCGGGAATGGGCCGGAGCGATCATCGACACGCTGGAGGCGCCCGGCCGCCCGGCCTTCCAGATCGCCGATGCCGGGGTTTGCATCGGTCCCTGCGCCATCGGTGGCGCCATCCGCCCGTTCACGGATGCGGAGATACTCAAGAACATCGCGATCTTGAAGCCGGTGGAGTTTGCCCGCCGGGTGCTCAATGCGCGTCGCCGCGCCAGCGCCCTCCATGACGGAAAGTGTATTTCGGGCGGGGCGGGCGAGTTTGTCACGATCACCGACGATGGCGTGAAGCGCAAGAATATACTCGTTTGGCCTGACGCCGTCGGCGACACGGCCGAGGCCGTCGCAGCGCGCGCCCTGGCGGCGCCCGCGCCCAAGTTTCTGACCTGATAATCGAGGCGCGTCATGAACCTCTCCACCATCCGCACCCATGCCGCCCGCATCGAGGGCGGCGGCTGGGTGAATGATATCCCCGGTTTCGGCGACCTTCGGCTCAAGGTGCGGGGCATCACCAGCACAAGCGCCCGCGCCGCGCAGAAGGCGGCTCTGGCCGGGATGGGGTCGGTAGTACCGACGCCATCCGAAGGGCTCACGGAGGCGCAGGCGTCGGCCGTGACGGGCGCGACGATCCTCGGTGGCATCCTGCTGGGATGGGAGAACCTGACCGGCGACGGGGGCGAGGTGATCGCCTATTCGCCAGAGATGGCCGAACGGCTGGTGAATGCGCCGGATCTTGTCGCGCTGCGGGCGGCAATCTTGTGGGCGGCCGGCGAGGTTGGTAAAGGCGGCTCTGGAGAGTGAGTAAGCTGCACTATCGCTAATATGGGGGCGTCACCGGCGAGAGCAAAAATGGCTGACAATCCATCCTGAAGCCAGATAAGATCTCCGACCACGGGATTTGGGGGGGATCAATGGCTCGAAAAATTAAGGTGGCTGCCGGGGTTCTAAATATACGCCTGCACCCACATACAACTATAAAATATAGTCAGCTGATGATTGATTTATTTAGCTTGAAAAGATCAGTAAAGATACACGGAGATCGTAAGGCGCTGATCTCTCTTATAGATAGATCGAGAGTTTCTGAGGATCAGATTTCCGGAACAATAACAACTTTTATTGATATTGACACTTCGGGAACGTGGTTCGATGCATCTGGAATGCAAGTCGCAACAGAGGACCAAATATCAAGTATAAATATACCTCCGAATTTGTATCCAAATGCCGCTTCATTCTTTTTCTATTTTGATACAGTCAAGCACAAATTATTCATTCAGACTTATTCACAGGGAAAGGTATTTACAATTAATTCAGCTTATAAATTATTCAGAAATCTTGCCGATGACGCGTCGATGGCGAATAAGTACGGTGATATTAAGATAAATGTTGTCCAAACCCATATGGCTTTGGAGAAAATGTTTGGATTAAAGGTTATTAAATCCATAAGCATTATAATTGAAAGACCTAATCCTGACATATTTGCTGACGACTTTGAAGCTCAGATAGAAAAGCATCTTTCTGAGGCGAATAGTCGCCAGCTATCTCTTACTTATCTAGCTGAAAAAGGCCACTCTCTAAAGCCTACAAAGGAAATCAAAGACATTAGCAAATCGGCGCTGGAGAACGGTAAAGTAGAGGTCAACGGGAGAGACGAGACTGGCGCGGTAAAGATCTCTTCAGAGAATTTTCCGAAGGTAATTCAGGATCGATATGACCCTGATCTCGTTTCTGAGGATCAGGCCTTCAGAGGCCTCGTTGCGACAAATGGTCAGTCAACGTGAGTAGCAAATCGCAAACAGCGGCTCTTTATAGAAGCATACGCAGATATTTTTCTGCGTATGGCGGATGGCGTAGTATTTTATATTCTCCACTTTTCTTCGTTGCGATTATTTTGACGGCGGCGGATTACAATAATTGGATGAAGGCAGAATGGGTTGATCAAAGTAAATCCATTCTTCCTAATCTGCTCGGATTTAGTTTAGGAACATACGCTATCTTATTTAGTCTATTAACTAATAGAGTTAAACGAAGTCTTCAAGCAACAACAAACGAAAGAGGGATTAGCAATCTCGAAGTCGTTAACGCAACGTTCTTTCATTTTATTTTTATTCAGCTTTTAGCAATACTGTGGGCAATGATGTTTTCTGGATCTATTATTGTCGATGCATTTAAATTCAGTCTGCTTATTCAATATAAGCATTTGTTCGTTTTTCTGTTTCTATTTGGATCTTTTGTCGGACTTTTGCTTCTGAATTATTCTCTAATGCTGATATTGGGCTCTGCGCTGGCAATTTATCGTCTCGCCGGAATTACGGATAGAGGCGAGGATGCGCCTAGCGAAATTGAACTGCGGATCGCCAACGTTTTGGAAAAGATCGAGAAAAAACTACGCGATTGAGATTCTCGCGACGACTCTTGTCGCGGTGCGGCCTAGCGTCGATGTCAGCTTCCCATAGCTTTCCTCAACCTAACGCCCGGCCCTTCGCCGTTCTCGGCGACGAAGACGACGCCGGCCTCCTCCAGCGCGCGCTGGATTGCCTCGACGGTGCGGGGCTTCAATTCCTCGCCCGCCTCCAGGCGCGTAATCGTCGTCGGCGAAACCTTGGCCAAGTCCGCTAGGTCGCGGACGCCGAGTTGAAGCGCGGCGCGAGCCATTCGACATTGAGCGGCGTTCAATGTGGCACCCTGTAACAAAAAAGGTTTGACGTAACCCATATCGACATGGCAAATCAGTCACGTCGTAACAATTCTGGTTCGTTATACCACAGGAGCACGCGCATGGACATCCATGTTCGCGAACGGGAAAGCCGTGTCCCCAGCCGGCGCCAGGCACTTTGCGTTGGCGCGGCACTTGTCACCGTGCCGGCGGGCATTCTGGCGCTGGTGACGCCTACGCCGGGCCAAGCGGCGCCGGTGCCCGATCCGATCTTCGCGCGCATCGCCGAGCACAAGCGGCAGATGGCGCCGGTGCAGGCCTGCGACACCACGCGCGACGGCGAGGATCGGCTCGCCGAGCTGTGCGACCTCGCCGACGATGCCTTTGTGAGGGTGCTGGAGACGGTGCCGACCACGCTGCCGGGCCTGCTCGCCCTGGTGCGCTACGTTAGGGAAGCGACGCCTGATCTCGCGCTCGGGATGCAGGAGACGGAAGAAGGCGAGAGCTTCGAAGGATTGTTCCTCGCCTCGCTGGAAACCAGCCTCGACCGGATGATCGCGGAGGCACGGGCATGAACGCTCACACCCGCGAATTCGTGATGGTGGAGCGTCGGCAGCTTCGCGAGCGCGCCGAGCGCACCATTGAGGCACTCATCGCCATGCTGGATGAACTCGACGGCGAGCCGGACCTCGAGGGCGACGATCTTGAGGACGACGGCGACCGAGAGCGAGACGAGGCTGAAGACGGCCTCGGCGATTGGGAGGGGCTCATCGAGCAGCACGGCGGCTCGTGGAATGGGGTGAGCGTCCTATGATGAACCGTCGCAAGCTTCTGCTCAGCGCCACCCCGGCACTCATAGCCACGCCCGCTGTTGCCGCTATGGGAATTCCCTTCTCGCTCCCCGCCCCGGCGCTGATAGCCGCCCCCGCTACTGCCGCAGCGGAAATTCCCGTAACGCTCCCCACCTCCGCCCCCGCGCCCCATGAGCGCATCGAAGCAGCCATGGCTGAGATCCGCGATGCGTTGGCGGAGATCTATCCCGGCTGTGAAATCTCCAGCCGCGTGAACCTGCGCGACGGTTCGGGTGGCTTGGCGCTCGGCGCTTATCCGCTCAAGGGCTATGAGGTGCGGTACTTCTTTTGCGACGATCCGGAGAGCTGGTCGCCAGCGGTAAGCACGCGGGACGAATGATCCATGCCGATGGGAGCGCCCCGTGGGGGAGTGAACGAGCGGACGCTGTCAAAGGGCTACGTCTGCCATCTTCGGCGCGAGATTTTCCTCTTGAAAATTTCAAGAGGGTATCGTACCTCTTGGTAATCACAGGAGGTGAAAATGTCGGTTGTTACCAAGCTCACTACTGTCGCCGCTTGCCGCGTCGCTCGCATCCATCGCGATCGTTTCAATGAGCATGTCGCTTCGGGGCGCTTTTCGTGCGCACCGGACACGATGCCCGGGCGGGCGCGGCTTTTCGACCCCGATGACATGATCGGGCTGTGGCTCTTTCGCGAGCTGATGGATGACGGCTTCGACGCGACCCGCGCCGGTCGCATTGCATGCTCGGTCGCGGAATGCGCCCGCCTCAATCCCGAGGCGCGCTCGATCTCGTATGTGCAGGACTATTTCCAGCCCGTCGGCGGCCGCGCATTTCCGGCGGACAAGGTGCCGGATGCTTCCAAGTGGGACAGCGTGAAATTCAACGGCACCGACATCCGCAAGGTCACGACGTTCCGCATTGGCAAGCTGCGGGAGATGCTCGCGCACTACACCGAAGAGGAGCGCGCCATCGTCGGTGAGCGGGATGGCGACTAGGGGGTGGGCGCAAGTGCTTAATCCTTCCCAAATCATCCGCGGCACTAAGGCTATAGCTCACGAGCTGGGCTGCTCGCCGCGCACCATTAGCAAACTAGTCGCCGAGAAAAGGCTCCCGGCGCGGCACGGCTTCTCCGGCGGCCGAACGTCTCCCCTCGTCATCGAGCGCAAGGCGCTCGATGCCTTCAAGCGCGGCCAAGAGGACTAAAGGAAATGACGCGGCGCAGCGACACCTTCCGCTATGAAGGCGCGTTTCCCTGCGAGGCTGAGGTTGCACGGCGCCTTAGCCAGGATGCGAAGTCTTGGACTGCCAAGGCCCACATGCTGGAACGCGAAGGGCTGCCGCGCATCGACCCGATCATGGGCGGCCGCTACTGGCCCGCCGTTCAAGCCTTCTGGCATCGCCGCTACGGCCTCTCTACCGTTCAGGTGTCTCAACCTGATGGAGAGGAGAACCTCGATGCGCTCCGCTAATCTCGATGCGCCCGGCCTGAAGCGCCGGCATAACAAGGACGGCACCACCCGGTTTAGCTGGGTGGCTCGCGACGATATCGCCAAGGCCGGCTACGAACCGAAGACTGTCCGCCTGCATTACAACCTCGACGACCCGCGCGAGCGGCTTCTTGCCGAGGCCATGTGCCGCAAGCTGCAAGCGGAAATGCTAGCCTGGCGTGCCGGGCACCGGCAGACCCGCCGCCCCTTTGACGGCACGGTTTCCAGCCTCGTGCGGCTCTACCAAACCGACGAGGCCTCGCCCTATTTCGAGCTGAAGCACAACACGCGGGAGACCTATGACCAGGTGCTCCGGGTGATCGACCGCGCCTTCGGCAAGCGCGTCCTGTCCAATCTCGCCCTCGCCGACTTCCGCCGCTGGTACGAGGAGGCGAAGAAGCCGCGCGAGCCGGACGGCCCGGAGCGCGTGCGCAAGGCGCATGGCATCATCAGCATGTTCCGGCGCCTGTTCGCCTATGGCATCGCCGCCGAGCATGCCGGTTGCGCCCGGCTCGCCAGCATCCTAGACGCCACGCGGTTCAAACAGTCCAAGCGGCGGCGTATCCGCCTGGAACGGCACCATGTTGAGGCCTTCATCCCCAAGGCGATCGAGGCCGGACGGCTCTCCCTCGCGCTGGGCACGGCGCTGCAGTTTGAAACCGGCATGCGCCAGAAAGACGTGATCGGCGAATGGGAGCCGCACGTCGCGCGCTCGGAAATCGGCGGCATCATGCTCAAGGGCAAGCGCGGCCGGCGCATGCTCCGCTGGGTGAATGGCCTGACTTGGGCGGACCTTGCGAACCGTTCCGTGTTCACGAAGGAGACGACCAAGACCGGCGCACTCGTGTCGCATGACCTCTCGCTGTGCCCGATGACGCTGGCGCTGCTGGCGGAGGTGCCGGCGGCGGCAAAGGTCGGGCCGCTCATTATCGACGAGCACGCCAGCCGCCCCTACGCCAAGGATGCCTATGCCCGCGAGTGGCGTTTGATCGCCCGCGCGGCCGGCATCCCGGACGAGGTGTGGAACATGGATGCGCGCGCCGGCGCCATCACCGAGGCCGAGGACGCAGGCGCTGACCTCGACGAAATCCGTGGCGCCATTGGCCACACACAGGCGTCCACGACGGCCCGCTATTCGCGCGGCGCCGTGGGCAAGAGCCGCAAAGTTGCCGAGCTTCGGCAGGCGCATCGCGCCGGCCGGAACGAGTCGTAAACAGACATGGGGAACGCGATGGGGAACGTGGGGAACGTGTAGTTCAGCGGTAGGCCGGCAAACCGTTGGTTCGCAACGGTTGGCGCTGGAGCGGGCGAAGGGAATCGAACCCTCGTATGCAGCTTGGGAAGCTGCCGTTCTACCATTGAACTACGCCCGCTCAGGCAGGCGGCACCTTAATGGCGCGGCGCGGGCGCTTCAAGTCCCCCGGCATGCGCTTCACAGGAGAGAGCGGGAGGGGACATCGCTATCACCGGCAAGGCGCAGCGTAACCTGGCGTTCTGAGTATCGCGACGAAGTCGCCCGCCAAAGTCGACCTATCTGCATTGTCGCGGTGACTGGCCGCAGCGATGGGAGCATAGATTGTCCTGACGGAGGAAAGACCAAGCTGCCGCGATGGCGCATCTCGTTCTGCTCAAGGATCGGACGAACAGGACGCATGCGGCCTTCATGTCCGACCGGCACCTCACCGCGCGCGGTCCCGCCAGATACGATCGGACACCTCGCCCAGCGGGCCATCCCGGAGCACCGGGAGTGGTTCGCTCGCCGCTTCTGTCGGGCAAACCTGAGCCCGCAGGACCAGGGAATGCCGGTCGACGGGCACCAACGCCGCCGGGCCATCCTCCGGCGGAACCATTAGTGGCTCGCGGAGCGCCGTTGCTGGGGCAGTCATTTGCCTATCGGGCTGATGGTGATCAGGGAATCAGGCCCTGACGGCTGGAGGATTCCTCTATCTTGGTCACCACCGCTGCCGACCCGGTAAGCGGCCATTTAACCGGGTTGGCGCCCTTGATCTGGGTAGTCAGCAGCTTGCCGTTCCTCAGGGCGGCGACAAAGCGATCGTCCACCCTCGCCTCACCCGCACCTTCGGGGTAAAGCCGAACTGGGCATCCACGCGGCGCCCGTCGAGCACGATAACGCCGCCCCCAAACCCTTCCGTCTGGTCGGCAGGGACGCGCAGTTCCCAGCCACGGGTCTTTTTCTGAAGGATGAGGAAGCCGCCAGGATGGCTGATCGACCCGGTGCAGCCGATGAATTCCGGCCCGGCGGTCAGCGAGACGACCTCCCAACCGCGAGCGGCAGTTCCCGCCCTTGCGGGCGAGCGCGTCCTTGCCACCGTCGGGGGCTGGCGGCTCATTCTCACCCTCAACAGCGACAGCAGTTTCAACCGCTGCATCCTCCACGCCGACCAGTATGGCCAGGTGCTGCAGGTGGCCAACAATGCAGAGGATTTTAGCGTCTCGGTTCCGGCCTCGGGCCACAAGAACGGAGCCGACGGGACCATCGGCGTCAACGGCAACCAGCCGGAACACTTCCGCTTCACCCCCACTCGTGACCGCGCCTGGACTGTGATGAGCTGGGACATGTCCCAGCTTTTCGAAACGGCACGCACGATCGAGGTTGGGATTGGCAATCGCGAGTTCCAGTGGAAGCTTCGCCACACGGAAAAGGCGGTGATCCGGTTGACCGATTGCGTCAATGAATATGCGCCCTGAAGCACTGAAACGGCCAGCCGGGCACGTTTGTCATCGAGGATCGTGGCCAACGCACGGCCGCGGAAAGCCCTGGACTGGAAGACGCCGGCTGAAGCGCTTGACGCGCTGCTCAAGCAAGCCGAAAAATGACCCGTTGCGACGACCGCTTGAATCCGCCGAGTTGCCCCCCGGCCCCAGTTCCAAGGTCCGCGGGGCAATGAAGCAGATTCCGATCCCTAAAGGGGCACAGAAAAAGCTCTTTGGATTCAGAGTTCGGCGATAGCGCTATCGGCCACCGGCGCCTTGGCGGCATGGTGGCCGTGCGCGCCCACCTCGTCGAGGCTGACGCCTGTCGTCTCGATACGGAACCACCAGGTGACGGCGGCACCGAGCAGCGACATCGCCACAAGGCCATAGAGCAGCGCCTGCTGGCCGATGGAGGCAAGCATAATAGGGAAGCCGAAGGCGGTAAGCACGGCACCCATCTTGGCAAAGGCGGCCGCAAAGCCCGCGCCCTTGCCACGAATGGCGGTGGGGAACACTTCGCCGGCCAGCAGGTATGTCTGCGCGTTCGGGCCGAGATTGGTCATGAAGTTGAACATCATGAACCCGATAAAGATGAGCGCCGTCCCCATCGCACCGTCGTAATAGGCGGAGAAGGAGGCGATCAACAGGCCAGCGGCGCAGCCAATGAAGCCGAGGATCTGCAGTGGGACGCGGCCCACACGGTCGGCGAGTGCCACCGCGAAGATGATGCCCACGATGAGCAGTACGTCGATCATGGCCGCGCCCTCGGCGGCGGCGATGTCGTTCTGTATGATCTCGGCGATGTTGCGGGCATTGTCACTGTCATGGCCGAGTGTCGCGGCGAGGATGGTGGGGGTGAAGATGCCGATGCCATAGGTCGACAGGTCCTGCAGGAACCACGGCGCCGAGGCAAGAATGGTTGCGCGGCGGTTTCGGCGGGCGAAAAGCGCCGTCCAACCGCTGGCACCGGCCTCAGCCTTGTGGGGAGCCGAGAGCACCACCTTTTTCGGATAGGCCGGCTTGCGCTGCAGCAGGCGGGCGGTTTCGCGCTCGGCTTCGTGTTTCCGGCCACGGGCGAAAAGCCAGGGCGCGCTCTCTGTGACGAAGAAGCGGCCGGCAAGCACAACCATGGCTGGGATGATGGCTGCGGCATACATCCACCGCCACGCCGTGACGTCGGCATCGAATGTGAGGACGACATAGCCGACACCCGTGCCGACTAGGGCACCCACCGCCTGGAAGGCGAACGCACCAAGCACGAGGCGGCCACGGGCACTCGTGGGGATGCTCTCGGAAATGATGAGATGCGCCGTCGGGTAGTCACAACCGAGCGCAAGGCCGATGCCGAACAGGAAGACGACCAGCCAGGCGTAGCTGGGCGCCACGGACAACAGCATCAGGAAGATGATGAACAGTACCATCTCGACGATGAACATGAGCTTGCGGCCGAACTGATCGGCAAGGCCACCGAGCAGCAACGCGCCCACCAGGATGCCAGCAAGCGAGGCGGCACCGACAACCCCGTGCTCGACCGCGCCGAGGCCGAATTCGTTGGCGATCAACGGCATCGCCACGCCGGTCATGAAGACGACAAGACCTTCGAAAAATTTACCGGCAGCCGCGAGGCCCCAGATGCGCCATTGCATCGCCGTCATCGGCGTCACCGGCACCGGCGTACCGTCCGGCCAGTTCGGCCGCTCGTCGATGTAGAATTGAACCGTCCTGCCAATGGCGGGCTCGTGACTCGCGTGGGGGAGGTGCTCGTGCATCAAGGATCCTGCATCGTACGGCGGAGGTAAGATGCAACGTGATCACCTCGCGTGAAAGGCGCGTGACGATGCCCGCCTGCCAGGATCGCGCCATTTCAACCAAAACTCGCCGCCGATCGTATGTCCGCAGACCCCCCTCCTGCCGAAAGCGACCGTCCCGCGCCCCGCGCAGGACACGGCGCGGGGATGCGCGGACGGTAGTGGCGTCGCGGCCCCGGCGCGATTAAGGAAGGGGCTACAGACATTTTTCCGATGGCTCCCCTCGACGCCTGACGAGACTGCGACATAGGCGGACCAGCCGTGACCTTCATGACGACGAACCCGGCGCTTGCCCAAGCGCTGGCCGAACGGGACTATAATAACCCCACTCCGGTGCAACTGGCCGTGCTGGCGCCAGAGGCGGCAGGGCGCGACCTACTGGTGTCGGCGCAAACAGGTTCCGGCAAGACCGTGGCCTATGGCCTCGCCATGGCCGAGACGCTGCTGGGCAGCGAGGAGCGCCTGCCGCACGCGACGGCTCCTCTCGCGCTGGTAGTGGCCCCCACCCGTGAATTGGCGCTGCAGGTGCAGCGGGAATTCGCCTGGCTCTATGCCGCGACGGGCGCGCGCATCGTTTCCTGTGTCGGTGGCATGGATCCGCGCCAGGAACAGCGCCTGCTGAACCAGGGCGCCCATATCGTTGTCGGTACGCCGGGGCGGCTGCGCGACCACCTGGAGCGCGGCCGGCTCGATCTCTCCGCGCTAAAGGTCGTCGTACTCGACGAGGCCGACGAGATGCTCGACCTCGGCTTCCGCGAAGATCTTGAATTCATCCTCGACGCCACCCCGCTGGAGCGGCGCAGCCTGCTGTTCTCCGCCACCATGCCCCGCGGCATCACCGCGCTGGCCAAGCGCTATCAGCGGGATGCCCTGCGCATCGAGGTAGCGAGCGCTGAGGGCGGGCACGCCGATATCGAATACCGCACCATCCGCATCGCGCCGACCGAGATCGACCATGCGGTGGTCAATGTGCTGCGCTTCTACGACACGCCGAGCGCCATCGTATTCTGCAACACGCGCGAGGCGGTCCGCCGGCTGCACGCCATGCTCCAGGAACGGCAGTTCTCGGCCGTCGCACTGTCCGGCGAGCTCAGTCAGAACGAGCGCAACCATGCCCTGCAAGCACTTCGGGACGGGCGGGCACGGGTGTGCGTCGCCACCGACGTCGCCGCGCGCGGCATCGACCTACCCAATCTCGGCCTCGTCATCCATGCCGACCTACCCAACGACGCCGAGAGCCTGCAGCATCGCAGCGGCCGCACCGGGCGGGCGGGGCGCAAGGGCGTGAGCGTGCTTCTTGTGCCTCCTTTCCGTCGCCGGCGTACCGAGGACCTGATGCGCGGGCTCGGCATCACGCCGGCCTGGTCCGGCCCGCCGACCTCGGAAGAGATCCGCAAGCTCGATCATGAGCGCATGCTGCGCGACGCGCTGCTTACCGACGAAGCGAACGAAGAAGACCTCGCCGCCGGCCGCACCCTGCTCGCTGCCCACGCGCCCGAGCACCTGGCGGCCGCGCTGGTCCGGCTTTATCGCGCCGGCCTGCCGGCGCCGGAGGAAGTCGCCGACCCCGGCGAGCCGCGCGGCGGCGCCGTGCGCGACCGCGCTGCCGACCGGGAGTTCGGCGGGCCATCGGGCGGCGGCAGCGTGTGGTTCCGGCTCAATGTCGGGCGCCGCAGCAATGCCGATCCCAAATGGCTGCTGCCGCTGATCTGCCGTCGTGGCAACGTGACGCGCAAGGAGATCGGGATCATCCGCATCCTCGACGAGGAGACCGCCTTCGAGGTGAGCCGCGCTGCTGCCGATCGCTTCGGCAAATCGGTACGCAAGATCGAGGGCGGCGACGTCGTCATCGAGCCTCTGCCCGGCGGGCCATCGGAGGAACGTTCGTCGCGCCCCCCGCGCAGCCGACCATCGCCGGAACGCCCGCAGCGCGAGAGGCCGGCGCAGGACAGACCCGCCTACGCCAAGCCGGCGCATGAGAAACCTGCGTACGAGAAGCCTGCGTACGAGAAGCGCGAGCCGGCCCCGCGGCACGAGCCGGCCAAGGGGAAGCCGGCCGACAGCCGGCCGGAGCGTGGCGGGCCGGAAGGCGGCACGTATGAGCGCAGCAAGCCGGCGCACCGCAAGGGCGGGGCTGAGAAGCCGCGCGAATGGAACCCGCTGGCGAACAATGAAAGCGAGCGGCCGGCGAAGCCCCCACGCCCGAAGACGTTCGAGGACAAGCCGCAGGGCAGGTTTGAGAACCGGAAGCCGGAGGGCAAGGGGCTTCCCGGCAAGAAACCCGGCGGCAAAGCGCCCTTCGCCAAGCCCTCTGATGGCACCAAGCCCTATGCCAAGCCAGCCAAGAGCAAGCCGCCGCGTCGGACTTGATGGCACGAGGGACGGAGATATACGCCATCGGCCGTTAGCCCGGCCCAAAAAAAACGGGACGCAGCGATGTCGCCGCGTCCCGTGTTGCTGAGGTTGAGCCGACACCCGATGGCTTCACCGAGTGTCGGCTGAAAGTAAGCTCAGACCACTTTGACCGTAAGCGAGCCGACGCCGTCGACGCCGCCCTCCATGACATCGCCCCGAACAATGGCGCCGACACCGGCCGGCGTGCCGGACATGATGACGTCACCCGGCTCAAGCTCGAACAGGCCGGAAAGGTAGGAGATCATCTCCGGCACCTTCCAGATCATCTGGTTGAGGTCGCCGACCTGACGCTGCGTGCCGTTGACGTTCAGCCACACCTTGCCAGCGGCGGGATGGCCGATGACCGAGGCCGGCACCAGCGCCGAGCAGGGGGCGGAATCCTCGAAGGCCTTGCCGATCTCCCAAGGGCGGCCAAGCTTCTTGGCCTCGCCCTGCAGGTCGCGGCGGGTCATGTCGAGACCCACGCCATAGCCCCACACGTGATCGAGCGCGGATTCCACCGGGATGTTCACACCGCCCTTGCCGATCGCGACCAGCATTTCCAACTCGTAATGCACGTCGCTGGACTTGTCGGGATAGGGGAAAGTGCCGTCAGTAATGACGTTATCGGGGTTCTTCTGGAAGAAGAACGGCGGCTCCTTGTCGGGATCATGCCCCATCTCGATGGCGTGCTCGGCGTAGTTGCGCCCGACGCAGTAGATGCGGTGGATCGGGAACAGCTGGTCCGAGCCTTCGACGGGCAGCGTCGGAATGCCAGGAGGCGTGATCACATAGACGGAAGTGTCGATAGGCGCGTTCATCAGCGTACTCCTGCGTAGTAGTCGACGCGTTTCTCAATGCTCTCGATCAGGGCTGACAGCCCCATCGCGGCGGCGAAAAGGATGATGGTCAGGGCCCAGAAGTTCTCCATGTCGAAATTGCGCGAATAGAGCTCGAACAATTCGCCATAGCCGATGATCGCCACCAGAAGCTGGCCAATCACCACGCCCTTGACGCCGCGCACCACGCCCAGCCGGATGCCGGCGAGAATTTCGGGCAGCGCGGCAAAGAAGATGATCTTGCCGTAGAGCGTCCAGGGCGACGCACCATAGCTGCGCCCCATCTCGACGAGCGAGGGCGGCACTCCCTGAATGCCTGCCCGCGTGTCGAGCACGATGATCCAGACGGCGAACAGGAAAACCGTGACCACCACGGTGGTCTCACCCATGCCGAACAGGATCATCAGCACCGGCACCAGCGCCGAGAGCGGCGCCGAGACAAAGATGTTCACCCAGATGCCGAGCAGGCTGTCGGCCGTGGTCGAGCGCCCCATCAGCACGCCGATGGCGATGCCGACGACGATGGCGAAGAACATGCCGAGCAGGAAGCTGTTCAGCGTGGTGATCGCGGCCGACTGCCAGGTGGCGGTCTGCACCAGCGCCACGGCCGCGACAATCACGTCGGAGAGCGGCGGGATGAGGAACATGGCGCCGGAGCGCCCGACGAGTTCCCAGATGACGCACCACACGAGCAGCGACGCCATCATGGGCACGCGATAGCCAAACAAAGTCATCGCACCCTCCCCTAGTCGACGTAGCGCTTGAGGCCCTGCCAGATTTCCTCGACCGTATCGAGGTAGCCCTGGTCACGGCGAATGGCGTCCGGCGAGGCCGTGCGGTCGATCTCCGGCTCGATGATCTGGGCGATCCGGCCGGGCCGGCGCGAGAGGATGACGATACGGTCGGAGCAATAGACCGCTTCCTCGATCGAGTGGGTGACGAAGATGAAGGTCTTCTTCTCCTTCTCGACCAGTTCGAGCAGATCTTCCTGGAACTTGCGCCGGTTCTGCTCGTCCACCGCCGAGAACGGCTCGTCGAGCAGGAGCACATCGGCATTCACCGCGAAGGCGCGGGCGAGGCCGACGCGCTGACGCATGCCGCCTGAAAGTTCGTGCGGGTACTTGCTCTCGAAGCCGGACAGGCCGACCTCGGCAATGTACTTCCGGGCGATCGACTGGCGCTCGTCCTTACCCATGCCCTTGAGTTCAAGGCCAAAGGCGACATTGCGCATGACCGTCGCCCACGGCATCAGCGCGAAGTCCTGGAACACGAAGGCGCGTTCAGGACCGGGGCCGGTAACGGTCTGGCCGTTGACCCGGATCTCGCCCGAGGTAGCGGGGATCAGACCAGCGATGATCTTTAGAAGCGTGGTCTTGCCGCAGCCCGACGGGCCGAGCAGCGTGGTCAGCTTGCCGGCGGGGAAGTCAAGATCGATGCCGCGCAGGGCCTCGACCTCATTATACATCTTGCACACGCCGCGCACTTCGACCGCGACATCCGAGCCGGCGGGGACGGCGGCGGCAGTGGCCGCCTGAGCGGTAATGTTCCGCATGATCAGGACTTTCTCTTCTCGGGACGCAGCACGCGAAGCTCGAAAGCCTCAAGCGCGGCCAGCGTCAGGGTGGACACGAGGATGATGGAGACGACGGCCGCATACATCTCGGCATAATTCGCCACCGAGCGATGATAGGTGATGAGGTCACCGATGCCGGTCGGAGTAATCAGCAGTTCCGCCAGGATCACGCCGATGAAGCCGGCGGCGAGGCCGAGGCGAAGGCCGGCGAAAATCACCGGGCTCGCATCGGGAATGATGATCTTGGTGATGCGCTGCCAGAGATTTCCCTGGAACGAGTAGCACATGGCCACCAGCGAGGGATTGGCGTTGCGAACCGCCTTGTAGCCGTTGAGCACGATCACCGGCAAAGCGAGCATGATCACCGCCAGCGTCTTCGACAGCAGGCCGATGCCATACACAAAGGTGATGAGCGGAATCAGCGCCGCCATCGGCGCCGCCTGAAGCACGATGAACACCGGCGCCACAAGCCATTCGGCGAAGCGCGACAGGCCCATGACGATGCCAAGGCCGATGCCAATGACGGCGGAAATAGCGATGCCGATCACCAGCGGCTGCAGCGTCTCGGCATAGGCCGCAACGAAGGAACCATCGAGGGTCATCGTCACGAAGGCGCGCAGCGTCTCCAGGAAGGTCGGGAAGGCGAAGCTGATCGGGATACGACCGGCAATCTCCCAGACGAGGAAGAAGAGGCCAATGGACGCCAGGCGCCAAAGGGCCGTGCGGTGCTCCGAGAGCTTCCTCCAAAAGAAGGAAGCCTCAGAGGTGGGAACGGCTCGCGAGGAGCCGTTCGCCTGTACCGGAAAACTCATCCAACCGGCCTCAGTTCGTGCCGACCTTGCCGAGCGCGCGATTCAGCGGCTCGAGGGCCCAGAAATCCTCGACCTTCAGGCTCGCCGGCTCGCCCTGAAGCTGACCGGAGAGGGTGTAGAAGGCGAAGTCGTCCTTCGCCGCCGCCTCGCCGCCACCATTGAGCGGGAACGCCTTGCCCTTAGCGAGCTCGGTGAAATAGGGGGTGATTTCTGCCACCTGATCGGCCGGCAGGTCAGGCAGCAGCTTGTACTTGGTCCGCCACTCCGCGACGATCGCCGGGTTCTTGGTCACTTCGCGCCAAGTGGTGATGACCGATTCGACGATGACGTCGACGTCGCCGGGATTTTTGTCCAGGAAGTCCTGACGGGCGAACAACGCCTCATCCGTGGCGTTGATGCCATCAAGCGGCAGGATGATGAACTTGCCGGGGGCCTTTTCCTGCAGCAGTCGGCGGCCTGCCGAATCGACGATGGTCGCCTTCACATTGCCCTGCAGCAGCGCGCCGGTACGCACTTCCGAACCCGGGATGTAGCTGATCTTGGAGAACTTGATACCCTGCTTCTCTTCCATCAGCTTCATGATGGCTTCGGTGCCCGAACCGCGCGAGTGGACCGCGATTTCCTGGCCGTTCAGATCCTTCCAGGTCTTGTAGAACTCGGCGTTGACCGCCGGATAGAAGCGCAGCGTCGAAAGCTGCAGGAAGATGCGGACCGGCACCTTCACCTTCTGCATCAGCGCGTAAGGTCCGCCGACGCCAATATCCGCCTGCCCGCTCACCACCGCCTGCGCAGCGATATCCTCGGACTTCAGATAGGTCATCTCGATGTCGACGCCCCGCTGCTTGGCCAGCTCGAAAGCGGCCAGCAGGTGGAGATTTTCGACCGAGGCGATATCGCCATAGGCGACGCGGACCTTGGCTTCGGCCTGCGGCACCGCCACCAGGGCCAGCCCGATGCCAGCAGCAACCGCCAACCCGGACAGGCCGCACAGCTTCTTCGTCAGTTCCTTGAGCATTTTCAGTCTCCCATGAGAGCCGAGCGGTTCAACCCGCCACTTATCCTAACCCGCGAGGTTGGATACCAATTTTGTTTTGGTTTATATTGGCTGCCATGGGCGGTCAAGATCGGATTGGCTTGACCGCAGGATTTGATGCCGTCATAGAATAAACCAATTCGCACTTTGGTTGATCCGGACACCATGCTTAATTCTTCCGCCGACTCCCATCTGGAAAAGGGCATCGTCACGCAATTGCGTGGCTATCTCGCCCAAATCGATCTTGCCGACGATGGCCGCCTGCCGCCGGAGAGGGAATTGTCGGCGGCGCTTGGCGTGTCACGCACGGAACTGCGCAAGGCCTTGGACGTGCTCGAAGCCGAGGGCCAGCTCTGGCGCCATGTCGGCAAGGGCACCTTCATGGGGAGCCGTCCGCTGGACACCTTCGCCGACATCGCGGCACTGGCCCGCCGGAGCAATCCGGCCGAGGTGATGCGGGCGCGCATCGTGATGGAACCTGAGATCTGCCGCGCCGCAGCCTTCACCGCGACGCCGGAAGACATCGCCGAAATGCGGATGTGCCTGACGCGCTCACGTCAGGCCGAGACCTGGCGCCAATATGAGGCTTGGGACACGCGCCTGCACCGGACCATTGCCGAGGCCTCGCAGAACACACTGTTGCTTGGCCTTTTCGACACGCTGAATGCGGTGCGCCGGGCCGTGACCTGGGGCCGGCTGCGCACCGAACCGGTGAAGCCGCTGCCAGACCATCACAGCTTCGCCGAGCACGAAGCGATCGTCGACGCTATCGAGCATCGCGACATCGCCGCCGCGGCCGCCGGCATGCGCGCCCATCTGCAGACGGTCGAGCGCAAGCTGCTCGACCGTCAGTAAGGCTCAGCTTCCGCGCCGACGAGCGGGCTTGAGAAAGCGGCGGCTTCGGTCTTGGATGGCTTTCTGGAACGCCGAGCGGATTCGCCTCGCGGGCGCTCCCCTATGGAGGCACCGCACCCAGTGGACCCTAGCCCATCGCCGACCTGCCCGGTGCGAGTTGTGCCCGTATGGGTCATCGTGACGTGAGCGCCGCCCGGCGCTCGCCCTCGCTCGCCGCCCGCTGGCGCCGCCTTGCCTGGCGCGACCGCGTGCTGTTGGGCGAGGCGCTGTTGACGGTGGGATTCGCCCGGTTGGCGATCATACTGCTACCGTTCCGCCAGGTGGCCCGCATTTCCGCCGCCCGACCGACACGCCCGCCGCCGCTGGATACACGGGAGCAAATCACACGGGCGCGCTGGGCGATCCGCGCGGTGGCACGCCGCATGCCGTTCCGCGCCATGTGCCTCGAACAGGGGCTGTCGGCGCGGGTGATCCTGCACAGGCGCGGTGTGCCGACCACGCTGTATTATGGTGTGATGAAAAATCCGGAGGGCCAGTTGATGGCCCATTTGTGGGTGCGCTCAGATACGATCGATGTGATCGGTACCGAGGAACTGGAGCGGTTCACCCTGCTCGCCACTTTTCCCCCGCTCGACAAGGCGGATACCGCCCTAGGCACCGGTGGGGCGCGCTGACCCATTGGCTGCCGCGGGGTTAGTCGAGGGTCTGCCGGAAGCGCTTCACCGCGATGACCATGGCAACGAGCATGATCACGCTGAGGCCAATGATGTTCTGCGCCAGATCGGCCGAGGTCGCTCCTTTCAACAGGATGCCGCGCACCATGCGGAGATAATGGGTCAGCGGCAGCGTCTCGGCGATCCACTGCGCCCAGGTCGGCATGCCGGCGAAGGGAAACATGAAGCCCGACAGCAGGATATTCGGCAGGAAGTACATGAAGGTCATCTGCACCGCCTGCAGCTGGTTCTGTGCCAGGGTGGAGAATGTGTAGCCGATCGAGAGGTTGGTGAGGATGAACAGGCCGGTCAGGACGGTGAGGAGCGCCAGATTGCCGACCACGGGAACATCGAAGAGCAGCACGGCCGCACCAAGGATCATTGCCGCCTGCATCGCCCCGACCATGACATAGGGCGCGATCTTGCCCACCATGATCTCCGCCGGACGGATGGGCATGGCCAGTAGCGTCTCCATCGTCCCGCGCTCGATCTCCCGCGTCACCGACAAGGCGGTGAAGATGAGCATGGTCATGGTGAGGATGGTGCCGAGCAGGCCCGGCACGATGTTCAGCTGGGTGACGGCGGCCGGGTTGTAGCGCGGATGGGTGCGGAATTCGAAGGGCGGCGGCGCCTGTTCCAGCCCGCTGCCCTCAGGCGCATCGTCCACATTGAAGCGCTCGCGCCGCACTGAGGTCTCCACCAGCCGCCCCAATGCCGCCAGCGCGCTGGTCGAGGCCACGGGATCTGTGGCGTCTGCCGAGACGAGCAGGGACGGGCTCTCCCCGCGCCGCACGGCGCGCTCGAAGCCGGCAGGGATTTCCACCACGAACAGCACCTGCCCCGAGCGCAGCAGATGCTCGGCCTCGGCCTCGTTCACCGGGTGATGCGTGATGGAGAAGTACTTAGTGTTCTCGATGGCGGCGAGGATGGAGCGGGTCAGCGACGACTGGTCATAGGCCAGCACGGCGGTCGGCAGGTGCCGCGGCGTCGTGTTGATGGCGTAGCCGAAGAGGATCAGCTGGAGCAGCGGGATCGATACCATCGCCGCGAAGGAGACGCGGTCCCGCATCAGCTGGATGAATTCCTTGCGTATCATCGCGCCGATACGGCGCAGGGAGCCTGCAACCCCGTTCACCGGAAATTATCCCTTGATCGGTTGATCAGGTCGATGAACACGTCCTCCAGATTGGGGCTGTCCGGGCGCCAGACGAGTTCCTCCCGCGCCGCGAAACGGGCGATGGCGAGCTCGAGCGCCGTACGGTCGCGCCCGCCGACATGCACGCTGGTGCCAAAGGGGGCGACCAGCTCAATACCGGGGACCTCCATCAGCTCGCGTGCCAACGCCGCCGGGTCTGGCCCGGTGACGCGCCACATGTGCAGCGCCGAGCCGGCGATAACCTCCTCCACCGTGCCCTGCGCCAGCAATTCGCCATAGGCGATATAGGCGATCTCATGGCAGCGCTCGGCCTCGTCCATGTAGTGGGTGGAGACGAGCACCGTGACACCCGCTCCCGCCAGGTCATGAATCTGCGCCCAGAATTCGCGCCGTGCCTTGGGGTCGACGCCGGCGGTCGGTTCGTCGAGCAGAAGAAGCTGGGGCTTGGGCAGGATGCAGGCGCCGAGGGCGAGACGCTGCTTCCAGCCACCGGAGAGATCCCCGGCCAGCTGCCGCTCGCGCCCCTCCAGCCCGAGAGAGACGATCGCCTCGGCCGCCGCCGCCTCGGCATCGGGCACGCCATAAATGCGGGCGATGAACTCGAGATTCTCCCGCACCGAGAGGTCGGCATAGAGGCTGAATTTCTGTGTCATGTAGCCGACGTGACGGCGAATGGCGCGGCCCTGCGTCAGGATATCCATGCCAAGGCAGGTGCCGCGCCCCTCGTCAGGGGTCAGCAGCCCGCACAGCATGCGGATGGTGGTGGTCTTTCCCGAGCCGTTGGGGCCGAGAAAGCCATAAATCTGCCCGCGCTTCACGCGCATGGAGAGCTTCCGGACAACCTGATTGATGCCAAAGCTCTTGCTTAGCCCCTGAACATCGATGGCGTAGTCAACGTCGCGGGCGAGCCCGGGCTCCAGCGAGGCCGCCTCCACATGCTCCGGGCGGGCGCTCATCGCGCGATCTCGACCGTGACCGGCTGTCCGGGCCGCAGCTTCGAGGGATCGCGCGGCTTGGCCTCCATCATGAACACCAGCTTGGAGCGCTCATCCAGGCTGTAGATGACCGGGGGCGTGTACTCGGCACTGGCGGCGATGTAGCTGACCGTGGCCTCGATCTCTTCAGCACAGCCATCGCAGCTCACCGTCACGGCGGTGCCGAGCTGGAACTGGGGCAGCGCCGGCTCGGGCACGAAGAAGCGCACCTTGATCAGTTCTGGCGGCAGAATCGAGACCACTGGCCGGCCAGCCGGAACCAGTTCCCCCATGCGGAAATAGAGCGTCTCCACCGTACCGCTGACGGGCGCGAACATGCGCCGCCGGTCCAACCGCACCTGCGCAGCGGCCAGACTGGCGCGGGCGGCATCCACTGCCTTTTCGGCAGCGGCGATCTGGTCGTCGCGGCCCGCGAGTTTTGCCGCTTCGATCTCATGGCGCGCCTGGTCGAGCGAGGCTTCGTTCTGGTTATAGGTCTGCTGCGCAGCATCGAGGGCCGCCTGCGAGGCCACCTGCTTGGACTGCAGGTCCTTCTGCCGGTCGAGCTCAAGTCTGGAAAGCTCCAGCGCCGCCGCGGCCCGCCTCTCGCTGGCCTCGAGAATCGCCACTTCCGCCGGGCGCTTGGCGGCCGCCTTGACGTTGGCAAGATCCGAGAGCGCCTGACCAAGGGCAGCTTCAGCCGACTTCAGATCGGCAACCTGCAAATCCGCGTCAATGGTGAAGAGCGGCATTCCCTTTGTCGCACGCGCCCCCTCATCTACCTTGAGCTCGACGATACGCCCGGCCTCGTCAGGGCCGACAAAGATGAAGTCCGCCTCCGCATAGCCCTGATACCCACCGGGCGCCGAGACAACGAAAAGGGCGGCAAGCGAAAACAGAACCAGGGTGAGAATGACGACGACCATATTGGTCGGCAGACGGAAACGCGGCGTCATCATACCCCCAGCAACGAAGCCCGCGAGAGTTCCCCTCGCTGTCAGGCCGGCGCCCTCCCCCCGGGCTGCGCTTGTGCGGAAAGTACGTCGTCCGCGCATGACTTGCGCGGACACGCAGGGGTCAGGAGCTTTTTCATACGATCAGATTTTCTTTTACAGTTCCAGCGCACGAGCCGGCCGGATGCTTCAATGACCTAGTTCCCATCAAAAAAAGTCGCTGACCTGCGATCACTCTTCCAATGCAGATAAAGATTTATTTCTGTCACCGGCCTGGAAAATGCTTGCATGACATCCTCATGCACCACCGAGGGCAAAATCATGCCAGATCTTGCCATTCTTCCGGGGCTTTGCCGGATTATTTATCTGGTCAGCTCAGATCAAAATAGTGCGAATTAAGTGATGCAACCCCATCGCATTCGACGATCTATTCGTCAAATTCGACAAGAAGTTCAGCACCGCGCGTAGCCTTGTCGACACAGCGTGGCTGTCGATACACATCTGATCTGGGGCGCGCATGACCGAGTGACGCCGATCAATCCCTGGCGGGAGATGGCGGCGGCCAATCCGTTCCTGCACCTGCACACCATCGCCGAGGCCGGCCATTGCCCGATGATCGAAACCCCCGAGTCGTTCAACGCGGTGCTGCAGCGTTTGCTTGTTAAGGAGCGGGCGACGTCGTCTTCCATGGCGAAACTGGAAGCGCGGTCGGCCCCGTGACCTCGCTCGCCCAGCGCCGTGACCTCACCCGGTGAAGGCCACTTCCTGCTTCTCGAAGCGCTGCGAGCCGAAATCCTGATGGTGATTGCAGAAATACTGCCGGGCGATCTCGGCCACCAGCCGGGCGCGGGTCACGTTTGACCCGGGAATTTTCTTGTCGATCCAGGCATCCGGCACGGTGAGCACCATTCCGGTTTCCAACCGGCACAGAATCAGCCGCAATTCCTCGCCTTCCATCACGCTCTCCGCCCCTCAGCCATGGAAAGCCTCGCTATAGGATGAGGCGCGGGGCATATCCAGCCCCTCAATCTCGCAGGCGCATCGAGGCGGAATCGTCGGCGCGGTGAGGGCCGCGGACCACGCGCCGGAGCGGCCTCCGGCCGGCGGGGCAGCCTGCGCCAGCGCCGAGCCAGTCGGCGAATCAGTGCCCGATCCGGCCGCCTCATCCCGACAGCGCGACCAGCCTCCAAAAAGAGCGCGACCTGTTGCCTATGGGCCACAAATCAGAAGCGACTCTCCAAGCCCTTCCTACGACGACTCTTTTTTTGAGCAGCCTTCATCTCAGGGTTGCAGAATATCGAGGCAGCGACACGCAAAGCCGCCCTGCGTGCATTTCCATTTTCGTTACGGTAGCCATCTACGAATGAGGATGTGCTATGCAGTGCTAGCTTCGATGTTGTGGAACGGTGCCAGCTCGGCAGGCGGAACTCCGTGTCCAGGGAGGTCAAGGGGCGATGATGCGAACAAAATTTTCCGTTGTGATCGTTGGCGTTTTGTCGCTTGGCGCTTTCGAAACTGCGATGGCTGATGACGCCTGCCAGACGTCGGGCCGGCTTGCGCAGACTGTCGGCACGGTGATGGTCGACAAGGGCAATGGCTTCGCGCCGGGCGTGGTCGGAACCTCGCTTGTGTCTGGCAACAGGATTTCTGTGCTTGGTCAGGGTCAGGCCGTGGTCGATTTCGGCAATCAGAAGACTCTTACGGTGCCCGGCTCGACCACCGAAATCGTTCAGGTTCCGGGTTGCGGCTTTGACCTGACGAATTCGGGCGGGATGAACCCCGCTGTTGGCATCGTGGGCACCCTTGCCGTTGGCGCGGGCCTTTCGGCGGCTATCTCGGCGTCCGATGGCAAGAGCGGAACCGTGATCTTTCCCGTCAGCCCCTGAGCGAACGGCCGCGTGGATTGATCGAAGGTCGGGCCGAGTGGGGTCCGTCGCTCCTACATGCGCCTTCCTGTTAAACCGCCCCTCGGGGCGGTTTTTTTATGGGTCAATGGTCATGGCTGAATGCGCTGCGCTTGTCTCCTACCGGACGACGGGAGCGCGTCGGCTCTCAAAGGGCGCCCGACGACGGGCCTCACCTCTTTGAGCCGTCGCCTTGCGGACGCCACCGCACTGCGATACCACATCGTAGACATAGTGGGTGAAGGTTGCGCTAGAGTCGTTCTTTCGCACAGGATCAACCGCGGGACTTCAAGTAGGGGATCGGATTCGGATTGTTGCGTCGATACTGACGGCTGGAATTTTGTCGCTCGCGGCGATCGGTAGCGCCTCCGCGGCCCAGACGAGCTGTAATTTGCCGATGAATCGCTCGGTGGGCGTGCTCAAGTCATTTACCGGCACGGTAATGGTCGACCGCGGCAATGGCTTCAAGGTCGCCCAAGTCGGCATGAAACTCAAGGCCGGCGACAAGATTTCGGTGATCGGCGAAGGCAGCGCCCGGTTCGTCTATAGCGGTGAGGCGCCACTGAATGTGGTCAGTTCGATGACAGCGACTGTTTGCTCCAGGCAGGTCGAGGCGGCTCCCTCGACTAGCATCGATCCGACGGTCGGAGTTGCCGCCATGCTCGGAGTTACTGCAGCCACAGCGGCGGTGATTTCGACCACACAAGGCAAGAGCACCACCACCATCTTGCCCGTCAGCCCCTGACGGGTTTTGGTCGTTACCGTGCATTAGGGCCTCGGATCGCCTCTCTGTATAGGCCCGGTCATAAACCGAGATCCTAAAGCGAGCCGCCGTCCTGCGGCTCGCCTTGAAGGGACGGCCTCGGTTTCCCTTCGCTTCGATTCCCCTTCGCTTCAGTTCCCCGACTTGACCGCGCCCGCCCGGCGATGGAGCATTGCGCGCTCCGACCGCACGCCATTGCAGAACAAGACGGCGGAGCGGGAGGATCGCATGCCTGCACGCCCCGGCGCGGCCATCGCCGCCTGCCTGCTTTCTCTGATGCCCTCAGCCTTGGCCGACCCCTCCGGCGACCCGGCCGCGGTCAGCTCCGACGCCGGTGAATACAGCGACAAGCAGGGCAACCCGACCTACAAGATCGACACGGACGGCACGGTCGACTGGTACACGGCGATCGGCTACATCCGCTACACCGCGAACTGCATGCAGTGCCATGGCCCGGACGGGCTCGGCTCCAGCTTCGCGCCCGCACTGACCGATGCCTTGCAGGACCTCAACTACAGCCAGTTCCTCGACACCATCACCAATGGCAAGCAGAATGTCAGCACCAGCCAGGATCTGGTGATGCCGGCCTTCGGCAAGAACCCGAATGTGATGTGCTTCGTCGACGCCATCTTTATCTATCTCCGGGCCCGCTCGGACGGCGCTCTCGGTCGGGGTCAGCCGGCCAACAGCGCGCCACGGCCGAAGGGCTACAGTGCGACCGAGGATGCCTGCCTCGGCTAGCGGCAATTGCCCGCCCCCCCGGTAGCGCGATGCCGGGATTGGCGCGATAGTGGGCGCCCTTCTTCATGCGAATCCGCAGGATCCGCTACCGACAACTCCGCTCCATCATGATGCGTGATGGGCAAAGGCTGCCTCTCGACGCCCTCACCGCCGGCGGGCCGGGTGATGGTGTCCGCCTCCCTCGCCGCCGCGCATGAGTCGCCCGATGAGCCTTGAGCGTCCCGCCTCCAATCTCTTCTACCAGACCCGCCTGCGCCGGCCGACGCTGGCGCGTGGCGAGGGCGTCTATCTCTGGGACAACGAGGGCAAGCGCTATCTCGATGGCTCCAGCGGGGCGATGGTCTCCAATATCGGCCATTCCAACCCGGCAGTGCTCGACGCCATGCGCCGGCAGATGGATCTTTCCACCTTCGGCTACCGACTGCATTTCGAGAACGAACCGGCCGAACGCCTCGCCACCCGCATCGCCGGCCGCATGCCGGAAGGTCTTGACCGGGTGTTCTTCGTCTCCGGCGGCTCAGAGGCGGTGGAGAGCGCGCTCAAGCTCGCCCGGCAATATGCGGTGGCGCGCGGGCAGGCCGAGCGCTGGAAGATGATCTCGCGCTTTCCCTCCTATCACGGCTCGACGCTGGGCGCGCTGGCGGTCACCGGCATGTCGCTGATGAGCGCGCCCTTCGCGCCGATGCTGCGGGAGATGCCGAAAATCCCCGCCCCCACCTGCTATCTCGACCGCGACGGACTTAACCTCGAAGAGCGCGGCCTGCGCTACGCTCACATGCTGCGGGAGGAAATTCTGCGGCAGGGGCCCGAGACCTGCCTCGCCTTCATCATGGAGCCGGTCGGTGGCGCGTCCACCGGCGCGCTGGTGGCGCCGGATGGCTACTACGCCGCCATCCGCGCCATCTGCGACGAGTTCGGCCTGTTGCTCATCTGCGACGAGGTGATGAGCGGGGCGGGCCGCACCGGCCGCTATCTCGCCAGCGAGCACTGGAACCTTCGTCCCGACATCGTGGCGCTCTCCAAGGGTTTTGGCGCCGGCTATGCCCCGCTCGGCGCCATGGTGGCGGACCGCATCCTCGCCGAGACGGTGATCGACCATGGCGGATTCATCCATGGCCACACCTATGCCGGCAACCCGCTGGCCTGCGCGGCCGGTCTCGCGGTGCTGGAGGAAATCGACCGGCTCGGCCTCATCGAAGCCGCCGAGCGGCAGGGGGGCATGTTGAAGGCGCGGCTGGAAGGGCTGATGACGCGCTTCCCCTTCATCGGCGACGTGCGCGGCAAGGGGCTGCTGCTGGCCTTCGAGCTGGTAGCGGACCGCGAAACGATGGCTCCGCTGCCGCCGGCGCTCAACGCCCATCTGCGCCTCGTCGACCTCGCCTATGATGCCGGGCTCATCATCTATTCGCGCCGCACCCGTGGCGGGAGGGTCGGCGATCACTTCATGGTTTGCCCCCCGCTTATTATCACCGATGAGCAGATCGACGAGATAATGGACAAGCTCGGCTCCGCACTGCAGAGCTTCGCAACCGAGGCAAAACTGCCGTTAGGTGGTGCGTGATGAGCCGCCCGGTCATACTCACCTGCGCAGTTACCGGCTCGATCCACACGCCGTCGATGAGCCCCTATCTGCCGATCACACCCGAACAGATCGCCGACCAAGCGATTGAGGCGGCAGAGGCCGGCGCAGCGATCCTGCACCTGCACGCCCGCGATCCCGCCACCGGCATGCCCTCGGCTGACCCCGCGCTGTTCGAGGAGATCGTCGCCCGCATCCGCGCCCGCAGCGACGCGGTACTGAACCTGTCGACCGGCGGCTCCTCGCGAATGACGCTCGACCACCGGCTGGCTGCCGCGCGACTGATCGAGCCGGAAATGTGCTCGCTGAACATGGGTTCGATGAATTTCGGCCTGTTCCCGCTTGCCGACCGCTATGAGTGGAGCCATGACTGGGAACGTGGCTTTCTGGAAGCCACCCGCTCGGTCATCTTCCGCAATAGCTTCGAGGATATCGAGACAATCCTCGCCGACCTCGGCGCGGCGCGGGGCGCCCGCTTCGAGCTGGAATGCTACGATGTCGGCCACCTCCAGACCGTTGCCTTCTATCTCAGGCAGGGCCTGCTGAAGCCGCCAGTGTTCCTGCAGTTCGTGCTCGGCGTGCTGGGCGGTATCGACGCGGCGCCGGAGCAGCTGATGCACATGAAGGCGACTGCCGACCGGCTGCTCGGCACCGACTACCACTTCTCCGTGCTCGCCGCCGGCCGCCAGCAAATGCCGCTTGGCACCATGGGGGTTATTCTCGGCGGCAATGTCCGCGTGGGACTTGAGGATAACCTCGCCATCGCCCGCGGCGAGCTCGCCACCTCGAATGCCGAGCAGGTACGCAAGATGGCGCGGATCATCGAGGAACTCGGCTACCGGCTCGCCACCCCCGACGAAGTGCGCGAACGACTGGCATTGAAGGGCCCGCCCACTCCCGTTATAGGGATCCCCACGCCATGAAGGTGATCTTCGATGCCGCGCAGAGGCGGCATTATCCCGGCTTCTTTCTGACAAGCGGCGCCCGCGCGCCCAACCCGGAGACACCCGCCCGCGCGGACATCCTGCTCGAGGCCGCGCGTGCCGCCGGCCTGACGCCGGAAGTGCCGCCCGATCTCGGCCTGGCGCCGGCGGCGTCCATCCACACACCGGAATATCTCGCCTTCCTCGAAGGCATTTTCGCGCGCTGGCAGCGGATCGAGGGAGCGTCGGAAGAGGTGATCCCGAACATCCACCCCGACCGGCGGGGCGGCGCCTATCCGCTCTCCGCCGTGGGGCAGGCCGGCTACCACATGACGGACACCTCCTGCCCGATCGGGGCGGAGACCTATGCTGCCGCGTTGCGCAGCGCCCATGCCGCTGCCCATGCGGCGCATCGCGTGATGGAGGGCGAGAGCGCCGCCTATGCGCTGTGTCGCCCGCCCGGCCATCATGCCTTCAAGGATCTGGCCGGCGGCTTTTGCTACCTGAACAATGCCGCCATCGCCGCGCAGACGTTGCGCGCAAGTACGCCCCGCGTCGCCGTCCTCGATATCGATGTGCATCATGGCAACGGCACGCAGGGCGTGTTCTACGACCGGGCTGACGTGCTCACCGTTTCGCTTCATGCCGATCCGACCCGCTTCTATCCCTTCTTCTGGGGGCATGGCGATGAGCGCGGCGAAGGGCCGGGCCTCGGCTATAATTTCAACCTGCCGCTGCCCCGCAAGACCGGCGACGAGGGCTTCCTGGCCGCGCTCGACCGAGCATTGTCGCGCATTGCCGTCTTCTGCCCGGGCGCGCTGGTGGTCGCGCTCGGGCTCGACGCCTATGAGGGCGACCCCTTCGCCGGGCTCAGCGTCTCGACGCCTGGCTTCCGGCGCATTGGAGCGAAGATCGGCGAGTTCGGTCTGCCGACCGTGCTGGTGCAGGAAGGCGGCTATGTCTGCAACGGGCTCGGCGGCAACCTTATTGCCTTTCTGGACGGTTTCGGCGCGACCCATCGCGTGGCGGCGGATACGGAGCGGTGAGAGCGATGGAGGTCCCGGAGCCGCCGACGATCCGGCCGATCGAGCGGGGTGATCTTACCGCCGTCGCCGATATGATCGCGCAACTGGCCAACCATGTCCGGCCCGGCTTCACGCCGGGCGCCGATGCCGCGAGCCTGGAGCGCTACGGCCCGACCGGGCTCGGCTTGTTCGAGGCGGTGATCGCCCGGCGGGAGGAGGCGCCGGTTGGGCTGTGCCTCTACACCTACGCCTTCTCGGGCTGGCGGGGCCGGCCGGGCGTGTTCGTCGAGGATCTTTATGTCGCGCCGGCCGAGCGCGGCAGCGGGCTGGGGCGCGCGCTCCTTGCCGCCATCCTCGCCCGCGAGGCACCGCAGGGGTGCGCGTTCATGAAGCTGCATGTGGACAAGGCGAATGCCGGCGCACACGCCTTCTATGCGCGCCTCGGCTTCGTGCCGGAGGCGCATGACGACACCCTGCTGATCGACGAGATCGGCCTCAGGGCGCTCGCCAGCTGAAACTGACGCCGGCGCTGGCGCGCAGCCGCGACAATCAGGTTCTGAGTCCCGGCGCTTCCTGCCCGGTGCGGGCGACATATTCGATGTAGCCGCCGCCATATTGGTGGATGCCATCCGGGGTCAGTTCCAGCACGCGGTTCGACAGAGCCGCGAGGAAGTGCCGGTCATGGCTGACGAAGAGCATAGTGCCCTCATAATCGGCCAGCGCGGCGATCAGCATTTCCTTGGTGGCGATATCGAGATGGTTGGTCGGCTCGTCAAGCACCAGGAAGTTCGGCGGATCGTAGAGCATGCGGGCCATGGCAAGCCGCGCCTTCTCGCCACCTGAGAGGACCCGGCACTTCTTCTCCACATCGTCGCCCGAGAATCCGAAGCAGCCGAGCAGTGAGCGCAAGGAACCCTGCCCCGCCTGCGGAAAGGCATCCTCAAGCGTCTCGAACACGGTGCGCTCGCCCTCCAGCACTTCCATGGCGTGCTGGGCGAAATAGGCCATCTTCACACTGCCGCCGACTGAGACGCTGCCGTCATCGGGCACGGTCTCGCCTGCCACCAGCTTGAGCAGCGTCGACTTGCCGGCGCCGTTGACGCCCATCACGCACCAGCGCTCGCGCCGGCGGACATGGAAGTCCAGCCCGTCATAGATGCGCCGGGCGCCATAGCCCTTGTGCACGTTTTTCAAACTCACGACGTCCTCGCCCGAGCGCGGCGGCGGCTGGAACTCGAAGGCCACCGTCTGCCGGCGGCGCGGCGGCTCGACACGCTCGATCTTGTCGAGCTTCTTCACCCGGCTCTGCACCTGCGCGGCATGGGAGGCACGGGCCTTGAACCGCTCAATGAAGGCGATCTCCTTGGCCAGCATCGCCTGCTGACGCTCGAACTGCGCCTGCTGCTGCTTCTCCGCCAAGGCCCGCTGCTGGGCATAGAATTCGTAATCGCCGGAGTAGGAGGTGAGCGAACCGGCGTCGATCTCCACCACCTTGTTGACGATCCGGTTCATGAAGGCGCGGTCATGCGAGGTCATCATGAGCGCGCCGTCGAAATTCTTCAGGAACGCCTCCAGCCAGATCAGGCTCTCAATGTCGAGATGGTTGGAAGGCTCGTCGAGCAGCATCACGTCGGGGCGCATGAGCAGGATGCGCCCGAGCGCCACCCGCATCTTCCAGCCGCCGGACAGCCGCCCCACATCGCCGTCCATCATTTCCTGAGTGAAGCCAAGGCCCGCAAGAACCTCGCTGGCCCGGCCCTCCAGCGAATACCCGTCCAGTTCCTCAAAGCGAGCCTGCACCTCGCCATAGCGCTCGATGATCGCGTCCATCTCGTCGGCGCGGTCGGGGTCGACCATCGCGGCCTCCAGCGCCCGCAATTCGGCGGAAATGACGCTGATCGGACCGGCGCCGTCCATCACCTCGGCCAGCACCGACTTGCCAGCCATGTCGCCGACATCCTGGCTGAAATAGCCGATGGTGATGCCGCGATCGGTGGATACCTGTCCCTCGTCGGGCGCCTCCTCGCCAGTGATCAGGCGAAAGAGCGTGGTCTTACCGGCGCCATTGGGGCCGACGAGGCCCACCTTCTCGCCTTTCAAGAGCGTCGCCGACGCCTCGATGAAAACGAGTTGCTTGCCGTTCTGCTTGCCGATGGAATCGAGCCGGATCATGCGCGCGAAGGTTCCCGAGAAAATCTCCCGCGCACTTAGGCCATTCTCCGCGCCGGTGGAAGAGGCCGGCGGGCTCGGCGGCGCCGGGCTCTGGAAATTTCAAAGAGATATCGCTGTTGATCCGCAGCTATTCCGCATCCATAATGCAGATCTAAGACGTCTTTTTCCGAAGCCATTCACCTAAAATGGTATTTATAGCCGGATTGGGAGCGCAATTTGATCGATCACGAACGAAAAGTCATCTTCGTTCACATTCAGAAAACAGGCGGAACATCGATTACAGCGCATTTCGGCCTTCCCGCTGAATTGCCCGAGAAGCATTTCACTGCTCTCGAGCTGCGTGACCTCTATGGTCGACCTCAATGGGGTACCTATTTCACATTCTCTGTTGTACGGAACCCATGGGATCGCCTCGTATCGTGGTGGGCAATGATCGACGCCCACCGGGCGGATTGGCAGCGAGGGTCCCGACTCAATGCCTTCCAGACCTATGTGCTGGAGCGGGCAACGACGTTCGAAGATTTTATCGCCAATTGCGGCGACGAGGTGCGCGACACGGACGGCGCCAAATCGATTCACCGCAACCAGATCGACTATCTCGTCGACGAGGCCGGCACACTCATGGTCGATAAGGTCTGCCGCTTCGAGCGGCTTGCCGAGGACTTCCAGCAGGTTATGGAACGCACCGGGATCAGCGGTCCGCTGCCGGTCATCAACGCCTCGCGTCGCCGCGACTATCGCCGCTACTACACCGAGGAAACCCGTGCCTTGGTGGCGCAGCTCTATGCCCGCGACATTGCGTTTTTCGGCTTCGAATTCGGCGACGGCAGGATCAGTCCCGCCATCGCCTGAACATCATCAGCTGCGTCCGCCTCAGACCGCCGACACGCGCCAGATGCAGTCGCCGACATCATCGACGCACAGAAGCCCGCCGCGCTGGTCGACGATCACCCCCACCGGCCGGCCGAGCGCCTTGCCATTGACCCGGAAGCCGCCAAGGATTTCCTCCGGCGGCCCGGCCGGCTTGCCATCCTTGAAGGGAACGAAAATGACCCGGTAGCCGGAGGGCGGGTTGCGGTTCCAAGAGCCGTGCTGGCCGATGAAGGCGCCATGGGTGAAGCGCGCGCCGAAGCGGTCATCATCGACAAAGGTGAGGCCAAGCGAGGCGGTGTGCGAGCCCAGCGCGTAATCCGGCTTCAGCGAGGCCGCGACAAGGTCCGGCCGCTGGGGCTTCACCCGCTCGTCGACGATCTTGTCGTAATAGCAATAGGGCCAGCCATAGAAGGCCCCGTCCTTCACTGACGTCATATAATCGGGCACGAGGTCGTCCCCGATCTCGTCGCGCTCGTTGACGCTGGTCCACAATTCGCCCGTGACCGGATTCCAGTCCATGCCAACCGGGTTGCGCAGGCCGCCAGCGAAGACGCGCCGCGCCCCGGTGGCGATATCGACCTCCAGAATGGCGGCACGGTCGACCTCCTCCTCCATGCCGAACTCAGCGACGTTGGAGTTGGAACCAACGCCGACATAGAGCTTGGTGCCCTCCTTGTTGGCGACCAAGCTCTTGGTCCAGTGGTGATTGCGGCCCGAAGGCAGATCACACACCTTTACCGGCGGCGCGTCGATGCGGGTGGCGCCGGGGATATAGGGAAAGCGCACCAGCGCATCCGCGTTGGCGACATAGAGCTGATCGCCCACCAGCGCCATGCCGAAGGGCGAGTAGAGGTTCTCCAGGAAGGGCAGTTTGATCTCGGCCACCCCGTCGCCATCGGCGTCGCGCAGAAGAGTGATGCGGTTGGCGCTCTTCACCCCGGCGCCGGCGCGCACCATGACGAAGCCCATCGCCCACCAGCGCAGGCTGAAAATGCCGGCCGGCCAGGGCGGTCCGGCGGTCTCGGCGACGAGGATGTCACCATTCGGCAGTTCATAGACCCAGCGCGGATGATCGAGGTTTTCGGCGAAGAAGCTGACCTTGAAGCCCGGCGCGGGCGTGGGCTTCTGGCCTGGACCCCAGCCGATGGCGGGGGCGATCTTCATGATGGGAATAAGTGTCGGCTTGGGCTTGGGCAGCTTGGGCAGGTCGCCATAGCCGGCTTCCTCGGCAAGGGCGGGAGCCTTGCGCAGATCGGTGAGGAAATGCACGACGCCCGTGATGCAAGCACCCAGAAAGCCGCTGATCTTCACGTAATTGGCCATGACTGGCTCCGGCAGAGGGGGATGGACCATCTCAGCCCGGAAAGACGCGCCAGCGCAATACCTTCCTTGGGTTATCCTCCCTCGGGCAGATCTTCTCCCAGCGTCACCATCGGGAATTCAAGCACCTGACGCAAACCGATCGCCATGTTCTCAAGTTTGAGAGTCCCGCCATTGCGGGTCACGATCTGCTCGGCAATGGCGAGGCCCAGCCCCGCCCCAGGGGTAGGCGCGCCGCGCGCCGGATCGACACGAAAGAAGGGCTCGAACACGCGCGGAAGCAGTTCCTCAGGAATTCCTGGACCGGCATCCTCGATCAGCACCTGCACCCTGCCAACGCTGCTCCCCATAAGCACCGTCGCCTCCCGCCCATGGGTGGCCGCATTGATGAAAAGGTTGCGCATGGCGCGGCGGAGCGCTTCCGGGCGCGCACGGATCAAAGCCGGGCAGGTCTGTCCCAACGTCACGGCATAGCCGATCTCCCGCAGTTCCGCCGCCGTGTCCGCCACCATCGCGTCGAGACGCAAAGGCTCGCCGCCGCCATCCTCCACCTCCTCGCGCACTAGGCGGATGGCGCTGTCGGCGATACGGTCAAGTTCGTCGAGGTCGTCGATGAAGGCCGTGCGCTCTTCTTCGGCCAGGAATTCAGCACGCAGACGCATGCGCGTCATCGGCGTGCGCAGATCGTGCCCTGCAGCCGCCACCAGCCGCATGCGACTTTCCATCACCTGCCGCAACCGTGTCGCCAACTGGTTGATGGCGCGCGCCGCTGCCCGCACCTCGGCTGGCCCCTTCTCAGGAACCGGATCGACATCGCTGCAGGGCGTTATGGCATCGGCAGTTCGTTGCAGCAGCGCCAGCGGTTCGGTCATCCGCCGCACGGCGACGACCATCACCAGCGTAACCCCCAACGCGACAAGAAGTATCCAACCGACGAGAGGCCACGCATTGTTCGGGCTGGGCATCGGAAGGGACATCGGGACGATGAGCCAGCGGCCATCGGAAAGTGGGGCCGATATCACCGGCCAATCCAGATCTGGCGGCACGGTGATGAGCACATGCAGCGCCCGTCCGCGGCGCGCGAGGGCACCGTTGATCGAGCCGGTAATGGGTTCAACGCTGCGCCCACCGGCAGGGGCACCGGCGATGCGGCCATAGGGGCCTTCCTCAACGGCGTCCTGCGTGCGCTCGGCGAGGTCGACGAGCAAGCCGAGCTGAACCGCCGCCGCGTCGTCCGCCCGGCCGAAATCCGGCGGTGTCAGCATGAGGAAGGACAGCCCGGTCGCCACCACAAGCACGCCCAGCACGCAACCGACCAGAAGTGCCGTGAGCTTGGTGCGGATGGTGTTCACGAGGAGGCCGTGTCCGCGCCTGCTGCGGGCTCGACCCGCGCGGCCAGTTGATAACCGCCGTTGCGCAACGTCTTGATAATCTGGAAGTTTCCAGCGTCGCCGAGCTTGCGTCGCAGCCGGCTGATCAGCACATCGACCGAGCGGTCGAAGCCGGCCGAGGCGCGGCCATGGGTGATGTCGAGAAGCTGCTCGCGCGACAGCATGCGCCCCGGCCGCTCCAGAAGGGCGAGCAGAAGGTCGAACTCGGCGCCGGTGAGCACGATTTCCCGGCCCTCCGGGTCCCAGAGCTGGCGACTGGTCGGATCGGCGAGAAAGCCGCTGAACCGCAGGCGCATGACGGGCGTGGTGGGCGCCGCGTCGCGCGGCGACAGGCGCCGCAGCACGGCCCGGATGCGGGCGACAAGCTCGCGCGGATTGAACGGCTTGCCGAGATAATCGTCGGCGCCGATCTCCAGCCCGATGATGCGATCGACGTCTTCCTTCAGTGCAGTGAGGAGGATGATCGGTACAGTGGAGCGAACACGGATCGTCCGGCACAGGTCGAGGCCGGAGACATCCGGCAGCATCAGGTCGAGCACGACCAGGTCGATCCGCCCCTCGGTGAGGCGGCGCTCCGCCTCCTTGCCATCGGCGGCCAGCGACGCGCGAAAATTCTGCTCGACGAGATAGCGCCCGAGCAGCTTGCGAATTTGCTGGTCGTCATCGACCACGAGTATGTGCGGGCCACTTCCCGCTTCAGAACCGCGCATATCGTCCATGCCGCCCCTATACGCGCCTAACCCTGGCCCTGCCGAAGATTTTTGCGACCGAGCATTGCTGTCCCGGCTCGCGCAACGCCGGGAAACAATTCTGGCGCATTTTTCCGACTGCGGGAAACGGGGCGGCAATGCCAGCTCGCGGGTGGCGGCGGAAGAAGGGCTCCCCATCCCTTGCTCCAGGTTCAGGCGCGTGCATATGATAATGTTGGTATCCTGATGATAGTTCTCTCGCCGACACTCTCATCCATGCAGACATCACTGGACAGCGAGCGCGTGCTCCGTTGGATCGTCATCTATCTCGCCGTCATTTCAGGCGAGGATAGCGAGACGATCGATCTGGATTCACATCTCTCCCATTTCGATATCGATTCCGTCGACGCCGTCGAAATGGCGCTGCAGTTCGAGACGACGTTCAATCGTCCCATCGGGGCGGAGTTCTTTCTCGTTAGCGAACTAACGATCCGGGAGCTTGCCGGACGGATCGTCGCCAATGCCGCCGGACACCACGTTTAGCTCGTCGGCGCTCCGCCCCTCCCGGCGGATCCACGCCGCCTCGCAACTCGATTCATCCTACCTCGCCTATGCCAAGTCCATCGCGCACGGGAACTCCGATCCCCAGCTGCGCCTCGACGTCTGCCGCCAGTTCGTCCGCTGCGGCATGATCGGCGAGACGGTCGCCATGCTGGCGACCCTCATGGATGTGCGCGATCTGCGTGCGAGCGTGGTGGAAGTGATGGCCGATTTGCGGGAGCTGCGGCGACATCGCGCCGAGGACCGCAAATACCTGCCCGATAGGGAGACCGAGGACGAGGGATCAGAGGATCGCGGCTATTGGGTGGTTCCAGCCAATTCGGATACGACGCTGGTCGCCTTCACCGGCAGGGCCAAGCGCCTGGGCTTGTCAGTCTACTTCATGCAAAGCCTGCTCGGACGGCTGAACGTCAACGTCATCTATCTCTTCGACTGGTCGCACAGCTATTACTTTGGCGGCGTGTCGGGGCTGGGAGCTGACGTGGAGACCACGGTGCGGCAATTGCGCGGCCTCTGCGCCGACCTCCAGTCTCGCCGGGTGCTCTGCCTCGGCCAGTCCGCCGGCGGCTTCGGGGCTCTCCATTACGGCCTGAAGCTGGGCGCCGAGGGCATCATGGCCTTCAGCCCCATCATCATTCCGGTGTTGGCGGGAAAGACACGGGACCGCATCGGAACCAAGATCGGACGCCCCTTGACCGAGGACGAAACCAATCTGCGGCAGCGGATCGCCAGCACTGATCGAGCGCCCCATATCGAGATCGTCTATGGTGCCGAGAACGTGGCTGACACGGCTTCGGCGCGTTATCTCTCCGGCTTACACGAGGTCGCGGAGCATCCGCTCCCAGGCGTCAGCTCTCATGGGACGATACAGGAGACGGTGGCCAGCAACACATTCGGCACGCTGATGGACGGCTTCATCCGCTCATCCGGCCGGTGGGGCTGGGACGCAGGGGATCAATCGGCGATCAACGACAGCCAGTAGGTCATCACCGGGCCTATCCGCTCCACTTCGGCACCATTGGCGAGGGGGCGCTTATTGGCTTCGAGGAACCAGAAATGGAGATCCTGGTCGACGGCGAAGTCGATGCCGAACTCATAAGAGGCGCTCAGGCCGGGCGCGCGGCACAGCGTGGTGGCGATGTCCCGGGCAAGCGCCTGAATCTCGTCGATTTTTCCAGCCGGGTCGGTCGCCCCACGCGCCGCAAAATAAGATTCCGCGTCCACGAGAGCGCTGCCCTTGGCGCGGTTCGACACCAGCTTGGAGCCGATGGAGATGCGGCCCGTCAGGCGGTAAATGTCCCAGCCTTCATCCGGCCGGCGGACCATATCGGGCCTCACCGTCGCCGGCTGGCCAACCGCATCGCGGGTGTCGATGAAGCGCTGAACCAGATAGGTCCGGTACGCCATGCGCGCGCGGATCGCGCCAATGACGCGCGCCATCGCCTCGGCGGCCGTGCCGCTCCAGGACTGCGAGTCCTTGTGAACGACAACCTCGCCGCCGTGCGGAACGATGAAGAAGATCCCGGTTCCCAGCGCGCCATCGGACCGCTTCACCACGATCGGGCCACCTTCCAGCCATTGGGCGAGTTGGGCCTCGATCCGCTCGGCGACCAGCACCTCTTCGGGAATCAGGTGCGGCACAAGGTGGGGATAGGCGGCCAGTAGCGCGGTCATTTCGTGCTTGTCGAAGCCGTCAAAGCCCAGAAGCTTGGTCGTCTCGCGCAGCCAGTTCTCGACCACGCGATGCTCGGGCCGGGTCACGGGCGCTGCCGCGACGATGAGCGGAGGCACACCTATCTCGACGCTCTTCCATGCCCCTTCGACGAACTCGTTAGCCCTTATCCGTCCCGTGGAAACGTCGCAATCGGCACTACGGGCCAGGACCACCCTGGCACCCCGGAGCGCCGCCTCACCAAGAAGGGCTCGCAGCCGGATCGGCGAAAGGGATTCATGAAGGGTCGCCTCATGTCCCAGCAGGAGGATCGTTGGGGTATCCGGCATCGTGTTTTCCATCCGCATCAGCGACGGTTCTAGCCGGTGGGGCGATAGCGGTGAACTCCCTCGGGGGACTCAGGAATCAGATTATTTTCAGCGGTTGGAAGGACTTTGCCCGCTTTCGGGCGCCCACGCTCACGGGGGCCACGCCCGCCGTCACCGGAACTAAATGGTGCCCTGGTGATTGATGGCTGGGGGTGAACATGGACCATCTGTCATTGCCGACCTGGCTTCTGGGCGTGTGGGATCGCCTGCGCTCCAGCTTCTGGTTCCTGCCCTCAACCATGGCGGCGGGCGCTGCCGCGCTCTCCTTCGCTCTGGTCTGGCTGGACACTTCGCTGGAGGATGGGGCCATCGAGCGCCTGGGCTGGCTCTACGGCTTCGGGCCGGAAGGCGCGCGCGCCGTGCTGTCGGCGGTCGCAGGCTCGATGATCACGGTCGCCGGCCTCACCTTCTCGATGACCATGCTGACGCTCCAGCTTGCCTCCTCGCAGTTCGGTCCCCGGCTGCTGCGCAGCTTCATGAGCGACCGTGGCAACCAGCTGGTGCTCGGTACCTTCACCAGCACCTTCCTCTACTGCCTTCTGGTGCTGCGCACCGTGCGGGGCACCGAGGAAGCTAGCTTCGTGCCCCATATCTCCGTCACCTTCGGAGTCGTGCTGGCAACGCTCAGCCTTGCCGTGCTCATCTACTTCATCCACCACATCGCCAACTCGATCCGCATCGAAACCGTGCTGGCCGAGCTGGCGCGGGAGACGCAGGCCGCGATCGACCGGCTTTATCCCACCCAGCTGGGACAGGAGCCGAGCCCGCGTGACGCCCACGCCCCGGCCGGCCTGCTGCGCGAGCTGGAAGCAGATCCGCTCGCTGTCTTCATCCAAGGCAGCGGCTATGTGCAGCGCCTCGATGAAGAGGCGGTGATGCGTATTGCCACCGAGCATGATCTTCTGGTCAGCGTCGACACTCCTCCGGGCCGGTTTGTGACCGAGCGGGACGCCGTGCTGCGCGCCGCGCCCCGCGCACGCGCCTCAGACGAGGTGCTCGACCTCCTGCGCGAGGCGTTCGTCGTGGGATCGGACCGCACACCGACACAGGACCTGCACTTCTCGCTGCGCCGGTTCGTCGAGATTGCCCAGCGGGCGCTTTCACCCGGCATCAATGATCCGACGACGGCGCTTTATTGCATCGACAGATTGGAACAGGCGCTTTGCGCATTGGCGGAACGAGAGTTCCCCTCGCCGGTGCGAGCGGACGAGCAAGGGCGCCCGCGCGTCATAACCCCGGTGAGTTCGCTGCAGGACTTCGCCTGCCCCGCCCTGGCGGCGATCGCGCGCTATGGCATGAATGACGCGGATGTGGTGCGACAGCTCGTGGCCGCGACGGCGGCGCTAGCCGCAAGGGCCGGCCCAGGCGCGCGGGAGGCGCTGCGGAGCCTGGGTGCCGCCATCGAGGCGGAGAGCCGGTCAACCCTCAGAGCGTTCGATGGAGGGCGTGGATAAGCGCCCGCCCTGCCCTACCCGCGCAATGGTCCGGCCGGTGGCCCGGACGCCGCAGCGTCAGTTGACCAGCGGCCCGATGGCCAGAGCTTCGGTGATGAAGCAGAAGCCATCCGCTGCGATCGCCTCGGCGGCGGCGTCATGGCCGGCGAAGCGCTGGGCCGGCAGTCGGCGAAAATCCTCCCAATGGCCAGTGTCGTCGATGCGCGGCAGCACGGCGGCGCTTTCGACCGGGAGAATCGCCCAGATCTTCGAGCGGACATTGCCGCGCTTGACCCAGTTCATGATCGCCCATTCGTCTTTCAATCCGAGAACTCCTTCCATTGCGGCGTCGCCCGCTCAGTCATTCATATAGGCGGGCAGCCATGTCGAGAGCCCCGGCACCGCCATCAGCAGAAGCGTGAACGCCAGCGTGATGATGAAGAACGGCATGTTGGCCCGGAACACCTGCCACTGGTCGACCTTGGCGATCCGCGCGGTGATGATGAGCGACATCGCCACCGGGGGCGTGATTTGGCCGATGACCACGGCCATGATCATCAGTACGCCGAAATGGGTGAGGTCGATGCCATAGGCCAGCAGCGCCGGCATCAGCACAGGCACCAGCACGGGGATCAGCGGATCGATGAACATGCCGGCGATGACCGCGATGATCATCATCGCCAGCAGGCGCATGAACACGCTGTCGCCGATGGTGAGCATGTCGATGAGGCCGGTGAAGGCCTGCGGCACATGGGCGGCCGACAGCGCGCTGCCGAGCGCCACCGACAGCGCGACGATGCCCAGCAGTTCGCCGGTCATCTGAACCGCGGCCACCGTGGCGCGATAGAGGCCCTTGAAGTTAAGCGTGCGGTAAATCGCGCAGGACACGAAGGCGGCATAGAAGGCCCCGAACGCGCCGGCCTCCGAGGGGGTGAAAGCGCCGACCACCAGGCCACCGATGATCAGCCCGGGCATACCCAGTGCGAAGGCGGCGGCAAGGCCGGTCTTCCACACCTCGCGTAGTGAGAAGCGCCCATAGGTGGGATAGCCATGCCGCCGCGCCAGAAAGGCAATGGTGAGCATGAAGACGCCGCCGAGCAGCAGGCCGGGGATCAGCCCGGCGAGAAACAGCGCGCTGAGCGAGGTGCCAGTCACCGCGCTGTAGAGAATGGCCGGCGAGGACGGCGGGATCAGCGGCCCCACGCCCGAGGACGAGGCGCTGACGGCAGAGGCCAGCGCACCGGAATAGCCGTGGCGCTTCATCGCCGGAATGAGCACCGAGCCCGTGCCCGCAAGGTCGGCGGCCGACGAGCCGACCATGCCGCCGAAGAAGATGCTGGTCAGCACGTCGACCTGGGCGAGGCCGCCCTTGGTCCAGCCGATCAGCGAGCGGGCGAAATCGAACAGCCGCACGGCGATGCCGCCCGAATTCATCAGTGTGCCGGCATAGACAAACAACGGCAGGGCCAGCAGCGTGTAGCTGGACATGCCTGCCACCATGGTCTGCGGCAGCGACAGGCCCCATTGGCCGCTGAGATAGAGCAACAGCGCGACGGAGGTGAGCAGAGCCGCGATCATCGGCACGCCGAGCACCAGGAAACAGAGTAGAACGCCGATGGCGATGAGGGCGCCGGTCATCGTGCGGCCCCTTCCTCGGAGATCGGGGCCGCCTGCGGCGCCCGCAGGCCGCGCAGGAAATCCACCAGGAAGGCAAGGGCAAGCAGCACTGAGCCGATCACCATTGCCGAGACGAACCAGCCCTTCGGGATCTTCAGGTAGATGGTCTTGTCGCCGCCGAACAAGGCGAGATAATCCAGCGAGAAGAAGGCGAGATAGGCGAAGGAGGCCGCCGAAAGCAGATCGGCGAAGGCACCGATGATGCGCCGAAGCCTCTCCGGCAGGCGATTGGCGAAATGGGTGATGCGGATGATCTCGCGCCGGCGCACCGACAAGAACATGCCGATCATGGTGAGCCAGGGGACGAGCGCAATCACGATCTCATCCGCCCAGATGATGCCGAAGTTGAAGAGGTAGCGCAGCGAGCCATTGGTGAAGACAAGGATGGTGATGACCGCCAACGTCGCCGCCCCGAGAGCGCCGGCAATGCCGTTGATCCAGGCATCCGGGCCGCGTTCATTCTGGCCAAGCTCGACCTCGAATTCGGCCTCCTCCAACTGTCGGCGGAGGTCTTCGTTGGTCGGGGTGGGCGGGGCGGGCAAAGACATCGCTTCCGTTCCTGTAATGGGCGCCCGCCGGCGTGACACGCCGCCGGACACCACGTTTGCGCAGGGCGGGGTGCCGCTACTTGACGGCCTTCAGCAGGTCGGCCGCATAGCTGCCGCCGGCGATGGCGCCGATCTGCTCGTAGAGCGGCTGAGAGGCAGCGATGAACGAGGCGCGGTCGATCTCGATGATCTCGTTCTTGCCCGCCTGCTTGAGCTTGGCGAGGAGCTCCACATCCTTGACGGCGCCCAGTTCCCGGATCTCCTTGGCGGATTCCAGCGCGGCCGCCTTGAGCATGGCCTTCTGGTCGTCGGGCAGGGCCGCAAATTTGCGAGCGTTCATCACGAAGGTGACGGGCGTATAGACGTGGTTGGAAATCGAGATGTAGGGCTGAACCTCGTTGAGCGAGCGCTCGACGATGTCGTTCAGCGGGTTCTCCTGCCCGTCGATGGTCTTGTTCTGCAGGGCGAGGAAGACCTCGCCGAAATTCATGTTGACCGGCGTCGCGCCGAGCGTCTTGAAGGTCAGCATGCGGGTTTCACTGCCCGGAACGCGGATCTTCATGCCCTTGAAATCCGCCGGGGTCTTGATCGGCCGAACGCTGTTGGTGATCTGGCGGAAGCCGATCTCGCCGAAGGCCAGCACTTCAAGCCCGGCCTTCTCGCGCATGGAGGCGGCAAGCTCCTGCCCGAACGGACCGTCAAGCGCCTTGGCCACCGCCGCGCGATCGGCAAAGATGAACGGCATGTCGAACACCGCCCACACCGGATCGAGGGTGACAGCATCGGAACCGAGCGGCGTCATGTCGATCTGGCCGGTCCGCACCTGCTGCATGTGAACGACTTCGTCGCCGATGGTGGCATTGTCGAACAGCTCATAGGTGAACTGGTCGCCGAGCTTGGCCTTCATCTTGTCAGCGATCTTCTGCGCCATGACGGTATCGAAGCCGCCGGCCGGCGACGGGCTCGCGATCTTGAGGTGCAGCGGCTCGGCACTGGCGGGCACGGTGAAAAGGGCCGCGCCGAGAGCGAGGGCTCCGAGTACGGCACTGGATGTGAGGCGGCGTGTCATTACTCAGTCTCCTGCGTTGGCCCGTCAGGCGCTGACGAGCGTTTCCTTGAGGACATCCCGGTTGAGTGTGACGCCGAAGCCCGGGGCGGCCGGGATGGCGATCCGTCCGTTCACCGCCTTGGGCGGGTCGACAAACATCTGTTCCTCGACCTGTTCGGTGCCGAGGTGGATTTCCGCCAACGTGCCGTTTCGGAAGCCGGCGACATGATGCAGGCACCACACGCCACCGCCACCGGCGTCGGACAAAGGCTTGTTGTAGATCTGGGAGAGATGAGCGACCCGGCGGGTCTCGGTCATTCCGCCATTGTACATGCTGTTCGGCATGAAGATGTCGATCGAGTCATGCTCGATCCACTCGCGGAAGCGCAGCGAGTGCCCGTCCATCTGGCCGGCGGAGAGCGGAATGCTGGTGCGCTTGCGCATATTGCCAAGATCGCGCGCATCCACACGCTGCAATGGATCCTCGAACCAGGCGATGTTGTAGGGTTCGATCATCTTGGCGATGCGCAGCGCCTCCTCGGCCCGCAGGCTTTCATTGGCGTCCACCGCCAGCAGGATGTCCTCACCCACCGCCTCGCGCACGGCGGCGACACGGCGCGCATCCGCCACCAAGCCGCGGCCGGTGCCGACCAGCATCTTGAGGCGCGTATGCCCCTTGCCGATCAATATCCGCGCCATTTCGATGAGATGCTCGGTCTCGAAGGCGCCGAAGCCATAGGTGACATAGGCGTCGGCATAGTTCTTCGCGCCGCCGAGCATCTGGGCGACGGTGCGGTTGCTGGCCTTGCCGATCACGTCCCAGAGCGCGAGATCGATGCAGGACAGGCCCGCCAGATTGATCCCGGTCATCGCGCCACGCTCGGAAACCAGCGGCTGAAGCCGGGCGTGGATCTTCTCGAGATCGCGCGGGTCCATGCCGATAATGGCGGGGCCCAGATGTTTTTCGACGATGGCTGCCACGCCGTGCCAGAGAAAGCGGGATGCCATGCCGACTCCGACATGCCCCTCATCGGTCTCGATCTCGCAGATGATACGGTAATCATCCTCGATCGGCTTGTTGATCAGCGGCACCTCGTTCTTGAAACGATGCACGCTGACGCGAACCTCCTTGATCAGCAAAATCGGCTCTCCAGTGACTTACGGATCTTCAGCCTCGACAGGGGGGCCGAGCGGTCGGCCGCTCGAGCGAGCGTCGGCGGGGTCCACCTGTCCGACCACAGCGGTGAAAGGGCGCTGACGTAAGGAAGATCGACATCGACCCGCGGGCGACACATCGGGCGAAGGTCTAGTCGCGACAATGGCTCGCGAACGACAAGCATTCTCATCCGCCCAACAGCGATCTCAAGCATTAACGACACCCTTCATGTGTCGTTAATTTTGAAAGAAGCCGTCATTACGTCAAGTATAAATACTTATTTATGACACTTTATATAAAAATTTGTGCATGTGACTATTTTATAATCACGAAATTGTTGCAACTTAAAGCAAAAAGAAAGGCACAATAAGCCAATAAACAACGAAAACCCGAGCGTTAAAACGCTCAGGTATCAAATGAATGACATGTCTATACTTTAGTGATCGATTATTCAGTTAAAATCGCAGAACGTTTCCGGCGCTCGAATTGCCTGCTCGCGCCCCCTTCAAGGACCCGTCCTGTGAAGGTGCCGGTTCGCCGCCCATCAATAAAATATATTTATATTCTTCTTGGTATCGGATTTTCCAATGCAAAAGCCTACCCATCGGGCGCGTTCTTCAACGCGCCAGACGGCTGTCGAAAAGCTGGCCGTAGCCAGGGCGCGCGCCTTGGATGCCCGTGATTTCCAGGCAGTGCCAGAAGGACGCCTGAACCGCCGAAATCACCGGCTTGCCGAGTGCCGCCTCCAGCGCCGCTATCACGCCGACCGAGCGGAAATTGGTGCAGCTGATGAAGATCGCGGTGACATCGGGATGGTCGACGGAACACACGAGGTCATAGACCTTATCCAGCGGAACCTCCGCCAGGGCATGGTCCTCGTCGATGCCCAGATTGCCGTGCCGCAGCACCGGATGACCGTTCGAGCCGAGGAAGTTGATGGCGCGCTGGTGGATCGCGTCAACATAGGGCGTCGCCAGCGCCACAGGGCCGGCCTTCACCGCCGCCAGCGCCGCCAGCGATGCAGTGGACGCCGTCGTCACTTTCGGCCCGGGCGCCCACCCTTGCATCCGCGCGATCAGCGCCTTGTCATAGGCGGTGCCGTAGACGAAGGAGGCGCTGGTGCCGCCGAAGCACAGCGCGTCAATGGGCGCCGAGCCGACCAGGCGCGCGGACTGCTCCAGTTCCGGCGCCGTCATCATTGCGTCGATCCCTTCGAGCGTCACCTTGGGCAGGCGCAGCCGCGTGGTGTGCACGCAAAGGCCGGGCGCCGCCATCGCGGCCATCTCCGCATCCATCACCACGCTGGAGGCGATATAGATAAGGCCGATGCGCCCGAGAGTGGCGTAGCCGTCATAGGCGAAGGCAGGACTCGCTTCGGCTCCAGAAAGTCTCGTCATCGTGGTTCATCCGTCCTGCATGTGCTCGAAACATACAGAACTGTGTAACCGACGCGGATTTTGTTTGAAACTACAAATCCACCGCGAACTATTTCACCGATTTAGTATTATCATATCTTCTACATAGAAACGCCTTATGATCGAAGGTTTTTGACGGCGATCTCAATGCGCCCCGAAATGCTGCTATCTCGCGCGGAGAAAGCGGCGGAGTTCCGCGTTCGTATGCTTGCGGTCATCTGGCCGAGATCGCACACCGACGCCCGGCCGCTCAGCGTCAGCCTGGGTTGTGCGCCCGACGGTTGAAATCCCCGACACGTCGATAGCCAGGACGCGCAGAGCTCCCCAGGCCATTGGCGCTGGCCGTTCCGCACCGCCCCGTCCAGCATTGATCGGCGGCCTTGACAGGCGCGGATGAACCCCTAGAGCTTGGCTGGGAGGATCGGAGGTAGGATTTCCCTCCTCGCTCCCCTCTGATACGGCGTGGCGTGCGCCACCAAAAGGTTCCTCATGTCTGATTTCCGCCAAGAAACCGACAGCCTGGGCGAGGTCCAGGTCCCGGCCGATAAGCTCTGGGGCGCCCAGACGCAGCGCTCGCTGGAGCATTTCAGCATCGGCAAGGACCTGATGCCGCGCGAGATGATCACCGCCTACGCTCTGCTCAAGAAGGCGGCGGCGCGCGCCAATCATGCCGGCGGGCGGCTTCCCGACGAGGCGTTCAAGCTCATCGTCGACGTGTGCGACGAGATCCTGGCCGGCCAGCACCACGACATGTTCCCGCTGCATGTGTGGATGACCGGCAGCGGCACCCAGTTCAACATGAACGTCAACGAGGTGATTTCCAACCGATGCTGCCAGCTCGCCGGCACCCCGCTGGGCAGCAAGGCGCCGGTTCACCCGAACGACCATGTGAACATGTCGCAGTCGTCCAACGACTCGTTCCCCTCGGCCATGCACATCGCCGTCGGAGTGAATGCGACGCAGCGCCTGATCCCGGCCCTCAAGGCGCTTGAGGGCGCCATCACCGCCAAGGCGGAAGAATGGGCGGATATCGTCAAGATCGGCCGCACCCATATGCAGGACGCGACGCCGATCACGCTGGGCCAGGAATGGTCGGGCTATGCCGGCATGCTGGCCGATGACGTGGCCCGGCTTGAGGCCGCGCTTGGCGACGTCTACCGCCTCGCGCTCGGCGGCACGGCGGTGGGCACCGGCATTAACGCGGCGCCGGGCTTTGCCGAGGCGGTGGCAGCGGAAATTGCCACCCTCACCGGCCTGCCCTATGTGACGGCCCCCAACAAGTTCACCGTGCAGGGCGCCCATGACGCGCTGGTGCAGTTTTCCGGCACGCTGCGCACCGTGGCGGTCTCGCTCTACAAGATCGGCAATGATATCCGGCTGATGTCCTGCGGGCCCCGCGCCGGCTTTGCCGAGCTGATCATCCCCGAGAACGAGCCCGGTTCCTCGATCATGCCCGGCAAGGTCAACCCGACCCAGGCCGAGGCGCTGACGATGATCGCCGTGCAGATGATGGGCAATGATGTCAGCGTCGGCTTCGGCGGCGCCAGCGGCTATCTGGAGATGAACGTCTACAAGCCGCTGATGATCTTCAACATCATGCACTCCATCGCCATCGCCACCGACGGGTGCACCAATTTCCGCAGGTTCCTGGTCGAAGGAACCAAGCCGAACCTCAAGCGCATCCAGCAATATGTCGACCGCTCGCTGATGCTTGTCACGGCGTTGGCACCGGTGATCGGCTATGACCGCGCCTCGAAGATCGCCCATCACGCGATGGACAACGACCTTTCGCTCAAGGAGGCCGCGCTTGAGCTCGGCTTCGTGACCGAAGAGGAGTTCCTGCGGGTGGTCGATCCTGCGAAGATGGTGAAGCCCTACGTCGCCAAGGAACAGGACGGCTGACGGGTTTTCCGGATATCCCCGCCGGGGCCCGCGTGGCCCTGGCGTCGCCACACAGCTGAAAGCCTTCCAAGCGTCCTCCTGGAGAACCAAGCCATGTCGCAGTCCGGCACCCAGCCCGCCCCGAGCGGTCCGTCCTTGCTGCACGATCCCGTCTTCAATCGCGGCAGCGCATTCTCCAGCGAGGATCGGGTGCGGCTTGGACTTGAGGGCTTCCTGCCGCCGGTGGCCGATACGTTGGAGACACAGGTCGCCCGCATCCATCTGCAGCTGTCGATCCTCGACAATGACTTGCAGAAATATCTGCTGCTGAGCGACCTGCAGGCCCGCAACGAGACCCTGTACTATGCGGTGCTGATGTCCGATCCGGCGGTGTTCATGCCGCTGGTCTACACCCCGACGGTGGGTGAGGCGTGCCAGAAATACGACCATGTGCTGCGCGCGACCCGTGGCATGTACCTGCCCATCACCATGAAGGGCCGCCTGAAGGAGGTGCTGTCGCACTGGCCGCAGCGGGATGTCCGCTTTATCGTCGTGACCGATGGCGAGCGAATTCTCGGGCTCGGTGATCTCGGCGTCAACGGCATGGGCATTCCGGTCGGCAAGCTCGCGCTCTACTCCGTCTGCGCCGGCGTGCCGCCGGAGATGACGCTGCCGATCACCCTCGATGTCGGCACCAATAACGGCACGCTGCTCGACGACCCGCTCTATCTGGGCCTGCGCCAGAACCGCGTGCGCGGCGCCGAATACGATGCCTTCATCGCCGAATTCGTCGCAGCGGTGACAGAGCTTTTCCCGCTTTGCTGCCTGCAGTGGGAGGACTTCGCCAACATCAATGCCGTGCCGATCCTGGAGCGCTACCGCGACCAGATCTGCACCTATAATGACGACATCCAGGGCACGGCGGCTGTGGCAGTGGCGGGCATCTACGGGGCGCTGAAGCTCTCCGGCGAGAAGCTCACCGACCAGACCTTCCTGTTCCTCGGCGGCGGCTCGGCGGCGACCGGCATTGCCGAGCTGATCAGCCAAGCGATGGTGCTTGAAGGTGCGACCATCGAAGAAGCCCGCGCCCGCAACTGGCTGTTCGACGTGAATGGGCTGATGGTCAATTCGCGCACCGACATTGCCGGCTTCCAGAAGCCCTTCGCCCACGACCACGCGCCCATCTCCACCTTTGTCGAGGCGATCGAGGCGATCCGGCCGACGGGGATCGTCGGCGTCAGCACCGTGCCGAAGCTGTTCAACCAGGCGGTGATCGAGGCGATGGCCAAGATCAACGCCCGACCGATCATCTTCCCCTATTCCAACCCCACCTCGCGCTCGGAATGCACGGCGGAGGAGGCCTATAAATGGTCCAACGGGCAGGCGATTTTCGCCAGCGGCAGCCCGTTCCCGCCGGCGGAGTTCGGCGGCAAGCGCTTCGTGCCCGGCCAGGGCAACAACGTCTACATCTTCCCGGCCATGGGCATGGCCGTGCTCGCCACCCAGTCGAGCCGCGTTACGGAGGATATGTTCATCGTTGCCGCCAAGGCGGTGGCGGAGCAGGTGACGCCGGACGATCTGGCGCTGGGCCTCATCTACCCGCCGCAGCGCGATATCCGCAAAGCCTCGCTGCATGTGGCCGCGCGCATCGCCGAGCTGATCTTCGACAAGGGCCTCGCCCGGGTGCCGCGCCCCGCCGACATCGAGGCGCATATCAATGAGCTCGCCTATATCCCCCGCTATCCCGCCATCTGACATGGCCGCGTCAATGAGGGCGGCGGGTGACACCGTCGCCGTCGTCGCCGCTGTCGCCCGGCTGCTCTATAGCAACGGGCTGACCACCGAACGCCTGATCGTAACGGTGGAGCGGCTCGGCCGGGCCTTCGGCCTCACGGTTTCGGTGCTGCCCGCCTGGGGCGAGATCGTCTTGCGGATCGAGGGCAATGCCCTGCCGGGCGGTCCGGTTGTGGAGACGGTGGCCGCCGCGCCGACGGGCGTCGAAATGAACAAGGTGACGCAGACCTTGAACATCGTCGACGCGGTGGCGGCCGGGCGCATGGACGCCACGCAGGCGCTCGCGGCGCTGCGCGCCGTCGACCGGGTGGCGCCGGTGTCGCTGCTGCGGGCCGTCGTCATGAACGGCGCGGGCGCCAGCGCGCTGGCGATCATCTTCGGTGCCAGCGACCCCGCGACCCTTCTGCTTACCGCGCTTAGCGCCTGTGCCGGCGGCGCGCTGCGGCGCGGCCTCGCCCACATCGCGGCGAACATGCTGACGCAGCCGCTCTGCGCCGCCCTGCTGGCCGGCCTTGTCGCCGCGCTGACCTCGCGGCTGCTGCCGGATGCCGACCCCTACCTCATTGCGCTGTGCCCCTGCATGATCCTGGTGCCTGGCCCGCACCTGCTCAACGGCGCGCTCGATTTGGCGCGGCTTCGCATCGCGCTCGGCGTGGCGCGCTTCAGCTTTGCGGGTTTGATCATCCTGGTCATATGCACCGGCCTCATCGCGGGGCTGGCGCTTGGCCAGGAGAGCCTGCCGCCGCCGGGGCCGGTCGTTGCGGTGCCGCTGCTGTTCGACGTGCTCGCCGCCGGCGTCGCCGTGGCGGCCTATGGCACGTTCTTCTCGATGCCCTGGCGCACACTGGGGATCCCCATCGCCATCGGCATGCTGGCGCATGCGAGCCGCTGGCTGGCGCTGGCGGACGGAATGAGCGTGGCAGGCGGCGCCTTCATCGCCTGCTTCCTCGTGGGCGTCATCGTGACCCCGGTCGCCAACCGCCTTCATCTGCCCTTCGCCGCCGTCGCTTTCGCTTCAGTCGTCTCGTTGCTGCCCGGCGCCTTCCTCTTCCGGCTCGCAGCGGGCTTGGTGACGCTGATGAATGCCGGCGAGACGGCCTCTCCGACCCTTCTGGTGCCTCTCGTCGTCGATGCCACTACGGCGGCGGCGATCCTGCTGGCGATGGCCTTCGGCCTCATCCTGCCCAAGATGATGCTGGAACGCCTTTTCCCCGTGTGGTCCGGAGCGGCGCCGTCCGGACGCCGCTGAACGCCGGAACCGGCTCAGCGAGGCAGGCAGTAGCGGTTCAGCTGCGCCATTGGCGCGTGACGGCCATGATCGCGTTTATGCCGGCGCCGGCCTCCGCATAGCCGGCGGCGCGCAGGGCCTTGAAGATCCGCCCGGCGGATGCGAAGTCCCTGAGCTTGAAATAGCACCAGGCCCGGATCATCATCAGGTCCTGCTGCTCCGGCGCGAGGCGGTTGCGCTCATCGAGCGCCAGGATCGCCTCGACATAGCGAGCGTCGCGATAGGCGGCGATAGCGCGCTGAGTGAGAAGATCGACGCTCAGTTCCACCGCGCGGGCGGGCGGCTGGGCCGTCTCGATCGCCGCCACCTGCGCCTGGTTGGTCAGGCCCAGCCGCAGATAAGCCAGCGACTTGCCATAGGCCGCGTCTTCGGCCGTGCGGCCTGCGCCATTCCGAATGCCGACGTCGAATGCATTGATGGCCTCCCTCGGACGGTCGAGATCGAGCAGGCACCAGCCGCGCGCCACCGCGTCGTCGGCCGAGAGGCGGTCCGCGCGGAAAGCCGCGGCGCCAGCGCCTGAGCAGTCGGCGCGGCCACGTGCGGCCGACGGTGCCGACGCACGGCCCATGTCATGTGAGCCGACCCGGCCATTGGGCGCCGGATCGAGCGTTACGGGTGCGGCCGGGCGAACAGAAGTCGCCATTGCCTTCGGCCGGGCTATGGGCGTGGGTGCGGAGGCGGCCGGCAGCGGAGGCGGGCTGCTGACAGGCGCACGGCCCGCCAACTGGCGGCGGGTGGCCGGCGACACCAGCGCCAGGATACGCTCGGACTTCCGGGCCCAGGTGGCGGCGACGGCGTCGAGAGTCGCGTTGTCTTTCAGGCGCGCACTGGCAAGGGCGAGCCCAAAGGCGGACGCCTCGTCCTCCGGCGCCCATTGCACGGCGGTGCGGAACCAGGAGGCGGCGGTGCGGATCTGTCCGGTATTGTAGGCGTACCAGCCGAGCGCCTGCGCGCCGGTTGCGGATTTATCCTGCGACACAACCGGCGCGAAACGGGCCACGATCGACTGGTCGAGTCGGGGCGGCGGCGAGGCGGAGAGCAGGCCGGCCATGAGGTCGATATAGGCCATCCGGTTGTCGGCACCCGCGTCGCGCCACTGATAGGCGATCGGCTCGGCCTCCAACGCCCGCCCTGTCGCCTCCAGCGCCAGCACATAGCCCTCGGCGGCCGAGGCCCCGCCCTTGCGATCCAGCGCCAGCTTGAACCAGTCGAGCGCCTGCGCGGCATCCCCGCGCCGGAAGACATACCAACCGAGAACCAGCGCGTCGTCGGCCGCCGAACCATTGCGGGCCAACTGCTCCAAAGCGTCGATGTCTTCAGCGGAAACGTTGAGGGTCGCATCCTGCGCGGCGCGACCGACCAGCGTGCGCAGAAGATCGTCGCGCAGGCTGGCGAACTCGGGGGTACCGTCGGGCTTGGCACGCTGAAGAGCCAGCAGCGAATCCAGTTCGGGGCCGTCGAGCACCTGCATCGCCTTCTGCGCGGTGGCGAGACGCTCCTTGGGGTCGGGACAGGTGCTGAGAATATAGGCGTAGACGTCCTTGGCCCGCTCGGTCGCGTCGGTCCGAACAAAGGCCTCCGCCACCCGCCACAGAACATCCATGTTGGCGCAGACCAGCATGCCGGGCGTGTCGGTGGCGATGCGCAGAACAGAGGCCCATTGCTTGGCCTCGGCGGCATTGACCAGCCGGCGGGCGGCCTCGCCCTCATCCAGCCGGTTCAGCAGGTCCGCCGGCGGCTGCCAGCCGGACTCTGCCGCCTGACGCTGGGCGATGGCGGCGCGTATGTCGGAGAACTTGCCCTCGGCAAACAATTGCCACAGGCGGACCATGTCCGGATCCTGGTCGGGGGTCGGACTGAATAGGTCCTTGGGCGGCTGCCAATTGGGGTAAAGCGCCCGCAGTCGCGCCATTTCGGCTTCCAGCCGCTGGCTGTCGCCCTGGGCCGCGAAGAAACGCAGAGCCGACTCGTCGACCTTGGGCGTCGGGGCTGTGCCGGTGGGGGCGGAGGTGCCTTCAGAGGAGGAAGGAGAGGTAAACTGCTGGCCGATGGCCGGGACGGCAGCCGCCCCAATCAGGATCAGCAGGATTAACCTCAGCGAAGACATGTCGGATATTTCTCACCAACCAGCGAAAGGCTCAGGAGATAAAGGGTCGACGGATAATATTGGCTCGGTTGCAGGCGCCGCAGGTCGGCCGGAATGGCCGTGCCGTCGGTCGCACAGGCAAGCGTCGCCGCAAGCATCCGGTAACCGGGCTCCGGCAGCCGGGCCAAAGCCTTGCCGGTCGGAATATTTACGATCGCCGGCATCCCGCCATTCTGGACCATCCAGTTATTGAGAATGGCCTTTTGAACGTCGGTGTCGTTGATGCCAGCTCGCAGAAGGTAAAGAACTATCCTTAATGAATTGTAACCAAAGACCGGCTCGAAGCCCTGCGCCGGCTCCAGCGGCCCGTCTGCCGGGGCGGAGATCCAGTCGGGCGGCAGCCTTGCCGGGCCGAGACGGGAGAGAGACAACAATTCCCGACCGGAGGCGGCCAGCCCCTCCCAGTCGACCTCGGGCGCGAGCGGGGCGAGAACCGGAAAGGCCTCGAAAATCCAATAAGACAGATTGAGAACCGGCCCATCCGGTCGCTCGCCGACCGAAAAGCCGGTCGCGCCCGGCAGCAGCACAAGCCGCCCGCCCTCACGGCGGATCACCTGCTGGCCGAGCGCCTGGGCGATAAGGGTCGCGCTCCGCACATAGTCCGGCACGTTCCACGCCGGGCCTGCGAGGGCGAGCGCATAAGCGATCAGAATGTCGCCGTCGCTGGCGACATTGATGTCCGTGACATGCGGATCCGCATTCGGGTCCCAGCGCCAGGCGGCCAACCCGTCGTCGCGGATCAGCAGCTCGGTACGGGTGAAGGTCCAAATCCGCTCGAAGCTCGCCTTGTCACCTGCAAGAAAGGCCAGCAGCATGCCGTATCCCTGCCCCTCGGAATGGCTGATCCGACCATTGGCGTCGTCGATCACCCTGCCGCTCGGGTCGATGAAACGCGCGCTAAAGGCGGACCAGTCACTGGGCGAGATCATGCCAGGCTGGACCCTGGCACTGACCGGTGTGGCGACGAAAGCGGCCAGAAGCAGCAGCGCCGGAAGAAGGACTGCTGGACACGAGAAGCCGCCTAGCCTCCGCCTCTCGCCCGGCGCCGGAGCAGCAGGCTGGTGACGACGGCGAAGGCGATGCAGCATAGGACCAGAACCAGCGCGTAAGTGACAATGTTCAGCGACAGCCAATTTGCCGCGATGAGCCGCAGATTGGACGGCCCGAGCGCTTCGGTCACGACAAATCGCCTATCAGTGGGCATTCGAATGTCCATCTGTCCGGTCGCCGCAGCGAATGCGGCAGCCTGGCCAAAGACCTTCGCCCAGTACTCTGGCAGAGTGAAGTCGTCGATGGCGGCGTCGAGACTGTCAGCCGTATGGCCGGCGATAAGCGTCCATACCGCATCGCTGTTCGGCGCAAAACCCTGGGCCACGAGCACCGAGGTGTTCGGCGGCGGAGTGAATGGCTCCTCACCACTACCAGCCCCAGGAAGGGAGAGCGATATGCCGAAGGTATCTTTGAACCACCTTTGGAAATGCAGGAGTTTGGCGCTGACGACGCCTTCGCCGGCGACTTCATCACGCCAGCGGTCGTAGATATCTTCATTGCCGGAGCCCGAGCGCACCCGCACCGCTGTATCCAGCATGGGGAACTGCCCCGGCGATGAAATTAAACCGCCATCCCAAGTGGGCGCTGTCCCCTGCCCCTCGCTGTCGTTCGGGGCGTCGGCGAGCCAGCGGATCTTGCTCGCATCCACAACTTTGACCTGACGCAGAACATCGGGCGAGATGTGATTGATGTTGCCGATGAAGAGAACGGGACGGCTGGTGAGAGACGCGGGCGACGGGGCGATGTCGACCAAGGTCGTGCTCTCATGGGAAAGGGCGAGCCGAGCCATGACCGTCGCGGCCGCGGCGACGGTCGGGATGTCATGGCGCATGACCACCGCCACGGGCTCGGCCGATTGGAAATAAGGGAAACCCCGCCCGACAAACGCCGCGAGATTGGGACTTGTGCCGATCCTCGCGAAATCGTCCATGACGAACTGGCTGGTATCGAACACGACAAAACGCTGCTGACGCACCAGCGTGGCGCCGGGACCGCAGATCTTGTCGGCCTCGACATCCAGCGTCACCTCGATCCAGATCCGGTTGATACCGGCGCGGAAATGGGTCAGCGGAACCTTGATGACCTTGCGTTCCATCAGCCCGCCATGCGGCTCGGTGAGCATGTAGGCGGAAGCAAGCGAACCGTTGACGTAAACGGAAAGCTGGCTACCCGGACGCACGCTCGGCGCGTAGGCCGCGTCGAGCAGGATGCGCGCCTGACCATTTGCCGCGCCATAGAAATCGGCGGGCAGGCCAATGGTAAAACGCATCCGCAGGCGGCGACCGGAAAACTCCTGGGTCGTCACGCCGAGTTCCGAAAAGCGGACGCTGCCCGCGCCGGTGAAGAAAGGGGCGTCCGGCGCGAAGCGGCTGGAAATCGACACCTTGTTGTCATCGGAATGCCCGCTGCCCGAGGTCAGGCGGTCGATTGCCGCCTCGACGGCGCGCTCCGTTTCACCGCCCAGCAGCAGGACGGTGCCACCAGCCCGGCTGTCATTGACGAAACGCACCAGGGGTTGATTGGGCGCCATCGGCGGAGGAAACGACATCGCATTGCGCATATCCTCGGGCGAGCCGAGCAGGACATTCAGCGTACCCGGCGCCGGAGGGCCCGGGTCGGGACCGACGATCGAGACGATCGGATGGGAATAGCGCCCGCGCAGCGCCAGCGCCTGCGCAGCCAGCAGCATTTGAGCGCTGTGAAGGGGCTCGATCGGCCCGGCTTGGATGAAGCGGATGTGGGTCGAGCCCCGCGCATCGACGCCGACGGCGGGAAGATCGTCGACCATGGAGGGCGGTGAGACCGGCCCGCCCGCGAACGACACGCCGGTCAGCTCATTATCGAGCGCTATCCAGAGATCGTAGGTCGATTCGATGGAGCAGTCGGTGCGATGCACCGCCTGCATATCAAGGCGGATGAGATTTCCCCCGGCGCGCAGGACGCCAGCGGGGATCGTCGCCTTAACCTGTGTCGGTCCCTGAGGCGAGGCAATCGAAATTTCGGTCACATATTGGCCATTGATCGTGACGCGAAGCCTCGACAGTTCCGGCATGACGTAAATCGCGTTGACGTAGCCGATCAGCAGCGTGGCAGGACGCTCTACCTCCTGCTGGGTAAAATACGTGACCCAGCCGCGTGACACCGACTCGCCTTCAAGCCGGAGGTACGGAACAGGAACGATGAAGCGGTCGGGCGTGATCGGCCCCGTCACGTCGGTCTTGGCCGGCGCGGGCGCGATCGGCTGACCCGGCAGCATCTGGAACGGCGCCACATAGCCCGGAGCCGCAGCGCCCGGCTGTGGCGCGGCATCGAGCGCGCTGCCCGGCCCAGTCAAGGAACCGGGCGCCGTCATGGTGAAGGGCGCCCCCGTCGGCGCCGTCGTGGCCGGAACGGACGTGGCATCCCCGGGCCACTTCATCCTACCCTGCATTTCGAAGGCGGGAGAGGGGCTATCGCCCGCGCCGGTGCCGTGCTTCCCACTTTCAAAGGCAGGTGACACCACCGCACCGACTGGCGCCGTGCTTCCTTCGCCGATGTTGAAAGCCGGCTGCGCCGTGGCGGCGCAGGTCACGAGAAGCAGCCCAGCAAGGAGGGCGCCGCCCGGCAAAGAGTACAAGAGAGTCTTCATCGGCCATGCGCCCCCGCGAAAAGGCGGGGCGCAAAGCGGCGGGTCAGCCTTTCCAGCTGCGTGACGTAGGCGAGGCCGCGCAGGGTCTGGAAGCCCGCCATCATCACGAACATCACCGTGCCGCGCAACACGCCAGGATTCTTCCGCCTCCCCGCCTGGAATTTCTTCCACTCGTCCGCATTGGCGAAAATGAGATCGGCGATCAGTTGATAGTGAGCGGCGGTCTTGGCGTTGAACTGGGTCCCCAGCACCACCACGCCCTCGTCGAGTGCGACATTGCGCACGAGCACCGGCAGCGTATCGCTTATGCACTCATCCGGCGGCGTCACCCGAACCACGGCATGCATGCCCACGCGCGCCTTCGCCTCGGGCGGCAATTCGGTGCGAACTCGCACGCCGCCCATGGAGACGTCGTCTATGATGGCCGGCACCTCGACGCCGTCGATCAGCAGGCTGCAGCGCCGGGTAATGGCCATGCGCTGGCTGTGCCGCTTGGCCGCCTTTTCCGACACCACGCCGAGGGCGCAGCCGGAGATGATCAGGTTGAGCAGGTTCCACATGCCGACGACGATGGTGATGTCGGCCGCATAGGGTTCCGTCGCAATCCGCCAGAAGGTCACGAACACCGCGACGATCTGGATCACAAAGATGACGAAGAACGGAATCCCTATTTCCGAAATGCGGTTCTCATCAATGGTCTCGCCTTTCGACGTCACCTTGAAGGTCGGCTTTTTCGGATTGATCATGACCGATAGAAGTGCAGGAAGCAGATAGACGGTCTGTATGTACTCATAAAGCTCTGAAAACCACGGCCAGCGATATTTTCCGTAGAGATAACTCTGGATAAAGAGATTTGTGAGGAGGTAGACAGCCGTATAGGCAACGAACTCCGCACCGGAACCGTTGAATATTTCCAGCGAGAAAAACAGGTAGAAGAACGGCGCGACAAGGAAGATGGCGCGCGAAATCGGAAAGAACCAGAAGAGAATGCTGGACATGTAGCAGATGCGCTGCGCGATGGTCAGGCCCGAGCGGAACAGCGGGAAATGAAAGCGCAGGATCTGGTACATGCCCTGCGCCCAGCGCGAGCGCTGACCGATGAAGCTGGCGAAGGTCTCCGGCTGCAGCCCGGCGATGAGCGGGGTGTCGACATAGACGCTGTGCCAGCCGCGCGCATGCAGGGTGAGCGCCGTTTCGCAATCCTCGGTGATGGAGGAATGGGCGAAGCCGTTGGTCTCCTGCAATGCCTTCCGGCGCAGCACCGCCGCCGAGCCACAGAAGAAGGCGCCGCCCCAGCGGTCAAGCCCGCGCTGGATGACGCCGTAGAACATCTCGTTCTCCGACGGCATGCGACGCCAGGTGTCGAGGCTGCGCTCGACTGGATCGGGATTGATGAAGAAATGCGGCGTCTGGACGAGGAACAGGCGCGGATCCTCATTGAAATAACCGATGGTCTCTCGGAGGAAGGGACGCGCCGGCGCATGGTCCGCATCGAAGACGACAATGAGTTCGCCGCTCGAATGCGTGAGGCCATGGTTGAGATTTCCAGCCTTGGCGTGCTCGTTGCGAGGGCGGGTGAGATAGTTCACCCCCAGTTCACGGCACAGCTCGGTCAGGGTCTCCCGCCGCATCTGGGCCTCGCGGGCCGCTGCCAGGTCATGCTGTTCGCATTTCTGATCGGTGCCGCCATCATCGAGCAGCCACACGGTGAACCGATCGCGGGGATAATCGATCGCCGAGGCGGCGGCCAACGTGGTGGCGAGAAGGCCGGCATCCTCATTATAGCTCGGCACAAAGATGTCGACCGTCGGCTCGCTGCCGGGCGCGATCGCCGGCGCGATGCGCGGCGGCTGCGGCGACGAGACGACGAAAAGGCTGAGCGCCATCAGGGCGACGCTGTACATTTCCGCGCTGTAGAGCAGCACGGCGGGAATGAAATTGGCCAGATCCTCCATCGGCGGGAGGGTAGACGTCGTTCGCCAATACACGTATCTTAATACCATCGAGACACCCAGAGCCAGCGCAACCATGCGCGGAACCCCTTCGGGCGCAAACATTTTCAAAAAGACAATTAGTAGAATCACAATACAGCCGGTAACAAGCTGCGCCTGCAAATTAACCGGCAAGGTGATGATGAACGCCACCATAGCGATCAACATTACCCAAATACCAGTAAGCCACTTCCTATTCATGATCTTGGCCGGTCTCCACAGTCGCCTTGGCGGCGGCTCTTACGTGACACTGGGAATAGCCGCAAGTCGCCGGGCGAACTGAGACTTCACAAGACCATCACTTCGTCCGATATCTTGTTCGATCTTTGACCGTTTCTGTGGCGGCCCCAGAGCGCTAGATTGCTAAAATGCGTGATTCGTTTTGCGAGACCGACAAGCTGGCCATGACCCGCCCCACCCCAAGCGCGGACAACGCCGCCGTGCATCGCGCGAGAGCACGCGCCACTCAGCCAAGCACGCGAGGCTTTCGCCGGCGTGTGCTCGCCATGGGTTGCGTCTTGGTGGTGGGAGGCTGCGTGACGGCGCGCGGCGGGCCGCCGGTCGTCGCCACCATGGCGATCGAGGTGCCTGCGGTTGAGGCTCTGGTTCTCCCTGAGCCAGGCGGCCCGCGGGTCATCGGCGTCATCGAAACCCGCTTTGCCAACGCATTGCAGCAAGAGGTGATGCTCGCTACGGAAGCGGCGACACCGGGCCAGAACGCCTTTGATGTCACCTTTTTCGGCCCGGTGGAGGGCCGCACCGGCCCCGAGAACCTCAAGAGCGATACCTTCCTCACTGACGAGGCGATCTCGGAGGAAATGGAACAAGCGCTGCCGGGCCTCGGCATGAGCCCCTCAACCTATTTCGTCCAGAACCGCTATGGGCCGTTCGGCTACGCGCTTGGCCGTGGGCAGGGGCGCGACCTGTGCATGTATGCCTGGCAGCGGATCCAGGGGCAGGATCGGGTCAATGTCCTGACGGGGGATCGCGGCGTGCTCTCGGTGCGACTGCGCTTCTGCCAGAGCGGGGCGAGCGAGGCCTCGCTCCTGCGGATCATGTACCGCTACACCATCAATGGTTATTTCCTGCCGCGCAGCTGGCAACCCTATGGTCGGCCACTGCCGGCCTCGCCGGAGCTTGGCCGGATCGGCGGACCAATCATCTATCCCGCCGAGACCTTCGGCACGAGCGGGGCCAGCGCCCCGCCGCCCGCGCCGGCGCGCACGCTGGAGAGCGCGCCTCGCTCCGTGTCGCCACCTTCCGAAGGGGCGCCCACTGTGCCCAGCGCACCGCTGGAGGGGTATCCGACCGTCCCGGCGCCGCTATAGTCGCTACCTATCGCTCGCGCCTGCGTTAGCCGCGCGGGCGGTCGCCGGGGGGAAGCGGAATGCCGAGGCTCGCTGCGGAGGGCAAATCCGGCAGGCGGAATGTCGTGGGCGCACCTGTCGCATTCGCCTGGACAGGCGCTGCCTGCTCCGGTTGAGCCGGCGTGTTCACCGCGCGGGCGATAGATCCTGTGGCCTCCGGCTCAAGCGGTTCGGCGGTGATGGCACCGAGACGCCAATGCCCCTCTACCGGCAGAAAGGCGACATCGAAACCGATCCTCAGAGGCGCCGTGGGGAAATAGCCACGTAGACGCAAGGCGCCGTCCGGTCCGATGTCCGGCGCGGCCGAGAGCTTGGCGTCGAGCAGGACCACGGCGGCGAAGTCGAGCCGGCCCTCGCGCCATTTGCGAAAGCGATCGGCGAGTGCGGCACTCGAATTGGCATCGCGGAAGGTGGGGGCGGCAAGGTCACGCAGCACCGAATAATTGCCGGTGATATTGGCCTGGTTGAGCGCCATCAGCGTGCCGCGCAACAGGGCCAGCAGTACCGCCGGCGGGGGAACCGCATCGGCAGGCTTTTCCTGCGCACGGGCGACAGCCGGCACGAGCATCGCCAAAATGAGCACGAGAGCCGAGAGGTGGACGCGGCGCTGCATCGGCCCTACCAGGCAAACAGCACGCCGGCCTTGCCGCCGACGGTGCCTTCGTTGAGCCCAATGCCGATGCTGCCGGTGACGAAGAAGGAATCCTCATGAATCCGCGCGATGCTGGACAGGGCGAGCGCGTTCTGGCCGCCGAACGTTCCCCATTGCGCACTCAGCGCCATGTTTTTGCCGCTCGGCAGAGGCGGCGTGTCCATCGCCATCGCCATCGCGACGCCCTCGCTGACGCGGCCGATCTCGGCCATTACCGGGCGCAGGTCGAACAGTTCCGCCGTACTGGCGCTGGCAAGGTTGCCGGCGGCGTCGGTGGTGACGATCTGCACCGCCCCACTCTGCGCGGCGCGGCTGGCGCCGGAGGTCAGGCCGGACATGGTGTAGGTGGAACTGGCGGTTCCCAGCGCGACCTGGTTGGTCCGACTGGTAGTCGCCCCCGCGCCGATCGCCGTCGAGCCCTCATAGGCGGCGATGGCGCCATAGCCGAGGGCGCTGGACTGGGCAGCGGAGGCATTGGCGTTCTGCCCGAGCGCCGCGGCGCCCGCCCCGGCCGCCACGGCGTTATGGCCGAGAGCGGTAGCGCCCGTGCCATTGGCCGTCGCGCCGAAGCCTAGAGCCGTGGCGTTATCCGTATTGGCGACGGCGCCTTGCCCGAGCGCGGTTGAGCCGGCGCCGTTGGCAGTGGCGCCAGTGCCGAGAGCGGTAGCGTTTGCCGCATTCGCGACGGCCCCCTGGCCAATGGCAGTGGCCGCAGAAGCGTTAGCCCGCGCACCCTGCCCCACGGCTGTGGCGTTGAGGCCATTGGCGAGCGCGTCCTGGCCGATGGCGGATGAAGCGACGCCGTTAGCGCTCGCGCCACTGCCGTAGGCCGAGGAGAAGGCGGCATTGGCGACAGCGCTCTGACCGGTTGCGGTCGCTTCCTCGCCATTGGCCGTGGCGCTCCAGCCGATGGCGGTGGAGGAAACCCCATTGGCAACGGCGAGCTGGCCAAAGGCGCTAGTATTGTCGGAGAACGCGCGTGAACCCTGTCCGACGGCGGTGGTGCCGGACTGGGTCGCCTGCGCGTCATCGCCGATGGCGGTGGAATCTGCACCGCTCGCCACGCCGCCGCATTGCAGAGCCGTGGCCGTGAGCTGGCAACTGATATCGTCCGCGGCAGCCGGCAGGGCCGGAAGGCCTGCCCACAGGGCAAGCATCACCGATCCGCATCTCGTGAAAAGGCGCCGTCGCATCAACAAGTCTCGAATCTGCCCTGCGGCGCACCGGGCGCGCACCTCAGGCAGCATCGGGGTAGCATGGTTAACGCTGCGTTAACTTGTCGCGAAGCTCCACACCAGACCGGATCGCGGCCGGAGCGACATAACGGGCAACGCCGCCTCGCCGCGTGTGGCGACATGCATAAACCAGCGTTGCTGCGCCGGCCTGGAGCCATTCCGGGACACGAAATGACTCTCTTCGCAATCTCGCGGGAAACAGCCCGGCAATCGGCCGGGGCTACTCCAACACGGCTCGCCGAGCCGGCGACTGGTCGAACCGAGTGAGGTACAGTGAAGGGCAGGCTTGTCACGCCGCTGCTGCTGGTGGCGCTTCTCATCCTTCTGGCAGCTGCTTACGGCACTCACAGCCTCTGGGACACCGACCCCGCCTCAACGTTGGTGACGGCAAGGGTGGTGCGTGGCGAGGTTGAGGAGGCTGTGCTGGCCACCGGCACGCTCAAGCCTGTCAAGCTGGTAGCCGTCGGGGCGCAGGCCTCCGGGCGCATCACCCGCGTCGCGATAGCACTTGGTGAGCAGGTGAAAGCCGGCGATCTGCTCGCCGAAATCGATTCCGTGCTGCAGGAGAACGCCCTGCGCACGGCCCGCGCTGCGCTTGACAATGTTCGGGCCCAACTCGTCGAGAAAGAAGCGCTACTGCATCGCGATGTGCTGATCCTTGAGCGCCGCGCCTCCATGGTGACGAACAAGATCGTGTCGCAGGCCGATTTCGAGGCGGCCGAAGCGGATGTAAAGGCCACCCGCGCGCAGATCGACCAACTGAAGGCGCAGATCATCGAGGCGGAGGTCGCGGTAGAGAATGCCCAGTCCAATCTCGGCTACACCCGCATAACTGCCCCCATCGACGGCACCGTGCTCGCCATCGTCAGTCAGGAGGGCCAGACGGTGAACGCCGCCCAGTCCGCGCCCACCATTATGGTGCTCGGCCAGCTCGACACGATGACGGTGCGGGCCGAAATCTCCGAGGCCGACATCGTGCGTACTGCCCCCGGCCAGCGGGCGTATTTCACCACCGTCGGCGAAGGCACCCGCCGCTATGAGACCGAGCTCGCGTTCATCGAACCAGCGCCGGAATCAATCAAGAACGACGACAGCTTCTCCTCGAGTACCGCCACCGCTTCCTCGTCGAGCACGTCAAGCAGCAGCAGTTCGGCGATCTATTACAACGGTATCCTCCACGTGCCGAACCCGGACGGGCGGCTGCGAACCTATATGACGGCCGAGGTCCACATCGTCGTCGGACATGCTGTCGACGTCCTCACCCTCCCCGCCATGGCGCTGGGCGCGCGCGGAGCGGACGGGCTCTACGAGATTCGGGTGCTGCGCGGCGATGGCCGGGTCGAGACCCGCAGAGTCGAAATCGGCCTCAACGACAAGACCGTCGCCGAAATCCGCGCCGGCCTTTCGGTGGGCGAGCAGGTGGTGACCGGCGACACGGCCAGTGTCGCCCCCTCCACGTCCGGCATGCCCGGGCCCCCGCCCATGGGGTTCTGACCATGAACGACGCAGATGCCGGAGCGGCGCCGCTCATCGCGCTGGAGGGGGTCACGCGCACCTACACCTCGGGCGAAGAAACGGTCACGGTGCTTCGAAGCCTCGATCTCTCGATCATGGCCGGCGAAATGGTCGCCATCGTCGGCGCCTCGGGCTCCGGCAAGTCGACGCTGATGAACATTCTCGGCTGCCTCGACCGGCCCAGCGAGGGACGTTACCGCATCGCCGGCCGTGACGTGGCGCAGCTGACAGCGGATGAACGGGCGAGCCTGCGGCGCGCGCATTTCGGCTTCATCTTCCAGCGCTACAACCTCCTGGCCGAACTGACCGCGCTGGGCAATGTCGAGATACCCGCCATCTATGCCGGCCTGTCGCCGGGCACGCGCCGGACCCGCGCCGCCGCGCTGCTCGGCCGGCTCGGCATGGCGTCACGGCTCGCCCACCGACCCGGCCAGCTTTCCGGCGGCCAGCAGCAGCGTGTTTCCATCGCCCGCGCGCTGATGAACGACGCCGAGGTCATCCTCGCTGACGAGCCAACCGGCGCGCTTGATCGCCAGAGCGGCGAAGAGGTGCTGCGGATTCTCGACGAACTCAACGCCGAGGGCCGCACCGTGATCATCGTTACCCACGACATGAATGTGGCGGGGCGGGCCCGGCGGATCATCGAGATCGACGATGGCCGGATCGTCGACGACCGCCGGACGGGGGCGGACCGCGCGTCCCCCCCAGTGGAATCGAAGGCCTCGGGAGCAATCCGGCCCAGCTGGCGTCAAAAGCTCGACCCGTTCCGCGAGGCGTTCCGCATGGCGCTGATGTCGATGAATGCTCATCGGCTGCGCACCGGCCTCACCATGCTTGGCATCGTCATCGGCGTCGCGTCGGTGGTGTGCGTGGTGGCGCTGGGCGAAGGCTCCCGGCAAAGGGTGCTGGCCAATATCAGCCAGCTCGGCACCAACACGATCGAGATATTCGCCGGCAAGGATTTTGGCGACACGCGCTCAGGGAAAATCACCACACTGGTGGCAGCCGATGCCGACCAGCTCGCCCGCCAACCCTATGTCGCCGCAGCAACCCCCACCGTTTCGACCCAGAGCACGGTGCGCCTGGGCGCCAAGGAAGCGAACGCTCTGGTGAACGGGGTGAGCGAGCGCTATTTCGCCGCCAAGGGCACCAAGCTGGCACGCGGCCACTTCTTCGACGAAGCGAGCGTCACTTCCCGGGCGCTGGACGTCGTCATCGACGAGAACACCCGCAAGGCGCTATTCGACGCGGCCGGCGTGGAGCCTATCGGCGCCGTCGTCCTGATCGGCACCGTGCCGGCGCGCGTTGTCGGCATCACCCAGCCCCAGCAGGGCGGGTTCGGATCAAGCCAGAACCTCTCGCTCTATTTGCCCTATACCGCCGTGCAGACCCGCATTCTCGGCTCCACGGCCCTGCGCTCGATCACCTTGAAGATCAAGGACGACGTCGACAGTGCCTATGCCGCGCAGGAGGTGACGCGGTTTCTCACCAAGCGCCACGGCAGCAAGGACTTTTTCATCCTCAACACCGACGACATCCGTCGCACCATCACCAGCACGACGCAGACGATGACGCTGCTGATCGCCGCGATCGCCGTCATCTCGCTGATTGTCGGCGGCATCGGGGTCATGAACATCATGCTCGTATCGGTGTCTGAACGCGTGGGCGAGATCGGCGTGCGGATGGCGGTTGGCGCCCGACCGGCAGATATCCTGCAGCAATTCCTCACTGAGGCGGTGATGGTTTGCCTGCTGGGTGGAGCGGTGGGGGTGGGACTGGCCCTTGCTTTTGGGGTCGCGTTCTCGCTGGCGGGCTCGCCCTTCACGCTCATCTATTCCAGCGGATCGATCCTCATCGCCCTTACCTGCTCCAGCTTCATTGGCGTGGCGTTCGGGTACCTGCCGGCGCGCAATGCCGCCCGCCTTGATCCGGTCACAGCATTGACAAATTCTCGACAGTAATTTTCAGAAACATTATCGTATAGTCGAGAAATAAATACACCATACTCTCAGCCAATTTTATCGCGAATGTACACTCAACAATTCGTCATCGCGGTGAAAAGAACTCATGCTGAAACTTGTCATGCGTCTTTGGCACTGGTTGACCGACGCTTATGAATTCCACTGCCCCTACTGCCAATCCGACGAATTGTGCGAGGAATGCTTGCACTTCTGGGCCATCAAATAACGCCGTCGGACAAGGCCCGTCAGCAGCAAGGGCCCGGGGCATCTCCCCCATACCCGCGCTTCATTCCCGCTCTTACTCGGCCGGCGTATGGACAATGCCAGGAGCGACCTCGGCATGGGGCGTGTGATGGACGCGCCCGATAAACGAATAGACCACCGGCACCACGAACAGGGTGAGTAGCGTGCCCAGAGTCATGCCGCCGACAATGACCCAGCCGATCTGAGCCCGGCTCTCCGCGCCGGCACCGCTCGCCAGTGCCAGCGGAACAGCACCGAGCACCATCGCTCCAGTGGTCATCAGAATAGGCCGTAGCCGCAGCACGGCTGCCTCAATGACCGAGGCCCGGCGGTCAAGCCCCGCCTCCTGCTGCTGGTTGGCGAATTCGACGATCAGGATGCCATGCTTGGTGATTAGCCCGACCAGCGTCACCAGCCCGATCTGCGAATAGACGTTGAGGGATCCGCCGGTAAAATAAAGCGCCGCCAGCGCCCCGGTCATCGACAGGGGAACCGTGAGCATGATGATGACCGGGTCACGGAAGCTCTCGAACTGTGCCGCGAGAACGAGATAGATAAATCCCAGCGCCAGCAGGAAAACCACCACGAGGCTCTGCCCGGCGGCGCGGAACTCGCGGCTCTGGCCGGCAACATCCGTCTGCACGGTCTGCGGCAGCACCTCGCGGGCAGTCTGGTCAAGGAAATCAAGCGCCTCGCCCTGAGAGAAGCCCGGCGCCAGATTGCCGGAGATAGTGGCAGAGCGCAGCTGGTTGAAGCGCTTCAGCTCCTGCGGCGCGACGCTCTCGCGCACGGTGACGAGATTGGAGAGCTGCACCATCTCACCGCCCGCCGAGCGCAGATAGATCGTGTCGAGCGTCGCAGGCGTCGAACGGTCGCTGGCGTCCAGCTGAACATAGACGTCGTATTGCTCGCCCCCCACCTCGAAGCGCGTCACCTGCCGGCCGCCGAGTAGGCTCTCCAGCGTACGACCAAGAACCGCGATGTCGATGCCGAGATCCGCCGCCTTGGCGCGATCCACCGCAATGGAAATCTCCGGCTTGTTCAGCTTCAGGTCGCTGTCGAGGCTGACGAGGCCGGGATAGTCGCGGACGCGCTCTAGGAAGCGGTTCACATAGTCGTCGAGCTGCTCATACGTGCCGGATGTCTGGATGACGAACTCGATCGGCCGCGAATTATTGGACGCGCCGAGGGAGGGCGGGTTGTTGGCATAGGCATTGATGCCGGCGATGCGCCGCAGCTCCGGCGTCAGCTTGGTCACGAGTTCCTGCTGGCGCACATCGCGCTCGTCCCAATCCTTCAGCCGGCCGATCACCAGGAAACGGTGTACTTCGGGAAAGCCATTGATGATCAGTACGCTATCGACTTCGGGTTCTTTGGAGACAATCTGGTCGATCTGGTTGGTGTAGCGGGTCGTGTAGGCAAGGGTGGAGCCCTCCGGCCCGCTGCCGGAAACGCGGATCACACCGCGGTCTTCGACCGGCGACAGCTCCGAAGGCAGCACAACGATGAAGAAGGCGCTGGCGCCGGCCACCATCAGCGCCAGTAGCAGGATCAGGGCGCGGATCCGCAGCGTCGTGGCGAGCAGGCGGCGATAGCCGCTCTCCATGGATCGCAGCCACCCTTCGATGAAAGCCGAAACACGCCCAGGCTTGCCCTCATGTTTGAGCAGGCGCGAGCACATCATCGGTGTCAGCGTTAGCGCCACAAAACCTGAGATGATGACCGCACCGGCCAGCGTCAACGCGAATTCAAGAAACAGCCGGCCCGTGCGGCCGGGCGCGAAGGCGACGGGCGCATAGACGGCGGCGAGCGTCATGGTCATGGCGATGACGGCGAAGCCGATCTCGCGCGCGCCCTTGATGGCGGCGGGGATCGGCTTCATGCCGTGCTCGATGTGGCGGAAGATATTCTCCAGAACGACGATCGCATCGTCGACCACGAGGCCGATCGCGAGAACAAAAGCCAGCAACGTCAATGTGTTAACGCTGAAGCCCAGGGCGTACATGATGGCGAATGTGGTGACCAGTGAGATCGGGATGGTGACGATCGGAATAATCGATGCCCTGAACGAGCGCAGGAACACCACGATGACAAGCACCACCAGGATGACCGCCTCGAAGATGGTGTGGAACACCGCTTCGATCGAGCGGTCGATGAACACCGCATTGTCGTTGCCGATGGTGGCGGTCATGCCCTCGGGCAGGCTTTCATTGACAGCCGGCAGCACGGCGCGCGCGCCGGCGGAGACATCCAGCGGGTTGGCCACCGCCTGCTTGATCACGCCGATGAAGATGGCCGCGCCGCCATTGAACCGGCTCGCCCGGCGCTCGTCGGCAGCACCCAGCTCGACGCGGGCGACGTCGCGCAGATGCACCTGTGCGCCATCGGCCCGCTTGACGACGATCTGGTCGAACTGGTCGACCGTGGTCAGCGCCGTGCGTGAGAGCACGGTGAATTCGCGGTCAACACTCTCGATGCGGCCGGAGGGAATTTCGACGTTCTGGGCGCTGAGCGCATCCTCCACGTCCTGGACGGTGAGGCTATAGGCGGCAAGACGTTCGCGATCGATCCAGATCCGCATGGCGTAGCGGCGCTCGCCATAGATCTGCACATCGGCGACGCCGCTGATGTTCTTGAAGCGGTCGACGACGTAGCGGTCGATATAGTCGGACAGTTCAAGGCTCGACATGCGGTCGGAGCGGAAGACGACGAACAGAACCGGCTGAGCGTCGGCCTCGACCTTGGAAATGACCGGCTCGTCGATCTCGTCCGGCAGGCGCTGGCGCACGCGGCTGACCCGATCGCGCACGTCGCTGGCCGCGACATCCGGGTCGATCTCCAGCCGGAATCGCACCGTGATGCGGCTCGATTCGGAACGGCTGGTCGATTCAAGAACGTCGATGCCCTCGATGCCGGCAATGGAGCCTTCGAGCACCTGCGTGACCTGGCTCTCGACAATGCTGGCCGACGCGCCGGGATAGGTGGTGACGACCGACACGGTCGGCTCGTCAATATTGGGGTATTCTCGCACCGCAAGGCGGCCGTAAGAGACGATGCCGATGAGGATCAGCAGCAAGCTCAGCACCGTCGCGAAGACGGGGCGGCGGACGCAGAGTTCGGAAATACCCATGACCGGCCTTAGCCTTCAGGTGCCGGCGGCGGCGCAACCACCTCCACCCCGACGCCCGCCTGAAGGCGCCCCTGCCCGGCCACGACGATGGAGGCCCCGGGGGCAACGCCCTTGACCTCGACCTCGCCTTTCGCGCGCTGGCCAAGCTGAACGCTGAGTTGCTGGGCCTTGCCGTCGACAATCTGCCAGACCAGCCGCTCCTGCCCGCGCGGCACGATGGCACTCTCCGGCACAAAGACGGCGTCACGCGCCTGGCTTCCCTGCACAACAACGCGGGCGAACAAGCCTGGGCGCAATTCGAGGTTCTTGTTGTCGAGCCGGGCGCGCACGCTGAGCGAGCGGCCATTAATGTCGACCATGGGATCGATGGCGTAGATCGTGCCCGTGAAGCTGCGGCCGGGCAGCGCGTCCAGCGTGATGGTCACGGTCTGGTTTTCGGCGATGCTGGAGAGCTGGGTTTCCGGCACCTTGAAGTCCAACTTTAGCGTGTCGATCTTCTCAAGGTTCACCAGTTCCGTGCCAACCGCGATATAGGCGCCATTCGACACCGTGCGCAGGCCGACAACCCCGTCAAATGGCGCGGTGATGGTGTGCTTGGCAATCTGCACCCGCTGGGAGTTCAGCAAAGCGCGCGACGTGTTAAGTTCCGCCTGCGCCTCATCCAGGGCGCGGGCGGTGCCCGAACCCGTCTTCTGCAGGCGCTGGGCGCGGTCGTAATTGGCCTCGGCGAGCTCCAGCCGCGCTTCGGTCTCGTCGAGCGAGGCCTTCACCAGCGCCGCATCAAGTTGCACCAGCACATCGCCGGCCTTCACGTGCTGGCCTTCCTGGAAACGGATTTCCTGAATGCGCCCCGACACCTCCGGGGCGACCTGCACCGATTCATCGGACTGCAGCGATCCGATGGACGAGATATCCGTCGTCACAGACGCCGCTCGGGCCGGCGCCACCTCGACCGGAACCGCGCGCGGCGTGGCGGGCTGGGCCGCGGCGTTCGCCTGGCTGCGTCCGCCAAACAGCGCTTCCGTCTCGACCCACCCCCGCTCATGGGCAAGCCAGCCGGCTCCCGCAAGAGCGGCGATCGTCAGCAGCACGCCGGTTCCACGTCGCATCAGGCCCCCATGAGACTGTGTCGGAAAGCACGAAAATCCATGCTGCGACACAACAGATATGAGGAACAGTTCCAACTGAATTATGTGTCACATGGCGCCTCGACGATCACATTCGCGAGGCTGCCGGAACATCATACTCCATCTTCGCCGTGGTGCCGACCACGCTGATGCGTCGCCCTGCTCCTTTGCGCAAAGCCACGCCACATCAGGCGTTCTTCACCATCACATGACGAATGACGGTATAGTCTTCCAGCGCATAGGCGCTGAGGTCCTTGCCATAGCCGGACTGCTTCAGCCCACCATGCGGCATCTCGCTGACCAGCATGAAATGGCAGTTCACCCAGGTGCAGCCATATTGCAGGCGCGAAGCGGTGGCCATGCCGCGCCCGATATCCCGCGTCCACACTGAGGAGGCGAGGCCGTAATCGCTGTCATTGGCCCAGCCCACCGCCTCGTCGACATCGCTGAAGCGCGTGACCGACACGACCGGACCGAACACTTCGCGGCGAACGATCTCGTCGGACTGCAGGGCGCCGGCCACCACGGTCGGCTCGTAGAAGAACCCCTTGCCGGAGCCCGCGCCGCCAGCGACCTTGCCGCCGGTGGCGATCTCGATGTGATTGAGCTCGGACGCACGCTCGACGAAGGAGGCGACGCGGGCGCGCTGGCGGGCGGAAATCAGCGGGCCGATATCGTTCTCGCTGTCATCCGCCCGGCCGAATTTGAGGCCGGAGACGGCAGAGGCGAGGTCCGCCACCAGTTTTTCATAGACCTTGGCGCCGGCATAGATGCGGCAAGCGGCGGTGCAGTCCTGCCCGGCATTGTAGTAGCCGAACACCTTCACCCCTTCGACCACGGCCTCAATGTCGGCATCGTCGAACACGAGGACCGGCGCCTTGCCGCCCAGTTCCAGATGGGTGCGCTTCACCGTCTTGGCGGCGGCGGTCAACACCTTCTTGCCGGTGGCGATATCGCCGGTGAGCGAGACCATCGCCACTTTGGGATGGTTGATCAGCGCATTGCCGACGCTCTCGCCGCGCCCGACGACGACGTTGACCACGCCTTCGGGGAAAATGTCGGCAATGATCTTCGCCAACTTCAGCAGCGTAAGCGGCGTCTGCTCGGAAGGCTTGATCACCACCGTATTGCCGCCCGCCAGGGCCGGGGCGAGCTTCCACGCCGCCATCATCAGCGGGTAGTTCCACGGCGCGATCGAGGCGACGACGCCGATCGGGTCGCGGCGGATCATCGAGGTGTGGCCCGCCATGTACTCGCCCGCGACCATGCCGTGCTGGGTGCGCGCCGCGCCGGCGAAGAAGCGGAAACAGTCAACCACGCCGGGAAGTTCGTCGTTCAGCACCGCATGGCGCGGCTTGCCGCAGTTCAGCGCCTCCAGCGTGGCGAAGGATTCCGCCTCGGCCTCAATGCGATCTGCCAGTTTCAGCAGCATGTAGGAGCGCTCGGCCGGCGTGGTGCGCGACCAGGTGCGGAACGCCTTGTCGGCCGCGTTCACGGCGGCGTCGATCTGGTCCGGCGACGCCTCAGGCAGTTCGATCAGCGTTTCCTCGGTCTTCGGATTCAGCACCGTTTCCGGCGTTTCCGTGCCGGCGACGAAGGAAGAGCCGATCAGCATTTCGGTATCGGAAAGGGCAGTCATGGGCGTCTCCTATTTTCCAGCGCCGGCCACCGCCTCGCCATGGCGGGTGAGGTAATAGGCGGCGAGGATGGGCAGGAAAGTCACGAGGATCACGAGCACGGCGACCACATTGGTGACGGGCCGCTGCCGCGGGCGGATGAGCTCGGACAGCATCCATATCGGCAGGGTCGATTGCTGGCCGGCGGTGAAGGTGGTGACGATGACCTCGTCGAAGCTGAGCGCGAAGGCGAGCATGCCGCCCGCCAGCAGCGCGGTGCCGATATTGGGCAGCACCACGAGGCGGAAGGTCTGGAAGGCATCGGCGCCCAGATCCATCGACGCCTCGATCAGCGAGGGCGAGAGCCGGCGCAGGCGCGCCACCGCATTATTGTAGACGACGACGATGCAGAAGGTGGCGTGGCCGAGCACGATGGTCCAGACGGAGAACGGGATCTCCATCAACCCGAAGGCCTGGCGCAGCGCGATGCCGGTGACGATGCCCGGCAGGGCGATGGGCAGCACGAACAGCAGCGAGATCGGCTCGCGGCCGAAGAACCGCGCCCGCGCCAGTGCCCCGGCCGCCAGCGTGCCGAGGATCAGCGCCAGCAGCGTGGCGATGCTCGCCACCTTCAGCGACAGCCCCACCGCCGCCCAGATATCGGCCCGCCCCCAGACCACGCCGAACCATTTCAGCGTGAAGCCGGGCGGGGGGAAGGCGTAGCTCTTCTCTTCCGTGGTGAAGCAGTAGAGCAGGATGAACAGCAGCGGGATGTGCAGGAAGGCGAGCCCGCCAAGGGCGGCGATCTTGAGCGAGAGCGGGGCGCGGGTCATGGAAGGATGCTCCCATCGAGATTGCCGATACGCCCGACCTCACAGCGCATCGAACGCCCCCGTGCGCTTGGCGAGGGTGAGGAACACCGCCATGACCAGGATCGGCACCAGCGAGAAGGCGGCCGCCAGCGGGATATTCCCGGCCGTGCCCTGCAGCGTGTACACCGCCTGCCCTAGCACCAGCGCCGAGGTACCGATGATCTGCGGCACGATGTAGTCGCCCAGCGTCAGCGAGAAGGTGAAGATCGCGCCGGCCACCACGCCCGGCATCGCCAGCGGCAGGATCACCGTGCGGAAGACGAGGCCGGGCGCCGCACCGAGATCGCCTGCCGCTTCAATGAGATGCGGCGGCACCCGCTCCAGCGCCGCCTGCACGGGCAGTATCATGAAGGGCAGCCAGAGATAGGTGAAGGTGAGCACCATGCCGGTGTAGCTGACCGAGAGCGAGGGCCCACCGACCAGCGGCAGGTCCAGCCACGCCTCCAGCGCGCCGCCGAGGCCGACCTGGCCGGCGAACCAGCCTATGGCGCCTTCCTTGGCCAGCAGCAGCTTCCAGCCATAGACCTTGACCAGATAGCTCGACCACAGCGGCATCATCACGGCGAGATAGAACGCCGCCTTCACCTTCGGCCCGGCATAGCGGGCGGCGTAATAGGCGATGGGGAAGGCGATGATGGCGCACAGCAGGGTGACGGCCCCGGCAATTCCGATGGTTCGCAGCAGGATGTCGAGATTGGCGGGGCGGAAAAGCTCCAGCAGCGTCGCGGTGGTCGGCTCTCGGACGATGGTGCCTGAAAACTCATCTATCGAAAAAACCGATTGCCCGAGGAACACGAACAGGCTGCCGAGATAGACCAGCCCCAGCCACAGCAGCGGCGGCAGCAGGAGCAGCAGCGTCAGCAGCCGCGCCCGGCGCACCAGCACGTCGGAGAGGCGGCGCAGCAGCCCCTCGCGCGGGGCCGGCAGATCGAGGCTGGCAAGGCTCATTGCTCGCCCTCCATCGGCCGCACCGCATACCTCGGCACCGCGAGCCGGACGGTGGCACCCGCCATCACCCCCGCAGCCGTGGCGGGGATGGCGGCCGTGAGCGCCAGCCCCTCGCCCGTGAGCACGCTGACGCGGCGCACCGGGCCCTGATAGGACACGTCGGTGACGCGCGCTTCCACCAGCGCCGCGCCTTCCGGCACCGGAGCGCCGGGCGCGAGGAGCGCGATCTTCTCCGGCCGCAGGCTGGAAGGTCGCGCCGGCCCGCCCAGCGCCTGCGCCTGCGGTGCCTCCAGCACATTGGCCGAGCCGACGAAGCGGGCGACGAAGCGGGTCGCCGGGCGCTCATAGACCTCTTCCGGCGGCCCGACCTGCACGATCCGCCCCTCATTGAACACGGCGACGCGGTCGGCCATGGACAGCGCCTCGCTCTGGTCATGGGTGACGAAGACGAAGGTGAGGCCGAGCGCCCGCTGCAAGCCCTTCAGTTCGCTCTGCATTTCCTCGCGCAGCTTGAGGTCGAGCGCGCCCAGCGGCTCGTCGAGCAGCAGCACTTTCGGCCGCACCACCAGCGCCCGGGCCAAGGCGACGCGCTGGCGCTGGCCGCCGGAGAGTTGCGCGGGGCGGCGGGTTTCCATGCCCGAGAGCTTGACCATGGCCAGCGCCTCGCGGGCCATCCGGTCGCGCTCGGCTCGGCCAATACCCCGCACGCGCAGCCCATAGGCGACATTGTCGCCGACCGAGAGGTGCGGGAACAGCGCGTAGTCCTGGAACACGGTGTTCACCGCCCGGCGATAGGGCGGCAGGCCTTCCACCGTCTCGCCGAAAATCTCGATATGGCCGGCATCGGGCTGCTCGAAGCCGGCGATCAGGCGCAGGCAGGTGGTCTTGCCCGAGCCGGACGGGCCGAGCATGGCGAAAAACTCACCCGGCGCGATGGAGAGATCGACGCCATCCACCGCCCGCACCACGCCGAAATGCCTGACAACGCTGGCGAATCGAACGGCGGGAAGTGCGATGGGGGCGGCGTGGGCATGCATGAGGAAGATCCAGGGGCCGTTAGGAAGACTGGAAACAGGGCGCTGCGCGCGTTCTGCCGTGGTCGGGCGTTGATGGCCCCTCATGGCCGGGCTTGACCCGGCCACCCAGAATATGACGGCAAGCCGACAGCGGGCCTGGGTCCCCGGGTCAAGCCCGGTGATGAGGGCATTCGGGAGTGGGCGAGCCGCGCGGCGCGCCGCGAAGATGCTCGACGATGGGCCCCAGAACGCCCCTCCCTCAAAGCCCGGGCCTTCGCCCGGGCACCTCAGGATGACGTCGCATGGAGGAAGTCCTACCGCCCGCCGAGGACGGCGATGTAGTCCGACACCCAGCGGTAATAAGGCACGCAGCCTTCGGCCTGGGTGGCGCATTTGGCCACCGGCGTGCGCCAGAAATGGATGCGCTCGAACTCCTCCATGCCATTGGTCTTGCAGCCTTCCGCGCCCAGCAGCTCATTGCCCTTGCAGGCGGCGGGGACGGCGGGCACCGAGCCGAACCAGGCGGCGAGATCGCCCTGCACCTTGGGGCTCAGCGAGTGCTCCATCCACATATAGGCGCAGTTCGGGTGCGCGGCGTCGGCGTGCATCATGGTGGTGTCGGCCCAGCCGGTGGCGCCCTCGCTCGGAATGGTCGAGGCGATCGGCTTCTTCTGGCTTTGCAGCAGGTTGACCTGGAACGGCCAGGAGGAGGAGGCGACGACGCCCTCATTGGTGAAGTCGTCGATCTGGATCATGGCGTCGTGCCAGTAGCGCTGCACGATCTTGCGCTGCTGGCGCAGCAAATCGAGCGCGGCCTTGTACTGCGTCTCGGTCAGCTCATAGGGGTCCTTGATGCCCAGCTCCGGCTTGTGGGTCATCAGGTAGAGCGCGGCGTCGGCGATGTAGATCGGGCCGTCAAAGGCCTGGATGCGACCCTTATTGGACTTGCCGTCCGGCAGGGTCTGCTCCTCGAACACCACATTCCAGCTCTTGGGCGCTTCGCCCTTGAACGCTTCCGTGTTGTACATCAACACGTTGGAGCCCCACTGATAGGGCGTGCCGTAATGCACGCCGTTCACCGTGTGCCAGGGCGCGTCCTGCAGGCGCGGGTCCACCGTTCCCCAGCTCGGGATCAGCTTGGTGTTGATGGGCGCGACCTTCTTGCCGGCGATGAGGCGGAGCGAGGCGTCGCCGGAGGCGGTGACGAGGTCGAAGCCGCCCTCATTCATCAGCGCGACCATCTCATCGGAAGTACCGGCGGTCTTCACATTGACCTTGCAGCCGGTCTTGGTCTCGAATTCCGTCACCCAGTCAAAGGCCTTGTCGGTGTCGCCGCGCTCGATATAGCCGGCCCAAGCGACGATATCGACCTGGCCTTCGCCCTTGCCGACCGAGGTCATTTCCGCAGCAAAAACAGGGTTTAAGGCGAGAGAGGCGCTGGCGGCGAGCGCCGGCAGACGCAGATAATGCGAGAGGCGCGGCATGGTCTGTTTCCCTCTGTTCTGCGGGCTATAGCGGCCCTTTGGAATGAGTGTGACGCTGCGTCGGGCCCAGCGCCACACCAAAGATCAGAAGGCTGCTATCGGATAAACCGATGAGTAGGGAATGGGCAGATAGTGGCCGTGTTCCCCGCATGCCAGCCCTCAGGCCGGGCGTGACCCGGCCCGCTCCCGGCACGGCTGGGTCCCCGGGGCACGCCTGGGGATGAGGGCGGGAATGGGGTGCACGGAGCGCATCCTCTCCCCCGTGTCCCGGCCAAGCGGAGGCGCAGCCGAAGCGCGGAGCCGGGACCCCGCGGAAGACGCTTCAGCAATGCTCTGAGAGGTGGCAGCGAGAAGCCGCCCGCCCGCGCCCGGCCCCCTGGGCCCCGGATCGGCGCCGCACCAGCGCGGCTTGTCCGGGGAACGCATCTGCGAATGGGACCGCAGGCTTGCCCGGGGAACGCGGGACGGGCGCGGCAAACAAGGCCCGCCCCCTCTACCGCCCGCGCCCGCCATGGCGCGTGGCGGCGATGGAGACGAAGCCGGCGGCGGCGGGGGAGAGCGGCGAGCCGCGCCGCCAGGCGGTCGCCACCTCCACCGCCGGCACATTGTCGATCAGCGTGCGCGCCTCGATCTTGTCGCCTTCCAGCGACCAGGGCCGGTAGGTGAGGTCCGGCAGCACCGCCACCCCGGCGCCGGTCGCCACCAGCGAGCGCACCGCCTCCACCGAGCGGGTGCGGAAGGCCACCGGCGGGCGGATGCCGAGCCGGCGCCAGACGATTTCCGACGCCTCGGCGATTTCGTCAATGGTGAGAAGCACATGCGGCTCCTCGGCGAGATCACGCAGGCTGACCCGCTCCGCCGCCAGCGCCGGATGGCCGAGCGGCAGCCACACGCGATAGGGCGAGATTTCCACCGCCTGCGTCTGCAGCGCCGCCGAGTGCCGGCCGGGCGGCAGCACCATGACCGCGACATCGAGTTCGCCACCGACCAGCAGATGTTCGAGATAATCGCCGGCATCCTCCACCGCCTCCACCGCAACGCCGGGAAAGGCGCGGCGGAAGCGGGCGATGAGGTCGGAATAGATGTAGCCGGCGACCAGCGGCGTCACCCCGACGGCGAGGCGCCCGGTGAGCGCCGCCATCTCCGGCCCCGCCAGCGCCCGCCGCGCATCGGCGACATCGCTGAGGATTTTGCGCGCATGGCGCAGGAAATGATGGCCCTTGAGGGTGAGGTCGACGCCGCGCGCATGGCGCTCCAGCAGTTTGATGCCGAGGTCCAGCTCCAGCTCGCGCAGGGCCTCGGTCACGGTCGACTGCGAGATCGACAGCGTGTGCGCCGCCGAGGAGACGGAACCGTTCTCCGCCACCGCGACGAGATATTGAAGCTGGCGCAGCGAAAAAGCCATCGGAAGTTCCGGGGGGAGAGGTTCCCGGCGAGTGTAAGCGCCCGATTTCCCGCCTGCTAGTCAGGCCGATGAGGTGGACGATCAGGCCGATGAGAGCAAACAGGCCAGCGACGCACCCGGCGCGCTATTTCGCCAGCAGGCTCTTCAGCTCGAAGCTCTCATCGGCGGCCTGCGCCGGCGTGATCGCCGGCGTGCCGGCGAGCAGCCGGCGGCCGAGCATGTGGTCGGCGGGGCGGTTGACGCTCTCAATGGCGGTGAGCACGCCGTCGCGGAAGCGGAACACCGAGAAGCGGCGCGAGGCGGGGTCGCCGCGCAGCACCGCGCTGTCGGTGGCGGCGGCGAGGCCGACCATCTGCAGCTTGAGGTCGGCCTGGTCGCTCCAGAACCACGGCACCGCGTCGAAGGGGGACACCCTGCCGGTGAGCCGATGGGCGAGGCTGCGGGCCTGGTCGGCGGCGTTCTGCACCGATTCCAGCCGGACATGGGTGGTGCCGTCTTTTGCGGCGAAGCGGCTGGGATAGGCCACCGCGTCGCCCAGCGCTGATATGGCGGGATCCATGGTGGCCAGATGCGCGTCGACGACGATGCCGTTCGCCACCTCCAGCCCGGCGGCGGCGGCCAGTTCGACATTCGGCACCACGCCGATGCCGACCAGCACGAAATCCGCCGGGTGCACCGTGCCATCACCGGTGGCGACGCCGGTGACGTGCCCGCCCTCGCCTTCCAGCCCGACCACGCCGGCGCCGAGCACGAGCTTCGTGCCCATGGCAGCGTGGGCGTGGGCGAAAAACGCCGACATCTCGGGCGAGACGGCGCGGGCCAGCACGCGGCCGGCGCCTTCCAGCACCGTCACTTCATGGCCGAGCGCGCGGGCGACGGCGGCGAATTCCAGCCCGATGAAGCCGGCGCCGATCACCACCACGCGGCGGGCGACAGCGAGCTTGCCCTTCAGCGCGTCGGCATCGGCCAGGGTGCGCAGATAGTACACGCCGGCGAGATCATGCCCCGGCACGGGCAGCGGCCGGTTGCGGGCGCCGGTGGCGAGGATGAGATGGGCATAGGGCAGCGCCGTGCCGTCTTCCAGCAGCAGGCGCTGGCCGGGCCGGTCGATGGCGGTGGCGCGGGCGTTGACCAGCTCGATGCGGTGGTCGGCGTAGAAGGCGCCGGCGCGCAGCTCGATCTGCTCGATGCCGGCCTCGCTTTTCATATAGGCCTTGGACAGCGGCGGGCGCTGATAGGGCAGGCCCGGCTCGTCGCCGACAAGCACCAGCCGGCCCGCATAGCCGCAATCGCGCAGCGAGGCGGCGGCCTGGAAACCGCCCTGCCCGGCGCCGAGGATAACGATGCCCGCCTCGCTCATGAAGCCTTCCCCTCCTGCGCGACCAGCCGGTCGCGTTCCGCATAGATCGCCTCGCTCAGCCTTGCCATGAACTCGCGGTCCGGCAGGCCGGGCGGAATGGGCGGCAGATAGGAGACGGTGATGGTGCCCGGCCGGATGGCAAAGCTGCGCGCCGGCCAGAACAGGCCGGCATTGTTGACGACAGGCACAACAGGCAGGTCCAGCGCCTTGTAGAGCAGCAGCACGCCGCGATGGAACTCGGCCCGCTCGTCGACCGCGCGTCGGGTGCCTTCGGGGAAGATCAGCAGGTTGCGCCCATGTTCGCTGGCCTCGCGGCCCTCGCGGAACATCTTCTTCACCGAGGAGGCGCCGCCGGCGCGGTCGATGGCGATCATCGGCGAGCGCTTGAGGAACCAGCCGAACACCGGGATGCGGTACAGCTCTTCCTTCAGCACGATGGCGACATCGGGGATGAGCACGGCGGCGGCGATGGTCTCGAAGGCGGATTGGTGGTTGCCGACATAGAGCGCCGGCTCGGGCGGGCGGTTTTCCTCGCCAATGGTGCGGTAGGAAAGCCCGACGAGGCGCAATATCGCCAGCACCCCGCCGGCCCAGAAGCGCGAAAAGCGGCGGGTGGCGTGCGGCCGGTCGAGCCACGCGAAATAGGGAATGGTCGCGGCGAGCAGCACCGTCCACAGGACGAGCAGCAGGAGGAAAACGGACGAGCGCAGGCGGGCCATGGGCGGGGGGTCTCTGACGGGACGCGCCGGGTCTAGCAGATCGGGCGGGCGGACGGGAGGGGTGCGGGGGAGTCCGTTCCCCGCACACGCCTTCCCCCATGCGCGACGCCCTCCCTTTACGCGCCGTCATCCCCGGGCTTGACCCGGGGATCCACGTCTTCCGCCCGAGCCAAAGGTAAGGCGTGGATGCCCGGGTCGGGCCCGGGCATGACGGTGTGAAGGCGGAGCCCCGGAAGGCGTGGGTGCCCGGGCCGGGCCGGGCATGACGGTGTGACGGCGAGGCCCCGGAAGGCGTGGATGCCCGGGCCACGCCCGGGCATGACGGTGTGAGAGCGGGGCACCGGAAGGCGTGGATGCCCGGGCCGGGCCCGGGCATGACGGTGTGAAGGCGGAGCCGGGGGGATGCCGGCGGCGGTTTCCCCTGGGTCCCGGCGCGGCGCTTCGGCTACGCCTCCGCTGGGCCGGGACACGGGGTGCGCACATCGCCGCAGCGCTCCCGCACGGGGCCGTGACGCGGGGGCGCGACAGGTTCACCCATTGCCGGCCGGCGGTGGGGCGGGTTCCAGCAGGGCGAAGGCGTTGACGTCGAACATGCCGAAATCGGTGATCTTCAGATGCGGAATGACCGGCAGCGGCAAAAACGCCACCTGCAGGAACGGTTCGGCCAGCACCACGCCCAGCGCCTTCGCCGCCGCGCGCAGCGGGATCAGCGCGTCGTGCACCTCCTCGAACGAGGTGTCCGCCATCAGCCCGGCGACGGGCAAAGCGAGCTCGGCCGTCACCTCCCCGCCATCGGCCACCGCGAAGCCGCCGCGCATTTCGATGAGCCGGTTCACCGCCAGCGCCATGTCGGCCTCGTCGACGCCGACCACGGTGATGTTGTGGCTGTCATGGCCGACCGAGGAGGCGATGGCGCCGCGCTTCATGCCGAAGCCATGCACGAAGCCGCGGCCGATATTGCCGTTGCGCCCGTGCCGCTCGACCACGCAGACCTTCACCGCGTCCTTCTCAAGGTCCACCCGCTTCTCGCCATCGAAGACGGCCAGGTCGAGCCGCACATCCTCGGTGATGATGCGGCCCGGTACCACGCCGATAACGCGGGTGGCGCTCTCCGTGGCCGGGATGCGGAAATCCGCCGCCGCGACCTTCCGCGCCTTCACCGAATCCATGCCGACCGGGGCGACATGCCCGCGCGCGGCGAACAGTTCCGGCGTCACCAGCCGGCCGGCGGAGATGACCTGGCGGACCGAGCAGGCTTCCAGATTATCCACCAGCACGATGTCCGCCCGCCTTCCGGGGGCGATGAGGCCGCGATCGGTGAGGCCGAAGGCATTGGCCGCCGACCAGCTCGCCACCCGGTAGACATGGTGCAGCGGCGCGCCATGGCGGATGGCCTCGGCGATCATGTAGTCGAGATGGCCTTCCTCGGCGATGTCCAGCGGGTTGCGGTCATCGGTGCAGAAGGCCAGGAACGCCGAGGTGTCGGCCGAGATCAGCGGAATCAGCGCGTGCAGGTCTTTCGAGACCGAGCCCTCGCGGATGAGCACCGTCATGCCCTTCATCAGCTTCTCGCGCGCCTCCTCCAGCCCCGTCGCCTCATGCTCGGTGCGGATGCCGGCGGCGATGTAGCCATTGAGGTCGCGCCCGCGCAGCAGCGGCGCGTGACCGTCAATATGCCCGTCGGAGAACAGCGACAGCTTGGCCAGGCACCCCTCATCGGCGAACAGCACGCCGGGGAAGTTCATGAATTCGGCGAGGCCGATGCCGGAGCCATGGCCGCGCAGCAGCGCGAGATCGGGCGCGGCGAGTTCCGCGCCGGCGGTTTCGAAGGTGGTGGCGGGCACGCAGGAGGAGAGCTGGACGCGCAGGTCCATGAGCGTGCGCTCGGCGCAGCGCTGGAAATAGGCGATGCCCTCCGCGCCCAGCACATTGGCGATTTCGTGCGGGTCGCAGATCGCCGTGGTGACGCCGTGCGGCAGCACGCAGCGGTCGAATTCCAGCGGCGTGACCAACGAGGATTCGACATGCAGATGCGTGTCGATGAAGCCCGGCACGGCGAACAGCCCGGCGCCGTCGATCTCCCGCGCGCCGTGATATTCGCCATAGGTGCCGACGATGCGCTCCCCCACCATGGCGATGTCGGTGCGGGTGATGGCGCCAGTGATGACATCCAGCAGCTGGACGCCCTTGATCACGAGGTCCGCCGGCGCGGTGCCGCGCCCGGCCTCGATGAAGCGCGCGATTTCGGCCGGGCTTTGCGTCGCCATTGTCAGTCCTTCCAGGCGCTGGCGCTGTCGAGCCGGGCCATGTCCGAGCCGGTGAGCGCGAGGTCGGCGCTGGCGATGAGGTCGCCGAGCTGTTCCACCCGCGAGGCGCTGGCGATGGGGGCGGTGATGCTGGGGCGGGCCATGACCCAGGCCAGCGCCACCTGGGTCGGCGTGGCGCCATGGGCGGCCGCCACCGTGTCGAGCGCGGCGAGAATGCGCTCGCCCCTCGGGTTGAGATATTTCTCCACCAGCGAGGCCCCGCGCACGCTTTTGCCGGCATCGGCGGCGCTGCGGTACTTGCCGGTGAGGAAGCCGGCGGCGAGCGAGAAATAGGGGATGACGCCAAGGCCGCTGGCGGCGCAGACCGCCTCGATATCGGCCTCATAGCCGGCGCGGGCGTAGAGATTATATTCCGGCTGCAGCGTCTCGTAGCGCGGCAGTTTTTCGCGGGTCGACACCGCCAGCGCTTCGAACAGCCGGGGCGCGGTGAGGTTGGACGCGCCGATGATCCGCACCTTGCCGGCCCGGATCAATTCGTCATAGGCGCCCAGCACCTCCTCGAACGGGGTGTCCGGGTCGTCGAAATGCGACTGGTAGAGGTCGATATAGTCGGTCTGCAGTCGGGAGAGCGAAGCCTCGGCGGCGGCGCGGATATGGTCCGGGGCGAGGCTCACCTTGCCCTGCCCCATATCGGCGCCGACCTTGGTGGCGATGACGAGGCGGTCGCGATTGCCGCGCGCCTTCATCCATTTGCCGATGATGGCCTCGGATTCGCCGCCGGTGTGGCCCTCCGCCCAGCGCGAATACATGTCGGCGGTGTCGATGAAGCAGAAGCCGGCGTCGAACAGCGCGTCGAGCAGGCGGAAGGAGGTGGGCTCGTCGGCGGTCCAGCCGAACACATTGCCGCCGATGCACAGCGGCGGCACCAGAATATCCGAGCGTCCGAGGCGGCGCAGTTCCATTCGTCTCTCCTCCGGCGGTCGATGAAGCGGGACGTGGCGGACGCCGCAGGCAGTCAGGCCCCGGCGCGCGCCGCCCCGATGTTGCAATGCGGGATCTCTAGAGTGCGATCCGATCAGATTGAACCAATCTGATCGGATCGCACTCTAACTCTAAGATAGAGAACGCGTTATCCGATCAGCTTGCGATGCAAGCTGATCGGCGCGTGCTCTAGAACCCGTCCTCGTCAAGCGAACCGACCTCGATCAGTTCCACCTGTTCGCGCTGGCACACATGGCGCAGCTCGGGGGAGGATACGGTGTCGGTGACGAAGGTGTCGACCTCCGACATCGAGCCGATGCGCACCGGCGCGGTGCGCTCCAGCTTGGAACGATCCGCCACCAGGATGATCTGGCGGGCATTGTCGATGATGGCGCGGGCGACCTGCACCTCGCGATAGTCGAAATCCAGCAGCGTGCCGTCCTCCTCGATCGCCGAGGCGCCGATGACGGCGTAGTCGACGCGGAACTGGCGGACGAAATCCACCGCCGCCGAGCCGATCACCGCCCCGTCGGCATGGCGCACCGGCCCGCCGGCCATGATCAGCTCGATGCGGGGATGGCGGTAGAGCAGCGTCGCCACATTGAGGTTGTTGGTGATGACCAGCAGATCCTCATGGTCGGACAGGGCGCGGGCGACCTCTTCCGTGGTGGTGCCGATATTGATGAACAGCGAGGCGCGGTTCGGCACCATGCTGGCGGCGGCCTCGGCGATGGCGCGCTTGGCGCCCTGCGCCATGGCGCGGCGGGCCTCATAGGCGAGGTTCTCCACCCCCGAGGCGACGACGGCGCCGCCATGCACACGCGACATCAGCCGGCGCACGCACAGATCGTTGAGATCCTTGCGGATGGTCTGTGGCGAGACGACGAAACGGCTGGCGAGGTCCTCGACGCTCACCCGTCCCTGGGCGCGCGCGAGGCCGAGAATGTCCTGCTGGCGTGAGGAGATCGCGTTCATACGGCCAACGGCCTTTCTCCCGAAATGAACGATCGTCTTCTGCGGACGATTCGTGCTGCATCCTGCACAAGGAGGCCGGGCGCGGCAAACGCCTGTTTAGAGGCGCTGCAACATGAGCACGCTGGCGAGCCCGCCCGCCGCCGCGATGGCGGAAAGGCCGAGCGCCTGCGGCGCCTCGCGCGCCAGCTCGTGGAACTGGCGCACGGCGAGGATCGCGCCCGAGGCGCCGATGGGATGCCCGCGCGCCAGCGCCCCGCCGCCGCGATTGAGGGTGGTGGGGTCGAGCCCGCTGTTTCGGCAGTTCAGCAGCGCCTGCCCGGCCGAGGCTTCCATCAGCTCGACGACGGGAATGCGTGCCCAGTCCAGTTGCACACCTTGGTCGTGAAGAATGTCGAAATTCATAAGGCCGTTGTCATAGGCCGTGTCGATCAAGCCTTGATCGATCGCCTCCGGCGGGTTCTCCGGCGCGGCGCCGAAGGAGCGGGCATAAAACACCTTGCAGATCGGACGACCGGCCTGCCGGCGCCGCTGCGCCCATTCCCGCGAGGCCACCAGCACCATGGCGGCGGCGTCCGCCTCCACCGCGACGCCGGCCGCGTCCACCTCGCTCTCGCCGTCACGGTGCAGCACCGGCGCGCGGGCGCACAAGGCCGGGGTGAGCGCGCGGGTGAAGCTGTCGAAGGCAAGCCCCGCCACCGGCACGATTTCCGCTTCCAGCCGCGCCCGCGCTGCCAGCGCCTTGGCGTGGCTCTCGATGGCGAAGGCCGCCTGCCGCTCGCGGCTGTAGCCATTCGCCGCGCGGGCCAGAACCTCGATCATCTCAGGGTCGCGCGCCGGCCAGGGGGTGAAGGGCGGGCGGTCATAAAACACCGGCGCCTCGCCCTTCGCCTTCGGCCGGGTGGCGCGCAGGGGCGAGCGGCTGAAGCTCTCCACCCCGCCGGCGAGCACGAGCTGCGCCGCGCCCGATTCTACCAGCCGCGCCGCCAGCTGGATGGCGTCGAGCCCGGAACAGCATTGCGTGTCCAGCGTCAGCGCCGGCACGGTGGGCGGCAGGTTGGCCGCCAGCGCGGCGAGGCGGGCGACATTGCCGCCGCCCGACAGCGCATTGCCGAGGATGACGTGCTCGACGTCATCCGATGCCACGCCCGCATCGTCGAGGCAGGCGCGCAGCACCGGGGCGGCGAGGTCATACGCCTCGACCAGACGAAAGGCGCCGCCGCGCGGGGCCACCGCCGTGCGGCAGGCGGCGAGGATAAAGGCCCGGTTCATCGCGCGAACCTTTCCCGCGCGATCGCCTCCAGCGCCCTGAGATCCGCCTTGCCGCCCGAGGTGCGCGGCCAGTCCTCCAGGCTGAGGAAACGGCGCGGGATCTTCGCCGCCGGCAGCAGCCCCCGGCAGGCGGCGCGCAGGGCGGGCTCGTCCACCGCGCCGCGCAGCACGGCCACAAGCTCGACGCCGCGCAAATCGTCGGGCAGGCCGAACACGGCGGCTTCCGCGATGCCGGGCAGGCTGGCGAGCACGGTTTCCACCTCCTCGGGATAGACGTTCAGCCCCGAGGTGACGAGCATGCGCTTCTCGCGCCCATGCAGATAGAGAAAGCCGGCCTCGTCGAGCCTTCCATGGTCGCCAATGGTGAGAAAGCCACCCACGCGGCGGGTTTCCGGCGCGTCGCCGCAGGCATATCCCTCGAACAGCATCGTGCTCCTGACCCAGATCGCCCCCGCCTCGCCGGCCTTGAGGTCATGCCCCGCCGCGTCGCGGATGCGCAGGGTGACACCATAAGCGGGCCGGCCGACCGAGCCGGGCGGCACCGCCTCCCCCGGCCGGGCAATGGTGATGAAGCTGGTTTCCGAGGCGCCATAGAATTCGGCGATGCCGGCCTTGGGGAACAGCGCCAGCGTGGCGGCCCGCGTTTCCGCCCGCCATTTGGCGCCTGAGATCATGAGGAGGCGAACCGTCGGAAAGCTCTCGCCCGCCCCGGCCTCAATGAGCATCTGCAGCTGGGTCGGGGTGGCATAGAGCGCGGTGACACCATGCCGGGCGATGAGGCGCAGCGCCCGGCGGGGGTGGAACTGGCGCATCATCACCGCCAGCGCGCCGATGTGCAGCGCGTGGACGACACCATAGAGATGCAGCGACGCCGCCAGCCCGCCGGGCGCCAGCACCACATCCGCTTCGCTGAGGCAGAATTCGGCCGCGCTGGCGGCGAAGCTGTCGATCCAGGAGCGGTGGGAACGCCGGTAGCCCTTGGGCAGGCCGGTGGAGCCGGAGGTGAAGCCGACATAGAACGGCGCGTCCGGCGCTGGCGTGGGCGGGAACGGGGCGGAGGCGAGGTTGGGCAGGGCCTCCAGCGCCGGGGATTCCAGCGTCAGGTTTGGGGCCAGCGCGGCATCGATGGCGGCGCGGTAGGGTGCGGGCCAGCCGGAATCATAGACCAGCGCCTGACGGCCGCTGATGGCGCAGGCGAAGAAGGCTTCCACCAGTTCCGGCCCGTTGCCCATGGCCAGCGCCACGCCCTGTCCCGGCGCGGTGCGCGTCTCCAGATGCGCCGCGAGCGCACTGATGCGGGACGCAAGCGCGGCGCGGCTCACCACCTCGTCGTCGCAGACCAGCCCGGCGCGGGTGGGTGCCGCCGCCGCGAGGGCGGGCAGGCCGGCGCCGATGGTGTGGGTCATCGCCTCAGGCGTTGCGCGAGAGCAGCGCTTCCGGCAGGCCGCGCGCCACGGTCTGCGCGATCAGCGCCACCAGCACCGCCTTGATCGCGTCGCCGGGAATGAAGATCAGGCAGGCCTTGGTGGCATCCATCACCGACAGCCCGCCGACCAGCGCCAGGCCGGCAATGCCGAAGGCGTACATCACCACGATGCCGCCAATGACGGCAGAGATGAGCGCGGCGGGGAAGACCGGCGCCTTGCGCAGCGCCTGCATGAGCCAGCCGGCCACAAAAGCCACCGCGATCCAGCCGAAGATGAAGCCGACGGAGGGGGTGAAGAACACGCCGAGCCCCCCGCGCCCGCCGGCCAGCAGCGGCGCGCCGAGCGCGACGACGAACAGCAGCAGCACCATGGCCAGCGCCCCGCGCCAGGCGCCGAGCATCACGCCGGCCAGCATCGCCCCCATGCTCTGGGCGGTGATCGGCACGCCGGCGGCGAAGGGCAGATCGAAGCGCGGCAGCAGGCCGAGCACGGCGAAGATGGCGGCGTAGAGCGCGACCTGAACGAGGTTACGGTCTTTCATCGGCGGGTTCCTCGCGGCGCACCGCCCCGCGCGGCCAGCGCCTCGGCGGTGTGATGGGACAGTCTCAATGTCTGGATACAGAAAGGCGCGAGCAGGCGCCAGCCGCCGCGCTTGCCGGTGCGGGCGCGCCAGGACTCGTTCAGCGCCTCCCACAGGGCAAAGAGCAGCGGCACAAAACGGATCATCATCGCCACCGCCAGCGCCACCGCGCGCGGCGAGCCGCCGAACCACGCCAGCGGGGCCAGCAGCGGCTCGACCGCGTCCATCATCGCGTCCATGCGGGTGGTCATCGTCACCGCATTGGCCAGCAGCACCATGGCGAGGATGCGGGCCAGCACGACGAGGCCGGCGGCGACGTCGCCATTCCACCAATGGAAGGCGAGCAGGATGGCAAAGAGCGGCCAAAGCGGGCGCAGCAGCGCGATCTGCGCCAGCGCCGCCTTGCCGAGCGAGGCATAGAGCAGCAGCACGGCGGCGAGCAGGCCGGCCATCACCGGCAGGCTGTCGAGCGGCGCGGCGATGAGGCTGAGCAGCGCCAGCGCCAGCAGCTTCCAGCCGGCGGGCACGCCATGCAGCCAGGTGCGCTGGGCGAGATAGAGCGAGATCATGTCAGACCCTCGGCGAAGGCGCGGTAGGCGGGGATGATCGCGGCGGGGGGGCCGTCGCCGCGCACCTGCCCCTCATGCAGCCAGATCACCCGCTCATATCTAGCGAAGGCGTCGAGCTCATGGGCGACGAGGATCACCTGTTGCTCCAGCCCGGCGACCAATGTTTCCAGACGCCGGCGGGTGGGCAGGTCGAGGCTGGAAAACGGCTCGTCGAGAATAAGCACCGACGGCGTCATCACCAGCACGGCGATGATGCACAGAAACTGCTTTTCCCCTTCCGAGAGCGCGTGCACCGGCCGCTCGGCCCAGTGCACGCGCTGGAAGCGAGCGAGCGCCGGCACCGCCTCGCGCGCGGCCTCCCGGCGCGGCAGGCCGGCCTGTTCCAGGCTGAAGGCAATCTCCTCGGCGACGGTGGGGAAGATGATCTGGTGGTCGGGGTTCTGGAAGATGAAGCCGACCTTGCGCGGCAGGTCGCCCGCCTGCTCCTTCGCGTCCAAACCGTGCACAGTGACGCGGCCCTTCTCCGCCGAGAGCAGGCCGTTGAGCAGGCGCACCAGCGAGCTCTTGCCCGAGCCATTGGTGCCGATCAGCCCGACCCGGCGCTCGGTGATGTCAAGCGAGATGTCGTCCAGCACCACCCGGCCGCCGCGCGAGAGGGTGACATTCTCCAGGCGGATCAGCGGGGCGTGCGGCACGGGCGGCGTTCCGGGGCGGGATAGGGGCGGGCGAAGATCAGCGACGTGCCGCTTATCGCGTCGCGACGGGGCGGCTGTCGAGAGGGGCAGCCTCACGCCCGTCTCACGCCCCTTCCGCGCCGGCCCCGCCCCGCAGCAGCGCCAGGGCGAATTTGCGCAGGCGCGCGAAGGCCGCCGGCCCATCGCCGGCCCGCGCCCGGATCACCGCGCCCTCATAGGTGTCGATGATGTGCGCCGCCACCTCCACCGGATCGAGCGCGCGATCGACCTCGCCGGCGCTCTGGGCTTCAGTGATCAGCGCGGCGAGATCCTGCTCCCAGCTGGCGAAGACGTCCGCCAGCTGGGAGCGCAGCCCGTCATCCAGCGCCGGGGCGGCCTGGGCGAGCACGCCATAGAGACAGCCCGCCACCTCCGCCTCCGCCACCGAATCGCGCTCCACCTGTTCCAGATGGCGCGCAATCCGCGCGAGCGGGCTCAGGCTGGCATCGGCGAAAAGCTCCTGCCGCTGCCGGCGGTACTGGCCGGCATAGGCGTCGAGCACCGCGCCGGCGAAATCCTGCTTGCTGGCGAAGAAATGGTAGAAGGAGCCCTTAGGCACCGCTACCGACGCCAGAAGCGGGCCGATGCCGGTGCCGTCATAGCCCTGCTCCAGCATCGCCTTGCGTCCCGCCGCGACGATCCTGTCGCGTGTGGATGGCTTTTCCGTCATACTAGACGACCGGTCTACTGTTGCCTATCATGCGTCGGATCGGAACACACAGAGGCCTTCATGTCCATCACGTCCCGTGCCTTGCTGACACCCCGCGCGGCCGGCCTTGCCGTGGTGCTGTTCTCCACCCTGCTGTGGAGCCTTGTCGGCCTGTTCGTGCGGATGGCCGATCTCGATGCCTGGACGATCATCCTCTGGCGCTCGGTGTTCGCGGTGCTGGCGCTCGCGCCGTTCTGGCTGCTGGCCACCGCCGACAGGGCGCAGGCGCTGCGGGCCGGCGCCTCCCGCGCCAGCCTGTTCGCCATCGGCCTCGCCGTGGTCGGCAACATCGCCTATATCGGCGCGCTGCAGCTGACCTCGGTCGCCACCGTCATGACGATCTACGCCACGCTGCCCTTCGTCACCGCCCTTTTGGCCCTGGTGGCGCTGCGTGAAAAGCTGAGCCGGCGCTTCGGCGCGGCGGCGCTGGTGGCGGCGGTGGGCATCACCATCACCGCCGGCGCGGCGATCTCAGTGGGCGACAGCGCCGGCATCCTGGTCGCGGCGCTGATGACGCTGAGCTGGGGCGGGCTGCTGGTGCAGGCCAAGCGCTACCCGAAACTCGACCTGACGCTGATCAGCCTCGTCTCCGCCGTGATCGCGGCGGTGATCGCCCTGCCGCTGGCGTCGCCCGGCCTGCCCTCGGCCTATGCGCTGTTCGTCTGCGCGCTGCTCGGCGTGCTGACCTCCGGCCTCGCCAATGTGCTGACCCTGATGGGCGGGCGGCACATAGGCTCGGGCGAAACCGGCCTGCTGCTGCTGCTCGACGTGGCGCTCTCCCCGCTCTGGGTGTGGCTGGCCTATGACGAGCGGGTCGGCCCGCCGGCGCTGTTCGGCGGCGCGCTGGTGGTGATCGCCGTCGCCGGCTACCTGTTCACCGATGCACGGCGCCGGAGCGTGCCCTGCCCGGCGCCGTGAGGGCAAGCCGCCACTCACCTTCCGTGCCCGCCCCATGCGGGATCAGGAAGGGGGCGGAAAGCGCAGCCCGCCGGCAATGCGGTTCCAGGCATTGATGGCGGCGATGGCGACGGTGAGGTGCACCACCTCGTCAGACGCGAAAACCTCGCCGAACTGCGCCACCGCGTCCTCCGGCACCGGGCCGCCCGCCATGCCGGCAAGCTGCTCCGCCCAGGCCAGCGCCGCTCGCTCGCGCGGGGTGAACAGGCCGGCGTCGCGCCAGACCGCCACCAGGTCGATCTTCGCCGCCTCCACGCCGAGCCGGCGGGCGAGCGCGATGTGGAACGCCGTGCAGAAGGCACAGCCATTGATCTGCGACACCCGGATCTTGACCAGTTCGACCAGCCCCTTGTCGAGGCCGGCATCCACCGACTGGCTCAGCGCGCGCAGCGCGGCGGTGGCGGCGGGAGCAACGGCCTGAAAGCCGGCATAGGAGAACGGCGCCGCCGGGGCGCTCTCAGGAATCGTCATGGTGGCGTGAACCTGCGCGAGGAGATATTATCAGAGCACGAATATGATATCAGGGCTCTGATAATGCGCAACTCCCCCGACGCCGTGCCGCCTGCCCCGGGCGAAGGCAGGCGCGGCGCCGACGGCCATCTCGGCTATCTGCTGCGTCAGGCGGCGCATGTGCACCGCCTGCGCGTGGAAGCCCTGCTGAGCGATCTCGGCCTCACCTCGGCGCAGTTCTCGGCCCTGGTGATGCTGGAAGCCTATCCCGCCGCGTCCGGGGCGGACCTCGCCCGCCTCGCTCTGCTGACGCCGCAGACGATGAGCACCATCATCGCCAATCTGCTGAAGGCCGGGCTGGTGGCCCGTCGTCCCCATGCGGTGCATGGACGAATCCAGCAGATCGCCCTGACACCGGAGGGCGAGGCCCGGCTTAGCGCGGCCAAGGCGCGGGTCTATGGGCTCGAATCCGGCCTCCTCGCGGGCCTCTCGACCGATGAGGAGACAATCATTCGTCGCTGGCTGGCCGGCCTCGCGGCCGGTGCGTAGACGTCGCTTAGAGCATTTCGAGCGAGCGCTTGCGCGACGGCGGCGGGAAGGCGGCGTCCAGCGCGGCGAGGTCTTCCGCATCGAGCGCGATGTCGCTTGCGCCGGCATTCTCGCGCATATGGGCGGCGCGCGAGGCCTTGGGGATGACGATGTTGCCCGGCATGCGCAGCGCCCAGGCGAGCGCGATCTGATAGGGCCGGGCATTGTGCTTGGCGGCGAGATCGGCCAGCACGCCGGTGCTCTTCAGCCGGCCGCGCTCGATCGGGCTGTAGGCCATCAGCGGCATTTCATGTTCCTGCAGCCAGGGCAGCAGGTCCCATTCCGGCCCGCGCCGGGTGAGATTGTACAGAACCTGATTGGTGGCGCAGGCCTCGCCGCCGGGGGTCTCGTACAATTCGTTCATGTCGTCCGTGTCGAAATTCGACACGCCCCAGTCGCGGATCTTGCCCTGGGTCTTCAGCTGCTCGAAGCCGATGATGGTTTCCGCCAGCGGCACGCTGCCGCGCCAGTGCAGCAGATAGAGGTCGAGATGGTCGGTCTTCAGCCGCCGGAGGCTGCGCTCGCAGGCTGAGACCACGCCGGCGCGGCTGGCATTGTGCGGGTAGACCTTGGAGACGAGAAAAACCTTGTCGCGCAGCCCGGCCAGCGCCTCGCCGAGAAAGCGCTCGCAGGCGCCCTCGCCATACATTTCCGCCGTGTCGATCAGCTTCAGGCCGAGCTCGACGCCGAGGCGCACCGATTCGGTCTCCTCGGCCCGCGCCTCGGGGCGCTCGCCCATCATCCAGGTGCCGATGCCAAGCGCCGAAACCTTGCTTCCGCCGGGTAGAACCACCTTGCCGCTCATCATCCGCCTCCGTTGCAACCTTTGCCGGAGTGCCACTCCCGCGCCGCCGGCGCAAGAGTTGCCGGCGCAGCGACGCCGCCGCTTCCATGCTAATGTGCGGCACGCCGAACCCACCGCCCGGAACCCGATGCCGACCACGCCGAGCCCAGACCCGCGCACGAGCGCCGCCCCTTCCCACGCGCCGGAACCGGCGTTGGCGATCGGCCTGTCGGCGGTGATCGTGGCCGTGACGGGCGACGACCCCAAGGTGCTGACGCTGCGCCATGGCGACGGGCGCGATTCGCTGCCCTCCGGCCCGCTGGAGCGCGGCCACCGCACGCTGGAAATGGGCCTGCGCAGCTGGGTGGAGCGGCAGACGCTGCAGGAACTCGGCTATGTCGAGCAGCTTTACACCTTCGGCGACCGCGACCGCGGCGAGGACGGCACCCGCGCGCTTTCCCTCGCCTATCTCGCCCTCGTGCGCGAGGCCCGGCCGGCCGGCGACACCGACGCGGCGTGGCAGAGCTGGTACCGCTATTTCCCCTGGGAGGACTGGCGCGGCGGGGGGCCCGCCCCGCCGTGCTCGACACGCTCGAACACGGCCTGCGCGCCTGGGCAGCGGGGGCGGCGCAGGGACGGCTGAGCGAACGGCGGGCCGAGCGCATCGCGCTGGGCTTCGGCGGCGCCGGCGGCCATGAGGCGGGCTGGAACGAGGAGCGGGTGCTGGAGCGCTATGAGCTGCTCTATGAGGCCGGGCTGGTGGGCGAGGCGCTGCGCGAGCGCGGCTCCGACCGCATCGCCATCCCGCCCTCCGGCACCGAAATGCGCGAGGACCACCGCCGCATGCTGGCGCTCGCCATCGCCCGTCTGCGCGGCAAGATCAAATACCGCCCCGTGGTGTTCGAGCTGATGCCGCCGAGTTTCTCGCTCGGCCAGCTGCAGCAGGCGGTGGAGGCGCTGTCCGGCTCGCGGCTGCACAAGCAGAATTTCCGCCGGCTGGTGGAGCAGCAGCGGCTGGTGGAAGAGACCGGCGAGAGCACGGCCGAGACCGGCGGCCGCCCCGCCCGGCTGGTGCGCTTCCGCCGCGAAGTGCTGCTGGAGCGCCCGGCGCCGGGGGTGAGGTTGCCGGGAGGGTTCGGGCGGCGGTGAGGGTTAATCCCGCCCGTCGATCCATTTCGACAGGACCACGCGCGGGGCGACCTCGAAGCCAAGCTTCTCGTAGAAGGCGACGACGGCGGTGTTGGTCTCGCGCACCAGAAGCTGCACCTTCGGCACGTCGCGCGCCTGCAGCCACGCCTCCGCCGCGCTCACGATCTCCGCGCCGACGCCCTGGCGCTGGAGGATGGGATCGACGGCGACATAGTAAATCCAGCCCCGGTGCCCGTCATGGCCGACCATGGCAGAGGCGCAGACGCGGCCGCCTTCACGGCGGGCCACCAGCACCTCCGAATTCGCGCCACCGCGCGCGAACCGGAAATCGGCCGCCGGGTCATTATAGGGAACCGTGAGCCCGCAGGCCTGCCAGAGAGCGACCACCGCGCCCTCGTCGTCCATGCCGGCGGAGTCGATTTCAAGTGTCATGCGTTGCCTCACCGATCCAAATCCCATATCGCCCGATTTGTGACGAAGTGTTGACAGCGACTTATACTCAGTCCTAGCATAATGACGATCCGCCGGGCCCTGCTGCCCGGTCTTCTTTGGCCTGAGTTATACTCAAAAAGAGCATAATGGAGGACGCGATGCTGGACTTCGACGTCGCTGCCCATGCCGACCGCCCCGAGGCGTTTGTCCCGGGCCTGCCCGACGAGCGGCCCGCCCTGCCCGCGCTGCCGCATCTCTATGCGCGGGTGGCCAAGCACATCACCCCGGCGGAATGGCCGCTGATCGCCCGCGAGGTCGAGGCGATCGAGCGGCTGAAGCGGGAGCGCAACGCCGTGGTGCTCGGCCACAACTACCAGGCGCCTGAAATCTTCAACACGGTGGCCGACATTGTCGGGGATTCGCTGGCCCTCGCCCGCGAGGCGGTGACGGTGGATGCCGATGTCATCGTCATGGCCGGCGTGCATTTCATGGCCGAGACCGCCAAGCTGCTGAACCCGTCCAAGACCGTGCTGATGCCTGATATGGGCGCGGGCTGCTCGCTGGCCGACAGCATCACCGCCGCCGACATCCGCCTGCTGAAGCAGCGTTATCCCGGCGTGCCCGTCGTTACCTATGTCAACACCTCGGCCGAGGTGAAGGCCGAGAGCGATTATTGCTGCACGTCAGGCAACGCGGTGAAGGTGGTGCGCGCGGTGGCGAAGGAATGGGGCGTCAATCGCATCCTCATGCTGCCCGACGAATTCCTCGCGCAGAATGTGCAGAAGCTGGTGCCCGAGCTGGAGCTGATCGCGTGGAAGGGCCATTGCGAGGTGCATGAGCGCTTCACCCCGCAGGATATTCGCGATCTGCGCGAGAACCATCCCGGCGTCGTGGTGCTGGCACATCCGGAATGCCCGCCCGAAGTGGTGGCGGAGGCCGATTATGCCGGCTCCACCGCCGGCATGGCGGATTATGTGCGCGACGAGAAGCCGGCGCGGGTGGTGCTGATCACCGAATGCTCGATGGCCGACAATGTGGCGGTGAACCACCCCGACATCGAGTTCGTGCGCCCGTGCAACCTGTGCCCACACATGCGCCGCATCACCCTGCCGAACATCCGCCGGGCGCTGGAGACGATGACGACGCAGGTCGAAATCGACCCCGCGATCGCCGGCCGGGCCCGCCTCGCCGTCGAGCGCATGCTGGCGATCAGCTGAACGCCATTCGCTGAACGCACTTCGCCCGCTTATCGCACCTCGGAAGGGTCCGCTTGTGAGCCATTCGCGTGAGAACATCGTTGTCGTCGGCGGCGGGGTGGCCGGCCTTGCCACCGCGCTGCGGCTGGCGCCGCTCCCGGTGACGCTGGTCGTCGCCGCGCCGCTGGGGGCGGAGGCCGCCACCGGCTGGGCGCAGGGCGGCATCGCCGCCGCGCTCGGCGCCGACGACCGGCCGGATCTGCACGCCATCGACACGCTGGCCGCCGGGGCCGGGCTGTCGCAGCCGCTGGTGGCGCGCCGCGTGGCCGGCGCCGCGCCGGGGGCGATCGACTGGCTGGTCGGGCTCGGCACCCCGTTCGACCGCAACCCCAATGGCAGCCTCGCTTTGGGGCTGGAAGCCGCGCATGCGCGCCGGCGCATCGTCCATGCGCAGGGCGACGGCACCGGCCGCGTGGTGCTGGAAACACTGACCCGCGCGGCGCGGGACTGCCCCTCGATCACTGTCATGGAAGGCTGGCGGGCGGGCGAGCTTCTGGCCGACGCCAATGGCCGCATCGCCGGCATTGCCGCCCGCGACCGCGAAGGGCGCACGCTCACCCTCGCCGCCCGTGCCGTGGTGCTCGCCACCGGCGGGCTCGGCGGCCTCTATGGCGCCACGACCAACCCGCTCGGGGCGGTCGGCTCCGGCCTCGCTCTGGCGGCGCGGGCGGGGGCGGTGCTGCGCGATCTTGAGTTCGTGCAGTTCCACCCCACCGCGATGGCGGTGGACGGAGACCCCGAACGGGCGGCCTCTGGCGGCCCTGCGCCAATGCCGCTCGCCACCGAGGCGCTGCGCGGCGAAGGGGCCCGGCTGTTCAACAGCCGCGGCGAGCGCTTCATGGCCGAGGTGCCGGGGCAGGAACTCGCCCCGCGCGACGTGGTGGCGCGCGCGATCTTCGCTCAGCTCGCCGCCGGGGAGACCGTGGTGCTGGACGCCCGGATGAAGAACATCGACACCCGCTTTCCCGGCGTGGTCGCGCTGTGCCGCGCCCATGGGCTGGACCCGGCGCGGGCGCCGATTCCGGTGCGGCCGGCGGCGCATTACCATATGGGCGGGATCCGGGTGGATGTCGCCGGGCGCAGCAGCGTGCCGGGCCTGTGGGCCTGCGGCGAGGTGGCCTCCACCGGGCTGCACGGCGCCAACCGGCTGGCCAGCAATTCGCTGCTGGAGGCGCTGGCCTATGCGCAATGGATCGCGCAGGACATTGCCGGCGAGGACGCCGCGCCCGGCCTGGCGCGCGCGCCCTCTCCCGCTCGCCCGCGCTCCCCGGCCCGGGCCGAGATCCGCGCGCTGATGGACCGGCAGGTGGGCGTGGTGCGCGAGGCCGTGGGGCTGGAGGCCGCCGCCGCCCGGCTCGGCGCGATCGCCGACCGGGAGGGCTGCGACCTCTCGCTGGTGGCGCTGGCGATCACCGAGGCGGCGCTGCGCCGCAGTGAGAGCCGCGGCGGGCATTTCCGCGCCGACCACCCCGCCCCGGCGGCGGCCGCGCGGCATTCCGAGACGCGGCTGGCGGACGCGGCCGACGCCGTCGAGACCCGCCAGGTAGCGTGAGGAGTGGGCGTGGGCCCTGACACGAAAACCACGTCATGCCCGGGCTTGGCCCGGGCATCCACGCCTTCGGCACCGATAGCTGACGGGCAAGACGTGGAGGACCGGGCCAAGCCCGGTCCTGACGTTCCTTTTGCTGAAACGAGAGCATCATGACCCCTCCCCCCCTCCCCCGCCTGATGGTCGAGCCGATCGTGCGCGCCGCGCTGCTGGAAGATCTCGGCCGCGCCGGCGACGTGACGACCGATGCCTGCATTCCCGCACAGGCGCGGTTTCAGGCGGTGATCGCCTCGCGCCAACCGGGGGTGATCGCCGGCATCGACGCGGCGGTGATCGCCTTCGACCTGATCGACCCCACGCTGAAGGTCAGCGTCGAGCGCGGCGACGGCACTGAAGTGGCGCCCGGCGACGTGGTGCTGCGGCTCGACGGTTCGGCCCGTGCCATCCTCACCGCCGAGCGGGTGGCGCTGAACATCGCCTGCCGCATGTCCGGCATCGCCACCGCCACGGCGGGGCTGGTGGCGATCGCCCGCCAGCATGGCAAGGCGCAGATCGTCTGCACCCGCAAGACCACCCCGGGCCTGCGGGCGCTGGAAAAGCACGCGGTGCGGGCGGGCGGCGGCTCCAATCACCGCTTCGGCCTCGACGACGCGGTGCTGATCAAGGACAACCACATCGCCGTTGCCGGCGGCGTGGTGCCGGCGATCCGCGCGGCGAAAGCCCATGCCGGGCACATGGTGAAGATCGAGGTCGAGGTCGACACGCTGGCCCAGCTCGACGCCGCCATGGCCGAAGGCGTCGACGCGGTGCTGCTCGACAACATGACCCCCGTCCTGCTGGCCGACGCGGTGGCGCTGGTGGGCGGGCGGGCGCTCACCGAGGCCTCGGGCCGGGTCTCGCGCGAGACGGTGGGCGCTATCGCCGCCAGCGGGGTGGATTTGATCTCGGTCGGCTGGATCACCCATTCCGCCCCGATCCTCGACCTCGGGCTCGACGCGGCGGGGGTGTGAGGGGGGGGATTTGGCCCAATGCTTTTGCGCCGTGTCCCGGATCGCCCTCCGCTGACGCTCCAGGCGTCCGGGACACGGCGGCACGCCCCTTCCCCGGACAAGCCGCGCCTGCGAAGCGCCGATCCGGGGCCCAGGGGAAACTCTTCGGCAGATCTCTTTCCCACCCGGCGCGGCGCGAGGCGGCGTCTTACCCTCCTCCCCCTCCCAAGGTCGCAGGCTCAACTCGGCGCGAGCACGCCCGCCTGCCCTTGAATGAGGCATGCATTTGTGCGATGCATATAGCCGTCTGCTAGTGATCATGCGGGAGAGATCGACAGTCCCTCCCGGACAATTGTCGGCGCCGACGGAGCAACCCCCCAGGAAACTCTCAGGCACCACGGACCGCATGATCAGGACAATCTGGAGAGAGGCGTCGCGCCGGGTTTCCCCGGGGTAGGACGCCCACCGAAGGGGAAGCCCGGGATGGTTTGACGGCGCCGCCGTCTGTCTCGGGGCGAGCTCTCAGGTACCGCGACAGATGGGGACAGCCGGCCGGACGCCAAGCGGGGCACCGCGCGTCGGGCCATGTCGTCCTCAAGCGCGGGAGCCTCCCATGCGCCACATCGCCGTTATCGGTGCCGGTATCACCGGCGTCACCACCGCCTATGCCCTCCACCAGAAGGGCTATGACGTCACCGTCATCGACCGCCAGCGCTATTCGGCGATGGAGACCTCGTTCGCCAATGGCGGGCAGCTCTCCGCCTCCAATGCCGAGGTGTGGAACTCCTGGGCCACCGTGCTCAAGGGCATCAAGTGGATGTTCACGCCGGACGCGCCGCTGCTGATGAACCCCATGCCTTCCTGGCACAAATATTCCTGGATGGCCGAGTTCCTCGCCAATATCCCGAACTATGAGGCCAACACGGTCGAGACCACCCGTCTCGCCCTGCAGGCCCGCAACTACATGTTCGACATCGCCAAGCGCGAAGGCATCGACTTCAACCACGAGACGCGCGGCATCCTGCACATCTACCGCGACAAGGAAGCCCAGGATAACGCCCGCAAGGTGTCGGCCCTCTATGCCAAGGGCGGGCTGGAGCGGCGCGAGGTGACGGGCGAGGAAATCCGCGCGCTGGAGCCGACGCTGAAGGGCCATTTCTATGGCGGCTTCTTCACTCCCTCCGATTCCACCGGCGACATTCACAAATTCACCTATGGGCTGGCGGAAGTGTGCCGGCGCAACGGCGTGCGCTTCATCAGCGAGGCCAGCGTCGAGCGCGTGACCCACACCGGCACCGGCGCCGGCGGCACCGGGGTGGACGTGACCTTCTCGGTCGCCCCCGACGCCGAGGACGCGCTGCCCCGCCGCGAGACGCTGTCCTTCGACGGCGCGGTGGTCTGCGCCGGCATCGGCTCGCGCGCCATCGCCGCCGGGCTCGGCGACCGGGTGAACATTTATCCCGTGAAGGGCTATTCCATCACCGTCATGCTCGACGACGAGGAGAGCCAGGCCTCGGCCCCCTGGGTGAGCCTGCTCGACGACAAGACCAAGATCGTCACCTCGCGCCTCGGCAAGGACCGCTTCCGCGTCGCCGGCACCGCCGAGTTCAATGGCGAGAATCGCGACATCCGCGCCGACCGCATCCGCCCGCTGGTCGACTGGACCCGCAAGCTGTTCCCCGGCGTCAACACCGCGCGCGTCGTGCCGTGGGCCGGGTTGCGGCCGATGATGCCCGACATGATGCCGCGCGTCGCCGCCGGCAAGCAGCCGGGCGTGTTCTACAACACCGGCCACGGGCATCTGGGCTGGACGCTCTCCTGCGCCACCGCCGAGATCATCGCCGCCAAGGTGGCGGACGCGCTGCCGGTGGAAGCGCCGGCCCCGCTGCTGCGCCTCGCGGCGGAGTGAACCTCCCGCCGCGCGGGGCAAGACTGCCGCGCGCGGTAAGCAAGACTGCCGCGCGCTGTAAGACTGCCGCGCGCTGTAAGACTGCCGCGCGGCCTCACGACCGATCCCGCCGCCGGCGCGGCGGGGTGCCAGCACCACCCGTTTTCCGCCCCCCGCCCCGGCCGGCGTTTCCGCTCCAACTATCTAGGGTATGGGGTCTTCCGGGAGCCGACCCTTCCGGCTCCCGCCCCGCCTCCGGACGAACGCCGGGGGCGGGTTTTTTTATGCCGGGGGAAAGCCAACCACCTATGCCGGCCGGCGCGATCCCGTCCCGCCGGCCCTAGCCCTCCCCCTGATGACCCGGGGCGGCCTGCACAAGCTGGGTCTCCGGCGAGTGGACAAGGTTCAGATAACGTTCGAACTGCACCAGCACATCGGTGATGATCTGGTCGGGCGCCATGCCCATCACATCATAGCCGCGCCCGCCGCTGGAAAAGTATGTCCGCGCCTCATAGCGGTATTCCGGCTTGCCGGCTCCCGCCGTGAGGACCGTCGGCAGGCGGTGGGCCACTGCACTGACTCCATAGACGAAATCGCGCACGTTCTCGGCCGGGGAGCGTAGCGCGACGGCACCCTTTTCCTCGTCATGCACCTCGGCGACCCGTCCGCGGCGCGTCAGTTCCTGCGCGACCTGCTCCAGCGCGGGGCGCACCTGGGCCGCGATGAATCGCTCGATCTCGGCCTGCGTCGGCGCATGGAGGATCAGCGCGAGCCGGCGCTGCCAGGTGACGCCGGCCGCCGGGGCGCTCGGCACGGCGAAGGGCTGGCCGGCATGCGCCCGCTGCTGGGCGATATCGGCCCGCATCCCTGCGAACAGCGCCCATACCAGCGCCAGCATGACGAAGGTGAAGGGCAGCGCGCTGGCAATGGTGGCCGATTGCAGCGCACCCAGCCCGCCCGCCAGCAGGAGCCCGGCGGCGACCGCCCCCTCCAGCGCGCACCAGAACACGCGCTGGCCGGTCGTCGTCTGCGTCTCGCCGCCGGCCGCGATGGAATCGACGACAAGCGAACCGGAATCCGACGAGGTGACGAAGAACACGGCGATCAGGAGGATGGCCAGCGTCGAGGTGACAACCGGCAGCGGAAGGTATTCGAAGAACTGGAACAGCCCGACCGAGACATCCGCCGCCACAGCCTGACCGAGCTCGCCCGCCGCCACGCCTGTATCAATGAAGATGGCGGTGTTGCCGAAGACGGTCATCCAGAAGAAGGTGAAACCGGCCGGAATGAAGAGCACCGCGACCACGAATTCGCGCACCGTGCGTCCACGCGAGATGCGGGCGATGAACATGCCGACGAAGGGCGACCAGGAAATCCACCAGGCCCAGTAGAACAGCGTCCAGCCGTCGATCCAGGGCGTCGGCTCATAGGCGTAGATGTTGAAGGTGCGAAGCACGAGCGTATCGAGATAGAGCCCGATATTCTGCACGAAGTCGCGGAACAGAAGCGTGGTCGGCCCCATCACCAGCACGAACAGCATGAGCAGGATCGCGACGACGAGGTTGAGCTCGGAGAGGATGCGCACGCCCTTGTCGAGGCCGGTGACGACGGAGACCGTCGCCAGGCCGGTGATGACAGCGATCAGCGGCAGTTGCACCTCGGGACCGACGGGCAGTCCGGTGAGATAGTTAAGCCCGGCATTGATCTGGCTCACCCCGAGGCCGAGCGAGGTGGCGATGCCGAACATCGTGCCGACAATCGCGAAGATGTCGACCGCATGGCCGATCGGCCCGTTGATGCGCTCCTTGAGCAGGGGGTAGAGGCCGGAGCGGATGGTCAGCGGCAGGTTGTAGCGATAGCCGAAATAGGCCAGCGAAAGACCGACCACGGCGTAGATCGCCCAGGCGTGGATCCCCCAGTGGAAGAACGTCACCGACATGGCCTCGCGCATCGCCGCGATCGAGCGCGGCTCGGCGGTGGGAGGCTGCATGAAGTGGGTCATGGGTTCGCCGACGGCGTAAAACATGAGGCCGATGCCCATGCCCGCCGCGAACAGCATCGCGATCCAGGACGAGAACCGGAAGTCCGGCGTCGAATCGTCCGGGCCCAGCTTGAGCCGGCCGAAGTCTCCAAGGCAGAGCAGCAGCACGGCCGCGAGGAAGATGCCAACCGACAGCAGGTAAAGCCAGCCGAACCCCGCCAATATCCGGCTCTGCAGCCCCCCGAAGATCGCGCTGGCCTGTTCCGGAACGATCACGCCGACGGCAAGAAACAGAGCGATTATGAGGACGGACCCGAAAAAGACGGGCGGATTGATGATGAAAGGTCTGAACATCTTAAGCCCCTTCCGCGCCCCGGCCGCTAACCTTGCGGCATCAAGGCGACCTCGATGAGCCTCCCATTTAAGCAAATGATGAGCCCGCGCACACATCGGGCCCGGCGCGAATGGGGAAAAGTCGGGCCGACGCGGCCGGCGAGGCCGGGCCGATGCTGGATTTTGCGCCAATCGAACCGCTCGATGCCGCCCCTCTGCCCGCCCGTGTCCCGGACGCCTGCAGCGTCAGCGGAAGGCGCACCGGGACCCCGCGCAAACCGCTTCGGCAACGCCTTGCGCGACGAGAGGGGCAAGGCGGCGCCGCCCGTCGCCCTGGGCCCCGGATCGGCGCGACGCTGGTCCGGGGAACGGAACGGGTGCGGCTTGTCCGGGAACGACAGGCGCGGCGCGCCGGGACCCAGGCAGGCGGGGCGGCGGCTCAGAACACCAGCGAGCGGTGCAGCTGCATGCCGGCCCAGGCGCCGTCGGCGATGGCGAGGGTGAGCGAGTGCGGCACGCGGGCGGCATCGCCGCAGGCGAAAGCGCCGGGGATGCTGGTTTCCTTCGCTTCATTGGTGCCGATCTGCGTGCCGAACGGCGTCTCTTCCAGCGCGCAGCCGAGGCTTTCGGCCACCGGGGAGGACGGCCGGTTGCGCGGGGCGGTGAACAGGCCGGCGAAAGCGAGCCGGCGGCCATCGGCCAGCACAACGTCCGCATGCCCCTCCAGCCGCGCCAGCGGCGTTTCCTCCAGCGCGATGCCCTCTTCGGCGAAGGTGGCGCGCGTCGCCGCGTCGGGGGTGAAGGCGCCGTTGGTGAACAGGGTGACGGCGCCCCATTCCTTCACCATAAGTGCCTGATGCACCGACATCGGCCCGGTGGCGATGACGCCGAGGCGACCGCGATCGAGCTCATAGCCGTCGCAATAGGGGCAGTGGAACACGCTGCGCCCCCAGCGCTCGGCGAGCCCCTCGATGGCGGGTAGCTCGTCGCTGACCCCGAGCGCGAACAGCAGGCGCCGGCCGCGATGGAGCGCACCGGACGCGGTGGTGACGGTGAAATCATCCTTCGCGCCGGCGGCGTCCTGCGCCGCGCCCTCGACCCAGTCCAGCGTCGGATAGGCCTCAAGCTGGCGGCGGGCGGTGCGGGCGATCTCGGCCGGGTCGACCCCGTCCTGGCCGAGCAGCCCGTGCGAGGCGTGGGAGAAGCGGTTGCGGCGCAAGCCGGCATCGATGACCAGCACGCTGCGCCGGGCGCGCAGCAGCTGGAGAGCGGCGGCCATGCCGGCATAGGCGCCGCCGACGACGATGACATCATGCATATCAACTGTTCCCTTCGCGCCGCGCGGCATAGCGGCGGCTGAAATCGGCGGCGAGATCCGCCAGGGTGATCTCGCCGAGACGGGTGAGCAGCAGCGCCTCGGCTTCCATGAAGGCCTCGTCCAGCGCGGCATTGACCGATTGTTCGACAAGGCAGCCCGGCATGTCCTGCCGGTTGCCGATGGCGAAGATGGTGGGCTCGCCCAGCGTTTCGTGCAGCTGGCGCAGCGTGACCGTGCCGAGATCGGCGCTGATCCGCCAGCCGCCCTGCGGCCCCCGCGCCGAGCGCACCAGCCCGGCTTCACGCAGCAGGCCCATGGTGCGGCGGACCACCACCGGATGGGTGTGCATGCAGGCGGCAAGCTCTTCGGAGGTGATCGGCCCGTCCCGCTCCGCCATATGCAGCAGGGCGTGCAGAACCGAGGAGAGGCGGCTATCCCTTTTCATGTAACTTCGTTTATTACGAATTGGGCGAAGCGGCAAGTGCGGACGCCGCGCGCCCGTGTCCCGGCCAAGCGCAGGCGCAGCCGGAGCGCCGCGCCGGGACCCAGCGCAAAACACTGCGGCGTAAATCTCTTCGGCGAACCTAACGACGCGCCCGGTCCCCCTGGGCCCCGGATCGGCGCCGCGCGGGCGCGGCTTGTCCGGGGAACGGGGCGGCGCGGCCCTACCCTACAGCTTCACCGCCCTGAGCCGCAGCGCGTTGCTGATGACGCTGACCGAGGACAGCGCCATGGCCAGCGCCGCCATCATCGGCGAGAGCAGCAGGCCGAAGATGGGATAGAGCACGCCCGCCGCGATGGGCACACCGGCGCCATTGTAGAGGAAGGCGAAGAACAGGTTCTGCCGGATGTTGCGCATGGTCGCCTGCGACAAATGCCGGGCGGTGACGATGCCGGCGAGATCGCCATGCAGCAGCGTCACCCCGGCGCTCTCGATGGCGACATCGGTGCCAGAGCCCATGGCGATGCCGACATCGGCCACCGCGAGCGCGGGCGCGTCGTTCACCCCGTCGCCGGCCATGGCGACGACGCGGCCCTGCGCCTTCAGCCTCGAAACCACCGCCGCCTTGTCCTCCGGCGCCACCTCGGCCTCGACCTCGGTGATGCCGAGCCGGCGGGCCACCGCCTGCGCCGTCACCCGATTGTCGCCGGTGAGCATGACGACGCGGATGCCCTCCTTGGCGAGCGCGGCGAGCGCGGCCGGCGTCGTCGCCTTCACCGGATCGGCTATCGCCAGCGCGGCGGCGAGCTTGCCATTGATGGCGAGCAGCACCACGCTGGCGCCCTCGCCGCGCAGCTCGTCCGCGCGCTCGTGCAGCGGCGCGGGGTCGATGCCGAGTTCGGAGAGGAACGCCGCGCTGCCGATGGCGACGCGCTTACCCTCGACAAGCCCATAAGCGCCCTTGCCCACGGGGCTGTCGAAGCCGCGCACCTTGGGGATGTCGAGCCCGCGCCCCTCTGCCGCCGTGACGATGGCGTGCGCCAGGGGGTGCTCGGAGGGGCGCTCGACGGCGGCGGCAAGGCGCAGCGCCTCATCCTGCGTGAAGCCTTCCAGGGTGACAATCGCGGTGACGCTGGGCCGGCCTTCGGTGAGCGTGCCTGTCTTGTCGACCACCAGCGTGTCGACCTTTTCCATCCGCTCCAGCACCTCGGCGTTCTTCACCAAGAGGCCCATCTGCGCCCCGCGCCCGACCCCGACCATGATCGACATCGGCGTCGCGAGGCCGAGCGCGCAGGGGCAGGCGATGATCAGCACCGCGACGGCGGCGATCAGCGCATGGGCGAGGCGCGGCTCCGGCCCCACCATCGCCCAGGCGGCGAAGGCCAACAGCGCGCTGGCGACCACCAGCGGCACGAACCAGCCGGCGATGCGGTCGGCAAGGCGCTGGATCGGGGCGCGCGAACGCTGCGCCTGCGCCACCATCTGCACGATGCGGGCGAGCAGCGTGTCGCGCCCCACCTTCTGCGCCGTGATGACCAGCCCGCCGGAACGGTTCAGCGTGCCGCCGATCACCCGATCGCCCTCCCCCTTGCTCACCGGCATAGATTCGCCCGTGACGAGGGATTCATCGAGCGCCGAGCGACCCTCAAGCACGGTACCGTCGACCGGCACCTTCTCGCCCGGGCGCACCCGCAGATGATCGCCCACGACGATGTCGGCGAGCGGCACCTCCGCCTCGCTGCCATCGGCGTTGAGGCGGCGGGCGGTCTTAGGCGCGAGGTCGAGCAGCGCGCGGATGGCGCCGGAGGTCTGTTCGCGGGCGCGCAGCTCCAGCACCTGGCCGAGCAGCACCAGCACGGTGATGACGGCGGCGGATTCAAAATAGACCGCCACCGCCCCGTCGGCGCCGCGGAAGGCCGGCGGGAACAGGCCGGGCGCCAGCACGGCGATGAGGCTGTAGAGATAGGCGACGCCGGTGCCGAGCGCGATCAGCGTGAACATGTTGAGGTTGCGCGTCACCAGCGACTGCCAGCCGCGCACGAAGAACGGCGCCCCCGCCCAGAGCACGACCGGCGTCGCCAGCGCGAGCTGGATCCAGGCCGAGGTGACGGGCGGCACCAGGTGATGCAGCGCCGGCACCAGATGCGCGCCCATCTCAAGCGCGAACACCGGCACGGTGAGCGCGAGGCCGATCCAGAACCGGCGCGTCATGTCGATGAGTTCGTGGTTCGGGCCGTCATCGAGGCTGACCAGCATCGGCTCCAGCGCCATGCCGCAGATCGGGCAGCTGCCGGGGCCGATTTGCACGATCTCCGGGTGCATCGGGCAGGTATATTCCGTGCCCTCCGGCACCGGCTCGGCCGGGGCCTTGTCGCCGAGGTATTTTTCCGGGTTGGCGATGAACTTGGTACGGCAGCCCGGCGCGCAGAAATAATAGGTGAGCCCGTTATGCTCCGCCTTCAGCGTCGCTGTGTGCGGGTCCACATCCATGCCGCAGACCGGGTCCTTCGCCATATGCGCGGCGGGCGCGGCGTGCCCATGCGCGTGCGGATGTCCGGGATCGTGCGGATGCGCGGGAGCGGACGCAGCGTCATGATGATGACCGCCGCAGCAGGAGGCACCCTTGCCGGGCGCTGGCGTGCCGTGCGTGTGCGCCCCGTGATCGTGGCCGTGATCCTGATCCGCCATGTCGCTTCTCCCATACCCCTACGAGGTATCTGACACTTGCGATATATACCCCATGTGGGTATATGACAAGGATGCAGAACGACACACGCCTTGCCTGTCTGAAACGCCTGAGCCGCATCGAGGGACAGGTGCGCGGCCTCTCACGCATGGTCGAGGAGGACCGCTACTGCATCGACATCGTCACCCAGGTGGCGGCGGTGCGAGCGGCGCTGAAGAAGGTGGAAGAGGAAGTGCTGCGCGACCATCTCGGCCATTGCGTCGCCCACGCCATGGCGTCCGGCGACGCCGACGACCAGCGCGCCAAGGTGTCGGAGCTGATCGAGGTGCTCGGCAAGTTGCGGTGAGGAGCGGCCGCGCCCGGCCACGCCGTTCCCCGGACAAGCCGCGTCAGCGGCGCCGATCCGGGGCCGGGGGACCGGGCGCGCCCCCTTCCCGCCGCGTCGAAGAGTTGCCGAAGCGCTTGCCGCTGGGTCCGGCTCGCCTTCCGCTCACGTTCCAGGCGTCCGGGACACGAGGGCTGCCCGCGCTCCCCGGACAAGCGCCGCGCGGCGGCGCGCTGATCCGGGGCCGGAGCCGGAGGAACCGGGCGCCGTCAGCAGCCCGTCACGGGCATGAAATTGTTGGCGCGGCCATCAATTCGGCGCCGGGCGTCGCTGCCGCGAGCGTGGCGGGCGCCGTGGCCGCCGGTGCCGCGCCCGCCCCGGCGAGGGCGCGCCCCGGGCAGGTCGCCGTCAGCCCGAGCGAGGCGACATAGGAGGCGCGGATGGTGGTGTTGGCGAAGCGCGCGTTTTCGATATAGGCCCGCAGCGTCGCCGCCACGGCCTCGCGCGAGGGCTTTTCCATGCTCTCCCACTGGCTCTTCGGCACGCTGCCGAACAGAGCGATGGCGTCCCAGCCCTCAGGCCGGTTGATCGAGGAGACGGTGGAGGGGGTGTCGAGGTTCTTGTAGGTCCAGAAGCTCCAGCCGAGGCCGAAGCGCTCATTGAGCGTGCGGAACTTCTGGTTCCAGTCGTCATTCAGCTCGCCGGTCTCGCCGATGAAGATCGGCACCTGCCAGCGATTGCCGAAATTGACATATTTCTGGATCGAGCTGCGCTGCGGGCCGGCCCAGAACATGTGGTAGGTGTAGCCGAGATTATCGGCGAAGGGCGGGCCGAACACGTCGAAATTCGTGCTCCACTGCGCCCCCGCCAGCATGATCGGGTGGTTGGGATCGACCGCGCGGATCGCCTCCACCAGCTCGCGATAGAACGGCTCCAGCCGCGAATTCAGGAAATCGGTGTCGTGATAGGGGGTGATCGGCTCGTTGAGCAGATCATAGCCCAGCACCGCCGTCTCGTCCTTGTAGCGTTCGGCGATGGCGCGCCACATGGTGAGCGTGCGGCGCCGGTATTCCGGCACGTAGAAGGTGAGCGGGTAGCCCACCCCGTCATCATGGTTCACGCCGGTCTGCCCGCCGGGCGCGGCGTGGATGTCGAGGATGAGCTTGATGTCGTGCGCCTTGGCCCAGCCGACCAGCCGGTCGATGCGGGCCCAGCCCTCGCCATCGGGGTCCACCTGGTCGGGATTGGCGCGGTCGAGGAAGAACTTCCAGTGCAGCGGCACCCGGATGGTGGTGAAGCCGGACGCGGCGAGGAAGGCGACATCGTCCTCCTGGATATAGGCGTCGCGAAACTCCTTCCAGAAGCGCGCCGCCTCCTCCGGGCCGGCGAGATGTTCGATCACGTCCTCGATATCCTGCGGCGAGCGCTGGACCGTGAACTTGAACATATAGCCTTCCGGCAGCAGCCAGTTGCCGAAGCTCATGCCCTTGATGTTGAACGTCGATCCGTCCGGATTGACGAAGCGCGTGCCCTCCGCCCGGACGAAGCCGGGCACTGGCGCGGCGGGCAAAACCACGGGCGGCGCCGGCGCGGCCGGGGGCTCGGTCAGCGCGAGCGCCGGCACGGCGGCGAGGATGAGGGCGGTGGCGAGGGGAAGGGCGCAGCGGATCATGGACGGCAACCTAGTAAAGCCCGCGCGCGGCGGCAATCGCTGGAACACGCGCGGCGGGCCGCCCCGGCCGATTTTCACGCGACGTTGCGCCCGATCAAGCGCCGCTCGTCCGCAGGGCCTAGGCTGCCGGCAGGGAGATCATTTTGATGAACAGGCGGCAGATGCTCATCGCCGGGGCCGGCGGCGCGGCGGCGGCCACCGGCGGGTGGCTGGGATGGCGCGGGGTGGCCGGCAGCGCCAGCGCCTATGAACGCTACAGCGCGGCGCTGCGGGCGCCGCTGCGCGACGACCCGCCGGTTCTTGACCTCATCCGCACCGCCACGCTCGCGAGCGGCAGCCCGACGCTGCCGGACTGGCTTGGGGCGCGCGCCTTCGACCTGTTCGTCACGCCGGCCGCCGAGAACGAGAAATATGCCCGGCAGATCGATTCCTCGCCCGGAATCGCCATCTTCTTCGCCGAACAGGCTGACCGCGCGCACTGGATCGAGGTTGGCCGCGCCTGCCAGCGCTTCGCCCTCGCCGCCACCGCGCAGGGGCGAAGCTCGCATGCATCAATCAGGCGGTGGAGGTGGCGCGGCTGCGCCCGGAACTCGCCGCGCTCGCCGGCGCGCCGGGGCTGCGGCCGGACATGGTGATGCGTTTCGGCTATGGGCCGGCCCTGCCCTTCTCGCCCCGCCGCCCGGTGGCTGATGTGCTGGCGTGAGGCGCGCGGGGATCGTGCCGCACGGGCGGCTGCACGACGTTGCGACAAGGTGATAAGGTGCGGAGGGAGGGCGTCACATCCTCCTCGCTAGGGCGCACCCGAGCCGGACGGCAATTTCCCCGCAAGATTCTGGTATCACTTTCCGGCACCCTGACCAAGCGGAACAGCCGCTTGAGGCAGCACCTTTTAACAAAATGAGGGCGTGTGCGAGCGGCTCCGGGCCGCGGCGTCTTCGACCAGCGTGACCGCACGCCCCGCCGGACCGAGGACCGGCTGCGAGGCGCGGCGCTCTCCTCCCGGCCATCCCCCTTTCCGCCACGGTGACAGCGCGCGCGCGGCAGGCTAAGCGTGGGCCCCCCGCCCCGGCAGATCCTTACCTCCATGTCCTATCTCATCTACGCCGCCATCCTTGTCGCCGTCGTCGCTCTGTTCGCGCTGATCACCGCGCGCGGGCGGGTGCATCCGTTCATCGCTCTGGTGCTGGCGGCGTTCGCCTTCAATTATGGCGTCGGCTGGTCGCTGAGCTTTGTCGTGAAGTCCTTCGGCACCGGCTTCGGGCAGACGCTGGCGGCGCTCGGCGTCGTGGTGGTGACGGGGGCGCTGCTGGCGGAAATCGCCGACAGCACAGGCGCCACGGCGCGGCTGCAGCAGATGGCACGCGGCTGGCGCACCCGCTCCGGCCCGCTCGCCGTGCTCGGGCTGATCGGCGGCATGGCCTCCACCCCGGCGGCGGCGTTCGCGCTGCTGAACCCGCTGCGGCGCGGCATTGGCGGCGACAGCCCGCGCTCGGCGCTGACGCTCGGCCTCGCGCTCTCGGCCGGCCATGGCCTGCTGATCCCCGCCCCCACCGTGCTGGCGAGCCTGACCATTCTGCGCGCCGACTGGGGGCTGGCGGTGGCGATCGGCCTGCCTTTGGCGCTGATCGCCGGTGCGTTCGGGGCGCTGTTCGCCCGGGGCTGCGCCAGCGGCGCGCCGAACCCGCTCGACCCCGCCGCCGGCATGGTCGGCACGTCCCTGCACGCCCCCCGGCGCGGGGCGTTGGCGCTGCTGGTCGTCAGCCTCGTGCTGGTGGCGCTGCTGATCGTGCAGGCGCTGGGCGACATCGCCTCCGAGCCGTTCGGCGGCGGCAATGACCGGCACTTCATTCTGGCGCTGGGCAATCCGGTGCTGCTGCTGGTGGCGGGCGTCGGCCTGCTGCTGCTGCTGAGCTGGAGCTGGGAGAAGGGCGGCCTCTCGGAAGCCGGCTGGGCCGGCCGGGCGCTGACCAAGGTGGCGCCACTGCTGCTGATCCTGGGCGCCGCCGGCGGCCTGTCGAAGGTGGCGCAGGATGTCGGCATGGCTGACATGACGGCGGAATATCTCATTCCCCTCGCCCCGGCCTCCGGCGCGCTGGTGCTGGTGCTGCCCTTCGCCCTCGCCGCCGTGATCAAGACGCTGCAAGGCTCCTCGCTGGTCGCCGCGATCACGGCCGCCGGCATGATGATGGAGCTCGCCGCCCCGCTCGGGCTGGGCGATCCCTCGGGGCGCGTTCTGGCCGCGCTGGCGGTGAGCGCCGGCGCCATGACCGTGCCGCAGATCAATGACGGACTGTTCTGGCTGGTGACGCGGGCCGGGCGCTTCACCCCACCCGCCGCACTGGCGCGGTTCTCGGGTGGCGTGCTGCTGCAAAGCGGGGTGATCCTCGCCGGCCTCATCGCCCTTCGCGCCGCCACCGCCTGAGGAACTGCCTGTTTCGAGGACCCGCACTGATGCTGCGACGCCGTGACCTGCTGCTCTCCGCCCTTGCCGCCGCCAGCCTGCCCGCTCTGCCCCTGATGGCCCGCGCGCAAACCGCCGCCGCGCCGCTGCTGCCTGCCGGCACGCCGCGCCTGCCGGCGGAATTCGTCTGGGGGGCTTCCACCTCGGCGTACCAGATCGAGGGCGCGGTCGCGGAAGGCGGGCGCAAGCCTTCGATCTGGGACGTGTTCTCGCACACGCCCGGTCGCATCGCCGACGGCACCACTGGCGACGTCGCCTGCGACCACTATCACCGCTACCCCGACGACGTGGCGCTGATGGGCGATCTCGGCCTCCAGGGCTACCGCTTCTCCCTTGCCTGGCCGCGGGTGATGCCCGACGGCACCGGCCCGGTAAACGCGGCCGGGCTCGATTTCTACGACCGGCTGGTGGATTCGCTGCTGGCGCGCGGCATCCAGCCCATGGCCTGCCTCTACCATTGGGACCTGCCGCAGGCGCTGCAGGAACGCGGCGGCTGGCACAATCGCGACATCGCCCTTTGGTTCGCCGACTATGCCCGCGCCGCCGTCCAGCGACTCGGCGACCGGGTGAAGCCCTGGGCGATGCTGAACGAGCCCTCGGTGCACGCCATTTTCGGCCACGGCTTCGGCAATCACGCGCCGGGGCTGACCGGCTGGGACAGCTATGTGAAGGCGCAGCACCATCTCAACCTCGCGCAAGGCACCGGCATCGCCGCCGTGACGGGGCTGCATCCGGGGCTGAAGCTCGGCACCGTGCTGTCGCTGCAGCCGATCTTCCCCGCCTCGCAAGACCCGGCCGACATCGCGGCGGCCGCGCGCTTCGATGCCTGCTGGAACACGATCAATCTCGACCCGCTGTTCCATGGCCGCTACCCCGAACTGTTCGCGGAGGCCTTCGCGCCCCTGGTGAAGCCGGGCGACCTGGAGACGATCCGCGCGCCGATCGACTTCCTCGGGGTGAACTATTACGGCCCGTCCTACATCAAGCACGAGCCCAACGCCTTTCTCGGCCAGGCGAGCTGGGGCGCGCTGCCCCCGGACACGCCGACGACGCTGCTCGGCTGGCCGATCAGCGCCCAGGGCATGGTCGACGTGCTCGCCCGCCTGCGTGACACCTATGGCAACCCGCCGGTCTTCATCACCGAGAACGGCGCCTGCTACGAGGACCCCGCCCCGGTGGACGGCGTGGTGGCGGACCCCGCGCGCACCGAATATCTGCGCGCCCATCTCGTCGCCGCCGGCGAGGCGATCGCGCAGGGCTGCGCGCTGAAGGGCTATTATGTCTGGTCGCTGCTCGACAATTTCGAATGGGCGGAAGGCGAGCGCCGGCGCTTCGGCGTGGTGCGGGTGGATTTCGCCAGCCAGCAGCGCACGCCGAAGCAATCGGCACTGTATCTTTCCAGCCTGATGAAGGCCCAGCGAGGGCGCGCCGCGCCCTGAGGTACCCTGTTAACAGGCCGACATCCGGCCGACACATATGTCGGTCATTTGACGGCAAGCGCCCCAGCGGCCCTTCTATGTGCTACCTAACGCCACCGGGCCGAGACACGAGACAGAGCAGCCAGCATGCAGACAGACGATCCCGCCGTCGCCGAAATCGTCGACTTCATCTCCGGCGAAGTCGGGGTCGACAAGAGCCTCCTGACCCCGGAGACGCCGGTGGCGGAGCTGGGCATCTCCTCGCTCGACCTGATCGAGACCATCTTCAAGCTGGAGAGCCGTTTCGGTATCGAAATTCCCAATGACGGCCCGCTTAACGGCAATGACGTGACCGTGGGCACGCTGGTCAACCATGTCGCCGAGCTGCTGGCGGCGCAGAAGGGCAAGACCGCCTGATGAAGTCTCGCGTCGCCATCACCGGGCTGGGCTCGCTCTCGGCACTGGGCAATGACGTGGCCGCCCATCTCGAAGGCCTGCGCGCCGGCACGGTGGGCATTGGCGAGACGCGCGGCGTCGACGTCTCCTCGATGAAGACCAAGATTTCCGCCGAGGTGCGCGGCTTCGTGCCGGAAGAGCATTTCGAGCCGCGGCAGCTCGGCCTCATCGACCGCACGTCGCAATTCGCCGTGGTCGCCGCACGGCAGGCGCTGGCCGATGCCGGCCCGGCCTTCGAGGGCGTGGCGCGCCATCGGGTGGGCGCCATCTTCGCCGCCTCGGTCGGCTCGCACGCGGTGGATGACAGCTACCGCAAGCTCTATGCCGAGGGCGCGGCACGCCCGCACCCCTTCACCGTGCCGCGCGCCATGCCGAGCGGGCAGGTGAGCCATGTGACGATGGACCTCGGCATTCACGGCCCCGCCTTCGCCATCGCCTCCGCCTGTTCCTCGGCGGCGCACGCCATCGGCACCGCCTTTCACATGGTGCGTTCCGGCATGCTGGATGTCGCCGTGTCCGGCGGGGCGGAATCGCAGCTCACCTATGGCATGCTGAAGAGCTGGGAGGCGCTGCGCGTGCTTTCCCCGGATGGCTGCCGCCCCTTCTCCAAGGACCGCGCCGGCCTCGTCATCGGCGAGGGCGCTGGCGCCGTGGTGCTGGAGAACATGGACCGGGCCATCGCCCGCGGCGCCACCATCCATGCCGAGCTGGTCGGTTTCGGCATGAGCGCCGACGGCATGGACATCACCGCCCCCGACATGGCGAGCGCGGCCGCCTCCATGCGCTTCGCGTTGGAGGATGCCGGGCTGGCGCCGGAACAGATCGACTTTGTCAGCGCCCATGGCACCGCCACGGTGCTGAACGACAAGACCGAGGCCGGCGCGCTGCGGCTGGTGTTCGGCGATCATCTGGCCCGGCTGCCGGTGTCGTCGTCGAAATCGCAGTACGGCCACACCATGAACGCCTCCGGCGCGCTGGACTTTGTCACCACCGTGCTCGCCTTGCGCGAAGGCTTCCTGCCGCCGACCATGGGATTTCGTGAGCCCGACCCGGACTGCGCCCTCGACTGCGTGCCGAACGCCTCGCGTCCGGCGGCGATCGAGGCCGCGATCTCGTCAAGCTTCGCCTTTGGCGGGCTGAACGCGGTGCTGGCGCTGAAGCGGTTCGGGGGGTAGGCCTGCGGCATCGCCCTCTCTTCCTCATCCCCGGGCTTGACCCGGGGACCCAGCCGCCCCGCTCGGACCCGGCCGAAGACTGGGTGGCCGGGTCACGCCCGGCCATGAGGGCCGAAACGGGGAGCAGGGCCCTCACCCCTCCACCGCGAATTCCCCCGCCAGCTTCTCGCCCACCAGCGCCGCCACCGCGCCGCGCTGGGCGCTAAGGCGCGCGCGGCAGAAAGCGGCGATCTCGCGCGGCAGTCGGCCGAGTTCCTGCCGGCGGGCGATCAAAGTGAGATGCCGGGTCAGCCCCGGCCCGGGCAGCGCGTGGCAGGCGAGGCCGTCGAGCGGCAGACCGGCCTCCAAGAGGCAGAGCGGGGTGGTGACGGCGAAGCCCGCCCCTTCCACCACGGCGGCGGTGACGCCATAGGGCGTGTCGAACTCCAGCGGGCGCGGCAGATCGAGCCGCAGCCGGCGCAGATGCCGCTCCACCTCCATGCCGGTCTTGGAGCGGGCGGAAAAGCGCACCAGCGGCAGCGTGCGGGCCAGTTCCTCCAGCTCGGCGGCGCTGGCGGGGGCGGCGAGCGCCGCCGGCAGCAGCAGCAGATAGGGCTCGGTGAGCAGCGGCCAGCGCTCCAGCCCCTCGATCTCGTCGAGATCATCGGCGCCAACAAGCAGATCGAGCTGGCGGGTCAGCAGCGCCCCGGCATGCGAGGCGGTGAGGCCGGACAGCAGCGACACCTGCTCCGCCTTCTCGCCCAGCGCCCGGGCGAGCGGCGCCATCAATGCCCGCGAGAGCGAATCCACCAGCCCCGCGCGCAGCAGCGGCAGGCGGGCGTGCTCGGCCTCGCGCAGCAGCGGGGCGATCTGCCGGGCTTCCGAGAGCAGGGCGCTGGCCCGCTGGCGCAGCGCGCCGCCGGCGGCGGTGAGGCCGAGCGGGCGGGCGGTGCGGTCGAACAGGCCGATGCCGATGCGGCGCTCAAGGTCCGCCACCGCCTGCGAGATGGCGGGCTGGGTCAGGCCGAGCCGGCGCGCCGCCTGCGCCATGGTGCCGGCATCGCAGACCGCGAGGAAGATTTCCAGCGCCCTGAGGTCGAAGGGCAGCGTGTCGGCGGGGGGCATGGCTGGCGGCGACCCATTATGTCATGTCGTCATGCCCGGCCTTGGGCCGGCATGACGAGGTTGCCGATGAAGGCGTGAATGGCCGGATCAAGCCCGGTCCTGACGTTGCAGTGGAGGCACGGGATACTCCCCTCCGCTCATACGCCGTCATCCTGAAGTATCAGGCTGTACGCCGGGCGTTGAGGGATGCTCGCCACGTCGCGCCTGGAAACCCATCCTTCGAGGCTCGTTTCACTCGCACCTCAGGATGACGGCGCTCCTGACAGAATAGCTATAACCAAAACTTATATTATCACCAGATCGGCGTTGATCTATAGGTTTTCACCGTGTCTGGCACCGATCGTCCCCGAGCGAGCCCTCATGCGCTATTCCTTCCTCAGCCTCCTTGCCAATGGGCTTTCCGGGCAGTCCCGCTGGACCCCGGCCTGGCGCGACGCGGCGCCGAAGCCCGCTTATGACGTGATCATCGTCGGTGGCGGCGGGCATGGGCTGGCGACCGCCTATTACCTCGCCAAGGTGCACGGCATCCGCAATGTGGCGGTGCTGGAAAAGGGCGTCATCGGCTCCGGCAATGCCGGCCGCAACACCACCATCATCCGCTCCAACTATCTGCTGCCGGGCAATGAGCCGTTCTACGAATGGTCGATGAAGCTCTGGGAAGGGCTGGAGCAGGAGCTGAACTACAACGCGATGGTGAGCCAGCGCGGCATTCTCAACCTGTTCCATTCCGACGCCCAGCGCGACGCCTACGCCAGGCGCGGCAACGCCATGCGGCTCGCGGGTGTGGATTCCGCGCTGCTGGACAAGGCGCGTGTCAAGGCGATGTACCCGTTCCTCGACTTCGACAATGCGCGCTTTCCCATTCAGGGCGGGCTGCTGCAGGCCCGCGCCGGCACCGCCCGCCATGATGCGGTGGTGTGGGGTTATGCCCGCGCCGCCGACCGGCTCGGCGTCGACATCGTGCAGAATTGCGAGGTGACGGGGTTTTTGCGCGAGGGCGAGGCGATCGTCGGGGTGGAGACCACGCGCGGGCCGGTGCGGGCGGGCAAGGTCGCGGTGGCGGTGGCGGGCTCCTCCTCGCGCGTCGCCGGCATGGCCGGGCTCCGCCTGCCGATCGAGAGCCATGTGCTGCAGGCCTTCGTCTCCGAGGGTCTGAAGCCCATGGTCGACGGCGTCATCACCTTCGGCGCCGGGCATTTCTACATCTCGCAGTCCGACAAGGGCGGGCTGGTGTTCGGCGGCGATATTGACGGCTACAATTCCTACGCCCAGCGCGGAAACCTCCCCGTGATCGAGGATGTGTGCGAGGGCGGCATGGCCTTGATGCCGCGCATCGGCCGGCTGCGGCTGCTGCGGCACTGGGGCGGCATCATGGACATGTCGATGGACGGCTCGCCGATCATCGACCGCACGCCGGTGCCGGGGCTCTTCCTCAATGCCGGCTGGTGCTATGGCGGCTTCAAGGCGACGCCGGCCTCGGGCTGGTGCTTCGCCCATCTGCTGGCGAAGGGGGAGCCGCACGAAACCGCCGGCGCCTTCCGGCTCGACCGTTTCCGCACCGGCCATCTCATCGACGAGAAGGGAGTCGGCGCCCAGCCGAACCTGCATTGATGAGTGCCATTAGCGCCCTCCCCCTCACCCCATCCCTCTCCCCCACGGGGAGAGTGAACCGGCCGCCCTTCACCTCTCCCCGTGGGGGAGAGGTCGGATCGCCTAGCGATCCGGGTGAGGGGCTTCATCCCGAAGGTGCCGCCTGATGCGTATCCCCTGCCCCTATTGCGGCGAACGCGACGCCCATGAATTCGCCTATCTCGGCGACGCCACCCTGACGCGCCCCGACCCGGCGGCGGCGGAGGCGGAACAGGCGTTCCACGATTATGTCTATCTGCGCGACAACCCGGCCGGGGCGCATGAGGAGTGGTGGTACCACGCCAATGGCTGCCGGCAGTGGCTGCGCGTGGCGCGCGACACCCGCACCCACGCCATCGCAGCGGCCACGGCCGCCCGCGTTTCCGGAGAGCCGGCATGAGCGCGCCCAACCGCAACCGGCTCACCAGCGGCGGCCTGATCGACCGGGCGAAGCCGCTCGGCTTCAGCTTCGACGGCACCTCCTATCAGGGCTATGAAGGCGACACGCTCGCCTCGGCGCTGCTGGCCAATGGCGTGCGGCTGGTCGGCCGCTCGTTCAAATATCACCGCCCGCGCGGCATCGTCGCAGCCGGGGCGGAGGAGCCGAACGCGCTGGTGGAGCTGCGCTCCGGCGCGCGGCGCGAGCCCAACAGCCGCGCCACCGTCACCGAACTCTATGACGGGCTGGAGGCCACCAGCCAGAACCGCTGGCCCTCGCTCGCCGTCGATGCGCTGAGCCTCAACCGCTTCCTCCAGCCGTTTCTCGGCGCCGGCTTCTACTACAAGACCTTCATGTGGCCGGCTGCCTTCTGGGAGAAGGTCTATGAGCCGATCATCCGCCGCGCGGCGGGGCTCGGGCGGGCGGCGGACGAGGCGGACCCCGACCATTACGAGAAGGCCACCGCCTTCTGCGATGTGCTGGTCATCGGCGCCGGCCCGGCCGGGTTGATGGCGGCGCTCACGGCGGCGCGTTCGGGCGCGCGGGTGATCCTCGCCGACGAGGACTTCCTGCCCGGCGGCGGGCTGAATGCCGAGGCCGGCGATGTCGGCCGCAAGCCCGCCCCGGCCTTCGCCGCCGAGGTGGTGGCCGAACTCATGAGCCTGCCCAATGTGCGGGTGATGACCCGCACCTCCGTGTTCGGCGTCTATGATGGCGGCACCTATGGCGCGCTGGAGCGGGTGAGCGATCACCTGCCCGAGCCCGTCCCGTTCCAGCCGCGCCAGCGGCTCTGGCGCATTGTGGCGCGGCGTGCCGTGCTGGCGGCCGGCGCCACCGAGCGGCCGATCGTGTTCGGCGGCAATGACCGGCCCGGCGTGATGCTGGCCGGGGCGGTGGGCACCTATGTGCAGCGACACGCCGCGCTGCCGGGCCACAAGATCGCGCTGTTCGCCAATAATGACGGCGCCTGGCGGGCGATGCTCGCCGCCCACACCGCCGGGGCGCCGGTTGAGACGATCATCGACGTGCGCGCCGAGGTGGCGGCAGACCTCGCCCAGGCGGCGCGGGCCGAGGGCATCCGCGTGCTGACAGGGGCGCAGGTGATCGCCACGGCCGGCAAGACGCTCACCGGCCTCACCGTCGCCACCGCGTCGGGCACCGAGCGGATCGCCGCCGACACGCTCGCCGTCTCCGGCGGCTGGTCGCCCGCCCTTCACCTCACCTGCCACCATGGCGGCAAGCCGAGATGGGACGAGGGCCTAGCCGCCTTCGTGCCCGGCGCCTGCCCGCCCGGGCTGAGCGTCGCCGGCGCCGCCAAGGGAATTTTCGGCCTCGGCGCCTGCCTGAAGGACGGCGCGGCAGTGGGTGCGGAAGCGGCGCAGGCGCTCGGCTTCAGCGTTCCCGCGCTTGATGTGCCTGAAGTGGCGGACGCCCCCTTCGCCCTCACCCCGTTCTGGCATGTGGAGGGCTCGAAGGGCGCGGCGTTCGTCGATTTGCAGAACGACGTCACCGCCAAGGATATCGGCATCGCCCACAAGGAGGGCTTCCGCTCGGTCGAACTGCTCAAGCGCTACACGACGCTGGGGATGGCGACCGACCAGGGGCGGACCTCCAACGTCACCGGCCTCGCCATCATGGCCAGCCTCACCGGTGCCTCGATCCCCGAGACCGGCACGACGATCTTCCGCCCGCCCTATACGCCCGTCTCCATGGGCGCGCTGGCCGGGCACCATAGGGCTAAGGATTTCCGCCCGGTGCGCCTGACCCCGACGCATGAATGGGCGCGCGCGCAGGGCGCGGTGTTCATCGAGACCGGGGCGTGGCTGCGGGCGCAGTATTTTCCGCGCACCGGCGAGAAGGACTGGCTGGAGACGGTGTCGCGCGAGGTGACGGCCGTGCGCGCCTCAGTCGGGCTGATCGACGTCTCGACCTTCGGCAAGATCGATCTGCAGGGGGCGGATGTCGGCGCCTTCCTCGACCGGGTCTACATCAACGGCTTCGCGGCGCTCGCGGTGGGCAAGGCGCGCTATGGCGTCATGCTGCGAGAGGACGGCATGGTGATGGATGACGGCACCACCGCGCGCCTGGCGCCCGAGCATTATGTGATGACCACCACCACGGCCAATGCGGCCAAGGTGTTCCAGCATCTGGAATTCTGCCTGCAGGTGCTGTGGCCGGAGCTTGATGTGGCGCTGTCCTCCGTCTCCGAGCAGTGGGCGCAGATCGCTCTCGCCGGGCCGCGCGCCCGCGACGTTCTCGCCCGCGTGGCCGATGGCGATGTGTCCAACGCGGCGCTGCCCTTCATGGGCGCGATCGAGGGCTCGGTCATGGGCGGGGTGAAGGCGCGGCTGTTCCGCCTCTCCTTCTCCGGCGAGCTTGGCTATGAGATCGCGGTGCCGGCCCGCTTTGGCGCGGCGCTGGCGCAAGCGCTGATGCAGGCGGGCGAGGAGTTCGGCATCACCCCCTATGGCATCGAGGCGCTGGGGGTGATGCGGATCGAGAAGGGCCATGTCTCCGGCAACGAATTGTCCGGCCAGACCACGGCCGGCGATCTCGGCTTCGGCCGCATGGCCTCAACCAAGAAGGACTATATCGGCCGCACCCTCGCCGCCCGGCCGGGCCTGACCGACCCCGACCGGCCGGCCTTTGTCGGCTTCAAGCCGGTGGACCCCTCGCGCCGGCTGCGGGCCGGGGCGCATTTCCTCAAGCTCGGCGCGGCGCCCACAATGGCGAACGACCAGGGCTACATGACCTCGGTCGCCTATTCCCCGCATCTGCGCCACTGGATCGGCCTCGGCCTGATCAAACGCGGGCCGGAGCGGCTCGGTGAGCGGGTGCGCGCCTATGACCCGGTGCGCGGCGAGGAAATCGAGGTAGAAATCTGCGCGCCCGGCTTCATCGATCCGGAAGGAGTGCGCCTTCGTGGCTGACCATTCGTCTCACGATCCCCTCGCGGGCATCCCGTTCGACCGTGTGCCGCCTTCCGGTGATTATGGCGCGGGCGGGGCGGCGGGCGTTTCCGTCGCCACCACGGACACGCCGTTCATCGCGCTGGTGGTCGCCCGCAACGGCTTTGCCGCCAGCGTGGCGGGCCGGCTCGGCCGCGCCTTCGGGGTGGAGGTATCAGACCGGGCCAGCGCGGCCATTGGCGCCGCCTCCACCGTGGTAGGCACCGGGCCGGGGCGCTTCCTCGTGCTGTCGAAGATCGAGCCGGACCTCGCCGGCACGCTGCGCGCGCTGCTGGGCAATGAGGCGGCGATCACCGAACAAGACGACGCTTTTGTCACCTTCGACCTCGCGGGCGACAAGGTGCCCGACCTGCTCGCCAAGGGCGCGCTGATCGACCTCGATCCGCGCGTGTTTCTACCCGGCCATGCCGCCACCACGGTGATCGCCCATAGCGGCGTGACGCTGTGGCGGGTGCATGAGAGCGGCTGGCGCCTGCTCGTGGCGCGCAGCCTGGAGGCCAGTTTCACCCGCTTCCTCGTCGCCAGCGGCGCGGAATTCGGCCTGCGTCTGGAGAACGGAACGGCGGGACGAGGTTGACGGCGGCGCGCCGCGCGCTTTCCCCGTCACCGCTTCTCCCCTAGAACGGCCCGGCGCCTTCGCGGCGCACCGGCGTTTCGACGAGACAGACCCATGACCGACAGCACCGAACCCTGCATCCTCACCCTCTCCTGCCCCGACCGGCCGGGCATCGTCGCCGCCGTGGCGACCTTCCTGTTCGAGCATGGCGGCAACATTCTGGAGGCGCAGCAGTTCGACGCCACCGAGAGCGGGCGCTTCTTCATGCGAGTGATGTTCGACCGCGCCGCCGGCTCCGGACCGCTGGAGGCGCTGAAGGCGGATTTCGAGGCGGTCGCGGAAAGATTCGCGCTCGACTGGCGCCTGCGCCCGCGCAGCCAGAAGCGCCGGGTGATGCTGCTGGTCTCCAAATTCGACCATTGCCTCGCCGATTTGCTCTATCGCTGGCGCATCGGCGAGATTCCGATGGAGATCGTCGCCATCGCCGCCAATTACCCGCGCGAGACCTATTCGCATCTCGATTTCGACGGCCTGCCCTTCCATTACCTGCCGATCACCAAGGCGACCAAGATGGAGCAGGAGGCCCAGCTATGGGAGCTGTTCCAGTCGAGCGGCGCCGAAGTGGCGGTGCTGGCGCGCTACATGCAGGTGCTCTCCGATGGGTTGTCGGCCAAGCTTTCGGGCCGCTGCATCAACATCCACCACTCCTTCCTGCCCGGCTTCAAGGGCGCCAAGCCCTATCACCAGGCGCATGAGCGCGGGGTGAAGCTGATCGGCGCCACCGCCCATTACGTCACCTCCGACCTCGACGAGGGCCCGATCATCGAGCAGGATGTGGAGCGCATCAGCCATCAGGACACCGCCGAGGATCTGGTGCGCAAAGGCCGCGACATCGAGCGCCGCGTGCTGGCGCGGGCGCTGGCCTGGCACCTCGACGACCGGGTACTGCTGAACGGCCACCGCACCGTGGTGTTCCGCGACTGAGGAGGCCATCATGGTCGAGACCCGCCTGATCGACGGCAAGGCGTTTGCCGAGACGATGCGCGCCCGCCTCAAGGATGAGGTGGCGGCGTTTGTGAACGAGACCGGCGTGACGCCGGGCCTCGCCGTGGTGCTGGTGGGCGAGGACCCCGCCAGCGCGGTCTATGTCCGCAACAAGGGCAAGCAGACGCTGGAGGCCGGCATGGCCTCGATCGAGCACAAGCTACCCGCCGACACCGCGCAGGACGACGTGCTGGCGCTGGTGCGGGCGCTGAACGCCGACGACGCCGTGCACGGTATTCTCGTGCAGCTTCCCCTGCCCGCCCATATCGACGCGCAGGCGGTGCTCGCCACCATCGACCCGGCGAAGGATGTCGACGGCTTCCATGTGGTGAATGCCGGCCGGCTCGCCGTGGGGCTGGACGCGCTGGTGCCGTGCACGCCGCTCGGCTGCGTGATGCTCTTGAGGGACACACTCGGTAGCCTCGCCGGGCTGGAGGCGGTGGTGGTGGGGCGCTCCAACATCGTCGGCAAGCCGCTGGCACAACTGCTGCTGCGCGAGGACTGCACCGTCACCATCGCCCATTCGCGCACGCGCGACCTGCCGGGCGTGTGCCGGCGCGCCGACATTCTCATCGGCGCGGTGGGGCGCCCGGAGATGATCCGCGGCGACTGGATCAAGCCGGGCGCGACCGTGATCGATGTCGGCATCAACCGGGTGGCGGGCGCGGACGGCAAGGGCCGGCTGGTCGGCGACGTGGCGTTCGCGGAGGCGCAGGGCATCGCCGGCGCCATCACCCCGGTGCCCGGCGGCGTCGGCCCGATGACCATCGCCTGCCTGCTGGCGAATACGCTAACGGCGGCGCGGCGGCAGGTGGGGTGACGCGGCGCCGCTGCCGGCGCTTCAGATCGCCTGCGGGAAGTTGAACAGATTGCCCGGATCGACCGTCGCCTTGATGGCGGCGAGGCGCGGCAGGTTGGCGCCGTAATAGCGCGCGCGCCATTCGGCCAGCGAGGCGTCGGGGAAGTTGATGAACGCCCCGTGTCCCCCGGCCTGGACGACATCATGGTAGATCTCGTCCTGCCATTTCTTGGCGGCACGCACGATCTCGGGGCGCACCGTGTCGTGCTCACTCCAGCTCACCCCGGCCACGGCCAGCCACCGGCTGCCGCGATGGACAAAGGCGCTCGCCGCCGGCGCGACCTCGTTGATCCGCCCGCCGGTCTGGAAGAAGAACAGGTCGCCATGCGCGCCGGTGCCGGGCCAGCGCACCAGATGGTGGAAGGCCTTCTCCAGGAAGGTTTCGGACGGCGCGGTATCGAGAAAGGCCGAGCGCTCGCGGTACCAAGCCGGCGCGCCGGGCTCCATCAGGAAATTCTGCGCCTCCCAATAGGGCATCTCGCGGATGTCGGCGAATTCCGGCGCGGCGACCGCCATCACCGGCTGCAGCAGCTTTTCAAAAGCCTCCCGGTCGCCGGCGAACTGGCCGAGCAGCGTGATCGCCACCTGCCGCCCGCCCGCGTGGAGGGTCGGCGTCACGCCGGCAAGGCTGATACGGGTGCCAAGCGTCACCGGCGCGTCGTCGAGCGCGGCGAACAGGGCGCCCGCCACCTTACGTGTGTTCTGCCGCCAGACGATGCGGAAGGCGGTGACTTGGCGGTCGGCCGGCACGGTATCGAAGGTGAAGGAGGTGCTCACCCCGAAATTGCCGCCGCCGCCGCCCCGGGTCGCCCAGAACAGGTCCGGCTCCTCGGTGGCGGAAAGGGTACGCACCCGTCCGTCAGCGGTGACGATCTCGGCGCCGACAAGCATGTCCGAGGCGAGGCCGAGCCGGCGCATGTTGAAGCCGATGCCGCCGCCGAGCACGAAGCCGGCGACGCCGACCGTGGGGCAGCGGCCATGCGTCATCATCCGCCCGGACTGGCGCAGCGCATCGTAAATCGGCTGGTTGATCGCGCCGGCGCCCACCTTGGCCCGCCCGGTGGCGGGGTCATAGGCGATGGCGTTCATCGCCGCCATGTCGATCAGCAGGCCATGGGTGGTGGAGAAGCCGGCATAGGAATGGCCGCCGCCGCGCACGGCAAACGGCACTTCATAATCCTGGCACCAGCTCAGCACCTCGCCGACCATCTGCGGGGTGCGGCAGCGCACGATGCCCTCCGGCCGGACATGGCGGAAGCGCAGATTGTTGGGCAGCGCCTCGGAAGCGAAGCCGGCATCGGAGGGGCGCAGCAGCCCGCCATCGGTGATGCGGGCCAGCGCCTGCCAACGATCGACCGGCGGGCTCGGGGGCGGGACCGGCGCGGGGGTCGGCGCCTCTTGCGCCCGCAATGGCGCGAAGCCGGCCAGCGCGGCGCTGGCCGCCGTGCCAATGAGAAGACTGCGGCGGTTCAGCCGTGTCGGTACATTCATCAGGTCGCCCCCCGTGGCGCGGATACGGACCTCCGCAAAGCGGCCCCAGCGCCTTTTCCCCATGGGTCCCATATTGATGGCGACTTGTGAAGAGGATGGCGATAACTCTTAAAGTTGCATTACTCAATTACTGATTGCAGGCACTCGCCGCGAGCGTCCGGCCCGCCGGCGCGTCTCACACCCGCGTCATGCGGTTCCAGGCGTCAAGGCCGGCGATCTTGTAGGCTTCGGCGAGAGTGGGGTAGTTGAACGTGTTCTCGATGAAATAGTCGATCGTGCCGCGCAGGTTCAGCACCGCCTGGCCGATGTGGATCAGCTCAGTCGCGCCCTCGCCGACGATGTGGACGCCGAGCAGCCGGCGGGTCTTCACCGAGAAGATCATCTTCATCATCCCGCTGTTCAGCCCCATAATGTGGCCGCGCGAGGTCTCGCGGAAGCGAGCTATGCCGCATTCATAGGGAATCTCGCGCTTGCGCACCTCTTCCTCGCTCATGCCCACCGTCGACATCTCCGGCACCGAATAGATGCCATAGGGGAAGAATTCCGGCGGGGGCGGCGGTTCCAGCCCGAAGGCGTGGCAGGCGGCGACGCGGCCCTGCTCCATCGAGGTGGAGGCGAGGCTGGGAAAGCCGATGACGTCGCCCGCCGCATAAATGTGCGGCACAGCGGTCTGCAGCGTCTTCGGCTCGACGGCGATGCGGCCGCGATGATCGACGGCAAGGCCGGCGGCTTCCAGGTTCAGCCGGTCGGTGGCGCCGACGCGGCCGGCGGCGAAGAGCAGCATGTCGGAATGCACGGTGCGCCCGTCCGCCAGCTTGCACACCGGCCGCTCGCGCGCGTCGAGCGTGATCGAGGTGACGGCGGCGCCGAAGCGCAGCGCGACATTGCGATCGCGCAGCTCATGGACGAATTCCTCGATCAACTCCTTGTCGATGAAGTCGAGAAAGGTCGAGCGCGGCTCGATCAGCGTGACCGACACATCAAGCGCGCTGAAGATCGAGGCATATTCGACGCCGATGACGCCGGCGCCGATGACGGCGAGGCTGCGCGGCAGCCGGGGCAGGTCGACGATCTCGTCGCTGTCGAACACGCTCATGCCGTTGAAGGGCACATAATCGGGCCGGAACGGGCGGGTGCCCACCGCGATCAGCACATGGGCGGCCGTGACGGTGTCGACCTCGCCGCCCTCGCCGGTGATCTGGAGCGTGTGCGGATCGAGGAAGCAGGCCTCGCCGCGCGCGGTCTTCACCCCGTTGCGGGCGAACTGGTGCTCCAGCACGTCCACCTCGTGGTCGAGGGTCTTGTGCAGGCGGGACATCAGGTCGCCGGCGTCGATGTCCTGCTTGACCCGGTAGGAGCGGCCATAAAAGCCGCGCTCGCGCCAGCCGGAGAGGTTCAGCACCGTCTCGCGCAGGGTTTTCGAGGGGATGGTGCCGGTGTGGACCGAGACCCCGCCGACGCGGCGGCCCTTCTCCACCACCAGCACCGACTTGCCGATCTTGGCGGACTGGACGGCGGCACGGCGGCCGGAGGGGCCGCTGCCGATGACAATCATGTCGAAATCGTACATGGAAGCGCGGGACCATTCTGCTGGCGGCAGGAAATTACCGCCTATCGATGCACGATGAATGCCAAGCCTCCATGACGGAGGCGTAAGGCCGTGCAGGGTCGATCCTGCCGGCACGGGCTGGCTCGGGGCTTGCTTTCTCCGGCGGAACGGGTCCCATCGCGGGGCGAGCGGAGGGAACGGACGTGGTGAATGGCGGGCGGCGCAAGGCGGGCGGGGCGGCGGAAGAACCGGCCGAGGACCTGACCACCGGCTCGGGCGCGCCACTGGTGCGCGAGCGCACGCTGGAACAGGCGCTGGGTCAGCATGTGCGGGCGATCCGGCACGATCTCGACCTCACCGTCTCCGATCTCGCCAGCGCCGCCGGAATCTCGGTGGGCATGCTCTCGAAGATCGAGAACGGGCTGATCTCGCCCTCGCTCAGCACGCTGCAGGCCATTGCCGGCGTGCTCAACGTGCCGATCTCCACCCTGTTCACCACCTTCGAGGAAAAGCGCGACTGCTCCTATGTCCCCGCCGGTGGCGGGGTGCGGATCGAGCGGCGCGGCACCAAGGTGGGCCACCTGTACGAGCTGCTCGGCCATGCGGTGGGCGGCGAGGTGGCGGTCGAGCCCTATCTGATCACGCTGAGCGAGGAAGCGGTGCCCTATACCGGCTTCCGCCATGCCGGGGTGGAGTTCATCCACATGCTCTCCGGCGAAGTGAACTACCGCCATGGCGAGCGCACCTATCACCTCAAGCCCGGCGATTCGCTGCTGTTCGACAGCGCCGCCACCCATGGGCCGGAGGAACTGCTGGTGCGGCCGATGCGCTATCTCTCGATCATCATCTACCCCCGCGAGAGCGACCGCTGATTCCGCGAGAGCGCCTGCGGGTTTCTTCTCAAGAAAATATTATTCTCGGATTATTGACGCCCGCCCGGGGCGCTCCTAAAAGATTGGGCAAGGCCTTTGCGCCGTCCGCCCTCTCTTTTGCCTGCAGGAGTTTCCCGCCATGTGCGGCATTGTCGGCCTGTTCCTGAAGCAGCCGAAGCTGGAGCCGGAACTCGGCGCCCTGCTTTCGCAGATGCTCGACATCATGTGTGACCGCGGGCCGGATTCGGCCGGCTTCGCCGTCTATGGCGCCGGCACGCCCGGCTTTGTGAAGCTGACCCTTCGCGGCCCCGCCGGCACCGATTTCGCCGCGCTGGGGGACAAGATCGGCCACCCGGTCATCGCCCGCGACACCCATGGCGTGCTGAGCGTGCCGGTGGCCGAAGAAGCGACTGTGCGCGCCGCGCTCGCCCGCCTCGCGCCTGAGGTGCGCGTCGTCGGCGCCGGCACCCGCATGGAGCTCTATAAGGAAGTCGGCCTGCCCGCCGATGTCGCCAAGCGCTTCAAGCTGGAGACGATGAGCGGCACCCACGCCATCGGCCACACCCGCATGGCGACCGAGAGCGCCGTGACCACGGACGGCGCCCACCCCTTCTCAACCGGGACGGACCAGTGCCTGGTGCATAATGGCTCACTGTCCAACCATGCCGGCGTGCGCCGCCTGCTCGCCCGCGAGGGGCTGGAGGTGACGACCGAGAACGACAGCGAGGTGGCCGCCGCCTATCTCACCTACCGCATGCGCGGCGGGGATAGCCTGGGCGAGGCGCTGGAGCATTCGCTGGGCGACCTCGACGGCTTCTACACCTTCGTCGTCGGCACCGAGAGCGGCTTCGGCGTGCTGCGCGACCCGATCGCCTGCAAGCCGGCCGTCATGGCCGAAACCGATGATTACGTCGCCTTCGCCTCCGAATACCGCGCGCTCGCCGGCCTGCCCGGCATCGAGACCGCCCGCGTGTTCGAGCCGGAGCCGGCCAAGGTCTATTTCTGGGATCGTGCAGCATGAACCTGTCAGTGCAAACCGCCCCCGCGACCGACGGCGAAACCCGTGTCGACCTCGCCACCACCCCGCTGCGCGAGCTGAACGGCGCGCTGCATAAGCTCGCCGCCGACACCAACCAGACGCTGTGGACCATCGCCAACCCGGCCGGCCGCCATGCCATCGCCGCCGGGCTGGATGCGCCGATCACCGTCGAGATCGACGGGCCGGTCGGCTATTACTGCGCCGGCATGAACAAGAAGGCGCGCGTCATCGTGCATGGCAATGCCGGCGTCGGCGTCGCCGAGAACATGATGAGCGGGCTCATTCATGTGAAGGGAGACGCCAGCCAGGCCGCCGGCGCCACCGCCCATGGCGGGCTGCTCATCATCGACGGCAACGCCTCGGCCCGCTGCGGCATCTCGATGAAGGGCATCGACATCGTGGTGAAGGGGTCCATCGGCCATATGAGCGCCTTCATGGCGCAGGCCGGCACCCTCACCGTGCTGGGCGACGCCGGCGAGGCGCTGGGCGACAGCCTCTATGAGGCCAAGCTGTTCGTGCGCGGCTCGGTCGCCTCGCTCGGGGCCGACTGCATCGAGAAGGAGATGCGCGAGGAGCACAAGGCGCTGCTGGCTTCAAAGCTCGAAGCGGCCGGCCTTCTCGGCGAGGTCGATATCGCGGAATTCCGCCGCTACGGCTCGGCCCGCACGCTCTATCATTTCCACGTCGACAACGTGTCGAGCTATTGAGGGCGCGATGACCGACCACAGCAACACCCCGCGCACGGCGCCGCAGACCTTGCCCCGCGCGTCCGCCACCTTCGACGACTACACGCTCTCGGAAATCCGCCGCGCGGCGGCCACCGGCATCTATGACATTCGCGGCGGCGGCGCCAAGCGCCGGGTGCCCCACTTCGACGACCTGCTGTTCCTCGGCGCCTCGATGTCGCGCTACCCGCTGGAAGGCTATCGCGAGAAGTGCTCCACGGAAGTTCTGCTCGGCACCCGCTTCGCCAAGAAGCCGATCCAGCTGAAGATCCCGATCACCATTGCCGGCATGAGCTTCGGCTCGCTCTCCGCCAATGCCAAGGAAGCGCTCGGGCGCGGGGCGTCCGCCATGGGCACCTCCACCACCACGGGCGATGGCGGCATGACCAATGAGGAGCGCGGGCATTCCACCCAGCTCGTCTACCAGTACCTGCCCTCGCGCTATGGCATGAACCCGGACGATTTGAAGCGCGCCGACGCCATCGAGGTGGTGGTCGGCCAGGGCGCCAAGCCCGGCGGTGGCGGCATGCTGCTCGGCCAGAAGATCACCGAGCGGGTGGCCGGCATGCGGACGCTGCCCGTCGGCATCGACCAGCGCTCGGCCTGCCGCCACCCGGACTGGACCGGGCCGGACGACCTCGAAATCAAGATCGAGGAACTGCGCGAGATCACCGACTGGGAGAAGCCGATCTATGTGAAGGTCGGCGCCGCCCGTCCCTATTACGACACCGCGCTGGCCGTGAAGTCGGGCGCCGATGTGGTGGTGGTCGACGGCATGCAGGGCGGCACCGCCGCGACGCAGGAAATCTTCATCGAGCATGTCGGCATCCCGACGCTCGCGGCCGTGCGGCAGGCGGTGAAGGCGCTGCAAGATCTCGGCATGCACCGCAAGGTGCAGCTGATCGTCTCCGGCGGCATCCGCAACGGGGCGGACGTGGCGAAGGCGCTGGCGCTCGGCGCCGATGCGGTGGCGATCGGCACCGCCGCGCTGGTGGCGCTGGGCGACAACGACCCGCATTACGCCGCCGAATATGCGGCGCTCGGCACCCGTCCCGGCGCCTATGACGACTGGCACGAGGGCCGCGACCCCGCCGGCATCACCACCCAGGACCCCGAGCTGATGAAGCGGCTCGACCCGATCGCCGCCGGAAGGCGCCTCGCCAATTATCTCGCCGTGCTGACGCTTGAGTGCCAGACGATCGCCCGCGCCTGCGGCAAGAGCCATGTGCACAATCTGGAGCCGGAAGATTTGGTGGCGCTGACCATCGAGGCCGCCGCCATGGCCAATGTGCCGCTGGCCGGTACCGACTGGATACCGGGGCGGAATGGCGGATTCTGATCATCAACCCCGCGCCTCGGCGCGGGGTTTGCACGTCACGACGACCAACGAGCCCGAACGGGCCGGGGAACAGCGAAACCGGATTGCACCATGGCCAATGATCTCGCTCACGCCGCCAAAGAACTCGGCATCAAATATTTCCTGATCTCCTATGTCGACCTGTTCGGCGCGCTCAGGGCCAAGCTGGCCCCGGCGTCCGCCATCTCAGGCATGCAGAAGGCCGGCGCGGGCTTTGCCGGCTTCGCCACCTGGCTCGACATGAGCCCGGCCGATGCCGACCTGTTCGCGGTGCCGGACGCTTCCAGCCTGATCCAGCTGCCGTGGAAGCCGGAAGTCGGCTGGCTCGCCTCCGACCTCGTCATGAACAACGAGCTGGTGGCGCAGGCGCCGCGCAATATGCTGAAAGCCACGATGCAGGGCGCCGGCAGCCTCGGCTACCAGATGAAGACCGGGGTGGAATGCGAGTTCTTCCTCACCAATGCCGACGGCACAAAAATCTCCGACGCCGCCGACAACGCCACCAAGCCCTGCTACGACCAGTCCGCCCTGATGCGCCGCTATGAGGTCATCAAGGAAATCTGTGACTGCATGCTCACCCTCGGCTGGCGCCCCTACCAGAACGACCATGAGGACGCCAACGGCCAGTTCGAGATGAACTGGGACTTCGCCGACGCGCTGATTACCGCCGACCGGCATGTGTTCTTCAAATTCATGGCCCGCTCCATCGCCGAGAAGCACGGGCTGCGCGCCACCTTCATGCCCAAGCCCTTCATCGACCTGACCGGCTCGGGCTGCCACATGCACACCTCGCTGTGGGGGCCGGACGGGGCCAACCTGTTCGAGGACGAAGCGGGCGAACTCGGCCTGTCCGCCCTCGGCTACGGCTTCATCGGCGGGCTGATCCATTCGGCCGACGCGTTGTGCGCCTTCACCAACCCGACGGTGAACTCCTACAAGCGCATCAACGCGCCGCGCACCGTCTCCGGCGCCACCTGGGCGCCGAACACCGTCACCTATACCGGCAATAACCGCACCCACATGATCCGCATTCCCGATGCGGGCCGGCTGGAGCTGCGCCTGCCGGACGGCGCCGCCAACCCCTATCTCGCCCCGGCCGCCATGCTGGCCGCCGGCCTCGACGGCATCCAGAACCAGCGCGACCCGGGCAAGCGGCTCGACATCAACATGTACACGGACGGCCACAAGGTGAAGGGCGCCAAGAAGCTGCCGCTGAACCTGCTCGACGCCATCCGCGCGCTGGAGAAGTCGACCGTGCTGCGCAGCGCGCTCGGCGCGCCGCTGGTGGAGGGCTATTCCAAGCTGAAGCACGAGGAATGGAACGCCTATTCCCGCCACCTCACCCAGTGGGAGCGCGACAACACGCTGGATATTTGAGGCCGGCTGCGTGCTTCGAGGCCGCCCGGCGGGCGGCACCTCAGCATGACGGACGTTGCGCCGGCAGGGCTCTGTGGCCTGCGCCTGTCATCCTGAGGCGCCCGGCAAAGCCGGGCCTCGAAGGACGCAGGCGGCAAGGCCGGCCACGTCCCCTCCTGCGCCCCCCTCACTCCCGCACCGCGAACGGCACCACGTCGCGGCGGTCGGGGTCGAGCACGATCTCGCGGTCGAGCGGGGGGAAGGCGCGCTCCGGGCAGGCGGTGCGCGGGCAGATGCGGCAATTGACGCCGAGCGGTGCCACCGTGGCCGCCTTCAGGTCCAGCCCGTCGGCATGGATGAGCTCGCCGGCATAGGAAATCTCGCAGCCAATGCCGAGCGCGAAGCGGCGCTCGCGCGCGCCATGGCGCAGCGCCGGCTTGGAGGCGCCGCGCGCCAGGCAGAGATAGCGCACCCCGTCCGGCATCTCGCCGACCTGCACCAGCGTGCGGGCCGGCTGCTCGAACGCCTCGTGCACGTTCCACACCGGGCAGGCGCCGCCATAGCGGGCGAACTGGAAACGGGTGGCGCTGTGGCGCTTGATGACATTGCCGGCGCGGTCGACTTTCAGGAAATAGAACGGCACGCCCTTCTCCCCCGGCCGCTGCAGGGTGGAGAGGCGGTGGCACACCTGCTCATGGCTCGCCCCGGTCATGACGGCGAGGCGGTCGAGATCGTGCCGCGTCTCGCGCGCCAGCCGGGCGAAGCGGCGATAGGGCAGCAGCAGCGCGCCGGCATAATAGTTCTGCAGCGACAGCCGGCACACCTCGCGCGCCGTAGTGCTGCGGAAATCGGCCTCCCGCACGTGCCGGTCGATCAATTCGCTCTGCTCGAAGCGGGCGATGAGCGCGGCGAGGCGGAAGGCGCGGCTGGCGGGGTCGAGCGTGCGCGCCAGCGTCGCCACCCGGCGGTGGCGGTCATAGGCCAGCAGCGGCGCGTCGAGCTGGCCGGCGGGCGCCATTTCCACCGTGATGTCGTGGCGCTGACGCAGATGCGCCACCAGCACCGCCACCGCGTCGTCGCGGCCGAACAGGTCGAGCGCGGCGTTGCGCTCCTCGCCGGCGCGGTCGAGGCCGTCGACGTAATTGTCGATGTAGTGGAAATGGTCGCGCACCTCCTCATAGGGCGCGAGGTTGCGCGCCTCGTCGGGCGGCACAGCGCCATCCACCTCGCGCGCCACCGACACCACCGCGTCGTCCTGCGCGGCGCGGCGCTCCTCCAGCCGGCGCAGCGCCCCGTGCAGGCGCAGGAAGGCATGGGCGAAGGCGGGGGCGTGGGTGGTGGCGTTCTTCAGGTCCTGCAGGCTGGGCTCGATGCCGCGAAACACCGGATCGGCCAGCGCCTCGCGCAGATCGGCGACGATGCGGTCGAGATCGTCGGCACCGAAGCGGGTAATGTCGAGATCGAAGACGCGACTGATGGCGAGCAGCACGGCGGCGGTGACCGGGCGCTGGTTGCTCTCGATCTGGTTGATGTAGCTCGGGGAGAGCGCCAGCCGCCGGGCGAAATCCATCTGGGTCAGCCCCAGCCGCTCGCGCACATGGCGCACCGCATGGCCGGCGAAGACTTTCTTGGACATGATCGCCTCCCGCGGAACCATCTACAGAGCATCGTCATCCTGAGGTGCTGGCCGGAGGCCAGCCTCGAAGGATGGGCGCTCACGCGCACCCGGACGAACATCCTTCGAGGCTCGCTGCGCTCGCACCTCAGGATGACGGCGCGCAAGGCGGCGGCGTAGATCCGTCGATCTTGTGAAAATTTTACAACTTCACGATCCGCATTTTCACAGCTTATGTTTTCCGCCGCAAGCGCCTAGAACGGTTGCAACGGTCCGCATAAAGGCTGGGGGAGCGCCATGAAGCCTATTCTCGACGAGCTCGAACAGCGCCGCGCCGGCGCCCGGCTCGGTGGCGGCGAAAAGCGCATCGCGGCCCAGCACAAACGCGGCAAGCTCACCGCGCGCGAGCGGCTGGAGCTTCTGCTCGACACCGGCTCGTTCGAGGAATTCGACACCTTCGTGCAGCACCGCTGCACCGATTTCGGCATGGACAAGGCCGAGAAGATTCCCGGCGACGGCGTCGTCACCGGCTGGGGCACGGTGAACGGGCGCAAGGTGTTCGTCTTCGCCAAGGACTTCACCGTGTTCGGCGGCTCGCTCTCGGAAGCGCACGCGGCCAAGATCACCAAGATCCAGGACATGGCGCTGAAGACGCGGGCGCCGATCATCGGCCTGTTCGATGCCGGCGGCGCCCGCATCCAGGAAGGCGTGGCGGCGCTGGGCGGCTATGGCGAGGTTTTCCGCCGCAACGTGCTGGCCTCCGGCGTCATTCCGCAGATCTCCGTCATCATGGGCCCCTGCGCCGGCGGCGATGTCTATTCCCCCGCCATGACCGACTTCATCTTCATGGTGCGCGACACCTCCTACATGTTCGTCACCGGGCCGGAGGTGGTGAAGACCGTCACCAATGAGAGCGTGACGGCGGAAGAACTCGGCGGCGCCAAGGTGCACACGACCAAGTCCTCCGTCGCCGACGGCGCCTTCGAGAACGATGTCGAGTGCCTGTTGCAGATGCGCCGGCTGATCGACTTCCTGCCCGCCTGCAACCAGTCCGGCGTGCCGGTGTGGCCGAGCTTCGACGATGGCGAGCGGCTCGACCCCTCGCTCGACACGCTGGTGCCGGAACACCCGAACAAGCCCTATGACATGAAGGAGCTGATTTCAAAGGTCGTCGACGAGGGCGATTTCTTCGAGATTCAGCAAGGCTTCGCCCGCAACATCCTCACCGGCTTCGGCCGGATCGAGGGGCGCACGGTCGGCTTTGTCGCCAACCAGCCGATGGTGCTGGCGGGCGTGCTCGATGCGGACGCCTCGCGCAAGGCGGCGCGTTTCGTGCGCTTCTGCGATGCGTTCGAGATTCCCATCCTTACCTTCGTCGACGTGCCGGGATTCTTGCCCGGAACGGCGCAGGAATATGGCGGGCTGATCAAGCACGGCGCCAAGCTGCTCTTCGCTTACTCGCAGGCCACCGTGCCGCTGGTGACGGTGATCACCCGCAAGGCGTTTGGCGGCGCCTATGACGTGATGGCCTCCAAGCATATTGGCGGCGACGTCAACTATGCCTGGCCCACCGCACAGATCGCCGTGATGGGCGCCAAGGGGGCGGTGGAGATCATCTTCCGCGCCGATATTGACGATCCCGAGAAGATCGCGGCGCGGACGAAGGAATATGAGCAGCGCTTCCTCTCGCCCTTTGTCGCGGCCGAGCGCGGCTATATCGACGAGGTGATCACCCCGCGCTCCACCCGCAAGCGGATCGCGCGGGCGCTGGCGATGCTGGCGTCGAAGAAGGTCGAGGCACCGATGAAGAAGCACGATAATTTGCCGTTGTAGGCGTTCCCCGCCGGAACGCCGTCATCCTGAGGTGCGAACGCAAGCGAGCCTCGAAGGATGCCAACTGAGGCACGAGACGACCATCCTTCGAGGCCCGGCTGCGCCGGGCACCTCAGGATGACGACAGCACGAAAGCGAACGGTCAGGAACGCCCATGTTCTCCAAGATCCTCATCGCCAACCGTGGCGAGATCGCCTGCCGGGTCATCAAGACCGCCCGGCGCATGGGCATTGCCACCGTCGCGGTCTATTCCGACGCCGACCGGGACGCGCTGCATGTGGCGATGGCGGACGAAGCCGTGCACATCGGCCCCGCCCCCGCCGCGCAGTCCTATCTCGACGCGGAAAAGATCATCGCGGCGGCAAAGCAGACCGGGGCGGAGGCGATCCACCCCGGCTATGGCTTCCTGTCCGAGCGGGCGAGTTTCGCGCAGGCGCTGAAGGCGGCGGAGCTGGTCTTCATCGGCCCCAACCCCGGCGCCATCGAAGCGATGGGCGACAAGATCGAATCGAAGAAGGCCGCGGCGGCGGCCAATGTCTCCACCGTGCCGGGCTATCTCGGCGTGATCGAGGATGCCGACCACGCCGCCCGCATCGCCGACGAGATCGGCTATCCCGTGATGATCAAGGCCTCGGCCGGCGGCGGCGGCAAGGGCATGCGGATCGCCCATTCCCGCGACGAGGTGCAGGAAGGGTTCGACCGCGCCCGTTCGGAGGCCAAGTCCTCCTTCGGCGACGACCGGGTGTTCGTCGAGAAGTTTATCGTCCAGCCGCGCCATATCGAGATTCAGGTGCTCGGCGACAAGCACGGCAATGTCATCCATCTGGGCGAGCGCGAATGCTCGATCCAGCGCCGCAACCAGAAGGTGGTCGAGGAAGCCCCCTCGCCGCTGCTGGACGCCGAGACCCGCGCCCTTATGGGCGCGCAGGCGGTGGCGCTGGCAAAGGCGGTCAATTACGACAGCGCCGGCACGGTGGAATTCGTCGCCGGGCAGGACAAGTCGTTCTACTTTCTGGAGATGAACACCCGCCTGCAGGTGGAACATCCCGTCACCGAGCTGATCACCGGCATCGATCTGGTCGAGCAGATGATCCGCGTCGCGGCGGGCGAGGCGCTGACGCTCACGCAGGCCGACGTGACGCTGAACGGCTGGGCGGTGGAGAGCCGCGTCTATGCCGAGGACCCCTATCGCGGCTTCCTGCCCTCGATCGGCCGCCTCACCCGCTATCGTCCCCCGGCGGAAGGGGTGAGCGAGGGCATCACCGTGCGCAACGACACCGGCGTGTTCGAGGGCGGGGAAATCTCGCTCTATTACGACCCGATGATCGCCAAGCTGATCACCCACGCCCCGACGCGCGCGGCGGCGATCGAGGCGCAGGCGGATGCGCTGGACGCTTTCGCCATAGACGGCATCCAGCACAACATCCCCTTCCTCTCGGCGCTGATGACGCATGAGCGCTGGCGCGCCGGGCGGCTCTCCACCGGCTTCATCGCCGAGGAATACCCGGACGGCTTCCACGCCACCGCGCCGAGCGACAAGCTCGCCCGCACGCTGGCAGCGGTGGCGGCTGTCATCGACAATGTCGGCAATGCGCGGAAGCGGAAGATTTCCGGCCAGCTCGCCGGGCGGCCGGTCGTGTTCGAGCATCAGCGCGTGGTGCAGCTCGGCGGCTTGACGCTCGCCTGCGAAGTGGACCGCGCGGCGGGCGGCTTCATCGTCAGCTTCCTCGATGCGGCCGGCCGGCCGCTCTCCACCCATGAGCTGCGCTCGGGCTGGCAGCCGGGCGAGCCGGTGTGGAGCGGCGTGTTCGACGAGGAAGCGCTTGCCGTGCAGGTGCGCCCGCGCCTCAATGGCGTGGCGCTGGCCCATCGCGGCATCGCGGTGGAGGCCATTGTCTACACCAGGCGCGAGGCGGAACTCGCGGCGCTGATGCCGGTGAAGGAACAGGCCGGCAGCGGCAAGCACCTGCTCTGCCCGATGCCGGGGCTCGTCGTCTCCATCGCGGTGAGCGAGGGGCAGGAGGTGAAGGCGGGCGAGACGCTGGCCGTGGTCGAGGCGATGAAGATGGAGAATGTGCTGCGCGCCGAGCGCGACGCCACCATCGCCCGGGTGCACGCCAAGGCCGGCGACAGCCTCGCCGTCGACGCCGTCATCCTCGATTTCGCCTGAGGAGGGGAAATGGACCAGCCGGCGCTCGATCTCGACAGTTTTCCGCCCGCGACGCGCGCGGACTGGCTGGCGCTGGTCGAGAGCGTGCTGAAGGGCGCGCCTTACGACAAGCGGATGCTGACCCGCACGCCTGACGGTTTCAGCCTCGACGCGCTGCCCGAGCGGCGGCGCGACGCCGCCCCCATCGCCGGCCGCCCGGCCGGGGCGCCGTGGAAAGTGATCGCCCGGCTCGACCATGACGACCCCGCCACCGCCAATGCGCAGATGCTGGAAGATCTCAATGGCGGCGCCGACGGGGTGTCGCTGGTCTTCGCCGCCTCGCCCTATGCCGGCGGCTTCGGCCTGCCGGCGCGGTTCGAGGAACTGGCGGCGACGCTGGAGGGGCTGATGCCCGAGATGGCGACGCTGCGGGTGGAGGCCGGCGGTTTTCAGGGCCGCGACATCGCCCTCGCGCTGGCCCGGCTGTTCGAGAACACCGACCCCGCCGCGCTCGACCTGCGCTTCGGGCTCGATCCGATCGGCGATTTCGCCGCGCGCGGCGCTGCGCCGATCGACTGGGGCACGCTCGCCGCCCGGCTCGGCCAGACGGTGACGGCGCTGCGCGGGCGTGGGCTCACCGCGCCGATGGTGCGGGCGGATGGGCGGCTGCACCATGGCGCCGGCGCCACCGACGCGCAGGAACTCGCCGCCGTGCTCGCCACCGGTCTGGCCTATCTGCGGGCGCTGGAGGCGGCCGGCCTGCCGCTCGATGAGGCGGCGCGCAGCATCGAGGTGACGCTGACCGCCGATGTCGACCAGTTCGGCACCCAGGCCAAGCCGCGCGCCTTCCGGCTGCTCTGGCAGAACGTGCTGGAAGCCTGCGGGCTCGCGCCTTCTCCGGTCGCGCTGCACATGGAAACCGCGTGGCGCAGCCTCACCCGGCACGACCCGCATGTGAACCTGCTGCGCGGCACCCTCGCCGCCTTCGCCGCCGGGGTAGGCGGGGCGGACAGCGTGAGCGTGCTGCCCTTCACGCAGGCGCTCGGCCTGCCGGAGGCGGAAGCGCGGCGGCTGGCGCGCAACACCCAGCTCATCCTGATGGAGGAATCCAACCTGCACCGCGTCGCCGATCCCGGTGCCGGGGCGGGCGCCATCGAGGAGCGGACGGAAAAGCTGGCGGCCGCCGCGTGGGAACTCTTCCGCCAGATCGAGCGCGAGGGCGGCATGGTGGAAGCCCTCGAATCCGGTGCCTGGCAGGCGCGGCTCGGCGCGGCCCGGGCGGCGCGATTGAGGGACATCGCCACCCGCCGCCTGCCGCTCACCGGCACCTCGGAATTTCCGCTGCTCGGCGCGGCGGTACCCACCGTGATCGCCCCCGCCCGCCGCCGCGCCGCGCTTTCGCCGGCCGAGGGCGCGCTGATGTGCGAGCCGTTGAAGGGCGAGCGGCTTGCCGAGCCGTTCGAGCGGTTGCGCGCGGCGGCGGCGGCGGCGGCGGCGGCGGCACCGCGTGTGTTCCTGGCCAATCTCGGTACGGCGGCAGACTTCACCGCCCGCGCCGGCTTCGCCCGCGCCGCCTTCGAGGCCGGAGGGATCGAAGCGCCCGGGAATGACGGATTCACCGACACGGCCACGCTGGTCCAGGCGTTCCGCGCCTCCGGCGCCCGGCTCGCCTGCCTGTGCTCCTCCGATGCGCTCTATGCCGCCTCCGCCATCGAGGCCGCCGCCGCGCTGAAGGCGGCGGGCGCGCTGCGGGTGTATCTTGCCGGCAAGGCGGGCGAGGATGAACCCGCCCAGCGCGCCGCCGGCATTGATGGCTTTCTCTTCACGGGGATCGATCTCGTCGCCTTCCTTGAGGGTGCGCAGGCGGCACTCGGCATTGCCGTAGGGGTGGAACCATGAGCCCGGCCATCCGTTGCCCCAGGGGTGGCTCTCATGCCGCCATCAACCTAGGGACAGACCATGAAAACGCTGAATCACGGGTGGAAACGCGCCACCTGCGGCGCGGCGCTTTGGGGGGCGCTGCTGATACCGCCGGCAACGGCGCAGGAACTGGCCGCACTGAGCCTGCACGACGGCATCTGGGAGGTGTCGGCCGAGCCGATCTCGGGGCCGTGCGACAAGCGGCTGGAATTCAGGCTGGCGGTCGAGGACGGCCAGATCAGCTATGCCGGCGCCTGGCCAGTGGATGCCAGCGGCTCGGTGAGCGCGCTGGGCGCGATCACCATCCGCGTGGTGCGCGGCAACGAGACGCTCTCGGCCAAGGGCGTGGTGCGCGGCGATGTGGCGACCGGCAAATGGGAATCGCCTGTGAAGAACTGCACCGGTTCCTTCGTGGCGCGCCGGGCCTAGCCCTGCCGCCCATTGATGGGGAGGCCCGGCGATGAGCGCCATTCCCGACTTTTCCGCGCGGGAGTGGCAGAAGCCGCGCCCGCCCCTGCCCGCCGCCTCGGCGCAGAGCTGGACCACGCCGGAAGGCATTTTGGTGAAGCCGGCCTTTGGGCCGGACGACCTGGCCGGGCTTGGCTTCGTCGACAGCTTTCCCGGCATCGCGCCTTATCTGCGCGGGCCCTACCCCACCATGTACGCCACCCAGCCCTGGACCATCCGGCAATATGCCGGCTTCTCCACGGCGGAGGATTCCAACGCCTTCTACCGTCGCAACCTCGCGGCCGGGCAGAAGGGGCTGTCGGTGGCCTTCGATCTCGCCACCCATCGCGGCTATGACAGCGACCACCCGCGCGTCGCCGGCGATGTCGGCATGGCCGGGGTGGCGATCGACTCGATCTACGACATGCGCACGCTGTTCTCCGGCATTCCGCTCGACCAGATGAGCGTGTCGATGACCATGAACGGGGCGGTGCTGCCGATCCTCGCGCTCTATGTGGTGGCGGCCGAGGAACAGGGCGTTGCGCCGGAAAAGCTCTCCGGCACCATCCAGAACGACATCCTCAAGGAGTTCATGGTCCGCAACACCTATATCTACCCGCCGACGCCCTCGATGCGGATCATCTCCGACATCTTCGCCTTCACCTCCGCGCATATGCCGCGCTTCAACTCGATCTCGATTTCCGGCTACCACATGCAGGAAGCCGGGGCGACGCAGGATCTGGAGCTCGCCTATACGCTGGCGGACGGGGTCGACTATGTGCGCGCCGGCGCGGCGGCGGGGCTGCCGATCGACGCCTTCGCGCCGCGCCTGTCGTTCTTCTGGGCGATCGGCATGAACTTCTTCATGGAAGTGGCCAAGCTGCGCGCCGCACGGCTGATCTGGGCCAAGCTGATGCGCGATCTCGGCGCGAAGAGCCCGAAATCGCTGCCGCTGCGCACCCATTCGCAAACCTCCGGCTGGAGCCTGACGGCGCAGGACCCGTTCAACAATGTGATGCGGACCATGGTGGAGGCGATGGCCGCCACCCAGGGCCACACCCAGTCGCTGCACACCAATGCGCTTGATGAGGCGCTGGCGCTGCCCACCGATTTCTCCGCCCGCATCGCCCGCAACACGCAGATCCTGCTGCAGCAGGAAAGCGGCACCACCCGCGCCATCGACCCCTGGGGCGGCTCGTTCTTCGTGGAAAAGCTGACCGCTGACCTCGCCGAAAAGGCGCTCGCCCACATTGCCGAGGTGGAGGAACTGGGCGGCATGGCCAAGGCGATCGAGGCCGGCATTCCCAAGCTGCGCATCGAGGAAGCCGCCGCCACCACGCAGGCGCGGATCGATTCCGGCGCGCAGACCGTGGTCGGTGTCAACAAATACCGCCCGGAGCGCGAGACGCCGCTCGACGTGCTGCGGGTCGACAATTCGGCGGTGCGCGCCGCCCAACTCGACAAGTTGGCGCGGCTGAAGGCCGAGCGCGACCCGCAGGCCGTGGCCGGCGCGCTGACGGCGCTGGAGAATGGCGCGCGGGAAAATGCCAATCTGCTGGCGCTCGCCATCGATGCGGCGCGGGCCAAGGCGACGGTGGGCGAGATTTCCGACGCGCTGGAGCGCGTCTTCGGCCGGCACCGGGCGGATATCCGCGCCGTCTCGGGCATTTATCGCAGGGAGGCGGGAGCGATGGCCGACAAGGTGGAGCGCGTGCGCGCCCGCGTCGAGGCGTTCGCGCAGGAAGAAGGCCGGCGCCCGCGCCTGCTGGTCGCCAAGGTCGGGCAGGACGGGCATGACCGAGGGCAGAAGGTGATCGCCTCCGCCTTCGCCGATCTCGGCTTCGATGTCGATATCGGCCCGCTCTTCGCCACGCCGGAGGAGGCCGCCCGGCAGGCGGTGGAGAACGATGTGCACGTGATCGGCATCTCCTCGCTCGCCGCCGGGCACCTCACGCTGGTGCCGCAGGTGAAGGCTGCGCTGGCGGCGCAGGGGCGGCCGGACATCATGGTGGTGGTGGGCGGCGTGGTGCCGCCGCAGGATTACGAGGCGGTGCGCGCCGCCGGCGCCGAAGCGATCTATCCCCCAGGCACGGTGATCGCCGAAGCGGCCGAACAACTGGTCGACACCCTCGCCGCCCGGCTCGGCCATGCGAGGGCCGCGGCGGAGTAGGCAGCGCGCTGTCGCTCATTGCAGCGGCACACTGACTGCGGAAGCGGCAGATCGTGCGGGGACAGCGTTCGATCCTCCTCATGGCCGGGCCTGACCCGGCCAGCCAGAGCTGGCGGCTGGGTCCCCGGGTCAAGCCCGGGGATGAGGGACGTCGGGGTCTCGGATCGACGCGGACGGCAGGCCCTTGGAACAGTTGTTCGACCCTCCTCATGGCCGGGCTTGACCCGGCCACCCAGACCTTGCGGCCGCGTCTCTGGGTCCCCGGGTCAAGCCCGGGGATGAGGGCGGCGGGTGCGGGGCAGCTCCTGTCGCGCGCCCCTCGCCCCTTTGGCACGGGCATTGCTTACAGGCTTGTATACAAGATTGTCGCCAAGCGTGCGGGCCCAGCCTGATGAACCCAGCCACCGCCAATATCGAGGAAGCGATTCTTTCCGCCATCCTCGCCGGCCGCATCAATCCGGGCACGCGGCTCGGCGAGCAGAAGCTTGCCGACCTGTTCGGCGTTTCCCGCACCCGCGTGCGCGAGGCGATGATGCGGCTGGAGACGCGCGGCGTGGTGCAGGTGAGCGCCCGGCGCGGCTGGTACGTGGTCGAGCCCTCGGCGGAGGAGGCGCGCGAGGCGTTCCAGACCCGCCGCGTCATCGAGACCGGGCTGCTGCACTCGCTCCGCGAGGTGCCGCCCGACGTGCTGAAAAGCCTGAAAGAGCATGTCGCCATGGAGCGCGACGCGATCGGCGCGGGGGATGTGCACTCGCGCGCGTGCCTGCTCGGCGATTTCCACATCCATCTCGCCGACGCGCTGGGCAACCGGATGCTGACCGAGATCATCCGCGACCTCACCGCCCGCACCACGCTGATCTCGATGCTCTACCAGCCGACCGAGAAAGCCGAGGAATCCAGCCACGACCATGAGGACATCGTCGCCGCCATGGAGGCGGGCGACCTCGCCCACGCCGCCCGGCTGATGGATGAGCATATCGGCAAGGTCGAGGCGGGGCTGGACCTTACCGCCAAGCCCGACCCGCTGGCCGGGCTGCGCGCCCTGCTCTCGCCGGCGGCCTTCGCCGGCAATGCCCCTTCCGTGCCGCATACCCACGACCATCCGCACGACCATTCCCATTCCCACGGCCATCCGGCCACCAAGGAGGATTGACCGCATGAACCGCCGCCACCTCATCGCTTTCGCCGCCGGCGCCCTGCTGGCCGCCACCCAGATGCCCCTGCCCGCTGCCGCCGATGCGCTCGCCACCATCGAGAAGGACAAGGTGATCCGCATCGCCGTGCCGCAGGATTTTCCGCCCTTCGGCACGGTCGGCGCCGACATGGAGCCCAAGGGCTATGATGTCGACATGGCCAAGCTGATCGCCGGCAAGCTCGGCGTGAAGCTGGAGCTGGTGCCCGTCACCAGCGCCAACCGCATCCCCTATCTCCAGACCAACAAGGTCGACCTCGTCATCTCCTCGCTGGGCAAGAACGCCGAGCGCGAGAAGGTGATCGACTTCACCACCGCCTATGCGCCCTTCTTCAACGGCGTGTTCGGCCCGGCGGATGTCGCGGTGAAGGATGCGGCCGGCCTCGCCGGCAAGACGGTGGGCGTCACCCGCGGCGCGGTGGAAGACCTGGAGCTGACCAAGATCGCCCCGGCCGACCTCACCATCAAGCGCTACGAGGACAATAACGGCACCATCTCGGCCTTCCTGTCCGGCCAGGTCGAACTGATCGCCACCGGCAATGTGGTCGCCGCCGCCATCCTCGCCCGCAACCCGCCGAAGAAGCCGGAAATCAAGTTCCTGATCAAGAACTCGCCCTGCTTCATCGGCCTCAACAAGAACGAGCCGGCACTGCTCGCCAAGGTGAACGAGATCATCGCCGGCGCGAAGAAGGACGGCGCGCTCGACGCCATCTCGCAGAAGTGGCTCGGCGCCAAGCTGCCGGCGGAGCTGTGAGAGCGGGATTTGTGGGCGGTGACGGCGACCGCCTGCGTCCTTCGAGGCCCGGCTAACGCCGGGCACCCTGGGGATGACGACGGTCTGAACGCTTTCAACCGCCGTCATGCCGCGAAGCGGGGCTCGCCCCGCGTCTCGACGCACGCAGGCCCCCGCACTCCGCCGTGCCTCTGACAGTCTCTTCCCTTCCCCCTCATCAGCGGGAGTTCACGGGCATGAACTACACGTTCGAGTATGGCTGGCTGCTCGTCTACTGGCCGGTTCTCGTGAAGGGCATCGGCATCACCGTCGAGCTCACGCTGGTCGGCGGGGTGCTCGGCGTGATGCTGGGCATCGTCTGCGCCTGGGCGCGGGCGCTGGGGCCGCGCGGGCTGCGGCCCTTCGTGGCCGGCTATGTCGAGTTGATCCGCAACACGCCGTTCCTGATCCAGCTGTTCTTCATCTTCTTCGGCCTGCCGGCGCTCGGCGTGCGGATGGGCGAGCTGGAGGCGGCCAATCTCGCCATGGTGATCAATCTCGGCGCCTATGGCTGCGAGATCATCCGCGCCGGCATCCAGGCGACGCCCAGCGGGCAGTTCGAGGCCGGCGCGAGCCTCGGCATGAGCCGGATCCAGACCTTCCGGCATGTGGTGCTGATCCCGGCGCTGCAGCGCATCTGGCCGGCGCTGTCGTCGCAAATCGTCATCGTCATGCTGGGTTCGGCGGCGGTGTCGCAGATCGCGGCGGAGGATTTGACCTTCGCGGCGAACTTCATCCAGTCGCGCACCTTCCGCGCCTTCGAGGCCTATTTCGTCGCGACGCTGATCTATCTCGCCCTCGCCATCGGGCTGCGGCAGGCGCTGCGCGGGCTCGGCTGGACCCTGTTCCCGCGACGCACGGCACGGTGAGGGAGGCGAACATGGATGAATTCACCACCTGGGACATTCTGCGCAACCTGCTGCTGGCGGCGCGCTGGACCGTGCTCCTCTCGCTCGTCTCCTTCATCGGCGGCGGGCTGGTGGGCGCGGCGCTGCTGTTCGCCCGCATCGGCAGCGGGCGGATCGGCCCCACCTTCGTCAAGGCCTATGTCGAGCTGTTCCAGGGCACGCCGCTGCTGATGCAGCTGTTCCTCGCCTTTTTCGGCCTCGGCCTGTTCGGCATCGACGTGCCGGCCTGGCTGGCAGCGGCGGTGGCGCTGATCCTGTGGTCGGCGGCGTTCCTCACCGAGATCTGGCGCGGCTGCGTCGAGGCGATCGCGCGCGGCCAGTGGGAGGCCTCCTCCAGCCTCGGCATGGGCTATGTCCAGCAGATGCGCCACGTCATCCTGCCGCAGGCGCTGCGCATCGCCGTGCCGCCGACGGTGGGCTTTTCGGTGCAGGTGGTGAAAGGCACGGCGCTGACCTCGATCATCGGCTTCGTCGAGCTCTCCAAGGCCGGCACCGTCGTCACCAATGCCACCTTCGAGCCTTTCACCGTCTATGGGCTCGTCGCGCTGATCTATTTCTGCCTGTGCTGGCCGCTGTCCAAGTCTTCCCAGATCCTTGAGAGGAAGCTCAATGTCGCTCATCGAAATCACTGAGGTGAAGAAGCGCTTCGGCGACAACGAAGTGCTGAAGGGCATCAATATCGACGTCGCGCCCGGCGAGGTGATCGCCATCATCGGCCGCTCGGGCTCGGGCAAATCCACCCTGCTGCGCTGCATCAACGGGCTGGAGAACATCGACGAGGGCTCGATCTCGGTCGCCGGGGCGCAATTGCTGCCGGACGAGCTGCACCTGAAGGCGCTGCGGCTGAAGGTCGGGATGATCTTCCAGCAGTTCAACCTGTTTCCCCACCTCACGGCGGGGCGCAATGTCATGCTCTCGCAGATGGTGGTGAAGAAGACGCCGAAGGCGGAAGCCGAGGCAATGGCGAAGACGATGCTGGAGCGTGTCGGGCTCGGCCACAAATTCGACGCCTACCCGGACCAGCTCTCCGGCGGCCAGCAGCAGCGCGTCGCCATCGCCCGGGCGCTCGCCATGCAGCCCATCGCCCTCTTGTGCGACGAGATCACCTCCGCGCTCGACCCCGAGCTGGTGAGCGAGGTGCTGGCGGTGGTGAAGGAACTCGCCGGCGAGGGCATGACGCTGCTGATGGTGACGCATGAGATGCGCTTTGCCCGCGACGTGTGCTCGCGCGTCGTGTTCATGCATCAGGGCCGGGTGCACGAGATCGGCAAGCCGGAGGAGGTGTTCTCAAATCCGAAGACACCAGAGTTGCAGCAGTTCCTCGGCATGACGCACTAGATCAGTCGCGCGGGCCGGCGGCCAGCATCAGCGAGGCGGCGGCGTGGCGATAGGCGCCGCCGGAGCCGAACAGTTCCGCCACCCAGTCGACAAAGACCCGCAGCCGGCTGCTCAGATGCCGGTTCGGGGCGTAGACCACATGCAGCACGATGGGGCCGGCGTGCCAGTCTGGCAGCACCCGTACCAGCGCGCCCGATTCCAGATAGGGCCCCACCATCGGCTCGATGGTCTGGGTGATGCCGAGCCCGGCGAGGCCGGCGGCGAGATAGGCGGTGGAATCATTCGTCGCCATCGCATAGGGCAGGTGAAGCTCAAAGCTCTCCTCGCTGCGCACCATGTCGAACGATGCCGGCCGGCCGGTGCGGGCGTTGAAATAGCCGATGACGCGGTGGCCCTGGTGCAGGTCACGGGGATGTTCGGGCATGCCGTGGCGCTTGATATAGGCTGGGGCAGCATAGTGCATCAGCCGCACCTCGCCGATGCGGCGGGCGATCAGCGTCGGGTCCATCAGATCGCCGCCGCGAATGGCGCAGTCGACATTTTCCGCCAGCAGGTCGACCGTGCGGTCGGTGACGCCGAGATCGAGCTGGATGTCGGGGTGGCGGGCGAAGAAATCCGGCAGCGCCGGGATGAGGGCATAGAGCGCCAGCGAGGACGGCACATCCACCCGCAGCCGCCCCGAGGGCGTCGCCTGCGAGCGCGCCATCGAGCCGTCCAGTTCGTCGAGATCGGTCAGCAGCGCCACCGCGCGCTCATAATAGGCGGCGCCGTCCGGCGTCACCGCCACCCGGCGGGTCGAGCGGTTGAGCAGCTTGGTGCGCAGATGAGCCTCCAGCTGCTGGATCAGCTTGGTAACGGTGGGCTTGGGCATGTCGAGAAGATCGGCGGCGCGGCTGAAACTGCCGGCCTCGACCACGCGGGAAAAGGCCCGCATCGCGGCAATCTGGTCCATTTCTACCGTCCGATTATTTCCATACGTGAATAATGTTATCGCAGAACGGCTATTTTTTCGAGAGCCGGAGGGGATTAGCTTCCACCGCACTGCAACACAATGCATCGGCAGAATCGGGTGGCGGGCCGCGCCGGCAACCCGATGGTGGGCGTCATGACAGCATCATGGACCGAGGACCGGCTGGAGATCGAGGGAACCGCGCTACCGGCGCGGATCTATCGCCCCGCCACGCCCCTGCGCCCGACCCCGCTGGTGCTGCACCTGCATGGCGGCTGCTTCACCGATGGCGACCTCGATTGCAGCGCCAAGGTCTGCCAGATCATGGCGCAGGCCGGCGCGGTGGTGGTGTCGATCGACTACCCGCTGGCGCCCGAACATCCTTTTCCGGCGGCGCTTAACGTGTCGTTCAAGGCGCTCGGCCGGCTTTATGCCGAGCGGGCGACCTGGGCGGGGCGCGGCGCGCGGCTGTTCGTGGCCGGCGAGGAAGCCGGCGCCAATCTCGCCACCGCCCTCAGCCTGATGGCCCGCGACCAGCAGGCCCCGCCGCTGGCCGGGCAGATCCTGCTCTCGCCCATGGTCGATCCCAACCTCTGCTCGGGCTCCATCCACGCCGCCTCGGCCGGGGCGTCGGGGTGCAAATGGGCCGATGGCTGGCACCGTTATCTCGGCAGCGCCGACCGCGCCGCCCATCCTTATGCGGCGCCGCTCGGTTCGCGCCGGCTCGGCGGGGTCGCCCCCGCCCTCATCGTCACCACCGATGACTGCCCGATCCGCGACGAGAGCCTTGCCTATGGCAAGCGCCTGCGCGAGGGCGGCGTCACCGTCGAATGCCACATGCTCGAAGGCACGAACTGCTCGAACCAGAGCATGGACGAAGCCATCGAGGCTGCCCCGCTGTGGGAAGCGGTCCTGCGGGACCTGTTCAGCACCTTCCTGGCGGAGAATTCCGCCGCACCTGTTCGCACCGTTCGGGCCTGAGGGCCGGGAGATTCGTCATGAGTGACAAAACAATCGGCACCGATGCCGCGCGCACAGACATCGCGCACGCCGTCACCGCCCACGATACAGCACCCCGCGCCCCCCGCCTGAAGACCGCGCGCGGCTGGCGTGAGGCCGGGCTCGCCCTGACGCTTGCCATGCTGGCCACGACCGGCGCGGTGTTCGTTTCCTGGCCGAGCTCCACGGCACTCGCCACCGATCCCGCCCCGGCGGAAGCCGCCGCCCCGCCGGCCATGCCGGTGGAGGTCGCGGTGCTGAAGGTGCGCGACACCATGAAGTGGGACGAGTTCTCCGGCCGCCTGCGCGCGGTGGAGGAGGTGGAGGTCCGCTCGCGCGTGGCTGGCGCGGTGGAGAAGATCCACTTCCGCGAAGGCGCGCTGGTGAAGCAGGGCGACCTGCTCGTCACCATCGACCCCGCCCCGTTCCAGGCGGCGGTGACCCGGGCGGAATCGCTGAGCGAGGCCGCCGCCGCCCGGGTGGAACTCACCCGCAGCGAGCTGGAGCGCGGCAAGCAGCTGGTCGACAACCGCACCGTTTCGGTGCGCGATCTCGACCAGCGCACCAATGCCTTCCGCGAGGCGGAGGCGAATCTGCGCGCGGCCGATGCCGCCGTGCAGACCGCCAAGCTCGATCTCGGCTACACCGAGGTGCGTGCCCCGGTGGACGGGCGGGTCGGGCGGATCGAGGTGACGGTCGGCAATCTGGTGGCGGCCGGCGCCTCCTCGCCGGTGCTGACCAGCCTTGTCTCGGTCAACCCGATCTATGTCAGCTTCGACGCCGACGAGAACGCCGTCGCCGAAGCGCTGGCCTCGGTGGGCGATCACGATCTGGCGCTGACCGAGATCGACCAGATCCCGGTCGAGATCACCACCGCCACGACGGTCGGACGCACGGTGCGCGGCCATCTCCAGCTGGTCGACAACCAGGTCGACGCCGCCACCGGCACCTTCCGCCTGCGCGCGGTGTTCGATAATGCGAATGGCCGGCTCGTGCCGGGCCAGTTCGCCCGGGTGAAGATGGGCCGCGCCAAGACCGAGCCGGCGCTGGCGGTGAACGAGCGCGCCATCGGCACCGACCAGGACAAGAAGTTCGTCTTCGTGGTCGGCGACGACAACAAGGCCGTCTGGCGCAAGGTCACGCTCGGCCCGCCGGCCGACGGGCTGCGCGTCATCACCGAAGGACTGAAGGAAGGCGAGCGCATCGTCGTCAACGGCCTGCAGCGCGTGCGCCCCGGCGCCGTCGTCGCGCCCGAGGTCGTGCCCATGGAAACCGCATCCGCCGCGCCCGCGACGGACCCGACCACCTCCGTCGCCGCGCGCTGATCGCAGCCCCGACGCTCTGCCTCCTTGGGGGAGGACGCTATGAATCTGTCCAAATTCTTCATTGACCGGCCGATTTTCGCCGGCGTCCTCTCCGTGCTGATCTTCCTCGCGGGGCTGCTGGCCCTGCGGGTGATGCCGATCTCGGAATATCCGGAAGTGGTGCCGCCGCAGGTGATTGTGCGCGCCACCTATCCCGGCGCCAGCCCGAAGGTGATCGCCGCCACGGTGGCCACCCCGATCGAGGAAGCCATCAACGGCGTCGAGGACATGCTCTACATGTCCTCGCAGGCGACCACCGACGGCGTGATGACGCTGACCGTCACCTTCAAGCTCGGCACCGACCCGGACAAGGCGACCCAGCTGGTGCAGAACCGCGTCGGCCAGGCCGAGCCGCGCCTGCCGGAAGAGGTGCGCGCGCTCGGCATCACCACGGCGAAGAGCTCACCCACCTTCCTCATGGTGGTGCATCTCATCTCCCCCAATGACCGCTACGACATCACCTATCTGCGCAACTATGCGGTGCTGAACGTGAAGGACCGGCTGGCCCGCATCGGCGGCGTCGGCCAGATCGAGATCTTCGGCGGCGGCGACTATTCCATGCGCGTCTGGCTCGACCCGCAGCGGATCGCCGAGCACGGGCTTTCCGCCGGCGATGTCGTCAACGAAATCCGCGCCCAGAACGTGCAGGCCGCTGCCGGCATCGTCGGCGCCTCGCCCTCGCAGGCCGGTGTCGACCTGCAACTCACCATCAATGCGCGGGGCCGGCTGGAGACCGAGGAGGAATTCGGCGACATCGTCGTGAAAACAGGCGAGACCGGTCAGATCGTGCGCCTGCGCGATGTGGCCCGGCTCGAACTCGGCGCCGCCGACTACGCGCTGCGCTCACTGCTCGACAACAAGCAGGCGGTCGGCCTCGGCGTGTTCCAGGCGCCGGGCTCCAACGCGCTGGAAATCGCCGAGAATGTGCGCGCCACCATGGCGGAAGTGAAGAAGACGATGCCGGAAGGCGTCGACTTCGACATCGTCTACGACACCACCCGCTTCGTCGACGCCTCGATCGACGCCGTCATTCACACGCTGTTCGAGGCGGTGGCGCTCGTCGTGATCGTCGTCGTGGTGTTCCTGCAAACCTGGCGGGCCTCGATCATCCCGCTGCTCGCCGTGCCGGTGTCGATCGTCGGCACCTTCGCGGTGATGTACATCTTCGGCTTCTCGATCAACGCGCTGAGCCTGTTCGGGCTGGTGCTCGCCATCGGCATCGTCGTCGACGACGCCATCGTGGTGGTGGAGAATGTCGAGCGAAACATCGAGAACGGCCTGACCCCGCGCGCCGCCGCCTATCAGGCGATGAGCGAGGTGTCCGGGCCGATCATCGCCATCGCTTTGGTGCTGGTGGCGGTGTTCGTGCCGCTGGCCTTCATCTCCGGCCTGTCCGGCCAGTTCTACCGGCAGTTCGCCCTCACGGTGGCCATCTCGACCGTCATCTCGGCGGTCAACTCGCTCACCCTGTCGCCGGCGCTGGCGGCGCTGCTGCTGCGCGGCCACGACACCCCGCCGGACGCGCTGCAGCGCGTGATCAACTTCCTGTTCGGCTGGTTCTTCCGCGGCTTCAACTGGGTGTTCGCGCGCGGCTCGCGCGGCTATGGCAGCGGCGTGCGCGGCACGCTGAAGGTCAAGAGCCTCGTCATGGTGTTCTATGCCGTGATGCTGGGCGCCACCTGGTGGCTGTTCCAGGCGGTGCCGCCCGGCTTCGTGCCGGCGCAGGACAAGCAGTATCTCGTCGGCTTCGCCCAGCTGCCGGACGGCGCCACCCTCGACCGCACGGAAGAGGTGATCCGCCAGATGACCGAGATCACCCTGGCCCAGCCCGGCGTTTCCAACGCCGTGGCCTTCCCCGGGCTCTCGATCGCCGGCTTCTCCAACTCGTCCAATGCCGGCATCGTGTTCTCGGTGCTCGACCCGTTCGAGGACCGGCAGAGCCCGGAACTCTCCGCCGGCGCCATTGCCGGGGCGCTGAACCAGAAATACGGGGTGATCAAGGGCGCCTTCATCGCCATGTTCCCGCCCCCGCCGGTGCAGGGCCTCGGCGTCGTCGGCGGCTTCAAAATGCAGCTGGAGGACCGCTCAGGCCAGGGCTACGAGGCGCTGAACGACGTGACCAACGCCTTCATGGCCAAGGCCATGGCGGCGCCGGAACTCACCGGCCAGTTCACCACCTACCAGATCAACGTGCCGCAGATCTTCACCGATGTGGACCGCACCAAGGCCCGCCAGCTCGGCGTGCCGATCCAGTCGGTGTTCGAGACGCTGCAGGTCTATCTCGGTTCGCTCTATGTCAACGACTTCAACAAGTTCGGCCGTACCTACTCGGTGCGGGCGCAGGCCGACGCGCCGTTCCGCGCCCGGCCGGAGGACATCGGCAAGCTGAAGGTGCGCTCCAATAGCGGCGAGATGATCCCGCTCTCGGCGCTGCTGCGGGTGGAGACCACCGCAGGGCCGGAACGCGCCCAGCGCTATAACGGCTTCCTCACCGCCGATTTCAACGCCTCGCCGGCGCCCGGCTATTCCTCGGGCCAGGCGCAGGAGGCGGCGGCGCGGATCGCGGCCGAGGTGCTGCCGCCGGGCTTCGACTATGAATGGACCGACCTCACCTATCAGGAGATCCTGGCCGGCGACTCGTCCTACCTCGTCTTCCCGCTGGCGCTGCTGCTCGTCTTCCTGGTGCTGGCCGCCCAGTATGAGAGCCTGACCCTGCCGATCGCGATCATCCTGATCGTGCCGATGGGCCTGGGGGCGGCGCTGTATGGCGTCTGGCTGGGCGGGGGTGACAACAACATCTTCACCCAGATCGGCCTCGTCGTGCTGGTCGGCCTGTCGGCGAAGAACGCGATCCTGATCGTGGAATTCGCCCGCGAGCTGGAATTCATGGGCCGCAACCCGGTGGAGGCGGCGATCGAGGCCAGCCGCCTGCGCCTGCGGCCGATCCTGATGACGTCCTTCGCCTTCATCATGGGCGTGCTGCCGCTGGTGCTCTCCACCGGCGCCGGCGCCGAAATGCGCCATGCCATGGGCATCGCCGTGTTCGCCGGCATGATCGGCGTCACCTTCTTCGGGCTGTTCCTCACGCCCGTCTTCTACGTGCTGTTGCGGCGCCTGGCGGGCAACCGCCCGCTGCGGCAGCACGGCGAGGCTCATATCGCGCCGCTTGCGGCCGAGTGAGCCTTGCTGCCCGGCCGGGAGGCCACTTTCCTGTGCGTCGGTTGCCCCCTCGACGCGCCTGAGCCCAGCCTCCCGGCCGGTATAGTTCGACAAGGCCGGCCCCCGGTGACACATACGGGGGCCGGCATGTCGACAGGAACGCACAGCGCATGAAGCCCATAAAAGCCGACTGGACCGATGTGGTCCTCGTCTGCCGCAAATGCGCGAAGAAGCTTGATGGCGGCTTCGGCCCCGCTGCCGATCAGCCGCTGCCCAGGGCCCTGCGCGCCGCCATCGCCCGGCACGAGGGCGGCAAGCCGATGAAGAAGCCGCGACGCAAGGGCGCGCACGTCGCGGTGATCGAAGTGCCCTGCCTCGACATCTGCCCGAAGAACGCCGTCATCGTCATTCCCGCCGGCGCACCCGGACGCTGGCTCAGCGTGACGCGCGGCGCCGATCTCGACGCACTGCTGGCCGAAATCGCCCCGGCGAGGGACGAGGGTTGATCAGGCCGGTTTGCCCGCCGCCTTGTCCGCCGTGCCGGGCGGGTTCAGCGCCCAGACCAGCGCGGTCATGATGCTCACCCCGATGACGATGCCTACCAGCCGGTCCACCGGCGGAAACAGCGAGGTTGGCGGGCCCTTGTCGATCAGCGTGATGATGAAGGCGATCGCCGATTGCGTGCCGATATAGGCATTGGGCGTCTTGGACAGATGCAGCCGCGCGAAGGAAAAGATGCCGACAAACAGCATCGTCGCCCACCAGATCTGATCGGTCGCATCGAGCCCGATGACCAGCAGCCCCGCGACACCGCCGGCGATGCAGCCAAGGATGCGCTGCCAGCCCTTGTGACGGGTGGCGTTGGGGTCGGTGTCGACGACAATGAGGCTGGAAATCAGCACCTGCGGCAATTGCGGCAAGTCGAACTGCGACCAGACGATCACGATGACGATCGCCCCGAAGCCGGCGATCAGCGCCTGGCGCAGGGCATTCTCCGGCGTGGTGGCGACGGCCTGCGCCTTCAGCCGGGCATGGAGTTCGCCGGCATTGGGCCCCAGCGCCCAGCTCGCCAGCATGCCGCACACCACGCCGATGACGATCTCGTAGCAGCGATAATGCGCGAAGCTGTAGAGGTCCTGCGGCTGCACCATCGAGAACAGCATCACCAGCATGAAGGTGAGGCCGCCATAGAACCAGGCATAGCTGTAGACGCTGCGCTGCTTGCCATAGGTGCCGATCGCCGCCGCGGCGCCCACCAGCAGGGCCTGCTGGATTGGCAGCCCCTCCATCCATTGCGCGACGATGAAGCCGGTGCTCACCCCGACCAGCGTGCTGAGGACGCGCAGAATGCCCTTCGTCACCAGCGCGTCGCGGTCGGTATTGGCGATCATCATCACGCTCAGCGCCGCCCAATAGGGCTGGTCCAGCCCCATCGAGAGCGCGATATAGACCGCCGCCAGCACGCCGGTGGCGGTGGCGAAGGCCTGCCGGTCGACATCGCTGAGCCGTTCGGGGCGGGCTTCCTCCGCCATGCTCAGAACCAGATCAGGACGCGGGCATCGGCGCCGTTGAACAGGCCGAGACCCTCCGGCCAGTCGTCGAGCGTCACCTCGACCGGGAAGCGCCGGGGCAGCCGCACCCAGTCCGTGGTCGGCTCGACATAGGGGATGACCTGCGGGTTATCCGGCGAGCGGGCGACGCCGCCGGCAATGCCGCTCACCCTTCCCTCATGCAATACCCAAGGGTCGGAACCCAACGTCAGCAGCACGCGCTGGCCAAGCGCGATGCGGGCGAGATGGCGCTCGCTCACATTCGCCACCACGCGGCGGCGGCGATCGGTAACGATGGCGAGCACCTCGGAACCCGGGCGCAGATAATCGCCCACCCTTGTGACGAAGGGCGCCACGCGGCCGGCATCGGGGGCCGTCACCACGGTCTTGGAGAGGTCGTATTGCGCCTTCGCCACCGCGGCCTCGGCAGCGGCGATCGCCGCCTGCGCCACTGCCACCCGGCGCAGCGTCACCGCGAGCTGTGCCTCGGCGGAGGTGACATCGGCGCCGGCGGTGGCGACATTGCGGGTGGCGACATCCAGTGTCGCCTCGGGGGAATAGCCGTCCGTCTCCAGCGTCTTCACCCGGCCGAGCTGGTCCATCGCGTTGGTCTGCACCGCCTGCGCGGCGGTGACGCTGGCCTTGGCCGCGTTCACCTCGTCGCGCGCGAGGTCGAGATCAGCGCGGGCGGTAGCCAGCGCCGCCTGCGTTTCCTGCAGCTTAAGCGCATAGGGCGTTCGCTCGATCTCGAACAGCAGCTGGTTTTCCGCCACCGTCTGGTTGTTCTGCACGGCGAGCTTCGAGACCGGCCCCTCGATCTGCGCCGACAGGACGACAATGTCGCTCATCACATAGGCATCGCCCGTATAGGCGAAGAACCGCACGCTGGTCTCGTAAAGGGCGAACAGCCCGAGGACCACGCCGAGGATCAGCGACACCGGATGGCGTATGAGGCGGCTCAGCATAAAAGGCGCGGCTCCATGAGACCCGGCATGGAGCCGGCACATCGCCCATCATCGCGGCTTTGTCGCGCGCGCTCAATCCTCCCCCACTACCGCCGGGCGGCGTTTACGCGAAGCGGGGGAGCCTAGTGCCGCTGCTCCTCGATGGCGGGGAGCATCGGCTCCTCGTCGTCCTCGCTGCGCTCACGCGCGCCGGGATGCTCCTCGATCATCGGGCCCGGCGTGCTGGCGGCGGCGCGGGCGGCGGCGGTGCGGCGGGCGCGGGCGGGCGTGGCGAGTTCCTCCGCGCTCTGGTTCACCACCCGCAGCGGCGGGGCCATGCCCTTCTTGTCGCTGCCGAGATACACCGTCTGGTGCGGGTACGGCATCTCGATGCCGCGCACATCGAAGGCGGCCTTGATGCGGCGGTAGAATTCGCGCCGCACATTCCACTGGCCGAGCGGCCGGGTCTTGAAGCGGCCGCGCAGCTGGATGTGCGAGGGGTCCAGCGCCTCGACGCCCACCACCTCGAATGGCGCGGTGATGGTTTCCGCCAGCGGCCCGTTCGCCACCATGTCGGCGGCGACTTCCGCCATCAGCGCCAGCGCCTCATCGATGCTCTCGCGATAGGCGATGCGGACATCGACCACGGCATAGGCGAAGTCCTTCGACATGTTCTTCACCGTCTGCACCTCGCCGAACGGAATCGAATGCACATTGCCGTCGAAGTCGCGCATGTGGACGGTGCGGATGGTGATCTTCTCGACCAGGCCGGCATGGGCGCCGACCTCCACCACGTCGCCGACCGAGATGGTGTCCTCCATCAGGATGAACACGCCGGTGATGACGTCCTTCACCAGCGTCTGCGCGCCGAAGCCGATGGCAAGGCCGAGCACGCCGGCACCGGCCAGCAGCGGGGCGATGTTGATGCCGATCTCGGACAGCAGGATCAGCCCGCCAAGGGTGAGCAGCACGACGCGGAAGGCGTTCTGCAGGAAGGGCAGCAGCGTCTTCAGCCGGGTGGAGTTGGGATTGCCCGCCCGCAGGCGATCGGCGAAGGCGGTGGAGATTTCCCAGGCGATGAGGCCGACCAGCACCACCACGCCGATGGAGATGAGCCGCCCGACCGCCAGCCGCCCGCCCTCGGAGGCCAGCCGTTCGAAAGGCTGGGCGCCCCAGATTTCCAGCAGCACCAGCGCCGTGACCAGCACCACCAGCCCCTGCATGGCGCTGCGCAGCGCCGGCAGATAGCGGTTGGCCCGCGCCTCCAGCAGCGGATAGCGGGTGTTCATCTCGCCATTGAGCCGGAACACCCGGTCGAAGGCGCGCTGCATCAGCGCCGTCACCAGCGTGGCGAGGCCCAGCGCCAGCACCGACAGCAGCGTGGCGCGGGCAAGGAAGGCGAAGCCGCCATCGACGTCGAGCGTCCAGACCAGCAGGCCGGCGATCACATAGGCGATGGCGAGGACGTGCCAGAAATCTGCCACCGCGTCGCGCAGCCGCGCCAGCCTGCCCTCGCGGGCGCCGAGCCGCCGCAACCGTCGCGCCACCCCGCCGCGCACCTGCAGGATGAACACGATGCACATGCCGGCGACGAACAAGGCGAGCACGTTGCCGAGAAAGCGGTAGGTCGGCAGGGCCAGCCCCAGCACCCAGGCGGCGCGCAGCAGGAAATGACCGTAGACGAGGGTATAGGTGAAGCGGCGCACCCAGAGATAGCCATAGGCCGCGCCCTCATGGTCGAGCGGGAACAGCCGCATCTGCGGCGCGTCCGGCGTCAGCACCGCGCGGGCGCCGGCGAGGATGAGCCGCGCCAGCACATTGGCATTAATGACGGTGACGACGGCGAGGCGGACGATGAAGTTCAGCTCCACCAGCGCCAGCACGCCGAAGGCGGCCGCGGCGAAAGCGGCGATCGGCACGATGTCGATCAGCGTGCGCAGGGCCAGAAGCAGCGCGCGCATGAAGAAGCCGCGCCCGGGCCGCGCCTCGATCGCCCGCCGCAGCCGCGCCAGCGCCGCCTTGGCGATGTATTCGGCCAGCAAAGCGGCGGCGAGCACGGCGATGACCATCGTCACCGCCCAGCCGACACGCTCCAGCACCAGGGGATCGGACAGGTCGTCGAGCAATTGCCCGGCCTGCGCCGGCAATTGTTCGATCTCGCCCACCAGCGACAGCACCGAGCTGGAAAAGGCGCCGAGCGACTGGGTGGCGCCGGACAGCCAGTCGTCCCGGCCCGGCGCCGGGCTCTCCGCCGCCGGTTGCGCGGCTGTGCCGGCCTCGCTCTCCACCAGCGCCCGCAGCTGCGCGAGGAAACGGGTCCGAGCCGCCTCATCGCTCAGCGTGTCGAGCAGGGCACGCAGATCGCTGGGGGAAGCGGCGGGCGAGGCGGTGGGCGGCGGGGAGGCCGCCGGGGATGGCGGGGCGGCCAGCTGCGCGGCGGCCGGGGCCAGCCATAAGGGCGTGGCGAGAAGGGAGAGGGCGAGGGCGAGGAGCAGGCGGCTGAGGGCACGCAGCGGCATGAGGCCTTCCGTCGTTCGCGGCCCTTTCGGCGGTGAAGCCATGAGGACGCTGAGGTGAGGGAGCCGGAATGGCGGGTGCGGCTTTTTTAACGCGGCAGAGGGCAAATGGTTCCCGCCCATGGGCACGTCGCCCCGGCGAAGCGGCGCAATGTCGCTGCGGCCTTGCTCCTGTCACCTTCGTCGACACATTGGGGCGATCAAGTTCCGGCAGAGTGAGGGTATGGAAGCTTTATCCGCCGATGTGGTCGCGTTTCTCCAGGGCCACGACTATCTGATCCCGCTGGTCATCGGCCTGATCGCCTTCGGCGAATCCCTGGTCATCGTCGGCCTGCTGATCCCGGCGACAGCGCTGATGCTCGCCATTGGCGGGCTGGTGGGCACGGGCATCATCTCGCCGCTGCCGGTCATCGTCAGCGCTATTGCCGGCGCCATTGTCGGCGATGTCGTTTCCTACTGGCTGGGACGCTGGCTTGGGCCGCGCGTGGTGCACCGCCCGCCGCTGCTGCGCTACCGCGAGCAGGTGGCGCAGGCACGGCTGTTCTTCCGCCGCTTCGGCTTCGCCTCGGTGTTCGTCGGCCGCTTCTTCGGCCCGGTGCGCGCCACCATGCCGCTGGTCGCCGGCATGATGCGGATGGACCAGCGCCGCTTCCAGTTCGCCAATGTCTCCTCGGCCATCGTCTGGGCGCCTGTCATGCTCGCCCCCGGCTGGCTGGCCGGCAAGAGCGCCAGCGAGATGGGCGCGCACAGCCAGGGCGAATGGCTGGTGCTGATGGTCGGCATCACCTTCGTGATGCTGATCGCGACCTTTGTCGTGCTGCGGGTGATCAAGGGCCGCATTTCCAAGCGCCCCCGCACCCGCCGCCGGCCGGCCAGCGCGCCGATCGCCTGAGCCGCGTGGCTACCGGCGCGCGTCTTAACCATTTCGTAAGGATTCACCCGCCCGCCCGGCGGCTTGCGATATTATGGCGCCGAGTAGGCCCTTGACGGCCACGCCCGTGGCACGGCCGTCGGTGAGCGACAGCCTGGCCAAGGGCGGACGGGAACGCGCGATGATCGACAAGCTTGAGCCCTCCATCGACCCCATGCGGGCACGTGCCGGCGAGGATGCCGGCGGCGGCCCCCGCGCCCCGGCGGCGCCCTCCCCGGCCGCTCATCCCCCGGCCGCCGCCCGCGCCAAGGGCCCGCCGCAGGACCCGGTGGCGTTCCAGCGCTGGCTCGGCATCGAGCAGCTCAAGGTGCAGATGCGCCGGCTGGAGCTGGAGAACAAGCGGGCCGAGGCGCCCGCGCCCCGCGCCAGCCGCGCCGCCCTGCCGGTGCTCTATGGCCTGGTTCTGGTCATCCTGCTGGCGCTGGTCGCCTTCCTCGCCGCCCAGGTGCTGAGCCTGCGGGAGGATGTTTCCACGCTGCGCAGCGCCCAGGGCACGCTGGAAGAGCGTGTGCAGGCGCTAGAAATGCCGCCCCCCGCGCCGCAGGCGGCGGCTCCGCAGGCCGCAGCCCCGGCCGCGACGGCGATGGCCCCCGCCGCCCCGACGCCGGCCGCCCCCTCCAATGCCCAGCCCGCCCCGGCGACGCCGGGCACCGCTGCGACCGCCCCGGCGGATGCGCTGGTGCCGCTTGCCGGCACGACGCCGATGCCGGCGCCCGCTACGGCGCCGCCCGCCGTCCCGGCCCTGCCGGGCGCGGGCTATACGGTCCGCATCTTCGCGCCGATCAACACCGTGACCAAGGCGCGGGTCGAGGCCTTCACCGCCCCGCTGAAGGCGGCCGGCTTCGATGTCGTGGTTTCCGATACCGGGGTGGTGCAGACGACCAGCAACACGCTGTCCTTCCACGCCGGCAGCGCCGACATGGCCAATGAGGTCGCCGAGATCATCCGGAAGCGGCGGCCGGCGCTCGGGGTCGAGCTGCGGGCCTCGCCCTCGATTCCCGAGAGCGCGCGGCAGGTGCTGATCCTCAACCTTACGGAAGACGCCTTTGGCTGAGCCATCCCGCCCGAGGCGCTACGCCGCTCAGGCGGCGGCGCGTCCGCGCCGCGCGGTGCGGCCGACCTCGCGGATGGCGGCGATGTTGGCGCCATAGGCGTCCTTGCCGCCCTTGAACACGGCCGAGCCGGCGACCAGCACATTGGCGCCGGCGGCGGCGCAGAGCGCGGCGGTTTCCGGCGTCACTCCGCCATCGACTTCGAGATGGATCGGCCGCTCGCCGATCATCGCCCGCAGTCGGTAGATCTTCGGCAGCACGTCGGCGATGAAGGCTTGGCCGCCAAAGCCGGGATTGACCGTCATCGGCAGGATGAGGTCCACCTTGTCGAGCACATAGGCCAGCGCGCTCTCATGCGTCGCCGGGTTCAGCGCCACGCCGGCCTTCTTGCCGAGCGAGCGGATGAGCTGGAGGCAGCGGTCGAGATGGTGCGTCGCCTCGGCCTGCACGGTGATGATGTCCGCGCCCGCCTTGGCGAACGCCTCGATGAACGGCTCCACCGGCTCGATCATCAGATGCACGTCGAAGACCTTGTCGGTGTGCGGGCGCATGGCCTTGATGACATCCGGCCCGAAGGTGATGTTGGGCACGAAATGGCCGTCCATCACATCGAGATGGATCCAGTCGGCACCGGCGGCGACCACATCGTGCACCTCCTCGCCGAAGCGCGAGAAGTCGGAGGCGAGCATGGAGGGGGCGATGAGAACCATGGGGTTGTCTCCTGGCGAAGTCGCGTGACGAAATCCTGGCGCGGCGTCATCCCCGGGCTTGACCCGGGGATCCACGTCTTGGCTTCGGTCGACGCCTGAACAAAGGCATGGATGGCCGGGCCAAGCCCGGCAATGACGGTCAATTGGCGGGACGCAGCGGCGGGTAGCTGTCGATGCCGCCGGAAAACACCCGGCTGGCGAGGATATCCTCGGCGGTGATCGTCACCAGATCGTCCGCCGTCACCGGCCGGTCGGAATTGAACAGCCGGTTGGCCTGGCGCAGCCGGGCGCGGTCCAGCGCGTTGCGGATCGAACGGCCATTGGCGAAATGCGGCTGCTGCATGCGCAGCTCGACATAGCGCTTGAACGCCTCTTCCGCCTCGCGGCTCATGCGGTAGTTCATCGTGTCGAGGATGCGTGCGCCGATAGCGTCGAGCTCGCCGGCGGAATAGTCGGGGAAGTCGACATGGTGGGCGACGCGCGAGCGGAAACCCGGATTGGCGGTGAAGAAGCGCTCCATCCGGTCGGAATAGCCGGCGAGGATGACGACGAGGTCGTCGCGCTGGTTCTCCATCACCTGCAGCAGGATCTCGATCGCCTCCTGCCCGTAGTCGCGCTCGTTCTCCGGCCGGTAGAGGTAATAGGCCTCGTCGATGAACAGCACGCCGCCCATCGCCTTCTTGAGGATTTCCTTCGTCTTCGGCGCGGTGTGGCCGATATACTGGCCCACCAGATCGTCGCGCGTCACGGTGACGAGGTGGCCCTTGCGGACATAGCCGAGCCGGTGGAGGATTTCCGCCATGCGCAGTGCCACCGTGGTCTTGCCGGTGCCGGGATTGCCGGTGAAGCTCATATGCAGCGTCGGGCTCGTCGCCTCCAGGCCGAAGCGCCGGCGGGCGGTATCGACCAGCAGCAGCGCGCCGATCTCGCGCAGGCGGCGCTTCACCGGCACCAGCCCCACCAGCTCGCGGTCGAGCTGGTCGAACACCTCGGCCAGCCCGCTGGCGGTGAACTCGGCACGGAGGTCGATGGAATCAGGCACCTTCGGCGTGGCCTCGGTGGGGAGGGTCGGGTCGTCGATCACGGCGTCCATGGGAGCCTCCATTGGCGTTTTCGTCGTCCCGGAAGCGGCGCGGCCGCTCTCAGGGATCGCGCGCAGGAAGCGCGGCAGGACGCTTGATCGCGATCCCGGCTCTGCGCTTCGCTCCGGCCGGGATGACGGCCTGAGGCAGAGAAAGAAAAAGGGGACCGATGCCGGGCGCGGCATTCCGACATCGGTCCCTCGCGGCCGGGGAGGAAACCGGACGACCGCGGTTCTCCGTCGGGGGAGTAGTGGGAGACCGACGGATCAGTAGCGCGCGCCCTCCGGGCGGTTGGCCGCATAGGCGCGCGTCGTGTAGCGGATCGACCGGCCGTCAATCTCCTGGCGCTCCAGCACGAAGCCGGGCTCGTCAGCGGGACGGTCGGTGAGGAAGGAAAGGCGCAGCGATTCCCAGGTGTGGGTCGCGTCGAAGGCGCTGAGGCGGATGTAGTGCCGGCCCTTATAGGCCTTGCGGCACTCGTTCAGCTCGAACATCACGCCGGCCGCGTCCGGCACGTCGAACATCGGGTGGCCCCACAGCTCCCAATAGGTGTTGCGCGGGTGCGGGTCGTCGGTGAACTCGATGTTCACCGCCCAGCCCTTGTCGATGCAGTACTGGACCTGCTTGGCGATCTGCTCGTCCGTGAGGTCCGGCAGGAAGGAGAAGGCTCCCTGGGTCAGGCGCATGGTGGTGTCTCGCTCTCGTCATCCCGGTCGGCTGGAGGCCGAACCGGGATCGGGTTCCGGAAAGGGGTTTCCACGGTGGTCTCGCGATCCCGGATCGCGCCTGCGGCGCGTCCGGGATGACGGAAATCACTCCGCCGCGGTGGCCTGCGGCACGAAGTCGGGCGTGTCGGTGGAGGTGTAGTTGAAGGTCACGTCCTTCCACGTCTCCAGCGCCTGCTTCAGCGGCATGCAGTGGCGGGCGGCTTCCTTCAGGATTTCCGGCCCTTCGCCGAGCAGGTCGCGGCCCTCATTGCGGGCGAGAATCATCGCCTCCAGCGCCACGCGGTTGGCGGTCGCGCCGGCCTGGATGCCCATCGGGTGGCCGATGGTGCCGCCGCCGAACTGCAGCACCACATCCTCGCCGAGCAGGTCGATCAGCTGGTGCATCTGGCCGGCATGGATGCCGCCGGAAGCGACCGGCATCAGCTTGCGGGTCGAGGCCCAGGGCTGGTCGAAGAAGATGCCATGGGCGAGGTTCTGCGGCACGAAATCCTCGCGGCAGAGGTCGTAATAGCCCTTGGTGGTGTGGGGGTCGCCCTCCAGCTTGCCGACCACAGTGCCGGCATGGATGTGGTCGACGCCAGCGAGGCGCATCCACTTGGTGATGACGCGGAACGACACGCCATGGTTCTTCTGCCGCGTATAGGTCGAGTGGCCGGCGCGGTGCAGATGCAGGATCATGTCGTTGCGGCGGCACCACTTGGCCATCGACTGGATCGCGGTGTAGCCGATGATGAGGTCGATCATGACGATCGACGAACCCAGTGTCTTGGCGAACTCGGCGCGCTCGTACATCTCCTCCATCGTGCCGGCGGTGATGTTGAGGTAGGTGCCCTTGATCTCGCCGGACGCCGCCTGCGCCTTGTTCACCGCCTCCATGCAGTACAGGAAGCGGTCGCGCCAGTGCATGAACTGCTGCGAGTTGATGTTCTCGTCGTCCTTGGTGAAGTCGAGCCCGCCCTTCAGCGCCTCATAGACCACGCGGCCATAATTGCGGCCGGACAGCCCGAGCTTGGGCTTCACTGTCGCGCCGAGCAGCGGCCGGCCGAACTTGTCGAGCCGCTCGCGCTCCACCACGATGCCGGTGGCGGGGCCGTCGAAGGTCTTGATGTAGGCAACCGGCAGGCGCATGTCCTCAAGGCGCAGCGCCTTGAGCGGCTTGAAGCCGAACACATTGCCGATGATCGAGGCCGAGAGGTTGGCGATCGAGCCATTCTCGAACAGGTCGAGATCATAGGCGATATAGGCGAACCACGAGCCCGGCCCGTTCGGCACCGGGTCGACCCGGTAGCACTTGGCGCGGTACTTGTCGCAGGCGGTCAGGCGGTCGGTCCACACCACGGTCCAGGTGGCGGTCGAGCTTTCGCCGGCCACCGCCGCCGAGGCCTCGATCTCGTCGACGCCATCCTGCGGGGTGATGCGGAACACGGCGATCACGTCCGTGTCCTTGGGCTCATAGTCGGGCTGCCAGTAGCCCATCTTGCGGTATTCCATCACGCCGGCGCTGTAGCGGCTGCGCTTCTCCTCGGTGGGCTTGGTCTTGTCGATCGCGTTCATCGATCTTCTCCCTGTGCGTTCCGTCGGCGCGGCGCTGGAGCGCGCGCCCTTAAAATCTCGTTGGCAGGCTCCCCGTGGCGGGGAGGTGTTATTCCGCCGCCACCCGGGCGCCGCCGATCACTGGGTCGAGGCTGCCGGAGGCGTAGCGCTTGGCCATGGCGGCCAGCGGCAGCACCTTGATCTGCGCGGCGTGGCCGGCCGTGCCGAACTGCTCGAAGCGCTCGCGGCAGAGGTCGCGCATCGCGTCCATGGCGGGTTTCAGGAATTTGCGCGGGTCGAATTCGGACAGGTTGCCCTGCCCCACCTTGCGGAACTGCGCGGTCATGGCGAGGCGGCAATCGGTGTCGATATTGACCTTGCGCACGCCATGCTTGATGCCGCGCACGATCTCTTCCACCGGCACGCCCCAGGTCTGGGGCATCTCTCCCCCCGAGGCGTTGAACAGGTCCTGCAGCGCCTGCGGCACCGAGGAGGAGCCGTGCATGACAAGGTGCACGTTGGGCAGGCGGCGGTGGATTTCCTCGATGATGTTCATGGCGAGGATGTCGCCGTCCGGCTGGCGCGAGAATTTGTAGGCGCCGTGCGAGGTGCCCATGGCGATGGCGAGCGCGTCGACCCGCGTCGCGGCGACGAAGTCCTCCGCCTGGTCGGGATCGGTCAGCAGCTGGTCGTGGCTGAGCACGCCCTCCGCACCATGGCCGTCCTCCTGCTCGCCGGCGCCGCTTTCCAGCGAGCCGAGCACGCCGAGTTCGCCCTCCACCGAAGCGCCGACCCAATGGGCGGCATCGACCACCCGGCGGGTGATAGCGACGTTGTGGTCGTAATCCGCCGGGGTCTTGGCGTCCTCCCGCAGCGAGCCGTCCATCATGACCGAGGTGAAGCCGTGCTGGATGGCGGAGAGGCAGGTGGCTTCGTTGTTACCGTGGTCCTGGTGCATGCAGATCGGGATGGCGGGATACATCTCGACGAGGGCGTCGATCATCCGCGAGAGCATGATGTCGCCGGCATAGGAGCGGGCGCCCCGGCTGGCCTGCATGATGACAGGCGCGTCGACGGCCTGCGCCGCCTCCATGATGGCGAGGCCCTGCTCCATATTGTTGATGTTGAAGGCCGGCACGCCGTAGCCGTGCTCGGCGGCGTGGTCGAGAAGCTGTCGAAGGGTTATGCGGGCCATTGGCTCTTCCTCTGGCTCAAGCGCAGGTCAGGAGGTCGCAGGTCGCGTCGACCACCGCCTCCGGGGTGATGTTGAAGTGCCGGTAAAGCTCGCCGGCCGGGCCGGAGGCGCCGAAGCCCTCCATGCCGATGAAGCGTCCGCGCTCGCCGATCCAGCGGTCCCAGCCGAGCCGGGCGGCGGCCTCGATGGCGACGCGCGGGGCCGTGCCCAGCACGGCGCGGCGGTATTCATGGCTCTGGCGCTCGAAAAGCTCCCAGCACGGCATGGAGACGACGGCGGCGTCGACACCGCGCTCCGCCAGCAGATCCGCCCCCTTGAAGGCGATTTCCACTTCCGAGCCGGTGGCGAGCAGCGTCACGTCACGCCGGCGCTTGGGCTTGCGGGCGACATACGCGCCGTAGCCGGTGAGGTTTTCCTCGCTGTGCTCGGTGCGGAAGGTCGGCAGGTTCTGCCGCGACAGCGCCAGCACCGAGGGCGTGCCCTCCGCATGCAGAGCGAGCTGCCAGGCTTCCAGCGTCTCCACCGCGTCGGCGGGGCGGAACACATAGAGGTTCGGCGTCGCCCGCAGCATGGCGAGGTGCTCGACGGGCTGATGCGTCGGCCCATCCTCGCCAAGGCCGATGGAATCATGCGTCAGCACATAGACGACGCGCTGGCCCATCAGCGCCGAGAGCCGCATGCCGCCCCGGGCATAATCCGAGAACACCATGAAGGTGCCGCCATAGGGGATCGAGCCGCGGTGCAGGGCGAGGCCGTTCATTACAGCCGCCATGGCGTGTTCGCGGATGCCGTAATGGATGTAGCGGCCGGCATAATTGCCCGGCGCCACCGATTCCATGCCCTTGGTCAGCGTCAGGTTGGAATGGGTGAGGTCGGCCGAGCCGCCGACCGTGAGGTCGGTCGCCCGGTTGATGACGCCCAGCGCCATTTCGGACGCCTTGCGGGTCGCCACCTTCGGCGCGGTCTGCGACAGCTCGCGCTTGTAGGCGGTAAGCTTCTCATCGAAATCGGCGGGCAGGTCGCCCTCCATCGCCGCTTCGAAATCGGCGCGGCGGCCGGAGGCGGAAAGCCGCTTCTCCCAGGCGTCGCGGGCCTTGGCGCCGGCTTCGGCGATGTCAGCCCAGGCCGTCCGCACGCTGTCCGGCACCTCGAAGGGCGGATGGTTCCAGCCCAGCGCCGCGCGGGCCCCCTCGATTTCCGTCGCGCCGAGCGGGGCGCCGTGCACGGCTTCCGTGCCGGCCTTGGTCGGGGCGCCATAGCCGATGGTGGTGCGGCAGGCGATCAGCACCGGCTTATCGCTGGTGCGGGCCTCACCGAGCGCGTCGATCAGCGCGTGATGGGCGTGGCCGTCGACCCGCATCACCTTCCAGCCCGAGGCGGCGAAGCGGGCCAGCTGGTCGGTGGAGGTGGAGAGCGAGGTCTTGCCGTCGATCGAGATGCCGTTGTCGTCCCACAGCACGATCAGCTTGGAGAGCTTCAGGTGCCCCGCGAGGTCGATCGCCTCGTGGCTGATGCCCTCCATCAGGCAGCCATCGCCGGCGATGACATAGGTGTGGTGGTCGACCAGCTCGTCGCCGAAGCGGGCGTTGAGCATGCGCTCGGCCAGCGCCATGCCGACCGCCGTCGTCAGCCCCTGCCCCAGCGGGCCGGTGGTGGTCTCGACGCCGAGCGTGTGGCCGTGCTCGGGATGGCCAGCGGTGATGGCGCCGAGCTGGCGGAAGTTCTTGAGCTGGTCGGTGCCCATGTCGGCATAGCCGAGCAGGTGGTTGATGGCATAGAGCAGCATCGAGCCGTGGCCGGCGGACAGGATGAAGCGGTCCCGGTCCGGCCAGTCGGGGCGGCGCGGGTCGATCTTCATGAAGCGCGAGAACAGGGCGGTGGCGACATCGGCCATGCCCATCGGCATGCCGGGATGGCCGGACTTGGCCTGTTCCACCGCGTCCATCGCCAGCGCCCGCAGGGCGTTCGCCATGTCGTCATGGGGGATATCGGCAGGGTCCCGGTGGGGACGCAGCGCCGCAGAGTGGCTGGTCAACATGCTGTCCTCCCGTTTCACGCGGCGCGCCGCTTCTTCTCGACAAGGTTGAGGATCATCGGCGTGAGGATGAGCTGCATCGCGATGTCGAGCTTGCCGCCGGGGATCACGATGGAATTGGCGCGGCTCATCCAGGAGCCCTCGATCATCGAGAGCAGGTAGGGAAAATCGATGCCGCGCGGGCTCTTGAAGCGGATGACGACGATGGATTCGTCCGCCGTGGGGATCCACCGGGCGATGAACGGGTTCGAGGTGTCCACCGTCGGCACGCGCTGGAAGTTAATGTCGGTGTGGGTGAACTGCGGGCAGATGTAGTTCACATAGTCCGGCATGCGGCGCAGGATGGTGTCGGTCACCGCCTCGGTGGAATAACCGCGATGCGAACGGTCGCGGTGGATCTTCTGGATCCATTCGAGGTTGATCACCGGCACGACGCCGATCTTCAGGTCGGCATAGCGGGCAACGTCGATATTGCCGCTCGCCACCGCCCCGTGCAGGCCCTCATAGAACAGAAGGTCGGTCGGGGTCGGGATCGGCTCCCAGGCGGTGAAGGTGCCCGGCGCGCCGCCATATTCGGCCGCTTCCTTGTCGTCATGCACGTAGTGGCGGTACTTGCCAGTGCCGGTCTGGGAATAGGAGCGGAAGGTCTCCTCCAACTCCTCGAACAGGTTCGAATCCGGCCCGAAATGGCTGTAGTGATGATTGCCGCGCGAGGCCTCCTCGGACATGACGCGCTTCATCTCGGCGCGGTCATAGCGGTGATAGGCGTCGCCCTCGATATAGGCGGCGAGCACTTCCTCGCGGCGGAAGATCTGCTCGAAAATGCGCCGCACCGAGGTGGTGCCGGCGCCGGACGAGCCGGTGACGGAGATGATGGGATGATGGATCGACATGGGTCCTCTTCCCTCAGGCGCGCAGCAGGCCGCGGCGGCCGAACAGGGGCGAGCGCTCCGGCATGGCGGCGGCGTCGCAGTGGTAGCGGGAAATGCGTTCGACCTCGGCGCGCGAGCCGAAGACCAGCGGCACGCGCTGGTGCAGGCTCGCAGGAACAAGATCGAGAATCGGCAGCCGGCCATCGGTGGCGGCGCCCTGCGCCTGTTCCATCACGAAGGCGACCGGGTTGGCCTCGTAGACCAGCCGCAGGCGACCCTGGCCATAACCCCGGCGGGCGTCGCCGGGATAGAGATAGACCCCGCCGCGCACCAGGATGCGGAACACATCCGACACCATGGAGGCGACCCAGCGTGTGTTGAAATCCTTGCCCCTCGGTCCGTCCACCCCGGCCAGGCAATCCTCAATGTAGCAGCGGATTGCCACGTCCCAATGGCGCAGATTGGAGGCGTTGATGGCGTATTCCGCCGTTTCCGGCAGCACCAGCGCCCGCTCTTCGGCCAGCAGGAAGGCGCCGCTGGCACGGTCCAGAATGAAGATCTGCGTGCCGATGCCCACCGTCAGCACCAGCGCGGTCTGCGGGCCGTAGAGCAGGAAGCCGGCGGCGAGCTGCGCCCTTCCCGGCTGCAGCAGCGAATCGGCGCCGACATAGGGCAGGATCGAAAAAATCGTGCCGACCGTGGCGTTGCTGTCGATATTGGACGAGCCGTCCAGCGGATCGACCGCCACCGCGAGCGTGCCGGCGGCGTCCACCAGCACCGCCGCGTCGGCTTCCTCGGAGCCGAACAGGGCGACCGGCGCGCCCGCCAGCGCGGCGCGGACCAGATCGTCGGCGATCAGGTCGAGTTCCTTCTGGCTGTCGCCATCGGCGTGATAGCCGCGCACGGTGGCGAGCGGGCCGGCCAGCGGGCCGGCGGCGAGGAGCTCGGCGATCTTCAGGCCGGCGCCGGCCAGCGCGAGCACGGCGTCAGCGACGTCGCGACGCAGGGCGTCGGCCTGCGACCACCCCTCAAGGTGGTCCTGCAATGTCGGGCGTGTCATGGCGTTCCCCAGTTATGTTCTTGTGGGCTTGTGCCCTTTGGCGTGTCGTTTCCGTATGCCTTCGAGAGGGGACCCGAAGCGGCGGACGCCTTTTGTTGATGTCAGACTGCCTGAATTGCCGGCGTAAGGAAATTCGAATAATCTAACCAATCGCTTCAATTTAGCTGAAATGTAATGTTCCATGCGTAATGCCACGCTCAAGCAGCTGCGCGCCGTCGCCGCCATCGTCGAAACCGGCAGCGTCACCGGCGCCGCCAAGAAGCTGAACGTCACCCCGCCGGCGGTGACGATGCAGGTGCAATTGCTCGAACAGCATCTCGGCCTGCCGCTGCTCGACCGCGCCGGCGACCGCTTCCAGCCCAGCGCGGCCGGGCGCGAGATTCTCGCTGCCACCGCCCTCATCGAGCAGGCGCTGGCCGATTGCGGCGCGGCGCTCGATTCGATGAAGGGGCTGCGCTCGGGCCGGGTCTCGGTGGGGCTGGTGTCGACGGCGAAATATTTCGTGCCGGCGGCGCTCGGTGCCTTCACCCGCGCCCATCCCGGCATCGATGTGGTGATCTCGGTCGGCAATCGTGAGGCGATCATCGCCGGCCTGCGCTCGGACGCCATCGATGTCGCCGTCATGGGCCGCCCGCCACTCGACATCGAGGTCGACAAGACGCTGATCGGCGACCATCCGCATGTGCTGATCGCCCCGGCCGATCATCCCCTGCTCGGCCGGCGCATTCTTCCAACGGTGCTGGCCAGTTCGACCTTCATGTCGCGCGAACCGGGTTCGGGCACGCGCGGTCTGATGGAGCGGTTCTTCCAGCAATCGGGCATCGAGCCGCGCATCGGCATGGAGATCGATTCGAACGAGACGATCAAGCAGGCCGTCATGGCGGGGCTGGGCCTCGCCTTCATCTCCGCCCACACCATCGCGGCGGAAGTGGCGGATGGGCGCCTGGCTGTGCTCGATGTCGAGGGATTGCCGGAGGTCCGGCAATGGTTCGTGGTGAAGCGCTCGGCCAAGCGCCTCACGCCCCCGGCGGCGGCGCTGACGGAGTTTCTGGCCCGGCGCGGGCCGGAATTCCTGCCCGACACGCTGCATTTGCCCGGTGTGGCCGAGGCAAGGGCCGCGCGCGAGGCGGAGCGACGGGAAGCGCACGCGCCGGAGGGAGCGTAGCCCGCGCGGGCATCATCGGCGACCGCCGGGCACGACGGCGGCGCGAGGCCGTGGCAGAGGTCAGCCTCGGAAGGGGATTACCCCGCACGCAGGGCGCACCGGGCCCTCGGGCTTTCGCCTCTAGGCCCGGCCGCGCGTCACGGGGTTTTGGCGGCGCGGGGCGCCGTGGCGAGGAGTTCGCCGATCTCCTTGGCGTAGAACTTGGCCATGCCCAACGTCGCGTGGCCGCGCGTCTCGGCGCTGGCGGGGATGAGCAGCACCCGGCCATTCTTCACCCGCTTGATCTCGCGGTCCATGAGGCCGGTCTCGGGCGGGTTGCGCTCATCATCGGCGGAGTTGATGGCGAGCAGGGTGGCGGTGATCTTGTCCAGCCCCGGCGCGGCGTTGTAGTCGCGCGAGGCGTCCCACTGGTACATGTAATCGTTGGCGTCCACGGTGAGCGGTGCCTTCAGGCGGCTGTCGAGCAGCGCATCCGCCTTCTCCCGGGTCGGCGCCATGTTCTGCAGGGCGATGTTGCCGCCATTGGTGGCGATGCCGAAATACACATTCGCGACCTGCACCGCCTTGGGCTGCTCGGTGTAGTCGCCGCCCTTCCAGTCGGGATCGTTGCGCACCGCGTCGATGATCATGCGGCGCATCATCCAGTTGCGGCTCGACATTTCGGTCGGCTGCGAGGCCATCGGGACCACGATGTCCATCATGTCGGGGTATTTGGAACTCCACAGCCAGGCATGCATGCCACCCATGGAGTAGCCGATGATCATCCGCAGATGCTTGACGCCGAGCCCTTGCGTCACGAGGTCGTACTGGGCGCGGACCATGTCGTCGTAATTGTAGCGCGGGAACTTGGCGCGCAGGCCATCGGAGGGCTTGGCGGATGTGCCCGCACCGATGGAATCGGTGAGGATGACGTAGTAGCGGCTGGCGTCCAGCGGCTGGCCGGGGCCGAACAGTTCGCCGGCAAAGGCCGGGTTCAGCATCGAGGCGGCCGAGCCTGTCGTGCCGTGCAGGATAAGCACCGGCTCACCGGTCGGCTCCCCGACCGTGGTGTAGCCGAGCTTGAGTTCGGGCACGACCTCGCCGGTGTGGAACTTGAAATCCTTAGCGATCCACACGCCCGGCTTGGGGGCGGGGTAATCGGCGGCAAAGGCGGTGGCCAGTGAAGTGATCGCGACCGTGGCGGCAATCGCCACCCCGCGCAATCCGCGCATCATCATCGACATGGTAGCTCCGTTTCTTCCCTGAGACGTCGGGCTTGCTGCCCGGTTCTGATCGGTTGTCCCGGCCGAAACGAAGACTGCGACCCCAGCCGTTGGCGCGGCTGCGGGTGCCTCGATCAGGACAACCGTTGACATCCTTGGTCTTTCCGCACCAATTCGCAAGCACTTGAAAGCGCGAAGGGTCGAAAACGAAACGAAGCGAAACGGAAAGCGAGCCAGGACAGGCGCGGCTGCGCCGCACGGCCTAGGCGGCCTCTGACGCCTGAGCCAGCCGGTTCTGGCGCCAGCGCAGCAGCCCGGCGAGGCCGGCAAGGCACAGCGTACCGATGATGAGCAGGAAGGCGGCGGCCGCGACTGTCGGGCTCACATTCTCACGGATGCTGGAAAACATCTGCCGCGCCAATGTGCGCTGGTTCGGGCCGGCGACGAACAGGGTGATCACCACCTCGTCCAGCGAGGTGGCGAAGGCGAACACCGCGCCCGAAATCACCCCCGGCAAGGCGAGCGGCAGGGTTATGCGCCGGAACACCGTGGCCGGATTGGCCCCCAGGCTGCTCGCCGCCCGCTCGATCGACCCGTCAATGCCGCCGAGCGAAGCCGACACGCTGACGATGACGAACGGCACGCACAGCACCGCATGGGCGACGATGACACCGAGATAGGTGCTGGCAAGACCGAGCCGCGTATAGAGAATTTGCATGCCGACACCCAGCACCACCGCCGGCACCACCATCGGCAGCAGGAACATCACCCGCAGCAGGCTGGCAAAGGGCAGGCGGGCATTGCGCAGGCCGAGCGCGGCCAGCGTGCCGATGACGGTGGACAGCGCGGTGGCGCCGCAGCCGATGATCAGGCTGTTGATGATGGAGCGCCGCCAGGTCTCGCTGGTCTGCAATTCGACGAACCAGCGCGAGGAGAAGCTCTCGATCGGGTAGTTCAGGAACACGCTGGAATTGAACGCTAGCGGCAGGATGGCGATCACAGGCGCGACCAGAAAGAACACCACCGCGGCGCCGAAGACGATCTGGCCGGTGCGGAAGGCGGGGGAGTTCGCCGCCATCTCAGGCCCCCACCATGTTGGGCGAACGCGACAGGCGGCCATAGACGAGATAGAGCGCCGTGGTCGTCACCAGCAGGATCAGGCCGAGCGCGCCGGCCATGCCCCAGTTCGCGGTGCCGGTGGCGAAGAAGGCGATGACGGAAGAAATCATCTGGTCCTCCGCCCCGCCGACCAGCGCCGGGGTGATGTAGTAGCCGAGCGCCACCATGAACACGAGCAGCGCGCCGGAGGCGACGCCGGGCAGCGCCATCGGCAGCAGCACGTGCCAGAAGGCTCGCAGCCGGCTCGCCCCGAGCGAGGAGGCCGCCGGCATGAGATTACGCGGTATGCCGAGCAGCACGGAATAGATCGGCAGCACCATGAAGGGCAGCAGCACATGGGTCATGGCGATGACCACGCCGGTGCGGTTGAAGATCAGCTGCAGCGGCTGGTCGACAATGCCCACCGCGATGAGCGCCTTGTTTATCAGTCCCTCATTCTGCAGCAGGATCACCCAGGAGGCGGTGCGGACCAGCAGCGAGGTCCAGAGCGGCAGCAGCACGGCGAGCAGCATCACATTGCGCACCCAGCCGGTGCTGGCGGCGGCGATCATCGCGTAGGGCAGGCCGATCAGCGCGCACAGCAGCGTCACCAGCCCGGCGATAGTGAAGGTGCGGACCATGATGACGCGATTGGCCGAGGCGTCGGCGGTGATGCTGCCCTCGGTATCGCGCTTGAGATCGATGGCGGCCAGCAGGTTGCGGTCGGTGTAGTTCGGCATGGCCCGCTGCAGCGCCTGCCAGTAGCGCCCCTCGCCCCAGCGCGGGTCGATCGCCGCGAGGTCGACGGGCTGGCCGGGCGGCGCATCGCGCACGGCGGTGGCGGTGCGACTGAGCAGGGTGCGGAAGCCCGACACCTCGCTGTTGAGCCGCCGCACGGCATCGCCGAACGCCATCTGCTCGCTCGGCGCGCGCAGATCGGCAATGAGCGCGTCCTGCACCACCTTGGGCGGCACGCCCGCCCCATCCCAGGCGCCGATGGTGCTCGCGGTTTCCGGCATCACCTGCCGCACCGTGCCGTCGGTGACGGAGACGGTGATCATCATGACCAGCGGCCAGACGAAGAACGCCGCGAGAAACAGGAACAGCGGCGCCACCAGGAGGAGCGCCGAGACGCGGGCGCGTGCCGGGGACCCGCTCATGAAGCGCTTCCCGGCGCGTTATCAGGCGCGATCAACGTGCATTCGGAGGGCTCGAAGCAGGCGAAGGCCGTGCTGCCGACCGGCCCCACCGGCACCCGCCGCTGCACCTTGGCGACGAGGTCCAGCCCCGGCCCGGCCAGATGCGTGCGCAGATGATCGCCCTGATAGACATTGTCGGTGACGGTGACGGGAATGACATTGCCCGCGCCCGCCTCGCCCTGCAGGTGCAGGCGCTCGGGCCGCACCGAGGCGAGGATCGGCGCGCCGACCTCCACCGGGGCGAGCAGCGCGGCGCGCACGACCACGCCGCTGGTGAGCGCGACCTCGGCGATGCCGCCATCCACCCGCTGCACCACCCCCTCAAACAGATTGGTCTCGCCGATGAACTCGGCGACGAAACGGGTGCGCGGCCGGTCATAAATGCCTTCCGGCGTGTCGAGCTGCTCAATGCGGCCGCGATTGAAAACGGCGATGCGGTCCGACATGGTCAGCGCTTCGGACTGGTCATGGGTGACGAAGATCACCGTGAGGCCGAGCGTGCGGTGCAGGTCGCGCAGTTCGAGCTGCATATGCTCGCGCAGCTGCTTGTCGAGCGCGCCGAGCGGCTCGTCCATCAGCACCACGGTGGGCTCGAACACCAGCGCGCGGGTAAGCGCGACACGCTGCTGCTGGCCGCCGGAAAGCTGGGCCGGGCGGCGGTCCTTCAGATGGGCAAGGCGCACCATGTCGAGCGCCCGCGCCACGCGCGCGCCCGCTTCCGCCTTCCCAACGCCGCGCATGACGAGCGGGAAAGCGACGTTCTCGGCCACCGTCATGTGTGGAAACAGCGCGTAGTTCTGGAACACCACGCCCATGTTGCGCTTGTGCGTGGGCAGGTTCTCGATGCGGGTGCCGTCGAGCCAGATGGCCCCGTGCGAGGGGTGCTCGAAGCCCGCCAGCATCATCAGGATCGTGGTCTTGCCCGAACCGGAGGGGCCCAGCAGACTGACGAACTCCCCCTTGGCGACCTGGAGATCGAGCTTGTCGACCACCCGCAGCGGGCCAAAGGACTTCGTGACCTGATCGAAATGGATGAAGGGCGCCAACCGCAATCTCCGAGTGATGGCCTTGGCCCTGACGTTACCCGGCCGGGAAGCCCGCTCCAAGCGCGGGCCCGTCCCGGTCCCCGCCTTTCGGCGGTTGCGGGCGCCGGTCCCCGCCTTTGCCCGCACCAAGGGGCCTATTAGAGGCCGGGCCGCGCCCTCGAAAGGCGCGGCCCGGAAATGTAGCGTCGTCGGCGAGCCGGCGCGTGGCGCGGCCCGGAATTGGGGCGTCGTCGGCGGGCCGGCACGCGGCGCGGCCCGGAATTGGGGCGTCGTCGGCGGGCCGGCACGCGGCGCGGCCCGCCTGGCGCGCCTTACTTCGCCAGCCAGGCGTTGAAGCGCTTGGTCAGCTCTTCGACATTGTCGACCCAGAACGCGCCGTCCAGCGCGATGGCGCCGGTGAGGTTCGCCTGCGTGGTCGGCAGGTTCTTCTGCAGGGCGGCGGGAACCATCGCCGCGGCTTCCTTGTTCGGCAGGCCGTAGGCGATGTAGTCCGGCAGCTTCGACTGGTTGACCGGCTCGCTGGCGAAGGCGATGAAGTCCATCGCTTCCTTGGCGTTCGGGCTGTCCTTGAGGATCACCCAGCTGTCGATGGCGTAGATGCTGCCCGGCCAGACGCCCTGGAAGTTCTTGCCTTCGGTCTTGTTGATGCCGGCGAGGCGCCCGTTATAGGCGGTCGACATCACCACTTCGCCTGACGCCAGCAGCGAGAGCGGCTGCGCGCCGGCTTCCCACCACACGATGTTCGGCTTCAGCTCGTCCAGCTTCTTGAACGCGCGATCAACGCCTTCCGGCGTGCCGAGCACCTTGTAGACCTCCTCCGGCTTCACGCCGTCGGCCATCAGGGCGAATTCGAGCGAGTATTTCGGGCCACGGCGGAAGCCGCGCTTGCCGGGGAACTTGGTGGTGTCCCAGAAATCCGCCCAGGAGGTCGGCGCCGTCTTGAGCCGGTCGGCGTCGTAGCTCAGCATGGTCGACCAGACAATGGCGCCGACGCCGCAATCGCTCACGGCGGCGGGGAGGAACTTGTCCTTGCCGCCGAGCTTCGCCCAGTCGATCTTCTCATAGAAGCCGTCGGCGCAGCCGAGTTCCAGCTCCTCGGTCTCGACCTGCACCACGTCCCAGTTCGGCACGCCGGCCTTCACCTTGGCGGCGATCACGCCGATGCCGCCATCCCAGCTCTCGTCGAGCACCGGCTTGCCGATCTTCTTCGAGAACGGCTCGAAATAGATTTTCTTCTGGGCGTCCTGGTAGTTGCCGCCCCAGGACACGACGGTCAGGTCGCGAGCCGACGCCGTGCCACCGGCCACCATCAGGCCGAGGGCGAGGCTGGCGCCGCCGATCCGCAGAAGAGTCGATGTCGCCTTCATGGAATTTCCCCCTGTTGTCGCTTGTGTCAGCAGCAAAGCACGCCACCGGCATGGGTGACAGAACGGCACGGCCCCTACTGAGGGGTATGGTGAATATAATAACCGATTTTGCCCTGTTTTCGGGCGGAGAGCCGCCTAATAGGTGGGCGGGTTGATGGCGCTGACAATCTCGCTCGGCTCCTCAGCCACATTGCGGAAGCGATGCGGCAGCTTGCTGTCGAAATAATAGGCGTCGCCGGCATGCAGGATCTTTGAGTTGTTCTCCACCGTCACCTCCACGGCGCCGCGGATCACCATGCCCGCCTCCTGCGCCGTGTGCGAGAACGCCTCCCCGGTATCGGCGCCAACGGCATAGGTTTCGTGCAGCACCAGAATCTGCCGGTTGGGGTGATTGATGCCGATCACCCGATACGAGATCGCCTCGCCACTGCCGACTTCTGGCAGTTCCGAGGCCTCATAAAACGGCGAATAGGACGACATCTGCTGAAGCTCGGAGAAGAAGCCGACCAGCGTCGTTCCCAACGCCTCCAATATGGCGGCGAGCGTGTCGATGGACGGACTGATCCGGTCGCGCTCGATCAGCGAGATCGAGGAATGCGACACGCCGGAGCGCAGCGCCAGCCGGCGGATGCCGAGATTGCGGCGGCGGCGCAGCTCGCGAATTCCGGGTCCGATATGCGGCATGGGGGCCTCGTCTGCGTCGCACGATTTCCGGGCAAGGTGGAGAATATAATAGACAGCCCTGCCGCCGCCAATTGCCGGCATGAGCGGCGGGCCTCACCATCGGCCAATCCTCACAGGAAACCGCCATGCCCGCGCTCAGCCCCGACATCGCCGACCAGATCCACTCCGTCAAGGCGCCGCGCCCCGACGATGGCAGCGACTCCAGCCAGATCGCCGCCACCGTCAAGGAGGTACTGGAGGCGGTGCGCGCCCGTGGCGACGAGGCAGTGCGGCATTATTCCAAGCTGTTTGACAAGAGCGATGTCGGCTCCATTGAGGTGACGGCCGAAGAGCGCGCTGCCGCCCTCGCCGGCCTCGACCCGCAGACCCGCGCCGACACCGAATTCGCCATCGAGCGGGTGCGGGCCTTCGCGCAGGCGCAGCTCGCCACTATCCTGCCGCTGGAGATCGAGGCGCTGCCCGGCCTGCATCTCGGCCATCGGGTGATCCCGATCCAGCGCGTCGGCGCCTATGTGCCGGGCGGGCGCTATCCCCTGCTCTCCGCGCCGATCATGACCATCGTGCCGGCCAAGGTGGCGGGCTGCGACGAGGTGATCGCCTGCCTGCCGCCCACCGCGCACCCCGCCATGATCGCCGGCTGCCACCTCTCCGGCGCCGATCGGATTTTTCGCGTCGGTGGCGCCCAGGCGATCGCGGCGATGGCGTTCGGCACCGAAACCATTCCCGCCGTCGACAAGGTGGTCGGCCCCGGCAATGCCTATGTGAACGAGGCCAAGCGGCAGGTGTTCGGCCCCGTCGGCATCGACCAGCTCGCCGGGCCGAGCGAGATCTTCATCGTCGCCGACGAGACCGGCGATGCCGAGATGATCGCCACCGACCTGCTGGCGCAGGCCGAACACGACATCCGCACCCGGGTCGGCCTCATCACCACCAGCCGCGCGCTGGCGCAGGCGACGCTGGTCGAGGTCGAGAAGCAACTCGCCACGCTCTCCACCGCGCCGGTCGCCGGCAAGGCCTGGGCGGATTTCGGCGAGATCGTGGTGTGTGACAGCGAAGAGGCGATGATCGCCTATTCCGACCACATCGCTGCCGAGCATCTGCAGGTGCACACCGCCGATCCGCACGCCATGGCGGCCAAGCTGCGCAATTATGGCTCGCTGTTCATCGGCACGCTGGCGAGCGTGGTCTATTCCGACAAATGCTGCGGCACCAACCACACGCTGCCCACCATGGGCGCCGGCCGCTACACCGGCGGGCTCTGGGTCGGCTCCTTCGTGAAGATCTGCACCCATCAGTGGCTGGACGCGCGCGGCGTCGCCGCCGTCGCCCCGCCGGCCATCCGCCAGAGCGCCAGCGAAGGGCTGGAAGGCCACCGCCGCGCCGCCGCCTTCCGCCTTCAGGGCTGAGCGACGGCACGTCGAGCGCGCCCCCGTCCCCCGAGCCCTCGTAGGGACGGGGGCGCGTCTCGCTTCCTTGACGTCTCGACGATAGAAAGCCTCCAGGACCGGCCCGCGCCGGTCCTGGAGGCTTTCTGCTTTGGAAGGCCAACTGCGAAGGCACGCTCAGGAGGGCAGCTTACCCGCCACCTCAATGGAAGGGCGCGATCGCATCCGCGCTGTCGGTTGCGCGCTGTCGGTTGCGCGCTGTCAGTCGCGCTTGCCGCCGGTCAGCCAGGAGAGCAGCGGGTTCGTCGGTTCGGCGGATTTCGGCATCGCCTCGACCACGATCACTTCCTCCACATGCCCCTTCTTGAAGGCGGCCAGGAAGGCGTCGTAATCGGCGAGCGAGATGCAGCCATTGGAATCGCCGCGCGGCCCCAGAAGATAGGGGTGGAGCAGGAAACCATTGCGGCCATACATCTTGCCATCGCCCACCGGCGTCATCCGCACCGCCTCGGTGCCGTGGAACAGTGCCTCGCGCATGCGCAGCTTGTAGCGGTTGGGCGGGGTCGGCCCGAGCATCTTCACATGCACGTAGCGGGGATTGTCGAACTTGTCGCCATAGCCCGAATGCGCCTCCAGCTTCTTGCCGTTCGGCAAATAGAGCTTCTTGGCACGGATGTCGTAAATGGCGAACCGGTCTTCGCTTGTGGGGTAGCGCAGCTCGTCCTTCGGCGCCTCGGTGGCGGCGGGCGGCGCCTCCGGCTCGGCTGCGTCATCCTCTTCCATCGGCGGCGGAAGCGCGGCGATCTGCGCTTCCATGTCCGGCTTGCGCGGCGGGCGCGGCGCGAGGGTCAGCGTGTCTTCCGGCTCGTCGCCCGCCATCACCCGCCCGGCAAAGAGCGGGTTGGCCATGGGCAGCGGCACGGTGCTCACCGTCTCCATCGGCGGCACCACCTCGTCAGGGGCGGCGGCGACGGGGGCAGGACGCGCGATCATCGGCGCGGGATCGAACAGCCAGTGGGTTGGCGGCGCGAAGGCGCCCGCCGTCTGGAAATTACGGATGTCCATGACCGTAAAGGTCGGCGGCGGCGAGGGCTCATCCACCACCACGCTCGCGACGGCCGGGACGGGAGGGGCCGACATCAGCGGGGGATCGACCCGCGCGGCATCGGCCGGGGTCGGAATCGCGGTGTTAGAAATCCACGCGACGGCAACCGCCACGCCAACAAAACCCGCCGAGCCGATAAGGAACGAGCCAACTAGCCGCATAGGCATCTCTGTACAGATGACGGACGTTCGCGCACGACCCGCAGATCGTCCACGCCCGGCGTCAACCTTCGGTTGCACACGGCACCGGCGCCCAAGCCATTGTCCGCCGGTGGCCCCCAAGCCAAATCGTTCCTAGCCAAGTTTAGGTAATATTTCATTAATGCCACGCCGACAACCCGGCTCTGGCACCAACCCGTTGCCGGTGCACCGGCGCGTCCCTCGCTCCGCGACAGGCCGCGATCAAGCCTGAAAAGCGTAGCACAGGCGATGGCATCGACCCTAGTTTGGAACTACTAAAGACACGAATGCCGGCAGGTCCGCTGCCCGGCGAACCGACGGTGTCTTCGTGACCCCTCCCACTTTCCCCAAGCTTGCGCCCAGCTCGGACCCAACCCCTGCGACCCGCGCGGGGCAAGGGCGCACACCCGGACTTCGGAACCTGCTGCTGCCGGGCCTTCTGCTGGCGCTGGCGGCCGGGGGAATCAGCTGGGCCAGCGGGCAAGGCATGCTCGCCGAGCGCATCTGGGCCGGGGCGACGGCGCTGGTGCTCGCCCTGCTGGTCGTCCACATCCTCTCCAGCCTGCGGCGCGGCGAATTCGGCCTCGATCTCATCGCCGCCCTCGCGATGGGCGCGGCCCTCCTCTTCGGCGAAAATCTGGCGGGCGCCATCGTCGCGCTGATGTTCACCGGCGGCGAGGCGCTGGAGGCCTTCGCCCAGCGCCGGGCGGCGCGGGAAATGAGCGGCCTGCTGGCCCGGGTGCCGCGCACCGCCGCGCGCTATGAGAACGGCCGGCTGGCGGACGTCCCGCTCGACGCGCTGCGGCCTGGCGACCGGCTGCTGGTGCGGCGGGGCGAGGTGGTGCCGGTGGATGGCACGCTCGACAGCGCCCTTGCCGCGCTCGACCAATCGGCGCTGACCGGCGAGCCGCTGCCGGTTCGCCGGGCGCGCGGCGAGGCGGTAATGAGCGGCACGACCAATGCCGGCGACGCCTTCGACCTCATCGCCAGCCACGCGGCGGCGGACAGCACCTATGCCGGCATCGTCCGGCTGGTGGCCACCGCCCAGCAGTCGAAGGCGCCGATGGTGCGCCTCGCCGACCGCTATGCGCTCGGCTTCCTGGCGCTGACACTGGTCATCGCCGGGGCGGCGTGGGCGTTCAGCGGCGATCCCGTGCGCCTGCTGGCGGTTCTGGTCATCGCCACCCCCTGCCCGCTCATCCTCGCCGTGCCGGTGGCGATCATCTCGGGCATTTCGCGCTGCGCCAGGCGCGGCGTGCTGGTGAAGGAGGGCGGGGCGCTGGAGCGGCTGGCGGCGGTACGCACCGTGCTCATCGACAAGACCGGCACCCTTACCGGCGGCCGGCCGCGCCTCGTCGCCATCAAGGCGCGGGCCGGGCTCGCACCGGACGAGGTACTGCGGCTGGCCGCCTCGCTCGACCAGGCCTCCGCCCATGTGGTGGCGGGCGCGCTGGTGGAAGCGGCGGCGGATCGCGGCCTCGCCCTCGCCTCGCCGAGCGCCATCAAGGAGGAGCCCGGCGCCGGCCTCTCCGGGCGCGTCGAGGGTCATGAAGTGGCGGTGGGCGGTTGGGGCTTCGTCGCGGCGCGGCTGGCGGCGAGTGCCATCGATTCGGACATCGCGGCCGAGCGGGCGCTCTGGGCCGAACGCCCGAGCACGGTGGTGGTCGCCGTGGCGGTGGATGGCACGCTGGCTGGCGCGCTGCTGCTGGCCGACGCGGTGCGCGAGGAGGCGCAGGCGGTGCTCGGCGCCCTGCGCGCAATGGGCGTCACCCGTCTCATCCTCGCCACCGGCGACGAGACCGCGCGGGCGGAAGCGATCGCCGCCGGCCTCGGCTTCGACGCCGTGCTGAGCAACATGACGCCGCAGGACAAGGCCGCCGCCGTGGTCCGGGAACATTCCAACGGGCCGGTCATGATGATCGGCGACGGCGTCAACGACGCCCCGGCGCTGGCCGCCGCCGATATCGGTGTCGCCATGGGTGGAGGCGGTTCAGTCGCCTCCTCGGAGGCCGCCAGCATCGTCATTTTGGTGGACCGGCTCGACCGGCTGATCGACGCGATGTCGATCGCCCGGCGCTCCCGCGCCATCGCCGTCCAGAGCGTCGTCGCCGGCATCGGCCTCTCGACACTCGGCATGATCGCCGCCGCCTTCGGCCTGCTGGCGCCGGTGCAGGGCGCACTGCTGCAGGAGCTGATCGACGTGGCGGTGATCCTTAACGCGCTGCGTGCGCTGCGGGCGCCGCGAGAGAGCACGCCCGCCTGAAGGCGCGCCCGCCTCAGCCGAGAACGGAAATGACCGACCACCAGCCCCAGGCGGTGAGCAGCGACAGCGGCACGCCGAGCCCGATCAGCAGCGCCACGAGGTCGGGCTCCAGATCATGGTCCATCGCGATGATGCTGGCGCCGAGCATGGGCGGCATCGCCATTTCCAGCATCGCCACCTTGGCAACCGGATCGCCGGCCTGGCCGAGCGCCAGATAGAACAGGATGAGCAGCGCCGGCGCGACGATGAGCCGGTGGAACAGGCCGAGCGCGACGGCTCCGCCTCGTCCCGCCAGCCGGTCGAGCCGCAGCGCGAAGCCCACGGCCGCCAGCGCGATCGGGGTCAGCGTATTGGCGAGGGTCTCGATGAGCTGCGCCAGCCATTCCGGCCGGGCGAGATCATTGGTCGCGAAGGCGATCAGCACCGCATAGAAGGGCGGGAAGGTGGCGATGCGCTTTGCCACGACCGCGAGGTCGAGCCGGCCGGAAATCGCCACGGTGGCGACGGCGAGGCCCAGCGTCGACACGGCGAGATAGGTGCCGAAAAGGTCGATGACGATGCCGAGCCCCAGCCATTGGCTGCCGGCGAAGGCGGCGATCATCGGCAGGCCGACAAAGGAGGTGTTGCCCCAGCCCGCCACCAGCAGGATGGCGCCGGTGCGCTGGCGGGACCAGCCGAGCCAGCGGCAGAGCGGCACCAGCAGCGCGATAGACACGAGCACGCCGAGCCAGGGCGTCGCCGCCGCCAGCCACCAGTCCGGGTGCAGCGTCACCCCCTGCACGCTGTTGAGCGCCGCCGCCGGCAGCGCGACATTGATGACCCAGCCGCCCAGCACCTTGGTGGCGCTCTCCGGCAGCCGGCCGGACAGCCGCAGCAGCACGCCGATGGCAAGGCACAGAACGATCAGCAGAACTTCCGACATGGCCCGCGACCTCCCTGCCCGCTGTTTCCAGCGGTACCAAGGTCAGGATTGCCGGAAATCCCGCCGGACGTCACGCGGGCGGATTTCCAGATCGCCGCTCCACCCTGGGGCCGCTCACTGGTGTTGCCGAACGGCATCACTATATGAGCCCTGGCCGGGCCCTACCCGAAAGGGACAAGGGGACCGCCCCAGGAGAAACCCATGAACAAGACTGATCCCCGCCTGTGGATGTGGTCGGACGCGGTCGAGATGCTCAACCGCGCCGAGCGGATGCACCGGCAAATGTTCCAGCCGGTGGCGCGGCCCGAGGCGCCGGCGCGTCACCACGCCCCGTGCTGGGAACCGCCGGTCGACATGCTGGAAACCGACCACGAATTGCTTGTTCTCGCCGCCCTCCCCGGCGTCGACCCCGACCGCATGACCGTGTCGATCCAGAATGGCGTACTCACCATCGCCGGCGCGCGGGTGCTGCCGCCGGAGCTGCACCGCGCCACCATCCACCGCATGGAGCTGCCGCAGGGTAGGTTCGAGCGCCAGCTCGCTCTGCCGCCCGGCCGCTATGAGGTGAACCGCCCGCGCGTGGTCAATGGCTGCCTCGCCATCGTGCTGCGCAAGGTTTGAGGAGGGGGATTGAACCGATGACACATCCCGATTTCAACAGATATTCCCCGCTCCACATGGCCGATGCGGGCGGCAACGCCAGCGCCAGCAATGGCAATGGCAATGGCAATGGCAATGGCAATGGCAATGGCAATGTGCCTGACGACCAGATGATCCTGCTGCCGGTGCGCAATCTCGTGCTGTTTCCCGGCGTGGTGATGCCGGTGGCGGTGGCGCGCCCGGCCTCCATCGCCGCCGCCCAGCAGGCGGTGCGCGAGGGGCGGCCGGTCGGCATCCTCATGCAGCGCGACGCCAGCGTCGAGGAGCCCGGCCCAACCGACCTGCACCGCATGGGCGTGATCGCCAACATCCTGCGCTATGTCACCGCCCCCGACGGGACGCATCACCTGGTCTGCCAGGGCGAGCAGCGCTTCCATGTCGAGGAATTCGTGCGGGAAAAGCCCTTCCTCACCGCCCGCGTGACGCGGATCGAGGAGAGCGAGGAACGCAGTTCCGAGATTGAGGCGCGCTTCGTCCATCTGCAGAGCCAGGCGAACGAGGTGATGGAGTTGCTGCCGCAGGTGCCGGCCGAGCTGGTCGCCGCCGTGCGCGGCGCCAATTCGCCGGCCGGCCTTGCCGATCTCGTCGCCGCCTATGCCGACATCTCGCCCGACGAGAAGCAGGAGCTGCTGGAGACGGTCGACATCAGCGCCCGCATGGCCAAGATCTCGCGCCTGCTCGCCCACCGCATCGAGGTGTTGCGGCTGTCGCAGGAAATCGGCAAGCAGACCAAGGCGTCGCTGGACGAGCGCCAGCGCGAGGTGCTGCTGCGCGAGCAGATGGCGGCGATCCAGAAGCAACTGGGCGAGGATGGCGGCAACAGCCAGGAAATCGCCGATCTGGAAAAGGCGATCGCGGATGCCGGCATGCCGGAGGATGTGGAGCAGATGGCCCGCAAGGAGCTGGGCCGGCTGCGCCGCATGCAGGATTCCAGTGCCGAATACGGCATGATCCGCACCTATCTCGACTGGCTGATCGCCCTGCCGTGGAAGCTGCCGGAGACCGCGCCGATCGACATCGCCGAAGCCCGCAAGGTGCTGGACGAGGACCATTTCGGCCTCGACAAGATCAAGCGCCGCATCGTCGAATATCTCGCCGTGCGCAAGCTGGCGCCCAACGGCAAGGCGCCGATCCTGTGCTTCGCCGGCCCGCCCGGCGTCGGCAAGACCTCGCTCGGCCAGTCGATCGCCCGCGCCATGGGCCGCAAATTCGTTCGTGTCTCGCTCGGCGGCGTGCATGACGAGGCGGAAATCCGCGGCCACCGGCGCACCTATGTCGGCGCGCTGCCGGGCAACATCATCCAGGGCATCCGCAAGGTCGGCACCCGCGACTGCGTGATGATGCTGGACGAGATCGACAAGATGGGCTCCGGCATCCAGGGCGACCCGTCGGCGGCGATGCTGGAAGTGCTCGACCCCGAGCAGAACGGCACTTTCCGCGACAATTATCTCGGCGTGCCGTTCGACCTGTCGCGCGTGGTGTTCATCGCCACCGCCAACATGCTCGACACCATCCCCGGCCCGCTGCGCGACCGCATGGAGATCATCCAGCTGACCGGCTACACCGACCAGGAAAAGCTGCAGATCGCCCGGCGCTACCTGGTCCGCCGCCAGCTGGAGGCCAATGGCGTCACGCCCGAGCAGGTGGAGATCGACGACGAGGCGCTGAAGGCGCTGATCCGCGCCTATACCCGCGAGGCCGGCGTGCGCAATCTGGAGCGCGAGGTCGGCCGCGCCGTCCGCCATGTCGCGGTCGACATCGCCGAGGGCAGCGCAAGCCATGTGCGTATCGGCGTCGAGACGCTGCCTGAATTGCTCGGGCCGCCGATCTTCGAGGACGAGGTGGCGCTGCGGGTCAGCGTGCCGGGGGTGGCGACGGGCCTCGCCTGGACCCCGGTGGGCGGCGACATCCTGTTCATCGAGGCGACGCGCATTCCCGGGCGCGGCGGGCTGATCCTAACCGGCCAGCTCGGCGAGGTGATGAAGGAGAGCGCACAGGCGGCCTGGAGCCTGGTGAAGAGCCGCGCCGTCGAACTCGGCATCGACCCCGGCATCTTCGCCACCAGCGATGTGCATGTGCATGTGCCGGCCGGCGCCACGCCCAAGGACGGGCCGAGCGCCGGGGTGGCGATGTTCACCGCCCTCGTCTCGCTGCTCACCGGCCGCACGGTGCGCAAGGACACGGCAATGACCGGCGAAATCAGCTTGCGCGGGCTGGTGCTGCCGGTCGGCGGCATCAAGGAGAAGGTGGTGGCGGCCGCGCGGGCGGGCCTCACCCGGGTGATGCTGCCGGCCCGCAACCGGCGCGACTATGAGGACATTCCTCAGGATGCGCGGGACCGGCTGGAGTTCGTCTGGCTGGAGCGGGTGGACGACGCCATCGCGGCCGCGTTGGAACCGGACGAGGTTGCAGGCGAGGCGCGTGCGTTCAAGGCGGCGAGCTGAACCTGCCACGCCACAAGGGCCGTCCCGGGATACAGCCGGGGCGGCCTTTCTTCTGCCGCCCTGGCCGCAGATGACGCTGCGGGGAAAACGGGCTAGAGCACGCCCCTACCAGCTTGCAACGCAAGCCGATCGGATAATGCGTTCTCTGTCCTGGAGTTAGAGCGCGCCCTGCCTTGAATGCGTGAATGGACGTCGCCATGGAGAGTTTCTGGTCGACCTACTGGCCGCACATCGTGCTCGTCACGAGTGGTACGGTGGGCCTTGTCGCCGCCATCCACGCAGCGATGACCAAGGACGACGTGCGCGCCGCCATCGGCTGGGTCGGCGTCATCCTGCTGTCGCCGTTGATCGGCGCTTTCCTCTATCTGGTCGCCGGCATCAACCGCATCCGCCAGAGCGCGGCCGGGCGCCGGCGCGCCAGCCAGGACCGCCACCGCCGGCATGAGCGGGCGCCCGCCGCCATCGCCCTGTCGCCCAGCCTCTCGGCGATGAAGCGGCTCGGCGACCGTGTCTCCGCCTTCCCGCTGACCAGCGGCAATGCGGTGGCGATGCTGGACAGCGGCGACGAGGCCTATCCCGCCATGCTCGCCGCCATTGCCGGGGCGCAGCGGCATGTGGCTCTCTCCTCCTATATTTTCGACAATGACCCCGTCGGCGTTCAGTTCGCCGAGGCCCTGATCGCGGCGCATAAGCGCGGCGTGACGGTGCGGGTGCTGATCGACGCCATCGGCGCGCGCTATTCGCGCCCCTCCATCGTCGGGCTCTTGCAGGCGGGGGGCGTCGTCACCGACCTGTTCATGGGCAATCTGATCGGCCTGCGCCTGCCCTATGCCAATCTGCGCAGCCACCGGAAGATGCTGATCGTCGACGGCACGCTCGCCTTTACCGGCGGCATGAACATCCGCGCCCAGTTCACCCGCGCCCATGCCGGCGACAGCCCGGCCCGCGACACTCATTTCCGCGTCGAGGGAGCGGCGGTGGAGCAATTGCTCACCGTGTTCGCGCAGGACTGGGCCTTCACCACCGACGAGCATCTCGATGGCCCGGCCTGGGCGGAAGGCGACCATTCCACCCCGCGCGGCCCGGTGGCGGTGCGGGTGGTGCCCTCCGGCCCCGACCGCAACCTCGCCTGCGCCCATTCGATGATCATGGGCGCTCTCACCATGGCGCAGAGCCGGGTGCGCCTGTGCTCGCCCTATTTCCTGCCCGACCAGCAGCTGATCGGCGCGCTTTCTGTCGCCGGGCGGCGTGGGGTGGAGGTGGATGTCGTCATTCCCTCCGCCAACAACCTCAAGCTGGTCGATTACGCCATGACCGCGCAGCTCGACCAGGTGCTGGCGGGCGATTGCCGGGTGTGGCGGGCGGGCGGCATGTTCGACCATTCCAAGCTGATGGCGGTGGATGGCAGCTGGGCCTATGTCGGCTCGTCCAATCTCGACCCGCGCAGCCTGCGGCTGAATTTCGAGCTCGACCTCGAACTCTACGACCCCACCATCGCCGGGGAAATCGAGGCGCGGATCGGCGCCATGGTGGCGGATGGCAGCGCGGAGACGGCGGCGACCCTCAAAGCCCGGCCCTTCCTGAAGAGACTGCGCAACCGCGCCATCTGGCTGGCCTCACCCTATCTGTGAGGCGCGGAGCGCGATCGCCACGGGCTTGGCCCAAGCCGAAATCAATCGATGCGACGTCGAGCCCGGCCATGACGTTCCAACTGGCGGGTGGCGGGCCGGGACGAGGCGTCGGGGATGATAGCCGGGCGAAAGCCGCCCGCTCCGCACCAAAACAAAAGCCAGCCCCGGCAGCGGGGCTGGCTTGAAGGAGACGGAACGGACCGTCTCAGAAGAGTGTCGGCGGCGGGGTGTCCTGCCGCCCCAATCCTCACGCGGCGGCGACGGCCTTGATTTCGACTTCCGAGATCGTCTTGAGGACCTGGGAAGCGATCTTGTAGGGGTCCCCCTGGGAGTTCGGGCGGCGATCCTCAAGGTAGCCCTTGTAATCATTGCGGACGAAGGAGTGCGGGACGCGGATGGACGCGCCGCGATCCGCCACGCCGTAGGAGAACTTGTTCCACGGAGCGGTTTCGTGCTTGCCGGTCAGGCGCAGATGGTTGTCCGGGCCATAGACGGCGATGTGGTCGTCAAGGTTCTTCTCGAAGGCAGCCATCAGCGCCTCGAAATACTCCTTGCCGCCCACTTCGCGCAGATACTTGGTGGAGAAGTTGCAGTGCATGCCCGACCCGTTCCAGTCGGTATCGCCGAGCGGCTTGCAGTGGAACTCGATGTCCACGCCGTACTTCTCGGTCAGGCGGAGCAGCAGGTAGCGGGCCATCCACACTTCGTCGGCGGCGCGCTTGGAGCCCTTGCCGAAAATCTGGAATTCCCACTGGCCCTTGGCGACTTCCGCGTTGATGCCTTCGTGGTTGATGCCAGCTTCGAGGCAGAGCTCGAGATGCTCTTCCACGATCTCGCGGGCGACATCGCCGACATTCTTGTAGCCGACGCCGGTGTAATAGGGGCCCTGCGGCGCGGGATAGCCGTGCTCGGGGAAGCCGAGCGGGCGGCCGTCCTTGTAGAAGAAGTACTCCTGCTCGAAGCCGAACCAGGCGCCTTCATCGTCAAGAATGGTGGCGCGGGCATTGGTGACATGCGGGGTGACACCGTCCGGCATCATCACTTCGCACATGACAAGCACGCCGTTCTTGCGGGCCGGGTCGGGATACAGCGCGACGGGCTTCAGCACGCAGTCGGAGCTGCGGCCCTCGGCCTGCTCCGTGGACGAACCGTCAAAGCCCCAAAGCGGCAGCTCTTCCAGCGAGGGGAAGTGGTCGAATTCCTTGATCTGAGTCTTGCCGCGCAGGCTCGGGGTCGGCTTGTAGCCGTCGAGCCAGATGTACTCGAGTTTGTACTTCGTCATTGCGTGTCTCTCATCACTTAAGACCGGGTGCCGAACAGCCCTGGTCGTTGTGCCGGCCGTGCGACCGCCAACGGCTAGCCTCACACAAGCATATGCTGTGCCAAATGGGCTGATCCGGGCTCGAAGGCGTCCCGTCGGCGGGAGGCGACGGCGACACAAGCGCCTGGAACACGTGAGGAGAATGTGACGAGTCGCGTTGATCCTGCGGCATTTTCAGCCACCGGGCACCCGCCCGGCGGCTGCCGCGCCGCAACAGCCGATGCAACCCTCGGGGGGTGATTGCCGTTACCCCCGCAGGACTTGCAGAGTTCTGTCGCGGTGCACATATTCTATGCTCATTGTGATTGCAAAATGTGCATCTTGCGCAAACGCCATGCAAAAGATGTTATATGTAAACGAAGGGCTGGCGCAGGAACGCGCAGCCCAGAAAGGAGAAACGTGCCATGAACGCTCACACCCAGCGCGAGAGCGCGCAGATCGTCCCCTTCCCCGTCGGGGGCCGTGCCGGTCTTGCCGCCCGTCGCCCGGAACTGCCGTCTTCCGAGGCCCTCAAGGTGTCGCCCCGCGTCATGATCGGGAGCTGGTACCATGAAGAGGCCATCAAGGAAGATGGCGGGCGCACCAACTGAGCCGCATCCGTGCCCTTCTTACGGATGACCGCAGTGCCTCGTGCCCCCCACCTGACGACCACCGCCCAAGAGGGCCGCGACTGACCGTCCCGGCCCTCTTGTCATATCTGGCTCCCGGCCAACGGCATTTTCCGCGAGAGTTGATCGGCTTTCGCGGCGAAAAAACTCTCCCGCCGAACTTAGGGTAGAGCGCTTTCTTCTCGCGCAGGCGATCTCGCCCGTGGGATGGCAGCTCTAACGAGCGCGGCCGCCCGGCTTGCGTTCGGCGGCGAGGCTCTTCTTCAGCGCGTCCATGATGTTGACGACATTGGTCGGCGTTTCGTCGTCCTCGTTGACGCGGGCCGCGCGGCGCTTGGCGGGCCGCTTCTTCGTCTTGGCGGCAATGAGCTGCTTGAGATTGGCCTGCAAGGGATCGTGCACCAAAGTGGGGTCCCACTTGCCGGTGCGCTTGTCGATGAGCTTGCCGACCAGCGTCACCAGATCCGCCTCGGCGGGCGCGTCAATATCCTCGAAATAGCCCTCGGGTCGGCGAAGCTCGTCCGAGTAATGCAACGTCCACAAGACGATGCCTCGCCCGCGGGGCTCCAGCATCACCGGCCGCTCGCGCCGGTGCAGCACCACGCGCGACAGGCCGACCTTGCCGCTGGCGAGCATGGCCTCGCGGATGACGGCGAAGGCCTCCTCGCCCACCGGATCGTCCGGCATGAGAAAATGCGGCGTGTCGTACCAGATCCAGTCGACCGCATCGGCCGGCACGAAGCTCTCTATGTCGATGGTGCGGTTGCTCTCCAGCGCCACCGAGTCGAGGTCGTCGTCGTCGAGGATCACATAGGTGTCGGGCTCGCGCTCATAGCCGCGCGCTTGATCGTCGGCGTCGACGGTCTCCTCGGTCTGCGCATCGACATAGATGCCTTCCACCCGGTTGCCGGTCGCCCGGTTGAGGGTGTGGAAGCGGATCTTTTCCGCCGCGCTGGTGGCCGGTGCCAGAACCACCGGGCACGTGACCAGCGAGAGCTTGAGATAGCCCTTCCAGAGCCCGCGCGGCGCCATCTGACATCCCCCTGTCGAACCTTGCTCCGGTAACAATCTCCGGCCCGGCGACAGGTTCCGCGCGGCTGAACCGATCCCGGGGCTGGGCGTTGATAGGCAGCTCGGCGCGACCTCGCTCCGATGCGAGGAGCGACCTATGTCCGAAACCGACCGCCTGCGCCGCGCTATCGACGAGGGCCGCACCGGCGACAAGGTGCCGTTCTCCGATCCCGCCGCCGCTCCCCTGGGGACGGACGACGAAGCCGCCGGGCACCCCGCCGGGGCGGCGCGCCGCGCGACGGCCGCGGGTCCGGTTGGCCCGTCTAGCGCCGGAGGCGGCACTGACGAGCGCGGCCGGGCCTATGACGACAAGGGCACCACCGTGCCCGGCGTCTCCTTTGTCACCGCCGTTGTCGGCCTGCTGGTCGTGGTCATCGGCGCCGGGGCGCTGGTCGCCGCGCTTCTGCGTTGAATAAGCCTGGCTGAGGCCTGGGCGCAGCGTTCACCCGTCCCCCGCATACCTCCCTCCCGGGAACCGCTTCGACGGCTGCGCCGTTAGCGCAGGCTTGTTTCCTGCACCGTCTCCTCCTCCAGCCATGCGAAGCGATGCCCGTTAGCCAAGATCTGATCGAAAGCGCGATGGCCGTCCGGCCCACGCCGGAAGGCCCGAACCCGCCCAGGCGGCAGGATGAGGGCCCGGTGCTCGAACCCGGGCGGAATGTCTGGCGCGTGGCCGGCGCCGCGCGGGCGCGGGTGCTGGTCGATGGCGCGGCCTATTTCGGCGCGCTGCGGGCCGCGATGCTGGAGGCGCGCGAGACCATTCACATCGCCGGCTGGGACCTCGACAGCCGGATGAAGCTGGTGGGCGAGCGCGGCACCGCCGAGGATGGGCTGCCCGAGACGCTGGCGGCATTTCTCTCGGCGCTGGTGGCGCGCAATCCGCGCCTGCGCATCCGGCTGCTGCTCTGGGACTATTCGGTGATGTTCGCGCTGGAGCGCGAACTGACCCCGATCTTCTCCTTCCTCTGGGCGACGCCGAAGCAGATCGAGCTGTGCCTCGATGATGCGCTGCCGATCGGCGCCTCGCATCACCAGAAGGTGGTGGTGATCGACGATTCGCTGGCCTTTTCCGGCGGGCTGGACCTCACCGGCCATCGCTGGGACACGCCGGATCACACGCCCGGCGACCCGCTGCGCCGCGACCCGCAGGGTGCGCTCTATGAGCCCTTCCACGACGTGCAGATGGCGGTCGATGGCGAAGCCGCCGACGCGCTCGGCGCGCTGTTCCGCGACCGCTGGAAGCGCGCCGCCTCGGAGCGGCTTGCGCCGGCGCGGGCGCGGGGAAATCGCTGGCCGGAGGCCCTGCCGACCGATTTCACCAATGTCGAGATCGGCATCGCCCGCACCCTCCCGGCCTATGATGGCGCGCCCGGCGCGCGCGAGGTGGAGACCCTGCTGTTCGACATGATCGAGAGCGCCGAGCGCATGATCTATGTCGAGAACCAATTCATCACCTGCGACCGCTTCACCGAGCGGCTGGTGGCGCGACTGAAGGAGCGCCCCGCGCTCGAAGCGCTGATGGTGACGCCGAACATCTACCGCTCCTGGATCGAGCAGCAGGTGATGGGCGTGCCGCGCGAGCGGCTGCGGGCGCGGCTGGAGCAGGAGGGGCTGGCCGACCGCGCGCGCCTCGTCTTCCCGCAGGTGTCCGCCGGCAACGCGACGGTCGAGGTCTTCGTCCACGCCAAGATCCTCGTCGTCGACGACCGGATGATGCGCGTCGGCTCGGCCAATATCTGCAACCGTTCCATGGGCTTCGACAGCGAGTGCGACCTGGTGATCGAGGCGCGTGGCGCAGGCGAGCGGGCGGGGGTGGCGGCCATTCGCGACCGGCTGCTCGGCGAGCATATCGGCCACACCCCCGAGGAGGTGGCGACCCTCGTCGCCGCGCGCGGGCTCATCGCCGCGTCGCGGGAAGGCGCGGAAGGCAGGCGTCTCGTTGAACTGCCGGCCGTCGCCACCGATCTCTCGCTGCCGCAAATCAGTGCTCTCGCCGACCCGCAGGAGCCGCTTTACGACGAGCGCGAGTCGACGGGCGGCGGCAAGCGCCGCCGCTGGCCTCTGGCCGCCGCGCTGGTCGGCCTCGCCGTGCTCGCGGCACTGGTGATCGCCTGGGCGAATTCGCCCTTCTCGGAGCCGGAACGCATCATCTCCGCCCTCGACACCATGGCCGAGCGCCCCTGGGGCGCGGCCGCCGTGGTCGGCATCTATGTGCTGGGCGGGCTGGTGGTGTTCCCGGTCTCGGTGCTGATCATCGCCACGGTGGCGGTCTATGGCGGCTGGACCGGGGCGCTGCTGGCCGGGCTGGGCGCGCTGGCGAGCGCGGTGGTGACATTCTTCATCGGTCGCCATCTCGGCGCCGGGGTGGTGCGCCGCTTCATCGGGCCGCGCATCAACCGCATCCGGCGCGGGCTCGCCAATCAGGGCATTCTCACCGTGGCAACCATGCGGATGGTGCCGGCGGCGCCGTTCACCTTCATCAATCTGGTGGCCGGCGCGGCCGGGCTGCGGCTGGTGGACTTCGTGCTCGGCACCGCCATCGGCCTGCTGCCGGGGCTGGTGGTGCTGAGCGCGCTCGGCCACCAGATCGTCGAGGTGATTTCCAACCCGACGCTGGGCCGGGTGCTGCTGCTCATCGGCTTTGTCGGGCTGTGGATCGCCTGCTCGCTCGGCCTGCAATTCCTCGTCGCCCGCCTGCGGAGGCCGGCGTGAGCGCTGCGCCGCCACCGGGCCTGCGGCTGATGACGTGGAACATTCATGGCGGCGTAGGGCCGGACCGGCGTTTCGATCTCGACCGCATCGCCGCCCTCATCGCCCGCCACCAGCCGGACATTCTCGCCTTGCAGGAGGTGGATACGCGCGGGCGCGGCGTGGCGTGCCTGGCGCCGCTCGAAGGGCTGGGCATCGGCCATCTCGCCGAGGCGCGGACCATCGCCGTGCCGGACGGCCATTATGGCCATGTGCTGTATTCGCGCTGGCCGACGCACGACATCGTGCGCCACGATCTTTCCGTGCGCCGCCGCGAGCCGCGCATGGCGATCGACACCCATGTTGAGACGCCGCAGGGCCCGCTGCGGGTGGTCGCGGTGCATCTCGGCCTCGCTCTGCTGGAACGGCGGCGGCAGACGGCGGCGCTCGCCCGGATGGCCCACACCGGCAGCGGCGCGCCGACGGTGATGATGGGTGACTTCAACGACTGGTTCTCCTTCCGACCCGTGCGGCGGGCACTGGCGCGGGCGCTGCCCGACAGCACCGATGTGCGCAGCTTTCCCGCCTGCTGGCCGCTGCTGCGGCTTGACCGGCTCTATTGCAGCCGGCGCGACATGCTGGTGCGCAGCTTCACCGACACGGAAGCGCGGCACGCCTCCGACCATCTGCCTGTTATCGCCGACATCCAGCTGCAGTCGCGCCTTTCGCCGGCGCCCACGCGCGACCTTTCGGAACAGGCGGCCCGGCCGGACGTTGATCTCTGGAACAGGGAGAACGTCCATGAGCACAGGTGAGGAAGCCATCCGCCAGCGCGCCCACGCGCTTTGGGAGGCCGAAGGCCGACCCGAGGGTCAGGCCCACGACCATTGGCGACGGGCCAGAGAGATGCTGGATCGGGAAGCCGAAGGCGCGGGCAGCGGCTCCGGCGCCTTCCGCCCGACCGATGCGGCCGAGACCCCGCCTGAGGCGGCGGGAAGCCCGGCTGCCGGCCCCGGCTTTCGCGCGCCGTCAGAGGACGGAGGCATCGAGGCCGCCGAGCGCCCTTCGCAGGAGCCGGGGACCGACCCGCACGTGCGGACCGATTCGGGTCAGGACAACGAACCGGTCACCGAGATCGAAACTATCCACCGCACGCTGGAAATTCCCAAGAACCGGCGCGGTCGCACCTCGCCGCCGGACGACCGGATCGGCGCCATGAGCGGCGCGGCCGGCAGCCGCAAACGTTCGTGAGCGGCACCATGGGCAACTGGTTCGTTCAGCTTCTGGTGGAACTGGGCCTGCGTCGCCCCCGTGCCGAAGACGAAGCCCGGCGGGACGACGCGCACGGTGCTCCTCACCTCAAAGGCGATATTCGCTCCCGCGACTGAGCCGGACGCACGCACAAAGGAGATTTCCATGATCATCGCCGACCAGCACGACAAGAACCCCGCCAAGCCGGGCGACCGCCGCGTCGAGAAGAAAGACCGCGCGCCCGAGGAGGCCGGTCACGCCCGCAGCGCCAATCCGCAGCAGGACGACAAGGCCGGCGAGCGCGACGAGAAGCCTGCAGGCCGCGATGCGGGCTACGATCGCACGAATTCGCCCGCGAAATAGGCGGCAACGCCGCCGCCTTTAGAAGCAAATTTCGCCATTGTCTCGGCCGTCCCCTTGCCGGATGACTGTACCCGCGCAAGGGGGGACGGCATGGCGAAGACGGGCGGCGAAGTTCTCAAGGGCACTCTGGGGCCGGTGGAGGCGGTGGGGTTATCCCTCTCCGTCATCGCGCCGACCATGGGCATGGCGCTCAACGTCACTCTGGCCGTTGGCGCGGCGGGCGTCGCCGCCCCGCTTGGCTTCGCGGTGGGCACGGTGGTGGTGGGGCTTGTCGGCCTGTCCTTCGTGTTCTTTGCCAGCCGTGTCACCAGCGCCGGCTCGGGCTATGCCTATATCGGCCAGACCTTCGGCCCGCGCGCCGGCTTCATCGCCGGATGGTGCATGGTTCTTCTCTACATCGCCGGCGGTTCGGGCAGCGCGGCGCTGGTGGGAGATTTCCTGAGCGCGGCGCTCGACGATCATGGCGTGCATCTGGGCGCCTGGTGGCTGCCGGTAGCGGTTGCCGCCCTTGTCGGGGGCACGCTACTCGCCTGGCGCGACGTTCGGCTGGCCACCCGGGTCATGCTGGTGCTGGAACTGTCCTCCATCGCCGTCATCATCTATCTCGGCATCCGCATCCTGATGGCGGTGAACGACGCAGGCGGGCTGAGCCTTGCCCCCTTTCATCCCGACCCGACCATCGGCTGGTGGGGCATCGGCTATGCCGTGGTGTTCGCGGTGCTGTCCTTCGCCGGCTTCGAGGCGGCGGCCACGCTGGCCGAGGAAGCCGGCGAGCCCGGCCGCACCATTCCCATCGCGCTTGTTGGCTCGGTGGTGGTGGCGGGCCTGTTCTTCGTCTTCGCCTCCTACATCCAGGTGATCGGCTTCGGGCTCGACAATATGAAGGCGCTGGCGGCAAGCGATGCGCCACTCAACACGCTGGCGCTGAAATATGGCAACATCCACATCGCCACCGCGCTCGATCTCGCGGCCTCGGTTTCCGCCGTGTCCTGCGTGCTGGGCACGCTCTCGGCCGGCGCCCGCATGCTGTTCGTGCTCGGCCGCGGCGGGCTTTCCGACACGCTGGCGCGGGTGCATCCGCGCTATGGCACGCCCTTCGTCGCGGTGGGCGTGGTGAGTCTGTCGATGCTGGCGGGGCTGCTGGCCTGGGCGCCCTTTATCGGGCCGGCGAGCTATTATGACAGTGTCGGCACCATCGGCGTGCTGGCGCTTATCGTTGCCTATCTCGGCGTCACCGCCGCCGCCGCCGTGCACGCCGTGCGGGCCGGCAGCCGCCTCTGGCTGGTGCTGGGCGCTCTCGGCACACTGGCCATGCTGTGGCCGCTCTACAATTCAATCTATCCGGTGCCGTCCTTCCCAGACAATCTATGGCCCTATTTTGTGGCCTTCTGGATCGTCCTCGGCGGGGCGCTGGTGCTGCTGAAGCCGGCGATCGGGCGCACGAAAGTGTCCTGAGCGCCGAGCGGCACCGGGCTTGCAGGACGCGGCGTGGCTGAGGCACATGTGCCGTTCAGCCTTCCGCCCCTGAGGTGAACGATCCCCGTGCCCGAACTCGAAGCCGTCGTCCGCGAAATCGCCGAAGAAATGCGCGCCCGTCCCGACCGGGGCGAGGTGGCGAGCTATATTCCCGAACTGGCGCGCGCCGACGCCAATGCCTTCGGCATTGCGGTGGTTGATCGCGAGGGTCGGGTGGTGACGGGCGGCGATGCCGAAGTCGCGTTCTCCATCCAGAGCGTTTCCAAGGTCTTCACCCTGACGCTGGCGCTGGGCAAGATCGGCGACCGGCTGTGGCGGCGGGTGGGGCGGGAGCCTTCCGGCAGCCCGTTCAACTCCATCGTCCAGCTGGAGAACGAGCACGGGATTCCGCGCAACCCCTTCATCAATGCCGGCGCCATCGCCGTCACCGACGTCATCCTCTCCGGCCATCAGCCGCGCGACACGCTGGGCGAGATCCTGCGCTTCCTGCAGTTCCTGGCCGAGGACCCGGCGATCGGCATCGACGAGGCGGTGGCGGCCTCCGAGCAGCGCACCGGCTTTCGTAACCGGGCGCTCGCCTATTACATGAAGTCGTTCGACGTGCTGGAGAACCCGGTCGACTTCACGCTCGGCGTGTATTTCCACCATTGCGCCATCGCCATGAGCTGCCGGCAGTTGGCGATGGCCGGGCGGTTCCTCGCCCATAATGGGCGCAACCCCTCGACCGGCCTGTCGGTGGTCTCGCCCGAGCGGGCGCGGCGTATCAACGCCATCATGCTGACCTGCGGCCATTATGACGGCTCGGGCGAGTTCGCCTATCGCGTCGGCCTGCCGGGCAAGAGCGGGGTGGGCGGCGGCATTCTGGCAGTCGCGCCGGGCAAGGCCTCGATCGCCGTCTGGTCGCCGGGGCTGGACGCCAGCGGCAATTCGCATCTCGGGCGCATCGCCCTGGAGCGGCTGACCCAGCGCATGGGCTGGTCGATCTTCGGCTAGAGCACTTTCGCGCGAAGCGGGGTCCGGTTCGCGTGAAAAAATGCGGGAAACAAGAAGCTGGAGCGCGCGCCGGTCAGCCTTCGGTGAAAGACGATCGGACCGCACGCCGCGCCGGCTAGTCGTCGGCGACATTAGAGGGGCCGGCATCCCGCCGGGGCGGCGGCTCGGCTTCCGCCTCCAGCGCCTTCTCCATCGGCACCATCGCCGCCAGCAGCACGAAAGTCACCACCAGAGCGAGGAAAACGAGGTGCCAGGAGGCGATGGCGCAGGCGACTCCGAGCGCCGCCGTCACCCACACCGTCGCCGCCGTGGTCAGTCCGTGCACTTCCAGCCGGTCGCCGTCGCGCAGCACCACGCCGGCGCCGAGAAAGCCGATCCCGGTCATCACGCCCTGCACGATGCCCTGCACCACGCGGCTGGTGGCATCCGGGTGGCCCTCGATACCCCCAACATTGATCGCCGAGAGCGAGATCAGCGCCGCCCCCAGCCCGACAAGGCCAAGCGTCCGCATCCCGGTCGGCTTGCCGCGCAGGTCGCGATTGATGCCGAGGAGCATGCCGCAGCCTGCCGCCGCCAGCAGCCGCAGCAGGTCCTCCATCTCGTCGGGCGTCACCCACCAGTCCTGCGGAAGCCAGTCCATCATGTCTCCTTGGCGCCCCGCCGGCGTGCGCCGGCCATCTTGGGCAGCGGCACGGCGGCGGTGTGGAAACCGTCCCAGGGGTCGGCGGCGAGATGCGCGAGCCGGGCCGGCGCATCGGCCAGGGTGAACTGCGCCGCCCCGGCCAGCTGGTCGAGTTCGTCCCACGCCACCGGCATGGAGACGCCCGCCCCGGCACGGGCGCGCGGGCAATAGGCCGCCACCGCCGTGGCGCCGCGTCCATTGCGGAGATAATCGATGAAGATGCGCCCCTTGCGCCGCGCCTTGGTGGCCACCGCGATGAAACGGTCCGGGTCGTCGGCGGCCAGCGAATCCGCCAGCGCCTTGGTGAAGGCCTTCGCCGCCTCCCAGCTCGCCTGCGGCTTCAGCGGCGCCACCACATGCAGCCCCTTGCCGCCTGAGGTCTTGACGAACGCCGCCAGCCCCTGCGCCTCCAACCGGGCACGGATCTCGCGCGCGCCGGCGACCACCCCGTCCCAACCGACGCCCTCGCCGGGATCGAGGTCGAAGATCAGCATGTCCGGATGCTCGATATCGGCCAGCGGTGCGCCCCAGGGGTGGATTTCCAGCGCGCCGGACTGCACCAGCGCAATCAGCCCGTCGAGATCCTCGATAAACAGCAGCTCCTCGCCGTCCTTGTCGGTGCGGACCTTGATCGCCTTGTTCATGCCTCGCCAGGAGTGCTTCTGGAAAAAGCACTGGCTGGCGATACCGTCCGGGCAGCGCAGCAGCGCCAGCGGCCGCGCGACGACGAAGGGCAGGATGTGGCGCCAGACCTCGGCGTAGTAGTCCGCAAGCCCCTGCTTGGTGATGCCTTCCTCCGGCCAGTAGACGCGGTCGGGATGGGTGAGCTTGACCTTTGAGCGCGCCGCCGACCGGGCCGCACTTGCTTGGGGCGCCATGTCTTTCCCCTCCACCGGCGTCTCGCGCACGATCTCGCGCGCCGGCTTATCCTCGCGCAGACCGCGAAAGGCAGCGTGGCGCAGATGCTGGTCGCCGGTCCAGCCGCGAAACTCGACTTCCGCCACCAGTTCCGGCGCAACGAAGGTGACGCCGCGCCGTTCTTCAGTGGTCAGCGGGCTGGCGAAGGGGCTGCGCGCGCGTGCGAGGCCGGAAAGCCGGGCGTAGAGATCACGCGCCACACTGTGGGAAAAGCCGGTGCCGACCCGGCCGACGGCCACCAGCTTGCCCTCGTCATGAACGCCGAGCACCAGCGACCCGATGGCGTTTTTCGCGGCGGTGGAGGGTGTGAAGCCGCCAATGACGAATTCCTGCCGGAAGGCGCATTTCGATTTCACCCAGTCCTTGCCACGCCCCGAGCGATAGGGCGCGTCGGCCCGCTTCGACACCAGCCCTTCGAGACTGAGCCGGCAGGCATGGCGCAGCATGTCGCCTCCGTCCTCCGCCAGATGCTCGCTGTAGCGCAGGCAGTCCTGGGCCTCGCGCAGCAGATGCTCCAGCACCTGCTTGCGCGCGGCGAGCGGCCGGGTGCGAAAGTCCCGCCCGTCGAGGTGGAGCAGGTCGAAGGCGTAGTAGACGAAGCGGTCGTGCCGCCCTTCGCTGAGATCTTGTTGCAGGAAACTGAAATTCGACACGCCGGCGCCCGTCTCGACCACGAGTTCGCCGTCAATGAGCGTATCCCGCGCCGGCAGCGCTTCCAGCGCCGCAACCAGCGCCGGCCCGAAGCGGGAGGTCCAGTCGAGCCCGGAACGGGTGAGCAGCTTCACCCGCCGCTTGCCCTTCGCGGTGGCGTCGATCCGCGCCTGCAAACGGTAGCCATCGTATTTGATCTCGTGGATCCACGCCTTTCCGCCCGGTGCCTTGGCCACCAGCGTGGCAAGCTGCGGCTCGACGAAAGCGGGCAGCGGCGCCGGCTCGCCCACGGCCTCAGGACCGGCAGGGTCGGGTGTTTTTGTCCTGGTTTCAGGCCTGCCTGACGCCTTGGCTGCCGCCTTGCCGGCGGGTTTGGCCTTCGCGGCAGCGGGAGCGACCGGTGCCTTGCACGTTTCGGACTTGCGCGTTCCGGCCTTGCGCGTCATGAGCGGCACCTCGTCGCCCTTGGCGATGGCGTCCAGCGTGCGCCCGGTCTTCACCGAATCCGGCGCCTCCTCGAGTATATCCGGCGCGTCCTCTTCCCGCGCCGCCTCGTCGTCGGCCTTCATGAGCAGCCAATTGTCGGCCTTCTCACCCTTGCGCGGGGCGAGCCTCACGAGATGCCAGCGCCCGTGCAACTTGGTGCCGTGCAACACGAATTCGAGATGGCCCTTCTTGTAGCCGCGGGCCGGATCGCCCACCGGCTCCCAGCTGCCGGTGTCCCACAGCATGACGGTGCCGCCACCGTACTGGCCCTTGGGAATGGTGCCCTCGAAGCTGCCATAGTCGAGCGGGTGGTCCTCCACATGCACGGCCAGTCGCTTCTCGCCCGGCACCAGGCTCGGCCCGCGCGTCACCGCCCAGCTCTTCAGCACGCCATCCATTTCGAGCCGGAGGTCGTAGTGAAGCCGCCGGGCCGCGTGCTTCTGGATCAGATAGGCGTGCCCTTCCGCCGCGCCCTCGGTGCCCTGCGGCTCCTGCGTGCGGGTGAAGTCACGCTTGCGGCGGTACGTGTCGAGCGCCATCGCCGCCTAGCCCGCCTTGCGCGTGGGGGCGCGTGAGGCCGCGCGAGCCGCCGGTTTCTTGGCGGGACTCTTCTTGGTGGCCGCCTTCTTTGCCGCCGACTTTTTTGCGGGCGCCTTCTCGTGCGGCGCCTTCTTGTCACCCCCGCCCGCCAGACCCGCGCTCTCGCGCAGCGCGTCCATCAGGCTGACCACCTTGGCCGAGCTCTGCTTCGGCGGGGCGATCTTGCGACCTTCCATCTTCGCCCGCACCAGTTCGGCGAGCGCGTCGTCATAGCGGTCGTCGAAGGTCTCCGGCTGGAAGCGGCCGGCCTTGGTCTCGATGATATGGCGCGCGAGATCGAGCATTTCCGGCTCCATCTTCACCTCGGCAATGTCCTCGAAGGCCTCCTGCGCCGAGCGCACCTCATAGTCATGGTTCAGCGTGGTGGCGATGAGGCCGTCATCATAGGCGCGGATCAGCAGGCTGCGCGGGCGGCGGAACAAGACGGCGCTCGCCACCGCCGCCACCTTCTTCTTCCGCAGGCCCTCGCGGATGACGGCGAAGCTCGCCTGCGAGGCCTCGTCCGCCGGGCGCAGGTAATAGGGGCGATCGAAATAGAGATCATCGACCTCGGCACAGGGGAGAAAACTCTCGATCGTCAGCGCCTTGTCGCCCTTCGGCGTCACCTCGGCGATCTCTTCCGGCTCCAGCACGATGAAGTCGCCGGCATCGACCTCATAGCCCTTCACCTGCTCCTCGCGCTCCACCACTTTGCCGGTTTCGGCATCGACGAAGCGCCGTTGCAGGCGGTGGCCGGTCTTCCGGTTCACCATGTGCAGGCTGACGCGGTCGCTGGCGCTGACGGCGGTGTAGAGGCCGACGGCACAGACCAGCTCACCCAGCCTTAGAAAGCCCTTCCATGTCGCGCGCGCGGCCATGCCTGCCTCTGTGCTTGCCCCGAGGGGGGTGCCGGGATGCCTCGTCCTTAACGCGCCTGCGGGTGGCGCGTTCCCCGCTGGCAGGGAGCATCACGCAGCAGAACGGGCGCCGAAGCGCCCGCCTGTCGTCTTTATGGAAGGAGCGTTCACGCCACCTTGCGACGCTCGTGCCGGCCCTCGCCGATTTCCTCGATGATCTTGGCGACAAAGGCCTTGAGGTCGGCCGGCGAACGGCTGGTGATGATGCCCTTGTCCACCGCCACCTCCCGGTCGACCCAGTTGCCGCCGGCATTCTTCACGTCGGTGCGGATCGAGGCGTAGGAGGTCACGGTGCGCCCGCGCACGGCGTCGGCTTCCACCAGCAGCCACGGCCCGTGGCAAATGGCGGCGACCACCTTGCCGCTGTCGAGGAAGGCGCGGACGATCGCCATCGCCTCCTTGTTGACGCGCAGGATGTCCGGGTTGATCTGGCCACCGGGAATGACCAGCGCGTCGTAGTCTTCCGGCTTCACCGCGCCGAGCGTGGTGTCGGAATCGACGCTCTCGCCCCAGTCCTCGCCCTTCCAGCCGCGAATGGCCTTGCCGTCCGGGCTCGCCACGTCGACGCGGGCGCCGGCGGCGCGCAATTCGTCACGCGGCACCATCAGCTCAGACTGTTCGAAGCCATTGGCGGACATGATGAGGATGCGTGAATCGGTGATCTTCGCCATGGGATATCTCCTTTATTGTCATCGAGCCCCCATGCCCGTCATCTCCCTGGAGGCGAACGTGCGCGCCCGGCCGAGGTTCCCTCTCAAAGGCCAGTGCCGGGCGCGGGGATGCTCACATCGCCTGGTTCGGGGCGGGCGCTGCGGCCGCGCCAGGGGCAGGCGCGGCGCCTTCGGCCGGTGTCACCCGCCACACGGTATTGCCCACATCGTCGGCGACAAGCAGGCCGCCGCGCGTGTCCACGAGAACGCCGACGGGACGGCCCTGCGCATTGCCTTCGCTGTCGAGGAAGCCGGTCAGAATCTCCTGCGGCACGCCCGAAGGCCGGCCGTCGGCGAAGGGCACGAAGATCACCCGGTAGCCGACCGGCTCGCTACGGTTCCACGAACCGTGCTGGCCGATGAAGGCGCCGGAGGAATAACGATCCGCCAGCGCCGGGCCATTGGCGAAGGTAAAGCCGAGCGAGGCGGTGTGCGCGCCCAGCGCGTAATCCGGCTTAATCGCCTTGGCGACGAGGTCGGGCCGCGCCGGCTCGATCCGCTCGTCGACGTGCTGGCCGTAATAGGAATAGGGCCAGCCATAGAAGCCGCCCTCCCGCACCGAGGTCATATAGTCCGGCACCAGATCGTCGCCGATCTCGTCGCGCTCATTCACGGCCACCCACAACTCGCCATTGGCCGGATTCCAGTCGATGCCGACCGGGTTGCGCAGGCCGGTGGCGAAGACGCGCGAGGCGCCGGTGGCGACATCCACCTCCAGCACGGCGGCGCGGTTCTCCTCCTCCTCCATGCCGTTCTCGCCGACATTGGAATTGGAGCCGACGGCGACATAAAGCTTGGAGCCGTCCGGGCTCGCCAGCAGGCTCTTGGTCCAGTGATGATTTCGCCCGGCCGGCAGGTCGGCGAGCTTTTCAGCCGGCGCCGTGATCTCCGTCACGCCCTCTTGATAGGGGAAGCTGACGATGGCGTCGGCATTGGCGACATAGAACCGCTCGCCGACCAGCGCCATGCCGAAGGGTGAAGTGAGGTTCGCAAGGAACACCGACTTCACTTCCGCCGTGCCGTCGCCATCGGCGTCGCGCAGCAGCGAGATGCGGTCGGGGCTTGGCGTCTGCGACCCGGCTTTCTTCATGAACAGGCCCTGCACCCAGCTGCGCAGGCCCCCGGACTTGTCCTCGGGCTTGGGCGGCGCGTCCGATTCCGCCACCAGCACGTCGCCATTGGGCAGTTCATAGAGCCAGCGCGGATGGGCGAGGTCGGTGGCAAAGGCGGTCACCTGCATCCCTGCCGCCGGGGTCGGGCGCGCGCCCTCCTGCCAGCCGATAGCCTCCGCCACCTTGATGGTCGGAAGCGTGGAGCTGTGTGGCTCGGGAAGCTGCGGGTCGGGACCATAGCCGGCGCTTTCCGGCAATGTCGGCGGCGCCCGGTCGCATGCGGCGACGCCGACGGCGAGCACCAGCAGACAGGGCACGGCCAGTGCGCGGCGGGCGAAGGGGGTGCGGGCGGCATGGAATGGCATGGCTCTTCCTCTCGAAGACGGCGCAGCGCGTCGCCTTCGAGAGGCGATGCGGAGCCCGTGACGGGGTGATCGGAAGGCCAACGCCCGAAATGGCGCGATGGTTCGGCCGATCTGCCGGGGGCCGGCCCTCCGGATGGCGGAACCAACCCGCCAGCCAGCCGTTGGCCTCGCATCATTGCCCTGCCAATAGCCAAGGAGCCCCGACGATGCCGACGCCTCATCCGCGCCCGCCTTTTCAGGAGCAGCAGCAGCCCATGCCCGGGCGGACGGAGGCGATGTCGCCGCGTCCCGACCATGGCGAGCAGAGCTACAAGGGATCGGGCCGGCTGGAGGGCCTGAAGGCACTAATCACCGGCGGGGATAGCGGCATTGGCCGCGCCGTCGCCCTCGCCTATGCCCGCGAAGGCGCCGACGTGCTGATCTCCTATCTCGACGAGCACGACGACGCCGAAGCGACGGCGACGCTGGTGCGCGATGCGGGCCGGCAGGCGGTGCTGGTTCCCGGCGACATCCAGCACGCCGCCCATTGCCGCGCGCTGGTCGACAAGGCGGTGGAAGCTTTCGGGCGCATCGACCTCCTCGTGAACAACGCCGCCCACCAGAAGACCTTCGACGACATCGGCGACATTCCCGACGAGGAATGGGATCTGACGTTCAAGGTCAACATCCACGCCATGTTCTACCTGACCAAGGCCGCCGTGCCGCACATGCAGCCGGGCAGCGCCATCATCAACACCGCCTCGATCAATTCCGACAAGCCCAACCCCACTTTGCTCGCCTATGCGACGACAAAGGGCGCCATCCAGAATTTCACCGCCGGGCTGGCGCAGTTGCTCGCCGAGAAGGGCATCCGCGCCAATGCGGTGGCACCGGGGCCGATCTGGACCCCGCTCATCCCCGCCACCATGCCGGCGGAGAAGGTGGCGCATTTCGGCGAGCAGGTGCCGATTAAGCGACCGGGCCAGCCGGCCGAGCTCGCCACCGCCTATGTGATGCTGGCCGACCCGCTGTCGAGCTACGTCTCGGGTGCCACCATCGCCGTCACCGGCGGCGCTCCGATGATCTGAGATCGGCAGCTGAAGAGGAGAAAATCATGCAGAACCAATCATCTACCGGCTCGGCGCATTATCGCCTTCGCGGCAGCGAGGGGCAATGGCGGGTCGAGAGCGATGGCGACACCGGCATGGCCTATGCCAGCAAGGAAGCCGCCTTCGAGGCGGCCGTCGCCGCCGCCTCCAACGCCATCCGCGACGGCTACGACGTGACGATCACCGTGCCCGGCGCCGGCGAAACGATGCTCGGTGTCGAGGACACGGGGCATGGCGCGGGAGAGCCGGCCGGCGCCGCAGGCAAGGTCTGACCGTGCCGCCAGCCACCGGCTCCGCGGCAGCGTCTCTGGCGCGCGCGACGCGAAGACAAGGAGACCATGATGGAAATGCTCTACGGGCTTGGCGCCTTGCTGCTTGTCGCAGCTTTGGCCTACGCCATCCACCAGTCGAAACGACGCCGTCAGGCCAAGGACATCGAGCTTCCCGAAGAGAAGGTCGACCGCAAGAGCCCCCTATAGCTTGCCCTTGTTCCTGATCACTTCGCTGCCGCCACCGGAGCCGGCGCGCCGGCCTTTTCCGGTTGGGCCACGCGCGCGCCGGGCTCGCTTTGCTGCCGTGCCAGCGCCAGTAGGGCGTCGAGCGCGCTGAAATCGCCGAGGGCGGCGGCCTTCTGGCGGGGGTTGAGCGCACCGAGCGCGACGTCGAGGCTCGGCGCATCCTCGATCTTCGCCAACGCAATCAGCCGATCAGGTGCGTAATCGCCGGGACGGCGCTCGCCATCGACAAGCTGGGCCCGGTGGAAGGCGGCAAGTTCCGGCGCTGCGGCGAGATGGGCGACCGCCTCGGAAGGCGCCGGCGTCGGGTTCGCCTTCCGCAGCTGCCGCGCCCGCAGCAGAACCTCGGGCGGCGCCTGCTCCTCCGGGGTGCGGAACAGCGCCGGCAGTGAGGCCCGTGCGGCACCGGTCCAAAGCACCAGAGGTATCGCCAGCGCGAGACCCAGCACCACCGGCGTCATCCAGAGGAACAGCGGCAGCGAGATGCTGAGCGCGGCCGCCCCCAAGAGCCATCCCGCCACCGTATGGGGCAGGAAGTAGCGCAGGATCGACGCGGTATCGATCCGGTCATCGTCACGCCGCTGCGGCTGCCAGCCACCATCGCGCCCGGCCAATATGCCGACCACCGCCGCCGACTGTGTGAACATCGTCACCGGGGCGAGCAGGCCGGAAATCAGCGTCTCCCCCAGCATGCCGGCAAACGCTCGCACACCCCCGCCGAACCGCTGGCGGCTGGCGCGGGACGCCAGCAGCGCAGCAAAGGCGAACAGCTTTGGCAGCAGAAGCACGGCCATGGTGGCGACGAACACCCACACGGCCCGCACCGGGTCCTGGGCCGGCCAGCTGGGAAACAGCGCGAAGCCGGCGGGGAAATAGTCCGGCGGCACGAAGCGGGCCTGAAGTGCGGTGGCCAGACCCGCCAGCAGCATGACCAGCCAGAGCGGCGCGGTCAGATAGGAACCGATGCCGGTAAGAAGATGCAGCCGGCTGACCGGATGTAGCCCGCGCGCCGGCAGGACGGCGATATGCTGCAGGTTTCCCTGGCACCAGCGGCGGTCGCGCACCGCGAGGTCAGCCAGCGTGGGTGGGCCTTCCTCATAGGAGCCCTCCAGCCAGGGAACCATGTGCATGCCCCAGCCGCGCCGGCGCATCAGCGCCGCCTCGATGAAATCATGGCTGAGGATATGGCCGCCGAACGGCTTGGGTCCCTTCAGCTCCGGCAATCCCGCGCCCTCGGCGAAGGCGCGGGTGCGGATCATGGCGTTGTGGCCCCAGTAATTGCTCTCCGGCCCGCTCCAGCTGGCGAGCCCATGGGCGATCAGCGGGCCATAGAGCCGGCCGGCGAATTGCTGCAGCCGGGCGAACAGGGTGCGGCCGCCGACGATGACCGGCAGGGTCTGGATCAGCCCGGCGCTCGGATTGGCTTCCATGGCGGCGGCGAGGCGCACGAGGCAATCGCCGGTCATCACGCTGTCGGCGTCGAGGATGAGGAAGCTCTCATAGGCACCGCCGAAGCGGGTCACCCATTCGGCGATGTTGCCAGCCTTGCGGCCGGTGTTGCGCGGGCGGCGCCGGTAGAACAGCCGCCCATGGTCGCCGCGCCGGGCCCGCAGATCGAGAAACCCCGCTTCCTCGGCGATCCACACATCGGCATCGGTGGTGTCGCTGAGGATGAAAACGTCGAAATGAGCGGCCGCGCCGGTGGCGTCGAGCGATTCGCAGGTTGCCTCAAGCCCGGCCAGCACGCGCGCCGGCTCCTCATTGTAGATCGGCAGCAGAATGGCGGTGCGCGTGGTCAGGCTCGGCAGCGGCCCGTCCGGCGCGATGCCGAGCTGCCCCCGCGTCCGGCTAAGCAGGCTCGGCAGGCCGACCAGCGCGTTGGTGAAGGCAAAGCTGATCCAGGCGAAGAGGACGACGAACAGGCACAGCACGAGATATTCCAGCAGCGTGACGCCGCCGACATCCAGCACGAGATACATTTCATGCGCGGCCAGCACCGTGAGCGCGCCCGCACCAAAGAGCACGAAGACGCGGCGGAGGGCGAGGCTTGCCGGGCGGGGGCCCGGCGCTGCGGCCTTAGGCACCTTGCCGAGCGACTGAACCGGCATCGCCAGCGAGAATTCCGGCGGCAGCGCCGGGCCACTCTCGGCCCCGGCGAGGCGCGCGCGATCCATGTCCTCGGAGCGCCTCATGGCGTCCACCGATAGACCCAGCTTTCGGCCATGCGCTCCTCACCACGCAGCAGGTCGGCGCGCAGTTCGACAAGTCCGGCCCCGCGCGGCTCCAGCGCAAACGAGACGCGCCAGCCACCGATCTCCGGGTTCGGCTGCAGGACGATATCCCTGATCTCGCCGGTATTGGCCGTCACCCGTGCCGCCAGACTTTCCGGAGCCAGGTCCTTCACCCTGTCGCCGACAATATCGAGCACGAACAGCCGGCGATCGGCATTGCCGCCAACGCGGGTGGCGGTGAAACGTCCGGCATCGGTGACATCCGGGCCCGACCAGCCCCAGTGCAGGCGGTAGGTGTTGCTGTATTCGCGCCCCTTGCGCAGCGGCTCGCGCGGGCGCCAGAAGGCGACGATGTTGTCGTGAATCTCCTCCGGCGTCGGGATTTCGACCAGCACCACCGAGCCATCGCCCCAATCGCCGATCGGCTCGACCCAGACGCCGGGTCGGCGCTCATAGCGCGCCTCAAGGTCCTGATAGTCGAAAAACGAGCGCTGGCGCTGCATCAGGCCGAAGCCTCGCAGATCCGAGACAGCGAAGGAGGAAATCTGCAGCCGCTGCGGGTTCGCCAGCGGTCGCCACAGCCGTTCGCCCGTTCCCGTGACGATGGCGAGGCCATTGGCGTCGCAGACCATGGGTCGGAAATCATCGATGCCGTCGCGATCATTGGGGCCGAACATGAACATGCTGGTCAGCGCGCCGATGCCGACCTGGTCGATGTCCACCCTCGGATAGACCGTCATCTCGACCGACATCAGCGTCTCGGTGCCCGGGCGGATAGTGAAGCGGTGCGCCGCCGCCGCGCTCGGGCTGTCGAGAAGCGCGTGAACGACCACCGAATCCACTCCCGGGCGGGGCTGTTCGAGCCAAAACGCGCGGAAGGCGGGGAATTCCTCGCCGCCGGCATCGCCGGTTTTTATCGCCAGCCCGCGGGCGGACGAGCCATAGACCTGCCCCTTGCCCACGCCGCGGAAATAGCTGGCACCCTGGAAGACGGCGATCTCGTCGAAATAGTCCGGCCGATTGATCGGGCCGTGCAGGCGAAAACCGGAAAAGCCGATATCGGTCTTCGCCGGCGGCTGGGCGACGCCATGCTCGAACCGGAACATAGATGGGTCATAGGCGAGCTTGCGGGCCTTGCCTTCCACGACCTGGTAGATGTCCACACGGTCGCGGAACAGAAAGCCGCGATGCAGCAACTGCGCCTGAAAGCCGGTATTGGCCTCGCGCCAGAGAGCCCGATCGCCGTTGAAGCGAACATTGCGGTAATCGTCGTAGCTGAGCTTGTCGAAGGCACCGGGCAGGTCGCTGGCCGGGCCCTTATAGGGCTTAGAGGCCAGTTCGCGCGCCAGCTGACGCACGGTCTGCGCGTCGAAGGGAACAGCCTGCTCCTCTTCCTCCGACCACGCCTCACTGATGCCGAGACGTGACAATGGCACCGGCGCCATCGCCAGGAGACCCAAACCCAGCAACAGGTGACGTCGATGCATGCCTGACCTCGCGCGTTCCAGGGCGGCAGGCCCTACGCCCGAGACAAGTACCCAGAGCGCCCTGGGTTCCGACAATTGTGCGTTGCGGCGAAAATACGCACGATACCGCCCCGCGCACGGAACCGGCGTTGCACCGCAGCACGATCTGTTCTAAGCAGCCCTCACTCGTCAGGACCCGGTGAAAGCCCGGGTGGCTCTTCCGGCCGCCGATCCGCCGGATCACGCATCGCCAGCGCCCGTCTCACCCGCCTTGTCGGCGGACGCCCGCTCTTTGCGAAGATCGCTCCCACATGACATTGACCTCACGCTATTTCCGCGACTGGACCTCCAACATTCGCGGCGACATCCTTGCCGGAATCGTCGTCGCCCTTGCCCTCATTCCCGAAGCCATCGGCTTCTCGGTCATCGCCGGTGTCGATCCGAAGGTGGGCCTTTTCGGCTCCTTCGCCATCGCCTGCATCTCCGCCATCGTCGGCGGGCGCCCGGGCATGATCTCGGCTGCCACCGCCGCCACTGCCGTGGTGATGGTCAGTCTCGTGCGCGACCACGGGCTGGAATATCTGTTTGCCGCCACGATCCTGATGGGGCTCATCCAGTTTCTCGCCGGTTTGCTGAAGCTCGGGCGGGTGATGCGCTTCGTCTCGCGCTCGGTCATCACCGGCTTCGTCAACGCCCTCGCCATCCTCATCTTCATGGCGCAGCTGCCGGAGCTAATCGGCGTACCGATGGAAACCTACCCGATGATCGTGGTCGGGCTCGCCATCATCTATCTGTTTCCGTTCCTGACCAAGGCGGTGCCCTCACCTCTCGTCGCCATCGGCGCGCTCACCCTGTTCGCGTGGTGGAGCGGGATGGACCTGCGCACCGTCGGCGATCTCGGCGAGCTGCCGTCCGGCCTGCCGATGCTGATGCTGCCCAGCGTGCCGCTCACGCTCGAGACGCTGCAGATCATCCTGCCCTATTCGCTCACACTCGCCGCCGTTGGCCTGCTGGAATCGCTGCTCACGGCGCAGATCGTCGACGACATGACCGACACGCTGAGTAACAAGAGCCAGGAATGCATCGGCCAGGGCGCCAGCAATATCGGCGCAGCGCTGATCGGCGGCATGGGCGGCTGCGCGATGATCGGCCAGTCGGTCATCAACGTCACCTCGGGTGGACGAGGCCGGCTCTCCACCTTCGTGGCCGGCGCCTTCCTGCTCTTCCTGATCCTGGTACTCGACGACATTGTCCGCATCATCCCGATGGCGGCGCTGGTGGCTGTCATGATCATGGTGTCGATCGGGACCTTCTCCTGGCGCTCGATCCTCGACCTGCGCAGCAATCCGCGCTCGTCCTCGCTGGTGATGCTGGCGACGGTCGTTACCGTAGTGACCACCCATGACCTCGCCATCGGCGTGCTGGTCGGCGTGCTGCTCTCAGGCGTGTTCTTCGCCGGCAAGGTCTCGCAGCTGGTGGCGGTCGGCGAGATCATCGACGAGACGGCGGGCCGCATCACCTTTGTCGTCGAGGGGCAGATCTTCTTCGCCTCCTCCGAGGTGTTCCTCGCCGGCTTCGACTTCGACAACCCGGCGCGCGAAGTGGTGATCGATCTCACCCACGCGCATTTCTGGGACATCACGTCGATCGGCGCGCTGGACAAGGCCGTGCTGAAGTTCCGCAAGGCGGGAGCCAGCGTCGAGGTGATCGGGCTCAACGAGGCGAGCGCCACCATGGTCGACCGCTTCGCCATTCACGACAAGGACGGGCCGGTCATCGCCAGCCTGCACTGAGGGGCCGATGGGGCGGCCGGCTAAAGCCCCTGCCCCATCGCCTCGATTCGCGCCAGCACCTCGGCGATTTCCGCATCGGTCACGGTGAGCGGTAGTGACAGGCCGATGGCGCCGTCGCCCTTTGCGGTGGTGGAAAGCCCATGCGCGAAGGCGCTCGCCACCAGATGCGCGGCGAAATCCGGGCCCGGCTGGCGCTCGCAACGGGCCGCGTCGAAGGCCACCGCCAGCAACAGCCCCAGACCGCGCGCCCCGATCACGCAGGGCACGCGGGCCGCGATAGTGGCCACGCCGTCCTTGAGCTTCCGGCCCGCCTCATCGGCGCGGGCCACCAGATCGTCGCGGGCGATGATATCCAGCGCCGTCAGCGCCGCCCGGGTGGTGAGCGGGTTCTTCTCATGGGTGTAGTGGCCCAGCTCCAGCTCCGGCGCGGTGTTGAGCTGGGCATCGGCGATCACGGCAGCGATCGGCACCATGCCGCCGCCCAAGGCCTTGCCGAGCACCACCGCATCCGGCAGCGCGCCGAAATGCTCGAAGGCAAAGAAGCGCCCGGTCTTGCCGAGCCCGGAGGGTATTTCGTCGAAGATCAGCTTGGCGCCATAAGCGTCGCACAAGGCGCGGATGCGCGGCCACAGATCGGCGGGGGGCACATGGCAGTTCGAGCGCATCGGCTCGGCGATCACCGCTGCGATGCGCCCGGTGGCGAGCAGGCCGGCCACCTCCTCCAGCATCCGTGCCGGCCCCTCCTCGCCCACCCAATAGGGGGTGACGTGGTGGCGCCCCGGCAGAAAGGCGCCGAGGCGCGGGTCCGTTGCGCCTGACGACAGGCCGAAAGCACCGAAGCCATGGCCGTGATAGGAGCCTTCCAGCGACACTGTCTCATGCCGGCCGGTGGCGACCCGGGCCAGCTTGAGCGCGATCTCGATCGCGTCGGAGCCGCCGGTGGCGAACAGCACCCGCGCCGGCGCCCCCGGCCAGCGCGCCAGCAGCGCCTCCGCCAGCGCCACGGCCGGCTCATTGGTGAAGCGACGGGGGGTGAAGGCCAGTTCGTCAAGCTGCCGCTTCAGCGCCGCCACGATCTCCGGATGGCCATGGCCGAGATGGTGCACCGTGTTGCCGTGCAGATCGATGAAGCGGCGGCCGGCCGTATCTTCCAGCCATAGCCCCTGTGCGCTGCGCAAGGCGCCGATGCAGGGGCTGGAGCCATGCTGATGGAAGAAGGAAGCCGCGTCGCGGGTGACGAAGGCGTCGGTATCGGTCATGGCGTCACCAGAGCGGGGTCGATCGGCCGAGCGCGCGGCGCGGCGCGGCACAGGCCAGGCTTGCGGTTCTCAACGAGCCACACCAGCCCCATGGCGGCAAGCGCAAAGCCAAGCAAGGCCAGGCTCTTGGCGGCGGCGTAGCCATAATCGCCCGATGTGGCGTGGTTGAAGATCGCCACCGAGGCCAGCTTGTGATTGCCGGAGACGAGGAAGATCACCGAGGACAGCGTGGTCAGCCCGTCGATGAACACATAGAGCATGCCCAGCAGCAGCGCCGGCCGCAGCATGGGCAGCGTCACCCGGAAGAAGCGGGCGATCAGCCCGGCGCCCAGGCTTTCCGCGGCCTCGTCCACCGAACGGTCGAGCCGCTGCAGCGCCGCGCGGGCGGCGAGCACGCCGACGAACAGGTTCGAGAACAGAATGTTGATCACCAGGATCGCCGAGGTTCCGGTCAGCGACAGTGCGGGGATTCCGAACGGCACGTTAAAGGCGACGATATAGCCGATGCCGAAGACGATGCCGGGCAGGATCGCCGGCACCAGCGCCAGGAACATGATGAGATGGGCGCCGGGCGGGCGCAGGCGCTCCACCACATAGGCGATGATCACAGCGAACAGCCCGCCGATCGGCCCGGCAAGGCCGGCGAGGCGCACACTGTCCCACACCAGCCCGAGCCCGCGCTCGGAGGAGCCATAGCCGGAACCCGCCAGCCCGACATCAACTCCGGCGCCGGTGAAATAGCCCAGCGTCAGGCTCCAGTCGGTGCCCCAGACGCGGGTGACGGCCCCCAGCGCCATGGTGCCGTAAACCGCGAAGATCAGCCCCGCCACGACGCCGGCCGTCAGGGTGAGCCCGGCCCGAACCATTGGCGGCACCGGAAGCTCGGCGCGCGCACCGGCGGTGCCGGCATAGGATTTACGCCGGCCGAACGCTTCCAGCCCGAGATAGAGCAGCAGCGAGGGGATCAGCAGCCACATGCACAGCGCCGCCGCCAGCGGCGTGTTGCGATAGGCGGTGATCTCATCATAGACCACGCCCGCCAGCACCGGCGTATCGCGGCCGAGCACCATCGGGTTGCCGAAATCGGTCAGGCTCAGGATGAACACCAGCACCACGGCACGCTTGATGCCCGGCCAGGCCATGGGCAACGTCACCTGCAGGAAGCTGCGCAGCGGCCCGGCGCCGAGCCCGGCAGCGGCCTCGTCGATGCGACCATCCTGCTTGCGCAGGCTGTTGTCGAACACGATCAGCGCGGCGGGTACGAAAGACAGCGTCTGCGCCAGTACGACACCGAACAGGCCATAGAGATTGGTCTGGTCGGCGTCGATCAGGCCGAGCCCCTCGTCGAGCAAGGTGTGCGTCACCAGCCCGCGCCGGCCGAACAGCATGATGGTAGCGGTGGCGATCAGCACCGGCGGCGCCACCAGCGGCATCAGCAGCACCACGCGGGTGAGCGAGGGCCACGGGATGGCGCCGGCATTGATGCCATAGGCGAGCGCAAAGGCCAGCGTCACGGTGAACGCCACCGAAAGCGCCGCCAGCATGAGGCTGTTAAGCGCCGCCGCGCGCAGATAAGGCTCCTCGAACACTTTGAGATAATGGTCGAGGCCCCAGCGATCATCGGTGCCGTTGCGCAGGGCGTCGAAGCCCTCGGGCCCCAGCGCCTCCTTTACCTTGAAGGCCAGAGCGGTGCGCTTGTGCAGCATGATATGGGCGACGGCGAGATTGTCCTCCACCGCCGCGCGCTCCGCCTCGGGCAGTGCCTTGAGCGCTGCCGTGATCGCCGCGCTCTGCTCGGAATAGGCAGCCTTGCGGTCCCACGCCACCGCGGCGCCGGCGAGCGTGAAGGCGGCGGCGGTGGCCTCCACCTTCTCGGCCTCGGTGGCGCTAGCCGTCCAGCGCTGCACCAGCGCCTCCCGCTCAGCGGCCGGCACGGCGTCGAGCGCGGCTGATGTCACCGCCTTCAGCGCGGCGGGCGGCATCGGGCCAGAAATGACGAAGCTCTCCACCAGCACCGCGCCGATCGGATAGGCGATGAACAGCGCCAGAACCAGCGCCACCAGGGCGCTGATGAGCAGGCCCGGCAGAGAGCGCAGCGATAGTGTCATGGCGCAGGCTCAGCACCGATGAGGGCGGCGCGCAGCGGGTCGGGCCGCAGCCATGCCACCGCGCCGCGCCGCCATTGCCCGCCGGCCTCGAAGGAGGGACGGTCGGCGATAACGGCGCGGCCGGAGGCGAGGCGAAGGGTCAGCCGCACATGCGCGCCGAGGAAAGTGACGCTTTCCACTGTCGCAGGAATGCCGCCGCCCTCAGTGGCGAGCCCGACATGTTCGGGTCGATAGACCGCGGTCAGCGCCGCGCCCGGCGCCATGCCGGCCGGCAGCGCCAGCGGCCAGACCACGCCGTCGGCCTCGATGCCTCCCGCCACCGCCCGCCCCTCGATCAGGTTGGAGAGGCCGATGAACTCGGCGACAAAGCGGGTGGCGGGGCGATGATAGACATCAGCCGGGCTGCCGATCTGCTCGATCCGCCCGCGCCGCATCACCGCCACCCGGTCGGAAAGCGCCAGCGCCTCCTCCTGATCGTGCGTCACATAGAGCGTGGTAATGCCGAGCCGGTCGACCAGCTTGCGCAGTTCTCCACGTAGCTTCACCCGTATGCGGGCGTCGAGCGCCGACATCGGCTCGTCGAGCAGCAGCACCTCGGGGTCCGAGGCCAGAGCCCGCGCCAGCGCCACACGCTGCTGCTGGCCGCCGGAAAGCTCGTGGGGGTAGCGCTCGACAAGTGCGTCGATTTCGACAAGCTGCGCCAGTTCCTCGATGCGGCGTACGCGGGCAGCGCGCGGGCCGGTCAACGCGAAGCCGATATTCTGCGCCACGGTCTTGGTGGGAAACAGAGCATAGGACTGGAACACGAAGCCCATGCGGCGCCGGGCTGGGGCCATGCCCGTCACATCCTCGCCCTCGCGCAGCACCTGGCCGGCATCGGGGCGGGCAAAGCCGGCGATGATCCGCAACAGCGTGGTCTTGCCGCAGCCGGAATCGCCCAGCAGCGTGACGAACTCGCCTTTGGCGAGATCGAACGACACCGCGTCTACCGCGCGATGGCCCTCATAGGCCTTGCTCACCGCGCGCACGGCCAGATGCGGCCGGCTCACCTGCGGAGCCGGCCGCGCCGGGGCGCGCATGAAGGAGGCGTCGTTCACTGCTTCAGGATGCGGCTGGCGAACTCGCGGCGGAAGGCCGCGATATCGACCGGGCGGCGCATCTTCCACAGCGTGATCTCGTTGAGGTCGACCAGCCCGTGGCCGGGAACGGCGGTGGCGCCGACCACTTTGCCGAGAACCTGCGCCGCGTCTTCGCTCGCCATGAAGTCGAGGAAGATCTTGCCTTCCGCCGGGTTCGGCCCGCCGGCGACGAGGCCGCCGCCTTCCGAGACGTTCGGGGTGATGCGGCCATAGACGATCTCCACCGGCTTGCCGGAGGACTTCGTCTCGAAGCAGGTGGTATCGAAGGTGAGGCCGATGGCGACCTCGCCCGCGCCCGCCAGCGCCGCACCGCCTGAGCCGCCATCGGAATATTGGTAGACGTTCTCGTTCAGGTTTTCGACGAAGGGCCAGCCGAAGGCGTCGACGAAGGTGGTGAGGATCGCCCCGCCCGTGCCGGACTTCAGCGGCGAGGGCAGCGCGATTTCCTTGGCATAAACCGGCTTGATCAGGTCTTCCCAGGTGGTCGGCATCGGCAGCTTCTTCTGCGCCAGCCGGTCCTTGTTCACCACCATGCACATCGTGGTGGCGAAGTACTTGCTGTAGAAATCGTCCGGGTCGCGGAAGGCGGGGGCGATCTTGCTGTCCTCGGGCGCGTAGGGCTCGAACACGCCCGCCTGCTTCAGCTGTTCCAGCGCGACATTGTTGACGAGATAGACCACATCCGCCTGCGGCTTGCCCTTCTCGGCAATCGCGCGCTCGGTGATCGGCCCGGTGGAGCCGGAAACGAATTTCACCTCAATGTCGGGATGCGCCTTCTTGAAGGCCGCGACCAGCGCCGTGTTAACGCTGTCGGAGGCGTTGTAGAGCACGACTTCCCGGGCAAGGGAGGGGGCCGCGCCGAGCGTGGCGAGAGCGGCGGCAAGGCCGAGGGCTTTCAGCATATCGAAGAACATCGGGGTCTCCGCAGGCAGGGGGAATAAGGCCGTGATATAAGTGTCGTTAAAGTGTGTGACGTCTGAATGAAGCCACGCTTATGACCTGAGCCTCCTCGCCGAGACCGATCACCATGAACTTCGCCCAGCTCCGTGCCTTCCAGGCCATCGCCACCCACCGCACCTTCTCGGAGGCGGCGCAGGCGCTGGGGGTGAGCCAGCCGGCCATCACCCAGCATGTGAAGGCGCTGGAGGAGGCGGTCGGGGCGCGGCTGTTCCTGCGCACCGGGGCGGGCATCGAGCTGACCCCCGATGCGCGCGACCTGCTGCCCCGGGTGCGGCAGGTGATGCTGATGCTCGACGACATTGGCGCCCGCATGGATGAGGGCCGCACCCTCAATGCCGGCTATCTCGCGCTGGGCCTGTGCGCGCCCTATGTGGCGATGCCGATTCTGGAGCGGTTCACAGCGCTGCATCCCGGCATAAGGCTCGATGTGCGGCTGGAGAATTCCAGCGTCCTGCTCGACCTCGTGGCCCAGCATCGGGTGGATGTCGCCATCGCCACTCTGGAGGCACCGCATCCGGATTTCGCCTGCGACCGCCTGCTCTCCCAGGAGGTTCTGCTGCTGGTGCATGAGGGCCATCCCTGGTGGGGACGGGAAAGGGTCGACCTCTCGGAGGTGAAGCACCAGCGCCTCGTGCTGCGCGAGGCGGGATCAATGACGCGGCATCTGTTCGAGGCGGCGCTGGCCAGGCGCGGCCTCGCGATCACGCCGCACCTGGTGCTCGGCAGCCGCGAGGCGGTCAAGGAGGCGGTGGCGGCGAAGATCGGCCTTGGCATCGTGCTGAACCGCGAACTCGGCTGCGATCCGCGCCTTCATGCGGTGGCGATCGACGGGGCGCCCGCGCGCGCCGACGAATATCTCGTCACCCGTCGGGAGATCCGCCCGCTCGGCGCCGTCGCGGCTTTCGCCGCTGTGGCGCGCGCGGTGTTCACTACGCAGGGCAACGTCCCGACCGATCAATCGACCAGCGCTGGCACGTCATAGCGCTCCGGCGCCGCCGTCGCCCAGCGCCGACCAGGCCGCGCGTCAGTTGCCCTTTGCGGGGTCTTCGATCTCGACCTCCGGACGGTCGACGCCCTGCGCCACTTCCTCATGCCACCGGCCGCTCTTGTCCTGATAGGCGATCGGCCGGGTCTCGCCGGAAACCGACTGCCGGGCCGCGGCGTCGCGGGCAGCGGCAAGCGCCGATTCATGGGTGGGATGGGTTTCCGAGAACACGTCGCCGAGCTTATAGGCCCAGCCGCCGTCATGCTCGACGATCTCGTAGCGTATCTGGCTCATGATGGTTCCTCCCGCTGCTTAACCGTCGTGCCTGCTTGGCGGTTCCGGTGTCCCTTCGGCGCAAGGCAGCACAGACGACGCACGCCCGCTTGCCGTTTGCCACGGTTGGCGCCAGCGTCAATTCGGAAAGCGCATCACATGCCGGACCCGTTCGAAATCATCGACGGAAAACTCACGTTCGATCGCACGGATACAGCGGCGATCATAGGAATCGTTCAGGTTCCAGGGGATGAACCGCACGCCGGCCGAGCGGAGCTTACTGTCGATGATCTCCATGGGATCGAGCCAGGAACCCCGGACTGACGTTGCATAGGCGGATGGGGCCACGGTGCCATCGTCGAAGGTGACGTTGTAGATCATCTTGTCGCTGGTGCGACCCTTTCGCGAATAATGGCTGCAGCCCGTTTCGACGTAAGCCGCCGTCGCCCAGGGGTGCAGGCGCGGCGTGTTCCACGGCAGCAGGGGCGAGACGTAGTAGCCTTCCGGCGTGAACACCTCGAAGGCCCGGACCTGCAACATCGCCAACGGGACGCTCATCGCGAATAGCAGAGCGGCTGCACCCGTCAGAAACCACGCCGGCATAAACACGAAACGGCGCACATAACGCGCGGGGTCTGCCTCGGTCGCAAGCCGAGCCATCATCCGACGCAGCAGCCAACGCGTGAACCAGTTCTGCTTTGGCGCGGCGACATCGTTGACAAAATCAGTGACCTGCCAGTTGGGCGACGAGAGGGTCGTAAATATCGCGAGCGCGATGGAAATCAAGAAAGCGCCCGGCATACCAACGAATAGAGGAGCGATAAAATCATATTCGTACAGCATCCCATTCATATTACTGGAAACTATTAATACATTTGTTCGTGTTATATTTTCAATATAATAAGTAAGAAAAAGTACTAATGTAAAAAACATTGCCATAAAGAATATGGACGCGAATGCAACAATCACATCGTACGAACCGATAAGGCTGCACTTCGAGACATATGCGATGACAGATGTGCCCCCCCCTCTCGCGCCAGCCTTTCGCTGACTTCTTCCTTCTGGGCTCCGTCCACAGGCGCCTCCCCCACCACACTCAACGACGACGCCGCAAAGGCCGGGGCATCCGGAGCCGCCAGCGGGTGTGGCACGCGACGCGCGCCGCAGCGCCCCCTTCCACGAGAGGTGCAGGGGAGCGCAACGCCAGATGGATGTAAGCCGCCGGTCGGCCTTTCGTCCATCGCCATGCGCGCGCACGCGCCCAGCGGCGCCGTCCTGCGCCCGGGATGACCTTTTCTTGATGCAACTCGTTTGCAGTTGCACGACGCTCGACTTCGCGTAGAGTGCTTCTGCAACTCATTCGCAAATGGAGGCTGGCATGTGGAGACAATCGAGGCGCGCAATCCTGGCCAGTCTTCTGGTCGCCGGCCTGGCTGGGCTCGCCGGGGCGCCGGCCGCGCTGGCGCAGGAGAGCGCACCGCAGGGCACGCCGCCAAAATTCAAGGCGGTGACGACCTTCACCGTCATCGCCGACATGGCCCGCAACGTGGCCGGGGATGCAGCGGTGGTGGAATCGATCACCAAGCCCGGCGCGGAGATCCACAATTACGCCCCGACCCCGGGCGACATACAGCGCGCCCAGGGAGCGCAGCTGATCCTCTGGAACGGGCTGAACCTTGAACTCTGGTTCGAGAAGTTCTTCCAGAACCTCAAGGATGTCCCCAGCGTCGTCGTCAGCGACGGCGTCACGCCGATGAGCATTGCCGACGGCCCCTATCGCGGCAAGCCGAACCCGCATGCCTGGATGTCGCCAAGCAACGCGCTAATCTATATCGACAACATCCGCGACGCCTTCGTGAAATACGACCCCGCCAATGCCGCGACCTATGAGGCCAATGCGAGCGCCTACAAGGCGAAGCTGGAGGCGTCGGTGGCGCCGATCCGCGCCGAGCTGGAGACGATCCCCGCCGACAAGCGCTGGCTGGTGACGAGCGAAGGCGCCTTTTCCTATCTCGCCCGCGACTATGGCCTGAAGGAACTCTATCTCTGGCCGATCAATGCCGACCAGCAGGGCACGCCGCAGCAGGTGCGCAAGGTAATCGACGCCGTGCGTAAGAACGGCGTCCCCGCCGTGTTCAGCGAAAGCACGGTTTCCGACAAGCCCGCGCGGCAGGTGGCGCGGGAGACGGGTGCGCTCTATGGCGGCGTGCTCTATGTCGATTCGCTCAGCGAGGCCGACGGCCCCGTGCCAACCTATATCGACCTGCTGCGCGTGACTTCCGGCACGCTCACCAAGGGCCTTTCGCAGGGGTTGTCGCAGTGAACGCGCCCTCCCCTGCCCTGTCGGCGACCGGGCTTTCGGTCAGCGGCCTCACCGTGACGTATCGCAACGGTCACACCGCCCTGCGCGATGCCAGCTTCGCCATTCCGCTGGGCACCATCACGGCCCTTGTCGGGGTGAACGGCTCGGGCAAGTCCACCCTGTTCAAGGCGATCATGGGCTTTGTGCGCCCCGCGGCGGGGGAGATAAGCATCCTCGGCGGCACCGTGGGCGAAGCCCTGCGGCAGAACCTCGTCGCCTATGTCCCGCAGAACGAGGAGGTCGACTGGAACTTCCCGGTGCTGGTCGAGGACGTGGTGATGATGGGCCGCTACGGCCATATGGGGTTCATGCGCATCCCCCGCGCGGCGGACCGGCAGGCGGTGACGCAGGCGCTGGGCCGCGTCGGGATGAACGACTTCCGCACCCGGCAGATCGGCGAACTCTCCGGCGGCCAGAAAAAGCGCGTCTTCCTTGCCCGCGCGCTGGCGCAGGATGCGCGGGTGATCCTGCTCGACGAGCCGTTCACCGGCGTCGACGTGCAGACCGAGCAGGCGATCGTCGCGCTGCTCCGGTCGCTGCGCGATGAGGGCCGGGTGATGCTGGTCTCCACCCACAATCTCGGCAGCGTGCCGGAGTTCTGCGACCGCACCGTGCTGGTCAAGGGCACCGTCCTCGCCCATGGCCCGACCGCCGAAACGTTCACCGAGGCCAATCTGGAAAAGACCTTCGGCGGCGTGCTGCGCCATTTCGTGCTGGGTGGCGCCGGACTGCACGCCGATGACGACAGCCGCCAGATTTCCGTGCTGACCGACGACGAGCGCCCGCTGGTGTTCTATGGCGAGAAGGGCGAATGCCCGCCCCGCACGCGGGAGAACGCCCCGTGATCGACCTTCTGACGGAGCCCTTCGGCTATGAATACATGCGCAACGCCATGTGGGTCTCGGCCCTTGTCGGCGCCGTCTGCGCGTTCCTGTCCTGCTACCTCATGCTCAAGGGCTGGTCGCTGATCGGCGATGCGCTGTCCCACGCCGTCGTTCCCGGCGTCGCCGGCGCCTATATGCTCGGCCTGCCCTATGCGGTCGGCGCCTTCTTCTCCGGCGGGCTCGCCGCCGCCGCCATGCTGTTTCTCAACCAGCGCACCCGGCTGCGGGAAGACGCCATTATCGGGCTGATCTTCTCCTCCTTTTTTGCGCTGGGGCTGTTCATGGTGTCGTTGTCGCCGACCTCGGTGAACATCCAGACCATCGTGCTCGGCAATATCCTCACCATCACCCCCGAGGACACGCTGCAACTCGCGATCATCGGCGTGGTCTCGCTGGCCATCCTCCTGCTGAAATGGAAGGATCTGCTGGCGGTGTTCTTCGACGAGGCGCATGCGCGCTCGATCGGGCTGAAGCCGACCGCGCTGAAGATCATGTTCTTCACACTGCTCTCGGCCTCGACCGTGGCGGCGCTGCAGACGGTGGGCGCCTTTCTCGTCATCTGCCTGGTGGTGACGCCCGGCGCCACCGCCTATCTCCTGAGCGACCGTTTCCCGCGCCTGCTGATGATCGCCGTCACCATCGGTGCCGCAACGAGTTTTGTCGGCGCCTATGTCAGCTATTTCCTCGACGGCGCCACCGGCGGCATCATCGTGGTGCTGCAGACGCTGATCTTCCTCGCTGCCTTTGTCTTCGCCCCCAAGCACGGCATGCTGGCGGCGCGGCGGCGGGCGGCGCAAGCCCTGAAGTCGAATGCCCTCAAGGTCGAGGAGGCATGACCATGGTCGAGAGCCTGCTCGCGCCGTTCCAGTTCCCGTTCATGGTCAATGCGCTCGTCATATCGGCGCTGGTGGCGGTGCCGATGGCGCTGCTGTCCTGTTTCCTGGTGCTGAAGGGCTGGTCGCTGATGGGCGACGCCATTTCGCACGCCGTTTTCCCCGGCGTGGTCATCGCCTATATCGTCGGCCTCCCGCTGGCGGTCGGCGCCTTCGCCGCTGGCATGTTCTGCGCCGTGGCGACGGGATTCCTCAAGGACAACAGCCGGATCAAGCAGGACACGGTGATGGGCATCGTGTTCTCCGGCATGTTCGGCTTCGGACTGGTGCTCTACGTCAAGATCCAGTCGGAAGTGCATCTCGACCACATCCTGTTCGGCGACATGCTCGGCGTTGCCTGGCGGGACATCGGCGAGAGCGCGCTCATCGCCGCCATCGTCGCCGGAATCATCGCGGTGAAGTGGAAGGATTTTCTGCTGCACGCCTTCGACCCCGCGCAGGCGCGCGTGGTCGGGCTGCGGGTCGGGCTGCTGCATTACGGCCTGCTGTGCCTGATCTCACTCGCCATTGTCGGGGCGCTGAAGGCGGTGGGACTGATCCTGGCCATCGCCATGCTGATCGCGCCGGGGGCGATCGCGTTCCTGGTGACGCGCACCTTCGGCGCCATGCTGGCGGCCTCGCTGGTGATCGGCGTCGGGGCGTCTTTTCTGGGGGTCTATCTCTCGTTCTTCCTCGACAGCGCCCCGGCCCCGACCATCGTGCTGGTGATGAGCGCGGTCTTCATCGCCGCCCTGCTGCGCTCGTCGCTGGCGACCCGTCGGATCGAGACGGGAGATGCCGGCTGAGCGACGCCGGCTTTCTCAAACGCTCGGCGCAGGAAGGCTAGACGACGAGCATCAGTGCCAGCCATGCCGACGCCGCCGCCCGGGCAAACACGCCCCATCCGGGCGCCTCCCGCCCGGCGGAGCGCCAGACCGAGACGGTGAGCAGCACATTCAGCGGCAGCGGCAGAAAGAAGATCAGCGCCGCGAGCCAGAGCGGGGCGCCGGCGACATGGGCGGCCAGCGCCGTCCCGCCGGTGATCAGATTGACCAGCGTGCCGACGATGAGCATGTTCCACCAGAAGACGCGCGCCAGCGGCACCTCGCCCCGCCAATGACGTCTCACAAAATCCACCCTGCCACCTCGCGCTGACACACCGGCGCCCCCCCGGACTCCGGGCGCGCCGATGTGCCTTTACGGGAGGTTGCGCGCGAGCGCCACCGGCACCGGCCTTGCGGCTCCGTTGTGCCGTCAGTGGGCGAAGGCCTCAGCGACACCCTGGTTCTCCGGATCGCGCGGCTTGAGGCCGGCACGGTCGAGCGAGACCAGGCGCGGGGCCATTTGCGTGTCGACCACCGCCGGCGTTCGGTCGTCCACCTTGCCGGTCCAGCCGCCACCCAGCGCCTTGTTGAGCGCGACATAGTCGGTGGCGATGGCCACCCGACTGGTGAGGAGCGTGTCGTCAGCGGAATAGGCCGAACGTTCGGCGACCAGCACGTCGAGGAAGCTCGACGAGCCGCTCTGGTAGAGCACGCGGGCAAGCTCCACGGCCTGCCTGTAGGACGCGGCGGAGGCGCTGAGGCTGCGATATTTGATGCGCTCCTGCTGAAGGGAGACGCTGGCATTCTCCACATCCTGCAGGGCGCTTAGCACGGCGGCATGATAGGTGAGGAAATACTCGTCGCGCTGGGCCTGGGCGAAGTCCACCGCCGCCTTCAGCTGCCCGGCGTTGAAGATCGGGATGCTGACGCTCGGTCCGAAGCTCCAGCTGACCGATGAACTCTTGGCGAGATCGCCAACCTTGGCGGCCGAGGTCGTGACCTCGCCGACGAGGCTCACATCGGGGTAGCGCGCGGCCTCGGCCTGGCCGATCTTGGCCGTGTACTGGGCGTATTGGCGCTCGGCGAGGCGCACATCGGGGCGCGAGAGCAGCACATTGGCCGGCACGCCGCGCGGGATCGCCTTGACCGGCGTCGGGATCGGGGCGCTGCGCTTCATGGTTTCGTTCAGCGCGCTCGGCGGCTGGCCGAGCAGGATGGCCAGCTGATGAACGGTCTGCTGGTAGTTCGATTCCAGTTCGGGAATATTGGCCTCGGTGCTCGCCGCCTGCCCTTCCGCATTGGCGACATCGACGGCGGAAGCCGAGCCCGCCTGCAGCTTGGTGCGGGTCAAGGCGGCGGTCTCGCGCTGGGAGACGGCGGTACGCCGCGCCAGCGCCGCCCGCGCCTGATAGCCGCGCGCCTCGACATAATAGGTCGCCACGTCGCCGATCAGGGTGAGCAGCGTGTTGCGCAGCGTCTCCTCGGCGGCATCCAGCCCATAGGTCGCCGCCTCGGCCGCGCGGCGGTTCTCGCCGAACAGGTCAAGCTCCCAGCTGGCATTGGAGCCGAGGGTGAAGGTGTCGAACGGGCCGGAAACCGTCACATCGCCGCTACTGGAAACGTTGCTGCCATTGTCGGCCCGGCTATAGCTGCCCGAGCCGGCAACGGTGGGAGCCAGCGCGCCGATCGCCTGCTGCCGGGTGGCGCGGGCCTGGCGCACCCGCGCCTTGGCGGTGGCGACATCGAGATTGCCGGCGACCGCCTCGTCGACCAGCCGGTTCAGCGTCGGATCGCCAAGCCGCTTCCACCAGTCCGCAAGCTCCGGTGGGCGGTTGTCCGCCTCCTCGCCAGTGACGGTCACGGACGGTGATGCCTTGCCCCAGCTGGCGGGCAGTTGGAAGCCGGGGGCGCGATAGTCAGGCCCGACGGCGCAGCCCCCGAGCAGAGCGGCGAGAAGGAGCGCACCCGCGAGGCGCGGTGCCGCTACAGGGAGGGAGCGGCACTTCATGGGCAGGAAGGACATCGATGCACCTGACCGGCGAATGAGGGGCGTGGCGGGGCGGCGGGGATCAGGCAGAAGGAGCATCGTGAGCCTCCCCGGCCGGACGGGCCGGCGCGGATGTCGGCGTCGCTTCCTCCGTTTCCGGCGCCTTGCCGGGAAAGACCCGGCGCACGACGACGAAGAGCAGCGGCACGAAGAACACGCCGAGCACGGTGGCGGCGATCATGCCGCCCATGACACCGATGCCGATGGCGTTCTGCGCGCCCGAGCCGGCGCCGCTGGCGATCGCAAGCGGGGTGACGCCCAGAATGAAGGCGAAGGAGGTCATCAGGATCGGGCGCAGCCGCTGGCGCGCCGCGTCGAGCGTCGCCTCGACGAGGCCCATGCCATGCGCCTGCCGTTCAAGGGCAAATTCGACGATGAGGATCGCGTTCTTCGCCGCGAGACCAATGGTGGTGAGCAGCCCAACCTTGAAATAGACGTCGTTGCTCTGACCGAACAGGGATGCTGCCAGCAGGGCGCCGAAGATCCCGATCGGCACCGACAGCAGCACCGCGAAAGGGATCGACCAGCTCTCATAGAGCGCGGCAAGGCAGAGAAAGATGACCAGCACCGAGATCGCGTAGAGCGCTGTCGCCTGGTTGGAGGAGAGCCGCTCCTGATGCGAGAGGCCGGTCCATTCATGGTCGTAGCCCGGCGGCAGTTGGGCGATGAGGCTATCGATCGCGTCCATCGCCACGCCGGAGGACACGCCCGGCGCCGCCTGCCCCTGGATTTCCACCGCCGAAGCGCCGTTGAAGCGCTCCAGCCGCGGCGAGCCATATGTCCAGCGTGTCGAGGCGAAAGCCGAGAAGGGCACCATGGCGCCCCCGGAATTGCGCACCTCCCATTTGGCGAGGTCTTCCGGCTGCATGCGGAAATCCGCCGCCGACTGGAGATAGACCTTCTTCACCCGGCCGCGGTCGAGGAAGTCGTTGACATAGTCGCTGCCCCAGGCGGAGGAGAGCGTGTCGTTGATGTCGGCGAGGGAAACGCCGAGAGCGCTCGCCTTCTCCTGGTCGATGTCGACAACGAGTTGCGGCTCGTCTTCCAGCCCGTTCGGGCGGGTTGCGATGAGCCGACGGTCCTGCGCCGCCATGCCAAGAAGCTGGTTGCGGGCCGCTATCAGCTTCTCATGGCCGGCACCGGTAACGTCCTGAAGATAGAAGCTGAAGCCGCCGGAATTGCCCATTCCCTGGATCGCTGGCGGCATGAGGGTGAAGACCATGGCGTCGCGCGCGTGCAGCGCCGCCATCGCCCGGCCGGCAACCGCGCTGGCGGAAACTGCTGGGGATTTGCGCTCGTCGAAGGGGCGCAGCTGCACGAAGGCGATGCCAAGGTTCTGCCCCTGTCCGCTGAAGCCGAAGCCGTTGACGGTGAACACACCCTGGACGGCATCCTTCTCATCCTCGAGGAAGTGGGCCCGGACCTTGTCGAGCTCCTGCTCGGTGCGGTCGGCAGTGGCGCCGGCCGGCAACTGCACCATGGTGATGAGCATGCCCTGGTCCTCCTCCGGCAAAAAGGAGGAGGGCAGCCGGGCGAACATCCAGCCCATGCCGAGGGCGAGGGCGAGGAACACCACGAGAAAGCGGCCCGAGCGCGCCAGTATGCCGGCGGTCCCGCTGCGGTAGGCGTTGGTGGTGCGGTCGAAATTGCGGTTGAACCAGCCGAACACGCCACGGCTCTTGGCGTGCTCCTTCGGCGGCTTGAGCAGGGTCGCGCACAGGGCGGGGGTCAGGACAAGCGCCACCACCACGGACAGTACCATGGCCGAGACGATGGTCACGGAGAACTGGCGATAGATCACGCCGACAGAGCCGCCGAAGAAGGCCATCGGGATGAATACGGCCGAGAGCACGGTGGCGATGCCGACCAGCGCGCCGGTGATCTCGCCCATGGATTTGCGGGTCGCCTCCTTCGGCGAGAGCCCTTCCTCCTCCATCACGCGCTCGACATTCTCGACCACGACGATGGCGTCGTCGACCAGCAGGCCGATGGCCAGCACCATCGCGAACATGGTCAGCGTGTTGATGGAATAGCCGAACAGCGCCAGCACGCCGAAGGTGCCGAGCAGCACCACCGGCACGGCGAGCGAAGGGATAAGCGTTGCGCGAAAGTTCTGCAGGAAGACGAACATTACCACGAAGACGAGGACGATCGCCTCGAACAGCGTGCGCACCACCTCCTCGATGGAGAGCAGCACAAAGGGCGTGGTGTCGTAGGGATAGACGACCTCCACCCCTTCCGGGAAGGTCGGCTTCATCCGTTCAATGGCGGCCTTGACCTTCTCCGCCGTGTCGATGGCATTGGCACCCGTGCCCAGATTGATGGCAAGCCCGCCCGCCGCCATGCCGTTGTAGCGGGAGGAGGTGGTGTAGGTCTCCGCGCCGAGTTCCACCGTCGCCACATCGTTGACCCGCACCAGCGAGCCGTCCGTGGTGCTCTTGAGGATGATGTTGCGGAACTGCTCGGGCGTTTGCAGCCGCGAGCGCGCCGTGACCGTGGCGTTGAGTTGCTGGCCCTGCCGCGCCGGCAGGCCGCCGAGCTGGCCGGCGGAAACCTGCGTGTTCTGCGCCTCGATGGCGCTTGCCACGTCGCTCGGCATCAACTGGTACTTGGAGAGCTTTTCGGGGTCGAGCCATATGCGCATCGCATAGGAGGAGCCGAACAGCGTGGTGGAGCCCACGCCCTCAATGCGCCGCAGCGTGTCGTTGAGGGTGGAATCGATATAATCGGACACATCGGTCGACGACATCTGCCCATCGGTCGAGACGAAACCGATGACCATCAGGAAGCCGTCCGAGGCCTTGTCGACCGAGATGCCATTCGTCTGCACCACGCTCGGCAATTGCGGGGTGACGAGCTGCAGCTTGTTCTGCACCTGCATCTGCGCGATGTCGGGATCGGCAGCGTTGGTGAAGGTCAGCGTGATCGTCGACTGCCCGGTCGAGAGCGAGGTCGCCGACATGTAGTCGAGATTGTCGATGCCGGTCAGGCCCTGCTCGATGACCTTGGTCACCGAATTCTCCACGGTCTGGGCATCGGCGCCGGGATAGGAGGCCGTGACACTAACCGTCGGCGGAGCGATCTGCGGGTACTGCGCGATGGGCAGGGTGTTCAGCGCCAGCAGGCCGCCGAGCATGATCAGCAGCGCGAGAACCCAGGCGAAGACCGGGCGGTCGATGAAGAAACGGGACATGAACGCGCCTCAGTTCGACGTGGCTGTCGGAGACCCGGCGGACGCGCCGGCCATGGCCTGACTGCCGGCGGGAACAGGCGCGGTGCTCTGCTGGCCACGCTCGCGCACTTCGCCGGTGGTCTCGTCCACCACGACGTCGACGGGAGTGACGTCCTGGCCCGGGCGGGCGAACTGGCTGCCCTCGACAATGACGCGGTCGCCATCCGTGATACCGCCATCGACCAGCCAGCTGTTGCCGACGCTGCGCGACACGGTGAGTACCCGCTGCTCGACTTTGTTGTCGGCATTGACGACGAGCGCCACCGGCTCGCCCTTGGTGTTGCGCGTCACCCCGCGCTGGGGAACCAGGAAGCTGTCAGGCGCCACGCCCTCCTCGATGAGGGCGCGCACATACATGCCGGGCAGAAGCAGCCGGTCCGGGTTGGGAAACTGCGCCCGCACGCCATAGGTGCCGGTGGTCGTGTCGACATAGGCCGAGGTGAATTCCAGCGTGCCGGGATGGGCGTAGGTTTCGCCATTGTCGAGTTCGAGCCGCACCTGGACCCGGTCGCCGGAAATCTTGATCCGCCCGTCGCGGATCGCTTGGCGCAGGTTCAGCAGGTTCGTGCTCGACTGGGTGACGTCGACATTGATCGGGTCCAGCGTGCGGATGGTGGTAAGCGCCGTGTCCTGGCTCGCCGTGACCAGTGCTCCGGGGGTCAGGGTCGACTTGTCGATCCGCCCGCCAATCGGCGCGGTGATGCGGGTGTAGTCGAGATTAATGCGAGCGGTGTCGACATCGGCCTTGGCGGCGGCCACATCGGCCCGGGCCTGCGCCAGCGAGGCGACGGCGTCGTCGTAATCCTGCTTGCTCACCGCGTTCTGCTTGATGAGCCCTTGATAGCGCTCGACCTTGGACTGGGCGCTCGGCACCGCCGCCTCAGCCTTCTGCTGGCTGGCGACCGCGCTGTCATAGGCGGCCTGATAGCTCGCCGGGTCGATCTGGTAGAGCGCGTCGCCCGCCTTGACCTCCGAGCCTTCCTCGAACAGGCGCGACTTGATGATGCCGCCGACCTGCGGGCGCACCTCGGCAACGAGCGAGGCGGTGGTGCGGCCGGGCATCTCGGCGGTGATGGCGACGGACTGCGGGCGCACCGTCACCACGCCGACCTGCGGGCGCCCCTGCGCGCCCGGGCCCTGCGGCTGGCCGGCCTCGCGGCCATCGCAACCGACGAGCGCGAGAAGCAGGGCGAGAGTGCTGGGAAGAAGCGCCGAACGCGCGGGGCGAAATGACGCCACAGTGAAAATCCCTATATAGAGTACCGTTGCGTATCTATATTATCGAAATTGTTGATCTGTCAATTGGTGCGCTCGGATGGTCGGCCGGGTCCTGGAGGGGAGAGTTTCGTGTCACAGGCTGAGGGTGAGGTGCGGGCGCCGCAGCGCCGTTCCCGGGGACGTCCGAAAACGGCGCCGGACTCCGCCCGGCGCAGGGACATCGTGGCGCAGGCGCTGCAGATCTTTCGTGAGCTTGGCTATGCGCGGATGACGACCGACACCGTGGCCGCCCGCTGCCAGATCTCCAAGACCACGCTCTACCGGCTGTTCCCCAGCAAGACCGCGCTCATGGCGGCGATCATCGAGGCTCATACCGAGAGCATGATCGACCTGCCGCACGACTATGACCATCTATCTCTGGCCGAGGCGCTCGACCGCATCTTCTTCAACGAGATCGACGACGAGGCTGATCGCGAGCGCTTTGCCTTCCTGCAGTTCCTGTTTCTGGAGGCGGCGGTAAACCCCGAGCTCAAGGAGATTTCCGACAAGTTCGGCCGCCATGCCGTGCTCGGGCTACTCACCGACTGGATCGACCACCAGCGCTCTCTTGGCCGGGTCGACGTACCGGACTCACACGATGCCGCCTCCATGCTGATGGACCTCGTGGGGGGATCGATCGCGCTCACCCGCGACGGCCGGATGCAATGGCCCGGCAGCGAGCGGCGCCGCGCCTATGTGCGCGAGTGCATCCGGGTGTTTCTCGGCGGGGTGGCGACGCGGCCGATGCCGGCCGGCGACGCGCCCTAGAGCCGGGGCGTCCACTCAACGTGAAGCGAGGCCAAGCCCCGCGCAGGTGGCCTCGCTCTCGCGCGCCAGTTCCTCAAACTGCCCCGCGCGCCCATTGCCGGCGCGCCAGAAATAACCCATGTCGCGACTGGCCGGCCAGCCATCGAGGGTGAGCAGGGCGATGTCGTCCTCCATCCGGAACTCCGAGCGCGCATAAAGCTCGGGGAACAGCGACATGCCCATGCCCATCACCACCATCTGCCGCAGCGCGTCGAGGCTGGTGCCCTCATAATCCTCCCGCATGTCCGCGCCGCAGGCCGCAGCAAGCTCACGGGTCCGCTCGAACAGATGGTGCCCGCGCCCGAGCGTCAGCAGCCGCTCGCCCCGCAGCGCCTGCGGGTCGACATGACCGATGCTGGCGAGTGGATGGTCCTTGGGCACGCCGAGAAAGATCGTCTCGCGGCACAGCCGCCGGAAGGTGACGGCATGGCCGGAATCCGGCGCTGGCCCCAAGCCGCAGTCGAGCGCGCCGGCAACCACCTCGCGCAGGATCACCGCCGGGCGTTCCTCCTTGATGTAGATCTGCAGCGCGGGATAGCGGGCATGGAGGGAGGGCAGCAGGTAGGGCAGAAAATAGGGCCCGAAGGTCGGTGCCACACCGAGCCGGATCAGCCCGCCGAGATTGCGCGCCCCGCTCGCCGCCACCGCCACAATGTCGTCCAGCGTCAGCAGCACGGCCCGCGCCGCCTCGATCACCCGCCCGCCGATGGCGGTGGGCTGCACCCGGCCGGGCGTGCGGTCAAACAGCGTGGCGCCAAGCTGCGCCTCCAGCTGGGCAATCTGCACGGAGAGGGTCGGCTGCGAGACATGGCAGCGCCGCGCCGCCGCGCCGAAATGGCCGGTCTCGGCCAGGGCGACGGCATATTCGAGCTGGCGATGGGTCGGACGGAAGGCCATGCCGATAGTTCCAATCTATCGATGATATTGAGACTATGCATTGGAACTATGATGGCGTCCACGTCATCTTGCCCTCATTGAAAGGAGGGTGACGTGGACCAGTTCCTCAAATCACTGACCACCCGCAGCCAGATGCTGGATGTCGAACTCGCGGCCGAACGCCGGCGCGAAAAGCCCGACGGCGAGCGCCTGATGGCGCTCAGGCGCATCAAGCGCCAGTTGCTGGCGCAGATCGAGTATCTCCGCCGCGAGGGCCGCGAGAGGGCCGAGGTGAGGGTCTCGCGTCGGCCAGGGCGGTTCACCGATCTAAGCCTCCCGCCGCTGCGCTGAGCGCCACGTCGCCGCCTTAACCCCTTCCAGCCGAGGCCCGGGTCCCTCTGACGGCAGCGCGCCGCCATGTCGGTCCTCCCCCTACCCGCACTCCCCAGCGCATGTTCGCACGGACGACCTACGGCGCCTTCCCGGCGCCGTGGGCCGGCGTGCCGGCGTGTGTCTTGGGGGCTGAACCGAGGACCCGATGGACACATTGATAACGCTGATCACCGCCGACATCGTCGGCACGCCCGCCTGGCTCTGGCTGAGCTTTCTCGCCATCGTCTTCATCCTGCTCGCCTTCGATCTCGGCGTGCTGAACAAGGGCGACAAGGAACTCGGTATCGGCGAAAGCCTCCGGCTCTCGCTGTTCTATATCTTCGTCGCCGTGCTGTTCGGCGGCTGGGTCTGGTACTCGCGAGGGGCCGACGCCAGCATGCAGTACTTCACCGGCTATGCGATCGAGAAGGCGCTCTCGATCGACAATGTCTTCGTCATCTCGCTGATCTTCAGCTACTTCGCCATTCCCCGCATCTACCAGTACCGCGCGCTCGTCTGGGGCATCATCGCGGTGCTGGTGCTGCGCGGCCTCATGATCGGCGTCGGCGCCGCGCTGGTGCAGGAATATGACTGGGTGCTGCTGCTATTCGGCGCCTTCCTCGTCGCGACCGGCATCAAGATGCTGATCGTCAAGGAGGGCGAGCAGGACATCTCCAAGAACCCGGTGGTGCGCCTGCTCTCGCGGGTGCTGCGGGTGACGCCGCAGCTGCATGGCCAGCGCTTCATCGTGCGCCAGCCGCACCCGGTGACGGGCAAGTTGGTGCTCTGGGTGACGCCGCTTTTCCTGGCGCTGGTCGTCATCAACATTGCCGACCTGGTCTTCGCGGTCGACTCGGTGCCGGCGATCTTCGCCATCACCACCGACACCTACATCGTCTTCACCGCCAACATCATGGCGATCCTTGGCCTGCGCGCCCTCTACTTCGCACTCGCCGCCATGGTGCACCGCTTCGAGTACCTGAAATACGCCCTGGCGCTCGTGCTGGTGTTCATAGGCGGCAAGATCTTCTGGAACTACTTCTACGGCAAGCTCGACCCGGCGGTCTCGCTTTCGGTCACTTTGGCGATGATCGCCGGTGGCGTTGTCTTCTCGCTGTGGAAGACCCGCAAGACCGGGCTTGGCGCCCATTGATCCCAAGGCCGGCGCCACGGCGCCGGCCTTTCCCCTGAAGCCTTCAAGGGCCGGGCCGGCCGCCGCGCAGAGCGGTGCCGCGCCCGGCTCTCGCCTGTCCGCCACGTGCCATCCACCGAGGGAACCCCATGTCGCTCGCCAGTGCCGCCCTGCTCTCGCCCCCGGTCCTGTGTTTCGGCCTCGGGGCGCTCGCCTGCGCCCTGCGGAGCAATCTGCGCGTGCCGGCGCCCGTGTTCGAGGCGGTATCGATTTATCTCCTCCTCGCCATCGGGCTGAAGGGCGGAGCGGAACTGGCGGAGACACGCTGGGCGGAGTTCGCCGCTCCGGCGGGCGCGGCGCTGGCGCTCGGCCTGTTCATCCCGCTCTGGTGCTTCGTCGCGCTGCGCCGGCTCGCCGGCTTCGGCGTGGCGGACGCCGCCTCGCTCGCCGCGCATTACGGCTCGGTCTCCGCCGTCACTTTCATAGCGGTGGTGAGCTATCTCGCCCGGGCCGGCATTCCCCATGAAGGCTTCATGAACGCCATATTGGCGCTGATGGAAGCCCCGGCGATCCTCGTCGCGCTGCTTCTCGCCCGCATGGTCAGGGACCGGGCGGCGGACAGGGCCGGCATTGACGCGGCGCACAGCGCCCAGCCCTCGCTGGGTGCGGCCTTGCGCGAGGTGATCTCTTCCAAGAGTTTCGTGCTGCTGGTCGGCGGGCTCGCCATTGGCGGGGTGATCGGCAAGGCCGGCATGGCCCCGGTGCAGCCCTTCTTCGGCGATCTGTTCCTCGGCTTCCTCTGCCTGTTCCTGCTGGAACTCGGCATCGTCGCGGCGGAGAAGGCGGACGAGGCCTGGAAGGCGGGCGGCCGGCTGCTGGCCTTCGCGATCGCCGCGCCGCTGGTTAATGGCGGGCTGGGACTGTTGGCAGGGGCTGCCGCTGGCCTCTCGGAAGGCGGGGCGATCGTGCTGGCGACGCTGGCGGCCAGCGCCTCCTACATCGCGGCGCCCGCAGCGGTCCGCCTCGCCCTGCCGCAGGCCAATGCCGCCTATGCGCTTGCCGCCGCCCTCGCCGTCACCTTCCCGTTGAACGTAGTGATCGGCATCCCGCTCTATGCCGCGCTGGCAGGGCTGATCTATCGCTAGAGCGTTTTCGAGCGAAGTGGATACCGGTTCGCGTGAAGAAAACGCGACTAAACAAAGAATGAGATCATTTCACCGTTTCCATGAAAAGGGGAAATGATCTAGGCGCCGGGCCATGGGTGCGGCACCCTGATCCGGGCCGAACGCCGCACCGTAGAAGCCGCATGATCCCGGCTCCTGCCTCTTTCGCCCCTGCCTCCACCGTCCGCGTCACCGCCTGGTTGCTCGCGGCGGCCGGGACGCTGCCCTTCCTCGCCGCCATCGCCGATGCCGCGCTGCTCGGGGGGAGCCGGCTCGGCATGGTGCAGATTTATGGCGCGCTGATCGCCTCCTTCATCTGCGGCATGCACTGGGCGGCGGCGCTGTTTGCGCCCCAGACCCTGGCTGTCCGGCTCTTCCTGCTGAGCAACGTCGGCGCGCTGATTGCCTGGCTGGCGGCGCTGCTGCCGCCGCAGCCTGGCTTTCTGCTGCTGGCCGCGATTTTCGCAGCGCTGCTCGGCATCGACCGGCATCTGCGCGTAGGCGGGCTTTGGCCCGATTGGTTCTGGCAGCTGCGTGTCGTCATCAGCGCGATGGTGGTGGGCGCCTGCATCTGGATCGGGCTGACCGCATGAAACGCATCGCCATTATCGGCGCCGGCCTCTCCGGACTGACGCTTGCCCAGGCGCTGAAGGGGCGGGCGGAGGTCACCGTGATCGAGAAGGCGCGTGGCCCCGGCGGGCGCACCGCCTCACGCCGCGAGGGCGTATATCGCTTCGACCATGGTGCGCCCTGCTTCACCGCGCGTACGCCGGCCTTCCTGGCCTGGCTGGCCCCTCTGCTGACAGCGGGCGTGGTGGCCGAGTGGCCAGGTGCGGTGATTAATCTCCAGGCCGGCCGCGTCGCCGGCATCCGCCATCAATCCGAGCGCCTGCTCGTCGGCGTTCCCGGGATGAACGCTCTCGCCGGGCATCTTGCCGGGGCCATCGATGTCCGGGCCGGAACCGATGTGGCGCCGCTCGGTGGCGGGGCGGGGCCCTACCCTCTCGCCAGCGTCAGCGGCGAGGCGCTGGGCACGTTCGACCTCGTGGTCTCCACCGCGCCGACGCACCAGACCCGGGCGCTGTTCAGCGCGGCGGCGGGCGCGGCAGTCCTGCCTGAAGCCACGATGAAGCCCCGTCATGCCCTGATGGTCGCGATCGACAAACCCTGGTTCGAGGGCTGGGTCGCCGCCCGGGTGAGGGGCGGGCCGCTGCGCTGGATCACCGTCGACAGTTCGAAGCCCGGGCGCGCGCGCGATGTCACCACCCTCGTCGCCCAGACCCGAAGCCGCTGGTCGCGACCCAATTGCGACACGCCGGCGGAACTGCTGGCGCCGATGCTGCTGCACGCTCTGCGGGCGGCGTTGCCCTTTGACCTGCCCGAGCCGGTGCTGGTGAAGGCGCACCGCTGGCGCTCGGCGCTGGTTGACCATAGCGAGAGGCCCGGCCCGTGGATCGCGCCGGACGGCAGCTTAGCCGCCACCGGCGACTGGGCCGGCACAAGCCGGATCGAGGAGGTGTGCCTGGCGGCGCTCGATCTCGCCGAAATCATCAAGCGAGACCTGCCATGAGCGCGGTGACGGTCTGGTACGATTCCCAATGCCCACTCTGCCGGCGCGAAATCGCCCTGATGAAGCGCCTCGATCATCGCGGACGGATCGCCTTCGTCGATCTGGAGACAGCCGATTCCTGCCCGGTCGATCGCGCCGACATGCTGGCGCGCCTGCACGCCGCCGAGGAGGGCCAGCTTTATTCCGGTGCAGCGGCCTTTGCCGCCATGTGGCGGCAGATCCCGCTGCTCCGGCCGGTGGGCCTTGCGGCGCGCAACCGTCATGTTCTGGCGCTGCTGGAGTGGAGCTATACGCACTTCCTCCGGCTGCGGCCGCGCCTTCAGAATCTGGCTCGGCGCTTAGAGGAGACGCGCCGGTGAGGCTTGCTGTGGTCATCGGGTCGAGCGGCGGCATCGGCGCGGCGCTGGTCGAGGCGCTGGTCGAGGGCGACGCCTTCGACGCGGTGGTCGGCCTTTCCCGCCGGTCCGCCCCCCGGCTCGACCTGCTTGAGGAGGAGACCGTGGCGCAGGCGGCGCGCCATGTCGCGGCGAACGGAACGCCTCATCTAGTGCTGGACGCCACCGGCCTGTTGTCCGATGCGACGCTGCAGCCGGAGAAGGCGCTGCGGGCGATCGACCCGGCGGCGATGGCGCGTGCCTTCGCCATCAACGCCATTGGGCCGGCGCTGCTGATGAAGCACTTCCTGCCCCTGCTGCCGCGCGCCGCGCCCGCCATCTTCGCGACGCTGTCAGCCAAGGTCGGCAGCATCGGGGATAACCGGCTGGGCGGCTGGTACAGCTACCGCGCTTCCAAGGCCGCGCTTAACCAGCTGGTGCGCTGCGCCGCGATCGAGCTGAAGCGCACCCATGGCGCGGCGATCTGCGTCGCGCTGCACCCGGGCACGGTGTCGACACCGCTGTCGCGCCCCTTCGCCAAGGTCGGGCTGGAGCCGCTTTCCCCCGCCGAAGCCGCGCGCGACCTGCTGGCCAGCCTGACGAGGCTGGGCCCGGCCGACAGCGGCGGCTTCTTCGACCGCCACGGCAACCCGCTGCCCTTCTGAGAGCGGCGGCCGCTTCCAGCCGCACGGCGGCGGCCCCGCCGATACCCAGCTCGCCGATGACAGGATAAGGCGCGGCCGTGCCTGAATAGTGACGGGCGCGGAGGGAACAGGCCGGGGCGCGGGGGATTGACCGGCAGGCATCCGGCCCCTTGTCCCCAAACTACCCAAGGATCCCCCGATGAAAGCGCTGACCTGGCATGGCAAAGGCGACATACGCTGCGACAGCGTGCCGGACCCGAAGATCGAGGATGGCCGCGACGCCATCATCAAGGTGACGGCATGCGCCATCTGCGGCTCCGACCTGCACATCTACGGCGGCATCATCCCCGGCATGGAGCATGGCGACGTGCTCGGCCACGAGACCATGGGCGAAGTGGTCGAGGTTGGTGCCGGCGTCGGCAATCTGAAGGTCGGCGACCGTGTCGTCGTGCCGTTCACGATCTCCTGCGGCGAGTGCTTCTTCTGCACGCGCGGCTTCTATTCCGGCTGCGAGCGCAGCAATCCCGACCGTGCGAAAGCTGCCAAGCTCTAGGGCAATTCCCCCGGCGGCCTGTTCGGCTATTCGCATCTGCTTGGCGGTTATGCCGGCGGTCAGGCAGAATATCTGCGCATTCCCTATGCCGATGTCGGGCCGATCAAGGTGCCTGACGGCATGACGGACGAGCAGGCGCTGTTCCTCTCCGACATCTTTCCGACCGGGTACATGGCAGCGGAGTTCTGCGACATCCAGCCCGGTGACACCGTCGCCATCTGGGGCTGCGGCCCGGTGGGCCAGATGGCGATCCGCTCGGCCTTCCTACTCGGAGCCGAGCGGGTGATCGCCATCGACACCGTGCCCGAGCGCCTGGCGCTGGCCCGGGTCAGCGGCGCGCTGACGCTCGATTTCCACGAAGAGGACATCTATGACCGCCTCATGGAGCTAACCCATGGTCGCGGCGCGGACGGCTGCATCGATGCCGTCGGCACAGAGGCCGACGCCATGGCTAGCGCCGATTCCATGATCGACCGGGTGAAGACGGCGCTGTTCATGGGCACGGATCGACCACATGTGCTGCGCCAGGCTATCCAGTGCTGCCGCAACTTCGGCACAGTCTCCATCGTCGGTGTCTATGGCGGCTTTCTCGACAAGGTGCCGATGGGATCGGCGATCAATCGCGGCCTACGGTTCCGCATGGCCCAGACCCCCGTGCAGCGTTATCTGCCGATGCTGATGGAGCGAATCCAGAACGGCGACATCGACCCGTCCTTCGTCATCACCCACCGCGCCTCGCTGGAGGACGGTCCCGACCTCTACAAGATCTTCCGCGACAAGCATGATGGCTGCATCAAGGTGGTACTCAAACCCTGACAAGAGGCCCGCGCAGCTTTCACCGTTCACGGTCTCGGCTCGCGGGCCAACTTTCACGATCCGAACAGATCGGATCAAGCGCCAGCTACCATCAGTCGCGCCACGGCGCGGCGGGCCATCGCGCCGGCGAGGTGGGCGCGATAGGCGCCGCTGCCATGAATGTCCTCTATCATCTCGTCCGCCGGCGGGACGAGGCCCTCCAGCGCCGCCGGGCAGAAGGCGCCGGCCAGCGCCGTCTCCGCATCGCGCCAGCGGAAAACCCCACCCTGCCCGGCCCCGGTGACGGCGACGCGCACCAGAATTTCGCCGGTCAACGCCTCTCCCGGCGCCACTTCGCCCCGCCAGATGAACACGCCCGCCATGGCATAGCGCGAGGCAGGGTTGCGGAATTTCTCATAGGCCCCCTCCCCGCCGAGCGGAAAGGCGACACGGATGACGATCTCGTCCGGCTCCAGCGCGGTCTCGAACAGGCCGGTGAAGAAGTCGGCCGCAGCGATTTCCCGCCGATCGGTGATGATGGTGGCGTCGAGCGCGAGGCACGCCGCGGGATAGTCGGCGGACGGGTCGTTATTGGCGATCGAGCCGCCCAGTGTGCCGCGATTGCGCACGGCTGGATCGCCGATCAGCCCGGCGAGCGCCGCCAGCGCGGGCAGGCAAGCGCGCACCAGCGGCGAGGCTTCGACCTCGGCATGCCGAGCCATGGCGCCGATCACCAACCGGCCGTCCTCGCGCGAAATGGCGCGCAGGTCCGGCAGGGCGGCAAGGTCCACCAGATCGCTCGGGGCGGCAAGCCGCTGCTTCAGCGTGGCGATCAGCGTCTGGCCACCAGCGAGTGGCTTCGCCTCCTCCCGCGTCTGCAGCAAAGCGACAGCCTGTGTGAGGGTGTCCGGGCGGTGATAGGTGAAGGCGAACATGACGCTCTCCTATTCCTGCCCACCGGCAGGCCCGCCCATAGCGCGCGCGCCTGTGATGATGGCCTTGACGATGTTGTGGTAGCCGGTGCAGCGGCAGATATTCCCTTCCAGATCGGCCCGCACGGTCGCCTCGTCCAGAACGGGACCGTGGCGGCGCACCATGTCCATGGCGACGAGGATCATTCCGGGCGTGCAGAAGCCGCATTGCAGGCCGTGATGCTCGCGGAAGGCCTCCTGCATCGGGTGCAGCGTCTCCGCCGTGGCCACCCCCTCGATCGTCCGCACGTCGCGTCCTTCCACCTGCACAACGAGCACGGCGCAGGCTTTGACCGCCTCGCCATCGACATGCACGGTGCAGGCACCGCATTGGCTGGTGTCGCAGCCGACATGGGTGCCGGTGAGCCGCAACTCGTCGCGCAGCAGCTGCACCAGCAGGGTCCGCGCGTCCACCGTGACGGCGACCGCAGCGCCGTTCACGGTCAGCGCGAGGGCGTGCGTCGGGGGAGCCGGGGCGTCGTTGAACGGACTGGGCTGCATCGCGCTACTCCCACGTGCCGGAGGTGATTGTGGTTCGGGCGGCGATCACGACGCGGCCTCGCTCGGCAGGGCCGGCGCGGGGATCGGCGGCGGGGCGACGATCTCAGCGAAGGCGCTGAAGAACTCGCCCGCCAGCTTGCGGGAGGTGCTGTCGATCAGCCGGGCGCCCAGCTGGGCGATCTTGCCGCCGACCATGGCCTGCGCAGAGTAGTTCAGGAGCGTGGCGCCGTCTTCCTCCGACTCCAGCCAGACGTCGGCGCCCCCCTTTGCGAAACCGGCGACGCCGCCCTGCCCCTCACCCGTGATGCGGTAGCGGTGGGGCGGAACAAGGTCGGACAGCGTCACCGCGCCGGAAAAGCTGGCCTTCACCGGCCCTATCTTCAGGGTGACGCGCGCAGTAAAGGCGGTGGCCGACGCCTGCACCAGTTCCTGGCAACCGGGAATGCACTGGCGAAGGATGTCGGGGTCGTTCAGCGCCTGCCAAACCGCCTCGCGGGGAGCCTCGATGCGCTGCGCGCCGGTCAGTTCCATGTGCCACCTGCCTCCAAAGCCACGCGCCGGCGTCGAAAGCACCGGGCGCGAAATCACGCTCATTCGCCTCGCCCCGCCTGACCGCGGGCGGCGACTGGGACGCCGGGCACATAGCGTCGTCGAAGAGCTAGCAACGCCCATGCCAAGCGGCTCCCCGCCCGCCGATGCGCCCCGCGCGGTGATGGCACTGTCAGTCGGACCGCGACGGAGGGCGCGATTGCCCCCTTGTTCACCGCCGGCTGCCCAAAATTAACGCAGCCATCAACGCCATTAAATATTGAGCAAATCACCCTGATTGGTATGGTTACATAGCACACCATACCATCCGGCAGTGGCACTGACCCGCCGTCGCTGGAGGCGCGCGACACGAAGGCCCCGCCGGGCAGGGGCCGCAGCGACCCTTTGGCATTTCCAGCACAGGAAAGAATCGCATGTTCGCTCACGGTATCCTTCGTTCCGCACGCGCCGGCCTGCTCGCCAGCAGCGTCGCCACCGGCCTTCTTGCCGCCGCGCTGACGTCCCCTGCTTTGGCGCAGGAGACGATCAAGATCGGCGCTCCGCTCGCCCTCACCGGCGGCCTCGCCGACGAAGGCCACAAGCAGGATGTCGTCTGGAAGATGTGGGTCGAAAAGATCAACGCCGCCGGCGGCATCCAGGTGGGCGACAAGAAGCTCAAGGTCGAGCTGATCGAATATGACTACCAGTCGGAAGGTCAGCGGGCCTCCCAGCTCGCCGAGAAGCTGATCAACGACGACAAGGTGCAGTTCCTGTTCTCGCCCTTCGGCTCGGGCCACACCAAGATCGTCGCGGGTGTCGGCGAACGCTACCAGGTGCCGACCATCGCCTGTGTCGCCTCCTCCGAGAGCGTCTATGACCAGACGCTAAAATATCTGTTCGGCACGCTTTCCCCCAATGGCGGCATGACCACCGCCATGGTGAAGTTCTTCAAGGAGAAGTTCCCGGAGACCAAGTCGATCGCCGTGCTCGGCCGCGACGACGTGTTCCCCAAATCCATGGCCGAAGGCATCGCCAAGGCGGCCGAAGCGGGTGGGTTGACCGTCGCCTACAAGGAACTCTATCCGGTTGGCACCATGGACCATGCCGCCGCGCTGTCCTCGATCAAGGCCGCCAAGCCGGACTGGATCTACATCACCGGCTACACCCAGGACCTGATCCTCGCCCGCAAGCAGATGCAGGATCTCGGCGTCACCGCGCCGATCGTCACCATGGTCACCGGCCCGTCCTACAAGGAGTTCACCGACGGCCTCGGCCCGCTGGCCAATGGCATCTCCTCGTCGAGCTGGTGGCATCACCTCACCAGCTATGAGGGCCAGGGCGTGTGGCCGACCACGGCCGCGTTCTATGAGGACTTCAAGGCCCGCACCAAGGGCGACCCGGACTATGTGCACGGCTCCTGCGCGGCGGCGGGCGAGGTCATCGTCGACGCGCTCGCCCGTGCCGGCTCGCTCGACAAGGTCAAGGTGCGCGACGCCATCGCGGCGACCGACATCCAGACCTTCTACGGCCCGATCAAGTTCGGCCCCAACGGCATGAACCTCTCGCGCGAACTGCCGATCATCCAGGTGCAGGACCAGGCGATCAAGGTGCTCGCCCCCGCCGCGATCAAGAACGCCGACATGATCGCCATGCCCTGACCGGGGCGCCTTCCGAGCGCGCGCCGAACCATCCGGCGCGCGTCCTCTTCAGTCTTGCGGCCGTCCCACAGGCACCGAGCGCGAGCCAGCGACAAGGGCGATATGGCGATCTACCTGCAGATCCTCTCCAACGGCCTGATGCTCGGCGCGCTCTATGCCTGCCTGGCGGTCGGCTTCTCGCTGGTCTGGGGCGTGTTGAACGTGATCAACATGCTTCACGGCTCGTTCATCATCCTGGGCGGCTATCTCACCTTCTTCGCCTGGCATCTCTACGGCATCCATCCCGTGGTGATGTTGCCGGTAGTCGCGGCGCTGATGTTCGCGCTCGGCTTCGCACTGCAGAAGCTGGTGATTAATCGGGTCGTCAGCGCCCCCGTCCTCACCACGCTGACGCTGACCTTCGGCCTCGACATGATCCTCTACAACGCGATGACCTACTGGTTCACCGCGACCCCGCGCCGGATCACGCTCGACCTCGGCGCGGTGCATCTGGGCTCCATCGTGCTGCCGGTGGACCGTCTCGTGGGAACTGGCCTCGCTTTGGCGATGACGCTGCTGCTTTATGCCGTGATGCGCGGTTCCTCCATCGGCCGGGCCATCGTCGCAGTGCGGATGGACCGCTCCGCCGCCGAACTCATGGGCATCCGCACCGAACGCATCTACGCCATTACCTTCGGCATTGGCGCGCTGATGGCGGGCGTCGCCGGGGTGGTCTTCGCCACTGTGTTCCCCATCACCACCAACGTCACCGGCATCTGGCTCGGCAAGGCCTTCGTCGTCTGCGTGGTGGGCGGGCTCGGCTCGGTGCCGGGCGCGCTGGTCGGCGGGCTGGTGCTGGGGCTGGTGGAGAGTTTCGCCGGCCACTGGTTCGGGCCGCAGCAGGCGATCACCGCCGGCTTCGTGCTGATGCTGGTGCTGCTGCTTACCCGGCCCACCGGCCTCGTCGGCGTGAGGGGGTACGAATGAAATCCGGCTTTCCACTTTACGCGGCCATGGTTGCCGGCCTGCTGGTGCTCGCCACCACGCCGCTCTATGCCGATAATTACGTGGTTCGCACAGCCGCCATTGTCGCCATGTATGGCGCGCTCGCCACCTCATGGAACTTCATCGGCGGCTTCACCGGCTACCCCTCCTTTTCCACCGCCGCCTTCTTCGGCCTCGGCGCCTATGTCGGGGCGATCTGCCAGCGCCACGGCATCCCCATGGGTCTCGCCTGGGCGATCGCCACCGTGGTGGTTGCCGCCTTCGCCGCGCTGCTCGGCGGCATCATCCTGCGGCTGCGCGGGCACTATTTCGCCATCGGCTCCATCGCCGTGGTGGAACTGTGTCGGCTGGTGGTTTCCTCCTGGTCGAGCCTCACCGGCGGCGGCGACGGGCTCAACCTGCCGCTGATGGCCTGGCCGCCGGAAGAACTGATGCGCTTCTTCCTGTTCGTGATGCTCGGCATCCTGCTGGCCAGCCTCATCGCCACGATTCTCGTCGACCGCTCGCGGCTCGGCTTCGGCCTGCGCTGCATCCACCAGAACGAGGATGCCGCGGCGATGGTCGGCATCAACACTACCGCCTACAAGATCGCCGCCTACACGCTCTCGGCCATGTTCTGCGCCACCGCCGGCGCTGCCTATGCCTCATGGACCGGTTATATCGACCCGACCGATTCCTTCCAGATCGTGATGACGGTGAAGGTCGTCGTCATGGCACTGCTCGGCGGCGCCGGCACCATTCTCGGCCCGGCGCTGGGGGCGGCCGCCTTCGTGCTGCTGGAGGAGCTGTTCTGGGCGAACTTCCTCGACTGGAACCGTGCCATCCTCGGCGTCGTCATCGTACTGCTGATCTTCTTCCTGCCGGGCGGACTGCTCAGCCTCGGCATGCGACGGCTGCGGGCGGCCAAGGTGGGGGGCGGCCAATGATCGAGCCCATCTTGCGCCTCGACGGCGTCTCCAAACAGTTCGGTGGGCTCGCCGCCCTCACCGACGTGTCGTTTTCGCTGAACGAAGGCGAGGTGGTGGGTCTCATCGGGCCGAACGGGGCGGGCAAGACCACGCTGGTCAATGTCGTCACTGGAAATCTGCGCCGCTCCTCCGGGCGCATCCTGTTCAAGAGCGAGGATGTCGGGCTGCAGAAGCCCTATCAGGCCGCCCGGCGCGGGCTGGCCCGCACCTTCCAGATCGTCCAGCCCTTCCCGGCCATGACGGTGTTGGAGAATGTCACCGCCGGAGCGCTGTTCGGCGCCGGGGCCGGCTCGCTGGGCGACGCGCGCGATATGGCGATGCAAAGCCTCGAATTTGTCGGCCTCGACGCGCTGGCGGACCGGCCCGCCGCCAATCTCGCCTTGGCGGCACGCAAACGGCTGGAACTGGCCAAGAGCCTTGCCATGAACCCGCGCGTGTTGATGCTCGACGAGGTGAATGCCGGGCTCAACTCATCCGAGATCGACGGCGCGCTGGCCCTCATCCGCAAGATCGCCGAGCGCGGCGTCACCGTGCTCATCATCGAACACCTGATGAAGGTCGTCCTCTCGCTTTCGAAGCGCCTTCTGGTGCTGCATCACGGCCAGCTCATCGCCGACGGGCCGAGCTCGGAGATCGTCGCCGACGAGCGGGTGATCGAGGCCTATCTCGGCGCCAAGTTCGCCGCCCGGCTGAAGGAACTCAACCATGTCTGAGCCTTTGCTGGCGCTGGAAGGCGTGACCTCGGGCTATGGTCAGATCCGGGTGCTGTGGGGCATGGACCTTGTGGTCTATCCCGGTGAGATCGTCGCCCTGGTCGGCTCGAACGGCGCCGGCAAGACCACGCTGCTGCGCACCATCTCCGGCCAGCTGGCCCCGCAGGCGGGCACGATCCGCTTCAACGGTGCCCCCATCGAGGGCGCCCGGCCCGATGTCGTGCTCAGGGCCGGCATCGCCCATGTTCCGGAGGGCCGTCGCCTGTTCCGGGGCCTCACCGTGCGCGACAATCTGATGCTCGGCGCCTATCTGCGCACCGATCGCGAGGCGATCGCCCGCGACCTCGACTGGGTGTTCGATCTGTTCCCGATCCTGCGCGATCGCCAGCGCCAGGACGCCACTACCCTGTCGGGCGGCGAGCAGCAGATGTGCGCGGTGGGACGGGGAATCATGTCCCGCCCGCGCCTCTTGATGATCGACGAACTCTCGCTCGGGCTCTCGCCGCGCATGGTGGAGCACCTGAGCGAGGCGCTGATCGCGCTGAACCGAGCCGGCCAGACGATCCTCCTCGTGGAGCAGGACGTGATGACCGCCTTCGAGCTCTCGCACCGGGCCTATATCGTCGAGAGCGGCCGCGTCACCCGCTCCGGCGTCTCGGCGGAACTGGCGCGGGACCCGACCGTCAGCGAAGCCTATTTGTCGATTTAATCCCCGCGATATAAGAATAATTTGCATCAATGGTTCTATCATTAGTATCATCTGATTTCGTCGCGTCGCCGACCCTCGCTCGCCGCCTCGCAGGACACGCATGAACCCGTTCGATCTGCCCTCCACTGTCGCCGACGCCTCGACCTATCAGCGCACCGTCGCGCATCTGCGCGCGCGCGGCATTGTGCTGCCCCGCTTTTCGGAGCTGGCGGCGCCGGCGACAATGCCCGCTGGCGCCCGCGCCATGGCTGAGGCGGCAGACAAGCACGCACCGGACGCGCGAAACCTGTTCGGCCTGCACTGGTTCAACGAGGCGGCCAAGCTCGCCGGCCGCGCCGTGCCGGCGCATATCGAGCTTCCGAGCGCGATCACCGGCGTGCCGGCGCGCATCGTGGTGATGCTCGGCCGGCATTTTCCGATGATCCAGGCGCACAAGGTGCTGGCGGCCTATGCCTGCCTCGCGCCGCGCCTCGTCACTGGCACGTTCGACCCCACCCATCACCGCGCCGTGTGGCCTTCCACCGGCAATTACTGCCGCGGCGGCGTCGCCATCTCGCGCATTCTCGGCTGCCACGGCGTCGCGGTTCTGCCGGGCGGAATGAGCGCCGAGCGCTTCAACTGGCTGGAGAAATGGGTCACCGACCCCACCGATATCGTGCGCACACCCGGCACGGAATCGAATGTGAAGGAAATCTACGACGCCTGCGCCGTGATGGCGACGGACGAGAGCAACTTCATCCTCAACCAGTTCTCGGAATTCCCGAACTACCTTGCCCATTACGCCGTCACCGGCGCGGCCGCCGGGGCGCTGTTCGAGGGGCTGAGCGCAGGCGCGCCCGGGCTGCGGCTGGCGGCCTTCGTCGCCGGCACCGGCTCGGCCGGCACGCTCGGCGCGGGAGATCATCTCAAGGAAAAATACGGCGCCCGCATCGTCGCGATGGAGCCGGTCGAGTGCCCGACCCTGCTCTATAACGGCTTCGGCGAGCACAACATCCAGGGCATCGGCGACAAGCACGTTCCGCTCATCCACAACGTCACCAACACCGACATCGTCGCCGGCGTCTCCGATGCCGCCTCGGATGATCTCGCTTTGTTGTTCAGCACCCCGGCCGGGCGCGCCTATCTCACGGAGCGGCGCGGCGTGGATGCGGCCACGCTGGACGGGCTGGCCTCGCTCGGGCTTTCGGGGATCGGCAATGTGCTGGCCGCCATCAAGACCGCGCGTCGGCTCGACCTCGGCGCCGACGACGTCATCCTCACCGTCGCCACCGACGGCGCCGCGCTCTATGCGAGCGAGCGCGCCCAGCACCTTACGCGCAAGGGCGGCACTTTCGACCAGGTAAGCGCCGGCGAAGCCTTCGGCCAGCATCTGCTCGGCGCCGGCGCGGACCATGTGCTGGAGCTCGACCACCGCGACCGCCAGCGCGTGTTCAACCTTGGCTACTACACTTGGGTCGAGCAGCAGGGCATCAGCGTCGAGGATTTCGAACGGCGCCGGCACCAGAGCTTCTGGCGTGGGCTGCGGGCCCATCTCGACATCTTCGACGAGTTGATCGTGCGCATGAACCGCGACATCGGCAATGCGCAGGCGGCGTAGGAGAGACATGTGACGATCCCCTCCTATCTCGACCTGCGCAGCAAGACCCGCGCACGCGACCGCAGCCTCCGCGACAAGGTGATGTCGCTGGAGGAAGCCGCCCGGCTGGTAGCCGACGGCGACAGCCTCGCCATCGGCGGCTGCACCGCCTCGCGCACGCCAATGGCGATGATCTGGGCGCTGATCCGGGCCGGCAAGCGCGACCTCGAAGTCTCGCGCTCCATCGTCTCCACCGAGGGCGACCTGCTCTACGCCTCGGGCGTCTCGCGCCACATCATCACCTCCTGGTTCAGCCAGGGCATCGTGTGGGGCGTGTCCAAGGTGATGCGCGCCTATACCGAGAGCAAGCGCGCCCGCTTCGAGGAATGGAGCCACATGGCGATGGGCCTGCGCTACCGCGCCGGGGCTATGGGCGTGCCCTTCATGCCGATGCGCTCGATGCTCGGCTCCGGCGTGCTGGACCGCGCCGAGGGCGCCAAGACCATGGAATGCCCCTTCACCGGCGAGACGCTGCTGCTGGTGCCGGCGCTGAACCCGGAGGTGGCGATCATCCATGTCCAGCGCTGCGACGCCTATGGCAATGCCCAGATCGACGGGTTGACCTTCATGGACATCGACATGGCGATGGCGGCGAACAAGGTGATCCTCACCACAGAGCGGATCGTCTCCAACGAGCAGATCCGCCGCCATCCGGACCAGACCAAGATCGGCTTCTTCACGGTGGACGCCGTGGTCGAGGTGCCTTTCGGCAGTGCCCCGCATGAATGCTACGGCCTCTATGAGCCGTTCTACAGCCACATGGACCTTTACGCGCAGATGACCTCGAAGGACCCGGATGCGGGGGCACAGGCTTATCTCGAGCGCTTCTATCACGAGCCGAAGAATTGGGCCGACTATCTCAGCCGCATCGGCATGGCGGAACTGCTCGACGCCCAGCGCCGCGGGAGTGGCATCTATGACGACTGAACGTGCCCGGGTCAGCCTCTCCGTGGCGCCCGCCTATACCGGCTCCGAATTGCTCGCGGTGATGAGCGCGCGGCTGCTCAAGGAAGGGCAGACCGTTTTCGCCGGCGTCGGCATTCCGCTTCTGGCCGCGATCCTCGCCCAGAAAACGCATGCGCCGGGCCTTACCATCCTGTTCGAGGGCGGGGTGATCGGCCCCTTCGTGGAAGCGGGCAAGCTGCCGCCTTCCACCAACGAACAGCGCTGCTCGCGCCGCGCCAATATGCTTGTGTCGATCACCGAAGTGCTGCTGCTGCTGCAGCGCGGCTATGTCGATGTCGGCTTCATGGGTGGCGCGCAGATCGACCGTTTCGGCAATCTGAATTCCTCCTTCATCGGCGATGCCGAGAACCCGAAGATCCGCCTGCCGGGCACTGGCGGGGGCAACGACATCGCCTCGCTGGCCGACATGATCGTCGCCATGAAGCACGAGAAGCGCCGCTTCGTGGAGAAGGTGGATTTCATCACCTCGCCCGGCTTTCTCGACGGCGGCGACACGCGGACCCGGGCCGGCCTGCCCGCCGGCGGCATGTTCCGGGTGGTGACCGATCTCGGCATTCTCGGCTTCGACGCGGAAAGCCGCGCCATGACGGTGGTGGCGCTCCACCCCGGCGTCTCGGCCCCCGACATCAGGGCCAATACCGGCTTCGATCTGCCAGTGCCGGACGATGTGCCGGTCACGCAAGCCCCGACCATGGACGAACTCGCCATACTGCGCGAGCTCGACCCCGAACAGCTTTACACGGCCTGAACGGGCCGCCATCGGCAAGCGTGGAGACGATCATGAGTGTGCCGGCCTTCGGCGTGGCGATGCGCAACTTCACCCGCTTCCCGGAGCTTCCCGACGCGCAGGCGCTGATCGACTATGGCGTGCGGATGGAGGAACTCGGCTTCGAGTCACTCTGGGTCTGGGACCACATCCTGCTCGGCACCGACCCGCATTTCCCCATTCTCGATTCGCTCTCCCTGCTCACGGCGGTGGCCGCGCGTACCAAGACGATCAAGATTGGCACCGGCGTGCTGGTGTTGCCGCTGCGCAACCCGGTCATCCTCGCCAAGCAGCTTTCCACTATCGACCTGATCTCGAACGGGCGCCTGATGCTCGGCGCGGCGGTCGGGTGGTACAAGCGCGAATTCGACGCCGTCGGCATTCCCTATGAGCGTCGCGGCAAGATCATGGACCGCAACCTCGATATACTGAAGCGTCTGTGGACCGAGGATTCCGTCAGTGGCGAATGGGACGAGCTGAACCTGCGCAACGCGGTGATGTTCCCCAAGCCCGTGCAGAAGCCGCACCCGCCCATCCTCATCGGCGGCTATGTCGATGTGGTGCTCAAGCGCGCCGCCACGCGCGGGGATGGCTGGCTAACCTATTTCTACACACCAGAATCCTACACCGAAGCGTGGGGCAAGATTTCCGCCTATGCGCAAGAGGCAGGCCGCGACCCGGCCGAGTTGTACAGCCTCAACCAGTTGCCGATCTATGTCGGCCCGCGCGAGGTCGGCATGACCAAGATGCAGGAATGGCTGCATGCCGAATGGGACCTGTCCAAGGGTTCCCTGTCCAGCTTCGACAGCGCCATTGTCGGCACGCCGGCCGAGTGCGCCGAGCAGATCGCCGCCCATGTCGCCACCGGGGTGAAGAAGATCGTCTTCGTGCCGTGGCGCTACGAGAAGGAGCAGGTCGACCTGCTCGCCCACGAAGTGCTGCCGCTGCTGCGTAAGTGAGGGGCGAATCCGCAGGCAGCATGCAGGCGTTTACGACGAATCGAGGCGCCGCTCGACTCGCGTCCCCCTCTTGATACGGTTCGCCCTCCGGGAATTGCCAACCGTACAGGAGACGCTACCGTGAAGATGTCTGCGATCGCTGCACTGACGCTCATCGGCGTCACGGCCGCCGCCTGCGTGACGGCGACCCAGCAGAAGGAGAACATGCTCTCCGCCGCCGGTTTCCAGATCCGCCTCGCCGATACCCCGGCAAAGATCGCTTCGCTGCAGAGCCTGCCGCCGCATAAGTTCACAGTGCAAAATCAGAACGGCCAGCCTGTGTTCCTCTATGCCGACCCGACGGTGTGCGGCTGCATCTATTACGGCACGCAAGACAATTTCGCCGCCTATCAGCAGATGGTGTTCCAGCAGCAGCTCGCCAGCGAACAGCAGATGACCGCGATGATGAACCAGCAGATGGCGTTCGACTACGGTCCGTGGGGCGGCCCCTTCATCCCCTACTGATCCTGCCCACGGCCGCGCTGGCCGCCTACCCCCGCAGCGCGGTCAGGCTTCCCGCCCTCGCTCGCTTCCCGGCCGCCGGCTCAATCCGGGGGCTCAGCGGCTCGGCGGCGTAGGAGCGCTGCTTCTGCCGTGAGGGAGCATCCGCGTAGAGCGTGGTGCGCTGGCGGGCCAGCCGGCCGGCGGCGCTGATCGCGGCTTCCATCCGGTCGGGCGGAAACTCCTGCCCATGCGCGCCGCCGGCAGCGCGGCTGATCGATTCATCCATCAGCGTGCCGCCAATGTCGTTGGCGCCCACCTGCAGCGCCTCGACAAGGCCGCCCGCACCCAGCTTCACCCAGGAGGCCTGGATGTTCGGGATCAGCGGATGCAGCGCCAGCCGCCCCACCGCATGCATCAGCAGGGCCTCGCGCCGGCTCGGCCCTTGGCGGGTGCCGCCCTTCAGGTACAGCGGCGCCTCCATGTGCAGGAAAGGCAACGGCACGAATTCAGTGATGCCGCCGGTCTCGCTTTGCAGGCGGCGCAGGCGCAGCAAATGGCGCGCCCAGTGTCGGTAGCTGTCGACATGGCCGAACATGATGGTCGATGTGGTATGAAGGCCGGCGCGATGGGCGTCGCGCACCGTTTCCAGCCATTCCTGCGTGGTCAGCTTGTCCGGGCAGATCAGCGCGCGCACCTCGTCATCCAGGATTTCCGCTGCCGTGCCGGGCAGGCTGCCGAGCCCGGCCTCCTTCAGGCGAACCAGAAATTCCGGCACCGGAAGGCTGAGCGTCGCCGCACCGTGGCGCACCTCCAGCGCCGAGAAGGCGTGCACATGCATGTCCGGCACGGCTTCCTTCACCGCGCTCAGGATGGCGAGATAGGTCTCGCCGGAGAAATCCGGGTGGATGCCACCCTGCATGCACACTTCGGTGGCGCCGCGCGCCCAGGCCTCCCGCGTGCGGCGCTGGATCTCGGCCAGGTCGAGCTCATAGGCCCTGCCGCGCAGATGCTGGTTCTGCCGGCCCTTGGAGAAGGCGCAGAAGCCGCACGTATAGGCGCAGACATTGGTGTAGTTGATGTTGCGGGTGACAACATAGGAGACCGTGTCGCCCACCGCCTCCCGGCGCAGCGCATCGGCGGCCTCGAAGACCCGCCGAGCGCGGTCGCCGCGCGCGTCGAACAGGCGGGCGATATGCGCCTCGTCCAGTTCGCGCCCGGCGAAGGCGCGGTCGAGGAGGGCATCGAGCGCACTGTCCGGCCCGGGTAATGCCGGCGCGGCCGGCCAGTCGATCACCACCGCGCTCTCGCCCGCGATCCCGACCCGCCAGCCGCTTTCCTGGGCAAGGCCGGCCGCGTCGGCACGGTGCAGCACATGAGGGGCGACGCGGGCGTCGAGCCAAGTCGCTCGCGCGGCGATATAGGCGGGATAAGTCGCGAGACGGGGCGCGAGCACCTTGCCCGCGCGCGCCGTCACGGCGCCGAGCATCGCCAGCGCCGGCCACGGCGCCTCCGGGTTCACATGATCGGGCGTCACCGGCGACACCCCGCCCCAATCATTGATGCCGGCGTCGATCAGCGCCTTCAGCCCGTCGGGCTGGAGATTAGGCGGGGCCTGGATCGAGACATCGGGCCCAAGGATGAGCCGCGCCACCGCCACCGTCCACAAATGATCCTCCAGCGAGGGCTCGGGCGCATTTGCCATGCGGGTGCCGGCCTTGGCGCGGAAGTTCTGGATGATGACTTCCTGCACATGGCCGTGCCGCTCATGCGAGCCTCGTATGGCGAGCAGCGCCTCGATCCGTTCGCGGCGGGTCTCGCCGATGCCGATGAGCAGGCCGGTGGTAAAGGGCACCCGCGCCCTGCCCGCCGCCTCCAGCGTGGCGAGACGCGCGGCGGGCAGCTTGTCGGGCGAGCCGAAATGCGGGCCGCCACGGGCGGAGAGACGCTCGGCGGTGGTCTCGATCATCAGCCCCTGGGAGGCCGACACCTCGCGCAGGCCGGCGAGTTCCGCCTCGTCCATCACCCCGGCATTGAGGTGGGGTAGCAGCCCGGTCTCCTCCAGCACCAGCGCCGCCATGGCGCGCAGATAGGAGAGCGTGCTGGCATGGCCGAGCGCTGCCAGTTCCTCGCGCGCCACGCCGTAGCGCCGCTCCGGCTTGTCGCCGAGCGTAAACAGCGCCTCGTCGCAGCCCATCCGCGCGCCGGCGCGGGCGATCTCCAGCACCTCGTCGGGGCTGAGGAAGGCGCGCTGTCCCCTTCGGGGCGGGTGGGCGAAGGTGCAGTAGTGGCAGACATCCCGGCAGAGCTGGGTGAGCGGGATGAACACCTTGCGCGAAACCGTGACGGTGTCGCCGAAGCCAGCATCACGCAGCCGAGCTGCCCGCGCCATCAGCCCGGCGAGATCGGTGTCGTCCGAGAGCGCGAGGGCGCACTCTTCGTCGAGGCGCACGTCCGCCTGCACGATCTCCCCTCCTCGCGCGCCGGCCATCGGCTCAGCCCGCCATCATCTCAGGCAGAGTGACGAGCTCGACCCCAGCCGCGCGCAATGCCTCGCAGCAGGCGGATGCCACCGCAATGGCGCTCGGCTCATCGCCATGCACGCAGAGCGAATCGAATGTCGTCGGCATCTTCTTGCCGTTCACCGAAATGATCTCGCCATCCAGCACCATGCGAACGACCCGCTCCGAGGCGACCTTGGGGTCGCGGATCATCGAATCCGCATGAACCCGCGAGCGCAGATTGCCGTCATCCTCGTAGAGCCGGTCGATGAAGGCTTCCCGCGACAGCGGCACGCCGAGATCGATCGCCGCCTTCTCCATCTCTGTGCCCGACAAAGCGAGGTAATAAAGCGTGGGGTCGACCACCTTGATGGCGCGGCCAATGGCGCGCGCATAATCCTTGTCCACGGCGCACATGTTGTTGAGCGCGCCATGCGGCTTCACATGCGTGACCTTAACGCCGGCATAGGCCGCCATGCCGGCGAGCGCGCCGAGCTGATAAGCGACGAGATATTCGAGATCGTCGGCATTCATGCGAATCTGCCGCCGGCCGAAACCCCAGATATCGTTAAAGCCGGGATGCGCGCCGACCGAGACGCCGTTCGCCTTGGCCTTGAGGCACACGTCGCGCATTACAGTGGCATCGCCGGCATGCTGGCCGCAGGCGACATTGACGCTCTTGACGATCTTCAGGATCGCGTCGTCATTGCCTATGTCGTAATGGCCGTAGCCTTCGCCCATATCGGCGTTGATATTCATGCGCTTCGCCACGGCTAGCCTCCGATATCCTATGCCCTGTTGACATTAACACATTATATAATCATGCATTTCAAGTCGAAACATACTAACATTAGTATGATTGGCGGACGCCGGCAATGCGCGTGGCGGCGGCGGAGGCAGGGATGGTGGGCGGAGAGGCGATGACGGCCAAGCGGATCGACGCCCGGGCGCGCTTCCTGCCCGTGGGCGACACCGCTTTCGCCGTCGAATTCGGGGACCGTATCGATCCGGCGATCAACGCGCTGGTCCACCGTACCGCCGCCCTGCTGGCCGAGACGCGGCCGGAGGGCATGGTGGAAACCGTTCCGAGCTTCCGCTCGCTGCTGGTGCATTACGATCCGCTCCGCACCAGTGCCAAGGCGTTGCAGGAGTTGATCGGCGCGCTGGAACTGGAGGACGAGGCCAGCCGAGCCCCCGCGCGCATTTGGCGTATTCCGGTGCTCTATGGCGGAGGGGCGGGGCCGGATCTCGCCGAGGTCGCGGCGGCGACGGGCCTTGGCGAAGCGGAGGTCATCGCCCTCCATGCCGGCGCGCTCTACCGGATCTATGTGCAGGGCTTCCTGCCGGGTTTCGCCTACCTCGGCGACTTGCCGGAGGCGCTCGACCTGCCGCGCCGAACCAGCCCGCGCGTGCGGGTGCCGCCGGGATCGGTCGCCATCGCCCAGCGCATGAGCGGAATCTACCCCGTTGAATCGCCGGGGGGCTGGCACCTCATCGGCCATACGCCGCTGCGGTTCTTCGACCCGGTACAGTCGCCGCCGACCCTGTTCGCGCCGGGTGACGGTGTGCGGTTCGTCCCGGTGGGCGAGGACGCGCATGCCACGATCGCCGAGGCTGTGGCGCAGGGCCGCTATAGCGTGGCCAGGGAGGAGGGGCCGGCATGAGCGCACGCCTCCAGATTCTCCAGCCCGGCCCGCAAACGACCGTGCAGGATCTCGGACGCCACGGTTTCCAGGCCTATGGCGTGCCGGTTTGCGGCGCGCTGGACGGAACCGCGCTGCGGCTCGCCAATGCGCTGGTCGGCAATGAGGCGGCACAGGCGGGACTGGAGATCCGCCTTGCCGGCCCGGCATTCGAGGTCATTGGCGGACCGGCAAGGCTGGCGCTGGCAGGGGCGCTGGCGAGCATCGAGGTCACGCTAGGGGACGAGATGCGGCGCTACAGCGCCTGGCGCGCCATCGATGTGCCCGAGGGCGCTCGTGTCCGGGTGGGTGCGCTTGTCGGCTCCGGCTGCGCGGTACTGGCCTTCGCCGGGGGCGTCGACGTGCCGCCCGTGCTGGGCTCGCGCGCCACCGACCTGAAGGGCCGCTTTGGCGGGCATGAAGGCCGCGCACTGGCCGCTGGCGACAGGCTGCCCCTTGGCATGGGAGAGTCGCAGGGCCCCTGCCTCGAACTCCCCTCCCCGCCGCGCGCCAGCGGCGAGGTCACTTTGCGCGCCGTGCCGGGCCCCCAGACGGACGCCTTCACCGATGAAGCGCTCAACGCCTTCTTCGCCACGACTTACCGCATCTCGCACGAGGCCGACCGCATGGGAATGCGGCTGGAAGGCCCGCCGCTCGCCTTCCGGAGCGGCGCCGACATCGTCTCCGACGGCATCGCCACCGGAGCGATCCAGGTGCCGGGCTCGGGCCTTCCCATCCTGCTGCTCGTCGATCACCAGACCATTGGCGGCTATGCCAAGATTGCCACCGTCATTTCCGCCGATCTGCCCCTCGCCGGCGGGCTCACGCCGGGGACTATCATCCGTTTCCAGGCGGTCACGGTTGCCGAAGGCGAAGAGGCCCGTCGCGCCCGGCAAGCGGAAATCGCCCGGCTGATCGCCTCGCTGGCGCCGGTACGCGAGGGCCCTCGCATCGACGAGGCGGCGCTCCACCAGGCGAATCTGATCTCGGGCGTTGTCACGGCGTTGGAAAGCAGCTAACCCGCCCGGCGAATAGGATTACATGATACCGAAGATAGAACGACGTCGCCGATTCTACCCTGACGAAAGGCCGCCGCCCAAGGCGGCACGAGCGGACCGATACGCCCATGCTCAAGGATTCTCCCGCCGCGACGGTTAATCCCGATTACCGCCGCAGCCCCGTGCCGCGCTATCTGCAGATCGCCGGCGTCATCCGCCGCCGTATCGAGGACGGCGTATGGGGCCCCAACGAGAAGATCTCAACGCTGCAGGAACTCGAAGCCGAGTTTCAGGTGGCGCGCGTCACCGTGCGCCAGGCGGTGGAAGTGCTGCAGGGCGAGGGACTGGTGCGCCGGATCCAGGGCAAGGGCACCTTCGTCTCCGCCTCGGTCGAGGATAAGCGCTGGCTGAAGCTGGATCTGAAATGGCACTCGCTCGCCGGCACCATCGGCGCCAATATTCCGCGCTTCCTCCCCGTGGCGACGCCTCCCGCCCCGCCGACGATCCGGCCGGAAGACGGCACTCCGGCGGCGCGCTACCGCTATCTGGAAAGCGTGCAGTCCCGGCGCGGGCAGCCTTATTCTTTCGCCCGGGTGCATTTCGACGCCGCGCTTTATGAGCTCGCCCCTGCCCGCTTCGACCGCGAGCCCACCATCGCCGTGGTGGCCTCGCTGGAGGGGCTGAAGGTGAAGCGCGCCCGGCAATCCTTCATCGTCGGCACAGTGGAGCCCCGCGTGGCGAACCTGCTCGCTACCGGGATCGGCTTTCCCACCGTGGAGGCCCATCTGGTCATCACCGATGAGAACGACGTGGTGATCTATGTCGCCGATATCGTCTATCGCGGCGATTGCGTACAGCTCGACATCGACCTTCTGGGCTGAAATCGATAGGCGAGTTGGTCGGGCCTTCACGCCCGCCGGAACAGGCGCCGAACCCAGTCCTTCACCAGCGAGAGCAGCAACGATCCGGCATCGAGCGGAGCAGGCTGCGCCGCGGCTGCCTCGCCCCGCAGCAAGGCGGCGAGATGGGTCGCGAACGCCGCTGTCAGACGCGCGGCAAGGTCGCGGGCGAGCGCTCCCCGGCTCATCTGGGCGAGCGGGCCCTGCAGCACATAGGCGACCTCCACGCGGACGCGGGTCGCCGCCGCCCCCGGCAACTCGTCGAGGCCATAGACAAGCCGCGCCTGCACCCGCGTTGCGCTGCGCCGATCGACACCGCCACCGTCGATCGTTCCGGTCCAGTTCGCCGGATCAGCGGCGATCACCCCCGTGCCACCAAAGGCGGCCTGGATCGGCCCGAGCTTCACCAGCATTTCCGCGTTCACCGTGCGTCCGTCGCTGGGTGCCGTCAGCCGCGCCCCCGGCAGGCAGCCGATCACTTGCGCCGGGTCCTGGAACAGCGCCCAGACCTGTGCCCGCGGCGCCGGCACCTCAAACTCCTGCACCAACTCCACCGGATTGCGCAGCTTCTCCGGAACGAACACAGCACTCGCGGCCGACACGTCCTCACCTCGGCCGAGGCGCTCATCCCCCACAGCCGAAAGTCGCGCCGGTGCCACCGGCAGGGTCAGCGGCGAGACGTGGAGCGGGGGAACGACCGCCCCGCCGCGCGTCACTACGGGCGCTTCGCCGGCCGCGCAGCGCTCGGCCGCCACCGCCCGGATGGCGCGGATGATACCGATATAGCCGGTGCAGCGACACAGATTGCCCGCCAGTTCGTGGCGGATCGCGGCGTCATCCGCGCCAGGTCGCCGCAGCACGATATCGCGCGCCATGATGAGCATGCCCGGCGTGCAGAACCCGCATTGCAGCCCGTGCTCCACCATGAAGGCCTTGCGCAGCCGCTCAGTCACAGGATCGTCCACCAGCCCCTCGACCGTGGTGATGACGGCACCGTCGAGCGCGACGGGAAAGGCGATGCAGGCCCGCGCCGGCGCGCCATCGATCAGCACGGTGCAGGCTCCGCACACGCCGTGCTCGCAGCCGAGATGCGTCCCGGTGAGCAACAACTCCTCGCGCACGAAATCGGCAAGGTGCTGGCGCGGCTCAACCTCTGCCTCAATGTCGCGGCCGTTGACGGAAAGACGGATCGGCTTCATGCGGGCTGACCTTCAGGCTGGCTTTCGCTTGCCAGCGCGGCAATGGCTTGCCGGACGACCTCGCGGCGGAGGCGGAACGCGGCCGGATCGGCGGCCAGACCGGCGTCTCGCAGGATATCGTCGACACGCGCGGGAGAGCGAAGGACGTCGTGGGCCGCGGGAAACACCAGTTGCCGCGCCTCGGTGGCGCCGATGGCGAGGCGCTGCACGTCGCTCTCCCGGTCGACCAGCACAGCGCACATCGCTTCGGCAAACTCCCCGACCTTGCGGCAGGACTTGCGATAGCCGAAGCGCGCCTGCGCCGAGCGGCGCGGCACGAAAACCCCGGTGATGATCTCGCCAGGTGCCAGTGCCGTCTCGAAGGCGCCGAGGATGAATTCGTCGACAGCCAATTCCCGCGTCTCCGCAGGTCCGGCAAGATGCACGCGGGCGCCGAGCGCCGCCAGCGCCGTCGGCCAGTCGGCGGCGGGGTCGGCATGGGCAAGGCTGCCGCCGATCGTGCCGCGATTGCGCACGGCGCGATAGGCGATGCCGTGCGCTACGCGGGCGAGAAAGCCCGGGGTCGGATCCGGTACCGCACCGTCCTCGAACTCGGCATGGGTGAGCGCGGCGCCATAGAGGATGCCGTCCGGCCGCGCCTCGACGCGCCGCAGCTCAGGCAGGTGGGAAACATCGACCACGCGCCCCGGCCGGGCGAGGCGCAGATTGAGCATTGGGCCGAGGCTCTGCCCCCCGGCCATCGGCCGGGCGCGGCCCTCCGCCAGCGCGACCGTGGCGCCGGCAAGATCGTCGGGTCGTAAATAGTCGAAACGCGCGGCCTTCACGACGCAAGCCTCTCCGCTGTCGCCTTTTGTCGGGCCGCCTCGACCGCCTCGCGCACCCGGCGCGGCGTCATCGGCGAGACGGTCATCTCGACGCCGAGCCCGGCCAGCGCGTCGTTGATGGCGTTGCCAATCGCCGCCGGAGGGGCGATGGCGCCGCCCTCGCCGATGCCCTTCTGGCCAAAGCGTGTATTGGGCGAGGGCGTCTCCATATGGGCGATGCGGACATCCGGCATCTCGCCGGCACCGGGAAGGAGGTAGTCGGCCAGGGTCGACGCCAGCGGCTGCCCGTGCTCGTCATAGGCCATCTCTTCATAGAGAGCTGTGCCGATGCCCTGCGCCGTGCCGCCATAGATCTGGCCGTCCACCACCATCGGGTTGAGCAGCACGCCGCCATCCTCGACGATGACGTAATCGAGGATCTCCACCTCCCCGGTTTCCGGTGCCACCGCGACCACGCAGGCATGGGCGGCGTAGGAGAATGTGCCCGTGTCCACGGACGGACGGTAGCCGGCAACGAGGTCCAGCCCGTCCGGGTCGATGTCGGCAGGGAGGTTCTGCGGCGCGAGATACCAGGTCGCCGCCACCTCCCTGAAGCTCACCGAGCCCTGCGGGCCGACCACCTGCGCGTCGCGCACCGTCACGGCCTCCACCGGCGCCTGCAGCAGATGCGCCCCAATCCGCGCGATGCGCCCGGCGAGCCGCTCGCAGGCGCTCGCCACCGCGCCGCCGGCCATAACAGCCGAGCGCGAGCCCCAGGTGCCGGTGGAATAGGGCGTCATGGCGGTGTCGCCATGGACCACGTTCACGAGATCTGGGTCGATTCCCAGCACCTCGCAGGCCACCTGCGCCAGCGTGGTTTCCATCGACTGACCATGACTCTGGCTGCCGATCCGGACTTCCAACGTGCCATCCGGAGTGAGCCGGGCACCGCAGGACTCGATGCCGGGCACCATCGGAATGCCCCAGCCATGATAGACAGAGGTGCCGTGCGCGCCCTGCTCGCAATAGACGGCATAGCCGAGCCCGATGCGCCGCCCGTCCGCCTCCCCCACCTTCTGGCGGGCGCGAACGCCCTCATGGCCGACCATAGCGAACGCCCGCCGCAGGCTCTCGGGGTAGTCGCCCATGTCGAAATCCTTGCCGGTGATCGAGGTGAATGGCATCTGATCCGGACGCACCAGATTGCGCTGGCGCACCTCATAGGGCTCTAGCCCGGCCGCGCGCGCCACCGCGTCGATCATCAGCTCCATCGCCGTGCACACGCCGGTGCGCGCCACGCCGCGATAGGGCACGATGGGTGGCTTGTTGGAGCAGACGGAATAGGTGCGGCAGCGATAGGCCGGCAGGTTGTAGGGGCCCGGCAGGTTGGACACGACCTGCGCCCCTTCGAGGCAGGCCGAGAACGGGTAGACCGAATAGGCGCCGGCATCGACATGCGCCTGCGCCTCCAGCCCGAGCAGGAGGCCCTCGGTGTCGGCATAAGCCGTCATCACATAATGATGCTCGCGGCAATTGGCGGCAGCGACCAGATGCTCGCGCCGGTCCTCCAGCCATTTCACCGCGCGATCCAGCTTCAGCGATGCCCAGGCGCAGCAGACTTCCTCCGGCTGCAGCAGGCCTTTCCAGCCAAAGCCGCCGCCGACATCGGGCGCCACGACGCGGATCTTGCGGGTGTCGAGCCCCAGGCATTCGGCCAGCCCCGAGCGGACGATGTGCGGCATTTGGGTCGAGGTCCACAGGGTGAGCTGCTCGAAGGTGCGGTCGAACAGGGCGATGCAGCCCTTGCCCTCCAGCGGCGCCATGCATTGCCGGCTGGTCCGCACCTCGCGCGTCACCTTGATCGGGGCGTCCTGAAGAGACTCGTCGAAGTTCTTCTCGGTCGATGAGACCAGGAACACGTTTTCCGGCCAGTCCTCGTGGATCAGCGCGGCGCCTTCCTTGGCCGAGCGCAGCATGTCGACATTGGCCGGCAATTCCTCGTACTCAACCTCGATCTCCTCGCAGAGATCCTCGGCAAGCGCCCGGGTTTCCGCCAGCACCATCACCACCGGCTCGCCGACAAACCGCACCTTGCCGCTCGCCAGCGAGGGCTGGGCGGAGACGCGAAAGCCTGGCAGCCCGGTTTTTGCCAGAATGTCCTTCACCCCAGCCATGTCGGCATGGACGAAGGCGCGCCCGTGCAGATGCGGCGGAATGTGCACCGCCTTGATCCGCGCATGAGCCAGCGAGGAGCGCAGGAAAGCCGCCTCCAGCTGGCCCGGAAATCGCATGTCGCCAATGAACCGCCCGCGCCCGGCAAGCAGGCGGGCGTCCTCCTTGCGGCGAACCGAGGCGCCGACGCCTTTATGCGCCTTCACATCATCCGCGCGCTCGCCATCGTGCCCAAGGGCGCCCATTAGCAACTCCCGCGGGATCGCTCCCGCAAAACACTATCTCATTCGATTATCGACACTATCGTTCGATATGTGCTTATCTTTACATAGATAGAATGATTAGAAAAGATGCAGCGGCAAGGCTGCTGCGTTGCGCGCCACTCTGATGGGAAGCCGAAGGGGAAAGCCATGAAATTCGGGGTTGGCCAGCCGTTCCGCCGGGTGGAGGATCTGCGCTTCATCACCGGCGCCGGCCGCTTCACCGACGATTGCCGTTTCGCGGGCGAGGCCTTCGCCTGCGTGGTGCGCTCGCCCCTCGCCCATGGGATGATCAACGCGGTGGATGCCGAGGCCGCCCGCGCGATGCCCGGCGTGCTGGCGGTCTACACCGCGCAGGACCTCGCCGCCGACGGCATCGGCGCCTTGCCCGTCGTCATCGTGCTGGACCACGCGGAAGGCGGACGCATGCCGCTGCCCGCGCACACGCTGCTGGCCGTGGATAAGGTGCGCTATCTCGGCGAGCCGGTGGCCTTTGTGGTGGCGGAAACGGCGCGTGCCGCGCTTGAGGCCGCCGAGGCGGTGGAACTCGATATCGCCGATCTGCCCGCCGTGGTCGAGCCGGCAGCGTCGCTGGCGGACGACGCACCCCAGCTGTTTGACGAAGCCCCCGGCAATCTCGCTTTGCACTGGCAGCTCGGCGACATCGCGGCGGTGGACGCCGCTCTACAGGCCTCCGCCCAGGTGGTGGAGTTGGAACTGGTCAATAATCGCATCGTCGTCGCCTCGATGGAGCCGCGCAACGCCATCGGCCTCTTTGACGGGGCGACGGGGCAGTTCACCCTCGTCACCGGCAGCCAGGGCAGCCACATGGTCCGCGACTTCATGTTCGAGGGCGTATTCGGCCTGCCAGCGGCACAGTTGCGCGTTATCACCCCGGATGTCGGCGGCGGCTTCGGAATGAAGGCCATTCCCTATCCCGAACAGGCGCTCGTGCTCTACGCCGCGCGCAAGCTGGGCCGCCCGGTGCGCTGGCAGTCGAGCCGCGCCGAGGCCTTCCTTTCGGACACACAGGGCCGCGACAATCTTTCCCGCGCCACGCTGGGGCTGGACGCCGACTCGCGCTTCACCGCGCTGAAGGTGGAAACGCTGGCGAGCGCCGGCGGCGCGCTTTCCGCCTTCGGCGTCTACTGCCCCACCCTCTCCGGTCCGCCCATGGCACCGGGGGTCTACCGCGTCCCTGTTGTCGCCACCGATGTCCGCATCGCCTACACCAACAACGCGCCGATGGACGCCTATCGCGGCGCCGGCCGCCCGGAGGCCGCCTATCTCATCGAGCGCCTGGTTGACAAGGCGGCGCGGGAGATCGGCCTCAGCCCGATCACGCTGCGCGAGATCAACATGATCGCGCCCGAGGAGATGCCGCACCGCACCGCGACCGGCGTTGTCTACGATTCGGGTGATTTCGCCGGTGTGATGAAGGCCGGCCTGCAAGCGGCGGACTGGGACGGATTTGCCGCCCGGCGGGAGAAGGGCGACGGCCTTCTGCGCGGTATCGGGCTTGGCTATTACATTGAGCGCACTGGCGTGCCGGGAAAAGAGGGCGCCGTGGTGCAGATCGGCGCCGACGGCCATGTCGTTGTCCATGTCGGCACCCAGTCGACCGGACAGGGGCATGAGACCACCTATGTGCAAATGACCGCCGAGGCGCTGGGCATCGAGCCTTCGCGCATTGCGGTGAAGACCGGCGACACCGAGCAGCCCCTTCCCTCGGCCGGTGGCACGGTCGCCTCTCGTTCCATGGTGCATGGCGGCGGCGCCCTGCGCCTCGCGACCGGCGCGTTGCTGGGCAAGGCGAGCCGGGAGGCCGCGCACCTTCTCGCCGTCGACGAGCGCGAGCTGGACTTCGATGCCGGCATCTTCCGCGTGCCGGGCACCAACCGCCATATCGGTCTGCTGGAGGTCGCGGCGCAGGTGGGCGGACTCGAAGGCATCGGCGATTTCGAGCAGATGGCCGGCACTTTCCCGAACGGCGCCCATGTCTGCGAGGTCGCGGTCGAGCCGGAAACCGGCCATATCACGGTGGAGCGCTATACGGTGGTCGACGATTTCGGCCGCACGCTCAACCCGCTGGTGCTGAGCGGGCAGGTGCATGGCGGGATCGCCCAGGGCATCGGCCAGGCGATGATGGAACGCACGGTGTACGACCCCGACAGCGGCCAGCTGCTGTCGGGCTCGTTCATGGACTACGGCCTGCCGCGCGCGGACGACCTGCCCTTCTTCGATGTCGCCACGCACAACGTGCCCTGCACAACCAACCCGCTGGGCATCAAGGGCGCGGGGGAAGCCGGTGCCATCGGCGCGCCGCCCGCCTTCGTCAATGCGGTGGTGGATGCGCTGGCCCCGCTCGGCATCACCCATCTCGACATGCCACTCACCCCCGCGCGGGTATGGGAGGCGATACGAGAGGCGCGGGTCGAGGGCCGTTGAGGGTTCAGGGCGTGCGAGGCAAAGTAGCCTCGACCGGCCACCAGCCGTCCGCACGCATTGCGAACAGCGGGCAGCCATAGGCGGCGCGAACCTGCGCGGGTGCGAGAACTCCGTGCATCGCAGCGACCCAGCGATTGGTCTGCTTCATCGCCACCACCATGCCGGCGAGGCGTGCCCCGGCCCGCTCAAGAAGCCGGCAGGCGGCGAGCGCGGTGGCCCCGGTGGAGATCGCATCGTCGACCAGCAGCACGCGACGCGCATCGACCAGCGGCAGGAGATTGGGGTCGAGCCGAAGGCGCTTGCCCGCCTCCGGGCTGGTGATGGAAGAGACAGGTTCGGAGAGGTCGTCGCGGTACCAGAATTTCTTGGAGTAGCCGAGCGGAACGTAGCGCGGCTGGCCCAGCCGCTCCGCCACGAGGGCGGCGAAGGACAGGCCAAGGGTCGGCAAGCCGACCACGCAGTCCGCCTGGAGCGCTCGCGCCTCCTGCGCCATCGCATCGGCAAGGGCGCTCACCACCCCATGCGAGGCCTGGTTGGCGATGAGCGAGGCGGCGGCATGAACGCCGTCGGGCAGGCGACGCAGCGGCAGCACCAGCACGCGGCCATCCGCCAGCCGCACCGGATAGCCATGGCGATGCGGCGGGTTGAAGGAAAAGGGGGCGAGAGGCTCGTCGGTCAGTTCCTGCCAATAGGCCAGCGTCGGTTCGGTGAAGTCCTCGCTCACAGCGCGCCGGCCGCCATCTGGCCCGCGATGAAGTCGGCCTGCCGGATCGACAGCGCAACGATGGTCAGCGTCGGGTTGCAGGCGCCGCCGGTGGCAAAGGCGCTGCCATCGGCGATGAACAGGTTCGGTACCTCATGCGCCCGGCCGTTTCCGTCGAGCACACCGTCCTCGGCCCGCGCGCTCATGCGGTTGGAGCCGAGATTGTGGCTGGCGGGATAGGCCGGCGCCTCGATGGAGCGCTTGGCCCCCGCCGCCTGATGGATGGCGGTCATGGTCTTGTAGCCATGGCTGCGCATCTTCAGGTCGTTGGGATGCTCGTCGTAATGGATGTTGGCGACCGGCACGCCGAAGGCGTCGAGTTCGTCGGTCAGAGTGATCCGGTTGCCCGCCTGCGGCATGTCCTCGCCGGAAAGCAGCATGCCGGCCATATGGGCATATTGCTCGATGACGCCGGCGAAATCGCGCCCCCACCAGCCCGGATCGAGGAAGGCCGCGGTGGTCGGCAGGCCCATGGAGTTCAGTTCAACATAATAGCCGCCGGCAAAGCCCCGCGCCGGGTCATGGCGGACGAAATCGTCGACCATGCCGGTCATGATCTCGCCGCGGTGCATGTTCACCAGCTTGTCGAACACCGACCACACGGTCTGGATGATGTGGCGCAGATAATAGCGCCCGACAGTGCCATGGCCGTTGGCCAGCCCGTGCGGAAACAGGCCGCTGGCGGAGTGCAGCAGCAGGCGGGAGCTTTCCACGCAATTGCCGGCCAGCACCACCGCCCGCGCCTTCTGGCGGTGGCGCGTGCCGGCGGCGTCGACATAGACCACGCCCGACGCCTTGCCGGCCGCGTCGTGCTCGATGAACACGGCCCGGCTGCGCTGCCGCAGCTCCAGCTTGCCGGTGGCGAGGGCACGCGGGATCTCGACATTCAGCGTCGACCAGCGCGACCCGACCTTGTCGCCAGTGACCGTGAAGCCATCCTGGATCGTCGCCGGGCGACCGTCATAGGGGATGGGGTTGATCGCCTGCCGACCCGTCGAGGCGTTGAGTCCCAAGGCCGTCGCCCCGGCATACATCACCTTGAAGTTGTTGTTCGCCGGCAGTCCGGGCAGGCCATTGGTGCGGGTCACGCCCATCTTGGCCTCGGCGAGGTCGTAATAGGGCTCCAACTCATCGAGCGTGAGCGGCCAGTCGATCAGGCTGGCGCCTGATATGTCGCCATAGACGGTGCGGGCGCGCATCTCGTCAGCGATCAGGCGGTAGCAGCAGCCGGACCAGTGCGTGGTGGTGCCACCCACCACCTGGCAGCTCCAGCTCGGCGTTACCGGATGGTCGCGGGCAACGCGCCAATCGCCCGACGCCGTGCGCTTGTCCAGCCAGGACAGCATCTCGTAACCGCCCCACTCGTCATTGACGAAATCCTCGGCGGTCAGATGCTTGCCGGCTTCCAGCAGCACCACGTCGACGCCGCGCCGGGTCAGCTCATGGGCGAGCGTACCGCCGCCCGCGCCCGAACCGATGATGACGACGACGCCGGCATCGTCGAGTTCATATTGTGTCATCGTGGGACCCTTGATGTGAGCGGAGTCAGATGCCGGCCGGTGGTTCCGGTAGCCAGTTGAGATCGCTGAAGCCCCGGTTCACGTAGCCACCGAGATGCACCGAGGCGCCCTCATAGCCAAAGGCCTGCCAGACCTCGACATCGTCATAGAGGAAGCGGACGGTGGAACGCTGGACCAGCCGGAACGACGTGCTGGCCTCCAACCGCTTCAGCACCGCCACCCGATAGCTCTCCGACAGTTCGCGGAAGGGTAGCGGCATGGCCGCGTCCACTCGGTCGACGAATTCGGCGAAGGACTGCGCCGCAGCGGGTGAGTGTGCCGCCATGCGGTCGAAATGGAGAATGACCCGCCGATAGACCCGCTCGGGCAGGCCATCATGGGGGTAGAGGGTGCGGGCGGCGGCGAGGAGCGTTTCCGCCACGTCGCGGTCGAGGAGGGCCAGCGCCTCCACCCATTCTGGCCCTTCCGCGACCTCGATCGGTGGCGGCAGCTTCGGGTCCTTGTGAGCCTTGATCCCGTTCATTCCGATCATCCCTTCACCGCCCCAAGGGTGAGGCCGCGCACGATGTGACGCTGCAAGACAAAGACCACGGCGAGGACGGGCAGGAGCGCGGTCATGCCGACCACCGCCATCTCGCCCCAGCGCACGCCCTGCGAGGTGATGAGCTTGGGGATGGAAACGGGCAGCGTCTGCACCGCCCGCCCGCCGAGCATGAAAGCGAACAGGAACTCGTTCCAGGCGAAGATAAAGCACAGCACGGCGGTGGCAACGATGCCGTTGCGCAGCAGCGGGAACACCACGCGGCGGAAGATCTGCGGCTTCGACCAGCCTTCCAGTGCCGCCGCCTCCTCCAGCTCAACAGGCAAATCGCGACAGAAAGAGCGCAGCACCCAGATGTAGAAGGAGAGATTGAAGGTCATGTAGGCCAGGGTCAGGCCGAGGAACGTGTCGAGCAGGCCGACCTTGGCGAAGATCAGGTAAAAGGGAATGACGAGACACACGGGCGGCGCCATGCGCGAGGCCAGGATGAACAGGAACAGGTCGTCCTTCGCCCGCATCTCGAAGCGGGCAAAGGCATAGGCCGCCGGCGTGCCGATGATGACCACCAGCGCCGTGGACACCGTGCACAGCAGGAACGAGGTCAGAAGATACCAGTGAAAGCCGTGCTCAAGCACGTAGCTGAAATGCTCCAGCGTCGGCATGAACAACCACTGGGTCGGCCGGGCGAACATGGCGTCGTTCGGCTTCACCATCATCGACGCCATCCAGAAGATGGGGAACAGCATGATAGCGGCGTAGACCACGGTGACGCTGGTCCAGAGCAGAGCCTTGGAGCCTTCGGGGCGGCTTTGTGCTTCGGCCATTGGCGCGGTTCCTCAGAATGCGTTCAGGCGCTTCTTGGCGACCTGGTAGAAGACATTGCAGAAGGCGAAGAAGGCGAGCCACACCAGCACCGCGAGCGCCGAGGCCTCGCCGATGTTCCAGAACTCGAAGGTCATCTTGTTGGCGAGGATGGAGGGCGTCTCTGTGGAGATGCCCGGCCCACCACCGGTGAGAATGTAGATGGTGTCGAACACCTTGAAGGCGTCGATGAAGCGCAGCAGGCCGATGACCGCCAGCAGCGGCGTCAACATCGGCAGGGTGATGTGGAAGAACATCTGCAGCGGGTTCGCCCCGTCCACCGCCGCCGCACGATAGGGGCCGGTGGGCAGCGCCTGCAGGCCGGCAAAGAAGGCCAGCATCATGAAGGGCGTCCATTGCCAGATATCGACGAAGATCAGCGCGTAGAGCGCGAATTCCGGCGAGGCGAAGACCGAGGTGCCCTCAAGCAGATTGAAGCGTTCCAGCACATTGTAGGAGAAGAACCCCCACGAGCCGGCCAGCATGATCTTCCACAGCAGCCCGACCACGATCGGCGCCATCATAGTCGGCATGAACAGCAGCGGCACGAGGATGGAACGACCCCGCACATTCTGGTTCAACACCAGCGCGCCGGCCAGCCCGAGCATGAATTCCACCGGCACCGCGATCAGCACGAAAGTGGCGGCGACGCCGATGGAGTTCCAGAAGCGGGGATCGGTGAGCAGCACCGCGTAATTGTCGAAGCCGATGAAGTCGGTAACGCGGCCGAACTTGGCGGCGTGGAAGCTGAGATAGATCGTGTAGAGGAACGGCACGAGCGACACCACGACCAGCATGAGCATGGACGGGGCAATGAGAAGGTACGGGTACCAGAGCCGCTCGCGCGGGGCCCCAACAGTGCCCTCCGCCGGAGTGATCGTCTCGCTTGCGCTTGCCATGGAAAGTCCGCTCTCCGGGTTGCGGCACGTATCACCTCGCCCCGCGAAGCGAGGTCGAGGGGTCTGAGGATGATCGGCCCGCGAACCCCTCACCCCATCCCCCTCCCCGACGGGGAGAGGGAGCCGGCCTGTTCAGTTCAATCGTTCACAGCAGGTCGATCACAGAAGGCATTTGGTGCAGAGCTTGAGGAGTTCCGCCTGGCCCTTTTTCGCGCCCTCTTCCGGCGAGATCCGACCGAGGCCGACTTCCTGCGCGACGCCGCTCATAACATCGTAGATCTCGTAGAATTTCGGCATCTTCGGCTTGGCCTCGGCGACATCGAGGGTCGCCTTCATCGCGACGTAGAGCGTTTTATTGGCCGAGCCTGTGATCGCCGGCAGCGCCCAGGAGGATTCTCGGATCGGCACGCCGCCCGCCCCCAGCGCGATCAGCTTGTCTTGCTGCTTCTTGTCGGCGAGCCACTGCAGGAAGATGAAGGTGGCCTCGGGGCTCTTGGAGGCGGCACTGATGACGGTGACCGACGGCTCGGCCTCGGCGTAGCGCTCCTTCGAGCCGGCCTTGATCGGGATTGGGCCGTAGACGAACTTGCCGGCGAGCGGCGAGACGCCGGGCTTGTCGATGCCGAGCACGAAGTCCGACCAGGCGATTGACTGCACGGCGATACCGTTGCCCATCACTGTCGGAACGTCGACCAGCGAGTATTCAGCGATGCCGGGCGGGGCGAAGGTCCATAGCTCGTGCCACATCTTCAGCGCGGCGACGGTCTGCGGGCTGTCGAAGTCCGGCTTGCCGTTGGCGTCGATAAGATTGCCGCCATAGTTCTTGACGAAGTTGTTCCACAGCGTCGGGAAGGTCGAGCCGCCCTTGATGCCCTCAAGCACGATGCCGTAGAAGTCGCTCTCCAGCGGCTTGCCGGCCAGCATCGCGCCCTTCTTGCGGGTGAAGAATTCGGCGATGTCGCGCATCTGCTCGATTGTGGCGGCCGGCGCCAGTTCATAGCCATACTTGGCCTTGAACGCCTCCTTCTCGCCGGGGTCGTTCAGCAGGTCGGCGCGCGCCCAATAAATCTGGTTGTAGTTCCAGTTGATGAACGAATACTGCTTGTCGCCGACGAACGCCGCAGTCTTGAACGGGTTCTGGATGAAGTCCGCCGAATTGAGGTTCGGATTAGCGAGCTTCGGATCGGCGACAAAATCGTTGAGTTGGCGGATCACCCCGGCCGAGATCATCGGGCCGAGCTGGAAGCCGTGCAGCATGATCGCGTCATAATAGCCGCGGCCGGACAGCATGTCGGCCTGGCCCTTGTTGATGACCTCGAAATGGTTGAGCAGTTCCCACTCCACCTTGATCCCGGTCTCCTTCTCGAAGTCCGGCACGATCTTGGACAGGGTTTCCTGCAGCGGCGTGATCTCGTCGAGCACGCGGATCGTGCTGCCCTTATAGGGCTTGGCCGCCTCGGCGTAGAAGGACGTGTCGTCCGCCTGCACCTTTGCCACCGGTGCCATCAGCATGGTCGAGGCCGCCAAGGCGGCGGCGAAACACCAGAACCTGCTCTTCATCGCTCTTTCCCTCTGTTTATCGTCAGCGGCTTCAAGTGCCGGGCAGCGCGCGGCCCGTCGTCCCGTCGAAAAGCGCGAGCCCGCCCTTCGGGAACATCAGTCCCACCGGCCGGCCGATGCCATCGCCCGCGCCGCTCCCGAGGGAGGCGGCAATGGCCATGCTCGTCTTCGCCTTGGCGAGCAGGGCGCCGAGATCGAGGGTGACGATGGCGTGCTTTCCAAACGGCTCGTTGGAGTAGATTTCGGCGCGGACCGCGCCACTTGTGTCGGGTGCGGCGAAGGCGATGTCGTCTGGTCGCACGCCGAGACTGACCGCCTCGCTGCCCGCCTGCTCAGCCGCCCGGGCGAGGGCTGGCGGCAGGGCAAGGCGCAGCTCGCGGCGGGTGAAGAACAGCGTGCCATTCTCGCGCGCCAACTGCCCGTCGATGAGATTCATCGGCGGATCGCCGAGAAGCCGGGCGACCCGGGTGCTCGCCGGCCGCTGCCAGATATCCTCCGGGGTACCGACCTGTTCGACATGCCCGCCATCGATAACCACCACACGATCGCCAACCGAGAGGGCCTCCATGCCGTCCGGCGTCGACCACAGGGTTGGCGCCTCCTGGCGGGCGAGGCGGCGGCGGATTTCGCCCCGCAGCTTGTGGCGCAGCTTGGCGTCGAGATGGGAAATCGGCTCGTCGAGAATGTACAGATCCGGCGCCTGCACCAGGGTGCGGGCAAGCGCCACGCGCTGCTTCTGCCCGCCGGAGAGCGCACCGGGCAGGCGTTCGCCGAGATGACGTATTTCCAGCAATTCCAGCACCTCGTCGACGCGCGCGGCAGCCCCTGCGGGATCGAGTCGACCGCCCGGCGCCTGCAGCGGGGAGAGTGCATTGCCGCGCACGGTGAGGTGCGGATAGAGCGCATAGGATTCGAACATCAACGCGACGCGCCGCCGTTGCGGCGGCACGCTGGCGAGATCACGCCCGCCCAGCGTCACACTGCCGGCATCGGGCCGTTCCAGCCCGGCGAGAATGCGGCAGAAGGTCGACTTGCCGGCGCCCGACGGCCCGGTGATGGCGACCAGCTCGCCCGGTGCGATGTCGATGCCGACACTGTGCAGGACCTGATGGGCGAAGCGCTTGGAGATGCCACGCGCGGCAAGCCCGGACGGGACCGAAGCGATCATGGCAGAACCTCCCAGTTTCGCCCGCTCACCGCGTCGAAGACCAGCAGTCGCGCCTCGTCGATGCCCAGCGTCACCCGGTCGCCCGCCCGCCAGCGCGCGGGGCCGGGGATTTCCGCGATGAGCTTCACCGCCGCGTCACCCGTCGTGTCGAGGGCGACCGTGAGAATATCGGCATCGCCGCGCGGCTCGCGATAGACGATGCTGCCGCGCGCCTCCCCCGCGGCGTCCGGCCCGCGCACCGCGATGTTTTCCGGGCGGATGCCGGCAATGATGGCGCTTCCGCCCGACGGCAGCGTGCTGAAGCGCACCGGGCCGAGCCGCGCGCTCCACCCCTCGCCGACGACGCGACCTCCCTCGGCAAGGGTGGCTTCCATCAGGTTCATCGGCGGCTCGCCGATGAAGTTGGCGACGAAGAGGTTGGCCGGGCGCTCATAGAGGTCCTGCGGCGCTCCCACCTGCTGGAGCACGCCATGATTCATCACCGCCACCCGGTCAGCCATGGCGATGGCCTCAGTCTGGTCATGGGTGACGAGGATTGACGTGACCTGCCTGAGCTTCTGCAGCCGTTTGATCTCGGCGCGCAGCTGCACTTTCTGGTCGGCATCGAGATGGGAGAGGGGCTCGTCGAACAGGATCACATCGGGATCGCGAACCAAGGCACGACCGATCGCCACCCGCTGCTGGGCGCCGCCGGAAAGTCCGCGCACGTCCTGCTCCGCCATCTGCCGCAGCCCGAGCAGTTGCAGCACCTCGCCGATACGCTGCGCGGCCGGCTGGCCGGTAATGCCGCGCACCTTCAGCGGAAAGGCGACGTTTTCCCATACGGTCATGCGGGGATAGAGGGCGTAGTCCTCGAACACCATGGCGATGTTGCGGGCACCGGGCGCAAGGCGGGAAACGGGTCGCTCACCGAAATAGATCTCGCCCGAGGAGACGGCCTCAATGCCTGCCGCCATCTTCAGTGTCGTGCTCTTGCCGCAGCCCGAGGGACCGAGCAGCGCCAGCATTTCTCCCGACGCGCAGGCGAGGTCGAGCTGGCTGACCGCAGCGACCTCGCCGTAGCGTTTGGAAACGGAGACAAATGCGATGGAAGACATCGGGCACTCCAGGGCTATGCCGATGATCCATCCAAGTTCTGTGCCAAAGTGTGCTGGTTTATAGAAACTCAGGATAACCTGGTTTAGCGCAGGTCGATCACGCCATCCCTGCACAAAACGGCGCCTCGAACGCCCGCACTGCACCGATTATGAGCAGTGCACGGATGCAAGCAGCCGGCCGGTGCGTGAGGAAGGCGGAAGACCCGTCAGCCGTTGCACGGCCTGCGGCGTATCGATGTCGCGCGCAAAGCCGGGAAAGCGTTCAGGCTCATGCAACTGCGGCACAATGCCGAGCCCCTGCGCGCAATCCCGATGCCGCGTGAAGCTCCCCGGCCCGAAGGCAAAGTCCAGCGTCGCCGGCGGTGCGACGATCAGGCCATTGGTGCCCTGCCTGTCCTCTGCCGGGATCAGGCTGACCGCCCTGCCCGGCCCATGGCCGGCAACGAACCCGTCAATCTCCCCCGCCGTCAGGGCCGGCAGGTCGCCGGGCAGGACCAGCACCGCCGCGCACCGTTCCGCGCCCAGCACAGCGGCCGCCTCGGTCGCTGCGGCATTGAGGCCGCGAACCTCGCCCTCGATCAACCAGCGCCCGCCATAGTCCCGCGCCAGCCGGCCCGCCTGCGGATCTGCGGTGATCACGGCGAAGCCCGCCAGCGACCGCGCCTGCCGCAGCGCCGCCAGCACATCGCACAGCATGGCCTGCGCCAGTTCCTGGCGGAAAAGGGGCGTGAACGTAGCGGCGAGCCGCTGCTTGGCGAGGCCGAACGGCTTCACCGGTACCACCGCCCAGATGCCACCCGTCTTTGCGTTCATGCAAGTTGCGCCGCCACGCCGAGCACGAAACGGGCGAGGCGTTGCTTGTCGTCGAGGCTGCGCATCAGTGTCGGGGTCGCCGCAACGTGCATTCCCGCGATCGCGAGGCCGGCATCCGCCTCGTCGACCACGAAAGCGTCGATCAGCCCCTCATAATGGCGCGCCACCGTTTCCGCGCTCGGCTCCAGCCCGAGCTCGGCCATCATCTTCGCCGTCGGGCCCTTCACCGCCTGCCCGGCGATGATCGGCGAGACGGCGATGACAGGCGCGGCGCACCCGGCCAGCACCGCCCGCATCCCGGGCACGGCGAGAACGGGATCGACGCTGAGATAGGGGTTGGACGGGCACAGGATCACCGCCCGCAGGGCCGGATCGGCAAAGGCCGCCGCCACCTCAGGCGCCATCCGCGCCTCACCGGCGCCGGCGAAATCGAGCCCGACCACGCGCGGCTCGCAGCGCCGGCGGACGAAATAATGCTGGAAATCCAGCCATCCCTCGTCGGTGTGCACGCGGGTGGCGACCGGCTCGTCGCTCATCGGCACGATCCGCGCGCCGATGCCGAGCCGGCGCCGCAGACCCTGCGTCACCTGAGACAGCGTCTCCCCCGTCGCCAGGCGCCGCGTGCGCTCGACATGGATGGCGAGATCGCCATCGCCGAGCTGAAACCAGGCCTCGCCGCCCAGTTCCGCCAGCGCGCGCATGAAGGTCCACGTCTCGTCACGCCGTCCCCAGCCCTTCACCGGGTCGTCGAGCCCGGCCAGCGTGTAGAGCAGCGTGTCGATATCGGGCGAGATGTGCAGGCCCAAATGGCGGAAATCGTCGCCGGTATTGGCGATGATGGTCAGCTCCCCCGGCGCCAGCACGCGGTCGAGCCCCAGCGCCAGCTTGGCGCCGCCGATACCGCCGGAAAGCGCGATCACATGCCCGCTCATCGGAACAAATCCTCGGTTTCGGGACGCAGGAGTTCAGCCGCCGGGTTGGGCGGCGCGCGCCAGGTGAGGCCGCGCATGAGAACAACCGGCCGGCCTTCATCCGCCGGCCCCATCAGCAGCGAGGCGGCGGCGGCGATCTCGTCGGCATGGCCGATCTGCGTCACCTGCAACGCCCGGCCGAACAGATCCGGGTCGCCGCGCCGGTCGATCAGCGCCGGCAGGCCGGCCGCGCCGATGGCGATCCCGGTCGTGCCGCGCCGCCAGGGCCGGCCGAAACTGTCATTGATCACCACGCCGACCGCCGCCCCGCTCGCCTGACAAAGCCGCGCCCGCAGGCTTTCCGCGCTGGCGTCCGGGTTTTCCGGCAGCAGCAGCGCCACTTCCCGCCCGCCGGAATCGACATTGGACTGGTCGATGCCGGCATTGGCCATGATCAGCCCGAGCCGGTGCTCGACGATCAGCACATGCGGCCGCGCGCGCACCACCCGGCGGCTTTCGCGCAGCACCAGCTCGACCAGACGCGGGTCCTTAAGCACCTGACCGGCCAGCGTTTTCGCCCCCGTCGAAGGCTCGACGGCGGCAAGGTCGACGAGCCTGCCCTCGGCCTTGGAGACGATCTTCTGCGCCAGCACGACCACATCGCCGTCCTGCAGCTGCACGCCGGCCCGCGCCACCCCCTCGACGATTAACCGGGAGAGATCATCCCCTTGGGTCACAAGAGGAAACTCCGGCAGCGCGATGAGTTCGAGGCGGGCGGGTGGCGCGCGCATGGCTTAGCCGAAAGCCGCGCGCAGCTTGGGCAGCACGGCGCTGGAATAGAGGCGCAGGAACCGTTCCTGGTCCTCGCCGGGGGCGTGGAACACCAGATGGCGGAAGCCGAGATCGATATAGGGGCGGATGCGCTCGACATGCTCGTCGGCGTCGTCGGAGACGATCCAGCGGCTGGCCGCCCGCTCGGCCGGCAGCGCGTCGGCAAGGCGCTCCATTTCAAGCGGATCCTCGACCGAGTGCTTCTCTTCCGGCGAGAGCGCCAGCGCCGCCCAGTTGCGGGTGTCGGCCAGCGCGCGGGCCTTGTCGGTGTCGAAAGAGACCTTCATTTCGATCATCCGGTCGTAATCCCCGGCCCGTCCGGCCTCCTCCAGCCCGGCGGCGACGTTGGGCAGCAGCGTGTCGCGGTACAAATCCCAGGATTTTCCGCTGGTGCAGATGAAACCATCACCCGCGCGCCCGGCAAATTTCGCCACCATCGGACCCGCACCGGCGATGTAGATCGGCACGGGTTCTTCCGGTCGATCATAGATAGTCGCGCGCTCGGTCCGGTAATAAGCTCCCTCGAAGCTTACGCGCTCCTCCGTCCAGAGCTGGCGGATCAGACGTACCGCCTCGCGCAGGCGGGCGAAACGCTCTTTCATCTCCGGCCAGGGCGCGCCGGTGGCGGGAACTTCATTCAGCGACTCCCCCGAGCCGACGCCGAGAATGACGCGCCCGGGGTAAAGCTGCCCCAGCGTTCCGAAGGCTTGGGCGACCATGGAGGGGTGGTGGCGGAAGGTGGGGGTGAGGACGCTCGTTCCCATCACGATGCGCGAGGTCGAGGCGCCCAGCGCGCCGAGCCAGGCGAGGGCGAAGGGGGCGTGGCCGCCGGTGTGGCGCCAGGGCTGGAAATGATCGCTGATGAAGACGGAATCGAAGCCGCAGCGCTCCGCCAGAACGGCGTAGTCGAGCAGCCTGCGCGCGTCGAACTGTTCCGCCGACGCCTTGTAGCCGAGCCTGAGCATGACACCTCCTCCCGCCGAGAGGGGGATCATAGAGTCATATCGTAGTGCAGCACAATATGATAAATTTTCTTTCTAAAACAATGAACTGCGTTTTCATTTCCGCCGTATATGCGCGATCAGCGCCTCCACCGCGACACCATATCCACCCGGTCCCAGCCCGATGATGCAGCCCATCACCGCCGCCGCCAGCGGGGCGTGGTGGCGGAATTTTTCGCGCTGGAACACGTTGCTCACATGCACCTGGATCGCCGGCTTGGCCACGGCCGCGAGGGCGTCGAGCAGGGCGATCGAGCTGTAGGACAGGCTGCCGGCATTGATGACGATGCCGTCCGCCTTTGTGCGCGCTTCCTGGATCCAGTCGACCAGCACGCCCTCATGGTTGGACTGGCGGAAATCCACTGTTGCGTCAAGGGCTTGCGCCCGTGCCCGGCAGTCCTGCGCGATGTCCTCAAGGGTCAGGCGGCCATAGGGGCCCGTGGGGTCGAGGCCGTAGAGATTGGTGTTGGCACCGCTGAGAACGAACAGGCGGACGGGCGACAGGCTCATGATATCCAACGCTTTTCCGGGACGGGTCAGGCAACGCGCTCATGCGGGCGGGTGGCGGCCATGGCAGGGCGCGCGTCGAAGCCGGCGAACCATGCCGCCGTCGCCGGCCGGCCCTGCCGCCATTGCAAATCCGCATAGCGGAAGTCGAGATAGCCGAGCGCGCAGCCGAGGGTAATCAGGCCGATGTGGTGGAGTGTCGGGCCGATGAGGCCAGTGTGAACAGCCTGCTCGATCACATCGAGCCCGCCCGCGATCTTGGCCATCTGCCCCTGCGACCAGTCCGGCCAGCGCAGCGGCTCCGGGCGCATCACGCTCTCATAGCGCAGGCCGACAGCGGCATCGAGCAGGCCGTCGCCGAGCGCCTGCAGGGTCAGCGCCGGCCAGCGCGCCGGGCCGGTGGGGAACAGCGCCGTGTCGCCGGCGAGGTCGGCGAGATATTCGCAGATCACCGCGCTGTCATAGAGCGCGGTGCCGTCGTCGAGCAGCAGCGCCGGGATCTTGCCGAGCGGGTTGAGGCTCGTCAGTGCCGGGTCGCGCTGCAGCGGGCTGGCGGCGTTGAAGACAATCTCGATCCGGTCCGCGAGGCCGGTCTCCAGCGCGACGACCATGACCTTGCGGACGAAGGGGGATGTGGGGGCGTGGAGCAGCTTCACGGGATCTGGTCCTCCGCGCCGATGGCGGCCAGCGCCGCGCGCGCGACCTCGACATCCTCCGCCCCCTTGCCCGAGCCGACACCGATGCCCCCAATGCAGACGCCGTCGATGACGATGGGCAGGCCGCCTTCCAGATTGGTCAGCCGCTGGCCGGCGGCGAGCGAGAGCTTGATCTCGTCGGCCGGGTTCAGCCGCGATGTCGGCTGGCGGTGCGAGGCGGCGGTGATCGCCTTCGACAGCGAGGTCTCGCGCGAGAGCAGCTTGGCGCCGTCCATCCGCACGAAGGCGAGCAGGTTGCCGCCCTCGTCGACGATGTTGACGTTCTGCGGCACGCCCATCGCGCTCGCCTTGGCGACGGCGGCGGCAAGCATTTTCAGCGCCCCCTCATGGGTGAGCTTCAGGGCCGGGCGGGTGACGGACATGGGGCCTCGCGGGGCTGGTGGGAGGGGGGCAGGCGGAGAGGGCTGCGTGCTTCGAGGCGCGCTCACTCATCGCCCGGCACGCCATAGGACGGCGCGGTGGAGGGGTCGAGGGCGCGGGTGACATAGGCCTCCATCTGCGGCTTCCACAGCTCCCACAGCGCGGCCAGCGCGCCGATCGGGTCGCTCTCGTGCCAGTCGACGCGCAGATCGGCTACCGGCCACGCCACCTTGTCGACGATCAGCATGCCGACCGAATGGACCGGGCCCTCCTCGCCGCCGGCGGCAAGCGCGGCCTGCATGGCGGCGATCAGGCGATCGCCGAGGGGTCCATGCGCGCGCGCGAAGGCCTCGATCATGGCCTGCGGCACCTGCGGCGAGGAGAGGAGGTTGCCGGCCGCCACCACGCCCTCGCCCTGCGCGATATGGTGGGTGCCGAGCGTCCGGGCGCCGGAGAAGCCGGCGGTGCGGCCCTGCGCGTCAATGAGCGCGACCTGGCGATAGTCGATATGCGACCCCTCGCTGCGCAGCCGCGCCAGCGCCTGCGGCGCCGACAGGCCGGACGCCATCAGGTCGAGCCCCTTCGGGCCCAGCGTCGGGTCGGTGATGTTCTGCGTCGCCACCGCCCCCACCCCGGCGCGGGCATGGGCGCAGCGCGCCGCCACGGCGGGCGAGGAGGAGGACACGGCGATGCCGAACTGGCCGGTGCGGGCGCAGCGGGCGGAGATCGAGAAGGTCATGCCCCCACCCTCACGCGGGATCGGGAATGACGGCGGTGATCTCGATTTCCACCACCCATTCCGGCCGCGCCAGAGCGGGCACCACAAGGCCGGTGGAACAGGGGAACACGCCGGCGAGCCACTTGCCCATTTCCTGATACACCGCCTCGCGGTAGCGGATGTCGGTGAGGTAGACGACGATGCGGCAGATATGGCTCATCTCGCTGCCCGCCTCTTCCAGCAGCATCTTGATATTGGCCATCGCCTTGGCGGTCTGGGCGCCGGCATCGCCCACATGCAGGCTCTCGCGCGTGTCGAGGTCCTGCGACACCTGCCCGCGCAGGAACACCATGGTCCCGCGCGCCACCACGCCCTGCGAGAGGTCGTTGTTCAGCTTCTGCTCGGGATAGGTTTCCTTGGTGTTGAAGGGGCGGATGCGGGTGTGCGTCGGCATGAAGGGGCTCTTTGCTGGAGAGGGAAGAGACAGGGGGACAGCGCTCACGCCACTTCGAGCCGGCGGTAGCTTCGGTTGGAATAGACCAGCGGGTGCTCGGCATGGGTTTCGATCGCCACCACGTCGCCGGTGATGATGCGGTGGGTGCCATAGTCGAACACCTCAGCCAGGCGGCAGTCAAAGCGACACAGCGCCCCCTGCAGCAGCGGCGCGCCGGTGGTCAGCCCGTCCCATTCGCCCGCGCCGAAGCGGTCCTCGCGCAGTTCCGGCACCAGCCCGGCGAATGAATCCGCCACGCGCTGCTGGCCCTGCGCGAGAATATTCGCGGCGAACACGCCATTGGCCAGCAGCACCGGCAGGCAGCGGCTGTCGCGGTGCAGGCAGAACAGCACCGAGGGCGGCTCCAGCGAGAGCGAGGACAGGCTGGAGACGGTGACGCCGACACGGCCATGTGCCCCGTCACTTGTCACCACGGTCACGCCGGCCGCGGTGCGGCCCATGGCGTGGCGAAAGGCGGCGGGGTCGATGGCGTGCATCGGCGCGTCCTCAGTTCTTGCCCATCACCTTGTCCGACAGCCCGGCCGCCTTGCGGACGAAATCGAGCGGGCCGGAGAAGTCGAAGGCGTTGTAGACCGCGTTCAGATGATTGAAGTGCGGCGCCTGCGCGAACTGCACGAAGGTGAGCCGGTGGCCGGCATAGTCGGAGTTCAAGAGGTCGCGGGCGAAGGCCAGCAGCTTGCGGCGATCCTCCGATTCCCACTGCTTGTTCAGCGTGTAGAACTTCTTCAGCCAGTCGCCCGAGCCGGCATTGTGGAAGGCGGCGGCGTTCGGGGTGACGCAGATCTGCCCGCCGCACAATTCGCGGGCGATGTGCATCATCGCCGGCAAATTGGCGCAGCCATGCACGCGGCCGGCATAGAGCATCGACTGGTTGGGCATCAGGAGCCCGCCCGGGCTCTTCTCGGCCAGCGCGATCGAGGCGGTGAGATGGGCGTTGATGCCCTCGCGGTAGCAGACCAGATCGGCCAGCTTCTCCCGCACCGATTGCAGCTTGTCGAGGCCGGTCTGCTTGGCGTTCCACATCGCCGCGCCGATCATCATGTCGGCGACATAGAGCAGGCGGTGGACATAGGGAAACGCCGAGTAGCGGTGCAGCGTGGCGCGGATGTACTGCGCCGCCTTGGTGTGGCGGTAGAAGAACACGTTCTCCCACGGGATCAGCACATTGTCGAAGATGACGAGGGATTCGACCTCGTCGAACTTGTTCGCCAGCGGGTAGTCCTGCGGGTCGGTGCGGCCGGCGAAGGAGGAGCGGCAGATCTGCTTCACCCCGGGCGCGCTCATCGAGATGATGCCGCCCACCGCATAGTCGGACAGCGTCTCATTGGTCCAGGCGCCGACGGTGGGCTTGAGGAAGGCCTGGTCGGCATAGGCGGCGGCGGTCTCATATTTGGCGCCGCGAATGACGATGCCGGCATCGGTTTCCTTGACCACATGCACCATCATGTCCGGGTCCTGCTCCTGCGGCGGCAGGGAGCGGTCGCCCTTGGGGTCGGTGTTGGCCGAGATGTGGAAGATGTCGTTGTCGAAGATGTTCTGCACATGCTTGTCGACATTGTCGGCGAAGCGCGGGTCGAACTCGGCCAGCACGTCGCGGCCGTCGATCAGCGACCAGACTTCGCCGATAGTCTCGTCGCCGACGCGGGTGACGACGCCGCCAATGTCCTTCATGACCAGATCGACGGCGTCGACCTTGTCGTTCCAGTCCTTGGTCTCGCGCGGCGGCTTGTAGAAGATGGTGTTGCGCTTGTTCTCTTCGACATAGGTGAGGCGGTCCTGATAGGCCGGCTCATGCGCCATGTCGTACATGCGCGCGCGCACATCCACGATCGGCTTGAAGGCGGGGTGGGTGGTGACATCCTTCACCCGCTCGCCGTCCATCCAGACTTCGCGACCGTCCTGAAGCCCCTGCCGATAGTCCTGCCCTGTGCGGATCATTGAAGCATCCTTTTCCTGTCAGGAAATATTGCGTTGGGCCCATAGATCGGTAAAATATTTTGATTCATTCCTCGACATAGAAAATCCTGATGAACATCTCGCTGCGCGCCCTGCGCTACGTCGTGGCCACCGCCGATTTCGGCAATCTCACCGAAGCGGCGCGGCATCTGAACGTCTCGCAGCCCTCGATCTCGGCGGCCATCGCCCAGTTCGAGGCGGAGTACGGCGTGCAGGTCTTCGTGCGCCACCATGCAAAAGGCGTGACGACCACCATCGCCGGCACCCGCATCGTCAATGAGGCGCGGCTGCTGCTGAACCATGCCCGCGATTTCGGCCAGAACGCCCGCGCCATGGCCGACGAGGTGCGCGGCGAGATCGCGGTCGGCTGCTTCTGGACCATCGCCACCCATTTCATGCCCGGCCTGCTCTCCGCCTTCGCCGGCTCGCATCCCGGCATCACGGTGAGCCTCGACGAGGGCGACCAGCAGCAGATTCTCGACGCGGTGATTTCCGGCCGCACGGAGATGGCGCTGTCCTATGAATTCGCCCGGCCGGAGGAGGTGATGGCCGAACAGCTGGCCGAATTGCCGCCCTATGCGGTGCTGCACCCCGACCACCCGCTGGCGCAGCGCGAGCGCATCAGCCTCGCGGATCTGCGCGACGAGCCGTTCATCCTGCTCGACCTGCCGCATTCGCGCGACTATTTCATGGGGCTGTTCCGTTCGGTCGGGGTGGAGCCGCAGATCGCCTTCCGCTCGCGCGCCTATGAGCTGACGCGCGGCCTTGTCGGCCATGGGCGCGGCTACACCATCCAGAACGTGCTGCCACGCACCCAGATCACCCATGATGGCGGGCGCGTCGCCTCGGTGCCGCTGACCGACACGCTGCCGCCCGTGCGGCTGGTGAGCCTGCGCCTGCGCCGGCAGGCGCCGCGCCCGGCGGTGGAAGTGTTCGCCCGCCACCTGAAGGCGGCCTTCGCCCCCGGCGGCATTTTCGAGCCCGGCACGCTCTCGCCGCGGGCGACGGTGCGCTAGGCGATAGGAAGCGCCTATCCAGCGCATCGGCAATCTGTTTCCCGTTCACGCGCGTACGCATTGCCTCAAGGGCCGGCGGCTCTCTAGACCGGGACAGGATGAGCAGGGGCGAGGGGCAATGAGCGCGTTGCGGGTGATCGGGCCGTCGGACTACAGGCGCGTGCCGTGGAAGAATGGCGGCGGCGTCACGCAGGATGTACTGCTGCTGCCGGAAGGCGCCACGCATGAGGATTTCGACATCCGCATCAGCCTGGCGCCGATTGTCGAGGAAGGCCCCTTCTCTTCCTTTCCGGGCATTGACCGCCACATCACCCGGCTGAGCCCCGCCCCGCTCGCCCTCGCCTTCGCCACGGGCACACGGGCGCTGGCGCGGCTCGAACCGCTCTATTTCGACAGCGTGCTGCAGCCGCGCTCGGTGCTGACCGACGGGCCGGCCTGGGTGATCAATGTAATGACGCGGCGCGGGCGCTGGCACGCGCAGGTGATGCCCGCTGCCGGTGGCCATGGCCCGCTGCTCGCCGCGCCCGAAGGCGGGCTGGTGGTGCTGCACGCGGTGACGGGCACCTGGCAGGTCGGCGATGCCGCAGGTTCGGCGCTGGTGCGGCCGGGCGAGACGCTGCTGGCCGGCGACGCGCAGACGTTGCGCATCAGCTGCGACCCCACCGGCGAGGCGCTCGTCGCCTTTCTCACCCCGACCGGCGCGCGCGGCGAGGCTGCATAAGAACTGCCTATGTTATGTAACAGGTAAAAGTATTTTCCGATCCAATCTCCGCAGCGCACCATTTCCTGACAGGAAAAATAACAAAGCCTTCGGAGACGGGATTGATGAAGCGGGAACATGCCCGGCGGCATGGGCCGGCCGCGCGTGGCCATGGCGTCGCGACGTTGCGTCAGGCGCGCCTATGAGCCGCGATGCACTGGTGTTTTACAGTCCGGTGGACGATGCCGACGCCTGGCGCGCGGCCTTGGCCGCCGAACTGCCGGATCTCGACTTCCGCGTCGACCCCGAGATCGGCGACGCGGCTGACATCCGCTATGCGCTGGCCTGGCTGCCGCCCAAGGGCTTTTTCGCCCGCTTTCCCAATCTCCAGCTCGTCACCAATCTCGGCGCCGGCGTCGATGCGCTGGTGCGGCGCGACGACCTGGTGCCGGTGAAGTTCTCCCGCCTCTCCGATCCCGGCATGGTGGCGATGATGACGAGCTATGTCGTCTTCGCCGTCACCCGCTATGCCCGCGACATCCCGGTGTTCGAGCGCGCCAAGGCGCGCGGCGCATGGGACTATGTGCACCCGCGCGCGCTCTCCGAGATCAAGGTGGCGGTGCTGGGCCTGGGCGAACTCGGCGGGCCGGCGGCGCGCACGCTGGCCACCATGGGCTTCACCGTCAGCGGCTGGTCGCGCAGCCCCAAGGACATTCCCGGCGTCGCCTCCCATACCGGGCGCGCGGGGCTGGAGCGGGTGCTTAGCCAGAACGAGATCATCGTCAGCCTGCTGCCCCTCACCCCGTCCTCGCGCGGCCTGCTCGGGGAGGCGGAATTCGGCCTGATGCAAAAGGGCACGAAATTCATCAACGCCTCGCGCGGCGCTGTCGTGGACGAGGCCGCGCTGATCGCGGCGCTGCGCTCGGGCCAAGTGGGGGAAGCGACGCTCGACGTGTTCGAAACCGAGCCGCTGCCGCAGGGCCACCCGCTGTGGGGCCTCGATAATGTTCTGATCACCCCGCACATGGCCAGCATCACCGTGCCGGCCCTGGCGGCCCGCGATGTCGCCGAGAGCATCCGCCGCGTGCGGCAGGGGCTGGCGCCGCTGCACGAGGTCGATCCCGGCCGCGGCTACTGAACACGCCCTTCGCGCCCGAGGGCGCGAGGCACGACCTGCGCAAAGCGCGCCCGCCTGAAGGCGCGCGGCCGGAACTATCTGGGCGGCCCGCCGCCCCAATCACAGAGGTGGAACATGAAGAAGCTGTGCATTGCACTGAGTGCCCTGGCCGTCATGGCCGCCGGCGCCCTGCCCGCATCGGCCCAGGAAAAGCTGGTCGTCAGCACCTGGGGCGGCAATTGGAAGGCCGGCGTCGAGATCGTCGGCAAGGAATTCACCAAGCGTACCGGCGTCGAGGTCGAGTACATCACCGGCGGCACGCTGGACCGGCTCGCCAAGGCGAAGGTGGCGCGCGACAACCCGGAATCCGACCTGATCAACACCACCGCCCATGTCGGCTATCTCTATTATTCCGACGGGCTGATGGAAAAGCTCGACTGGTCGAAGATCCCCAACGCCGACAAGCTGTACCCGATGGCCAAGCGCTCGGACTACACGGTCGCGGACTATGTCTATGTCTACACCCCCGCCTTCCGCACCGACCTGATGCCGAAGGGCTTCAAGATCAACAGCTGGGAAGACCTGTGGAGCCCGGAAGTCGCCGGCAAGCTCGGCCTGCCTGATTTCGACCCCAGCCACATCATCATCGCCGCCACCCGCCTCGCCGGCGTGAAGCCGGAAGAATGGGACAAGGTGAAGCCCAAGCTCTTGGAGCTGAAGAAGAATATCAAGGCGTTCTACCAGTCGGACGCCACCAGCCAGAACCTGATGCGCACCGGCGAGACCCCGGTGCAGGTGCTGCTGAACATCAATGGCTATCACCTCGAAAAGCTCGGCATGCCGGTCGAGATCGACGTGCCGAAGGAAGGCGCGGTCGCCGGCACCGATGTGTGGGGCATCAATGCCGGCTCGAAGAAGAAGGAGCTGGCGCTGCAGTTCCTCAACATCGCGCTGGAGCCCGCCATGCTGGCGCAGCTGTGCAACTTCCACAAATGCTCGCCGATGACCGCCGAGGCCAAGCTCGACCCCGCCATCGCCAGCCTGCCGGGCATCTTCACCAGCCAGGAAGCGATCGAGAAGGGCACCATCGTGCTTGAGGACAAGACCTACGCCACCCTGCTGCCGCAGTGGAAGGCGTGGTTCACCGAGAACATGATGCACTGAGGGCGGGCGGCTCTCCCCAACGCCGTCATGGCCGGGCCGTACCGGGCATGACGGACGCGGAGTGACGGGTGCGTCCGGTCCTCAGGCGGACAGGGTCTGCGTCCTTCGAGGCCCGGCGGTGCCGGGCACCTCAGGATGACGCGGGCCTGCCGGCGGTGAGGCGCGGCCCCCGCACCTTCGTCATGCTGAGGAGCGGGGCCCCGCCCCGCGTCTCGAAGCACGCACGACACCGCCACCGACAAAGCCACCTCTGCCTTCAATCGTTCGAGACCCCATGATCCAGCGCCGCCCCTTCTTCCTCATCTTTCTCGCCCCTGCTGTGGTGACGGCGGTGATCCTGGCGGCGGCGCTGTTCGAGGTGCTGCAGTACAGCGTGCGGGAATTCGTGCCCGGCTCGCTGAATGTCGGCGGCTTCACGCTGGAGAATTTCACCCGCATCAACCGGCCGATCTACTGGTGGGTGCTGCTGGATACCTTTTACATCAGCCTGCTGACGGCGGTTTTCTCGCTGCTGCTGAGCTATCCCGTCGCCTTCGCGCTGGTGCGGGCGAGGCGCGACTGGGTACGCTCGCTGCTGGTCTCGCTCTCCATCACCCCGCTGTTCACCGGCGAGATCGTGCGCACCTTCTCGTGGATGCTGATGCTGGGCTCGGACGGCTTCATCAACTCCCTGCTGCGCAAGCTCTCGCTGATCGAGATGCCGCTGCAGATCATGTACACGCGGCTCGGCGTGGTGGTGGCGCTGGTGCAGTTCTCCATGCCGGTCATGATCATCCTGCTCGCCACCGCGATCAGCCATGTCGACCGCGACTGCGAGAAGGCCGCCGCCAATCTCGGCGCCAGCCCCGGCGCGGTGTTCTGGCGCATCACCCTGCCGCTCACCTTGCCGGGCATTCTTTCCGGCATCGTCGTGGTGTTCGCCTGGACGATGAGCGCCTTTTCCACCCCGCAGCTGATCGGCGGCGGCAAGGTGCTGATGATTTCCAACCTCGTCTATCTCCAGGGCTTCTCGGTGCTGAACCTGCCCTTCGCCGCGACGCTGAGCCTGATCGCGCTGATCGCCGCGCTCGGCAGCCTCGTCCTGATGAAATCGCTGACCGGCCGGCTGGAAAAGCGGCTGGCGGTGCGCTGAGGGAGAACGTCATGACCTTTGCCCGCCTGCGCTCCCTCGGCTTCTGGAGCCTCGTCGTCGCCATCCTCACCTATATGACGCTGCCCACCCTGGTGGTGCTGATGACCTCGGTGAACCCGACCGAGATCCTCGCCTTTCCGCCCGAGGGCGTGTCGTTCCAGTGGTACGAGAAGGCGCTGACCTACCCGGACTTCCAGCGCGCGTTCAAGAACGGGCTGATCGTCACCTCGCTCGCCTCGACGCTGGCGCTGATCGTCGGCTCGGCCTTCGCCTGGCTGGTCTATCGCTACAGCTTTCGCGGGCGCGGCGTGCTGGAGGCGGTGCTGTGGTCGCCGCTCATCATCCCGCACTTCACCCTCGGCTTTGGCTTCCTGCTGCTCGGCGGGGCGTTCAAGCTGCAGCAGGGCTATGTGATGATCGTACTGGCGCACATGGTGCTGGTGATGCCTTTTGTGACCCGCGCGGTCTATGTCAGCCTCGCCACCATCGACCCCAACCTCGCCCGCGCCGCCGCCAATCTCGGCGCCTCGCCCTTCCATGTGCTGACCCGCATAGAATTGCCGCTGGTGCTGCCGGGCATGGCGGGGGGCTGGCTGATCGCCGCCGTGCTCTCGCTCACCGAGTTCACCGCCTCGCTCTATGTGACGGGGAGCCGGACCCAGACCCTGCCGGTCGCGATGTACAACTACATCCGCGAATATGCCGACCCGACCGTGTCGGCGATCTCGGCGATGCTGATCATCACCACCACCCTCATCATGTTCATCGCCGACCGGGCCTTCGGCCTGCGCCGGGTGCTGGCGATCGACACGCACTGACTGCACGCACTGACTGCCCTGCCGGAGAGCCGACGCCTATGACCGCCACCAGCCAAGCCCCCGCCGCCGTCGAGCTTGTCCGCGTCCGCAAGGAATTCGGCAGTGCGGTCGGCGTCGCCGATGTGTCGCTGAAGATCGGCCAGGGCGAGTTCCTGACCCTGCTCGGCCCTTCCGGCTGCGGCAAGTCGACCTTGCTCGGCATGATCGCCGGCTTCCTCACCCCCACGGCCGGCAAGATCGTGGTCGACGGCGTCGACATCACCGAGGTGGAGCCCTACCGGCGCGACATCGGCATGGTGTTCCAGTCCTATGCGCTGTTTCCGCATATGAACGTGTTCGACAACATCGCCTTCGGCCTGCGCATGCGCAAACTGCCCAAGGCCGAGATCGCGGCCGAGGTGCGCCGGGTGATCGAGATGATGAAGCTCGACGGCTTCGCCGAGCGGCGGGTGAGCCAGCTTTCCGGCGGCCAGCAGCAGCGCGTGGCGCTGGCGCGCGCCATCGTCATCCGCCCCAAGGTGCTGCTGCTCGACGAGCCGCTCTCGGCGCTGGACAAGAATCTGCGGGCGCAGATGCAGGTTGAACTGTCGGAACTGCACCGCAAGACCGGGCTCACCACCATCTTCGTCACCCATGACCAGGGCGAGGCGCTGAGTCTCTCCGACCGCATCGTGGTGATGAACCGGGGCGAGGTGCAGCAGGTGGCGCGCCCGATCGAGCTTTACCGTACCCCGGCCAATGGCTTCGTCGCCTCCTTCATCGGCGAGATCAACGCCCTCCCCGTGGCGCGCTATGAGCGCGACGGGCGCGAGGCCGCGCTGGTGCTGCCCGGCGTCGGCCGGCTGGCGGCGCCGGCGCGGGACGACGGCCTGATCCATGGCAGCGCGGTGCGGGCCTTCCTGCGGCCCGAACATGTGCGCCCGGCCCTGCCTGATGAGGCCGGCCCCAACATCGTGAGCGGCGTGGTGGCGGCGCATATCTACCAGGGCTCGCACACCATCACCCGGGTGGAGGTGGATGGGCTCGGCCTGATCGAGACCCGCGTGACCGGCGCCGACATTGTCGGCGCGCACCCGGTGGGGGCGCCGATCGCGCTGATGCTGGACCTTGGCGAGGCGGTGCTGCTGGCCACGCCCTGAGCGGGAGGGCTGCCCCCCTCGCCACGCCGGCTTGACTCGCAGGACCGGCTTGCCTCGAAGGACCGGCTTGCCTCGGCGGGCCGAGGCTTGCCTCGGCGGGCCGAGGCTTGCCTCGGCGGGGTAATGGACTATGCCCTGCCGGGTCCGTTCCTTCCGGCGGGGGTCCCCGATGAAATATGTTCTGCCCGGCCTGCTCTGCTTCAATGCCGGCTTCGTTGACACGGCCGGCTTCGTCACCCTGCACGGCCTGTTCACCGCCCATGTCACCGGCAACATCGTCACCTTCGCCGCCGCGCTGGCCGAGGGGCACATGCCCTCGCTCTCCAAGATCATCGCGGTGCCGGTGTTCTGCTTCGTGGTCGTCGCCGCGCGGCTGGTCAGCCGCTGGCTGGTGACACGCGGCTACGACGATTTCCGCATCCTGATGGCGGCCAAGCTGATCCTGCTCGCCCATGCCGCGCTGGTGGCGATCCAGCTCGGCGCGCCGCTGGCGGCCGACACGCCGAACGCGATCATGATGGGCATGACGCTGGTGAGCGCCATGGCGCTGCAGAACGCCCTGCACCGCACCCATCTCACCGACGCGCCGCCCTCCACCGTGATGACCGGCACCATCACCCAGCTGCTGCTCGACCTGACCCATGTGTGGAAGCCGCATCCCGGCGCGGAGCCGGGCCAGGTGCGCGAGCGGCTGCGGCGCTTCGGCGTGTTCCTCGCCAGCTTCGCCGCCGGCTGCGCCATGGCGGCGCTGCTCTATCTGCTGGCCGGAATGTGGTGCTTCCTGCTGCCGCCGCTGGTGGCGCTGGTGGAAATCTATGTGCTGCCGGTGACGCCGGAGCCCGCCGCGCCCGCCAAGGGCAAGGGTTAGGCGCCCTCAGGCGGCGCGGGCGGCGAGCGTCATCTCGGTGGCGCCGTCCATGATGGCGATGGCGCCGAGCCGGGCCTTCAGGCTGGCAAGGTCGAGGGTTTCAAGCGGCAGGTTGACGAAGGCGGACATGCGCGCGGCGATCTGGCGGTAGCTGCGGACAAACGCCGCCCGCAGCTCCGCCTCGGTTCCGGCGCCGGCGGCGGGGTCGGCAAGGCCCCAATGCGCGCTCAGCGGGTGGCCGGGGAAGACCGGGCAGCTCTCGCCGGCGGCGGCATCGCAGACGGTGATGACGAAATCCATCGGCTCGGCGGCGCGGCCGGCGAACTCGTCCCAGCTCTTGGAGCGCAGATCGTCGGTGGTGTAGCCGAGATTGCGCAGCAATTCGAGCGCCAGCTTGTGCGGCGCGCCGCGCGGCACGCTGCCGGCGGAGAAAGCGCGGAAGCGCCCGCCGCCCTCGCGGTTCAGCACCGCCTCGGCCATGATCGAGCGGGCGGAATTGTGCGAGCAGACGAGCAGCACATTATAGCGGCGCTCCACCGCCTCGCCCGGCCGCAGGCGCGGAAAGGCGGCGCCGGCATCGGCCTCACCAGGCAGTTCGCCCAGCAGCAGCTCCAGCACCGCCGCCGCCCGCCCGGCAATGGCGGTGTAGATGATCGAGCGGCCCTCGCGGCGCGAGGCCACCAGGCCGGCCCGTTCCAGATGCGCCAGATGGGTCGACATGGTGTTGTGCGGCACCGCCAGCAGGCGCGCGACATCGCCGGCATTCAGCCCGAAGGGGGCGTAGCGCAGCAGCAGGCGGAAGGCGTCGAAGCGGGTGGGCTGGGCGAGGGCGTCGAACATCGCGACCGCGTCATCCGACAGAAGACGCCGTATGCCGCCCGCCTGCCCGAGATTCGCCTGCCCGAGATTCGCCTGACCCTGCATCGCCGCCCTCCTCGTCGTCGCTCAGCTGCCGCTCTTGAACGTCGCCGCCCAATAGGTCCGCACCTGCTGCACCAGTGGCGCCGGCAGCGGGACATAGCCGAGCTGTGAGGCATAGTCGCTGCCTTCGCCGAGCGCAAAGTCGAAGAAGTCCAGCGCCGTCCGGTTGGCCGCGCCATCCGCCGGCGCCTTGTACAGAAGCGCAAAGGTGGTGGCGGCGATCGGGTAGGCCTCGGGAACGGCGGAATCGTTGATCGTGGCGTAGAAATCGCGGGTCTGCGCCCAGTCCACCCCCAGCGCCGCTGCCTGGAACGAGGCGGCGCTCGGGGCGATGAAGCGGCCGGCACGGTTCTGCACCAGACCGTAAGTAAGGCCGGCCTGCGTCACATAGGTGAACTCGACATAGCCGATGGCGTTGGGCGTGCGCTTCACCTCCAGCGCGACGCCTTCATTGCCGCGCGCGCCGCTGCCCACCGGCCAGGCGACGGAACTGCCCTCGCCCAGCTCACGCTTCCAGTCCGGGCTGGCCTTGGCGAGATAGGACACCCAGTTGAAGGTGGTGCCCGAGCCGTCCGAGCGGTGGATGACGGCGATCAGCGTGTCCGGCAGGTCGAGGTCCGGGTTCAGCGCCTTCAGCGCGGGATCGGACCAGCGGGTGATCCTGCCCATATAGATGTCGGCCAGCACCGCGCCGGTGAAGCGCATCGTGCCCGGCGCGACGCCCGCGAGGTTCACCACCGGAACGACGCCGCCGAACACGATGGGAAACTGGCCGAGGCGGAGGCGATCGAGATCCTCGGGCTTGAGCGGCTTGTCGGAGGCGCCGAAATCCACCGTTTTCGCGCGAATGCGGTTCACGCCGGCGGAGGAGCCGACCGACTGGTAGGCCACATCGGTGCCGGTGGCGGCGCGAAACGCCTCCGACCATTTCCAGATGATCGGATAGGCGAAGGTCGAGCCGGCGCCGGTGAGGTCGCCAGCGCGGGCGCCCGGCGCCAGGACCAGCAGGACGGCGGCGATCAGGAGAAGCAGGCGGCGCATGAGATTACCCTCAAATCAATATGTCGGGACGGATCGACGTATTAGGCTTTGAGATATAGCGCAGCCGGGCGGCGGGGGAAATGATTTCTTTGCGCGCGGCGTCCCCTGAGGTCCGAAATGGGGCGTTCACGGCGGCGGCGCAGCGCAGCTTGGCGTCGGCTTGGTGTCGTCTTGGCGCCGGCGAGGAGTCAGAGCCGCGCCAGGGCTCTACGCCTCCGCTTGAGAGCCCGACAGAAATGGACAGCCCGGCGCCGCCATGGCCGGCCTGTGGGGTCCGGGCGCCGGGCAGAAGCGGATCCGCCCGCTTCGCCACAGAATTCCTCGCCCTCTTGTCATCCATCGTCCACCAGCGCGCGGCCCTCCACAGGGTGGATGCCCGACGGTAAAGGCGCTCTTGTCTCGCCTGCTCAACTGGTATAATCACTATCTCAAGATATGAGTGAGCGCAGACTCACCGTGAGAGGAAACGCATGGAAGGCTGAGGCGGCGGCGCGGAAACGCGCGGCGGAGCGGCTTTGCGTGCCGAGCCAGGAGTGCCGCATGCCCGCGCCCCACCGCATTGAAGCCGACTACCTGATCGAGACCGCCTATGATCCGCGCCGCGCCGCCGAGGCGATGGCGGGCGAACAGTCGAGCGGCACCTTTGTCGCCATTCCCGGCGAGACGCCGGAACTGAAGGAGCGCTCCGCCGCCCGCATTGAAGCGCTGGAGCTCGTGGGAACGGTCGACGCGCCCTCCCTGCCCGGCGCCGGCCATCCCCAGGGCGGGGTGATCCAGCGCGCGCGCGTCACCCTTTCCTGGCCGCTGGACAATCTCGGCCCTTCGCTGCCCAACCTGCTGGCGACCGTGGCCGGCAATCTGTTCGAGCTGAAGCAGTTCTCCGGCCTGCGCCTTCTCGACATCCGCCTGCCGCAGGCGTTCGCGCAGGCTTATGGCGGGCCGAAATTCGGCATTGAAGGCACCCGCCGCCTCGCCGGCATCGAGGGGCGGCCGATCATCGGCACCATCGTCAAGCCGAGCGTCGGCTTCGGGCCGACCGAGACGGCGGATCTGGTGAAGCTGCTGGCGGAAGCGGGGATCGACTTCATCAAGGATGACGAGCTGCAGTCCGACGGGCCGCAATGCCCGTTCGAGGACCGCGCCCGCGCGGTGATGCGCGTCATCAACGACCATGCCGACCGCACCGGCAAGAAGGTGATGTTCGCCTTCAACATCACCGGCGAAATCGACCAGATGCGCCGTCGCCACGATCTCGTGCAGGAAATGGGCGGCACCTGCGTCATGGCCAGCCTCAACTCGGTCGGCCTTGTCGGCATGATCGAATTGGGCCGGTTCACGCAGCTGCCGCTGCACGCCCACCGCAATGGCTGGGGCTATCTCTCGCGCGCGCCGATGCTCGGCTGGTCTTATGTCGCCTGGCAGAAGATCTGGCGGCTGGCGGGGGCCGACCACATGCATGTCAACGGCCTCTCCAACAAGTTCTCCGAGGCCGATGACAGCGTGATCGCCTCCGCCCGCGAATGCCTCACGCCGCTGTTCGACGACAAGCCCTGCATCGCCATGCCGGTGTTCTCCTCCGGCCAGTCGGCCAAGCAGGCGCCCGGCACCTATGCCGCGCTCGGCACGGCCGATCTGATCTTCGCCGCCGGCGGCGGCATCATGGCCCACCCGGACGGCCCGGCCGCCGGTGTCGCCTCGCTGCGGCAGGCCTGGGAAGCGGCGATCAGCCATGTGCCACTGGCCGACTACGCCCGCGACCATGCCGCACTCGCCCGCGCGCTGGAGACCTACGCGGCATGAGCCCTTCCCCGCGCGCTTCCGCCCCGCGGTTGCCGGGCGGCCCGCTCATTGCCTTCTATGGCGACGACTACACCGGCTCGTCGGCGGTGATGGAGGTGCTGAGCTTTGCCGGCCTGCCGACCGTGCTGTTCCTCGGCCCGCCGACATCAGCGCAGCTCGCCCGTTTCCACGACCAGCGCGCCATCGGCATTGCCGGCGTCGCCCGCTCGCAGCCGCCGGAATGGATGGACGCGCAGCTGCCGCCGATCTTTGAACAGCTCGCCCGGCTGAAGGCGCCGATCAACCACTACAAGGTCTGCTCCACCTTCGATTCCGCCCCGCATGTCGGCTCGATCGGCCGCGCCGCCGAAATCGGCGAGCGCCTCCTCGGCGGCGCCTGGCATCCGCTCATTGTCGGCGCGCCGGCCATCGCCCGCTACCAGGCCTTCGGCAATTTGTTCGCCGGTATTGACGGCACCGGCTACCGGCTCGACCGCCACCCGGTCATGGCGCGCCACCCGGTGACGCCGATGAACGAGGCGGATGTGCGCCTGCATCTGGCGCGGCAGACCGATATGCCGGTCGGCCTTGTCGACTTCGTCGCGATGAAGACCGGCCGGGCCGAGCAGCAGCTCGCGGCCGAACGCGCGGCGGGCGCCCGCATCCTGGCGCTCGACGTGCTCGACGACGAAACGCTGGCCGAGGCCGGTCGGCTGGTGTGGGAGCATCGCGGTGAGCGCCTGTTCGCCCTCGGCTCGCAAGGGCTGGAATATGCGCTCGTCGCCTATTGGCGCCGCGCCGGCCTGCTGGCGGCGGAAGTGCCGACGCCGGCCCCCGCGCGCACGGAACGTCTCGCCGTGGTCTCCGGCTCCTGCTCGCCGATCACGGCGGCGCAGATCCGCCACGCGCTGGACCATGGCTTCGGCGGCGTCCGCCTTGACGCCACCCGCGCGGTCGACGCGGGCGCGTGGGAAGCCGAGGTCGCGCGCGGCGCGGCGGCGGCACTCAACGTGCTGGAGGCCGGGCAGGACCCGCTGGTCTTCACCGCCAGCGGCCCGGACGACCCGGCCGTGCCGGCGCTGGGGCAGGCGATCGCGGCGGCGGGCGTCGCGCCGTCGCTGGTCAATGCGCGCATCGGCGACGGGCTGGGGCGCGTGCTGGACGAGCTGGTGCGCCGGGCGGGGCTGACGCGCGCCATCATTTCCGGCGGCGACACCTCAGGCCATGCCGGCATGGCGCTCGGCATCTATGCGGTGACCGCGCTGGCGCCGCTGGCGCCGGGCTCGCCGCTCTGCCGCGCCCATGCCGACGGCACCCATGACGGGCTCGAAATCGCGTTCAAGGGCGGCCAGATGGGCCGGCCGGACTTCTTCAGCGCCGCGAGGGGCGGCGCCACCAACCACTGATCAAGGGAGAGGACCTCAGATGAAAAAGATCGCCTTGCTGGGCGCCGGCGGAAAGATGGGCGTCCGCCTCGCCACCAATCTCCAGGGTTCGCCCTATGAGGTGATGCATGTCGAGCCGACCGAGGCCGGTCGTGCCCGCCTGAAGGAGAAGACCGGGCTCGACTGCATCGACGGCGACAACGCGCTGGCCGATGCCGACGCCGTGCTCATGGCCGTGCCGGACCGGCTGATCGGCAAGATCGCCCACACCTTCATCGAGAAGGTGAAGCCCGGCACCGCGATCATCATGCTGGACGCCGCCGCCCCGCATGCGGGCGAGCTGCCCAAGCGCGACGACGTCACCTATTTCGTCACCCATCCCTGCCACCCGCCGATCTTCAACGACGAAGTGACGGCCGAAGCCAAGAGCGACTTCTTCGGCGGGGTGCATGCCAAGCAGCACATTGTCTGCGCGCTGATGCAGGGCCCGGACGAGCACTATGCCCAGTGCGAGCAGATCGCCCGCACCATCTACAAGCCGGTCATGCGGGCGCATCGCTGCACGGTCGAGCAGATCGCCATCATGGAGCCGGCGCTGGCCGAGACCATCGGCGCCACGCTCTGCCTCGCCCTGCGCGAGGCCACGGATGAAGCGGTGCGCCGCGGCGTGCCGCGCCAGGCGGCCACCGATTTCCTGCTCGGCCATCTCACCATCGAGCTGGCGATCGCCTTCGAGATCTTCCCCGAGGGCAAGTTCTCCGATGGCGCGCTCTATGCCATTGACCAGGCCCGGCCGCAGATTTTCCGCGAGGGCTGGCTGGAGCGCATCTTCGACCCCAAGGCCGTGCAGCGCTCGGTCGAGGAAATCTGCAACCCGCCCAAGGCCGCCTGAAGCGGCCCACCGGGCTTCAATTGCCCGGCTCGTCCGGGGCCCTCGACGGCCCCGGACGCATCAAATCCAACAGGGACAGGAACGCCATGAACCGGATCATCGCCCTCGCGGCCGCCGCCGCGCTCAGTCTCGCCGCCGTGCCCTTCGCCACGCCGGCCTTCGCCACCACCATCATCAAGGCCGGCCACGGCACGCAGACGGCGCACCCCACCCATATCGCCCTGCAGAAATTCGCTGACATCGTCGCCGAGAAGAGCAAGGGCGACCTGAAGATCGAGATCTATCCCGACCGCCAGCTCGGCGAAGAGCGCGAGATGGTCGAGGGCCTGCAGCTCGGCACGGTCGACATGGCGGTGGTCTCCACCGGCCCGCTCGTCGCCTTCGTGCCCTCGCTCGGCACGGTGGACCTGCCCTTCCTGTTTAAGAGCTCGGAGCATGCCTACAAGGTGCTGGACGGCGAGGTCGGGCAGGACCTGCTGGCCAAGTTCCAGGACCGCGGCATTATCGGCCTCGCCTGGTGGGAGAATGGCTGGCGCAGCCTGACCAGCAAGAAGGAAGTCAAGTCGCCGGCCGACCTCAAGGGCATGAAGCTGCGCACCATGCAGAACCCGGTGCACATCGCCGCCTTCAAGGAGCTGGGCGCCTCCCCCATTCCGATGGTGTGGGGCGAAGTGTTCACCAGCCTCAGCCAGGGCGTGATCGACGCCCAGGAGAACCCGGTCACCATCGTCTACAGCAACTCGCTGTGGGAGGTGCAGAAGTACATGACGCTGACGCGCCACGTCTATGGCCCGCATCTCGTGCTGTTCAGCCAGCAGGTGTGGGACCGCCTGACGCCGGCGCAGCAGACCATCCTGAAGGAAGCGCTGATCGAGGCGACGACCTTTCAGCGCCAGACCTCGGCCCGGCTGGAAACCGAGCAGCTGAAGCTGCTGGCCGACAAGGGCATGATCGTCGAGCAGGTCGACATCACCCCGTTCCAGGAAGCCACCGCCAACACCGCCTCGGCGTTCAAGAACATCGATCCCGCTGTCGTGGCCAAGATCAAGGCCGCCGCGAACTGAGCCGCGCGCGTCGGCCGCAGCCCAAGGGCTGCGGCCGGTTCGTAAGCCAAAATTGCCGCAGCCCTGACGGCGGCGGCCGGCTCACAAGCCAAAATTGCCGCAGACCAACGGCGGCGGCCGGTTCGTCATCCAAAATGCCGCTCCCTCGCCGGGGGCGGCCTGCAAGCCAACGCAGCCGCAGCCCGGAGGCCCCCGCCTCCACGGGAGAGGTGTGACATGCTCTTGAAGTTCTGGACCGGCGTGGAATGGCTGGCGCGTGGCCTGCTCTGCGCCCTGCTGAGCGCGATGGTGCTCGTGTGCCTCGGCCAGGTGATCTGGCGCTACGTCTTCAACGATCCCTTGACCTGGTCGGAGGAGCTGGCGCGCTACCTCTTCGTCTGGGTCGGCTATCTCTCGGCCTGGTTCGCCTGGACCAAGCGGGCGCATATCGCGCTCGACGCCGTGACCTATCTGCGACTTCCGGGGCTGGAGCGGGCCTGCGGCCGGATCGTCGAGGCGCTGGTCCTCGTCTATTGCGGCTGGACGCTCTACGCCTGCCTCGGCTTCCTCAGCCTCACCAACAACCAGCCCTCCGCCGTGCTCGACGTACCGATGAGCTACGTCTACGCCGGCTATGCGGCCATGTGCGTCCTCATCATCGGCGACATCCTGATCGGCTGGGCCTATGGCGCCCGCCAGCCCTCGCCGGCTGTTCCCCAGGAGTAAGATCCATGGCCACGGTTCTCTTCGTCGCTTTCGCCGTGCTGCTCATTTTGAACATGCCGGTTTCCTTCGCCCTCGCCGTGGCGTCGGCGATGGCGCTGCTCTATGGCGGGCTGCCGCTGGCACTGGTGGTGCAGAAAATGACCGCCGCCATGGACAGCTTCGTGCTGCTGGCGGTGCCGTTCTTTCTGCTTGCCGGGCATCTGATGGCCCGCAGCGGCATTGCCCGCGACATCATCGATTTCGCCGACACGCTGGTCGGCTGGATGCGCGGCGGGCTGGCGCACGCCAATATCGGCGCCGGCATGCTGATGGGCGGGATGACCGGCTCGGCGGTGGCGGAAGCCTCCTCCACCGGCGGCGCGCTGATCCCCCCCATGCTGAAGAAGGGCTATGGCGCGCCCTTCACCGCCGCCGTGACGGCGGCGGCCTCGACCATTTCCGTGGTCATTCCCCCCTCCATCCCGATGATCGTGTTCGCCGTCGTCACCGGCGTCTCGGTGAGCGACCTGTTCATTGCCGGCATCGTGCCGGGCATTCTGATGACGGTGGCGCTGATGGTCACGGCGTGGCTGATCGCGGTGCGGCAGGGCTACCAGCGCGGCCCGCGCCCGACGCTGGGCTCCATCGCCCGCGCCACCCGCGCCAGCGTGTGGGGCCTGCTGATGCCCGTCGTCATCATCGGCTCGATCCGCTACGGCATCGCCACCCCGACAGAGGCCTCGGTGGTCGCCGTCGTCTATGGCATGCTGGTGGGGCGCTATGTCTACCGCACCATCGCCTGGCGCGACCTGCCGGGCATCATTCTCGACAGCGCCGTCACGACAGGCATCGTGATGCTGATGATCGCCGCCGCGTCGGTGTACGGGCTGATCGTCACCCGCGAACAGATTCCGCAGGCGGCGGCGCAGTTCATCCTGGAGTTGACCAACAACCCGCAGCTGGTGCTGCTGCTGATCCTGTGCGTCTATCTCATCGCCGGCATGCTGCTGGACCTCGCCGCCAACATCATCATCTTGGTGCCGGTGCTGTGGCCGCTGGTGAAGCGGCTCGACATCGACCCCGTCCAGTTCGGCGTCGTCACCGTCATCGGCCTCGCCATCGGCCTGATCACGCCCCCCGTCGGCGCCTGCCTGTTCGTCACCTGCGGCATCGCCAAGACCGACCTGCTGCGCGGCAGCAGGGCGGCGGCGCCGTTCATCCTCGCGCTGATCGTCGTGGTGCTCCTCATCATCGCCGTGCCCGGCATCGCCACCTGGCTGCCCTACAGCGCCAAGGCGATGCACTGACGCGGGAAGCGAGCCGGGCAGGGCAGGCTGGCCCGCCGCGGACGCCACTGGTATGCTCAACATGCCGATCCGCGGCGAGACGGCCCAGACCTGGCAGGAGCGTGTGAATGGCTGATGTTTCCGACACCATAGTGCGACGAAAGCTGTCCCATGAGGTGTTCGACCGCCTGAAGACGCTGATCACCTCGGGCGAGCTGGGGCCGGGCGACGCCCTGCCCTCCGAGCGCGACCTGATGGAGCGCTTCGGCGTCGGCCGCCCCGCCATCCGCGAGGCGATGCAGGCGCTGGCCAATATCGGCCTGATCGCCATCACCCATGGCGAGCGGGCGCGGGTGCAGCAGCTCTCCGCGCGCTCGCTGTTCCAGCAGGTGGACCTCACGGCGCAGATCCTGCTCTCCGCCTCGCCGGACAGCCTCGAACATCTCAAGCAGGCTCGCCGCTTCTTCGAGCGCGGCATGGCCCGCGAGGCGGCGCAGCGCGCCACCGCCGAGGATGTGGCGCGGCTGCGCGGCATTCTCGACCAGCAGGCCAAGGCGGTGAGCGAGCCCAAGCAGTTCATCGCCTATGACATGCGCTTCCACACCCAGATCGCGGCGATTTCAGGCAACACGATCTTCGAGGCGGTGAGCGAGGCGATGCTGTCCTGGCTGCGCCAGTACTATACGGAAATGCTGACCTGGTCGGGCCGCGAGAATGTCACCCTGGTCGAGCATGAGGAGATCATCGACCACATCGCCCGCCACGATGCCGACGGCGCCGAGGCGCTGATGGTCAAGCATCTCGACCGCTCCAGCGCGCTGTTCACCCGGCAGGGGTGATCCTTCACCCTTCCAGACGCAGCACGGCGTAGGGCGGCAGGGTGAACGGCCCGGCGCCGATCTCCACCGGGCGCGGGCCCTCGCCACTCAGCACGCTCGTCTCATCCAGCAGCCGCGCCCGCCCACCGAAGGGCAGAGCCAGGGCCTGCTCGCGTGGCGTGAGATTCGCGGCCAGCAGCACCCGGTCCCCGGCTTGCGTCGCGCCGGCCAGCGCCAGCACCCGTGACGGGTCGGCGGAAACCAGGGCGATCGCCGGCGCGCCCCCGATCGCCGCCAGCCAGCGCGCCGCATGGAAGACCGGGCGGCGCCCGCCCTCCCCCGGCCCGGCCAGCAGGCCGAACGGGCCGGTGAGGGCGGCACCGATGAAGCTCTCCACCCCCGCTGCCGCGAGACGCGCGGCCGTGCCGACCATATAGGCGGCGGCGAACAGACCGTCCTGCCGTGGGTCGATCTGCGCCATCGGCACCCGCCGGCGCGCGGGATTGGGCATCACCCGCGCGCCATAGGGGTTCTGACGCATGCCGATGGTCGAGGGGCCGATGCGGTAGGGCTTATCCACGCCGATGATGGCCCGCGCCGAGCGCAGGATGAAGGGCAGCGCCTCCAGCGACTGCATCACCGCGCGGTCGTCGGCGTCGTGCACGATCGGGCAGGTGCAATGGGTGACATAATCCAGCAGCGCCACCGGCGGGCGCTTGCGGTTCAGCTCGGTGAAATAGCTGAACATGCCACCGCCGAGCCGCAGCGCGGGAAAGGCGCGGCGGGCGGCTTCATAGACCTCCTCCAGCGGCGGACAGGGCGGCCAGACGCTGCCGGGCGGGGTGGAGCGCCGATCAACCGAGGGGCTGACGGCGATGGCGTCGAGCCGCAGCCCGGCCGCCGCCACCTGCCCGGCGAGGTCGCCGAATTCCGCGTCCAGCGGGCGGGCGCAGGGCACCACATATTCCAGCACGGCTTCCCCGCTTTGCGCGGCCGCGAGTTTGGCGAAGGCCGCGAGCTCCGCCGGCCCGTGCCCGGCGGTGGGGTCGAAATGAAACAGCAGGGTCTGGGGGGCGAGCGCGGCCAGCTCGTCGCCGGCCTCAAACGTCGCGGCGGCTTCCTCGGGGGCGATCGCCAGCCCGAAGCGCGGCAGCCGCCCGCGCGTCGCGCCTGGCGTGAGCGCCACCGGCGCATCGGCCTGCGGGGTGGGCGCCCCGGCGGCTTCCGCGAGGATGGCGAGCGTCACGCGCTGGCGCACCGGCACGCCGGCCGGCAGCACATAGGGCCAGGGCAGGGACAGCGGGCGGACATAGGTCTTGTAGGAAGCGTCCGACCAGTTGCGCTGGTCCTCCATCTCGAAAGCGTCGCCCTCCATGCGGCAGGTCGCCCGCACCCCCGGCGCGACACTGTGGCTGATCGCCCGCATGTCCTTGAAGGGCTGCGCCGGGTCGATCAGGTCCGGCAGGCGCGCCGGCACGCGGCGCCCATCGACATGCTCGACCTCGACCTCCGCGCCGGCGAGGCCGATAACGGGGTGAAGGACGGTGAAGCCGCAGCGATTGGTGAGGAAGTCGCCCTCCGGCACCGCCTCGCCCTCGAAGACGAGGCGAGCCGGTGTCCCCTCGATGCGCCCCGCATAGACCAGCCGCTCCCCGCCCGGCCCGACGCACTCGGCGCGGTAGCGGACCGCAAAGCGCCCCTCGCCTTCCTCGATGACGAGATCGCTGAGCGTGGGCGCATAAGTGCCCCAGTCCTTGTCGCGCACCACGAAGGAGATCGCCCGCAGCACCTCCACGCCGTGGAAGCGGATATTGCGCAGATTGCCCTCGATCAGTTCCGCACTCAGTGGCCCGGCGGTGAGAATGCGCACCTCCGGCTCCGGCGCGGCGGTGCCATACAAAGCGAGGCGCAGCGCGTCGGACGAAAGGCCGGCGGTCATGGCGCCACAGCCTCCGGCTTGGGGGCGGCGCGGCGGCGGCGCACCGCGCGCCCGCCCGCCAGCGCCAGCACGGCGATGACGACGAGCCCCTGCACGATGTCCTGCGTCCCCGCCGGCAGGCCGGCGATCTGCATGGTGGTGACGATGAGGATGAGAAGGAAGCTGCCGCACAGCGTGCCGAGCGCCGTCGACGAGCCGCCGAAAATCAGCGATCCGCCCAACACCACCGCGCCGAGCGACTGCAGCAAATAGGGCTGGCCCATCTCCAGAAACGCGCCGCCGACATAGGCGCCGAGCAGCATCCCCGTCAGCGCCGCCAGCAGGGCCGAGGCCAGGAACGCGGAAGCAATGACGCGGCCGGTGCGGATGCCGGCGAGCGCCGCCGCCCGCTCGTTCTGCCCCACGGCGGAGAGCCGGCGCCCATAGACGGTGCGGCCCAGCAGCAGGCCGGCGAGCGCCACCGCGATCACCGCGATAACCAGCATCAGCGGCACGCCCTCGACCCGGCCGGCGGCCAGCGTCTTCAGGAAGGGGCTCATCGAGAAGCCCGCTGCCCAGCGATTGGCGATCAGCGTAGCGGTGGCGAGGATATAGCCGGTCGCCAGCGTGGCGATGATGGCGGGGATGCGCAGCACGACGACCAGCAGCGCATTGGCGAGCCCCGTCACCAGCCCGATGCCGAGCACCGCCGCCAGCGCCAGCGGCAGGCGGGCATCCGAACCGGCCGCCACCACGATGCTGGCAAAGGCGCTCAGCGTCAGCACGCTGGCGATCGACAGGTCGATATTGCCGCGCCCGGTGGTGACGACCAGCATCTGGCCGAGCGCGACGAGGGTGAGAAAGCTCGCCGAAATCGCCACCCCGGACAGCGAATGCAGGCTGAACCGCCCGGTGGTGATCGACAGCACCGCCCAGAGCAGCAGCACGCCAAGCGCCGACCAGACCCAGCGGTGGCGTTCCAGCCGTTCCATCAGCGCGGTCATCGGCGGGCCTCCCGGCGGTCGGCGAGCGCGCGCAGCGCCAGCATGGACAGCAGCAGGCAGCCCTGCACGGCGGCATTGTAGTCGGTGGAAACGCCGAGAGCGCCGAGCAGCGCCCCCACCAAAGCGAGGGTGAGCGCGCCCGCCACCACGCCGAGCGGCGAGATCATCCCGCCGATCAGCGCGCAGCCGCCCATGACCACGGCGGCGACGCTGATAAGGGTGAACGGGCCGCCGGCATTGATGTCGCTGGCGGTGTTGATGGCGGTGAGCGACAGGCCCGCCGCCAGCGCGAACAGGCTCGCCAGCATGTAGCGCATGATGGCGTAGCGCAGCGGCGACCAGCCGCCCAGCGTCATCGCCTGCGCGTTATTGCCGAAGCCGCGCAGCACGACGCCGAGCGGCGAGCGGTCGATCGCCAGGGCGATCACGGCCGCCACCGCGATGAGGATCAGCGTGGCCGGCACATCGGCCAGCGTCCAGGCGAAGGCCGCCGACAGCCATTCCGGCGACGCGCCGCCGGGGGTGGGCTGCAGCGTGTAGCCAAGGCCGAGCCAGATGAAGGACGCGCCCAGCGTGACGACGATGGCGGGGATGCGCCGCAGCTGGATCGTCGCGCCGATCAGCCCATAGGCGAGGACGCTGGCGAGGAGCGCCACCCCGCCAAGCCAGGGCGTGTCGAACAGCAGCGTGGCGCTCAGCACATTGATCAGGCCGGCAAAGGCGCCGACGCCGAGGTCGATCTCGCTGCCGCCGACCACGAACATCTGCGCCAGCGCCACCAGCACCAGCGCGATCGCCGGCCCCAGCAGCAATTCGAGCCCGAACATCGAGACGGTGAGCGGGTTCACCCACGCCATCAGCGCGAACACGGCGGCGAGGCTGGCAAAGGGGGCAAGATCGACCAGCCGGTCGAGCGGGCCGCGCGCGCCGGCGGTGGCGTCGCGCTCGGTCGCGCCGGTGCCGGCGAAGGACGCATCGACGATCGCCGCCTCGGTGATCTCGTCGCCCACCAGCTCGCGCACGATGCGCCCGCCTGAGAACACCAGCACCCGGTCGCATTCGAGGAATTCGATGTCTTCCGTCGAGTGCCAGATGACGAGGCGCCCGGCCCGCGCCACCGAGCCGATCAGCGCGTAGAAATCTTCCTTGGCCGCGACATCGACGCCGCGCGTCGGATCATCGAACAGGATCGTGTCGGCCTCGCCCACCAGCGCCCGGGCGACCAGCGCCTTCTGCTGGTTGCCGCCGGACAGGTCGAGGATCGGGGAATCGAAACGGGCGGGATCGAGCTTCAGCTTTTCGGCGGCGGCGCGGGCGGCGTCACGCTCCTGCCCGTCATCGACCCGCCCCAGCGGCGCCCGGCTTTCCAGCCGGCCGAGGGCGATGTTGGAGAGCACGCTCCAGAGCGGAAAGACGCCTTCCTTCTGCCGGTCGCCGGAGACGAAGCTGGCCTTGCCCGCGCGGGAGATGCCCGGGCCGGGCCTTCCATAGAGCCCGTGCAGCAGGTCGCGCTGGCCGGAACCTTCCAGCCCGGCAAGGCCGACCACCTCGCCGGCGCGCAGCACCACGTCGCGTCCGAGCGGGGCAATGAGGGCGCCGCTCAGGCGGACCCTTTCGCGCGCGCCCTCGCCAATGGCGGGGCGGGCGGCGCGGCGGCTCGCCATCACTCCCTCAGTCGGGCCGCCCATCGCCTGCACCAGCGCTTCCACGCTCGCCTCCACGGCCGGCCCGGACCAGACGGAACGGCCATTGCGCAGCACCAGAACGCGGTGGGCGATGTCCACCACCTCCTGCAGCTTGTGGCTGATGAAGATAAAGGCGAGCCCCTCTCTGGTGCGGGCCTTGATGAAGGCGCGCAGCTGCCGGCTGCGCTCCAGCCCGAGCGAGGAGGTCGGCTCGTCGAGAATGACGAGGCGCACCTGCGGGGTGGCGACGGCGCGGGCGATCTCCACCATCTGCCGCTGGCCGATCTGCAGATGGGCGACGCGGGCGTCGACCGAAATCCCGTGATCGGGAAACACTTCGTCCAGCGCGGCGCGGGCGCGGGCGCGAAAGATGCGGCGCCAGCCCGGCAGCGCCCGCGCCGCTTCCGGCGCTTCCAGAAAGAAGTTCTCCGCCACCGAGAGATTGTCGCAGAGCGACAATTCCTGATGGACGATGCGGATGCCGCCGGCCTGCGCCAGCGTGGTGTCGTAGAGGTCGGGGGCGATGTCGACGCCGCGGATCTGCAGGCTGCCTTCATCGGCGCGGGTGACGCCGCACAGCACACGCATCAGCGTCGACTTGCCGGCGCCATTGCCGCCGACGAGGCCCAGCACCTCGCCGGGCGCGACCACAAGATCGATGCCGTCATTGGCCCGGGTGGGGCCGAACGCCTTGCAGATGCCGGACAGACGCACCACCGGCGGGTGGGGGGCGCCAGGGTCCGTCCCGGCGGCGGGGGGCGAGCGGCGAAGCGGCGCCGACACCCCGGCGCTGGCGGCCGGGGCGTCCTGCGCGGCAGGGAAGACTGCCGTCATCATCAGGTTCCGTGGTCTGCCTCGGGAAGCGATCGGCCGGCGGGTCAGTTACCCGCCTTCGCCTTGAGCAGATTGTCCTGCACCCATTGCTGGGAATAGGACGGGCTGACGATAACGCCGGCCGGAAGGCTCTGATAGTCCTTGAGATTGTCGTCGGTGACGGTGGCGACCGGCATGATCATCAGCTTGGGCGGGTTGGCACCCTTGACCAGCTCATAGGCCAGCCAGAAGGCGGCGCCGCCAATGCCGGGCGTGGTGTTCATCGAGATGGTGGAATAGCCGTTGGCGTCCTTCTGCTTCGCCCACCACTGGATGAAGTTGGAGGAACCGCCGCCCTCGATCACCGGCATCTTCTTGGCGTACTCGCCGCCATACTGGTCGAACGCCTGGGCGATGCCGGTGTCGTCCGAGCCGCCCTGGCCGAGCACCGCATCGACATGCGGCAGGCTGGGCAGCGCATTGGCCACTGCCGACTGGGCGACGGAGGCGGTGGCCTGGCCATAGACGGTCGCCACCACCTTCACGTCGGGGTAGTTCTTCAGCACGGCTTCCTGCGCGCCATACATGTCGGCATCCGGCGCCGAGCCCTTCACGCCGCGCACGACGATGACATTGCCCTTGCCGCCGATCTTCTTCAGCACCCACTCGGCCTGCTCGCGCTTGTAGCCCTTGAAGTCGAAATTGAGCTGCCAGTTGCAGGGGGCGGAGGCGATGGAATCGAAGGACACCACCTTGATGCCGGCCTTGCAGGCCTTTTCGATGATGCCGTTCACCGCCGTCTCGGAAGCGGCGTCGACGGCGATGGCATCGACCTTCTTCAGGATCAGCTCGGCGATCTGGCTGTTCTGCTGGGCGACGGTGCCATCGCCATTCAGGATGATGTAGTCGGCGATCCTGCCATCGGCCTTGGCCTTCTCGGCGGCTTCCTTGAAGGCATCGACCATCTGGTGGCGCCAGCTATTGCCGAAATAGGCATTGGCGAGCGCGATTACCGGCTTGTCCGGCGTGGCGAGCGCCGGCAGGGCGCCGGCGGCAATAAGGGCAAAGGTCGCGCAGGCTGTGGCACAGGCGCGCGAAAGGGTTTTCAGGCGCATATCGTTCCTCCCATTGGCCCCGTTGGTGGGGCTCTTGATGGATTTCCCAGGCATCGGCGGTCTTCTGCCGCTCGATGGTAGCAAGAGTATCTCATTATACCAGTTGCGCAAGCCCGTCGGCCGGGTTCATCTGTCTCCCGGCAGGGCCGGAGGCTCTCCATACCGCCACCGAGAGTACCCCGATGCTTGATGTGTTCGAGATCATCGATCCCCGCTTCCGCGACCTCATCCTCCCCATTGCCTGGCTGGAGCGGCTGCATACGGGGATGCGCTGGTGCGAGGGGCCGGTCTATTTCGCCGACCAGCGCTGCCTGATCTGGAGCGACATTCCCAACAACCGGCTGATGCGCTGGTGCGAGGACACGCAGGCCGTCGGCGTGTTCCGGGCCGATTCCAACTTCGCCAATGGCAATACGCGCGACCGGCAGGGGCGGCTTGTGACCTGCGAGCACCGCACCCGCCGCCTCACCCGCACCGAGCCGGATGGCACGCTCACCGTTCTCGCCGACCGCTACCGGGGGGCCCGGCTCAATTCGCCGAACGATGTGGTGGTGAAGTCGGACGGCACGCTCTGGTTCACCGATCCGACCTACGGCATCGCCTCGGACTATGAAGGCGGCCGGGCGGAGCCCGAGCAGGACGGGCGCTATGTGTTCCGGCTGGACCCGCGCGCGGGCACGCTGGCCGTGGTGGCCGACGATTTCGGCCAGCCCAACGGCCTCGCCTTCTCACCCGATGAAAGCCTGCTCTACATCGCCGATTCCGGCGGCATCGGCCGCGAGGCCGGCAACCGCCATATCCGCGCCTTCACCGTCCGCGCCGACAACACGCTCGCCGATAGCAGGGTCGTCACTGAGGTGACGCCCCATGCCCCGGACGGGTTTCGCGTCGACGAGGCCGGGCGCCTGTGGTCGAGCGCCGGCGACGGGGTGCATTGCTACACACCGGAGGGGGACCTGCTCGGCAAGATCCGCGTGCCCGAGCGCGTCGGCAACCTCGCCTTTGGCGGCGCGGCCGGCAACCGCCTGTTCATCTGCGGCCACACCTCGCTCTACGCCGTCTTCGTCAACACGCGCGGCGCGAGGCCGCCGGCGCCGAAACGGCTTTAGTGGGCGGCTCGAACCGTCGGCCTCGGTGAATCCGCCCGCGTCGGCAGCGCCAGCGTGATCAGCCAGCAGAGGAACAGCATCAAAGCCGAGCCGAGAAGGCAGGCATAGATTCCGCCGAACTGGTAGAGGAAGCCGGAGGCGAGGATGCCGAGGAAGCGCCCGGCCGCGTTGGCGGCATAGTAGAAGCCGACATCCTCCGCCGCCTTCTCCGAGCCCGCATAGGCGAGCACGAGATAGGAATGCACCGACGAGTTAACCGCGAAGGCGACGCCGAACACGCCGAGGCCGATGACCAGCACCAGCGTCGGATCAGGCGGCGCCAGCGCCAGCGCGGCGGCGATCAGCGCCGGCACGAGGGCGAGCCCCAGCGACCACCACCGCGCCGCCGGCACCTCGCGCGACAGCCCGTCGGGGCTGCGCGCGACCAGCGCGGGCGCCGCCGCCTGCACCAGCCCGTAGCCGATGGTCCACAGCGCCAGAAACGCCCCGACCATGGTGAAGGTCCAGCCGCTGGCATAGAGGAAAACCGGCACGCCGACGACGAACCACACATCGCGCGCGCCAAACAGGGCGACGCGGGCGGCCGCCAACAGGTTGATGCCCTTCGACTTGGCGAAGAGTTCGCGCGCGCTGGCGCTGGCCTTGGCCTTGCCCATCATGGCGGGGAGCGAGAACACCACGCCGAGCATGACGAGAAAGAGCGCGCCCGCCATCAGCCACAGCCCATAGCGGAAGCCGACCAGCTGCAGCAGCAGCCCGCCGAGGAAGAAGCCGACGCCCTTCATCGCGTTCTTCGAGCCGGTGAACCACGCCACCCATTTGAACAGCCGGCCCTCGGCCTGCCCGCCCGCCTGCGATTCCGTGATCTTGATCGCCGATTTCGAGGCGGTCTTGGTCAGGTCCTTGGCGACGCCGCACACACCCTGCGCCAGCAGCACCCAGGTGACGAGCAGCGTGCTGCCCCATTCCGGCGAGGCGGCGGAGAGCAGCAGGAAGCCGGCGATCTGCGTCACCAGCCCGACGGTGAGCATGCGGGTGATGCCGTAGCGCGCCGCCAGCCAGCCGCCGATGAAATTGGCGCCGATGCCCGCCGCCTCATAGAGCAGGAACAGGAAGGCGAGCGTGAAGGGCGAATAGCCGAGCTGGAAGAAGGTGAACAGCACCAGCATGCGCAGGGCGCCATCGGTGAGGGTGAAGCCCCAATAGGCCGCCGTCACGATGGCGTAGTTGCGCAGCCCGCTGCCTGAGGAGCCTGTCATGGTCAAATCCCGACCTTGTGCATGTGGCAGGCGAGATCGACCATGCGGCAGGCATAGCCCATCTCATTGTCGTACCAGGCGTAAACCTTCAGCAGGGTCTCGTCGGTGACCATGGTCGAGAGGCCGTCGACGATGGAGGAGCGGGTGTCGCGGGCATAGTCGGCGGACACCAGCGCGCGCGGCTCATAGCCGAGAATGCCGTTGAGCGCGCCCGCCGCCGCCGCGCGGAACAGGTCGTTCACCTCCTCGACGCTGGTCGGGCGCTGCATCTCGAACACCGCATCGGTGAGCGAGGCGTTGAGGACAGGCGCGCGCACCGCATGGCCGTTCAGCTTGCCCTTCAGCTCCGGATAGATCAGCGCGATGGCGGTGGCGCTGCCGGTGGTGGTCGGCTGCAGCGAGAGCATGGCGGAACGGGCGCGGCGCAGATCCTTATGCGGCGCGTCGACCACCACATTGGTGTTGGTCGGGTTGTGGATGGTGGTGATCTGGCCGTGGCGGATGCCGATCGCCTCATGCACCACCTTCACCACGGGGGCGAGGCAGTTGGTGGTGCAGGACGCCGCCGTGACGATGGGGTGCATCGCCGGCTCATAAAGCTGCTCATTGACGCCGACGACGACATTGAGCACCGACGGGTCCTTAACCGGCGCGGCGACGATGACGCGCCGGGCGCCCCGGTCCAGATGCCCCTGCAGCGCGGCCGGGGTGAGGAACCTGCCGGTGCATTCCAGCACGATATCGACACCGAGATCGCCCCAGTGGATGTCGGCCGGCGCGGCATGGGCGGAGAAGCTGATGCGCCCGCCATCGATGATGACCGCGTCTTCGCCTGACGCCTCGATCGGCGCGCGCCAGCGGCCCTGCACGCTGTCGAATTCGATGAGATGCGCGGTCGCCGCCGCGCCGCACTTGAGCTCATTGACATGGACAATGTCGAGCCGGTTGCCGGCGCGCGGGTCGCTCGCCTGGCGCTCGGCCGCCCCCATCGCCGCCCGCAGCGCCAGCCGCCCGATCCGCCCCATGCCGTTGATGCCGACTCTCATGCCCGGTTTCCTCTCGGCTGGCTGACGCGCGCGATCTCTCGCAGCTCGCTGCGCCGTAGCAGTCCGGGATGACAGTTCAGTGACAGTGCCGGCACCTCTGGAGCGCGAAACGGCGGAGAAGCGCCATTTCTATCGGCTTTATTTCGGGACGGATCGACATAATCAGGCGCGGCCTGTCACCGCGACGGGGCCGTCTCGGTCATGGCGATGGTGGAGAGATCCGCCTCCGCCGCCACCGCCGCCTTGAGCGCGGCCTCGCGGCGCTCGCTGTAGCGGCTGGTGAAATAGTCCCGGCGGTCGCGGGTGAGCAGAGTGAACTTCATCAGCTCCTCCATCACATCGACCACCCGGTCATAATAGGGCGACGGCTTCATCCGCCCGTCCTCATTGAACTCCTCGAACGCCTTGGCGACCGAGGACTGGTTGGGGATGGTGATCATCCGCATCCAGCGGCCGAGCACGCGCAGCGTGTTCACCGCATTGAAGGATTGCGAGCCGCCCGACACCTGCATCACCGCCAGCGTGCGCCCCTGGGTCGGGCGGATGCCACGATATTCCAGCGGCAGCCAGTCGATCTGGCTCTTGAACACGCCTGTGATGGTGCCGTGCCGCTCCGGGCTGCACCAGACCTGGCCCTCCGACCATTCCGACAGGCTGCGCAATTCCTGCACCTTGGGATGGTCGGCCGGCACGGCGTCCGGCATCGGCAGGTCGCGCGGATCGAAGATGCGGGTTTCCGCCCCCATGGCGGTGAGCAGGCGCGCCGCCTCCTCGACCAGTAGCCGGCTATAGGACCGCTCGCGCAGCGAGCCGTACAGCAGCAGGATGCGCGGGGGATGGCTCAGCGGGCTAGCGGGCGACAGCTTGTCCGCGTCCGGCCGGTCGAAATGGGCGGGGTCGAGCGCGTCGGTGAAATCGTCTGTGGTCATCGGGCAGCCTCGGATGATGCGCGGCGCGACAGGAAGGCGGCGAGCCAGAAGCCGCACGCCAGCAGCAGCGTCAGGACGATGATGGCGGCGAGCACGCCGTCATAGGAGCCCGACATCGACCAGATGAGCGCGGCGCCGAGCGGGGCCACCGCGCGCGAGATCGTGCTCGGCGCCGACATCGCTCCGTTCACCGCGCCATAGGCCTCGCGGGTGAGCATTTCCGGTACGGAGAGCCCGCGCACGATGGTGGTGATGCCGTTCGCCGCGCCATAGAACAAAGCGACGAGCGCGATCAGCAGGAAGCTCGGCGGCAGCACGTCGAGCGCCACCAGCGCCAGCGGGAACACCGCCACCGTGACCGAGCCGATCAGCCGCACCGGCGCACGCGGCGCGAACACCCAGATGGCGACGCGCCCCGCCACCTGCGCCGGGCCGATCAGCGTCATGGCGGCGACAACGGCGGAGACCTCGAACCCCTTCTCCACCAGCATCGGGTAGAGATGGAAGGTGAAGGCCGAGAAGGCGGCGGAATAGGCGGTGAACGCCACCGCCAGCGCCCAGAACACCGGCTGCCGCGCCGCCCATGCCACCGCTGCCCTGCCGCTGAGCGGCGCCGCCGAGGAGGAGCGGTGCGGCGGCGCGTCGGCGGCGGGGTCGATCACCGACCAGTAGCAGCCGGCGCAGACAAGGATGTTGATGCAAGCCAGCACCATGAGCGCCTCGCGCCAGCCCACCGTATCGAGCAGCAGTTGCACCAGCGGGATGAACACGGTGGAGGCGAAGCCGCCCCACAGGGTCAGCGCCGTGATCCCCGCCCGCGCATGCGAAGGGCCGGAGCGGCGGGCGATGACGGCGAAGGCGGGATCGTACAGTGTCGCCGCCTGCAGGGCGCCGATGCCGGCCACCGCGACATAGAACAGAGCGAGGCTCTCGACCTGCGACCACAGCACCAGCAGCAGGCCGGCCAGCACCGAGCCAATGGTCATGATCACCCGGCCATGGCCGCGGTCGATGGCGGCGCCGATGGGATAGGCCGCAAGCCCTGCGAAGGCGAGCCCCAGCGTCGCCGCGCCATAGAGCGCGCTCTTCGACCAGCCGAGTTCATGGCCCATCGCCTCGGCGATCAGCGGGAAGCTGTAATAGAGCGAGCCCCAGGAGCAGACCTGGCCGATGCCGAGCCCGGTGACGAACAGGCTGCGCGCGCCGGGCGGGCGATGCTCGCCGGCACCGGCGACAAGAACATTCTCGCTCACGCCCGCACTCCGCCCGCCCGCGCCACGCCGTCCGTGACGGGTGCCCCCTGCCCGCCGCTGTCGTGCGCGGCGCAGCCGGCATCGGCGCAGCATTCGTCGGCGAGATAGCCGATCAGCGCCTCCATGGCGGGGTAATGCGCGCGGCAGATCAGCGTCGTGGCGTGGCGCTCCTGCGTCACCAGCCCGGTGTCGACGAGGCGCTTGAGATGATGCGACAGCGTCGAGGCGGCGATGCCGATCCGCTCCTGCAGGCCGCCGACCGGCAGGCCGGCATGCCCCGCCCGCACCAGCGTCCGGTAGATCTGCAGCCGGGTGGGGTTGCCGAGGGATTCAAGCTGGCGGGAGGCTTGTTCGAGATTCATGGAAATAAGCTAGGCGCCGCCGCCATCAGTGGTCAAGCCCTGTTTCGACAAATGTCGAAATATCACTTACCGCCCCTCAAGAGGCGCCGGGCGCCGTCCGTGGAAACCACCACCGGCCGAGCCGCAGCGCGACATGCACCAGGAGGATCAGCACCGGCACCTCGACCAATGGCCCGATGACGGCGGCGAAGGCCACCGGCGAGGCAAGGCCGAAGGCGGCGATGGCGACCGCGATCGCCAGCTCGAAATTATTGCCGGCGGCGGTGAAGGCGATCGCCGTGGTGCGGGGATAATCCGCCTCGATCAGCTTGCCCATGGCGAAGCTGATGAGGAACTGGACGATAAAATAGATCGTCAGCGGAATGGCGATGATCACCGCGTCCATCGGCAGGCGCACGAGATCGCCGCCCTTCAGGCTGAACATGGCGACGATGGTGAACAACAGCGCGCCGAGCGTGATCGGGCTGATCTTCGGCAGGAACACGTTGGCGTACCAGTCCGGCCCCTTGCGGGCGATGAGGACGCGGCGGGTGAGGAAGCCGGCGAGGAAGGGAATGCCGAGATAGATCAGCACCGCCTCGGTGATGGTCCAGAAGCTGACATCCACCACGCTACCCTCCAGCCCGAACAATGGCGGCAGCACGGTGAGGAACAGCCAGGCATAGGTCGAGAAGAACAGGATCTGGAAGATCGAGTTGAACGCCACCAGCCCGGCGACATACTGGTTGTCGCCCTTGGCCAGCTGGTTCCACACCAGCACCATGGCGATGCAGCGCGCCAGCCCGATGAGGATCAGCCCGGTCATATATTCCGGGTAGTCGCGCAGGAAGATCACCGCGAGGGCGAACATCAGCGTCGGGCCGATCAGCCAGTTCTGCACCAGCGACAGCACCAGCACCCGCTTGTCGGCGAAGACGCGGTGCAGCTCCTCGTAGCGCACCTTGGCGAGCGGGGGATACATCATCAGGATCAGCCCGATCGCGATCGGGATGTTGGTGGAACCGACCGAGAGCGTGTTCAGCGCCTCCGGCAGGCCGGTGAACACCGTGCCGAGGATAACGCCCAGCGCCATCGCCGCGAAAATCCACACGGTGAGGTAGCGGTCGAGAAAGGACAGCCGCGCGGGCCGGGGCGTCATCGCCATTGTCTGGGACATCGGGGGTTCCGGTTCTCGTTCAGCCGGCGCGATGGCCGCTGGCGTCGATGACCAGCTCGCCGTCTTCCTTGCGGAATTCGCCGCGCTGCGGGGCGTCGATGAGGTCCAGCACCGCCTCCGAGGGCCGGCACAGTTTTACACCGCGCGGGGTGACGACGATGGGGCGGTTGATCAGGATCGGGTGCGCCATCATCGCGTCGAGCAGCGCGTCGTCGCTGAGCGCGGGATCGCCGAGCCCAAGCTCCGCATAGGGCGTGCCCTTCTCGCGCAGCAGGGCGCGGACCGGAATGCCCATGCAGGTGATAAGCGCCACCAGTTCCTCGCGGCTCGGCGGGGTCTTCAGATATTCGATGATAACAGGCGTGATCCCGGCATTGCGGATCAGCCCCAGCACGTTGCGCGAGGTGCCGCAGGCGGGGTTGTGAAAGATGGTGACGGCGGCACTCTCAGGCGACATCGCAGGCCTCCTCGGTGGAGTTTCCTTGGGCGTCATAGGCGTCGGCCTCATGGGCCCCGGTAGGGCAGCAGGGCTGAAGATCGGCGATCAGCGGGGCGCAGATCTCCGGCTTGCCGCCGCAACAATCCTTCAGGAGAAAGGAAGCCAGATGACGTACCGCCTCCAGCTGGGCGCGGTAGATGATGAGCCGGCTCTGGCGCTCGGCGCCGATCAGCCCGGCGCGGGCGAGAATGCCGAAATGGGTGGAGAGCGTGTTGTGCGGCACGTCGAGCCGGCGCGCCACCTCGCCGGCCGCCAGCCCCTCCGGCTCATGGGCGACGAGCAGCCGGAAGACATCGAGCCGGGTCGGCTGCGAAAGCGCCGCGAAGGCGGAGAGAGCTTGATCCGTGTCCATATGTCGACGATAGCCGACACGTGGACGCAAATCAAGCTCTCTGATTTGGCCCACCGTGTATGTCCGATGACCGGGCGGTGCCTTAGGGCGGCATCGCGGTCCAATAGGTGCCTTCCAATGGGAAGGGCTGGAAGCGCTGGTGCAGCCGGCGCAGCAGGCCTTCCGGGTCGAGATCGGCGAACAGCTCGGGGTGGAGCCACTTCGCGAAGGCCTGCAGCGCCGCGACATTGAACGGCGAATTGTAGAAATGGTGCCACACGGCAAACGCCCGGCCGGCTTTCACCGCCGGCATTTCGGCGATGCCGACGCGCCCGGTGGCGCGGGCAAGGCTCTCGGCCGCCTGCCGGGGCGCGACATCCGGCCCGAGCGCGATCCACGGGCTGTCGGGCGGGCTCGCGGCACTGCCGATGGCGGTGCCGATATAGATATCCGGCGGGTTGACCAGCAGATATTCGAGACTGACCGTGCCGGCATCGGCGGGGATGACGCCGGCGGCGAGGTTGCTGCCGCCCGTCGCGGTGACGAAATCGCCCATCATGCCGCGCACCATGGTCTCGCAGCAGGGCATCAGGCCCACCCGGCTCTCAATGAAGACGCGCGGCGCCGGCGGGCGGTGCCGCGCCAGCCGATCGCGCACCTGCTCATAGGCGGCGCGCCATTCGGCGACAAACGCCGCCGCCTCCTCCTCCCGCCCCAGCACGGCGCCAAGCACTTCGATGCTTTTGGGCGTATTGACCAGCGGATCGGTGCGGAAATCGATGAAGACGATAGCGATGCCGGCCTGTGCGAGCACCTCGATCACCCGCGCATTGCTCGCTCCCGGGCCGTGCCCGTCGAGCCCGAAAATGGCCACCTGCGGGCGCAGCGCCAAAGCCCGCTCCAGGCTGAAACTGTCCTGGGAAGCGCGGCCGAAGCGGGGAATGTCGGCGATGGCGGGGAAGCGGGCGCGGAAGCGGGCATAGGTCGCCGGATCGACCTGCTCATACTCGCCCATCATGCCGACGACGCGGCCGATGGGGTCGTCGCGGTCGAGAATGGCGAGGGCCGGGATATAGCGGCCCTCGCCGAGGATGAGGCGCTCGACCTTGTCGGGCACGATGACCGTGCGGCCGGCGAGGTCGACGATCTCCCGCGCCGCCGCCGCCGCCGGCCAGAGCGCGACCAGCCCGGCGACCAGCAGGGAAATAAGCGCGGCGGCGCGCGCGGCAGGGCGTGCCGTCATCGACGGGTCAGAACTTCGCCGATGCGGTGACGATGAAAGAGCGCCCCGGCTGGTAGAGCGGCACGACGTCCGCGATGTCCTGGCCATAGGTGCCGCGGCTGGCATAGGTCTCGTCGAACAGATTGTTGATGTCGAGCCGCAGCATCAGGTGCGGCGCGGTGACCGGCCGGTACTCCGCATAGACATTGACGACAGTATAGCCGGGAATGGTCGTCGTCAGCGTCTCGCCATCCGGCAGCAGCGCCGGCACGTCGTCCATCTCCAGCGCCACCTCGATGTTGCCGCCGATGGTGAGGCCCCATTCGGGAATCCTGTGGGCGGCGACGAAGGTGATCATCTGGCCGACCGGCGTGGCGAGGTAGTTGCCGGTGTCGGAATCCGCCGCCTCGCCGTCGATGGTGACGTCGATATCGGCATATTTCACCCTGACGAAGCCGGTCTCCCATTCATAGCCGCCGGCAATCTCGAAGCCGCGCGATTCGATGTCACGGGCGCGGATCGCACCCAGGACGCGGTTGCTGTAGGTGACGACGCGGGCATTGTAGATGTCGGTGCGGAAGATGCTGCCTTCCAGGGTGAAGCCCTGATAGGTCGCCTTCAGCCCCGCCATGGCGTTGTTCGAGGTCACCGGCTCGGCGCCGCCGTCATAGTCCCAGGCCGGGTTCATGTAGAAATTCTCGGCCAGCGGAATACCGGCCCAGACATGGGAATAGCCGGCGCGCGCGGTCAGGAAGTTCTCGATCACATCGTACTCGCCCGAGACATTGCCGCTGAGCCCGGCATTGTCCCACGACTCGCCTGTGGTGCCGGTGAACCACTGGTTATCAGCGCGGCCGCCGAAGGACAGGCGGGTGCGCTCCCACGGCTCCAGCCGCGCCTGGGCGTAGAGGCCGACATTGGTCGCCTTTTCGGTGGCGGCGTCATAGGGATCGTAGAGCTGGGCGGTGTCGTCGTAGAAGTCGATGCCGGCGATGACATCGCCGATGCCGAAGGCGAACTTGTTCTCGAACTTGCCGTTGAAGCTGTCGGTCTTGCCGGAGACCGTATAGGGCGAGGGCAGCCCGGAGCGGGGGTTGAGATAGGTGAGCTTGGAGATCTCCGTCGAGCTATAGGCCAGCACCAGCTTGGGATCCCACCAGCCCTCGGGCGTGGAGTCGGTGTAGGTGAACACGGTGTTCTGGCGCTGGATATCGTAGGGCGTCAGTTCCGGGTCCCAGGGCCGCGCACCGGGAAAGTCCGAGCCATTAGCGCGGTAGGGGCGCGGGGCGTCGTCGCTCACGCTCTCATAGCTGATGCTGAAGCGGTCGCCGGTGGGGGCCTCGTAGGACACCTTGCCGATGCCGTTGATGAGGTTGGTGCTGGTGCCCATCACCACATCGCCATTGCCGGCGGTGAACTCGTTGCCCTGGCCGATGTTGAAATAGCCCAGCGTCTCGAAGCCGCCCTGCCGGGCGTAGCCGGTGATGTTGGCGAGCGAGGTGTCACCATTGAAGTTGAAGGAGTATTTGCCGAAGCCGCCGAAGCCGTCGGCATCGAGAAAGTCCCGCGCGTCCTTGGTCTCATAGGCGATCGAGCCGGCGAGCGCGCCGGGGCCGGCATCGGCGGGGGCGACGCCCGCATCGACGCGCACGGCCTTCAGCACGCCCGGGTCGATCAGGTTGGTGCCCATATGGTGGAACACCTTGTTGTTCTGCCGGCTGCCGTCGATGGTGACGGCGAGGTTGGTCTCCTCGATGCCGTGGACATAGACCTTCTGCGACATCGGCACCGAGCTGCCGACCTCAATGCCGGGCTGCTCGCGGAACACATCGGCGAGGTTCTGCGGGTTGAGCCGCTCCAGCGCCTGCGGGCCGATCACCGTCTCGGCCACGCCGCCCCGGCTGATGCCGTCGCCGGCGACCGAGATGACGTCCAGCAATTCGCCCTCGACCGCGCCGCCGGCATGGCTTTCCACCGGCGCGCTCTGGCCGACCACGGCGGTGCCTTCGCCTGTTATGCGGAAGGCGATGCCGGTGCCTTCCAGCATGCGGGCAAGCGCCTGCTGCGGGGTGAGGCTGCCCTGCACCGGCCGCGAGGTGACGCCACGCGAGGTCGCGGAGGCCAGCGTCACCTGCAGGCCCGATTGCCGCCCGAAGGCGTTCAGCGCGCTGGCGAGGGGCTGGGCGGGAATGTTGAACGGGCGGGCCGCGCTGGTGGCGACGGGCGCCGGCGCTGTCTGCGCCACGGCGGAGGACAGGGCCGCCAGAGAGACAAAGGCCGTCGTCGCCATCAGGCGCAGCAGGCGCCGGTTCGTGCAGGATCGCGCCGCGTGATCGTCGGCGGGGCGCATCGGCGCGCTCATCAAGTCTACTCCCCAGATCGTTCCGTGCGTTCAGCGAACGCATCCCGGGTGTCAGACGATCGAGCGGATGCGGTTTTTCATCCCGACGGGCAAAATCTTCTAGAAGCGCGAGAGAACCCGCATATAGGGCGAGATTTCCCGCATCCTGCCACCATGCGGCTCCACCAGCGCGCGCAAAGCGCGGTCGGGATCGGTGAGATCATAGAGGCCGGTGACGCGCTGCTGCGCCAGGGTGCCGTCCGGCACGGTGATCCAGGCGCGGTGGTAGCGCTGCAGCTGCTCGACCACGGCGGCGATCGTCGCGTCCTGGACGAACAGCCGGCCCTCGCGCCAGACCGCGATGTCGTCCACCGCGATCTCGCCCTTCTCCAGCGCGCCGGTGCGCAGGTCGACCCGCGCGCTCTCGCCCGGCACCAGCCGGGCATGCGCCTGCCCATGGCCGGGATAGTCCAGGCTCACCGCCCCCTCCGCCAGCTCGACGCCGGCATCGGTGGAGGTGAGCCGCACATTGAAGCGGGTGCCGAGCACGGTGACATCGACACCGCCGGCATCGACCACGAAAGGGCGGGCCGGATCGGGGCGCACATCGAAGAACGCCTCGCCCGCCAGCAGCCGGACGACGCGCGCGGAGCCGCTGAGGTCCACCGCCACCGCGCTGTCGGCGCCGAGTTCGATCCGGCTGCCATCCTCAAGCGCAAGCGCCTGCCGCGCGCCGGTGCCGGTGCGGTAATCCGCCTCCAGCAGCAGAAGCAGCGCGGGAAAAGCGAGAAAAGCCGCAAGGCCCGCCGCCAGCGCCGCGCCGATCGCCAGCGGGCGCCACAGGCGTCGCGGAAAGGAAACGACGCGGGAATCGGCGGCGTCCTGCCGCTCATCGGCCCGAGGCTCCGCAGGGGCCGGCGCCAGCGCGGCCATGAGCTGCCAGGAATGTTCGACACGGGCATAGGCACGGCGATGCTCGTCCCGCTCCTCCAGCCATTGCGCCAGCGCGCGCGCCAGCGCGGCATCGCCGGGCGCTTCCCGCACCCGCATCAGCCAGTCCGCCGCCACCTCGTGGAGCGACAATGTTGCATCGTCAGTCAAGGCGCGTATCGCCGCTCATTCGCGCTTCTCAGGAAGCGGCACCGTTACCATGCAGAAGACGATCTGCTGCGCGCTAGTTTTCATGTCCACATCGCGATTGTCACCCGCCCGCCCGGTCGAGCTCCTGCGCCAGCCGCGCCAGCGCCGCGCGCACATGCCGATGGGCGGTGGCTACCGAGATGCCCAGCCGGGCGGCGACCTCCTCCAGCGTGCAGCCGGCGAAACGGTACATTTCCAGCGCCGCGCGCTGCTCGGGCGGCAGCTCGCTCACCAGCCGTGCCATCCGCCGCAGCTCGTCCCGGTCGATAAGCTGCCGCTCGGGCGAGGCCTCCGGCGCCGGCTGCGCCCAGTCGGGAAGCGCGTCCGATTGCGTGCGGGATTCGAGCCTGCGCCGCTTCAAGCTGTCGAAGGCAAGGTTGCGGACGATGCGGTAGAGATAGCCGATGCCGCGCTCGGCCTCCTCGCTCGCGGGCGGGAATTTGAGGAAGGCGTCATGGACCACGTCCTCGGCCGCCTCGCGCGAGCCAAGGATCGGCGTCGCATAGGCGACCAGCGCCGAGCGATGCGTGGCGTAAAAGCCCGACCAATCATTCCGTCCCATGCCGACAACATTGACCCTGGGTCACAGCGGAATGGGAATAGACGGATCGGTTTTTCTACGCAATCACAATGATTTAGAAGGAATACAATGTGTGCGGGCGCGGACGCCCGGCACGGGACTGGCCGCGCCCGCCAGCGACGGACGGGATCAGGCCGGCACGCCGGCGCCGACCGCCCTCACAGCGGGCCCATCACATAGGTGGGAAGCCAGGTGGCGATTTCCGGGAACAGGCTGAGAATGACGATGCCCATCAGCATCAGCACCACATAGGGCACCGATCCACGCAGCACCTGCTGGGCCGGCACCTGCGGCGCGATCGCCTTGACCACGAACAGATTGAGCCCGACCGGCGGGGTGATGAGGCCGATCTCCATATTGATCGTCAGCACCACCGCGAACCAATAGGGGTCGAAGCCCGAGGACACGATGATCGGGTAGAGCAGCGGCGCCGACATCACGATGATGGCGACCGGCGGCAGGAACATGCCGGATACCAGCAGGAACAGGTTGATCAGCGCCATCAGCACCCAGCGGTTCACGTCGAGCCCGGCGATGGCGGCGGCGACGGTCTGGGTGATGAACAGCGAGGACAGCGCGAAGGCGAAGAGTTCCGCCGACGCCATGATCATCATGATCATCACGCTTTCGCGCAGGGTGGAGGAGAAGATCTCGAAGATCGGCTTCGGCTGGAACAGCCGGTACATGATGATGACGACGCCGAGCGTCAGGAAGGCACCCGCGCCGGCCGCCTCGGAAGGCGTGGCGACGCCGCCATAGAGCACATAGAGCGTGCCGACGATGATGATGAGGAAGGGCGTGACCTTGGGCAGCGCGGCAATTTTCTGGCCGAAGGTGAAGCGATTGCCGCTGATGTCGAAGGTGAAGTTCTTGCGGCGGCAATCATAAAGCGCCCAGGCCATGAACATGGCGGTGAGCATCAGCCCCGGCATGACGCCGGCCAGGAACAGCCGGCCGATCGAGGTCTCGGTGGCGATGCCGTAGACGATCATCGTCACCGACGGCGGAATGAGGATGCCGAGCGTGCCGCCGGCGCAGATCGAGCCGGTGGCGACCGAGGCGGGGTAGCCGCGCTTGAGCATCTCCGGGATGCCCATCTTGCCGATGGCGGCGCAGGTCGCCGGGCTGGAGCCGGTCATGCCGGCGAAGATGGCGCAGGCGCCGATATTGGACAGAACCAGCCCGCCCGGCACCCGGTTAAGCCAGCGGTCCAGCGCCTCGTAGAGATCGCGTCCCGCCGGGGTGGCAGCCACCGCCGCGCCCATCAGCACGAACATCGGGATCGAGACATAGGCGAGGTTGGCGATGCCGGCGAACATGGTCTCGGCCAGCACCTCGAACACGCCGATGCCGTTCGCCATCAACAGCCCGCCAATGGCGGTGAGGCCCAGCGCGAAGGCGATCGGCATGCCGGTGGCGAGCAGCAGAAACAGCAGGCCGATGATGAGCCCGCCGGACAGAGTGGGGGAAAGGCTCATCATGCGTGACCCTCGGCTTCATAGGCGCCGCTCAGGCGGCGGACCAGCTCGGCGACATATTGCAGCGACAGCAGGGCGAAGCTGACCGGCAGCGGCAGCAGCGGGATCCACAGGGTGATGGCCGCGACCGTCGAGGTGCGCCATTCGTTGACATAGGCCTCGTGAAAGAACGTCGCGCTGGCGATGGTCATCAGCACCGCGAAGGTGAGGCCGAGCAGCGCACCAACGATGCCGAGAGCCCGCCTTGGGCCGGGCGGCAGCGCGATCTCGATCACGTCGACGCCCACATGGCCGCGGGTCTTCAGCACATAGGGCGCGCCGAGGAACATCGCCGCCGTGGCGGAGAACACCACGAAATCGGTCTGCCAGATGGTGGGGGCGCGGAAGACATAGCGCAGGAAGATCATCTCGCAGATCACCAGCATCGCCGCGACGAGCAGCAGCCCGGCGATGAGGCCAGCGACTTTGGAGAGAAGATCGACCGCTCGCAGGAACAGGCTGACCATGGGGAGCTTTCGCGTGTCGAAGGGAGGGGCGCGCGGCGCGGTGACGACGCCCCCGCCTTCTCGCGGGGGTGCGCCGTCACAGCTGCGCAGGCCAACGTCCCGCGGCGCCCGGGCGGGGCCGCGGGACGGGCGGGCTACTGGACGGACAGCGCCTTCTTGATCAGTTCGTCGCCGCCCTTCACCTTCTCGGCGAAGTTCTTGTAGGAGCTTTCCTGCGCCACCTTCAGCCAGGCGTCGTAATCGGCGGCGGACATCTCCACCACTTCGACCCCGGCCTTCTTGTAGGTGTCGATCAGCTTCTGGTCGCCCTTGCGCACCTCCTTGGCGAACCAGGCCTGCGCCTTCTTGCCGGCGTCGAGAAGCGCCTTCTGCTGCGCCGGGTTCAGCCGGTCGAAGGACTGCTTGGACATCAGCACCGGCTCATACATGAACCAGATCGCGTTCTCGCCGGGCGCGGTCAGGCACTTCACCTGCTCATAGAGGCGATAGGAAACGAAGCTCTCCGAGGAGGTGTTGGTGGCGTCGAGCACGCCGGTCTGCATGCCGGAATAGATTTCCGAGGACGGCATCGAGGCGATGGAGGCGCCGGCGGCCGCGAGCATCTGCTCGAAGGCCGGGCCGGCGGCGCGCGTCACCTGTCCCTTGATGCTGTCGGGCCCGGTGATGCAGCCCTTCTTGGAGGCGAAGGCGCCCGAGAGCCAGGCATCGGCGATGACCAGGGCGCCGTTCTTCTCGATGATCGCCTTGATCTCCTGCATGAAGGGCGAGTCGTTGAGGCGGTCGGCGCGATCGAAATTGCGCACCAGCCCCGGCATCAGCGTGGCGGAGAATTGCGGCACGCGGCCCGAGGCGTAGTCGAGCGGGAAGGAGGTGATGTCGAGCTGGCCCTTGGTGATGGCGCCCCATTGCTCGTTCGCCTTGAACAGCGACGCGCCCGGGAAGACCTGGATCTTCAGCCCGACATTGGCCGCCTCGACGTCGCGGGCGATCATCTGCACCATCTCGTCGCGGGGATCGCCCTTGCCGCCCGGGAACTGGTGCGAGGCGCGCAGGGTGATGTCCTGCGCGAAGGACGAAGTGGCGAGGGCGAGGCCACCGGCCAGGCTGAGGGCGCAGCCAAGGGTCAGGGCGCGCGCAAGGCGTCGCGTTGCGTTCATGGTTTCCTCCGTGTCGCCGCCTTCCGGCGGACTGTTGGCGTTTCCTCGGTATCGTCGCGTCGGGCGGTTGATCCGCCACCTTGTCGCGTTTTCCGCAGCCGGTGTGATCGCAGTGGATCAACGATGTCAGGCACTCCGGCGGTAGATATCCTTGTAGCTGTCGCGCAAAATGTTCTTCTGCACCTTGCCCATCGTGTTGCGCGGCAGCTCCTCGACGAAGAACACCCGCTTGGGCTGCTTGAACTTCGCCAGCCGGCCTTCGAGCGCCTGCAGCACGGCCTGCTCGGTCAGATCCGCCCCCTTGGCCGTCACGACAACGGCGGTGACGCCCTCGCCGAAATCGGGATGCGGCACGCCAATGACGGCGCTTTCCACCACGCCCTCAATGGCGTCGATCTCGCCTTCGACCTCCTTGGGGTAGACGTTGAAGCCGCCCGTGATGACGAGATCCTTGCCCCGGCCGACAATGCTGAGATAGCCGCGCGCATCGATGCAGCCGAGATCGCCGGTGACGAAGAACCCGTCGTGAAATTCGCTCGCGGTCTTCTCCGGCATGCGCCAATAGCCCTTGGTCACGTTCGGGCCCTTCACCTCCACCATGCCGATCTCGCCGGCCGGGAGTTCAGCGCCGGTGGCGGGATCGGTGATGCGCAGAGAGATGCCCGACAGGGGAAAGCCGACCGTGCCGGCGATCCGCTCGCCCTCATAGGGGTTCGAGGTGTTCATGCAGGTTTCGGTCATGCCGTAGCGTTCCAGAATGGCATGGCCGGTGCGCTCGCGGAACGCCCGGTGCGTCTCCTCCAGCAGCGGGGCGGAGCCGGAGACGAACAGGCGCATGTTCGCGGTCGCCGCGCGCGTCAGGCCCGGCTGGTCGAGCAGGCGGGTGTAGAAGGTGGGCACGCCCATCAGGCAGGTGGCGTGTTCCATCAGCGCGATCGTCTCGCGCGGGTCGAACTTGGCGCGGAAGACCATCGACGCCCCGCTGAGCAGCACGATGTTCACCGCCACGAACAGGCCGTGGGTGTGGAACAGCGGCAGGGCATGGATCAGCACGTCCGCCTCGGTGAAGCGCCAGCACTCTTTCAGCGCCCGCGCATTGGAGAGCAGATTGCCATGGCTGAGCATGGCGCCCTTGGCGCGGCCTGTGGTGCCTGAGGTGTAGAGGATGGCGGCGAGGTCGTCCGGCCCGCGCGGCACGTCATCGAAGTCAGACGGGAAACCGGCGGCAGCGTCCATCAGCGAGCCGGCGCCCTCGCCGTCCAGCGTCTCGACGGCGGCCACGCCAAGCTCGCCCGCCAGCGCGCGGGCCTCGGCCGCGCTCTCCGGCCGGCAGACGAACAGCGCCGGCTCGGCGTCACCGAGGAAGTACCTGACCTCGTTGAGGGTGTAGCCGGTGTTGAGCGGGAGGTAGACCGCACCGGCGCGCACCGTGGCGAGATAGAGGGCGAGGCAGGGCCAGGATTTCTCGACCTGCACCGCCACCCGGTCGCCCGGCTTCACCCCGCGCGCGACGAGAAGGCCGGCGAGCCGGGCGGAGAGCGCCAGCATCTCGCCATAGGTGACGGCCGAACCGTCCGCCAGCAGGGCCAGCTTCTTGTCGCGGGAGGGGGCGGCGGACGCCAGGGCGGAGAACAGATGATTGTCGGACATGACGCTTTTCAGGTGACGGGAACAAGGGCGCGGGAGGCGGGATCGACCTTGAGCAGCTTGCGCACCTGCGGGCTCGCGACGATCTCGCCTTTTCCGGCGAAGGCTTCGTGGTTCTTCTCGATATCGGCGGGGGTGTAGCGGTAGTTCACCATCAGCCCCGCCGCCTGGGCGAGGCCCTTGGGCGAGAGGTCGCCCATCGGGTTGATGCGCTCCAGCCGGGCGCCATTGCCGAGATGGAAGCGGGCGACCGGATCGACCGGCGTACCCTTCGGCGTGCGGGCGGCGAGGAAGTAATAGGCGGCGATGGGGGCGAGCACGCCCGCCAGTTCCTCGCGCAGTTCCGGCTTCTCCGCCCAGTCCGGCGCGTCGAGCGCCTCCAGCGCCTTGCGGTCGGCGGCGGAGAGCACCACGCTCTGCTCCGCCCGGCGCTCGGCGTCGAGCCATTTGCGGAAGCCGGGCACCGGCGAGAGCGTGACGAAGGTGGTCAGGACAGGCAGTTCGCGCGAGATCTCCTCCAGCACCTGCTTGATGAGGAAATTGCCGAACGAAACCCCGGCAAGGCCCTTCTGGCAGTTGGAGATCGAATAGAACACCGCCGTGGTGGCGTCCTGCGGCCGCAGGAGCGGCCGGGCCGGGTCGAGGATCGGGAAGATCGCGCCGGGGCTTTCCTTCATCAGCGCGACTTCGACGAAGATCAGCGGCTCGTCGACCAGCGCCGGGTGAAAGAAGGCGTAGCAGCGCCGGTCCGGGGAATCGACCCGGGCCCGCAGATCGTCCCAGTCGCGGATGGCGTGCACCGCCTCGTAGCGGATGATCTTCTCCAGCACATTGGCCGGGGTCGACCAATCGATGCGCTTGAGCACCAGGAAGCCGCGATTGAACCAGGAGGAGAACAGGTGCGCGAAATCGCGGTCGACCTCGGCGAGGTCGCGCCGGCGCACCATCGCCTCCATCAGCTGCTCGCGCATCCGCACCAGCGAGAGCGTGCCGCCCGGCGCGAGGTTGAAGCGGCGGAAAAGCTCCTGCCGGCGCGGCTCGCTGGCCCGGTGCAGGTCGGCGACGGCGGACGGCACCTTCCGGCCATAGGCCTCGATCGCGGCGGCGAGGCCGTCGGGATCGGGGCCGAACTTCTCGGCCAGCACCTCGAAGAAGGCGATGGCCTCGCCGGTCTTCATATGGGCGTAGCGATCGAGAATATCGGCCGCGAGGGCGACACCGGAGGCTTCGCCGCGCCCGGACAGCAGCGTCTGGCAGCGCTCCGCCAGCGTCTCCACCCGCGTCGCCCCGCTCACCCTTTGCGAGCGGTCGAGCAGCGTGCGGCCGCGCTCGGCGATGGAGGCGAGCAGGTCTGCCACGAAGGAGGTGTTGGATCCCATGGCCGTTCCAGCGGTGGAATTTGCCAATGGCCCCGCCAAAGCGCGGCCTTCTGTATGGGATGATGACGGATTTGCATCGCCAGTCAACCATCAAGTATACAAGATGATGCCTCTTGCATTGCAGCACGGGAAATGGCTTTCTCTGCGCGGAGGTATGCCGTGCGTGGTGAACAGACGCCGAGGCTTCGCGAAGCCCTTGAGGAAGACATCGTCGCCGGGCGGCTGCGCCCGGGGCAACGGCTTGACGAGGCTGGCCTCGCCGAGCGCTTCCATGTGTCCCGCACGCCGATCCGCGAGGCGCTGATCCAGCTCTCCGCCTCCGGCCTCATCGAGATGCGGCCCCGGCGGGGGGCCTATGTCGCGCTGCTCGGCCCGCGCGAACTGGTCGAATCCTTCGAGCTGATGGCGGAAATCGAAGCCTCCTGCGCGCGGCTGGCGGCGCAGCGGCTGGGGCCGGCGGACCGGGCCGCGATCTCGGACGCCCATCTCGCCTGCCAGCAGGCGGTAACGGCGGGCGATGACGACGCCTATTACCCCGCCAATGCCCATTTCCACGCCGCGATCTACGCCGCGACCGGCAACCGCGTGCTGCGGGCCGAGGCGACACGGCTGCAAACCGCCCTTCAGCCCTATCGGCGGCTTCAGCTGAAGGTGCCGCGCCGGATCGCCACCTCGCTTGCCGAGCACGAGGCCATTCTGGAAGCGCTGCTTGCCGGCGACGGCGCCGGGGCGGCCGAGCGCATCCGGGCGCATGTGCTGGTGCAGGGCGAGCGCTTCATGACGCTGCTGGCCGCCCTCCAGCAGGAAGCGCAGATGGCGGATTGACCGGGGCGACGCCCGGGTGTGCCAGTGGCCGCGGCCGGCTGTGGCGGAAGCCCACCCCCTGGCAAGTCAAGGGGCTTCCGATCAAGTGAGGCCACCGGGCCGGAAACCACCTCGCGCGAAAAGGCTCTAGGCGAGCCCGGCGACGAAATCGGACATTGTCCTCACCAGCAGCACGCCGACCGTGGCGCCGGCATCCTGCAGCCCCACCGTCTTCTCCTGGAACGCCGCCGCCTTGCCGTGTTGGGCCACCATGGTCTTGGTCCGCTCCAGCGCCGCGTCGGCGGTGTCGGCGGCTTCCTTCAGCGCCGGCGCCAAAGCGAGGCCGGAAGCCGCCGCCTGTTCCAGCGCGCCGGCCACCGGGTCCAGCACGTCGAGAATGGTCTTGTCGCCGAGCTTGGCCTTGCCACGCTCGGCGATGCCGGTGGCGAAGGCGCGCCAGAACTGGGCGAGCTCGGCGGTGCCGATGGCCTCCACCCCCTCCAGCGCCTTGGCGCCTCGCAAAAAGCCCGTGGCGGTGAGCGTGCCCATGGTGGAGGGCGCGGTCTTGGCCATGATCGCGCCGGCGGAGCGCAGCAGCTTGGTGATCCCCGCCGCCGGCCCTTCCGCCGTTACCGTGTCGGCGGCGGCGGCGAAGGACTTCGCCATGGTGATACCGAGATCGCTGTCGCCGACCTTGCCGTCGAGCGCGATCAGGAAGTCGCGCTGTTCGGCGAACATGTCGCACCAGCGCTGGAAAAGGCCGATCAGATCATCGGCGCGGAGCGCGTCCATGCGGAAACCTCAGGCCTTGATGTGGGCGAAGAACGGGGTATTGGCCGACGCGGCGACCAGCGGGTCAAGCTCGGCGTCGAGCTTCAGCACCGAGATGGAGGCGCCGGCCATTTCCATCGCGGTGGCGAACTCGCCGATCCAGACATGCTTGACCTTGGAACCGCGCGCCTCGAACAGCTGCGACACCCGGCGGAACAGGATGTACAGCTCCTCCTTCGGCGTGCCGCCGAGGCCGTTGACCAGCACCGCGAACTCGTCGCCATTGCCGGCGGGCAGCTCGGCGAAGATGCGCTCCATCATCTCGTCGACCACGGCATCCGCCGGGGCCAGCTTGGTGCGTCCGATGCCCGGCTCGCCATGGATGCCCATGCCGATTTCCATCTCGTCGTCACCGACCGAGAAGGTGGCGTGGCCGATCTCCGGCACGACGCAGCTCGACAGGGCGACGCCGATGGTGCGCACATTCGCCCGCGCCTTGTCGGCGAGGCGGGTCACTTCGTCGAGCGACAGCATGTTGGCGGCGGCGGCGCCGGCGACCTTGTAGACGAAGAAGATGCCGGCGACGCCGCGCCTTTTGTGCTCCTCGCCGACGACGGAGGAGGCCACGTCGTCATTGCCGACGACCTGCTTCACCGTGATGCCGTCAATGTCGGCCAGCTCGGCGGCCATGTCGAAATTGATGATGTCGCCGGAATAGTTGCCATAGATGTAGAGCACGCCCGCGCCCTGATCGATGTACTTGGTGACCTCGTGCATCTGGTCGGCGCTGGGGGACTGGAACACCCCGCCCACCGCGCAGCCGTCGAGCATGTTGTCGCCGACATAGCCGAGGAACAGCGGCAAATGGCCGGAACCGCCGCCGGTGGCGATGCCCACCTTGCCCGGCTTGCGCGTGGCGACGACCAGGCAGCGCTTGTCGCCGTTCACATAGGTCACCTGCGGATGCGCCCGGTAGATGCCGTCCAGCATCTCGTCGACGAAATGCGCGGGATCGTTGAGAAACTTCTTCATGTCGGTCCTCGTGAGCTCAAATCGGGCGGTCTGTTTCAGTTTTTCTTCTGGCTGAACACGAAGAAGGCGGCGGCCATCAGGATGAAGCCGCCCACCACCACGCGCTGCCAGGTGGAGGGAATGCCGACCATGACCAGCACGCTGTTCACCACCACCACCAGCAGCACGCCCAGCAGCGTGCCGAGCACGGTGCCGGTGCCGCCGGTGATGCGCGCACCGCCCAGCACCACGGCGGCGATGACGTTGATCTCGCTGCCGACGAGATCGAACGGATTCGCCTGCCGGTTAGCGCAGGTGTGGATGATGCCGGCGAGGCCCGCGAGGCCGCCGGCATAGGCGAACAGGAAGATGTGGATGGTGCGCAGATTATAGCCGAGCCGCTCCGCCACGCTGGCATTGCCGCCCACCGCGAAGATGGCGCGGCCCATCAGCGTGCGGTTCAGCATCCACCAGGTGATCAGCGCGGCGATGGGAAGCACCAGGAAATAGAACGGCAGGGTGATGGTGCGCCCGTCGGCGGCGTCGAACTGCAACAGCGGCAGGCGGCCAAACGCGCCCATCTGCGGCGGCAGCGACATGATCCACACCGTGCCGATGAAGGCGAGCAGGATGCCGCGAAACAGATATTGCGTGCCGATGGTGACGATCAGCGAGGGCACGCGCAGATAATGCACCAGCAGGCCGTTGATCACGCCGAGCCCCGCGCCACCAAGCACCGCCGCCAGCACGATCAGCGCCATCGGCGCGTCGGGAAAGTGGTTCTTCACCAGCAAAGTGAGCGAATACATGGTGAAGGCGGCGATGGCGGTGAAGGAGACGTCGATGCCGCCCGCCGCCAGGATGATGAACACGCCAAGCGCGAACAGCCCCATCACCACGCTGGAGCGTCCGATGTCGATCAGCGAGGAGGGTTGCAGGAACGCCGGATTGGCGATCGCCACCGCGACGCAGATTCCGACCAGCAGGATGAAGGTGATCACCTCCGGCCGCCGCCGCACCAGCTCCAAAAGCGGGTTGGCGCGGGCGATGGGTAGCTCGGCGCTGTCGATCGGGTGCGTGGTGCTCATTGAATCGTCTCCGGCGGGGCGGAAGGCTGCGGCCGGGAGGCAAGCATGGCCTGGTAAAGCTGATCTTCGGTCGCCGCGCCGGCCTCATATTCGGCGACGATGCGGCCGCTGTTCATGACCAGGATGCGGTCGCAGTTCTGCAGCAGTTCCGGCAGGTCGTCGCTGACGATGAGAAGGCCCATGCCGGCCTCGGCAAGCTGCTGGATCACCTTGTAGATCGTGTCCTTGGAGCCGACATCGACGCCCACCGTCGGGCCGTGCAGGACGAGGAGCTTCGGCAGAATCGAGAGCCAGCGGCCGATCAGCACGCGCTGCTGGTTGCCGCCGGAGAGCGCGCCGACCGGCAGGTCGATATTGCCGGTGTTGAGCCGCATGTCCTTCGAGATCTTGTCCGCCAGCGCCCGGCCCTTCGCCCGGTCGACAATGCCCACCGCATTGGCGAGGTCCTGCACGACAAGGGCGATCTCGTTCTCGAAGATCGACTTGTCGAGGAACAGCCCCTCCCCCAGCCGGTCTTCCGGGACATAGCCGATGCCGAGGCGGATCGCCTGCGCGGGATGGCCGATGCGCTGCACCTTGCCATCGATGCGGATGCGCCCCTCCGCCGCCGGGGTGACGCCGGCGATGGCGGTGGCCAGCTCGTTGCGGCCGGAATCGGCAAGGCCGGTAATGCCGAGGATCTCGCCGCGCCGCAGGCTGAAGCTCACGCGGGCAAGGCTCGGCGGCAGCGACAGCCCGTCCGCCGCGAACAGCTCCTCCGCCATCGGGGCGCCGGTGCGGTAGCGCGCGCCGTCAATGTGGCGGCCGGTCATCATCTCGGTGAGCTGGTGCTTGGTGTAGTTGGCCAGCGGCCCCTGCCCCACGCACTGCCCGTCGCGGAACACGATGGCATGGCCGCCGATGCGGTAGCACTCATCCAGCTTGTGGGTGACGAACAGCACCGCGACATTCTCCGAGCGCAGGCGCTCGACCACGGCGATCAGATTGTCGACCTCGCGGCGGGTGAGCGAGGTGGTCGGCTCGTCCATGATCACCATCTTCGCCTTGGTGGCGATGGCGCGGGCGATGGCGACCAGCTGGCGCTGCGCCAGCGGCAGGTCGGAAACGATGGCGGAGAGATAGGCCGGCGCCGTCGGCAACCCGACCACCTCAAGCGCCGCCTCGGCGGTGCGCCGCAACCGGCCACGGTCGAACAGCCGCCCCAGCCGGCCGCCATGGGCGACGAGCTGCTCGTTCAGCGCGACATTTTCCGCGACGGTGAGGTTCGGCAGCAGCGACAGGTCCTGGTAGACCGTCTCGATACCGGCGGCGAGCGACTGGATGGGGTTGAGCGCGCGGAAGCTGCGCCCCTCCAGCACAATCTCGCCCTCGTCCGGGGCGTGGGCGCCGGACATGATCTTGATAACGGTGCTCTTGCCGCAGCCATTCTCGCCGAGCAGATGATAGGCCTCGCCCGGCTCAATGGTGAAGCCGACGCCGCGCAGCGCATGGACGCCGCCGAAACGCTTGTGAATGCCGCGCAGTTCGAGGAACGCGCGGGAGGCAGACGCGGCTGGGAGGCCCTGGGACATTAAGCCGTGGGACACTGGCGACCCCTTCCTCGATTGGCGGCGCGGCGGAACGGCGCGCGGGAGAGCTGCCGGGGACGCGCGCGGCGCCCCCGGAGGCCTGGTTGGTCAGGGGATCAGAAGAGGTATTCCTTGTAGTTGGCCTTGTCGGCCAGAACCATGCCGTTGCCGATGATCAGCACGCCGACGCCCGGCCCCTTGGTGACCTTCACCTTCTCATAGCCCGGCACGCCGAGATTGGCGCCGTCCTCGATCTTCTTGCCGGCGATCAGGCTCTTGGCGACGGAGTTCATCGCCATGCCGGCCTTCTGCGGATCCCAGAAGCCGATGGCGGTGATGGCGCCTGACTCCAGCAGGTCCTGCGAGGGGTTCGGCAGGCCGGTGCCGACCAGGCACACCTTGCCCGAGAGGCCCGCCTCGTCGATGGCGCGGCCGACGCCGAGCACGTCATTGCCGGCCGAGGTCTGGAAGCCCTTGATATCCGGGTGCTTGCGCAGGATTTCCTTGGCCTTCTCATAGGTGGCGTTGGCGTCGTCGAACGACTCATTGTTCGCGTCGACCAGCACCATCTCCGGGTGGGTCTTGGCATTGGCCTCGCCGGCGCCGACCCACTGCATGTGCGTGCGGCTGCCGAGCGAGCCGACAAAGGTGGTCCACTTGCCCTTGCCGCCCATGCACTGCGCCAGGCGCTCGTTCAGCGCCTTGCCGTAATCGGCATTGTCGAAGGCCTCGACATCGGCATGGGTGTTCTTCTGGTTGTCGGCCTCATGGGTGACGACGATGATGCCGCGATCCATGGCGCGCTTCAGCGTGCCTTCCAGCACGGACGGGTCCATCGGCACCACGGCGAGGCCGTTCACGCCCTTGGCGACGAGATCGGTGACGATCTGCAGCTGCTGGGCGGCATCGGCGGTGGCGGGGCCGTACTGGGTGGCGACGACGTCCGGGTTTTCCTTCTGGAACAGCTTCACGCCGGTTTCCATGCGGTCGAACCACGGAATGCCGCTGATCTTGACCACGGTGGCGATGACAGGCTTGTCCTGCGCCACCAGCGCGCCGGCCGAGCCTGCCACCAGAGCCACGGCCATGGCCGAGCCGAGCAGCATCTTCTTGGAAAGAGCTCCCATAGTTTCCTCCATTTTTGTTGCTTCCCTCATGGCGAGTTTCGATGCGTGAGGGGATCGCATCACACGAGCCGTTTGCTCTTGTTGGGCGTCAGGAAGCCGACCACGTTGTAGCGGCCGACCGCCAGGAAGGTCAGAAGCAGCGCGCCCCAGGCGAAGTCGCGCACGAAGTTCGACAGCCCGCCGAAATTCAGCATGCTGGACATCAGCTGCAGGGCGATGGTCGCCAGCACCACGCAGATCACGCGGCCATAGCCGCCCTCGGGCCGCACGCCGGCCATGACCGCGATGAGGATGGCGATCAAGAGATAAGAGGTGCCGTAGTCCCACTTCACGTTGACGTTGCGGGACGCGATGATGATGCCGGCAAGGCCGGAAAGCAGGCCGCTGGTCGCATAGGTGGCGATGAGCACGCGCGTCTTCGGGAAGCCGGCATAAAGCGCCGCCTTGGGGTTCGTGCCCATCAGCATCAGCCACAGCCCGAAGGGCGTGAACTTCAGCAGCGCGGCGATGAAGGCGGCGACGCCGATGAAGATGAGGAAGCTGATCGGCACGCCGAGGAACAGGCCGTTGCCGATCTCCGACAGCAGGTCCGGGGTGCCAACCGCCACCGCGCGCCCATCCGAGGCGACGACCGCAAGGCCGGTGAACAGCATCTGCGTGCCGAGCGTGCAGAGAATGGGGGTGATATTCAGCCGGCTGATCAGCAGCCCGTTGAACGTGCCGCCGAGGACCCCGACCAGCAGCGCGCCGACGATGAAGGCGAGCGAATAGGCCGCCTGCTGGTCCGTGCTCGACAGGAACGAGCCCACGACCACCGCCGAGACGACGCCGGAAAGATTGGCCAGCGCGATGCCGGAGAGGTCGATGCCGCCATTGCCGGCGCACATGGCCAGCATGACGCCGATGGCGAGGAAGCCGATCTCCGGCAGCTGGCCGGCCATGGACTGGAGGTTGAACGGCGACAGGAAGGCGCCGCCTGATATGGCCGCTCCCAACGCCAGCACCGCCACATTGATGGCGATGAGCATGACCAGCTGTCCGCCGGTGGCTCGCATGGTCTCCTCCCGGAGTCGCGCTGGCATTTTTAGTAAACTATGACCAGCTTCACTAAATTCGTAGCAAAGGCTTTTGCCCGGCGCAAGCGGCCTGCGGCGCCGCTGCGACACCGAATTTCCGCCCGGCCGGAACCTGCCGAAAAGCGCGGCGGGATCAAAAAAGCGGCAACATCCGGCGCCGGCAGGGACGCACCGCCGCATGAAATGCCGTATGCAAAATCCTTATGGGACAGCCCTTCTTACGCATTTGCGGCTCTCGTCGCACCGCCGAGAGGGCGAACGGCGACGCCATCTCGGCGGCGGAGACGCGGGCACGTTCCGGACAGGTCGGCCACCCGCGACGGGCGGGCCGCACCATTCTTGCAAGACGGTTGCAAGGTCGAGATTTTTGGCTTAACGCTCGAAAAGGCACCCGAATGTTTACTAAACAAAATCTGCATCACATGTGCATCACGGGTTCCATGAGGACACGTAGCCGGACATGAAAGCCAAGACGTCTTTCACCATTCGGGACATAGCCGGGGCGGCGGGCGTCTCGCCGGCCACAGTCTCGCTCGTGCTAAACGGCAAGGGGGAAATCTCCGGCCTCACCCGCGCCCGGGTGCTGGAGGCCGCCGCGCGGCTCAACTATGTCCCCCGCCTCGTCAAGGCGCGGCCGGAGGCCACCGGCACCATCCGCTTCCTCAAGATCGCCAAGCACGGGCACACCGTGAACCGCGACCACAGCGTCTTCGTCTCGGACTATATCGACGGCATGTCGGCCGAGGCGACCCGGCGCGGCTATGCGCTTGAGGTGGTGAGCCATGAGGGCCAGGGCATGACGGCGGTCGCCGACATGATCGCGGTCGCCCCGGTCAGCGGCATCATCGCGCTCGGCACCGAAATGTCGGAATCCGACATCCGCGTGCTGCAGGGCGTCGGCCGGCCGATCGTTTTCATCGACACCTTCTACGACGTGGTGGAAGCCAATTTCGTCAATATGAACAATGAGGATGCGGTCCATCAGGTGATGGCCCGGCTGCGCCAGCAGGGCTTTTCGCGCATCGGCTTCGTGGCGAGCCATGTCGAGACCACGAATTTCCAGCTCCGCCAGCACGCCTTCCACCGCAACGCCGCGCGGCTGGGGCTGACCATCGACCCCGCCCATATAATTTCCGTCGAATCCACCTTCGACGGCGCCCATATCGATACCGTCAAGGCGCTGAGCGAGGGGCTGGCGCTGGCCGACGCCTATTTCTGCACCAATGACGTGATCGCCTATGGCTTCATCAAGGCGCTGCGCGAATTCGGCATCCGCATCCCTGAGGATGTCGGGGTGATCGGCTTCGACAATCTCCCGCTCGGCGCCACCATGGAGCCGGCTCTCACCACGATCGACGTGTCGAAGCGCAAGATCGGCAATCTTGCCGTCACCCTTCTCGACGATCTCATTAACGCCGCCGAACCACAGCGGCCGGTAAAAATCCTGGTCGGCGCCAGCCTCGTCGCGCGGGCCAGCGACCGTGGCCCGGCCGATCCCCGCCCCGCCCCGCGCGCCGTGCGCCGCCGGGGCGTCGTCCCGGCCGCGTGAGGAGAAACCCATGCCGACGCTGGCGATGATTCACACCGTTCCCGCGCTGCCCGCGCGGCTGGAAACACTGGCCGCGCAGGCGCTGCCGGGGTGGAGCTTCACCCATTCCGTCGATGAGAGCCTGCTCGCGGAGACGATCCGCGAGGGCCGGCTCACCGACGCGACGCGGGCGCGCCTCGCCGCCGGGGTGCAGGAAGCTGCCGCCGGGGCCGATGCGGTGCTTGTCACCTGCTCGACGCTGGGCGAGGCGGTCGATGCCCTGCGCCCGACCCTTGCCGTGCCGCTGTTCCGCATCGATCGCGGCATGGTCGAGGAAGCGGTGCGCCGCGCCCGCCGCATCGGCGTGCTGGCGACGCTGTCGACCACGCTGGAGCCGACCGGTCGGCTGATCGACGCCACCGCCGCCGCGACGGGGCGCGAGATCACCATGGTCGCGCGGCTGTGCGAGGGCGCCTTCGCCGCGCTCGCCGCCGGCGACCGCGAGACGCATGACCGGCGGGTGCGCGAGGCCTTCGAGGAGGTCGCGCCGCAGGTCGATCTCGTCGTGCTGGCGCAGGCCTCGATGGCCGATGCGCTGCCGGCTTCCGTGCGCGCGGCGGGCACCGTCCTTACCAGTCCCGAACTCGGGATCGCCGCCGTCGCGGCTGAACTGACAGGTCGCGCACCTGCGACCGCGCTTTCCGGGAGAGAGCCCTGATGAAATACCGCACGCTCGGCCGCTCCGGCCTCAAGGTTTCCGCCCTCAGCATGGGGACGTTCTCCTTTGGCGGGGTCGGCGCCTTCGCCATGGTCGCCAATCACGGCGTGCCGGAAGCGCGCCGGCTGGTCGATACCTGCATCGATGGCGGCATCAATGTCATCGACACCGCCAACATGTATTCGCTCGGCCGCTCCGAGGAGATCGTCGGCGAGGTGCTGGAAGGCCGCCGCGACCGCGTGCTCATCTCATCCAAGGCGCGCATGCGGATCGGCGACGGACCCAATGACGAGGGCGTGTCGCGCTATCACCTCATCCGCGAGTGCGAGCGCAGCCTGAAGCGGCTGCGGACCGACCATATCGACATCTATTTCCTGCATGAATGGGACGGCGTGACGCCGCTGGAGGAGACGCTGTCGGCGCTGGATTCGCTGATGCGGCAGGGCAAGATCCGCTATATCGGCTGCTCCAACTATTCCGGCTGGCACATCATGAAGGCGCTCGGCATCGCCGAGGCCAAGGGCCTGCCGCGCTTCGTCACCCAGCAGATTCACTACACGCTGGAAGCGCGCGAGGCGGAGTATGAACTTCTCCCCATTGCCGTCGATCAGGGCGTCGGCGTCATGGTGTGGAGCCCGCTGGCCGCCGGCCTGCTCTCCGGCCGCTTCGGCCGCGACAAGTTCCCGGCCGATTCGCGCCAGGCCGCCGGCTGGAGCGAGCCGCCGATCCGCGACAGCGAGCGCCTGTGGCGGATCGTCGATGTGCTGAACGACATTGCGAGCGCGCGCGGCGTCACGGCGGCGCAGATTTCCATCGCCTGGACACTCTCCCGCCCCGGCATCGCCTCGCTGGTGGTCGGCGGCACCGAGGAAGCCCATTTCCGCGACAACATCGCCGCCGTCGACATCACGCTCACCGCCGAGGAGCTGGAGCGGCTGAACCTCGTCAGCCGTCCGCCCTATCTCTACCCCTACTGGCACCAGCACAATTTCGCCCGCGATCGCTTTTGCGAGGGCGATTGGGCGCTGCATGCGAGCTATGAGGACCTCGGCCAGGTCTAGGCGTAGGGCTGTCGATCTGGACGGAGATGTGTTTCACCGTCTCCGTCCGGCCGGCTGCAACCTCGGCGAAATCATCGCCGTAACCGGCCTACCCAGCGCCGCGCGCCGGACATCCGCGACACGTCTTTCGCCCGCGTACGCACAAGGGCGGACAGCGCACGTGCCGAGCCTACGAACGTTCTGGAAACGGGGTTCGTAAAACAGACTGCCCAAGACGAGGCGCAGGGTGGTTTGTGGGCGTTCGGGATACCGTCTGCGCGGTGGTGTCAGGCGATTCCACCGATGCCCTGTGGCAGATGGCGCTTGATCGCCACCCGCTGCCCGCCGTCCGGCTGGATCGGCAGTCGCCTCGGACCGCGCGGCAGCGATCACCGGCACCGAGTACATCATAGACGGCGGCACGGTTCCCACCGCCGAGCGCTGGGCCGAACAAACCCGGGGCCGACCGGAAAAAACCCGTGCCGACGGGAATAAGCGGCGCGGCAGGGAGTCCAACCTTCAGACGCCGCCAATAGACGCCGCTCGGCCGCCGAAGGAGAACGCCATGCGACACGCCCTCTCGCCTGCCTCGGCCGCAGGGCTGGTCTCCGGGTGCACCGTGGAACACGCGCGGCGCGATTGATCGGCTGACGAGCGCCACCGGCAGCGCCGACCCGGCATCGACACCTACCTCACTAAGTATTGGACATGTAAACGCGGAAGTCGTTTCCGCGATTGGCGCTACGCGCGGCCGTCACAACAGCGGATCACGCAGACGTGCCGATAATGATATCGCGTACAAAAAGGAAAAGCCTCATGAATACAAAGACCAGAAACATCCTTGCCGCCACCGCAGCCGCCGCAGCCGTCATCGGCATGGAGCCGGCGCGCGCGGCCGACCCCATCCCGCAGAGCCAGGCGGTCAAGAATGTCGTGCTGGTGCACGGCGCCTTTGCCGACGGCTCGGGCTGGCGCGGCGTCTATGACCAGCTGACCCAGCGCGGCTACCGCGTCACCATCGTCCAGAACCCGCTGACCTCGCTCGCAGACGATGTTGCGGCCACCACGCGCGCGCTGGAACGGCAGAGCGGCCCGGCCATTCTCGTCGGGCATTCCTGGGGCGGCACGGTCATTACCGAAGCCGGCGACAATCCGAAGGTGGCGGGGCTGGTCTATGTCTCCGCGCTCTCGCCCGACGCGGGAGAAACGACCGGCCAGCAATATGAAGGCTTTGCGCCGGCCACGGACTTCGTGCTCGACAAGGCGGAGGACGGTTTCGCCTTTGTCGACCGCGAGAAGTTCAAGGCCGGCTTCGCCCATGACGTCAGCGATCAGGATGTCGCCTTCATGCGGGACTCGCAGGTACCCATCAACCTCTCCGCGTTCGGCACGAAGCTGACGAGGGCGGCCTGGCGCTCCAAGCCGAGCTGGGCGGTAATCGCGACCGAGGACAAGGCGTTCGACCAAGCGATGCTGCTGCACATGGCCAAGCGGATCGGTGCCGACATCACCACGGTCTCCGCCAGCCACGCGCTCTTCATGACCCAGCCCAAGGTCGTCGCCGACACGATCGACAAGGCGGCGCGGACGGTTTCCAAGCAGCCGTGACCCATCGATGATGCCGCCTTGTCGGGGTCGGCAGCTCCACGGGGCGCCGCCCCGACAAGGCGGGTCCCTGCCGTGGCGCGGCGACCGCCCGGTTGCGTCCTCTATCGTTTCGATCAAATCCAGCAACTCTCCCATTTTTTGCTGCGCGCCCTATAGTGCGGGATCCGCGCCCCTTCCCGACGCCTTCGCCGGGGTGGGACGCCGATCTCCGCGTGTGGGAAGGCGATGGGAAAGACGGACAAGGACATCCTGACCACGGCTGAAACTGCCAAAATACTCGGCGTGTCGGTCCGTACCGCGCAGCTGCTCATCGAGGGTGGCTCCGTGCCGTCGTGGAAGACACCGGGCGGGCACCGCCGGGTCTACCGCGCCGATGTCATGGGACTGATTGAGCGGCCCGCACCGGGCGCATCCGGCGCGCCGCTCGCGTCCGCCACCGTCATCATTGTCGCTGCATCCGAACAGCTTGCCCATTATGATCGCCTGTTCGCCGGCATTGCCGAATGCACGGTGGAGGCGGTCGACAATGTCCACCGGGCCCTGTTTGCCATCGGCTCCGTCCGGCCGCACGCCATCATCGTCGATCTTGAGCCGCCCGATGCCGAGCGGGTGAGGCTGCTGCACAGCCTGTCGGTCAACCCGTCGCTGGGCCACAGCCGGATTCTCGCGGTCGCGGCCACAGGCACGATCGCCAGCGCCGATCTGCCCGGCCGTGTCGTGCCTGTCGAGACCGCCGAACAGGCGGCCGCCGCGATACGTGTGTCCCTGACCGACACGGGTGTGCCGACCCCGCCGCCCGCCGAGACGCTGTTTCCGATCGCGCTCAATGAGAGCCAGAGGCTGGTGGCGCTCGAGCGCTCGGGACTGTTGGACACGCTTCCCGAGGAAGCGTTCGACCGGCTGACGTGGCTGGCCGCCCGCACTCTCGACGCGCCGATCGCGCTGCTGACCCTGCTCACTCCCACGCGGCAATGGTTCAAGTCGCGTATCGGCGTTGATGCGCCGGAAACCCCGCGCAGCTGGGCCTTCTGCAATCATACGATCCTGCAGAAGGGTGTGTTCTCGGTGGAGGACCTGCCCAGCGATCCGCGCTTTGCCGCCAATCCGGCCGTCGCGGGGGATCTCGGCTTCCGCTTCTACGCCGGCGCCCCCGTCCACGACAATGAGGGCTTCACCGTGGGGTCGCTGTGCGTCATCGACCGGAGGCCGCGCACGCTGGACGATGGCGAGAGGCGGGCGCTGATGGCGCTTGCGGCGCTGGCATCGGACGAGGTGCGGCTGCGCTCCACCGAGCGGCAGTTGCGGGACGCGCTTCGCACGGCAGAGCGGCAGACACCGGGCCCAGGGCCCCATCGCGCCGGTCGCGCCAGCCGGGCCTGAAGGTGGAGACCGATCTCACAGAGGACGGCCGGCGCGAGGACGTCAGAGGTCGTAAGTCCGGCGGATCATTCCGGCGGCACGCTCGCCGATGACGGCGCAGGGGGCCTGCGTGTTTCCGGTGGTGACGCGCGGCATGATGGAGGCGTCGGCGATGCGCAAACCCTCGACCCCATAGACATTGAGAGAGGCGTCCACGACCGACATCGCGTCGCGGCCCATCTTCGCCGTGCAGCTCTGGTGCCAGTAGGTGACGGCGGATTCGCGCACGAACTGCTTCATCGCCTCGCCCTTGAGCGGGCCCGGCATCGCCTCGCCCTTCACCAGAGGCTGGAAGGCCCGGGCATTGCCAAGCTCGCGACAGAGCTCGATGCAGGCGAGTGCCGTCTCCATATCGGCCGGGTCCGACAGCATGTTCGCGTCGATCTCGATCGCGGACAGCGGATCAGCGCCGGTGAGGCGAAGCCGGCCACGGCTGCTTGGCCGCGCCAGCCCGGCGAACATCGTCCACCCCTGCGCGGGCACACCCCGTGCCGCCGTTCGCTCGCTCGGCACCGGGAACTCGGCCTGGCAGAACAGCAGGTCGGGCGATTCAAGCTCGGGACGAGTCTTCCAGTACAGTTTCGCCTCGCTGCCATTATTGCGTGGCGCGAGGGCGTCGCGGTACTCCCAGATGCAGCAGAAAGCCGTGTGATCCTGCAGGTTCGCACCGACGCCGGGCAGATGCTGGCGGACGGGGATGCCATGTCGGCCAAGCTCCGAGGCGTCGCCGATCCCCGAATACATCAGAACCTTTGGCGTATGGATGGCGCCGAGCGAAAGGATCACCTCCGCACTGGCGCAAATGCGCGAGACTTCTCCGTCGCGAACCACTTCGATCCCGACGGCGCGCCGGCCTTCGAAGATCACCCGGCGCACCGTCGTTCCGGTCATGACCGTTAGGTTGGGCCGGTCCATCCAGGGCCGCGCATAGGCGCGGAAGAGGGAGTGGCGTCGCCCATCCCGCACCAGCATGTCGGAGAGGGCGACGCCTCCGGCGCCTTCCATCATCGCGCCATTGGGATGATCGAAGCGCGGGATGCCGATTTCGGTTGCGGCATCGAGCAGGGCGAGCGCGACCGGGCTGGGATCGCGCGGCGGCTGCACCCACACCGGGCCCGATGTGCCGCGATAGTGCGGATCGGGCGTGCCCTGCCAGTTTTCGATTCCACGATAGATGTCGAGTACCGCCGGGTAGCCCCAAGCGGGATCGCCGCTCTCCTTGGCAAAGAAGTCCCAGTCGCTGCGGTGCCCGCGCGACCATACCATCACATTGATGCTGGACCCGCCGCCGAGGCCCTTGCCCATCGACATCGACAGAGTCCGGCCGTCGAGGTGCGGATTGGGCGTCGCCTGAAAGCCCCAGTCACGCGCGCTGCCGAGATTGAGCGGCCACTGCGACGGGTCGAGCACCGTCTCCGCGTCGTCGTCGCCCCCCGCCTCGACGAGGAGCACGTCGACATCGGGGTTCTCGGCCAGGCGCCGCGCCACCACCGAGCCGGAAGAGCCGGCGCCGCAGACGATGAAATTGTACTGCGCCGGCGGTCTTTCCCTCAGCCGGTGCTGGTTCTCGGCGGCTCGCCTGGCGAAATCCAGCGCCTCGTCCTTGTCCATCTCGCTCATGTCGCAAACTCCTTTGAATGGCGACGCGGTATCAATTTTATCAAATTCATCAAATATAGCTTTTGTGCTAAATCGCTGCGGCGGGCCGTGAACCGAGACAACAGGGCCTCGTTGCCGTAACGGCGGGCCCCGCTCGTGACCGCGCTTCGTCGTGCGCCGCCGATCAACCGGCCTGAGGCGCCGTGCGTCTCAGGCCGGCATGGGTGTGGGGGTGTCGGCCGTTCGGCGGGGGCCTATGCCTCGCCGGCTCGCCCGTCCGGGGGCGAGAACGCCCCCTGCGCGATCGGCCCGCTCAGTTCGTCGCGGCCGGATTGACCTGCCAGATTTCGTCGACCAGCTTGTCGCCGCGATAGAGCAGCACGTAGCGCACCTTGACGGTGTTCGTGCCGGCGAAGGTGGCGTCCACCGTCACGGTGCCGCCCTTGGGATTGGCCGCCTCCACCGCCGCGGCGATGGTCGCGTTCTGGGCGCCCTGGGCGGCGAAGAAGGTCGACCAGACCTCCTTGATCTTGGCGGGCTGGCTATAGGTGCCGTCGAGCGGGCCGCCGACCCAGTGCAGGGTCGCGCCGGGGCCATAGGCCGCCGACACGCCCGCGAGGTCGCCGCTGGCGATCGCGGTGATGCGCGACCTGGCGAGGTCCTCGGCGGATCCCGCCAGCGCGGCCGAGCCGGGAGCGGCGATAAGGACGAACGTGGCGGCGAGGGTTGAAAGGCGCATGTACCTGAATCTCCAATGTGGCCTGCACCGGGAGACTCGTGCCGCGCCGCTTTATTCCGCCGGACAGGGCCCACGTTCCGATTTTCGCGTCGGACGGGGGGGCGTCGGGGGCGGGGGCGAAGGGCCGGAGAAAATTCGCGCCCGGGCGGAATAATCGCGCCGGCTGCGAGTCCCACCTTCCGAAGGCGTCATCGCCCGAAGGAGAAAAATCCATGCGACAGCGACACCCATCTCGTGTCGGCGTGCTGCTCGCGCTCTGCCTGGCCGGCAGTGCGGCCGAGGCGGGCGACCACAGCCATGGCGCCGCTACGCCTTCCACAACCGGCGCCGAATCTCCGTTTCTCGCCGAGAACGCCGCCGCCATGGACAAGATGATGGCGGAGATGGAGGTGACGCCGACCGGCGACATCGACGCCGACTTCACGGCGATGATGATCCCGCACCATCAGGGCGCCATCGACATGGCGGTCGCCTATCTGCGCTACGGCCAGAACCCGCAGCTGCGCCGCCTCGCGCAGGAGATCGTCATCGAGCAGCAGCAGGAGATCGCCGCGATGCGGCTTGCCCTCGGCCAGCCCCTGCCGCCTTCCGCGCCGGCGCCGACCCTGCCCGAGGCCGGCGCTGCCCATGACCCTTCCGCCATGCCGCAAAACACCCTGTCGCCCCGCCCGATATCCGCCAGCACCATGGCGATGCCGGCCCTGCCGACCCCGGTGAAGTAGGAACCGTCCCATGAACAGATCCGTCCTCACCGGCCTGCTCGCCAGCGCCCTGCTCTCCTGTGCGGTGCCTGCCTTCGCCGGACAGGCGCCATTCGCCGCCGCCGCACCCGACATTCCGCTGAGCCGCCGCGACCGTGTCTATGCCGCCGAGCAGTTCTCCAACACCATCTCCGTCACCGATCCCGCCTCCAACCGGCTGGTCGGCATCATCCGGCTGGGCGAGCCGCAGCCGATGAACTTCAGCCCGCTCTACAAGGGGCAGGTGCTGGTGCATGGCATGGGCTTCGCGCCGGACGCCAAGACCCTCGTGGTGGTGTCGATCGGCTCGAACGCCGTCACCTTCATCGACACCGCCACCAATGCGGTGAAACACACGACCTATGTCGGACGCTCGCCGCACGAGGCCTTCTTCACGCCTGACGGCAAGGAGGTCTGGGTGACGGTGCGCGGCGAGGACTACATCGCCGTGCTCGACAGCGCCACCTATGAGGAGAAGACGCGCATCAAGGTGCCGAACGGGCCGGGCATGCAGATCTTCTCGCCCGACGGCACATACGGCTATGTCTGCTCTTCCTTCATGCCCGAGACGGTGGTCATCTCAGTCGCCGACCACGCGATTATCGGCCATGTGAAGCAGGCGAGCCCGTTCTGTCCCAACATCGCCGCGACGCCGGACGGCAAGCAGGTCTGGCTCACGCTGAAGGACATCGGCAAGACGCAGGTGTTCAACGCGCAGCCGCCGTTCGAAATCATCAAGACGCTCGACACCGGCCCGCTCACAAACCACGTCAACTTCGTCCACAAGGCCAATGGCAGCTTCGCCTATGTGACAATCGGCGGGCTCAATGAGGTCAAGGTGTTCCGCACGGACGACTTCATGCCTGTGGCGACGATCCCGGTCGGCAAGCTGCCGCACGGCCTCTGGCCGTCGGGTGACGGCTCGCGCGTTTATGTCGGGCTGGAGAACGCCGATGCGCTGGCCACGATCGACACGCTGACAAACAAGGTGATTGCCACCATCCCGATCGGCCAGGCGCCGCAGGCGGTCAACTATGTGCCCGGCGCCGTGCCGGAGGGCGAGGGCACGCAGAACCTCCAGCCGCTCGGCGTCGCGGGACAGGCGGCCCATCTCAGCCTGACCAAGGACGGCAAGGCCGCCGACAAGGCCCCGACCAGCATCACGCTGTTCGACCAGGGTCTGATCCAGGTCCTGCAGGCGTCAGTCACCGGGCTCGCGCCGAAGAAGCCGCATGTACTGGCGCTGGCCAGCCAGCCCGACGGCACGGGCGCGATCGAGCCGCTCTCGGCCTTCATGTCCAATCCCGCCGGCTCGGCGATCGTCAACGCCGCCGGGCCGATCCGCCAGATCGTGCAGAACGAGGCCAAGGGCCAGCGCCGCTATCTCGTCATCACGGAGGGCACGGTCGCGCAGCCCGGCGCCGTCGTCCAGCGCCAGGCGCTGGAGTGACGCGCCACGCCTGCGCCAGGAAAGTCGCTCACGGGAGAGGTTCGCCTCTCCTCGAAAGGAGACACCGTGAATAACGAGATGGTGCGCCTTATCGAGCCGCTGATCCCGGCATTGCGGCGATATGCGCGCGCGCTGATGCGCGAGCGGACGGCGGCGGACGATCTGGTGCAGGATTGTCTGGAGCGTACCATCAGCCGCTGGCACCAGCGGCGGCCGGGCGAAGACCCACGGGCCTGGATCTTCACCATCCTGCACAATCTCGCCATGACGCGGCTGCGCCGGACGACGCAGCGCCCGATCCATATCGGGCTCGACGACGCCGATCCGGCGAGCTACGCCTCCGCGGCGCGACAGGAGGACGGGCTGCGCCATCGCGACCTCGTCAATGCGCTGGCGCAGCTGCCGGATGAACAGCGGACGGTGCTTCTGCTGGTCACGGTCGAGGAACTCTCCTATGCCGACGCGGCGCAGGTGCTGGGCGTGCCGATCGGCACGGTCATGTCGCGCCTGTCGCGTGCCCGCGAACGCCTTGCGAAGCTGATGTCCGCCGAGCCGCGCGCAGCCCGCCCGTCGCCCCATCTCCGGAGCGTGAAATGAACCCTCTTCCGATCACCGAGGACGACCTGAACGGCTTCGTCGACGGCACGCTCACTCCCGAACGCCGCGCCGAGGTGAGCGCCTATCTCGACGCTCATCCGCATATTGGCCGACGCATCGCGGTCTATGGCGAGCAGCGCGACATGCTGCGCGACGCCTTTGCGCCTGTCATGGACGAGCCGGTGCCGACGGAACTCGACCTGTCGCGCATGATCGCGGAACGACGCCTGCCCCGGCAGGCGCCGCGCTGGGCGATGGCGGCGGCGGCGGTGCTGCTGCTGTCGGTGGGGGCCGCCGGTGGCTGGTCGCTGCGCGACCTGAGGCCCCCGACCTCCGAAGGTGTCCAGGCGCTCGCCCGCGAGGCGGCGGCGAGCTATGCGACCTATGTGCCCGATCAGGTGCGGCCGGTCGAGATCCGGGCCAGCGATCGCGACGTGCTCGCGGCCTGGACCGCCAAGCGCATCGGCCGTCCGATCGGCATTCCGGACCTGACGGCGGCGGGCTATCGCCTGATGGGCGGGCGCGTGGTGCCGACCGAGCACGGTCCTGCCGCGCTGTTCATGTTTGACGATGATCGCGGAACGCGCCTCGTGATGCTGGCGCGGCCGATGAAAGCCGATCCGGCCCTGCCGATGTCGCCCCATACCGAAGGCGCACTCAACGGCTTCGCCTGGGCCGATGACGGCCTCGGCTACAGCCTCGTCGGAGCGGTGGCCCCGGACCGGCTGCATCCGCTGGCAGATGAGCTGCGCCGGCAGATACGCAGCGAGGCCTGAGCGACAGGCGATCACGCGCGTCGCCGGCTCACGCGCGCGGCTGGCCGGCAGGTCGCGCGGGCGGTCAATGGACCGCGATTCGCGAAAAGCCCCCGGCCGACGCCGGCGCGCGCAAGCGGCTGTGGAGAGGATGGTCCGAACGTCACCGCCGAGAGCCTGAAGCGCTTCTCTGAGGTCGCCCGCGCCAGGCTACGGATGGAAGCCGGGGAGCATCACCGGGATCATCTTCGCGCGCTGGCCCAGCGCGTCGAGGTGGTGAGCAAGTCGGAAATTCGGCTGATGGGGAAGTCGGACCTTCTGCGCACGCGGGCTGCCGCATCAAGCGTAGGAGCGGCGGCGAACGACGTTCGCAGTTTTGTACCGAAATGGCGCGCCCGAAGAGATTCGAACTCCTGACCCCCAGATTCGTAGTCTGGTGCTCTATCCAGCTGAGCTACGGGCGCCCGGCTTCCTGCCCGTTAGGGAGGAAGCCTGTTCGCGGCCGGTCGGCAACACGTGATAACCAACCGCGAGGGCCCGTCTGCTACCCCGTTTGCGCGCGCATTGCAAGACGTCCTGGCAAGGAAGCGCGCTATCCACAGGCTGCGGCCATCCAAGACCTCTTGGAACGCGGCAGGTATCGCGGCTCACCTGGACATACCCGTCTTGCATCACCGGCGGGCCGGGCGGCTCTTACGCCCGCCCCCGCTCCAGTCACCGCACCTCGAACGGCATGTTGGCGGTGGCGCCGGCGCCCTTGCCGTCGCGCAGTTCGACGAAGACGCGGTAGCGGCCCGGCTTGAGGCCGGAGATCCGGGCTCCCGTGGGGCCGCTCTGGCGCACCGAATCGGGAAACAGCGCCGGCACCTGCTCGGCATCGCCGCCCACGCCACGATCGGCGCTCTCGGCCATGACGAACCAGCGCACCTCCATCAGGTCGCCATCGGGCTCGATGGCATCCAGCGTGAAGGCGCCCTCGTCCTCGGCCGCCCAGGCGGCGAAAGGCGCGCTCGGCTCGCCCGCCACCCGCAGCGAGGCGATGCGGGGCGCCTGGTTGCCGCCCGGCGACTGGCCGCCCCAGGCCTGGGCCATCGCTTCCGCCGCCTCCAGCCACACGCCATCGGGCAGCAGCAGGCTGTGCCAGCTCGGCGTCACCTCCTGCTTCTGGCCCCAGAGGAAGAGGATGGTGCCGGCGCCCTGCTCTTCCAGCGCGGAGAGATAACGGCGCAGCTGGATCGCCTTCTGGGTCGAGCTCGGCTCAAAGGGCGCGCCCCAGGGGGCGTGCGCGGCCTGCCACTGGCCGAGCGCGCCGAGCTCGGTGATGATGATCGGCCCGTCCCAGCCCTGCTTGCGGGCCCGCTCGACCACCGAATAGAGCGCATCGCCATAGGAATTGAGGCCGAGCACCCTGATGCTGGGCGCCGTCTTGCGCAGCTTCTCCACCTTGTCGCTGCCGGTCTCGGCCAGCACGGCGAGCGGCGGGTGAAGCGGATCGACGCGGGCGACCATGGCGGCCACCTCCTCGATGACGGGCCAGACGGGCGAATCATCGGCGAGATCGACCTCCACCTCATTGCCGATGCCCCACATCAGCAGCGCGGGATGCTCGCGATATTTCGTCACCATGGCTTCCAGCGCGGCCAGCTGGCGGGCGCGGAAGGCGGCATCCGTGTAGTCGGCGCCCTGGCGCGGCTGGCCGACCCACAGGCCGGCGATCACCTTCAGCCCGAGCTTGCCCGCTTCGTCGAGCAGCGGGCCGGGGTCCTCGCCATAGCTGCGCACGGTGGTAGCGCCGAGGCCCGGCAGCAGCGCCAGCGGCCCATCGCCCGCGACGCCGCGCACGGCGAAGGGCTGGCCGTCGACCTCGATCTCGCGGCCGGAGACCGTGACGGTGACCGGCGCCGCGCCCGGCGTGCCGGGAAGCACGGGGGTGGCGAGCTGGGGCTGGGCGAAGGCGGGCACCGCCATCAGAGGCAAAGAGGCCGCAAGGCCGGCGAGAAGGCGACGCCGGCTGACGCCGATTCGCGGGCGCCGGCTTTCGATGGTGGAGCTAATTTTCAAATCGCATCCTCTCTCGGCGCTGCGCCCCCGCGCCCTCAGCCGTAGGATCGCAGCGCCCGATGGGCGTCGAGATCGACCGGGCGATCCGGCACCCGCAGCTGGAACGTAGCGCCGATCGTGCCCGGGACCAGCTGCACATCGCCGCCATGGGCCTGCATCAGCTCGGCGGCGATGGCGAGGCCGAGCCCGGTACCACCCCGGCTCACCGAGCCCTGGAACGCCTCGAACAGATGCGCCTGCGCCCGCTCGGGCACGCCCGGGCCGGTGTCGGCAACCTCGATGACGACGATGGCGCCCTCGCGCCTTCCGGTGATGCGGATCTGGTCACGGGCGACATCGTTGGGCGCGCGAGCGCGCAGCGCCTCGACGGCATTGCGGCAGAGGTTCAGCAGCACGCGGAACAGCTGGTCGGGATCGGCGTCGACCATCAGGTCGCGGTCGATCGATTCGACGAAGCCGATGCCGGTCCCGTCCTCCCCCACGCCGAGGCCAAGCGTGTCGCGCACTTCGGCCACCAGCGGGGCGAGCGCCACCATGCGCCGCTCCGGCGGGGGCTCCTGCGCCTTGCCGTAGGCGAGCGTATGCTCGCAATAGGCGATGGCACGGTCGAGCGCCGCTTCCAGCTTGGGGGCGAATCGCTGCACCGCCGGGTCGCGTATGTCGGCGAGGCGGTCGGAAATCAGCTGCACCGAGGCGAGCAGATTGCGCAGGTCGTGGTTGATCTTCGACACGGCGAGGCCCAGCGCGGCGAGGTGGTTCTTCTGCTGCAGCGTTTCGGCGATCTGCCGCTGCATGGTGGTCAGCTCGCGCTCGGCCTGGCCGATCTCGTCCAGCCGCCGGTCGTCGTCCACTTCCAGCACCGGCAGGGCCGGGTTGAGGCGGAAGGCGACCATGCGCTGGGTGAGGCGGCGCATCGGGCGCACGAACATCCAGGCAAGGCCGAGATAGACCAGCGCCCCAGTGAGCGCGGCGATAACCAGCGATACCAGCAGCACATTGCCGGTGAAGCGCAGCATCGCCTTGCGCAGCGGCGTCTCGCTGATGACGATCTCGACGAAACCGTCGCCGCGCGGCGGGGTGCCGACGGCGCGGATCACCCGCCCATCCGGCGCCAGCAGCGTGTCGAACGCCTCGCGCACCGCCTGCAGCGGCCCGACATCGCGCACATCGGCGTGGTGGTCGACTTCCGGCGGCATGTCGGAGGAGGCGAGCAGGCGGCGCGTGTTGTCGCGCTTGAGAGCGACGGTGATGGCGCCGACGCTGCGCAGAAGTTCCTGCGTCAGCTGCGGCGAGATCATGCCATCCGGCGCGGCGTCGAGCACCAGGGCAGCGGTACGGGCGGAGGCCAGCCGGTCGGAAAGCCAGTTGAGCCGGAAGGCGGCGACGGCCGGCACCAGAATCAGCACCTCCGCCAGCAGCACGAAGGCGAGGGTGAAGGCCAGCAGCTTGCCGGACAGGCCGAGATGGAAACGTCGCCCTTCGCAGAGCCGGGGCGCGGCCGGGTCGTCCGAGACGCCGAATCCCATCGCCCCCGCCAGCAGGCGTCCGCCGCCCGAACGCGCGCGATCGCCGCCCGCCGGGACGGCGGGCACGGCGACGCCATCGGTCCCGGCTTGCGATCGCTTCTTCATGCCACCAACGCTTCTTCCGCTCCCGCGCCCCACCCCTCGCGAGTCGGGCGCGCGCGCCATCGGATGGGAGGATTACGGCAGGGAAACGACCTCGGATCAGGAAGGCGCGTGGCCGCCCCCTCCCCCGGCCCGCCTCCCGCGCCCGATCACATTCATGTAAGGCGCGGCGGCGCCGTTGCCAGAGGCCCCGCTGCCATGCTTGCGAGTCAAAATGCGCCGCAACAGCAGCTGACGCGCGCCGTCCGAGGCGACGGGGTGGAAGCGGCTGCGAGCGGTGGAATGGGCGGTGGATGGAGGGGCGCAACCGGAGTGGCGCAGGGACTCGGCATTGACTTGGGCAAGAGTGCCCCCTATAAGCCGCCCAACCACGGCTGCCCCGCCGTTGGGTTGCTTCCCGCATCTGCGTTTTTCGCCCCGGCTGGTTCCGTGGCGTGCCGGAACGGGAACCTTCCGGCACCAGGGCGGCAGATCGAACAAGCGGAGAAAGACCCGTGAAGCGCACTTATCAACCGAGCAAGCTCGTGCGCGCCCGCCGGCACGGCTTCCGTGCGCGCATGGCGACCCGCACCGGCCGCAAGATTATCAATCTTCGCCGTGCTCATGGCCGCAAGCGCCTGTCGGCCTGACCTAGCCTTTCGACCCCACATGGCTGGGGCGCGCCCCTCTGTTGCCTGAGGATCGGCGCCCTATCATGGACCGGCTCGTCAAGCGCAAGGATTTTCTGGCCGCAGCGTCCGCGCTGCGTGCCAATTCCGGGCCGCTTCTACTCCAGGGCCGCGACCGCGCCGATGAGGCGCCGGCCCGCATCGGCCTCACCATTACCAAGAAACACGGCAATGCCGTGGTGCGAAACCGTATCCGCCGGCGCCTGCGCGCGGCGGCCCGCGACGCCTTGCCACGCGCGGCCAAGGACGGTTTCGACTATGTGATCGTCGCCCGGCGCGCTGCGCTCGGCACGCCTTTCACCGCCCTCATCCACGACATAGAGCGGGGAATCGCCCGCCTTCACTCAGGAAGCCGGCGCCCGCCGAAGCCTGCGCGCGACGCCGCGCAGAGCCCGCCGCGCGCCGACGGAGAGCCCCTGCCATGACGTCCGAAAACCGCAATATGATCCTCGCCATCGTCATGTCGATGGCGGTGCTCATTGCCTGGCAGTTCTTCTCCGGCGTGCCGCAGATGGAGCAGCAGCGCCAGGCGGCCCAGCAGCAGGCGGCCCAGCAGGCCGCCGCGCCGGGCCAAGCCGCCGCGCCGGGCCAGGCCGGCAGCGAGGCCGGCTCGCAGGCCCCCGCGCCCGGAACCGCCGCCCCCACCGCCGCCGGCACCGCGCCGCGGGCGATGACCCGGGCCGAGGCGCTGGCCCGCACGCCGCGCATCGCCATCGAGACGCCGAGCGTCATCGGCTCCCTCGCCCTCAGGGGCGGCCGCATCGACGACCTGTCGCTGAAGGGCTATCACGAGACCGTCGACAACAGCAGCCCGATCATCGTCCTGCTCTCGCCCTCGGGCGGACCGAATCCGTTCTACGCCGAATTCGGCTGGGTGCCCGGCGCCGGCGTGAATGTCGCGGTGCCGGCCGGCGACACGCTGTGGACCGCCCCGGAAGGCGCGCGCCTCACCCCCGAGACGCCGGTTGTGCTGACCTGGGACAATGGCGCCGGCCTCATCTTCCGCCGCACCCTCTCCATCGACGCCAACTACATGTTCCATGTGCTTGATGAGGTGGACAACACCACCGCCGAGCCGGTCGCGCTGCACCCCTATGCGCTGGTCTCGCGCCACGGCACGCCGCACACGCTCGGCTATTACATCCTGCATGAAGGCCTGATCGGCGTTACCTCCGAGGGCGGGCTGCACGAAATCAAGTACAGCGCGATCGCCGAATCGCGCAGCCAGACCTTCCCCTCGGTTGGCGGCTGGCTCGGCATCACCGACAAATACTGGGCGGCGACCATCATCCCCGGCTCGGCCGAGAAGGTGCAGGCCCGGTTCTCCGCCGCGCAGACCGGCAATGACCTGACCTACCAGACCGATTTCCTCGGCGACGCCGTCACCGTGGCGCCCGGCGCCAAGGCCTCCACCGATGGCCGCCTGTTCGCCGGCGCCAAGGTGGTGCAGCTGGTGGACGGCTATCAGACCCAGTACAATATCGACCGCTTCGACCTGCTGATCGACTGGGGCTGGTTCTATTTCATCACCAAGCCGCTGTTCCTGGTGATCGACTGGATCTACCGCTTCGTCGGCAATTTCGGCGTCGCCATCCTGGTCGTCACCGTGCTGTTGAAGGGCATCTTCTTCCCGCTCGCCAACAAGAGCTACGCCTCGATGGCGAAGATGAAGGCGGTGCAGCCGGAAATCTCGGGGCTGCGCGAGCGCTATGGCGATGACCGCGTCAAGCTCCAGCAGGAGATGATGGCGATCTACAAAAAGGAGAAGATCAACCCGGTCGCGGGCTGCCTTCCGATCCTGATCCAGATCCCGGTCTTCTTCGCCCTCTACAAGGTGCTGTTCGTCACCATCGAAATGCGGCATGCGCCGTTCTTCGGCTGGATCCGCGATCTCTCCGCGCCCGACCCGACGACCATCTTCAACCTGTTCGGCCTCATTCCCTGGGACCCCGCCACGGTGCCCGTCATCGGCCACTTCCTCATGCTCGGCATCTGGCCGATCATCATGGGCATGACCATGTGGGCGCAGATGAAGCTGAACCCGGCCCCGCCGGACCCGACGCAGAAGATGATCTTCGACTGGATGCCGCTGGTCTTCACCTTCATGCTGGCCTCGTTCGCCTCCGGCCTCGTCATCTACTGGGCTTGGAACAACACGCTCTCGGTGATCCAGCAGTCGATCATCATGCGGAAGAACGGCGTGAAAGTTGAATTGTGGGACAATCTGAAGAGCATATTTATCCGCACGAAGAAGCCGAAGGCCGGCTGATGCGGGGACATTGAACGCCATGGAACAGGCCGACGATACGTCTGCTGCGTCGGCCTTCACGGCCGACGAGATCGAAGCCGGGCGCCGGCTCTTTGCCGGCGAGTGGAACTTCCTCACGGCGGCGCCCACCATCGCCACGCTGCCGCCGATGCGCTCGATCGAGATCGCCTTCGCCGGCCGCTCCAATGTCGGCAAGTCGAGCCTGGTCAACGCGCTGACCGGGCGCAAGGCGCTGGCCCGCACCTCGGTGACGCCGGGGCGCACGCAGGAGCTGATCTTCTTCGGCCTCGGGCCGGAGCTGACCCTGGTCGACATGCCCGGCTATGGCTTCGCCAAGGCGCCGAAGGACAAGGTCGACGCCTGGACCGCCACCGTGCACGCCTATTTGCGCGGGCGGGCCAATCTCGCCCGCGTCTTCGTGCTGATCGATTCCCGCCACGGGCTGAAGCCGATCGACCGCGAAGTGCTGGATGGGCTCGACAAGGCCGCCGTCTCCTATGCCGTCGTGCTGACCAAGGCCGACCAGCTGCGGGCGGACGAGCTGGTGGAACGGGTGGCGGAGACGCAGGCCGGCCTTGCCCGGCGGCCGGCGGCGTTTCCCATCGTCTTCCCCACCTCCAGCCGCGAGGGCTTCGGCATCGGCGATCTCCGGGCGGCGGTGATCCGCCTGATGGCCGAGCGCGGCATACGCTGAGGCATCTTCCTGCGGGTTGGCGCGTTAAAGCCCCGCAGGGTTAGATCGCCGGCTTTTGACCCCTGTCATGGCCACACCCTGTCGGGCGCGCGAAGGATCGCGCGCGTCAACCGCAGGAGAGAACCATGCCCAAGATGAAAGCCGCCATCTTCGTCGAACCCGGCCGAATCGTCCTCGACGAGAAGCCGATTCCCGATGTCGGGCCGCTCGACGCGCTGGTGCGGATCACCACCACCACCATCTGCGGCACCGATGTGCACATTCTCAAGGGCGAGTATCCGGTCGCCCGCGGCCTGACCATCGGCCATGAGCCGGTCGGCATCATCGAGAAGCTCGGCTCGCAGGTGACGGGCTATGCCGAGGGCCAGCGGGTCATCGCCGGCGCCATCACCCCCTCAGGCTATTCCTATGCCTGCCTGTGCGGCTGCGGCTCGCAGGACGGGCCCGGCATGAAGCACGGTTTCAAGCCGATGGGCGGCTGGAAGTTCGGCAACACCATTGACGGCGCCCAGGCGGAATATGTGCTGGTGCCGGATGCCCTCGCCAATCTCGCCCCGGTGCCGGATTCGCTCTCCGACGAGGAGGTGCTGATGTGCCCGGACATCATGTCCACCGGCTTTTCAGGCGCCGAAAGCGGCGCGGTGCAGATCGGCGACATCGTGGCGGTGTTCGCCCTCGGCCCGATCGGCCTGTGCGCCGTCGCCGGCGCCAAGCTGAAGGGCGCCACCCGCATCATCGGCGTCGACACCGTGCCCGAGCGGCTGGCCATCGCCCGCCAGCTCGGCTGCAGCGACGTGGTGGACTTCAAGCAGGGCGACGTGGTCGAGCAGATCCTGGCGCTTACCGACGGGCGTGGCGTCGATGTCGCGATCGAGGCGCTCGGCACCCAGGGCACGTTCGAGAGCGCGTTGAAGGTGCTGCGCCCCGGCGGCACGCTGTCCTCGCTCGGCGTCTATTCCACCGATCTGAAGATCCCGCTCGGCGCCTTCTCGGCCGGGTTGGGCGACAACAAGATCGTCACCACGCTCTGCCCCGGGGGCAAGGAGCGCATGCGCCGGCTGATCGACGTCATCGCCTCCGGCCGCATCGACCTCAAGCCGCTGGTCACCCACCGCTTCAAGCTGGACGATATCGAGGCGGCCTACGACCTGTTCGCGCACCAGCGCGATGGCGTGCTGAAAGTGGCGATCACGCCGTAGAAGAACAGGATGGCGCCATCCCGGCCGCAACGCTGAGCCGGGATCGCGCCATCAGCCCCGCAAACGTCCCGGACCGGCCCTGAGGTCCGTCCGGGATGACGCTGCGATGTCAGCCATCATTGGCGGAAGAGAGCTGTTCGGCCGAGATATAGCCGCCCTGCTGGCGGATGCGCAGGCCCGGCCCGCCGCCGGTGCTGGCCTGGCCGGGCGCGAGCAGTTCGACGCCGGCCTCCTCCAGCGCCCGCAGCACCCGCTCCGCCTCGCCGGGGTCGAGGTCGTCCACCGCCTCACCACCACGTTCGAAGGCCTGCAGCCAATCAGGTGTCACCCGCGCCTTCGCGGCCAGTTCGGCGGCGCTCCAGCCCAGCAGGGCGCGCGCGGCGCGGCATTGGCCGGCGGAAAGGGCGAGGCTGGCGGGAAGTGTTTCGGGCATGGCGCGGCTCCTGACGTCTGACCCTGCTGAGGTAGGGCGCCGGGCGGGGAAAGTCATCACCCGCCCGCCCCTTGTCTGGCGTGGGCCGTCGCCGGCGCGTTACGCCGCGTCGGTGGCCGGCGCGCCGGTCAGGAGAGTGTGGATCGCCTGCGCGTCGCGGCAATGGCGCAGCTTGCGGGCGGTCTCGGGGTCGCGCAGCAGCCGGGCCACCCGCGCCAGGGCCTTGAGGTGATCGGCCCCCGCCGCCTCCGGTGCCAGCAGCAGGAAGATGAGGTCGACCGGCTCGCCGTCCAGCGCCTCGAAATCGATCGGCCGGTCCAGCCGGGCGAACATGCCGAACAGCTTGTCCATCTTCGCCAGCTTGCCGTGCGGAATGGCGATGCCATTGCCCACCCCGGTGGAACCGAGGCGCTCGCGCTGGTTCAGCGTCTCGAAGATCTCGCGCTCGTCCCGTTTCAGCAGCGCCGCCGCATGGGCGGAAAGCTCCTGCAGGGCCTGTTTCTTGCTGCCGACCTTGAGAGTCGGAAACACCGCGGACGGTGCCAGAATGTCGTTCAGAGCCATGAGACGATCCGCGGCGTGGCGATCCGGGTCGGGGCGAGATGAAGCGCGCGAACCGCTCCAGCGGCCGCGCGCTTCCCATGAGGCAGGGTGATCAATGGATTTCTTCCGCCAGGGCGCTGGCCGGCGGGTCCACCCAGCCGACATGACCGTCCCCGCGCCGGTAGACGACGTTGATGCGGCCATGGCCGGCATGGCGGAACACCAAAGCGGTGGCGCCGGTAAAGTCGAGTTCGAGAACCGCGTTGCTCACCGAAAGGCGCGGCAGGTTTGCGGTCGCCTCGGCGACCACGGTCGGGCACCAGCCCTCGCTGGGCTCGGCCTCCTCGTGGTCGGGTGCCGAGAACACGGTGACCGGAACCATCTCGCCCCTCGGGGCGGGCTCGCCGGCGCCCTCGCCATGGCCGGCGCGGCGCTTGACCCGGCTCTTGTAGCGCCGCAGCCGCGTTTCGATCCGCTCCACAGCGGCATCGGCGCTGGCGTAAGGGTCCTGCGCGTCCGCATGGGCCTGCAGCACCGTCCCGCTGTCGAGATGGAGCGCGCAGTCCGCGCGATAGCCGGAGCCCTCGCGGGCCACGGTGACGTGGCCGGACCAGCCACCGTCGAAGTACTTGTCCATCGCCCCGGCGACGCGATCGGAAACGCGCTGCCTGAGAGCTTCGCCCACGTCGAGATTTTTACCTGAAACCCGCAGCGGCATCGTGACTAGTCCCTCTGCTGGGGCGGGTCGGGAAGCGTTCGCGAAATCGCCCCTCGCCCTGCCCGAACTCCCTAACATGCCCGGCCGGTGCCACTAAGAGGTATGAGCCGCGAAGGAAAGTGTCAACGAGAAGCGGTGGACAGCGTGTGTGAAGCTTGTGTGAAGCCGGTTTGAAACCCGCTTCGCGCCCCTTCCTGGCCTGTTCAGCCGGCGGCGGCCGCCGCCTGCTTCTCGCGCCGGCGCTGCACGGAGGAGGGAATCCGCATCGCCTCGCGATATTTCGCCACCGTGCGGCGGGCGATGTCGATGCCCGCCTCGCGCAGGCGCTGCACCAGCGTGTCGTCGGAGAGCACGTCGTCGGGGCTCTCCGCCTCGATCATCTGCTTGATGCGGAAGCGCACCGATTCCGCCGAATGCGCTTCCCCGCCATCCGAGGACGAAATAGACGACGAGAAGAAATATTTCATCTCGAAGATTCCGCGCGGCGTCGCCATGTATTTGTTGGACGTCACGCGCGAGACGGTGGATTCGTGCATGCCGATGGCGTCGGCCACTATGCGCAGGTTCAGCGGCCGCAGATGCTGCACGCCGAGCGAGAGGAAGGCGTCCTGCTGGCGCACGATCTCGGTCGCCACCTTGAGGATGGTCCGGGCGCGCTGGTCGAGCGAGCGGGTGAGCCAGGTCGCCGTCTGCATGCAGTCGGAGAGAAAGGCCTTCTCGCGCTCATTGCGGGTGATCTTCTGCACCCGGGCATAATAGGCCTGGTTGACCAGCACCCGCGGCAGGGTCTCGGAATTGAGCTCCACCAGCCAATTATCGGTAGCGCCGCGCACGAAGACATCCGGCACCACCGGCTGGATGATTCCCGAGCCGAAGGCGAGGCCCGGCTTGGGGTTCAACCGGCGGATTTCGCCGACCATCTCGGCCAGATCCTCGTCGTCGACGCCGCACACCCGCTTCAGCGTGGTGAATTCGCGCCGGGCCAGCAATTCGAGATGGGCGAGCAAGGCCGCCATGCAGGGGTCGTAGCGGTTGCGCTCGCGCAGCTGGATCGCCAGGCACTCCGCCAGCGAGCGCGCGCCGATGCCGGGCGGATCGAAGGTCTGCACCACGGCCAGCACCTTCTCCACCGTCGCCAGCGGGGCGCCAAGCCGCTCGGCGACGCCGGCGAGGTCGGCGGAGAGGTAGCCGGCCTCGTCGATCAGGTCGATGAGGTTGAGGCCAATGAGCCGCTCGACCGGATCGCTGACCGCCAGCACCAGCTGAGCTTCGAGGTGGTCGGCCAGCGAGATCTCGGCTGAGACGAAGGCTTCGAGATTGTAGCCCTCGCCATCCTGGCCGCCGCCGCCCGCGCCGGTCCATTCGGAATAGGCCGGCGCCTCGCTGCTGGGCATGGGGGCGACCGGCTCGCGGCCGGTATCGTCGGGAAAGACGTTCTCCATGCTGGTGTCGAGGCGGTCCTCAATGGCGCTGCGGCTGGTGTCGAGCCGCTCTTCCAGCCAGTCCGACACCCGCTCGTCGCGGCCATCGCGCTCGTCCCGCACGTCGCGTTCGCCGGCGGCTTCCGCCCTCGGGTCGAGATCGGCATCGCTGGTGCGCTCGCGCACCGCGCCGGCATCGCCCTCGCCCTCCCCGGTGCCGGTCCGCTCGCCCTCGGGCTCCGACTGGCGTTCCAGCAGCGGGTTGCGCTCCAGTTCCGCCTCGACATAGGCCACCAGATCGAGATTGGACAGCTGCAGCAGCTTGATCGCCTGCATCAGCTGCGGCGTCATCACCAGCGACTGGGTCTGGCGGAATTCGAGACGCGGACCTAGCGACATGGCGCGCACTCTCCACGGGCAGCGGCGGCGGCGGTGGGCGGGATGCGGTCCATGCTACAGACGGAACTCCTCGCCGAGATAGAGGCGGCGGACTTCCTCGCTCGCCACGATTTCCTCGGGCGAGCCTTCCATCAGCACGGAACCGGAATGGATGATGTAGGCGCGGTCGATGAGGCCAAGCGTCTCGCGCACATTGTGATCGGTGATCAGAACGCCGATGCCGCGCTCGGTGAGCTGGCGCACCAGCGCCTGGATGTCGCCGACCGCGATCGGGTCGATGCCGGCGAAGGGCTCGTCCAGCAGCATGAATGTGGGGCGCGAGGCCAGCGCGCGGGCGATTTCCACCCGCCGCCGCTCGCCGCCGGAAAGGGCGATGGAAGGCGATTTGCGCACATGGGTGACGCGGAACTCTTCCAGCAGCTCGTTGAGCTGGCGCTCCCGCTCGCGGCGGTTGGGCTCCACCACCTCCAGCACGGCGCGGATGTTGTTTTCCACCGAGAGGCCGCGAAAGATCGAGGCTTCCTGCGGCAGGTAGCCGACGCCGAGACGGGCGCGGCGGTACATTGGCAGGTGGGTCACGTCGTGGCCGTCCAGCTCGATGCGGCCGGCATCGGCCTTCACGAGGCCGGTGATCATGTAGAAGATGGTGGTCTTGCCGGCGCCGTTCGGCCCCAGCAGCCCCACCGCCTCGCCGCGCCGCACATGCAGGCTCGCCCCGCGCACCACCTGCCGGCCGCCATAGCTCTTGGCGAGGCCGACCGCGTTCAGCATGCGCTGTTCGCCGACCGTCGGCTCGGGGGTGCGGAACGCCGTCACGGCGGGCAGGACCGGGGCGCGGCCCGTCCCGGCCGCGCGGGCGGCGCCCGGCAGCACCGCCGGCGCCTCGTGCGGCACGCGCAGATCCGCCGCCAGCGCCGCTTCAAAATCGGCCTGGAAGCGGGCCTCGATCTCGTCGGCGCCGGGCGCCGCGTCTTCATGGTCGCTGAAGCCGCGCACCGGCGCGGACGCGGACCCGGAACGTTGCGGCGCAGCCTTGCCGCGTCCGACGATCGTCGAGAAAAGTCCCACGCGCACCCTCCGTGGTGAGATCACCACCCGGAAGGTGATAAACGTTCGGCGCGCCGCTGGCAAATCGCGATGCAAGAAGCGGGCCGAAATGGGGGCAGAGTCAGGCGAAACCCGGAAACGGGTGTTTGCGTACCCATGAAATCCGGACGAATTTTCGCCGCGCACCCGCGTCCGCGCAAGGGCGAAACGCCAGGCCCAACGGGCGCGAGCGCGCGCCGCGAACGCTACGGCGCCGGCTTGGGCTTGGCCGCCGGGGCCGCCGGCTTGGCGCCGGGCAGGCCGCCGCCATTACCCATGCTGTTGGGCACAATCAGGCTCTCAATGCGGCCACCATCGAAGCGCGACAGGCCGCTGGTCAGGTCGACGGTCAGCTTCCTGCCGCGAATGACGTTCTGCCCGGAGGTGAGCACGACGGGGTTGCCGGTGAGGGTGATGGTGTTCGCCTTGGTTTCGAACACTCCCTGGTCGCCGGTGGCCGTCTGCTCCTTGGTGGTCACGATCACGGAGCCGTTGATTTCCAGCCGGCGGATGGCGGAAGAGTTGATCGGGCTGCCGGCGGCCAGCGCGTCGCCGGAAGGCGCTGCCGCCTCCTTGCCGCCCGCTTCCTTGCCGTCATAGAAAACCACCAGTTCCTTGCAGCGCATGGTGGTGTCGCCCTGCTGCACCACCACATTGCCGCTGAACACCGCCTGCTTCTGCTGGTCGCGCACTTCCAGGCTGTCGGCGTTGATCCGGATCGGTGCGTCGCGATTCGCCGCGAAGCCCTGAAGGGCGTTCGGTACGTTCTTGCCTTGGGCCAGGGCCGCAGGCGCCAGCGGGCCGAGGCACGCGGCAGCGAGAAGGGCGGCGAGGCCGGCACGGGTGAAAGCGTGGGGCGTGTTCATGCCGACATGTCTAGCCGCCCCGCGCCGACGGTTCAATGAGGGCGGCGTCACGGAATGGTGCCATGGGCGCTCGCGCCGGGGACGGCTGCGCCGGCCGGTGCCGGCACGGCGGCACCCTGCCCGCCGGGTTGCCCGCCTTTGGCCGCCGGCTCTTCCGGAGCCGGCATCTTGAAGTCCAGCTGCACATTGCCCACGAGCAGCGCGCGCGAATCCTTCTGCGACACTTCCAGCGTGTCGGCGGTGAGCTTGCCGTCGAGATAGGTCAGTTCGACCGGGCTGTTCGACACCATCTTGCCGCCCTTGATGTCGATCGCAGCCTCCTTCAGCCGCCCGCCATAGCCGGAGGAGGTATCGAAGATCACGCCGCCATCCAACGTAAGATTCTCGGTCTTGGTATCGTAGCTGCCGCCGATGGCGCTGAGATTGGCCCAGCCCTTGTCCGCCAGTTCCAGCTTGGCCTCGATCTTGTCGAGCGTGATGAGGTTGGGCTGCGTCAGGTCCTGCGAGGCGGCGAAGGCGGAAACATTGTAGCCGCGATTATCGGCGGTAAACCCGTGCAGGCGGGGAAATTCCATCTTCACCTGTGTGCCCGACAGCGACACCCGCCCGAGATCGAAGGGCAGGTCGACGGCGAGGGTGAAGGGGTCGAGATAATTGATCGCCAGCGTGGCGCCGAGCGTCAGCACCACGCCGAGCGGCAGGGCGACGCGAAAGAAACGCACCCGGCGGCTGTGGCGCCGCGCGTTCTTGAACAGTTGGGCCTGCGAGGGACCACGAGACGCCCCATAGGCGGAGGCGCCATGAGAGGGGGCGCCAAGAGAGGGGGCGCCATGAGAGGGGGCGCCAAGAGACGAGGCGTGCGCCGCCCCGCGGCGCCCTTCCGGCTCGCCCGCTTTCGCGCCCCGCGGAACGGGGGGTTCGACATGCTTGTTCATGCGCGACGGTTCATCCCCGGCTGACGGCCACCCTCCGCACCCCTGGCCGCCGCCCAAGATGGCGGCTAACGGCCAAAGGCGCAAGCCGGAGCGGACGCACGTCCCCTCTCGCCCGAGAAGCCGGCGATTGTCAGGCGACGCGCTCACATATGCGCGAAAATATCCTCGTCCGGCCATCCCGCCAGGTCGAGCTTGGCACGGGTGGGCAGGAACTCGAAGCAGGCCTGCGCCAGCTCACCGCGTCCCTCGCGCGCCAGCATCGCGGCGAGCCGCGCCTGCAGGGCGTGCAGATGCAGCACGTCGGAGGCGGCATAGTGCAGCTGCGCGTCGCTCAGCTCCTCGGCCGCCCAGTCCGAGCTTTGCTGCTGCTTGGAGAGGTCGATGCCGAGCAGCTCGCGCACCAGCTCCTTCAGCCCGTGCCGGTCGGTATAGGTGCGGGTCAGCCGCGAGGCGATCTTGGTGCACCACACCGGCGAGACGGTGAGATCGAAGGTCTTGCCGAGCACCGCCACATCGAAGCGGGCATAGTGGAACAGCTTCACGCTGCGCGGATCGGTGAGCAGGCTTTCGAGGTTCGGCGCGCTGCCCGGCCCCGCCCCGGCGGGAATCTGCACCACATCGGCGGTGCCATCACCCGGGGACAGCTGCACCACGCACAGCCGGTCGCGGTGCGGCTTGAGGCCGAGCGTCTCGGTGTCGATGGCGATGAAGGGGGCCTTGTCGGGGGTGTAGCGGGCGAGATCGACAAGATCGCCGCGATGCAGGCGGATGCTCATGGGAACCGTGGGTTTAAAAGGTTTGCGCTGCTTACCATCACCTGCCCCGGCGCGGCAACCGCGCAGGCCATGTCCATCGGCGGCGGCTCAGGCGAGCAGCGCGTCGGCGAGGAGGCCGGCGAGCAGGATCAGGCCGGCGTCGCGGTTGGAGCGGAACAGGCGCAGGCACAGCGCGCGGTCGTCAATGTCGAGCCGCCACATCTGCGTGCAGAGCTGCACGGTAAAGATACCGAGCCCACCCCAGGCCAGCGGCCCGGCTTCGGCACTTGCCAGGGCAAGGCCGAACAGAACCACCGCCGCGCCATAAAGCCCGGCCAGCCATTTGGCTGTATCGCCGGCGAACAGCAGGGCCGAGGATTTCACCCCGACAATGGCGTCGTCCTCGCGGTCCTGATGGGCATAGATCGTGTCATAGCCCACCACCCACAGCACCGCGCCGGCATAGAGCAGCAGGGCGGGCGCCGGCAGCGCCTCCAGCAGCACGGCGAAGCCCATCAGCGCGCCCCAGGAAAAGGCGAGGCCGAGCACGAGCTGGGGAATCCAGATCACCCGCTTCATCAGCGGATAGACCACCACCAGCCCGAGCGAGGAAAGCGCCACCCCTATGGCGAAGCCCGGCAGGCAGAGCAGCACCACCAATCCCACCAGGCACTGAAGGGCGAGAAAGAGCACGGCCCCGGTCAGCGTCACCTGCCCGGAGGGCAGCGGGCGCGAGCGGGTGCGCTCCACTCGCCCGTCAATATCGCGATCGAGAATGTCGTTCCAGGTGCAGCCCGCGCCGCGCATCGCCACCGCGCCGAGGGCGAACAGCCCCGCCCAGGCCGCCGCCTGCCCATAGGCGGCAACGCCGCTTTCCGCCTGCACCCGCAAAGCGAGCGCCAGCGACCACCAGCAGGGAATCAGCAGGAGCCAGCTGCCGATCGGCCGATCGGCGCGGGCGAGGCGGAGAAAGGGGCGCAGCGCGGCCGGGGCGTAGCGATCGACCCAGTTGCCGGCGGAATCGGCCGGGGCCGGCGCGACGGGTGACGGCGCGGCGCTGGTCATCGGTTCAGCGCAGCGCGTCGCCACCGAGCGTGTCGAACACGCCGCCGGGAGGCGCGCCCATCGTCGGCAGGCCGGTGGACAGGCCCAGCCCCGCCGAGAGCGCCCCCTGGGGCGGCGGGCCGCCGGGGCCGGCGCCGGCGCCGCTTTCCTGCATCTTGGCTATTTCGCAGACGCGGTTGCGCGTGGAGTTCACGGAGGAGACATTCTCCTTGAACTTCGCCAGCACATCGTCCGGCACGCCGCATTTGGCCTTGTTGGTGTTGAGGAAGGAATAGAAAGCCTGCTGAGCGTTGGCGAAGGTGCGGAACATCGGGCACAGCTCGCTCGGCGGAAGCTTCTTCTTCGACGCGGCCTGGAGAGCGCCGCCACGGGTTTCGAGATCCTCGCGCAGCTTGGCCACCTGCCCCTGGCATTCAGCGGCATTCGGGTTCGCCTGCTGCGGCGCCGGCGCCCCCATGCTGGGCGAAAAGCCGGGCGCCACCGCACCAGGCGCGGCCGGCGCGGCGCTGGAGGAGAAGCCCGGGTCGAACCCCGGCGCCGGCTGAGCCGGCGCCTCCCCCAGAGCGGCGGGCGCGGGCGAGACCACGACGGCACCCGAGGAGGTGCCGTCGGTCGAGCCGCCGGGGGCGCCGATCCACTGCGCGCCGGCCGGAAGCGTGCCCAGCATCCCGGCAAGCAGGACACCTGCCAGCATCGGGGTCGTGGAACGTGCCCGCAGGCGCATCGGGTGATTGTTCAAAGGCCAATCTCTCATCAGGAGGTCGATCGGTGCCGTGTCATTGATCAAGCGTGATACAGAGGCATGAAAGATTGGGCAACATCACGGCGCACGCGATATTGCCTGCAAATTCCGGACAAAAATCGACCCATGACCCGCGCTCCCGACGATTCCACCGCCGAACCCTATGATTTCCGTGCCCAGCGGCTCTTTGTCGACGATGCGCTCACCGAGGGCGCGTGCGTCAGTCTTGACCGCGACCGGGCGCATTATGTCTCCGACGTGATCCGGCTGGCGGTGGGCGAGCACCTCCATCTGTTCAACGGCCGCGACGGCGAATGGCGCGCGGTGCGCGAGGCGGGCGGGCGGCGCGAGGTGCTGCTGCGCTGCGAGGCCCTGTTGCGGCGCCAGACCCCACCGCCCGACCTCGACTATGTGTTCGCCCCGCTCAAGCATGCGCGGCTCGACTATATGGTGCAGAAGGCGGTGGAGATGGGCGCCGGCCGGCTGGTGCCTGTGATGACCCGTCGCACCCAGGCGACGCGCGTCAACACCGAGCGCATGCGCGCCAATGTCATCGAGGCGGCCGAGCAATGCGGCATCCTCACCCCGCCGCAGGTGCTGGAGCCGGTCACGCTGCCGCGCTGGCTTGCCGACCTGCCGCCCGAGCGGGTGCTGGTGTTCTGCGACGAGGCGGCGCCGCAATCCGACCCGCTCGCGCCCCTGCGCGCCGCCATCGCCGGCCCGCTCGCCGTGCTGATCGGCCCCGAGGGCGGCTTTGCCGACGAGGAGCGGCGCCTGCTGGCCACCCGTCCGGGCGCTGTGGTGCTCTCGCTCGGTCCGCGCATCTTGCGCGCCGACACCGCCGCCGTGGCGGCACTCGCGCTGGTGGAAGCGGCCCGGCAGGCCGCGCGCTGACCGCGCCGCCACGCCCTCCAGCGGCTGAAGTCACGCGGAAGGCCAGCGCCAGATTTTCAACAATAAACGACAATTCATCAATTTTATTAGAATAAATACACGCTATATTCCCATTTACTTACTATTTTGAAAGGTCACATTACGGTCTTACTTTTCCATCATCCCTCACCGCGCCGACAAGCGAGCCGATTCTGCGTCGGCTAAGCTGCGACGCGACGCGCGATCTGGCGCGATCTGGAATGAATGCGGGGAGGATGCCATGTCCGGGGCCAGCACGGATGACTACCGCATCGGCATCGAGGAAGAGTATTTCATCGTTGAGAAGACCAGCAAGAGCACCCTGCGGCGGATGCCAACCGCCTATATGGGCGCGGTGCGCGAGGCGCTCGGCCCGGGCGTGAGCGGCGAGAGGCTGCACGCGCAGATCGAAGTGATGACCCGCCCGCACCGCTCCGCCGCCGAGGCACGGCGCGAGTTGCACGGGTTGCGCCGCAGCCTCGCCGAGGTGAGCGCCGGGTTCGACCTCGCCTTCATCGCCGCCGGCACCCACCCCACCGCCAGCTGGCAGAGCGGCAAGCGCCCGCAGGCGCAGCGCGATGACGGGCTGATGCACGATTTGCAGATGCCGGGCGAGCGCAACCTGCTGTGCGGCATGCATGTGCATGTGGAACTGCCCGATGCCGACCAGCGCATCGACGTGATGCGTCGCATCCTGCCCTATCTCCCGGTCTTCGTGGCGCTCTCGACCTCCTCGCCCTTCTGGGAATCCCGGCGCACCGGCCTGATGGGCTATCGCCTCGCCGCCTATGACGAATTGCCCCGCACCGGCCTGCCGGAACTGTTCGAGAGCGCCAGGGACTATCAGGACTATATCGACGCGCTGGTGGCGGCGCGGGCGATCCGCGATTCGAGCTATGTGTGGTGGACCATCCGCCCCTCGGAAAAGCAGCCGACCCTGGAGCTGCGCGCCCCCGACAGTTGCACCCGGGTGGAGGATGCGGTCGCCATCGCCGCGCTGTACCGGGCCTTGGTGCGCCATCTCGTGCGCAACCCGAAGCTCAATGCCGGCGTTGACGCGGTCGACCGCGCCATCGCGGTGGAGAACAAATGGCGCGCCCAGCGCTACGGCATCCATGGCAGCTTCGTCGACCGTCACACCCGCGAGGCGGTTCCGGTGGCGCAGGCGGTGGACGGGCTGATCGACCAGCTGACCGATGATGCCGACGCGCTCGGCGGGCGGGCGGAGCTGGAACATCTGCGCACCATCATCAGCGGCGGCACCAGTGCCGACGTCCAGATCGCCGTCTACCAGGAGGCCGCCCACCGCACCGGCAATCGCAATGAGGGGCTCGGCGCGGTGAAGACCTGGCTCACCCACGCTTCGGCGCAGTAGAGGGGGGCGCAGGAGAGGGTGAGAGCGGGAGACGCTGGGTAAGGCGCGCACCTGCGGTTTGCAGCGCCGCAATCTCCATTTTCGGTCGGTAGTTACCGTGATTTGCGCCGCGCCTGCGCCTGTGTATGGTCGCGCGCCCAGCATGCCGGCCGGAGTTCCCTATGGCGCGAGACCAGATCGATACGCAGCCCATCGAAAGCCGCGACGAACTCGTCGCCTGGTTTGAAGCGGGCAGCAAGGCGCCGTCGAAATTCCGCATTGGTACCGAGCATGAGAAATTCCCCTTCACGCTGAAGGGCCATGAGCCGGTGCCCTATGAGGGCGCGAACGGCATCCGCGCTTTGCTGGAAGGCATGCAGGCGCTGAACTGCTGGGAACCGATCATGGAGGGCGAGACCATTATCGGGCTCGCCGACACGGTCGGCGGCGGGGCAATCTCGCTGGAGCCGGGCGGGCAATTCGAACTGTCAGGCGCGCCGCTTATCACCATTCACGAGACCTGCGCCGAGGTGAACAGCCATCTCGACCAGGTGCGCGAGGTGGCGACGCCGCTGGGCTTCGGCTTCCTCGGCCTCGGCATGAGCCCGAAATGGACGCTGGCGGAAACGCCCGTGATGCCCAAGGGCCGCTACAAGATCATGTCGAACTACATGCCGAAGGTCGGCTCGCACGGCCTCGACATGATGTTCCGCACCTGCACGGTGCAGGTGAACCTCGATTTCGCCTCCGAAGCCGACATGGTGAAGAAGCTGCGCGTCGGCCTGGCGCTGCAGCCGGTGGCCACCGCGCTTTTCGCCAATTCGCCCTTCACCGAAGGCAAGCCCAACGGCTTCCTCTCCTACCGCTCGGAAATCTGGCGCGACACCGACAATAACCGCGCCGGCATGCTGCCCTTCGCCTTCGAGGACGGCATGGGCTTCGAGGCTTACGTCGACTATGCGCTCGACGTGCCGATGTATTTCATCAAGCGCGGCGACACCTATATCGACGTCGCCGGCTCGTCGTTCCGTGACCTGCTCGCCGGCCGGCATCCGGCCGTGCCGGGGGAGACCGCCACCGTCTCCGACTGGGCCAACCACCTCTCCACCATCTTCCCCGAGGTGCGGTTGAAGCGGTACCTGGAAATGCGCGGCGCCGATGGCGGCTCGTGGCGCAATCTCTGTGCCCTGCCGGCGCTGTGGACCGGGCTCTATTACGACACCACCAGCCTCGACGCCGCCTGGGACCTCGCCAAGGGCTGGAGCGCCGAGGAGCGCCAGAAGCTGCGCGACGACGTGCCCCGCCTCGGCTTCAAGGCGGAGATCGCCGGCCGCTCGATGCTGGATCTGGCGCGCGACGTGGTCGAGATCGCCCGCGCCGGCCTCGCCCGCCGCGACTATCGCGACAGCCAGGGCCGCGACGAGAGCCGCTTCCTCGCCCCGCTGGAGGCCAGCCTCAAGGCCGGGAAGACCCCCGCGGAATTGCTGCTGGCGCGCTATCACGGCGCCTGGAACGGCTCCGTCGAGCCGGTCTTCGTCGAGGACGCCTACTGAGGTCCGACGCGCGGAGAGAATTTACTCCGCCGCGATCGCCGCCTCGGAGATATTGTCGAGCCCCTGCACGATGTGATGGGCCAGCGCGTCGGCCAGCGGCGAGACTTCGTGCCGATTGCGCAGCAGGCCGATGCGGCAGGGCGCCAGCGTCGGGAAACCATCGGAGGGCCCCAGCACCCGCATGCCGGGGCGCAGGCCGGATTCCGGCAGCACCGAGATGGCGAGCCCGGCCAGCACCGCCGCCGAGACCGCGGTCGAGTTGGACGAGGTGTAGAGGATGCGGAACGGCCGATCGGCCGACTGCAGCATCGAGATCGCCTCCTGCCGCCAATTGCAGGTCTGCCGCCCCAGCGCCAGCGGCACCGGCGTTTCCAGATGCAGCGAATGGCGGGTGGAGCCGACCCAGAGCAGCTGTTCGCGGCGGATGATCTCGGTCTCGCGGTTCATCGTCTCGCAATCGGTGATGATGGCGAGGTCGAGATCGCCGGTATCGATGCGGTCGATGAGATCGGTCGAGGGATCGCACACCACGGTCAGCTCGACATTGGGATGGGTGGCGGAAAACCGCGCCATGATCTCGGGGAGATAGCGGTCGGCGTAATCATCCGGCACGCCGAGCCGCACCCGGCCCGACAATTCGGCCGAGGCGAGGCTCGCCATCGCCTCGATGTTTAGCTTGACGATGCGGCGGGCATAATCGAGCAGCCGGTCGCCCTCGTCGGTGAGGCGCGAGGCGCGCCCGTCACGGGCGAAGATGGCCCGGCCGACCCTCTCCTCCAGCCGCTTCATCTGCATCGACACCGCCGACTGGGTCTTGTGGACCACTTCAGCGGCTTTCGTGAAACTGCCCGTTTCAGCGATTGCGATGAATGTTCTTAATTGATCAATGTCCAGCAACACGCTCATCGGAGCCCTCACGACGGCCTATCATCAACGATGATGATATCAGCGATCATAAACATTCGCTAGTGTGATTGATTGCCCTCCTCCATAACGATCCCGCCGCGAACGGATGATGTCGATAACGGGTGGCCCCAGCGCCTGCCCGCGATCAAAAAGCCCAACGTCGTCGCTGCGCGGCCGGCACATGGAGGTTACGATGTCGTATGTTGGCGAAGTTCGGAGAACCGCGTTCTCCTCGTTCGGTACCGCGGCGAGCGGTCTGCTGATCGCCGCTGTCATGGGTTCCATCCAGTTCATCAAGGCGGTCGCCCGCCGGCGCCATCTCACCCAGCTCGGCGGGTTCGATGAGCGCATGCTGCGCGACATCGGCCTCACCCGCGGCGATCTGCTGGACGCCTCGTCCGGCCCGCTCTGGCAGGACCCGACCGCCCTGCTCGTGGTGCGCGCGGTAGAGCGCCGCGCCGCCCGCCGCATGACCATGCGCGAGGCGCTGCGCGAGGCCGCCCGCCAGGATGCGGCGCAGAACGCGCGTCAGGAGGCCCGCCGCGACGGCGCCGCCGGCCATACGCCTGTCACCCCGCGCCGCGACGATACCGTCTCCTGCGGTTGAGCATGCCCGCTTCTCTTTCGCGGCCACGTCAGGCCGAACGAGTCTACGGCGACATCGACCCCCTCGTGTCGCCGACTTGAAGCCCGCTGGTTCGTCCAGCGGGCTTTTTTTCGGTCTGCACCTCACAGGACCCCGCCCTCTCCCGTCTTTGCGAAAGCGAAATCCCGTCCTTGCACCGGCGGGGATGCACGCCCGCGCCGTCCGGTCCATATGGGGAGCGCCGGCGCGATGCCGGAGATAAGGGGACCCTCTCCCATGGCACAGCATCTTGAACTCGGCCTCGACACCTTCGGCGACGTGACGTCAGGCGCCGACGGCAAGGCACTCTCCCACGCGCAGGTGATCCGCGACCTGGTGGAGGAGGCGGTGCTGGCCGATGAGGTCGGCATCGATTTCATCGGCGTGGGCGAGCATCATCGCGACGATTTCGCCGTGTCGGCCCCCGAAGTGGTGCTGGCGGGCATCGCCACGCGCACACAGCGCATCCGCCTCGGCTCGGCCGTCACCGTGCTGTCCTCGGACGACCCGATCCGGGTGTTCCAGCGCTTCGCCACGGTGGACGCGCTGTCGAACGGGCGAGCCGAGGTGATTCTCGGGCGCGGCTCCTTCACCGAATCCTTCCCCCTGTTCGGCTTCGACCTGAAGGACTATGAGGCGCTGTTCACCGAGAAGCTCGATTTGTTCGCCGCACTGCTGCGCGACAACGCTTCGCCGGAGGGCGTCAGCTGGCAGGGCGATCTGCGCCCGCCGCTCTCTCGCCAGCATGTCTATCCGCTGGTCGAATCCGGCACGCTGAAGACTTGGATCGGGGTGGGCGGCTCGCCGGAATCGGTGGTGCGGGCGGCACGCTACGGCCTGCCGATGATGCTCGCCATCATTGGCGGCAACCCGGCCCGCTTCGCCCCCTATGTCGAGCTGTACCACAAGGCGGTGGGCCAGCTCGGCGGCACGGTGCAGCCGATCGGCGTGCATTCGCACGGCTATGTCGCCGAGACGGATGCGCAGGCGCGCGAGGAGTTCTATGCCGATTACAAGCGCATGCATGACCGCATCGGCGCCGAGCGCGGCTGGCCTTCCTATGGCCGCGACGCCTTCGAGCACGAGATCACGCACGGCTCGCTCTATCTTGGATCGCCGGAAACCGTGGCCCGCAAGATCGCCAGAACGGTGAAGGCGCTCGGCCTCCAGCGCTTCGACCTGAAATACAGCGCCGGCCCGCTCTCCCACGCGCGGATGATGCGCGCCATCGAGCTCTACGGCACCAGGGTGATCCCGCGCGTGCGGGAGATCCTGGCCGAGGAGAAGGTCGAGGCGTAGGGGGCGCGACCTTCAGAACATCATCCCCGGGTCCGGCCCGGGGATGAATGACTCAAGCTAGGACTCATCAATCAAACACATGGATTCCCGGACCAAGCCCGGGCATGACGCTGTACTGCGGGAGAACCTCACACGTTCAGCAGCAGATATTCCCGCTCCCAGGGCGAGATCACCCGCATGAAGGTGTCGAACTCGGTCTGCTTCACCGCCGTGTAGGTCTTCACGAAGGACGGCCCGAGCACGGTGGCGATCTCTTCGGAATGCTGCATCGCCGCCACCGCTTCGAGCAGGCCGCGCGGCAGTTCGAAGTCGAGGCCCTTGGCGTCGGCTTCCAGCGGCTCGGTCGGGCGCAGCCCTTCCACCATGCCGAGATAGCCGCAGGCAAGCGAGGCGGCGATCACCAGATAGGGGTTGGCGTCGGACGACGGCACCCGGTTCTCCACCCGGCGGGCCGCCGGCGAGGAGGGCGGAATGCGCAGGCCGGCGGTGCGGTTGTCATAGCCCCACTGCACGTTGATCGGCGCCATCGAATCGCGCGTCAGCCGGCGATAGGAGTTCACGTAAGGGGCGAGGATCGACATGACCGCCGGCAGATAGCGCTGCTGGCCGGCGATGAACGAGAAGAACTCCGGCGTCGGGTCGCCATCCGAGTCGGAGAAGATGTTCTTGCCCGTCTCGCCGTCGACGATGGACTGGTGGATATGCATGGCCGAGCCCGGCTCGTCGGCGATCGGCTTGGCCATGAAGGTGGCGTAGATCTTGTGCTGCAGCGCCGCCTCGCGGATCGTGCGCTTGAACAGGTAGACCTGGTCGGCGAGCACGATGGGATCGCCGTGCAGCAGGTTGATTTCCATCTGCGCCGCGCCGTCCTCATGGATCAGCGTGTCGATCTCCAGGCCCTGCGCCTCGGAATAATCGTACATGTCCTCGAACAGGGCGTCGAACTCGTTCACCGCCTGGATCGAATAGGACTGGCGGCCGATTTCCGGCCGGCCCGAGCGGCCGATCGGCGGCTTCAGCGGGTAGTCGGCATCGATGTTGGGCTCGACCAGATAGAACTCGATCTCCGGCGCCACCACGGCCTTCCAGCCCTTTTTGGCGTAGAGATCGACCACGTTCTTCAGCACCTGCCGCGGCGCCAGCTCCACCGGGCGTCCGTCGCGGTGATAGGCGTCGTGGATGATCTGGGCGGTCGGGTCCTGCGCCCAGGGCACGATGGCCAGGGTGGAGAAATCCGGCTCCATCACCAGATCGCTGTCCACCACCACCGAATCGACAAGGTTGTCATAGGGCGGGTAGTCGCCGGAAATGGTCTGGAAGAACACGCTGAGTGGCAGGTTCATCGTTGGACCGGAGAGGAACTTGGACACCGGCATGATCTTGCCGCGCCCCACCCCGGCAAGGTCCGGGACGGCGCATTCGATCTCGGTGATACCGCGCGCGGCCATCCAGGCCTTCGCCTCGGCGAGGGACGCGACACCGCGGGGATTGTCGACCGCGTCCTTGTCGGAACGCTTCTTCTTGGCCATGATTGCCTTCCTGATGCGCTTTCTGCGCCGCCAGAGGCAATCACGCCCCGCTTATGGCCGTCAAGGCGGCGCCGCGTCGCCACCTTTCAAGGCATGGTAAAATTGTTCGCATTCTGCCGTTGAGCCGTCATGAGAAGACGGTTAGCGTCTACCGGCCGACATAGCCGGCGGGGGAACGGGATCAGTGAGCATGAGCACCGGCGTCACCGAGAAGACGCAGAAAACTATCGGCGGCATTCGCCGCACATTCGCTCCCTGGAACGACCCGCAGGCCGTCCCGCTGATCCGCTACCAGAACGTCACCAAACGCTTTGGCGAGTTCGTCGCCGTCGACAACCTCTCCCTCGACATTTATGAGCGCGAATTCTTCGCCCTGCTGGGTCCGTCCGGCTGCGGCAAGACCACGCTGATGCGCATGCTGGCCGGCTTCGAGGACCCGACCGAGGGCCAGATCACCCTCGCCGGGCAGGACCTTGTCGGCACGCCGCCCTACAAGCGGCAGACCAACATGATGTTCCAGTCCTACGCGCTGTTCCCGCATATGAGCGTGTGGGACAATATTGCCTTCGGCCTGAAGCAGGACCGGATGGAGAAGGGCGCGATCGACGCCCGGGTCGAGGAAATGCTCAAGCTGGTGAAGCTTGAGAAATTCGCCAAGCGCAAGCCGCACCAGCTGTCCGGCGGCCAGCGCCAGCGCGTGGCGCTCGCCCGCTCGCTCGCCAAGCGGCCCAAGGTGCTGCTGCTGGACGAGCCGCTCGGCGCGCTCGACAAGAAGCTGCGCGAGGAGACGCAGTTCGAGCTCATGGACATCCAGATGGAGCTCGGCATGACCTTCCTGATCGTGACCCACGACCAGGAAGAGGCGATGACGGTGGCCGACCGCATCGCGGTCATGAACCAGGGCCGACTGGTGCAGGTCGACCAGCCGGCGGTGATCTACGAGCACCCCAATTCGCGCTACGTGGCCGATTTCGTCGGCGACGTGAACATTCTCGACGCCACGGTCGAGACGGTCGAGCCGGGCATGGTGACGCTGCGCCCGGTGGCAGCGCCTGAGCGGCGCTTCCGCATCGCCCAGGATTGCGCCGCCAAGCCCGGCGACAGCGTCGCCATCGCCCTGCGGCCGGAAAAGATGCGGGTGGAACTCGATCCGCCGGCCGATACCAACGTCAATTGCGTCCAGGGCGAGATCTGGGACATCGGCTATCTCGGCGACCTCTCGATCTACCATGTCGAGCTGCCCGGCGGCGTCCGGGTCAAGGCCGCCAAGCCCAACCTCACCCGCATGGTCGAGCGCCCCATCACCTGGGACGACAAGGTCTATGTGTACTTCTCGCCCGATGCCGGCGTGGTCCTGACGAGCTGAGGAGGCCCCAATGGCAAGCAAGGCGACCGGGCGATGGCTGGTCCTCGCCGTTCCGTATCTGTGGCTGCTGGCGCTGTTCCTCGTCCCGTTCCTGATCGTCTTCAAGATCAGCCTGTCGCAGGACGCGATTGCCCAGCCGCCCTATCTCCCGACCTTCGACCTGGCGGAAGGCTGGGCAGCGTTCAAGGAGGCCTTCGCCGAACTCTCCTTCGAGAATTACGGCTATGTGCTCTCCTGGGACAATGAGTTCATCGAGGCCTACGGTTCCAGCCTGTGGATCGCGGGCATCTCCACCATTCTGCTGCTGCTGGTCGGCTACCCCATCGCCTACGGCATGGCGCGGGCGCCGAAATCGATCCGCCCGACGCTGCTGATGCTGGTGATCCTGCCGTTCTGGACCTCGTTCCTGATCCGCGTCTATGCCTGGATCGGCATTCTCTCGCCCGAGGGGCTGCTGAACCAGCTATTGTTCTCGCTCGGCATCATCAGCCGTGACAGCCCGCTGCAGATCCTCAACACCGATACGGCGGTCTATATCGGCATCGTCTATTCCTACCTGCCCTTCATGATCCTGCCGCTCTACGCGGCGCTGGAAAAGATGGACGAGACGCTGCTTGAGGCCGCCGCCGATCTTGGCTGCCCGCCCTTCGCGGCGTTCTGGAAGATCACCTGGCCGCTCTCGCTGCCGGGCGTGTTCGCCGGTTGCCTGCTCTGCTTCATCCCGGCGGTGGGCGAGTTCGTCATCCCCGATCTGCTCGGTGGTTCGGACACGCTGATGATCGGCAAGGTGCTGTGGACCGAATTCTCGGTGAACCGCTCATGGACGGTGTCCTCGGCGGTGGCGGTGCTGCTGCTGATGGTGCTGGTGATCCCGATCGTCTTCTACCAGAACCTTCAGGCCCGCGAAGTGGAGAGACGCTGATGCGCAAGGGACTCTCCTGGTTCAACGTCACCTCCATCGCGCTGGGATTCGCCTTCCTCTACATCCCGATCGTCCTGTTGGTGATCTACTCCTTCAACGCCTCGCGGATGGTGACGGTGTGGGCGGGCTTCTCCACCCACTGGTACTGGCAGCTGTTCCAGAACCAGCAATTGCTGGATGCCGCCTGGGTGACGCTGCGCGTCGCCTTCCTCACCGCCACGGTGGCGACCGTGCTGGGCACGCTGGCGGCGATCACGCTGACCCGCTATGGCCGCTTCACCGGGCGCACCCTGTTCTCCGGCATGGTCTATGCCCCGCTGGTGATGCCCGAAGTCATCACCGGCCTGTCGCTGCTGCTGCTCTTCGTCGCGGTCGACATCGACCGCGGCTTCTGGACCATCACGCTGGCGCACATCACCTTCACGATGTGCTTCGTCTCGGTGGTGGTGCAGTCGCGCCTCGTCACCTTCGACCGCTCGCTGGAAGAGGCGGCGCTCGATCTCGGCTGCACGCCGTTCCGCACCTTCTTCGTCATCACCCTGCCGATCATCCTGCCGGCGGTGATTTCCGGCTGGATGCTGGCCTTCACTCTGTCGCTGGACGACCTCGTCATCGCCAGCTTCACCACGGGGCCCGGCGCCACCACCCTGCCGATGCGGATCTACAGCCAGGTGCGGCTCGGCGTGACGCCGGAAATCAACGCCGCCTGTACCATCCTCATCGCCATCGTCACTGTGGTGGTGATCGTCGTCTCGATCATGACCAAGCGACAGGAACTGGAACGCCAGAGGGCCGAGCGGCTGGCGGCGGCGGGGTAGCACCCCACCTTGTGCGCGCCTCGCCGCTTGGCGCACTGGCCCTCAAGGCCCATTGCCTTCCCTCATCCCCGGGCTAGACCCGGGGATCCAGCCATGACGCAGAACCCTGGGTGCCCGGGTCTAGCCTGGGCGTGAGGGGTAACGGCACGCACCATCGGGCGTCGCCCGCGTGCCCCTGCTATAGTCCGGCGCTACCCTGCCCCGAATCGCCGCCGAGACGAGCCCGCCATGCCGCTGCGCCTTCTGCCTTCCACCCTGGTCGACCGCATCGCGGCGGGCGAGGTGGTCGAGCGCCCGGCAGCGGCGCTGAAGGAGATTGTCGAGAACGCGCTCGATGCCGGCGCCAGCCGGGTCGAGATCGTCATCGATGGCGGCGGCCGGCGGCTGATGCGCGTCACCGATGATGGAAGCGGCATGAATGCCGAGGAGCTGGCGCTGGCGGTGGAGCGCCACGCCACCTCCAAGCTCGACGGCGAGGACCTGCTCGCCATCCATACGCTGGGCTTTCGCGGCGAGGCGCTGCCCTCCATCGGGTCGGTCGCCCGCCTTTCCATCACCAGCCGGCCGCGCGAGGCCGAGAGCGCGTTCGAGATCCGCGTCGAGGGCGGGGTGAAATCCCCGGTGCGCCCGGCGGCGCTCGGCTTCGGCACGCGGGTGGAGGTGCGCGACCTGTTCTTCGCCACCCCGGCGCGGCTGAAATTCCTCAAATCCGAACGCGCTGAGACGGCGGCGGCGGTGGATGCGGTGAAGCGCCTGGCGCTCGCCCGCCCCGAGGTCGGCTTCACCCTCGTCACCGATGATCGCCCGCCCCTCACCTGGCCCGCCCGCGCGCGCGATGCGGCCGGGCAGCGCGCCCGTATCGCCGATGTGCTGGGACAGGAGGCCGGTGGCAACGCGCTTGATGTGGAAGGGCTGCGCGAGGGCGCACGGCTGTCGGGCCTTGCCGGCCTGCCGACCTATTCCAAGGCCAATTCGCTGTCGCAATATCTGTTCGTCAATGGCCGCCCGGTGCGCGACAAGGTGTTGATCGGCGCCATCCGCGCCGCTTACGCCGACCTTCTGCCCTCTGACCGGCATCCGGTGACGGCGCTGTTTCTCAACCTCGACCCGCGCGAGGTGGATGTGAATGTCCACCCCGCCAAAACCGAGGTGCGCTTTCGCGACGCCGGCAACATCAGGGCGCTGATCGTCCGCACCCTCACCGACGCGCTCACCGCAGGCGCGCCGCGCACCACCTCCACCGCCGCCGACCGCTTGACCCAGTTCGCCCGACGCGATTTTTCGACCGACTATCGGCCGGAGGCGCGGCCAGACAATTACGACTGGTCGCGCTCCTGGGCGGCGCCGGAAGGGTTTGCCGGGTCCCGGCCCGATCATGCTGGCCTGAACGAAGCGCCGTCACGCTTCGATTTCGATTTGCCGGCCGGCGACGGGCGCGGCTTCGGCGGTGGCAGTGGCGGTGGCAGTGGCCTCGGCCTCGGTCTCGCACCGTCGGCCGACGCCCGCGCCAATGCCGCCCCCGCCGCGGCGGAGGCGCTGGAGCGCCCGCTCGGTGCCGCCCGCGCCCAGTTGCACGAGACCTACATCATCGCCCAGACCCGCGACGGCGTGGTCGTGATCGACCAGCACGCCGCCCATGAGCGCATCGTCTATGAAAGGCTGAAGGCGGCGATGGAGCGCGACGGCCTCGCCCGGCAGATGCTGCTGGTGCCGCTGGTGGTCGAGCTCGACCCCTCCGAGGCGGCGCGGCTGGCGGAACGGGCGCCGGCGCTGGAAAAGCTCGGCCTCGTCATCGAACCCTTCGGTGCCGGGGCGCTGCTGGTGCGCGAGGTGCCGGCGCTGCTCGGCAATGCCGATGTGCCCGCGCTGGTGCGCGAGCTCGCCGAGCACGCGGCGGAATGGGACGACGCGCTGCCGCTGGAGCGCCGGCTTCTCCGCATCGCCGCCACCATGGCCTGCCACGGTTCGGTTCGCGCCGGGCGCCGGCTGCGGGTGGAGGAGATGAACGCTCTGCTGCGCGAGATGGAGGAGACTCCGAACGCCGCCCAGTGCAATCATGGCCGGCCGACCTTCGTCACCCTGGCGCTCGCCGATATCGAGCGGCTGTTCGCGCGGCGCTGACGGCAGGAATCGAGTGAACATGGCCTCCCAGATCGATCACCCCAAAAGCTGGTACGCTGCCACCGCGAACCGGTCCTCGCCGCTGCCCCCGCTGCAGGGCGGGGCGCGGGCCGATGTCTGCGTCATCGGCGGCGGCTATACCGGGCTCTCCGCCGCGCTGCACATGGCCGAGGCCGGGCTCGACGTGGTGCTGCTGGAAGCCGGGCGCGTCGGCTCGGGCGCTTCGGGCCGCAATGGCGGGCAGATCCACAGCGGCCAGCGCCGCGACCAGGACTGGCTGGAATCGCGGGTCGGGCTCGACGACGCCAAGGCGCTCTGGCGCCTGGCCGAGGACGCCAAGGCTCTGCTGCACGATCTCATCAAACGCCACGCCATCGCCTGCGACCTTCGCCCCGGGCTGATCGAAGCCGACCACAAGCCCGGCTATGTCGCCCACAGCCACGCCTATGCCCGCAAGCTCAATGAGATCTATGACTACCCCCACGCCGCGCCACTGACCCGCGAGGAGTTGCGGGAAATGGTCGGGTCGGACGCCTATTACGGCGGCATGATCGACCATGGCGGCGGCCATCTGCACCCGCTCAACCTCGCCCTTGGCCTTGCCGAGGCGGCACGGCGGGCCGGGGCGCGGCTTTACGAGCAGTCCCGCGCATTGCGCATCGAGGAGGGCGGCAAGGTGCGCGTCGTCACCGCCGCCGGCTCGGTGGAGGCGGATTGGGTGCTGGAATGCGGCGACGGGCTGCAGGACGGGCTCGACCGGCGTGTCGACACCCATGTCATGCCGATCTGCAACTACATCGCCGCCACCGCCCCGCTGGGGGAGCGGGCGCGGGAGATCATCTCCAATGGCGCGGCGGTGGCCGACAGCCGCTTCGTCGTCAATTATTACCGCCTCTCCGGCGATGGCCGCCTGCTGTTCGGCGGCGGCGAGAGCTACAAGCGCGGGCTGCGGCCGAACCCGGGCGAGTTCGTGCGGCCCTATATGCTGAAGATCTTCCCGCAACTCGGCGATGTGAGCATCGATTATGGCTGGGGCGGCGTTCTCGGCATCACCATGACCCGCCTGCCCTTCGTGCGGAAACTCTCGCCGCGCGTGCTCACCGCCGCCGGCTATTCCGGCCAGGGGGTGATGCTGGCGCCCTATTTCGGCAAGCTGCTGGCGCAGGCGGTGCAGGGCCAGCTCGGCGAGTTCGACCTGCTGGCGCGCCTGCCGGTGCCGGCTTTCCCCGGCGGACCGCTGATGCGCTGGCCGTTGCTGGTGGCCGGCATGAGCTATTTCGCGCTGCGCGACCGGCTCTAGCGTGGCGGATTTCCACGCCTATGCCCGCGACGTGCTCGCCTTCGTCGAGGCGCACGCCCATTACGCGCCCTATGTCGCCTTCCTGCTCGCCTTCTGCGAATCCCTGGTCATCGTCTCACTGTTCGTTCCCGGCACTTTCGTGCTGCTCGGCCTTTCGCCTGTGATCGCCGCCGGCGGGGTGCCGCTGCTGCCGATCTGGGCGGCGACGGCGGCGGGCGCTGTGCTGGGGGACAGCGTGTCCTATTGGATCGGCTTCCGCCTGAAGGGCAGCGCGCGCCAGCGCTGGCCGCTCAACCGCTTCGCCGAGGGACTGGCGCGCGGCGAGCGTTTCTTCCTGCGCTACGGCGTCTGGGGCGTGTTCCTTGGCCGCTTTTCCGGCCCGCTGCGTTCCATGGTGCCGCTGATCGCCGGCATGTTCGCCATGCCGCCGTTGCAGTTCCAGATGGTGAACATCACCTCCGCCATGCTGTGGGCGCTGGTGATGCTGGGTCCCGGCGCCGCAGTGGTGAAGGCGCTGGGCTACTGAAGCCCGCACACAGCACGCCGGCTTGCGTTTCCTCAACGACACTGGGCGCGCCTTCCCCGACACAGGCGCAACCAAATCAGCCGAGGAAGGGCATCCCAATGGCCAAGATCCACGAAGTGGAAGGCGACATCCTGCTGAGCGGCGCCGCCGCGATCGCCCATGGCGTGGCGCCGAACGATCATTTCGACACCGGCCTCGCTTTGACGCTGCGCGAGCGATTCCCCTCGCTGGCCAAGGATTTCCGCCATTATTGCCGCATCGACAACCCCAAGGCCGGTGGGCTCTGGGCGTGGGGCGGCGTGGACGAGGAGGGCGGCGCGGCGCGCATCCTCAATTTGCTGACGCAGGAGCCGGCGGAAAACGCGCTCGGCCGGCCCGGCCGGGCGACGACCGAGAATGTCGGCCACGCGCTGAAGGCGCTGGCCCGCCATGTCCAGGCGGAAGGCATTGCCAGCCTCGCTCTGCCGCGCCTCGCCACCGGCGTCGGCGGGCTGGACTGGGATGAGGTGAAGCCGCTGATCGAGCGACATCTGAGCGAGATCGACATCCCGGTCTATGTCTATGTGGTCTACCACAAGGGCCAGAAGGCCAATGAGCCGGGGCTGAAGGCGGCGGCCTGAGCCGGGGGGCGGCGCCAAAAAACAAGGGCGGCCACAGGGCCGCCCTTTGCTTTTCAATGCAACGCCTCCACGCCTATTCGGCGGCTTCTTTCGGTGGCTTGTCGCCGCCTGCCGGCTCGGCCAGCGCCTCCGCCCTCTCCCGCCGTGCCTTGGCGGGAAGCACCAGATCGAATTCCGCAAGCTCGGCCTCGGTGGGCCAGGTCATGTCCTTGTCCCACGCCCAATGCGCGCGGATTTCATCGTCCGACATGGCATCGAACGGCGACCAGTCGACCGTCTTGGCCAACCGATCAGCTTCTTCCAATTGCTTCCTGGTAGGCACGGCGCTCCACCTCGTTCGCGTATCGGAAGGATATGGCGCGCCGACGCCGGTTTCGCCATGTCCACGCGCACAGTAGCACATCCTCGCCATAGGCGGCGATGGTCTCGAACCGCGGCTCGCCGCGCGAGGGTCGGTCAAGCCGCGCTCGTCCATCGAAAAGGCGGGCGGCCAGCGGTAGCGGCAAACCGTGCTTGGCACGGTTCGCCGCGTCCTTGTCGTCGTCCCAATCGAAATCGTCCGTCTCGCCCATAGACGCCCCGCACTGAGATGTCGGAACGATGTTAAGCTGAGTCCGCTGGAAAAAGCGCGCACCATCAGCGGCCTACCCGTTATCCCCATGGTTCACAGCCCGGGACCTGTGGGCAGTCCAAAGATGTTCTGCTCCTCCAAACGCACATGGCCGGGCAGAGCCCGGCCATGTCGTTATTCCCGAAGGCGAAAGACCTCAGTTCTTCGACTTGTCGACCAGCTGGTTCTTGGCGATCCAGGGCATCATGCCGCGCAGCTTGGCGCCGACTTCCTCGATCTGGTGGCTGTCGTTGATGCGGCGGATGCCCTTGAAGCGCGAGGCGCCGGCGCGGTATTCCTGCATCCAGTCGGAGGTGAACTTGCCGGTCTGAATGTCGGTGAGCACGCGCTTCATCTCGGCCTTGGTCTCGGCGGTGATGATGCGCGGGCCGGAGACGTATTCGCCCCACTCGGCGGTGTTGGAGATCGAGTAGTTCATGTTGGCGATGCCGCCCTCATAGATGAGGTCGACGATCAGCTTCACCTCGTGCAGGCACTCGAAATAGGCCATTTCGGGGGCGTAGCCGGCTTCCACCAGCGTCTCGAAGCCGGCGCGGATCAGCTCCACGAGGCCGCCGCAGAGCACCACCTGCTCGCCGAACAGGTCGGTCTCGCACTCTTCCTTGAAGGTGGTCTCGATGATGCCCGAACGGCCGCCGCCGACGCCGCAGGCGTAGCTGAGGCCGAGGTCGAGCGCGTTGCCCGAGGCGTCCTGGTGCACGGCCACGAGGCAGGGCACGCCGCCACCCTTCTGGTATTCGCCGCGCACGGTGTGGCCGGGGCCCTTGGGGGCGATCATCACCACGTCGACCGAGGCCTTGGGCTCGATCAGGCCGAAATGCACGTTGAGGCCGTGGGCGAAGGCGATGGCGGCGCCGTCACGGATGTTGGGGGCAATCTCGTCGCGGTAGATGTCGGCCTGCAGCTCGTCCGGGGTGGCCATCATCATCAGGTCGGCCCACTTGGCGACCTCGGCGACGGTCATCACCTTGAGGCCGTCGGCCTCGACCTTCTTGGCGGTCGCCGAGCCGGGCTTCAGGCCGATGGCGATGTCCTTGACGCCGGATTCCTTGAGGTTCAGCGCATGGGCGCGGCCCTGCGAGCCATAGCCGATGATGGCGACCTTCTTGCCCTTGATCAGGTTCACGTCGGCGTCGCGGTCGTAATAAACGCGCATGGGTGTCTCCTATGTCATGCGTTGGTTTTTGGCAGGCCCGGCACGGGGTTGGCCGTGCCGTAAAGGGTGAGGAACTGGTCGGTGGCGCGGGCGGCGTCGGCCTCGATCTCGGCTGGCGTCAGGCGGAGCGTGTCGCCGAGCAGCAGCCGGATCTGCACGTCGCGGCCGACCAGGCCGATAAAGCTGCGAAAGGCGGTCTCGGTGTCGTCGAACGCGATCAGCCCGGCGTCGCGGCCGGCATCGAGCACCGGCTTCAGCCGGGCGCCGATGGCGAAGCGGCCATTGGCCAGCATGATGGCGCCCAGGCCGCCCCCCGGCGCGCCCCCGCCCGCCTGGGCGATGGCGAAGCGGTTCAGCGCGATCGAGGTCGGGCTGGAGATTACCCCCAGCCAATTGGCGGCGAAGCGGATGAGGCTGTCGCGCAGAGCGAGGGCGTCGAGCTTCGTGCGGTCATAATTGCCGGTGCGGACCTTTGAGGCCTGCCAGCGCACGGTCGCGGTAAGAAGCCCCTCGCGATCGCCGAACCATTTGTACAGGCTTTCCTTGGAGCAGGAGGCGCGGCGCGCCACCGCATTCATGGTCAGCTCGCCGCCCTGCTCCACCATCAGCGCGAGCACGGCGTCGAGGACCGCCTGCTGGCGGTCCGTGAACGTCTCGTCCTGCGTGTCTGGGGGCGAAGCCATGGGCGGAAAAGGTCCGTACCGTACGTTACGGTTCTCCTACCGCAGCCGATGGCGCTCCGCAAGTGTTCAGGTGCCTGAGCCGTCAGCGGCGGCGAAAGGCGGCGAGGCGGGCCCGCCATGTCAAGGGCTGCGCCGAGGCCAGCGCGACGCCGGAGGCGGCCAGCGCCATGCCGGCCCAGGCAAGCGGCGGCATTTCTTCGCCGAGCAGAAAGAACGCGATCAGCGCCGAACAGGGCGGCACCAGGAAGAACAGCGCCGAGACCTTCGCCACCTCGCCGGCGCGGATCATGGCGAGATAGAGCGAGATGGCGATCAGCGAATTGCCGATCACCAGATAGGCCAGCGCCGCCACGAAGGGGACCGACCAGTCGACATGGCCGTCATCGAGCAGGAGCGCCAGCGGCAGCGTGAACACGAAGCCGACGGCATATTGCACGCAGTTGGTCACCAGCGGGTGCTGGGCGATGCCGTGGCGCTTCTCGTAGAGCGAGGCCGTCGACATGGCGAGCAAGGCCCCGACCGCCAGCAGGATGACGCCGGGGGACGTGACCTCGATGGCGGCGCGCGAGACGATCACCAGCCCGGCCCCGGCAAGGCCGAGCAGCAACCCACCCCAGCGCAGCAGGCCGACCCGTTCGCCGGCAAAGACCGGCGCGGCAAGGCCGACCACGATCGGCTGCATCGAGACGATCAGCGCCAGCGCCCCCGCCGAGATGCCATAGCGGAAGGCGAAATAGCTCAAATCGAAATACAGCACCTGGATCAGGAAGCCGACGATGAAGAGGTTCAGCCATTCCCGCCCCGTCCGTGGCAGCGCCGGGCGGAACCAGGCCAGCAGCGGCAGCAGCACGACCAGCACCAGCCCATAGCGCATGGCCAAAAGGGTGAACGGCCCGGTGGAGAGGATGCCGATCTTGCCGACAGCGAAGCCGCCCGACCAGAGCAGGAGGAAGATGAACGGGGCCGCTATCAGCCACAAGGGCTTGCCTGCCGCCGCCGCCGGCACCGCGCCTGCACGCTCGCTCACGTTTCCCACGCCTCCGTCGCCTCGCGTGGCGGCGGTGCGAGGCACCGCGACGCACCCCGCGAAAGCGGCATCTTCACATGGCTTGATCGCACAGGCCAAGAGTTCGTGTGCAACGCAGCACAGGCTTGGGGCTCGACTTTAGCCCTCGCGCCGTCCTATCCGGGACCGTCGACAGAAAACGGAGCCCCCGCCATGCCCCTGCCGAACATGAGCCTGCCCACCGCCGACAACATCATCGCGTTCTGGCGCGAGGCCGGCCCGGAGCGCTGGTTCGCCAAGGACGACGCCTTCGATGCCGCCATCCGCGCCCGCTTCCTCGGCGCCTATGAGGCGGCCGCCGCCGGCACCCTGACGGGATGGGAGGAAACGGCCGAGGGCTGCTACGCGCTGATCCTGCTGCTCGACCAGTTCCCCCGCAACCTGTTCCGGGGCTCGCCGCAAGCGTTCGCCACCGACGCGCAGGCGCGCGAGGTGGCGGATGCCGCCATCGCGCGCGGCTTCGACCGCGCCTTCGAGCTGCCGGAACGGCGCTTCTTCTATGTGCCGTTCATGCACTCGGAGGAATTGGCCGACCAGCAGCGCTGCGTCGCGCTGTGCGAAGCGGCGGATGACGCGGAGGGCGTGCACCACGCCGTCATCCATCACGACATCATCCGCGATTTCGGCCGCTTCCCGCACCGCAATCCGGTGCTCGGCCGCGACACCTCGCCGGAAGAACACGCTTTCCTCAACGCCGGCGGCTTCGCCGGCTGACGAAAGGCGCGGCACGCGAGGGCGCCGCGCCTGTCCTTTACATACCCTCGGCGCCACGCCCAATGGCGGCGACGCCGGTACGCGAGACCTCGACCAGGCCGAGCGGCTCCAGCAGCGAGACGAACTGGTCGATCTTTTCCGGCTTGCCGGTGATCTCGAACACGAAGCTCTCCAGCGTGGTGTCCACCGTGCGGGCGCGAAAACTGTCGGCGATCAGCAGCGCTTCCTGGCGCAGCTCGCCCTTGCCGCGCACCTTGATCAGCGCCAGCTCGCGCTCCACCGATTTGCCGGCGACGGTGAGATCGACCACCCGATGCACCGGCACCAGCCGGTCGAGCTGGCTCTTGATCTGCTCGATGATCGGCGGCGCGCCCGTGGTCACGACGGTGATGCGCGAGAGGTGCGAGGCGTGGCTGACCTCGGAGACGGTCAGGCTGTCAATATTGTAGCCGCGCCCGGAAAACAGGCCGACGATGCGGGCGAGAACGCCCGGCTCATTGTCGACCAGCATGGAAAGGGTGTGGCGCTCGGCGGGCTCGATGACGGGAGGCATGGGGCACTCTGAAACGGGGGCTGCTGAAAGGCGAAAGATCCATCATTCCTCATGGCCGGGCTTGACCCGGCCACCCAGATTTCGGCTTCACCCGGACACTGGGTCCCCGGGACAAGCCCGGGGATGAGGGAAGGAAGCGAAGGCGGCGAAAACCCGCCTCACACCAGCATCTTGCCTTCCTCGTCGATGGCCTCGTCCAGCGCCTCGGGATGATCGGGCATGATCATCTCGTTGTGCGGCTTGCCCGAGGGGATCATCGGCAGCACGTTCTCGGTCTTGTCGACGAGGCAGTCGAACAGCACCGGGCGGTTGACGTTGATCATCTCGTGGATCGCCCCGTCGAGATCGGCCGGGTTGGCGCAGCGGATGCCGACGCCGCCATAGGCTTCGGCCAGCTTGACGAAGTCCGGCAGCGATTCCGAATAGGAATGCGAGTAGCGCCCGCCATGCAGCAGATCCTGCCACTGGCGCACCATGCCCATATATTCATTGTTGAGCACGAAGATCTTCACCGGCAGGTCGAACTGCAGCGCGGTCGACATTTCCTGCAGGCACATCTGGATCGAGGCCTCGCCGGCGATGTCGATGACGAGGCTTTCGGGATGGGCCACCTGCACGCCGATCGCCGCCGGCAGGCCATAGCCCATGGTGCCGAGGCCGCCGGAGGTCATCCAGCGGTTCGGCTCCTCGAAGTGGAAGTGCTGCGCCGCCCACATCTGGTGCTGGCCGACCTCTGTGGTGATGTAGACGTCCTTGTCCTTCACCTGGTCGTACAGCGCCTTGATCGCCTGCTGCGGCTTGATGATGCTGCTGGAAGGCTGGAACGCCAGCGACTTGCGGGCGCGCCACTTGTCGATCTGCCCCCACCAGCCGGCGAGCGCGCGCCGGTCCGGCTCGGCCTTCATGCCGCGCCAGACGGTGAGGATATCCTCCAGCACATGCTTCACATCGCCAATGATCGGCAGGTCGACCTTGACGTTCTTGTTGATCGAGGACGGGTCGATATCGATGTGGATCTTCTTGGAATCCGGCGAGAAGGCGTCGAGGCGGCCGGTGATGCGGTCGTCGAAGCGCGCGCCGATGCACACCATGACGTCGCAATCATGCATCGCCATGTTCGCCTCATAGGTGCCGTGCATGCCCAGCATGCCCAGCCACTGCTTGTCCGAGGCCGGGAAGGCGCCGAGCCCCATCAGCGTGGACGTGACCGGATAGCCGGACAGGCGGGCGAACTCGCGCAGCACGCGGCTGGCCTCCGGGCCGGAATTGATCACGCCGCCGCCGGTGTAGAGGATCGGCCGCTTGGCCTTGGCCAGCATCTCGACGGCGGTCTTGATCTTCTCCGGATCGCCCTTCAGGCGCGGCTGATAGGTGCGGTGCTGGATGTTCTCCGGCCCGACATACATGCCCTTGGCGAACTGCACATCCTTCGGAATGTCGACGACGACCGGACCCGGCCTGCCGTTCTGCGCGACATAGAACGCCTCGTGCATGACGCGGGCGAGGTCGTTGATGTCTCGGACGAGGTAGTTGTGCTTGGTGCAGGGCCGGGTGATGCCGACCGTGTCGCATTCCTGGAAGGCGTCCGAGCCAATGAGATGGGTCGGGACCTGGCCGGTGATGCAGACCAGCGGAATGGAATCGAGCAGCGCGTCGGTCAGGCCCGTCACGGCATTGGTGGCGCCGGGGCCGGATGTGACGAGCACCACGCCCACCTTGCCGGAGGAGCGGGCATAGCCCTCCGCCATGTGAACCGCGCCCTGCTCGTGCCGCACGAGAATGTGCTTCACCTGGTTCTGGTGGAACATGGCGTCATAGATCGGCAGCACCGCGCCGCCGGGATAGCCGAACATGTGCTCGACACCCTGATCGATCAGGGCCTGCATCACCATTTCGGCGCCGGTCATCTCGCGCATCATGGTCTTGTTCCTTTTTACGCTCGTCGTCTCTTGCGTCGTGTGCGGAAGGGTCGAAGGGAGGGCCAGAAAATCAAAAGGCCCCGTCAGGGGCCATTTCCGCGCGTCACCGTTGAGCGGAGAAGCCGTTAGGCCAACTCCGCGGCGACGCGCCGTCCTACGATAAGGGTAATATTCTTGCGCATTGCGGCGCCGCTCCTTCGTAAAGTTGCGCGAGCTGTACAGGGACCCCGCGCAGGCGTCAAGACGCTCGGTGTCGTGAGGCGAAGAATGTAAGACGATAGCGCACTTTTCGTGGCGGATGAACGCCGCTATACCGCGTGCAGGAACAGGGAGTTGGCGTTCATGACGCAGATGCGGCTCGTCGTCGTCGGGGCCTCGGGCCGCATGGGCCGGGTGCTGGTGCGCGCCATCAGCGAGGCGCCCGATCTCATGCTGGTCGGCGCCGTCGACCAGCCCGGCAGCGAATTCCTCGGCCGCGACGCCGGCGAGCTCGCCGGCCTGCCGCCGCTCGGCCTCAAGGTCTCCGACGACCCGTTGACCCTGTTCGCCGCCGCCGACGGGGTGATCGACTTCACCATTCCCGCCGCCAGCGTCGCCTATGCCGCCTTCGCGGCGCAGGCGCGGATTGTCCATGTCATCGGCACGACAGGCTTCTCTGCCGAGGACGAGGCGCGGATCGCCGCCGCTTCGCGCCATGCCGCCCTGGTCCGCTCGGGCAATATGAGCCTGGGCGTGAACCTGCTCTCCGCGCTGGTGCGGCGCGTGGCGCGCACGCTTGATGAGGATTTCGACATCGAGATCGTCGAGATGCACCACAACCGCAAGATCGACGCTCCTTCGGGCACCGCGCTGCTTCTGGGCGAGGCGGCGGCGCAGGGGCGCGGGGTGAGCCTGGAGGAGAACGGCGTGTTCACCCGCCACGGCGTCACCGGCCCGCGCCAGCCGGGCGATATCGGCTTCGCCACCTTGCGCGGCGGCACGGTGGTGGGCGAGCACAATGTGATCTTCGCCGGTGCCGGCGAGCGGATCGAACTCGCCCACAAGGCCGAGGATCGCGGCATCTTCGCCCGCGGGGCGCTGGCCGCCGCCCGCTGGGCGCGCGGGCGCAAGCCCGGCCTCTATTCCATGACCGATGTCCTCGGCCTCACCGATTTCTGATCCCCCGGAGAACGACCCGATGTCCGAACGCCTTCTCGTGCTCGTGCGCCACGGCCAGAGCGAGTGGAACCTCAAGAACCTGTTCACCGGCTGGCGCGACCCGGACCTCACCGCCCTCGGCGTCGAGGAAGCCAAGAAGGCCGGCGCGCGGCTGAAGGCGGAGGGCTACCAGTTCGACATCGCCTTCACCTCGCAGCTCTCGCGGGCGCAGAAGACGCTGGACCTCGCGCTCCATGAGCTCGGCCAGACCGACCTGCCGATCACCCGCGACCTCGCGCTGAACGAGCGCGACTATGGCGACCTCTCCGGCCTCAACAAGGACGATGCCCGGGTCAAATGGGGCGAGGAGCAGGTGCATCTCTGGCGCCGTTCCTATGACGTGCCCCCGCCCGGCGGCGAGAGCCTGAAGGACACGGTGGCGCGCACCCTGCCCTATTACGTCACCGAGATTCTGCCCAAGGTGCTGCAGGGCAACCGGGTTCTGGTCGCCGCCCATGGCAATTCGCTGCGGGCGCTGATCATGGTGCTGGAGAAGCACACGCCCGAGACCATCACCCATCGCGAACTCGCCACCGGCGCGCCTGTCATCTATCGGCTGAAGGCGGATTCGACGGTGGAGAGCGTCGTCGACCTCGCCGGTTGAGCCGGTCTTCCGGCCGGGCTTCCGCGCCCGGCCGCTTGCCCGAGACAGAAGCAGCCCCATATGAGATGCGTGAAGACGGCTTCCCCCTCTCGGGAATCCATGCGGGACGGCCCGACATGAAGGGGAAAACCGTCATGCGCGGGACCGCCGATCGCATTCGTCACGTCATCAGCTTCGAGATCATCGCCCTGTCGCTCATCACCCCGCTCGGGGCGTGGGTGTTCGGGGTGCCGATGTTCGACATGGGCGCGATAGGTGCCGGCGCGGCGCTGATCGCCGCCAGCTGGAACTATGTGTTCAATCTCGGCTTCGACCATGCGCTGGCGCGCCTGCGCGGCTCGGTGCGCAAGACGCTGGGGCTGCGCGTGCTGCACGCCATTTTGTTCGAGCTCGGCCTTGTTTTCGTGCTCGTGCCCTTTGTCGCCTGGTATCTCGGCGTCGGGCTGGTCGAAGCGTTTCTGATGGACCTCGCTTTGACCGTGTTCTTTCTCGTCTACGCCTTCGCGTTCAACTGGGCCTATGACGCGCTGTTTCCGCTGCCCGAAGCCCGCCATCCGGCCATCGCCGGGCAGCGCTGAGAGCCCGCGCGGGCGCTCAGAGCCCGCCCCATTCCTTGCACAGCTGCCCCGCCTCCCAGCCGAGAATGGCGCGCTTGCGGGTGAGGCCCCAGTGATAGCCGGTGAGATCGCCGTTCTTGCCGAGCACGCGGTGGCACGGCACCACGAAGGACATCGGGTTCTTGCCCACCGCCGCGCCGATGGCGCGCGCCGCCTTCGGCTTCTCCACGCATTGCGCGATGCTGGAATAGGTGGTGGCCTTGCCCAGCGGGATCCGCATCAGCGTCTCCCACACCTTCACCTCGAAATCCGTGCCGATGAAGACGATGCGCAGCGGGTCCTGCGGGCTCCAGCTGCCGCGATCGAAGATGCGGGCCGCATAGGGCGCGGTGGCCACCGGGTCCTCGATATAGGTGGCATTGGGCCAGCGCCGGCGCATATCGGCCAGCGCCGCGTCCTCCTCGCCCTCATCGGCGAAGGCGAGGCCGCACAGGCCGCGCGGCGTCGCCATGGCGAGGGCGCTGCCGAAGGGCGAGGCGTGGAAGCCGTAGCGCACGACGAGGCCGGCGCCGCCGGTCTTCCATTCGCCCGGCGACATGGATTCATGCACCACGAACAGATCGTGCAGCCGCCCCGGGCCGGACAGGCCGACCTCATAGGCGGCATCGAGCACATTGTCGGATTCGGTCAGCACCCGCCGTGCGGCGTCGATCGTCACCGCCTGCAGAAAATCCTTCGGGGTGAGGCCGCACCAGCGGCGGAACAGCTCGGTCAGCGCGCGGGGGTGGACGCCCGAGGCGCGGGCGATCTCCTCCACTTCAGGCTGGTCGCGGAAGCGCAGATTCACATATTCCACCGCGCGGCGCACGATCTCATAATCGGCAGCGGCGATTTCCAGCGGAAGGGCGGCGTCGAGATTGGGCGCGAGCACGGGCGTTCTCCTCAAGCTGGCTGCATCCGACCACGCCCGCCAGCCCCGGGCCACCCGATTTCGACGGAACCTTCAGACGACGGATCGCACCACGCCGCGCTTGGCCTCGGCCAGCGCCCGGGCGAGATTTTCCGCCAGTTCCTCGCGCTGCGCCGTGTGCAGGAAGCTGCCGATCACATAGGGCCGACCGCGCATCTCCAGCGCCAGCCGCTGCACGCCAAAATCCTCGATCTCGTCGCAGGTCAGCCGTGTCCAGAGCGGGTTCAGCTCTTCCCGGTACTCGGTGCCATCCGCCGCGACATGGCGCAGCCGGATGACGCTCGGCGTCACGGTGATTTCCTCGCAGGCGCGAGCGGCACGGTAATTGAGCCGGAAGCCCCACCAGATGGCGAGAACGTCGAGCCCGAACAGGCCGAACACCGGCCACGCCCCCATCATCAGGAAGGCGAGGCCGCACACAAAACTGATGCCGGCGACGATGCACATCACCACCAGGAAGCCGCGCGGCCCGAGCGAGCGATGGGGCTGGTAGCGGGCCGAAAACAGTTCCGGCTCGGCGGGGGCGAAGGCATCTTCCGGAGGGAGGGTACTGGCCGCGCTCATGGGGCGGCAGTATAGGTCGAAAATGGCGGATGAGGATAAGGATTCGGTGCGTCGTAACGCGCGCCCCCGCGTGAGGCCCGCGGCCGAGGCCCGCCCGCCCGGCGCCAGCCCCGCGCGCGCGCCCAAGGGTCCGATAAGATCGGCCAAGGCGACCAAGCCCAAAGCTGGGACATCTAGAGCCCTTGCGGCCGCAGCGGTGCTGGAAGAGCAGGCCGCCACCCGCCCCGCCCGCCGGCGCGCGGTGGCGAATGCAGCCGCTGCTGCCATTGGCGGGGCCTTCCGTCCGTGGAGCGCTGAAGAAATCACCACCGCCTTCTCCCGCTTCGAGGCCGCCAACCCGCATCCGGAGGGCGAGCTCGACTATACCGACCCGTTCACCCTGCTGGTCGCGGTGGTGCTCTCGGCGCAGGCGACCGATGTCGGCGTCAACAAGGCGACGCGCGGCCTGTTCAAGGCCGCCCCGACCCCGCAGGCGATGGTCGCGCTGGGCGAGGAGGGGGTGGCGCAGCACATCCGCACCCTCGGCCTTTATCGCGGCAAGGCGAAGAATGTGGTGGAGCTCTCGCGCCGCCTCATCGCGGAGCATGGCGGGCAGGTGCCGGCCGACCGCGCGGCGCTGGAGACCCTGCCCGGCGTCGGCCGAAAGACCGCCAATGTCGTGCTCAACATCGCTTTCGGCCTGCCGACCATCGCCGTCGACACCCATCTGTTCCGCATCGCCAATCGCACCGGGCTGGCGCCCGGAAAGACGCCACTGGAGGTGGAGCTAGGGCTGGAGCGGACGATTCCCGAGCGCTTCCTGCTGCACGCCCATCACTGGCTGATCCTGCACGGCCGTTATGTGTGTAAGGCGCTGAAGCCCGACTGCCCGCGCTGCCTGATCGCCGATCTGTGCCGCTGGCCGGAAAAGACCCCGGCCTGAGCCTCACCCCGCCCGCGACAACCGCTTGTGCATCCGCACCATGAAAATGGTGGCGAAGACCGGGGTGATGAGGTTGAGGATCGGCACCGACACCACGACCGCAATGACCAGCCCGCCGAGAAAGACCGCCACGCCATGGTGCCGACGCATCAGGGCCACCTCATCCTCGCTGCGGTAGCGCATGGCCGCGAGCTGGAAATATTCCCGCCCGAGCAGATAGCCATTGGCGACATAGAACACGACGAGATTCACCCCCGGCACCAGTAGCAGCAGCAGCGCGACGAGGTTCACCCCCAGCATCACCAGAAAGAACTTGAAGGTGAGCACCAGCGAACGGCCGATCGGCAGCGCCTGGCCTTCCGGCTCCAGGGGGAAATCGGTCCGCTCCACCTGCGCGGCGACATCGTCGAGAAAAAGCCCGGCGACCAGTGACGTCACCGGCGGCACCAGGAAGATCGCGCCGAGGAAGATGCCGAAGGCGGCGAGAATATCGACGGTGATCTCCGCCCAGCGCAGATCCAGCGTGACGAAATAGGTCAGCGCGTAATGCGCGCCAATGCCCAGCGCGATCAGCAGCCCGATGGCGAGGCCGATGGAGCGCAGCAGCACCCGGCGATAGGCCGGCGAAAAGGTCTGGGCGAAAGCCGTGATCGCGTCCCGCAACATGAAAATTCCCCCCTGACAACCGCACGTAAGTAGGGCGCCCGCCCCCATCTCTCAAGGCAATGACGCAAGGCAGGCCGCAGGCGCGGGCAATCAACGTCCTTGCCTTTCTGAACCGGCCGGTGAGTCCCGATTCGTTCTCCCCTGAACAAAACATGATTCATGCCAACCGCTTAGCCGGCATCTCCACGTTCAGGCCAGCGCTCGCGGCGACCCGTCTTCGCCCCTCGCGCCGGGCGTGCTAGCCTGTGCGCCTCACCGCTTGAGTGCTTGCCGCATGACCCGACCGCGCCTTCCCGGCACGCTGAACCGCCGCCATTTCCTCGCCGCCGCTTCCGCCGCGCTGCTGCCCGCGCCGGCCCTCGCCCAGACCGGCGCGAGCGATGTCGACGTCGTCATCATTGGCGGCGGTGCCGCTGGCATCGCGGCTGCACGACAGATCGCCGGAGCCAAGCGCTCCTATGTGCTGCTGGAGGCCTCATCGAAGCTCGGCGGCCGCGCCCGCACCGAGGACGCCTTCGGCGCGAGGGTCGATCTCGGCGCGGGTGGTTTCGCCCGCAGCGAGGGCACGCTCGCCAGCAGCGCGCAGGGCGCGGGGCTGGAGTTGATCGCCCTGCCCTCCGGGCGCCGTCTGTTCGCCAATGGTCGCGAGGTGCGCGAGAGCGCTTATGACGCCTTCGCCGCCGCGCTCGGCACGGCACGGCGCGACTTGCTGGCGGCGGTCGAGGGCGGCAAGGATGTCGCCGCCAGCCTCGCCCTCACCGGCGCCGGCCCGGCGACCACGACCCCTTGGGCCGCCACGGTGGCGCAGTTCCTCGGCCCGCTGGGCTGCGGGCGCGCGCTCTCCACCCTCTCGGCGCTCGATCTGGCCCGCCGCGATGCCCTGCCGGACGACACCACCAGCCCGGCCGGGATAGGCACGCTGATGGAGGGGCTCGGCGCCTGGCTCAATGTGCAGAAGGACGCGCCGGTGACGCTCGTCACCAATGCCGGCCGCTTCCACACGGTCTCGGTGCGCGGGCAGCGCACGCCGATCCGCGCCCGCGCCATCGTGCTCGCCGTGCCGGCGCCGGTGCTGGCGGCCGGGGCGATCCGCTTCAATCCGGGGCTGCCGCCGCGGCTGGTGGCGGCGCTGCGGGCGATTCCGGCCGGACATCTGGAGCAGGTGGCGTTCCTGCTGCCCGGCAATCCGCTGGCGCTCCAGCCCAATGAGGCCGTGCTGACGAAGGCCGGCACCGCCCCACCCGCCCTGCTGCGCGGCCGGATCAATGGCAGCGACCTGCACGTGCTCACCTTTGGCGACGCCCCCGCCCGCACCATTGCCGAAAAGGGCGCGGCGGCGGCACTGCCGCTGGCGCGCGACTGGCTGCGGGCGAATTTCCCCACGGCGGAGGTCGCGATTTCCGAGGTTGTGGCCTCGAAATGGGGGCAGGACCCGCTGATCCGGGGCGCGCTCAGTGCCGCGCTGCCGGGCCAGGGGGCGCAGCGGCGCGTCTTTGCCGACACGGTGCAGAACCGGATTTTCCTTGCCGGCGACTATGTGCCGGTCAGCGGCTGGGGCACGCTGGGCGGCGCCTTCGCTTCCGGCGAGGCCGCCGCCACAAGGGCGCTGCGCCTGTTCGGCGACGGGCCGGCGTGAGGAGCGCTCCAACCATCGTTGCCGCATGAACCGCCGTCATGGCCGGGCCTTGCCCGGCCATCCACGATTGGCTCTTCTGTATCGAAGCAAGGCGTGGATCCCCGGGACAAGCCCGGGATGACGCATCGCGTCACCCCGTGCTGACGCCCAGCCTCACCCGCGCAGCGTGGCGCCGGTCTTCTTCGTTACTTCGGCGACGATCCTGGCCGCCACCGCGTCGATCTCGGCATCGGTCAGCGTCTTCTCGCGCGGCTGCAGCGTTACCGAGAGCGCCACCGACTTCTTGTCGGCCTCGACTCCAGGTCCTTCATAGAGGTCGAACACGTTCACGCTGGTGATCAGCTTGCGGTCGACGCCGGAAGCCGCCTTGACGAGATCACCGGCGCCGACACCCCGCGCGACCACGAAGGCGAAGTCGCGCTCCACCGGCTGGAAGGGGATGAGTTCCAGCAGCGGCTTCACCCGCGTCGCCTTGGCCTTGGGCTCGGGAATGCGGTCGAGCAGGATCTCGAAGCCGACCAGCGGCCCCGCAGCGTCGAGCGCCTCCAGCACGGACGGGTGCAGCTCGCCGAAATGGCCGATCACGTTGGGGCCGAGCCGGAACGTGCCGGAGCGGCCGGGGTGGAACCAGGCCGGCGCATCGGTCGAGATCTGCAGGTTGGCCACCGGCGCGCCGCAGGCAGCGAGCAGCGCCAGCGCATCCGCCTTGGCGTCGAACGCATCGACCGCACCCGCCTTGCCGGTCCAGTGCCGCCCCGCGCCGGTCGGCTTCGCGCTCGCCCGGCGGATGCCGGTGGCGGCGATGAACTGGTCCTGAGGCCGGTCGCCCTTGAACACTTGGCCCAGCTCGAACAGCGCCACGTCGCCGAAGCCGCGATCGGCATTGGCCTGCGCGGAGCGCACCAGCCCGGGCAGCAGGCTCGGGCGCATGTCGGAGAGATCGGCGGCGATCGGGTTGGCGAGCGCCAGCTGCGGCTGGCCGCCGCCGAACGCTTCCGCCTGCGCCTTCGGCACGAAGGACCAGGTGACGGCCTCCACCAGCCCACGCGCCGCCAGCGCTCGCTTGCCCTTGCGGGTGCGCAGCTGCAGCGTGGTGAGCACCGGCTTGCGGGCGGTCTCGTCGCGCGGGAAGGGCGTGGAGGGCACGCGGTCGAGGCCGGCGATGCGGATCACCTCCTCCACCAGATCGGCCTTGCCCTCGATGTCGCCGCGCCAGCTCGGCGGGGTGACACGCACGGTGGCCTCGGTGCCCTCAACGGCGAAGCCGAGCCGGCGCAGGATCGCGACCTGTTCGGCCTCCTCGGCCACCAGCCCGGTCAGCTTCTCGGTCAAAGCGAGCGGAAACTCGATCACCCGCGCGGTGTCCGGGATCGCGCCGGCCAGCACCACCTCGGAGGGCTCGCCACCGCACAAATCGAGGATCAGCTTTGTCGCCAGCTCCAGCCCCGGCAGCGTGAAGGCCGGGTCGATGCCGCGCTCGAAGCGGAAGCGCGCGTCGGAATTCAGCCCCAGCTTGCGGCCGGTCTGGGCGATGTTTATCGGCTCCCACAGCGCGGATTCGACCAGCACGTCGACCGTCGCCTCGTCGCAGCCCGATTCCTCGCCGCCCATCACGCCGGCGAGTGATTCCACCGCGCGGTCGTCGGCGATGACGCACATGGCCTCGTCGAGCGCATAGGTCTTGCCGTCGAGCGCCAGCAGGCTCTCGCCCGCCTTGGCACGGCGCACGACGAGGTTGCCCTGCACCTTGGCGGCATCGAAAACATGCAGCGGGCGGTTCTGGTCGAAGGTCAAAAGGTTGGTGATATCCACCAGCGCGTTGATCGGGCGCAGGCCGATGGCGCGCAGCTTGGCCTGTAGCCAGTCCGGCGAGGGGCCGTTCTTCACCCCGCGCACCAGCCGCAGCGCGAAGGCCGGGCACGGCGCATCCTCCGCGAGGATGACGGAAACCGGGCACGGGAAGACGCCCGGCACCGGCGCGATCTCGTCCTCGACCAGCGTGCCGAGACCGGCGGCGGCGAGATCGCGGGCGATGCCGTGCACGCCGAGCGCGTCGGCACGGTTCGGCGTCACCGCGATTTCGATCACCGGGTCGTCAAGGCCGATCCAGTCGACGTAAGTGGCGCCGAGGGGCGCGTCCTCAGGCAGGTCGATGATGCCGTCATGGTCTTCCGAGAGCTGCAGCTCGGCCGCCGAACACAGCATGCCCCGGCTCTCGACGCCGCGAATCGTGCCGATGCCAAGCGTCATGTCCTTGCCGGGGATATAGGTGCCGGGCGGCGAGAACACGCTCTTCATGCCGGTGCGGGCGTTCGGCGCGCCGCACACCACCTGCACCGGCTCACCGGCACCGGTGTCGACCATGCACACGCGCAGCTTGTCGGCATTGGGATGCTGAACGGCGGAGACGACATAGGCGATGGTGAAGCCGCGCAGCTTGGCCGCCTTGTCCTCGACGCCTTCGACTTCCAGCCCGATGCGGTTGAGCGCACCGGTCACGTCGTCGAGCGAATAATCGCCGGAAAGGTGCTCGCGCAGCCAGGAGAGGGTGAATTTCATGGGAGTGCCCTACCGTTCCGCTCGTTCACTTGTTCTGGGCGTGACCGGCCCAGGTGTAGCCCTTCTCGCCCGTCCCGCCGCCGGGCCATGCAAGAGGCACCTCGTCGGCAGCCACCAGAAACTCGAACCCGATATTCCGCTTCTTCGCCGTGTCGCCATCGCTTCTGCGATAGTCGAGAATCTTGCCCTGACGATAGGATCTGTCGGCGCGCGAGCTGTGCAGCGCCAGCTTGCCGCCCGCCTGCACGCTCTTGATGATCTCGTCCTCCGGCACGACCCAGGAGCCGGTCCAGAAGAAGCCTTCGCCATCGGTGCTGACACCGCGGTCGTTCTCGCAGACGAAATGGAACACCGAGACATAGTCCCGCGCGGCGCGCTTGCCGGGCGAGGAGGTCGACGACGACGACGAGGAAGACGACGGCTTCTTCACCGGGCCGCGCGTGGCCAGCACCTCTTCGCACAGCGCCGCCAGCTCGTCGGCGCCGCGCGCCTGCGCATTGGCGAGCAGCTGCTTGAGCTGTGCCGTCTCCATCGCTTGAAGTCGCTCGGTCGACCAGACGGGTGCCTTGCTCATGAGCTCAGCCCTCCCGCCAGCGTCGGGAAGTCGAGCGGGCGGAATCCGTAATGGGCGAGCCAGCGCACATCGGCCTCGAAGAAGGCGCGCAGATCCGGCATGCCGTATTTCAGCATGGCGATGCGGTCGATGCCCATGCCCCAGGCGAAGCCCTGATATTCGTCCGGGTCCAGTCCGCAATTCCTCAGCACATTCGGGTGCACCATGCCGCAGCCGAGAATCTCCAGCCAGTCCGAGCCCTCGCCGAAGCGGATCTCGCCCGGGCGCGAACGGTCGCACTGGATGTCGACCTCCATGGAGGGCTCGGTGAAGGGGAAGAAGGACGGGCGGAACCGCATCTTCACCTGGTCGACCTCGAAGAACGCCTTGCAGAACTCTTCGAGGATCCACTTCAGATGGCCAAGCGTCGCCCCCTTGTCGATGACGAGGCCCTCGACCTGGTGGAACATCGGCGTGTGGGTCTGGTCGCTGTCGGAGCGATAGGTGCGGCCGGGGCAGATGACGCGGATCGGCGGCTTGTTGGCGAGCATGGTCCGCACCTGCACCGGCGAGGTGTGGGTGCGCAGCACGAGGCGCGAGCCGTCCTCGCGGGTCGGCAGGTAGAAGGTGTCGTGCATCTCGCGCGCCGGATGCCCCTCGGGGAAGTTCAGCGCGGTGAAATTGTGGAAGTCGTCCTCGATGTCGGGCCCTTCCGCCACCGCGAAGCCCATATCGGCGAAAATGGCGGTGAGTTCGTCGATCACCTGGCTGATCGGGTGCAGGCGGCCCTGCTCCGCCGGCGTCTCGCGCACCGGCAGGGTGACATCGACCCGCTCAGTCTCCAGCCGCTTCGCCAGCGCGGCGGCCTTGAGTTCGGTGCGGCGGGCGCCCAGCGCCTCGTTAAGCCGGTCGCGCAGTCCGTTGATCGCCGGGCCGGCGCTTTTGCGCTCGTCCGGGCTCATGCTCCCCAGGCTCTTCAGCAGCTCGGAAACTGAGCCCTTCTTGCCAAGCGCGGCGACGCGGATCGTCTCCAGCGCCGGCTCGTCGGCCGCCGCCGCGATTCCGGCAGTCAGCTCGCGCTCCAGCGCGTCGAGATCGGGAAGGGCGGCAACGGACATAGTGGATCCTCGGTACTAAGCGACGTCATCCCCGGGACTTGGCCCGGGGATCCACGCCTTGCGGACGCGGAAGGAAGGCGTGGATGGCCGGGCCAGGCCCGGCGATGACGGCGTGAAGCGGGCAGTCAGGCGCGCTTATAGCCGGACGCGTTTGAGGCGCAAAGCCACCGCAGGCAAAAGCCGCGCGCGCAAAGCCGCACAAACGCGAAAAGCCCCAACGCTCGCGCGCGGGGCTTCTCGATTTTGGTCTCGGCACTGCCGAAAGATCAGGCGGCCTGCTTTTCCGCTGCGGCGCTCTCAAGCGCCGCCTTGGCCTGCTCGACCAGCGCCGCGAAGGCGGCGGGCTCGTGGATGGCGATATCCGAGAGCACCTTGCGGTCGACTTCGATCCCGGCCTTGCTGAGACCGTCGATAAACCGGCCATAGGTGAAGCCGAGCTCACGGGTCGCAGCGTTGATGCGCTGGATCCAGAGCGCGCGGAAATTGCGCTTCTTAACCTTACGGTCGCGATAGGCGTATTGCTGCGCCTTCTCGACGGCCTGCTTGGCGATGCGGATGGTGTTCTTGCGGCGGCCATAATAGCCCTTCGCCGCCTTGAGCACCTTTTTGTGCTTGGCGTGAGAAGTTACGCCGCGCTTGACACGTGCCATGGGAATTTCTCCTGGGACTGGCTAAGGCTGGCGTCAGCCGTTGGGCAGAAAATACTTGCGAACGTTGAAGGCATCACGCTCGGACATGACCGTGGTGCCACGCTGGTCGCGGATCTGCTTGTTGGTGCGCTTGATCATGCCATGGCGCTTATTGGCCTGGGCCATGATCACCTTGCCGGTTCCGGAGAGCTTGAAGCGCTTCTTCGCTCCGGACTTGGTCTTCATCTTGGGCATTTGGCTCGATCTCCACGGCCGGCGGCGCTCCCGCGAGGGGATGTCCCGGCCCAATCTAGTGTGAGCGTTCGAACCGCCACGGCAGCCCTTGTAGCCGGGCGGTTCTTGAAGGCCGCACCCTCTACAGGAGCGGCGCGATTATTTCAAGGGTGCGACAGCGATGCCCGGCCGTATTCACCGGGGATCGCGGCGCCTTGGTGGGCAGCGCGGGCCCGGCGAGAGGCGCCGGGCTTCCCGCGCCGGCCCTCAATTGGCGCAGCCGGGTGCCCCCTTGATGCAAGGGCCCCGCACCTGACCGGGCTTCTGCCCCTGCTGGGGCTGGCCCTGCGGCGGACGCTGGCCCTGCTGCGGGGGACGCCCCTGCTGGGGACGGCCTCCTTGGCCCGGGGGACGCCCCTGTTCGGGACGGCCTCCACCCGGCGGACGTCCGGCATTGGGACCGCCCGGACCACCCGGACCACCCCAACCGGGTCCACCGGGATTTCCCGGCCCGCCGGGACGCCCGGGATTACCCGGATTGCCGGGACCGCCGGGCTTGCCCGGACCGCCCCAACCAGGACCACCCGGATTACCCGGCCCGCCGGGACGCCCGGGATTACCCGGATTGCCGGGACCGCCGGGCTTGCCCGGACCACCCCAGCCGGGACCACCCGGATTGCCCGGCCCGCCGGGACCGCCCGGCCGACCCGGTCCGCCCCAACCAGGACCACCCGGATTCCCCGGCCGACCCGGGCCGCCCCAGCCGGGACCACCCGGATTGCCCGGCCGACCCGGACCGCCCCAGCCGGGACCACCCGGATTACCCGGCCGGCCCGGACCGCCCGGACCCCAGCCGCCCGGAGGCGGCGGGCCCCAGCCCGGTCCCGGCCGCGGGCCGGGATAGGGACCCGGCCGGTAGGGCGGGCCCCAGCGGTCATAGGTCGAATACCAGGGGCGGCCGCGATAGTAGGTTCCCCAGTAATCATTGAAGCTGAAAGCGACGATCGGCACGCCGATGGTCGGCGCGTAGTCGTAGAACTCCACGCGCCGGCCGCGATAATCCGTCTCGATATAGGCCGCCGCGACCCAGCCGCGCACATCGTCCACGGCCACGTCGCACCAGCTGTAATCGCTGAGGCAGCCGAAAATCGCCAGCGGCGCCCCCTCGGCCAGCACCACGACGACGGGATAATCCGTGCCGGGCCCGGCCCGCAGATTGACGTTCGTCGTCACAAAACCGCGGTCCTGCGCCACCGCAGCACCCGCAAGCGCCAGCCACAGCAGGGCGCCCGCCACCAGACTTTTCATTGAAAACTCCCCAAACGCTGCCGTTTCCGGGCAACGCCGACCAAGATCGAAGGAACCTGCCAGTTGAGGCGGATTCATGTCTGCCGCGGCTCGGCCACCACGGCAACGCAGGTTTATTTCCAGCGGCTGTCGCGAAGCCCGCCGCGCCACCTGCCACAGCGTCACGTTGCGCGGGCCGGGCGAAGCGGACAGGATGCGCCCGCGCCGCCCCCGCGCGGCGGCGCCCACCCCTTGCACATCGTCTCCCACGGAAAGCGCCTCATGTCGTTCGGCACCTTGCTCGAAGCCTTCCTTCTCGGCCTGCTGGAAGGCTTTACCGAGTTCCTGCCCGTCTCCTCCACCGGCCATATCCTGCTGGCCGGCCATTTCCTCGGCTTCGAGAGCGAAGGCAAGGTGTTCGAGGTCGTCATCCAGCTCGGCGCGATTCTCGCCCTCCTCGTGGTCTATTTTCAGCGCTTCCTGAAGGTGCTGCTGACGCTGCCGTCGAGCCCGCGCTCGCGCAATTTCGTCCTCGGCATTCTCGTCGCCTTCCTTCCAGCGGCTGTTATCGGCGCCTTCGCCCATGGCTTCATCAAGGAGGTGCTGTTCGAAACGCCGGCGCTGATCTGCATCATGCTGATTCTCGGCGGCATCGTGCTGTTGTGGGTCGACACGCTGAAGATGAAGCCGGTCTATGAGGACGCCATGGCCTTCCCGCCGAAGCTGGCGCTGAAGATCGGCTTCATCCAGTGCCTCGCGATGATTCCCGGCGTGTCGCGCTCGGGCTCCACCATTGTTGGCGGCCTGCTGCTGGGCGCCAGCAAGCCGGCGGCGGCGGAATTCTCGTTCTTCCTCGCCTTGCCGACCATGACCGGCGCCTTCGCCTATGACCTCTACAAGAACCATGACGCGCTGAATGCCGACGACACGGCGCTGATCGTGGTCGGCTTCATTGCCGCCTTCATTGCCGCGCTGGCGGTGGTGCGCAGCCTCATCGCCTTCGTCTCCCGCCACGGCTTCGCGCCCTTCGGCTGGTGGCGCATCGGCGTGGGCGGCGCCGGGCTGGTGGCGCTGGCGCTGGTGGGCTGAGAAAAGCCGGGACGCATGAAAAAGCCGCCGGCGCGGGCGCGTCGGCGGCTTTTCGATTCCTGGAGTGGAGAAGATCAGGCCGCTTCCGGCCGGGAAAACTGGCCGGCCTTGCGGTAGCGCCAGAGATAACCCGGCAGAATGGCGCCGAGCGCGGTGGGGGCGATGCCCAGCCCTTCCAGCGTGCGCCCCTCGGCCTTGGCGGCCTCCGACACCACATTGTCATAGCCGAGCAGCCGCACCTGGTCGCGGGTGAGCAGCGGGTTCGGTAGCATTTCGAGCAGACGCGCGTTGAACGAGGCGAGCCCCGACGGCATCGGCACCAGAAGGCGCTTGCGGTCGATCTCGGCCAGCAGAAGTTCCATCAGCTGCTTGAAGGTCAGCACTTCCGGCCCGCCCAGCTCATAGGCCGTGCCCGGCCGCGCCTGCCCGTCCACCGCCTTGGCGAAAGCGTCGGCGACATCGCCGACAAACACCGGCTGGAAGCGGGTTCCCCCGCCGCCGATCAGCGGCAGCACCGGGGAAAGCCGCGCCATGGCGGCGAAGCGGTTGAAGAAATCATCCTCCGGCCCGAACACGATGGACGGGCGCAGCACTACGGCGTCGGGCACCGTCTCCAGCGCCGCCGCCTCGCCCGCCGCCTTGCTGCGGGCATAGAAGGCGTCCGAATCGGCACTGGCGCCGATGGCGGAGGCGTGGATCAGCCGTGCGCCGACATCCTTTGCCGCCAACGCCACCTGCTTGGCGCCGAAGGCGTGCACGGCCTCGAAGCTCTGGCGGCCGCTCTCATGCAGCACGCCGACGAGGTTGATCAGCACCTCCGCCCCTTCCGCCGCCCGCAGCACCGAGGCGGGGTAGCGCAGATTGGCCTGGACGGGGATGATCTGCCCCACCGCCCCAAGCGGCTGCAGATGGCCGGCGAGGTCGGGCCGGCGCACCGCCACCCGTACCCGCCACCCAAGCCGCGCCAGCGCGCGCACCACATGACGGCCGACAAAGCCCGAGCCGCCATAGACCGTCACCAGCCGTTCCATCGGCGCGGCGCGCCTAACCAGCGCGGCCTCGCTCTCCAGCGGCAATTCCCTCGTGGTGTCGACCATGTGACGTCTCCCGGCCCGGCAGTGGCATGCCACGACGATTAGCGCGCCGCTGCGGCAGCGTCCAGCGTCCGCGCGCGCCAGCGAGCCGGGCTTTTGCGCGCACCGCCCCCGAAGGCCGGCGCACGGCGCGGATGGGACCGGCGGGGGACCGGGCGAGGGAGATTTCCACCGCTTCGTGACATCTCGAGCGAAAGGCACGTTGACAAGGGGGAGTCCACACGACTATCTCTCGCCGCCGTGCCGCAAGGCACATGCCCAGGTGGCGGAATTGGTAGACGCGCACGGTTCAGGTCCGTGTGGGTAACACCGTGGAGGTTCGAGTCCTCTCCTGGGCACCACTCATTTTCTAACCTCGTGATTTTTCTGAGGTTTTAGGCTTTGCGCCCGCACTTCGAGAGAAGGTGCGGGCGTTTTTGTTCTCGGGCTGTTTCCGCAGCAAAAGCTGGGCAGCATCCGTCGCCAGACGCTTTTTCTCGGCCGTGCGCGTGTAAAGCGCCGCCATCTTGTTTGTCGACCAGCCGAACAGCGCCATCAGCTGACGCTCCGTCGCTCCATTTTCCGCCGCCCGCGTCGCGCCCGCCTTGCGAAGGCCATGAGCCGAGCCCTGGCACTTCGCCGCCGTGCAGGCCTGACGAAACCAGTTGCCGAAGCTCTCCTTCACGAAGGGCTGGCCGCGCTCCGTCACAAGGAAAGTCAGGTCGCCTGTCGTCGTCGCCGCGATGGACCGCGCCAGCGGCTCAAGGATCGGCAGCGTGACCGGCTCGCCCGTCTTCTCCGTCCGCAGCGTAATCAGCCCGTCCTGAACGTGCTGGCGGCCCAGCTTCACGGCGTCGCCCCGGCGCAAGCCGGTATAGAGAAGAATGTCGAAGGCGAGGCGCTGGCGGGTGCCCACCGGCCACTTGGCCTCGAACCGGGCAAGCTCGTCCTCATTCCATGTGTGGAAGCCCACATCGTCATTGCTGCCCTTGAGCAGCTTCACGCCAATGCAGGGATTGTCCTTCACCAGATTGCCGTCGCCGGCCGCCCAGTCGAAGAAACCGCGCATCGCCTTCAGGAAGTTGTTCGCGGCATGCGGGTGCGCCGAGCGGCGCTCGCGGCCCGCAATGATGACCTTCTGGGTGATCTGCGAAAGAAGCTCCTTGCCGGCGGTCTTCTCGACCTGGTGGAAGATGTTCTCCCGCTGCCGGCGCGTCGCGGGCGCCAGCGCCGCCCAAGCCGAGCTGGCACGGTAGCGGGTGATTGCCCATTCGAGCGAACCCGGGCGCCCGCCCTTCTTCGCCGGCGCGGTGCCCGCGAGCGCCGCCTTGTACTCCTCCCAGAACTCGGCCGAATCATACTCGGCGCGCAGGCGAATGCGCGGCCCGTGATCCCGGCGGACGTACCAAACCGGAATCCCGTGCCGCGAGCGCTCGCGATGAAGGAAAGGGGGGCGTTTCTTCGGCATGCCCTACCTCACAGCACGATGTCGTGCTCGGGCTCGGCCGCATGAGCCGTGCCCGCGTGCTTCTTGTCCAACGGCGCGATCACGATCGTGCCGTCGGGGCGAGCCTCTACCTGAGACTCCTTCTGCATGCCCGCCTGCTTCAGCGCGCGCAGCGCGCGAGCGATGTCTGCCTGGGTATGCTTGGCTCCCGTGCGCGCCATCGTCAGAGCCCTTTGCTTGTTGCGAGATAGACGACCTTCGCCGGGGCATTTGCCCCGGCGATCTGGCGCTCGACGTCGGCGATGGCGGCGGCGAGTTCGCTGTCGGTGCGATACTCCACCTCCTTGCCGTCGGTGTAGCGCAGGCGGCGGACGCCATCGGCGCGCACCGAACGCAGCCGGGCAAGGCGGTCTTCGAGGCTGTCCTTGACCGCCATCACGCGCCCTCGTTCTTGTAGAGGCCGCGGAAGTCGATGACGCCACAGCCGAAGTCGAGCCCGGCGGCGACCTTGACGGCGCGGGTGTCGAAGTCGATCTCGGTGCGGATCTGCGGCCCCTCAGCGCCGGAGACGTAGCCATAGACGAGGCTGGGCGCCGCAGCGGGGTCCGCCACGACGTACCAGCCGGCGCCGATGATGTTGGCGTCGACCACCAGCTCCATCGTGCCCGCCCAGGGGTTCACGTCGCCCGCCTTGGCGGCGGTGATGGCGGCGAGCACCTGGCGGGCGGCAAGCTCGGTGTCCGGCCCGACCACGAGGAAGCGGGGGGCGAGGTTGAGCGGCACGCCGTCGAGGCTCTTCTGCTTGCGCAGGGAGGCGACGGCGAGGCCGACCGAGGCGACCGAGAGAGCGGCGCCGGTGGTGGCCTTGTTGCCATGGTCGGCGTGGAACAGCGCCTTGCCGTCGGAGAGGGCAGCATTGGCGGCGAGCAGGCCGTAGACGCGGGCATTCTCGTCGCTGGCGGCGCGGATGGCGATCATGGAGGAGAAGTCCGCCAGCGCGGAGAGGTCGTCATTGATGAGGGCGCGGCGGCCGATGGCGATGCCGGCATTCAGCTCCTTTGCCCGCACCTTCTCGCGGTTCTCGGACAGGGTGCCGTACTTCAGCTCGCCGCCCTCATTGGTCTCCCGGAAGGTCGGGAAGTCGCCGATGCGCAGGAAAGAGTGGTCGCGGAAGTCGGTGAAGCCGCGCCGGGCGGCGATGAGGCGATAGGTCGCCTCGGCGGCGGCGTAGTTGGCGAGCAGGGCCTTGTTGGCCGCGTCCGCCAGCAGCAGGGGGAAGTCGCTGGTGGAATGGGCGCCGACGGCGCGCTCCATCAGCGCGTTCTGGTCGCGCAGGTTGAGGCGCTCGCCGCGCGCCTGGGCGAGGTCGCCGATCATGTCCAGCATGCGGAAGCCGGCATAGGCGCGCGAGCGCCCCTCCAGCTTCACCCGGCCGGGGGCAAGGCGATGGGCGAGAGCCTCGCCCATGGCGGAGCGGATCGCCGCCGGGTCGGCGTGGTCGTTCGTCACCGTCGCCACCGTCGGGTGGAAGGTCTGCAGCGGGGCGCTGCGGGCCTGCATGGCGGCGAAGGCGGCGCCACGGGCGGCGTCGGTGGTGGCGTTGGCGTCGATCTGGCTGTCGATCCAGCCCTGGTCGAGGCCGGCGACGTTGGCGATGGAACGGATCTCCATGTTGATTGCCGCCCGCTCTGCAGCGGCCGGCGGGTTGAGGGGCTGGGCGGAGGGAGCGGGCGCGGGCGCCGGCTCGGTGCTGACCGTCATGTCGTGGCTCCTGATGCCTGCATGCGGGTCGGCGGGGACAACGACGAGGCTGGCCTCGATCAGGGTGAAGCGCTCGGCCACCTTCTCGCGGCGGCCGGTCTTCGCATTTGTGCGCTCGGACCAGCGCTCGACGCCGTAGCCGATGGAGATGCCGAAGGTGGCACCGTCCGTCAGCTCGGCGGCGATGCGCCGGGAGCGGGGATTGTGGCGGGAGAGCGTGGCGCGCCCGAGGAGGTCCCCGCCGACCACGCGCAGCGTGTCGACGTTCCCGAGCTGGCGGTCCACGCTCTCCCTTCCGTGGCTGTCGAGCAGGGGCACGCGGGCGGGCCACGCCGGCTGCGACAGGAGGAGAATCTCGTCATAGGGGCCGCGCACGTCCCAGCGCTCGACGGCGGCGCCGGTGGAGAGCACGGCCTCGAAGGTCTGGCTGTCGGCATCCCAGCTGGAGGCGGGAAGCGGCGCGCGGCGGGTGAGTATCTCGGTGGGAGCGTTCATGCCACGGTCTCCTCGTTCGCCGGCGCGGCGGCAGGCTTGGCCTTGGCGGGCGCGGTGAAGGTGAGGCCGAGGCTTGCCTCGCGGGCCTTGTCGGCGGCGATCTCGGCGTCGAGCGCGCCCACATCCATGCCGCGCGCCGCCACGGCCTCGCGGCGGCTCATCAGCCCGGCATTGATCGCCTGGATCTCCGCCTGCACGTCCTTGGCCGGGTCCACCCATTGCTGCTTCGGGGTGATCCAGCGCACCGGGAGAAGCTCCTGCGGCCGGGCGGCAAGCCGGCCCTGCAGGCTCTCGATCATCGCCCAGCGGCGCCAGATGGGGCGCAGCGCCTGGAAGACGATGACATTGTGCTGGATCATCTCGACCCGGCGGCGCCACTCGACGAGGCCGGCGCGGATCGAGGAATAGTTGACGCTGGAGAGGTCGCCGGTCAGCACCTCATAGGGCAGGCCGAGCGCGGCGGCGATCTCGTGCAGGGTGATGCGGGCGAAGTCGTTGGCCTCCTGCGCAATCGCCGGCGGGTTGGAGAAGGTCACGTCCTTGCCCGGCGGCAGCACCACGATGGCGCCCGGCTCCAGCGAGCCGATCAGCGCCTCGCCCTGCGTCTCGCCGCCGAAGGGCACGGTGCCGTCATTGGTGGTGATGAGGCCGGCGAGCAGCGCGCCGACCTTCTGGCGGGTGAGCTGGGCGCCGTGCCACTCGTCATGCTCGGCCAGGCGCAGGATCGCCGGGGCGAACCACGAGACGCCGCGCACCTGGCCGGGGAAGTCGGGGCGGAACAGATGCACCACGTCCTCGGCCGGCACGCGCACCGGCTGGAGGTTCAGGCCGAGGCCGATCTCGGGGCGCTCCTTGACGATCCAGTAGGCGACGCGGGAGCCGAACATATCGAACTCGACGCCGTTGACGATGCGCCCGCCCTGGGGGAGCGGACGGGTGAGCGAGGCGTCCAGCTGGTCGGGATCGAGCACGCGAATACGCAGGCCGGCCGGGGTGGCGATCAGCAGCGCCAGCGCCTCGCCATCGACCACCATGGCGCCGACCATCAGGGCGGTGAGGCCATAGAAGTCCATCAGCCCGTCGGCGTCCGCCTCGTCCGTCCACGCCGTCCAGCGGGCCGCCAGCGTGCCGGTCACGGCCGGCACTATGCCGGTGCCGACGAGGCTGCTGACATGGGCGGCCTTGCCGGCCGCTGCGTGCGGGTTGTTCGCGACGAGATAGCGGGCGCGGTAGCCGAGCGGGGCCCGCGCCGCCTGCGCCGCCCCGTGCTGGTTGCGCATCGCGCCCCAGCCGGACGCACGCCGGCCCGTCGCCGCGCCCTCATAGGCGGGCGAACGGCTCCACCAGCGCCAGCCGCCCTTGGCGCGGTCAAAGAGCGAGGAAAGAAGGGTGCCCATCACGGCGCCTTGCCTTTCAAGCCGGCGTTCTCTGCCTCCGCGAGGCGGCTCTTCACCTTGGCGATGATCGCGATGAGGTCGACGAAGATCGCCGTTTCGGGACAGTCGGGCTCACGCTTCTCGACATAGCTTCCGAACGTGGCCTCGGGAGGAAGGAACGAGCACACCTGATCGGTGATGAGGGCGAAGCGCGAGGCCTCTACGCCGTCCAGATGCATCGCGAAGGCAAGCCAGATGTGTTTGCTGAAGGTCACAGCCGCTTCCGCAGAAAGGCCGCTCCGCGTCACCTGTGCAACGAACCGGATGACGCAGAGATCTGCCATCGAAAAGCGGCTCCAGCCCGGGTTCTTCTTCTCACCCGTATCTTTGTCCGGATCGGCGAACAGGCCGTTGAGGTTGCGCCAGGCGCGAAGTGTCGGCGCCGGCACGTCAGCGACGGCGCAGGCAGTGGCGGCGGTGAAGCGGGGCTGGGAGGAGTCCATAACGATGACATTCCATCGATTCCTTCGCATAGTCAAGAACGATGTTTATTCATCGTATTTGGTTCGCTTGTCGGGTTACTCCACCCGCCACCCGTTCCACGCGCCGCCCCATTGCTCCATCAGCCCCTCGGCATCGGCGATCCCGTCTTCCGCCTGGTCGTTCTCGCAGTCGCAATCCCAATGGCCGGTGCCGCCAGCGAACCCTTCGGGCCGGCCATCTTCCCAGCCAAGGGAGGGCTCGCCATCGTTGTCCGGCTCGGCGTCGCCGCCGTCTTCCTCGTCCGGGTCGGCGTCCAGCTCGTCGAGCAGCCCGATCAGCGCCTCGATGGTGCGCTCGGCCCGCTCGCGCAGGCGCTGGCGCTCCACCATGACGAACTCGCGGGTATGGGCGTTCATGGCTGCGCCTCCCGGCTCGCCGGCGCGGACATCAGCAGCCGCGCGTCGCGCACCTTTACGTCCGCCACCACAATGGCCAGCACAGTGTCCTCGAACGCCTCGCGCGGTACGAGGTGCTCGCCATAATGCTTGTTGTCGACATGCAGCAGGATATGGCCGGGGCCGCCGAGCACGCTGGAGGCGCGGGTGAGCTTGCGCCCGCCAAACAGGTCCTGCAGCAGATAAATCCCCTCGCCCTCATAGCTTGTGCAGGGCCGCACCAGCACATGGTCCCACTGGCTGCGCAGCGTCGGCTCCATCGCGTCGCTGGGCACGATTTCCAGCCGCAGCTGGGGCGACAGCAGCGCCGTCGCCGGCACCGCCTGCCCGAACAGGTCGCCGCTCATGCCACCCTCCTGCCAAACCAGTCGGTCGCGGTGTGGCTCGTCAGGCCGGCGGCGAAGCGCGCGCTGAAAGAGTTGGCGGTGACTGACACCATCGCCATCTGGCCGGGGGTGAAGCTGCCATCGGCAAGGACCGGCGAGGCGAAGGCGTCCGTGGCCGGCAGTTGCAGGATCGGGTGCAGGCTGGCGCCGGGATAGATCTCGGCGAGCGCCGTCTCGATCTCTCGTACGGCCGCTGCAATGCGCTCCTGCGGGGAGAGGGGCGCCGGTATCGTGAGGGCACCCGTCGGCACCGCGACCAGAGCCGCCCCGAGGGCGAGCGCCTGGCGCCGGCTGGGGGCGAGGGTTTGGCCACTCATGTCCGCCCCTCCGGCTGCGAGGCGCGGGGCTTGCGCCAAAGGTCGATCGGTTCGGCGCGCTCGTCGAGGATGCCGCCGGCACGCAGGCGCGGATCGGCCTGCCACTCATAGGTCAGGCGGCTGGCATAGACCCATGCCTCGGCCGGCCGGCCATGCGCCGCCCGCCGCGCGCCGGCGCCCTCCAGCATCCAGCCATCGCCCGGCGCCGCCAGCTCGTCCATGGCGGCGGCGAAGGTCAGCCACGCCGCACGGGCGCGCTGCAGCGGATCGGCGGGGGCCGGCGCTGCAAGGGTCGGTGCCGGCACTGCCAGCGCCAGAACACCCGTCGGCACGGTCACAAGCGCCGCGCCAAGGCAAAGCGCCCGGCGCCGGCTGGGAACAAGGCTCTCCCGTTCGCGAACATGGCTGTCCATGCGCGTGCTCCTGTGATAGAAATTCGTTGACGGTCAACGAATAGCGTTGCTCGTCTAAAAATGTCAACGGTTTTCGTGGATCTTAAATGGAAAGCGCCAACTCTGCGATCACACCCGCGCAGTCGCGGGCTGCCAGGGGTCTCCTAGACTGGTCTCAGTCGGCGCTTGCTCAGGCATCGAACCTCAGCGAAAGCACCGTTCGCGATTTTGAGAAGGGCCGCAGGTTGCCAACGGTGAACAATCTTGCCGCGATTCAACGCGCTCTCGAAGCTGCCGGCGTCATCTTCGTCGACGAGAACGGCGACGGGCCGGGGGTGCGGTTCAAGAAAGAGAGGCGTAAGCCAGGTGCATGAAAACGATGTGCCTCCCAGCGCGACAAGCTGACCTTTGCGTCAGCGCCAGCAGTCGACATTCACTGTCCATTGACTCCCGACATTCGGGATCCCACTGGCGATCAGATCGAGACTATAACCAAACCAAGCTTACGGGACGACTACCGCGCGCGACAAGTTCGTTCAGAAGAACGCTCACACTCGTCTGGTCAAAAGGCAGCGATGCTGCAAGCTCGCCGGTCAAGCAGCTATCTCTGCACGCCGAAAGCCCCCCTCCGACAACGGAAGCGCGAGGCGATCCGATGGCGCAGCAGTTATATCTGCGGGCAAGTCTGGAGCCTATATCCACAAGAAAATGATCCTAGCGCGGTATCGATTTGGATTCGACCGCAATTGGGCGTTGCAAATTCCAGAAACCGCAGGCGAAATCGCGTAGTCCTACTTCGTAGTGAATGCAACGCGTAGAAGGTTTGAAGTGACAATCGAGACAGTTCGCGAATCGGCTCGATCAGGCAATCTAGTCGTAGTGCTGGGAGCTGGCGCGAGTATCGCTTTAACTCCAAAAATCCGGCCACCCCTCTCGTGGGTCGGGCTAGTCAAATCTGGCCTTTCTTACGCAACACAGCGTGGTCATGTGAATGAGTCTCAGAATAGGCGCTATATTGAGGCTTTGGAATCGGCCGACATCGATGATTTACTCGGTGTCGCAGAGTTTGTCGGTCGAAAACTCGGAGCCCCAAACGGGGATACGTATTCCCGCTGGATGTCTAGCGTATTCTCGCAACAAGTTCCCGAGGCAGGGGGGATGCAAAATGCGCTCCGCGCTATACACTCTCACAAAGTTCCGATCGCCACTCTGAATTACGATACGCTTGCTGAAAAAGCGACAGGTTTGCAATCGATTGATTTTGTAGATACTAAAGGGCTTCTAGAGTGGAGCAGGGGCGAGAAGGAGGGTGTGCTTCATCTGCATGGCGTATGGACAGATCCTAAGAACTGCGTCTTTGGAATACGTGATTATCAAAACACAGTTGACGACGAGATTCGGGCCGTTATCCAGCCCGCTTTGGGCTCGCTGAAGCGACTGCTTTTCGTGGGTTGCGGTGACACGTTTGCCGACCCTAACTTTTCGGCGTTAGTAAAATGGTTACGAACCAACCTCGGAGCAAGCGCCCCTCAACACTATGCTCTTGTTCAGCAAAGCGAGGTGGCTTCGCGTCTTGTCGACCCTAGCTGGCATGGCTTCGTTGAACCCTTGTCACACGGGGAGACGCACGCCGATCTTCCGGGGTTCCTTCTTGACTGCTTTCCGACAAAAGCTGCTCGTCGGACGACCATTGCGAGGAGGGCCACAAATATCGAGTTTGAACGGATAATTTCCGCGTACAGGGCGTTTCTCATTCGCGACTGCGGAGAGATGACGATTGAGGGGATGCGTGCGGATCTGGACACGGCTCAACGAAAGTTCAATATCGAACGACTTTTCGTACCATTAGACCTGCAAGAGTTCCCTCCCGCCAGTCTGGCCAGTGATCCCCGCCGGAAGGAGGAGCTAACCGAATGGCATGCTAGCCACGGAGCGCCAAAGTCATTCTCAGAGGTTTTCGAAAAGAACCTCAAAATGGCGCTGTTGGCTCTTCCGGGCGGCGGAAAGACAATGCTTCTGAAAAGGCTTGCCGTTGCATACGCAAACCCTGCGAGACGACAGGACAGTGCTGATAAACTTCCGATATTAGATTTAATACCTCTTGTTATCAGATGCCGAGAATGGAAAGAGCACATTCGAAAGCCGATTTCGTCTCTTATCAAGAATATATCAACCATAACTGGTGACAGTTCACTCGACGGTCTAGCTGGTGCGATTGAGAAGCCCTTGAAGGCTGGAACGGTTATTTTATTAGTCGATGGTTTAGATGAGATACATGACGACGGTGATCGCTCTGTCTTCGTGGAAAATCTAGAGAAATTTCTTGAGATCTATCCGAAGATAAGACTTCTTGTTACTAGCAGAGAGGCTGGATTTGACTTAATTGCACCATGTCTGAATCGCTTTTGTGTCAAATTCCGGATTGCGCCTCTCAATCGAGAGGCCGTTACGCTTCTTTGTGACTCTTGGCATAAGCTAATGGGCGGAGGCGCGCTCGAATCTATTGCAGAAGCCCGTATGGTCGCCAGTACTCTGCTTGGCACAGATTCACTCAGGCGCCTGGCCGAAAATCCTCTACTATGCACCATGTTGCTAGTAGTAAAGCATGGATTTGGGCGCCTGCCTCCGGATCGCGTTACACTCTATGATCGAGCTGTCGAGATACTTCTCGACACATGGAACATCAAAGGGCATGACGCTCTTAATACGAAGGAGGCAGTCCCGCAACTGGCGTGCGTCGCATATGAGCTCCTCCGGCTCGGAAAGCAGACCGCCACTGAGCGAGAGATTTTGAAAATTCTTGAAGAAGCGCGCGCTTGGCTTCCAATGATTGGGAGGTACGCAAAAGATAGCCCACACGATTTCCTTAAAAGAGTCGAGCTTAGATCGAGCCTAATGATTGAAGGTGGATATACAACTGAAGAAGGAAGAGTCGTTCCATTTTACCAATTCAGGCATTTGACATTTCAGGAGTATCTAGCTGCAGTTGCAGCCGTTGATGGCCATATCGTCTCTCAGCCACATTCAGTAAACGTTCTTGATTTTCTTCGCTCTAATCTCGTGAGTGAAGAATGGAAAGAAGTTATTCCAATGGCGGCAGTGTTGGCGAGGTCTCAGGCTGCACCATTGCTTACGGCATTGGTTGAAGAGGCGGAACGAGAGTATAAAGTTTTTTCGCCGGGCGCTCGAGGGCGGCAAGCTTCCGTGTCTTTGGATGGCGGATTGCCGCCTGCGACTGCACGCATAGTTCGGGCAATGGTAGAAGAAGCCAACTTCCCTGCCGACCTTTTAATGCGTTCCGCGCCAATCGTCGCGTGGTTTGCGCATGGCTGTGAATTCAATGAGAACTGGCAGTCGCTCAGTCGGGGTCCATATGGGCCCGAAATACGTTCAGCAGCATTGAGGCTCTACATGAGTCATCCGCTTTTCGAGGAAACTAATGTACGAAGAACGCTTTGTTACCTCGAGGCGTCCTCACACCCAGCATCCGATTGGGCAGATGATCATCTTATTGCGAGTTCTATCCAGATCATTAGGAACGGTGATGAAGAAGATGTCGTGAGAGCAATTTCTGCTGTCGCTGGAAGTTTTCAATTGATTCATCGTTCAAGTGCGGCAGCTAGGTCAGATGAGTGCTATCATGAAATAGAAAGAAGGTTATTCGACAAAAATATTAAAATACGATTGATTGCGATATGGGCTTGGGGTTATTGGCGGCATTTGCAGCCAGATATTGGAAGGCACAAGCCATTGCCGTCGCCTGAAACGATAGAGCTTCTGTCGAGGCGATTTTTGTCACTCGACGAGGACTGGGAGGACTTTGGCGACCTCGGCGTCGCCGATCTCATTGGAGTTCCGCGCGGCAGTTGTGATCTTAACTTGTCTGAAAGTGAGATCGCTCGTTTCAAGAATCTAATTGATGATTATCGTAAAGATTCGAGGTCTAACAATGTTACTTTGAATAGGCTATCTGCCCTGTCCAGGGTGGCCTTCATTGCAAAAGACCTGATGTATGATTACGAAGTAAGGGAGCTATTTACGATTAGAAAGCTGCCACTATACCACAATGGGGAGTTTGACGACATGTTGGCCGCATTAGGGCTACCTCTGCAAGAGTCGCGAAGGAAGCCGCGGCGGCGGAATACCGCTGTCACTGCTAATTAGTAGGTTCAGCTTTGTGCAGGCGGTGATTCAGCAGTCCGTTCCGCAAGTGGTGCAGTGAGTTGATCGAAGTGCGCCAAATGAAGGTGATCGTTCTGTAATGTTGGGTTCGTCGGGCCGTAATCGGATGGCATGGTTTCTTCAGCACGAGATTTTCCGTTTCGGAACAGTCGCTCTGCGGATTGATCGTCGATGGGATGAAACAATGCTCGTATTGAGCGATATCACGCGATTGAGGATGGTAACATAATGATCGCGCACGATCGTATTGTTGCCGGGGATCAATGCTCTGTCCCTCACCCCACCCAGCTGGACCGCACCACGGCCGGCGCCCGGCGTGGCGCCTCCCCATTGCTCTCCCGTCCCACCACCCCAGCCCGCCGCGCCGCCCCCTCCACCTTCCCCACCATCTCCGCCAGGCTCATGCCGGCGGCATAGAGCCCGTGTAGGGCGGCCGTGGCGTAGACGCGGCAGTCGAGGGGCTCATTACGCACGCCAGGGTCCGGCACCCATTCGATGCGGGCGACGCCGCGCGTGTAGCGGCGCACCGGGCGCTCGGCGACAAGGCCGGTGAACCAGAGATAGTCGCGCTCCGCCGGCCAGTGGCATGCGCCGGGGCCGCCATCGTCGATGCGAAGCCGCGAGAGCAGCCCGTGCTTGAGCGTGTCGACGCCGACAATGTGTACCGGGGCGAGGCTGGCGCTGCGCAGCTTGGGCGGGCGCTTTGGCCAGGGCGGCACGCCCGGCCCGCCACGGCCCTTGATCGCCCATATCCGGCGGTTGAGCCGCTCGGCCGAGAACCGCATCACCTGGTCGGTGCGATGCCCGCCGGAATCGATCGCAACGGCAAGGATGGGAAGATCGGGGATGGCCTTCGGGTGGCGGAAGCGGCGGGCGAGCAGGCGGTCGAGCGCCGCCCATACCTCGGGGCGCGAGGTGTCGCCGTGCAGGATCTCATAGTCGAGCGACCAGCTGGCTTCGCCCCGGCCCCAGCCGACAAACTCCACCTCAATGCGATCGTCCTGGGTATCGACCCCGGCGGTGATGACGGCGACGCCCTCGGGCAGCAGCTCGGTCCATGCCGGGTCGCAGGCCAGGCCGCGTGAGGCGAGACTGTCCGGCGCCAGCGGCGCCATGTCCCGGTCCTCATAGGCCTCGCCGAGCTTGAGGTTGGTCCATGTCTTCAGCCGGGCCGGGTCGCGCTTCGAGGTGAGGAAGTCGGCGGCGATCTCGCCCCAGCTCTCGAAGGGCGAATAGAGCGCCGAGAGGTGGAAGCCGGCGGTAAGGCCGTCGCCCTGCGCCGTGGCGCGCCATTCGCCCTTGGCCAGCATCGCCGGCTTGTCCGCTTCCTCGATCACCCCGCCGCAGGCCTCGCAGGTGTAGAACGCCTTGCGCGGCTCGCCCTCTGGCCAGGTCACGCCGCGCCAGCTCAGCGCCTGGTGCGTGCCGCAGTGGGGGCAGGGCACGAAGTAGCGGCGCTGGTCGCTCTCGGCATAGGCCTTCTCGATGCGCGATACGCCGGCCTCGGTCGGGGTGGAGATGAGGAAGATCTTGCGGCGCCCCCGGAAGGTCACGGTGCGCTGCACCGCCAGCGCCACCGGGTCGCCCTCGCCATCGGCATCCGCCGGGAAGGCGTCCACCTCGTCGAGCACGAGATAGCGGGCCGGGGTGGAGCGCAGGCCCGTGGCGGAGTTGGCGCCGGTCATGATGAGGGCGCCGCCGGGGAACTCCTTCAGCCCCACCGTATTGCCGGGGTCCTTGGAACGGGCCGGGGCGATGCGCGAGCGCAGCGCGGGCGTGCCCTCGATCAGCGGCTCGATGCGGGTACGCGAGTTGCGCCGCACCATGTCGATCGAGGGCCACACGGCGAGGATGAGCCCCGGCGCATGCGCCACCCAATAGCCGATGGCGTTGAGCCCGGCCTCGGTGCCGCCAGTCTGCGCGCCCTTCATCAGCACCACGCGCTCGACGGGCGAGGCGGTGGAGAGGCAATCCATGATCTCGGCGAGATAGGGCACGCGGGAGGTGCGCCACGGCCCCGGCTCGGCATTGGTGCCCGGCAGGGTGCGGTTGGCGTCCGCCCATTCGGTGACGGTCAGCTGCAGCTCCGGCCGCAGCCCCCGCCGCCAGGCCGCGTCGACCAGCTCGGCGGTGAGGTCGGCAAGGTCGAGGGCGTCAGTCATGGTTCACCGGGAAGTGCTGGTCGAAGAAGGCATCCCGACTGCGTTCAATCCGCCCTTTGATCATCCGCATCACCTCGAAGTGCCCTGCGAATGGCGGCTCGTCGTCGCTGTAGAGGTAAGCCACGCCATAGGTCGCCGGGGCGATGCGGCCGATATCCTCCAGCAGGTGAAGCTGCCGCCGGAGGATGTTCTCCGGGACGTGGTTGCGCTCGAAGTTCAGCGAGGTGATGAATCCGTCCGATGTTCCGATGAAGGCGAGGCCATCGCGGATCTTGCGCACGCTCATATCGACGGGGCCGGGCTCCAGCACCCGGATCTCATTGTGGGTGAGGTGCTTGAAGATACTGTCTTCGACCGACTGCTGCAGCCGCTCGACGAGGGCGCCGCCCCGCTCGATAGGGGCGTATTCCTCGTCGCTGCAGGGCTCGTGACCCAGCTTCTGGCCCGGCGCGCTGACAAGCCACATGTGGTAGCTGAACATCTCGGCTCCCCGGTTCGGCGCGCATGTGCGCGCTGGTGATGCAATCATTGCTCGTCTCTCCTGGGCACCAATTGACCGTCCGAGACGGTTCTGGGACTACCGAAAAGCCGCTGAAACCGTTTGGTTTCGGCGGCTTTTTCGTTGGGCTCGCTGCGGCGTCAAATCTGTCGCCGTCCCGCGCGATCGATTGGCATGCCGCGGTTCCGCTGGCTTATGTGTCGGCACAGAGCCAGGCCAGCTCACCAGCCGCCATACTGGTCATCACGCCTTCCGGGGTGGGGAAACGGGCCGTTGCACGCTGCGCGCGCGATCACGACCGCTGTAGTCCGACGCCATGTGGACTTCCTCCGGCCCGTTGCACGCCGCGCGCGCGATCGGCGTTGCCCGTCGGTGGACGGGCGCCGCCCGCCGCGACGCAGCCGCTTGCGGGTTGAGGCCGCGCACGCAGAGAGCGGCCCGCGCGGCGCGCGCGGCGTCCTTCCCGTCACTCCGCCCTCGGAAGCTCCCGCGACCGATCCGCCAGCCCCTCGACGCCCTCGGCATTGTAGCGGGCGATCCAGTTTTGCAGGGTGCGGGTGCGGACATGGGCGCCGGCGGCCGCCTCGGCGAGGCTGGCGCCAGCGAGCACATGGGCGACGGCGCGCATGCGCAGCGAGGCGCGCAGACTGGGCGTCCGGCGGGCGAGCAGTCGCAGCGCGTGGGCGCTGATGTCCGTGCGGACGGCAACCTCATTGCCGGGCCGGCCGGCTCGGGCGCGCGCCTCCTCCGCCGGGCGCGCCCCGGCCTGTGGGCGGGCATCCGGGGTGGAGGTCACGCCACCTCCGACGCCAGGGTCGCCGCCAGCAGCGAATCGCGGTCGAAGCCAGCGCGCGGCCGCTCCACCGCCACGCGGCCGGAATGCACGACCATGATCCGCTCGCTGAGCGACAGCAGTTCATTGAACGAGGTCGACATCAGGATGATGGCGGCGCCGTCGCGAGCCATTTCAAGCATGATCTCGTAGATCTGGCGGATGGCGCCGACATCGACGCCGGAGGTGGGCTCGGAGAAGATGTAGATCTTCTGGTCCCGGCTCAGCCATTTGCCGATCACGGCCTTCTGCTGGTTGCCGCCGGAGAAGTAGCGCATCTTGATGCCGGGCGCGGCGGGATAGACCTGCAGCCGCTCGATCACCCGTCGTCCGCTGGCGAGTATGTCGGCCGTGCTCACCATGCCGAAGCGCGAGAGCCGATCGAGAATCGGCAGCGAGACGTTTTCCGCCATGGTGAGGTTCGGGAACAGCGCCTGCTTGCGCCGGTCTTCCGGAATCAGCGCCACGCCGATGTCGAGCGCGTCGGAGGGGCTGTCGATGCGCACGGGGCGCCCCTCGGCGAAGATCTCACCGTGATAGGCGATGAGGCCGCTCAGCGCCTTCTCGATCTGCTCCATGCCGCCGCCAATGGGGCCGGTGATGCCGAGAATCTCGCCACGATGGACGCGGAAGCTGGTCGGGCTCAGCTTGGCGGTGCCGAGCGCCTTCACCTCCAGCGCCACTTCCGGGCGGGCGAAGCCGGGATTGGTGATCTCAAGATCCGAGGCCGAGCGGTTGACCATGAGCCGGGTCACTGCCGCCTCGTCGATCTCGCCGCGGGCGAGCGTCGCCACCACCCTTCCGTCGCGCAGAATGGTCGCCCGGTCGCACAGCAGTTTCACCTCGTTCAGCCGGTGCGAGATGTAGACGATGGTCAGCCCTTCTGCCTTGAAGCGCCGAATGAGGGCGAACAGAAGCTCGCTCTCGCGCCCGGACAGCCGCGCGGTCGGTTCGTCGAGAATGATGACCTTGAACTTGCGATGGAACAGCGTCGCCAGCGTCAGCATCTGCATCTGCGCGGCGGTGAGCGCGCTGGCGCGGGCGGCGGGGTCGATGTCGAGGCCGATGCGGGACAGGATGTCCCGCGCCTCCCGCTCCATCGCCCGGCGGTCGATCCAGCGCCGCTCGCTGCCCAGCAGCAGGTTCTCCGCCACCGTCATGTTCCAGGCGAGCTCGGCGTCCTGATAGACCGCGCCGACGCCGGCATCATTGGCGGCCTTGGGCGAATGGCCGTGGAACGGCGCGCCCTCGATGCGGATCTCGCCGCTCGACGCGGTGTAGACGCAGGTCAGGATCTTGATCAGCGTCGACTTGCCGGCGCCGTTCTCGCCCAGCAGGCCGTGGATTTCCCCGCGGTCGAAGGACATGTCGATGCCCTTGAGAACATGGACACCGGAGAAGTCTTTCCGGAGATCGCGGATCTCAATGATGGGACGCGCATCCATGATCGGTCCTCAGATGAAGCGGAGATGAAGTTCTTCGCGATTGAGCAGCGCATTGGTGCCCACGGCCGCCAGCAGGACGAAGCCGTTGAAAATGTTGCGCGCGGAACTGTCGACGCCGAATTGGGTCATGCCGTTCGACACCATGTAGAGGAAGAACACGCCCAGCAGCGTGCCCAGCACGTGCGGCTTGCCCTTGCCCAGGATGGTGGCGCCGAGGAAGACGGCGGCGAAGGCTTCCAGCAGATAGCCCGCGCCTCCGGTCGGCTGCGCCGAGGACGAGGTGGAAGCGAGGAAGATGCCGGCGATGCCGCAGAACAGCGCGCTGAGCACGAAGCTCGAAATCACCCAGCGATAGACGGGAATGCCCGAATAATAGGCCGCCAGCGGGTTGTCGCCCACCGCGTTGATGTAGTGGCCGATGCGCAACCGGTTGGCGATGATGAAGGCGATGATGAAGAAGACGAACAGGAAGACCGACTTCACCGCGATGAAGCCGTAGCGGCCCTGGCCGAGCCAGCGGAAGAAGTGCTCGTCATAGCCCACCGCCACCTGGTAACCGCCGGTCAGATATTGATTGCCGCCTTCGAGCAGAAACATGACGCCGATGGTGCCGACGATCCCCGAAATGCGGAACCACGTCACCAGCACGCCATTGGCCAGCCCGATCAGCATCGACACCAGCAACGCGACGATGATCGCGGCGGGCGCGCCGAGAACCGGAATGCACAGCGCGCAGACGATCGAGGACGTAGTGACGATGGTGCCGATGGAGAGATCGAAGCTTCCCGCCGCCACCACGAAGGTCAAGCCCATGGACAGCAGGGCGCAGGTGAACATCGAGAACAGGATGTTGTTGATGTTCGACACGGTCAGGAAATAGGGCGAGGCAAAGGAGAACGCCACGGCGACCAGAAGAATGACGAGAATGGTTCCCCACACCCGCAGGAAGCGCACCAGGGGGTGCGACGTGTCGCGCCCGGCGGCCTCGGAGCGCGAGGGGGACGCGCCCGCGGCGGGGGCCTGCTGCTCAGCTATGGTCATGGTCGTTCCTCTTGAATCATCCATCCCGGGCCGGGCATCGCGTGGTCGTCACGGACGCCCGATGGATCATGGCGCGCCAGCGCGCCAGGGTGCTCGCGGCGTGACGCGGGCTGCCGGCCTCTCAGTGCGGGCACCGCGCCCCGGCGATCCGACGGCGGCGCCGGATCGCCTGAAGGGCCGCGCCGCGACGGGCGAGGCCCGGCCCGTGCGCGACGGCAGTGCTGCCGTCGCGACGCGCCTCTCGTTTCCTAGACCTCAGCCGCCGAAGGGCTTGAGATAGGCGATGGCGGCGGCGTCCATGGCGCGGATCTCGTCGAGATATTTGGCGGCGTCCTGCGGCAGGATGGTCGGCACCGGCACGTAATCGACGTTGTTGGGCACCTTCTCGCCACGGCCGAGCTGCAGCGCCAGCTTGCCGACGCGCTCGCCGATGGTGTGGTAGGGCACATCGGTGGAGAAGACGACGGGCACGTTGCCGGAAGCGATGCCGGCGAGCAGTTGGTCCGAGGTGTAGTGGTTGTACAGCTTGATGTCGTCGCGGCCCATCTGCTGCATCGCCTGCGCCGCGCCGATGGTGAGGGGCCACCACCAGGACATGAAGGCGGAAATCGAGCCCGGCTTCGGATTGGCCTGCAGCAGGGCGAGCATGTTGTCGCGGCCCTTCGAGATCTGGTCTTCCGTCGACACCGAGCCGGAGATGAACGGCAGCATCTTCATGCGCGGCTCATAGGAGGTCATCAGCGACAGCATGTCCGCTTCCTGATCGAACGGCGTGTAGAAGCCGCGCGCTTCGGCGGTCTGGGCGATGGTGCCCTGGCGACCCAGCATGTTCTGCATGTGGTAGCCGATGGTCATCGCCGTCGCCCAGGTGTTCTCGCTCACCGCCGGCGAATCCTTCACCGTGACGACGAAGCCGACCGTCTTGATGCCGCGCTTGCGGGCCTCGTCGACGATGTAGGCGGTCTCGGATTCGAGCGAGTAGATGCCAAGCACGAGGACGTTGATGTCGCGGTCGAGCAGGGCCAGCGCCGAGCTCTGCTCGGAATTCTTCGAGGGCTCGCCGCGCACCGTCACCAGCTCGCCACCACCGTCGGTGACCGTCTGGGCGATCTTCCAGCAACCGCGCCGCCAGGGCTGGTTGAACGGGCCGTAATTGAGGCCGAGGCCGACGCGGACCTTCGAGCCCTGGGCACGCACGATGCTCGGCATGGCGATGCCGGACGCCGCCAGCGTGGCAAAGCCGACGCCGGCGCCGACGCCGCCGAGCAGGCTGCGGCGGGTGACGCCCGACGCGGTGCCCGGGGTCACGTCCGGTGTTGCTTCGGCGGCCTCGATGGGGGCGCCGTTCTCAGTGTGATGGGTGCTCATTGTTCCTCCCAATGCGCTCATGGCTGTCGACCGGGCTGTTGCTCAGCCTCTGGCAGCCGGTATAGGGATTATCGATAATCCCGTCTATAATTTTTTTCATGATGCGCTCGATGTTATTGTCGAGCGAATTGACAACCAGCGGTTCTTGTCGCTAGCGTCACCGGGCAATGGAGGGTTCGATGCCGTCGTCCCAAGTCATGAGACGGCCCAGCGGTATGGGCGCCGAGGAGATCTACGAGATCCTGCGCCGCGACATCGCGCTCGGGAGACTGATGCCGCGTCAGCGCCTGGTCGAAAGCGACCTGTGCGAGCGCTTCGGCGCGACCAACCACAATGTCCGCCGCGCCTTCGACCTGCTCGATCGCATCGGCGTCATTGAGCGCAAGGCCAATCGCGGCGTCGAGGTGCGGGCCCTGTCGGCGCGCGAACTCCAGGACCTCTACGACATCCGCTCCATGCTGCAGGCCGAGGGCGTGCGCCGGCTGGATGTCGAGCGGCTGGACGAGCTGGCCGACCGGCTGACCGTCATCAACACCACCTATGAGCAGGCGCTTAAGGAGGGCCAGATCGAGGCCGCCGTCGACGCCAACGACCTGTTCCACACCACCCAGTTCGACTACTGCAAGAATGCGGAACTGGCGGCGCTGCAGCTCAATTATTGGCTGCGCGCCTCGGCCATCATCTCACGCGCGCTGATCGAGCAGGGCTCCTCGCTGAAATCGCTGCAGGATCACTGGGACATCATCGCCGCCATGCGGGCACGCGACATGGCCCGGCTGGAAGAGCTGACCGTGACCCACATCCGCCCGCCCCTCGCCGCCTATATGCGCGTCTACGGCCTGTACTGAGCGACGGTCGGCACGGGACAGCGGCACACCCACACGAAGCGCCAGGCGCTTCCAACAAGAACCCGGCGGCGCGGGACGCCTCTCGCGCCGCTGCAATGAAAATCTCGCTACACGTGGAGGAAGCAATGAGCGACGCCATTCGGCTTTATTTTTTCCAGACCGGACGCATTCGCCAGAAGGAAGTCGACATTAAGCTCGGCTACGGCCAGGAAGATTTCTTCACGCCCATTCCCTGGTTCTTCATCACCCACCCGCGCGGCAATGTGGTGATCGACGGCGGAACGGCGGTCGAGGCGGCGCTGGACCCGGAAGGGCACTGGGGCGCGCTGACCAACAAATACTACCCGCTGATGGACCCGGAAGACGGCTGCGTGAACCGGCTGAAGCAGGCCGGCTTCGATCCGGCGGACGTGAAATACGTCATCCATTCCCACCTGCATCTCGACCATACCGGCGCCTGCGGCAACTTCCCCAACGCCAAGCATATCGTGCAGCGGCGCGAATATGAGTGGGCGTTCAGCGCCGACTGGTACATGAAGCTCGGCTATGTGATGAAGGACATCCTCAAGCCGGGGATCGAGTGGGAGTTCCTGGAGGACGAGGACGGCTTCGACCTCTATGGCGACGGCGTGATCCAGACCTACCAGTCGCCCGGCCACAGCCCCGGCCATCAGTCGATCATGGTCCGCCTGCCCAATTCCGGCCCGATCCTGCTCGCCATCGATGCCGCCTACACGTTCGAGCACTGGAACGACAAGTGCCTGCCGGGGGCCCTCACCTCGGCCATCGAGGTCGCCGCCTCGGTGCGCAAGCTGCGCCGCCTCGCCGAACGGGAAAACGCCATGGTGGTGCCCGGCCATGACCCCGATTCCTGGCCGAGCTTCAAGAAGGCCCCGGATTTCTACGACTGAGCGGCCCGGCCGGGCGCGTCCTTGGGGCGCGTCCTGTCACCCCGTCCCTGCGCCTGCCATTCGCCCCCCTGCGCGCCTCGGCGCATGGTTCGGCGAGGGCTGCCTGCGCCCGCGCGCCCCGCCCGGTTGACCTGAGCGGGGCGCGGAACCAGCCTGCCGGTGCGCGCCAGAGCGGCGCACACCGAACGGTTGTTTCACGCCGAACGGGCAACTCCACTGCGGTCAAGTCCCATGAAGACGACCTACGACTACATCATACTCGGCGGCGGCACGGCGGGCTGCGTGCTGGCGAACCGTCTGTCGGAAAACGGCCGCCACAGCGTGCTGCTGCTGGAGGCCGGCGGCGAGCCGACCAGCCCGTGGATTCACATTCCCGCCGGCTTCTCCAAGCTGCTGATCGACGCCAAGTTCAACTGGAAATTCGTCTCGGAGCCCGAGCCGGGCACCGCCGGGCGCTCCATCGCGATTCCGCGCGGCAAGGGCCTTGGCGGCTCCTCGCTGATCAACGGCATGATCTATGTGCGCGGCCAGCCAGGCGATTTCGACAAATGGGCGCAAGGCGGCGCCTCGGGCTGGAGCTTCGCCGATCTCGTGCCCTATTTCCGCAAGGTCGAGGCCTTTGACGGCGCCGAGGGCGAGACGCGCGGGCGCGAGGGCAGGCTGGCGATCACCGAGGTGGCGCTGCGCCCGCCGCTGGCCGACGCCTTCATCGCCGCCGCCCGGCAGGCCGGCCACGGCCTCAACAGCGACTATAATGACGGCCACCAGGAAGGCTTCGGCTATTACCAGGCCACCCAGCGCCACGGCCGCCGGGTCTCCGCCAAGACCGCCTATCTCGATCCGGCGCGCGGGCGGCGCAATCTCGACATCGTCACCGGCGCCCATATCCTCAAGGTCGATCTTGAGGGCAAGCGGGCGGTCGGCGCGACCTTCCGCCGCCAGGGACAGACGCTCAGCGTGCGCGCGGGGCGCGAGGTCATTCTGTGCGCCGGCGGCGTGCAGACCCCGCATCTGCTGGAGCTCTCCGGCATCGGAAATCCCCACCTTCTCAAGGCGCTCGGCATTGAGGTGGTGCAGGCGCTGGCCGGGGTGGGCGAGAACTACCAGGACCATTTCTGCACCCGGATGAACTGGCGGGTCAGCCAGCCGATCACCCTGAACGAACAGTCGCGCGGGGTGCCGCTGGCGCGCTCTGTGCTGCAGTATTTCACCTCAGGGCGCGGCATTCTCTCGCTCGGCACCGGGCTGGCCTTTGGTTTCATCAAGACGCGGCCGGGCCTCGAAGACGCCGACGTGCAGCTCTATTTCATGCATGCGAGCTATGCCGATGCCTCCAAGCGCATTCTCGACCGCCAGCCCGGCATGACGATCGGCGTCAGCCAGCTGCGGCCGGAAAGCGTCGGCTCCATCCATTCCCGCTCCGCCGACCCGCTGGAGCCCCCGGCCATCCGGCCGAACTTCCTTTCCTCGCAGGTCGATCTCGACACGATGCGGCGCGGCATGCAGATGGCCCGCGACATCGTCGACCAGCCGGCGCTTCGCCCCTACGTGACGCATGAGATGAGCCCGGGCGCCGGCTGCCGCAGCGATGCCGACTGGGACAGTTTCACCCGCACCAACGGGCAGACGATCTACCATGTCAGCGGCACCGCCAAGATGGGCACAGATCCTTCCGCCGTCGTCGATCCGGCGCTGCGGGTGATCGGGATCGCCGGCCTGCGCGTCGCCGACGCCTCGATCATGCCGGCTATCGTCTCGGGCAATACCCAGGCCGCCGTCTATGTCATCGCCGAAAAGGCGGCCGATCTCGTTCTGCGCGACGCCCAAGCAACCGGCGGCAGCTGACGCTTCGCGCGACCCGCGAAGCCGCAGCCTGGAGGAAGACACGCCACGACACCGACCGCGCAAACCTGCGCGGAACGTGCGTTCACCAAAGACGATCCCGATACGCGGCGGCGCATGGCGTCCGTTTTCCGCGCGGGAGTCGTGCGCCATCAACAAGCATAGACGGGGGAAGCAACATGTCGCTGTTATCGGTCACGAACGATGTTGAAACACGCTGGAATGCGGCAGCATCACCGTGGGATGCCGCAGCCCTGGCCGATATCTACAATGATGATGCCCTGTTCTTCGGGCTTCTCCCCGAGTTCTTCGTCGGCCGGCGCGCCATCGAGGCGTATTTCTCCCATTATGTCGGGCTCTATAGCGGCGTGAGCCTGAGCCTCGTCGATCAGGAAATCCGCGAAATCTCGCCCACCATCGTGGCCGCGCAAGGCTTCGGCGAGATCCGCAACACCCATTGCGACGGCCTCGTCGTGTCGTCGCGGGTCCGCACCTCGCTGGTGATGACACGCTCCACCAAGGGCTGGGGCATTAGCCTGCACCATTTCTCCCACATTCCCGCCAGCTTCCCCAGAAAGGCACTGCCGGCCGAGGCGTAGACGCGGCTCAAGCGTGATGTCGGCCCCCTCCGGCCGCATACTGCCTAGGGATGAGTGGATGCGCCCTTAGCCGGCGAAGCGGGCGATCCCGGCGGCCAGGCCGTCCATGTCGCGCTCGCGCAGCGCGAACAGCCAGTAGGGCAGCGGGATCGCCAGGCTGCCGATGCGCGCCACCCTCCCCGCCTCCAGATGGGCGCTGGCCGCCCGCTCGGGCAGCACAGCGAGGTGAAGCCCAGCCCTGAGCAGCGAGAGCACCGCCGAGGTAGAGGCGAGCCGCAGCTTGGGGCCGAGAAGCCGGCCGGGGTCCAGCCGCTGCGCCGTCAGCCCGGCGGTGATCGTCGGCGTCAGGTCGCTCTGTTCCCAGACCAGCGGCGCGTGATCGGCCAGCTCGCGCCAGCCGACATCCGCCGGCAGGCGCTGGGCGAGGGTCGGGTGGGCGCAGACGATCAGCGTGTCGGCGAAGACGCGGGCGAGCCGGAACTGCGGGTGGCTGGGCATCACATTGGTAATGCCGACATCGGCGCTGCCGCGCATGACCAGGGCGGTGACGTCGTCCACCCCGGCGCGCAGCAGGCGCAGACCCGGAAAGTCCTCGCCGCCGGCCGCCGTCATCTCCGGCATCCAGTGATCATAGGCATGGCCGGTGCAGGCGGCGATGGCGAAGGCGTCGAGCGGGCGCCGGCTCTCGATGCGCAGGATGGTCAGTTCCACGTCGCGCAGAATGCGCTCCGCTTCGCTCAGCAGCACCTGCCCCGCCTCGGTGAGCACCAGCCGCCGCCCTGTCCGATCAAACAGGGCGACATCGTGCTTTTCCTCCAGCTTCTTGATGCAGACGCTGACGGCCGACTGGGTGATGCCGAGCCGCTCGGCGGCATGGGTGAAGCTGCCGTAATGGGCCGCCTCCAGAAAGATCTTCATCTGCTCGAAGGTCACGCCAACTCTCCGATCACGCCAGATCTCCCTCGCCGGCTGTCCCTGTGCCGGATCGCCCGCCCCCCCGGGGCGTGGCGGCCGCGTTCACATTCGGGCCACCCCGTGGGCGCCGCTGCTGCCAAATCGATCAGCCCGGCGCGGCACGATGAGCCCGACTCATCTTCCTCAACCGGAACGATGATGTCGACGTCGATCCATTAGTAATATTCCGACTTCATGAACTGAATATATGGCCGCGCCTGTTCTGCACTTTAGATACTCATCTAACTGACTATTATCGTTCATCTCAGCCCAAATTTTCGGCATTTCATTATTTCGGCGCCCGCTTCGCTTTCTTGGCGCACCGCTTGCCATTGAAGGACACAGCGCAGAAGTCGCGAGGGAAGCGGGCGAACCGGGTTCGCCGCCTTCCCCGCGCCGAGCGCGCGCGTCGCAGGGTGAACGGGTGAGTGGACACATGGAAATCGGCATCTGGCTTCCGGTCTATGGCGGATGGCTGCGCTCGCGGGACGCGCCCACCGGGCCGGACGTGGCCGCCTGCCTCGCCATCGCGCAGCAGGCCGAGGCACTGGGCTTTGATTTTCTCTACGCCTCCGAAAACCTGCTCAACTGCATCCATGGCCCGCGCGAAAGCGTCGCCGACGCCTGGACCATCCTCGCCGCCATCGCCGCCGTCACCCACAAGGTCGGGCTGTGCGGCGCGGTGAAGCCGGGCTTCCGCTCGCCCTTCCTGGTCGCCCGCATGCTCGACACCCTCACCCGCATCTCCGAGCGGCGGCTCGGCATGAACATTGTCTGCGGCTGGTGGCGGGAGGAATTCGATCTCTCCGGCGTCGACTGGCTCGACCATGATGGCCGTTATGACCGGGCCGCCGAGTTCCTGCGCTCGCTGCACGGGCTGTTCAACCCGCCCGCCGAGGCAAACGCGGCCGGCGGGACGGAGGAAGCCGGGCTTGGCGAGCCGCCCAATTATGGGCTCGACCCCGCCGCCCTGCCGGAAGTGTGGATCGCCGGCCATTCCGATCGCGCCATCCGCATGGCGGCGGAGTGGGGGCACTGCCTGTTTCTCAACGGCATGGGCGACGACGACCTCAAGCGGCACATCGACAATGCCCGCCAGGAGGCCAATCGCTGGGGCCGCGAACTGCTGATCGCCGCCAATGCCTATGTCATCGCCACCGACACGACGGAACAGGCGCGGCAGCGGTGGAAATCGGTGGTCGCGCGCCGCAACCCGGACACCATCGCCTTCTTCCGCGAGGTGATCGGCGCCTCGGGCGCGGCCGCCTGGGCCTCGCTGAGCGAGGACCAGATGGTCGATTCCAATGCCGGCTTCGAACTCGGGCTGATCGGCTCGTTCGAGGACATCCGCCAGCGTATCCCCCGGCTGGAGGCGCTCGGGGTCAACCGCATCGTCTGCCAGTTCGACGACCCGATGCGGGATGCCGGGCCGTTCATGAAGCACGTCATCCGCCCGCTGCGCCTGGCACGGCCGCTGGAAGTTGCCGAGAGATAGAAATTTATATATTACCTATAGATTATATCTTTAACCTCATGAGGCTTCCCCATGTTCCTCCCCCCGCTCCGCCCCAGCCTGCCCGCCGGCCCCGCCCTTGCCGCGCCCTGCGGTGCGGGAGTGCCGTGCGACGCCGGGAGGAACGGGCGATGACCGACGATGCCCACGACATCACCCGCGGCTTCAAGGATGTCTTTAGCCGCCTCGCTTCCGGCGTGTGCGTCGTCTCGTTCTGGCGCGGCGAGAGCGTGCACGGCTTCACCGCGACCTCGGTGACCTCGGTGTCGCTGGCGCCGCTGCGGGTACTGTTCTGCCTGTCGCGCGGCAGCGACAGCCATGCCTGCCTGCGGCCGGGGCTGCCGGTCGGCATCTCGGTGCTCCATGCCGAGCAACAGGCCCTGTCCGAGCGCTTCGCCCGCCGCGTCGGCGAGAGCAATGCCTATGGCGATATCCGCCTGTCCCCGGTCATCCGCCACGCCCCGGTGCTCGATGGCGCCATCGGACAGATCGCGGCGCGCGTGGCGGAAATCATCCCCTCGGGCGACCACTCCATCGTGCTGTGCGACGTCACCGACGCGCACGCATCCAGCGATGGCGAACCACTTCTCTACTGCAAGAGAACCTACCACCGCCTTCACCACAGCCTCTAAACCTGCGGAGAATATCGCAATGGACAAATCACTATTTGCGTCTATGCCGAGTCTCACGCCGACGCTCGGCTTCGCCTCGATGATCGGGCTGGGGCTGTTCTCGCTGGCGCTTTCCTACGCGGTGAAACTGCTGCTCGTGCGCAACACGCACGACTTCATCATCGCCGACCGGCGCGTCGGCTTCGGCTTCGGCGTCGCTTCCGTCATCTCGGTCTGGACCTGGGCCATGGCGGTGATGATGAGCTCGGCCATGACCTTCCAATGGGGTCTGTCCGGCCTGTTCTGGTTCGTGGTGCCCAACGGCCTCGCTGTCATGGCGATGATCCCGTTCGCGCGGGTGCTGCGCAAGAACATGCCCGAGGGCTACACGATCTCGGAATTCATCCAGTACCGCTTCTCGAAGTCCAAGGTGGCCACCGGCATCGTCACGCTGACGATGATCTTCGGCATCGTGCTGGAGATCCTGATCAACCTGAAGGGCACCTCGCTCGTCGTCTCCACCGTGTTTGGCATCGATTGGCGGGTGGCGACCGTGGTCGGCATCGTCTGCGTGCTCACCTATTCCTATTTCGGCGGGCTGTGGACCAGCGTGATGACCGGCACGCTCAACACGCTGATGATCACCGTGCCGGCGGCGATCGTCGTCGCGGCGGTGTTCGCCACCGTTCCGGGCGGCGCCGATGCGGTGTTCGGCGCGGTGAACACGGCCGGGCCGGAATATCTCTCGGTGCTGCGCCCCGAGGCGGCGGCGGGCTTCGGCATCACCCTCGCCTTCGGCCTGCTGGCGGCCACCGTCTCCGACCAGACCTTCTGGCAGAAGGTGTGGGCGATCAAGAGCCGCGATGTCGGCCGCACCTTCCTCTGGGCCGGTGCGCTGTTTTACCCGATCCCGATCTGCCTCGGCATGCTGGGCCTGGTCGGCATCGCCTATGGGCTGACGCCGGCCGATTTCGGCGGCGACATCGCGGCGGTGGGGCCCTACATCGTCTCCCATATCGGGCTGCCGCTGACCCTCGTGCTGCTCTATGTGCTCGTCATCCTCGCCGCCTGTTACTCCACCATTGACGGCGCCTCCTCGGCCCTGTCGTCGATCGTCGCGGTGGACATCGTGAAGCGCTATTTCCCCAGCGTCTCCGAGCGGCTGCTGTTCCCGATCACCAAGATCTCGGTGCTGCTGGGCGGCCTCGTCGCCACCATCATCGTGCTGTCGGGCGTCGACTTCACCACGCTGGTGCTCACCACCTACGCCCTCAAGACCTCGATCCTGCTGCCCCTCGTCTTCGCCATTCTGTGGCCGCGGACCAACACGCTCGGCTTTGTCGGCGGCATCGTCGCCTCCATCGCCATCGGCATGCCGATCTATGAATGGGTCGGGGAACTGGCGGGCACGCTTTCCATCGTCGCCATTGGCGGGCTCACCGTGGTCGTGTTCGGCATGCTGGGCGGCAAGGATTTCGACGTCACCAGCCTGCGCCGCGTGCGCGACGAGATCGCCAGCCCGGTTCCGAGCGCCGAGTGAGACAGGCCGCGCCGCCGCGCCGGAACGCCGCGCGGCGGCTGTCACCCAACCCCCAGGAAGGATCGAACATGTACACGCTCATTGTCGTCCTCGGTATCGCGGCGGCTCTCCTGTTCCTCGCCGGCTTCTCGCGCGGTCTGCGCAACGCGGTTCTTGAATACAGGCGCGGCAAGCCGGAGCCGACCGAGGTCCCGGACTATAATTATGTCGGCGTGGCCGCCGTCTCGGTCGTGCTGTCGGCAGGCTTCATCGCGCTCGCCGGTGTCGCCCCGATGTGGATCTATGCCGGGCCGCTTTTGGTGCTGGGCACCGCCGCCGGCATCGGGATTGCCTTCTTCGTCGAGCGCCCGAGCGTCTGACGCCGGGCACCCGCCCCTCCGACAAGTGCGCATGGCCGTCACCCCACGGCCATGCCCGTTTCATGACCTTCCAGGCGCGAGGCCCGACCATGACGACAGCGACCAAGAAGCACGCCCATCTTCTCGGCTTCATCCAGCACGGCGTGAACAGCCACGCCACCGGCATGTGGCGGCACGCGCGCGACAAGGTTGAATGGAACTTCGCACGCCCGGAATACTGGCAGCACATGGCGCGGACCATGGAGCGCGGCCTGTTCGACGCCATGTTCATCGCCGACGAACTGGCGCCCTACAACACCCATGAGGACAGTTCCGACGCCATCGTGAAATGGGCGGTGCAATGCCCGACCCACGAGCCCTCGACCATCGTGCCGATCATCACCGGGGCGACAAAACATCTCGGCGTCGGGGTCACACTGTCCACCGCCTTCGAGCACCCCTATTCAATGTGCCGGCGGCTCTCCAGCCTCGATCACCTCTCCTCCGGCCGGGTGGCGTGGAACATCGTCTCTTCCTATTCCAAGAGCGAATGGGACGCCTATGGCCAGCCCATGACCGACCGCAGCGGGCGCTATGAGCGGCTCGAAGAATATATGGAGCTTTGCTACAAGCTCTGGGACTCCTGGGAGCCCGGCGCCATCATTGCCGACAAGGCGAGCGGCATCTATGCCGACCCGGACAAGGTGAAGGTCGTCTCCCACGAGGGAAAATACTACAAGTGCAATGGCCGGCATTTCTGCGCGCCCTCGCCGCAGGGTCGGCCGGTGCTCTGGCAGGCCGGTTCCTCCGGCCAGGGGCGCGACTTCGCCGCCAAGCATGCCGAGGCGATCTTCGCCGTGCATCCCAATGTCGAGCGGATGAAGGGCTACGCCAGCGATCTCAATGAGCGCCTGTCGGGAAAGTACAACCGCGCCCCCGGTTCGGTGAAGCTGATCTATGGCCTGCAGACCGTGGTGGCGGAAACCCGCAGCGAGGCGCAGGAGAAATATGAGCGCATCCGCGCCTGCATCCCGCCCGAGGGCGCGCTGGCCTGGATGTCCGGCCATTTCGGCCTCGACTTCTCCAAATTCGCGCCCGACGCCATCGTGCAGAACATCGAGGTGCCCGGCATTCAGGGCCTGTTCGATTCGATCATCTACGCCAAGGGCGGCGCGCCGGTCACGGTGAAGGAGGCGGCGATGATCTATGCGCAGGGCATGGGCATGCCGGTCGCCATCGGCACGGCGGCCGACATCGCCGACCAGATCGAGCACTATATGGACGAGGGCGGCGCCGACGGCTTCATGCTGGCCGCCACCTACACGCCGGGCTGCTTCGAGGAGTTCGTCGATCTCGTGGTGCCGGAACTGCAGCGGCGCGGCCGGCTGCGCACCCGCTATCAGGGAACGACGCTGCGCGAGAACCTGCTCGAAAACTAAGCGCCGGAAGGACCAGACCTCACCGTAGCAGCAGCGACGCCCCCGCCGCCAGCAGGGCGAGGGCGCTCGCGCCGGCCAAGGCGAGCGCGAAGGCCCGCGTGCCCATAAGGCCGGCATAGGCCACCTTGGCCAGCATGTTGGCGAGAACGGCAAGGCCGAGCGCCCGCGCCGCCACGGCGGGATCGAGCGTCGGCAGCATGCCGGCCACCGTCACCGTCACCGCGTCGACATCGGCCAGCCCGGCCAGCGCCGAGGCGGCATAGAGCCCGCCATCACCCCAGAGCTGGCTCGCCACCCGCGCCGCGAAGGCCACGCCGACCAGCAGCAGCGCCATCTTGAACACCGAGGCGAGGTCGAACGGGTTGCTCGGCTCGGGTTTGCCTGGCGCGGCCGTGTTCGGCTCGGGGTTCGCCGCCTGCACCGGAGAACTGGCACGCGCCAGCAGCAGCGCGCCGGCGAACATCGCGGCCGCGCCGGCCGCCAGCGGCAGCAGCAGACGCTCCGCCAGCGAGGGCAGCACAGCCACCACGAGGAATCCGGTCCGCAGCAGCGACACGCCGCCGGCGCTGACCGCCCCGGCCGCCAGCGCCCGCACGGCGGGGCTCTGCCGCGAGCGGCGGGCATTGGCGATGGTGGTGGCGGTGGACGAGATCAGCCCGCCAATGGTGCCGGCGACCAGCTCGCCGCGCGTCGCTCCCAACAGCCGCACGGCGATGTAGCCGCAGAAGGAAATCGCCGCGAGCACGATGGCCATGATGAGGATCTTGGCCGGCGAGACGCCGCCGAACGGCCCGATCGGTTCCGTCGGCACGATGGGGCGCAGCACGAAGGCGAGCGTCAACAGGATGAGGGCCGAGCGCAGTTCCACCCAGCGCAGCCGCCGGATCGCCCGGTGCAGGAATTCCCGGCTGGCGAGGATCACCGCCAGCACCACCCCGCCAGCCGAGGCGAGCATCGTGTCGCCGATCAGCGCCAGCGCCCCCAGCGCGAAGGTCAGCATCGCCGCCACGACAGCCGTGGCGCTGAAGCGGTGCTCGGCGACGCCCTCACGGTACTGGAACAGCGCGAACACCGCCGTCAGCGTGACCAGAAACCCCACCAGGACGAGGCCCGGCAGCGCGCCGGGTTGGGCCAGCAGGTGCTCCAGCAGCCCGGCAAGGCCGCCCAGCATGCCGATGAGGGTGTAGGTGCGGATGCCGGCGGTGCGGGAGCCCTCGTCCTCGTCGCGCTCGCGCCAGTGGCGTTCCACCCCCACCAGCGCGCCGATGGCGATTGCCAGGGCCATGCGCTGCAGGATTTCCATCTCGTCCACGGCACGACCTCGCGCACATGCGGCCCTGCGGCCGCCCGCCGGACTATCCGCCCGAGGCAGGCCCTCCCACAAGGAGGAGCACTACGCACGGGGCCCCAGTTGCCCCCGCGCGATGGCCTCGACAGTTCAGCCCGTTTGCGCCATGTCCTGCGGCGGCGCTGCAAGGGGTCCGCGAGGGAAGCGTGATGCGATTTCAGTTGAGGACTGCGGCGGGACGCGGGCTCGGGCTGCGGCACCTGCTGTGCGCCGGCCTTGTCGTCGCCTTCGCCGGCCTGCCGGCCCGCGCCGAGGAGACGCCGGCCTGGCCGGACAATGCCGACAGCCGCCTCGCGGCGCTGGCGCTGGTGCAGACGCTCAATGCCGATCTGCTCAGCCATGCCAGCGCCACGCTGACGCTGGACCGCTGGTGCGCCGCCCATCGCCTCGCCGACAAGCCGATCATCGTCGCCGACCGGGTGCGGGGGCAGGACAAGCCGGCGGGCGCGGAGATCCGTGCCCTGCTCAAGGTCGATGCGCAGGAGCCGGTGCGCTACCGCCGGGTGCAACTGCGCTGCGGCGACAAGGTGCTCTCAGAAGCCGACAACTGGTATCTCCCCGCCCGGCTGACCGCCGCCATGAACGAGACGCTGGAGACCACCGACACCTCCTTCGGCCGGGTGGTGAAGCCGCTCGACTTCCGCCGCACCACGCTGGCGTCGCGCCTGCTGTGGCAGCCACTGCCCGAGGGCTGGGCGATGGGCGCGAAGCTGCCGCCGCCCGGCCCCGGCGCGCTCGCGATGCCGGCCTTCCTGCTGGAGCACCGGGCGGTGCTGACGCTGCCGGACGGCACCCCGTTCAGCGCCCTGGTGGAGAGCTATACACGGCAGGTTCTGGCCTTCCCCCCGCCCGTCGGCCCGCCCGGCGTCGCCGAGTGAGCCAACGCCGAAGCCTCAGAAAGCGCCGAGATAGTCCATCTTGCCCACAGGCACGCCCTCGTGGCGCAGGATGTCGTAGGCGGTGGTGACGTGGAAGAAGAAGTTCGGCAGCGCGAAGGTCAGCAGATAGCTCGACCCGACGAAGTGCCGCTCGCCGCGCCGGGACTTCTGAACAATCTCGCGCGTCTCGCTGCCCTTGAAATCGGCCGGGTTGACGCTGGCGAGATAGTCCAGCGTCGCGGCGATGCGCTGGTGCAGTTCCTCGAAGCTGGTCTCGGTGTCGGGGAAGCTCGGCCCGGTGGTGCCGGTCAGGCGCGCGGCGGCGAATTTGGCGGAATCGCACGCGCTCTGGATCTGGCCGGTCAGCGGGAACATGTCCGGGGCGAGCCGCGCGGCCGCCAGCTCGCCAAGATCGATGCCGGCGGCCGCGGCGTGCTCCTCGCCCTTGCGCAGAAGCGCGTCGAGATTGCCCAGCGCGCGCTGGAAGACGGGAACGGAGGCGTCAAACATGGACAGCGACATGGAAGTCTCCAATTTCAAGCGGACAGGATAAGATCGTACACGCTATATCCTCGTCCTGTGACATCGGAAAGCGTGGCGGCCGAAACGAAAAACCCCGGCTCGGAGGACCGGCCGGGGTTGATCGGGATCAGGTGAAAGCGGGCGATCAGATCGCGCTGTTCACCCATTGCAGCATCTTCGCCTTCGGCGCCGCGCCGACCTGGCGCGAGGCCAGCTGGCCGTCCTTGAACAGCAGCAGGGTCGGGATCGACATGATGCCGTACTTCGAGGCCGTCGCCGGATTCTCGTCGACGTTCAGCTTGACGATCTTCACCTTGTCGCCGAGTTCGCCCGCCATTTCGTCGAGAACCGGGGCGACCATGCGGCAGGGCCCGCACCATTCAGCCCAGAAATCGACGATGACGGGAGCGGAGGAGTTCAGCACGTCGGACTCGAAGCTCTGGTCCGAAACCTTTTCGACGCCCATTGGACACCTTTCACGAATCTAGGAAATTCAGGAAGTTGAGGCTGAAAGTAGGTAGCCGCCCCCCGGTGCGTCAAGGCGGCGTCACCCCAACGTGACACTTTCCACCGCGCTCTCCAGCGCGGTGCCGTCGAGAGTGTGGACAAGCGGACCGGCGGTGTAGACCAGCAATGCCCGCACTTGCTTGCGTGGGAATAGCTTTCCCAGCAGCCGGGCGTAGAGCGCGACCTGCCGGATATGCGCCTGCGGCAGGGCAGATGCGACGGCCGGGACGTGCCGGTCGGTCTTGAAATCGGCGATCAGCACCAGCCCCTCGCCGACGCTCAGCCGGTCGATGCGGCCGGAAACCGGCGTTCCGTCCTCCAATTCGCCGGCCAGCGGCACCTCGCCAAGGCTGCCGGGCGCAAACAGGGCGGCGAGTTCGGGCAAAGCGAGCGTGCCCAGCGCCTCGGCCAGCAATTCCTCGCGCGCCGCCTCCGGCCAGTCGGAGCTTGAGGCCAGCAGCCGGCGGCCCGGCTCAGCCCGCGCCGCGCCCGGCAGCGGCGCCAGCGCCGCCATCAGCCGGTGCAGCAGGTCGCCGCGCTCCAGCGCCCGCGCCATGGGACCGGTGGGGGTAGGCGCGAAGACATCGGCGGCAGAGGGGCGCAGGCTGGCCCGCGCCAGCGGCTCGATCACCGGGCGCGCCAGAAGCCGCGCCAGCGCCCGCTCCTGCGCCTCCAGCGGCGCGGCGACGGGGGCCGGCAGCGCCACTGCGGGGGTGGCATCCGTGCCGCCGCGCCAGCGCAGCACCGTGCCGGCGAAACCGGTGGCGGGGTGCTCGGCCGCTTCCGGCTCCAGCGCCCCGCGCACGAGGTCGTACCAGCACTCGGCCGGGCGCTGGCGCGCGCCATCCGCCCCGCACAGCACCAGCGCGGTCTCGGCGCGGGTGAGCGCGACATAGAGCAGGCGGCGATACTCGTCCTGCTGGGCGTCGTCGCCGCGCTGGCGGGCCGCCGCCATGGCGGGGGTGTCGCCCTTCTTGGCCGGGGCGTGCAGCGCCACGCGGCGCCCATCGCTGAGCTCGACGCGCAGCAGCCCGGCGGAGCGGCGGGTCATCGGCCCGGAAGTGGTGTCGGCGAGCAGGACATAGGGCGCTTCCAGCCCCTTGGCACCGTGCACGGTCATCACCCGCACCTCGTCGCGCCCGGCCTCCATGTCGCGCTTGGCCTCAGCACCGCCGCGCCGCAGAAAGGCGAGGAATCCGGCGAGCGAGGGCGCCTCCAGGCTCTCATAGGACCGTGCCAGCGCCAGCATCTCGTCGAGCGCGTCCGCCGCCTCCGGCCCCAGCCGGGCGAGCATGGCGGCACGGCCGCGCTCGCGCCCGAGCACGCGGGTGTAGAAATCGAACGGCCGCAGCCGACGCGCCTCCTCGCGCAGCCGTGCAAGCCGCCCGGCGGCCGCGGCCCATTTCGGGTTCTCCCCGGCGCGGGCGGCCAGCACCTTTTCCAGCAAACCGTCGCGGCCGGGCGCCAGCGCCATCAGGTCGGTGTCGTCAAAGCCGAAGAGCGGGCTTTTCAGCACGCTGGCCAGCGCCAGTTCGTCGTCGCGCGCCAGCAGCGCGTCGCCCAGCGCCATCAGGTCCATGACGGCGATATGCTCGGCCACGACCAGCCGGTCCGCGCCCGCCACCGCGACGCGCGCCTGCTTGAGCTCGCGGATGATCGAGGTGAACAGCCCGTCGCGCCGGCGCACCAGAATCAAAAAGTCGCCCGGCCGGGCTGGGCGCGTGCCGTGCCGCCCGGTGACGGGAAAGCCCTCACTGATCCGCGCGGCGATATGGGCGGCGATCTTCTTCGCCAGCCTTCCCTTGGGGTCGTCGGCGCCGGGCGCGTCGAGCGGGCGCTGCCAGGCGTCGACATCCACCTTCTCGCTCGGCACTTCCGGCTCCCACATCTCCACCAGCGCCGGCAGGGCGGCGTGGATGGGGGCATGCACCGGCGGCTTGGCCTCGGCGGAAAGGCCGCGATAGGAGGCCTCGCGGCCGAACACCGCGTCCACCGCCTCCAATATGCCCGGCGCCGAGCGGAAGGAGTGCTGCAGCTCCACATGCACGAAGCCGGCGCCGCCCGCCGCCTCGAACTCGCGGCGCACCGTGTCGAAGCGGCGGGGATCGGCGCCCTGGAAAGAGAAAATCGACTGCTTCTCATCGCCGACCACGAACAGCGTGCGCGGCAGAGCGCTGTCCACGCCCCCGCCCTCGCGCGCGCCCATGCCGGCGAAGAACTCGGCGACCAGCGGGCGGATCACCTCCCATTGCTCCGGGCTGGTGTCCTGCGCCTCGTCCAGCAGCACATGGTCGATGCCCTGGTCGAGCTTGTAATGCACCCAGGCCGAGGCGCCCGAGGCCAGCAGCCGCCGCGCCGCGTCGACCAGATCGGCGAAGTCGAGCACGCCGCGCACCGCCTTGGCCCTGACATAGCGCCGCGCCGCCTCGCGGCCGAGGATCAGCACCGCCCGGCTGCGCTCGAAGGCGCGGGCGGCGGCGAGTTCGCGCGCCAGCGGGGCGATGCGGTCGCGCTCGGTGATCAGCTGGGGGTATTTCGCCCGCGCCGCCGCATTGCCGAACTGGCCGTCGGCATAGGGCTCGCCATCCTCCTTCAGGAACACGCCGGCATAGGCCTCGGCCACCGCCTCGTCGGGAGCCAGCGCTGCAGCGCGCAGGCCCTGCCCGCGCTTGCCGCAATTGCCGCCCTCAAGGATGAGCGCCTCCGCCAGTCCGATCCACGCCCCGCGCGGGATCAGCGCGCCCTCGATGATCGCCCGCTCGATGTCGCGGGATGCCACCGGCGCGTCGAGCCCGACGGCGCGGGCCAGATCCTCGTCGCTGGCCTCCAGCGCCGGCGCGTCGGCCACCAACTCCTTGAGCAGGTCGCTGATGCCGGTGTCGGAGGTCAGGCCGACAATCAGCGCCAGCGCCTGGCCGAGATCGCTCGCCGGCGCCCCGGCCGCCTGCAGCACCACCTCCGCCCGCACCCGGGCCAGGAGTTCCAGCCGCGCGGCTTCTTCCAGTTCGCCAAAGCCGGCCGGCACCCCGGCCTCAAAGGGGAAGGCGTGCAGCAGCGCGCCGCAAAAGGCGTGGATGGTCTGGATCTTCAGCCCGCCCGGCGTTTCCAGCGCCTGCGCGAACAGGCGCCGCGCCTGCGCCCGGCGCAGTGAATCCGGCTCGCCGCCATCGGTCTTGAGGATTTCCGCGTCGAGCGCTTCATCGTCCAGCGTGGTCCACTTGCGCAACTCGCCCAGCACCCGGTTGGCCATGTTGGCGGCGGCCGCCTTGGTATAGGTGAGGCACAAAATGCGCCCCGGCTTCACGCCGCGCATCAACAGGCGGATCACCCGGCGCGCCAGCACATGGGTCTTGCCCGAGCCGGCATTGGCCGACACCCAGGCCGAGAACATCGGGTCGGAGGCGGAGGTCTGCAGCACGGTCGCCGCCCGCAGCGCGCCGGGGGCGAGGTCGGTGATGTCGCTCATTCCTCGCCCTCCCCGCCGGTCGACCATTCCTTCGCCCGCGCCAGATGGTCATAATCGCCATAGCGCCCGCCGAACATCGGCCGGGCCAGCGAGGCATAGCCGCGCGAGGGGTTCTCGAAGGCGGCGATCAGCGTCTGCAGCCGCGCCAGCGTGTCGGTGGCGAGGCCGGCGGCGGTTGTGTCCTTGTCCACCGCGCTCACCTCCTTCACCTCCGCCGTGCCGAGCCTGACATAGACCAGCGCGGCGGCCTCCTCGCCCGGCACATCGGGGAAGCACCCCTGCGCCGCCATCGCCGCCTCCAGCGGCAGCTGCGGGGAATAATGCACCGCCGTCTGCTTGGCGGTCGGCACCGCGCCGGTCTTGAAGTCGAGAATGGCGAGGCCACCCTCGGCGAGTTGCTCGATCCGGTCGGCGCGTCCGGTCAGAGTGAAGCGCCCGTCGGCGAGCGGCAGCCTGCCATATTGCTCGGCCAGCACGCGGCGGGTGCGCTCCCGGCGGGTGCGCTCCCAGCCGATCACCCGCGGCACCAGCCGGGCAAAGCGCGCCCACCACAGCGCGTGCTCGGCGGGAAACTGCTGCAGCGGCGCGAAGGCGGCGCGCCCATAGTCCAGCAGCACCGTCTCGGCGTTCGCCGGCAGCCCCTCGGGAAAGGCCTGCGCGAAGGTGCCGAGCGCGTCATGGATGGCGCTGCCGCGCTCCCCCGCGCCCGGCGCCTCGTCGAGCCCATCCAGCGGGGAAAGGCGCAGCACATGGCGGGCATAGATGGTGTAGGGGTCGCGCAGCCAGGTCTCGATCTCGGTGACGCTGAGCTGCTTGGGGCGCAGCGCCACGGGCGGCGCCGGTTCCGGCCGGGTGATACGGGCGGCCGGTGGTTCTTCCTCGATGAAGCCGGCGAGGCGGCGCAGGCGGTCGCCGCGCCCTATCGCCGCTTTCCAGCGTGCTTCCCCGCTCACCGCCGCGAGGCGCTGGAGAAAGCGCGAGGGCACGGTCGGCGCCCCGCCGAGCTTGCGCGGATAGGACAGCACCAGCTCCGGCGCGCCGCAGCCCTGCGCGAAATCATGGGCGGAGAGGCCGATCCGCCGCTCCGGCGCCTCCAGCCCCAGCGCCGCGCGCATCGGTCGGCTGAGCCAGGGGTCGGCGCGCACCGCGTTCGGCCAAGTCTGCTCGACGAGGCCCGCCAGCACCACGAGGTCGACGCCGACAAGCCGCGCTTCCAAGGGACCCAGAATGCGCAGCCGCGCGCCGGGCAGCAGCGGCGGGCGCACCGGCTGGCTGGAGAGCAGCAGCACCAGTGCGGCGGCATAATCCGCCAGCGTCATATCAGGCGCGTGCGCGGCGCCCTCCACCAGCGCCTCGAACGCATGGGCCAGCTCGGCCAGTGCCGTCGCCTCGGCGGGAGAGTCGATCTCCGGCCCTCCGGCTTCCGGCCCGCTCCACGCCGCCGCGATGGCCGCACGGTGCGCCTCCAGCAGGGTGGCGAAAGGGTGCTCGCCCTCCCCCAGCGCCAGCAGCGGGGCGAGGCCGTCCGCGATCTGCCGCGCCAGCGCGTCGGCCAGCGCCCGCCGCTCCTCGCCGATCGACGCGCGCGGATCGCGCGGGTGAAAATCGCGCGGGTTGAAAATCGCCGCCGCCTCGGTCAGCCCCTGCGCCCCCGCCGCCGGGCGAGGGCCGCGCAGCACCATCATCTCAAGCGCGTCGGCGCCGGCGTCGAGCGTGGCGCGGGCGAGCCCGAAGCGGGCGAGCGGGTGGCGCAGTAGGGCGGAGAGCGGCAGCGGCGCCAGCGCGTCGCGGCAGGCATCCGCCACCAGCCGGGCGAAGCGGCCGGGGCCGCTCTCCGACAAAGGCTCGCCGGCGGAATCGTCGATGGCGACCTCGAAGCGCAGCAGCTCGGCCGTCACCCGCCGGGCGAGGTCGCGGTCGGGGGTGATCAGCGCGCCGGTACGGCCCGGCATCTCCAGCACCTCGCGCAAAGCGAGCGCGATGGCGAGCGCCTCCTCGCGCGCATCCTCGGCCTCGATCACGCTCACATCGGCCAGCGCCGCGTCGATGGCGGCGGGGCTCAGCCGGTCGGAAAGGGTGGCCCATTGCTCGGTGGAGGCGACCGGGCGCAACGCCTCGGAGAGCAGCCTTTCGCGCCCATGCGCGGCCGGCGGCGCCAGTTCGCGCACGGCGTCGCGGGGCACGCGCATATGGCGCTGGAGCAGCAGCGCGAGGCCGTATTGCGGGTGGCTCGGCGCGCTCGCCGCCTCGTCCGTCAGCGCCTCCCAAGAGCGCGCGTCGAGGGTGAAATCGAGGCCGGGCAAGACGACCGCGCCGCGCGGCAGATGGGCGATGGTGGCGAGCAGCCGGGCGGTGGCCGGCATCGAGCCGGTCGAGCCGGCGGCGATGACCGGCCCGCCCTCGGGCAGGCTCGCCAGCCGCTCGGATTCGGCGGCGATCAGCTGGTCGCGGCGCACGCTGGCATCGACGCAGCCCTCCGCCTCCAGGAAGGCGGGCCAGAAGTCGCGGGCGATCTTGAGGAAGTCGAGCGCCATGTCCCAGTAGCGGTCGTGCTCGCCCGGCACCAGCGCGTCCAGCCGCTCCCACGGCACTTCCTGCGCCGCCATCTCGTCGATCAGCCGCGCCAGCTCGTCGGCCAGCGCGAATTCCGCCCCCGGCCCAGCGGCAACCGCGACACGTCCGTCCTGCCCCGCCAGCGCCCGGCGCCAGGCGCGGATGAGACTGGCCAGCGCCAGCCGGCGGGTGGTCGGCGGCACCTGGCGCGGCGGGTCGGTGTAGCTCTCGGCGAAGGCCAGCGCGTCCTCGTCGACATCGCCGACCGGCACGATGCGCGGCAGCAGCGTCACCCCCGCCCCCATGCGCTGGCGCAGCGCCTCGGCCAGCAGGCGCCCGGCGCGGCGGGTCGGCAAAAACACGGTGGCGGTGGCCAGAAGCAGCGGATCGCCGCGCGGCGCGAAGCCCGGAACGAGGTCGCCATCGAGCAGCGCATCCGCCAGTACAGCAACGAAGGGAGCGGAGGGCGGAATGGAGAACAGCTGGGGGCCACGGCGCTGCGCGTCAGGCGACAGCTGCGCGTCAGAGGTCATGCGCGCGCTCCACGGGGCATCGGGGGGCGGGCACGGCGTCAGTCCTTCGAGCGCGCAATGGCCTCTTCGGCCTCGGCGATGGCCTCCGGCGTGCCGACATGCATCCACACCCCTTCCATGCGCTGGCCATAAAGCCGGCCGGCCTCGGCGGCGCGGCGGAACAGTCGGCTCAGCGAGAAGGCGCCCTCCGGCACGTCGCGGAAGATACCGGGGGAAACCACCGCCGCGCCAGCATAGACGAAAGGCACGGTAAGGCGTTCCGGCCGGGGAGTGAGGCGGCCCTCGCCGTCCATCAGGAAATCGCCGCGCCCTTCATAGCCGATGGAGATCACGGCCGGCGCCAGCAGCAGGCAGATGTCCATCAGCGCGGGGTCGAAGCGGGCGGCGAGCGTCGGCAGGTTCGGGCGGATGCCCTCGATCCAGATCGTGTCGGCATTGACGACGAAGAACGGGTCGGACCCGAGCAGCGGCAGCGCCCGGGCGATGCCGCCGCCAGTCTCCAGCAGGGCGTCGCGCTCGTCGGAGAGCACGATGCGCGGCCGGGTGCGGGAGGCCAGATGGCGCTCCAGCAGGTCGGCATGGGCGTGCAGGTTGACCACGGCGGTCGTGACGCCGGCCGCGTCCAGCCGGTCGAGCGCGACGTCGATCAGCGTTCGTCCATTAACTTCGACCATCGGCTTGGGCAGGCGATCGGTGATCGGGCGCATGCGCGTGCCGAGGCCGGCGGCGAGCACCATGGCAGTGGTGATGGCGGTCATGAACGGCCGGGCTCGTTCGACGTGGGAGACGCGGGGGACGGCGCGGACGGCGCCGAAGAGGGGGCGGCCGGCGCTTTGGCCGCGACGGGAAACACCGCCGGCCGCACGCCGGGCGGCAGCCGCGAGGTGCCCGGCGCCGGCACATGGTCCTTGTACCAGCTCGCCAGCCCGCCGAGTTCGGGGAAGGACAGGCAGCGCTGGAGATAGCCCCAGATGCGCGGTAGGTGGGCGAGATAGACCGGCTTGCGGTCGCGCTGGTTCAGCCGGGCGAAGATGCCGAGGATCTTGGTGGCGCGCTGGGCGCCCATCACCGCATAGGAGGCGGCGAAGCCCTTGGTGTCGAAGGAGGCATCGCCCGCCCGGCGCGCCTTCACATAGCGGGTGAGCAAGGCGAGCTCGAGCGCTTCGGGCACGTCCACCCGCGCATCCTGCGCCAGCGAGACGAGGTCATAGGCGGCCGGGCCCATTACCGCGTCCTGGAAGTCCAGAAGGCCGACCCGTGCCAGCCCGGCGCGCTCGGGCAGCCACATCAGGTTCGGCGAATGATAGTCGCGCAGCACCCACACCGGCTTCTGCGCCAGCGAGGGCGCCAGCGCCGCCGCCCAGAGCTGGCGGAAGGAGCGGTGGGCGTCCGGCGACACCCGTGTGCCGGCATGGGGCAGGTACCAGTCGAGCAGCAGTTCAACCTCGATCATCATCGCGTCGAGATCATAGGGCGGCAGGCGGTGGTCGAGGCCAGTGGTGACGGAGACCGTCGACGGCAGGTCCTGCCCGTGCAGCGCCGCCAGCACGTCGACCGCGAGTTCGTAGCGCTCCGCCACCGGCGCCGGCGGCGTGCCTTCCAGCACGCCCTCGCGGCCGAGATCCTCGATCACAAGCAGGCCGGCATCGAGATCGCCGCCATAGATCGCCGGCGCCGAGAAGCCGCGCGCCCGCAGCGCCCGCGCCATGGCTACAAAGGGCTTCACGTCCTCGGCGAGATGGGCGATGGCGCTATAGGGCTTGCCGCCGCGCACTGGCGGGCCGTCGGCGCGGCGCGGCGAATTCATCAGTACGGCGTTGCGCTTGGCGCCGATCAGCCGCTCATAGCTGCGGGCGGAAGCGTCGCCCTGCAGGAAACGGCGCTGCGCCGGGCCGAAGCCCACCTGGTCGATCAGCGCCCGGATCGCCTTCATGCGGTAGAGCCCGCCCGCCATCCGTCCATAGCCGAACAGGCGCACCCGGCGCATCTTCTCGGCGCCCTCGGCGGGAAGGGTGATGTGCACTTCCATCCGGTCCGGCTGCAGCACGGCGCCCTCGGCGCGCTCGGCCCATTCCACCAGCGTCACCGCCCCGTCGGTCTGTTCGGTCCAGCCCAGCTCATCCAGCTCGGACGGATCGCCGAGGCGGTAGAGATCGGCATGCACCACGCGGTGGCGCGGCAGGTCGTAGGTCTGCATCAGGGTGAAGGTGGGGCTCGGCACTTCGAGGTTCGAATCGCCAGCGAGTTCGCGGATGATCGCCCGCGCCAGCGTGGTCTTGCCAGCGCCGAGATCGCCGCCGAGCGTCACCAGGTCGCCCGGCCGCAGCAGGGCGGCGAGGTCCATGGCGAGCCGCCCGGTGGCGGTCTCGTCCGGCAGCACGACGTCCCAGTGCGCCACCGGCGAGGTGGGAACGGAACCCGTGTTGCGGCTGTCGATCATCGCTCTACTCCGCCGCGTCCCGGCCGGCGTCCGCCGCGCGGGGGAAGGTGCAGGTGACGAGCGTACCCCCGCCCGGCGCCGCGCTCAGGCTCACTGTACCGCCATGCAGCGCCACCAGCGAGCGCACGATGGAGAGGCCGAGCCCGACGCCGCGATGGCGCGAGCCGGCGGTGTGGCTCTCGAAGCGGTCGAACACCCGCGCGCCGATTTCCGGCGGGATGCCCGGCCCGGTGTCGCGCACGCGGAACACCACCTTGTCGTCCCGCCGCTCGGCCGCGAGCGTGATGGTGGAGCCCTCGGGCGCGAAGCCGACGGCATTGGAAAGCAGGTTGTACAGCACCTGCCGCACCCGCTTGCCGTCCGCACGGAAGGTGCCGGCGGCCGGCGGCAGTTCGATGGAGAGGCGAATGCCGCCCTCGGCGAGGCGGTCGCGCACCCCTTCCGCCGCCGCCTCCATCGCCGCGCGCAGATCGACCTCGCCCAATTCCAGCGTCATCGCGCCGGCGTCGATGGTGGCGAGGTCGAGAATGTCGTTGATGATCGCCAGCAGCGCCGCGCTACTCTCGGTGATGTGGTTCACATAGGCGCGCTGCTTGGGGTTGAGCGGACCGATGCCGGTGTCGTCCAGCAGCTGGGCGAAGCCGATGATCGTCGTCAGCGGCGAGCGCAGCTCATAGGAGACATGGCCGACAAAAGTGCTCTTGAGGTGGTCGGCGGCGACCAGCGCCTCGTTGCGCTCCACCAGCGCGCGCTCGACCTGCACGCTGTCGGTGATGTCGCGCAGCGTCACCAGCGTGCCGCCATCCGGCAGCGGCTGGGTGGAACCGTCGAGAATGATGCCGTCGCTGCGCTCCATGCGGAACTCGGTCGGCACCCTCGCCTCGATGCCGGTGACGGCGGCACGCAGCCTTGGCCACACTGTGCCGTCGGCGGTCAGCCGACGGCAGGCCTCGGCCACCGCGTCGATATGGGGATGGGCGCCAAGCGCGGCCTTGTCGAGCTTCCACAGCTGCCGGAAAGCGGAATTGGAGAGGCCGAGCCGCCCGTCGCTGCCGAACACCGCCACCGCCTCGGCCAGCGCGTCCAGCGTCTCGCTCTGGATGCGGGTGAGCGAGTTGAAGCGGCTTTCCAGCGCCAGGCGCTCGGTCACCTCGTCGAACAGATAGGTGACGCCGCCCTCGGGGTTCGGGGCGGTAACGACGCGCAGCGTGCGCCCGCCCGGCAAATGCCACCAGTGCTCGCGCGGCTCGATGGCGCGGTAGGCGCCATGCAGATCCTCGCGCCAGACGCGGAAATCCGCCTGTTCCGGCAGGCGCCGCGCCGCCCGCAGCCGGTCGAGCACCGCGCCGTCGGTCGGCCGGTCGTCGAGAAAGGCGGCGTCGAGCTCGAACAGGCTGGCATAGGCGGCATTGTGGAACACCAGCCGCTGGTCGGCGCCGAAGATCGCCACGGCGGTGGCCAGCTGGTCGAGCGTGCGGCGATGGGCGCCGACGACATGGGCGAGCTCGGCCCGCACCGTCTCGGCCTCGGTGGCGTCGAGCGCGATGCCGGCGGCGCCGCCGCCAACAGGCACTTCCAGCACGTCGCGCACCTGCCGCGTGCCGGCGATCACGACCGGCAGGCGCGCCTTGAAGGGCTGGCTGTCCGCGTGCAGCGCCTGCGCCCGGGTCCGGGTCTGCCGGTCGAGCAGCGACAGGTCGCGCTGGGTCGCGTCATGGCCGTCGCGCGCTTCCACCGCATGGGCGTAGGCGGCATTGCTCCAGCGCAGCTTTCCGTCCTCGCCCCCGACCCAGACCGGGGCGGGCAGCGCCTCCAGCAGCGCGCGCAGCGCCGAGGTCTCGTCGTCAAGCGCGCGATAGGCGGCCTCAAGCCGCGCCTGGTCGAGCCGCACGCCGGTAATGTCGCGCAGCCGCAGCACCACGGCCGAGCCGACGGGCCGCCCCTCCGCCTCGACGAAGCGGCCATCCTGCGTCGCCAGCGTGGCGGTGAGTGGCGCGCCGCGGGCCCGCAGCCGATCCACCGCCGCCTCGATCTCGCCCGCCGAGGCCGGGCTGAGCCAGACGCCAAAGGCGAGGATGCGCGCGGGGGCGGCGACGCCGGTGAAGGCGGGGGTGTTACCGATGATCTCCGGCTCCGCAGCGGGATCGCGCCAGACCACGACGATCTGCGGCTCGGCCATCAAGAGGGCCCGCGCCTCGTCGATCTGCGCTTCCAGCCGGGCGATCTCGCCAAACGCCTCCGCCTCGCGGCGCAGCGACTGCCGGCGGTAGCGCAAATGCACGATGGCGGTGGTGGCGGCGAAGACGATGAGGCCGACGACGAGGGCTAGCCCGATCAGCGCGCTCGGGTCCTGCACCGCCAACACGGCGAACAGCCCGTCGGCGGCGGGCTGCCCGGCGGGCTGGGCCTGTGCGGCAGACTGGGCTTGGACGGGAAGGTTGTGGACGGCAAGGCCGAAGCTGGCCACACCCGCGACCTTGGCCGGCGGGGCGGCAAGAACGCGCGCCATCTGGCGGGCAAGGCGCCTCAGCAGACGCGCGGCGCGGCGTCGCCACTGGCGCGGGGCCAGGCGGTCAACAAAGCGGCCGACAAAGCTGGGAACCGGGCGTGAACCACCGGCGGCGCGCGCGTTGGCGCGCCAGCCGTCTTCTGTCCCGCCCTTGCCGGCCGGATGCGCCATCCGCGCCCGCCTCCCCTTGCCGACTGCCGCCCTCCGGCAGGCGCCCCGCCCATGGCGAGGCACCGAATCAACGCGACTTTATCGAAGCCGGAGTCGCACTAGAAGGGCCGGGGCCGCGCTACACAGGCCAAGGATCAAAGTCCGGTCAGAGTCCCTCGAACAGGGCGGTAGAAAGATAGCGCTCGGCGAAGGAGGGGATGATGACCACGATGGTCTTGCCCTCGTTCTCCGGCCGCGCGCCGACCTCCAGCGCCGCCGCGATGGCCGCACCCGAGGAGATGCCGACGGGAATGCCTTCCAGCCGGGCGATGGCGCGGGCGGTCTCGAAGGCGGTCTGGTTGCCCACCGTCACCACCTCATCGATCACCGAACGGTCGAGCACGTCGGGCACGAAGCCGGCGCCGATGCCCTGGATCTTATGCGGGCCGGGCTGGCCACCGGACAGCACCGGGCTGTCCTCAGGCTCGACCGCGACCATGCGCAGGCCGGGCTTGCGCGGCTTCAGCACCTGGCCGAGGCCGGTAATGGTGCCGCCGGTGCCGACGCCGGAGATGACGATGTCGACCCCGCCCTCAGTGTCGTTCCAGATTTCCTCCGCCGTGGTGCTGCGGTGGATGGCGGGGTTGGCGGGGTTGCGGAACTGCTGGGGAATGATGGCGTCGGGAAGCTCCTTCACCAGCTCTTCCGCCCGCGCCACCGCGCCGCGCATGCCCTGCGCCGCCGGGGTCAGCACCAGCTCGGCGCCGAGCAGCGCCAGCATCTTGCGGCGCTCCACCGACATTGATTCCGGCATGACGAGGATCAGGCGATAGCCCCGCGCGGCGGCGACGAAGGCCAGCGCGATGCCGGTATTGCCCGAGGTGGGCTCGACCAGCACGGTGCCGGCCTTGATGACGCCCGCCTCCTCCAGCGCCTCGATCATCGAGACGCCGATGCGGTCCTTGACCGAGCCGATCGGGTTGAAGAACTCAAGCTTGGCAAGGATGCGCGCCTTCACGCCGCGCTCGGCCGGCAGCCGGTTCAGCTGCACCAGCGGCGTGTTGCCGATGGTTTCGGTGATCGAGGAATAGACGCGCCCGCGCCCCGGCTTGGCGGTGGCGGCGGTTTTGGGAGCGGTGTCGGCCATGGGTGCCTCCAGCAAGCGGGCCGGCAAACTGGCGCGGCCCGTCAGTAGCGAATTGTTCTTCAACGAACGGTTTTCGCTGGCAGGGCTAACATATTCACGACTCAAAGTCGAGAAAACAAATTATCTACAAAATCAAATGGTGAAATCGATGCCCTCGGGCATGCCCTTGCGCAGCGTGTTTTGCGCGGCGGCGCGGCAGAGGTCTTCCACCGTCACCGCGTCCAGCGCCGCCTCGAAGGCACGCTCCGCCTCGGCCACCGCCGGCTGCACGATATCGCGGACGATGGGGGGGAAGGCATCCAGCGCCTCCTCGCTCTCGGCCTCGACCACGCGCACCACTTCCGCCACCGTGATCCGCCGCCGCTCGCGCGCCAGCTCATAGCCGCCGCGCGGGCCGCGCACGCCCTTCAGCACCCCGGCGTGAACGAGGGCCTGCAGCACCGGCTCGAGATGGCGGGGCGGCAATTCGTGCCGCGCGGCGAGCGCCTTGGCCGCCACCGGCATGCCGCGGGCGTGCAGCGCGACGTCGACGACGGCGGCGATGGCGAGGAGGCTTTTATCGGAGAGGCGCGGCATGGCTCTTGGCTAGCGCGATATTTGCCGGCCGTCGAGCCCCGTGGAGCCAAATCCACCTTCTCCCCGCGTTGTTTCCTCCAAATTCCCGACCTCAACCAGATGAATGTGCGTCACCGGCGCCACCACCATCTGGGCGATGCGCTGGCCGCGCTCCAGCACCACCGGTTCAGGGCCGAGATTGACCAGGATCACCTTCACCTCGCCGCGATAGTCGGAATCGACCGTGCCCGGCGCATTCAGCACCGTCAGCCCCTGCTTGAGCGCGAGGCCGGAGCGCGGGCGCACCTGCGCCTCGAACCCTTCCGGCAGCGCCAGCGCCAGCCCGGTCGGCACAGCCGCGCGGGCGAGCGGGGCGAGCGTCAGCGTCTCGCCCTCCGCCAGCGCCGCCATCAGATCGAGCCCGGCCGAGCCCTGTGTGGCATAGGCGGGAAGCGGCAGGCCCTCGCCATGTGGCAGCACGCGGACAGCAACCTCGATACTCATGATTCACTCTCCCTCTCGCCCAGCGCGGCGGCAATGCGGGCGATCAGCCGCGCGGCGACCTCCGCCTTCGAGGCGCGTGGCCAGGCCTCGCTGCCCTCGGCGGTGATCAGATGCACTTCGTTGGTGTCGCCGCCCATCACCCCGCCGGGAATGCCGCTATGGGCGGAGACATCATTGGCGACGATCCAGTCGCAGCCCTTGCGGGCGCGCTTGGCCTGCGCATAGGCCACCACATTCTGCGTCTCCGCCGCGAAGCCGATGACGAGGCGCGGCCGGCCGCTGGTGCGGTGCGCGATGGTGGCGAGGATGTCGGGGTTCTCGGTCAGCGCCAGCGGCGGCAGCGCGCCACCATCCTTCTTCATCTTCTCCGGCGCCTCGCTCGCGGCGCGCCAGTCGGCCACCGCAGCGGCGAAGATGGCGACATCGGCCGGCAACGCGGTCTCCACCGCCGCCAGCATGTCGCGCGCGCTTTCCACCGGGCGCAGCGTGACGCCGGGCGGCGCGGGCAGGTTCACCGGCCCGCTCACCAGCGTCACCCGCGCCCCGGCCCGCGCGGCGGCGGCGGCGATGGCGTGGCCCTGCTTGCCGGAGGAACGGTTGGCGATATAGCGCACCGGGTCGATCGGCTCATGCGTCGGGCCTGACGTGACAAGCACATGCCGCCCGCTCAGCGGCCCGCCGGCCGCCAGCATCGCCTCGACAGTGGCGACGATCTCCAGCGGCTCGGCCATGCGCCCTGCCCCGTCCTCGCCGCGCTCGGCCATGGCGCCGGCATTGGGCCCGACAAAACGGACCCCGTCGGCGGCCAGCTGCGCCGCGTTGCGGCGGGTGGCGACATTCGCCCACATGGCCGGGTTCATCGCCGGAGCGAGAAGCACGGGCCGCGTGTTCGCCAGCAGCACGGCGGAAGCGAGGTCGTCGGCGAGGCCATGCGCCATCTTCGCCATAAGATCGGCGGTGGCGGGCGCCACAATGAGAAGGTCCGCCTCGCGCGACAGGCGGATATGGCCGATATCCTGCTCCGCCTCGCGGTCGAACAGCTCGGTGAAGACGCGGTCATGGCTCAGCGCCCCGGCCGCCAGCGGGGTGATGAAATGCTGCGCGGCTGATGTCATCACCACCCGCACCGACGCGCCGCGCTCTTTCAGCCGGCGGATCAGGTCGAGGCTCTTATAGGCGGCGATGCCGCCGCCGATGATGAGCAGAAGGCGCTTGTCCTCAAGCATGGCGTTCCCCGGGCCCGGATCGGGACATTCCGGCGTTCATACAGCCAAACGCCGATTCGGCCGAAGGGCAACCGCGAACATGCTGAACGCCCGCCGCCGGCAGGAGGACACCGGCGGCGGGCGCGCATCTTAGCGCGCGAACTGAAAACGTGTCGGTGTGGGCGTGGCGAGGCTCGGCAGGAAGCTGAAATCGGACGGCGTCGTGTTATCCACCAGCGTCGCCGCGCGGTGGCAGCCGATGCAGGAACCGACGCCGCCGGAGGCGGTGGGCTGGGTGTTGTTCTGGATGTAGGTTTCCAGCGTCGCGTTGGAGAGCAGGCCCGGCACGGCGTCGCTGGGATAGGGCGCGAGGTAGGTTTCCAGGCCGGCGCCCCATTGGGTGCCGACGAGCTGGTAATTGGCCAGCGGCGAGCCGGCGAGCGCCTTTTGCCATTGCTGGTTGAGCGCCACCGTCAGACTGTAAATCTGCCAGCAGCGCACCACCTGCGGGCCGGAATAAAGCGTGCGCGCGCCCACGCTCACCGGCTGGACATAGCCCTTGGCGTAGGGCTGGGCCGGGTTCCAGACGAAGTTGGGCAGGGTGGACAAGGGCGTGGGAGGAACGTTGGTCGTGGCGCTGGTGGACGGGACGAAATAGGACGCCGCTGCGGCGCTCGGCGCCGCGCCGCAGGAGGGCTGGTTGAGGTTCGCGCACCCGACCGGAGCGGTCGGGTCACAAGCCGCCGGTGCCAGCGGGGCGTTATCGACATGCTCGAAGGTGGACCAGATCCATTCGGGCAGCAGATTTTTGTTCGTTGCATAGTCGGGATTGCGTTGCACGATATGCATGCCGACCATGCCCACCGTCACCGTGGCGCAGATCGGCTGGGTATTGCTCACAAGGTCCGGCGCCACCGCCAGCAGCACGTTCTGGGTGATGTAGCGGCTCGCATCGTCAGTCGCCCCCAGGACACGCCAGGCGATCTTCAGCTCCATGGAGCCGCGCGCGCCCTGCGGGTCGGTGGAAGAGGCGGTGAAAGCGACGCTGTTGCCGGCCGCGACGAAGTTCGTCTGCCCCGCGACGGTGAGTAGCGTGTTGAGCAGGTTGCCGTCCGGCGCCGCGAGATAGGCGATCTCGGTGACGTTGAGCCGCCGCTCATAGAGCGTCCAATTGCCGTTGATGTCGATCAGCGGCACATCGGTGGAGGCTTGATAATAGTCGTCATTCTTCTGGGAAGGGTTGCCCTTGCCGTCGCTGCCGATGGAAATGACCGGCAGGCCCGACGGATTGGCGCAGGAGGCCTGCACCGGCGAATTGCCGAACACGCGGTTCACCTTCGCCCATGTCTGCCACACGCGGACGCCGGCGGCGCTGAGGCCGGTGGCGGCAGGGGCGGATTCAGTGCCGGCGATCCAGTTGAGCCCGACGAAGCTCTGCCACGACATGTTGTCGAACGGTGTCTGCGAATCGCCGGCGCTGCTCGTGGGCAATTGCCCGATGATGCCGCTGTAGCCGACCTTGTTGCCGAGCGATGGGTCCGGCCCGATATAGGCCGGGATGATCGCGCAGGGCGCGCTGGTGCCATTGGCGCAGAACTGCGCCGCCGGCACATAGGGCGACTGGCTGTAGGCGTATTGCGCGGCGGCGGTGGTGAGGCCTACCGCTCCGGCGAGGCACAGCATGGTGAGGGCACGCATGGTCCTTCTCCCCGCAAAGGTTGCAGGGAGTAGCATTACACCATTGTAACCCAGTTCGCAGCCTAAAGTTGCACAGGTCCGATTACGCAATCCGGCCTGAGGCGATCGGCTTCAGAACAGCATCTGTATCAGGATCAGCCCGGCGATCGCCCACAGAGCCAGCGTCATCCAGCGATTGCCCCGCCCCTCGGCGCGGCCGATGGCGTCGGTGGTGGCGGGCGAGAGGGTCAGGCCGTCGCGGGTGGCGGCGTCGAGCTGGGCGGCGATGCGCTGGCCATGGGCGATGAGTTCCGGCAGGGTCTGCAGCGAGCGACCCACCGCCCCGATGCCGGTCGCCACCTCCTCGATCCGCCCGGCCGGGCCGAGATTGCGCTCGATCCAGGCGCGTACCACAGGCTCGGCGGTCTTCCACATGTCGAGCTGCGGGTCGAGATTGCGGGCGACGCCCTCCACCACCACCATGGTCTTCTGCAGCAGCAGCAGTTCGGGCCTTGTCTGCATGTCGAACAGCGCCGTCACCTCGAACAGCAGGGTCAACAGCTTGGCCATGGAAATCTGGTCGGCGCGTCGTGAATAGATCGGCTCGCCAATGGCACGGATCGCCTGGGCGAAATCCTCCACGGAGTGGTGCGGGGGGACATAGCCGGCCTCGAAATGCACCTGCGCCGTGCGCAGCCAGTCGCGGGTGATGAAGCCGAACAGGATTTCGGCGAGGAAGCGCCGCTCCTTGTGCCCGAGCCGGCCCATAATGCCGCAATCCACCGCCACCAGCTTGCCGTCGGGATCGATGAACAGATTGCCGGGATGCATGTCGGCGTGGAAGAAGCCGTCGCGCAGCGCGTGGCGCAGGAAGGACTGCATCACGATGCGCCCGAGCTGCGGCAGGTCGTGCCCGGCGGCGCGCAGCGCCTCCAGATTGTTCAGCTTGATGCCGTCCACCCATTCGGTGGTCAGCACCTCGCGCCCGGTGCGGTCCCAGTCCACCGCCGGCACGCGGAAATCGGGATCCTCGGCGGTGTTCTGCGCCAGTTCGGACATGGCGGCCGCTTCCAGCCGCAGGTCCATCTCCATCGACACCGAGCGGGCGAGCGTGTCCACCACCGCCACCAGCCGCAGCCGCTTGCCCTCCGGCGAGGAGCTCTCGCCGAGCCGGGCGGCGCGGTAGAAGGAGGAGAGGTCGATGCGGAAGCGCCGCTGCACGTCCGGGCGCAGCACCTTCACCGCCACGCGGCGCGCCGTGCCGTCGGCCTCGATCACCTCGGCCTGATGCACCTGCGCGATCGAGGCGGCGGCCAGCGGCAGGTCGAGCCTGGCATAGACCGCGCTCACCGGCCGGTCGAACGTGCGGGCGATGGTCGCCTCCGCCACCTCCTGCGGAAAGGGCGGCATGCGGTCCTGCAGCAGTTCCAGGTCGCGCGCCAGCTGCGGGCCGACCACATCCGGCCGCGTGGCGAGGAACTGGCCGAGCTTCACATAGGACGGGCCGAGCCGGGACAGCGCGGCGCCGAGCCGGGCGGCGCTGGAGGCCGGGCCGCGCCGCTCGATCAGCCCGGCGAGCGCAAACAGCGGCTCGGAGCCGGGCGGGCGCACGCCGGGGTCGATGCGCGAGGCGACGCCCTCGCGCGCCATCACGAAGCCGGCACGGGCGAGGCGTAGATAATCACCGAGGGGAGTGGCCACGGCGCTAGATCCGCACGCCGGAATGCAGCGCGACGATGCCGCCGGTGAGCGGCTGCCATGCCACGCGCTTGAACCCCGCCTCGCGCATCAGCTCGGCGAACGCTTCCGGCGGGGGAAATTTGCGGATCGATTCGACGAGGTACTGGTAGGACTCGGCGTCGCCCGTCACCAGCTTGCCCATGCCGGGAATCAGCTTGAACGAATAGGTGTCGTAAATGGCATCGAGCCCCGGGACGTCGACGCGGGAGAATTCCAGCACGAAGCAGCGCCCGCCGGGCTTCAGCACGCGGCGCATCTCGGCAAGCGCCTTGTCCATGCGCGGCACGTTGCGAATGCCGAAGGCGACGGTGGCGGCATCAAAACTCTTGTCGGCGAAGGGCAGTTCTTCGGCATTGGCCTCGACGAATTCAACCCGTTCGGCAAGGCCGAGCCCCTGCGCCCGCTCGCGCCCGACGCCGAGCATGCCGCCATTAATGTCGGCCACGACCGCGCGCGTGCCCGGCCCGCCGGCTTCCACCGTGCGGAAGGACACGTCGCCGGTGCCGCCGGCCACATCCAGCAGACGGAAGCTTCGGTCGCTCTTCGGCGGGCGCAGGCGCGAGACCAGAAGGTCCTTCCACACCCGGTGCAGGCCCATCGACATCAGGTCGTTCATCAGGTCGTAGCGGCGCGCCACCGAGTGGAACACCTCGTCGACCATGCGCTGCTTCTCGCCGAGCGGCACGGTGCGGAAGCCGAAATGGGTGTCGGCGCTGGCGGCGTCGCCAAATGTGTCCCCGACCTGTGTGTCCACAGCCATTTGCTCGCGGCTCCCGCGTTCGATCCGAATTCGGGCCGGACCATAGCGGAGAGCCCGCGCGCCTCCAAGCCGCCGGCCGGGCCCCTCAAACAACCCAGCCCTGCGCGCGGCACTCCCCGCGCGCGTCCCGGCGAATCAGTCCCGCCCTCTCACGGGCAGCGGACATAGACCATGGTGCCGTAGCGGCCGGCGACTTCCGGATCCATCCATTTGAGCACCAGCACCTGGCCGTCGAAGCGCAGCACTTCGCGGTCCGAGCGCGCGCCCGGCGGCTCGTCCGGCAGGCCGATATAGATCGGGCCGTTGCCGACCTGCTTCGACACCACTTCGGAGGGCTGGGCGTCGTCGGCCAGATACATCATGAAGCCGCCGGAAGGGCCGGCATTGATGATGTAGGGCTGGCGGCAGCCCTGGCGGGCCTGCGCCTCGGTGCGGGCGGCGTCCTCCGGCCGGTGATAGGCGGCAAGGCCCCATTTGCCCATCACCTGCTGCGCCGAGATCGGCGAGGTAAACTGGGGCCGCGGCGGCTCGACCGGCCGGGGCGGCGGCGGGGAGGCGCAGCCGGCGAGCAATGCGGCGAGGGTGGCGACAAAGGCCAGGCGGGCAACACAGCGAGACACGTTCATAGAGCACTCCGGAACGGAAGGCTGGCGGGCGGACAGTCACGGATCAAGCGCGGGCCTGCCATTTCAGATCCATGTATCGGGCATAATGAATGGTCTTTACGCCAGATGACCAGCCGAACATAGTCCGCCCGCGCCCCGCCGTCGAACTCTCCCAGCCTTCCCGGCGAGAAAATGGACCGCGCCGGGCCGGAGTGAACGACGTGACCGATTTCCTGATCCGGCCGGCGACCGATGCGGATGGCGATGCCATCGCCGCGCTGATCGCCGCCGCCTTTGCCGAATATGAGGGCTGCGTGTTCGACCGCGCCGCCGAATTCCCCGAGCTGGACGCCATCGCCAGCCATTTCAACGCGCGCGGCGGCACAATCTGGGTCGCCGAGGATGAGGGCGGCGTCATCGGCTCGATGGCGCTGGCCCCCACGAGCGACCCCGACGCCCCGCCGGGCGGGCTGGAGATCTTCAAGGTCTATGTGGCGCGCGCGGCCCGCCGGCGCGGCATCGCCCGCGCGCTGTTCGCCACCGCGCTTGAGGCGGCCCACACGGCCGGCGCGCCGGAAATCCGGCTGTGGACGGACACACGCTTTACCGACGCGCACCGCTTCTATGAGCGCTGCGGCTTCAGCCGGCAGGGTCCGGCGCGCGAATGCCACGACCTTTCCGCCACCTGGGACTATTCCTACCGCCTGCCCCTCGCGGCGGCCGGAACGCGCGAAGGCTGATCCCCATGTGGCAGGCAACCCTTCGACGCGCCGTTCTCAACGGCCCCGCGCTGGTGACCATCGCCGCCATCGGCATTCTGTCGATCATGGACGGCATCATCAAATATGTGGCGGCCACCCACGGCACCGGGCAGATCGCGATGCTGCGCTATGCCGTCGGCGCACTGGCGGCGGGCGCGGTATTCGCCGCCTGCCGCACGCCGCTGCCCGGCCCGTCCATGCTGCGTCCGCATCTCTGGCGCTCGGTGCTGGTGTCGATCACCGCCCTCACCTTCTTCTATTCGCTCTCCGTGCTGCAGCTGGCGGTGGCGCTGGCGCTGTCCTTCACCTCGCCTTTGTTCATCGCCCTGTTCGCCGCGCTGTTCCTCGGCGAGCGGCCCGGCAAGTCCATCCTGCTCGCGCTCGGCCTCGGCTTTGCCGGCGTGCTGGTGGTGCTGTGGAACGAGCTGGACATCGGCGCCGGCGGCAGCCTCGCCAACGGGCCGGGCATCGCCGCCGCTTTGGTCGCGGCCGTCACCTATGCGCTGGCCATGGTGACGCTGAAGAGCCGGGCGGCGCGCGACCCGATTCCCACCATCGTGCTGCTGCAGAACGCCTTCGCCTGCGTGCTGGTGACGCCGCTCGGCGCCTGGCAGTGGACGCCGGTGACCTCGGGGGAGATGGGGCTGTTCGTGCTCATCGGCGTGCTCGGCACGGCGGGGCATCTGTGCATGGCCTGGGCCTATGGGCGGGCGGATGCCAGCCGGCTCGGCGTGTTCGAATACACCGCCTTCCTTTGGGCGCTGGTGATCGGGCTGGTGGCGTTCAGCGAGATTCCCTCCCCCAGCACGCTCGCCGGCGCCGGGCTCATCGCCGGCGGCGCGCTGATCGCCACCCGGCGCAGCCGGCTGCGCGAGGCGGAGGTCGAGGTCGGCCCCTGACCGGTCATCCCCGGCGCGGGGCTGGACCCCGCGCCGCAAGACGATAGGTTAGGCCGCCAAACGCCCCTCGACGCCCCCAACGTCGACGCCCGCCCTTGATGCCCCTTCGACGCTGCCCTCGTCGATCCACCCGGAGTTCTGCGATGCGCCCGACCCAGCGCCTGCGCGCGGCCCTGTTCAGCGCCGCGACCCTCGCCGCCGCGCTCATCTCGCCGGCCCTCTCCCCGGCGACGGCCGCCGAGCCGATCCGCATCGGCGAACTCAACAGCTACAAGGCGCAGGCGGCCTTCCTCGATCCCTATCGCAAGGGCATGGAGCTGGCGCTGAAGGAGATCAACGCCGCGGGTGGGGTGATCGGGCGCCCGCTCGAACTCGTCTCGCGCGACGATGGCGGCAATCCGGGCGATGCGGTGCGCGTCGCCACCGAATTGCTGACGCGTGACAAGGTGGACCTCCTCACCGGCACCTTCCTCTCCCATGTCGGGCTGGCGGTGGCCGATCTCGCCAAGCGGCGAAAAGTGTTTTTCCTCGCCGCCGAGCCGCTGACCGACAAGCTGACCTGGGCCGACGGCAACCGCTACACTTTCCGCCTGCGCCCCTCCACCTATATGCAAGTGGCCATGCTGATGCCGGAGGCGGTGAAGGCCAACCGCAAGCGCTGGGCGATTGTCTATCCCAATTACGAGTACGGCCAGTCGGCCGCCGAGACCTTCAAGCGGCTGCTCAAGGCGGCGCAGCCGGATGTCGAATTCGTCGCCGAGCAGGCCACCCCGCTCGGCAAGATCGATGCCGGCCCGGTGGCGCAGGCCATCGCCGACGCCAAGCCCGATGCCGTGTTCAACGTGCTGTTCGCCGCCGACCTCGCCCGCTTCGTGCGCGAGGCCAATACCCGCCGGGCGCTGGAAGGCACCTTCGTCGTCAGCCTCCTCTCGGGCGAGCCGGAATATCTCGACCCGCTGAAGGAGGAGGCGCCGATTGGCTGGGTTGTCACCGGCTATCCCTGGTATGCGATCACGATCCCCGCGCACCAGAAATTCCTTGATGCCTACCGCGCCGCCTATGACGACTATCCGCGCCTTGGCTCCATCGTCGGCTACGCCACCATAAAGTCCCTCGCCGCCGGCATCGCCAAGGCCGGCAGCACCGACACGGAGAAGCTGGTCGACGCCTTCGAGGGGCTGGAGGTGGACGGGCCGTTCGGCCCCTTCGTCTACCGCGCCAGCGACCACCAGGCGACGATGGGGGCCTTTGTCGGCACGCTGGCGGTGAAGCACGGGCGCGGCATCATGCTTGACCCCGTCTATGTCGACGGCGCCAGCGTCCTGCCCTCAGACGCCGACGTATTGAAGCTGCGACCGGCGGCGAACTGAGCCGGCGGCAGGCGGGAAGACGCGATGTCGTTTGAGTCGCTGCTGTTCCAGGCGGTCAACGGCTTCGCCTCGGCCTCCGGCCTGTTCCTCGTCGCGGCGGGACTGTCGATCATCTTCGGCGTCACCCGCATCGTGAACATGGCGCATGGCTCCTTCTACATGCTGGGGCTCTACCTCGCCGTGACGCTGGCGCCGCTGCTGGGCGCGACCTTCGGCGGCGCGCTGGGATTCTGGGGCGGCATTCTCGGGGCCGCGCTGGTGACGGCGGCGCTCGGCGCGCTGGTGGAGGTGGTGCTGCTGCGGCGCATCTATGCCGCGCCCGAACTCTACCAGCTGCTCGCCACCTTCGCCCTGCTGCTCATCGTCAACGACGCCACCCTCTATCTCTGGGGGCCCGAGGACATTCTCGGGCCGCAGGCGCCGGGGCTGTCGGGGGCGGTGGAGTTCCTGGGCCGCCGGCTGCCGGAATACGACATCTTCCTCGCTCTGATCGGCCCTCTCGTGCTTCTCGGGCTGCATCTCCTGCTGAAACGCACCCGTTTCGGCCGTCTGATCCGGGCGGCGACGCAGGACCGCGAAATGGTCGCGGCGCTGGGCATCAATGAGGCGCTGCTGTTCACCGCCGTCTTCGCGCTGGGCACCGGCATCGCCGGCTTCGGCGGCGCGCTGCAGATGGCGCGCGAACCCGCCAACCTCGCCCTGGACCTCTCCGTGCTGGGCGACGCCTTCGTCGTGGTTGTGGTCGGCGGCATGGGCTCGATCCGCGGCGCCTATGTCGCCGCCCTGCTGGTGGCGGAGGTGAAGGCGCTGTGCACCGCACTGGGTCTGGTGGAGGTCGGCGGCTTCACCTTCAACATGTCGCGGCTGACCCTGGTGGCGGAGTTCCTCGTCATGGCGGTGGTGCTGGTGGTGCGCCCGCATGGCCTGTTCGGCCGGCCGCAGCCGGCGCAGGCCCGGCGCGGGGAAGCCGAGGCGCCGCTGGTGCCGCTCGGCCGGACGGGCCGTCTCATCGTGCTGGCGGCGCTGGTGTTTTTCGCTGGCATTCCCCTGCTCGGCGCCGTCGCCAGCTACGCCCCGGTGCTGGCGCTCGACATGGTGATCGCCGCGCTGTTCGCCGCCTCGCTGCATCTGCTCATGGGCCCCGGCGGCCTCGCCTCCTTCGGCCACGCCGCCTATTTCGGCCTCGGCGCCTATGGCACCGCCTATGCCGCCACCGTGCTCGGCCTGCCGACGCCGCTGGCTTTCGCCGTCGGCATGGCAACGGCAGCGGCCGGCGCCGTGCTGTTCGGCTGGTTCTGCGTGCGGCTGGAAGGCGTGTATTTCGCCATGCTGACCCTGGCCTTCGCGCAGATCGTGTGGTCGATCGCCCATCAATGGGAAGAGGTCACGGGCGGCTCGAACGGGCTGTTCGGCGTCTGGCCCGACCCGCCCTTCGACAGCGCCAACGGGCTCTATCTCGCCGCGCTGGGCGTGACCGTGTTGGGTCTCGTTCTCATCCGGCGGCTGGTCTTCGCGCCCTTCGGCCTCGCTCTGCGGGCGGCGCGGGACTCACGCCTGCGGGCGGAAGCCTCTGGCATTGCAGTGGAAAAGGTGCGCTGGCTCGCCTTTGCCATTGCCGGCACGCTGTGCGGCGCGGCGGGCGGGCTGTTCGCCTTCGCCAAGGGCTCGATCTCGCCGGAAGCGATCTCGGTCGGACGCTCGATAGACGGGCTGGTGATGGTGCTGCTCGGCGGCGTGCACTCGCTGATGGGGCCGCTCCTCGGCGCCGGCGGCCTCACCTTGCTGCAGGACATGGTGATGCGCGAGAGCCCCTATTGGCGCGGTCTGCTCGGCCTGATCATCCTCCTCATCGTCCTCCTGTTCCCCTCCGGATTGGCCGCCGGATTGCCTCGCAAACGGGGGGCGCCATGAGCGTGCCCGTGCTGGAAATCTCAGCGCTGACAAAGCATTATGGCGGCGTGCACGCGCTGGACGGCGTGAGCTTCTCCATCGCCCGCGGCGAATTGCTGGCGCTGATCGGACCCAACGGTGCCGGCAAGTCGACCTGCTTCAACATTATCAACGGCCAGCTGCGGCCGGATTCGGGATGGGTGCGCCTCGCCGGACGCGATATTACCGGCCTCGCGCCGCGCCGCATCGCCCGACTAGGCGTGGGCCGGACCTTCCAGATCGCCACCGTCTTCGCCTCGATGACCGCGCTGGAAAATGTGCAGATGGCGCTGATCGCCGCGCGCGGGCAGGTCTTCGGGCTCTGGTCGCCAGCGCGCCGCATGGGACGCGAGGACGCGCTCGCGCTTCTGGAACAGACCGGCATGGCGGCACTGGCCGAACGACCGGCCGCCACCCTCGCCTATGGCGATGTGAAGCGGCTCGAACTCGCCATGGCGCTGGCCGGCGACCCCGCCCTGCTGCTGATGGACGAACCCACCGCCGGCATGTCGAGTGGTGAGCGGCAGGCGATGATCGCGCTGGTGCGCCAGCTCACCCGCGCGCGCGGCCTCGCCGTGCTGTTCACCGAGCATGCGATGGACGTGGTTTTCGGCCATGCCGACCGGGTGGTGGTGCTGGCGCGCGGCCGTCTCATCGCGAATGGCAGCGTCGAGGCGGTGCAGGGCGACCCGGCGGTGCGCCAGGCCTATCTCGGCGGCGCTCCCTCCTCCTTGAGCGAGGCACCATGAGTGCGCGTCTTCCCCTGCTTGAGATCGATGGCCTCGACGCCTGGTATGGCGAGGCGCAGATACTGTTCGGTCTTTCGCTTCAGGTCGCGACGGGCGAAGCGGTGGCGCTGGTCGGGCGCAACGGCGCCGGCAAATCCACCACGATGAAGGCGATCATGGGCCTTGTGCGCCGACGGGCCAACAGACTGGCCTTTGACGGCAGCGATCTCGCGGCGCTTCCTACCCATGCCATCGCCCGTCTCGGTATCGGCTATGTGCCGGAAGATCGCCGGATCTTCGCCGAGCTCACCGTGCGGGAAAATCTCGATCTCGGCCGCCGCCCGCGCCCACCCGGCGCAACCCTGCCGGACTGGTCGATGGACGCAGTTTTCGATCTCTTCCCCCAGCTTGCCGACATGCGCGCGCGCCTCGGCGGACAGATGTCCGGCGGCGAGCAGCAAATGCTGGCGGTGGCCCGTGTGCTTGTCGGCAATCCGGCGCTTCTGCTGCTCGACGAGCCCTCGGAAGGAGTGGCGCCGATTGTCGTGGAGCACATGACCCGTGCGCTCTTGCGGCTGAAGGCGGGCGGCCTTTCCCTGCTCATCTCCGAGCAAAGTTCGGATCTATGCGCGGCGATCTGCGACCGGGCCTATCACATCGAGCAAGGGGAACTGCGCGGGCACGGTCCGATGAGCGCACGGGCGCCAGATATTCCACCAAATGCACAGGCGGCACCACCGACCACATCCCCCCTCTGACAATTTGCATTTGCGAGCCGGCTGGGTTGTGCTCTCATAGCTTGCGGTATTGGGGGAGGTTGCGGTCATGAACAGGGGCGGTTCGGACCAGCCGGACGGCGCCGGTGGCGAAGGCGGCGACGCCTATCGGCTCGACGAGCAGGTGGGCTTTCTGCTCCGCGTCGCCAGCCAGCGCCATACCGCACTTTTCACCGCGCGCATGATCGAGGGTTTGACCCCACCGCAATTCGCCACCCTTGCGAAGCTGCGAGAAATTGGCCCCTGCTCGCAGAACCATTTGGGGCGACTGATCCATCTCGACGCCGCGACCATAAAGGGCGTGGTCGACCGGCTGCAGGCCCGCGCGCTGCTGGTCATCGCCGACGACCCGCTCGACCGGCGCCGCCGCGCCGTCGACCTCTCCGTTCGCGGCCGCGAGGTCACCGACGCCGCCGTTCTTGTCGCCCGGGACATCTCCACCGCAACGCTCGAAGCACTCACCGCCCCCGAACGCGAACAAGCCTTGCGGCTGCTGCGCAAGCTCAGCTGAGGCCGATCAACTGCCCGAAGGAGCAAAATCGGCCAGCCGGCCGCTATAGGCCTTGGCACGCGGCGCGGCATAGGCCCCGCTCTTCGAGGTGACGAGGCCGACCCGCACCAGCCCCTCGGCCAGCGCCACCGCGCTCGCCACGCCGTCGATGACAGGCACGCCATGCGCCTCGCCCAGCGCGCGGGCGAGATCGGCCATGCCGGCACAGCCGAGCACGATGGCGTCCGCCCGGTCCTCGCGCACCGCACGGCCGATTTCCTCGGAGATGCGGGCGTGCGCATCGGAGGCGGGGTCCTCCAGCTCCAGCACCGCCACTTCCGAGGCCCGCACACCGGCGCAGCGCCGTTCGAGCCCCGAGCGCAGCAGGTTGGCCTCGATGACGGGGATGGAGCGCGACAGCGTCGTCACCACGCTGAAGCGATGGGCAATGAGGCTGGCGAAATGGAACCCCGCCTCACCGATGCCGACCACGGGCGCGCGGGCGAGGCTGCGGGCGGCATCAAGCCCGGTATCGTCGAAACAGGCGATGATGTGGGCATCGACGCCCAAAGCCTCCGCCTGCGCGATGGCCGCCAGCAGGCCGGGCAAGGCGAGGGCGTCGTCGTAGTGACCTTCGATCGAGGCCGGCCCCATCGTCGACGTCGCCGCGACGATCTCCGTTCCCGGCGCCGCCACCGCCCGCGCCGCCGCCGCGATCTTCTCGGTCATGGAGCGGGTGGTGTTCGGATTGACGAGATGGATGCGCAAGGAGAAAGCCCGGGAATTAGGTGAATCCGCAGACTTTTCTAGCACGACCCCGCATGCCGAGGGAACACATGCAGGCGCCTTCCCAGGCTGAGGCGCCGCCTTCGCTTTGCCTCCCGAGGACCTGCCGCAGCGACTTTTCGATCTGGCCGCCGCAATAGGCGGTGCCGTAGAGCTCGAACGATTTCTGCCGCAGCGCCGCAAGCGCAGGCACGGCCGCCACTCGCCGCGTCAGAGCCGCAAGGCAGGGCGCATGCGTCTCCAGCAATTCCTGGATGACCGGGAACCGGTCGCTCATGGTCGACCACAAGGTGCTGGTGACGATATCGGCCACACCGGGCTCGGCCGTGCCGAGCAGATAGCCACGTTCCTCGGTGAGGCCATAGCGAAGGCCGGTCGCCTCCCAGATCGTCATCCAGTGAACCAGCCGGGGGATGAAGTCCTCCCACTTCGTCGGGGTCCACATCTGCCGCCCCCCGTCCAGCGTCACTTCGTCCAGCACGTCATTGGCGTCAATAACCACTTTCACCGTCAGGGCCCGCCGCCCCGCCTCATTCCCGATGAGTCCAAGCGTCTCGCCGAGATAGAGGGCGATGGCCGGCATCTGCGACAGGGCAAGGCCGGAACGGCGCTCAACGAGAACCGGCGGCCCCATGAAGGCGACCGGCTGACGCGCGGGCGGGCACTGCATCAGCGCCTCGATCTCGTCCGCCCCGTGCTCGTCCCAGCTCTTGCCGGCATAGGCCATAAGGGCGCGGATGAACTGACCGCGAAACGGGACCGGCCAGTAATAGAAATCATAGTCGCTCACTACCAGGGCTCCTTCGGTACGGTCCCCTCGCATAAACCCGCGGAACAGGCGTCGGTTCGACCGGACAGAGCCCCGCAAGCACGCCGGACCAATGCGTATAGATGGAGGGTAGGGGAAAGACACCGACATGCCCGGTCATGCGACGCTTCGCATGGCCACTGCCGCCGCCAGACGTCGAGCGAGGCGGAGCGGCTCCATGCTGCAAAGAGAGTGGCTGGGGCGGGAGGACACTCCGATTCTACCTCTAGAACCCATATTCTATAAGGAAATCATTGCATTGGTGTAGCCGATGGGTGTATTTGGTGGGTGTATTTTCTTTCCCCAGCCACCCATTCGGAGCCCTCCATGCGCTATGACCGAACGCATCTTGAGCAGCATCGGCGGCAATGGCGCGTCCGTATCGCGGTGCCCAAGGACATCCGAGCGACAATCGGTAAGCCCCATATCGTGGTGTCCTTGGGCACGGAGAGTCTGTCCGAAGCCGCCCGGTTGAAACACGCGGTCATCGCTGAAATCCGGCAGACATTCGAGGAAGCGAGAGGCAGAGGTGTGAAGGCTCGGGATAGCCGCTTGCAGGAGGCTCTTCGCTGGAAGACCACTGAGGTGCTCGGGGACGTGCCCGAGGAAGAACGTGAGGGCCTCCTACGGGACCTGATTTATCAGCGCGCGGAGGCGATTGAAGCGAGCGATGGAGAGGCGGCCGCTGTCGAGTTCGCTTCTGTCGCGACGGGCGTCGCCACGCCTTTCCTGCCGCTGGTTGATCCGTGGCTTGATGAGCGGATCAGCATGAAGGCCCGGCAGAAGCACGACTACCGGCGCGCCATCACCAAGTTCGCGGCCTTCTGCTCCGCGATTGAGGACGTGACCCGGCGCAAGGCAGGGCAGTACGTCACGGAGCACTTCACTCAGAAGGGCATCCATCCGAGGACGATCAACAAGGATGTGTCCTGCCTGTCCTCTTTTTGGCGATGGCTGGAGAAGCGCGGGTATGTCGAAGGCGACAATCCTTGGCGCGGACAGGGGGTAAACGAGCGAGACCTAGAGGTGGTGGCGACCACCAAGCGCCCCTTCACCGACGACGAGATAACGACCCTCATCAAGGGCACGGAACCTGCGACGATGCTGGGTGATGCCATCCGCATCGCCGCACTGTCAGGAATGAGGGTCTCGGAGATAGCGAAGCTGCGTGTGAAGGACGTGCGGGACGGCCTCTTCCACGTGCTCGACGCGAAAACCAAGGCTGGGAACCGCTTCGTTCCCATCCATCCCCTAACCGCCCCCCTCGTGACCGCGCGGACGGACGGAAAGGCACCCGAAGACCGCCTCTTCAGCGAGCTTCCGGCCATCAAGGAAGGCAGTGCCATCGAGCCCGGACAGGCCATCACCAAGCACTTCGGCCGCCTCAGGACGGCCCTCAAAGTGGACGAGAAAGCCCCCGGCGCGCGCCAGAGCAATATCGACTTCCACTCCTTCCGCCGCTGGTTCATCACAAAGGCAGAGATGGCCGGACAGCCCCCGCACATCATCTCCAGCGTGGTCGGACACGCCCGGCAGGGGATGACGCTGGGGACCTATTCAGGCGGCCCTAGTGTGAACCAGTTGCGGGCCTGCGTGGAGGCCGTGCAGTTCCCGAAGGAGAAGGAACGCCGTAAAGGGGGCGGCGCGACTGCCGAGGGCGAGCACGATATTCATGAACCCCGTGAGGACCAACATCAGTGATGCCCCGTCGTTCGCCTTCTTTGCATTCCGATCAGTGACAGCCTGAATTGCTTAAAAGCGGCAACAAGTCTCCGTATCCCCATACCAATGGGCCAACGGCACCTATGAGCGGCAATACGAAATATGGGTTGGACAGCGACAGGCGTTGCACGGGGCCACCGCTCAGATAGCCGTTAGGTTCGTGCCACTCAATGCAAGCGTAGAGAGCAGCCGCAGCAAACACGACAATTGCGCCTCCCCGCTGGAAATTTACGCTACATTCTGTGTTTAAAGCCCATACTACATGTACGGATAATGCAATCGTGCTAATCCAAAACGCCACGCGGGGCGCGAGGTAATTTACGGCCTTTCGCTTCATCCATGGGTACGTATCCGGCCGCATCCATTCCTTGACCACCTTGAAGGAAAGACCGAGCGTGAATGTAGCCTCGTGGGGTATCTTGGGATGCTTCACGTTGTTCACTTCCCGCATCCGCCCAGCGGGGAACCCATTTTCCACCGTGTTGTGCTCATGGGTAATATACCTCGCCAAACTCAAGCTGCCACAACACGAGCCTATGAAGACCACCCTCGGGGTTTCTCCCTGAGACATCACCTCCAGCTTGTCGCCTCCGCCCACTCCCGAGCCTCCTTCCGCTGCTTCGCCTGAACGCCCCGATACCGGCTGACGAGCTGCTGGGTGACATCAAGGATGACGGCCATGTCCTCTTGCGTCAGCCTCGGGAAATGGTCCGACAACCAGCACACGGCCTCCTGCACCGGCATATTCTCCCGACCACTGGACACCTGAAACTCCCTGAGGGCCGCCCCGGTCACCGCTACGGGTCCCCGCCCTCCCCGGTGGTTCAGCTTCGCGAGGGCATCAGCCCACCGCTCACGGAGCCATGCCTGCCCTGCCGGGCTGATGACATCGAAGGGCGCGGCACCCTTCCTCCGTGGCTCGATCCGTCTCCCGAGCCCCTGCCGAACGGCCCAGGACGACATGCGGTGCCGCTGATGCGTCCCGCCGCCTTCGACACCCACGAAGTCCAGCTCACGCAGGACGGAGCGGACCTTCCGAGGGCCAACGCCCATGGCCTGCCCAAACTCCGTGACCGTGATCCAGTCGCCCTTGTTGATGGTGATGAGTTCGCCCGTGCGGCGGTCGAGAATTTCTTCCGTGTAGATCAAGGCATGTGTCTCCGTTCCCGCGCCGCAGTGAGGGCGAGCGGGTGTAGGCGGCCGGCAAGGGCCGCTCTGGTGGCTGTGATGGTGAGGTGAAGGCGCCCCGAGGCCGCGATGAGGGGGGCCGTGAGGGGCACGCGAGGGGACCGTTGGGCCGCCTCAAAAATAGATAGACGCCCCCTCACACGCCCACGAACGAATATCCCCGCGAGGCCCTTGGCGGGTCCGGGTTGAGGTCGTTCATGTTGTGCGAGGGGGCGCTTAGGGGCGGCAGGGAGTCGGCCCTGCGCTGGCCTCGGGTCTTCCTATAGTGGGGGCTTAGCGGCCCTCCACGCGGCGCCCTGAGGTCGCTGGGGGCTTCCTATAGTGAGGGGTTGGCCGGGCATCGCGCCGGCCGGCTCACTCCTCCCAAGGCAGCCCTTCAGCCGGGGCTTCCGGGGCCACTTCGGCCACCGGCTTGGGCTTCCGCTTCGGGGCGCCGTTCTCCATCACGACCGCCATCCACGGGCCGAAGGTCTTCACCTTCTTCGCGGCGGCACCCGCCACCAGTTCGTCCAGCCCGGCGCGGGTGAGGAAGGTGGCTTTGGAGAAGGTTGGCTCCGGGCGACCCTCCGTGGTGTCAAAGTCCTCGCGGGTGAGCGTGATGCGGTTCGCATCGGAGACCTTGAGGCCCGCGAGGATGGGCCGAGCGCCGTTCGGGGGCTTCGGGGTGTAGCCGATGGCAAGGAGGACATCGTGCGCCATGAGCATGCGGCCGTGGGCGGGGTGCCGGGTGGCCCGGATGGTCTTTCCCTCGAACCGCAAGGCGGCGAGGATGGGGGACGTAGGGGCGTGCGCAGGGGTGGCATCGGTCATGATGCGGTGGTCTCTTTTTTGTGGGGCGGGTGGAAGTGGAAGAGCTGGACGACAATGAAGAGCTGAGTTTGGTCATTCCGCTCAGGCTGAAGGCGGCAATCGCGGATGCCCTCAATCTTCACGGGCACTTAGAAAACCTAGCAGTGGAGCTTCTCTGGACGCTCAATTCGCCATCCGAGAAAGCGATGAAGAGCATCGCCAATAATACGCCGAACAGGAATTTCGCCGCCCTAAGGGAGGCTATTGAAGCACGTGGCGGGCCCGTCCCGGACGGCATGTGGAATACCCTCGCGCAGCTTCGCAAGGACCGGAATTTGATCGCGCACGGGCATTGGTCTGTCGTGCGCGGAAATGAGCCGCACGTGGTTTGGCGACAGTTTGAAATGGGGAATGCCGAGACGGCCGTAGCAGTCGGCTACCCCTATGAACGGTTCGCATGGTTCATGCGGAATGCAATTCAGTTTGTCCGCATGTTTGCGGACCTAAAGCGCCACCTCGACGACGATATGTCCTCATAGGTATGCCCTAGCGTACACCTCTCGGAGGCCCTGAAACTCCGTCCGCTGGGGTTGACATCGAGTCTGCGTACATCTTATCTGCGGACATCACCCTTGCCGACACCGGAGAGGCCGATGTCCACCATCCTCTACGCCCGCGTCTCGACTGCCGACCAAACCCTCAGCCACCAGCGCACGCACGCCGAAGCGGCCGGCTACAGCTTCGACATGGTGATTGCCGATGACGGCGTGTCGGGCGTCTCCGTGCCCCTCAGGGAGCGCCCCGAGGGCCGGAGGCTGTTCGACGTGCTGCGCTCCGGGGACACGCTCGTGGTCCGCTGGGTGGACCGCCTCGGGCGCAACTACGCCGATGTCACCGAGACCATCCGCGAGTTCATGCGCCGGGGCGTGGTGGTGAAGACCATCATCAACGCCATGACCTTCGACGGGGCCACCAAGGACCCCGTGCAGATGGCCGTGAGAGACGCCCTGATAGGCTTCATGGCGGCCACTGCTCAGGCGCAGGCAGAGGCGACCAAGGAGGCGCAGAAGGCCGGCATCGCCCACGCCAAGGCCGCTGAGGGGGCGACGAAGTACAAGGGGCGGAAGCCGACCTTCAGCCGGGAGCAGTTCACCCGCGTGGCTGAGATGCTGGCGCAGGGCGCGGGTGTGAGCGACGTGTCGAAACACACGGGCCTCACCCGACAGACGGTCTACCGGATCAAGGACGACCCGGCCGGACAGGCGAAGGCGCTGGAGGCATGGGGCCTCTGAGGCGGGGCAGGCTGCCGAGGCGCTCGCTGTACTGCCGGCGCCCATAGCTGATGATGCGGGCCGCCACCGTGCCCATGAGGAGGCCGGCAAGCGCCCCTCCACCGCTCATGAGGAAGTCGCTCCATGTGGTGGAGCGGCCGGGCGAGAGCTGCTGAAGCACCTCCATGAGCCCGCCAAGGCCGACCAAGGCGAGACCCGCGAGCATCAGCACCGCGCCCCTGCCTCGGAAAGCGAGCGCCATCAGACCACCCGTGCCCCAATAGGCGATGAAGTGGTCGGTGCCATCGGGAATGCCCGTGCGCGGCATCTCCTGAGCGGGAAGCAGGGAGAGAACCACGATGATGAAGACGCACGCGAACGCCGCTGCATAGAGGAGACGATTGACGGCGGGCGGCACGGGGGCGGGTTTGCTCATGCCTGCCGCATACAACATCGCCTCACCGAATGCAGGGCGACGCTCATCACAAGGACCGGAGCTATCGCCGTCTCTCCTAGCCGGTGGGAGCGCCTCTGAGACGGGGTTGATGGTGGGGGCCATCTCCGAGAACCCTCTCCGGCCGGCATGAGCGCCCCATAGGCAGGAACCTTCCCTCCCTATACTGGACCCGTAAGGCCTCGCTCGGGGGACGCGCACGCGCGCTCTCTAGGGACGGCTCTGCTCCATATACAGGAGGCATAATTTCCGATGAGAAATAAGTGGGTTATGAGTGGTGCCTGTTTCGGGCTCGTTGAGTTGCTCAAGGTGATGGTCTCGCGGTTTGCCGAGGTCTATTACCCGCGCCCGCAACACGGCCAGAAATGATCTAGGCCGGCTTCTGCCGCTCCAGCCATCCCCTCAGATACTCAGCAATGGCCGCGTTCTGCGTAGCGATGACGCCCGCATTGTCCTTCCGCTTGCCCTTCTTCCGGCGCCGCTCCCTGAGCTGCCTGCGGAGCTGGACATAGCCCTCATCGGTCTCAGCCGAGCCCTGCCGCCAGCGGTTCGCCATGTCCTCCACCTCCTGCGCCACGACCATCCGGGCCTCCTCGCGCGTGAGCCCCTCATTGCCGCCGTTGATCCGCAAGAGGCGCTCATAGTCCGTGCATTCGTGCCGCACGTAGTTGCTCACGAGAATGCCTGCGACTTCCCCGAGGCGACCGTAATGGCCCTTGTTCCGGGCGCGTCTGAGTATCCTGCGGCGCGTCCTGTAGCCCGCTGAAGGGTACATGGCAGCGAGATAGGTGCGGAGCTGGTCGAGAAACGCTTCGCGCTGCTCGGGGGTGGGCTCGGTCGGCGCGCGTTGGGGCTGGGCTTCGGCTGGCGTGTCGGGTGTCATGATGCCCGCGAGGATGCCGCGCGAGGCGGTTCCGAGGAAGGCGCTCAGGGCGAGTCAGATTGACTCACCAGCGGCCGGGAGCGGCGTTCGGCAGAGTGTGGGGCGGCGGGACTGAGCGGCCATGTAGGGGCCTCGCGGGGGCGCCCGTGAAGGGGACGGAATGCGGGACTGAAGGCCCCCGAGGGGGGAATCGCGGCTTTGTTCTATTTCAGATGGGCGCACGAATTTTACCAAGGAAATATTTTGGTCACCACCGGAGCCGGGAGGCGTTAGCGAGAGGCGACCTGACAATCGGAAACTAAACCTACAGAAACCTACAATAAAATACGAACTAATACTAATTTTTAGGTTTCCACTTGATCGAATTGCGTGATGAACGAAAATCCAAATGTTGGCCATCTATGATCGGAGAGATAAAGAACGGACTTCTCTTATCTATTATAGGCGCAGAGGTATCTCGCGCGCGCCTCTGTGCGGAGACAGCGCGCTTTTTGTATAGAGCTGGGTCGTTTCGGACCTTAGTCATCAGTTTTCTTTCAGAACTCTCTTAATCGCGGCCTTCGGCATGCTTGCCTTGCAAAACTCCCTCTTTTGCCTTGGCGTCCCGCCGTGAGCGCATGAGGTAAACGTCGTCGAGCCATCTGCGTTCACGACAAATCGCTTCTCGGTTCCGTTCTCTCTCTTAACCCATATCCTTCTAACGGGGTCTGGCACCGGCCTCCAATCAAAACATTGGTCGACCTCCGCAAGCGCATTGGCCACCTTAAGGGCAGACGGAAAGCGGTTGGCCGGAACTGGATCGAGGCACTTGATGATCACGCGCTGAAGCTTCTGCGGAACATGCTCGCCAAAGGCCGCGCGATCCGGGAATGTCCCTGCTGTGATGGCGCGCGCCAACCCTGCTCTATCGAGGCCCGCAGTTCCATCGAAGGAGGCAAACTGCCTATAAAATTCTTCGTTGCCGTTGATCATGCGATAGAGGGTCAAGCCAACTTGATAAATGTCGAACAGCAGATTGTATGGCGGCCCTGCCACCACCTCTGGAGGCGCCATACGAATATAAAGCTTGTCGGGAGCTGCGTGCCCAAGCTCCATTTGTTTGGCGAGGCCGAAATCGGAAAGAAGCGCCTCGCCTCTATTAGAAAGAAGGATGTTATCTGGCTTTATATCGAAGTGAATTAGACCCTTCGAATGTATGTTGTGCAACCCGCTCAACAGTTGACAGCCAAGCCGTATAACTTCCCTTACGGTCAAACGCCCACTCGACATCAGGCCCTTTACAGAGCCACGCCGATAGAATGGCATAGCTATATAGATGTTGCTCGCATCCTCGCACGCGTAATGAATTTGAACCACGTTCTGATGCGCAGTCGCATATAGATTTCGTGCCTCAGAAAAGAACTCGTCGGCATTTATCATTTTTGACTTAGAGATGGTTTTCATGACGATATCAACGCCAAGCTGAGCGTCATAAACCAGATGTGTCGTCGAGTTTCTCCCGTCCGCACCAATTTCACGTATTTCTCGGAAGGAAAGCTCAGCGCGCTTGTACGGCTTAAGCATTGACTGCCCCCATAGCGCAGAGAATTGCTTCTCGCTCGACGGAGGACAACGCCCCCCAATTCTCTACTCCCGGATCAGTGACGCCTTCAATCATTGGCTTTAACTCAGTCCTTCTGAGACTGAGTTTAGCTGCAATAGAAGAGATGTGACCGACATAAAAGGTCTCTAATTCGCTGCTGGCAAATGCCTCTTTAATGACACCCTCGATTTCGATACGAAGGATGCTAGGGTTTCTAGCGTTTGGCTCTGCCGCTCGAATCCCTGCTCGGGAAATACGATACTCTCTCAATATGTCCAATAAATTGCTCCTGACATATTTAAGAGCATCTGGGACTTCAAATGCAGCAGGGATTATTATCTGCTCCACACTCTCGATGGCCTGCGCCTCTGAGTCGTATACCGCGAAGACCACGCCAGTCGGCGCTACTCTTATGCCAATTGTGTGCATGATACCCCCAACCGTGGAAGGGATGTTTGCTACTTTTCCATCGGCAATCAAGGTGCAATTTTGACTGCGCTCAACTTCGAAGCGGGTAAGGTGCTCCAGCCAGAAAAGGCCGCCACTGCACAGCGCGTACGCCTCCTGCGCCCGCGCTGATTCCCCAAGGCAGCGCTTTCACACCGCCTTGGGGTCTTTTTCATCCCGCTCTCACCGCCCCTTCGGCGCGAAGTCGGGAAGGTCGCGGGACATGGCGCCGAACAGCATCACCATGGGCAAGGTGTTCTGCCAAATGAGCGGCCGGAGGATATCCCGTATCTCGCCACGCGACATGCGGCGGTCATCCGCCAAGGCGGCCATCAGCGCCCGCATAGCCTTCGGGATGTCGTCCGCGAGGCCAGTGGTGGGGTTACCGAACCAGAGGTCCGAGGTCTGGTCGGTGGAACGGCTGTTGAAGACGCCCGGCTGCCCGAAGGCGCGCGCGAAGGTGTCCACCAGAAGCGGCAGAAGCGCCGTCATTCCCGTCCGCTGAAGGCCGCCCATCGCGATGCCCTGAAGGGACAGGCGTTCCTCAAGCTGCTTCTCGGAGAGCATCGGCGCGTTCGCCACCGTCTGCGCGATATGACCGAGCTGCCCCGCCACCATTGTGCCGAGGAACATGGACATGCTCTCGCGGTCCCTCCAGTGCATGGCGTGGAGCATCTGCTTGGAGTGGGCCGCGACGACGAAGGTGCGGAACTGGAGCACCGTGGCTGCCACCGGGTGAGACATCCACGGCGCGAGGAGGCCGGGGCTGTTCGTCATCACCATGCGGCTGCCCTGCACATGCACCGCGCGTTCAAAGTGCGCGGCGGCCTCAAGGTCATCCCACTGGTCCAGATTGAGCCGCGCCAGTTTGAAGGAAGAACCGTCCTTCAAGGTCCGGTGCTTCTTTATCTGGTTCAGAACCCGCTCTGCCATGGCGTCCGTCAGTCCCATCTTGCGGAGCCGCTCCACCGGCACCGTGATTTCCCCCGAGGCCGCGCGAGAGAACCAGTGCACCACCGCAGAGGTGGACCAGCGGTGCAGCCATGTGTTCATGGCGTTGAGCCCTGATATCTCCATGGTGGCCCGCTTGGCCGCCCCAAGGGCTCTCTCTACGCGCACCATGAGGGGGCTGCGGTCGAAGGCCGTTCCGAACTCCCCTTCGGTGGACAGATTCCAGTCGCCAGCCGTGCGGATGCGCTCGGCACCGCGCCCGAAGACGCCCTCCAGCTCAGCCGCGAACTCGTCCTTGAGTTTGCCTGTGCGGACATCTCTCAGGAGCGCCCGCAAGCTCGGCATGCTGGACATGGCCGCCTTGAAGCCGGAGGAGAAGATGGCACCCACCTCGGGGAACTGAGCGAACCCGATCTGCCCCGCGACACGGACGAAGCCGTATTCGCGCCACAGCCGGAGCCACTGCGCATAGGCCGCGCTATGGTCGTGCAGGGGAACGCCCGCCGCGCTCTTATGGAGATATTCGATGCGCCGCTGGTCCTTCACCAAGGCGGCCTGCGGCTGGTCTATTTCATCCGCAACGGCGGCCATCTTCTGTAGATAGTGCTCCAGCTTCCCCGGCCCCGCGAGGCCGTCAATGAGAAGATGCCGCTGCCCCTCCACCACCTTCTCGACGAGCACCTGAGACAGGGCAACATGGCCGGCCATCTGATGGTTATAGGACGCCATCAGCTTGCCGATGTCCTCCTCAAGGAGCAATTCCCCGATGGTGGTCTCAAGGCCATCCGGCATCCTGATGCGGAGCCCCTCATCCAGAAGGACGCGGTGCTTGGCACGGGTGACGGAGCCCCTGTCCACCGGCCGTGCCATCGTCGCCATGACGTTCTCGATGGCCTCCGGGTCCACGCCGGGGATGTCGTGCAGGGCCGCGCGAAGGCCCTCAAGGTCATTCGAGAAGAGCCCGTCCGCCGCGCGCGCCTCCATCCCACGGGCCACCTTGCGGTGCGTGGTGAGCCATCCCCGGCTGATAGCGTGGAGCGCCTTCGGGTCGATATCGGGCTGAGCTTGGCGCATCGCTGCGGCAAACGCATCGGCCACCCCGTTATGCCCGTAGCGGCGCAGGGCGTCCCCGAGCTTGGTGTGGGAGATGACACGGTTCACATAGTTGGGCAGGGATGGCACCGTGGGGTCGAAGCCGGGGACCGGACGGCGCTGTCCGGGGAGACCTATGGCGCGGCCGGGGTCCACCGCGAGGGTGTGATAGTCGTCATACCATCTGCCCACGTCCTTCACGGCCTTCAGCACCTCCGGGTCGAAGGTGCGGGTGGGGTCCTGATTGCGCCGCGCGCGGGTGACTTCCTTCTGGAACTCCACGCGCGCTTTCTCGCGCGCGAAAGGACCAAGCCCGCGTGCATCGGCCCACGCCTTCAGATGCGGCTCAATGGCAAGCGCGCGGCGCGTGTCCATGACCTGCTGGAGCCGTGCGCGCTCCTGCGTGGCACTCCACAGGGCCGGGACATCCTTGTCCAGATTGCCCGTGCCGTCTTCCCCTAGGGCGTTTCCGAGCATGCGGGTAAGCTGGTTCTCGGAAGCCTTGGTCCGGCCGGTAGCATCGAAGCGCACGGGTGCCATGCCGGTCTTCGGGGCGTTCGTTCCATCAGCAAGGCGGATGAAGTCGTTGGCGTCCTGAGCAAGGGGCACCTGTTCTATGCCCTGAGCGGCGCCCACGGAGCTGTCCTTCGGCCGCAGGGGCTCCACGCCGTACTTGGCCTCCGTCTTCTCCACCGCCTCCTTCGAGGTTTCACGAATAACCTGCGCTTCGGGTGCCATGTGCGGCATCTTGCTCAGCGCGCCGAAAGCCGCCCCCATGAACGCTCCACCGGCGCCCGCGAGGAGCACCGCGTCCCACTCCGGGTTCGGCTTGAGGTTCTCCTCCACGCCCGCGAGGCCGGCATTGACCGCCGCCCCGGCCACCCCCGCGCTGAGGACACGCTGCATGCGGGAGAGCTTGGTGCCCCACATGATGGCGTTGCCGGTGCCTGCCGTGGCGACACCCACGCCGATGCCGATAGGGTCCCCGATGGCGGCGCCTACGGAGAGCAGAGCGCCCGTGATGCCGGCCTCGGAGAGTGTCCGCTGCCGGTCCATCTGAGCGAGCAGCTCGCGCCGGATCGAGTCCGCTTGATCGGCCGAATACGCGTTCTCAAAGGCCCGCCACCGGTCGCTCGGGATGCCCTGAGTGAGGGCCTTGAGGCGCTCATCGGTCATCTGGAAGTCGGGGTCATCGGGCAGGAGCCACGGCTTGGTGACGAGCCACCCGGTGAGGGAATGCTCGCGCGCCGCTGCCATGGCGGTTTCCCCGATACCTGGCCCCGGAGCGGCCTCAGCCGCCATCTGCTCGGGCACCGTGATGGGCCGCGTGGGGGAACGGTCGGCAACGGTGATGTCCTGCCCGCCAAGGAGGGCCGCAGCCTTGGCCTTATGGTCCGCCATCTGCGTTTCCACCTTGTCCCTGACGGTGCCCGGAGCGCCACCAGCGGCGGCGTCTGAGCGGTCGTAGAGCCCCACCCCGCCCGCGTTGATGGCGCTGTAGATATCGAGGAGGCCCATGCCGGGCTTCACCCCGGCGTCCTTCAGATAGCGCTCAGCGGCCTCTACCTGCGCCGTGATGGGCATGTCCTGCGTCACGCCGTACTTGGCGCGCTGCGGCTCGCCCCACTGTATGAGGCCGCGATGCTCGCCCCATTTGGTGGTGGGGCCTTTCTTCCACGGGTCGAAGGTGCCGCCCGTCTCGTAGGACATCGCCGTAGCGAGGTGGATAGGCTCCACCCCGAGGCGCTTGGAGGACGCGCGGATGGCGTCTGCGAGTTCGGTGTTCATGGCGATGTTCAGGGGCTCGTTAGGCGGTCGCGAGGGGGACCGGCCGGACATAGAAAAGCCCCCGCTCCGGGTGTCTGAACGGGGGCGGGAGGGGCGGCGGATAGATGGCCGGCGACGGTAATCTTTACTCGTCGATGCTGAAGCCAAACTCCCCACTCGTGTCAGGCAGATCATCTTGCAATTCCGGAAGCTCAACCAGAGCATCCAGCATCACCTCTAGAGCGCAACCAAAGCGGCGATGGGGGTGGGGTCCCCTTCTTCCGCCAGACGACGCGTCGACACGGCCTTCTAGCGCCTCGCCACAACCAGTTAGCGCCGGCCGCTCGCACAACTGATGCCAAGCATCGTAGATCTTCTGCACCTCTGAGAACCTAGTCGAAGGAGGCATGTCCGACAACATCGCGCGGAAATTTGTAAGGTCGTTGAGCAGGTTATCAACCTCCGCAATAGCCTCTTTCCTGTATTCAGACACCCACCACTCAACCGTTATACCGTCATTCATTTCATCGAATTTGGTGGAGGCGCTGCCATTCGGACTCATTTTGGAGGCTAATCCACGACCATCCGCCGACCGGCCATTCGTCGATGTAAAAGGTAGGATGTCATTCACGCGCGCGACCATAATTTGATACCTTATATCTGTTCTGCGGGAGTTGGGCAGAGACGAAAGACGCCCGCCACGACCACCGAAGGGTTCGGCAGGGGGCGGGCGAATGATCCGTAATTGCGATAGTGAGGGGTTAGCTCGACAGGGCCGGCGAGGCGGGCGATTGATCCGTAATCGCGATAGTGAGGGGTTAGCCGCAAACCGTTGTCAGCGAACGATTTGCACCAGCACGCTCACGGCTCCGAACCATGGCAGGATGAGCGACAGCACGACGCCCAAGAGCCAGCCCTTCGCGCCCCAAAAGATCATCCCGAGGGGCGCGCTGGCGATGTAGCCGAGCACGAGGACGCATGCCCCGAAGGACCCGAGGCGTTCCATGAGGTCCCTCATGTTCACGCTCCAGCGGCTGCGGGGCGTTCAGCGAGGCGGCGCTCTACCTCAGCCTCAAGGGCCGCCTCTTCGGCCACCTTCCGCTCAGCCTCGCGCGCCACATAAAGCCGCACCATTTCCTCGTGGTCGCTCGCCTTCGTCGCCCACGCGCGTGCCTTCGTATCCAATTGCTCCGGCCATATCTTCCACGCGAGGCGCAGGGCAAGGCGTTTCAGCCGCCACCGGAAGGGGTTAGTGAGGGCGGTAAGAAGCGCCACAAAGAGCAGGATGGCGATGAGCAGCGGCAAGCCGAGAACGAGCCACGGCACAGAGGCAGCCAGTCGCGCCGCGCGGGGCCAGTGATAGGCCGGCTCCGAGAGGTCGGCTTGGATCGTCGCGCGCCCGCATCCAATCTCAATGGAGCCCGCCCGTTGAAGGTCGAGCGAGAAGAAATCACGCCACGTCATGCCGGCTGATTGCCGGTAGAAGTTCCAGTCGAAGAAGGCCCCGCCGATAAGCGGCAGGGTCACGGACACCCCAAGCCGTTGCGGAGGCGGGCACGTGGCGGCAATGTAGGCCCCCCGCTCATCGGCACTGAGGAACGACCATGGGCGCTGAAGCAGGAGATGGAGGCGTCCGGCGCGAAGCTCCAAATCGCCCCTACCGTCGCTCCAGCAATCAAAGAAGTGCCCCTCAGCCGTCGGCCACCACTCGGCCACAACGCCACCGATGCCCGGTATGCGCAGGGATAGATGCTCAAACCAGCGCCCACGGGGGGCCGGGCCTTCCGCCTTATGGGGCTGTTCGGTGGTGGCAGGGGCATCGGAGGCGGCGGAGGAGGTCATCGTTAATGAGCCCTTTATGGAGACGTGAGGGCACCTGAGTAATGGCGTCGAGAATCTGCCGTCCAACGAGTTTTTGGAATCCATCCGCCATTTGGATTCACGATGCTGATGGATCGAAATCAGCTCCCCACCGTGCTCCTCCCGCTGCCGCCGCCCTCGATCTGCTCCAGAACCCGCCTCCCCGCCTTGGTGAGGTGTATCGCCACCGCCCGGCCATCCTCATGGGGGAGCGCCGCCACGAGGTTCAGTCCTGGCCCCGTGTAGTCACCACTTCCGAGACGCTGAAGCTGCCGGAAATACTGCCGTCCTACACCCAACAGCCGGCCTATCTCGGAGGACGTGGCGCCCTCCCTCTCCGCGACCGTGAGGAGCATTATCGCCAGCGGCAGGGGCATCTCTGAGAAAGTGTCACGGATTTGGATGAGGGACCGGAGAAGGTCATCCGTGGCTATCTTCGGCATCCCCGAGCGGCTCCCCTAGCGTGCCCTAACTGTATGAATCCAAGGAGATTCGGGGTCAAGGCGCTGTGCTCTAGGAACAACCTTCCCTCCCTATACTGGACCCGTAAGCGCCCCGTGGCCGCCTCTCGGGGGTCGCCGCGAGGTCCGTGTCGAGGATGCGGGGCTCGTTGTCGATGGTGGCGATGGTGAGGGCGTGATTGCGGCCGGCGCGGGATAGGAAGATGAGGCCGCGATTGGGGAACGGGCTACTGTGTGGATTTCCCACCATAGAGCGCGTGACCACTAGGCGCCCATGCTTGAGGACGTTGAAGTAACCGAGGTAACGCCGAGCCGCGCCCGCCTCCATGTCGTAGCCGGCAGTCCGCAGCAAGTCCCGCGCCGCCATAAGGTCGCCCTTCTCCGGGTGGTCTTTGGCGAGGGTTTCGGTGCCGCCCGGCCGCTTCAGAACGCCGCCCTGCTTTACCGCCATGGGGCACAGAACACCCCTCCCGCCTGCCGCTACGGCAGAGATTTGACTTTGGCGGGGACAGCCCCCAACTTCCGGGTATGACTATCGCGCGCGCACAGCATCAGCACTTTCGGGTGTGTCCCATCGCGGGACACTAGACCCCGGCTCGGTCGCTCAGCGCCCTAGCACCGGGGCGCGCGGGGACACTCTGTAGACCGCTAAGCCGCCTTGGGCGGCAACAATCCACATCATCAGACCAACGACACGCGAAGCGCGCGCCGCGCTCTGCGTCCATTTTAATTGGAGACTTCAATGACGCTCGCAAGCCGCAAGCCGGCCATCCTCATCACCCGCGACGACCGCGCACGCCTGACGAAGCTCGCGGACAGCTATGCGACCAGCCATCCCGACCTTGCCGAGGAGCTTTACACGGAGCTGGACCGGGCGCGGGTTGTCGTCACGGAGAAGCCCGGCTCCCCGTTCGTGCGCCTCGGCTCGCGGTTCAGGTTCACCACGGATGACGGGGACGACCGCACCGTGACGCTCGTTCTCCCGGGAGAGGCCGATATCTTGGCGGGGAAGGTGTCCGTGATGACGCCCATGGGGGTCGCGTTGATCGGGCTTTCAGGGGGGCAGTCGATGAAGTGGACGGCTCGTGATGGCACTGTCCATACGCTCACGGTCGTCAGCGTGGAGGCGGACAAGGAGGCTGTCAGCGGCGAGCTGGCTGGCGCCGGCTCCTGAGGGGGCGGATGGCCGGCTTTCCGGGGTCGTCTGGAGCATGCGGGGTTGTCGTTGATATTGGCGATGGCGAGGGCGCGGCCCCTCAGGGACAACCTTCCCTCCCTATACAGGACCCGTAAACTCATCTCCCCCCCCTCGTCCGGCATCTCGGCCACCGTGCCCTCGCCTACGGTCGCCCGGTCGGCGCCCTGAAGGACGTAGCCGCCCGTCTTGCAGGCGCCTCCGGCGCTGGGGGATGGTGGGCAGCAGCTCTCCGAACACCCAATCCTTGAAGGCGCGCGCTTCCGGCTTGTTGCTCCGGGCGATCAACTCGTAGAGGCCGGCTTCGGAGACCAGGGCATTAGGCCGCCCACCCTGCGGGCCGGTATCAACCCTCCCACGGCGAACATCAATCGGATTGAGGTTCGTCAGGTGGCGGGAAGAGCCGCCAGCGAGAGTGAGGCCGAGGGCGCGGCAAACGTCGTCGCAACGAACCACGGGTTCCCCTCCAGAGGCACCACGCGGATGCGGTAGGTGGTCGTTGCGTTGCCGTTGCGGGTGCCTAAAGACGCTGCGATGGTAACATGACGCCAGAGAAGGGAGGCGCGTGTGGACTATTATGAAGGGGTCGTCCTGCACTATTTGCGGGCTGACCGCGCGATATTCGTGAACTCAGAGTGCTGTGTCCAAGTCAACGCGGCTGAGAACCCCGATATGAGCGGCCCGCATTGGTATTGTGACGCAGCGGCAGTGGACTTCCGGCAGCAGACTGTATTTCTGTGCGAAATCTCATACAGCGTCGGACTTTCAACGCTCGCGAAAAGGCTCATGGCGTGGCAAGCGCATTGGGACGACATTCGAGTTGCTCTTGTGCGCGATAGCTTCCTACCCCAAGGCTGGCCAGTACGGCCGTGGCTCTTCGTCCCTGAGGCTCTCATTCCGCTTCTGCTGAGACGGCTTGAGCAGGCAGGCGCGGGCGCCCCGCCTCGGTTCACGCCTCGCATAACCCCCCTCGAAATGACACAGCCGTGGCGGTTCAGGTCGTGGAACCGTGTGGGGGAGGCAGCAAAGCCGGACAGCATCCCGCCCTCAATGCAGAAATAGAAACGCGCGATGGCCGCCTCTCCGGGGTCCCTCCAGCGCCGATACGGCGCCTATGAAGTTTGGGAGCTGGGGAGCCTGAGGGGCCTTCAACTGCGCCTCCATGCGGTTGAACTCCTCGATGTAGCGGACCTTGAAGGCGAGCGCCGTCTTGCCGGTGAAGCCCATCGCGAGGAGCGTGAAGCCGTCGCGGGTCATCTCGTAGGCTGGGAGAGTGCGGCCTGTGCTGTCCGTGTAGGAGCTGAGCGCAAAATTGCGTTCAGTGCTTGGGGCCTCCGAGGTGAGGGCCTGAATGCTGCGGATCACGTCCGCGTGCCGCTTCCCGAAGAACGCCGCAACGTCCCGGCTGGAGGCGTAGACGGTGCCGTTTCGGGTGTACACGGCGGGCGTGGAGGTGGAGGCTAATGCCCGCACCAATAACTCCCCAATCCATAGGAATAAATCGTGGCAACAATTTCAATCCATGAACGGCGGCGACGAGCGCCCGGACATTACTACGCGAACGCGGATAATGCGCGTTTCAGTTCACACCTCCTGTCTGTGATTGGAGTGGCGTCTTCTACAGAGGCGGCGGATGCAATTGGTTACAATGGCAGCACTTCCATAGCGCTTGCTGAAGCCGTGCGGCGAGAGATGAGCCTTGCAATGGAATTGATAATCAAAGCCGTGATTGCTCAGCGACTGGAGAACGGCGAGAGCCTTTCCGTGGCATCGGTCCCGATGTCTCACAATATTCCCACACTTTGGAAGCAAGCGCGGTTGCCATCGCTCGACGAAGCCGATCAGAAGCGCCTCCAAGCGCTTGGTGTAATAATGACTTGGGCCGGTCGCTACGCGGCGCCAGTCCCCGCAAAAGAAGATAACCCGGACTTCTCATATCCGGTAACTCAGGTGGGCAAGATTGGCGACGCGCCGCTGCTTCGCCTCGTATCAGTCTGTTGGGACGACTTTGACCGCATTTATCAAATCGCTCAGCGGACACTATGGCACCTCTCGCCCACTTTTTAAATCGCCCTCACATAGCCCCAAGACGCCTCCTTGCGGGCCTCTTCAAGCGCCGCCTCTAGGAACTGCTGGCCTATCAGAAGGGCGCGTATGGCCGCCCTAGGGTCCCCTGAGCAGGTCGCTATCACCTCGTCTATGTCCCCCAGCGCCGAAAGGCGCCTGCCTCGGTGATGTCGAAGGCGGGCGCTTCGGGGGCGTCAGGCAGGGCCAGCGACTCACCATCCACGCTTGTAAAGCTCGTCCCAGCCCAGCAACGGCCTATATGCATCGTCAAATCCACTCACGTGTCGCATAGCGGTCGAATCGTAGATTCTTCGAAGAACCTTATTCATCTCCAAGAGCCGAGCAGTCTCTTCTGTTGACACCAGAGAGTTGGCGTCCACCAATGACGAAATTCTCGATGTCTCGGCTTGAATTTTATCAAGAATATCCACGACATTTGAATCCTGTCTTTGTGCAAAATAGCCACGCGCCATTATCTCTGATGCCATTCCATTCTGAAATATAAGCTTTTTCTGCTCATTGAGCCGCCTCTTCTTCAGCCAGCCAAACATGCTCCCACCTCCTAGCTGCCTCATCGGTCGGAAAACAGTCTCGCACCGAAATACCTTTCCGTCATGTGCTGGAGACGACAACACGGAAATCACTATCCGCCTGCGGCATCAAATGGCACATCACGACGGGTGTATTCGTGGGTGTATTTGTCGGGTGTAGCCGCAGATTAAATCCTTTGATTTCAAAGGCTTATCTGGATTGGCTGGGGCGGGAGGATTCGAACCTCCGCATGGGGGAATCAAAATCCCCTGCCTTACCGCTTGGCGACGCCCCAACGGGTTCGCGACCGGGCCGGCGCGTTCCGTGGGCGCGGAGATAGCCACAGCTGGCCGCCGCTTTCAACCTCGACGCTCGGGCAGGCCACAGGCAGCTTATCCACCGATCCCCCAAGCAAGTGGTGGCAGGGGCCTTGTCGGCCCGCTCATTCGCATGCTAGAGGCTCGCGCCAAGGCGGAGTGTAGCGCAGCCTGGTAGCGCACCTCGTTCGGGACGAGGGGGTCGCAGGTTCAAATCCTGCCACTCCGACCATACTTTCCCGAGACTATCCATGTTTCTGCCGAGACGACCCACCGCCCCTCGGGGCGGTGGCGGCGGCATGCGAGCGATCTGGACATGGCCTGCGCCCTCCCCATATCGGGCTGATGAGCCAGCCCCCTTGGCGCCTCGCGTGAGCGCGCCTTCCCCGTCTTTTCTGCCGCTCCCCTCGCCACTGACCGTGGAGGGGCGCCCGCGTCTGGTCGGCGTCGAGATCGAATTCGTCGATCTGTCCGAGCGAAGGGCGGCGGAATGCCTGCAGGCGGTGCTCGGCGGCACGGTCGAGGAAGAAGACCCCTATGCCTTCCGGCTGGCAGATTCGCGACTCGGCAATATCGGCATCGAGCTCGACATGCGTCATGTCCACCCCCGGCGCGACGGGCCCGGGCGCTGGCTGGGGCCGCCGCTGGCCTCCTGGCTGGGTGCGGCCATGCAGCCCTTCGTGCCGCGCGAGATGATCGCCGCGCCGCTGGCGCCGAAACGGCTTGGCGAGCTCGACACGGTTATGCTGACGCTGCGCGAGGCGGGAGCGGGCGGCGAAGGAGCGATCCTCACCGATTCGCTGGGCCTGCACTTCAACATCATGCCCGTGGCGACGGATGCGCCGACCCTGCTGCGGCTGCTGCAGGCCTATCTGGTACTGGAGCCCTCCCTGCGGGCCGAAATCCTCATCAGCCGGCTGATGCGCTTTCACGCGCCGCCGCCCTATCCCTCAGCCTATGTGCGGCGGGTGCTGTCACCCGACTACCGGCCCAACCTCGACGATCTCTGCACCGACTATCTGGCGGCCAATCCGACGCGCAAGCGCTCGCTCGATCTGCTCCCGCTGTTTCTGCAGCTGTTTCCCGAGCGGGTCGGACCGCGTATTCGCGGCAAAGTGAAGCCGCGCTCCGTGCTGCATTACCGGCTGCCGCTGGCCTATGTCGGGCGGCCGGGCTGGAGCCTCGCGGCGGACTGGAACCGCTGGGTCGCTGTCGAGGTACTTGCCAACGACCCGGACCGGCTCGCCGAGGCGTGCCGGCGCGCCAGCGCCTAGGCATTTTCGAGCGAAGTGGACACCGATTCGCGCGAAGAAATGTGTAGAACGATTAACTAGAGCACTGCTGGTGAAACGGTTTTCACCGGAGTGCTCTAAACGGCTGTAATCACGCGCAAGGCCTCAGCTGGCGATCGCCACGGCCACCGGCCCTTCGCCGCCTTTCCCCAGAGCACGGGGGTTCAGGCGCTTCTCGGCAAGCTGACGCATCGTCTGCGCTGTCCGCTGATGCTGAATCAGCCCGGCCTGCAACAGCCGGGCGCAATCGGGCCGTCCAACCGCATCCAGCCAACCCATCAGCGTGGCATAGCGCCCCGATGCATAGCTTGCGGCCGACTGGACGGCGCCGGCAATGGCGGTGTCGAGCACCCGGCAATCGTCGATCTCTCCGGAGAGCTCTTCCGCACTGATGAAAATGCCATCTATGGCCGGGCTTTCTGCCGCCCGGGGATGACAATCGCGCCGCTGGCAGACCTGTTCGATCTGAATGACATTCGCCGCGCCCGCGCTCGCGCAGGCGTCCAACGCCCGGCACAGCGCCGCGTCCGATGTCTTGCCCGCCATGATCGCCAGAGTCTTGGCAATCCGACGCTCGGTATAGAGAAGCTCGCCCAGACCCTGGACGAGGAGGTCATCGAGTGACCTGATATCTTTCGAGAGCAGTCCCATGGCACATCCTCCCGCCGTGACTGAAGGTCGGGACAACCCGGCCATCCGCGAAACGCTCGGGCGGGAGGCTGGGTTCCATGGGGATGCGCCGAAAGTATTAGGCTGGGGTGAAGGTCCCGTCCGGGCGCAATTTTTCAAGCACGCCGGTGGCTACGGCGAAATAGGCCCCCTGCAAGGCAAGCCGGCCGTCCTCGATCCTCTCTCGGACCCAGGGAAAGGTCTCGAGATTGCGCAGCGAGAGCTTGACGCACTGATATTCGAGAATGGTCCGGCGCTCGGCGGGATCATCGCTGAGCTTGAGTGCAATATCGCGTGCCGGGCCACCGATTCGGATCCAGTCGGGCAAAAAGTCCTGCGCCTGCGGCGGCGCGCCGTCGATCAATGCGCCGGCACCGCCGCACAGCGCGTGGCCGAGCACCACGATCTCGCGCACCTCCAGGACCCGAACCGCAAACTCGATGGCCGCGCTGGTGCCGTGGTGCAGGTGATCGGGGATCGTGTAGGGCGGAACCAGATTGGCGACGTTGCGCACCACAAAAAGCTCGCCCGGCCCGGCGTCGAAAATCATGGACGGATCGACGCGGCTGTCGGAACAGGCGATGACTAGCGTCTGCGGCTTCTGGCCGAGAGCAGCCAGCCTTTCAAATAGCGCCTTGCGCTCCGGCCAGGCGGTGGCACGAAAGCGGCGATAGCCGTCAAGCAGTTTGTCCATCCCTCATCCTTGCGATAGGCAGGCCGCGCAATAGCTGAATAGACGCGCCGGGGCCGGCGCGCAAACGGGTCGGAGCCGACGGGCGAAGCCGCGGCCGCGAGAGGCACATCATGGCGGAAGACATTCCCTTCGACCGGCGCTTCGACGCCCTCCCGGGGGTGGTGGAAGAGGTTGCGTTGGGCGTGCGCCGGGTGCTGGCTCCCAATCCCGGGCCGTTCACCTTCACCGGCACCTGTACCTACATCGTCGGGCGCGGCGAGGTGGCCATCATCGACCCGGGGCCGGACGACGCCTCGCATGTCGCCGCCGTGCTTGCGGCGGTGAGTGGCGAGAGGGTGACGCACCTGATGCTCACCCACACCCATCGCGACCATAGCGGCGCGCTGGCGGCGCTGCAGGCGGCGACGGGGGCGCCGACCTATGCAGAGGGCCCGCACCGCGCCGCCCGCCCCCTGCACGCTGAGGAGACCCCTGCGCTCGATTCCGCCGGTGACCGTGCCTTCCTGCCTGATGTCGCGCTGGCCGACGGCGCCCGGGTGGAGGGCACCGGCTGGACGCTCACGGCATTGGCGACGCCCGGCCATACCGCCAACCACATGGCCTTCGTTCTGGAGCAGGCGGGCGCAATCTTTGTCGGCGACCATGTCATGGGCTGGTCTACCACCGTGGTGGCACCGCCCGACGGTTCGATGAACGACTATATAGAATCGCTCCACCGGCTCGGCGAGCGGCCGGAGACGGTGTATCTTCCCGGCCATGGCAACGTTATCGCGCAGGGGCCCGCCTTCGTCGAACGTTTCCTCCGTCACCGCCAGTCGCGCGAGACGGCCATTTTGCGAGCGCTGGAGCGGGGGCCTCGCTCGATACCGGACATTGTGCGGGCGATCTACTTCGGCCTCGACCCCCGTCTCGCCGGGGCGGCGGGGCTTTCCACGCTGGCTCATCTCGAAGATCTGGTGGAACGTGGCGACGTCCTCACCGAAGGCCCTGCGCTGCGCACCGGCCTCTACCGCCTGCCCTGAGCCGAAGTGGCGCGGGATCGGGACCGAAGCTGCCCGGAGGGCCAGCGACCGGCCTCGGGGCCGCCTCAGCGGCGCAACGGGCGGCCCTGCTGGTCGGCGAGTTCGGCGAAGAGCTGGGAAATGCGCCGGGCATTGGAGCCGAAATCGGCATCGCCGCTGCGCGCCGAGGAGCGCATGTCGACCCGTGTGCCGGTCGCGATCGGGCGGACGCGAATCACCAGATCGTCGCGCAGCCCGAAGGGCAGGCTGCGGGCCACGGCCTCGACCCGGCCATCGCGGCCATCGCCCGGCGGCACCGCATCGACGATCAGCCATTTATGGCGCTTGGCAAGCGTCAGCAGCCCGCGGAAAATTTCATCAGGGGGAGCATCGAAGGTCATCGGCTTGATGCCGGGATAAAGATCGAGCTGCATCACGGCCAGCCGGTCGCCGGGATAGACCAGGCTGTTGGCGGCACGCGAGCGAGCGGCACCCAAGGTGACGAAGTGCGGCGGGTCCAGGGGGTCGGTGGTCACATCGGGCAGGTTGCGCACGCCCATGCCGAAAGCCGCCAGCGTTGCCGTCGGCATGATCAGCACCAGCGCCAGCGCGGCGGCTCCAATAACGCGCCAAAGACCCTTGAGCCCCTCGTTCCAGATCACCACAAAGCCCGCCAGCGCCAACGCCAACGCCAACGCCGCCACTCCCACCCCTGCCAGCACGGTGTAGAGCGCGCTGCGGAAATCGAGCGTCTCGGTGGCAAAGAGCACCGCACCGATGAACGTGACCGGAAAGGCGAAGATGGCCGTGCGCAGGCTCCAGACGGCGAGCCGCGACATCCGCTCCTCAATGTAAAGCCGCCGGCGGATCATGGCTGGCTCTCCCCCGCTCGCCTCACGCCACGGCGACCTCGGCCCCCGCCGCGCCGAGGATCAGCGCGGCGAGTTCCTCCACCGTGTCGACGACAAGATCGGCTTCATGGGCAAAATCGTCCACAGGCGCCGGGCCGCACCGGACGAGCACGGCGATCGCGCCGGCGGCGCGGGCGGTTTCAAGGTCATGCCGCGTATCACCAACCAAAGCGATTGCGGACGGGGGCAGGCCGGTGAGCGCGGCGAAAGCCTGCACCATGCCGGGGGCCGGCTTCGAGCCATAACCCGAATCATGGCCATAGACCGCGCTCAGATAGGGCGAGAGGCCAAGACGGTCGGCCTGCAGGCGCGCATTCGGCTCCGCATCGTTGGTGGCGATGCCGAGCGGCAGTCCGAAGGCGTGCAATCGCGCCAGCGTTTCAGCCGGCCGGCCGATCGGCGTGAGGAAGCGCTCCCCCTCCTCGCAAAAGAGAACGTCCACCTGATGATAGAAGGCTGTATCGGCAACCCGCGCGAGAATCTCCGCCCAGAGCGGACCATATTGGCGGGAGGAACCGGCGATCAGTGGCGAGGTCTGCAGGAACCGCCGCTCGTCAGCGATATAGTGGCTGGCGTGGAACAGACGTTCCAGCGTAACACCCTCATCGCCCGCCAGACGCCGCATCACCGCACCGGCGGCGGGTCCCCAGGTGTGGTCAAAGTCGACAAGAGTACCATCCTTGTCGAACAGAATGGCGCGTGGCGCGTTCACTGTCTGTCGCAATCCCGTTCGTCCGGGCCTGTAAGCCGGCATTGGAAGGCCTGATAGCATGGATTTTCGTCGGCTCCCATCTGGCTCCGTTTTTCCCCTCGCGGCGCTCGCAGGCCTGGCCCTGGCGATGGTCAGCGCGCTTCCGCTCGCGGCCCAGCCTGTAGAGGAGCTGAAACAGTCGATCGACGAGGCCGGTACGGCGGTCAACCGTCAGCTCGGCGAATGGCTTGGGGTGACGCCGGAAAAACCCGCCCGGCGCAAGGCCTCGACCAAGCCGAGGGCGGATGCCAGCATCCCGCTGCCGCGCCCCCGACCGCAGGACATAGAGGCGGCGGCGAATACCCCGGCAGACATCCCGTCGCCCGCGCCGCGCGATGTGACCGACGCCGTGAGCGCCCCGGCGGACAGCGATGTTTCGGCCCCCGCAACACTGGCGCCGCCCGCCCCACCTGTGGTCCCGGTGGAGCCACGCCCCAGCCGGCGGGAGCCGGCCATCGTGGCCTCGCCTACTCCCGAAGGCACGGCTGAGCCGGTCGAATTGCCCTCATTGCCGGCGCGCACGGATGCGCCGGCTGAACCGATTATCGAGGTTACCGTCCCTCTCCCCCCGCCCGGGCCGGAGCGCCAGGTGGCTGCCCTGCCGCCGGTGCCGCCCTCAGACCCTTCGCCGGCGCCCGCAAGCGAAGCCCCGTCCAGCGTGGCTGTCCCCACCATCTGCCCGGAACTCTCGAATGAGAACCTTGGCGTGTTCTCCCCAGTTGCGGTGACAGCCACCAACGCCGCCTGCACCGTCGACAGGGGCGTCAGCCTCTCTGCCGTGCGGATGAAGGACGGGCGGCTGGTGACTCTGGAGCCGGCGGCGACGCTGCGCTGCGAAATGGCCGCCGCCGTCGCCCGCTGGGTACGCGACGGGGTAGAGCCGGCCGTGGCCACGCTCGGCGCGCCGCTCGACAAGGTGCTGGTCGCTGCCTCGCAGCAATGCCGGCCGCGCAACCGCGTCGCCGGGGCCAAGATCAGCGAGCATGGCAGAGGCAACGCCATCGACACCGGCGGCTATGTGCTGAAGGATGGCCGCCGCTTCATCATCGGCGTGCCCGCGCCGGGCAGCGCCGACCAGCCCATGCCGGTAGCCTTTCAGGAATTGCTGAAGGCGAGCGCCTGCGCCGAGTTCACTACCATTCTCGGGCCCGGCTCTGACGGTTATCACGAGTTGCACCTGCACGTGGACCGGGCCGAGCGGCGCAGCGGGGCGGTGCTTTGCCGCTGGGCCGTCGCCGAGGCGAAAGCCAAGGTGCCGCGCCCGCCGAAAAAGCCGGATATTCCAGCCGCGACTGACGATGGGGAAGATGCCGAAAGGGCGGATCACACGTCCCCGGACGGCGGATCTGCCACCGAAAACCCCGGAACAAGTCAATAGGAACGCGGTTCCGACCAAGGGCGCGCTTCCGGCGCGCCCGCTGGCGCTTTAGGGTAGGCCCCGGTTCCACCCGGCCGGCGGAGTAGCTGCCATGCTTACCAATCTTCAGGCTCGCGACGTCGAGACCCTCATCCACCCCTATACCAATCTCGCCACCATTCGCGAGACCGGGCCGCTCATCCTCGAACGTGGAAAGGGCGTGTGGGTGCACGATGTGGACGGCAAGCCCTATCTCGAAGGCATGGCCGGCCTCTGGTGCACGGCTCTCGGCTATGGAAACGACGAACTGGTCGATGCGGCGGCGACGCAGATGCGCAAGCTGCCCTTCACCCACATCTTCGGCGGCAAGAGCCACGACCCCGCGATCGAGCTCGCGGAAAAGCTGAAGGAGATGGCCCCAGTGCCGATCTCCAAGGTGTTCTTCACCAATTCCGGTTCAGAGGCCAACGACACCCAGATGAAGCTCGTCTGGTATATGAACAATGCGCTGGGCCGTCCGAAGAAGAAGAAGATCATTTCCCGCATGCGCGCCTATCACGGCGTGACCATAGCCTCGGCCTCCCTCACCGGCCTGGCCGGCAATCACAATGATTTCGACCTGCCGATCGCCGGCGTGCGGCACACCAGCTGCCCGCATTATTATCGGCTGGCGGAAGCGGGGGAGAGCGAGGAAGACTTCGCCACCCGCCTCGCCGCCGACCTGGAAGCCCTCATCATCGCCGAGGGGCCGGAGACGGTCGCCGCCTTCATCGCCGAGCCGGTGATGGGCGCCGGCGGGGTAATCGTGCCGCCGAAGACCTACTACCCGAAGATCCAGGCGGTGCTGAAGAAGTACGACGTGTTCTTCATCGGCGACGAGGTCATCACCGGCTTCGGGCGCCTGGGCACTGCCTTCGGCAGCGAAGCGATGGAGATGCAGCCCGACTCGATCTCCGTCGCCAAGGCACTCTCCTCCGCCTACCAGCCGATCGGCGCGGTGATGATTCCGGAGATGATGTATGAGGCCATGCTGACCGAGAGCACCAAGCTCGGCAACTTCGGCCATGGATACACCTATTCCGGGCACCCGGTAGCCGCCGCCGTGGCGGTGAAGACGCTGGAAATCTACGAGCGCGAGAGCATCTTCGAGCGGGTGCGGGCGAAGATCCCGCAGTTCGACGCCCGCTGCGCGGCGCTGGAAGACCACCCACTGGTGGGCGAAGCCCGCCGCAAGGGACTGGTGGCCGGCATTGAGCTGGTGGCGGACAAGAAGACCAAGCACCAGTTCGACCCCAAGCTCGCCATGGCGGCCAAGTGCGTCGCCTTCTGCCAGCAGGAAGGGCTGATCCTGCGCAACGTGTTTAGCGATGCCGTCACCATCTGCCCGCCGTTGGTTATTTCCCCGGCGGAGATCGACGAATTGTTCGACCGCCTCACCCGGGCGCTCGACAAGACGCTGGACTATGCCGTGCGCGAGAACCTTCTGGCGGCGTAAGGCGCGGCGTCCATGGCGTCATCCCCGGGCTTGGCCCGGGGATGTATGACTTTGGACGACCCACACGAAAAGGCGTGGGATGGCCGGGGCAGGCCCGGCTGGAACGTTCCTCAATCTGCACCACCGACGGGACGGCGGCACCAAGGGCCACATTCGTACCGCACAAACAAAAAGGGCGCTGCCGGCGGCAGCGCCCTTTTCATATGAACCGTGCCGCCAGCGTCAGAGGACGACGACGTTGGCCCCCTGCGGGACGCGGGTATAGAGGTCGATAACGTCCTCGTTGAGCATGCGGATGCAGCCCGAGGAGATCGCGAAGCCGATATATTCGGGCTGGTTGGTGCCGTGGATGCGGAACAGCGTGTCCTTATTGCCCTGGTAGAGGTAGAGCGCGCGCGCTCCCATCGGGTTGTGCGGGCCGGGGCCGACGAAGTTCGGGATACCCGTGAGCCGCTGCTTGATTTCCGGGGTCGGCGTCCAGGTCGGCCATTCGGCCTTGCGACCCACCTTGGCCTCGCCCTTGAACGCCAAGCCTTCCTCGCCGACGGTCACGCCATAGCGGATCGCCTTGCCGTTGCCCTCGACGAGATAAAGGAACTTCTTGTCCGTATCGACGACGATGGTACCCGGCTTCTCGGTGCCGGCATAATCGACGATCGCCCGCTGATACATCTCCGGCGGCAGTACCTTCTTGTAGGGCGCACTGGCCAGCAGCTTCTTGTCCCGCGGCGTCAACGACGCCTCGGGTGCCGCCTGCCGCTGTGCATTGCTGCACGCACCCAGAAGAACCGCCAACAGGACAACCCCCGCCCCGCGCAAAACCATTTCCAAAGCTCCGAATCCCGCCACGCGCGCCTCGCGCGTCAAATCGCTCGCTACCCGTCGATTAGCCCATGTGCGATCCGCCTTGAAGGGGCCACATGAGAGACACCGGTTCGTCGCCATAAGTTGTTGCGCAAAAACATCAGTTCCGTTGGAAGAGGTCGAAAAAGCCGAGAGCAGGCCGGCTACGCAACGAGAGGCCTTATCTCGGACCCCGACTTTGCATATTTTTGACGCAGTCGGCGCCCACTTCGTCGGCAGCCACCCGGAGCGGGGTGGTCCAACCTGGAGAACGTCATGTCTACCGAAGAAGAAAGCCCGGCCCAACAGAGCCGCGCGACCGAGAGCCGGCCTAGCGAGCGCTGGGACCGCGCTGAGCAGAGTGCCCATTGGCGTGAGATCGGCATTTCGGCCGTTGCCGCCGCTGCCCGCTACGCCTCCTCCAAGAAGACGGTATCCGATGCCCCCGTTCCGGGCGCGGCGCGGACCGACGATGCGGAAGCCAAGGTCATCACGCTTCGCGACGTGGAATATTTCGCGGCCTGACGCCGCCCCCTTCTCCCACTGCCGATGAAGGACTAACCGCCCCCCGACCGGGTGCCGCGCTGGCGTGCGCCCGGACAGGACAGGCGCGTCCGATTTGCACTGGGAGACCGCACTGGTGCGGCTCTGCGCCTTGGCATTTTCTGATTGATCGGGTGATTTCACCCGATCGGAAAAGGCATTGGGCAGGGGCCGGCTGGAATCCGCCTGCGATCCAGAGCATGGTCGGCCCCGGCGCGAGACGGCCGGAGGAATCATGATCACCGCCTATTGCATCCGCGAGGGACTGCTCGCCCCGGTTCCCGTGCGGACCGTGGACGACATGCCCGACGACGCCGTCTGGGTCGACTTGTTCCGCCCCTGCGAGGGGGAGGATCGGATCATTGAGGCCGCGCTGGCCCTTTCCGTGCCGACGCGCGAGGAAATGGTCGAGATCGAACCCTCAAGCCGCCTTCGGGTGGAAAATGGCGCGCGCTACATGACCGGCGCGATCGTCTGCAACAGCGAGGGCGAGAAACCGGCTCTGGCCGAAATCTCCTTCATCCTCGCCGGCAGCCGGCTCGTAACCGTGCGCTATGAGGAGCCCAAGCCGTTCCGCCTTGTCATCGCCAAGCTGGATCGCGCCTGTCCACCGGGCACGCGGGGGGAACGGCTGCTGCTGATTCTGCTCGACACTATCATCGACCGCGCCGCCGACATCATCGAAAGGCTGGCCGCCGACATTGACGCCGATTCGCAGGAGGTTTTCGCCAGCGAGTCCGCGCGCTCGGGCGACAGTCATCGTTTCCGCACCATCCTGAAGCTACTCGGCCGGCGAGGCGATCTCGCCTCCAAGGTGCGGGAGAGCCTCGTCTCCATGGGGCGGCTCGTCACCTTCCTGGCGACCGAGGGCGAAGCGCAGCGCTTCGACAAGGACCAGCGTGCGCTGCTGAAAAGCATGCAGCGCGATGTCGTCTCGCTGAACGACCATGTGTCCTATCTCGGCAACAAGATCACCTTCCTGCTCGACGCCACGCTCGGCATGGTGGGGATCGAGCAAAACAACATCATCAAGATCTTCGCGGTGCTGTCGGTGGTGTTCATGCCCCCGACCCTGATCGCCTCGATCTACGGCATGAACTTTCAGCACATGCCGGAACTCGACGATCGCTGGGGCTACCCGCTCGCGCTCATCGCCATGCTGGCGGCGGCCATCGGCCCCTATCTCTTCTTCAAGTGGAAACGCTGGCTCTAGCGCCAGCATTCCCTCAGGGGCCCGTTGCCCGGCCGGGCCACGGCCGGCCATCACGCACAGGGCGCCAAGCCCGCCGCCTCAGACGTGCTGGCCGCCATTGATGTGGATTTCGGCGCCGTTCAGATAGGACGAGGTCTCCGTGCACAGCACATAGATGATCTTGGCCACCTCGTCGGGCGTGCCCAGCCGCTGCATCGGGATCTGCTCGACAATCTTCTCCGTGCCCGGCGACAGGATCGAGGTGTCGATCTCACCCGGGGCAATGGCGTTCACCCTGACGCCCAGCCGGCCGAAATCGGCCGCCATCTCACGGGTCAGGCCGGCCAGCGCCGACTTGGAGGTCGCATAGGCCGCACCGGCGAAGGGGTGCACCCGCGAGCCGGCGATGGAGGTGACATTCACCACCGCGCCATGGGTGCGCTTCAACTCCTCCAGCAGGCCGCGCGCCAGCAGGATCGGGGCGAAGAAGTTCACCTGGAACACCCGCCGCCAGTCTTCTTCCGGCGTGTTGAGCGTGCCGAGCCGCGCGCCGCCCGCTCCCTTCGGCGAAATGCCGGCATTGTTCACCAGCGCATGCAGTTCGCCATTGGCCAGCCGATTCTTGATTTCGTCCACCGCCCGCAATGTGTCCACCGGGTCGGAGAGGTCGACCTGGATATGGTCCTCCGGGCCCATCTCCCACGGACAGTTTTCGGGAAAGGCATGGCGCGAGCAGGTGATGACGCGCCACCCCGCCGCGGAGAAGCGCTTGACGGTGGCGTGGCCGATGCCGCGCGAGGCGCCGGTGAGCAGGAGGGTGCGGCGAGGCTGATTGTTCATGGGCGATGTCTTAGCTCAGAGGGGGGGCGGTGTCAGGGACAAAGCCACTCAGGGAAAAAGGCGGGTCTTGGTCCAGTCGGACATGTCGGCAGTGTCGCGCGAAAACACGACACGGTCATGCAGGCGGAACGGCCGATCGTGCCAGAATTCGATCTGAATCGGGCGGATGCGGAAGCCAGTCCAATGCGCCGGACGCGGCACCGAGCCGAGGGCGTATTGCGCCGTGACCTTCGCCACCGCCGCCTCCAGCGCGAAGCGCCCTTCCATGGGGCGCGACTGCTGGCTTGCCCAGGCGCCGATCTGCGACAGGCGCGGGCGCGAGGCGAAATAGGCGTCGGCCTCCGCGTCACTCACCGTTTCCACCGCGCCCCGCACCCGCACTTGCCGGCGCATCGATTTCCAGTGGAACACGGCCGCCGCCTTCGGCACGGCCGCCAGTTCGCGCCCCTTGGCGCTGCCTGTATTGGTGAAGAACACGAAGCCGCGCGCATCGCGCTGGTTCAGCAGCACCATCCGCACATCGGGCAGGCCATCCGCGTCCACCGTGGCCAGGGCCATGGCGTTGGGATCGTTCGGCTCGCTCTTCTTGGCCTCATCAAACCATTCCTCGAACAGGAGAAAAGGCTCCGTTGAGGCCGTGAAATCACCGGATGTTAACTGTTCAGGCGCTTCCATGAGGGTCTCTTCAAGCGGAAGAATACGGGACCCATGGGCATGTTCCACAGGCAGCGGAGGTTTGAGGTGGGCGGTGCAGCGAGCACTCGCCCCCCATATAAGCCCGCGGCATCGTTCCGCACAGCACCCTGCGCACTCACTTTGCTGGCCATCGCCCTTCTGGCTGGCGGATGCTCCACCGGGCCGGACCTCGACACCTTGGCCACCGGCTCGGTGACGCCCCGCGCCTATGCCCGCGAGCCGGTGCCCAAAGGCATCGCGCCTGAGGATTGGGCCGCCGCGCGTACCGCCCTCGCCGAAGCGCTGCACGACAAGAACGCCGCGCCCAGCGTGCCGTGGGAAAACTATGCGAGCGCCACCCGCGGCACGGTGACGCCGCTCGGCGAGACGCGCGATGGCGGCAAATGCCGGGAATTCCTCATGAGCTTCGTGCATGAGGCACGCGAGGACTGGCTGCAGGGCGAGGCCTGTCACGCGGGCAAGAGCGGCTGGAAGGTCGACCAGGCGCGCCTGCTCGATCGGAGCTGATCCACTCACACGCGTTCTTGCCTGGGCCTCGTGCCGTTGCATCCCGGCAACACCGTCACTACATGCTCGAGAGCCGGAACCGCCGGACGAGAACACCATCCATGCGCGATCCCTATGACATCCTCGGCGTCGCTCGCAATGCCGACCAGAATGAGATCAAGCGGGCTTTCCGTAAGCTCGCGAAGAAACTGCACCCGGACGCGAACAAGGACAGTCCGAAGGCGCAGGAGCAGTTCGCCGAGCTGAACGCGGCGCATGAGATTCTGTCCGACGTTGACAAGCGCGGTCAGTTCGACCGTGGCGAAATCGACGCCGAAGGCAAGCCACGCGGCTTCGAGGGCTTTCCCGGCGGCGGGTTCAATCGCGGCTTCCGTCGCGGTGCCCCGGGTGAGAACCCCTATGAGAGCTTCTCCTTCGGCCCTGAGGGCGCGCGCCGTTCCGGTCATGGCCCTCATGACGCTGGCGGCTTCGACGACGTGATCGCCGACATACTCGGCGGCCTAGGGGGGCGCGGACGGAGCAAGGCGCGTGGCGCGGGTGGCGAGATGCCGCGCGGCGGCGACGTGGATATCACTGTGCCGGTCGCGCTGGAACGGGTCGTCGAGGGCGGGTCGGTGAAGGTCCACCTGCCCAATGGACGCGCCGTCGAGGTCAAGATCCCCGCCGGCGCGGTCGAAGGCCATCGCATGCGGCTGAAGGGGCAGGGCGAGCCAAGCCCGTTTGGCGGCGCGCCGGGCGATGCCTATGTGGTCGTCGCCTATGCCCCGCACCGACACTTCCGCATCGAGGGCACCGACCTGCGCGCCGATGTGCCGCTACCGCTGGCCGATGCCGTGCTCGGCGGCAAGGTGCGGGTGCCGACGCTGGGCGGTGAGGTCGCGCTTTCCGTTCCCGCCCACACCCAGTCGGGCCGCACCTTCCGCTTGCGTGGCAAGGGCCTGCCCAAGGCTGACGGCGCCGCCGGCGACCTGCTCGCCACCATGCGGATCATGCTTCCCGAGGCGCCGGATCCGGAGCTTGAAGCGCTGATGCGCCGTCGGCGTGAGGCTGCTCCCTGAGCCATGCCTCCGGCGGGAACCGCCCGCGCGCCACCGCTCGCTTGAGCGGGTCCTGTTGCTGTGCGATAGGAACCTGCGCCCAGAAAGGTGGGCAGCAGTACGGAGCATCGTGACGAGCATGGCATCGGGCGGATTGATGAGCGGCAAGCGCGGCCTGGTGATGGGAGTGGCGAATAACCGCTCCATTGCCTGGGGTATCGCGAAGGCGGCCCACGCGCAGGGGGCGAAGCTCGCCCTCACCTATCAGGGCGAACCGCTGCGCAAGCGCGTCGAGCCTCTCGCCGCTGAACTTGACGCCGCCATCGTCGGCCATTGCGACGTCACTGATCCCGCCACCATCGACGCGGTGTTCGCCGAGACCGAGCGCCAGCTCGGCGGGCTGGACTTCCTCGTCCACGCCATCGCCTTCTCGGACAAGAACGAGCTGGATGGGCGCTATGTCGACACCACGGCGGAGAATTTCAGCAAGACCATGCTGATCTCCTGCTACAGCTTCACGGCGGTCGCCCAGCGGGCCGAGAAGCTGATGTCCAAGGGTGGCTCGATGCTCACCCTCACCTATTACGGCGCCGAGAAATGGATGCCGCACTACAACGTCATGGGCGTCGCCAAGGCCGCACTGGAGGCCAGCGTGCGTTATCTCGCGGCTGATCTCGGTCCGAAGAACATTCGGGTCAATGCCATTTCCGCCGGCCCGATCAAGACCTTGGCTGCCTCCGGTATCGGTGATTTCCGCTACATTCTGAAGTGGAACGAGCTGAACGCACCGCTGCGCCGCACCGTCACCATCGATGAGGTGGGCGATGCCGGTATGTATTTGCTCTCCGATCTCGGGCGCGCCGTCACCGGCGAGGTGCACCATGTGGATGCGGGCTACCATATTGTCGGCATGAAGAACCCGGACGCGCCCGACCTCACCCTCGATCGCGACTGAGTCGACCCCAGCGGAGCACGCGCATGATGAAGGCCCGTCTGAAAACGCTCTTCCGCCCGCTCGCCCTGGCGGCACTGGCGGCCGCGACGCTCGGCCTCGCTGGCACCGGGCCGGCGGCGGCGCAGTCGGGCCCCATCATCATCAATCCGCCGCCGGGGTCGGGCCTTCCCTATGTCCCGCCGCCAGACGCGCAGGACAGCGGCGTGCCGCCGACCTTCCAGCAATACCCGCTGATCAACCGCATCTTCGGGTTCGGCGGCGCCATCTTCCCCGGCTATGTGAGCCCGAGCGACGGCCGCAACGATTTCGACCGCCGCGGCTTCCTGACAGGGGGGCGCCAGGGTCGTGTGCTGTTCGCCGCCGGCTCTGCCGATTCGCTGTGCCAGATGACGCAGGCGCCGCAGGTGAAGGTGCTCTCGGCACCGCCGGGCGTGAAGCTGAACTTCACCATAGGTAAGTTCACGGCCACCGGTGTTGACGGCGGCTCGCATCGCTGCCTCGGCCGCACGGTCGGCGGCGTGCTGGTCACCGCCAAGGGCCGCGCGCCCGCCGGCTCCACTGTAACGCTACGGGTTTCCTACCCGTTCAAGCGGATCAGCTACACGCATGTCGTGAGCTTGCCGTCCAAATGACCCGTCGCATCTTCCTCGTCCGGCACGGTGAGACCGACTGGAACCTCGCCGGTCGCCTGCAAGGCACGCACGACATCCCGCTCAACGATCTCGGCCGCGAGCAGGCGGCCGACACGGCGCGCGTGGTCGAGCGCCTGAGCGGCGGCGCACGCCATCTCGATTTCGTGGCCAGCCCCCTCAGCCGTGCCGCGCAGACCATGGCGATCCTGCGCGCCGAACTCGGCCTGCCGCCCGACACCTTCCGCCGCGACCCGCGCCTGCGCGAGATCAGTTTCGGCCGCTGGGAGGGCTCCACCTGGCCAGAACTGCGCCGGCGCGACCCGGTGAGTCTGGCCGCACGCGATGCCGACCCGTGGAACTTCGCCCCGCCGGGCGGTGAAAGCTATACCGAGCTTTCCACCCGGGTGCTGGCCGCCATCGGCGAGCTTCAGGGCGACAGCGTGGTGGTGACGCATGGCGGGGTGGTGCGGGCCATGCTGCACGCCTTTGCCGGCATGCCGCCCAGCGAGGCGGTGGAACTACCCGTCCGCCAGGGCGCGGTCTATCTGATTGAGAACGGCGCGTTTGAACTCGCCGTCGCCTGACGGCGCTTGCGGAGACGACCCCATGGCCGCCCAGCTGATCCACGCCGACGCGGCCCTCTCGCCCCGTCCGATCTGGTGCGTGACGCCGCAGAACTGGCGTAACGTGGCGAGCGACCTGCCCGCACCGGCGCTTGCCTTCGCAGAAGCCAGCGGATTCAAGGCGGAAGCCGGCGCGCTGCTGGTGCTGCCGGCGGCAGATGGGTCGATCGCTGGCGTGCTGTTTGGCTGCGAGGAGGCGCCACGCGACCCGCTGAGCTTTGGCAAGCTCGCCACCGCGCTGCCGGCGGGCGACTATGTCCTCGCCCACCCCCCCGCCAATCCGCGCCTCGCCGCGCTCGGCTTCCTGCTTGGAGGCTATCGCTTCACCCGCTATGGCAAGCGGCCCGTGGCCGATGTGCGTCTTGTGGTGCCCGATGGGACCGATGAGGCCGATCTGCGCCGCACCGCCGAGTCGGTGGCGCTGACCCGCGATCTCGTCAACACCCCCGCCAACGATCTGGGCCCGGCCGAGATCGAGGCGGCGGTTCGCGCGCTTGCCGCACGCTTTGGCGCGCAGGTGAGCGTGACCACCGGGGACGACCTGCTTGCCGCCAATTTCCCGCTCATCCACGCCGTCGGCCGCGCCTCGCCGCGCGCGCCGCGCCTAATCGACCTTTCCTGGGGCGAACCGGGCGCACCCAAGGTGACGCTGGTTGGCAAGGGCGTGGCTTTTGATACGGGCGGGCTCGACATCAAGCCGTCGAGCGGCATGCTCTTGATGAAGAAGGACATGGGCGGCGCCGCCAACGCCATCGGCCTCGCGCAGATGATCATGGGACGGGCGCTGCCGGTACGGCTGCGGCTCATCGTGGCGGCGGTGGAGAACGCCATTGACGGCTCGGCCTTCCGTCCCGGCGACGTCTTCCCCTCGCGCAAGGGTCTCACCGTCGAGATCGGCAATACCGACGCCGAGGGCCGGCTGATTCTCGCCGACGCTCTCAGCCTTGCCGACGAGGAAGCCCCCGAGCTGCTGATCGACTTCGCCACTCTCACCGGCGCCGCCCGCGTCGCGCTAGGCCCGCAGCTGCCGCCCGCCTACACCGAGGACGACGCGCTCGCCGCCGACCTCGCCCGCCACGGCGCGGCGGAAGCCGATCCGTCCTGGCGGATGCCGCTGTGGCAGCCCTACGCCTCCATGCTCGACAGTAAGATCGCCGACCTGAACAACGCCCCCGGTGGGGGCTTCGCCGGCTCGATCACCGCGGCGCTGTTCCTGCAGCGCTTCGTCTCCCGTGCGGGCGCGTGGCTGCATCTCGACATCTACGCCTGGAACCCCTCCTCCCGCCCCGGCCGGCCGGAAGGCGGCGAGGCACAGACCATCCGCGCGCTCGACGCGCTGCTCGCGGAGCGCTACGGCAGCTAGGGCCGCGCGACGTTGCGTCAGTCACGGCGCCGTTAATCCTTTCTTCGTCGCGAAGCCGCCATAGTCCGGGGAACAATCCGCAGCCGTAACGATTGCGGACCGGGGACACGGCAATGGCGATCGAACTGCGTCCATCGCAGGCGTTGCGTCTCCTGCACGAGCTTTCCCTCGCGCAGGTGCGCGACGACGCGCCCGATCTCAGCCCCCGCCAGCTCGCCATCCTGCTCAGCGTCTATCTGGAGGCCCCGCCGCACACGGTGCGTGGCCTTGCCGCCCGTCTCGGCGTCACCAAGCCGGTGATCACCCGCGCGCTCGACACGATGGGCCAACTCCGCCTCGTCTCCCGCAGGCGCGACGAGGCGGATCGACGCAATGTCATCATCCAGCGTACGGTAGAGGGTGCGCTCTATCTGGAACGGCTCGGCGATCTCGTCGTTGCCACGGCCCGCTCCCTGCCGCGCTGAACCTCGTGAGTGACCCCGCCGTGACGCTCGATCCCCGCCTCACCCCCGCCCGTCCAGACCTCGCGGCGCGCCAGCTCCAGGGGACGGTAGAGGCCGCTCGCTATGTCGAGGGCGCGCCCTATCGCATCGCCCACGCCGCCGCGCCGCTGCGGCGGGAGCCCGATCCCACGTCGCCGCTGGTGACCGAAGCGCTCCACGGCGAGACCATCACCGTCTACGAGATCGATCTCGAAGGCTGGGCCTGGGGCCAGCTCGACGCGGATTCCTATGTCGGCTGGCTGCCGGAGGATGCGCTGGCCCCGGCGGGCGCGGAAGCGACGCACAAGGTGGTCGCGCTGCGGACCCCCGTTTTTCCGGGCCCCAGCATCAAGCTGCCCCCCGTCGATCTGCTCTCCTTCGGCAGTCGCCTCGCCCTCATTGGCACGCGCGAGCGTTTCGCGGTGACGGCCGAGGGCGGCTTTGTCTTCGCCGGCCATCTCGCACCGCTCGATACCTTCGAGGAGGATTTCGTCGCGGTGGCGGCGCGGTTCCTCGGCGCCGCCTATCTCTGGGGCGGGCGCTCCAGCCTCGGGCTGGATTGTTCCGGCCTCGTGCAGGTGGCGCTCAACGCCTGCGGTGTCCCCTGCCCGCGCGACACCGACATGCAGGAAAACGCCATGGGGACGCCGGTGGCGTTCTCCGGCGACCTCGGGGAGTTGCGGCGCGGCGATCTGCTCTACTGGCCCGGCCATGTCGGCATCGTCGAGGACGGCGCGACGCTGCTGCACGCCACCGCCCATTTCATGTCCGTCGTGCGCGAACCCCTGGGCCCGGCGCTGGCCCGCATCGAGGCCTCCGGCACCCCGCTGCGCAGCGTGCGCCGACTCTAGCGGTTTGCCGCGACGAAGGCGTCCACCCGCGCCCGGTTCAGCGCGAACCATTGCAGGGCGATTAGCACGAAGCCATTGGCGAAAGGCGTGGGGAACGGAGCAGCAAGGCCAGCCAGCGCCTCGTCCACGGAGATGAGGAATGGCCGCGTCAGCTCTGTCTCGCCCGGCTCGCCAGCCACGTCCGGCACATCGGCGGAATCGATGAGGCCGAGATAGACCGTGGCATATTCGTCGCTTACGCCCGGGCTGGGGAGAAAGCGGGCGATGGGCAGCAGCGCGCGCGGCGCCACGCCGAGCTCCTCAACGCATTCGCGACGCGCGGCCGCCTCGGCTTCCTCCTCCGGATCGATGAGGCCGGCGGCGATCTCCACCAGTTCGCCCGCACCGGTGGCCAGTTGCGCGCCGAGGCGGAACTGGCGGATGAGAACGAAGCAATCCGCCGCCGGGTCATAGGCAAGCACGCCCACCACCGAACCGACCCGCAATATGTCGCGTCGCTGGCGCAGCCGGGCGCCGCCGGCTCCCTCCAAGGTGGCAATGAAGCGATGATAGGGGCGGAAGCCCGCGCCGACCTCCTCGGGCCCTGTGAGATCGAGGTCGATGGAGCGATCGGCGAGCTCGCCGACCTTCGCGCGCCCGCTCATAGCGGCGCCGCCTCCATGTCGAAAGCCGCGGCGAACAACGCGCGGGTATAGTCGGTCTTCGGCTGGGCGAAGAGATCGGCCGCCGGTCCCTCCTCCACCACCACGCCGCTCTTCATCACCATCACCCGCGAGGCCAGCGCCGCAACGACGCGCAGATCATGGCTGATGAACAGATAGGTGAGGCCTCGCTTCTGCTGCAGGTCGCGCAGCAGGTCGACGATCTGCGCCTGAACGATCATGTCGAGCGCGCTGGTCGGCTCGTCCAGCACAATGAAAGACGGCTCCAGAACGATGGCGCGGGCGATAGCGACACGCTGGCGCTGGCCGCCGGAGAATTCATGGGGGTAGCGGTGGCGGGCCTCCGGATCGAGCCCGACATCGATAAGCGCCGCGACGACGCGGGCGTCGCGCTCTTCGGCACTCAGCTTGGGCTGATGGACCCGCAGCCCCTCGCCGATGATGTCCGTGACCGACATACGCGGGCTGAGCGAACCGAACGGGTCCTGGAACACCACCTGCATCGCCTGCCGCCGGGAGCGCATCTGCTTGAAGCCGAGCGTATCGATGGGATCGCCCATGAACACGATCGGCCCCTCGCTGGAGATGAGCCGCAGCAGGGCGAGGCCAAGCGTCGTCTTGCCCGAGCCGCTTTCCCCCACCACGCCCAATGTCTCGCCGCGCCTTATCTCAACCGAGATACCATCCACCGCCTTGATGTGGCCTACGGTCTTGCGCATCACCCCCGCCTTGATCGGGAACCAGACCTTGAGGCCGGTCGTCTCCAGCACAACAGGCGCTTCCGGGTGGGGCGAGGCGGGGTTGCCACGCGGCTGAGCGGCGATCAGCGCCTGCGTGTAGGGATGCCGAGGGTGGGCGAAGAGCTCCCCCACCGGCCCTTCCTCAACGATCTTGCCATGGTTCATCACGCAGACCCGATCGGCGATCTTGCGCACGATGCCGAGGTCATGAGTGATGAACAGCATCGCCATGCCAAGCCGGCGCTGAAGATCCTTCAGCAAGGCGAGAATCTGCGCCTGCACCGTGACGTCGAGCGCCGTGGTCGGCTCGTCGGCGATGAGCAGTTGCGGCTCGTTGGCGAGCGCCATGGCGATCATCACCCGCTGGCGCTGGCCGCCCGAGAGCTGATGCGGGTAGGAGCCGAGCCGCGTCTCAGGCTGGGGAATGCCGACCTCGGTGAGGAGTTCAATCACCCGTGCCCGCGCCGCCGGCCCGCGCATGCCGCGATGCAGGAAGAGGATTTCTGCGATCTGCTGCTCGACCGTGTGCAACGGGTTGAGCGAACTCATCGGCTCCTGGAACACCATGGTGATGTCGTTGCCGCGCACCCGGCGTATCTCGCGCTCCTCCATGGCGAGAAGGTTCTCGCCCTGGAACAGCACCTCGCCGGAGGGGTGGCTGGCGGCGGGATATTGCAGCAGCTTGAGGATGGAGAGCGCCGTGACCGACTTGCCGGAGCCGCTCTCGCCCACCAGCGCGACCGTTTCGCCACGGTGGACATCGAAGGACACGCGGTCGACCGCCAGCGTGCTCCGCCCGCCTTGCGCGAAGGCGACGGAGAGATCACGGACGGAGAGGAGGGGGGCGTCTTGCAACGGCGTTTCGCTCACTGGAAGGTCTTCCGGGGATCAAAGGCGTCGCGGACCGCTTCGCCGATGAAGATGAGCAGGCTCAGCATGATGGCGACGGTGAAGAAGCCGGTGAGGCCGAGCCAGGGCGCCTGCACGTTCGACTTGCCCTGTGCCAGCAATTCACCGAGCGAGGGTGAGCCGGGGGGCAGGCCGAAGCCGAGAAAGTCCAGCGCGGTCAGCGTCATCACCGAGGAGGAAACGATGAAGGGCAGCATGGTCAGCGTCGCCACCATCGCGTTGGGCAGCATGTGCCGCCACATGATGACGCCGTTGGACACCCCCAGCGCCCGCGCGGCCTGCACATATTCGAAGTTCCGGGCGCGCAAAAACTCTGCCCGCACCAGCCCGACCAGCGACACCCAGGAGAACAGCAGCAAGATGCCCAGCAGCACCCAGAACCCGGGCGCCAGAATCGAGGAGATGATCAGCAGGAGATAGAGCGCGGGGATCGAGGTCCATATCTCGATGAAGCGCTGGAAGATCAGGTCGGTCCAACCACCGAAATAGCCCTGCACCGCTCCCGCCGCGACGCCGATGACGGAGGAGATGATGGTGAGCACGAGGCCGAACACCACCGAGAGGCGGAAGCCGTAGATCAGACGGGCCAGCACGTCGCGGCCCTGGTCATCCGTGCCCAGCCAGTTCCACTCCAGCGCACCGCAGCCGCCGGTGCGGCCGAGCTTCTCCACCACAGGAGCACATTGGGCGTCGGTCAGCATCCAGGTCGGCGGTGAAGGGGCGGGGGTCGGCAGATCGAGATTGTGGGTGGAATAGGAATAGCGGATCGGCGGCCACACCATCCAGCCGCCCTTTTCATGGATCAGGTTCTGCAGATAGGGGTCGCGGTAATCCGCCTCGGTCTCGAAATCGCCCCCGAACGTGGTTTCGGGATAGGCGACCAGACCGGGGAAGTAATAGCCGCCGTCATATTCAATCAGGAACGGCTTGTCGTTGGCGATGAACTCCGCCCCGAGGCTGAGGATGAACAGCACGGAGAAGAGCCAGAAGCTCCACCAGCCGCGGCGGTTGCGCTTGAAATTGGCCCAGCGGCGCTGGTTGAGCGGCGACAGAAACGGGCGGTGCGGCCGGTCGGATGCGGCATTCACCGGGGTGGTCGACACGGCAGTGTTGGCGGCGTCCATGCTCAGACGTCCCGCGTGTCAAAGTCGATGCGCGGATCGACCCAGGTATAGGTGAGGTCGGAAATCAGGTTCACTACCAGCCCGACCAGCGAGAAGATGAAGAGATTGGCGAACACGACGGGGTAGTCGCGGTTGAGCACGCTCTCGAACCCAAGCAGGCCCAGCCCGTCGAGCGAGAAGATGGTCTCGATCAGGAGCGAGCCGGAGAAGAACGCGGCGACAAACGCCCCGGGGAAGCCGGCGATGATGATCAGCATGGCGTTGCGGAACACATGGCGGTAGAGCACGGCCCGCTCCGACAGCCCCTTCATCCGCGCCGTGACGACATACTGCTTGCGGATCTCGTCAAGGAACGAGTTCTTGGTCAACAGCGCCATGGTGGCGAAGGCGCCCAGCACCATGGAAGTGATGGGCAGCGCCAGATGCCAGAAATAGTCGAGGATCTTTCCCCCCAGCGAGAGCTGGTCCCAGTTCTCCGAGGTCAGCCCGCGCAGGGGGAACCAAGAAAAGAACGAGCCGCCGGCAAACACGATGATGAGCAGGATCGCGAAGAGGAAGCTGGGAATGGCATAGCCGACGATGATGACCGCCGAGGTCCACACATCGAAGCGCGAGCCGTCGCGCACCGCCTTGGCGATGCCGAGCGGGATGGAGATGGCATAGGTGATGAGCGTCATCCACAGGCCGAGCGAGATCGACACCGGCATCTTCTCGGCGATCAGGTCGATCACCGAGACGTCGCGGAAGTAGGACCGGCCGAAATCGAAGCGGACATAGTCCCACATCATCTTCAGGAAGCGCTCATGGGCCGGTCGGTCGAAGCCAAACTGCTTCTCCAGGTCCTTGATGAAGGCCGGGTCCAGCCCCTGCGCACCGCGATATTTGGAAGAGACCGGGTCGCCTCCCGGCGCGCTCTGCTGCATGCCACCAAAATCACCGCCCCCACCTGAAATGCGGGCGGTGGCGGAGGTGCCCTGCCCGGTCAGCTCGGCGATCACCCGCTCGACCGGCCCGCCCGGCGCGAACTGCACGACAGCGAAGGAAACCAGCATGATGCCGATGACGGTGGGCACCATCAGGGCGATGCGTCGGACGATATAGGCCAGCATACGATCGGGTTTCCTCCGCGAGGCGGGCACAAGGTGGAGGGCGGGCGCACCCGCGTCAACTTAACGTCCGTTCATGCAGGAGCGTTGCCAGCTGCACGACTTACGACAAGGCCGGCCTGACAGATCGCCCCGCTCGGATGACGTCGCGCGCATGTTTCTCATCCCGCCGACCTCGTGCGCGCCGACCAGAGTTCCGGAATGGCGCGGGCATAGGTCGGGCGCGGCGCGGAGGGCCAGCCGAATTCGTCCCAGAAGGCGATGCGGAACTCGGCGGAGTACCATTGCGGCACCCAGTAGCGTCCCGCGCGCAGCCGGCGGTCGAGCACGCGGCAGGCGGTGCGCAGCTGATCGCGCGTCGGCGCGGCGATCACCTCCTCGATCAACAGGTCGACGATCGGATCGGCAATGCCGGACAGGTTATTGGAACCCGGAGTGTTGGCCGCGCTCGAGCCAAAATAGTTGCGCAGCGATTCGCCCGGCACGGTGGAGAGCGAGAAGCGCCGCACCGTGGCATCGAAATCGAAGTCGTTGAGCCGGCGCTGGTATTGCGGGGAATCGACCAGACGGAAGTTGGCCGCGATGCCGAGCAGTTCGAGGTTCTTGATGAAGGGAGCAGTGTGGCGCTCCAGCCCGTTCTCGTCGTCGAGAAACTCGATGGTCAGACCCTCGCCCTGTGGGTCGACGAGGCGGCCGTTCTTGACGGTCCACCCCGCTTCCCGCAGAAGCTGCGTGCCGCGCCGCCGCAGCGCCCGGTCCTGCCCCGAGCCGTCAGAGACGGGCGGCGACCAGGGCGGGGCCTTCAGCACCGCCACGTCTTCGGCGCTGAGCCGATCACCCAGGCGCGCGATAAGCGCCACCTCGTCCGGGCCGGCCGGGCCTTCCGCCTTGAGGTCGGAATTCTCGAAGAAGGATGTCGTGCGCCTATAGGCGTCGTACATCAGGTTCTTGTTGGTCCACTCGAAATCGAAGGCGTAGGAAAGCGCCTCGCGCACGCGGGGATCGGCGAATTTCAGCCGGCGCAGATTGAGGAACCAACCCTGCGCACCCGATGGCGTGCGATCGGGCAGGATCTCGCGCTTCACCCGTCCCTCGTTCAGCGCCGGAAAATCATAGCCGGTAGCCCAGGTCCGGGCCGTGAACTCCTGCCGGAACAGATAGGCCCGTGCCTTGAACGCCTCGAACCCAACCTCTCGGTCGCGGAAATACTCGTAGCGTAAAACGTCGAAGTTGTTCACGCCGGCATTCACCGGAAGGTCCTTGGCCCAGTAGTCGGGATCGCGGCGATACTCGATGAAGCGACCAACCTCGAACCGGCCAACCTTATAGGCGCCCGAGCCGAGCGGGGGCTCCAGCGAGCTCGCGTCGAACGGGGTGGAACTGTAGTAGGCCTTTGAGAAGATCGGCAGCGAGGCGGCGAACAACGGCACGTCGCGCGCCCGCCGGGGCGCAAAGCGCAACGTGACGATCTCGGCGCCCTCGGCCTCGGCGCCCTCCATGTCCCGCAGGTTTTGCGCGATAATGGGATGGCCCTTGCTCTTCAACAGGTTAAGCGAGAAGGCGACATCTTCGGCGGTGAGCTTCGTTCCATCGTGGAAGCGCGCCTGCGGCCGCAGGCGGAAGCGGTAGAGCGTGCCGTCTTCTGAAACTGCGACGCTCTGCGCCACCAGACCATAAATGGCGTCCGGCTCGTCAAAGGCCCGCGCCATCAGTGTATCGAAGATGAGATCGAGGCCCTGCGCGCCGTCGCCCTTCAAGATGTAGCCGTTCAGCGAATTGAAGGTCTGGAACGACTGGTTGAACGCTGCGGTCGGGCCGACCTGCGAGAAGGTGCCGCCCGTGGGCGAGGCAGGGTCGACATAGTCGAAATGGGCGAAGTCGATAGGATATTTCAGATCACCGAACACCGACAGGCCATGCCGCTCCGGTCCGAAGCCGGACACCGGCGCACCGGCAGCCGAAGGGACAGTGGATTGGGGCGCGGTCTCCTGAGCAACACTCCGCCGGCCGAGCCAGGGCACGAGCGACGCGCCGGCGGCGAAGGCCAGAAGCGCGCGGCGGGAGACGGCACCGCCATCGTCCCGGACGGCCGGAACGGCCGATCCGGGATCGCGTGCCGAAAACGGATGAGGGAGATGACGATCCCGGCTCTCCGGCTTCGCCTCCGGCCGGGAGGACGGCGGCCCGCCCCGACGCGCCCCCGCGCCGCTCACCGGGCGGCCCCGGTCTTGGCCGCCTTCTCCGCGTCCCACCACCAGATGGTGGGGAAGCCGTCGGAATATTCCGGCAGCTTTTCGGGGTGGCCGAACCGGTTCCAGCGGGCGGTGCGGGTGTTGGGGTAGTTCCAGCTGGGAACCACATAGTCATGCGCCAGTAGTACCCGATCGAGCGCGCGGGTAGCCGCCACCAGTTCCTCGCGGCTGGTGGCGTAGATGACCTTCTCGATCAGCGCGTCGATGCCGGGATCCTTGATGCCGGCATAATTGTTCGAGCCCTCGCGGTCGGCCGCGCTGGAGCCCCAGTAATCGCGCTGCTCATTGCCCGGCGAGAGCGACTGGCCCCAGCCGGTGATGATCATGTCGTAGTCGCGCGCGCGCACCCGGTTGATATACTGTGACGTGTCGACCTGACGGACGTTCACGGAGATGCCGAGACGTTCGAGTGAAGGTTTGTAGAATAGCGCCACCCGCTCGAAGGCGGGATTGGCGATCAGGATCTCCATCGTGAAGGGCTCGCCCTTGGCGTTGACCAGCTTGCCGCCCTTCACCTCATAGCCGGCCTGCTTAAGCAGGTTCGCCGCCTCGCGCAGATTGCCGCGCCGCAGGCCCTCGCTCCAGCCTTCCGGATTGGCGTAGGGCGTGGTGAAGACGCTGGCGGGGATCTTGTCCTTCACGCTTTCCAAAATCTGCAGTTCCAACCCCTGCGGCAGGCCGGAGGAGGCCAGTTCGGTATTCTGGAAGTAGCTCGACGTGCGCTTGTACTGGCCGAAGAAAAGGGTGCGATTCATGCCGTCGAAATCGAGCGCCAGATTGAGAGCGCGGCGCACTCGCTGGTCCTGGAATTTCTCGCGCCGCAAATTGGGGATGAAGGCTTGCATCGCCCCAGAGGCGCGCTCCGGGAATTCCTCCAGTACGACCTTGCCCTCCTTCACCGCCGGGAAATTATAGGCGGTGGCCCAGTCCTTGGCCGAGGTCTCAACCCGAAAATCGTACTGGTCGCCCTTGAAGGCCTCCAGCTCGACGGTGGAATCACGGAAATACTCGTAGCGCTGCTCGGCGAAATTGTTGGTGCCGATGTTCACCGGCAGATCCTTCCCCCAATAGTCGGACACGCGCTCGAAGGAGATGGAGCGACCGGGCTGAACCTGCTTCACCTTATACGGACCCGAGCCAAGCGGCACTTCCAGCGTGCCCTGGCTGATATCGCGTGGCTTGCCGTCCGGCCCGTTCGCCGTCCACCAGTGCTTGGGCATCACGCGCAGCTGGCCGACGATCTGCGGCAGTTCGCGGTTGCCCGCCTGGTCGAAGGTGAAGGTCACCTCGCGCTCGCCAGTGACGGCGGCGCCCTTCACATGGCTGTAGTAATAGGCCTGCCGAGGGTTGTTCTTGGTCAGCTGCTCGAAGGACCAGACGACGTCGTCAGCAGTGATAGGCTGCCCATCATGCCACTTCGCCTCGGGGCGTAGTCGGTAGGTGACGGAGGAGAAATCGGCCGGGTAGCGCACGCTTTCCGCAATCAGCCCGTATTCCGTCGCCACCTCGTCATAGGCCGAACTCATCAGCGTATCGTATATCAGTTGAAGCCCGGCGGCCGGCGTGCCGCGCGGAACAATATCGTTTAGCGAATCGAAGGTGCCATCGACCGAGAGCCGCAGCAGGCCGGCCTTGGTCGCATCCGGGTTCACATAGTCGAAATGCTTGAAGTCAGCCGGGTATTTCGGCTGGCCCATCAGTGAGAGGCCGTGCCGCCAATCTCCGGCGCTTGCCGTCGATGCGGCGGCGGACGGGGCGGGCGCCGTCTCCTGAGCCAGGGCGGATCCGAACAGGCCGAAGCCGAGGGCGACGACCGCCAGGGACCGGGTCATCGCGCCGCTCCATGGCGGCGGGCGCCGGCCATGAGCGGCGGGGCGGTCGGAGCGGCGGAGCCGGGTCATGCGCATCATCCCTTTGGCACGTCGTCTGGCGAGGCAGCGCAAGGCGCAAGCCCCATGACGATTATGAACATTGGCGGTCAATATGAAGGGGGGAGTCCGGAAAAGAATAAGGCCGGCGACGCATTGCGCCGCCGGCCTGACGTGATCGTGAAAGCCTCGCCCCGCAGGGCGGGCGGCTCAGGGCGCAGCGGGCGCCGCAGGAGCGGGTTCGGCCGGAGCCGGTTCTGCCGGAACGGGAGCCGCCGGCGCAGGAGCCACTTCGGGTGCAGGCGCAGCCGGAGCCGGGGGCGCCTCGGGCGCAGGCGCAGCCGGCGCGGGCGCCGGAACGGTGGTGGCAGGCGCGGCGGAGCCGGCCGGCGGAGGGACGTTGCCACCGGTCTCGCCTGAAGCCGGCTGGGTCGCCGCAGGCTCAGCGGCGGCGGGCGTCGCCTCCGGCGAGGGCAGCGGGAGCGGGTTGTGCGACAGCGTGTTGAGATAGGCGATCAGGTCGGCGCGGTCGGTATCCTTGGCGATACCGGCGAAGCCCATCGAGGTGCCGGGAACATGCGTCTTCGGGCTCTTGATGAAGCCGTTGAGCTGCTCGAAAGTCCAGTCGCCGCCGTGCGCCTTCATCGCGGCGGAATAGGCGAAGCCTTCCGCACTCGCCACCGGGCGGCCGACGACGCCGTAGAGATCCGGACCGACCTTGGCACCGGCACCTTCCACGAAGTTGTGGCAGGCCGCGCACTTCTTCGACTGGGCCTCACCCTTCTGCGGGCTGGCGGCGGCGAGGAGTTGGGGAAGCGGGACGGCGGCAGGCTCGGCCTGCGCCTGGCCCGTCAGTTCCTCCTGCACGGCGATCTCGTAGCCCGCCTTCTCCGGCCCATGGCTGGAGAACAGGATGTCGGCGAACACGTTCAGACCGAGCGTCAACGTCAGCACGCCCAGGACCGCACCAGCAACCTTGTTCAGCTCGAAGCTGTCCATCGAAATATTCGCTCCCTCACCCGGCACGCGAGCCATCCGGCTGGCCCGCAATACCCTGCGCGCAATGTATCAGCGCTCGCTTGCGACCGCCAATGGCGCGCGGGAACTAATCATTTTGACGGTTCGCGTGCAACCCGTATAAGCGCGCTGCGGTGCTACGTTTCGCCACTCTGAGAGAGGCGCCCGGCACCACGCAGCACGATGACAGGGCACCGACATGTCCTCCCAGGACACACTTATTCTTATTCCAGCCCGCATGGCCTCGACCCGTTTGCCGGGAAAGCCGCTCGCCGATCTTGGCGGTCGCTCTATGATCGTCGAAGTGGCGCGGCGTTCCGCCGCGGCGGGCATCGGCCGGGTAGTGGTCGCCACGGATGACGAGGGCGTGCGCGCCGCGGTGGAAAGCGCCGGATTCGAGGTCGTCATGACCCGTGCCGATCATGTCAGCGGCTCGGACCGAATCTTCGAGGCGCTCGGGCGCATCGACCCGGATGGCCGTGTGACGCGGATCGTTAATGTGCAGGGCGACCTGCCGACGATCGACCCCGCCCTCATCCGTGCGGCGCTCGACCTGCTCGATGACCCGGCGGTGGACATCGGCACGCTGGCGGCCGAAATCACCGAGGCAGGCGAGCGCACCAATCCCAATGTGGTGAAAGCCGTCGGTAGCTCTATCACGCCACGACGGCTGCGCGCGCTCTATTTCACCCGCGCCACTGCCCCTTACGGCGAGGGGCAGCTGTTCCACCATATCGGCCTCTATGCCTATCGCCGCAGCGCGCTGGAGCGCTTTGTCGCCCTGCCGCCCTCGCCGCTGGAGAGCCGCGAGAAGCTGGAGCAGTTGCGCGCGCTGGAGGCCGGCATGAGGATCGATGTCGCCATTGTCGACACCGTGCCGCTCGGCGTCGATACGCCGGAAGATCTGGAAAAGGCCCGCGCCATGCTTGCCCGGGAAGCGGCACATCTCAAGGCCGCGGACGAATCAAGGACGCTCTCATGACCAGCCGCCGCACCATCGTCTTCCAGGGCGAACCGGGCGCGAACTCGCATATCGCCTGCCGCGAGGTTTATCCCGAGCACGAGGCCGTGCCCTGCGCCACCTTCGAAGACGCCTTCGCCGCGCTTCAGAATGGCGAGGCACATCTCGGCATGATCCCGATCGAGAATTCGGTCGCCGGGCGGGTGGCGGACATTCACCACCTGATGCCCACCTCCGGCCTCACCATCATCGGCGAGTTCTTCCTGCCGCTCTCGCATCAGCTGATGGCCATCAAGGGCGCGTCGCTGGCGACGGTGAAGTCGGCGGAAAGCCATGTGATGGCGCTCGGCCAGTGCCGCAACATCATCCGCAAGCTGGGGCTGAAGGCCATTGTCGGTGCCGACACAGCAGGCTCGGCGCGCCTGGTGGCGGAATCGCAGGACCCGACGCGCGCGGCCATTGCCTCACGGCTCGCCGCCGAGATCTACGGCCTCGACATCATCGCCGAGAACATCGAGGACGAGGCGCACAACACCACGCGCTTCGTCATCCTCGCCAAGGACGGCGAATGGGCGCCCGCCAATAACGGGCCAACCGTGACCACCTTCGTGTTTCGCGTGCGCAACGTGCCGGCGGCGCTGTACAAGGCGATGGGCGGCTTCGCCACCAATGGCGTGAACATGACCAAGCTGGAATCCTACCAGCTCGACGGCGAGTTCTTCGCCACCCAGTTCTATGCCGATGTCGACGGTCATCCCGACGACCCGAGCCTCAAGCTGGCGCTGGAAGAACTGTCGTTCTTCTCCAAGGAAGTGCGGATTCTCGGGGTCTACCCCGCCCACGCCTACCGGATCGCGCTGAGGGCGTAAAACGCAAAGGCCCGGCATAGCGCCGGGCCTTCCTTCATCCGATTTCGCGGAAAATCCCTACTCCGCCGCCTCGCCAGCGGCCCGTTCCTCGGCGTCCTCGATGGTCTTCAGAGCGTCGGGGTGCGGCATCGAGATGATGTTGTAGCCGGAATCGACGAAATGAACCTCTCCGGTGACACCCGAGGACAGGTCCGAGAGCAGGTAGAGCGCGGCGCCACCGACCTCGTCGAGGGTCACGGTACGGCGCAGCGGCGCGTGACGCTTCTGGTAGTTGAACATCAACCGCGCATCGGCGATTCCCGCCCCGGCCAGCGTGCGGATCGGGCCGGCGGAAATGGCGTTCACCCGCACGCCCTGCGGACCGTAATCGGCCGCGAGATAGCGCACGCTCGCCTCCAGCGCCGCCTTGGCGACGCCCATAACATTGTAGTTCGGCATCACCCGGGTCGAGCCGCCATAGGTGAGCGTGATCAGCGAGCCGCCTTCCGTCATCAACGGCGCCGCCCGCTTGGCCAGCTCGGTGAAGGAGAAGCAGGAAATCACCATGGTGCGGGTGAAGTTGGCCCGCGTGGTGTCGGCGTAGAGGCCCTTCAGCTCGTTCTTGTCCGAGAAGCCGATGGCGTGGACGAGAAAGTCGAGCGTGCCCCACTTCTCCTTCAGCGCCGCGAACACCGCGTCGACCGAGGCGAGGTCCTCGACATCGCAGGGCAGCAGCGTGTCGCTGCCCAGGCTCTGGGCGAGCGGCTTCACCCGGCGGCCCAGTGCCTCGCCCTGATAGGTGAAGGCGAGTTCGGCGCCCTGCGCCGCCAGCGTCCGGGCAATGCCCCAGGCGATGGAATGGTCGTTCGCGACGCCCATGATCAGGCCGCGCTTCCCCTGCATCAGACTCATGCTGACTGTCCCTTCCGCCGCCGCGCCGCGTCGATCAAGCTTCAGGATGCTGGAAAACCAGCACCGCATTCGCCCCGCCGAAACCGAATCCGTTGGAGAGCACCCGCTCAAGCCGTGCATTGTCGACGCGCTCGCGCACGATCGGCATGTCAGCAAAGGCGGGGTCGATCTCGTCGATATGAGCGCTGGCCGAGATGAAGCCGTTCTGCATCATCAGGATGGAATAGACCGCCTCGTGCACGCCGGTCGCGCCCTGCGAATGGCCGGTGAGCGACTTGGTGGCCGAGATCGGCGGTGCCTTGTCGCCGAATACGGCGCGGATCGCCTCGATCTCCTTGAGATCGCCGATTGGGGTCGAGGTGGCGTGCGGGTTGATATAGTCGATGCCGCCCTTCACGCCGGCCAGCGCGAGCTTCATGGCGCGGGCCGCGCCCTCGCCGGAAGGGGCGACCATGTCGGCGCCATCCGACGTGGCGCCGTAGCCGACGATCTCGGCATAGATGCGCGCGCCGCGCGCCTTGGCGTGCTCCAGCTCTTCCAGCACCAGCACGCCGGCGCCGCCGGAAATGACAAAGCCGTCGCGGTTCTTGTCATAGGGGCGCGAGGCGACGGCGGGGCGGTCATTATAGTCGGACGACATGGCGCCCATGGCGTCGAACAGGCACGACAGCGTCCAGTCGAGATCCTCGCAGCCACCAGCGAACATGATGTCCTGCTTGCCGTACTGGATCATCTCAGCGGCGTTGCCGATGCAGATATTGGTGGTCGCACAGGCAGCGGAGATGGAATAGCTCAGCCCCTTGATCTTGAACCAGGTGGAGAGCGTCGCGGAGGCGGTCGAGCCCATCGCCTTGGGCACGGCGAACGGGCCGACACGCTTGGGGCTGGAATTCTTGCGGGTGATGTCCGCCGCCTCGACGATGGTGCGGGTGGAAGAGCCGCCCGAACCCATGATGAGCCCGGTCCGCTCGTTGGAAATCTCGTGCTCTTCGAGGCCCGCGTCGCGGATCGCCTGATCCATGGCGACGTGATTCCACGCGGTGCCGCCGCCATGGAAGCGCATGGCGCGGCGGTCAACCACCTCACTGGCGTCGAGCTGCGGCGCGCCTTGCACCTGGCTGCGGAAGCCAAGCTCAACATATTTCTCGGCCCGGCTGATGCCGCTCCGTCCCTCGCGCAGGGAGGCGAGCACCTCCTGCGTGGAGTTGCCGATGGACGAGACGATGCCCATTCCGGTTACGACAACACGGCGCATAGGCTTCCTTTCCTTCAAAGCACGCGAGGGGATCCCAGGCACGCGAAATGGCCATGCGGGCAGAGCCTCGCAAGGGCGGCGGGATCAGGACTGGAACAGGCCGACCTTCAGATCGCCCGCCCGGTAGATGACGTCGCCATCGGCTTCCACCCAGCCATCGGCGATGCCGAGAACCAGCTTGGAGCGCATGACGCGCTTGAAATCGATCCCGTACACGACCTTCTTGACGGTCGGCAGAACCTGGCCGGAAAACTTGATCTCGCCGGCACCAAGCGCACGCCCGCGACCGGGAGAACCAAGCCAGCCGAGATGGAAGCCGACAAGCTGCCAGAGTGCATCAAGGCCGAGGCAGCCGGGCATGACAGGGTCGCCGATGAAATGGCAGCCGAAGAACCACAGGTCGGGCCGGATATCGAGCTCGGCCCGCACATGGCCCTTGCCGTTCGGGCCGCCATCCTCGGAAATCTCGGTGATGCGATCGAACATCAGCATCGGCGGCGCGGGCAGTTGCGCATTTCCCGGCCCGAAAAGCTCTCCGCGCCCGCACGCGAGCAGTTCCTCGTAAGTGAAGCTCGTCTGCCGCTCGACCATCGTTTCGGTAATACCCACGCTTGCTGTTTCCATTGCCTTGAGCAGCCCGCGGCCGCTGTTTGCGCGGCATTGGCATGGGCTGTCGCCGCCCCGGCCACCTGACGCAGCGCGCTTCCTATCACAGCGCCCCGCCCGCTCAAAGCCACCGCTCCCGCGCGGGGACATTCAAAATGTCACTCGCGCGACGGCATCCTGGCACCATCGTACAAACAAAACGGCCGCCGCCTGCCTGGGGCGCAAGCGGCCTCGGCGCCGCGCAGATTGGAACCATTACGATTATTCCGCACGATATTGCCCCGCCCCCCGCCGTGCCGATATAATGCTCGATGAAAATGGCACTGTGCGCGTGCCTCCCGCGTCGTCGGGCGGCGCGCCAAGTGCCTGTTATGCTGCGGATCGACCTTACCGCCTTCGGGGCGGGAAAGGCGGTAACGATGGTTCGGAAGAAAAGATGAGCGAAGGCTTTCGCCCCCAGAACCTGGCCTTCTCCCGCATGGTCGTGGAGGAAGACGGTCCCATCCTGCCCGTCGCCAAGCTGCGCGATGGCGCGGGCCGCACGGGCTGCCCGTTCCACGACGTGCGGCACATGCTGCGCGATGTCGGCCTGCGCCCCACCCGCCAGCGCCTCGCACTCGGCTGGCTGCTTTTCGCCAAGGGCGACCGTCACGTCTCGGCGGAAATCCTGCACGAAGAGGCGATCAAGGCCCGTTTCCCGGTGTCGCTGGCCACTGTGTACAACACGCTGCACCAGTTCACCGAGGTCGGCCTGCTGCGTGAGCTGGCGGTCGATGGGTCGAAGACCTATTTCGACACCAACCCTTCGGATCACCACCACTTCTTCCTCGAAGGCGAGAACAACCTCGTCGACATTCCCAGCACCTCGGTCGAGGTGGAGCGCATTCCCGAGCCGCCAGAAGGCTATGAGGTCGCGCGGGTCGACGTGGTGGTCCGGTTGCGCCCCAAGCGCCGTTCCTGATCGTCGCTCACCATCCCCGAAGGGCCGGTCGTTGACCGGCCCTTTTTCGTTGTCTGCGTCGATACCCTAGGCCCGCAGGAAAGCCGCCAGCTCGCGCAGCGCCACCTTGGCCGGCGCGTCGCCGGCGCGGGCCACCAGCATCACCGTGGCCACAGGGAGAGCCGGCAGGTTCAACGCCGGGCCGACATCCACACTGCCCGGGGGCGCGAGATGGGCGGCCAGCGGCGCCACGGCCAGCCTCGCCGCCACCGCAGCGCTGACCGAGGAGACGCTGCCGCCGGTGAAGGCCTCGTGCCAGGCAATACCGGAGGAGCCGAGCCCTTCGACCGCCGTGGCGCGCACCCCGCAGGGAGGCGCCAGCAAGGCCAGAGGCAGCGAATCGCCACGCGCCTGCCAGTCGCCGGCGGCAAACCAGCCATAGCGATCCTGCCGCAGAACCTCCCCGTCGCGCCGGCTGCCCTCGCGCCGCACCACGGCTGCGTCGAGTTCGCCGGCATCGAAGGCGTCGCAAAGCACCCGGGAGAATCCCATGCGAATGTCGAATGCGATGCCGGGGCTGACCGAGGAGAGCCGTCGCAGCAGCGCCGGCAGCGTATCGCCGGTGGTGTGGTCGCTGATGCCGAGCCGCAGCCGCCGCACGGGCGCCGCATCCCACAGGCGAGCCTCGCGGTCGGAAGCGAGCAGCCGGCGGGCGCGCTCCAGAAAGAGGGCGCCGTCAGCGGTGAGGCGGACGAGGCGGGGGGTGCGCTCGAGGAGTGTGCGACCAAGTCGGGCCTCCAGCTTGCGCAGTTTGAGGCTCACCCCCGCCTGCGTGCCGCCCAGCGCTTCGGCGGCGCGGGTGAAGCTGGAGAGATCGGCCACATGCACGAAGGCGCGGACGAGTTCGAGATCGAGGGGCCGATCATCCATAACAAATCGCTATCATTGCTAGTCTCAATGATAGCGTTCTATCATTTCTTGGCAGGCGCTACGACTCCCCTCACACCACTGAAGGGAGCCACGCCATGCCGATGATCCAGATTCGATTCGCCGCATCTCCTGCCGCCGGGCGGGAGGCCGCCCTTGCCGCATGCGCCGCGCAACTGGCGCGGCAATGGCTGGGCAAGGACCCCTCGGTCACCGCCGTTCTGGTCGAGCGGGCCGATCCGGCACACTGGTTCTGCGCCGGGATAAGCTTGTCGGAACAAAGCCTTGCCGCCTTCTGGCTCGACATCCGCGTGACAGAGGGCACCAACACCAAGGATGAGAAGGCGGCCTTCATCGCCGCGACCTTCGCCGCTTTCGGCGACGTTCTGGGCCCGCTCCACGCGGAAAGCTATGTGCATGTGGTGGAGGCGCGGGGCGACGCCTATGGCTATGGCGGCCTCACCCAGGAGCGGCGCTACATCGCCGCCCGTCCGGTGTGACGCCTACTCCAGCTTTTCACCGGGATAGACGCCCCAGAGCCGTTCCTGCTCGATGAAGCCGTCGAAGCCATTGTCGAAGAAGCGGCACCATTTGCCGTCGCAATGCTCGACCTTCCCGAGCACGCCGGCCTCCAGCCGGGCGCGGACCGCCGAGCCGGTAGAGGGTTCCGAATAAAGCGATATTTCCTCGCCGGCCTTCCACGGATTGACCAGCGCGGTGCGCCGGCCCGACAGCATGGAATGATAGACCCAGCCCTCGGCTCCGTCAGCATCGCGGATCCGCCGCCAGGTCTCGAATTCGGCCGTGATTTCAACGGGAAGCCCGGCGCGGGTGAACACCCAGGCGACGCCATGATCGCGGGTCGGGCCGGAGCGGACATTCACCTTGTCGGCCTTGAGGCTGACGAATCGCGGCACGGGCAGGCCGCTGGTGCGCCCTGCGGGGCCCGCCATATCGGCTGCCGCCGGCTCCTCCTGCGCTCTGGCCGATGAGTGCAGTGTGGTGGACAGTGAGGCCAGTGACGCCAAACAGGCCAGCAGAATATTCGTCATCCGCAGCTTCGTCCGACCTCGAAGCTTTTTGTTACGCATCGTCTCAATCATCCTTCGCCCATCGCGGCGGCGCTGTCCGGCAGCGCGATCGTGAAAACACGCCTGCACTGCGAATCGGTGCATTTTTGTGTTTCGCGGACCTGTCTGCTAAGGAACGCCTCGCCCGGTTTTGGCGCGAGTGTGGGGCCCGTAGCGTTAACGGGAGCTTGACCGCCACGGTGATTTGTACGGGGAGCAACATGGCCCGCAGGAAGCCGCTGGTCGTCGTGACGCGAAAGCTGCCCGACAAGATCGAAACCCGCATGCGCGAGCTGTTCGACGCGCGGCTCAATGTCGACGACGTGCCGATGAGCCAAGCCGACCTTTGCGAGGCGATGGCCACGGCCGATGTGCTGGTGCCGGCCATCTGCGACCGCATCGACACCAAGGTGATCGAGGCCGCCGGTCCGAACCTCAAGCTGATCGCCAATTTCGGCAATGGCGTCGACCATATCGACGTCACCGCCGCGACGGCACGCGGCATCACCATTACCAACACGCCCGGCGTCCTCACCGAGGACACCGCCGACATGACCATGGCGCTGATTCTCGCCGTGCCACGCCGGCTCACCGAGGGCGCGGCGCTGATCACCAGCGATGACGGCGCCTGGCCCGGCTGGTCGCCGACCTGGATGCTCGGCCACCGCATCTGGGGCAAGCGGCTCGGCATCATCGGCATGGGCCGCATCGGCCAGGCGGTGGCGCGCCGCGCCCGCGCCTTCGGCCTGCAGATCCATTATCACAACCGCCGTCCCCTGCCCGCCCAGATCGAGGAAGATCTGGAAGCCACCTATTGGGACAGCCTCGACCAGATGCTGGCGCGGATGGACATTCTCTCCATCAACTGCCCGCACACGCCGGCCACCTTCCATCTGCTCTCCGCCCGCCGGCTGAAGCTGGTGCGAAAGGACGCCTATATCGTCAATACCGCGCGCGGCGAGGTGATCGACGAGCACGCGCTGATCCGCATGATCGAGCATGGCGAGATCGCCGGCGCCGGCCTCGACGTGTTCGAGCGCGAGCCCGCGGTGAGCCCGAAGCTGCTCAAGCTCGCCCGCGCCGGCAAGGTGGTGCTGCTGCCGCATATGGGCTCGGCCACAGTGGAGGCCCGCGTCGACACCGGCGAGAAGGTGATCGTCAACATCAAGGCCTTCATGGACGGCCACCGCCCGCCCGACCGGGTGCTGCCCTCAATGCTGTAGGGCGGGGCGGGGGGCGGGCGCCTGCGCGCTTCAAGGCGCGCTGCGCGCGCATCTCAACATGACGGGCGCCTTATGTCCGGCGGCAGGACCCACGCACGATGACAATCGGAGCGCCGGGCCTGCGGGCTCATTGGAGTGGATCGGTCGAGCCCAGTACCAGCGCGAGGCGGATTGGCTGGAGTGGGTTCGCTCCCGTGGGGTGGGCCCGATTCTCGATGAGAAACGCGCCCCGCTGCCTGTTCAGTGCTTCATGGCGCATTCTCGTTGACGCAATCGGTCAGGCGAATAATCGCCTTTTGCGTGTCGCGGAGATTCCACTGGAGCTCGCGATTGCCGATCCAGACTTCGATCGAGCGGGCCGTCTCGAAAAGCTGGGACATGTCCCAGCTCATCACCGTCCAGGCGCGTTCGCGGTCGGATGCGAAGCGGAAATATTCCGGCTGGTTGCCATTGAAGCCGATGGTCCCATCGTTGCCGTTCCTGTGGCCCAGCGCCGGGACCGAGAGGCTGAAATCCGGCCCCTTGCCGTTATGGGCGACCCGCAGCACCTTGCCGTTCTGGTTGGTCTCGATGATGCAGCGGTTGAAATTGTTGTCTTTGTTGCGGTTCAGAATGACGCGCCAGATCCCGATATTGGCAAGGACGCGCTCACTCGCCAGGGCGGGAACGGTCGCCAAATGAAGACCGACTGCTGCGACGGCCAGCACCGAAAGGGCAGGTCTGATCATGATGTCTCTCGCATGGATGGCGCGCGGGCGAAAAGGCTGGCGGTTCAGAAAGCTACATACCTCTAGGACTATCAAGATACCGTTGAGCGGTCCCTGGTCAAGCGGTTCTCTGTTGTCCAGGGCCTTGCCGGCGCTGCGAATGCAGCCGCTCTGCGGGAGGCGCCGTCCTCCGTCGACATCCGCCTTGCATTTCCGGCAGAACGACTCTTGAACGGTATCAGGGAACGTGCAGAATGCGGCGCGCAGTACCCCGCAGCCAGAGCTATCGACACAGCTGACCCCTCGGTCGGAACGTCTGTCGATGCCCAAGCCGCGTTGGATTGCCCGCCCCTGCACGCTTCCTCCCTTTGCACGGTCACGCCATGGACACCCGCCTGGTCAGAATCCTTATTGCTATGGTTGCACTTGTGGCCGCCTGCGGGTCCGCGCGGGCGCAAAGCGAGCTTCTCTACAAATGCGGCGGCGATCTCGGCTTCGTCGTCGAGACGAACCCCGAATCCAGCAGTGGCAACTTCCATGGCGCCTTCAGTGCGCCCCTCGTGCCCGACGGCAACGGGGCCTGGGTCAACCCCGGGCGCGAACTGCAGTTTTGGCCGGAAGGCGAGGGTCCGAAACTTTTCATCGGCTCCGAGCAGTTCAGCTGCGAGCCCGTCGCCGATGAACCCGGCATGAATGCCGGCGGCGAGCCGGCCGACAGCGCGGCGCAGAACACTGCCGACCTCGAAATGTTGCCCTATGGCAGCACCCGTGGATGGGAGGTCGTTTCCCTGAGGGCGGGGTCGGACTTCGTCGGCTGCGCCGGGTCGATCAACCTTCCCGCCGGCTTCTTGATCCTTCAGAAAAAGACGCATGGTTGGGAACTGCGTGTCCCCGCCGACCAGACGGAAGGGTTTGAGGGCGGCGTCATCACGCTCGACGGGCGCCGCGTGGATGCCCAGTTCGGCTTTACCCCCGAAGGCGCGGGTGAGGCGGGGCTGGACGACGCCTTTGTCGCTGCCCTGAGGAACGGCAAGTTGCTGACCACCAAGATCAACGGCTCCCGGCCGGTCAAATGGCCGCTCAGCGGGTCGGCGGCGGTGGTGACCAAGATCGAGGAGTGCTTCAGCCGGCAGGGCCGTGTGCGCTGACAGTCATCGGCCCGGCAGGCAAATGACTGCCCTAACGACGGCCCTCCGGCGAACCGCCAATGGCTGAGCCGGATGATGGCCGGCGCGTTGGGCGCCTCGCGGCCCGACGGCAGCCTAATGGGCGGACTCGCAGAAGTGCGGCCGTCTGGCCTGCAGCCGGTTCTGCGGACACCAGGTTCAGCTAATTGAGCTCGCTCCTCGAACGCGATCGGGCGCTGATTGCTCCGCGTTGAGTGCCTGCGTCGGGATTGTGGAACCTCATGCCGCTTCCCTCGCGAAGAGGGATGCGATCCCGGCTCTCGCTTCGCTCGGCCGGGATGACGCCCCCCCCCTCCACGCCATGCGGAGAGTGGCGCTTCAGCGCATATGCCCCGACAGATCCTTGATCGTCGGGTTCTCCCCGGTCAGCGGGTTGTCCGGGTCCCAGCCATAGCTCAGCGTCTCGAAGCGCATGGTGAGGGTGTCGATCATCAGCAGCCGCCCGACCAGCCCCTCGCCGAAGCCAGCCACGGCGCGCACCGCCTCCAGCGCCACCAGCGTGCCGGCGACCCCGGCCACCGCGCCGAGAATGCCGGCCTCGGCGCAGCTCGGCACCGTGCCGGCCGGGGGCGGCTCCGGGAACAGGCAGCGATAGGTCGGGTTCGGCGTGCCGTCCGGCCCCTGCTCATGCGGGCGCAGCGTCGTCACCGTGGCATCAAAACGCCCCAGCGCCGCCGAGACCAGCGGCACCCCGGCCAGCGCGCAGGCATCCGAGACCAGATAGCGGGTGGAAAAATTGTCCGAGCCGTCGATCACCACATCCGCCTGCGCCACCAGCTCCAGCGCATTGCCGGCGGTGAGCCGGGCGTTGATGCCTTCAAACGCCACATGCGGGTTGAGCGCGGCGATGAACTCGCCCGCGCTCTCGGTCTTGCGCCGGCCGATGGCGGCGGTGGTGTGGATGATCTGCCGCTGCAAATTCGACAGCGACACCTCGTCATCGTCGATGACGGTGAGATGGCCGACGCCGGCGGCGGCGAGATACATCAGCGCCGGCGCGCCGAGCCCGCCCGCGCCCACGACCAGCATCCGCGCCTTTTTCAGCTTCTGCTGGCCCGGCCCGCCGATTTCACTGAGCACGAGATGGCGGGCATAGCGCTCCACTTCCTCAGGGGAGAACAGCGGCGCGCGGCGGGGCGCTGGGGGGCTGGCGGGGGTGTCTGTCATGGCTGAGCTATATAACAACCCGCCGCCCGCCCGCCACACTCTGCGTGGCGAGGCCGCATTGGCCGCGTGGCGATTAGCGGCTATCTCCGTGGCATGACTGGGGATCACGCAACGCTCTTCGCCGCCGCCGCGCGCCATGGCGACACGCTCGCCCGCCAGCGCCTCGTGCTCTATGCCGGCGCCAACCTGCCCTCGCCCGAGGTGATCGCCGCCTATGCCCCGGGCCTTGGTGCCATGCCCTCCATGGGGCCGAGCTTCGACAAGGAGCAGCCGGGCACGGAACTGGTCTCGCGGTTCGAGGTCGCGGTGCGGCAGGAAGCCTGCGCCCTCTTCCGCGCCGGCTGGGCCGAACCGCGCCTGCCGAGCGCGACCCTGTGCAATCTCGCCGTGTTCCATGCCTTCGCCCGGCCGGGCGACCTCATGCTGGCGCCTGACAAGGCGCAGGGCGGACATCTGAGCCAGCGGCGCGGCGGCACGCCTGACCTCGCCGGGCTCGTCTGCGAGGAACTGCCTTTCGACGCCGCCGGCCTCTGCCTCGATGCGACAGGCGCCGCGCGGATGGTGGAAGAGCGGCGGCCCCGCCTCGTCATGCTCGGGCGCAGCGTGATGGTCGGAGCGGACGACATCGCCCCGGTGGTCGCCGCCGCCCGCGCGGTGGGGGCGACGACGGTGTTCGACGCCTCGCATGTCGCCGGGCTGATTGCCGGCGGCACCTATCCCAACCCGCTGGATGCCGGCGTCGATGTGCTTGTCACCTCGACCTACAAGACCCTCCCCGGCCTGCCCCATGGGCTCATCCTCGGCCGCGACCCGGCGCAGGGCGAGGCGCTGGCGCGGCTGCTCGATGCGCGCTTTCTCGCCAATTATAACGCCGCCCTGCTGCCGCCGCTGCTGCGCCTGCTCACCGACATGCGCACCGGGGCGGCTGATTATGCTGGGCGCGTGGTGGCCAATACGGCCGCTCTGGCCAGTGCCTGCCGCGCGCGCGGCCTGCCGGTGATCGCGCCCGAAGCGGGCCATACGCACCAGATGCTGATCCCGATCGCAGCGGAGGCTGCGCCGCGCCCGCTCGTCGCCTCGCTGGCGGAAAGCGGCGTGATCCTCGGCCTCTGCCCCGACATCACCCGGCCGGGGGGAGCCGCGCTGCGGGTCGGCACGCAGTTTGTCGCGACGCTGGGGCTTCTCGCCCCCGCTATGGAGGCCGTCGCCGACATCCTCGCCGGCCTGCTGGCGGGCGAGGATGGTGTCGGCCTGCGCCCCGACGCGGCGCCGGGCACCCTGGCGCGGATCGCCGCCCTGCTCGCCGGGCAGGCGTGAGGGCGCCACGAGGGCGCCACGAGGGCGCGCGCGGCGTTCATTCGAGATACCGGCGGGCCGGGTATGCTGCTAGGTTCCGATAACCTTCCTCAAGGCAATCACCGAGCGCAACATGACGTACACCGTAGGTAGCTATCTTGCCGCCCGTCTCGCCCAGATCGGGCTCAAGCACCATTTCGCCGTGGCCGGCGACTTCAATCTGGCGCTGCTCGACCAATTGCTGACCAATGAGGAAACCGAGCAGGTCTATTGCTGCAACGAGCTCAATTGCGGCTATGCCGCCGAGGGTTATGCCCGGGCCAATGGCGCGGCGGCGGCTGTCGTCACCTTCAGCGTCGGCGGCCTGTCGATCATCAATGCCATTGCCGGCGCCAATGCGGAAAACCTGCCGGTCATCCTGATCTCAGGCGCGCCCAACACCAATGACCGCGCCACCGACCACCTGCTGCACCACACGATGGCGACGTCCGATCTCTCCTACCAGCTGGACATCGCCGCCCGGATCACCTGCTGCGCGGTGGCGATCACCTCGCCGGACAAGGCGCCCTCCCAGATCGATCGGGCGATCCGCGCCGCGCTGCGCGAAAGCAAGCCGGCCTATATCGAGATCGCCTGCAACATTGCCGGCGCCCCCTGCGCCGCGCCCGGGCCGGTGAGCAGCCTTCTCGCCCAAGCGCCCAGCGATGCCGACACGCTTGAGGCGGCAGTGAGCGCGGCGGCGGACTTCATCAAGGCGCGCAAGAAGCCACTCATCCTCATCGGCTCCAAGCTGCGCGCGGCCAAGGCCGAGCCCGCGGCGCAGGCGCTGGCGCAGGCGCTGGGCTGCCCGGTGGCTGTCATGGCGGCGGCCAAGAGCTTCTTCCCCGAGACGCACCCGCAATTCGCCGGGATCTATTGGGGTGAGGTCTCCTCGCCAACCACGCGCGAGATCGTCGACTGGTCGGATGGGCTGATCTGCATCGGCACGCTGTTCAACGACTATTCCACGGTCGGCTGGACCTCGAACCCGGCCGGGGCGAACGTGCTCACCCTCGACATCGACCATGTCAGCCTTGCCGGGCATGATTTCAGCGGCGTGCGGCTGGCCGAGGTGCTGGACGGCCTGGCGACGCGGGTGGAGGCTAACCCCACCGCCCTGAACGAGCTGCACCGGCTGCGCGCCGCGCCGGCCGCCGTGCCGGAGGCGCCGCCGGAGGCCAAGCTCTCGCGCACCGAGATGATGCGCCAGATCCAGGGGCTGCTGACCGGCGACAGCACGGTGCTCGTCGAGACCGGCGATTCCTGGTTCAACGGCATGAACCTCGCTCTGCCCGAGGGCGCGCGCTTCGAGATCGAGATGCAATGGGGCTCGATCGGCTGGGCGGTGCCGGCTACCTTCGGCTATGCGGTGGGGGCGCCCGGACGGCAGGTGATCGCGATGATCGGCGACGGCTCGTTCCAGCTGACCGCGCAGGAAGTGGCGCAGATGATCCGGCGCAAGCTGCCGATCCTCATCTTCCTCATCAATAATCGCGGCTACACGATCGAGGTCGAAATTCACGACGGCCCGTATAACAACATCAAGAACTGGGACTATGCCGGACTGATCAACGTCTTCAACGCCGAGGACGGCGAAGGGCTCGGCCTGCGCGCCGGCACGGGCGGCGAACTCGCCGAGGCGATCACCCGCGCGCGCGGCAATGCCAATGGCCCGACCCTGATCGAATGCGCGCTCGACCGCGACGACTGCTCGCCCAACCTCATTTCCTGGGGACGCCGCGTCGCCACCGCCAATGCCCGCCCGCCGCAGCCGAAGTGACGCGGGCCGTGCCGGCACGGCCCTCATGCGGGGCCTGCCAGCACGGTTCGGTGCGCCCGACGAACGGCCGCTCGCCCCCGGCTGCCGGGGGCGGCGGCAGCGACGCCACGGGGAGTGACAGGCCCGCCCGAGCAATGCCGCGACCTTAGGGCGACGACGGCGCAACGGGCCCCGATGTGCCGACGGCTTTGAAGTCCGGGCGTGGAGAGATCTACGACCCGTCTTGCTCTCGGATCCATTTTTCCACGGCGCGGACCATTCTCACGTCGCGGAGCCGGCTATCCTGATTCAAGGCGAGAGCGAGGGAAGGATTGAGCTTCTTGAAGCCCATCTCGGCCATCACGTCGCCGAGCTTGAGGCCTCGCCTGGCCATCAGTTGCTGGATGCGGGCCTTCGCCCAGGGCATCACATGGCCGAGCGAATCCACAGCCGCCGCCGAGGATGTGCCCGGCGCGGTCGGGGGCGCGGTCGGGGGCGCGGTCGACGGTGCGACAGACATCGCTGCCGCCCCGCGTAGCCTGGCGTATTCCAGCTTCAGCCATTGCATGAACGCCGCCTGCTCGGCTCTGGACGATTTGCGCCAGGCATTCTTGAGCTCGTGCAGCCGGGTTCGCTCCGACCGCAAGCCGGCGGCGACGAAGGCCTCACGCTCGGACGCATATTTGCCGTCCTTCAAGTCCTGGAAGATGGTGGGATGCTCGGTTTCGAGCCGCCTTCGATAGTAGGCATTGTCGCGCTTCGCCATCGCTCATCCGCCGTCAACATGCGCTCGGTTGAGCTGGGGCGCTCTCCGGCAGCATCCGAGATGCCGTAGACGCATCCACACTGCAAGCGGCGCGTTGACGCCCTCGCGCGCCCCTTCGCGGCTGCCGCCTAACCCCCAGCGCTGGCCTTCACCTCGTTGATGATCGAGACGAGCTTTTGGGCTCTGGAGAGCGTGAAAACCTGCTCCGGGCCGCTCGGCGCTATGTCCGTGAAGGGGCTCTCGTAGAGAAGCCCAGGGGGCCTGGAGCCATTTACGGTGAGGTGATCGATGACCATGTCCACGAACTCGATCTGCTGCGCGCTGGCGGCCGCGTCGCCGAGGAACGCGCTGAACAGCTCGGCAACGGCGCGACGGTCCAGCCCTATGAGCGGAAGCAGGAAACCGCCGAAGCCTGTCGCCGTGAACGCGCCGCCTTGATGTGCCGGCTTTCCGCTACAGCGTTCCGGAGGACGGCCTGTTGCGATAAGCGGCACACCTACGGCACCCCGCACGACCCGAACCTGCGACCTCTGCCGACGGCGGCGGCGCGCGATCCACCCCACCTTCCGACGAAAGGCCGCGCGCACCCGGTTGCCGGGGGGCCATGGTTCGATTATGAAGACGCGGCACAGGCGCCTCGCGCGCCTCGGCACCCGTAGCTCAGCTGGATAGAGCGCTGCCCTCCGAAGGCAGAGGTCGCACGTTCGAATCGTGCCGGGTGCGCCATTTCGGTACAAAACTGCGAACGCCGTTCGCCGCCGCTCCTACGCTTGATGCGGCCGCAAGAGTGCGCATTGGATCGACTTAACTCCCATCAGCCGACTCTCCGACCGGCTCACCACCGCGACGCGCTCGCAGGTGACATCACACTGTGGGACTGGAAACCTAGGCGGTGGGAACCGTGCCGCCGTCTATGATGTACTCGGTGCCGGTGATCGACGCCGCGCGGTCGGAGGCGAGAAAGGCGATGAGGCTGGCGACTTCGTCCGGCTTGGCCGGGCGGCCGAGCGGAATGCCGCCCAGGCCGTCCATGATGATCCTCTTCCCGCCCTCATAGTCCGTGCCGGCCTGGTCGGCCAGGCGCTGGACGAGCCGTTCGGCGGCTTCCGTCTCGATCCAGCCGGGGGCGACGCGCACCACGCGCACGCCCTCCGGCGATACTTCCTTCGACAGCGCCTTGCTGTAGGTCGAGAGCGCGGCCTTGGCGGCGGCATAGGCCGTCGTCGATTCCGGGAGCGGCAATACGCGCTGGATCGACGAGACATGGATGACGACGCCGCTTCCGCGCTCGACCATGCCGGGCACGAGTTGCCGATCCAGCCGGACGGCGGGCATCAGGTTGAGGTCGAGCTCCTGCTGCCACAGGGCGTCGGTCAACGCCGCGAAGCCACCCCCCGGTGCCGAGGAGCCGCCGAGCATGTGGACGATGATGTCCACGCCGCCCAGGCGCCGGTGGGTCTCTTCGGCCACGCGCGCGCAACCTTCCCCAGTGGTCAGGTCCGCCGCGACGAAGTGTTCCTCGGGCACGCCCTCGGGGCGCGCGCGGGCCGTCGTCAGCACCTTGGCGCCGAGCGCGCGGAACAGTTCGACGGTGGCCGCGCCGGCGCCCTTGGTTCCCGCCGTGATCAGGGCGCGCTTGCCGTTCAGGTTCAGGAAATCGGTCATCATCCGATCTCCAGCGCGACGATCTTGCCCTGCGCGATCGTGAAGGCGAAATCGAGCGTGGCCGGGCTGTTGGGGAAATCGCCTGACACCAGCGCGCAGACGGACACCGTCTCGCCGCCTCCGGACATCTCGATCGGGGCGGTGACGTGGTGGGTCTTCTCCTTGGCCGCGACCCACCAGCGGCGGATCGCGGTAAGCCCCTCATGGACGGCCCCCTCATCCCGCACCACCGCGCCGACGGCAAACGCCGCCACCAGCGCATCGGCGTCGTTGCGACGCTCAGCGTCGAAATAGGCCTGCACGCTCTCCGGCATATCCATCGTTGTGCTCCTCATCGGAAAATCCTGATTTTCACAATAAGGCTCGACGATTATTCCCATAAGTGGGACAAAGCAGGATGTCGTATCGAGGATTTCGGGACAATGAACCGCGCTGGGCTGAGTGAGCTGGAGGCCATCCTCACGATCGCCCGGCGCGGGACCTTCCGCGCCGCCGCGATCGATCTCGGCATGTCGACCACCGCGCTCAGCCACGCCGTCGCCAAGCTGGAGGCGAGCCTCGGCGTCCGCCTGTTCAACCGCACCACCCGCAGCGTCGCCTTGACCGAAGCCGGCACGCTGTTCGTGGAACAGGTGGGGCCGGCGCTGCAGGACATTCACGGCGCGCTGGAGGCGGTGCGCGCGCAACGCGAGACCCTGTCCGGCACGATCCGGATCAACGCGGCGCCCTTCGCCGCGCGTGCCATTCTCTCGCCCCTGGTGCTGGAATTTGTGCGTCGCTACCCCGACATGCATGTGGACCTCGTCACCGAGGGGCGCCTGATCGACGTCGTCGCCGAGGGGTTCGACCTCGGCGTGCGTGTCGCCGGGCTGGTTCCCACCGACATGATCGCCTTGTCGCTCGGGCACCCGCAGCGGCACGCCATCGTCGGGTCGGCCGATTATTTCGCCCGGCATGAGAAGCCGCGCGTTCCCCCGGATCTGTTCCACCACCGGTGCATCCGCGTGCGTCTGCCGGATGGTTCGCTGTTCCGCTGGCGCTTCGAGAAGGACGGAGAGGCCGTCCAGATCGACGTGCAAGGCCCCCTCATTCTCGACGAAGCCAGCCTTGCCCGAACGGCGGTGCTGGAGAATATCGGCATTGGCTACTTCATGGAGCAAAGCGTTCTTGCCGAGATAGAGGCCGGCCATCTGGTCCGGGTGCTGGCAGACTGGACGCCCCCCTATCCCGGCCTCAGCCTCTATTATCCCGGCCGCCGGAATTTACCGGCGGGCGTGAAGGCCTTCCTGGCCTTGGCGCGTGAGATGGCGGGCCGCCCGGGCACCTTCTCTGCCCGTTGACGATGCCGGCCTGCACGCTTCGGCTTGGGCTAGGCTGCACAACGCATCAAGATACCGCTTAGGTTGATTGACACCCCGGAACGGGCGCCGCCATGATCTTCCAGCGGTAAAATGCTGGGCAGCTCGGGCGAGGAATGCCGAATCGATGTCGGAAGAGGATACTCATTTCGCCCAGAGGCTTCGCTCCTGGCGTCGACTGAACGGCATCAAGCAGGTCGCGCTGGCGGATATGCTCGGCGTGTCCCAGGCGGCCGTGTCGTATTGGGAAAACGGGCACGACACGCCATCCGCCGACCTCATGCGGCGGATCCGCGACCTGATCGACCGGACGGACTGCGACGAGATCCTGCTGGAGCGTGTGTTCACCGAGCGCCAGCCCGGCATCATGGCGCTCTATGATCTTGACGGCGTCCGCTTGCTGGCGGCATCGCGGGGGTATCGCGCCCTGTGGCCGGGCATGTCGCTGCTGCAGGGCAAGTCGCTGGAACGTCATCTCGTGAACGAGTCCGGCGAGCTACTGGCGAACGCGGCTCTCCGGCGGGACATCAACTCCGGCAAGCTGGCGCTGGTCAGCGGCGTGAGCGACCGACATACCGATATCATCGTCGACACTGCGGTGCGGCATGAGTGGAACACCCGTGTCCGTCGCTTTGGGTCCAAGACGCTCCTGTCCATCTCCTACGATCCCTGCCCCGAAACGGTCCCGGTGGGCATCACCGAGGTCAAGCTCTTCACCGACCTGAGGTGAGCCACGGGAGGCGCGGCGCTTATGAAATATAAGCACCTGTCATCCAGCGGCACCCTCATGGCGCCCTTGCTCCGCTTCGCCAGCGCGCGCCATAATTCTGCACGACGGGCCAAGGTGACATACATCCACGGAATGCACGCGCTCACCCCTTCCAGATGCCAATGGTCGGCCACTGCGCGGCCGCTGGCGATGGGGTGTCGATGACAGCGCGCCCTGCTGAGCCCGGGCCGCCGCGCCGTCGCCTCGGCCGCGTGGTCGGCACCGTGCTCGACGGCAGCCGGCAGGCCCTCATCGGCGTCGGGGTGTTCAGCGGCGTCACCAACCTCCTGATGCTCACCGGCCCGCTGTTCATGCTCCAGGTGTATGACCGGGTGCTGGTCAGCCGTTCCTTGCCAACCCTGTGGGTGCTGGGTCTGATTGCGACGGCGCTCTACATCGCCTTCGCGATGATCGACTATGCGAGAGGCCGGGTTCTGGCACGCCTTGGCGATCGGCTGGAAGCGCAGTTCTCCGGGCCGGCCTTTCGCAGCGAGATCGCCGATGCGTTCGCGGGGCATGCGAGCACCGGCCGGCCGACAGCGGATCTGGCCACGGTCCGCCGCTTTCTCGGCGGGCCCGCGCCGCTGGCGCTGTTCGACCTGCCCTGGGTGCCACTTTATCTGGTGGTGCTGGGGCTTCTCCACTGGTCGCTCGGGCTCATCGGCCTGCTTGGCGTCGCGGTGGTGGTGTCACTTGCCCTCCTGAACAATCACCTGACGCAGGCGCCGATGGCGCTGGCGGCGAGCGAGGCGGCGCAGGCGGGCACGATGCTGGAAGGCGCCCGCCGCTCCTCCGAGGCGGTGACGGCGCTCGGCATGCGGCCGCAGGTGGCGGGCCTGTGGGGCGGGACACTGGCCCGGGCACGGGCCACCGAACGCGACGGCGGCGACGCGGCCGCCCGCATCGCGGCGATCTCACGCGGGTTCCGCCTGTTCCTGCAGTCGGCGACGCTGGCGATCGGCGCGGTTCTGGTGATCGAGCAGGCGGCGACCGGCGGCATCATGATCGCCTCGTCGATCATGCTGGGCCGGGCTCTGGCGCCCATCGACCAAATCGTCGCCCAGTGGAAGGCCATGGCCGGCGCCCGTGCCGCCCTTGAGCGACTGGAGCGGCGGCTTGCCGATGAGGCCGATGCGGCACCGAAGATGGATCTTCCCACACCCACCGGCCATCTCTCCCTTGCCGGCGTCATGGCGGCGCCGCCAGGGCTGCGTCGCCCGGTGCTGGAAGGCATCGGCTTCCGGCTCGAACCCGGCGAGGGACTCGGCATTCTCGGGCCAAGCGCCTCGGGCAAGTCCACCCTCGCCCGCATCATCGTCGGCCTCTGGCGCCCGATGAGCGGCAGCGTGCGGCTGGACGGCGCGACGCTCGACCAGTGGGACGCCGACAGGCTCGGCCGGCATATCGGCTATCTCCCGCAGGATGTGGAACTGATCGGCGGCACCGTGCGCGACGCGATCAGCCGGCACCAGCCGGGCGCGAAGGACGAGACCATCATCCGTGCCGCTCAGGCCGCGGCGGCTCACGCCATGATCCTGGCGCTGCCCGAGGGATATATGACCCGCCTCGGGCCGGGCGGAGCGGCGCTTTCCGGTGGTCAACGCCAGCGCATCGCCCTGGCCCGGGCACTTTATGGCGACCCCTGCCTGATCGTGCTCGACGAACCGAACGCCAGTCTCGACCAGGAGGGCGATGCCGCGCTGACGGCCGCGCTGCTGGCCGCCCGCAAGCGCGGCGCCGCCGTGATCGTCATCACCCACCGCGCCAGCGGCCTTGCCGCCTGCGACCGGGCGCTGGTGCTGAAGGAGGGGCGCATCGCCGCGCTCGGTCCCAAGGAAGCGGTGCTGCGCGACCTGATGAAGCCGCCCGCCGAGGCGGTGGCAAGGGCGGCGGTTGCGACGGAGAACGCCTCGTGAGCTCCGGCCCCTCGGATGACCGCCGCGCTTTGTCGTCCGACAAGGCTTCCCCGCCGCCATCCGCAGGGCCGGAACGCGCCGAAGGGCGAAAGTTCTTCGGCCGGCGCCGACCGGCCGCCTCCGGTTCCCGCGCAACCGATGACCCGGCCGATCCAGCCGGGCATCTGCGCTTTGGTGCCCTGGTCTGCGTCAGTGTCATTCTCGGCTTCGGCCTCTGGTCGGCCCTCGCCCTGCTGCAGAGCGCGGTGGTCTCCCCGGGCATCGTGGTGACGGAAGGAAAGTCACGCGCCATCCAGCACCTGGACGGCGGCATCATCAGCGCGCTGGCCGTGCGCGATGGCGCATCGGTCAAGGCCGGCGACCTGCTGATCCGCCTCGACGCCACCCGCCATGCCGCCGAACGGGCGATTGTCGAGAACCGGCTCTATGAGGCGCTGGCCCGGCAGGCCCGCCTCAAGGCCGAGCGCGACGATGCCCCGGCGATGACGCGGCCGGCCATGCTCGATGCCATGGTGGCGGTCGACCGGCAATGGGCGAATGCCGTGCCTCCCGGGGCCGGGCCGGACCTCGCCGGCGCGGGCCTGCTCGCCGACGGTATCGCGCCCCCCGAGACCGGCGCGGAAATCGCCGACCGCGTGTTCACCGGCCAGCAGCGGCTGTTTCAGGCCCGGCGCGAGACGCTGAAGGCGCAGGTGGCCCGCCTTGAGGCCGGCATTGCCCAGAGCCGGGAGCAGATCGGCGGCCTGGAGGCCCAGCGCGCGGCGGCCCTGCGCCAGCACGTCCTCATCGGCCGGGAGCTGGAGGCGGCGCGCGCGCTCGGCGAGAGGGGGCTGATGCCGACCACACGCCTTCTGGCGCTGGAGCGCCAGCAGGCCGAGCTGGAAGGCGCCATCGCCGGGCGCATTGCCGACAAGGCCGCCATCGAGCAAGGGATCGGCCAATTGCAACTGCAGATCCTGGAGCTTGAGCGCGACACGCGGGAGAAGGTACTGACCGAGCTGCGCGAGGCGGAGGCCAATGTGCAGGAGCAGACCGAGGAGCGCATCGCCGCCATCGACAAGCTCAAGCGCACGGATATTCGTGCGCCCGTGAGCGGCCGGGTCAACGGCCTCGCGTTCCACACCCTTGGTGGCGTCATCAAGCCGGGCGACGTGGTGATGGAAATCGTGCCTGATAACGAGACCCTGATTGTGGAAGCCCGCGCGGACCCGGCATCGGTGGACCGGATTCGCGCCGGACAGCCCGCCCGTGTCCGCCTCGCCGCCTTTGACCAGCACTCCACACCGGAATTGTCCGGCACGCTGCTCGTCGTCTCGCCTGACCGCCTGGTCGATCCCCAGACCGGCACACCCTATTATGCGCTGAAGGTCGGTATTGATGCTGGCCAGCTGGCCCTGCTCGGCCCGGAACAGGTTCTGGTTCCCGGCATGCCGGCCGACGTGTTCGTCGTGACCGGCGCGCGCACGCCGCTGAGCTACCTGACAAAGCCGCTGACCGACCAGATGGCGCGGGCGTTTCGGGAAGACTGAGCCCGGCGCCACGCCCGAAATCCGGTAGCGAGGGCCGCGCGCGCAAACAACTCTTCCACGCAGAGAGACGAAGGTCGCGTATGTCGCGCGCGGCGGCGATGCCGTTATTTCGGAAATCTCCCACTTATAAAATATAACCTGCCGAAAACGGCAGGAGAGCTAACCTTTTGACATGATGCCTTGATGCGCGGGGTGCATTCAGGCGTGGGCTGCGCAACACGGGCGCCGGAATGGTGCGCTTGGGACGGCTCGACCCTGCGGGTGGTGATACTGATCAGGAGGTTTCGATGTCTTTTGTTTCCGGTACAACGACAACGATCACATGGCAGTGGGGCACCGCGACGGTGCTTGCCTTCGACCCGGCCGCCGACGTGCTCGACTTCGGCTGGTTTTCCTCGACCAATTTCACCATCTCGGAAGTCGACGGCGAGGTCGTCATCTCCATTCCTTCCAACAACCAGACCTACCGGCTGGAAGGTGTCCAGCTGTCCGATCTGACCCTCGACAACATCACCGCCCGCGACGCCTCGGCCCTTTTGGCCTGGCAGGTCGCGCTCGAGGCGGCTGGCAGCGGCGACGGCACGGATGATGGCGGCGAGCCCGGCGATACCGGCGGGGATTCCGACGGGGATTCCGACGGCGACGGCGGTTCCGATGGCGACGGCGAAGAACCGGAAGCCGGCTATGCAGCCGCCTGGTCGGCCAGCGACATCTACACCGGGGGCGACCGCGTCAGCATCGGCAATCTGGTGTATCAGGCCGGGTGGTGGACGCAGGGCGAAGACCCCTCCGCCGGCGGGTCGGTATGGACCCTTGTCGGCTACATGGACACCACGCCCGTGGTGCCGGACGCACCGGAGGACCTCTATGCCGCCGGCACTTCCGCGACGACCACCGTGCTGGTGTGGGATGCGGCCGAGGTGAACGGGGTCGGCACGGTCAGCGCCTATCAGATCTACCAGGACGGCGTGCTGATCGCGACCACCTCCTCCACCTATTACAAGGTGACGGGGCTGGAGCCCTCCACCGCCTATGCCTTCAGCATCGTCGCGATCGACGAGGCCGGGGCTTCCCAGGCCTCCGAGGTGGTGAGCGTGAGCACCGCCGTCGAGGGCACGGGCGGGGGCGACAAGACCTTCTCGCCCTATATCGACATGTCGCTGTCCAGCAGCCAGAACCTGGTCGACATCGTCGACGCCGCCGGGCTGAGCGCCGTCACCCTGGCCTTCGTCCTCTCCTCCGGTCCCGACACGCTCGGCTGGGGCGGCATCGGCACGATTGCGGCGGACACGCTGCCCAATGGCACCTCCATCCTGTCGCAGATCGAGACGCTGCAGGCGCGGGGCGTGGAAGTGACAATCTCGCTGGGCGGCGCCAACGGCCAGGAAGGGGCGCTCACCTTCTCCAGCGCCGAGGCCCTTGCCGCCGCCTATCAGGAGATCATCGACCGCTACCACGTCACCCAGCTGGACTTCGACATCGAGGGATCGGCGATCGCCAATGACGCGGCCAATGCGCTGCGCAACGAGGCGCTGGTGCTGCTGCAGGCGGCCAATCCCGAGCTGGAAATCTCGTTCACCCTGCCGGTGCTCACCGTCGGCCTGACACAGGACGGCATCGACCTGCTCACCGCGGCCATGGCGGCGGGGGTGGAGATCGCCACCGTCAACATCATGGCGATGGACTATGGCGAGTATTACGACACCGGCGACATGGGCAATGACGCCATTTCCGCCGCGCAGGCGACCCTCGCCCAGATGGAGACGATCGGCCTCGACAGCCCGCTCGTGATCACGGTGATGATCGGCATCAACGATGTCACCTCGGAAGTGTTCACGCTGGAGGATGCCGAGCAGCTCGTCGCCTTTGCCCAGGCCAATGACAGCGTCGCCGGCATCTCCATGTGGTCGCTCAGCCGCGACAACGGTTCCGCCACCGGCTATGTCTCGCCGACCGGCAGCGGCCTCGTTCAGGACAGCTATGCCTTCGCCGAGATCCTGAAGACAGTGACCGACAGCAGCGATACCGACACCGGCAATGGCGACGGTGACGGCGATACCGATGGCGGCGATACCGACACCGGAAGCGAAGATGGTGACGGCGATACCGATGACGGCGACACCGATACCGGGAACGGTGACGGCGACACCGATGGCGGCGACACCGACACCGGGAACGGCGATGGTGACGGCGACACCGGAAACGGCGATGGCGTCAGCACCACCACCGCCATCAACTGGGCCTGGGGCACCGACACCGTGCTGGCCTTCGAGCCGAGCACCGACACGCTCGATTTCGGCTGGATGTCGGCGCAGAGCTTCTCGGTTTCGGAAGTTGGCGGCTCGGTCGTCATCGACATCGCCGGCAACAACCAGAGCTACACGCTCGACGGCGTGACGCTGGCCGACATGTCGATCGACGACATCACGGCCAAGGATGCCTCGGCGCTGGCCGAATGGCAGGCCCTGCTTGATGCCGCCGATGATGCCGCTGCGCAAACAGCCGTCGTCGCCAGCGCGCTGCACGCATCGGACGGCCTCGTCTGATCCACCGACCGCGACCAAGCCGCAGGCGGCCGTGATCCGCCTGCGGCCGCAGCTTTGGTCGCATCAACTGTGGTCGCAGGCGTTCGCGGGCACGCCGGGACCGGCCGTGAGGCACTCCACGAGATGGCGTGCGGCTTGCGTGCCCGGCGTTCCAAGGTCCGCCATGATGCTCATATGGTCGGCGCCGGGAAGCGTGCGTTGACAGACGCGGCTGCCGGCGGCGATCGCCAGATGCGCGCCGAAGGCGTTCATCTGCTGGTGAAACGGTGCCGTCTCCAACTCCCCGACCAGCAGCCGGATGTTGGCGCCGGCCGTGTAGTGCCGGGCCAGCGGGCTGAAGTCGCGGATCTCCTGGTCGGTGAGGCCGATCAGCTCCCGCAGGAACGAGCCCTGCAGCGGCGCGAGATCGTAGATGCCGCTGAGCAGAACGGCGCCGGCGATCGACCCCGCCGGGGCGCTCGCATCCAACAGCAGCGCGCCGAGTTGGGCACCGGCGGAGTGGCCGCTAATGGTGAGGCGGGAAGCGTCGCCGCCATAGGCGCCGATATGCGCCGCTATCCAGTCCCGGGCCCGGCGCACCTGCGCGACGAGCGTCGCCATCCGCACGGCGGGCATCAGGGCGTAATCGACGATCACCGCGATCGCCCCCGCCCCCGTCACCGTCTCGGCGACGAAGGAGAAGTCCTCCTTGGCGAACATGCGCCAATAGCCGCCATGAATGAACATGTGCACGGCGCCGGTCGCCAGATGCGACGGCGGGAGGAACAGATCGAGGCATTCCGCCGGCGAGGGGCCATAGGCGATATCGGCATGCATCGGCAGCCGCGCCCGCGTGATGAGGCTGCGCGCGGCATAGGCGGCCACGTGGCGGTCGAAATCCGGCACGACGTCGCGGGTTCGAAAGGGATCGGCCATGGCGGCGCATCTTCACGTTCAGGAGGGAAGCGGCGAGATCGGGCGCGCCGGGCGGTTTCCGCAGGCTGAGGAGCACCGGGCCGCCCAAGTGGGCACGGGCTGTCCGCACGGGAACGCGGCGTCGCGGCCGGCGCCGGCGCGCGCGCCGTAACAGGCGCAGGACCGGCGACGCGACAGCATCGACACGCCTCCACCGGCCGGCGCGCCGGGCACAATCAGGCGGCGCAAGAGGCCGACCGCTGCCGATAGCACTGTCCCGCGTCATCCGCGCCGTTGAGATGTCAGCCAAATGCCCCTCCCATGTTTCTGGTATAATGTATTATTAGTGAGCTATTGGCCTATATAAAATCGTATAGGATATCGTATTGAGTGGTGGAGAGGATCGTGCTAGCTGTTGATCGCTGTCAAGGGGCAACGCATGCGCAGTTCCAAACCTCACGCTACTTCCCGCTACCTCGCCGAAGACGGCGGATCGACGCCGGCGGTGCATCGTGGCGCCGGACTGGCCGATGAAGTCTATGAGGCGATCTTCGCGCGTCTTATGGCGCTGAAGATTCCGCCCGGCGCGCGCATCACTGTCGATAATCTGGTGCGCGAGCTGGAAGTGTCGCAGACCCCGATCCGGGAAGCGCTGGGGCGGCTGGAGGGCGAGGGCCTCGTCGTCAAGACCCATCTGGTCGGCTACAGCGCCGCGCCGCAGATCACCCGCGCCCGCTTCGAGGAGCTGTATGATCTGCGCCTGCTGCTGGAGCCGGAAATGGCCGGCCGCGCCGCGTCATCCATGACCGAGCCGGCGCTCAAGGCGCTGACGGGCGCCGCCGGCGTCAACCTGCGCGGTGGCGGCACGGATGAGCGCGCCCGCTACCCGCAATTCGCCCGGCAGGATGCCATCTTCCACGACATGATCCTGGAAATCGGCGGCAACGGCCTGGTGCGGGAAACGCTGGCGCACCAGCACACCCATTTTCACATCTTCCGCCTGATGTTCCATGCGCTCGTGACCGAAGAGGCGCTTGACGAGCATGAGGCCCTCCTCGCGGCCTTCGCCGCCCGCGATGTCGACGCCGCACGCCATGCGATGCGCGCCCATCTCGAGCGCTCGCGCGACCGCCTCTCACCGGCCTTCGACCAATGAGCGCGGCGCACGCCCATCTCCCCGCGCTAGAGGGCGCGCCGGTGCTTCGGGCCGAGCGGCTCGGCAAGGAATTCGGCGGCGTCACGGTGCTCTCGGAGGTGACGCTGGACATCCGGCCCGGCGAAATCCACGCCATCATCGGCGAGAACGGCGCCGGCAAGTCCACGCTCATGCGCCTGCTCTCCGGCTATCTCCAGCCGAGCGACGGCGAGCTGCTGATGGATGGCGCGCCGATCCGCTTCCACACGCCGGCGCAGGCGCAGTCGGTCGGCATCGCGCTGGTGCACCAGGAGATCCTGCTCGCCGAGGCGCTGACCGTCGCCGAGAACATCTTCATCGGCCGCGAGATCGCCCGCTTCGGCCGGCTCGACGAGCGCGCCATGCGCGAGGCCGCCGCCGCACAGCTCGCCGCCATCGGCTGCAGCGTGTCGCCGCGCGCCCGGGTCGGCGACCTCTCCATCGCCAACCGGCAGCTGGTGCAGATCGCCAAGGCGCTGCTCGGCAGCCACCGCGTGGTGATCTTCGACGAGCCGACAGCCGTGCTGACCCATGAAGAGGTCGACCCGCTGCTCGACATCATCCTCGCGCTGAAGCAGCGCGGAGTCGCCATTCTCTATATCAGCCACCGGCTGGACGAGGTGGAGCGGCTGGCCGACCGTGTCACCGTGCTGCGCGACGGGCGCATGGTCGGCACCTATGAGGCTGAGGGCCTCACCCCCCAGCGCATGGCGAGCCTGATGGTCGGGCGCGAATTCGCCAGCCTCTATCCGCCGAAGCTTGAAAGAGAGCTGGGCGAGCCTGCGCTCGACATCGCCCACGCCCAGGTGCCCGGCTTCGTGAACGACGTGTCGCTCACGCTGCGCAAGGGCGAGATTCTTGGCCTTGCCGGCATGATCGGTGCCGGACGGACCGAGCTTTTCGAGGGGCTGCTCGGCCTGCGGCCGGCCAGCTTCGGCGAGGTCCGCCTGCACGGCCGGCCGGTGCATTTCCGCTCGCCGGCCGAGGCCGCGCGGGCGGGGCTCGGCTATCTCACCGAGGACCGCAAGGGCAAGGGCCTGCTGCTCGGCGAGCGCCTCGCGCCCAATCTGACGCTGGCGGCGCTGGACCGAGTGCACCCCTTTGCCGGGCTCGACCTTGCCGGCGAGGCGCAGCAGCTCGACCGGGCCGTGCGCGGCTACGATATTCGCCTGCGCAGCCGCGACGCCCGCGCCGGCCAGCTCTCCGGCGGCAACCAGCAGAAGCTGCTGCTGGCCAAGGTGATGCTGAACGACCCTACCGTCCTCGTCATCGACGAGCCGACGCGCGGCATCGACATCGCCAATAAGAGCCAGATCTACGCCTTCATCCAGTCGCTGGTGCGGGAGGGGCGCTCCTGCATCGTCATCTCCTCGGAGATGCAGGAACTGATCGGCCTGTGCGACCGCATTCTGGTCATGCGGTCCGGCCGGATCAACGGGGAACTCACCGGCGACGCCATGTCGGAGAGCAATGTCGCGCTTTACGCCACCAGCAGTGTGGCGCGTGAACGAGCCTTAGAGGAAAACGCCCATGGCTGATGTCGCCACCGCGCCGCCGCGCGCCCAGCATAACTGGTCCATCGGCTGGGGTGATGCCGGCCCCTTCCTGGCGCTCGCCGCGCTGGTGGCGATCGGCTACCTGATCAATCCCGACTTCCTGTCGGCCAACAACATCGCCAACGTCGTCACCCGCAGCGCCTTCATCGCCATCATCGCGATCGGCGCGACCTTCGTCATCTCCTCGGGCGGGCTCGATCTGTCGGTCGGCTCGATGGCCGCCTTCATCACCGGGGTGATGATCCTGTTCATGAACACGGTGGCGCCGAATGTGGGCACGGCGGCGATCCCGCTCGGCATGGCGGTGGCGCTCGTCACCGGCATCGCCTGCGGCCTGCTCAACGGCACCATCGTCACAGTGGGGCGCATCGAGCCCTTCATCGCCACGCTGGGCACGATGGGGATCTTCCGCGCCCTCATCACCTATATGACCGATGGCGGCACGGTGGCGATCGACCGCAGCCTGCGCGATGCCTATCGCCCGGTCTATTTCGGCGATGTGCTTGGTGTGCCGATCCCGATCCTCGTCTCGCTCGCCGTGGCGCTGGTCGCCGCCTATGTGCTCTACCGCACGCGCTATGGACGGCGCTGCGTGGCGGTGGGCGCCAATGAGGACGTAGCGCGCTATTCCGGCATCTCGGTCACGCGCGTGCGCATCACCGCCTATGTGATCCAGGGCGCCTGCGTCGCCATCGCCGCCATCTGCTATGTGCCCCGGCTTGGCGCGGCGACCCCGACCACCGGGCTGCTGTGGGAGCTGCAGGTGATCACCGCCGTGGTGATCGGCGGCACCGCCCTGCGCGGCGGGCGCGGGCGCGTCTGGGGCACGGTGGCCGGCGCGGTGATCCTCGAATTCATCGCCAACCTCATGGTCCTTTCCGACTTCGTCTCCGAGTACCTCGTCGCGGCGGTGCAGGGCGTGATCATCATCATCGCCATGCTGATCCAGCGGATGTCCAAGAGGTAGCGAAGAGAAGAACCGGCGCGCGCGAGGCAGCCGCGACGCGCCGGGCATCAATCAAGACTGCCGCACCTGGTGGAGGAAACACATGCTCAGGAATGCACTCATTGCCGCTGGGGTGACGACCGCGCTGCTGGCGGCCGGCCCGGCTTCAGCCGCCGAAAAGAAGGTCATCGCCGTCTCCATTCCCGCCGCCGACCATGGCTGGACCGCCGGCGTCGTCTACCATGCGAACGCCGCCGCCAAGGAGATCAACAAGGCCTTTCCCGGCATCGAGGTGATCGTGAAGACCTCACCCTCGGCCAGTGCGCAGGTGAGCGCCATCGAGGACATGTCGGCCACGCGCAAGATGGACGCGCTTGTCATCCTGCCGCACAGCTCCGAGGAGCTGACCACGCCGGTGAAGACCATCAAGGAGAAGGGCACCTTCATCACCGTGGTCGACCGCGGCCTGAACGACCCGCATATCCAGGACCTCTATGTCGCCGGCGACAACATCGCCGTCGGCTTCAACACGGCGAAGTTCCTGGTCGAGAAGATGGGCGGCAAGGGCAATCTCGTCGTGCTGCGCGGCATCCCGACCGTCATTGACGACGAGCGCATCAAGGGCTTCCAGGACGGGATCAAGGGCTCGGACCTGAAGATCCTCGACATCCAGTACGCCAACTGGAACAGCGACGAAGCCTTCAAGCTGATGCAGGACTATCTCGCCAAATACCCGCAGATCGATGCGGTGTGGGCCAATGACGACGACATGCTGCTCGGCGTGCTGGAAGCGATCAAGCAGTCCGGCCGCAAGGACATCAAGTTCGCGCTCGGCGGCAACGGCATGAAGGAGATCATCGAGAAGGTGAAGGCGGGCGACGCCATGACCCCGGTCGAGACGCCCTATCCGCCCTCGATGATCAAGACCGCCATCTATCTCACCGCCGCGCATTTCGCCGGCCACGCCCCGGTGCGCGGCGCGCTCAAGCTCGATGCGCCGCTCATCACCAAGGACAATGCCGAGGAATACTACTTCCCCGACTCGCCGTTCTGACCCTTACCCTATCGGCCGGGCAGGCAAGACCGCGCCCGGCCCCTCACAATGAGCGGAGGTACTCATCATGCCGGGCAAGAAAATCCTGATGCTGACGGGCGAATTCACCGAGGAATACGAGATCTTCGTGTTCCAGCAGGGGATGGAAGCGGTCGGCCACACGGTCCATGTCGTCTGCCCCGACAAGAAGGCCGGCGACAAGATCCAGACCTCGCTGCACGATTTCGAGGGACACCAGACCTATATCGAGCGCTACGGCCACCTCGCCGACATCAACAAGACCTTCTCCGAGGTGAAGCTGGAGGAGTATGACGCCGTCTACTGCGCCGGCGGGCGCGGGCCGGAATATATCCGCACCGACAAGCGCATTCAGGCGATGGTCCGCCACTTCCACGAGACCGGCAAGCCGATCTTCACCATCTGCCACGGCGCGCAAATTCTGATGGCGGTGGACGGGGTGCTGACCGGCAAGCGGGTTGGCGCGCTCGGCGCCTGCGAGCCGGAAGTGCGCCTCGCCGGCGGCATCTATGTCGACCTCTCGCCGACCGAGGCGCTGGTCGACGGCAACATGGTCTCCGCCAAGGGCTGGACGGCGCTGGCCGCCTTCATGCGCGAATGCCTGAAGGTGCTCGGCACCGAAATCCGCCATTCCGACAACGTGCCGGCCGTCGCGACACGGGCGGCGTAGCGCCGGCTATCCCCGGGCGCCCACAGGGCCGCCCGGGGGTTCGCTCGATCGGCCGCCTGCCGAAGCGTCAAAGGCCAGGAAGGCGAAGGCGAAGGGCGCGCCCCGCGTCAGAACCGCTCGCCGACGAGTTCCTCGCTTTTGCGCCACAGGGCCTCCGCCCGCTCGGCGTCGAGGGCATAGGGGCGCACGCCGCCGCGAATGCCTTCGCCGTCCTGCACCTGAGCGACATGACAGTCCTCGCAATAGCGCCCGCCGACCGCCTCCGCATCGGCGACGCAGGCGGCCCATACCGTGGTCGCCGCCCCCTGCGGGATCGTCTTGAACGCGAAGGGCGGCAGGCCGGCCGCCGCGTGCGCGACGTTGATGGAGGCGACCAGAGCTTCCATGTCTTCGGGGGTCATGTGCCGGCCGAGCTCGGTATGGATGCCCCCGGGATGCACCGCCGTGGCGCGCACGCCGCGCGCGCGGTGCCGCCGGTCGAACGCGACGGCGAACAGGCTGTTGGCCGTCTTCGAACGTCCATACGCGACCCACGGGTCATAAGGGGTCCGTTCGAAATTGGGGTCGTCGAGCTCGACATCGGCGAAGCGATGGCCGGCGGAGGACAGGTTCACCAGCCGCCCGCCCTCGCCGATCAGGCCGGCGATCTTGTTCACCAGCACGAAGTGGCCGAGATGGTTGGTGCCGAACTGTGTCTCGAACCCGTCGGCGGTTCGGCCGAAGGGCGGCGCCATGACGCCGGCATTGGCGATCACCAGGTCGAAGCCGCGGCCATCCGCCAGCAGCCGGTCGGCGCAGGCGCGCACGCTGGCAAGCGAGGCGAGATCAAGCTCGATAAGCTCGAAGCTGCCGTCCTTCGCCCGGGCCGCTTCCCGCACGCCGGCGGTCGCCCGCTCGGCCTTGGCAAGGTCGCGCGCCGCGCCGACCACATGCGCGCCATGCGCCGCCAGAACCCTCGCGGTCTCGACGCCGAGCCCCGCCGAGGTGCCCGTCACCAGGACGCGCCTGCCGTGGAGATCGACCCCGGCAAGCACCTCGTCCGTGGTCGATGTCGCACCGAAAACCTCTGTCATGATCTGTTCCTGTTCGCTTGAAGCCGCGCGGTGATGCCGCGCGGTGATGCCGCGCGGTGATGCCGCGCGGTGATGCCGCGTCCCTGGCCGATATGGTCAGCGGCTTGCGAAGCCGAGCGCCCGATCGTATCAACTCCTTGCCTGATCCTATCAGCGGCGCTTGCGATGCCGGCGAGGAAGGAAAAGATCACCCCCATGCAGAATTTGCTCGATCGCATGTGCCACCGCATCGCGCGCCACACGGACGGCATGCGGCCGGAGACGCCGTTGCCGCATGTCGGCATAGGAATCGCCCGCCAGCACAGCGCGCCGGTGACGACGCTCTATGAACCGATGGCTTGCGTGGTGCTGCAGGGCACCAAGCAGGTGCTGATCGGCGACCGGATGCTGCGCTATGGCGCGGGCAGCTGCTTCATCGCCTCGCTGGAACTGCCGGCCACCGGCTGCGTGATCGAGGCGGCCCGCGACGCGCCCTATGTCGTCGCCAGCCTCGCCCTTGATCGCGACGTGCTCACCAGCCTGCTCGCGGAGATGCCGCCCGCCCCGCCTGCCGCGCCCACAGCCGCGCCGGCCTCCGGCTTCGGCGTGGCGCCCGCCACGGCCGCTCTGCTGGAGGCCTGGGATCAGCTGCTCGCGCTGCTGGACACGCCCGCCGACATCCGCTTTCTCGCGCCCTCGCGCGAGCGCGAAGTGCTGTACCGCCTGCTGCAGGGCGCGCACGGCCCGCTGCTCCGCCAGGCCGGGCGCACCGACAGCCGCCTGTCGCAGGTGCGGCGCGCGATCAGCTGGATCCGCCGCAACTTCGACCAGACGCTGCGGACCGAGGCACTGGCCGAGATCGCCGGCATGAGCGTCCCTTCCTTCCACCGCCATTTCAAGGCGGCGACGGCGATGAGCCCGCTGCAATACCAGAAGACGCTGCGCCTTCAGGCCGCGCGGCGATTGCTGACGACCCACACCGATGCCGCCCGCGCCGCCTATGCGGTCGGCTATGAAAGCGCCTCGCAGTTCAGCCGCGAATATGCCCGCCTGTTCGGCATGCCTCCCGCCCGCGACGCCGAGCGCCTGCGCCGCGCCGCGCAGCTGGGGGAGGCCATCTGACGGCGCCGGTTACGGGCGTTCGGCTCGGCGGCCAGGGACTGGCGGTCTTTTCCCGGCGACGGCGCAGCCGGGCCAGCGCGGGCTCTACTCCTCGCGGAAGGCGCGCATGAGCTGGTCCTGCAACGGCTTGAGGAAATAGGATAAAGCGAGGCGCGGGCCGGTGTCGATGAACACCTCCACCGGCATGCCGGGCACCAGCTTCAGCGGCGCGAGCCGTGCCACCGCTGCGGGATCGAGCGTGAGGCGGACCGTATACCAGCTCTCGCCGCTCGCCTCGTTCACGAACACATCCGGCGAGAGCCGTGCCACCACGCCGGCGAGTTCGGGCGTGGTGCGCCGGTTGAAGCTGGTGAGCCGCAGCAGCGCCGCCTCGCCGGCATGAACGTCGTCGATATCGTCCGGGCTCAGCCGCATCTCGGCGACCAGCGCGGCGCGCGGGACGATCTGCATGAGGGTTTCGCCCGGCGCGACGACGGCCCCGATCGTGTGCACGGCGAGGTCGTGCACGAGGCCGGCCTGCGGGGCGCGGACCTCCATGCGCCGGAGGCGGTCGCGGGCGGCGATCCGCTGCTCGGCGAGCTGGGCCAGCCTTGCGTCGATCTCGCGCAGGGCCTCCAGCGCCTCGGCCTGGCGCGTCTGGTCGATCTCGATGATCTGCAGCTCCGTCTCGGCGATCCGCCCTTCGGCGCGGGCGATCTCGGCGGTGAACTGGCCGTGTTCGCCGGTGAGCTGGGCGCGCAGCCGGCTCAGCTCCGCCACCTGGCCGAGGGTGGCGAGATCGCGGCCCCGCAACGTCTCGATGCTCTCAAGCTCGCGCGCGTTCCACGCCAGTTCCTCGGTCTTGGCGTCGCGCCGCTCGGCGAGGCCGTCGATCTCGCGGTGAATCTGGGCGATGCGCTCCCGAAGCTGGCGCTTCTGGCCGGCGGCAAGCGCGCGGCGGGCGCGGAACAGCGCCTGCTCGGAGGCGATGAGGGCGGCCGCGGCGCCGGGGGCCTCGCCGGCTTCCAATTCCACAGGCACCACAAGCTCCTCCGCCGCGTCGCGCTCGCCGACGAGACGCAGGCGCTGGGCGGCCAGATGCCGGATCTGGTCCTCGACAATGGCGAGGTTGGCCTTTGTCAGCGTGTCGTCGAGCCGGATCAGCAGCTGCCCCGCCGCCACCGCGTCGCCATCGCGCACATGGATGGCGCCGACCACGCCGCCATCGCGGGTCTCCACCTGCTTCACCCGGCCCTCGACCACCAGCGTGCCCTGCCCGACCACCGCGCCGGCAAGTTCGGTCGTCGCCGCCCAGCCGCCGAGGCCGCCGAACAGCAGGGCGACAAGGCCGAAGCCCATGGCCAAGTTGCGCCGGATCGACCGGGTCGCCGGCGAGGCGGACCCGCCCCGTGCGGAAGAGGGAAGGACCAGGCGCGGCTCCGCAGCACGCTCAGGCGGGGTCAGGGCGTCCATCGCGCTACTCCACCGGCGCTTTCAGCCGGGCGATCACTTCCGCCCGGGGCCCGAGGGCGGCCACCCGCCCCTCCTTGATGATCAAAAGCTGGTCGAGCGTGTCCAGCAGCTGGGTGCGGTGGGCAATGACGATGACGATCGCCCCACCCTGGCGGGCGCCGAGAATGGCGGCGGCGAGCGCGGCCTCGCCTTCCCTGTCGAGATTGGCGTTCGGCTCGTCGAGCACGATGAGGAAAGGCCGGCGGTAGAGCGCGCGGGCCAGCCCAATGCGCTGGCGCTGCCCGGCCGAGAGCGCCGTGCCGTCCACCCCGATCCGTGTGTCGTAGCCGGCCGGAAAGTGCAGGATCATGTCGTGGCAATTGGCGTTGCGGGCTGCCGCCAGCACCTCTTCCGCCGGGGCGTGTGGCTCGAAGCGGGCGATGTTCTGCGCCACGGTGCCGTCGAACAGCTCCACATCCTGCGGGAGATAGCCGATATGGCGGCCGATCGCCTCGGGCCGCCACTGCTTCAGCTCGGCACCGTCCAGCCGGATGGTGCCGCGCAGGCACGGCCAGCTTCCCACCAGCGCCCGGGCGAGGCTCGACTTGCCCGAGCCACTCGGCCCGGCTACGCCGAGGCCCTGCCCCGCCTCCAGCCGAAAGCTCGCCTCCCGCAGAACAGGCTGCGCGCTCCCCGGCGGCGCGACGGCGAGATGCTCGACGACGAGGCTGCGCGAGGGCGCCGGCAGGGCCATCGTCTCGGCCTCGGGCGGCACGGCGAGAAGCGCCTCCAGCCGGCTGCGGGCCTGCCGCGCCGCGATGAAGCCGCGCCAATGGGCCACCGCCTGCTCAATCGGCGCCAGCGCCCGCGAGGTGACGATGGAGGCGGCGATCATCACCCCCGGCGAAAGCTCCTGCCGGATCACCAGCAAGGCACCGAGCGCCAGCACGGCCGCCTGCAGCGCCAGCCGCAGCACCCGCGCAAAGCTGGCGTGCAGCCCGGCGATGTCGGCGATGCGCCGGCGCAGCCCCGTCTGCTCGCCATCGGTCCGGCGCCAGGTCGCGGCATAGGCGGGCACCATGCCCATGGCGTGCAGCACCTCGGCATTGCGCCGTCCCGCCTCCATGAGATCATGGCGGCGCAGGGCGAGGTCCGCGCTGTGCCGCACCGGCCCGCGCAGCGCCAGCTCATTGGCCACTGTGCTGCCCACCAGCAGAACCGCCCCCGCCACCGCCAGCCAGCCGAGCCAGGAATGGAAGGCGAAGACCACGACGAGATAGACCGGCAGCCAGGGCAGATCGCACAGCGCGATCGGCCCCGGCCCGGCGAGGAAGCCGCGGATCTGGTCGAGTTCGCCGACGGGCCGGCCGGCCCTTCCCGGGGGCGCGCCCAGCGGCAGTTCCAGCGCCAGGCGAAAACCGGCGGGTCCCAGCGTCTCGTCCAGCCGGTCGCCTATCCGGGTCAGCACGCGGCCCCGCACGATCTCGATCAGGCCGAGGCCGGCATAGAGCACCATCACCAGCACGCACAGCGCCGCGAGCGTCGGCACGCTGCGGCTGGTCAGCACCCGGTCATAGATCTGGATCAGGAACAGCGGGCCGGTGAGCATTAACAGGTTGCTCACCCCGCTCAGCACGCCGACGCCGAGGAACGCGCCGCGCACGTCGCGCAGTGCCCGCGCCACAAGGGTGCCGCCAGCGGGGGAGGCGGCGCTCATGGCCGGCTCCGCGCCACGGGGCGGCAGCTGGGCGCGTTCATCCGGCAGGCGGCTCGGCGGAGAGGGAGGGAAACGCATCGCTGCGCGGGCGAAAACACCTTGGCGTGATCCTCGTCCCGCGACCGCGCGGCCTCTCCCACTACTACAAGGCTATATGCTACCTGTAGAGCCTTCTCATCAAGGGAGTTCTCCGATGAGCCCAACGCCTGGCCCCGACCTTCCCGACGCAGCGCGTTCCCTTTCCGAGGCCGCGCCCTCCAGCGTTGCACGCGCGGGCACCGGCAGCGGCGATGACCGCCCAAGCGAGGAGATCAGCCTCAGCTTCGGCAGGATCGACGATCCGGCGACCAGCGCGGCGGGCACCGGCAGCGGCGATGACCGGCCGGGCGAGGAGCTCAGCCTCAGCTTCACCAAGCCGCCCGGGTCGGAGGCGACGGGCGGGACAGATGGCTTCGTGCCGTCCGACCCTGCGGGCGCATCGTCTGACCTCCTCGACTTCTCCGGCCTCACTGCCGAAGGCCCGGAGGAGATGGACGAGGCCTTTGCATCCGACGCGCTGGCGGGCGAGGCGACAGCCTTCGCCGGCACTTCGCACCCGGACCCGACCGGGGACCGGATCGAAGACATCGTCACCGCACCGGCTTCCCCTGCCGACGACTTCATCGCCTGAAGATGCCGCCTTTGGCGCGGTCGCGGGGGCGGCTGCGGCGTGAGGCGCCCCCTCCCCCGCTGCCTCACCCGGCAGGCGTGACCCGGACGCCGCGTCACAGCGGCGGGGCGTCGTCCCTGATCGGCGGCGTGATCGACAGGCGCCGCACTTCCGGCCGGTAGGTCTGGTTTTGCTGCCGGCGCAGCGAGGCGCGGAACTCGCGCGGCGCCATGCCGAACTGGGCATGAAAGGCGCGGGTGAACACGCTCGGATAGGAAAAGCCGCAGGCGGTGGCGACCTCCTTGATGCCGAATTCCTCATAGAACAGCATGTTGCGGGCGGCCTGCAGGCGGATGCGCAGATAAAGCCGCATCGGCGTCTCGTCGAAGCTGCGGCGGCAGGCGCGCAGCACGGTCTTCGGCGACACCTCCAGCCTTTCGGCGATCTCGTCCAGCGGCAGCGGGAAATCGAGATGGCGCTCCATCAGCGCGACGATGCGGTCCGGCAGCGCCGGCTGGGCGGCGACGCCGGGCAGGTCGTCGAGCCGCTGCGGCGCGGTGGCCGGGCGCGGGGCATAGACGAGGGCGTTGGCCACCTCGCTGGCCAAGGTCGGCGTCTTCAGCCGGCCGATCAGGTCGAGCATCATGTCGAGCGTGGCGATGCCGCCGGCGCAGGTCAGGCGCGGACCGTCGATCAGGTAGATCTGGTTCTTGACGCCCAGGCCGGGGAAGCGCTCGCGAAAGGTCGGCACCGCCTCCCAGTGCAGCACCACATCGCGCCGGTCGATCAGCCCGGCCTGGGCCAGCGCGAAGGTGCCGGTATCGATGGCGCCGATCGCGGCGCCGAAGCGGGCGGCGGTGCGCAGCTGGCCGAGCAGCTTCGAGGAATTGCGCTGCATCGGCAGATTGCCCTCGAAGACGAGATAGAAATCGGCCGCCGGCATGGAGGCCAGGCTGTCGTTGGCCGACATCCAGAAGCCGTTGCTGGCCCGCACCGGGGCGCCGTCCTCGGAGACGAAGCGCCAGCGGAAGATCTCGCGGCCGCTGTTCTGGTTGGCGATGCGCAGCGCCTCGCTGGCCAGCACCAGCGCGTTCAGCGGGAATTCCGGCTGCAGGATGAAGTTGAACGCGGGGACCCCGCCCCCGCCCGCTCTCCCGCCCGGGCCCGGTGTTTCAGTGGTGGAGGGCTGTGGCGGCATGGATGGCGCACCGATGAAGGCCAGTTGACCAGAATGATCAACAATACGTCCTTTCCTGTCAATTCACGGCGCATTTTCTCGGCACTATTGGGGCACGGAAGGCTTCGAGGAACCGCTGGCGGGACCGTCGGCGCCCGGATGTGTTGACCTGACATTTTGAGCAGCCACGCGACTTTTCGTCCGTGAATGCCTGCGGCCCGGCGGCCGCAGGCACGCGATGACGCGCGGCTGCGGTGAGCGGCGGAGTTGCGACGTGCAGACGGACATTCTCAAGAAGAAGCTCGAAGGTTGCTATGTCACCGTGCCGACGCCGTTTCGCGACGAGGAAGGTTTTCCCGTCGACGAGGCGGCGCTGCGCACCTATGTGCGCTTTCTCATCGAGGGCGGGCTGACGGCGGAGACGGCGGTGTTTCTCGCCGGCGGCGCGGCGGGCGACTTCTCCACCATGAGCTTCGACGAGCGGGTGCGGGTGGCGGAGATCGTCGTCGACGAGGTCGGCGGCCGGGTGCCGGTGGCGATGGGCGCCCAGACCACCAGCACGCTCGAACTCGTCCGCCTCGCCAAGGCCGCCCAGCGTATCGGGGCGGACTTCATCCAGGTGTCGTGCCCGTTCTACTTCAGCCATACCGAGGCGGATTTCGAGGAGTTCGTCCGCGCCGCCGCCGCCGCGGCGCCCGATATCGGCATCATCATCTACAACACCTTCTGGAACACCACGAACATCTCGTTCCGCATGGTCGAGCGCCTGGCGGAGATCCCGAATGTGGTCGGCCTTAAATGGGCGACCCCGCGCACCGACGCGATGGAATTCGAGAGCGTGGCGGCGCATTTCTCCAAGCGCTTCACCATCATCGACAACAATCTGTTCTTCGCCTTCAGCGCCATGCCCGCGCTCGGCGCCAGGGCGTTCGAGGTGCATCTGTGCAATTTCTGGCCCGCCTGGGGGCTGAAGCTGGTGCGCGAGATCGGCGCTGGCAATTACCCGGAAGTCGCGCGCATGCTGGTGGAGGAGGCGATGCCCTTCTACAAGCTCTGGGTCGAGATCGAGCGCGATTTCACCAGCGGCGACGGCTATCTCGACAAGCTCTGCATGGAACTGGTCGGCCTGCCCTCCAGCCGCTGCCGGCCGCCGACCCGCGACGTGCGCCGGGAATACCGCGCGGCGACGCTGGAAATGATGCGCGCCATCGGCACCCCCAACCTTGTCGCGGGCTGAGGGCGCCATGGCCGCATCGGCGAACCTCATCATCCTGGCGGCCGGCGACAATGTCGGCATCGCGCTGCGCGATATCGCCGCCGGGGAGATCGCCGCGACGCTGCCGGGCGTGACGCTGCGCGCCGAGGAAGCCATCCCGCAGGGGCACAAGCTGGCGCTCGACGCCATCGCCGAGGGGCAGGACATCGTGCGCTTCGGCATGAAGGTCGCGCTGGCGAGCGCGGCGATCGGCAAGGGGCGGCTCGTGCATGTCCACAATGTCACCAGCCGCTACCTGAACAATGACGAGGACCATTATGAATAGCCTCGCCCCCTCGCCCCCCGCCGCCGGAGGGATGCGCGGCTTCCTGCGGGCGGACGGCCGCAAGGGCATTCGCAACCAGGTGCTGGTCGCCTATCTCGTGGAATGCGCGCACCACGTCGCCCGGATGATCGCGGCGCCCTATCAGGGCGAGGGCGCGCAGCTCATCGGCTTTCCCGGCTGCTATCCCAGCGACTATGCCGAGCGGGTGATGACCAGTATCGCCACCCATCCCAATGTCGGCGCGGTGCTGCTGGTCTCGCTCGGCTGCGAGGAATTCCAGCGCACCCGGCTCAAGGTGGCGATCGCCGCCAGCGGCCGGCCGGTGGAGCTTCTCACCATCCAGTCCTGTGGCGGCACCGCCGGCACGGTGGCGAAGGGCCGGGCCTTTGTCGAGGCGCAGCTGGCCGTGCTCGCGCGTGTGCCAAGCGTGCCGATCACGCTGGCCGACCTCGTCATCGGCACCAAATGCGGTGGCTCGGACGGGCTGTCCGGCGTCACCATCAACCCGGCGGTCGGCCATGCCAGCGACCTTCTGGTCGATGCCGGCGCGACTGTCATGTTCGAGGAAACCTGCGAACTTATCGGCTGCGAAGCGCATATGGCGAGCCGCGCCACCACGCCTGCACTCGCCGAGGCGCTGCGCGAGGCGGTGCGCAAGGCCGACGCCTATTACACCGCGCTCGGCCATGGCAGCTTTGGCGGCGGCAACATCAAATATGGCCTGTCGACGCTGGAGGAGAAGTCGCTCGGCGCCTATGCCAAGAGCGGCTCGCGCCCGATCAGCGGCGTGCTGAAGCCGGGCGTGCGCCCGCCCGCCACCGGGCTCTATTTGATGGACACGGTGAATGACGGGCCGGTGCGCTACGGCATTCCCAACATCAACGACACCCAGACCATCACCGAAATGGTGGCGAGCGGCTGCCATCTGATCCTGTTCACGACAGGTGCCGGCTCGGTGGTCGGGCAGGCGGTGGCGCCTGTCATCAAGGGCGTGTCGAACTCGCGGACCTATGCCCGCATGGAGGGCGACATGGACATCAATGCCGGCACCATCGCCGACGGTGTCGAGACGGTGGAGGAGGTGGGGCGGCGCCTGCTGGCGGCCATCATCGCCGCCGCTTCCGGCGCGCCGACCAAGTCCGAGGCGCTCGGGCATCAGGAGTTCGTGCTGTCCTACAAGACGTACGAACCTCTCGGGCCCGGCTGCCTGCCGGCCTGAGCTTTTCCCGGTAACGCATAAGCAAAAACCAGAGCGAGGATCGAAATGATGATGTCTGCGACACTCGGAAAACGACTTGCCGGCGCGGCGCTGCTTGCCGTCAGCCTGTTCGGTGCCGGCGAGGCCAAGGCGCTCGACGATGTGCGGCTGCGACTCAACTGGATGTGGTACGGCTCGCACGCCGCCTTCGCCCTCGGCAAGGACCGTGGCTACTTCAAGGAAGCCGGCATCAATCTGGATGTCCGCTCGGGCAATGGCTCCGGTTCGGCGCACCGGCTGGTCGCCAATGGCGACAGCACCTTTTCCTATGGCTCCTGCGCCGGGCTGGTGAACCTTGCCGCCAAGGGCGCGCCGCTGGTGTCGGTCGCCGTCATCGACGCGATGGGGACGGAGGCCATCATCGTGCGGCCGGATGCCGGCGTCACCAAGATCGCCGATCTCAAGGGCAAGAAGCTGCTCACCACCTCCAATGCCGGGGTGAACACCTTCTTCCCGCTGGTGCTGAAGAATGCCGGGCTCGCCGAGGGCGATGTCGGCATCATCAACGTGCCCGATGGCGCGCTGGTGTCGAGCTATCTGCAGGGCGCGGGTGGCACGGTCGGCCTGCTCGGCGGGCTCGACGACAAGCCGGCCGAAATCAAGGCCGCCGGCGGCGCCCAGCCCGTCACCTTCCCCTATTCCGCCTTCGGCGTGAACCAGGTCGGCTATTGCATCGTCGCCTCGCGCGACACGGTGGCCAAGAACCCGGACCTGGTGAAGCGCTTCCTCGCCGCCACCATCAAATCCTACAAGGCGGCCGAGGCCGACCCGCAGGCGGCGGTCAACGCGATGGGCGACATTGTCGGCGGCACGATGAACGAGGAGGCCGGAAAGAAGCAGGCGGCCGAGGTGCAGAAGGTGACGCTCGACGTGCTCTATTCCGAAGCCAATAGCGGCAAAGTGCTGGGCCTGAACGTGCCGGCCGACTGGGCGGACATGATCGAGCTGATGAAGAAGTATAACGGGCTCGACACCAAGGAGCCGCCGACCTTCTTCTACACCAACGATTTCCTGCCGAAGTAGGATCATCCGGCTCGCGCGCGGGCGGCGTGTTTCCGCCCGCTTCGTTTCCAAGGGAGTGCTGGTGCGTTATGGGCGCGACGATCGACATCCGGTCGCTGACGAAGACGTTCGGGGCCGGTCCGGGGGCGGTACACGCCTTCGGGCCGATCGACCTGACCATCGAATCCGGTAGCTTCGTTTCACTGCTCGGCCCGTCGGGCTGCGGCAAGTCCACCCTCATGCTGATGATCGCCGGCCTGCTCGACGCCACGCGCGGCGACGTGTTCTTCGACGACGCGAAAGTCGATGGCCCGCGCACCGATATCGGCATCATGTTCCAGGACAACACGCTGGTGCCCTGGCGCACGGTGGAGGGTAATGTCGCCCTGCAGCTCGAACTGCGTGGGCTCGACCCGCGCGACTATGCCGACCGCATTCGCGACCTGCTGCGCTCGGTGAAGCTGGACGGCTTCCAGCACCGGCACCCCTATGAGCTTTCCGGCGGCATGCAGCAGCGGGCGGCCTTCTGCCAGGCGCTGGTGCACGAGCCGGACACGCTGCTGTTCGACGAGCCGCTCGGCAAGCTCGACGCCATGACCCGCGAGAGCATCCGCACCGACCTTCAGGCGCTGTGGATGCAGAAGCGGCCGACCGTGGTGTTCGTCACCCACTCCATCGAGGAAGCGGTGCAGCTCTCCTCCACCGTCTGCGTGGTGACGCCACGTCCAGGCCGGATCGAGCGCCGCATCGACATCGACCTGCCCTGGCCGCGCGACCTCGAAGTGAAGGCCAGCGCCCGGTTCACCCAGTATGTCCGCGAAATCCAGGGGATCTTCCATGACTATGGTGTCCTCTAGCATGCCGCCGGAGCCGGGCATGGCCGCCCGCGCCGCCGCCTGGCTGGCGATGGCGCTGCGCGCTTCCTGGCCCTTCGCCGCCTTCTTCATCGGCTTCTTCCTGGTGTGGGAATATTCCGTCGCGATCTTCAAGATCCCCGGCTATATCCTGCCGACACCCTCGCAGATCGTCAGCAATGGCTGGGCGGATATTCCCCGGCTGCTTGACTACACGCTGATAACGGGCGCCGAGAGCCTGATCGGCTATCTGCTCGCCATATGCATCGGCGTTCCCGTGGGCCTCGCCATCGCCTTTTGGAAGCCGCTGCAGCGCACGGTCTATCCCTTTCTGGTCAGCCTGGAGATGGTGCCGAAGATCGCCTTCGCGCCGCTGTTCATCGCCTGGCTCGGCTTCGGGCTGCTGCCGAAGGTCATCATCGTCGTGCTGGTGTGCTTCTTCCCCGTCGCGCTGAACGCGATCCATGCCTTCGGCTCGCTGTCGGACGAGCTCACCCGCTTCTGCCGCTCCACCGGGGCGGGGCCGCTGCGCACCTTCTGGAAGGTGCGGCTGCCGGCGGCGCTGCCGCAATGCTTCGTCGGCTTCAAATACGCGGCGCTGAACGCCACGGTGGGCGCGACCATCGCCGAGTTCATGGGTTCGGACCAGGGGCTCGGTTTCTACATCCAGATCGCCACCGGCAATATGCGCCCCGACCTCGCCTTTGCCGGCATCTTCTTCCTCACCTTGCTCGGCCTCGCTTTGTTCGGCGCCGTCTCGCTGGCCGAGAAGCTGCTCATTCCCTGGCACATCACGCTGCGCCGGCACTGAGCGCGCTGTTTCCCGAAGGATCTTCCATGGCGCCGCGTTTCGCCTCTTCCGAGCTTGTCTCCCTCGCCGAGGCCGTGCTGGCGCAGGCCGGCCTGCCGGCTGAGCCCGCCGCCGCGGTGGCGCTCGGCCTCACCGAGGCGGACCTGCTCGGCCACACCACGCACGGGCTGGCGCTGCTCGCCGATTATGTCGAGGAACTCGACAATGGCACGATGGAGCGCGAGGGCCGGCCGGAGACGATCGCCGACCAGCTCGCGGTCGCGACTTGGGACGCGCGGCGCCTGCCGGGCATCTGGACCACGCAGCTGGCGGTGGAGGACGCCACGCGACGGGCCGCCACCTTCGGCATCGGCGCCATCGCGCTGCGGCGCAGCCACCACATCGCCTGCCTCGCGGCCTTTCTGGAGGCGCCGGCGCGGGCGGGACTGCTCACCCTGGTCTATTCCTCCGACCCCAGCGACGCCCATGTCGCGCCGTTCGGCGGGCTGACCCCGGTGATGACGCCGAACCCCATCGCCGCCGGCATTCCCGCCGAGCCCGATCCGATCCTCATCGACGTCTCGACCTCGATCACCACCGCCGCCATGTGCGGGCGGGTGCGGGCCGCCGGGGGGCGCCTCAATGGGGCGTGGATCAAGGACAGCGACGGCAACGCCACCAACGACCCGGCGGCCTTCAAGGCGGGCGGCTCGATCCTGCCGATCGGCGGGCTCGACCATGGCCATAAGGGCTATGGCCTGTCGCTGATGGTGGAGGCGATGACGCAGGGGCTTGGCGGCTATGGCCGCGCCGACGCGCCGCGCGACTGGGGCGCCAGCGTGCTGGTGCTGGCGCTGTCGCCGGCGGCCTTTGGCGGGCTGGACGGCTTCACCCGCCAGACCGGCTGGCTGGCCGATGCCTGCCGCGCCTCCCGCGTGCCGGAAGGGGCGCCGCGGGTGCGGCTGCCGGGCGAGGCGGGGCTCGGCCGCAAGCGCCGCGCCCTGGCCGAGGGCGTCGTTCTGCATGACGGCATCGCCGACGATCTCGCCCGGCTCGCCCGCCGCTTTGGCCTGCCCGCCCCCACCCCGCTCGCCGATTGACCCTACAGGAGACCCGCCGATGAGCGCCTACACATCCACCGATGCCTACCGCGCCATCGCCGGGCGTCTCATTTTGCCCGCGCGGGCCTTCATCGATGGCGACTGGACGGGTGCCGCCTCGCAGCAGGTGTTCGAGAACATCAACCCGGCGACCGGCGCTGTGCTGGGAACGGTCGCGGCCTGCGACAGCGCCGATGTCGACCGCGCGGTGAAGGCGGCGCGCCGCTCCTTCGAGGCGGGCGTGTGGTCCCGCGCCGCGCCAGAGGAGCGCAAGGCGGTGCTGCTCAAGCTCGCGGAGCTGGTGCGCGCCCATGCCGAGGAACTGGCGGTGCTGGAAAGCCTCGACAGCGGCAAGACCATCAAGGACTGCCTGAACGAGATCGGCCACGAGGTGCCGACCTTCTTCCAGTGGTATGGCGAACTCGCGGACAAGTCGTTCGGCAAGGTGGCGCCGACCGCCGACAAGGTGGTGGCGATGATCGTGAAGGAGCCGATCGGCGTCGTAGGCCTCGTGCTGCCGTGGAATTTTCCGCTGCTGATGGCGGCGTGGAAAGTGGCGCCGGCGCTCGCCGCCGGCTGCTCGGTGGTGCTGAAGCCGGCGGAGCAGACCCCGCTCTCGGCGCTGCGCCTCGCCGAACTCGCCATCGAGGCCGGCGTGCCGCCCGGCGTGCTGAACGTGGTGCCGGGTTTCGGCGAGACGGCCGGGCAGGCGATCGGCCGGCACATGGATATCGACGCGGTGTCGTTCACCGGCTCGACTGAGGTCGGCGCCTATTTCCTGAAATACGCCAGCGAGAGCAATCTCAAGCCGGTGGGGCTGGAGATGGGCGGCAAGAGCCCGATGATCGTGCTGGACGATGCCGATATCGACGACACGCTTGTCTCTTCCGCCATCAACGCCGCGTTCTGGAATGGCGGGCAGAACTGCTCGGCCAATATGCGCCAGATCGTCGACCGCAAGGTGAAGGACGCCTTTCTCGACCGCGTGCTGGAAAAGACCCGCGCGCTTGTTGTGGGCGATCCGCTCGACCCGGCGACCGATCTCGGCTCGATGGTCAGCGCCGAGCACAAGGCGCGGGTGCTCTCCTATATCGCGATCGGCAAGGGCGAGGGCGCGCAGCTGCTCGCCGGCGGCGGCGCCAGCGCGGGGCTGCCGGGCGCCTTCGTCGACCCCACCGTGTTCGACAATGTCGCCCCTTCCATGCGCGTCGCCCGCGAGGAGATCTTCGGGCCGGTTCTTGGTGTCATTCCGGTCGACGGCATCGACGAGGCGCTGGCGATCGCGCGCGACACCGATTACGGCCTGCACGCCACCATTTTCACCCGCGACATCGACAAGGCCTTCCACCTCGCCAAGCGGCTGCCCTGCGGCACGGTGGCGATCAACGGCTTCAGCGAGGGCAATGTGACCACGCCCTTCGGCGGCTACAAGCGCTCGGGCTCAACCGCACGCGACAATGGCACCGAGGCGATGGACCAATATCTGCAGACCAAGACGATCTGGCTGTCGCTGCGGTGAGGTGAGCCGGTCTCGGCCAGGACAACTGAACCAAGACGGCGGAACCCCGCCCGGGCGCGCGGCCGATCCGTGATTCGTCGAAGCGGCGCGCCCGTGCCACCTCACTATCGGCGACGGGCCATCGGCGCGGGGGCGAACCCGCCCGCGCCGGCGCTCTCCCGGGGGCCGGAGGGCGCCGCCTTCGGAGCCCCGGGCCGCAAACCCGCGGCGGCGGCGCGCCCCTTGACCGTCAAGACCTCCAAAACCTTACATTTCCTCGCATTTCGCCCATCCATGGCGCGCGCCGGGCGGGCGCGACTGCCATTGTTTGTAATTATTAAATTTTGACTGTATTGGCTTTATTTTAGACATGCCAAACTGCTTCTGTTTGGAATCGATATAAGAGATTCCCTAGTTTTTAAGTTATATAAATCGAATGGATACGTGATTTGACTCAAGTATTTACTTAAATTAACCCTCCTCGCTCGAAATCAACTCAGCGTTCGGCACCGGCCGGACAGGGATGCGGGCGCCCGGTGCCCGCCGGGGAAAATCGTGTCGTCCGGCGGACGCGCGATTCGGGGATGGACACAGATGCGCAAGACCGACCGGGGCTCGTCCCGTCTCTCGACAGTCGCGCGGACGGCAGGGCTGGGCGTCTCCTGGCTCGCTTTGCTGGCCGCCGCGCCGGCAATGGCGCAGGAGGCGGCCGCGCAGTCCCCGGCCTCCAGCGCCGCCGTGGTCGAGACGGACGAGTTCGTCGAGCTCGACCCGATCACCGTCGTCGCCACCCGCACCGCCGAAAGCTGGATCGACACGCTGGCGGGCGTCACCGTTCGCCGCTCGGCGCAGCTGGAAACGCTGATGCCCGAGCGCACCGCGGACCTGTTCCAGGGCATGCCCGGCACCACCGCGATCCAGAACGCCAATACCAGCCAGACGCAGATCAATATTCGCGGCCTGCAGGATTTCGGCCGCGTGGCGGTGATCGTCGACGGCGCCCGGCAGAACTTCAACCAGCTCGGCCATGCCGGTGCCGGCGGCTTCTTCATTGAGCCCGGCCTCATCGCCGATGTCGACGTGGTGCGCGGCCCGGTGTCGAACATCTACGGTTCGGGCGCCATTGGCGGCGTCGTCACTATGCGGACCAAGGACGCCGACGACATCATCGCCCCCGGCCAGAGCTGGGGCGTCGAGGCCACCGGCGAAGCTGCCGGCAACGGGTTCATGGGCTATGGCTCGGTGCTCGGCGCGGCGAAGGTCGGCCAGAATGTCGACCTGTTCATCGGCGGCACCTATCGCGAGGCCGACAATTACCATGACGGCAATGGCGACGTGGTGCCCGACAGCGGCTTCGAGACCTGGACCGGCATCGCCAAGGCGACCTTCCGGCCGGTCGAGTTCCACGAGATCAAGCTGACCGCGCTGAACTACGACACCCAGTTCACCACCAGCGCCGACGCCAACGCCTCCACCTCCTACAGCACCCAGGCGACCAACCGCACGGTGACGGCGAACTGGAACTACCAGAACCCCGAGGACAATCTGTTCGACTGGCGCAGCTCGGTCTACTGGAACCAGGTCGACCAGGACCAGGTGAAGGTTTCCGGTTCGTCCAACCCGATCACCGGCGCGGTGGGCGATCCGCGCAGCTTCGTCATCGACACGGTGGGCTTCGACGCCAACAATACCAGCCGCTTTGATGCCGCCGGCTGGAACAACGCCATCACCTTCGGCGGCGACTATTTCGAGGACAAGATCGACAACACCGACGATTACGGCTTCGGCGAGGGCTATAATCCCTCGGGCGATCGCGGGGTCGGCGGCGCCTTCGTGCAGTGGAAGGCCAACTATTCCACCTGGCTGGAGGCCATCGCGGCGCTTCGCTACGATGCCTATTCGCTCAATTCCGACGATGGCGGCACCAGCGGCGAACGGCTCTCGCCGAAATTCACCCTTGGCGTCACCCCCTGGTCGTGGCTGACCCTCTACGGCACCTATGCCGAGGGCTACCGCGCCCCCACCGTGACCGAGGCGCTGGTCTCCGGCCCGCACCCGCTGCCGTTCAACACCGGCGGCACGATGTTCTACTTCCTGCCCAATCCCGGCCTTGAGGCCGAAATCGGCAAGAACAAGGAAGTCGGCATCAACATCAAGAAGGACGATCTGTTCGTTACGGGCGACAAGCTGCGCGCCAAGCTCAATTACTATCAGAATGACGTCGAGAACTATATCGAACTGGTCGAGTTCGGTGACTCCACCGGCACGATCTGCCCCATTCCCGGCCGGCCGACCACCTGCTTCCCCTATAATTGGGGCGTGCCCGGCTATGCGCAGTACCAGAACGTGCAGGAAGCGCGGCTGAAGGGCTTCGAGTTCGAGGGCACCTATGACGCGCGCAAATGGTTCCTCGGCCTCGCCGGCCAGATCTCGGAAGGCGAAGTCACGGCCGGCCTCTATGCCGGGCAGCCGCTGTCGAGCATCCAGCCGGACCAGGTCACGGCGACGCTCGGCTTCCGCTTCCTGGAGGAAAAGCTGACGGTCGCCGTGCGCTGGACCGCCGTCGCCGCCGTCACCGCCTCCGACCTGCCGACCGATTCGGTGTTCGAGCCGACGGACAGCTTCAACCTGGTCAGCGTCTATGCCGGCTACCAGCCGAACGCGAACACGCTGTGGCGGCTCTCGGTGGAAAACCTGCTGGACGAGCAATACACCCAGTATGAGAACTTCCTGCCGAGCGCCGGCCTCACCGTGAAGGCCGCCCTGACCATGCGTTTCGGCGGCGGCGAGATCGCCTCGGTCGCAGACCCGCTTTATGTGAAGTGAAACGTTTTCAAAGAGCGTGCCCGCCGGCCTGGCGGGATGAGAGGAGCACGATATGTCGATAGCCACGGATGTGGAGGCACCCAACCGCGCCAAGCGCCTCAAGGCTGCATCCACAGCCGCGCATGAGCGGGTGGATTCGGGCGTCATGCAGGCCGCCCCCTTCGCCGACAGCGCGAATTACCAGCGTTTCCTGCGCTTCCAGTACCATCTGCACCGTCGCGTCGAGACGCTCTACGCCGATGCAGAGCTGCAGGAATTGCTGCCGGATCTCGCCGAGCGCTCGCGTCTGGCGGCGCTGGAGCAGGACTTCGCCGATCTCGGCCTGACACCGCCGGAAGCCCCGCTCGGCCCGACACTGGAGCGGCCCGAGGCGTTCGGCTGGCTCTATGTCGTCGAGGGCTCCAACATGGGCGCCGCCATTCTTGCCAAGGAAGCGGCCAAGCTCGGCTTCACCGCCGAGCATGGCGCGCGCCACCTCGCCGGCCATCCCGAGGGACGGGCGCTGCACTGGCGCCGCTTCACCGCCGCGCTTAACGAGGCCGAGCTGACATCCGAGGAAGAGGCGCGGCTGGAGGCGGCCGCCAACGCCGCTTTCAGCCATGTCGAGGCGCTGGTCGGCCGCGAGCTCGCCTCCTAGCGCGGACGCCACCGCACCCGCCGCCTTCAGGCCCGCGAGGCGGCCTGCGGCAAGAGGAAGGGCGTGGGCGGTGCCCAGCCGACGCGCACCTTCACGCCATAGAGCTCGGCGATACGGGCATCGGTGAGCACCTGCGCCGGCGTGCCCCGCGCGGCGACGCAGCCCTGTTTCAGCGCGACAATCTCGTCCGCCACCATGGCGGCGAGGTTGAGATCGTGCAGCACGGCGAGCACGCCCACCCCTTCACCCGCCAGGTCCCGTATCAGCCGCAGCACCAGCAATTGCTGGGCAAGGTCGAGGCTGGCGGTCGGCTCGTCGAGCAGCAGATAGCCCGGCCCCTCGCCACCCTGCAGCTGCACCAGGGCGCGGGCAAGCTGCACGCGCTGCCTCTCGCCGCCGGAGAGAGGGTCATAGCTGTGGCCCGCCATCCCGGCGAGTTCGACCCGCGCCAGCGCCCTTCGGATACGCGCCGCGCTGTCGCGGCCGGGGGTGGCGCCAATGCCGACGACTTCCTCGACGGTGAAGGGAAAGGCGACATGCACGCTCTGCGGCAGCACCGCCCGCAGCCGTGCCAGCCGCGCCGGCTTCAGCCCGGCAAGATCGACGCCGTCGAGCGTCACCTGCCCGCGCTGCGGCCGCCGCTCGCCCGCCAGCACCTTGAACAGCGTCGATTTGCCGGCGCCGTTCGGGCCGATCAGCACGGTGACATGGCCGGGGCGGATGTCGACCGAGGCGCCGTCCAGCAGCGTGCGGCCACTGAGGGCAACGCCTATGTCACGCGCGCGGTACATCGGCTCACCCCATCAGCGCCGCGCGCTTGCGCAGCAGCAGCCAGAGGAAGAACGGCGCGCCGAAGCCGGCGGTGACGACGCCGAGCGGCAGTTCCGCCGGGCTGACAAGGGTGCGCGCCACCACATCCGCCCCGAGCAGCAGCGCCCCGCCGAGCAGGCCGGCGCAGGGCAGCAGCAGGCGATGGCCGGGGCCGAACATCAGGCGGATGAGATGGGGCACGACAAGGCCGACAAAGCCGATCACGCCCGCCACCGCCACCGAGGCCCCCGCGCCGGCGGCGATGCCGAGAATGGCGAGCCACTTGGCGCGCTGCACATCGATGCCGACATGGAACGCCTCCGCCTCGCCGAGCGCCAGCGCGTCAAGAGCGCGGGCCAGCCGGGTGCAGATCACCGCCAGCAGCCCCATGAAGGGCAGCGCCGCCGCCACCTTCTGCCAGGTGGCGCCGCCGAGCGAGCCGAAGGACCAGAAGGTGAAGTCGCGCAATTGCTGGTCCGACGCCACGAAGACCGTGAGGCCGGTGCCGGCGGCGGCCAGAGCGGCGATCGCGATGCCGGCAAACAGCATGGTGACGACAGAGGTCCGCCCCTCATGGGTGGAGATGGCATAGAGCGCCACCGTGGCGATGAGCGCGCCGCAGAAGGCCATGAGCGGCAGGCCGGCATCGGCAAGAGCCGGCGGCAGATAGAAAGCGAGCGACCCACCGGCGACGATCCACACCGCCGCCGCCAGCGCCGCGCCGTTGGAAATACCGATCAGCCCGGGATCGGCCAGCGGGTTGCGGAAAATCCCCTGCGTCACCGCGCCGGCCAGCGCGATGCCGCCGCCGACCAGCAGGCCGAGCAGGGTGCGCGGCAGGCGTACATCGAGCACGATCACCGCCTCGCGCAGCGCCGCCCCGCTCGCCCGCTCGCCGCGCAGGGCCGCGGCCAGGATCTCCACGATCCGTCCCGGGGCGATCGTCACCGGCCCGATCGCCAGCGAGGCGAGGAAGGCGGCAACGACCAGCACGGTGCAGAGGCCCAGCGCGAGCAGCGTCCGCCGCGGCCGGTGCGCCCGCAGCTCCGTGGCGGTCGGGACGGCCATGCTCACGGCGTGCCGGGCGCGGCGGAAGCGTGGGCCGGAAGCGCCGGCAAGGCCAGCTCGGGATAGATCAACGCGGCGAGATCACGCGCCGCCTGCGGCGTGCGCGGCCCGAAGCTCAGGAGATAGCCACCATCCATGCGGTAAAACCGACCGGCCGTCATCGCGGAGGTACCGGCAAAGGCCGGCATCGCCTTCACCGCGTCGTCGGTCAGCGCGTGGTTCTGGTCCTTCATCAGCACGATGGCGTAGGGATCGGCGCCCAGCACCGCCTCGCCCACCGCCGGCTTGTAGCCGTTGAGCGCCGCCATCGCATTGGTGACGCCGGCGAGTTCAAACATCGCCTGCGCCCCGGTGCCGGCCCCGCCGACAACCGGCGCCGCGCCGGAGGCCGACAGCACGAACACCGCGCTGCGCGGCGCGGGGATGCGGGCGCGGATCTGCGCCAGCGCCGCGAAATCCGCCGCCACCGCGCGCGCCAGCTCTTCGCCGCGCTCCGGCACGCCGGCCAGCGCCGCAATGCGCCGTATGTTGGCGAGAATGCCGGCCTCGTCGCGCGCCTCGGGAAGCGTCTCAAAGGGAATAGCGGCGCCCTTCAGCACCTTCACCGCGTCCGGCGGGCCGGCGCCGTCGAGGGCGATGATGAGATCCGGGCCGACCGACAGCACGCCTTCCGGCGACAGGGCGCGGAGATAGCCGACATTGGGCTTGTCGGCCAAAGCGCGGGGCGGATAGGTGCTCGACGTGTCGACTGCGACCACCCGGTCCTCCAGCCCCAGCGCATACAGCGTCTCGGTCACGGCGCCACCAATCGCCAGGATGCGCTGGGGCGACGCGGCGGAAGCGCCCCACGCCGGAAGCCCGCCGCCCGCAGAAGCCACGGCCAGCATCAGCAGGACCGCCGTCAGGGCCTTTTGGATCATTACGCGCCGCAGCATCGCTGTTCTCACTTCTGTTCGACGCGGGCGACAATAGGCAGGGGAAAGCCTGAGTTCCACAACAAGACGCGACAAAAAGGAACAAAGACGCAGATTATAAATGTAATAAATTGAAGACCTTAGGCCCTTTTTGCCAACCCGCCCGCGCCATACCAGCCGGGCCGGGAGCCACGTGCGGGATCACCGCGAAATCGTGGCGGACAACCCCGCCCCTCGCCGCCGGAATGGTTCCCCCGATGGGACGGACGCCCCCCATGGCCACGGCGACTCTTGGCACGCCCGCGCTCGCCCGGCATTGGCCTCGGGCTGTTGCAGCGCGAGAGGATCGGGTAAGGTTCTCTAGGAATCCTTCCTTTGATCACTATAATCGTGGCGTTTCCGATAGCCGCGCCTGATGACTGAGGCCAAGCGCCATTTCCGGCGTTCGCGGCCATCTCTGGATTGGGCTTGATGCACGGACAGATTACCCGAGCGCCGGCGAGCGACGACGACGATCGCATCGATCTCCATCAGATCATCGACTTTCTGGTCCGTCGCCGCCTGCTGATCGGCTTCATCGCCGTGATGACGATGGCGCTGGCGCTGGGCAGCGCCTTCCTGATGACGCCGCGCTACACCAGCACCGCCGAAATCCTGCTCGACCAGGCCTCGCGCTCGGCGCTGGGCACCGAGCTCAGCGGCATGGATGCCAACTCGGTGGCGGCCGCCGCGAATATCGAAAACCAGATCTCCATCATTGAATCGCTCAATTTGCTGCGGCGGGTGGTGGAGAAGGAAGGCCTGGTCAACGATCCGGAATTCGGGAATCAGGCTTCCAGCCGCTCCTGGAGCGCGGCGCTCCGAAGCCTGTTCGGAGCGACACAAGCCACGGTCGAGGCGGCGCTTCCGCCGGGTCCGGGCGCCTCCGGCATTCCCGACGACATACGGGCCTCGATCTACCGGCTGCGCGGGGCGCTCCTCGTCGAGCGCGTCGGGCGCTCCTATATTCTTCAGATCTCCGTCACCTCCACCGATCGCGACCGCGCCGCGCGGCTGGCCAATGCCGTCGCCGATGCCTTCATCGTCGACCAGCTCGAAACCCGCTTCGATGCCGCCCGCCGTGCCTCGGACTGGCTGAACGACCGGCTGCAGCGACTGCGCGACGCCCTGCGCCGTTCCGAAGAGGCCGTGTCGCAGTTCCGCACCGAGCACAATCTCGTCTCGGTCGGCACCCGTTCGCTCAATGAGCAGCAGCTCTCCGAAGTCAGCGCCGAACTCGTGCAGGTGGAGACCGAAGCGGCCGAGAAGCAGGCGAAGTACGAACAGGCCAAGAAGCTTCTCGACGGCGGCGGCAACCTCGCGACGCTTCCCGATGTGATCCGCTCGGGCGTGGTGACAAATCTGCGCAGCCGCCACGCCGAGGTCACCGGGCGCGAGGCGGACCTCGTCACCCGCTATGGCGAGCGCCATCCGATGGTGGTGAATGTGCGGGCCGAGCGGCGGGAGGTCGAGCGCCAGATTTCAGCCGAGATCAACCGCATCGTCGCCAATCTCGAAAACGACTATGATGTCGCCCGCACCCGGGCGGCGGCGATGGCGGCCAATGTCGCCGCAGCCTCCGGGCAGAACACCAGCGACAATGCCCTCACCGTGAAGCTACGCGAGCTGGAGCGGGACGCCGCGGCCAACCGCACGCTCTATGAGACCTTCCTGAGCCAGTCCAAAGTGACGTCCGAGCAGTCGGAACTGGACATTCGCGACGCCCGGATCATCACCCCGGCCTTCCCCTCGGGGTCACCCTCCTTCCCCAAAAAGTCGCTGTTCCTGGCCGCCGGCACCGCGCTGGGGCTGGTGCTCGGCATCGGCCTGGCGGCCTTGCTGGATATGCTCAATGCCGGCTTCAGCAGCCCGCGCCAGCTGGAAGAGGCGACCGGCCTGCCCGTGCTCGCCTCGGTGGAATGGGCTGACTTCACCGAGGGCGAGAAGACCAAGGGCGCCATTCCGATACTCGATTTCCTCACGACCAAGCCGCTCTCCCGCTTCAGCGAATCCATCCGCAGCCTGCGGGCCGGGGTGCAGATGTCCGATGTCGACAACCCGCCCCGGGTGGTCGAAGTCACCTCCGCCTCGCCTTCCGAAGGCAAGACCTCGATCGCACTGGCGATCGCCGCCTCCGCCGCCAGTTCCGGCAAGCGCGTGGTCCTGATCGACTGCGACCTGCGCCGCCCGTCGATCACCCAGCAATTCGGGCTCGACGAGAAGCCGGGCCTCGTCGAATGGCTGGCGCAGGCGGTGTCCTCCGATGGGCTGCTGCACCGCCACGGCGCCTCCGGCATCTATGTGCTGGGCGCCGGCGCCAAAACGCAGAACCCGCCGGACCTGCTCGGCTCGGCGCGGATGCAGCACCTGATCGAGCAGCTGCGGCAGAATTTCGACCTGGTGGTGATGGATGCGCCCCCTATCGGCCCGGTGGTGGACGCGGCCATCCTCGCTCCGGTGGCGGACAAGGTGCTGTTCGTCGTGCGCTGGAACACCACGGCGCGTGAATTCGTGCGGCATTCGATCGAGCGCATTCCCGGCGACCGCAAGATCTGCGGCATCGTTCTCAACATGATCGATCTGCGCGGCGCGCCGAAATATGGCCGCTATTCCTACCACTCCTCCGCCTATTACAAGAAATACTATGTCGGCTGACGCGCCCCGTCGGCAGGGCGGCAGCCGGGCGCTGCACGCGGTGTTTTCGCTGGTGCTGATCGCGCTCGCCGCCGGCGCCATCTTCAAGGGTGTCGCCTTCGCCCGGCTCGGCGCGCTCGAATGGCAGATGGAACGCGAAAGCGCCAGGATAGAAGCCAAGACCGGCGTCGTGACCGGCGCCGTCACCGGCGTCGTGACCGACTCGCGCTCCGGCGCGCGGGAGGCGCAGGCGCAGCGCGCGGCGCTGGCGCAGTGGCACGATGCCTGGGGGCTTCGCGACAAGGCGCGCCAGCTCTCGTTCAGCCTGGGCCAGCACGCGCTCGAACCGCCTTCCTCGACCGGGCTGGAGGAGCTTGTCGCCGTGCTGGAGGTGGATCCGCTGCGGTCCGCCTCCTGGATGGACCTTGCCCAGCTGACATGGCCGGACCTCGCCCTTCGCCCCACCTCGCTGGCGGCGTGGGAGCTCTCCCGCCTGACCGGGCCTTATGAATATGCCGAGATGCTGCGCCGGGTAAACTTCCTGGCGCGGCGCTGGATTTTTGCCGACGCCGACAGCAAGCGTCACTTCGTCTACGACGTGACCGTGATGCGCCGGTTTCCGGAGCCGTTCCTGCGCAGCTGGCAGCGCCTGCTGGCCTCGCTGCCCGCAGCCCAAAGCCGGCTTCTTAACGATGAGCTCAAAGCTCCGTCACCCTGATACCGCAACGCGGCATATTGCAGCCGATTCACCCGTTTCGTCCTGGCTGATTCCCGGCAAAGGCCTGAAATGACTTGAATGCTGCGTTGCCGAGGATGGCAATGCCGTCCTCGCTCTGCTATTCTTTTTGTCGGGTTTCGGGGCGGACGGGGCATGATTGTCAGAGCGGTTCGCGTGCTTGCAGTGATTGCCGCCACCAGCGCGACTGTGCCGGTGGGCGGCATCCTGTTGCCGACGATGGTTCAGGCCGCGCTTTCAACCGGTGAGCAGGCGGCTCTGAGTGTCGTCACTTCAGTCGAAGGCGAGGCCAGTCCCGCCGCGCAGGTCGCGGCCATCATGGGCTCCTCACTCAGCGGCCCGCAAAAGGCCCTTGCCCTGCAGTGGCTGGCCGAAGGTGCCGCGACCGATGCGCAAGTGGCCGCGATCGCGGCCGCGATCATCTCGGCCGTCGTCGAAGCCGGCGCCGCCGGCCAGACGGGCACGGTTGCCGTGCTCGGTACCGGCCTCGGCCAGGCGTACAAGGCGCTTAATGGCGATGGCCGCGCCTCCGCCGCCGGCGCTGTCATGGCGGCGATGCAGAACGCAACGGCCGAGCCCGGAGCGGCGGGTGGCCTGTCGCGGCAGACGGCTCAGGCTTTGACCACCGCCTTCACCGAGGCCGCCGCCGGCACCCCGCGCAGCGCCGCCGGCTCCTCGGGGGAAGATACGCCCGATCCCGGGCAGACCGACACCCCCGGGCCCACGCCTGAGAGCCCGAGCCCCTCGTGAGGAGCATCGGCTCATGAGAGCGCTCCCCCTCGCTGGATTGCTGGTCGGCCTGACGGTGCTTTCCGCACCGATGGACACGCGCGCGGACGATATCGCCCCCAGCTACCGTCCGGCCGTGGAAGTGGATCCGGCGCGCGCGGCGGTTCTGGACCGCCAGCCGGTCAACTACATGCCGCTCGGCGTGCCTGTCGGCGCCTTCGTGCTGTTTCCGACGCTCGGCCTCTCGACGGGCTACGACACCAACATCACCGCGACGAACAACAACCAGAAAGAGGATTGGCTGTTCACCGTCCGGCCGGCCTTCGACCTGCAGTCGGACTGGGGGCGCCACTTCCTTGCTTTCGACGGGTATTTCGAGAGCGCCAGCTACGCCAAATACAGCAATGCGGACTATGAGAACTACGCCGCCGGCGCGCGCGGCCGCATTGATGTCACCAGCGACTTCAACATTGGCGGCTATGCACGCTATGCCCATCTCAACGAGCTGCCGGGTGACGACGAGACCAATGTGAACAATCTCGGCGACCCGCTGCCTTATGAGCAGGTGACGGCGGGCGTAAGCTTCGACAAGCAGTTCAACCGTATCTGGACGACGGGCGGCTTCGATTTCCGCTACCGGGATTTCGACGACTGGCTGGATGGCGAGCCGACCGACCAATCCTACCGCGACGGCAGCGACTACAAGCTGGGCGGGCGTATCGGCTATGAGCTCAGCGCGCTGACCAGCGTGTTCGTCGGCGGCTCCTACCAATGGTTCGAGGTCCAGAATTCGGACTATAATTCCAGTGAATACAGGATCATCACCGGCGTTCAGATCGAACCCTCCCGCCTGACCCGCGGTGAGGCCTTCATCGGCTATTACAACTGGACCTCGGAGAACGGCTATCTCGACGGCAGTTCCGGACTGACCTTCGGCGCCAATCTGCAATGGTTCGTGACGCCGCTCGTGACCGCCACCTTCTCCGCCGGCCAGCAGGTCACGACCTCGAACTTTGAATATAACGGCTTCACCGGCTCGGCGGTGGTGAGCTCGACGGCCGGGGTGCGGCTCGACTATGAGTTCCGCCGCAACATCGTCATTTCCGGCTGGGTCGACTATCTGAACCAGGACTATGACGAATTCCCGCGCGTCGATAACCAGTATGTCGTCGGGGCGGAGATGCGTTACTCGATAAACCGCTACGCCACCGCCAAGATCAATTACTCCTACACCGATTTTGAAACGAACTTTAACAACATCAACGGCGCCGAGAACTACATCCGCAATTTGGTGATGGCCGGCGTCACCCTCGCCTATTGAACCCGCCCGGCCCCGGATCGCCGCCGGATGGCCTCAGCCATTTCGGCTAGGGAATTCGCCGTGAAAGCGGATAGGTTCGTCGCGAATAGAAAATGCTCCAGCGTGTTGATGGCAGAGCACTTTCTTATCGATCCGGTGCTACCACCTGATCGGAAAGGGCTTCTCGCATGTTCTTCTCCCGCTTCCGCGCGGCCGGAACACGGCGCGCACCGGCACGCATTCCCGAAGGCGTGCGCGTCTACGCCATCGGCGACATTCACGGCCGCCACGACCTGCTCCTTGCCCTTCTCGCGGCCATCGCCGCCGACACGGCGACCAGCACGAACGCCTGCCGGCTGGTCTTTCTCGGCGACTATATCGACCGGGGCGACGGCAGTGCGGGGGTGATCGCGCGTCTCCTCAGCGGCGTTGCCGAGGGCGATGCCGACGGACGAACCGATGCGTCCTGGACCTGCCTGATGGGCAATCACGAGGCGACGCTGCTGGCGGCGCTCGCGGGCGAGGCCGACTGGGAGACGTGGCTGCGGATGGGTGGGGCGGAGACGCTGTTCTCCTATGGACTCTCCGCGCGCAGCTTCGCCGGCCCGGGTCGCGACGAACAATTGCGCGAGGCGGCGCTCGCCGCCATTCCCGCCGCGCATCTCGACTTTCTGCGCCAGTTGCCCGCCAGCACCGAGATCGGCGACTATTATTTCTGCCATGCCGGCATCCGGCCGGGCGTCCCGCTGGATCAGCAGTCGCGTGACGACCTGATCTGGATACGCGACCCGTTCATCCGCTCCGCGCGCGACCACGGCAAGCGCATCGTGCATGGGCACACGCCGGTGATGGAGGTCGAACTGCACGCCAACCGGATCAATGTCGACACCGGCGCCTATCTCACCCATCGCCTGTCCTGCGTCGTGCTCGAAGGCGATCAGGCGCGGGTGATCCACACATGAGACCGTCGGCCGCCGCGCGTAGCGCGCCGCGCGCCGCAAGGCCCGGCGCCCCGCGAGCCTCGGCCTTTCTGGCGCGCGGCACACGGGCGGAAACCTATAATGACCTTGTCTTCGCCGGGCTTGTCCTATGCCTCGCCTGGGTTCCCTTCCTCCTCGGCAGCAACCGCCTGGTCGCCTGGGGCGTGAACGCGGTGCTGTTCGGCCTGCTGCTGGCGCTGTTCGAGGCCGGGCGGCTTGTCACCGGCGCCCGCCATCCCATCGCGCCACGCCGGCTCTGGTGGGGCTTTCTGCTGTTGAGCGCCGTTGCCGGCTGGATTGTCTTCCAGCTCTCGTCCTGGGCGCCGCCGGCCTGGCAGAACCCGTTCTGGTCGTTGTCCGCGGATGTGCTTCAGGCCCTGCCGGGCGCGGCGCCAAGCGAGGGCCACGTCTCGGTGACGCCGGATGCCGGCGTTCGCGGGCTTGTTCTGCTGCTGACGAATGCGATGGCGTTCTACCTTGCTTTGCAGCTTTGCCGCGATGGGCGGCGGGCCGACCTGCTGCTGCGCGCCCTGGTCGTGATCGGCGTCGTCTATGCTTTTTTTGGCCTTGCCCAGCACGCGCTGGCACCGCGCACGCTGCTGTGGTTCGAGCGTCAGGCCTATATCGGGCAGGTGACATCGACCTTCGTCAACAAGAACAGCTACGCGACCTATGCCGCCATCGGGCTGGTTGCGACCATCGGTCTGCTGATCGATGTCTATCGCCGCGCCGGGCGCCGGCGCGACCTGCCACTGGCGGTGCGCGCCACCGCCTTCGTCGAAACCACTCTGCAATCCGCATTGCCGATCCTCGCCAGCGCCGGCGTCATCGGCGTCGCGCTGGTGCTCACCGTGTCGCGGGCGGGGTTTATTGCCGGCATCGCCGGCTTGCTGACGCTGATCCTGCTGGCGCTCACCGCCAGCCGCCGGCGCTGGCTGATCTTCGTCATCGCCGCCCCGGTGCTCGCCGTCCTGTTCGCCGCGCTGGCGCTGTTCGGCGACGATCTGGGGGAACGCTTCGCCTTGCCGGGCGCCCGCGACGCCCGCTGGGAGGTGGCCGCCCGCGCGCTGGAAGCGGTGCGCGACGCGCCGCTGACCGGGTTCGGCTATGGCAGCTTCGAGCGCATGTTCGCCGTCTATCGCGGCAGCGAAGCCTTCACGCCCTGGCATCATTGGGACAAGGCCCACAATACCTATATCGAGCTTCTGTTCGACCTCGGCATTCCAGCCACCGCCCTGCTTGTCGTGCTGGTCGGCGCCCTGCTCGCGGTCCTGCTGGCCAATATGCTGCGCCGGGAGGCCCCGCATATGATCAGCCTTGTCGCTCTGGCGGCGAGCGCGACCGTTCTCCTGCACGCGGCGTTTGATTTCAGCCTGCAGATCCAGGCGGTGGCGATCACCTACTGGGCCCTTGTCGGCGCCGGCCTGGCACAGAGCTGGAGCCGGCGGATCGACACCGCCGCCTGAGCGCGCCGGCGCCCGCCGGGGGATCAGAACAGCCGCTCGCCAACCCGCACAATATCCCCGGGAAGAACCATGGTGGTGGTGGTGACGGGGTAGGAATATTCCTGGGTCTGGCCGGCGCGGCGGATATTCACCGTGGAATCGTTCGCCCGATAGGTGAAGCCGCCGGCCACCGCCACCGCGCTCATGATGTTCATGCCGTTGCGATAGGGATACTCGCCCGGCTTCGACACCTCGCCAATGATGTAGAAGGGACGATACTGCAGAACCTCGATATTCACGCGCGGGTCCCGCATGTAGCCGGACGACAGCTTCTGCGTGATCACGCTCTCCAGACCATGCGCCGTCTCGCCCTGGGCCTTGATGTTGCCGATGAGCGGAATCGAGATCATGCCGGCGGAATTCACCTCGAACTCGCCCGAGAGGGTCGGCTCGTTGAACACGGTGAGGCGCAGCCGGTCGCCGGTACCGAACTTGTATTCGACGGAGGCGTCCGCATCGGCCGCGGCGGGCGGCGGCGCGCTTGGTGCTGTCGAGCAGCCGGCCAGCGCAAGGAGGATCGGCACGAGAGCCAGCAGCAGCCTTGCAGGGCTCATTCGCTTCAAACGACCAACGCTCATATGGCTTCCGAACTCCTGTCTTCGCGGCCTGCGCCGTCCCTGCCCCATCGCCCCGCCTGAACAAGGCGTTCGTCGATGAAGGCCTTGATCCGGCTTTCAAACAGCTCGCGGCCGAACCGCGCGACATGCGAGCGGTAATCCTCGGCCGTGCCGTCGACAGCGCCCGCCTCGAAGCGCTGCACCGCGTCAATGATCGCATCGGCGGTTTGTTCATGAAAAAGCAGGCCGGTCTTGCCATCGACCACCGTTTCCCGCGCCCCGCCACGGCCGAAGGCCAGCACCGGGCGTCCGCTCGCCATGGCCTCCAGCGGAACGATGCCGAAATCCTCGACGCCGGGAAACACCAGCGCCTGGCAGCGCGCGAGGTGCCGCTCCATCTGCGTGTCGCTCACCGGGCCGAGGAAGCGGATGGTGGGGCCGGCCAGTCGCTTCAACGCCTCGCTGGCGCCGTCACCGATGATGTCGAGCCGGCGCCCCAGCCGGTTGAACGCCTCGATCGCCAGCTCGATCTTCTTGTAGGGCGTGATCTGGCCGGCGCAGAGATAGGCCTCGTCAAGCGTATCGCTGGGGGCGAAACGGCTGAGTTCGACCGGGGGATTGATGACGGTGGACTCGCGGCGATAGAACTTCTCGATCCGCCGGGCGACATAGTCGGAATTGGCGATGAAGGCGTCGACCCGGGCGGCCGTGGTCACGTCCCACTGGCGCAAGCCAGGACCGAAGAGCGACATGGCCAGCCGGGTGATCGGGCCGGAAGCGGCACGATATTGCGGCTCCAGATCCCAGATATAGCGGATCGGCGAGTGGCAATAGCAGACATGCAGACTGTCCGGCCGCGTCACCACGCCCTTGGCGGGCCCGGCCTCGCTGGAGATCACCAGATCGTAACCCGTGAGGTCGAGACTCTCCAGCGCATAGGGCATGAGCGGCAGCATCTTCTGGTAATGCCGGCGCCCGCCGATCTTCTGGAGGAACGATATGGTAATGGAATGACGCCGGATGGTCTCGGAAAGATTAGCCGGCTCTGCGACCAGGGTGAAAATATCGGCCTGCGGGTACAGCCGGCAGAAGGATTCGAGCACCTTCTCCCCGCCCCGCATGCCGACCAGCCAATAGTGAACCAGGGCGACCTTCATCAGGCTTCGTCTTTCATCGGGCGTTGGGAGAAGAAGAAAAGGTCCGTCGTCAATCGAACGCGCCCGCAGAATCGTCTTTCCACCGTTGCAGCGCCGCCGGCAGCAGGCCGCGACGGGCAAGACCGCGCGATTCCAGCCAGCCGGGCACCACATCCGTCGAACGCACCAGCTTCATCACACGGTCGGGATGGATGCCGATACCCGCGCCGGCCATCGGCCGCAGCGCGGCCGCCAGCCCGAGCACCACGGCGCGCGGCACCGTCAGCGTTCGTGCCTGCGGAAAGTGTTGCGAGCGGAAGGTTTCGACAATCTCCTCCAGTGTGTAGCGGTCGGCATAGCAGCCGTTGAACACAATGAAGCGCTCTTCAAGCGAGGCGGCATGGAGCAGCGAGTCCACGAGATCCTCGACATAGTAGCACGCCTTTATAGTGTCCCGCCGCCCGGGATAGACGAAGAGCCCCCGGCGCAGCAGCCGGGCGAGCCGGGTGAAGTTTCCTCCCTCGGCATGGCCGAAAATCACCGCCGGCCGGCAGATGACCAATTGGCGCCCCTCGCTTTCCGCCAGCCAGGAGCGGTGAATATCCTCCGCCATCCATTTCGACCGCCCATAGGGCGATTCCGGCTGGGGCGGGGAGGCTTCGGACTTCGTTTCCTCGCCAGCTCCGTAAACGGAGATAGAACTGGTGAAGACGATCCTCTTCACCCCCTGCCGGCGGGCGAAGGCCGACACTTCCAGCGCCCCGCGAATGTTGGTCTCGTAATATTCGTGCGCGGGGTGGCCCGGCGTGGTGTGAACTGCCGCGAGATTGTAGATCGTCCCGACCTCGGCACCGACATCGAGTGCTGAGAGATCCCGGACATCGGCAATTCTGTAATCGACACCGGGAACTTTTACCTTAGGCGGACGGATATCTACACTGATAAGCCCAGACGCGCACTTGGATACCATCTTGCGCAGCAGATGTGACCCGATGAATCCCCCACCCCCAAAAGCAACAATGGCCCCTTGATCGCTCATGCACCCCACCCGGCCGCAACCGACCCATGACCTGTCGTCAATTGCTTTAGATTAAAATTACTCTAAAATTCTAACGATACTCTCTACCGCCCCCCTTAGGCTTGCACGCGATCCCTCGCCCCATGTCCCTACGGAATATTGCCTAGCGGCAATTGCTTCTGCTATGAAAACACCATAGCGAATGGGAGCGGCATAAGACAGCTGGTAACGGCTCGACCGTGTATTTCTCATGGGTCGGATCGACATCCGTTGTCACGCTCGGTTCCAGACTACAGCGCGACATTTTCTTCCCAACGGCAGTGGTAACGCCGCCATGTGACCGGCGACAGGGCTCATCTGGCAGAAGCTTTGCCGGCTGTTGCGCGCTCATTGCCCGCACCATCCGGGTCTCAAATGAAGGAAGACGGACGGATGGATGGCATCGGCGCTTACGGTGGCAGGCGCGACGCTGCCACGGGCAGCGCATCGGAGGAGCGATCCCCCGACAGCCTCATGCGCTACCGCGACGCCATCCGGGTCTGCCTTACGGCAGGGTTGGCGGCTGTCGACCTGCTCGCCATTGCCGGCGGGTGCCTGGCCGGCGCGGCCCTGCGGCATGGCAGCCCGTTCGACGGCAATGTCGGCATCTTCTTCTTTCTCGCGCCCACCTATCTTCTCGCGGCGATCGCGTTGCGGGCCTATTCCATCGGGGCCGCAACATCGCCGAGCCGCGCGATCTCGGCCACCTTCACCGCCCTGCTCATTGCCGCCGGCCTCTTCCTCACCGCCCTCTTTGCGCTCAAGGTCGGCAGCCTGCTCTCGCGCCTCGAGATCGGCTACAGCTTCGTGACCGCCTTCGCGCTGATCGGCCTCGGCCGAATCGGCGCCATTCTCCTCACGCAAAAGCTGCTGGCTCCGATCGTCGCCCCGCGGCTGGTGGTTTTCACCGACGACACGGAACGGGGCGCGCTGCCGAACGATGCGTTGACCACCTATGTGGATGTGCGCGCGGCCCGACTGGTCCCGCATGTGCACGATCCCGATTTCTTCGCCGCCGTCAGCGACGTCATCGGCTATGCCGACCGGGTCGTGCTTGCTTTCGCGGACGCGCAGGAGCGGCTGAAATGGACCGAAGCCATGCGGCTGAGCGGCTTTGAAGCCGAAATCGTCTTCGATCTCGGCGGGTTCGAGCCGCTCGCGCTGTCGCGCTGGAGCGAGCGGACCACCCTGATCATTTCGCGAGGCCCCCTCACGCTTGCCGAGCGCCTGACCAAGCGGCTGTTCGATCTCGTCGTTACCCTGCCGCTCATCGTGGCCGTTGCCCCCACCATCGCGCTGGTCGCCCTGCTGGTGAAGCTCGATTCCCCCGGTCCGGCGTTCTTCGTCCAGGAACGGGTGGGCCGGAACAACCGCAGCTATCGCTGCTTCAAGTTGCGAACGATGCGCAGCGAGGCAAGCGATGCCACCGGCCGGGTCTCCACCTCACGCAACGACCGGCGCGTCACCCGGGTGGGCCGGTTCCTGCGGCGAACGAGCCTCGACGAGCTCCCCCAGCTCCTGAACGTCCTGATCGGCAATATGAGCCTGGTGGGACCGCGCCCCCATGCGCTGGGCTCGCGCGCGGAAGGGGCGCTGTTCTGGGAACTCGTCCCCGACTATTGGAGCCGGCATTCGGTGAAGCCGGGACTGACCGGCCTCGCCCAGATCCGCGGCCTGCGCGGGGCGACCCATAGCCGCCGGGACATCGAGGCGCGTGTAGCCTCGGATCTCGAATACATCAACAACTGGTCGCTGTGGATGGATGTGAAGGTTCTGCTGCTGACAGTTCGCGTCATCATCCACCGCAATGCCCATTGATTTAATGCGGAATGAAGCCTCTCGGCAGGCCTGCCGCGTTTCACATCCGGCAGGGCGCGCATGAATCCCACCATCGAATTCTCCGTCGCCATCGTGGTCGCCACGCTGGGGCGGGCGAAGAATGTCGCGGCATTGCTCGACCGGCTGGCACTGCAGAGCCCGCTGCCGGCCTGCGTGGTGCTGTCGATGGAGACCGCCGCGGACGCACCGCCGGCGCGCGACTATCCCTTCCCGCTGATCTCGCTCTTCGGGCCGCGCGGCCTGTGCCAGCAACGCAACCGCGCCCTCGACAGCCTGCCGCCCGCTATCGATATCGTCCTGTTCCTCGACGACGATTATGTTCCTTCCCGTCGCCTCGTCGCGGGCCTCGTGCGCTTCTTCACCGCCTTCCCGGCCATTGCCGGGGCGAGCGGCCGCCTGCTGGCGGACGGGATCGGCGGACCCGGCATCACGCCGCAGGCGGCGGCGGCGCTGGTGGAGGCGGAAGACGCCCGGGACGAGCGGCCGAGCCTCGGCGTTTCCGCGGCCCAGCCCGGGCTCTATGGCTGCAACATGGCGTACCGGACGGCTGCCATCGGCAGCTGCCGCTTCGACGAGAACCTGCCGCTCTATGGCTGGCAGGAGGATATCGACTTCGGCGGCCAGATCACCGGCCCGCTGGTCTACACGGATGCCTTCTATGGCGTGCATTGCGGCGAAAAGTCCGGACGCGAGCGCAATGGCCGGCGGCTGGGCTATAGCCAGATCGCCAACCCCTGGTATCTCTGGCGCAAGGGCACCATGCCGGCAGGCTTCGCGGGCCGGCTGATGCTGCGCAGCCTCGCCGCGAACGGCGCCCGCCTGCTCCGGCCGGAACCCTGGATCGACCGAAAAGGGCGCATGATCGGCAACTGGCTGGCGGTGCGTGATATCCTGCTGAGCCGCGTTCACCCGCGCCGTATCCTGGAGCTTTAAGCGTGCGTAGAAGACCGCCCCTGTACATCAACGGCAAGTTCGCTACAGGCGGCCCGGCCGCGGTGCATCGCGTCGCGCAAGAGTTAATCGCAGGCCTGGCGACAATCGTGGCGGATCGCCCTCTGGTCATGCTTGCCCCACAGGGACCTCTTGGTTTGGACATCGACCCGCGCGTCCCCACGGTGCGGGTCGGGCGGCTGAGCAAAACCGCCTGGGAGCAGCTTTCCCTGCCCCTTCACGTACGCGATGGCTTTCTGCTCAACCTGTGCAACGGGACCCCTTGGGCGACACGAAACGGCCTCACCCTGCTACACGACGCCCAAGTCTTCATGACGCCACAGTCCTACCCGTTCCTTCGCGCCAAATGGGGCCAGTGGCAGAGCCTCGCCGCCGGGCGGCGGCAGCTGGGGCTGCTCACCGTGTCGGAATTCGCGAAGTCCGAGCTTGTTGGCCTGCGCCTCGCCCCAGCCGGGCGGGTGCATGTCATCCCCAATGGCGTCGACCATGTGCTGCGCACGCCGGCGCAGCACGACATCCTCCCCCGGCTCGGGCTGGAGACGCGCGGCTACGCGCTGGCGCTCGCCAACCTCATGCCGCACAAGAACATCCCGCTGCTGATCCGCGCCTTCGCCCGCCCCGCTCTGGCTGAGATGACCCTGGTGCTGGTGGGTGGCGCCGGCCGGGAGGCCTTCGCCGCCGCCGGTCTCGCTCCCGGGGCCAATATCGTGTTTCCCGGCTATGTCACGGATGGCGAAATGCGCGCCTTGCAGGCCAACGCCCTGGCGGTGTGCACGCCCTCGCTGACCGAGGGCTTCGGCATGCCGCCGGTGGAAGGGCTGATGCTGGGCACGCCCGCCGTGATCGCGCCCTGCGGCGCGCTGCCGGAAGTGTGCGGCCCCGGAGCGCTGCAGGCGGACCCGCGCGACCCCGCCGCCTGGGAGGCCGCGCTGCTGCGGCTGCGCGACGACAGGGGGGTGCATGACCGCCTCGCCCGCGACGGCCAGGCCTTCGTCGCCCGCTTCACCTGGCAGGCCGCCGCCCGCCGCCTGCTCGACGTCATCGACGCGGTGGCGCCAAACTGACAAGGACGGCGCGTGGATCGGCGTTTGGATTTCTGCATCAATGGCCGCTTTCTCGCCGGTCCGCCGGCCGCAACCTATGCGGTCGCCGAACATTTGGCCCGCGCGGTCGCGCTGCTGACGGCCGAATCCGGCGAGCGGGAAGCCGCCCGGCAGATCCATGTGCTGGCACCGCGCAATGCGCGCCATGTCGACATGGGGCTGCCGATCGAGAGGGTCGGCCGCCGGACCGGCAATGTCTGGGAGCAGATTGATCTTCCGCGCGCCACCGCCGGCCGGATCCTCGTCAATCTCGCCTCGCGCAGTCCATTCCTACTGCGCCAGGGGCTGACCATGGTGCATGACGCGCAGGTCTTCACCACGCCGGCTTCCTATTCGCTGGCCTTCCGCGCGACCCTGAAGGCCAATGTCCGCCTTGCCGGGCGGCGGCAGCTGGGGCTGCTCACCGTGTCGGAATTCGCGAAGTCCGAGCTTGTTGGCCTGCGCCTCGCCCCAGCCGGGCGGGTGCATGTCATCCCCAATGGCGTCGACCATGTGCTGCGCACGCCGGCGCAGCACGACATCCTCCCCCGGCTCGGGCTGGAGACGCGCGGCTACGCGCTGGCGCTCGCCAACCTCATGCCGCACAAGAACATCCCGCTGCTGATCCGCGCCTTCGCCCGCCCCGCTCTGGCTGAGATGACCCTGGTGCTGGTGGGTGGCGCCGGCCGGGAGGCCTTCGCCGCCGCCGGTCTCGCTCCCGGGGCCAATATCGTGTTTCCCGGCTATGTCACGGATGGCGAAATGCGCGCCTTGCAGGCCAACGCCCTGGCGGTGTGCACGCCCTCGCTGACCGAGGGCTTCGGCATGCCGCCGGTGGAAGGGCTGATGCTGGGCACGCCCGCCGTGATCGCGCCCTGCGGCGCGCTGCCGGAAGTGTGCGGCCCCGGAGCGCTGCAGGCGGACCCGCGCGACCCCGCCGCCTGGGAGGCCGCGCTGCTGCGGCTGCGCGACGACAGGGGGGTGCATGACCGCCTCGCCCGCGACGGCCAGGCCTTCGTCGCCCGCTTCACCTGGCAGGCCGCCGCCCGCCGCCTGCTCGACGTCATCGACGCGGTGGCGCCCGCCGGTGACAGGACGGGGCGGCGCGCTGCATGAATGCGCTGGCGATCGCCTGTTTCTGGTCGCTGGCGCTGTGGGGCCTGTTCTCGCGGCGCCAGGTTCTGCTGTGGCTGTTCTTCGCCATGCTGCCCTTCGGCGCCTTCGCCGTCGTCCCGGTGGAAGTGACGGGAGGCCTCTCGATTCTGGCCGTGCATGTTACGGCCGCCTTTTTTTTGCTGCGCCGGTTTCTGCTGCGGCGGCACGGCATCACCGATCTGCTGACCACCGCCTTGCGATGGCCCGGCGTGATTTTGACGGTGTTCTGGGCGGTCGCGCTGCTGGTCACGCTGTTTGCGCCGCGCCTGCTGGCGGGGCAGGTCGCCATTGTCCCGATGGCGACGGCCTATCAGGAAGTCGCGCTGTTGCGCCCGACCCTTCAGAATGTCTCGCAGCTTGGCTATCTGACGGTGTCGACCTTGCTGGTCTTCGCCTTCGCCAATTTCTTCCGATCGCCGCAGCACCAACCGCTGATCCTGCGCGGCCTGATGTTCAGCGGCATCGTCACCATCATCACGGGGGTTCTGAGCTATCTTAACGCCCTCCTGCCGCTCGACCCCTTCCTCGATGCCTTCAAGAACGCCAGTTATGCGCTGCTGGACGCAGCCGCCATTTCGGATGGCAGTCGTCGGATCACCGGGCTGATGCCGGAAGCTTCCGCCTATGGCGCGCTGACGCTGAGCTTGCTGTCCTGCCTGTATTTTCTGCGCGGCATCGTCGAAAATCGGGCGCAGGCTATCCGCCTCAACAGCATCATCATCGCCCTCGCCATATTGCTGGTGATGTCCACGTCCTCGGCCGGCTATGTCGGCCTCGGGGTTCTCGGGCTGCTGATCGGCCTCGACTGGTTCACCCGCGCCTTCCGGATCAATCGCCCGCGCTTCTCCTATAGCGGCGTGCGGCAGGACTTCTTCCTGGCATTGGCGATCATCGGCTTCGCGGCCGCCGCGGTGATGGTCACACCGGGCGTCTTTGAGCCCGTCATGGAGCGCCTTGACGAGATGGTCTTCAACAAAACGGAGACCAGTTCCTATGTCGAACGCAGCGCTTGGAGCGCGAGATCGCTGCAGGCGGGGCTCGACAGCTATCTGCTGGGCGTCGGTCTCGGCTCGACACGGGCGTCGAACTTCGCCGTCGTGCTGTTCGCCAGTACCGGCCTCCTCGGTTTCACTCTCTATTTCGCCTTCGTCGCATGGCTGCTGCTCACCTCCGCCGCGACGGGAGACCCACGGCTTCAGGGGCTGGCGAGCGGGCTGAAATGGTCATTTTTCCCGGCTTTCGTCGTGAGCCTGCTGATCGGAACCACGCCGGATTTCGGCGTGTTCGAGGCGCTGCGCTTCGGCGCGCTGATGGCTCTGCTTCGAGCCGGAGGCGCAGCGATGCCCGCTGCCAGAGCCGGTCCGGTGCGAGCCGGCTCACCGGACCGGCTCTAGATTTTTGTTTTTACGCATTTTCTTCATGCGAACCGGAACCCACTTCGCTCGAAAATGCTCTAGGCCTTTGTTTTTAAGCATTTTCTTCACGCGACCGGGAACCCGCTTCGCTCGAAAATGCTCTATCCCTGCGGATCGTTTGCGGCCCGGGTCCGGTCGAGGAAGTCGATCAGCGAGACGCAGGCGCCGAGTATGTGCTGACGGGTCAGGTCGGCCGCTTCCTCGGCATCGCGGCGGATGCAGGCGAGAAGAATGCCCTCATGCTCGCGGCGCGCCCGTGCCATGCCGTCGGTCAGCACCAGCTGGGCGCGCAGATAGCGGTCGACGCGATCCAGCGCCGCGCTGATGGTCTGCAGGAAATAGGGGCGGCCGGACGCCTCGTAGAGGCTGTAATGGAAGCTCCGGTTCAGCTCGCCCCAATGCGAGGAATCGGTTTCGGTGGCGAAAGCATGGGCGAAGCGCTTGGCCGCCTCCAGCCCGTCGTCGGAGATGCGCTCGACCGAATAGCGCAGCACTTCCGGCTCCAGCAGGGCGCGAAACGCGAAGATCTCACGGATTTCCTCGGTGGACAGGGTGGTGACGACGGCCCCGCGATAGCGCTGGGTCGACACCAGCCCCTGCTCTTCCAGCCGTGTCAGCGCCTCGCGCACGGGGATGCGGCTGACATTGAACATGCGGGCGATATGGTCCTGACGCAGGGTCTGGCCCTCGGCGATATCGCCCTTGGCGATCGCCTCGCGCAGCGCGTCGAAAATGACATCCGACGCGGACGCCATCTGCGCAATGTCCGTAGCCTTGACCTTCAACGTGCCTGCCTCCTCAACGGCGTCGCCGGGCCGCCGGCCCATTTCACCGGACCAAACCCGCCGTCCCCACACCCTGCCGTTTTGTCGCGCGCGATGCCACCGGCCGACCACAGGTAAATTTCATTCGGCTCCTGCAAAATGGATATTGAAACTTGGATCCAAAAATCGCAAGCTTCTCCTGTCGCCGGAACCGGCACCTCGCTTGGCGCCGCCGGCCATCAACAATGAAGACAGCTTCCTCCAGAGGAGAGCCATCAATGGCTAAGGGATTCGGCATTCTGGCCGCGGCGGCGCTGACGCTCGCCGCCGTCCTGCCCGCGCAGGCGGACAAGCTCGACGACATCATCGCTTCCGGCACGCTGCGCTGCGCCGTGGTGCTGGATTTCCCGCCCATGGGATCGCGCGACGCCAATAACGAGCCGATCGGCTTCGACGTCGATTACTGCAACGACCTCGCCAAGGCGCTGGGCGTGAAGGCGGAAGTCGTCGAGACCCCCTTCCCCGACCGCATTCCCGCGCTGGTCTCCGGCCGCGTCGATGTCGGCGTCGCCTCGACCTCCGACACGCTGGAGCGCGCCAAGACCGCCGGCTTCACCATCCCCTATTTCGCCTTCAAGATGGTCGTTCTCACCAAGGACGGCCTCGGCATCAAGGATTACGACAGCCTGAAGGGCAAGAAGACCGGCTCGGTCTCCGGCACGTTCGAGGCGCTCGCGCTTGAGAAGGACGTGAAGGCCTGGGGCACCGGCTCGTTCCGTGGCTACCAGACCCAGGCCGACGTGTTCCTCGCCCTTTCCCAGGGGCAGATCGAGGCCACCGTCGTCACCTCCACCGTCGCCGCGGCGATCGTGAAAGAAGGCAAGTATAAGGGCCTGATGATGGGCGGCGACGCCCCCTACGACATCGACTATGTCGCGCTGATCGCCCTGCGCAATGAGCAGGGCCTGCTCAACTACCTGAACCTGTTCGTGAACCAGCAGGTTCGCACCGGCCGCTACAAGGCGCTCTACGACAAGTGGATCGGCCTTGGCGAGGCACCCGACCTGACGGTTCCCGGCGTCTATCGCTGAGCGGGTCTCCCTCGGTCATCCCGGTCGGCCGGCAGGCCGATCCGGGATGACACCGAGGCCAGCCCGGTCGACGATCCCGGCTCTGTGGCTTCGCCTCAGGCCGGGATGACGGCCCGGCATCTTTCTTGCCCCTGCATTCTGTGCCCGATGCCCGCGACCACGAGCCCGCCATGAACTATACTTTCCACTGGCTGCCAGCGTTCCGCGCGCTGCCCGAGATGCTGTGGGGCGCGCTGGTGACGCTTGAGATCGCCGTGCTCTCCATGGTGCTCGGCGTGTTGTTCGCGGTGCTGCTCGCGGTCGGCGCCTCCTCGCAATACCGCATCTTCCGCGCGGCGGCGGTGAGCTGGGTCGAACTCGCCCGCAACACGCCGGCGCTGTTCCAGATCTACATGGCCTATTTCGGCCTCGGCTCGCTCGGCATCCATCTCGACAGCTTCGTCGCGCTGCTGGCGGGCATCACCTTCAACAATGCCGGCTATCTCGCGGAGACCTTTCGCGGCGGCCTGCGCGCCGTGCCGCAGACCCAGGTGCGCGCCGCCCGCTCGCTCGGCATGGGCCAGATCCAGGCCTTCCGGCTGGTGGTGATGCCGCAGATGTTCCGCATCGTCTTCTATCCGCTCACCAACCAGATGGTCTGGGCGATCCTGATGACCTCGCTCGGCGTCATCGTCGGCCTCAACAACGACCTGACCGGGGTGACGCAGGAATATAATGTCCGCTCCTTCCGCACCTTCGAATATTTCGCCCTGGCGGCGGTGATCTACTATCTGCTCGCCAAGTTCGTCACCGTTTCCGCGCGCCTGATGGCGTGGCGGCTGTTCCGCTACTGAGGGAGGCGCGCCATGTTCTCCTCCCTGTTCGAGACCAGTTTCTCGGCCAACGACCTGATGTTCATGCTGAAGGGCGCCGGCGTCACGCTGATGCTCACCTTCTGGGCGGTGCTGGGCGGCACGCTGCTCGGCGTGGTCTTCGGCGTCATCCGCGCCATCTCGCCCTGGTGGGTGAATGCCCCGCTCGGCGCGGTGCTGGACGTGTTCCGTTCCATTCCGCTGCTGATCCAGCTGGTGGTGGCGAACTCGTTCAAGACCATTGTCGGCATTCACTGGAGCCCGTTCACCGTGGGCTGCGTGGTGCTGGCGCTCTACATGTCGGCCTATTGCACCGAAATCGTGCGCTCGGGCTTCCTCGCCGTGCCGACCACGACGCGCCGCGCGGCGCGCTCGCTGGGGCTGAGCTGGCGGCAGGACCTGACCGAGATCGTCTTCCCCATCGCGCTGCGCGTCGCTTTGCCGAGCTGGATCGGCCTGACGCTCGGCGTGATGAAGGACACCGCCATGGTGTGGTGGATCGGCGTGGTCGAATTGCTGCGCTCCTCGCAGGTGATCGTCACCCGCATCCAGGAGCCGCTCTTCGTGCTGTCCATCGCCGGGCTGATCTACTTCCTGATGAGCTTCCCCATCGCCCGCCTCGGCGCACGCCTTGAGAAGCGCTGGCGCGAGAACGACTGAGGACCGAAATGTCGATCGAAATTCAGGACGTCCACAAAGCCTTCGGCTCGCTCGAAGTGGTCAAGGGCGTGACCATGACCGTCGAGAAGGGGGAAGTTGTTTCCATCATCGGCGGCTCGGGCTCGGGCAAATCCACCCTGCTCATGTGCATCAACGGGCTGGAGCCGATCAATTCCGGCCGCATCCTCGTCGACGGCACCGATGTGCACGGGCGCGGCACCGACCTCAACAAGCTGCGCCGCAAGATCGGCATTGTTTTCCAGCAGTGGAATGCGTTTCCTCACCTCACCGTGCTGGAAAACGTGATGCTGGCGCCGCGCAAGGTGCTCGGCAAGTCGAAGGCCGAGGCCGAAGCGATCGCGGTGGAAAAGCTCGCCCGCGTCGGCCTCAGCGAGAAGATCAAGGTCTACCCCTCCAAGCTTTCCGGCGGCCAGCAGCAGCGCATGGCGATCGCCCGCGCGCTGGCCATGTCGCCGGACTACATGCTGTTCGACGAAGTGACCTCGGCGCTCGACCCGCAGCTGGTGGGCGAGGTGCTGGACACGATGCGCCTGCTCTCCTCCGAGGGCATGACGATGATCGTCGTCACCCACGAGATCGCCTTCGCCCGCGAGGTGTCGAACCGCGTCGCCTTCTTCCACAAGGGCCGCATCCACGAGATCGGCCCACCCGCCCAGGTGATCGGTAATCCGCGCGAGCCGGAAACGATCGACTTCCTGAAATCCGTCCTCTGATCCATAGATCGCATTCGCAAGAGACTTAAGGAGCACTCCCATGTGGCAGGGCGTCTATCCCGCCGTTACCGCCAAGTTCAACGAAGACGACACGCTCGACCACAAGGAGATGGAGCGCTGCTTCGCCTTGCAGATCGACGCCGGCGTCGACGGCATCATCGTCAATGGTTCGCTCGGCGAAGGCCCGATGCTCTCGCATGACGAGCGCCTCGCCGTGCTGAAGACCGCCAAGTCGGTCGCCGGCAAGCGCTCGGTGCTGATGACCATCGCCGACGCCTCGACCCGCGATTGCGCGAGCCTCGCCAAGCGCGCCGCGCAGGCCGGCGCCGACGGGCTGATGGTGGTGCCGAGCCTCGTCTACCACACCAACCCGAAGGAGACGGTCGCGACCCTCTCCGCGGTGGCTGAGGCCGCCGACCTGCCGGTCATGATCTATTCCAACCGCATCGCCTACCGCGTCGACATCACCATCGAGATCATGGCCGAACTGGCCAAGGACAAGCGCTTCGTCGCGGTGAAGGAGTCCTCGGACGACATCCGCCGCACGGTGGAACTGCAGAACGCCTTCGGCGACCGTTTCGACATCTTCACCGGCGTCGACAACCTCGCCTTCGAGGCGCTGGCGCTCGGCGCGGTGGGCTGGGTCGCCGGCCTCGTGGTCGCCTTCCCCGAGGAGACGGTGGCGATCTACCGGCTGATGAAGGCCAAGCGCTATGACGAGGCGCTGGAAATCTACCGCTGGTTCCGCCCGCTGCTCGATCTCGACGTGTCGACCTATCTCGTCCAGAACCTGAAGCTGGTCGAGGCGATGGTGACCGGCACCACCGAGCGCGTGCGCGCCCCCCGCCTGCCGCTCGATGGCGAGCAGCGCGCCAAGGTCGAGCGCATCGTGCGCGAAGGCCTCGCCACCCGCCCGACCCTCGCCAAGGCGGCGTGAGGCGGCAAAACGCCGAGTGACCCCTCATCCCCGGGCGTGACCCGGGGACCCAGGGACTGGATGCTTCCTACCGTCTGGGTGGCCGGGTCAAGCCCGGCCATGAGGGTGATACTTCCCATGTGCCTGAGCATGACAGCATGAGCGCCAAGACCGCCTCGGGCGACATCGTCATCGTCGGTGCCGGCATTGTCGGCCTCGCCACCGCGTTCCATCTGCTGGCCGAGGGGCATCGGGTGCGGCTCGTTGAGCGTGGCGGCGTGGCGGAAGGGGCGAGCTACGGCAATGCCGGGGCGCTGGCCTTTACCGACATTCTCCCCCTCGCCTCGCCCGGCATGCTGCGCAAGGCGCCGAAATGGCTGCTCGACCCGCTGGGGCCGCTCTCCATTCCCCCGCGCTACCTCCCGCAGATCACGCCGTGGCTGATCCGTTTCTGGCGTGCCAGCCTGCCCGACCGCTACGCCGCCTCGATAACGGCGCAGGGCAATCTGATGCGCTTCGCCGCCACCGCGACGCAGGCTCTGGTGACCCAGGCCGGTCTTGCCGAACATCTGCGCTCCGACGGCAATCTGCAGCTCTACGAGAGCGAGGCCGAGCTTGCCGCCTCCCTCCCCGGCTGGGAGGCGCGGGCGCGCGAAGGCATCGCTTTCGAACATGTGCGCGGCGAGGCGCTGGCCGCGCTTCAGCCGGGGCTTTCGCCGCGCTTCACGGTCGGCACCTTCACCCCGCACTGGCAGACGGTGAGCGACCCCTATCACTACGCGCTCGCCTTGTTCCGCATGGTGATGGCCCGCGGCGCCGGCCTCGTCCATGGCGAGGTTGTCAGCCTCAGCGCCGGGGCCGAGGGCGTGCAGTTGCGGCTCGCCGACGGCAAGGTGCTGACTGCCGGCCGGGCGGTGATCGCCGGTGGCGCCTGGTCGCGCCCGCTGGCGAAGTCGCTGGGCGATTCCATCCCACTGGAAACCGAGCGCGGCTACAACACCACCTTGCCGCCCGGCGCCTTCGACCTGCGCCGCCAGCTCACCTTTGGCGGGCATGGCTTCGTGGTCACGCCGCTCTCCACCGGCATCCGCGTCGGCGGGGCGGTGGAATTGGGTGGACTGAAGGCGCCGCCGAACTTCAAGCGTTCCGAGGCGATGCTGACCAAGGCGGCGCGCTTCCTGCCGGGGCTGCGCACCGAGGGCGGCCGGCAATGGATGGGCTTTCGTCCCTCGCTGCCGGATTCGCTGCCCGTCATCGGCCCCGCCACCGCCTCGCCCCGCGTGCTCTATGCCTTCGGCCATGGCCATCTCGGGCTGACCCAGAGCGCGGCGACAGGCCGGCTGATCGCCGATCTCGTGGCCGGGCGCCGCCCCTCCATTCCGCTCGAACCCTTCCGCCCCGACCGTTTCTGACGAGTATCCCCATGGCGCGACACAGCTTTTTCTGCATTGACGGCCACACCTGCGGCAACCCGGTGCGGCTGGTGGCCGGCGGCGGGCCGAACCTTGTCGGCGACACCATGATCGAGAAACGCGCGCATTTCCTGCGCGACTTCGACTGGATCCGCACCGGGCTGATGTTCGAGCCGCGCGGCCACGACATGATGTCGGGCTCGATCCTCTATCCCCCGACGCGGCCGGATTGCGACGTCGCCATCCTGTTCATCGAGACCTCGGGCTGCCTGCCCATGTGCGGCCACGGCACCATCGGCACGGTGACGATGGCGATCGAGCATGGGCTGGTGACGCCGAAGACCCCCGGCGTCTTGATGCTCGACACCCCCGCCGGCGTGGTGAAGGCGGAATACCGCCAGGTCGGGCAATATGTGGAAGAAGTGCGGATCACCAATGTGCCCGCCTTCCTCTATGCGCGCGGGCTGACCGCGCAATGTCCCGGCCTTGGCGAGGTGAAGGTGGATGTCGCCTATGGCGGCAATTTCTACGCCATCGTCGAGCCGCAGGAAGCCTTCCGCGACATGGCGGACTTCACCGCCGGCGAACTGGTGGGCATGAGCCCGGCGCTGCGCCGGGCGCTGAACGAAAAGTATGAATTCGTGCACCCGGAGAAGCCGGAGATTCGCGGCCTGTCGCACATTCTCTGGACCGGCGCCGCCCGCCACCCGGAGGCGCATGCGCGCAACGCGGTGTTCTATGGCGACAAGGCGATCGACCGCTCGCCCTGCGGCACCGGCACCTCCTCGCGCATGGCGCACCTCGCCGCGCTCGGCCAGCTGAAGGTGGGCGACGATTTCGTGCATGAGAGCATTATCGGCTCGCTGTTCAAGGGCCGGGTCGAGGCGGCGGTGAAGGTGGGGAATCGCGACGCGATCATCCCCTCCATCGGCGGCTGGGCCCGCATGACCGGCTACAACACCATCTTCATCGACGACCGCGACCCCTTCGCGCACGGCTTCGTGGTGGTGTGAGGCCTTCTTTTCGGCGCACCGTCATCCTGAGGTGCTCGGGCTTCGCCCGAGCCTCGAAGGAGGCTCACCCAGGGCGCCATCTGTTTCAACATCCTTCGAGGCTCGCTGCGCTCGCACCTCAAGATGACGGCTGAACGCGGGCGGCAACGGCAGACAACGGAAACCACGCCATGAAGATCACCGGCATCAAGGCCTATAAAGTCGGTCTCCCTCTCAAGGAGGGCCGCTACAACTGGTCGAACGGCAATTTCATCGAGGTGTTCGATTCCACCGTGGTGGCGGTGGAGACGGATGCCGGCATCACCGGCTATGCTGAATGCTGCCCGCTCGGCTCGGCCTATCTGCCGGCCTATGCCCATGGCGTGCGCGCCGGGCTGGAGGAAATCGGCCCGAAGGTGCTCGGCCTCGATCCCACCGATCTCAACGTGCTGAACCGGCACATGGACGCGGTGCTGCGCGGCCACCCCTATGTGAAGGCGCCGATCGACATTGCCTGCTGGGACATTCTCGGCAAGGTGGCGGGGCTGCCGGTCTACAAACTGCTGGGCGGCGCGGCGCAGGAGAAGGTCGCGCTCTACCGCGCCATCTCGCAGGAAGCGCCCGAGGTGATGGCGAAGAAGATCGCCGGCTACAAGGCCGAGGGCTACACCAAGTTCCAGCTGAAGGTCGGCGGCGATGCCGACCAGGACATCGACCGCATCCGCGCCACCCGCGAGATTCTCGACGCCTCCGACATTCTGGTCGCCGACGCCAATACCGGCTGGACGCGGGCGGAAGCGGCGCGCATCTGCGCGGAAGTGGCCGATCTCGACGTCTATATCGAACAGCCCTGCCCGACCTATGAGGAATGCCTCTCGGTGCGCGCCCGCACCGCGCGGCCCTTCGTGCTCGACGAGGTGATCGACGGCGTCGGCACGCTGATGAAGGGGCTGGCCGATGACGCCATGGACATCATCAACCTGAAGATCTCGAAAGTCGGCGGCCTCACCAAGGCGCGGCTGATGCGCGACATCTGCGTCGCCTCTGGCACCCCGATGACCATTGAGGACACCTGGGGCGGCGACATCGTCACAGCGACCATCGCCCATCTCGCCCGCTCGACGCCGGAGGAGTTCACCTTCTCCGCCACCGATTTCAACAGCTACGGCACGGTGGATATCGCGAGCGGCGCGCCCAAGCGCGAGAACGGCTTCATGACCGCCTCCGACGCGCCGGGGCTGGGCATCACCCCGTTGTTCGACGTGCTCGGCGATCCGGTGGTGGTGATCGGCTGAGATCGCCACGACGACTTTCCCGCCGCGCACCGTCATCCTGAGGTGCGAGCGAAGCGAGCCTCGAAGGATGTTCTTCAACGAGCATCCTTCGAGGCCCGGCCCAGGGCCGGGCGCCTCAGGATGACGTTGCTCTCTTCACGCGAGGCCCCCATGCGCTCCAGCAAGATCATCCACATCGTCGGCTGCCATGCCGAGGGCGAAGTCGGCGACGTGATCGTTGGGGGCGTGGCGCCCCCGCCCGGCGACAGCGTGTGGGCGCAGTCGCGCTTCCTCGCCAGCGACAACAATCTGCGCAATTTCGTGCTGCAGGAACCGCGCGGCGGGGTGTTCCGCCATGTGAACCTGCTGGTGCCGCCGAAGAACCCGAAGGCGGTGGCGGCCTTCATCATCATGGAGCCGGAAGACACCCCGCCCATGTCCGGCTCCAACTCGATCTGCGTCGCCACCGTGCTGCTCGACAGCGGCATCGTGCCGATGACCGAGCCGGAGACTTATATGGTGCTGGAAGCGCCGGGCGGGTTGATCGAGGTCACCGCCTATTGCCGCAACGGCAAGGCCGAGCGGATCAAGGTGCGCAACCACCCCTCCTTCGCCGACAAGCTCGACGCGAAGCTGGAGGTCGAGGGGCTCGGCACGCTGACCGTCGATACCGCCTATGGCGGCGACAGCTTCGTCATCGTCGACGCCCATGCGTTGGGCTTCTCCATCCGCCCGGATGAAGCCAAGGACCTTGCCGAGACCGGCATGCGCATCGTCAAGGCGGCGAACCGCCAGCTCGGCTTCAAGCACCCTGAGAATGCCGACTGGAACCACATTTCCTTCTGCCAGTTCGCCGCGCCCGTGGTGGAGATGGACGGCGTGAAATCAGGCGCCAATGCGGTGGCGATCCGCCCCGGCAAGATCGACCGTTCGCCCACCGGCACCGGCTGCTCGGCGCGCATGGCGGTGCTGCACGCCAAGGGCCAGCTGAAAGTGGGCGAGACCTTCATCGGCCGCTCGATCATCGATTCACGCTTCGAGTGCCGGATCGAGGGCGAAACGACGCTCGGAGGCCGCCCGGCGATCCTGCCCTCGATCATGGGCCGCGCCTGGGTGACGCACACCGCGCAGCTGATGGTGGACCCGGAAGACCCGTGGCCGACCGGCTACCGGCTCTCCGACACGTGGCCGGTTTGGACCGCGGAGTGATGTCCGCCTTTCGGCCGGTTGGGATGGCGGAGTGACGGGGCTTCACCCCTTCGCGCCGTCATCCTGAGGTGCTCGGGCATCGCCCGAGCCTCGAAGGATGCTCCCGCAGGGCGCCCTCGGCTTCAGCATCCTTCGAGGCTCGCTAACGCTCGCACCTCAGGATGACGTTGTGAGTCATGAAAAAAAGAGGCGCCCCGCGAGGCGCCTCTTTCATTTCAAGCGGCAACCGCTCTCAGCCCAGTGTCGCGCCGATCTTGCGCAGCTCGGGCAGGATGGGAGCCTTCGGCGCCCAGATCTTGTCGTATTCGGCGATGATCGGCGCCGCGTCGGCGGTCGGCGGCACGACGATCTTGATGCCAGTGCCCTCGAAGTCCTTCAGCAGCTTCGGCGCATTGGTCACGGTCTGGTCGACCTGCACGGCCAGCGCTTCCTTGGTGGCGGCGGTGATCAGCGCGCGGTCCTCAGTGGACAGCGTCTGCCAGGCCTTGCCCGACGCCAGCGCGATGAAGGGCATGAACACGGCGTCCATACGCATCAGCACCTTCGACACCTTGTCGAAGCGCTGGTTCCACGAGAAGTCGAGATCGGCCTCCAGCCCGTCCACCTGACCATTGGCCATGGCGTCATAGACCTGCGGCGTCGGGATCGGGGTCGGGGCGGCGCCGAGCAGCGAGTAGAAGTCGCGGAACGCCGGGGTGGTGTTGATGCGCAGCTTCATGCCGTTGAGGCCGGCGATACCGTCGATCTCCTTGGCCGAGAACACGACGCGGATCGAGGTGATTCCCCAGCCGAGGCCGATCGTGCCGGTCTCCTTCGGCAGCGGCTCCAGCATCTGCATGGCGATGGGCTGGCGCACCAGCTTGGCGGCGGCCTCGGTCGAGCGGATGACGTAAGGCGCGAGGATGGCAGCGACGTTGGGCACGCGGTTGCCGACTTCGGCCGCCTGCAGGAAGGCCATGTCGAGCGCGCCGGTCTGCAGCTGCTGCATCATCGCGCCTTCATTGCCGAGCTGGCCGGCATGGAACACGGTCATGGTCAGCTTGCCGCCGGTCTTTTCCTTCAGAACCTCGGCAACCTTCAGCGCCGCATTGTTCCAGGGGTGGCCGGGCGGGGTGATGATGCCGAGGCGCAGGTCACGCGCCTGGGCGCGCAGCACGCCGGGGGCGGCCAGCGGGAGAGTGGCGCCGGCAGCGGCGGCGAGCAGGGTACGGCGGGAGATCATCGGGGCGGTCCTTTCGGCTGGAAGGGTTCAGCGAACGAGGGCAGTGGAGAGGCCGGGGAAGATCGAGAGCAGCACCAGCAGCAGGCAGGCGGCGAAGAAGAACGGCAGGGTGACGAGGAACATCTTGCCGGGCTTGGCCCCCGTCACCGCCGCCGCCACGAAGAAGCACAGACCGACGGGCGGCGAGAGGAAGCCGAGCACAAGGTTGACCACCGCCACCACGCCGAACTGCACCGGGTCGATGTGATAGACCTCGGTGGCGATCGGCAGCAGGATCGGCACCGTCATGATCAGGCCCGGCGCGCCGTCGATCACCGTTCCGATGACCAGCAGGATGACGTTGACCAGCAGCATGAAGCTGATCGGCCCGGTGGCGATGGACTGGATCCACAGCGCCACTTCCTGCGGCACCTTGGCGAACACCAGCACCCAGGAGAGCACGCCGGCGGCCGCCACCAGGAACAGCACGATGCCGGAATAGACGCCCGCCCGAACCAGCATGCGCGGCAGCTGCGACAGGGAGAGTTCCCGCGTCCAGAACCGCCCGACCAGCACCGAGGCCAGCGCGCCGACGGCGGCGGATTCGGTGGGGTTGGCGAGGCCGGTGAGGATGGAGCCGACGATGACGATCGGGATCAGCAGCGTCGGGGCGCAGGCCACCACGGTGGCAACGCGCTCGCGCAGGGTGAAGCTCTCGCCGCGCGGGTAGTTGTAAACATAGCCCATGACGGCGATGACGACGCAGAACATCGCGGTGAGCACGACACCAGGGATGAGGCCGGCGACCAGCATGGTGCTGACCGGCACCTGCGCCAGCACCGAATACATGACGAACATGATCGAGGGCGGGATGATCGGCCCCAGCATGCCGGCATAGGCGCTGAGGCCGGCGGCGAAGGTCTTGTCATAGCCCTTCGCCTCCATCTCCGGCACCATGATCTGCGCCATGATCGCGACCTGCGCGGTCGCCGAGCCGAGAATGGACGAGACGAACATGTTGGCCAGCATGTTCACATAAGCGAGCCCGCCGCGCAGCGAGCCGACAAAGGCCATGGTCATGGAGATGATCTGGCGGGTGATGCCGCCGCCATTCATGATCTCGCCGATGAGGATGAAAAGCGGGATGGCGATCAGCCCGTAATTGTCGACCGAGCCGAACATCTGCATCGGGAAGCTCTGGTAGAGCACCGGATTGCCGGAGGCCTGGATGAAGACCACGCCGGTGAGGCAGATGGCAATGCCGATCGGCACCCCGATGAGCAGGAAGGCGAGGAAGGCGGCGCCGGTGAGCATCAGGCGACCTCCTCGGCATTGTGCAGGCCGATGCTGCTGCGATCGGGCGGGGACGCGAGGCCGAGATCTTCAAGCAGATTGGCCATGCTGTGGACCATCAGGGTGACGGCGAAAAGCGGCATCACCAGATAGACCACCCAGCTCGGCCAGTTCAGCGTCTGGGTGCGCTCGGTGTAGAGGAAATTGAACGTCGCACCGCCATATTCGCGGGCGTCGAAACCGGCGGAAGCGATGCCGACCGGGTCCATCCACAGCCAGCACATGGCGGCCAGCGCCAGGCCGAAGCCGAGGATGCAGAGCGTGGAGAGGACGCGCATCGCCTTCACCGCGCCCGCCGGAAGCCGCTCGGTCAGCAGCGTCATCGAGAAGTCGAGCCGCAGCCGCGACATGGCGGACGCGCCGATGAAGGTGAGCCAGACGGTGGTGAAGATGGCGGATTCGTCGATCCAGTACAGCGGGACGTGACCGTAGCGGGTGACGACGTTGAGGAGGATCAGCCCGGTGAGCAGCGCCATCAGCGCGCCGATGGCAAAGCGCTCCAGGACCAGAAGGGCTTCTGATGCGGCTGTGACGGCACGCAAGGGCCGGCCACCGGCAGCAAAGCCGTTGGTGTGCGACATGGTACCCATTCCCCTCTTTTGGTGGATCGTAGATTTTATAAATTATCTCCGTCAATATGCCTGATGTGATTATTCGGGGTGCGACGCCAGGAAAATGAACCCGCTTCTCAAGCACCGCACGCTGACGGCGGCCATACTCGACCAGTTGCGCATGGCGATCCTCGACGGCACCTATCCGGCCGGGGCGCAGCTGCGGCAGGACGCGCTGGCCGCGACGTTCAAGGTCAGCCGCATCCCCGTGCGCGAGGCGCTGTTCCAGCTCGACGCCGAGGGGCTGGTGCGCTTCGTGCCGCAGAAGGGCGCGGTGGTGGCCCAGCTCTCCACAGCCGAAATCCGCGACGTGTTCGAGCTGCGCCGGCTGCTGGAGCCGCGGCTGCTCGCCGGCTCCATTCCCGCGCTCGACGCCGACGACTTCGCGCGGCTCGACGCGCTGCACGCGGAAATGGTGACGGCCACGGCGGCGAACGATCTCGGCCGCTGGGGCCAGATCAACGCCGACTTCCACATGGCGCTTTATGCGCGGGCCGAACTGCCACGCTCGCTTACCATCGTCCACGGCCTGCTCCAGGCCAGCGACCGCTACACCCGCGTGCATCTGAGTGATGTCGCCGGCATGGGCATTGTCGGCATGCAGCGGGCGGTGAGCGAGCACGCCGCGCTCGCCGATCTCGCCCGCGCGGGCGATGTCGCCGGGGCCTGCGCCTTTCTCGACACGCATATCCTGACCGTGCAGCAGGACCTTCTGCGCGAGCTGGAGCGCAGCCAGCGCAAGGCGACGCCATGACCCGATCCCACACGCCCCCGCCCGACATGGTTCGCCTCAGCCTCGACGAGGTGCATGCTCTCACCCGCGACACGCTGCTGGCCGCCGGGCTCGGCGCGGCGCACGCCGAGGCGATCGCCCGCTCGATCACCCGGGCACAGGCCGATGAGTGCCATTCGCATGGGTTCTACCGGCTGCTGGGCTATGTCGACAGCGTCCGCAGCGGCAAGGCGGAGCGGGAAGCGCTGCCGGTGCTGACCCGGGCGACGCCGGTGGTGTTGCGGGTGGATGCGCGCCGCGCCTTCGCCCCACTCGCCATCGAGGCCGGCGTGCCGGCGCTGATCGCGGCGGCGAAGACCTATGGCATCGCCGCGCTGGCCATTCACGATTGCTACCATTTCTCGGCCCTGTGGGCGGATATCGAGCCGGCGATCGACGCCGGGCTCGCCGCCTGGTGCTTCACCGTCGGCCAGTGCTGCGTCGCCCCCGCCGGCGGCACGGCGCCGCTGATGGGCACCAACCCGATCGCCTTCGGCTGGCCGGGGCCGCAGGACCAGCCCTTCATCTTCGATTTCGCCACCAGCGCCGCCGCGCGCGGCGAGGTGGAGCTGAAGCGCCGGGCGGGCAAGGCCCTGCCCGCCGGATGGGCGGTGGGCCCGGACGGCGCCCCGACCACCGACCCCGCCGCCGCGCTGGCCGGGGCGCTGCTGCCCTTTGGCGGGCACAAGGGATCGGCCCTCTCGATGATGGTGGAGCTGATCGCCGGGCCGTTGATCGGCGACCTGACCAGCCGGCAGGCGAAGGCGGCGGAGAATGGCGATTCCGGCCCGCCGCTCGGGGGCGAATTGTTCATCGCCATCGACCCCGCCGTGTTCGGCGGCGCGACGCTGGCGCAGCGCATGGGCGATGCGCAGGAGCTGTTCGCCCTCGCCAAGGCGCAGCCCGGGGTGCGGCTGCCCTCGGAACGCCGCTACGCCGCCCGCGCCCGCAGTGCCGGGGGCGTGCTGATCCCGGCCGGCCTGCTCCAGGAAATCCGCGCGCTGACGAGCCCTCACGCGGCGGCAGAACGCGCCGGAGGCGGGTAGCGAGCGAGCGACCGCTTGGTATATCAGTGGCGGGCGCGGCGCTGAGGGCCGGGCCGGTGACAGGCGGACAGGCATGCGCGAGGAAGCGGTGGACGATATGGCAGCGGCGGGCACGCGCCCCTCGCTGCCGGGCGCTGACGGCCTTAGCCGGCATTTGTCCGCGATCGCCCGCTTTCTCATCCTCGTATTGCTGGTGGGAGGCGGCGGCGCCATCGCCTGGACGGCGGGCGTCTCCTCGCAGGACCATGTGCTTACCCGCGCCGTGCTGGAGGACCGCGACGGCACGCTGACCATCGACGAGGTGGCCGGCGCCGACTTCGCCCCCGTGTCCCCGATTCTGGCGCGCGGCTACACGCCATCGGCCACATGGCTGCGGCTGACGGTCGGCCCCGCCGACGGGGGGCCGCTGGTGCTGCGGATCCGCCCGACCTATCTCGACCGTGTCTCCCTGTTCGAGCCGGTGCCCGGCCGGCCCGGCGTCTGGCGCGAATATGTGACCGGCGACCGCACGCCATTTCTCGAACGCGAAATACCTTCGGTCACGCTTGGCTTCACCATCTGGCCGAGTGGACCGGAAACCACCTATTATCTGCGACTCTCCACCACCAGCACCTCGTTGATGCATGTCGAGGCGCTGCTGCCGCAGGTGGCCGCGCTGCGCGACCTGCACATCCATGTCAGCCAGATCTTCATCCTGGCGCTGCTGCTGTTCATCCTGTTCTGGACCACCAGCGAATTCGCCCTCAACAACGACATCGTGGTGGGCTGCTTCGCCATCAACCAGATTTTCTTCATCAGCTACAACGTCCTGATCATGGGCTATGGCGCCCTGATCTTTCCTGATGCTCCGACGGGCTTCGTCGACACGCTGACCAGCGTCGTCGTCATTGCCACGCCGCTGTTCTCGATCCTGACCAACCGCCTGCTGCTGCGCCAGTTCGACCTCATCCCGGTGGCGCGCTGGGCGCTCGACGCGCTGCTGCTGGCGCAGATCGTCGCGCTGGGCCTGCTGGCCTCCGGCGCAACCCAGACGGCGCTGACGGTGAATGCGCTGGTGGTGGCGCTGATCGTGCCGCTGCTGCCGGTGATGGCGTTCGGCACGCGGCGCGATGCCCCGCCCGGCCGGCGGACGCTGCGCATCTTCTATGTCATCCAGGCGGTGTCGCTGCTTCTCACCATGCTGCCCATCCTCGGCGTCCTGCCGGCCTCGGCCTGGAATCTCGACGCCAACATCATTCATGGGCTGCTGTCCGACCTGCCAATGTTCGTGCTGCTGGCCCTGCGCTCGCGCGAGGCACGGCTGCGCGGCATCGAGGCGCAGCTGGCGCTCGACCTGACGCGCGGCCAGCTGGAGCTGCAGCGGGACCAGTTCGAGATGCAGAACCGTTTCATGGCGATGCTGACCCATGAGCTGCGCACGCCGCTCTCCGTCATTCGCCTCGCCGTCGGCACGGCGAAAGTGGAGGGCGAGCCGCGCCGGCTGATCGAGGCGGCGTTCGGCAACATGGACGGCATCATCGACCGCTGCAGCTTCGCCGATCGCATGGAACAGAACAGCCTTGATGTCGTCCGCGCGCCGGTAGACCTTGCCGCCCTATTGCGCGCGACGGTGTCAGCAAGCACCGAATCCGCGCGCATCGCACTGCGCACCGAGGCGCTGCCCCCGATCAATTCCGACCGACAGCTCATCGCCACGGTCCTGCAAAACCTGATCGACAACGCGCTGAAATACTCGCCGGAGGGCTTGACCGTCGAGGTGGCGGCGACCGCGACGACCGGCGACGCCGGCCCCGGTGTGTGGATCACCGTCGAGAACGAATGCGGGCGCACCGGCACGCCCGACCCGGCGCAGCTGTTCGAGAAATTCTACCGGGGGCCGCATGCCCGCACCAAGAGCGGCTCAGGACTGGGGCTTTACATCGTCCACGGAATCGTGGACCTCCTCGATGGTTCGCTTGCATATGATCTCATCGAGGGGAGAGCGCGCTTCAGCGTCTGGTTGCCATGCTCAGCATTGCCGTCGTCGAAGACAATGACGATCTCAGGGCCGCCATCGTCAACGCCCTGAGCGGTGAAGGCCACCATGCGGTTGGTTTCGACTGTGCCGAAGCGATTGCCGAGCAGGGGCAGGCGCTGCGGATCGACCTTGTCGTGGTCGATCTCAACCTGCCGGGCGAGGACGGGCTGAGCCTCACCCGCCGGCTGCGCGTCACCAATCCCGATATCGGCATCATCATGATGACCGCCCGCACCCGCACCGACGACAAGCGGATCGGCTATGAGAGCGGCGCCGACATCTATCTGGCAAAGCCGGTCTCGCTCGACGAGCTGGCCGCCGCCATTCTCGCCCTGTCGCGGCGGCTGCGCCCGGCCCTGCCGCCCCCGGCGGCGCTCATGCTGGATACGGTGCGGCTCACCCTGGGTGGGCCACGGGGCCTGACCGCCCTCTCCGCCCCCGAGGCGGCGCTGCTCGCCGCCTTCGCGCGGGCGCAGGACCACCGGCTGGAAACCTGGCAGATCATCGGCGTGCTCGAACAGGGCGACCGCGCACCCAATCGCAACGCGCTTAATGTCACCATGTCCCGCCTGTCCGCCAAGGTGAGGCAGTGCGGCGCCGGCGCGCATCCCCTCCGCTCGATCCGCAATTGGGGCTACCAGTTCTGCGAGCCGATCATCCTCACCTGAGCGGCGCGCCGCAACGCCTGGAACCCTCGATTACCTTTCGTAAGCTTCGGTAATCCTTCCGTTTTCCGCTTCGCTAGGCTGCCACCATGGGACAGCCAGGCGCGGGAGCCTGGGCGGGGGGATCGCAGGGATATGGGCAAAGGTGAACGCCGGGTGAGCCGCATGCGCGGCGCCGGGAGACTGGCTGTTGGCGGCGCGCTGGTCGTCGCCTTCTCCGGCCTGGCCACGCAAGCACAGGCAGACTGCGTGCGCGACGGCACGGTCGTCACCTGCGCCACCGCCTCGCCCAATGGCTATGAGGAGACCGTCACCGACGGGCGAACGGACCGCACGGTGAACGTCTCGGCCGATGTGGCCGACGGGATCGACATCACCCTCTCGGCTGGCGGCAACATCGTCATCGACCAGACGGCCGGAACGATCACCAATAATTACGGCGACAGCGTCTATCTCAAGACCACCGACGGCAAGGTTTCCGGCACAGTCGGCAACCTTTCGACCAAGGACAACGCGCTTGAGATCGTGGCGTCGGAGATTGACGTCACCGTCGCCGGCTCGGTGAGCGGGACGGGGCGTTTCTCCTCCGGCGTGGTCTTCAACGATGTCGGCACCGTCAAGATCACCAATGCGGGCGGGACCGATCATGCCATCTCCGGCAATTCGGCCGGCATCAATGTCTGGCACGCCGACAGCCTGACGCTCATCAACGAGAACGGAAGCAAGATCCTCGGCACCGGGCGGAGCAATAGCGGCGTTTTCGCCAACGACGTCTCAGGTGATGTCTGGATCTCCAACGACGCCAGTTCCATCACCGGCTCCACCGCGCTCGGCGTCTGGTACAGCGGCGGCGATGTCACCGTGCTGAATGGCAGCGGGACGATGTCCGGCTCTGATTACGGCATCGACATCTATTCCTTGGCCGGCAATGCCAGCGTCACCAATGGCAGCGGCCTCCTCGCGGGCGGCACCTATAGCGGCGTTTCCTTCGTCACCATCGGCGGCGACGTCGAGCTGCACAATGGCGCCGGCGGGCGGATCACCAGCACCAGCGACTATGGCGTGCTGGCCTATCTGGTCGAGGGCGATACGCGCATCGAGAATCTCGGCGGCTTCATCTCGTCGGGTGGTTATGGCGGCATCTATGCCGACGGGGCGAGCGTGACGATCGTCAATGGCACGGGAACCGATGCCGAGGAGATCGAGCAACTGGGCTTCATCACCGGCGGCATCGTCATTGACAGCGGCGCCTATTCGGCAATCGACAACACGGGCGGCGCGACGCTTACCAACGAAGCCGGCGGCGTCATCATCAGCCAGGCACTTGATGTGCTCGACCAGGAAATCACCCGCGAGCAGATCGCGGCAGCCTCGGCCGATCGGGTGGTGAAGGCCACTGGCGGCCGGATCGCCATAGTCAATGACGGCATCCTGATCGGGCGGGTCGAACTCACCAAGTCAGACGACACGTTCGAGAATTCGCGGGTCTGGGCCGTGACCGGGATCAACGATTTCGGTGCGGGCCACGACGTGCTCACCAATCACGGGACCCTTTACGCGGCCTCCTTTGCCGAGACCGCCGAGACGACCCGGTTCGACAATCTCGAAAGCTTCGTCAACCATCGTATCTTCAGCCTAGCCGATGGCGGCGCGGGCGACTTGGCCAGCTTCAGCGGCGATGTCTCATTCGAGACGGGCGCGACTTACCTGATCGACGTCGACCTCGCTGGCCATGCCGACCTGATCTCGGCCGGGGGCACGGCCACCATCGATCCCGGCGCCAGCATCCGGCTGCGGGCGGTGGACGATATCGCCTTCGGGACCGATTATCACGTGCTCACCGCCACCGGCGGCGTGGATGGCAATTTCGGGAATGTCGACGGCGAGACCCCGGTCTCGGCTTTTGTCGGCCTTACCTCCAGCAATACCGGCAACGACATTTTCGTGCGCTTCGACCAGGCGCGCGCCTTCACGCAAGCGGCGTCAACGCGCAACCAGCGGGCGACCGCCACCGCGCTCGACACGCTGCCGGCCAAGGGACCGACGCGCGGCCTGCGCAACGCGCTGCTGTTCCTCGAAACCGATGCCCAGGCGCGCGGCGCCTTCGACCAGCTAGCGGGCGAGGTACACGCCTCGTCGCAGAGCCTGTTCATCCAGCAGAGCGGGCTGATCCGTTCTGCGCTGATCGACCGGATGCGCGCGGCGCAGGGGGCGGTGGCTGCTTCCGCCGCGCCGGTGCTGAGCTATGCACCGGCTCAAGGCACCAGCGCCGCCGGGCGTGCCATCGACGACGGCCTCGTCACCAAGGCGGCCCCGGCCGCGGCGACCACGCCCGAGCGGGCGCTGTGGGCCACCGGCTTCGGCTCCTGGACCAATATCGACGGCACCGCCAATTCCACCGGGCTCAATGGGGCGACGGGCGGCTTCCTGATGGGCGGCGACGGGGCACTCGATGGCGGCTGGCGCCTCGGCGTGGCCGGTGGCTACAGCTCCACCTCGTTCAGCGGCCAAGGCGCCTCCGGCGACAGCGACAACTGGCATATCGGCGCCTATGGCGGCAACCAGTGGGGTGCGCTCGCCCTGCGCGCCGGCCTCGCCTATACGTGGCAGGACGTGTCGACCTCCCGCTCGGTCGCCTTTCCCGGCTTTGCCGACAGCCTGAGCGCTGACTATCACGCCGGCCTGTTCCAGGCCTTTGGCGAGCTCGGCTACCGGCTGGACACGGCGTTCGCCGCCTTCGAGCCCTTCGCCAACCTCTCCTATGTCAGCCTCGACACCGATGGCTATGGCGAATGGGGCGGCGCGGCGGCGCTCTCCTCCAGCGGCACCGACATGGAAACCAGCTTCACCACGCTCGGCCTCAGGGCGGAGAAAGAGGTGCTGCTCGGCGCCTTCGCCACGACCTTGCGCGGCGCGGCCGGCTGGCGGCACGCCTTCGGCGACATCACCCCGGTGGCGACGCAGGCTTTCCTCGGCTCGGCCGCGTTCGACACGACAGGCGTGGCGATCGCGCAGGATGCCGCCGTGCTGGAAGTCGGCCTCGACGTGCAGGTGGGTGCCGGGGCGACGCTCGGCGTCGCGTACACCGGCCAGTTCGGCGACGGCGTCAGCGAGAACGGCTTCAACGCAACCTTCACACTGGGCTTCTGAAGCTTCGCCGAGCTTCCGAAGGTTCGCATCGCGAGATCCCGGCGGAATGCGGGTTCCGCCGGCTCTTCGTGGAGGATCGGCACCGAAAGGTGCGGTGACGTCGCGAAGGCCCCGGGCTGCCAGGGTGGGGGCGCCCGGGGGACGCTTTTCGGGACTGTGAGGCTGCCTATTCCTCCAGCTCCTCACTGTCGACGTCGGACGACAGATGCTGCACCGCCTCGCGCGTCGGCTGGCGGGTGAAGCCCTTGAGGTCGGCCGTCTGCTGGAAATCGCGGGTGATCTCGACCGGGCTGACGACATAGGCCGTCACCAGCTCGGCCAGCGAGCGCAGCGCGTGCATATGGATGCGCTCATAGCCGTGCGAGGCATCGACGCCGAAGGTGATCAGCGCCGTGCGCACATCCGCCCCGGCCACCACAGCGCTGGCCGAATCCGAACGGTAATAGCGAAAAACGTCCTTCTGGCAGCGTATGTCGTTGGCACGGCACAGCTCGGCCAGCTTGCGGGTGAGGTGGTAGTCGAACGGCCCGCTCTGGTCGGCCATGGAGAGGGTGACGCCGAACTCGTCGGAATTCTGCCCCGGCGCGGTGGTGCCGTTGTCGATCGCCACCAGCGAGGCGACATCGGCGGTGAGCACGGCGGAGGCGCCGACCCCGACCTCCTCGGCAATCGAGAACAGCCAGTGAATATCCACCGGCGTCTCGGCCTTAACCTCGTGCAGCGCCTTGATCGCCGCCAGCATCACCGCGACGCCAGCCTTGTCGTCGAGATGGCGCGAGACGATGAAGCCGTTGTCGAGAAATTCCGACTGCGGATCGATGGCGATGATGTCGCCGACCTCGAAGCCGAGATGGGCGAGGTCGGCCGCGTTGCGCGTCCGTGCATCGACCCGCAACTCGACATGGTCCCAGCCGATCGGGTGCCGGTCCACCTCGTCGTTGAAGGTGTGGCCCGAGGCCTTCAGCGGCAGGATGGTGCCGCTATAGCCGCCCTTCTCGGTGAAGACAGTGCCGCGCGCACCTTCCGCGAAGCGCGCCGACCAGGTGCCGATGGGCGCCAGCGACAGCCGCCCATTCTCCTTCAGCATCTTCACCTGGGCGCCGAGCGTGTCGACATGGGCGACCAGCGCCCGCGCGCCCAGATGCGTGCCGCCGGGGCGGATGGCGCGGATGGCGCCACGCCGCGTCAGCTCCACCTTCAAATCGAAATGGGCGAGCTCCTTGGCGACGAAGCGGACGATGGTGTCGGTGTAGCCGGTGGGGCTGGGGATGGCGAGCAGCCGGCGCAGCATCTTGGCGAGGTAATCGGCGTCGATGGTCAGCCGCGTCATGCCTCCGCCCTCCCCTGCGGGGCGTCCATCACCTGACGCACCCCGGCGGGGATGGCGAGGGGGAACAAGAGGTCGATGAAGCGCTCGGCGGTGGGCTGCGGCTCGTGATTGGCAAGGCCGGGGCGCTCATTGGCCTCGATGAAGGCGTAGTCCGGCCCGGAGGGCGACGTCACCATCAGGTCGACGCCGACGACGGGAATATCGATCGCCCGCGCCACCTTGATGGCGGCCTCCACCAGCGTGGGATGCACCATGTCGGTGATGTCGTGAATGGTGCCGCCCGTATGCAGATTAGCGGTGCGCCGCACCTTCAGCTCGCGGCCGGCGGGCAGCACGCTGTCCATCGCCATGCCGGCGTCGCGCACCGTCCGCTCGGTTTCGGCGTCGATGGGAATGCGGGATTCGCCTCCGGTGGCGGCGGCGCGGCGCCGGCTCTGCGCCTCGATGAGGTCGAGCACGGTGCTGCGGCCGTCGCCGACCACGGTCGCCGGACGGCGGATGGCCGCGGCCACGACCCTGAAATTGATGACCACCAGACGGACATCCTCCCCCGCGACGCATTCCTCCACCAGCACTTCGCTGGCGAAGGTGCGCGCCTCGGCGATGGCGGCGTCGAGCTCGTCCAGCGAGGCCACCCCGACGCTGACGCCCTGCCCCTGCTCGCCGCGTGCCGGCTTCACCACCAGCCGTCCGTGCCGCTTGAGAAAGGCGGCGATCTCGTCCATCGGCGCGCTCGTGGTGAGTTGGGCAGGCACCCGCACGCCCGCCTCGGCGACGATGCGGCGGGTGATGCTCTTGTCGTCGCAAATCGACATCGCCACCGCCGAGGTCAGTTCCGACAGGCTCTCGCGGCAGCGCACCGTGCGGGCGCCGAAGGCCAGCCGGAAGAAGCCGCCGGCGGGGTCGATCGGCTCCACCAGAATGCCCCGACGGCGGGCTTCGTTGATGATGATCTGGGCATAGGGATTATATCCCTCGCTTTGCTCGGGGCCGGCGAACAGCCTCTCATTGATCGGGTTCTTGCGCTTCACCGTGAAATAGGTGACGCGCTCGAAGCCAAGCTTCTCATAGAGCGCAATGGCCTGCGCATTGTCGTACATGACCGAGAGGTCGAGAAAGGCCGCGCCCTTTTCTTTGAAGTGCTCGGCGAGGCGGCGCACCAGCGCCTCGCCAATGCCGGGCTGGCGCGCCTGCGGGTCGACCGCGAGACACCAGAGCGAAGCGCCGAATTCGGGATCGTCAAAGGCCAGGCCATGGTCGACGCCCGTCACCGTGCCGATGATGCGGCCCGTCGCCTCGTCTTCGGCCACCAGATAGGTGAGCGGGTCGGGCGCGCGCGGGGACTGGAAGAACTCCAGCGGCACCGTCACCATGCCGCGCGAGGAATAGATGCGGTTGATGGCGTCGGCATCCGCCCCGCTCGACAGCGCACGCACACCAAAGCCGGCGAACGGCCGGTCGGAGGGGCGATAGGAGGCAAGGTCCAGCCGGAAGGTGTGGGAGGGATCGAGAAACACTTCCTGCGGCGCGTGCGAGAGCAGCACATGCGGCTCCTGGACATAGACGGCAATGTCGCGCCGGTCCGGTCCTTCCTCGCGCAGCGTCTCCACCAGATCGGGCAGCTTGTCGAAGGTCTGGCCGAAGATCAGCCGGCCCCAGCCGACATCGAGGGCGCAATTGGATGTCACGTCGCTCTCCTCCCGCTCAGACGCCATGCGACTGGAGCCACATTTCCAGCAGCGCCACCTGCCACAGCTCGGAGCCGCGCAGCGGCGTGATGTGGGAGACGGGGTCGGCGAACAGCGTGTCGAGATATTCCTGCCGGAACAGCCCGCGCTCGCGCGCCGCCTGCGAGCCGAGCACGTCGCGCACCATGTCGAGATAGGGGCCGGAGATATATTTCAGCTGCGGCACCGGGAAATAGCCCTTCGGCCGGTCGATCACCTCATGCGGCACCACCAGGCGGGCGGCGTCCTTCAGCACGCCCTTGCCGCCATGGGCGAGCTTGAAGGCGGGCGGAATGGTGGCGGCCAGTTCCACCAGCTCATGGTCGAGGAAGGGCACGCGGGCTTCCAGCCCCCAGGCCATGGTCATGTTGTCGACTCGCTTCACCGGATCGTCGACCAGCATCACCTGCGAATCCAGCCGCAGCGCCCGGTCCACCGGGGTCGCGGCGCCCTCCGCCAGCAGATGGGCGGCGACGAGATCGCGGCTGGCATCGGTGTCGGCAAGCCATTGCGGCCCGAGCTGGCGGGCGAGCGTGGCATGGTCGCGGTCGAAGAAGCCGCGGGCATAATCGCCGACCACGTCGTTGCTGTCGGCGAGCGGGGGATACCAGTGATAGCCGGCGAACACCTCGTCGGCGCCCTGGCCGGACTGCACCACCTTGATCGACTTCGAGACCTCGCGGGAGAGCAGATAGAAGCCGATATTGTCATAGGACACCATCGGCTCGGACATGGCGTGGATGGTGTCGGGGAGCGCGCCCATCAGGTCCGAGGACGGCACGAAGATCTTGTGGTGGTTGGTGCCGAAATGTTTGGCGATGAGGTCGGAATAGACGAATTCGTCGCCCTTCTCGCCATTGGCCTCCTCGAAGCCGATGGAATAGGTGGCGAGGTCCTTCTGGCCTTCCTGAGCCAGCAGGCCGACGATGATCGAGGAATCCACCCCGCCCGAGAGCAGCACGCCGACCGGCACATCCGCCACCATGCGCCGGCGCACGGCGGTGCGCAGGGCGTCCAGCACCCGGTCGCGCCAGTCCTGCGCGGTGAGATTGGAATCCTCCGCGCGGCGCTCATAGGGCGGCTGCCAATAGACCCGCTCGGTGAAGCTGCCATCGGGGGCGTAGCGGCGCACCGTGGCCGGGGGCAGCTTGCGCACGCCCTTGAGGATGGTGCGCGGCGGCGGCACCACGGCGTGGAAGCTCATGTAATTGTGCAGGGCGTCGCGGTCGATCGAGCTATCGACATCGCCCGCCGCCAGCAGCGCCGGCAGGCTGGAAGCGAAGCGCAGGCGCTTGCCGCCCTCGGTGTAGTAGAGCGGCTTGATGCCGAAACGGTCGCGCGCCAGCACCACCGCGCCGCTGTCGCGCTCGGCGATGGCGAAGGCGAACATGCCGTGGAAGCGCTCGACGCAGGCCTCGCCCCAGGCGTGATAGGCCTTGAGGATCACCTCGGTGTCGCCCTGCGAGAAGAAGCGGTAGCCCTTGGCTTCCAGCTCGGCCCGCAGCTCGGGGTAATTGTAGATGCAGCCATTGAAGGTGAGCGTCAGCCCGAGTTCCGGGTCGACCATGGGCTGGGCGGCCTTGTCGGAAAGGTCGATGATCCGCAGCCGCCGATGCCCGAAGGCAACCGGTCCACGCGCCTCCAGCCCGGCGCCATCGGGGCCGCGCGGGGCAAGGACATCCATCATGGCGGAGATGGCGCGCGCATCCGCGAATGAGCCATCAAATCGAACTTCACCGGCAATCCCACACATGCGGCTGTCTGTCTCCCTGGCGTTTCATCCCGACCGAGCACAGGCGCGTGGCAGCACCCGCTCCGACCTACTGGGATAGGGATAAGCCGACGGGAGCCGAAACGTTTCACGCGAGGGGTCGTTTTTTACCGCCCCCGCCCCCTCGACGACGCGGTGGGGGGGAACAGGTTCAGCCGCCTTCGGGCCCGGCGAGGGCGAGGCGGGTCCTGACGCCCGTCATGGCGACAGCCGCCACCGCCTTCAGTTCCGCCCCGCTGGTCCCGTCGCGGGCGAGGAGCGACATGCCGGTCTGCACCGTCTGCACGAAGCGGGCGATCTCCTCGCAATCCGAGCCGGCGGGCATCTCGCCTTCGGCCACGCCACGCTCCAGCCGCTCTTTCAGCCGGGCGAAGGTGACGGCGCGAGCTGCGCGCACGAGATCGCCGAGGTCGCGGTGCGCCTCGCAGTCGACGGTCGCCAGCGCCACCATGCAGCCCGGCGGCATGTCGGCCACACCTCCGGTCAACGCCGACGCGGAATCGAACAGCAGTGCGGCGATGGCGCCTTCGGCCGTCTCCGCGGCCCTGAACCCTGCCCAGACGCGGCCTTCATAGCTGCGTTCATAATGGCGCAGCGTCTCGACATACAACGCCTCTTTGCAGCCGAAGGCGGCATAGAGGCTGGGCGAGCCGATGCCCATCGCCTCGGTGAGATCGGCGATCGAGGTCGCCTCATAACCCTTGAGCCAGAACAGCCGCATGGCCTGCGCCAAGGCCGCGTCGCGATCGAAGGCACGCGGGCGCCCCCGGCGGCGACAGGCCTCGATTGTGCTGGCGTCTGAAGGTCCGTCCGAATTATGCATCGCTCACTATATAAAGGCTTGACCGCCTCAATCAATCGCTTTAGCCATTTATGTATCAATCACTATATAATTGGATCGATCATGAGTGAGCTTGCAGGAAAACGCGCTTTGGTCACGGGCGCCTCGCGCGGAATCGGTGCGGCCATCGCCCTGGCGCTGGCGGAAAAGGGAGCGGATGTCGCCCTCACCTATGAGCGCTCGGCCGAGCGGGCGGCAGAGGTGGTGCGCTCCATCGAGGCGATGGGCCGGCGGGCCATTGCGATCCAGGCCGACAGCGCCGATCCGGCGGCGGTGAAGCGCTCGGTCGAAGAGGCGGTGGAGCGCCTCGGCGGCCTCGATATCCTCGTCAACAATGCCGGCATCGCCCGGCAGGGGCCGGTGGCGGAGATAAGCCTCGCCGACATCGACGCACTGTTGAACGTCAATGTGCGGGCCGTGGTGCTGGCCTCGCAGGCGGCGATCCGGCATCTGACGGCGGGCGGGCGCATCATTTCCATCGGCTCATGCCTCGGCGAACGGGTGCCGTTCGGCGGCGTAACGGTCTATTCGATGACCAAGTCGGCGCTGCTCTCCTTCACCCGAGGTCTCGCCCGCGAACTCGGCCCCGCCGACATCACGGTGAACCTCGTGCAGCCCGGCGCCACCGACACCGAGATGAACCCGGCCGATGGCGAACAGGCGGACGGGATGCGCAGCCTCACCCCGCTGGGGCGCTATGGCACGCCGGCCGATATCGCGGCGGCGGTGGCCTTCCTCGCCAGCCCGGCGGCGCGGCAGATCACCGGCACCACCGTCACCGTCGATGGCGGCTTCAACGCCTGAACGCAGAAGGCGCCGCGCAGGGCCCGGCCGTCGAGGCCGGACCCTGCCGCAGCCTGCCCGCCGACGGGCCCTTGCAGCGTTTCATCGCCGCCCATAGCCGGCGCCACCGCGCCATTTCCCATCCCGTTCCGGCCATCATCCACCCGATCCGCGCGCTTCCGAGCGCGCGGCGGCACAGCCGCGTCTTGACCTCGCTCTCTTGGTATGTACACTGGTCTTACCACGGCAAGACTAGGGTCCTTTCCCGGCGATGGACGAGACATTTGAAATCACCCGCCTCGACGAGCAGGGCGGCAAGGGCTTCGAGAAGGTGTTCGCCTTCCTGCGTGAGCGTTTGCTCGCCGGCGCCCTCAAGCCGGGCGACCGGCTGATCCCGGAACGCGACCTTGCCGCGCAGCTCGGCGTCAGCCGTCCGATTTTGCGTGAGGCGCTGCGGGCGCTGACCGTGCTCGGCATCGTCGAGATCCGCGACCGCGTCGGCACCATTGTGCGCCGGCCGGACATTTCGGTGCTGAACGACTTCTTCACCTTCGCCCTCGCCCACCGCGCCGACCTGATGGACGACATCGTCCAGGCGCGCGTCGCCATCGAGTGCCAGTCCATCCGGCTGGCGGCCGAGCGGGCGAGCGTGAGCGACCTTGAGCGCCTCCAGACCGCGCTGCGCCGCATCGAGGCGACGATCGACGATGTCGACGCCGGCGGCCGCGCCGATTTCGATTTCCATCACGCCATCGTCCAGGCCAGCGGCTCGGAGACGTTGCGCGTGCTCTACGAATCGATGTCGGCCGTGCTGATGCGCTCGCATGTCGACCGCCGTCATCTCGTCGGCGTCTTCGACATGCGCACCTACCTCATCGAGGACCACAAGCGCGTCTTCGACGCCATTGTCGCCGGCGACCCTGAAGTCGCGGACCGCTCGCTGCGCGAGCACTTCGCCATTGGCGACGAGTTCCGCCGCAAGCTGGCCATTCAGGGAGGGCCACGGGTCGCCAAACCCGACTGAACCGCGCCACAACAAAAAACGCAGGATGCTATGGGACGGAAACACCAAGGAAGCGTCGGCTTCATCGGCCTCGGCACGATGGGCCGCGAGATGGCACGCAATCTTCTCGAAGCCGGCTTCGCCGTGCGCGTGTTCGACGTCGTGCCGGCGGCGATCGACGCTCTCGTCGCGCTGGGCGCCGAGGCCGCGAGCGGGCCTGCTGATGCCGCCCGCGATGCCGATATCGCCATCACCATGCTGCCGGACACGCCGCAGGTCGAGGAGGTCGTGCTCGGCCCCGGCGGCCTGCGGACCGATCCGCCGCGCGGGCGCCTCATTGTCGATATGAGCACAATCGCGCCGGTGGCGGTTCGGCGCATGGCGGCAGACCTCAAGGCGGCCGGCATCGACATGCTCGACGCCCCGGTTTCCGGCGGCCCGATGGGGGCCAAGAACGCCGCGCTCTCCATCATGGCCGGCGGCGAGGCCGACGCCTTCGCCCGCGCCCTCCCCTATTTCGAGGCGATGGGCACCACCATCAACCATGTCGGCGGCCCGGGTGCCGGCCAGGCGGTGAAGCTGTGCAACCAGCTGATCTGCGGCATCAACCTTCAGGCGATCTGCGAGGCGCTGGCGCTCGGGCGTGCCTGCGGGGTCGATCTCGACCAGCTCAGGCAGGTGCTGCTGGGCGGCTCGGCCGCCTCGTGGATGCTCGACCGGCTCGGCCCGGCGATGATCGCCGGCGACGACGCGGCCGGCTTTCGCATCGACCTGATGCTGAAGGACCTGCGGCTGGTGCAGGAGCAAGCGCTGGCGCTGGCTGTGCCGCTACCGGCGACCGCGCTCGTCACCAGCCAATATGTCGAGGCGCGCGCCCATGGCGAGGGCGCCAACGGCAACCAGGCGCTGTTCCGCGTCTATGACCGCATGGCCAACCAGCCGCGCCACCCCGTCGACGGCTGAGCCGCCGGCCGCCTTCCCCTACGCCTCCTGGACAGTTGGGCGGAGCCTCCCCCATGGGTCTCGTACTAGATTTTTCGGTCGTGCTCGATCGCTGGCAAGCCCTGCTCGACGGCGCCACCCTGACCTTGCAGCTCGCCTTCATCGCGGTGGTGTGCGGCGCGGCGATCGGCGTGTTTGGCGCCATCGGCCGGCGCGGCGGCAATGTGCTGGTCGAGCGGCTGTGCGGCGCCTATGTCGAGGCCATCCGCAACACGCCGCTGCTGGTGCAGATCTTCCTGGTCTATTTCGGCCTCTCCAGCCTGGGGCTGCAGTTCTCCGCCTTCACCGTCGCCGCCGTGGCGCTGACCATCAATGTCGGTGCCTACACCACCGAAATCATGCGGGCGGGCTTCGATTCCATCCACAAGGGCCAGATCGAGGCGGCGGAAGGGCTCGGCCTGTCCCGGGCGCAGATCTACTGGCACGTCATCATCTGGCCGGGCATTGAGCGGGTCTATCCCGCCCTCACCAGCCAGTTCGTGCTGCTGATGCTGGCCTCCTCGGTCACGTCGCAGATTTCGGCGGAGGAACTGACGGCGGTCGCCAACTACATCCAGTCCGAGACCTACCGTTCCTTTGAAACCTACATCGTCGTCGCGCTGATCTATGTGGCGCTGTCCTTCATCATGCGGTTCGGCTTCTGGCTTCTTGGCCTGGCGCTGTTCCCGCGCCGGCGCCGCCTCGGCACGCCGCTGTGAGGAGATGACCATGGGCGGCGCTCTCAACATCAACCACCTTCTCTTCCTTGGCCATGGCGCGCTGTGGACCATCGGGCTTTCCGCCATCGCGCTGGTCGGCGGCGGTAGCTTCGGCTTCCTGATCGCGCTCGGCCGGGTGTCGCCGAGCCGGGCGGTGCGGCTGCTGGCGGCCACCTATGTGCAGCTCATCCAGGGCACGCCGCTGCTGGTGATCATGTTCCTGTCCTTCTTCGGGCTGGCGGCGCTCGGCCTCAACATCTCGCCGCTGCTCGCCGCCGGGGCCTCCATGACGATCTTCGTCGCCGCCTATCTCGGCGAGATCTGGCGCGGCTGCATCGAGGCGGTGCCGAAGCAGCAATGGGAGGCGGCCGAAGGCCTCGCTTTGTCCCGCAGCCAGCGCATGGTCAAGGTCATCCTGCCGCAGGCCATCCGCCTCGCCACGCCGCCCACGGTCGGCTTCATGGTGCAGATCGTCAAGAATACCTCGCTCGCCTCGGTGGTCGGCTTCGTCGAACTGACGCGCTCAGGCCAGATCATCAACAATTCCCTGTTCGAGCCCTTCATCATCTACTCGATCATTGCCGTCGTTTACTTCTCGCTCTGCTACCCGCTCTCGCGCCTCAGCCGCCGGCTGGAGCGTTCGGCCCTCCAGAAGAAGCCGGCACTTGCGTGACACGGCCCGCGGAACGCCAAGGAAACCGCCCATGAACGCTCATGTAAATCCGCCCTCCGTGCCCCCGAACGCCCCGGTCGTGGCGCTGCGCAATGTCCATAAGAGCTTCGGCTCGCTCAAAGTGCTCGACGGCGTCAGCTTCACCGTCGGGCGCGGCGAGGTCACGGTGCTGATCGGCCGCTCCGGCTCCGGCAAGAGCACGGCGCTGCGCTGCATCGACCGTTTCGAGACCATCGATGGCGGCGAGATCGAGGTGTGCGGCCGGCGGGTGGACGATGCCGGGCTCGATGTGCGGGCACTGCGCCAGGATGTCGGCATCGTCTTCCAGAGCTACAATCTGTTTCCGCACCTCACCATCGAGGAGAACATCACCCTCGCCCCGCATGCGGTGAAAAAGGTGCCGAAAGCCGAGGCCCGTGCCCTCGCCGCCAAAGTGCTGGCGCAGGTGGGGCTGGAGGAAAAGCTCCACGCCTATCCCGAGCAGCTTTCCGGCGGCCAGCAGCAGCGCGCCGCCATCGCCCGCTCGCTCGCCATGCAGCCCAAGGTGATGCTGTTCGACGAGGTGACCTCCGCGCTCGACCCGGAACTCACCGGCGAGGTGCTGAAGGTCATCGAGGCGCTCGCGGCTGAAGGCATGACCATGGTGCTGGTCACGCATGAGATGAGCTTCGCGCGCGGCATCGCCGACCAGGTGGTGTTCATGCACAAGGGCAAGGTCCACGAAGCGGGACCGGCCGGCATCCTCTCATCGCCCTCCACGCCCGAACTCGCGCAGTTCGTCGGCACGGGGTTCTGAGCCTTCACAACAAAATGCAAGCAAGGGAGAGACGCATGATCAAGCATACGATGTTCGCGGCCGCCGTGGCGGCGGCCTGCCTCCTTGGCGCCACCGCCGCGCGGGCCGATCTTCTCGACGACATCATGGCGGCGAAGAAGATCCGCATTTCAACCGACCTCGCCATCCCGCCGTCGGGCATGATGGACGCCAGCATGAAGCCCACCGGCTCTGACGTGGAAACCGCCGAGCTTCTCGCCAAGGATCTCGGCCTGCAGATCGAGTGGGTGCAGACCACGGGCGCGACCCGCATTCCCAACCTGCAGACCAACAAGGCGGACGTCGTCATCTCCACCCTCTCGGTCACGCCCGAGCGCGCCAAGGTGATCGACTTCACCGAGCCCTATGCGGCGCTGGAATCGGTGGTCGGCGGCCTCAAATCGATCGAGGTCAAGGACTGGGACGGCCTGAAGGGCAAGAAGATCGCCGTCTCGCGCGGCACCACCCAGGACACGGCGCTGACCAATCGCGCCAAGGATGGCGGCGGGTTCGAGGTGGCGCGCTATGACGACGACGCCACCATGGTGACGGCGGCGGTGACCGGCCAGGCCGACTTCGTCGCCACCTCGGCCACCATCGTCAACCAGATCGGCGTCAAGAACCCGGCGCGCGCCTTCGAGCCCAAGGTGCTGATCACCACCTTCAATCTCGCCATGGGCGTGAAGAAGGGCGAGCCGCGCCTCGTCGCCAAGCTCAATGAGTGGATCGCCGCCAACATCGCCAACGGCAAGCTGAACGCGATCTACAAGAAATATCACGGCGCCGACCTGCCGGCAAACATGCGCGGCGCCAGCTGAGCCGCCCCCCTTCCCAACCGGCGGCGTCCGCGAACGGGCGCCGCCGCCCTGCCACACTCAAGGAAACCAACATGCGCCTTGTCATTGGATCCGATCATGCCGGCTGGTCGCTGAAAGGCGCCGTCATCGAGCACATTCGCAGCCTCGGGCACGAGGTGATCGATGTCGGCTCGTATGACGACACGCCGGTCGACTTCCCCGACATTGCCCGCCAGGTGGCGGCGAAAGTCACCTCGGGCGAGGCCGAGCGCGGCATCATGGTGTGCGGCACCGGCGTCGGCGCCTCGATCGCGGCCAACAAGATGAAGGGCATTCGCGCCGCCGTCTGCCACGACATCCACTCCGCCCACCAATCGGTCGAGCATGACGATGTGAACGTCATGTGCATCGGCGCGCAGATCATCGGCCCGTGGCTGGCGCAGGATCTCGTGGCCTCCTATCTTGCCGCCGAATTCTCCACCGACGAGGATTTCCGCCGCCGGGTGGAAAAGCTGCACCAGATGGACGCGGAAGGCTGACGGCCGTCAGGGCGGCGATGGGGAGGAAACCGTGATCCTTGTCTTCGGATCGATCAATATGGACCTCGTCGCCTGCGTCCCGGCGATTCCCCGGCCGGGTGAAACCGTGCTGTCGCCGGGCTACCGCACATTGTTCGGCGGCAAGGGGGCGAACCAGGCGGTGGCGGCCGCGCGCATGGGCGGGAAGGTCACCATGGTCGGCCGCGTCGGCGCGGACGGTTTCGGCGAGGCCTGCCGCGCCAACCTCGCCGCCAATGGCGTGACAACCGACCACGTCGCCACCTGCGCCACGCCGACCGGCTGCGCCTTCATCACCGTGGACAGCGCAGGCGAGAACGCCATCACGGTCGCCAGCGGCGCGAATGGAGAAGTCGAAGTCGGCGACCTGCCGGACGGCGTTCTCGCTTCCGCGTCCTTGGCGGTGATGCAGATGGAGGTGCCGCTGGCGGCCAGCCTCGCGGCCGCGGCGAGGGTGCGGGCCGCCGGCGGGCGGGTGATCTGGAACCTCGCCCCCGCCCCGGCCGGCCTCGGCGCGGCGGACATGCTCGCGATCCTCGCCGCGACGGACATACTTGTCGTCAATGAGATCGAGGCGCTGATGGCCGCCCACGCCCTTGGCGGCGCTCCCGATTTCAGCACCGCCGCGCGCCAGCTGGCGGCGCAGGGCGACACGGTCTGCGTCGTCACCGCCGGCGCGCAGGGGGCTTTTTTCGCAACACCCGATGGCGCGCTCCACCACGCCCCGGCCTTTCCGGTAACGCCGGTCGACACCACGGGCGCCGGCGACACCTTCGTTGGCGCCCTCGCCAGCGAACTGGCCTCGTTCACCGGGCTTGACCAGGCCGTGCAGCGCGCCTGCGCGGCCGCGTCGATGGCCTGCCTCGTCAGCGGCGCGCAGGACGGCATGCCGACGCGCCCGCAGCTCGACGCCTGGATCGCACGCTGATCCCTGCGACCACCGCGGACTGGCAGAACCGCAGGAGAAGCGGGCGCGAAAGCCGTGATCGCGGGGCCGGAGGAACGTTTCTTTTATTTGGAACACCACACCCGGCTTGACCGGCCCGGGCTCTGTCGGATTAGCTGCGGGGAAGCATTGAATTACCTGTACCGACGGACTTTCCACCGCCCTTGGGGATCAGCGTTCCACCACCAGAGGACAGCATCCACGGCGCCATGAGATCACGGTCGAGGCCCCCCAGCCGGATCCCCCCTCTCGCTTTCGGCAGCCACCAGGCTCTCGAATTCACCGATGCCGAGCAGATGTCGGAGGTGCTGACGCGGGCGGGGACCGCCACGACCGTCTACCGGCCCACGGGGCGCGACACGTCCTTTCTCAGCCGCGCCGCGATGTTGCGCGCCGGCAAGGCGCGTCTTGTCGCCAGCGCGTCGTCCTCCGTCCAGTTCGATGCCGGCGGCGCCAGCATCGGCATTCTGATGGTGCCTTTTCACGGCCTGACGACGACACGCTGCGACGGACGCAGCCTCGAATGGGGGGCGGCGCGCAGCGCGCTGTTCCTGCCGCCCGGCGGATGCAGCGGCCAGTCTACCGCCCGCTCAGTGGTGGGGATCGACATCGAGCCTGACGTGCTGGGCGCGATTCTGCGCGGCATGCTCGGCGATCAGCGCGCGGCCGACCGGAAGCCGGCCGCCGATTTCACCACGCCGCGCGCCTTGGGCCTCGCTTTGGAGGGCGTGGATTTCAGCCAGCTGCTGTTCCAGCACATCGCCCTGGATGAATGCGATGAATGGCGATCCCGAACGGATCACCCGCGGCCTGAACATGGCGTGCGACTATATCGACGCCAATCTGGACGGGCGGATCACCCTCAGCGATCTGGAACGGGTGAGCGGGTTGTCGGCGCGCAGCCTGCAATATGCTTTCCGTGCCACCTTCAATCGCTCGCCCATGCAATGGACCACGGACCGGCGCCTGGAAAAGGTGCGGGAACGGATCTTGTCCGCCCGCACCGGCGACACGCTGACCGCTATTGCCGGCGCGTATTTCACCAACCTCGGCGATTTCTCCCACTCTTACCGGGCGCGCTACGGAGAGCTTCCCTCGCAGACGCTGCAGAACGTGCTGGCGCGGCCGCTGCGCAGCTGAGGCCATGGCCGCCGCAATCCCGCGCCGGCGCCGGCCTTTTTCGGCTCCCGAGTCATGGCGGCGAGCCGGCTCAGCGAGATCGGTCAATAGAGTGCCGACGTCCTCGCGCGGCAATTGGCGCAGCGAGCGCCAACGCCATCCGCGCCGTCCCCACCCTGCCGCGTATTGGAACGAACACGCAAGCAGGATGGAAGCGCCGACACGCGTCGAGCCTTACTTCAGCGACAGGGCCAGCCCGCTCAGATCAAGGCTGACGATGACGCCCTTTTGCTCGCCGCTCAGCTCCAAAATGGCACCGTTCTGGTTCGTCAGGACGACGACTTGCGCGCCCTTTCCAAAGGCGGCGCCAGCACCGCCCTGGGCATAGACCCCAGACACGTCAGACGGACGCCGGATATTCTTGACCGTTCCGTGCAACCGCGTCTCGGAAGCGCCGAAGGTCAGGCCATAGCTCAGACCCCCGACCGAGAGGGGATATTTGCGGCCCTGAAACGTCAGCACGCCGTCACCGGCCGATCCGCCGACCACAAACCCGGCCTTCAAGATACGGATGCTGATGGTGCCGTCATCGGCATGCGCCATCGATACGGCACCGAAGAAGGTTGCCAATGCGAGGAGCCCGACCCTTAGTACCGACAAGAATTTCATCGACGATGCCTTCCAGACGAGAGCGATGCGCGATGTTGCCCACCGTTAGATAACGTTCACTCTGGCGTTTCGTTGCGCGACAATCAACCGGAGGAGGAACGCCTTTTCGTTGCGCCGAGTTGGCTTCGTTGCGCCAAGGTGGCCTGCCGCTTTGGCGTCTCCCACTCCGGCGCAGCGGCGAGAGCGCCGGCTTGACGCACGGCAGATGCCGCTCACGCGATCCGGCGACCGCGCGGTCGATACAAAGGGCACCGGGCAGGTGCTGTTTGGAGGGGTCTTTTCCAAGATACTGGATTGGGCGCCGGATTGGCTCCGCCTTCATCACGGCGCCATGTGTTGCGATAATCTGATCAGGACGTGATCGCCTGAAGCGGCAGTGGCATGCGGTGCGGCCAACACGTCTTCACTCGGGAGGCGGGAATGGTCCACGATGGCACCGGATGGTACCGGACCATCAACAGTTGTGTTTTCGTTGATATTACTACGTTTCCTGGACCTGGCAGGACAGCGCCAACCAAGCCCTCAATGCGATCGTGGAATTCGATCCAGACTGAACACGCCTCTTGGCCGATCGGCAGTTCCCGCGGATTGAGCTCGTTGGCGATGAACTCCGGGGGTAGAAGCGCGGGCTTGGCTTCCAGAAGGCGAAGCAGATGGGCGCTGTACTGGCGGATCGTCGCATCCACGTCTGAGGGAACGTCGCGATGGAAACGTGTGCCGGCTAGGCTCTCTGGCGAGGCGACGAGAAAGCGCGACAGCAGGCCCTGATCGAGCAGAGCTTCGCTGCCCAGGAAGTCCGCTGCCCCTCCCGGCTGGATCATGATGTGAATGGCAAGCCGCCGCCCATTGAGGATCGACACCCCGTCGCCCGCTCGGACCCGCTTGATGGGACTTCCATCCCATGCTTCGGAGAGAAGGGCGGCAGTACGCCGGCGGTTGTCCTCGGTCATAGCGTGACCGCCTGTGAACATGCTGCCTTCAGCGGTAATGAACCGCCCCGCGTTTTCTAGACGCCCTCGGCTTTGGCTTTGTGCTGCCGTTCGAACTCGATTGGGGACAGCATCCCATTGCGTGCGTGCTTGCGGGTGGGGTTGTAGAACATCTCGATGTAATCGAACACGTCCCCGCGTGCCTCGTCGCGCGTGCGGTAGACCTTGCGGCGGATACGCTCGCGCTTGAGCAGGTTGAAGAAGCTCTCGGCCACGGCGTTGTCATGGCAGTTGCCGCGCCGGCTCATGGATGGCTCCAGGTCGTGGTGCTTCAGGAACGACGCCCATTCCATGCTGGTGAACTGGCTCCCCTGGTCCGAATGCACCAGCACACGGCCCTTCGGCTTGCGTCGCCAGACGGCGGCCAGCAGCGCCTGAAGCACGACGTTGGTCGTCTGCCGGGCCTGCATGGACCAGCCGACGACGCGGCGGGAGAAGAGGTCGATCACGACCGCCAGATAGGCGAAGCCTTCGTGGGTGCGGATGTAGGTGATGTCGGTCACCCAGGCCTTGTCCGGCGCCTCCGCGTCAAACCGGCGATCGAGCGTGTTGTCGACCGCCAGGGATGGCTTGCCTCCATAGTGGCCGGGGCGGCGCTTGTAGCCGATCTGCGCTCGGATGCCGGCAAGCCGCGTCAGCCGCGCAACTCGGTTGGGACAGCAGCTCTCGCCCATGTCCGCCAAGTCATCGTGGAGCTTTCGGTAGCCATAGACCTTGCCGCTCTCGCTCCATGCCGCGCGGATCAGCTCGGTCTGTCGGTGGTCTTCCTGCGCGCGCTTGCTCAGCGGATCCTTCAGCCAGGCGTAGAAGCCACTGGGCTGGACACGCAGGCACCGACACATGGCACGGATCGAAAACAGCAGGCGATGCTCAGCGATGAACGCGTACTTCACTTTGCATCCTTGGCGAAGTACGCGGCTGCTTTTTTTAGGATGTCGCGCTCCTCCGTAACGCGTTGCAACTCGCGCTTCAGCCGGCGGACCTCCGCAGCCTGATCGTCATCGCGGGCCACGGCGGCAGGCTTGCCGTACCGTTTCCTCCACTCGTAGAGCGAGTACTTGCTGATCCCCAGTCGCGCCGCCACCTCCGCAACCGGATAGCCCCGCTCGGTGATCTGAAGGACCGCGTCGCGCTTGAAGTCCTCGGTGAAGTTCGCCTTGCCCATTGGGGCCTCCTTGCCTCAAAATTTAGGGAAGAAGGCGTCCAGGAATCTAGGGGCGGTTCAGAAGAAGTGGTCGACCAATTGAAGTCTCCTGACAAATTGCCACACATCCCATCCTTGGTCGCAACGGCATTTCAGACGGCACGTTTGTGGCCGAGTCATCGGCCTCAGGCCTTTGCGCAGATTCGTTCTGCAGTAGCCAGCCGAGATCCGATGCGCGTTTATCCAGCCTACGTCGCGATGAGTCAATTTGTCAGGAACGCGTCGCCAAGGGCCAAGGTTCCCCGTGAGATCAAAGAGCTTCTACTCCACGCTTGTGAACAGCGGACGCAACCGGGTCTGAGTTCCACTCTCAAGCTGTTGGGTGACATGATTGAAAAAAGCCAGCTGAACGACGATGACGTCGAGCGTCTTTCAAGCGCTCTACCCGACGTGCTCAATGAGTATCGCTATGACCAGCGAAACTTGGAGGTTCCGTCAATGGCGGAATTGCCCAACGTTCGCAAAGGCGTGCATCGCCTCTCGAAAATGTTGCTGGATAGCAGCGCTGAGGTGAAACGAATAATGTTAGAACTGGATAAGGACCCGCTGCCGGAAGTTCGTTTTCTCAATGAATAAAGCGATGCTACAGCTTCGAGCGGCAGGTCTTCGCGGAGGGCGGTGAAGGCCATGGTGTGCGTCTGGTCGGAATAGAAGACCTCGGCCAGGCATGGCCGTCGCGCGAACCTTCCTACAGCTGGAGGAACTTGCCATCACGCTCTAGATCGCTGCCAAACTCCATCGTGTAGGTGAGGCCGGCTAGGGAGAGGGAAGTCGCCATACGGCTCATCCCCCTATATCATCCCGAAATGCCGGAGCACATCCTCGATCGCGCCCCGCTTTTCGGGCGGGTACGGATGCTGCCTCACATTGCTATCGGCGCGGTTGAACGCTTCCCTGCCGACCAGGCCGTGGTCGCTTTTGACATGCGCAATCCAGCACGTCTTCGGCACGAAGCCAGCGGACGATTTCACCCGCTCCTGAACTTGCCGGCAAGTCGCCACGTCCCCCTCCATTCCGTTCCGGATCCCTGCGCAAGCCTTACCGGCCCGCCGGGGTCATCGCTCGCCTTCGGTCCAATTGCTCATTCGGTCACTCGGATGGCGCACCCAGCGAAGCCTCCCGGCGCCGCCCACTCAGGGTGTCGAGCGCGGCAGCGAGCTGGCCATCATTGAACAGCGCCTCCAGCCACGCATTGACCTGGCTGTAGATCGCCTGCGCCTGCTCGCGCTCTGTCGGCTTCTCTCGGATCACGTCGAGCAGCGAGCGTTGCACGATGATGAGTGTATGGCGGTTCTTGTTCTCGCCATCTCCTTGCAAGCGAACGACAACACCAGCCGAGGCGAGGCCTCCACGCTTGGCTGCCAGAACCCTCAATGCCTCGCTGCGGCGATCGCCAAGAGCCGGATTGGCCTCGATCCGCAGTATGACGTCGATGCTGTTTGCTGTGCCGTCAGCGAATGGAACGCCATGGTCGCCATTGTTGTGAAGGAACCCGATGGTGATCGTTCCATTCCAGTCTTCGGGCGCGAACTCGATCGCCACGCGCCCATAGATATCGCGGACGCGGTGGGGTTCAGATGCATTGTTCCATTCAGGGATGCGTTTCCAATCGTGCTCCATGAGGAGCTTTTTGGCCAAGCGATCAAGTTTGGATAAGAAGTTTTTGCTTTCGAGATACGCTTGAATCATCGAGGGCGTAATTGGCGGGCGAGCGCTCAGTGCGTGGCGATCCATGAACGCGATTAACTCCCCTAGAAGCCCATTGCGGCTTTCGGCCGAATACAGGAAGGCATACACATCCTCCCAGCGCAGCGCTTTGAATCCTATGCCATTATTCGGAGGAACGTATGTGCGTGCAAGGTTGTAGTCTTTAAAATCGGCACATATAAATACAACAAATGGGTTGATGTAGTCGTCAATCAAATGGCAATATTGTTCTATCTGTCTCTTCTGATAAGCGGAGCTCCACTTATTCTCGATTAAAATCGTGAACTCCGATTCATCCAGAAAGCGACCGCAAATATCGATGTCAGGATATATTGTCGTTCCGGCGGGCCCCTCATAGGACGATCGGGTGACGATTTTGACCGAGGCGGGATCCGGATCACGATCGGTCAATAACTTGACCCAGGCGCTCCGCAATTCATCATTAGTGCGCAGCACATAGACCAGCGCCTCTGTGAGAAAATTCTCCGCTGGGGTCATCCTATCGCGGGGACGCCACTCGAACAGCGACAAGAAAACGTTGGGTGAAGCGGCATCCATCGGCACAAGCGCCCCGTGCAGGTGAGTTAGGGCATTACTCTACCGTTTGCGCAGGCGGACGCCAGGACCCTCACCGTTCTCGTCGACGAAGATGACCCCGGCGGCTTCGAGAGCACCACGCATCGCCGCCATGGTCGCTTTTATGGGCTCACGGCGCCCCGCCTCGAAGTCGGAGATGGTGCGAACCGCAACCCCGGCCGATGCCGCCAACTCTTCCCGCGACCACTCAATCAGAGCCCGTGCGGCGCGGCACTGGGCAGGCGTCAAAGACATCTTGCAACGTTGCCTGTTTTAGGTATACCTATATCCGGCAATTTCGCCTTATATGGGTTCATACCACAGGAGCACGCGCATGGACAGCCATGTTCGCGAACGGGAGAGCCTTGTTCCCAGCCGGCGCCAGGCGCTTTGCCTTGGCGCGGCGCTTGTGACCGTGCCGACGGGCGTTCTGGCGCTGGCGGCGGCCCCAACCGCAAGCCTCGCCTCACCGACGACCGCCCCCATCGACCCGCTGCAGCGCGCCCGTGCGGCGTGGCTGGCCTTCGCGGCCGCCATGGACGAACTGGCGGCACCCGGCGATGGCTGGATGCTGGAGGGCGCCGGCGCCCGGCGGGCGGCGCATGGGCGCCCGGCCGAGGCGTGGGTCTATGCCAGCCGCCTGACCTATGAGTGGCAGGCCGATCCCCGCTTTCAATGCGGCGGCTTCCTCGACGAGCGCGCCGAACCGATCGACCTTTGGCGACGGGCGCGGGGCGCTGTCGGGCCGGAGGGCCGGGCATGAGCACCGAATCCCTCACCCCCAGCCGGCGCGAGGCGCTCGCCCTCGGCGCTGCACTGGTCACGGTGCCGACGGGTGCTCTCGCGATGGCGGCGGCGCCCGATCCGATCTTCGCGCGCATCGCCTGGCATAAGCGGCTGATGGAGCCTGCCCGGCCGTGACGGAGGAGGACGAGGACCGGCTCGCCGTGCTGGTCCGCATCGCAGACCATGGCTATGCCGAGATGCTCGGTACGGCGCCCACCTCGCTCGCCGGCCTGTACGCCCTCGTGGACTATGTTGAAGGCTCCGGCCAGGGCGGCGTGCGCCGCGACCTGCCGCTCGGCACCCAGGAGACGGATGACGGCGTGACCTATGAGGACCTGTTCCTCGCCGCGCTGCGCCGCTCACTTGCCCAGCTTTGCGGGGAGGCCCGGCCATGAACGGCGACCTGTTCGGGCAGGCGGCGCCGGCGACGGCGTTGCTCTCGCCGCAGCTGCGGCTGGAGATAGTGCCCAGCGACGCGATGGAGCCGACCTTGCGCAGCCAGTGGGACCATGTGCTGGTGCGCCCCTGCACGCGCTATGAGGGCGAGGGGATTTATCTGCTGCAGGACGTGTTTGGCGGGCGCAAGCTCGCCCGCGCCTCCAGCGTGCTCGGCGGGCCGGGGCATATCCTGCTGCATGTCGACAACAAGCATTATGGCGAGCACCTCGTGCCGCGCGAGGCGTTCGAGGACAATGTGCTCGCCATCGTGGTGGCCGATGTGAAGGTGCGCGACGCGCGGCTACTTAGCCAGGTGCAGCACCATGGCGAGGTGCGGCCATGAACGCCCACACCCGCGAGTTTGTCATGGTGGAGCGCCAGCGCCTGCGCGAGCGGGCCGAGCGCACAATCGAGGCGCTGATCGTGCTGCTCGACGAGCTGGACGCCGACCCGGACGAGGAAGACGGCGGCGATGATGAGCCGGACAGCGACGGCGAGCCCTCGCTCGGCTGGGAGGGCGGGCGGCCGGAGCACTTCGGCGGCGGCATCGGCCATTGGGACTGCGACTGCGAGCACGACCAGGCGGAAGACGGGATCGCCGATGCCGAGGGGCTGATCGAGCAGCGGGGCGGCGAGTGGAACGGGTGGCGTGTCGAGTGACCACGCGCCCAAATAATGACGTCGCACAAACCATCAGCACATTTCTTCTGTGTGGGGCTTCACACGTGAGAACGAACGCGCTATCAACTCAGGTGACGTGGGAGTTCACACATGGCCGAGATCGGCACCAGCATCACCATTCACCGGGCGCGCTTTACTGCCCCGGAAGTCGAGGAGATCACCGGCGTGCCGCAGGTGGTCATTCGCGACTGGCGCCGTCGCAAGCTGCTCGACAAGCTTCAGACCGAGATGGTCGGGCGCCGCGGCGCCTATACCGCGTTCGATCTTGGCTATCTCACGGTCCTGCACGACCTGACCTCGAAGGGCATGGCCATCGGCCAGGCGTTGATCGCGGCCGATGTGGCGGCGCCGCTGGTCGAGACCTTTGCCGAGTTCGCCACTTCCAAGGGGCCCGACGCCGCCTTCGTTGGTTTGCACGGCTCGCGCCTCGCCCGTTACGTGATCGTGGCGGGCGATGGCGAGATCGTTCGTGCCGGCAGCCTGGGCGATTGGGAGGCCTTTCGCGACAAGGAAGGCAAATCGGCCTCTGGCATCGTCATCGACTGCAAGGCCCTCGGCGAGCAGATCGCCGCCAAGGCGCCGCGTCCCGTCGTCTCCGTCGAGCGGAGCGCGCCGTGATGGGCAACCTTCTTTCCTCCCTCTTTGACCGCGCCAAGGGCGCGCTGCGCCCGGCCTCGCGCTCCTATGAGGGCGCGGCGACGGGCCGGCGTGCGACCGGCTGGGGCGCGATGCGCAACCAGCACGGCGCGGCGCAGGCGGCCCGCGCCCCGCTCGGCTATCGCGCCCGCTATCTCGTCGCCAACAACCCGCACGCGGCCGCCGCCAAAGCGGCATGGGTGGCGGCACTGATCGGCACCGGCATCGTGCCGGCCGTGACCGGCACGCTGGCGGCGCGCTGGACGGCGTGGACGGATGAGGCGGACGCCGACGGCCTGATGGACTTCTATGGCCTCACCGCCCTGATGGTGGGCGGCATGGTGGTGGATGGCGAGGCGCTGGCGCTGCTGATCGCCACCCCGGCGGGCCTGCGTATCCGGGTGCTCGATCCCGACCAGCTGGATGCCTCGCTCACCCGGCCGCTGCCCAATGGCGGGCGCATCGTCAACGGCGTCGAGTTCGATATGTTCGGCTCCCGCGTCGCCTACTGGATCGTCAAGGAGCGCCCCGAGATCGGCCTCGGCCTGAACCTCCAGCCGGTGCGCGTGCCGGCCGAGGACGTGGTGCATCTGTTCCGCCCCGACTTCCCCGGCCAGGTGCGCGGCGTCTCGTGGTTCGCCCCGGCGATCCTGCGCCTGGCCGAGCATGACGAGTGGCACGGCGCCCAGCTCACCCGCCAGAAGGTCGGCGCGCTGCTCGCCGGCCTCATCACCACCAATGACGGCACCGTGCCCTTCGGCGGCGAGACGCAGGGCGAGGCGCTGATCGGCTCGCTGGAGCCGGGCGCCATCGTGGTGCTGCCGCCGGGCAAGGACGTGACCTTCTCCAACCCGCCGGCGATTGCGCAGGAGGCCAACGACTTCGCCCGCATCACCCTGCACGAGATCGCCGCCGCGCTCGGCCTGCCCTATGAGGTGCTGACCGGCGACCTCTCCAGCGTCAACTATTCCTCGATCCGCGCCGGCCTCGTCGAGTGGCGCCGCCGGGTGGAGATGATCCAGCACAACGTGATCGTCTTCCAGGCGCTGCGTCCCATCTGGCGACGCTGGGCGATGATCGAGAGCCTGCAGGGCCGGCTTGCCGCCCGCCCGCAGGAGCTTCTCCCCGTGCGCTGGATCACCCCGAAGCAGCAATGGGTGGACCCGGCCAAGGACGTGCAGGCGGAGATCGAGGCGATCAATGCCGGGCTGATGAGCCGCCGCGAGGCGGTTGCGGCGCGCGGCATGGATGTCGGCGCGCTCGACGCCGAGATCGCCGCCGACAAGGCCCGCGAGGCGAGCCTCGGCCTCACCTTCACCGCCCCGGCCAAGCCTGCCGCCGCGCCGGCGATCGAGGAGACCGTGGCATGAACGCTCCCACCGAGATCCTCACCCGCCGCGCGCCGCTCCCCGCCTCCAGCTGGGATGCCGACAGCCAGACCTTCGAGGCCGTGCTCTCCACCGGCGCCGCTGTCGAGCGCTGGGACGTGCGCGGCCCCTATGACGAGATTCTCCTCCTGTCGCAGCCGGCGTGGCCCGCCCGCGTGCCGCTGCTCGACAGCCACGGAAGGGAGAGCGTGGACCGCCAGCTCGGGAGCGTCGACACGCTGCGCGTCGTCGGCGGGGACCTCCTCGGCCGCGCCACGCTCTCCCGCCATAATCTCCGCTCCCAGCGCATCGCCGCCGAGCTGACCGACGGTGCCACCTTCGGCATCTCCATCGGCTATGGCGTCGAGCGCTGGTCCGAGCGCACCAACCCGAAGACCGGCCGCCGCGAGAAGCGGGCCGAGCGCTTCACCCTGATCGAGGTCAGCCTCGTCGTTGTCCCCGCCGACCCGCATGCAGGCATCAGGAGCCACGACATGACGGTCAGCACCGAGCCGGCGCCCGCGCCCGCTCCCTCCGCCCAGCCCCTCAACCCCACGCCGGCCGCTATGGAGCGCGCCGCCGTCAACACGGAGATACGTTCCATCGCCAACGTCGCCGGCCTCGACCAGGGCTGGATCGACAGCCAGATCGACGCCAACGCCACCCCGGACGCCGCCCGTGGCGCCGCCTTCGCCGCCATGCAGGCCCGCAGCGCCCCGCTGCAGACCTTCCACCCCACGGTGGCGACCGTCACCCATGACCACGCCGACCCGGCCGCGATCCGCTCCGCCATGGGCGAGGCGCTCGCCCATCGCCTGGCTCCCGGCCGCGTCAAGCTGGAGGAGCGCTCCCGCCCCTATGCCGGCTTCCGCATGCTGGACATGATCTGCGACCTCGCCCAGGCGCGCGGCGAGCGTCTTAACCCGCGCGACCAGAACGCGCTGATGGAGCGCGCCGTCGGCGCCCATTCCACCAGCGACTTCCCCCTCCTGCTGGCGGACGCGGCCAACAAGGCCCTGCTCGCCAACTACGCCGCCGCCGAGCCGACCTATCGCCTGATCGCTGCCCAGCGGTCCTTCACCGACTTCCGCGATCATTCCTTCCTGCGCATCGGCGACTTCCCGACCTTCCAGGAGACCAACGAGGCCGGCGAGCTCAAATACGGCACGCTCTCCGAGAACCGCGAGAAGGTGCGGGCGAAGGAGCTGAATGCCGGCATCGCCATCGGCCGCCGCGCCCTCATCAATGACGACCTGTCGGCGCTGGCGGACTTCTCCTCGATGATCGCCATCCGCGCCGCCAGCGACGAGAACGCCCGCGTCTACGGCCTGCTCGCCGCCAATGCCGCCCTCTCCGACGGCAAGGCGCTGTTCCATGCCGACCATGGCAACAAGGCCACCACCGGCGCCGTCCTCTCGGTCGCCTCGGTCGGCCTCGCCGTCGCCGCGCTGCGCAAGCAGAAGAGCCTCGACGGCGTGCCGCTCAACCTCGCCCCCCGCTTCCTTGTGGTCGGGCCGGACACCGAGCTTGCCGCCCGCCAGGTGCTCGCCGCCATCACCGCCGCCAAGGCAGGCGACGTGAACCCCTGGGCGGGCACGATGGAGCTGGTGGTCGACGCCAATATCACCGGCGCCGGCTGGTACGTCATGGCGGACCCGGCCGCCGCTCCCAGCCTCGTCTATGGCTATGTCTCCGGCGCTGAGGGGCCGCAGATCCGCACCGAGATCGACTTCGACACCCGCGCCGTCAAGGTCGCCGCCGGGCTCGACTTCGGCTGCGGCGTCATCGACTTCCGTGGCCTCTACAAGAACGAGGGCGCGTGATGGCGATCAATGACAGCCTCGAAGACCGCCTTGCCAAGCTGCGCAAGATGCGCGCCGACGGCGTCCGCCGCCTGCGCTACACCGACGGCAAGGAGGTGGAGTATCGCACCGACAGCGAACTCGCCGCCGCCATCGCCGACGTCGAGCGCCAGATCGCCGGGGCAAACGCCCCGGCGAAGGTCGTCTATCTCGCAACAAGCAAGGGGCTCTGATGATGGCGAAGGCGATGCTCTCTCTTCAGGTGCAGCCCTACCGCATGCTGAAGAAGGCCGATGCGGCGGCCTATTGTGGCCTGCCGGCGAGCCGGTTCGAACTGCTCTGCCCCGTGGCGGCCGTCGCCTATCCCGACGGCTCGCGCCTCTGGGACGTGCGCGACCTCGATTCGTGGGTCGACAGCCTCAAGACCGGCGCCCTCGACAGCGACGACGCCATTCTGGAAAGGCTCGGCTAGCGATGACCGTGGTGCACGTCAAAGGCTTCCAGATCTTCAAGGACCGGCACGGAAAGATGCGGTGCTATCACCGCGCTTCCCGCACGCCGGTTGATCTTGTGAAGGCGCCGATTGGCACCGCCGCGTTCCTGGCGGAATGCACCCGCATCACCGCCCTTCAGGAGCGCACCAAAACGACGCGCCCGGGCACGCTCGGCGCCCTCATCAAGGAGTACCGTGGCAGCAGGGATTACCTTGAGCGGCTGACGCGCACGACCCGCGCCGGCTATCAGCGGGTGTTCGACTATCTCCAGCCGATCGAGGATACGCCCCTCACCCGTTTCACCTCGCCCTTCGTGGTGAAGATGCGCGACAAAGCCGAGGCCAAGCACAAGCGCTGGTTCGCGAACTATCTCAAAACCGTCCTGTCCCTGCTCTTCGCCTGGGGCAAGGAGCGCGGCCACATGAAGGACAACCCGGCGGAGGGCATTCGCAGCATCCGCCGCCCCAAGGGCCTGCCGAAGCAGAATCGCCGATGGACCGACGACGAGCGCCACGCGGTGCTCGACGCCGCCCCCGCGCATATGCTGCCGGCTCTCGCCCTGATGATGTTTACCGGCCTGGGGCCGAATGATGCGCTCAACCTGCCCCGCACGGCCTATGCCGGCGGCCGGATCAACACCAGCCGGTCCAAGACCGAGGAAGGCGTCATCTGGCCTGTCATCGACCCGCTGCGCGACATTCTCGCGGCGGCGCCGGCGCATTCGGCGATCACCCTCTGCGCCAACTCGCGCGGCCGGCCGTGGACCGTCTCCGGCTTCAACTCGTCATGGATGAAGCTTCAGCACACGCTGGAGAAGGCCGGGGCTGTCGGCGAGGGCCTGACGCTCTACGGGCTGCGGCACACGGTGGCGGCGATCCTGCGCGAGAGCGGCGCCGACCTGCGCACCATCGCCGACGCGCTCGGCCAGAAGACCGAGGCCATGGCGCAGATGTACGCGCAGGGTTCCGACCTGTCGAAAAAGATGGATGAGGTAGCCGGCCGCTTCGGCCACGAAGTGAACAGCCGCAGAACAAAGGCTGTCAAACCGGGTCAGAAAATATGACAAACTGGCTGAAAATCACTGCCCCTTGCGCCGGAAAACCTAGCAATATCAAGGGGGTAGATGGTGCCCAGGGACGGAGTCGAACCGCCGACACTGCGATTTTCAGTCGCATGCTCTACCAACTGAGCTACCTGGGCGTAGCCGGCAAGGCTTCAAGCCATGCGGAGCGGGCGGGTTATAGAGTCTTGGCCGCGCCCTGTCCATATCCAGGCAAAGGGAAATTCCGGCTTTCCCCAGAACTGCGTTCCGCATCGCCGGTGGCGCGGCGTCGGGCGACCGCTGCAGGAGCGGCAGAGCGAGCCGCGCCGAGGCGGCCGTGACGTCGCGCCTAGCCTTACGCAACGTCCGCCTGGCAGCAACGCTCCTGCGCGGGACAGCGGTCGGTTACGGTGGCCACAATCAGTGCGGCTGCCGGACAGCCGGCGCGTCGATCCCTCATCGCGCGTCGCCCTGCCACATGGCGGCTTCAAGGTAAGGCAGGCCCCTCGCCCTGCCTGCCGTCGCCGATCAGCCGGGCGCCGGAGGTCCCGCACGCAACCTGCGCCTCAGATCTCGCGGGGGGGATTCGGGGCGAGGGAGGGTTCCTCGCCGTCCTCGTCATCATTTTCCGTGACCGGGATCGCATAGGCGCCGGTGAGCCAGCGGTGCAGGTCGATATCGGCGCAGCGGGCGGAACAGAAGGGCCTGTACTTTTCCACCATCGGCTTGCCGCAGATCGGGCAGGGCTTGCCGCCGGCGGCGGGCGGGGTGGCGGCGCTCATTCCGGGTGGCCCCAGCGCTGATAGACCGGGAAGCGCTCGCCCCCCAGCAGCGCCACCGTCTCGGCGAGCGGCAGGCCGACGACATTGGTGTAGGAGCCGACCAGCTTGATCACGAACGCGCCGGCCAGGCCCTGAATGGCGTAGCCGCCGGCCTTGCCCTCCCATTCGCGCGACGCGACATAGGCGTCCATCTCTTCGCGCGAGAGGCGCTTGAACCGCACGCGGGTCTCGACCAGCCGCGTACGGATGCCGCCCTTCGGCGTCATCAGGGCGATGCCGGTATAGACGCGATGGGCGCGGCCGGAGAGCAGGCGCAGGCACTCGGCCGCCTCTTCCGAAACATCGGGCTTGGGCAGGATGCGCCGGCCCACCGCCACCACCGTATCGGCGGCGAGCAGGAAGGCGCCTTCATGCTCGCCCAGCATCCGGCGGCGCGCATCGGAGGCGTCGAGCTTCTCGCGCGCCAGGCGCAGCGCCAGCCGGCGGGGAAGCTCGCCGCGCTCCGGCGTCTCGTCAATATCGGCCGGCAGCAGGGCATCGGGTTCGATTCCGGCCTGGGCCAGCAGCGCCAGGCGGCGCGGCGAGCCCGAGGCCAGCACCAGTTTCGGGCGGGCGCTCACGCAGTCACTCCTTTTCCGCCGGCGGGCCCGGCGGTCCAATTCGCCGGCACGCTAGAGCATGTCCGGGCAAAGTTGAACGCTTTTCGCGAACTTCCCACCCCACTCATCGCGGGCGGAAGCGGGTACGGATGCGCCGCTCCAGCTCGTCGCGCACGCCGCGATAGGCGTCGAGGCGCTGCTCGCGATTGCCGCTGGCCAGCGTCGGGTCGGGGGTCGGCCAGTATTCCACGTCGATGGCGTTGGTGCGGGTAAGCTCCAGCGCCCGGTGATGGGCGTCGGGCGACAGCGTGATGACGAGATCGAAGCCGAGGCCCTCATTCTCCTCCAGCTCCTCCAGTGTCTGCGGCCGGTGGCGGGAGAGGTCGAGCCCCACCTCGTCGATGGCGGCGGTGACGAAGGGGTCGGTCTCGCCCTTGAGCACGCCGGCCGAGCCGACATAAAGCGAGCGGCCAAACAGATGCCGCGCCAGCACCGCCGCCATGGGCGAGCGCACGCTGTTCTGCCCGCACATGAACAGCACCGATTGCGGCCGGTCCCGACGGGGGGCCGGGCCGGGGCCGGCCGCTGCACCTTCTAAGGTGCCGGGCGCGGCCACGCTCAGCCTTTCCAGTGCAGGGCGCAGACCAGCGTGAACAGCCGCCGGGCCGTGCCGAAATCGAGGGCGATCTTGTCCTTCAGCCGCTCGCGCAGCAGCTCGGAGGCCTCATTGTGCAGGCCGCGCCGGCCCATGTCGATGGCCTCGATCTGCGACGGGCTGGCGGTGCGGATCGCCGAATAATAGCTCTCGCAGACCATGAAGTAATCGCGCACCACCCGCCGCAGCGGGCTCAGCGACAGCTGGTGCTGCACGACCGGGGCGCCGTCCTCGCGGGTGACATCAAGCACGAGGCGCCCCTCGCTCAGCGAGATGGTGAGGCAATAGGGGCCGGGGGCGGTATCGCCATGCGGGGCAAAGCTGTTCTCGGCCAGCAGATCATAGATGGCCACGGCCCGCTCATGCTCGACATCGACATTGGAACGGCCGATGGAAGCGCCATCCAGCGTCACTGACGCCAGGCGGCGGGTCTCCACATAGGGATCCTCCCCGGCCATCGCGCGGCCGTCAGAGGTTGAGCCGGATCGCGACGGAGCGGGCATGGGCGCTGAGCCCCTCCGCCTCGCCGAGCGCGATCGCCGCCGGGCCGAGCGCGCGCAGTTGCTCCGGCCCGCATTTGAGGATCGAGGTGCGCTTCATGAAGTCGAGCACGCCGAGGCCCGAGGAGAACCGCGCCGAGCGCGCGGTCGGCAGCACATGGTTGGAGCCGCCGACATAATCGCCGATCGCTTCCGGCGTGTGGGCGCCGAGGAAGATGGCGCCGGCGTGGTGGATGGCGTCGGCCAACCCCTCGGCATCCGCCGCCATGATTTCCAGATGCTCGGGGGCGAGGCGGTTGGCCAGCGCCGGCGCCTCACTGAGGCTGCCGAGCAGGATCACCGCGCCGAACTCGGCCCAGCTCTTCGCCGCGATGTCGCGGCGCGGCAGGGTGACAAGCTGCCGCTCGAGCGCGGCGATCACCGCCTCCGCCAGCGCCGCATCGTCGGTCATCAAAATCGACTGGGCGGCGGTGTCGTGCTCGGCCTGGGCGAGAAGATCGGCGGCGATCCAGTCCGGATTCTGCTCGCCATCGGCGATGACCAGCACCTCGGAGGGGCCGGCCACCATGTCGATGCCCACCGTGCCGAAGACATGGCGCTTGGCGGCCGCGACATAGGCGTTGCCCGGGCCGACGATCTTGGCCACGGGGGCGATGGTCTCAGTCCCATAAGCCAGCGCGGCGATGGCCTGCGCCCCGCCGACGCGGTACACCTCGTCGACCCCGGCGAGGTCGGCGGCGGCGAGCACCAGCGGGTTGAGCACGCCGTCGGGCGCCGGCACCACCATGGCGAGACGCTTCACCCCCGCCACCTTGGCCGGCACGGCATTCATCAGCACGGAAGAGGGATAGGCGGCGGTACCGCCGGGCACATAGAGCCCCACCGCGTCGACCGCCGTCCAGCGATGACCCAGCTCGACGCCAGCGGCATCGACATAGCGGCCGCTCTCCGGCAGCTGGCGCTGGTGATGGGAGCGGATGCGGCCATGGGCGAAGGCCAGCGCCTCGCGCGTCGCCGGATCGGAGGCCGCGACCGCCGCCGCGATTTCCTCGCCCGTCACGCGGATGCCGAGCGCGCCGAGATCGACGCGGTCGAAGGTCTTGGAAAGGGCGATCAGCGCCGCATCGCCGTGCTGGCGCACCTCCTCGACAATATGCGCCACCGCTTGCGCGACATCGGCCGACACCTCGCGCTTGGTGCCGAGGAAGGCGCGGAAGCGCTCAGCAAAATCGGGGGAGCGTGTGTCGAGGCGAAGCGGCATGTCGGAGTCCTGCGGGTCGGCGGTCCTGCGCGTCGAGGGCCGGTGCCCAGGCTCCCGCGGGCCGGGCCGCCGCGCACGCGCAGCAGGCGCTAGGCCGCGCAAAAGCGCAGGCACCGATTTTGGCTTGTCCTATCGCAACCGCGCTCGCCGAAGACAAGCGCATTCCGACACGGCCTGCCATCCCGCATCGCACACGGGCACCCGCGGGTGGCGCCCCTCACTCCACCTCGTGGCAGGGCGTTCCCTTGGCATCCCAGGCCGGCCCAAGATCCTCCAGCCCCGCCTCCAGGCATTCGACATCGAGCTGCACCTCGCCGCCACCGGAAAACAGGAAGGTCACGGTGCCGGAAGGCGCCTCGATCTCCTCGAAGGTCAGGGCCAGCAGGTTGAGGACACCCTGCTTCTTCTTGAGGTCGAGCCCGCGCACCCGGGCGCCAAGCACCCGCTCGAAACGCAGGCCCGCCCGGCGCCGCACGCAGGGGCCGGCAGCGGCGGCGGCCGCGCCGATCGGCGCGTCGATTTCGGCCATCGCCTCGGCCTGGATCGCCTTTTCCCAATCGAAGCGGTTGGCGAGCAGCACGAAGCGCTGCTCTTTCGGCAGGAAGGTCATGTCGCCAAGCGCGACTACCGCGTCCTGCAGATGCACCGAGAGAACCGCGAGATCCTCGCTATCGAGCGCAATCAGCTTCAACCCGGCCATGTCTTCTCTCCGCCTGCCTACCTGTCGCCCAGATGGCGCCGCGCAGCCGCATCGGCAAGGGGCGCGGTGAGACTGCGTAGATGCCCGCTCAGCCGGCCAGCCGTTCGATTTCGGCACCGCAGGCGGAGAGCTTCTCCTCCAGCCGCTCGAAACCGCGATCGAGATGGTAGACCCGGTGGATCATGCTCTCGCCCTCGGCCGCGAGCGCGCCGATCACCAGCGACACCGAGGCGCGCAGATCCGTGGCCATGACGGGCGCGCCCTTCAGCCGTTCCACGCCCTCGATCGTGGCGGTTTCGCCGTCGAGATGGATGCGCGCGCCAAGCCGGGCCAGTTCCTGCACATGCATGAAGCGGTTCTCGAAAATGGTCTCGGTGATGCGCGAGGTGCCGCGCGCCCTTGTGGTGAGCGCCATGAGCTGCGCCTGCAGATCGGTCGGGAAGCCCGGGAAAGGCTCGGTCGTCACCGTGACCGGGGAAATGCCGGCACCGTTGCGCTTCACCCGCAGGCCTTCATTGGAAACGGTGATGTCCGCGCCGGCCTCGCGCAGCGTATCGAGCGCCGATTGCAGCAAATCCGCCCGCGCGCCGGACAGCAGCACATCGCCGCCGGTCATCGCAACCGCCATCGCATAGGTGCCGGTCTCGATCCGGTCCGGCAGCACGCTGTGGCGGGCGCCCTTGAGGCGCGGCACGCCGACGACGCGGATGGTGGACGTGCCCTGCCCCTCGATGCGTCCGCCCATGGCGTTGATGCAATCGGCGACGTCGACGATCTCCGGCTCGCGCGCGGCGTTCTCGATGATCGTCTCGCCATCGGCGAGGCTCGCGGCCATGATCGCCGTGTGGGTGGCGCCGACCGACACCTTGGGGAAGACGATCCGCGCGCCTTTCAGCCCCTTCGGGGCCCGGGCGAGCACATAGCCCGCATCGATCTCGATCTCGGCGCCGAGCGCGCGCAGCGCGTCGAGATGGAAATCCACCGGCCGCGTGCCGATGGCGCAGCCGCCCGGCAGCGAGACCTTGGCCTCGCCCATGCGGGCCAGCAGTGGCGCGATGACCCAGAAGCTTGCCCGCATCTTCGAGACCAGTTCATAGGGCGCCGTGGTGTCGACGATGACCCGCGCGTCGATTTCCAGCGTCTGGCCGGCATAGGCATCATCGCCCCGCCTTTTGCCGTTCACCGTGATGTCGATGCCGTGATTGCCGAGAATGCGCTGCAGCTGCGACACATCGGCGAGGCGCGGCACATTCTCCAGCACCAGCTTCTCGTCGGTCAGCAGGCCCGCGATCATCAGCGGCAGGGCGGCGTTCTTGGCGCCGGAAATCGGGATGGTCCCATTGAGCGGGTTGCCGCCGACGATGCGGATGCGGTCCATGAAGCTCGGTACTCCTTCAGCGCGCGACAGAGGGCGCGACCTGTCCATTGCCCGGAACAATGTCGCATCCGGCGCCTGTCGGCAGCGGCATGTCTGGACGATGGGGCCGATTCGTGGCGGGCCACCGTCAATTCCCGTCCATCTCTACCGCGTGTGGCCGGGCGCGACAACGCGCGCGCTCACCCCTCGCCGTCCGGCCGGGCCGGCGCCTCGGCAAGTGGTGACAGGTCCGGCGACGTCGCACCGCCGTCCGGCGAATCCGGTGCGGTGCGCGTCGTCTCCTGCGCGTCGGGCGGTTCCTTGCGGCCGCGCGCCTGCTGCTTGCGCCGGGCGAGATTGGCGCGCAGCGCCGCCGCCAGCCGTTCCGCGCGCGCCGCTTCCTCCTGGCTGCTCATCCCGCTTCCTCCCCGCTGGTCCGGGCACGAGCGGCCCGCCGCCCCTCCTCTGCCGGCCGCACCCTGCGGCCCGCCGACTGCGCAGAGCCTTAACCTGCGGCCCTTGCGGGCGGAAGGGGCGAGGCAGGCGCAAACGAAGGGCGCCGGCGGGGTCCCGCCCCCCTTTTTGCGCATGCCATGCACAGGCAACGGGGGATTTGCACGGCGAACGCTTGCGCCGGCCGGCGCGCTGTGGCAAACGTCCCCGCGCCTTGGTGGCCCGTGCCGCCAACAGCCGGCGCTGCGGTAGCTCAGTGGTAGAGCACTCCCTTGGTAAGGGAGAGGTCGAGAGTTCAATCCTCTCTCGCAGCACCATCGTACCCCATTGAAATCGTTAGAAGCCTTGACCCGCAAGGGTTTCTGTCCATTCTGATGTTACAAAACACGTAACAAATCAGGTGGCGCGCGATGGCCGGCAAGGTCCGCAACCTTCTCAACCGAGACGGCCGATTCTTCGCCCGGTTGGTGATCCCGAAAGAGCTTCGGCCCTTCATGGATCGGAAGACCGAGCTTCGCACCCCGCTTGGTCCTGACTACCGCACCGCCCTGAAAAAGCTCCCCGGCGCGGTGGCTCTGCTTCAGCACGAGATCGCTCTTGCCGAACGCCGCGCGGTGGACGCTGGGCAGCAGGTGGCTACAGGCAGATACCCCCTCGCTCACGATCAGATTGCGCTCCGCAACTATCAGGCGCGCCTCGTGGATGACGAAGAGCTGCGCAACAGCGATCCCCGCTATGCACTGCACGGATTTGTCGACGATGTGCTGATCGCTCGCCTGCGTGACGGCATCGCCGGGCGTTTGACCGATAACGAGCTTGCGGAGATCGTCGGCAACCGGATCGAGCGCTATCGACGCCTCGGCAACACCACGCAGTGAACCGCCCCGGTTTCACCGGAGGCCATTTGGTTTAAGTCACGCCGCCATTTGCTGCTCACCGAGCATGACGTAGTAGCGCTCCTCGGCTTCGGCCGGCGGGATGTTGCCGATAGGCTCCAGGAGCCGGCGATGGTTGAACCAGTCGACCCAGGTCAGCGTGGCGAACTCGACGGCCTCGAAGGATCGCCAAGGCCCCCCACGATGGATGACCTCGGCCTTGTAGAGGCCGTTGATCGTCTCGGCGAGTGCGTTGTCATAGCTGTCACCGACGCTGCCGACGGAGGGCTCGATGCCGGCCTCAGCCAGCCGTTCGGTGTAGCGAATGCTCACATATTGCGAACCGCGGTCGCTATGGTGCACCAGGCCGCCGCGATGGGCGGGCCGTCGCTCGTGAAGGGCCTGCTCCAGGGCATCAAGCACGAAGCTGGCATGCGCGGTCCGGCTCACCCTCCAGCCGACGATGCGGCGAGCATAGGCGTCGATCACAAAGGCGACGTAGACGAAGCCCGCCCAGGTGCTGACATAGGTGAAGTCCGAGAGCCAGAGCCGGTTAGGCGCCGGCGCATGGAACACCCGGTTCACACGGTCGAGCGGGCACGGTGCCGACTTGTCCGAGATGGTCGTGCGGACCGGCTTGCCGCGGATCACACCAGCGAGGCCCATGCCCTGCATCAGCCGTTCGACGGTGCAACGGGCAACGTCAAACCCTTCGCGCATCATCTGTCGCCAGACCTTGCGCGCTCCATAGACCTCGAAGTTCTCGGCGAACACGCGCTCGATCTCGGGCCGCAAGGCCGCGTCCCGTAGCGCCCGTGCCGAGCACTTCGACGGATCAAGCCGCCGGGCGACATGCGCATGATAGGTCGATGGGGCGATCGGCAGGACCTTGCAGATCGGCTCGACCCCATACGCACCGCGATGATCATCGATGAACGCGATCATGTCTTCGACCGGCGGTCGAGCTCCGCCATGGCGAAATATGCAGATGCCTTGCGCAGGATCTCGTTCGCCTGCCGCAGCTCGCGGTTCTCGCGCTCAAGGGCCTTCAGCTTCGCAGACATATCCGTCGTCACCCCGGCCCGCTTACCGGCGTCGACCTCAGCCTTCTTCAGCCACTCGTTCAGTGAGTGTGCCGAGCAGCCAATCTTCGCCGCTATCGACACAATCGCCTGCCAGCGCGACGGATGCTCAGCCTCATGATCCAGCACCATCCGCACCGCGCGAGCGCGCACCTCAGGCGAGAACTTGTTCGTCGTCTTGCTCGTCATAGCCCCATCCTCTCAGGAGTTGGGGTCTCCGGCAAAGCCGGGGCGGTTCAATACGACATGAGTCTTACTTCAAAGGCGCTCTCCTAACGAATTCTGAAGATTCGAGCGAGTCAGAACAGAAGACTCAGGAAGCGGAAATTGGGTCGGCTCAATCTTAACGAGTGGGGGACGGAGCCATATTTGGGGTATAATGGCAGCCACGTAGGAGGAACCCCATGACCACCCCATTGAGGCCGTCGAACGTCATCCTGCTCTGGTTTCCAAAGGGTGAGATCCCTGTCGTCACGAATTTCGAGACGCTCGAGGATCTGAGTCCGCCGTCCCCCAATCCGGAGCCGCACGAATATATCGAGGACGCGATCAAACACGCCAACTTCTATGACGTCCGAGGCATCAACAAGGAGCCGTGGATCCTTGTTCGAACGGAGGGCGATCAGAGCGAAATTCTGTCCCCGAAAGTGATCAAGAGCCGCTGGTGGCGCCGGCCCGACGCATCCTGATCAGGGAACGGCGACGGCAGCGGTGATCTCGCAGCTCGTGGAAGTCGCTTGATTGTGGATGAATCCCATATTGAAGTCGTTCACCCGACGCGATCCGTTCGCCTTCACCACCTGGTAGATCACCCTGGAACTGGAATCGATCCGCGTGCCACTCTCGGCGAAATGCCTGCAGGTCAACTCGATGTCCTTGATATCGATCGGCGCCGTATTCCCGAGAGTGACGTCCACCATCATCACCGAGCCGAAGGCCTCCTTTGACCAACTGAGCTTCTTGACCTCGATGAACTGCTCGGGGCGTCTGATCGCGTCGGCTTTCTGTCGCTTGCGCTCGACCAGATTGACCCAATTGTCCCGAAAACGGGCATACTCGCGATTGTTGGGCTCCAGCTCGGCCAGTCGCTTGTAGAAGATGACGCTCTCCTCGTCGGTCATCGGTGGCGGGTTCTTGAGCTTCTCCTTCATGGCGGCGAGCTCGTCCGCTCTGGCCTTTTTCTCGGCTATGGCTCGCTGACGCTTCTCCTCCTCGCGCCGGGCGAGCTCTTCCGTGTGAGCGACCGGATCGATTGCCTTCAGCTCAGACATATATCGATCGTCGGACGCCCGCCCTTTTATGGTCGCGAGATAGAGCGTAGGATTGGTGCTCCTGATAAGATCGGTGGCCTCGCTGACAACCAGCGAGTCCGGGCCGGTCCGGCTGATCTCCAGGAGGTACGTCTCAGGAGCGGTGCTGCGCAGATTGGCCAGCCGATGCTTTTCGCCATTTTCCGCTGCGGCGAGAACTGCGATTAAGGAGATTGCGGAGACAATAATGCCGAAGCACGAAACGGCTCGGTTGTTTATCCACAGTCGCTCTATCGGCATCCATAATGATACAATGAATACCAATATAGCAAGGCTCGACGCTACAACCCCTGCTGGTAGCGATACTGCGGATATTACCACAAGAACAAGAAACGTCCCAAATAAAACTGCCAAGCTCTTGAGAATTGCGAGAATTATACGCATAGTTCGCCTTTGACATCGCATGGTGTACAGCTAGTTGCTTTTAATTATTATGCAATCATCGATTGGCCGTCAACATCTTACTCCCGGGCGCGACGCATTGAAAACCGCACATGCGCGCGCTACATTGACAAACGAGGTGATGAGATGAACGCGCAGCGCAAGCCCAATCCACAGACTTCCAGCGATCGTCCCGAGGACAAGCTGATGGATGCGATCTTTGGCGAAGCCAAGGTCGAGGCACGCGTGCGTCCGCAGATCAACGCCGTTGAGTTCGCGCGCAAGACGCTCGTCCGCTGGCCTAATGTGATCGCCAAACTCGCCGAGTAGGTCTCTTGCAAGAGCCGTTCTTTGTCGACGCCGACGAGGTCGTCGCGCTCAATCATGTCTATGTGAACGAGACGGGCGAGCCGCATCAGGTTCGCGATCCCGGACTTCTGCACTCAGCCCTGGCTGTGCCGAAAAATCGCTTCCACTATGAAGGGCGCGCGATTGATCAGCTCGGTCTCGACCTGGCGGTTGCAATCGCGCGCAACCATCCGTTCACCCAGGGCAACAAGCGCACAGGCTGGGGCGCCATGCTGCTGTTCTGGGAGCTCAACGGCTGGGAGCTCGTCAATGAGGATCACGCCTATTACGCGGATCTCTTCGTGGGCGTGATCACAGGCGAGGTTGCCGAAGAGGCGCTGCTGGCCCAGATGCACCTGCTCGAGATCTAATCGCTCTCGGGCGGTGTTTCGCCGTGCTTTTCGAGCAAATTTAACGGTCGTTACAACGTTACAAAACTCATTGTAACCCATTGATTTTATTTTCTAGTTCGAGAGTTCAATCCTCTCTCGCAGCACCATTTTTATGCCGGAAAAATCAAGAACTTACTGATAGATCAAGACCTTTGTGGCCGCCATTTCTCCGGAATGGTGCTACAGATGGCATTGCGCATGGCCCGTCCTTTCCGACATTCCAAGACCGGCATTTTCTGGTTTCGCAAGGCGGTTCCCGTCACCCTTCGCGAGCGAGTCGGGAAGCGGGAAATCTCCCAAAGCCTCGCCACGCGAGACCCTGACACGGCCAAGGAACTGATCGCGCCGCTCGATGCCGAGTGGAATGCGCGCTTCAAGTCGCTCCAGTCAGGCGTAAGCCGCATGCCCCGCTTTGCGGGACTTGCCGCCACTGTACCTGCGCCTGTTTTTTTACTGGCGGCCCTGCAGCGCCGCGATGAGCCCTGTTGCAGGAATGTGACGCCGGCTCCGCTACCGCTTCCGACGCATTCACGGTTGATTTTCTAATCGAGTGGGCGGCTGCAAAGCCACACTCAATGGAATCAAGGGCTAAGCCGTCTCACGTCCATCCGAGCGCAGCATCTCTCCTCATAATCTAGAAATGATCCAAATCATTGTGATTGCACGATATTTTTGCTGAACTTAAGAATGCGCAGCCGCTGGAGCACGTGAGGGCGCTCCAAATCTCTCAGGTTGCGCGACATTTCATGAACGCCCGTACCTTCAACATGGCAAAGCTGTACGAGGCGGAGCACGGCCGGCTTCGCACATTCGTGCGCCGCCTTGTCGGCAACCCAGCCACCGCCGACGATCTCGTCCAGCAGGCCTTTGCCAATCTGCTGGGCAAGAGCACGGAGACGGTACCCGAAAGCACCGCCTATATGACCCAGGCGGTGCGCAACCTGGCCCTCAACCATCTGCGCGACGCGCGCTGGCGTGCCAAGATCGAGATCTCGGGCGTCGAGGTCGAGCATATAGCGGATGCCCGGCCGTCGCCGGAGATGGCTGCGCTTTACCGCAGCGAGCTGCGCCGGCTGCTCGAAGCCATCGCCCAATTGCCGGCTCGCCGCCGGCAGGCTTTCGTTCTCAACCGGATTTCCGGCCTGTCCTATGACGAGATCGCGGCGCGCATGGGCATCTCCCGCAACACGGTGATCTCCCAGGTCGTCGCGGCGATGATGGAACTCGATCGCCGAATTCCGGTGAGATAAACACTCGCATCGATCATTAGTTTGCGCCTCTCGGGTGTCTAAGACATGAGAGGGACGTTGCGTCGGGACTCTGCCGGTCATGGCCGTTCCGGCAGCATCCAAGGCACGCACAGAGTGAACATGCAGGATTACGCGACCGATCCGGCCTATCTGGAAGCGCTGGAATGGTTCGTCCTGATGAAGGATGAAGAGGTCGGCGACGCCGAACGCAAAGCCTTTGTTGAGTGGCTGGCGGCCGATCCATCGCATGTCGCCGCCTATGATCGCGCGCGCGCCTTGTGGGATCGCTTCGAGATCGTGAAGCCGGAATATGACCGCCTGCATCGGGCGGGGCGTATCGGCCGTCGCAGCGCGCTGCTAGGCGGCCTGGCCGCGCTCGTTGCCGCGCCGGCATTCTACATGCTCACCCGGCCGGGCGCATTCGCCGACTACTCAACCGGAGCGGCCGAACGGTTCACTGCAACGCTACCTGATGGCAGCACGGTCGAGCTCGGCAGCTATTCTGCTTTGTCGCTCGACTTCACGCCGGAGCAGCGCCGGCTCGTCCTGCATCGCGGGCAGGCCTTCTTCCACGTGGCGACCGAACCGGCACGGCCTTTTGTCGTTCAGGCCGATGGGGGCACGATCCAGGCGCTCGGCACGGCGTTCGACGTAAAGATCGCGATGGATCAGGTCATCGTCACCGTCATCGAACATTCCGTGAAAGTTCACGCGGCTCACACATCACCCGTCGTGCTCGAGGCCGGCTGGCAACTCAGCTATGGCAACAACGGAGTACGACCGCCGGTGCGCGCCGATCTTGCCGCAGTACAAGCCTGGCGGCAGGATCGCCTCATCGTCGAGGACGTGCCCCTTCGTCAGGTCCTGACCGAGTTGGAACGCTACCGGCGAGGTCGCATCGTGCTGATGGACAATGCAATCGGGGACATCCCGGTAACGGCGGTTTTCAATACCCAGCACACTGACAAGGCCCTTCAGGTCATTGCCGAAACCCTGCCGGTCCAGGTGCTGAACGCTTATGGTTATCTCACCCTCGTTTATCCGAAGTGAGGCCCCGCATTTTTTTAAAGAAAGGCCGTCGATCCGATCATTAGATCGGTTCGCCCACGTGTCTAGCAATATGAGGGCCCATGACACCGCCCTCATGTGAGCACCGCACCCCTTCCATCACGGGTGCCAGACGCAGGGTGGGTTTATGCAGACCGGACAGCCACTGGAGCTAATGCGGGATACGACCGGCCCCCACAAGCAAGCGATCAAAGCGGGACAAAAATCCTCGCTCCTGCTGCTCCTGCTGATGACGACCGCCCTCGCGGCTCCTTCTTCGCACATGTCGCCTGCCAATGCGCAGGCGATCCCGACCCCCGCCTCTGTTGAACCGATATCCTACGATATTCCTGCCCAGCCGCTGTCGAGGGCGCTGGTCGCGTTCTCGAAAGCGACCGGCTCGGAGCTTTTCTTCGATGCGACCCTCGTTCGTGAAAAAACCTCGCCGGGCGCTCGCGGCCGCCTTACGCGAGAGGAGGCGCTCGGACGCATTCTCGCAGGTGCGGGGCTGACCTATCGCATCAGCGGCAACGCCGTGATCATCTCGGAAGTGAGCGCTGCGGTAGATGGCACCCTTAGCGCCGACGGCGCGATCGAGCTCGGCACGATCGATGTCACCGGCGCCGGCTCTCCCGCCGACTTGCCCTTCGAGACGCCGGGCTCGACCAATTTCATTTCCGGCCAGGAACTGGAGCGTTTCCCCGGCCTCACCTCCGGCTCGATGTTCCAGGGCACGCCGGGCGTGATCTCGGGCTCCAGCAATAACGGCGCCGCCATCGACCCCAACATCCGCGGCCTGCAGGGCATGAACCGCGTCGCCACCACCATCGACGGTTCGCAGCAATCCACCTCCACCTATCGCGGCTATGCCGGCGTCGACAACCGCACCTATGTCGACCCGGACCTCATTTCCGGCATCACCGTCACCAAAGGGCCGGACGGTAGTGTCGGCGGGGCCATCGGCGGCACCATCGCCATGGAAACGCTGAACGTCGACGACATTCTCAAGGCCGGCGAACGTTGGGGCGTACGGGTGCGCGCGGGGCTCAACACCAATTCGGTGGCGCCTGTCATCGACCAGACCTCGGCGGTGTTCGGTGGCGGCGACGGGGCGGACCTCACCAATGGCAGCTTCGCCGTCGCGGTGCGCGAAGACAATGTGGACCTGGTCGGCGCCTTCGTGCGCCGCAAGACCGGCAATTACTTTGCCGGCACGGAAGGCTCTCTCACCACCACCGACTATCTCGGCGAACAGGCTTCCCTGTCGAAATACGGCCATGGCCAGCTCGTCTACAACACCTCAGAGGACGTGACCTCGGCGCTGCTCAAGACCACCCTGCGCCCCACCGACGAGCAGGAACTGCAGATCGGTTATCTCTATTACGGCAACGATTTCGGCGAGGTCTCCCCTTCCGCGGTTGCCGCCACCACCGGCGTGACATGGCAGCTCCCGCTGAGTTCGGTCGAGGTCAGCCAGGTGACAGCACGCTATCACTTCAACCCGGAGGATAACGATCTCGTTGACTTCCGCCTGAACAGCTACTTTTCAAATGTAGATGAGACTAACGTCTTCGCCCTGCTGGGAGAATCCGGGACTATCCAGCAGCAATCAAAGAATGTGGGTGTCAGCGCGAGCAACGTGTCCCGCCTGTCCTTGCTGGGGGCGCCCCTGTCCCTCGAATATGGCGGTTCCTACACATATGAACGGGCAACACCGAGCGCCGGGACGGAAATCCTGAGTGGCTATCCCCGTTGGGCGATGGCGGCGGATGGCGAACGCCAGGTGTCGACGCTCAACGCCAGCGCGACCTGGGAGCCGTTCTCCTGGCTCGAGCTGGAAGCCGGCCTCGAATACATCTCCTATGAAACGACCTTCCTCGGCACCCTGCAGTATGATTACGAAGGGCCTGACTATACCGGCTATTCCGGCAGCGGCGTGAGCCCAAGCGCCAGCGTGATGGTGACGCCGCTTCCCGGCTGGCAGCTCTATGCGCAATACCAGAGCGGCATCCGCCCGCTCAGCGTGCGCGAGGTCAGCCAGACGCGCTTTGAGCAGGTTTTCAACCCGGACCTTGAAGCCGAAGAAGCCAGCAACTGGGAATTCGTCACGAATTTCCTGAAGAGTGATTGGCTGCAGGAAGGCGACAAGGCACGACTAAAGATTGCCTATTTCGATAATACAACAAATAACTATGTTGGTCGTTCTTATGAAAATTCCGATATGGTATTTTTCAACTACGACTATGTGCGCTTCAAGGGCATCGAAATCTCGGGTGGCTACGATGCCGGCTGGGGGTTCGTCGATTTCGGCTTCAACTATTACACCGGCTTCGAGTCCTGCCTGAAGAACGGCCAGTGCCAGGACTACACCCTTCAGGCCGACTATCTCACCAACCAGATCCCGCCCGACTTCACCGCGTCGATCACCGCTGGCCTGCGGTTCATGGACGATCGCCTCACCGTCGGTGGCCGCCTGACCTATATGGGTCAGCGCCTCGCGCCTTCGATCGAGGATGAGAGCTACTTCTGGGTCACAAGGCTATGGGAGCCCTACACCGTCGTCGACCTGTTCGGGCAATGGAAGATCAACGATGCGCTGACCCTTGACGTGAGCGTGCAGAACCTTTTGGACGCCTATTATGTGGACGCTCTCAACAACACGGATATGCCGGCTCCCGGCCGCGTGATCCGCGGCACGCTGACGGCGAAGCTCGGCAGTTCGGAGCCGGCGAAGGCGCCGACCTTCGGCCTCCCGCCGCGGTCGGAAAGCACCCCGTGGACCGGGTTCTATGCGGGTGGCCATTTTGGCTACGGCTTCGGCCAGATCGAGGGAAACACGACGCTCGGCGACGGCACGGCCAACTTCATTGCCGCCACTGAATCGGCGGACCAGAACCCGTCCAACATGTTGGGCGGCGCGCAAGTGGGCTTCAATTACCAGCTGTCCAACGGCTTTGTCTTCGGCGTGGAGGCCGACTATTCCTGGATGAACATGGTCGACTATCGCAACGCCTTCGCCACGGAAGGACAAAAGCTCATCGACAACCACCAGCTCCAGGCGCGCACCGACTACAGCTTCGACTGGCTGGCCACCATTCGCGGCCGTGTTGGATACGCCTGGGACCGGTTGTTCGTCTATGGCACGGGTGGTGTCGCCTTCCTGCAGGAGACCGAGACCCGCACGCAGTACCGCTCGTCGGCCGCCACTGCCGATCTGCCTGCCTGGCGGACCACTGACACCTTCTTTGTCGAATCCGCCAGTGCGACACGGACCGGTTTCGCCGTGGGCGGTGGCGCCGAATATGCTTTGTCGAACAATTGGTCGCTGAAGCTTGAGTACCTCTTTGCAGGCTTCGGTGCCACGGACTTTCTGTTCAAGAATGCGCGTGCCGGTGTCACCAAGAGCTACACAGTAACCACCAGATGCACCCGGTCCAACACGACCCCTCCCTGCCGGGGTATTCGTGAAAACGTGAATACCACATACCCTGGAACATCCGAGACCGTGAACGGCCGCGAGGCGTCCAACGACGCCGACCTGCAGATGCTGAAGATCGGCCTCAACTACCGCTTCTGAGCGCGGCGGTGCTCCCAAGGCCGCGGCCGCATCGTGCCCGCGAACTGGCCGGAGACTGAGGTCAAGCGGTGCAGGCAGCTTCGCCTGCGCCGCCGCCTTCGGCGCGTGTCGAAATGGGTAGCAGCGTCGCCCGCCAGCACTGTCGAGCGCCAGCAGCAAGGAGAGGATCGTGTTGCGAACGTCGCCGCCGCACGTCTCCAGGGCCGCGTCGATATCAGCCTCGCCAATGACGGGCTCAAGGGTCTGAGGGGCGTGGGATTCGGGTAGCTTCAGCGACACGCGGCGCGAAGGTCGAGCCTCGCCTCTGACGGTTCTGATGCGGAAGAGCGAGGAACCACGGCTCGGGCGTCGAATCCGTCCCTTGCGGCGCCGTCCCTGGGCCGCTTGCGGGTGCCGACGCGGGCGGCGCACCTTTTATCTATAATCACTCTAATTCATTGATGTTGCGTCGTAATTCCGATTGTTTAAGGCTATCGGGGCTTTCTTTCTGCGATCCTCCTGCGCCGGCGATGAGCGGCGCCGGCCGTTTTCGGTGACAGCCTTGGCCCCAAGCGCGACATCACACTGCCCAATGCCAGTCTCCGCCATCGCCCGTGCCGGCGGGGGCGCCTGTGAGTAGCGCGCTCAATATCTGGCTGGGTGATCTCTACCGGCGGCATCATCGCGATCTCGTGCGCTTCGCCGCCCGGCTGGTGGGCGATCGCGACGGCGGCGAGGAGGTAGTGCAGAACGCCTATCTCAGGCTCGCCGGGCGCCCCGCCCAGGCGGTGGCGATCGAGCACCCCAAGACCTATGCCTTCGCCGCCACCCGCACCGCCGCTATCGATTTTACCGCCCGGCGCCATGCCGAATGGCTCCACCGGGTCGATATCGAGGAAATCGACGCGCTCGCGGCCGGCGGCGCTATCGATGGCGCCCTCCACCACCGGCGGCGCATCGTCCGGCTCGCCGTGCTGCTGAACGAGCTGCCATCGGCCTGCCAGACGGCCTTCGTGATGAACAAGCTGGAGGGGCGGGGCCACCGCGAAATAGCGGCGCATCTCGGCGTGTCGGTCAGCATGGTGGAGAAGCACATCCTGCGCGCGCTGATGCACTGCCGCAACCTGATGCGCGATGATGACTGAGGCGCGAGCATTGAGGATTTTGCGCCCGGCGGCCGTCTATAAGGATGAGCCCTTCCCTCATTCCGGTGCGAGAAGCCCCGCGTGACGCCGCCGATCCATCGCCCTGCCCATCCGCCCCGCGCCTTGTCCGACGAAGCGCTGGCTTTCATCGTGCGCCTGCATTCCGGCGAGGCGCAGCCGGCCACCCTGGCTGCCTTCGCCGCCTGGCGACGGCTCAGCGCAGACCATGAGGCTGCCGCGCGCGAGGCCGAGCAGCTCTGGGGCGATGCCTCGGAACTGCATCAGGATGCGCGCAGCGGCCTCATCCGCCCTGGGTCGGGCCGACGTACCGGCCCGACCCAGGGCCTCTCGCGACGCGCCCTGCTGGGCGGCGCCGCCGGACTTGCTGTCGCGGGCGCGGGGGGCGCATGGCTGGCGGGCAGGCTGGGGCCGCGCGCGGATATCGCGACCGGCACCGGCGAGGTGAGGACGGTCACGCTGGCCGATCGCTCGCGCGTCACGTTGAACGCCCGCAGCGCCATCGCCCTCGATCTCAGCCCCGCCCATCGCCATGTCCGGCTGCTTGAAGGACAGGCCTTTTTCCAGGTGGCGGCCGACCCCGCACGCCCGTTCGAGGTGACGGCGGGGGCGGGCCGGCTGCAGGCGCTGGGCACCGCCTTCGATGTCGACGCCAATCGCGGCGACGGCTCGCTGGCGGTGAGCGTGGTCGAACATGCGGTGCGGGTCGCGGGCGCGAGCGAACTGACGCTGCAGGCGGGCGAGCGCGTCCGGATCGCCCCGGATGGCCGGCTCGGACCGGTCACACTCCAGCCGGCGGACATCACCCTCGCCTGGCGCTCGGGGCTGTATATCGCCGAGGACCGCCCGCTCGCCGACATCATCGCCGCGCTGCGCCCCTACCATGCCGGGTGGATCCTCGCCCGTGGATCGGGCATCGACGGGCTGCGGGTCAATGCGGTGCTGGATCTGCGCACCCCTGAGGCCTCACTCGCAGCCCTCGCCCAGGGCCTGCCGATCCGGGTGATGGCGCTCTCCCCCTTCCTCACCATCGTCTCGGCAGCGTGAGGATAAATTTTTTCCGAACCGCGCTGAGGATTTCCGCGCCGCGCCCCGTCTTAGCCAGCGAGGGACCAGACGACCCAGCAGGGCACGTCCCTCCTCACGCGAGCGGAGACGGGATGATGGTGGGCTTCAAGGGGCGGACGGGACTTCTGCGGGCATGGCTGGTGGCAACAACCATGCTGGTGCCTTTGCCCCTTGCCAGCGCGCAGGCGCAGCAGGCGAGCGCGGCGCGGAACAGCTTCGATATTCCGGCCCAGCCGCTCGGCGCGGCGCTGACCGCCTTCGCCCGCCAGACCGGCATCACATTCGCCTATCCCGCCGCGCTCACCGCCGGGCGAACCTCGCCGGCGCTGCGCGGCAGCTTTTCGCACGAAGAAGCGCTGGCCCGGCTGCTGGGCGGCAGCGGGCTGGCCTATGCCTTCACCAGCCCGACCCGCGTGACCATCTCGGCGCCGCTGTCGGGCGGCACGGAGGCGGCAGCTGACGGCGCGATCGAGCTCGGCACGATCGATGTCACCGGCGCCGGCGCGGCGGCCGACCTGCCCTTCGAGACGACAGGCTCCACCAACTACATCTCCTCCGAGGAAATCGAGCGCTTCCCGCCGCAGACCGCCGGCGCGCTGTTCCAGGGCACGCCCGGCGTCATTTCCGGCGGCGGCAATAACGGCGCCTCGATCGACCCGAACATTCGCGGCCTGCAGGGCCAGAACCGCGTCGCCACCACGATCGACGGTTCCCAGCAGTCGACCTCCTCCTATCGCGGCTATGCCGGCGTCGACAGCCGCACCTATGTCGACCCCGACCTCATTTCCGGCATCACCATCACCAAGGGGCCGGACGGCGCGGTGGCCGGCGCCATCGGCGGCACCATCGCCATGGAGACGCTGAACGTCGAGGACATCCTCAAGGCCGGCGAGCGCTGGGGCGTACGGGTGCGCGGTGGGCTCGCCACCAACTCGGTCGCCCCGGTGATTGGCGAGACGGCGGCGGTGTTTGGCGGCGGCGATGGCGCGGCCATCACCAATGGCAGCTTCGCCCTCGCCGTGCGCGAGGACAATGTGGACCTCGTCGGCGCCTTTGTGCGGCGGAAGACGGGCAACTACTTTGCCGGCACGGAAGGTTCGCTCACCACCACCGACTATCTCGGCGAGCAGGTTGGCCTGTCGAATTACGGCCATGGCCAGCTGGTCTACAACACCTCCGAGGACGTGACCTCGGCGCTGCTGAAGGCCACGTTCCGCCCGACCGACGAGCAGGAATTGCAGATCGGCTATCTCTATTACGGCAACGAATTCGGCGAGATTTCGCCCTCGGCGATCAATGTCGGCACCAATGTGACCTTCCAGATTCCGCTCAGCTCCGTCACCATCAACCAGGTAACGGCGCGTTATCACTACGACCCCACGGACAACGACCTCGTCGACTTCAAGGTCAATGCCTATCTCTCCAACACCGACGAGAGCAATGTGTTCGCCGTTCTGGGCACGACGCCCGAACTTCAGCAGCAATCGCAGAATGTCGGGGTGAATGCGAGCAACACCTCGCATTTCATGGTGAAGGACACCCCGCTCGACCTCACCCTCGGCGGTTCCTTCACCTATGAGGACGCCGAGCCCGTTTCCGTCGACGCCTGGGCCGACACGACGTGGTGGGCCATTCCGGCGGATGGCGACCGCACGATCGGCTCGCTGTTCGCCCGAGTAAACTGGGAGCCGACCTCCTGGCTCGCCTTGGCGGCGGGGGTCGAATACCTCTCCTATGAGACCAATTTCAACGGCACGACCTATTACGCCACCGACGAACCCTTCGCCGGCTATTCCGGCGACGGCTTCAGCCCGAGCGCCAGCATCACGGTGACGCCGCTGGAGGGCTGGCAGATCTACGGCCAGTACCAGAGCGGCATCCGCCCGCCCAGCGTGCGCGAGACCAGCCAGACCCGTGCCGACCAGGTGTTCACCAGCGATCTCGACGCGGAACAGGCGAGCAACTGGGAAGTGGGCACCAATTTCCTGCGCGACAACCTGTTCATGGAAGGCGACAAGGCGCGGCTGAAGCTGGCCTATTTCGACAACACCACGAATAACTATATCGGCCGCACCTATGACGGTAGGCTAGGCTTGTTCAATTACGACTATGTCCGGTTCAAGGGCTTCGAGATTTCCGGCCGCTACGATGCCGGGCCGATTTTCACCGAGTTCGGGTTCAACTATTACACCGACTATGAAGCCTGCCTTGATGACGGCACCTGCCTCGACTACACGCTGCCGGCGGATTACCTGACCAACCAGATCCCGCCGCAGTTCACCGCCTCCTTCACCGCCGGCGCCCGGCTGTTCGACGACCGCGTGACCATTGGCGGCCGCGTCACCTATATGGGCGAGCGCCTCGCCCCCGTGGTGGATGACGGTTCCTATTTCGTCACCACCAAGCTGTGGGAGCCCTACACCACGGTCGATGCCTTCGTGCAGTGGAAGATGAACGAGAACCTCACCCTCGACATCAGCGCTCTGAACATCCTCGACGCCTATTATGTCGACGCGCTCAACAACACCGACATGCCGGCGCCCGGCCGCACCATCACCGCCACCCTGACCGGTCGCTTCGGCAGCGGCGAGAAGCTCGCCCCGCTCCCGCTCGGCCTGCGGCTGAACAGCGAGGCCTGGACCGGCCTCTATGCCGGCGCCTCCTTCGGCTATGGCTTCGCCTCCATCAGCGGCACCACCACGCTGGCGGACGGCACGGCGAACGATATCGCGGCGACAGAATCGGCCGATGAATCGCTCGACGGCATGCTCGGGGGCGGGCAGATAGGCTATAATTACCAGCTCCGCAACGGCATCGTGCTCGGCGTCGAGGCGGATTTCAGCTGGCTGAGCCAGAAGGCCACGCATGCGGCGATGGCCACCGAGGCGCAGATCCTCATCGACAACGAGATGTGGCAGGCCAAAACCGACTATTCCCTCGAATGGCTCTCCACCATCCGCGGCAAGGCCGGCTACGCCCTCAACGACCGGCTGTTCGTCTACGGCACCGGCGGCGTCGCCTTCCTGCGCGAGAGCGAGCAGCGCTCGCAATACATCGCCACCACGTCAGGGGCGAGCGTGCCGAACGGGCATACCACCACGCTCTTCTTCACCGAGGCGGCCGGCGCGACCCGCACCGGCTTCGCCGTGGGCGGCGGCGCCGAATATGCGCTCTCCGACCGCTGGTCGCTGAAGATGGACTATCTCTTCACCGGCTTCGGTTCCGAGAGCTTCCTCTTCCCCAACGCCCGGGCCGGCGTCGGCAAATCCTACACCGTGACGACGCGGTGTACGCGAAACCCGACGCCGATGCCGCCCTGCCCCGGCGGGTGGGCCGGCACCATCACCCAGAACTTCACCGGCAGTTCCGAGACGGTGAACGGCCGCGAGGCCTCCAACTCGGCTGACCTGCAAATGCTGAAGATCGGCCTCAATTACCGCTTCTGACGCCCGGCACCGGCCTTCGCGCTCCCCCACAGGAAACGCGAAGGCCGGCGCGCGGCGGGGAGAGGAACATGCGCGCCATGTGAGGCGTTGCGCCCGGGGTATCTCAACGGGAGCGCGCGCGTGATCACCGACCTCTGGTACAAGAACGCCATCGTCTATTGTCTCTCCGTCGAAGGCTTCATGGATTCGAACGGCGATGGCGTCGGCGACTTCCGCGGCCTGATGCGGCGGCTTGATTACCTGCACGGGCTCGGCGTCACCGCCATCTGGCTGATGCCGTTCCAGGCCTCCCCCGGGAAGGATGACGGCTATGACGTCGCCGATTATTACGGCGTCGATCCGCGCTACGGCACGCTGGGCGATTTCGTCGAGTTCACCCACGCCGCCCGGCAGCGCGGCATGCGGGTGCTGATCGACCTCGTGGTGAACCACACCTCGAACCAGCATCCCTGGTTCAAATCCGCCCGCTCCGACCCGGATTCACCGTACCGCGATTGGTATGTCTGGTCGACGACCAAGCCGAAGAATGCCAATGAGGGCATGGTGTTTCCCGGCGTGCAGAAGACCACCTGGACCTATGACAAGGCGGCTAAGGAATATTATTTCCACCGCTTCTACGACTTCCAGCCTGACCTCAACACCGCCAACCCCGACGTGCAGGCGGAGATCCTGCGCATCATGGGGTTCTGGCTGGAACTCGGCGTCTCCGGCTTCCGCATGGACGCCGTGCCCTTCGTCATCGCCGAGAAGGGCGCCGACATCGACGGTAAGCCGATCGAGCATTTCAACATGCTGCGCACCTTCCGCGAATTCCTGCAGTGGCGGCGGGGCGACGCCATCATCCTGGCGGAGGCGAACATTCTTCCCGAGGACGACAAGAAGTATTTCGGCGAAGACGGCGACCGCATGCACATGATGTTCAACTTCCAGGTCAACCAGTCGCTGTTCTACGCCCTGGCCAGCGCCGACATGAAGCCGCTGGTGAAGGCGCTGAACGCGACAAGGCCGGACTATGCGACGGCGCAATGGGGCCTGTTCCTGCGCAATCATGACGAGCTCGACCTCGGCCGGCTGACGCCGGCGCAGCGCGAGCAGGTGTTCCAGGCGTTCGGGCCGGACAAATCGATGCAGCTCTATGATCGCGGCATCCGCCGCCGGCTCGCGCCGATGCTGAAGGGCGACCGCCGCATGATGGAGCTGGCCTACAGCCTCATGCTGTCGCTGCCCGGCACGCCGGTGCTGCGCTATGGCGACGAGATTGGCATGGGCGACGATCTCGGCCTGCCCGAGCGCTATTGCGCCCGCACGCCGATGCAATGGTCGAACGAGCCGCAGGGCGGCTTCAGCGCGGCGGAGAAGACCTATCTGCCCGTTATCTCCGAGGGGGCCTATGGCTTTGAGCAGGTGAACGTCGCCGACCAGCGCCGCGACCCACAATCCTTCCTCAACTGGATGGAACGGATGATCCGCACCCGCCAGGAGACGCAGGAAATCGGCTGGGGCGCTTTCGAGATCGTCGATGTCGGCCACGACGCGGTGCTGTGCCTGCGCTATGAGTGGCGCAACAATGTCGCCGTGTTCCTGCACAATTTCCACCCCGAGGGGCTGAGCGTGCAGTTCAAGCTCACGCCGCCGGAAGGCGAGCCGAACCGCCTTGTGAACCTGCTGTCGGACAGCCACAGCGAGGCGGACGGCAAGGGCCGGCACGCCATCACGCTCGAACCCTATGGCTACCGCTGGTTCCGCATGGGCGGTCTCGACTACGCCTTCCGCCGCACAGAACTTTAGAGCCACACCGATCAGCCTGCGACGCAGGCTGATCGGTTGCGTTCTCTCCTTGGTTCAAAGCCGGGCGTCGAGCGCGACGATGACGCCTTCATGGGGCCGCAGGGAAAGGTGGCCCTCCACCCTCTCCTCGCGCGGGCGGTCAGGCTCGGTGGAGAGAAGCACCCGCCCTTGGGTGCCGGGCGGCAGCGGGATGTCGTCCTGCACGGTGCCCGCGAGATTCAGCGCCACCAGCACGCATTCCTCGGCGCTCTCACGCAGGAACACCAGCACATCGCCCAGCGCGGTGATCTTGCGATAGGTGCCGGCATGCAGCACCGGATGGGCGCGGCGCAGGGCGATCAGGTCGCGATAGAGCCCGAGCAGCGAGGCGGGCTGTTCCAGCTGGACGGCGACGTTGCGCGTGGTGAAGTCGGCCGCCAGCGGCAGCCAGGGCCGGCCATTGGTGAAGCCGGCATTGGGCGAGGCGTCCCACTGCATCGGCGTGCGCTCGGGATCGCGGCCAAGGCCGAGCCCCGGCTCGTTCTTCTCCCAGGGGTCGTGAGCATCCTCGGTGGCGATCGGCACATTCTCCATGCCGATCTCGTCGCCATAATACATGGTCGGCGTGCCACGCAGGGTGAGCAGCAGCATGGCCGCGACCCGGGCGCGGCGGGCACCGATGCGCGAGGCGATGCGCGGCTGGTCGTGATTGCCCAGCACCCAGTTCGGCCAGCCACCTTCCGGCACCGCCGCGTCATAGTCGGCGATCAGCTCGGCGAGGCGAGGCGCGCTCCAGCTGGCGTGGATCAATTGGAAATTGAACGGCAGATGGGCGCCTTCGAGATTCTCGCCGTAATAGGCGACCAGCCGATCGATCGGCAGGTAGATCTCGCCGATCAGCACCCGGTCCTCATATTCGTCGATCACAGCGCGCAGCTCGGCGATGATCGCATGCACGTCCGGCTGGTCGGTGGAGCGGGTCTGCAGGAAGCGGCGGATATCGGCGTCGCCCGGCCCATATTCCGGGTTGGGCGGGTTGTCGCGGAAATTGGCGTCCTTCATCAGGTGCCAGATCACATCGACCCGAAAGCCATCGACGCCGCGCGCCATCCAGAAGCGCAGCACGTCGTGCATCGCGGCGCGCACCTGCGGGTTGCGCCAGTTCAGGTCCGGCTGCTGCGTCAGGAAGGCGTGGTAATAATATTGCCCGCTGGCGGGGTCATAGGTCCAGGCCGGCCCGCCGAAATTGCTCATCCAGTTGTTCGGCGGCCCGCCATCGGGCGCGGGGTCGCGCCAGATGTACCAGTCGCGCCGGGGATTTTCGCGCGAGGCGCGGCTCTCAGCGAACCACGGGTGCTGGTCCGACGTGTGGTTCGGTACGAAATCGAGCACGATCTTGAGCCGGCGGGCATGCGCCTCCTCGATCAGCCGATCAAAGGCGTCGAGGTCGCCGAACATCGGGTCGATGCCGCAATAATCCGCGACGTCATAGCCGAAATCGGCCATGGGCGAGGGGAAGATCGGCGAGATCCAGACCGCGTCGATGCCGAGCGCGACCAGATAATCGAGCCGGGCGCGAATGCCATCGAGATCGCCGATGCCATCGCCATTCGTGTCCTGAAATGAGCGGGGATAGACCTGATAGAAGATCCCGCGCTGCCACCATTGTGTCTGCGCCATCCGCGCCTCCTGAAGGTTTGGTCAGGCCCCGCCCCGCAGCTGGGGAAGCACGAGGGCACCGAACGTCTCGATGAACGCCCGCTGGTTTAGCCCGACATTGTGAAGGTAGATGTCGCGGAAGCCGAGTTCGGCGCATTCGGCCAGCCGCGCGGCGTGCCAGCCGGGATCGCTGGAGATCAGGATGCTGTCGTCGAGGTCCTCCGCCCGCACGTGGCGGGTGGCGGCGTCGAACTGCTCGGGCAGCTTCAGCTCGGCCGCAACCGAGGAAGTGAGCGTGTTGAAACGCCATTGGTCATGGGCGCTGGCGCGAGCCTCGTCCAGCGTGGCGGCATAGGAGAGATGAACCTGGAGGGACAAGGGCTTGCCCTCGCCGCCGCCCTCCTGGAAGGCATCGACGATCGCCCGCAATTGCTCCAGCGGCTGGTTGATGGTGACGAGGCCATCCGCCCATGCCCCCGCCCGGCGCGCCGTTTCCGGCGTCAGCGCGGCAGCGATGAAGGCCGGCGGCACGTTCGGCCGGGTATAGAGCCGGGCCTCCTCGACATCGATCAGACCGCCGCGCCGGCTCACCGTCTCGCCAGCGAACAGAGCGCGCATGATGTCGACCGCCTCGCGCAGCCGCGCGTCGCGCTCCGCCTTGGCCGGCCAGCGCTCGCCGGTCACGCGCTCGTTCAGCGCCTCGCCGGAACCCAGCGCCATCCAGAACCGCTCGGGGAACATCTCCGCCAGCGTCGCGGCCGCCTGGGCGGTGATGACCGGGTGGTAGCGCCGGCCGATCGGGGTGGTGACGACGCCGAAGGACAGCGACGTGGTCGCCAGCGCCGCGCCGAGCCAGCTCCAGGCGAAGCCTGAATGAGGCTGGCGCGCGCTCCAGGGGGCAAAATGGTCCGAGCACATGGCCGCATCGAAGCCCGCCTGTTCCGCCGCCTGCACGCAGCCGAGCAGCGCGCTCGGGGCGAATTGTTCGTGCGAGGCGTGATAGCCGATGCGAAGGCGGGCGGCTGGCTCGGCGCGCATGTGTGATGATCCGGTGAGGCTGGAGGGTCGGGCGGGCTCGTCCCGCACGGGGGGTGGGAGGAGAACGCCCCAGGTGGCCAAGTGTTTCCTCGTGCTGTTTGCTCGGCCTGACGCACGCAGGATGCGAAGCCGAACCGCCCAAACTTCGCCATCCACGCGACGGCGCGAAACGTCTATGGTGGCGGTCGATAAGCGGAAGAAGATCCGCACCAGGGAAGGAAGCCCCACATGCGCGCACTCATCATGGGACTGTCGATGTTCGTGGCCCTTGCGGCCGGCAGCGCCGCACAGGCGCAGCAGAACGACCTCGCCAAATACTGCAAGGCGGACGTGGCACGGCTGTGCCCCAACGTGCCCCCCGGTGGCGGCAAGATCATCCAGTGCCTCAAGGCGCACGGCAAGGAAATGTCGGTCGGCTGCGCCCAGGCGCTGCAGAAGATGAAGGGCTGAGGCCTTTTCAGCTTGCCCATGGTGCGGATGGTGGAACAATCGAGCCCGCGCCGGCTTTTGTCGGCAGCATCTCGACACCATCTAGCCCGGGGGTTTCCATGGTCGCATCCATCAGCCGTCGCCGCCTGCTGGCAACCGCTGCCATCGCATCCCTTGTGCCGGCGGCGCTTGCGCGTGCCGCCGGCCCCGTGGTCGTCAGCTCCAAGATCGACACCGAGGGCGCGGTGCTCGGCAACATCATCGCGCTGGTGCTGGAACATGCCGGCATCCCGCTGACGCGGCGTCTGCAGCTCGGCCCGACCAAGATCGTGCGCACCGCGCTGCTGGCGGGAGAGATCGATATCTACCCCGAATATACCGGCAATGCCGGCTTCTTCTTCGCCATGGCGGACGATCCGGTGTGGAAGAACGCCAGGGCGGCCTATGAGAAGGCCCGTGACCTCGACGCCGCCAATAGCCTCGTCTGGCTCGCCCCGGCACCGGCCGACAACACCTGGGGCATCGCGGTGCGCGGCGATGTGGCGGCGCGTGAAAAGCTGGCGACGCTGGAGGATTTCGCCCGCTGGACGAAGCAGGGCAACGTCAAGCTCGCCGCCTCGGCCGAATTCGTGGAGAGCGCGGCGGCGCTGCCGGCTTTCCAGAGCGCCTATGGCTTCACGCTTTCCGGCGGGCAGTTGCTGGTGCTGTCGGGCGGCGACACCGCCGCCACCATCAAGGCGGCAGCGGAAGGCACCTCCGGGGTCAATGCCGCCATGGTCTATGGCACCGACGGCGCCATTGCCGCGCTCGACCTCAAGGTGATGGCGGACACCAAGCAGGTGCAGCCGGTGTATCAGCCGGCGCCGGTGATCCGCAAAGCGGTGCTCGACGCCTATCCCCAGATCGCCGCGCTGCTCGCCCCGGCCTTTGCCGGCCTCACCTTGCCAGTTCTGCAGCAGCTCAACGCGCAGGTGCAGCTGGAAGGGCTCGACGCGCGCGCGGTCGCCGAGGCCTATCTGAAGGCGCAGGGGCTGCTCGGGTGAGACGCCCGGCCGGGCGGGAGCCGGCACCTGCCCGGCGCGCCGGTGCGAATCTCGATGTCCTGCCCCTGCTCATCTCAGCCCTCGCCCTCGTGGCCCTGCTGCTGGGCGGCTTCGTCGTGGTGGCGCCCAACCGCCTGCTGTCGGGCACTCCCCTCAGCCTGTGGCAAGCGGCGGGGCCCGGCGGGGCCGCGAGCCTGCTGGCGATCCTTGGTGTGATCGCGCTGCTCGCGGCACGCCCGGCGCTGCGCTTCCAGCGCGTCCTGATCGGCCTGGCCGCCGGCACCCTGATGGTGCTGGCGCTGGCGCTGGCGGGGATGACTGCGAGCGAACAGGCCGCCGCCGCCGGCCGGCTGACGCGGGTATCGCTCGGCGCCGGTTTCTGGACCCTTTTCGTGGCCGGGCTGCTCCTGCTGGCCGACAGCGCCGAGCGGGAGACCCACCGGGCTGGCAAGGCTTTGCCGCTCCTCGCCACGCTGCTTGGCCTTGCCGCGCTCATCGCCAGCGGTCGCCTGGCGCAGCTGTCGCTGGCGCGGGAATATGCCGTGCGCCAGCAGGCCTATCTGGACGAAATGCTGCGCCATCTCCAGCTCACCGGCTCGGGCCTCGCTCTGGCGCTGGTCGCAGGTGGGGCGATCGGGCTGCTGGCCTATCGGCGGCCGCGGCGGGCCGGGCCGGTCTTTGCGGCGCTCAACATCGTGCAGACCATCCCCTCTCTGGCGCTGTTCGCGCTTCTGATCGGGCCGCTGACGGTGCTGACCGGGCTATTTCCGGCGCTTAGGTCGCTGGGAATCGCCGGAATCGGTCCCTTTCCTGCGATCCTGGCGCTGGGGCTCTACGGCCTGCTGCCGGTCGCGCGCGGCGTGCATGCCGGTCTCTCCGCCGTGCCGAACACGGTGGTGGAGGCGGCTCTCGGCATGGGGATGACGCGGGGGCAGATCGTCCGCCATACGTTGATTCCGCTCGCCTTGCCGACCCTGCTGCAGACGCTGCGGCTCACCCTGGTGCAGCTGATCGGCCTCGCGGTTCTGGCGGCGCTGATCGGCGCCGGCGGGCTCGGCACCTTCATCTTCCAGGGACTCGGACAGACGGCCGCCGACCTTGTCCTGCTCGGCGCGCTCTCGGCAATCGCGCTCGCCCTGATCGCCGATACCGCCTTGCGCGGCCTCACTCTTTTCCTCCTGCGGAGGCCGCAGAATTGATCCGGTTCGAGGGTGTTTGCAAAAGCTTCGGCGGGGCGAGGGCGGTCAACGAGGTGACGCTCGACGTGGCGCGGGGAAGCTTGTGCGCGCTAGTGGGAACCTCGGGTTCCGGCAAGTCCACTTTGCTCCGTCTGGCCAATCGTTTGCTGGAGGCCGATGAGGGCAGCATCCGGTTCGATGGGGCCGATGTGACCAATATCCCCCCGGTCGAGCTGCGCCGGCGCATGGGCTATGTCATCCAGTCGGTCGGCCTGTTCCCGCACTGGACGGTGGAGCGCAATGTCGCCACCGTGCCGCGCCTGCTCGGCTGGTCGCCGGCACGGATTGGCGAGCGGGTGGCCGAGCTGCTCGACCTTGTCGGCCTGCCGCCCGGCCGGCATGCCCGACGCTACCCGGACGAACTTTCCGGCGGCCAGCAGCAGCGCGTCGGGGTGGCGCGGGCACTCGCCGGCGAGCCCGAGCTGCTGCTGATGGACGAGCCGTTCGGCGCGGTTGACCCGCCGACGCGGCGCGGGCTGCAGGACAGCCTGATGGCCATCCAGAAACGGACCGGCACCACCATCCTGCTCGTCACCCATGATGTGGAGGAGGCGATCCGCCTCAGTGGCACCCTTGCCGTTCTCGACCAGGGACGGCTCCTGCAGACCGGCACGCCGGCGCAGGTGCTGACCCAGCCGGCGACGGACGCGGTGGCGCGCTTCTTCGGTGGGCCGCTGCTGGGGCTCAACCGGCTCAAGGCGCTGCGGGTCGGCGATCGGGCGCAGGCCGCCGCGTCCCCGGATGAGCGCGAACCCATCGACATGGACGCCACCCTGGAGGCGGCGCTGGCGCGCATGGTGGCGGAGGGCTGTTCGCGGCTGCCCGTGCGCCGCCTCGCCGATGGCACGCGCGGTGTTCTGGACCTTGCCGATCTGGTCCGGCCATGAGACGGCGGCCATGAGGATGATGTCGGTGATGCGGACGGCGGGGCGCCTCGCCCGCCGCCCGGTCGTGTGGGTCGGGGCGGTCTTCCTCGCCCTCACCTTCGGCATGGACGGGCTGGCGCCGCATCTCGGCTTTCTGTTCCCCGCGGGCACGCGCCTGGTCTATACGCGGGCCAGCTTTCCCGAGCTGGTCGCGTCGCACGCTCTGCTGACGGGAGCGGCAAGCCTCATCGCCATCGCGATGGGTGTGGCCGCCGCGCTGTTCGCCACACGGCCAGCCGGCCGCGCCTATGCGGCGACGCTGGACCGGCTCGGCGCGCTCGCCCAGACCTTTCCCCCGGTGGCCGTGCTGGCGCTGGCAGTGCCGAGCCTTGGCTATGGCGCGCTGCCAACCGCCTTCGCGCTGGTGCTCTATGGTGTGCTGCCGGTGATGGGCGCCGGCATGGCGGGGCTGAGCAGCGTGCCGGCCGCCGTGCTGGAGGCGGCGGATGGCAGCGGCTTTTCCCCCGCCGGCCGGCTATGGCGGATCGAAATGCCGCTGGCGGCGCCGATCCTCCTCGCCGGCGTCCGCACCTCGGTGACGATCGGCATCGGCACCGCGACCATCGGCTCGACGGTCGGCGCGCTGACGCTGGGCTCGCCGATCATCGACGGCCTGTCAGGCGACAATCCGGCCTTCGTGCTGCAGGGCACGGTGCTGGTGGCGCTGTTCGCCGTCACTGTCGACCTTGCCATCGGCGAGGCCCAGCGGGCGCTGCCGCAGCGCCCGAATTAGGCCCGCGCCTCACCGGGCGGAAAGGCGCCGAAAACGCTCTAGTTGCCGTGGCCCGAGCGCTCCTGGCAGCGATAGCCGGCGAGGCACTGGCTCTGGTCCTGCGAGGGAATCCAGCTCGGCGCGCCGCCATCGGAGGCCATGCACAGGCTGGGATTGGAGACGACGCGGCTGAGGTCGCCGCCGCCGGTGTCGAACACCACCTGGCCGCGCTCCTGCACCAGCGCCGCCACCGCCGCGCAGCTCATGGAGGTGGAGCGCGGGGTTTCCTGGGCCGAGGCCGGGACGGCGGCAAGGATGAGCGCGGCAGACAGGAAGAGGACGCTTCGCATATGGGGCTCCCGAAAGCTCTCGTCGCACCCGGGCGGGTTCGACATCCGGCCCGTCCGGCGGGCCGTTGCGGCATCCTAGCAAATCCCCCGCGCGACGACAGGCAAAGCGGCGTGAACCGCCCACGACACGCAATCCCGGAGCAAGCCTGCGCATCTATCGATCACCACCCGCCGCACGAGGATGGCGGATGGAGCCCGTCGCATGCACCTTCTGTCGCGCAATCACGCCCAGCTTACCCTGAACGCGCTAGATCGCTCCCTCGCGGTGATCGAGTTCACGCCGGACGGCCGGGTCACTACAGCAAACGGCAATTTTCTCGGCCTGATGGGCTACGAACTGGCCGACATTGCCGGCCAGCCGCACGCTCTGTTCCTGACGGCGGAGGAGCGCGCCAGCGACGCCTATCGCAGCTTCTGGGAGGATCTGCGCGCCGGCACGTTCAAGTCAGCCGAGTTCCAGCGCGTCGCCAAGGGTGGTCGGGCCGTTTTCCTCCAGGCGACCTATAACCCGATCATGGTCGGCGGCAAGGTCATCAAAGTCATCAAAGTCGCCGCCGACGTGACCCAGCAGAAGACCGTGCAGGCGGAATGCGAGAGCATCATTCGCGCCGCCAGCACCTCGCAGGCGATCATCCAGTTCACGCCGGATGGCTATGTGCTGGAGGCGAACCAGAACTTCCTCGATGCGCTCGGCTACACGATCGACGAGATTCGCGGCCGGCACCATTCGATCTTCATCGACCCGAAGGAGCGCGAGACGCCGGCCTATCGCAGCTTCTGGGCCGAGCTCGGGCGCGGCACGTTCCAGGCCGGCGAATTCCGGCGCGTCGCCAAGAACGGCCAGGACGTCTGGATCCAGGGTTCGTACAACCCCGTCTACGATGCGGCTGGCCAGCTGACCAAGGTGGTGAAGTTCGCCACCGACACCACGGCGCAGGTGATGCAGCGCCGGCGGCGGGAAGCGACGCAGACCTCGATGAGCGTCGATATCGAGCGCATCGCGCAGGAAATCTCCGATACCAGCCGCCAGGCGGCGAGCGCTTCGGCGGCCACCGAGCAGACCGCCGGCGGCATCAATGCGGTGGCCTCCGGCGCCGAGGAGCTTTCCGCCTCCGTGGCCGAGATCAGCCGCCAGCTGGGCCTTGCGCTGGATATTTCCCGCGACGCCGTGACCGAGAGCGAGCGCACCAACGAGGTCGTCTCCGCCCTCGCCGAGGCGGCGCAGCGGATCGGCCAGGTTATCGACCTGATCAAGCAGATTGCCTCCCAGACCAATCTGCTGGCGCTGAACGCCACCATCGAGGCGGCGCGGGCGGGAGAGGCCGGGCGCGGCTTCTCGGTTGTGGCGACCGAGGTGAAGAGCCTGGCCGGCCAGACAGCCCACGCTACCGACGAAATCGCCACGCAGATTGCCGCTGTGCAGCAGCGCACGCAGGAGGCCGTGGCCGCCCTCGCCGCCATCGGCAACCGGATCCGCGGCATCAACGATATCTCGACCGGCATCGCCGCCGCCGTCGACGAACAATCGGCGGTGGCGAAGGACATGTCGCACAGCATGCAGGACGCCGCGCACGGCGTCGCCTCCATCACACGGAGCATGGCGGCCATCGCGGCCTCGACGCGCCATGTGGAACACGCGACGCAGGAACTGCGCACCGTCTCGCGCGAGATCGCGTGAGGCGGATTCGCCCGCCCGTCGCCGCGCGGCGCCTTACCCCGCGAGGCGCCGCGCCCGGCGCTTGCGCAGCACGGCGATGGTCGCCAGCGCGATGAGGATGACCGCCATGGAGAACAGCGTCGTCACCGTGCCCAGCGCATAAAGCACCGGCGTCGTGACATTGGTGGTCATGCCGTAGATTTCCAGCGGCAGCGTGTTGAAGCTGCCCGAGGTCATCAGCGTGCGGGCGAACTCGTCATAGGAAAGCGTGAAGCCGAACAGGCCGACGCCGATGAGGCTCGGCAGGATGATCGGCAGCACCACATGGGCGAAGGTCTGCCAGGGGCTGGCGCCAAGGTCGCGCGCGGCTTCCTCATAGGCCGGGTTGAAGCGGTTGAACACGGCGAACATGATGAGGAGGCCGAAGGGCAGCGTCCAGGTGAGATGCGCGCCGAAGCCGGAGGAGTACCAGGCCGGCTCCAGCCCGAACACGTTGAAGGCGAGGCCGATGCCGAGCGAGATCAGGATCGAGGGCACGATCAGGCTGGCGATGGTGAGATAGAACAGCGGCCCGCTGCCGAGAAAGCGCCGGCGGAAGGCGAGGCCGGCCAGCAGCGAGACCACGACCGTGGTCAGCATGGTCATCAGGCCGAGAAGGAGCGAGCGCGAGAAGGCGCCGCCGAAATCGCCCACCGCCTGCTGCTCGAACAACAGGTTCTCGAACCAGCGCAGCGACACCCCGTTCATCGGGAAGGTGAGCCCGCCATTCGGCCCCTGGAAGGACAGGATGAAGATGGTGGAGAGCGGCCCGTACAGGAACAGCACGAACAGGATGAAGAAGGCGGTGAGCACGTAGAAGCCGGGGCCGCGCTTTTCGGAAGTCATCGGCTGATCCTCCGCAAGGGCCTGCGTGCTGCGAGGCGCGCTGTCGCTCGCACCTCAGCATGACGGGCCGTTGCCCTCCCCGGCTCAACGTCATCCTGAGGTGCCCGGACATCGCCCGGGCCTCGAAGGATGTGGGTCGCGCGCGCCATTCCCGCCATCTCACAGCTCCTTGCGGATGTTGACGATGCGCAGGATGGCGGCGACCAGCAGCAGCACGAGCACCAAGAGGATCACCGCATTCGCCGCCGCCGCCGGGTATTGCAGCAGCGCGATCTGGTTCGCCATCATCAGCCCGACCGAGGCCGATTGCCCCCCCGACATGAAGCGCACGGTGATGAAGTCGCCCATCACAAGCGTCACCACGAAGATCGAGCCGATGGCGATGCCGGGCTTGGCCAGCGGGATGATGACATTGGTGAGGATCTGGAAGGCGCTGGCGCCGGCGTCCCGCGCCGCCTCGATCAGCGCCCGGTCGATCCGCATCAAGGTGTTGAAGATCGGCGTCACCATGAACAGCGTGTAGAGATGCACCATGGCCAGCACGACGGCGAAATCCGAGAACAGCAGGAATTCCAGCGGCTGGTCGATCAGGCCCATCGTCATCAGGCTCTGGTTCAGCAACCCGTTGCGGCCCAAGAACGGGATCCACGAGATCATGCGGATGATGTTCGAGGTGAGGAACGGAATGGTGCAGACCAGGAACAGCACCATCTGCATCGTCGCCGAGCGGATATGGAAGGCGAGGTAGTAGGCGACCCAGAAGCCGACCAGCAGCGTCACCGCCCAGACGATGACGGTGTATTTCAGCGTGTTGAGATAGGTGCGCCAGGTCACCGGCGAGGTGATCGTCTCCTCGTAATTGGTGAAGACGAAATCCGGGAAGATCTGGATCGAGTCATAGTCCCAGAAGCTCACCATCACGATGGTGGCGATCGGCAGCACGAGAAACGCCGCCAGGATCAGCGTCAGTGGCGCCGCCTGCAGATAGGGTGCGATCCGGGACAGGGTCATGCGGGGCTTCCGATGAGCGGCTTCAATCCTGCTGAACGTCATCCCCGGGCTTGGCCCGGGGATCCACGTCTTCTTCGCCGCCCACCCTAACAAAGGCGTGGATGGCCGGGCCAAGCCCGGCCATGACGGCGTCGCCCGCCTCACGCGGCGATGAACTCGTTCCAGCGGCGGACCATGTAGCGGTCCTCGTCCATGACCGAGTTCCAGCAGGCCACCGCGCCCATGCGCTCCTTGAACGAGCCGCCATCGCGCACCGCACCGGCGGTGTACATCACCTTGCCCTCGGGCGAGAGAATGTCGGTCTTGGCCGGCTGGCCGAGCATCCAGAACGCCCATTCGTCCGGCGTCATGTTCTTCTCGGCGGTGGAGAGCACGGCGGAATAATAGCCCTGCCGGTTGAGATAGGCGCCGACCCAGCCGGAGAGGTACCAGTTGATATATTCATAGGCCGCATCGAGCTGCGCGCCCTTGAGGTGCTTGGCGATGCCGAGGCCGCCGCCCCAGGCGCGGTAGCCTTCTTCCAGCGGCTGGTAGACACAGGGAATGCCCTTGGAGCGCACCGCCGCCACCGCCGGCGACCACATGGACTGGATCACCACCTCGCCCGAGGCCATTAGGTTCACGCTCTCGTCGAAGGTCTTCCAGAAGGCGCGGAACTGGCCGGCCTGCTTGGTCTTGATCAGGAAATCGATGGTGATGTCGATCTCCGCCTTGGTCATGTTGCCCTTGTCGGCATATTTCACGATGCCGGCGCTCTCGCAGATCATCGCCGCGTCCATGATGCCGATGGACGGGATGTTGAGGATCGAGGTCTTGCCCTTGAAGGCGGGGTCGAGAATGTCCTTCCAGTTCTTGATCGGCCGGCCGACGAGGTCGGGGCGGATGCCCAGCGTGTCGGCGTTGTAGATGGTGGGGATCAGCGTCATCCACTGGGTCGGCGCGGGGGCGAACTTCTTGGAATCCGGGCCGTCGACGAAGCTGACCGTGTTCGGCGCGGTGCCCTGCGCGATCTTGGACTCCGGGGTCAGCTTGCCGGTGGTGAAGATCGGCACGATCTGGTCGTAATACTTGATCTTGGCGACATCCATCGGCTGCAGCGTGCCGGCGGCGAACACCTTCTTGCAGATCCAGTATTCGATGTCGGCGATGTCGAAGGAGTTGGCCTGCGTCACCACGCGCTGCGACACGGCGTCGGAATCCAGCGCGGTCATCTGCAGGGTGATGCCGAGGTCCGCCTTGCACTTCTCGGCGATGGCGTTGAGGTTCGACACGCCGGTGCCGAACTGGCGCAGCGTGATCGGGTTCTGCGCCCACACGGTCGGGAAGCCGGTGACGGCCTGGCCGCCAACGGCAAGGCCGCCCAGCGCCGCCGCGCCTTTCAGCAGGCCGCGGCGGCTGACGCCCTTGGCGCCAGACGCTCCGGTACGATCCGTGGTCTTCTTGCTCATTGCAGTCTCCCGAGCGTTGTGCGGCGGGGTGAGCCGCCCATGTGTCTGGTGTCAGGCGGAAGGCGAAGGCTGAAGGATGTGAACGTCCTGCGGTGTCCAGCCAAGCGGCACGGCATCGCCGATGCTGAGCGGGGCGGCGAAGAAGGCGGTTTCCGGCACCTGCACGGCGAACTCCGCCACGCCGGGGGCGGCAAGCGCCACCTGCACCTTCTGGCCATGATATTCGATGTTCTGCACGAGGCCGGTGAGGCCGCAGCCCGGCATCGCCCCGGCGCCGAGCGTCACCCGGTCGGTGCGCACGGCGATCTCCAGCGGCGCGCCCGGCTCCAGGCCCGGCGCCAGTTCCGGCCCCGCCGGCGCGCGGAAGGAGGCCCCGCCCGGCACCTCGAAGGTCACGTCCTCGGCGCCGATCGCGGTCACGCGCCCGGCGATCACGTTATGGTCGCCCATGAAGCGGGCGACAAAGGCGGTAGCGGGGCGGTTGAACACTTCGCGCGGCGTGCCCGCCTGCTCGATCCGCCCGCCATTCATCACCACCACGAGGTCGGAGAGCGCCATCGCCTCCTCCTGGCTGTGGGTGACATGGATGAAGGAAATGCCGAGCTGCAGCTGCAGCTTCTTCAGCTCCTGCCGCACCTTGATCTTGAGGAAGGGATCGAGGGCGGAGAGCGGTTCGTCGAGCAGCAGCACCTGCGGATCGGTGATCAGCGCCCGCGCCAGCGCCACGCGCTGCTGCTGGCCGCCGGAAAGCTGGGCCGGGCGGCGCTCGGCCAGATGGTCCATCTGCACCAGCTTGAGCATCTCCATGGCTTTCGCGCGGCGCGAGGCCTTGTCGACCCCCTTCATCTTCAGCGAGAAGGCGACATTGTCGACCGTGTCGAGATGGGGGAACAGCGCGTAGCTCTGGAACATCATCGCCGTGCCGCGCTTGGCCGGCGGCAAATCCGTCACCACGGTCGGGCCGAGGCGGATATCGCCTTCGGTGATGCTCTCATGGCCGGCCATCATCCGCAGCGTGGTGGTCTTGCCGCAGCCGGAAGGGCCGAGCAGGCAGCAATAGGTGCCGGCCGGAATTTTCAGCGAGACGCGGTCGACCGCCAGCGCCGCGCCGTAGCGCTTGGTGACGTCGATGAGTTCAATGTCGGCGCCCTTGCTCATGGGATCGGCATGGCTCCCCTGCTGCTGCGAACAGGCGGTGCTTCTCGCAAGCGATATGCCAGTCGGGGCAACCCTGCCGCGAATCACGGCCTGTCTCGCTCGCCGGAAGCCGGCGCTGTCTGCGTGCGGAACAGAGTACCCCACGCGCCGCGCGATTGCCTAGCGAAGAGGCAGAACGCCGGCGGTGTGGCCAAATCCTTGCCCAGATCGGACCGCGCACCACCAGCCGGCCTGCGACGCATGACGGATTGAGCGTGACGCGGCGATGCCGCACTCTAGATAGATCCATAGCCCGCAGAGGCACGCCCGCGCATGGCGCGCGGGGATCAGGGAGATCGCCGGATGATACGCACACTCATCGCCGCCGCCATGGCCACGCTCTTCGCAGCCGGCACCGCCGGCGCGCAGGATTTTCCCAACCGGCCGGTAACGCTGGTCATTCCCTTCGCCGCCGGCGGCTCCACCGATCTGGTCGGCCGGCTGATCGCCGAGCGCATGAGCGCGGAGCTCGGCCAGCCCGTGGTGGTGGAAAACAAGGGCGGCGCCGGCGGCAATCTCGGCGCGGCGCAGGTCGCCAAGGCGACGCCCGATGGCTACACCATCCTCATGGGCACGGTCGCGACCCACGCGCTGAACCCGACGCTCTACAAGAAGATGCCCTATGACCCCGTCACCAGCTTCGCCCCGGTGTCGCTGCTGGTGGTGGTGCCGAACGTGCTGGTGGTGAACCCGGACTTCCCGGCCAAGACCACCGAGGAACTGATCGCGCTGCTCAAGAAGGACCCGGACAAGTATTCCTACGCCTCGTCAGGCAATGGCACGCCGCTGCATCTCTCGGGCGAATTGTTCAAGAGCATGGCGGGCGTCGACATGCAGCACATTCCCTATCAGGGCGCGGGCCCGGCGCTGATCGACGTGCTGTCGGGGCAGGTGCCGATCATGTTCGACAACCTCCCCTCCTCCACCGGCCACATCAAGTCCGGCAAGCTCAGGGCACTTGGCGTGACCACCGCCAAGCGCGCGCCCTCCTTCCCGGACCTGCCGGCCATCGCCGAGGCGGTGCCGGGCTATGAAACCTATACCTGGAACGCCGTCTTCGCCCCCGCCGGCACGCCGCCCGAGGTGATCGCCAAGCTGAACGCCGCCGCCAACAAGGCGCTGGCCGACCCGAAGGTCCAGGCGCGCCTCGCCGATTTCAGCGCCGTCTCGGTGGGCTCGACCCCGGAGGAGCTGGGCGAGCATGTGAAGAAGGAAATCGCCAAATGGGCGCCGATCGTGAAGGCATCAGGCGCGCAGCTGGACTGAGGCAGAGGCCGCTCATCCGTCGCCCTCCCTCTCCCCATGGGGGAGAGGTGGCCCGCGAAGCGGGTCGGTGAGGGGTCATGGCACCTTTGCACGCCCCTCACCCCAACCCTCTCCCCGACGGGGAGAGGGAGAAGCCCTTTCAGAACACCGTGCCGTCGGCGTCGATGGCGAGCGGCGGCGGGCCGGCGGGCGGGCGCCGCTCGGCGGCGATGCGGCGCCCCGCCGTCCAGGTGCCGCCCTGCAGCAGCTTGGCGAGCGGGAATTGCGAGGCATCGAGACCGAGCCGCTCGCGCACCCGGTCGGCGAGGAGGTCCATCAGCGCCACGGTGAGCGCCCGCCATTCCACCACCATCTCCGACTCGACCCGGTGCTTCACCGCCGGATCGAGCGGGGCGCGCGGCACGATCGCGCCGAGGTCGATCAGCAGTCCGCCATTGCGGTATTCCGGCAGGGCGGTCAGCGCATCGAGTTCGGTGATGGCAAGGCCGGACGCCTCGAACGGCTCCAGCAGCGAATAGGTGAGCCATTGCGACAGCTTGTGAAAAGGCACGAGCTGGTCGGAGAGATCGTCCATCCGCACTGCCGGGTGGCGCCCGACATCGCCCAGCGCCACGCCCGCCACTTCCAGCCCCGAGGGCCAGATGACGGAGAGCCCGTCGAGCAGCGCCTTGAGAATGGCCTCGGCCGGCAGGCGGCCGATCCGCGCCTGCGGCGCCAGCGTGTCGTAGAGCCCGCCCGGCCGCCCGGCCGGCCCGAAAACATCCGGCCGCGCCGCCACCGCCTGGCCGAGCCGGTTCAAGAGCGCCGCTCGCCCGGCGAGCCCGACCAGCGGATTTTCCTCCGACACCTGGAAGAACCGGCCGAGCGTGCCGGCATCGAGCGCGACCAGCGCTGATGCGTCGGCGCGCAGGGGCAGACCGGGATCGGCGGAGAAGCCGCCGGCCGCGAACATGTTCACGCTCGCCACCGCCAGCCCTTCCGAGCGGCCGATGGTGAGGCCGGTGCCCTCCTCCTGGTAGCGCCAGGCGTCGCCCGCGCCGGCGTCGAGCAGCACGCTGACCACGGCGAGGTCGATCATGGTGCGGGCCCGCTCGGCGGCGTCGACGCCCTCCAACTGGGCGGCCAGCCGCTCCCAGCGCGCCACCCCGCCGGCGTCGAAGTGCCGCCAGCGGCTGTGATAGGGAATGTCGAGGCCGGGATAGTCCTGCCGCGTCACCTCGGCCACATAATCCGCCACGCCGTCGAGCGCGGCGAGATCGAGCGTGAAATGCGGCGAGCGGCCTTCCCGCACATAATCGAGCACCTGATGGCTGCGCGCCCGCACGGCGGCGGGCGAGCGCAGGGCGGCGAGTTCGGGGGGGATCATCGAAGGCAACATCCTCGTCGAAAACAGCACTCTCCCTACGGAGAGAAATCAACCGTCATCCCCGGGCTCGGCCCGGGGATCCATGACTTTGCTCCGCCGCGTCCAAACCCAAGGCGTGGATGGCCGGGCCAAGCCCGGCCATGACGCTGTCATGGGGGTAGCGACGCCTACTCCTCCAGCGCCCGCCCTTGCGTGGCGTCGAACTGGCTCTGGAAGCCGCCGCTGAAATAGCCGGCGGAAACTTTCGCCTCCATCTCGACGCGGGCGTCGGGCGGGATCAGGTCTTCGGGGATCGCCACCCGCTCGCCCACTTCAATGCCGGCGCGCTCCAGCGCGTTGAACTTCATGTCGCTCATCGAGGCGAAGCGGTCGATCCTGGTGATGCCCAGCCAGTGGAACACGTCCGGCATCAACTCCTGGAAGCGCATGTCCTGCACGCCGGCGACGCATTCGGTGCGCTTGAAATAGGTCTCGGGCAAATCGCCGCCCTCCTGCCGCTTGCGGGCGTTGTAGACGAGGAACTTCGTCACCTCGCCCAGCGCGCGGCCTTCCTTGCGGTTATAGACCACGAGGCCAACGCCGCCCTGCTGCGCCATCTCCACGCAGATCTCGATGCCATGGGCGAGATAGGGCCGGCAGGTGCAGATGTCGGAGGAGAACACGTCCGAGCCGTTGCATTCGTCATGCACCCGGCAGGCGAGCGGGGTGACGCCGTCGCCGATCTTGGAAGGGTCGCCGAACAGATACAGCGTCATGCCACCGATCGGCGGCAGGAACACTTTGAGGTCGCCGCGCGTCACCAGCTCGGGGAACATGCCGCCCGTGTGCTCGAACAGCGCCCGGCGCAGCGCGCCCTCGCTGACGCCGAAGCGCGCGGCGATGCCCGGCAGGTACCAGACCGGCTCGATCGCCGCCTTGGTCACGCGCACATCGCCCTTTGGCCCGATGATGTCGCCGTCGATCTTCAGCCGACCGGCGCGCAGCGCATCGCGGATTTCCGGCATGTCGATATGGGCGCGGGTGATGGCGATGCTCGGGCGCACATCGAGCCCGCCCGCCACCTGGGCGCCGAAGGCCTCGCCGATCATGTGGCCGAACGGGTCGAGCGAGACGATCTTGCCCGGATCGCCCCATTGCGGATGCGGGCCGATAATGTCGGAGGGCGCGGTGTTGGTGAGGTCGGCCTTGAAATCAGCCGGCAAAGCACCGGCCGCGATGGCCAGCGCGCGATAGACCGCATAGCCGCCGGCATGGGTGCCGATGGCGTTGCGCCGCTTCATCTCGGTGAGGGTGGCGACGACAGGACCGCGCAAGGCGGGGTCGGGCGCCCCCCAGTTCAGCACCGGGCCGTCGGCGGCGACGCCGGTGGGCGCGCCATGGGAGGTGAGGACGATATGATTGCGGGAACGACCGCCTGCACTGGCATTGACGGACATGATTGGCTCGCTTCGCGTCCGGCGGACATCGCCGGCGTCCTGGAAGCAACGTATGTGAGCGTGAAAAAGCGCCTTCCGCAAGGGGGCATCGCGCCAGCCGGGCTAAAAAACGGACGGGATGGTCCGTTTCTTGTATCGGATTTCGCGCTATCCTGACGCCAATGGCAGGCTCCGGCACGTTGCCGCAGACCGCCCCCACCCCGAGGACGACGCCGAGATGAACGCGCCCACCAGCCCCAAGGCCGCCCTGCCGCCGAACATTGTCGTCGTCGATCACCCGCTGATCCAGCACAAGCTGACGCTGATGCGCCGCTCGCGCACCCCGGCCAACGAGTTCCGGCTGCTGCTGCGCGAGATCAGCATGCTGCTGGCCTATGAGGTGACGCGCGACATGCCCACCGAGATGACCGAGATCGAGACGCCGCTCACCACGATGCAGGCGCCGATCCTCGCCGGCAAGAAGCTGTGCCTCGTCTCGGTGCTGCGCGCCGGCGGCGGCATTCTGGAGGGCATGCTGGAAATCCTGCCGGCCGCGCGCGTCGGCCATGTCGGGCTGTACCGTGATCCGGTCTCGCTGGCGGCGGTGGAATATTATCTGAAACTGCCGCGCGATATTTCCGAGCGCACCGCCATCATTCTCGACCCGATGCTGGCGACAGGCAATTCGGCGGCGGCGGCGGTGTCGGAGGTGAAGGCGGCAGGCTGCCAGTCGGTGAAGTTCGTCTGCCTCATCGCCGCGCCGGAAGGGCTGAAGACGCTGCACGACGCCCATCCCGACGTGCCGGTCTATACGGCGGCGGTCGACAGCCACCTCAATGACCACGGCTATATCGTGCCGGGTATCGGCGACGCCGGCGACCGCATCTTCGGCACCAAATAAAGCGCCCGAACTTTCGGCGCCGGCGCGGGCAATTGCCGCTTATCGGGGCTTCTCCCCGGCGCCGGACCGATCTAGGCTGAACGCAAATGTCCCTAGGGTTCCGGTGCCGTGACGCTGTCGCGGTGCGCTGGTCCGAGAGGGGCAGCCGGGCACGCCTGAAAGGGCCCGGTCCACGGCGGGACAAAAGCCCGGGAGGCTCGCGCGGCGGCATTCGCGGCGAAGACCCTTCCGCGTGCGCGCCGGGGTCTCCTCAGCGAAGGCCGTCAAGGCCCTTCGACGAACGGAGACAGGACATGCCTCACCCGTCCAGCATGCGTCATTCCCTCACGCGCGCCCGCCGGTTCGCCGGCCTCGCCCCCGCCCCGCAGCGGCAGCGCCTTCATCACCCCAATTTCGAAATCCGGGGCATGCAGGGCTGGAGGGCGCTGGAGGCGGAGGAAAAGCTCTCCGAGGATGGCTGGCGCAAGGAGCAGCAATGGGCGCTCGACATGGGCCTGCCCGGCGCGGATTCGATCACCGACAAGTCGATCCCGACCTTCGCGCGCGGCGAGCTGCCGCATTTCGCCGGCATCAACACCTTCATGAAAGCCCCTTACGTCGAGAATGTCCGCGATGTCGGCCGCTATGACGCCGCCGTGCTGGGCATTCCCTTCGACAGTGGCACCACCTACCGCCCCGGCACACGGTTCGGGCCGCAGGGCATCCGCCGCATCTCCGCGCTCTACACCCCCTATAATTACGAGCTGGGCGTCGATCTGCGCGAGCAGATGACGCTGTGCGACGCCGGCGACGTGTTCACCATTCCCGCCAATCTCGAAAAGAGCTTCGACCAGATCTCGAAGGGCGTCTCCCACGTCTTCTCCTCCGGCGCGCTGCCGATCATGCTCGGTGGCGACCATTCCATCGGCTTTCCCTGCGTGCGCGGCATTGCCGAATGCACCTCCAAGCGCATCGGCATCATCCATTTCGACCGGCATATCGACATCCAGGAAAAGGATCTCGACGAGCGCATGCACACCACGCCCTGGTATTGGGCGACCAACCTGCCGAATGTCTCGCCCAAGAACCTCGTGCAGCTCGGCATTGGCGGCTGGCAGGTGCCGCGCTATGGCGTGCAGGAGGCGCGCAAGCGCGGCACCAATGTGCTGACCATCGACGATATCGAGAAGATCGGGCTGGAGAAGGCGGCCGAAATCGCGCTGGAGCTGGCGTGGAAGGACGCCGACGCGGTCTACATCTCCTTCGACGTCGACAGCATCGATTGCGGCTTCGTGCCCGGCACCGGCTGGCCGGAACCGGGTGGGTTCCTGCCGCGCGAGGCGCTGAAGATCCTCGGCCTGGTGGCGGCGGAAGGCCTGTGCGGGCTGGAGGTGGTGGAAGTCTCACCGCCCTACGACACGTCGGACATCACCGCCTTGTTCGCCACCCGCGTGGTGGTGGAAGCGCTCGGCTCCATGCTCGCCCATGGCAAGCTGGGAAGCCACAAGCACATGATCGACAAGCCGGTGAATTACTGATCGGCTCTCGGACGAGCATCCTTCGAGGCCCGGGCGAGGCCCGGGCACCTCAGGATGACGATGCACCCGGAACCGACATCGTCATGCTGAGGTGCCGCCGCAGGCGGCCTCGAAGCACGCAGAAGGCTTAAAACATGCATCGCGGCCACGACCATCATCACCATGACCACGGCGCCGGCGGGCATTCCCATGCCGAGACGCATTCCCACGCCCACGCCCATGGCCATAATCACGGCCACTCGCCGCGCCCGGCGGCGCAGTGGCAGACGCCGCATCTGCCACAGCCGCCGGAAGCGGCGGAGGAACCCGGCCACGAGCCCGATCTCGATCTGGTGGAAAAGGCCTTCGTCGAAGGCTTCGCCAGCGCCAGCGACCCCACCAGCTTCCTGCGCCTCGCCCGTGTGCCGTTCGACGCGGTGACAGTGGAGGGCACGCGCGTCAGCCTGCTGCGGGTGGAGACCGGGGAGACCACCGATATCGGCGCGGTGATGCCGCATCTGGGCGGCGGCAGCTTCCGCTACGACCCGCTGCCGGCCGCCATGACCTCACGCCGGCGCACGCTGCGCTTCGTCTATTTCGACGGCGCCGCCGCTCTGCCGCTAACGCTGGCGCAGGTGCGCGCCCTCGCGCAGAGTTGAGCGGGGCCTTTTCCGATAGGCGCGCCCGATCGCCGCGTCAGGGCTTTGCCGGGTTGATCGGAACGGCTCCAAAGTTCATGGTGCCCGCACAGTGCCTCGCTGGGTCGCCGGCGATGCCCAGTTGGGATGCGCCATGGACTACGCCCGCTTCTTCCAGGATGCCGTCGACACGCTCAAGAATGAGCGTCGCTACCGCACCTTCGCCGAAATCGAACGCGACACCGCGCGCTTCCCGCACGCCATCTGGCACACGCCGGAAGGCAAGCGCGACATCGTCATCTGGTGCTCCAACGACTATCTCGGCATGGGCTGCCATGAGGACGTGGTGGAAGCGATGTGCGCCACCGCCCGGCAGGCCGGCGCGGGCGCGGGCGGCACCCGCAACATTTCCGGCAACAGCCATGCCGTGGTCGAGCTGGAAGCCGAACTCGCCGATCTGCACGGCAAGGAAGCCGGGCTGGTCTTCACCTCGGGCTATGTCTCCAACCAGACCGGCATCGCCACGCTGGCCAAGCTCATTCCCGACTGCCTCATCCTGTCGGACGCGCTGAACCACAATTCGATGATCGAGGGCGTGCGCCAGGCCGGGCGCGAGAAATTGGTGTTCCGCCACAACGACCTCGCCCATCTGGAAGAGCTGCTGCGCGCCGCCGGCGATCGGCCGAAGCTGATCGTGTTCGAGAGCATCTATTCGATGGATGGCGACGTCGCCCCCATCGGCGCCATTTGCGATCTTGCCGAGCGCTACGGCGCCATGACCTATCTCGACGAGGTGCACGCGGTCGGCATGTATGGCCCGCGCGGCGCCGGCCTTGCCGAGCGCGACGGCGTGATGCACCGGGTCGATGTGATCGAGGGCACGCTGGGCAAGGCGTTCGGCGTGGTCGGCGGCTACATCACCGGCACGCGGGCGGTGATGGACGCGGTGCGCTCCTATGCGCCCGGCTTCATCTTCACCACCGCCCTGCCCCCGGCAGTGGCGGCGGCGGCGGCGGCCTCGGTGCGCCATCTCAAGGCCTCGCCCCATGAGCGCACCCGCCAGCAGGCGCAGGTCGCCAAGGTGAAGCGGGCGCTGGACCTCGCCGGCCTGCCGCAGATGGTCACCGACACCCATATCGTGCCGATCATGGTCGGCGACGCCGAGGCCTGCAAGGCGGCGAGCGACCTGCTGCTGGAAGAGCACGGCATCTATATCCAGCCGATCAACTACCCCACTGTGCCGCGCGGCACGGAGCGGCTGCGCATCACCCCCGGCCCGTTCCATGACGACGCGCTGATCGCCCATCTGGCGCATGCGCTGACCGATGTGTGGAGCCGGCTCGGGCTCGGCTTCGTCAAGCGGGCGCAAGCGGCGGAGTAAGCCGCCGCGAAACGCGGACAAGGGCGGCGGCGTCACCCGCCGCGCGTCAGTCCTTCGGCTCGGTCTTGTCGATCTCGACATTCTCGGACGGAATGTCCGCCCGGCCGAAGAACAGCCGGGCGATGACCGGGATCGCCAGAGCGAGGCCGAGAAAGCGCACCAGATGGTGCGCGGCGACAAAGGCCGGGTCCATGCCGAGCACGAAGGCCATGATGGTCATCGCCTCCAGCGCGCCCGGCACATAGGCCACCAGCACCTTGGGCAGCGGCTCGTCGGCGAGCCAGGCGCCGAGCACGGCGAAGGCCAGCGCGACGGCGGTGGCGATCGCGAGCGCCACCAGCGAATCGACCAGGAAATGCCGCAGCGTGGAAATCCGCGTGCCGGCGAAGCGGCTGCCGGTATTGGCGCCCAGCACCACGAAGCCGACGATGAGGAAGATGTCGGGCAGCCGCCCCTCGATCAGCCCGAAGCCGTGCACCAGCGCACTCGCCAGCATGGCGCCGACCATGGCGCCGCCGGGAAAGCGGCTGCGCTCGGCGAGAAACCCGCCAAAGATGCCGACGCCGAGCGAGGCGAGGAAATTCGTCAGGTCCGGCACGACCGGGTTGATCGGCAGCGTGCCGGAGGGTTCATGGCCGAGCCCGCCAATCGCCGCCGGCAGCAGCGCCACCAGCACGAACAGCCGCAGCGACTGGCCGAACACCACCCGGCGCGTATCGGCGCCCGAGCTTTCCGCCATGACCAGCACGGTGGAAAGCGCGCCGGGCGCGGCGGCGAAGAAGGCGCTGCGCCGGTCCCAGCCGGCGACCTTCTCCAGATAGAGAATCACCGCCACCATCATGACCGGCACCGAGGCCACCAGCACCGCCATCGTCACCGGCCAGGCGGTGATGCCGCTCAGCGTTTCCGGCGTGATCGCCGAGCCCATCGAGGTGCCGAGGATGATGTAGACGCCGAGCCTTGTGTTCTTCTCCACCCCCACCGGGGCGCCGAGCAGCGCCGCCAGCGCGGTGGCCACCAGGGCGCCGGAGAGCCAGCCCGCCGGCATGGCGAGAAAGGCGAAGAAGGCGCCGCCGGCAAATGCGAGGGCGAGCGTCGCGCCATACCAGGCAGAACGTTTAGCGGCGGGCGAGGTCAGGAAGGCGGGCAGCGGCATTGGGCGGGAACCAAGGGGCGGGGCGCCCCCGGCACGCCCGAGGGGCCTGCGCGAACGCCCGCAACGCGGCGACATTTGCGCCGGATCAATGCGACGAATGCCGGTTCGGGTCAAATCCTCTCCATGCATAACACAACGCTCATCCATGCAGAGCGGGCCGTGCCCCGCTACACCTCCTACCCCACCGCGCCGCATTTTACCGGCGCGATCCGGGCCGGCGCGCATGCCGACTGGCTCGCCGTCCTGCCGGCGCAGGCCAGCGTCTCGCTCTATCTGCATGTGCCGTTCTGCCCGGCGCTGTGCTTCTATTGCGGCTGCACCACCAAGGCGACGCGCCGCGCCGAGCCGGTGGCCGCCTATGCCGAGCGGCTGGAGCGCGAGATCGACCTCGTCGCCGCCCGCATTGGCGGGCGCGCCGTGACGCACATCGCCTGGGGCGGCGGCACGCCAAGCCTGCTGGGGCCGGCGATGCTGAAGCGGCTGGGGGAGAGGCTGGCCGAGGGCTTCCAGCTCGACCATCTCGCCGAATATGCCTTCGAACTCGACCCGCGCGAGACCGACGAGCCGCTCGCCGACGCGCTGGCCGCGATGGGGGTCGACCGCGTCAGCCTCGGCGTGCAGGATTTCAGCGCCCATGTGCAGCGGGCGATCGGCCGCATCCAGCCCTTCGCCACGGTGGAGCGCGCCATGCGCCTGCTGCGCGAGGCCGGCATCTCCTCGATCAATCTCGACCTGATGTATGGCCTGCCGCACCAGAGCGAGCGCGACATCCGCCGCACCACCAAGCTCGCGACCCTGCTGGCGCCGGAACGTCTCGCTCTGTTCGGCTATGCCCATGTGCCGTGGATGCGCGCCAACCAGAAGATGATCGACGAGGCCTCCCTGCCCGGCGCCGCCGAGCGGCTCGACCAGTCGGAAGCGGCGCGCGAGGTGCTGCTGGCCAATGGCTATGTCGCCATCGGCCTCGACCATTTCGCCCGCACCGACGACAAGCTGGCCCGGGCGGCGGCATCCGGCCAGCTGCGGCGGAATTTCCAGGGCTACACCGCCGACCAGGCCGATGTGCTGATCGGCATGGGCGCCTCGGCGATCAGCCGCTTTCCGCAGGGTTTCACCCAGAACGCGCCGGATGCGGGCTCCTATATGCGCGCCATCGACGATGGCGGCTTCGCCACGGTGCGCGGCATCGCCATCACCGCGCAGGACCGCCAGCGCGGCGCGCTGATCGAACGGCTGATGTGCGACCTCGAAGTCGATCTCGACCCCTCGACGCTGGCCGACGCCGCCCCGCGCCTCGCCGGCCTCGCCGCCGACGGGCTGCTTACGCTGGAAGGCCGGCACGTCGCCATGACCGCCGGCGGGCGCCCCTTCGTGCGGCTCGCCGCCGCCGCGCTGGACCACCGGCTGCAAAGCCAGACCGCCGCCCGCCACTCGGCCGCCGTCTGATCCGCGCCTTCGCTCTACCCGCCAAAAGAAAAGGGCGCTCCGCGAAACGGGGCGCCCGATCACTGCTCAAAGAAAAGGGCGCTCCGCGAAGCGGGGCGCCCGATCACCCCTCCAAAAGAAAGGGGCGCTCCGCGAAGCGGGGCGCCCAGGTGCTGGAAGGGGGAAGAAGCGCCGCGCTGTGGACAGGACGGCGGGCAGAGACGCGGAAAGAGCTCAGAGCGCCCCGGCGAGGCGGCGCATGCTGCCGCGATCCTGGATCCGCACCTCGTCAGCCCGCTGCAGCACCACGAGGCCGCGCCGCTTGAGCTCGGAAAAGGCCCGGCTCACCGTTTCCAGCGTCAGGCCGAGGAAATCGGCGATCTCCTGCCGGGTCATCGACAGATGCAGCGTGGTGCCGACCATGCCGTCCGGCATCAGCCGCAGCAGGAAGAAGGCGACGCGCTCCAGCGCCGACATGCGCCCCAACACCAGCGCGTGGGAGTGCATGACGCAGAGCTGCGCCTCGAAGCGCCGCAGCAGCCGGGCGGCCAGCACCGGGTCGCGCTCCAGCGCGCTGCGGTCATGGGTGTTGATGGTGGCGGGGGTGAGCGTCTCGGCCGAGCAGGCATAAATCTCGTCATGGGCAAGGCCGAACACGTCGCCCGGGCCGAGCAGTTCCACCACCTGGCGGCGCCCGTCCGGGAGCAGCTTGCTGAGCATGACGGCGCCGTCGACCACTTCCATGATGCGGCGGGCGGGATCGCCCTCATGCAGCACGGTGACATGGGCGGCGATCCGCATCGTCGGCGCATGAGACGGGCCATGGAGCGCGCTATGGGGCTCGGCGCCATAGGGCGGGCGAACGGTGCCGCCGGTGCGTTCGTCGATGATCTGTCGCATCTTTATCGCTCCACCCTTGATCTTGCGCAAGGCTAGCGGGCAAAGCGGGCCGGCACAGTTCGGTGGGCTGCGTAAGGGACTTTCCGGAAGCGCCGGCGGAAACCGCCCTCCGGCGCGCCGATTCCCGCCGGCGCGGCGCGTCAGAGCGGCGGCAGAACCCGGGCGATGGCGTCGACATCGAGCGGCTTGCGCATCACCCCATCCGGCACCAGGCCGCGCAGCTGGTGGTCGATGAAGCCCTGCGACTGGCCGGTGATGACCACCACGCGCGGCGGCGCGGCAAGGTTGAGCAGCCAGCGCACCAGCTGTGCGCCCGGTATGCCGGGCAGGCTGAGATCGACGATCACCGCGTCCGGCGCCTCGGGCACAGAGCCTTTGAACAGGCTCTCCGCATCGCGGTGGGAGATCACCGTGTGTCCGATATTGCGGAGGATGAGGGCGAGCGAATCGCTCACACCGGCATCATCCTCGACCACGTGAACTCTCAAGGGCTCTCTCCCGCTCTTTTCACAGACAGTGAGAAAGTGCGACGGCATCAGCAATTCGTAGGGATGCGTAGAGGGCCGCGTCCTGCACGGGCATGGTGGAAGGCCACCCGCTCAGTCGCGCATGTCCTTGAGCACGATACGCACGAGGTCGGCGGCGTTCTTGGCGCCGAGCTTTTCCATGATGCGGGCGCGGTGCACCTCGATGGTGCGCGGCGAGATGCCGAGCGTGCGGCCGGCCTCCTTGTTGGAGGCGCCGGAGGCGATCTGCACCAGCACTTCGCGCTCGCGCGGGGTGAGCAGGTCATGGCCGGGGAAATGCGCCGTCAGCAGGTCGCCCGGCTCGGCCGAGGCGCGCCGTCCATGGGCGGCGATGGCGTCGCGCACCCGCTCCAGCACCGTGTCGGCGTCGAACGGCTTCTCGATGAAGTCGAGCGCGCCGTGGCGGATGGCGTCCACCGCCATGGGAATGTCGCCCTGGCCGGAAATGATGAAGATAGGCGCCGGGTAGCGGTCGGCCTCCAGCTCTTTCAGAATGTCGAGCCCGGAGCGGCCGGGCATGTGCACGTCGAGCACGATGCAGGACGGCACATGGGTGCGCGCCACCGACAGGAAGGCGGCGCCGTCGGAAAAGCCGCGCACATGGTAGCCCTCCAGGCTGAGCACGAGCGAGAGCGCATCGCGCACCGCAGCATCGTCGTCGACGATGAAGACCTCACCCAGATGCGCCATCAACGGCCCCCCCTTACCCGACCTCGTCCGGCACCGGCGCCGCCGGCAGGACCAGCGTGAAGCACGCGCCCCTGCCATTGCCGCCGGGATCGACCAGCAGGTCTCCCCCGTGGTTCTGGGCGATCGTCCGCGAAATCGCAAGGCCGAGCCCCATGCCGCGACGTTTTGAACTAGCGAACGCCTCGAACAGCTTCGACAGCGCCTCCGGCGCGATGCCGGGGCCATTGTCCTGCACCTCCAGCCGCACGCTGCCCTCGCTCGCCAGGGTGCGGATCTGGATCGCCGGGTCGGGCACGCTGGCGGCGGCTTCGATGGCATTGCGCACCAGATTGACCACGATCTGCTGGATCTGCACCGGATCGACCGAGACCGGCGGCAGGCTCTCACCGGTCTGGCGGATGATGCGGATGCGGTGGCGCTGGCCGAGCAGGGTGAGGTCGATCGCCTCGTCGATCAGCGGGTCGAGCGGGCGCACATGGCGCTCGGGGTCGCGCTTCTCCACGAACTGGCGCATGCGCTGGATGATATGGCCGGCGCGCTCGGCCTCATTGGCCGCCTTGTCGAGAATGTCCCCGACCACCGTGACGATATCGATGCCCCGGCTATGGGCGCGGCGGATCGCCTGCAGATAGAGCATCAGCGCCGTCAGCGGCTGGTTCAGCTCATGGGCGATGGCGGCCCCCATCTCATCGATGGCGGAGACGCGGGCGAGGTGGACCAGCTCGCTCTGCAGATCGGCGAGCCGCTGCTCGCTCTCCTTGCGCGGGCGCAGATCGCGCAGAATGCCGATGAATTGCCGCCCTTCCGGGGTGGCCGCCTCGCCGACCGACAGCTCCAGCGGAAACACCGTGCCATCGGCATGCCGGCCCTGCACCTCGCGGCCGATGCCGATGATCTTCTTGACCCCGGTGCGGATATAGCTGCCGACATAGGCGTCGTGGTCGCGCGCATATTCGGTCGGCATGACAAGCTTGACGTTCTGCCCCACCGCCTCGGCGGTGGTGACGCCGAACATCTTCTCGCAGGCCTTGTTGAAGATCAGGATGCGGGCGTGCTCGTCGATGACGATGATGCCGTCGGCGGCGGTGTCCAGCACCGAGAGCAGCCGCGCCTCCGAGACGGTCGGCGGGTGCGGCGCATCGGACGGTGGCGCGAAATCCTTCATGATTTCAGTGTGCTCCGCCGGCGCGCCGGCCGCAACCGATCCGTGCCCGATTTCGGCCGGTGCGGCCCTGCCGGTGGCTCATTTCTGCAGCCAGCGCACCAGCCGGTCGGTCGCCTCAACCATCTGCGCCTCGCCACGGGCAAAGCACATGCGGATATAGCTTTCCCCGCCGGGGCCGAAGGCGGTGCCGGGGGCGAGGCCGATGCCCGCCTCGTCGACCAGCTTCAGCGCCAGCGCGCGCATATCCGCCTCGCCCTCGACGCCGAAGAACATGTAGAAGGCGCCGGGCGGCGAGGCGAAGCGCACACGGTTGGAGGTGGCCAGCCCCTTGGCCACGATGTCGCGCCCGCGCCGCGCCCGCTCGATCTGGTGGGCGACGAAGCTCTCGCCGCGCTCCAGCGCCGCCACGCCGGCCCGCTGCATGAAGGCGGCGACGCCCGAGGTGGAATACTGGATCAGGTTCTCCAGCACCGGGCCGAGCGAGGGGTGCGCCTCGATCCAGCCGAGCCGCCAGCCGGTCATCGCCCAGTTCTTGGAGAAGGTCTGCACGAACAGGATGCGGTCGTCCTCTTCCATCACGTCGTGGAAGGACGGCGCAAGGGCCGGGCCGCCCTCCTCCGCCTCGTAGAAGAAGCGGCCATAGATCTCGTCGGCGACGATCCACAGCCCGTGCCGGCGGGCGATGTCGAGCACGCCGCGCAGCGTGTCCGGCGAGGCGACAAAGCCGGTGGGGTTGGCCGGCGAGTTGATGAAGATCACCCGCGTGCGCGGCGTCACCGCGCTCTCCAGCCGGTCGAGATCGAGCCAGAAGCCGCGCGCCGCGTCGAAGGAGAACGGCACGAACACCGGCCGCGCGCCGACCACCTCGGCCGCCGCCGCTGCGTTCGGCCAGGAGGGCGAGGGGATGAGGATCTCGTCGCCCGCCGACAGGGTGAGCGCCAGCGCCACCTGGATCGCCTGCATGCCCGAGCCGGTGACGTAGTAGCGCTCGGGATCGTCCGCCACGCCATAGAGCCGGTGCATGTAGCGGGCGAGCGCGGCGCGCAGTTCCGGGATGCCGCGCTGCCAGGTGTAGAAGGTCTCCCCCGCCGCCAGCGAGCGGGTCGCCGCCTCGCTGATGAAGGCCGGGGTCGGCAGATCACCCTCGCCGGCCCAGAGCGGAATCAGCCCTTCCTTCCGGCGGCCGTAATTCATCACCTCGACAATGCCGCTCTCCGGCAGCGACAGCGCCTGCGGGCGGATATGGTCGAGCAGCGAGGGCTTGGCGAAGAAGGGCGCGGCGTCGGCGGACATGGGAGAACCTGAAAAGGGCGCGGGGCGGGAGAGCTGAAAGAGCGCGGGCCGCCAGTCTACAACCGACCGGCGGCGTGGATTCATCAAAAGAGATGAGCCGGCAATGAAGGAAAACGATGGATCGCGCGCGGCCGATCAGCCTTCCTCGTCGGCGATGCGCAGGAGATAGGCGCCATAGGCGGACTTCCTCTGCGCCTCGCCAAGCGCGCGCAGCTGGGCGGCATCGATGAAGCCGGCGCGGAAGGCGATCTCTTCCGGCGAGGCGATGCGCAGCCCCTGCCGGCTCTCCAGGATCTGCACGAACTGCGCCGCTTCGATCAGCGATTCCGGCGTGCCGGTGTCGAGCCAGGCGAAGCCCCGGCCCATCATCAGCACATCGAGCTCGCCGCGCTCCATATAGGCGCGGTTGACGTCGGTGATCTCGATCTCGCCGCGCGGCGAGGGTTTCAGCCCGGCGGCGATCTCCACCACCCGGTTGTCGTAGAAATAAAGCCCGGTCACCGCGAGATTGGAGCGCGGCACCGCCGGCTTCTCCTCGATGGAGAGCACCTTGCCGCCCTCGCCCATCTCCACCACGCCGTAGCGCTCGGGGTCCTTGACCGGATAGCCGAACACGGTGGCACCGGCCTCGCGCGCGGCCGCCTTGGCCAGCAATTCCGGCAGGCCATGGCCGAAGAACAGGTTGTCGCCCAGCACCAGCGCCACGGGATCGTCGCCGATGAAGTCGCGCCCGACGATGAAGGCATCCGCCAGCCCGCGCGGGCTTTCCTGCACCGCATAGCTCAAGCGGAGGCCGAACTGCGCACCGTCCCCCAGCAGCTTCTGGAACAGCGGGCTGTCATGCGGCGTGGTGATGACCAGAATGTCCCGGATCCCCGCCATCATCAGCGTGGTGAGGGGATAGTAGATCATCGGCTTGTCATAGACCGGCAGCAGCTGCTTCGACACGACCAGCGTGATCGGGTGAAGCCGCGTACCGGAGCCGCCGGCGAGGATGATGCCCTTCATGTGCGTCCGTGTCCTGTGAGATCAGCCCGCCGGCGAGGCGAGCAGCGCGTCGACCACCTCGGCCACCCGTTCCTGCCAGGGCGCGGCGCGGGTGCCGCTCGCCCGCGCGAATGCCTCGCTCGACAGTTCCGAATTGGCCGGGCGGCGCGCCGGGGTGGGGTAGTCCACTGTCGTGATCGGCACGATCTCGGGATGGCGGCCGGTGTGCTGGCCGGCCCGCTCCAGTATCGCGGTGGCGAAGTCGAACCAGGTCGTCGCCCCGGTGCCGGCGAGGTGATAGGTGCCCGGCGTCAGCGTCCCCGCCGCCAGCGGCGCCGCCGCGGCCAGCAGGCCTTCGGCGATATCGCGTGTCGCGGTGGGGCAGCCGCGCTGGTCGGCGACGATGGTCAGCCGGTCGCGCTCGGAGGCGAGGCGCAGCATGGTCTTGAGGAAATTGGCGCCATGCACGCCATAGACCCAGGAGGTGCGGATGATGAGATGGCGCGCCAGCCCCGCGCGCACGGCCCGCTCGCCCGCTTCCTTCGAGGCGCCATAGACGCCGAGCGGGGCGACGGGGTCACTCTCGACATAGGCGCCCGGCTTGGTGCCGTCGAACACATAGTCGGTGGAGAGGTGGATCAGCGCCGCGCCCTGTTCGGCGCAGGCCTGCGCGATCAGCCCGGGGGCGACCGCGTTGATGAGATGCGCCCGCTCGGGCTCGCTCTCGGCCCGGTCCACCGCCGTATAGGCGGCGGCGTTGATCACCACCTCCGGCCGCGCCGTCGCCAGTGCCCGCGCCAGCGCGGCGGCGTCCGTGATGTCGAGCCCGGCATGGTCGAGCGCCACCAGCTCATGGCCGGCCTCGCCCGCCCGGCCGGCGATTTCGCGGCCCACCTGCCCGCCGGCGCCGAGGAGCAGAAGCCGGCTCATGTGGCGAGGCCGATGCGCTGGCGGGCATAGCGCGCCTTCAGCGGCTCCCACCAGCCCGGATTGTCGAGATACCAGCGCACGGTCTTCTCGATGCCGCTCTCGAAGGTCTCCGCCGGCACCCAGCCGAGTTCGCGCTGCAGCTTGCCGGCGTCGATGGCGTAGCGCGCATCATGGCCGGGGCGATCGGTGACGAAGCGGATCAGCCCCTCGCGCGGGCCGATTTTCGCATCGGGCACCACGCGGTCCATGATGGCGCAGATGGTGCGGACCACGTCGATGTTGCGGCGCTCATTATTGCCGCCGACATTGTAGCTCTCGCCCGGCCGCCCGCGCGTGGCGATGAGGTCGAGAGCGCTCGCGTGGTCGTCGACATAGAGCCAGTCGCGCACATTCTCGCCCTTGCCATAGACCGGCAGCGGCGCGCCTTCCAGCGCGTTGAGGATGGTGAGCGGGATCAGCTTTTCCGGGAAATGGTACGGCCCGTAATTGTTCGAGCAGTTCGACATCACCACCGGCAGGCCATAGGTGTGGAACCAGGCCCGCACCAGATGGTCGGACGAGGCTTTCGAGGCCGAATACGGGGAATTTGGCTGGTAGGGCGTGTCCTCATGGAACAGCCCTTCCGCCCCCAGCGTGCCGAACACCTCGTCGGTGGAGATGTGGTGGAAGCGGAAGCGCCCCCGCGCCGCGCCGTCGAGCCCGCGCCAATAGGCCAGCGTCTCGTCCAGCAGCGTGTAGGTGCCGACGATATTGGTGCGGATGAAATCGCCCGGCCCGTCGATCGAGCGGTCGACATGCGACTCGGCGGCGAGGTGCATCACCAGATCGGGCCGGAACTCCGCCAGCGCCGCGCGGAACGCCGTGCCGTCACAGATATCGGCCTGAAGGAAGCTGTGGCCGGGCAGATTGTGCACCTCGCCCAGCGAGGCGAGGTTGCCGGCATAGGTCAGCTTGTCATAGGTCAGCACCTGCCGGCCCTGCCGCACCAGCCGGCGCACCACGGCCGAGCCGATGAAGCCGGCGCCGCCGGTGACGAGAACACGCTGGGCGGGAACGCTCATGATCTCACGCTCCTGCCGGCTCGAAGGTGAAGGGCGTCGCATAGTCCCGCAGCAGCGGCGCCGCCCGGTCCTTGGCCGAGAGGATCGCCGCTCCGGCCGCCACCGGCCAGTCAATGGCCAGATCCGGGTCGTCCCAGCGAATGCCGGCGTCGTTTGCCGGCGCATAAGGCGCATCGACCTTGTAGGAAACCAGCGTATCGGGCTCCAGCGTGCAGAAGCCGTGGGCGAAGCCGTGCGGCACCAGCAATTGCTCGCCCCCGGCGGCGGTCAGCGTCGCCGCAACCCAGCGCCCATAGCTGGGCGAACCCTTCCGGATATCGACCGCCACGTCGAAAATGGCGCCGCGCACCGCCCGCACCAGCTTGGCCTGCGCCATGGGCGGGGTCTGGAAATGCAGCCCCCGCACCACGCCGACCTCGCGCGAGAGCGATTCATTGTCCTGCACGAAGGCGATGTCGAGGCCGAAGGCGTCGAATGCCGGCTTCTTGTAGGTCTCGCAGAAATAGCCCCGCGCATCGCCATGCCGGACCGGCTGGACGAGGACGACATCGGCAATGGCAAGACGGGTAAAGCTGGTCATATCGCTCTGCACTCGACGGGAACTCCGGCGCTTTTACCCGCTCTTGCGTTCCCGTCACAGCCCTCAGGGGGTCGTCGATTGGTCGAGGGGGCCCGGCGCGGCCTTGCGGGCGAGAATGTCGCGGATTTCGGTGAGCAGCACCTCCTCCTTGGTCGGCGGCGCGGGCAGCGGCGGCTCCTTCGCCGCGTTGCGGCGCAGCCGGTTGATGCCCTTCACCACCAGGAACAGGATCCAGGCGATGATGAGAAAATTGATTACCACAGTGAGGAAATGGCCATAGGCGAACACCGCGCCCTGCTCGCGCGCGGCGGCGAGCGAGGTGGCGGTGACGCTGGAGGACAGGCCGACAAAGTAATTGGAGAAATCCAGCCCGCCAAAGGCGGCGCCGACGATGGGCATGAACAGGTCGGTGACGATCGAGGACACGATCTGGCCGAAGGCGGCGCCGATGATCACGCCGATGGCGAGATCGACCACATTGCCCTTCACCGCGAATTCGCGGAACTCGGTGAGTACCTTGCTCATGAAACCTCCAACATACGGCTGCCCGGCGGCACCACTGTGATACGGCGCACCGGCGCGGGCAACCCTTCCGGCACCCCCGCGTGGTGGACAGGTGCCACCGCGCGCCATCTTGCCGGAGCGGGCGGGCGCGGCGCATAAAGGCAGCGGCTCCACGCCGCCGGGAGAGTGCATGCTTCAGGCATGGTCCATCATCGCCGTCGCGCTCGTCTATATCGGCTTTCTCTTCGCCGTGGCGAGCTTCGGTGACCGGCGCCTGCCGCGGCGCGGGCGCGAGGGGCGGCCCTATATCTATTCGCTCTCGCTGGCGGTCTACTGCACCTCCTGGACCTTTTTCGGCTCGGTCGGCCTTGCCACCACCCAGGGCATCAACTTCCTGACCATCTATATCGGGCCGATCCTGGTGTTCGCGCTGGGAACGCCGTTCCTGCTGCGGGTGGTGCGGCTCGCCAAGGCGCAGAACATCACCTCGATCGCCGATTTCGTCGCCGCCCGCTACGGCAAGAGCCAGGGCGTGGCGGCGCTGGTGGCCTGCGTCGCCATTGTCGGCTCGCTGCCCTACATCGCCCTGCAGCTGAAAGCCGTCTCCGCCGCCCTTCTCGCCATGCTCGGCGATTTCGAGGGGCTGGGGATGCACTACCCGCTGGTGGGCGATCTCGCGCTGACCGTCGCGGTGGCGATGGCGGTGTTCGCCGTGCTGTTCGGCACCCGCCATATCGACGCCACCGAGCATCAGGAAGGGCTGATGCTGGCGGTGGCGACCGAATCCATCGTCAAGCTGGTCAGCTTCCTGGCGGTCGGCCTGTTCGTCGTGTTCGGCATGTTCGCCGGCCCGTGGGACCTGTTCGAGAAGGCGGCCGCGAAGGGCGTGCTGCCGGTGCTGACCGACGGCTTCACGCTGGGCAGCTGGGCGGCGATGACGCTGCTCTCGGCGCTCGCCATCCTGCTGCTGCCGCGCCAGTTCCACGTCGCCGTGGTGGAGAACACCTCCGAGAACGAAATCCGCACCGCGCGCTGGCTGTTCCCGCTCTATCTCGTGCTGATCAATTTGTTCGTCATCCCCATCGCCATCGCCGGCCTGGTCGCCTTTCCGCCCGGCTTTATCGATGGCGACATGTATGTCGTCACCCTGCCGCTGTCGGCGGGGGCGCAGCTGATGTCGCTGGTGGCCTTTGTCGGCGGGCTTTCCGCCGCCACCGCCATGGTGATCGTCGAGACGGTGGCCCTCGCCGTCATGGTGTCGAACGACATCTTCATGCCGCTGATGGTGCGCGGCCGGCGGCTGCGGGAGGGGGAGGATTCCGGCCGCGCCGGCGCCCCGCCTGACCATGTCGACATGGGGCACCGCCTGCTCACCGTGCGGCGCATCGCCATCTTCGCCATTCTGCTGCTGGCCTATCTCTATTACCGCGTCACCGGCGAGGCGCAGCTGGCGCAGATCGGCCTCTTGTCCTTCGCCGCCGTCGCCCAGTTCGGGCCGGCGCTGCTGATCGGCCTCGTCTGGCGGCGCGGCACCGGGCTCGGCGCGCTGGCCGGCATCGCCGCCGGCATCGCGCTCTGGGCCTATACGCTGCTGCTGCCCAATTTGGTCGATGCCGGCCTGTTCAGCCCGGCGCTGGTGAGCGAGGGACCGATGGGCCTCGCCTTCCTGCGCCCGCAGGCCTTGCTCGGCGTGCAGGCGAGCCCGCTGGTGCATGGCGTGCTGTGGAGCCTCACGGTCAATGTGCTGGTGTTCTTCGCTGCCTCGATGATCCGCCGGCCCACCCCGATCGAGCGGCTGCAGGCGAGCGTGTTCGTGCAGAGCGAGCATGTCCCCTCGGCCCCGAGCTTCCGGCTGTGGCGCTCGCCGGTGACGGTGGGCGAGCTGATCGCCACCGTCGCCCGCTATCTCGGCGAGGAGCGCACCCGCGCCTCGTTCGAGAGCGTGGCGGCGATGCGCGGCGTGTCGCTGGAGCCGGGGCGCGAGGCGGATTTCCAGCTCATCCGCTATGCCGAGCACCTGCTCGCCTCGGCCATCGGCGCCGCCTCCTCGCGGCTCGTGCTGTCGCTGATGCTGAGGAAGCGCACCGTTTCCACCAAGGCGGCGCTCAAGCTGCTCGACGACGCCTCCGCCGCCATCCAGTACAACCGCGAAATCCTGCAGACCGCGCTCGACCATGTGCGCCAGGGCATCGCGGTGTTCGACCGCGACCTGCGGCTCGTCACCTGGAACCGCCAGTTCGGCGAGATGCTGGACCTGCCGCCGGAAATCCTGCGCATCGGCATCGGCATCGACCAGATCATCCGCTTCAACGCCACCGCCGGCCAGTTCGGCCCCGGCACGGTGGAGGAGATCGTGCGCGAGAAGCTCTCGCGTTATGCCCGGCGCAATGTCGCCTTCCAGGAACGCCTCGCCCCGCGCGGCGTGGTGATGGAAGTGCGCGTCAGCACCATGCCGGATGGCGGGGTGGTGGTGACCTTCACCGACATCACCCCGACGGTGGAAGCCGCCGAGGCGCTGGAGCGGGCGAACGAGACGCTGGAACGGCGCGTGCGCGAGCGTACCAAGGCGCTGGAGAACCTCAATGCCCAGCTGGCGCAGGCCAAGTCCGAGGCGGACGAGGCCAATATCTCGAAAACCCGTTTCCTCGCCGCCGCCAGCCACGATATTTTGCAGCCGTTGAATGCGGCCCGGCTTTACGCCACCAGCCTTGTCGAGCGCGCCGAGGGCGGCGACGACGCCCGCCTCGCCCGCAATGTCGATGCCTCGCTGGAGGCGGTGGAGGAAATTCTCGGCGCGCTGCTCGACATTTCCCGCCTCGACGCCGGAGCCCACAAGCCGGAATTCGCCGCGCTGCGGCTCGACGAGATCTTCCGCCAGCTCGACGTCGAATTCGCCCCGATGGCGATGGAGAAGGGGCTGCGGCTGACCTTCGTGCCGAGTTCCGCCGCCGTGCGCTCCGACCGGCGGCTGCTGCGCCGGCTGCTGCAGAACCTCGTCTCCAACGCGATCAAGTACACCCCACGCGGCCGGGTGCTGGTGGGGGTGCGGCGGCGGCGCGGCAAGCTGCGCATCCAGGTGCTCGACACCGGCGTCGGGGTGCCTGTCAACAAGCAGAAGCTCATCTTCAAGGAATTCCTGCGCCTCGACGAGGGCGCGCGGGCGGCGCGCGGGCTGGGGCTCGGCCTCTCCATCGTCGAGCGCATCGCCCGCGTGCTCGGCCACGCCATCACCCTCGCCTCGACGCCCGGCAAGGGCTCGGCCTTTTCAGTCGAGCTGCCGGCCGCCCCCGCCATTCCCGCCCGCGACGCGCCGTCACCGCGCGCGAGCGTGCCGCTGGCGAGCCTGCAGGGGCTCACCGTGCTGTGCATCGACAACGACCCCGCCATTCTCGACGGCATGGAGACGCTGCTCAGCGGCTGGGGCTGCGAGGTGCTGAAAGCGCCGGGCATCGAGGAAGCGCTCGCCATGCTGCGCGAGCGGCGCACCCCGCCCGACATGCTGCTGGTCGACTACCATCTCGACACCGGCGACGGCATCGAGGCGGCCAAGCAGCTGCGCTGGAAGCTCGGCCAGAGCCTGCCGGCGGTGCTGATCACCGCTGATCGCTCCAAGCGGGTGCGCGACGCGGCGAAGGCGACCGAGATGGAGGTTCTGAACAAGCCGGTGCGCCCGGCCGCGCTGCGCGCTTTACTCGCCCAATGCCGCGCCGCCCGGGCGGCGGCGGAGTGAGGCCAGCCGCGTCAGGGATGCGGAACCGGAAAGCCGTGCCGTTCGCTCAGGGCGGCGAGAATGCCGTCCTTGTCGGCGATGAAGTGCCGCCCTTCATGGCTTCCCATCGCGTGGGGCGAGGTTTCGCCCGGTGCTAGTATGAGAAGCGGAAGGGACTGGTTCGCCTCGCCGGCGAGGAGGATGGCGGCATGGCGAGGTCGCGCCCACGCGATCCGCTCGATATCGAGGCGCGTGGCCAGATGGGGGAAAGAGGCGAGCACGCCTTCGATCAGGGCACAGTGCCAGCAATAGAATAGCCGGCAGGGATAGGCCGGATCGGCAAAGCCGGGCCGCAGCAGCAACAGCGTATCCCGCCCCGTCACCGGCTCACCCCGCCGCAGCGCTTCCCTGCGCCCAGGTGCCGCCCTCGATCTTGGAAGCGGCAATCACCGCCTGGGTGCGGCTCTCGACGCCGAGCTTCTGCAATATGGCGGAGACATGCGCCTTCACCGTCGCCTCGGAGACGCCGAGCTCATAGGCGATCTGCTTGTTCAGCAGCCCCTCGGACAGCATCATCAGCACCCGCACCTGCTGCGGGGTCAGCGTGGCGAGGCGGGAGACGAGGGCCTGCGTCTCCTTGTCGGCGCCGCCGGCAAGGTCGACATCCGGCGGGGTCCAGGTGCGGCCCTCCAGCACGGCGGCGATGGCGGCGCGCATGGTTTCCACTGCGCTGGTCTTGGGGATGAAGCCCGAGGCGCCGAATTCCATGCAGTTGCGGATGACGCCGGATTCCTCATTGGCGGAAACCACCACCACCGGAATGCCGGGATATTGCGCGCGTAAGTACATCAGCCCGGAAAAGCCGCGCACGCCGGGCATGGTGAGGTCGAGCAGGATGAGATCGAGATCGCTCTCGCGCTCCAGCAGTGCCTGGAGATCCTCGAAGCCGCCGGCCTCGAACAGCTCCGCCGCCGGAAACTGGCGCGACACCGCCTCGCGCAGCGCGCCCCGGAACAGCGGGTGATCATCTGCGATCACCAGCCGGAAACTCGTCGTCATATCCACGCGCAGCGGCCCCTTCCACCTGCACAGACCCGCTCTCGGCGCAGGCCGGCACCGCGATCATGGGGCGGACGGACCGCCACCGCAAGCCGCGCGGCCGGCAGGCCTGCAGCGGCCCCGATCGCAGGTCAATACTCGACCTTTAGTGGGCCTCGCCGACAAACGCCACAACCAATTCGCGCCGGTGCGGCCGCACCCGGTGCTCGACGAGATAGAGCCCCTGCCAGGTGCCGAGCGCCATGCGCCCGCCGATGACGGGCACGGCGAGATGAACGCCGGTGAGCACCGCCTTGATGTGGGCGGGCATGTCGTCCGGCCCTTCGAGATCATGCACCCATCCCGCATGCTCGGGCGCCAGCCGCTCCAGCGCGGTGAGGAGGTCGGTCTTCACATCGGGATCGGCGTTTTCCTGCAGGGTGAGCGAAGCGGAGGTGTGCCGGCAGAACACCGAGACCTCGCCCTCGCTGGCCCCGATGCCGGCGAGAAAGGAAGCCACCGCCCCGGTGATTTCGCTAAAGCCGCGCCCCTTGGTGTCCACCGTGAGAATGGTCGTGAACCGCCGCGTTACCACGCTTTCGCGCACCTCGCCTTGCCGGATCCGCGCCATCGGCATGCCTCCTGTCACCCTTGCGCGCTTGATGTCACGCACCAGCTAGGCTTGGATAGACGCGATCAGCCCTTGATGACAGGTCCTTCGCCACGCCCATTCCGGAGTGTCGCCTTCCCATGAATTCCGTGAATCCCGCGCCGACCCCGTCGCGCGCCCCCGCCCCGCTGGTGGTCGACCCCGCTTTGTTCGACCCCGCCGCCGTCGCCGCCGACACCCGGGCGGTGAATACCGGGATCGTCAAGGCGCTCGGTGCCGTGCCGGACCGCTGGGTGTTTCCGATGGCGATGCTGCGCAAGCTGCGGCTGGAGGGCAAGGGGCCGTTCCCGCTCTCGCCCGAAAGCCCCTATGCGCAGGTGATCGAGATCGAGGGGCCGCACGGGCCGGTGCCGCTGCGCATCCTCACCCCGCCGGCCCCGCCCAAGGGGGTCTATCTGCATCTGCATGGCGGCGGCTGGTGCCTCGGCTCGGCGCGCGAGAATGACGGACTGAACCATCGCTTTGTCGAGCGCACCGGCTTTGCCGTGGTCTCGGTCGACTACCGGCTGGCGCCCGAGATTCCCTATCCCGCCGCGCCGGATGATTGCGAGGCCGCCGCGCTCTGGCTGCTGCGCGAGGGGCCGGCGCGCTTCGGCACCGACCGCTTCGCCATTGGTGGGGAATCGGCCGGCGCCAACCTCTCGGTCGCCACGCTGCTGCGCCTGCGCGACCGGCACGGGCTCACCCCGTTCCGCGCCGCCAATCTCAATGCCGGCGCCTATGATCTCGCGCTGACACCGAGCGCGCGCAACTGGGGCGACGAGCCTTTGGTGCTGAACACGCGGGACATCAATGTCTTCGTCGGCCATTATCTGCGCGAGGGCGGCGATGTCGCCTCCAGCGATGTCTCGCCGCTCCATGCCGATCTCAAAGGCCTGCCGCCGGCGCTGTTCACCATCGGCACCCGCGACGCGCTGCTCGACGACACGCTGTTCATGGCGCCGCGCTGGCTTTCCGCCGGCAATGGCGCCGAGCTCGCCATCTATCCCGGCGGCTGCCACGTCTTTGTCGGCTTTCCCGGCTCGCTGGCCGACCAGGCGCTGGCCCGCATCCACGCCTTTATCGGCACCTGCTGAAGCGAGAGCGAGCGCCGGTCAGCTGGCATCCACCGGACCGGCTCTCTCTAGAACGGCTCGCCCTTCGGGGGCACCGGTGCCGGCGGCCCATCCGGGGGCAGGTCCTTGCGCAGACGCTCGACCATCTCAACGAAGCGCCGGAAGGCATGCTCGGCAAGGTTCATCGCCTGGTCGAGACGCTCGCGGGCCTGTGCCGGAAGCTCCCCGTTGGCCTCGGGCGACGGTGTCGAAGGGGCTGCGGCGGGCGGCGAGGTCTCGGGCGGCGCCACGCCAGGGGGCGCGGCCTGCGGCGGGGCCATGATATCAGGCACGCCGGCACCGCCCGCCCCGCGGCTCTTCTCCAGCGTGGCAATGCGGGCCTGAAGCCGGTCGATCTCCGCCTCCAGGGCCGCCCGGTCGTCCGGCACCGCCTCACAGGCCCAGCCGCCCGCGCGCTGGGCGCAGAACGACATTGCGCCGGTTTGCGTGTCCAGCCGCAGCAGCCCCCCCTCCACCGTCTGCACGGTGAAGCGCACCTGTTCGGCGGCGGGATCGGCGGCCGGCTGCGCCTGCGCGCTGGCGGCCAGCAGGATCGCCGCCACAAGCGGGGCGGCACGCCCCAGCCCGTTGGTCATGCGGATGGTCAGGCGCATGTTCTGGCCTCCTTCAGCCGGCGCGGGCGTCGCGCCTTTCGCCGCTACGGCGTGAACGGCGCCCGCCCGCTCGACAACGCACCGTCGAGCAGTTCGATCCGGTCCTGACCCCAGAACACCTCGCCATCGAGCACATAGGCGGGCGATCCGAACACATCGGCCTCGATGGCGGCGTCGTGATTGGCCTGGTAGATCGTCGCGGTCCGGTCCTGCGCCGCGGCCTCCAGCAGGTCGGCCGGCAGGCCGAGTTCCGCCAGCACGGCGGCCAGCGTCGCCGGGTCGGCCAGGTTTTCCTCGCGCTGCCAGACACCGGACATCATCCGCCCCGCCAGCGGCCCGACATCATGTCCGGCGATCTGCGCGGCGATGATCAGCCGGTCGGCCGGCTTGGGGTCGAACGGCCAATGGGCCGGCTTGATATTGAGCTCGATACCGCGCGCCTCGCGCCAGCGCTTGAGCTCCAGCAGCCGGTAGCGCTGCCGGGCCGGGTGGCGCTTGGCCAGCGGCAGCCCGCCGGTTTCGGCGAACAGGTCGCCCAGCTGGACGGGTAGGAAATTCACCCGCGCGCCATGGCGGCGCGCCAAGGCGAGAAAAGGTTCATGGCCGATGAAGGCCCAGGGACTGACGACGGAGAAATAATAGTCGATGGAACGGGACATGGGGGCACTCGGCAGAGCGGGTTGATCTGGACCTTGCCGCCCACGCTAGAGCATTTTCGCGCGATGTGGGCCCCCGTTCGCGTGCCTGCCCTCCCAAAAGCGAACGGCGCCCGTTGGGGCGCCGCCAGAGTTTCGTCGCGGAGGATCAGGGTGTCAGGCGGCGCTGCGGGCGGAGAAGGCGGCAACCATCTGGCGCAGCTCGCCAATGGCTTCCTCGATCTCGACCTTCTGCTGCTCCAGCAGAGCCAGCTGCTCGACGCATTTCTCGGCGGTGAGGGCGAGGCCGCCGGCCGGCACCGCGCTGCCTTCGCGCAGGGCGACCATGGCCTTGATCTCCGCCAGGGTGAAGCCGAGCTTCTTGCCCTTGAGGATGATGGCGAGGCGGGAGCGCTCGGCGGCGCTGTAGAGCCGGGTGAGGCCTTCGCGACGCGGGGCGAGCAGGCCCTTGTCCTCATAGAAGCGCAGGGCGCGCAGCGTCACACCGAACTCGCGGGCGAGATCGCCAATGGTGAAGAAACCGCTCTCGCCTGACGAGGCGAGGGCGATGTCGGCGGTGCGTTCGGCCTCGTAGGAGGTGAAATCCATCTGGGCAACTCCGGGGGAAACGACGGGTAACGCGACAGCGATGTTGCCCCACTGTCGCAGACCGGTTGCCGCAAGGGGAGAAAGTCACACCCGACGTTAGGGAAACTTACTGTTAAATGGAAAGTCATCCCTCTGATTTCATGTGTCTTTTTCGGTTCCCTCTCTCGCACTCCCCGTCGACGCTAAGCGCCTGCCGGCCGGCTGGGGCGCGGCCCGGATCGTCCGCCGACAGCGCGGCGCTGCCCGGCCAGGCGGCGGGATGACCGCCCCCCGGGTGCGGCGAGAGGGCGCCCGCCGCCTCGGCGGCCCCGTGCGGCGTGGGGGTCGTTAACGCGCCCTTTACCAAGATTCGTAACAGTTGCGGCAGGCAGCCTCCCGCGGTCGCCGCGGTGATTCCTGCCGCCATTCGTGCCGGAGCGACGGAGACCAAGGTGAGGCAAGAGGCCCCTTCGACAACCGGACAGATCGCTCCCGAAGCGTGGCGCGCCATGGGTGAGGCGGCCCAGAGGGCTGGCCTGCCTCTGGACCAGTGGCTGCGTGGGCAGCTGATGGGCACCACCGCCGCCGGCACGCCGCCGGTCGGCATTGACGGGCTGAACAATCTGGCCGAGCTGCGCCGGCGCATCGAGGAACTTGCCGGCCAGATCGGCCGGACCGACCTTGCCGCCCCGGCCGAGCGTCCTGTCGCCTCCCCTCCGGCCGAGGCAGCGGAGCCGCCGGCCCGCATTGCGGTGCCGGAGAGGCCGCGCGCACCGTCCGCCACCGGCTCGGCCTATGCCGATGAACGGCTCGCCGCCGCCATGCGCGAGATCGACCAGCGGCTGGAGGCGCTTCAGCTGAGCCGCCGCCGCGCGGCGACGCCCGAAGAAGCCCCCAGCCCCGCCGCCATCGAGGCCGCCGTGGCCGAGATCGCCGCCCGCCAGAGCGAACTGGATCGCGACGGCCCGCGTCGGCGCGTCGAGAGCCCCATTAAAAGGCGCGAGCCCACGCCGCGGGACGCCTTCACGCCCGCAGCGCCGGCGCCCGCCTCGTTCGTGCCCGACGCCTTTGAGCCCGAACCCCTCTTGCCCGAATCCCTCTTGCCCGCCCCCCTCGTGTCGGAGGCGGCGGAACATGCCCCCTCCCCCTCCCCCGCGCCGCTGCCGCACGCGGCGCTCACCGCGCTCCAGCAGGAACTGTCCAGCCTGCGGCAGGCCGTGGCCACGCTGGCGCCGCGCCACGCGGTCGACGAACTCCAGCGTGTGGTGCAGCTTCTGGTCGAACGGGTCGAGCGCTCCGACACGCGCGACGAGGGGCTGCGCGCCACGCTGGCCACGCTGCGCGAGATGATCGGCGGTCTGCGGCTGCCCGAGCCGCCGGAGCTGCTGCTCGGGCGCATCGGCGCGCTGGAGCGCAAGATCGACATCGTCAATGCCAAGGTGGTGGACGGCGCCACCGTCGCCCGGCTGCAGGCGCAGATCAGCGAAATCCGCGAGCTTCTGGCGCGGGCGCTGTCGTCGGATTCGGTGCGGCTGCTGGCCGAGCAGGTGTCGCTGCTCGCCAGCCGCGTGGCCGAGATGGCGGCGCATGAGGACGAGGCCCTGCGCACCGCCTTCGGTTCGCTGGAGCGGCGGATCGAGACGCTGTCGGACCGTATCGGCACGCCCTCGCCCCTGCCGCTCGACGACCTGCTGGGCCGCCTCGACGCCATCCAGACCGATCTCGCCAGCGCGCGGCGCGAGCTGCCCGCCGGCATGGAGACGCTGATCAAGGGCCTGTCCGACCGTATCGAGCGCATCGAGCGGCCGCTGCCACCGGTGGATGACGGCGCCCGCTTCGAGGCGCTCGGCCAGCAGATCGAGGAACTTTCGCGCCGGATCGGCGCCGGGATGGGCGATACGGAAATCTCCGGCCAACTCTCTGGCCCGCTTGCCAGCCAACTTGCCAGCCAACTTGCCAGCATCGAGCGGGCGGTCAACGACCTGTTCATCCAGATGGAAGAGACGCGGGCGAGCCTGCTCGCCGCCTCCCGCCCTCGCCCGCCCTCCGGTTCCGGCGGCGAGCCCGACAGCGTCACCGCCCTCATCCGGCGGGAGATCGCCGCGCTGGAGGGTCGCCGCGCGGCCGAGACACCGACGGCGCGCGGGTCTGTCTCCGCCGCCGCCGAGGCGGCGGTCGCGGCCGAACTGGCCAACCTCGCCGCCGCGCCAAAGCCTGCGCCAAAGCCTGCGCCAAAGCCTGCCGCACCGCCCCCGGCGAAGGCTGGCGAGGTCGCGCACGAGGTGGCGTTCACCCCGGCACCGGCCTCGATCCCGAAGGCGTTCGAGCCGCAGCTGATGCGCGCCGCGCTGGAAGCGCTCAGCCGCACCTCCGCCGCGACCCGTCGCGCGACGGCGCCGGTCGCTGAAATCGAGAGCGAACCCGCCGCCCCGGCGGCGCCGGACGCAGCGGGCGACAATGCCCCGCGCCGCACCGCCTTCATCGCCCAGGCCCGGCGCGCCGCGAGCCCCGCCACCGCCCCCGCCGCCAACCGGCCCCAGCCCGGCGCGCCGGTGGAACTGCGCAGCCATATCGGCACGCGCGCGGCACCGCCGCCCGGCCGCTGGCTGGCGCGCATCCGCGCCACGCTGGTGATCGCCCTGTGCGGCTCGGCGCTGGCCTATGGCTCCTGGCACCTCGTGGCACAGCTGCGGCAGGAGCAGCTGCGCGCCGCCGGCCCGGCCACGGTACCGGGGCCCGAGGACATCACCGGCTCGGTCGGCGGCACCACCCCGCGTGCGCCGGCCGCCCCTTCCAGCCTGTTCTTCTCGCGCTAGAACCTAAACGTCAGCGGTCCGGCAGGCAGGCATGGTGGGCGATGCGGTAGGTGCGCGCCGCCCCGACCAGATGCGCGTCGAACGCGCCGCCGAACAGGCCCGCCAGCGCCGCGTCGCGAATGTTCAGCCCGCCGGCATAGGCGCCGAGCGCCGGCAGGACGAGGCGGCGCCCATCGGTGGCGAAGCAGCGCCGGCGCAGGCTGCGCCCGCGCAGCACCAGCCGCGCGACGGGATGGAAATGCCCGGCCACCTCGCCCTCCCCTGCCTCAGCGGCCGGCTCGTGGCGCAAGGTGAGCCGCCCGAGCCTGAGCTCGCCGGCATGCAGGCCGCCGATACCGGGCATCGGCTCGGGATCGTGATTGCCGGCGATCCACACCATGTCGCGCCCGCGCGTCAGCAAAGCCAGACTCGCGCGCTCCTCGTCGCCGAGCCGGCCGGCACCACCGCGATCATGGAAGCTGTCGCCTAGCGCGATGAGCGTGCGCGGCGCCCAGCGCGCGACGAGGCGCTCCAGCAGCGCAAGCGTGGCGCGGGTGTCATAGGGCGGCAGCGGCACGCCGCGGGCGGCGAAGGCGGAGCCCTTTTCCAGATGCAGATCGGCGACGATCAGCGCCCGCTCGGCCGGCCACCACAGCGCGCCGGCGGGGTCGAGCACGAGGCGTGCGCCGGCCAGCTCGATCTCGCTCTCGCCCGTGCGCTCATCGGCCGGGCCCGCTGTCATCGTCGCCGGCACGCATCGCCTCCCTGATCAGTTCATCCTCGGCCTCGGCCAGCAGCGCCTCCGAGGCGCCGCCCGCGACCATTTCGCGGCCGATCTCCAGCATAACCGGCACCGCCAGCGGCGAGACGCGCGGCAAGGCGAGATGGTCGATTCGGCCCCTCACCCGCGTGAGCATGTCGGAGAGCCGGCGAATGTCCAGAAGCCCGGTCGCCGCATCCGCCCGCGCCGTGCGCAGCAGCACATGGCCCGGCTCATGCCGGCGCAGCACGTCATAGACGAGGTCGGTGGACATCGTCACCTGACGGGAATTCTTCTCCTTGCCGGGAAAGCGCCGCTCGATCAGGCCGGCGATGACAGCGCATTGCCGGAAGGTGCGCTTCATCAACGCGGATTCCGCGAGCCATTCCTCCAGATCGTCGCCGAGCATGTCGGCGTCGAACAGCGCGTCGAGCGAGAGCCGCCTTTGTGCGATCGCAAGCGACATGTCGGAAACGCCGTAAATCACCAGCGCGTAGTCGTTGGCCATGAAACCGAGCGGGTGCAGACCGGCGCGGTCCAGCCTTCGGGTCAGCAGCATGCCCAGCGTCTGGTGGGCGAGCCTTCCCTCGAACGGGTAGGCGACGAGATGATAGCGCCCGCCGCGCGGAAAGGTCTCGACCAGCAGATCCTCCCGTCCCGGCAGGCGCGAGCGCAGCTTCTGCAGCTCCAGCCAGTCGCGCACCTGGCCCGGCAGGCTCGCCCAGCGCGCCGGCTCGGAGAGCAGCGCCCGCACCCGCGCGGCAAGGAAGGTGGAGAGCGGGAACTTGCCGCCGGCATAAGAGGGAACCCGCGGCTCCTTGGCGCTGGTGCGGGCGACGCGGACCTCGTTCTCGGTAATCGTGAGATATTCCAGCACCTCGCCGGCGAAGACGAAGGTGTCCCCCGGGCTCATCGTCTCGACGAAATACTCCTCCACCTCGCCCAGCACCCGCCCGCCAAAGCGCGATTTGGCGCTGGCGAGGCGCACTTTCAGCATGGTGGATTCGACGATAGTGCCGACATTGAGCCGGTACTGCTGCGCCACCTGCGGGTTGGCGACGCGCCAGCGGCCGTCCTTCATCTGCCGTATGCGGGCGAAGCGCTCATAGGCGCGCAGCGCATAGCCCCCGGTGGCATTGAAGCCGACCACATCGTCGAAATCCGCGCGGGAGAGCTCCGCATAGGGCTCGGCGGAGGTGATTTCCGCGAACAGCTCGTCCGCGTCGAACGGGGTGGCGCAGGCCATGCCGAGCACGTGCTGCGCCAGCACGTCGAGCGCGCCGGAGCGCACCACCGCGCTGTCCTGCGCCCCCGCCCGCACCGCCTCCAGCGCGGCGCGGCATTCCAGCACCTCGAAGCGGTTTGCCGGCACAAGAACGGCGCGCGAGGGCTCGTCCAGCCGGTGATTGGCGCGGCCGATGCGCTGCATCAGCCGCGAGGAGCCCTTGGGCGCGCCGACATTGACCACAAGGTCCACCGCGCCCCAGTCGATGCCGAGATCGAGCGAGGAGGTGCACACCACCGCCTTCAGCTTGCCCTCGCCCATCGCCGCCTCCACCCGGCGGCGCTGCGAGACGTCGAGCGAGCCGTGATGCAGCGCGATCGGCAGATTGGCGTCGTTGATGTGCCACAGTTCCTGAAACAGCAGCTCCGCCTGCATGCGGGTGTTGACGAAGACCAGCGTCGTCGTGTGGCGGGTGATGAGGCCGTAGATCTCTTTGAGCGAATGGCGCGCCGTGTGGCCGGCCCAGGGCACATGGGCGGCGCTGTCGAGCATGGAAAGATCCGGCGCGGCGCCGGGATCGGCGATCACCAGTTCGCCCATCTCCGCGTTACCGCGCTGCGGCACCAGCCAGCGGCGCAGCGTGTCCGGGTCGGCCACGGTGGCGGAGAGGCCGACCGTCTGCGCGACAGGCGCGATCGCGCGCAGACGGGCGAGGCCGAGGCTCAAGAGATCGCCGCGCTTGGAGCCGGCCAGCGCATGCAGCTCGTCCAGCACGATGCGCTTGAGATCGGCGAACAGCGGCTCGGCATCGTCGGAGGCCAGCAGCAGCGCGATCTGCTCGGGCGTGGTCAGCAGGATATCCGGCGGGTCGCGGCGCTGGCGCTGGCGGCGCGAGGCCGGGGTGTCGCCGGTGCGGGTCTCGATGCGGACGGCCAAGCCCATTTCCTGCGCCGGCCGCTCCAGATTGCGGGCGACATCGACCGCGAGCGCCTTCAGCGGCGAGATGTAGAGCGTGTGCAGGCCGGGCGGGCGGGGGCTGTTGCGCGGGACGGGCCGCCCGGCGAGTTCGACCAGGCTCGGCAGGAAGCCGGCCAGCGTCTTGCCAGCGCCCGTAGGGGCGATGAGCAGGGTGGAGCGCCCCTCGCGCGCCTGCGCCAGCAATTCCAGCTGGTGCGCGCGCGGCGCCCAGCCCCTGCCGGCAAACCAGCGTCGGAACGGCTCGGGCAGAAGATCGTCGGGCGCGGCATCGATGTCAGGCACGCCGACAAGCTAATGCCTCGGCGCGCAATTGCGAGGGGGCATGCAGCGCCCCGGCCGGCAGTGACGGCTAGATATCGACGCCCTTGCCCGGCCCCGCCGGCAGCGCTGTTGGCGCGAGACGGTCGATGTGCGTCCACAGCGCCGTGGCGGCCGCGCCGATTTCCTGGGCAGCGTAGTGCCAGACGACAAGGCTAAGCGCGATATTGAGTGCCGCGACGAGCGCCGGCCCCTGCCATTCCCGCTCGTTCAGGCGCTGCGGCTGCTGCGAGACTTTCAGCGCGATGATGGCCAAAGCGGCGATCGGCGGGCCGACCAGCAGCGGCACCCACGCCAGAATCCGGGCGATCTCCAGAATGCTCAGGCTGCCGAGCGGCCGCCCGAGCAGCGTCGACACGGCACCGCTGATCACCCCGTTTCCGGCGAGCTCGGCCACCGGGATGACCGCACCGCAATTCTCGCACACCGTCGTGCGGGCCGAGATGCGGAACCCGCAGGCCGGGCAATGCAGGCTGGTGCGCAGGCGCTCGACGCTCAACGAATGATCCCCGCGGCCAGATTGCGGAGGTAGCGCTCATTCATGCCCTTGGCGGTCTGGTAGGCGTCGATCCACGACCAGATGTTGATGATCCATCCGAGAAGGACGAACCAGAGCAGAATGCAGGCGAAGAACATGAGAACGCCCTTGCCGATCTGCCCATTATACAGCTGGCCCAGCCCGACGATGAGAATGGAGAGGATCAGCGCCGTGCCGGCGGATTTCGGCTTGGCGATGCCCGGGTCCAGGATCACCACCTGCTGGGGGCGCGGATCGCTGGTGATGTTGTTCGTCACCTGAACCACGGTGGCACCGGCCTCCGCCCGCACCGGCCCGGCGGGCGGCGGCGCGGGAAGGGCGGCGCGGGGGAACAGCGATATAAGCGCGGGGTCGTCGGCCGCCCGGGTCCAGGTCTCCGCCCCGAGCCGTACCACCTGCGTCTCGGCGCCGACCCGCTCCTCCTGGGTGAAGCCGCGCAGCTGGTGGCCGGTGAAGGGGCCGAACACCTGGCCGTCGAGATGGACATACCATTCGCCGTCGAGCGGGTGCGGCGGCGGCTTCGGCACTGCCGCGCCGAGGCCAGGCGCCGCCGGCGCGACGGGATGCGTGCCGGCCGGCTTGTTCTCATTGTCCATGCGTCCACCCCACCCTTTGGTACCATCATTCTGCGGGGCCGCGCGCGCGTCAACCGGAGGGACAGGAAAGGCGGGGGACATCTTGGGGTAGGCGTGACGCCCTCACACCTCGCGCAGGGCCACCACCACCAGCCCCGCGACCGGCTGGTCCTTTTCCTTGCGCACCGACACCGCCTCCACCGTGAGGGGGGTGAGGCCGGCGGCGGCGAGAGAGGTGCGGACATAGGCGTGCGCATGGGCGAAGCGCAACGTGTCGCGCAGCAGCACGTCCTCGCCGTCATGGGTCTCGGTGGTGAAGGCGAGCAGCCCGCCCGGCTCCAGCACGCGGCGGGCCTCGGCGAGGATGGGGGCGAGATCGTCGAGATAGCAGAAGGCGTCGCCGGCGAAGACGAGGTCGACCTCGCGCGCCGGGCGCCCGCGCAGGAAGGCGACCATCTCGCCGGCCACCAGCGCGTCATAGATGCCCCGGCGCCTGGCATGGGCGACCATGTTGGGCGAGAGATCGACCCCCTCCATCGCGCCGATGCGGTCGACCAGGCGGGCGCCGACCAGCCCGGTGCCGCAGCCCAGATCCAGCCCGTGCGCGAAGGCATAGGGCCGGCCAAGGCGGGCGCAAGCGTCGGTCAGCGCGTCGTCGATCACCTCCGGCCCGCGATAGTCGAGCCGGGCCAGCGCGGCCTCGAAGCGGTCGGCATATTGGTCGAACAGCACCCGCACATAGGCCGGGCTCATGCCCGCCACCTCGCCCTCCAGCCGGGCGAGGCGCAGCGTGGCGCCCAGCGTGTCGGCGGGATCGAGGGCGAGCACCTCCTCGAAGGCGACGCGCGCGCCGGGCGCATCGCCGGCCGCCTCGCGCGCCTCGCCGAGCAGGAACCAGCCCGGCGCGTACTGGCCGGCGCGGGCCACCGCCTCGGTCAGAAGCTCGGCCGCGTCGGTGGCATTTCCCTCCTCCAGCAGCGCGCGCGCCCAGTCGATCCGGCGATCGACCGTGGGGTCGCCGGAGGAAAGAATGAGCCGGCCGGAGGCCATGGGCGGGATGTCTCGCGAAAAAGCTGGAGGGCGCCCTATATAGGTTCCACCATGCGCCCGGAAGAGCTTCTCCACACCACCCCACAGGGGCTTTATTCGCCGGCCGGCGACTTCTTCATCGACCCGACGCGGCCAGTGGCGCGGGCGTTGATCACCCATGGCCATTCCGACCATGCCCGCGCCGGCCATGGCGCCGTGCTGGCGACGCGCCAGACGCTCGACATCATGGCCATCCGCTATGGCGAAGCCTTCGCCGGCACGGTGCAGGCGGCCGACTATGGTGCGCGGATCGAGGTCAACGGCGTCGGCGTCCGCTTCCATCCCGCCGGGCATATTCTCGGCAGCGCGCAGATCGCGCTGGACTGGCGCGGCTGCACCATCGTCGCGTCAGGCGACTACAAGCCAGGCGCCGACCCCACCGCCCTGCCCTTCGCCCCGGTGCGCTGCCATGTCTTCATCTCGGAGGCGACCTTCGGCCTGCCGGTGTTCCGCCATCCCGCGCCCGCGGCGGAGATCGCCAAGCTGATGGATTCGCTGGCGCTGTTTCCCGAGCGGGCGCATCTGGTCGGTGCCTATGCGCTGGGCAAGGCGCAGCGGGTGATGGCGCTGCTGCGCGCCGCCGGGCATGAGCGGCCGGTTCTGCTGCACGGCGCGATGGAGAAGCTGACCGCCTATTACCGCACCCAGGGCATCGATCTTGGCGACACCCGCCCGGCCCGCGACGCCTCCCCGACGGAGCGCGCCGGCGCCGTCGTGCTGTGCCCACCCGGCGCGCTGGCCGATGTGTGGTCGCGGCGCTTCCCCGATCCCGTCACCGCCTTTGCCTCCGGCTGGATGCGGATCCGCGCCCGCGCCCGGCAGAACGGCGTCGAGCTGCCTTTGATCCTTTCCGACCATGCCGACTGGGACGAGTTGCAGGTCGCCATCCGCGCCACCGGCTGCGAGGAGCTGTGGGTGACGCACGGGCAGGAGGACGCGCTGGTGCACTGGGCAACGCAGGAAGGGCTGCGCGCCCGGCCACTGCACATGGTCGGCTATGGCGAGGAAGAGGGCGAGAGCGCCGCGCCCGATGCCTCCGCCCCGGAGGCGCCTCCCACACCGGAGGTGGCGCCGTGAACCGATTCGCCGCCTTGCTCGACCGCCTCGCCTATGAGCCGCGCCGCAATGGCAAGATACGGCTCATCGCCGCTTATTTCCGCCACACGCCGGACCCGGAACGCGGCTGGGCGCTGGCCGCGCTCACCGGCGCGCTGTCGTTCCGCAACGCCAAGCCCGGCCTCATCCGCCAGCTCATCGGCGAGCGCACCGACCCGGTGCTGTTCGCCCTCTCCTATGACTATGTCGGCGACCTCTCGGAGACGGTGGCGCTGATGTGGCCGGCGCCGCACGGGCTCAACGACACCGAACCGCCGTCGCTCGAAGCCATCGTCCATGCCTTCACCCATATGGGCCGCGCCGAGATGCCGGCGGTGCTGACCTCCCTGCTCGACCGGCTGGACGAGACCGGGCGCTGGGCGCTGCTCAAACTGATCACCGGCGGCCTGCGCATCGGCGTCTCGGCCCGCCTGGCCAAAACAGCGGTGGCGGCACTGGGCGACCATGCGCCCGACGCGGTCGAGCTGGTCTGGCCGGGGCTGGCGCCGCCTTATCAGGAGCTGTTCGCCTGGGCCGAGGGGCGCGGGCCGAAGCCCGAAACCGAGGACCCCGCCCCGTTCCGCCCGGTCATGCTCTCCCATCCGCTGGAGGAGGCGGATGTCGAAAAACTCGACCCCGCCGCCTTCCGCGCCGAATGGAAATGGGACGGCATCCGGGTGCAGGCGGCGCGCGCCGCCGGGCCGGACGGGCGGCATGTGACGCGGCTCTACAGCCGCACCGGCGAGGATATCTCAGGCGCTTTCCCGGACCTTGCCGAAGCGCTGGCCTTTGACGGGGTGGTGGACGGCGAATTGCTGATCCTGCGCGAGGGGCGTGTGCAGTCCTTCAACGTGCTGCAGCAGCGGCTGAACCGGAAGACGGTCTCGGCCAAGCTCATGCTGGACTACCCCGCCCATATCCGCGCCTATGATGTGCTGGTGGCGGCGGGCGAGGATCTGCGCGAGCAGCCCTTCGCGGCGCGGCGGGCGCGGCTGGAAGCGCTGATTTCAGCCCATCCTGCCGAGGGCCGACTCGATCTCTCCCCCCTCGTGCCCTTTCCCAGCTGGGACGCGCTGGCGCAGGCCCGCGCCGACCCCGCCGCCCATGGCGCGGGAGAAGATGCCGAGGCGGTGGAAGGGGTGATGCTGAAGCGCGCCGACAGCCCCTATCTGCCCGGCCGCCCCAAGGGGCCGTGGTGGAAATGGAAGCGCGACCCGCACAGCGTCGATGCCGTGCTGATGTACGCCCAGCGCGGCCACGGCAAGCGCTCCTCCTATTATTCCGACTACACCTTCGGCGTGTGGACGGGAGAGACCTCCGGCACGGGTGAGTTGGTGCCGGTCGGCAAGGCCTATTTCGGCTTCACCGATGCCGAGCTGATCGAGATCGACCGCTTCGTGCGGCGCCACACGGTGAACCGCTTCGGCCCGGTGCGCGAGGTGGTGCACACCCCGACCGAGGGGCTGGTGGTGGAAGTCGCCTTCGAAGGGCTGGCCCGCTCCACCCGCCACCGCTCGGGGCTCGCCATGCGCTTTCCCCGCATCGCCCGGCTGCGCTGGGACAAGCCGCCCCTTGAGGCCGACCGGCTGGAGACGCTGGAGAAGATGATCGGTGGCGAGGATGAAAGCCACGCTCCCCGCCGGCCGACGGCCGTGCTAGGGAAGCAGCGTTCGCCTGCCGAGGAAATGTGAGTCATGGCCGATAATCAGCTTGCCCGCTGGATGGGCGGTTCGCCCTTCTGGGTCCTCATGCGGCTCGTCGCGCTCTCGGTGGTGGTCGGCGTCATTCTCGCCGCGCTCGGCCTCGATCCGTTCAACATCCTCTCCAGCATTGAGAGCCTGCTGCGGCATCTGTTCAATTTCAGCTTCGAGGCGATCGAGCGGCTGTGGCGCTATTTCGTCCTCGGCGCCGGGATCGTGATCCCGCTCTGGCTCATCCTGCGCATCGCCAGCCGCGGCCGCTGATCCCGTGAACGTCACGGTCGCCGGCCGGGTCGAAGTCACGTCCCGGCGCTTCCTCGCCATCGCGCTGCCGGCGACGCTGGCGCAGATGACGACGCCGGTGCTCGGGCTGGTCGCGACCGGCGCCATCGGCCGGCTGGGCGATGCGGTGCTGCTCGGTGCGGTGGCCTTGGGCGCGCTGCTGTTCGATTTCGCCTTCTGGATCTTCGGCTCGATCCGCATGGGCACGGCCGGCCTCACCGCGCAGGCGCTGGGGCGCGGCGAGAGCGTGGAGCTGCGCGCGGTGCTGATCCGCGCGCTGCTGATCTCAGCCGCCATCGGCCTCGCCCTCATCGTGCTGCACGGCCCGCTCGCCGATCTCGCCTTTCTCGGCATGGGCGCCAGCGAAGGGGTGCGGAGCGCGGCGACGGTCTATTTCTCCATCCGCATCCTGTCGGCGCCGTTCGCCATAGGCAATTTCGCCGTGCTCGGCTGGCTGGTCGGCATCGCCCGCACCGATATCGGCCTCGGCCTGCAGATCCTGATCGCGGTCGTGAATGCCGTGGCGACGGTGCTGCTGGTGCTGTGGTGGGATTTCGGCATTGCCGGGGCGGCCATCGCCAATGTGCTGGCGGAGATCACCGGGACGGCGTTCGGCCTCATCGCCGCCGCCCGGCTGGTGGGCCGGAACTGGCGCGTGCCGTGGCGCACCGTGATCGACCGTGTCCGGCTGATCGAGACGGTGGCGGTGAACCGCGACATCATGATCCGCACCGCGCTGATCATGAGCGTGATCCTGTTCTTCACCGCGCAGGGGGCGCGGCATGACGACGTGACGCTCGCCGCCAATGCGGTGCTCTACAACATCGTCATGGTCTCGGCCTTTTTCCTCGACGGCTTCTCCACCGCCGCCGAACAGATCTGCGGCCAGAGCGTCGGGGCGAGGGACCGGGCGGGCTTTCGCCGCGCGGTGCGGCTGGTGCTGTTCTGGGGCTTCGGCTTCGCCGCGCCGGCCACCGCGCTGCTGCTGGTCGGCGGCGGGCCGCTGATCGACCTGCTCTCCGCCAATGAGCAGGTGCGCGAGGTCGGCCGCGCCTTCCTGCCGCTGGCGGCGCTGACCCCGCTGCTCGGAGTCGCCGCCTTCGCCTATGACGGCATCTATGCCGGCGCCACCTGGGCGCGCGACATGCGCAACATGATGATCCCGGCGGTGGCGCTGTTCTTCCTCGCCTGGTGGCTGACGCTGCCGCTTGGCAATAGCGGCCTGTGGCTCGCCTATCTCACCTTCATCGCCGGGCGCGGGGTGTTCCTGGCGCTGCGGCTGCCGGCGCTGGAGCGGGGCACCTTCGGCTAGAGCACGCGCCGATCAGCCTGCATCGCAAGCTTATCGGATAACGCGTTCTCCATCTTAGAGTTAGAGGGCGATTTACCGATCAGATTGGTTCAATCTGATCGGATCGCACTCAAGAGCATTTTCGAGCGAAGTGGGTTCCGGTTCGCGTGAAGAAAATGCGTAAAAACAAAAACCTAGAGCACATCAGGTGAACCCGTTTTCACCTGATGTGCTCTAGGTCGGGAACGGCGCCGCCACCAATTCGCGTGCGCGACGCCCGGTCAGCGCCGCGAGCGTGGTGGTCTCGCGCGTCAGCTTCGCCCGCACGCCCTGCTTGATCTTGTCGACCAGCCCCAGCCCCTCATAGACCAGCCCGGAATAGAGCTGGATGAGGCTGGCCCCGGCCTCGATCTTGGCCAGCGCGGCGGCGGCGCTGTCGATGCCGCCGACGCCGATCAGCGGGAAGACGCCGTCCACCCGCACATAGGTTTCCGCCAGCATGCGGGTGGAGAGGGCGAAGAGCGGCCGGCCCGAGAGCCCGCCGGTCTCGCCCCGCTGCGGCGCGCGCAGGCTCGGGGGCCGCGAGATCGTGGTGTTGGAAACGATCAGCCCGTCGATCCGCCGCCGCCGCGCCACCATGACCACGCCGTCGAGATGCGGCAAGGCGAGATCGGGCGCGATCTTCAGCAGCAGCGGCACGCCGGGTGCGGCCTCGTCACGCGCCGCGATCACCCGGGCCAGCAGTTCGTCGAGCGCGTGCTCCTCCTGCAGGTCGCGCAGGCCGGGCGTGTTGGGGGAGGAGACATTGGCGGTGAAATAGCTCGCCACCCCGGCAAAGGCGCGGATGCCGGCGACATAGTCGGCGGCGCGGTCGGTGCTGTCCTTGTTGGCCCCGACATTCACCCCGACGATGCCCGGCGCCCCGCGCTTGGTGCGGGCGGAAAGCCGCGCCAGCGCCGGGCCATGGCCGCCGCTGTTGAAGCCGTAGCGGTTGATCACCGCGCGGTCCTCGACCAGGCGGAAATTGCGCGGGCGCGGATTGCCCGGCTGCGGGCGCGGGGTGATCGTGCCCACCTCGACGAAGCCGAAGCCGGCGCCGAGCATGGCATCGGGCACCTCCGCCTCCTTGTCGAACCCCGCCGCCAGCCCCACCGGATTGGCAAAGGCGAGGCCGAAGGCGGACACGTTGAGGCGGGAATCGTCCACCGGCGCCGGGCGCGGCGGCAGGCAGGCGAGAGCGCGGAGGGACAGGCCATGCGCGGTCTCGGGGTCCAGCATCCGGGCGAAGGGAAGGGCGAGGTCGAGCAATCGGCTCATGGGATCAACCTTCCAGCGCGGGAAACAGATGGCGCCCGTGCGGGCCGAGCGGCAGGTCGCGCACGAAGGCCACCGCGTCGAGGGCGAGCGGGCCATAGAGATGGGGAAAAAGGTCGCCGCCGCGCGAGGGCTCCCAGCGCAGTTTGTCCGGCGGCAGCAGTTCCACTCGGATCGCGACCAGCAGCAGGTCATCCTGCCCGGCAAAGTGCTTCGCGGCGGTCTCTGCCACCTGGCCGGCGGTGGAGAAATGGATGAAACCATCAGCCACATCCACCCGCGCGCCCTCGAACCGTCCGGCGCTCTCGGCCGCCTGCCAGAGCGTGCGCGGCGCGATCTTGTAGATGAGGCTTGCCTGCGCCGCCGCCATGTCCAACTCCCCGCGCGTTTCCGTCGGGGTCCGTCCTACAGGGCCCCGGCCGCACTGGCAACGCGGCGCCAGGCGTCGATGATCGCCTGCGCGGAGAGGCGGATATCGTCATCGGTGGTGGAAAAGCCGATCACCGAGAGCCGCAGGATCCAGCGCCCCCGCCAGGAAGCCCCGGCGGCGAAGCAGGTGCCCTCCTCCTGCACCGCCGCGATGGTGGCGCGGGTGAGCGCATCGCCCTCGGCCGCGTCCGCCGCGCCGCCGAAGCGCACCGCCACCTGGTTCAGCACCACCTCGTTCAGCACCGTGATGCCCGGCTCGGCCGCGAGAAGGCCGGCCAGAAGCCGCGCCTGCGCGCAATGGCGTTCCACCAGGACGGCGATGCCGTTGCGGCCGAAATGGCGCAGCAGCGCCCAGCTGGCAAAGCCGCGCGCGCGGCGCGACAGCTCCGGCACATAATGCGAGGGGTCGCGCTCATGCTCGCTCACCGGCGGCAGATAGCTCGCCGCGATCGTCATCGCCCGGCGATGGGCGTCGGCGTCGCGCACGATGGCATAGCCGCAATCGAACGGCGTCTGCAGCCATTTGTGCCCGTCCGTGGCCCAGGAATCGGCGGCCTCCACGCCAGCGGCGAGGTGCGCCCGCGCCGGGCAGGCGCGCGCCCACAGGCCGAAGGCGCCATCCACATGCACCCACCCCGCCCGCGCCTGGGCCAGCGGCACGATCCGCTGATGCGCGTCGGTGGCGCCACTATGGATGTGCCCGGCCTGCGTCACCACGATCAGCGGCGCGCCCTCGGGCACGTCGCGCGCCAGTCTCTCCCCGAAGGCATCCGGCTCCATGACGCCCTGCGCGTCGGCCGGCACGCGGATCAGGCTCGCCTTGCCGAAGCCGAGATAGTGCAGGGCGGAGAACACGCTGGCATGCGCCTCCTCGCCGATCAGCACCCGCACCGGCGGGGCGCCGAACAGGCCCTGCGCCTCCACATCCCACCCCGCCCGCGCCAGCACCTCGCCGCGCGCGGCGGCGAGGGCGACGAAGCTCGCCATGGTGGCGCCGGTGACGAAACCGACCGAGCTTTCCGCCGGCAGGCGCAGCAGCTCCAGCAGCCAGCGCGCCGCCACCGTCTCGGCAGCGGCGGCGGCGGGCGCGGCGAAATGATTGGCTGTGTTCTGGCCCCAGGCTGACGTCAGCCAATCCGCCGCGACGCCGACGGGATGCGAATTGCCGATGACCCAGCCGAAGAAGCGCGGCCCGGTGGCGGCGTGCAGGCCCGGCTCGGCCCGCGCCACCAGTGCCGCCAGCACGTCCGGTGCCGCCTCGCCCTCCTCCGGCAGCGCGTCGTCGAAGGCGGCGACGCAGTCGGCATAGCTTGCCTCGGCGCGCTGGTGCGCCGGCTGCGCCGTGCGATAGGCGATGGCCCGGCGCGCCGCCGCCAGCAGAAGCGCTTCCATGTCGTCGCGTGGCGCGTCGTCGTTTGGCGCGTCGTCTCGTGTCATCCCGGCCCCTGCCCTGAAGGGCGGCCATCCTAGGCAGCGCGCGCGCCCTGTCCAGCGCCGGGCGCCGGAGGCACGGCGCGCGCGGCAAAACGGCTGGACAGCGGCGGAAATAGGGTATAATTCCTAGATAACAGATAAAATTCTGGACGCGACTCATGCTCAGCCACGCGCATATCTGGCGCGCCCTGGACACGCTGGCGGAGCGGCTGGGCCTCAGCGCCTCGGCCCTCGCCCGCCGCGCCGGGCTGGACGCCACCACCTTCAACCGTTCCAAGCGCGAGGCGCCGGACGGGCGGCCGCGCTGGCCCTCCACCGAGAGCATCGCCAAGGTGCTGGCGGCCACCGGCACCAGCCTCGACGAGTTCATGGCGCTGATGGACGGCGCGGGCAGCGGGCGCCGCGCCATCCCGCTGATCGGTTTCGCGCAGGCGGGCGAAGGCGGCTTTTTCGACGATGCCGGCTTCCCGGTCGGCGGCGCCTGGGACGAGATCGCCTTTCCCAATGTCGGCGACGAACACGCCTATGCCTTGGAGATTTCAGGCGATTCCATGCTGCCGCTGTACCGCGACGGCGATATTGTGGTGGTCTCGCCGGCGGCGCCGATCCGGCGCGGCGACCGGGTGGTGGTGAAGACCCGCGAGGGCGAGGTGCTGGCCAAGGAGCTGAAGCGCCAGACCGCCAAGACGGTGGAGCTGCGCTCGCTCAACCCGGAGCATTCCGACCGTCTGCTGCAGGACGGCGAGATCGCCTGGATCGCCCGGGTACTCTGGGCCAGCCAATAGCCACGCACGAAAACGGCCCCGCTGGGGGGCCGCCTCTCGAAACCGTCTGTCGCCTGCGATCAGCAGCGCACCGCCACGCGGCGGCCATAGCGGTCATAGGCGTAGCAGTCACCGGGCGAGGTCGCCGCGCCGATGATCGCGCCGGTGCCGGCACCCACGCCCGCGCCAATGGCCGCGCCAGTGCCGCCGCCGGCGATGCCGCCGATCACCGCACCCGTGCCGCCGCCGATCAGCGCGCCGCCGGCCGCGCGGCGTTCCGTGGTGGTGCAGGCGGCGATGCTGAGCGTGGCCAGCGAAAGCACAACGATCTTGAGCATGATCCAACTCCTTTTGAGCATGCCGGACCTGCCCAGCAGATCGCGACGGCCATTGCCTGATGACGACAGCGCCCCGCGCCACCGCGTCGGCTGCGGCGGAGCGCCCGAGGGGTAACGTGCTCTGCGCCTGCCAGTTCCACTGTCGTGGAAGAGGAGTAGGATCGCGCTTCCAAAACGCCGCCACGCCGATTATGCTACAAAAATAATAGATTTCTCACGGGAGTTCGTCATGACCATCCGCCTTGGGGACGTCGTTCCCGATTTCACCGCCGAGACCACCGAGGGCCCGATCCGCTTTCATGAATGGCTGGGCGATTCCTGGGGCGTGCTGTTCTCGCACCCGAAGAACTTCACCCCGGTCTGCACCACCGAGCTCGGGCAGGTGGCGCGGCTGAAGCCGGAATTCGACCGCCGCCATGTGAAGGTGATCGGCCTCTCGGTCGATCCGCTCGACGCGCATGAGAAATGGGCGGAAGACATCGCCGAGACGCAGGGCTACGCCCCGAATTTCCCGCTGATCGCCGATCCCGACCGCACCGTCTCCGGCCTCTACGACATGATCCACCCCAACGCCTCCGACACGATGACGGTGCGCTCGGTCTTCGTCGTCGGGCCCGACAAGAAGCTGAAGCTCTCCCTCACCTATCCCGCCAGCGCCGGGCGCAATTTCGACGAGATATTGCGGGTGATCGATTCGCTCCAGCTCACCGCCCAGCACGCCGTGGCGACGCCGGCGAACTGGAAGGACGGCGAGGACGTGATCATCGTCCCCTCGGTCAGCGACGAGGCGGCGAAGGAGAAGTTTCCCGGCGGCTGGAAGACGCTGAAGCCCTATCTGCGCCTGGTGCCGCAGCCGGGCAAGTGAGGGCGCGGCCCACCGCCCCGCAAAACGAAGGCGTCATCCCGGCCGGCGCGAAGCGCAGAGCCGGGATCGCTCGCCAATGTCAGGCGATCCCGAACCACGCGATCCCGGATCGGCCTTGCGGCCGTCCGGGATGACGCAATCCGGAGGCGCCCCTCAGGGCGCCAGCGGCTTGCGGTACTGGATGAAGCCGGTGCGCTCGGCCACGCCATTATAGAGCCGCTGCGCCGTCAGATTGGTCTCGTGGGTCAGCCAGTAGACCTTCGGGCTGCCCTTCGCCGTTGCATCAGCGGCAACATGCTCGATCAGCCGGCGGCCGAGGCCCTGCCCCCGCTGGCTGGCGTCCACATACAGATCGTTGAGGTAGCACACCTCGCCCACCGTCCAGGTCGAGCGGTGAAACAGCCAGTGCGCCAGCCCGACCGCCTGCCCGCCGGCGTCAAACGCCAGCGCGCCGTGCACCGGCTCGGCCGGGTCGAGAAGCCGCTGCCACGTCGTCTGCGTCACTTCCGCCGGCAGCGTCGCCTCATAGAAGACGAGATAGGCCTGCCAGAGCGGCAGCCAGTGCGCGTGATCGTCGGCCGTGAGAGCGCGTATGTCCGTCATGTCACCACCATGCCCGCGGCGAGATCGCTGCCGCGCAAAAATTCGTCCGCCGCCATCGCCCGGCTGCCGGCCTTCTGCACCTCGACCAGCCGCACCGCGCCATCTCCGCAGGCGATGGTGAGCGCCCCGTCCAGCAGCGTGCCGGGCGCGCCAACACCCTCGACCAGCGTCGAGCGCAGCACCTTCACCCGCGTGCCGGCGAGATCAAACCACGCGCCGGGGAAGGGCGAAAGGCCGCGAATATGGTCGTGCACCGCCTGCGCCGGCCTTGCCCAGTCGATGCGGGTCTCGCCCTTGTCGATCTTGGCGGCATAGGTCACGCCCTCGGTCGGCTGCGGCGTGAAGGAGAGCGCCCCGCGCTCCAGCGCCGCCAGCGCCCGGCCCATCAGGTCGCCACCGACGATCATCAGCCGGTCATGCAGTTCGCCCGCCGTCATGTCAGGCCCGATGGCGACGCGCTCGACGAGCCCAACCGGCCCGGTGTCGAGCCCGGCCTCCATCTTCATCACGGCGACGCCGGTCTCGGCGTCCCCGGCCATGATGGCGCGCTGGATCGGCGCGGCGCCGCGCCAGCGCGGCAGCAGCGAGGCGTGGAGGTTGAGGCAGCCCAGCGCCGGCAGGTCGAGAATGGCCTGCGGCAGGAGGCGGCCATAGGCGACAACCACAGCGGCCTCCGCCTCATGCGCGGCGAAGGTCTCAGTCGCTTCGTCCGTGCGCAATGTCGATGGGGTCAGCACCGGAATGCCCAGCCGCTCGGCGGCGCGGTGCACCGGTGAGGGCACCAGATCGAGCCCGCGCCGCCCGGCCGGCGCCGGGGCGCGCGTATAGGCCGCCACCACCTCGTGGCCGGCGCCGACAATCTCGACCAGGGTGGAGACGGCGAAATCGGGCGTGCCCATGAAGACGATGCGCATGTGGCTCCCCGCAAGGCTATGGAAACGAGGCGTCGCGAGCGGCGGGGGTCAGTCCCCGGTCCGCTCCTTCTTCGCCAGCTTGGTGAACCTGGTGATCACCCGGTCGCGCTTGAGCTTGGAGATATGGTCGATGAACAGAACGCCGTTGAGATGGTCGATCTCGTGCTGCACGCAGGTGGCGAGCAGGCCATCGGCGTCGATTTCCTGGGTCTCGCCATTGAGGTCCATATAGCGGACCCGCACGCTGGCCGGGCGTTCGACATCGGCGTAATATTCCGGGATCGACAGGCAGCCCTCGGAATAGACCGACAATTCCGGCGACGCGGCGATGATCTCCGGGTTGATCAGCGCCAGCGGGTGCTTTTCGCGCTCGGCCTCCTCGTCGTCGGCGCCTTCGGCCCTGGCTTCGCGCGGGCCGACATCGACGGTGACGATGCGCTCGGGAATGCCGACCTGGATCGCCGCCAGCCCGATGCCGGGCGCGTCATACATGGTCTCGAACATGTCCTCGACGATCGCGCGCACGCGCGCATCCACCCGAACGATGGGATCGGAGAGCTGGCGCAGGCGGGTATCGGGGAGGATCACGAGCGGGCGTATCGACATGCCGTCCAGATAATCGCTGGCCGGGCTTCGGTCAACGGAACGAATGCACGGTTAGGGGGGGATGTTCACTCTACGTTCGCGTGCCGTGTCGAATCTGCTAGAAGCGGATCATGGATCAGGTTCTGTTCGTCATCGGCGCGCAGCCCGTGACGCTGGCGCAGCTGGTGGCCGGCGCGGGCGCGCTCGCCTTCCTGCTGCTGGTGGCGGTGCTGCGCGCGGTCTCCCGCAGCGCCCGGCAGAACGCCGCCGAGGCGGACGAGCAGGCGCGCCGGGCCGACGAGCTGGAAATGCGGCTGGTGGAACTCGCCCGCACCCAGGCGGAAACGGTGGGGCGGGTGCAGTCCATGGCCGAAGTTCTGGCGCACCGGCAGGGCGAACTCGCCCGCGCCGTGGCCGAGCGGCTCGACGCCTCCTCGCACCGCATGGGCGAGAGCCTGGCGCGCGCCAGCGAGGCGACGCATGAAAACCTCGCCCGGCTCAATGACCGTCTTGCCATCGTGGACCAGGCGCGGGCCAGCCTTGGCGAACTCTCGGGGCAGGTGATGAGCCTGCGCGAAACCCTGTCCAACAAGCAGGCGCGCGGCGCCTTTGGCGAGGGCCGGCTGCAGGCGATCATCGCCGACGCGCTGCCGCGCGACAGCTTCGCCTTCCAGCACACGCTGGGCAATGGCAAGCGCGCCGATTGCGCGATCTTCCTGCCCGGCGACAGGCGCCCGCTGCTGGTCGATTCCAAATTTCCGCTGGAGGCGATCACCGCCTTTCGCGAGGCACAGACGCCGGAGGCCCGCAAGCCGGCCGAAGCGCGGCTGAAGGGGGATGTCGGCCGGCATGTGAAGGACATTGCCGAACGCTACCTCATCAGCGGCGAGACGCAGGACGTGGCGCTGATGTTCGTGCCGTCGGAATCGGTCTATGGCGAATTGCACGAGCATTTCGACGACATTATCCAGCAGGCCTTCCGCGCCCGCGTCATCCTCGTCTCGCCCTCGCTGCTGATGCTGGCGGTGCAGGTGGTGCAGTCGATCTGCAAGGATGCCCGCATGCGCGAGCAGGCCGACCTCATCCGCGCCGAATGCGGCAAGCTGGTCGCCGATGTGGTGCGGCTGCGCGAGCGGGTCGGCAATCTGCAGCGGCATTTCGGCCAGATGAACGAGGATGTGGCGCAGGCGCTGACCTCCGCCGACAAGATCGCCAAGCGCGGCGAGCGGATCGAGCAGCTGGAATTCGAGGCCGACGGGCCGACAGGCGATGCCGGGCCGCGCGATGCTGGATTTGCGGAGCTGCTGCCGACCCCGCCGCTTTCCACATCTTCGTTACGCGGCGCGGCGGAATAGCGCGCCGTTCTTTAATCCGTCCAATTCGCAAGGACTGGCTTTTCTGATAGTTTGATAGAACGTTTCTATCGTTACGTCTGAGAAAGCCTCCCGCGTGATCGACCGTTTCGAACTTCTGCTCGCCCTCGCCAAGGAGCGCCATTTCGGCCGCGCTGCGGAATCCTGCGGCGTGACCCAACCCACCCTCTCGGCCGGCCTCAAGCAACTGGAGGAGCAGCTGGGCGTGCGCCTGGTCGAGCGCGGCTCGCGCTTCATCGGCTTCACCCCGGAAGGCGAGCGGGCGCTGCAATGGGCGCGCCGCGTCATCGGCGATGTGCGCGCCATGCGGCAGGAAATCGCCGGTATGCGCAAGGGGCTTTCCGGCCATCTGCGCATCGCCGCCATTCCCACCGCGATGCCGATGCTGTCGGAGCTGACCACGCCGTTCCACGCCAAGCATGCCGATGTGCGCTTCACCCTCATTTCCGCCTCCTCCAACGAGGTGCTGCGGCTGATCGAGAATCTGGAGGCCGATGCCGGCGTCACCTATCTCGACAATGACCCGCTCGGCCGGCTGAAGACGGTGCCGCTCTACAAGGAGGGGTATCGCTTCCTCACCTCGGTCGGCGCCCCGCTGGGCGACCGCGCCACGGTGACGTGGGAAGATGTCGCGCAGGTGCCGCTGTGCCTGCTCACCCCCGACATGCAGAACCGCCGCATCGTCGACAAGCAGCTGGCCGAGGCGGGCCACGCCACGATCGTCCCCATGCTGGAAGCCAATTCCACCATCGCCCTGCTCTCGCATGTGCGGACCGGCAAATGGGCGAGCGTGGTGGCCAACACGCTGGCGGATGTGTTCGCCTTTCCCGCCAGCATCCGCTCCATCCCGATCGAGGGGCCGGAGGTGCTGCACCAGATGGGCCTTGTCGTGCTCGACCGCGAGCCGATGACCCCCATCGTCACCGCCCTGCTCACCGAGGCCCGCGCCGTCGCCCCGGGACTGACCGAGCGGATCTGAGCCGCGGCCTCGCACGCGGGAACCCTGAGCCGTCTCATCGGTTGTCCCGCCATGCGGCCACGGCCGTATCGTGATGTGGAGGCTTACATGCTGGGTTGGGCGCTGACCTTTCTCGTGGTGGCTCTGATCGCCGCCGTTCTCGGCTTCGGCGGCATCGCCGGAACCGCCATCGAAATCGCCAAGATCATCTTTTTCGTCGCCATCATCCTGTTCCTGGTGTCGGCGGTGTTCGGTTTCATGCGACGCGGCCGCGCGCCCTAGATTGGCGCGTTGCCGAGTTGATGCAGAACGCAAAACGCCCCCGGCCGAAACCGGGGGCGTTCTCGCGTGGGGGAGCGCGAGTGGAACAGGCATGACTTTTGAGGGGATCGGTCGTCGGAAGAAGGTCAGCCGGCGTTGCGGCCGCTCAGGTGCGCTCGGCGGCAAGTACCGCCCGCGTGGTCTTGTCGGGGCCGAAATCGCTGGCATCGTCGAGCGCCAGCATTTCCCCAAGCCTCTTGCGCGCGCGGTTCACCCGGCTCTTGATCGTGCCCACCGCGCATTGGCAGATGTCGGCGGCTTCCTCATAGGAAAAGCCGGACGCACCCACCAGCACCAGCGCCTCGCGCTGGTCGGAAGGCAGCTGCTCGAGCGCGGCGCGGAAATCCTCGAAATCCAGATGGGTGTTCTGGTCGGGATTGCTGGTCAGCGTAGCGGCGAACGCACCATCGGAATCGGGCACCTCGCGCCGGCGCTTGCGGTATTCCGAGCGGAACAGGTTGCGCAGGATGGTGAACAGCCAGGCCGGCAGGTTGGTACCCGGCCGGAAGCTGGAAATATTGGCGAAGGCGCGCAGAAGCGTCTCCTGCACAAGGTCATCGGCGCGGTCGACGCTACCCGACAGCGATATGGCAAACGCGCGCAGATTGGGAATGGCGGCGATAATCTCGTCGCGCAATGTTGGATCGAACCTGCTCACTTCCGCCCTCCGCCCTCGCCGGACGTGGGGTCCGCCTTGTCGAGCTTGGAAAGCAGGTCCATGAACCGGTCCGGAACGCCCTGGCGCACCACATCGTCATACATGGCGCGCAAATGCTGACCGATCTTGGCCTGGATATCGCTGCCGAGGACGGTTCCCTTGCCGTCGCCGAGAGGAGAAGAGGGCCCATCCGCCATAGCGGACGCGCTCTCGGATTGATCGTCACTCATCAGTTTCTTTCCCGACATTGAGCCCCCGGAATGGTCGAGAGGAGTTGGCTCCGTCGCTACATACGCAGTCACAACGAGCCAGTTGCGAAACGGTTCCGGCAATTGTTGGCTCGGCGCATAAATTTTTCGCGTACTCCGGAACCGAACCGTCCATGATGCGTTATCAGGCGCTTCACACATGCAGCTTCGGGGAGACGCGAGTGAGCACTTCTCAACTTGTCGCGCAGCACCTGCCCTTTCTGCGCCGCTATGCGCGCGCACTCAGTGGCAGCCAATCGGCTGGCGACGCCTATGTCACGGCCATGCTCGAGACCCTTATCGCCGATCCCGGCACGCTCGACCGGACCGTGGATCCCCGCGTGGCGCTCTACAGTCTGCTCACCCGGCTGTGGGATTCGGTGGCCCTGAACGCGCAGGTGGACGCGGCCCCCGCCCCGCTGCAGGGCGAACGGCGGCTCGGTCACATCACGCCGGTGGTGCGGCAGGCCTTCCTTCTCGTATCCCTTGAAGGGTTCTCGGAGGAAGAGGCGGCCGGCATTCTTGAGATCGACGTGCCGACGCTGCGCAATCTGGTGGAGGATGCCGGGCGCGAACTGGCGGCTGAGATCGCCACCGACGTGCTCATCATCGAGGACGAGCCGTTCATCGCGCTCGATCTGGAAGGCCTCGTGGAAGGCCTCGGCCACCGCGTCACCGGCATCGCCCGCACCCATACCGAGGCGGTGGACCTGGCCCGCCGCAAGGCGCCCGGGCTCATCCTCGCCGATATCCAGCTGGCCGACGGCTCGTCCGGCCTCGATGCGGTGAACGAGCTGATCGAGAAGACCGAGGTTCCGGTCATCTTCATCACAGCCTATCCCGAGCGCTTCCTCACCGGCATTCGCCCCGAGCCGGCCTTCCTGATCGCCAAGCCCTTCCAGCCGTCGACCGTCGCCGCCGTGATCAGCCAGGCGCTGTTCTTCGAGCGACGCGCCCGCCCGCGGGAGCAGCGCGCCACCGCCTGAGCGCAGATAAATGCCCCTGCCTGACATCGCTTTCGTCGACAACGCGGCACGCTGGATCACGGTCCTGTCGTCGCTAGCGATATTCGTGGGGCTCGTGCGCCTGCTGCATGTGCGCCGCAATCTCTCCCTGCGCACACGGCTCCTGGGTCTGCTGCTGGCGACCCTGGTGCTGATGTTCGGCCTGCTGTCGCTGCTCGTCATCTTCGACACCGGCGACACCTTCCCGATGGCGCCGACAGCCGTGCGGCTGGGTATCGGCCTGCTGAACCTCGTCGGGGCGGTGGCGCTGTGGTCGAATTACGCCGCGCTGCTGGACATGCCGACGCCGCGCCACGCGGTGAGCGAGCAACGCCGGCTGACGCTGGAGCTGGCCACCGCCCTGCAGCGCTATGAGATGGCGCTGCGCGGGTCGAATGTCGCGATTTTCACCCAGGATCGCGAGCTGCGCTACACCTCGGTCAGCAAGCCGCTTTTCGGCTTTCCGGTGGAGCAGGTGCTCGGCTCCAGCGATGCAGACCTGCTCGGCGAAGCGCAGGCGCAGGCGCTCACCCTCCTGAAGCGGGAGGCGCTGGCCACCTCGTCCTCGCGCAAGGGCGAGATCGAGATCGAGGAGGCCGGCCGCAAATTCTGGTACGACATCCATATTGATCCGCTGCGCGACCTCGCCGGCACCACGGTGGGCCTGACCGGGGCCGCTGTCGACGTCACCGAGCGCAAGGAGAATGAGCAGCATCTGCGCCTTCTCATGCGCGAGCTGACCCACCGCTCGAAGAACCTGCTGGCGGTGATCCAGGCCATGGCCCGGCAGACCGCCCGGCACGCCGGCTCGATCGACGGTTTCGTGGAAATCTTCAGCGCCCGGCTGCAGGCCCTGTCGAAATCGCACGACCTGCTGGTGCAGGAGAGCTGGTATGGCGCCTCGCTCGCCGACATGGTGCGCTCGCAGCTCGGCCACCATCTCGACCGCGAGAACAGCCAGTTCACCATCGAGGGCCCGAACCTCTTCCTCAAGCCGGAAGCGGCGCAGAATATCGGCCTCGCCATTCACGAGCTGTCCACCAATGCCGCCAAATATGGCGCGCTGTCGGTGCCGACTGGCCATGTCGACATTACCTGGACGCGACGCACGCCGGAGGCCGGGGGCGGCTTTGAACTCGCCTGGCGTGAACGCGGCGGGCCGCCCGTCGCCAAGCCGGCCGGGCGCGGCTTCGGCTCGCTGGTGATCGAGCGCAATTTGGCGCGCGCCCTCGATGGCACGGTCGATATGGACTTCGCGCCCTCGGGCCTCGTCTGCACCGTCAGCGTGCCCGAGAACCACCTGATCCCGGACCGCTAAGCGCCGCCCGGGCCGGTCGTCGAAGGGCTCCCGGCTGCGCACAGCCTGCGCGAACCCACCCCCGCCCTTCCCGCGCCCTCCCCGCGCGCGAAAACGTGATCGTGGGCGGGAACGCGATCCCTTCCCGCGCATTAACCTTAAGACGGCGTCACAGGACGCCGTCCGATTTTACCGAAAACGTCTGCGGACAAGCTCCGGCGGCGACGTGGTCCACGTCGTCGTGCCGATGGCGGCTGCCTGCGGATATCAGCCGGAAGGGGAAGCCGTGATGACGGGCGTCGACAGCATCTTCAAAGGTTCCGCCTATCTTCTCGGCGCTGTGACCGGTGTCGCGCTCATGGTGCCGCTCACCGCCGGCGCCCTCGCCACCAGCTCGATGACGCGGCTGGCCCCCCAGGCCATGGCGATCGACGCCTTCGGGCCGGGCACGCGGCCCGACCAGGGCGCCGGACAGGCCCATCTCGTCAACCGCACCGCCAAGGGCCCGCGCCTCGATTTGGGCCCGCGCCTCGATCTGGGGTCGCGCCCGGCGGCCACCTCCCCCGCTCCGGCGATGATCGTGCCGGCCCGCGCACCTGCGGAGACGCCGGCGCGCGCCATCGTCAATAATCTGCCCGAGTCGACCCCGGTGACGCCGAGCCGCGCCACCCGGACCCCCAAGGGCTGCCTGTCGGCGCTGGGGGTGACAAAGTCCAGTCTATCGACCGAGGAGTTGACGGTTTGCGTCGCCGACGCCTCGATGATCGGTCGCGGCTGACATCTACTAAATATATACCTCTCGCCGCAAATCGAAAAATCATCGGAACTTCTTCCACTCTATTTCGTTTTTTCTGCAGACGGTTGAACGTTCGACCTGATTTACGAAATCTTGAAAAACGACGGAGAAGACGATGACCAGCAAGCTTGCGACACTCACCGCCGCCGCTGCCCTGGCGCTCGCCCCGGCGGTCGCCTTCGCCCAGAGCCCCGCTCCGCAGACCACCACGCCGCCGGCCGCCAGCCCGGTTCAGCCGGATGCCGGCAACCCGCAGGCCCCCGCCGCCGAAATGCCGGCGACCACCCCGACCCCCGGCACCGCCGGTTCGACCGACAGCGCCGCTCCGGCCAGCTCGGCGATGGCGACCCCGGCCACCCCGAAATTCGTCAGCGCCCAGAGCTCGGGCCAGTGGCTCGGTTCGGACCTGACCGGCACTGAAGTGGTCACGTCCAGCGATGAGAAGCTCGGCTCAATCAGCGACGTGCTCGTCGAGCGCGATGGCAGCATCGTCGCCGTGGTGATCGATGTCGGCGGCTTCCTTGGCCTCGGCGCCAAGCCGGTGGCTGTGTCCTTCGACTCGCTGACCGCCACCCCGACCGATGACGGTGAGAAGGTGGTCGTCACGCTGACCAAGGAAGAGCTGAACGCGGCGCCGGAGTTCAAGAGCCTGGAGCAGGCGCGTTCCGACGCGAACACCGGCACCACCGGCACCGCCACCGGGACCACCGGCACCACCACCAACTGATCCCGCCCCTAACGGTTCGGCCGCCGCGCGCGGCCCTCGCCTAGCGACCGCCGGCGCCAGCCGTGCCGTCAGGATGGACATGCCCGGCCCTCGCGCCGGGCATGTCTTGTTTGTGCCTATGGCAGCGCACGATGACGGCGCCCGCCGGATCGGGTAAAGCGGATATCCGACCAGCCGGACCCCGCCATGACCGAACCCCGCCGCCGCCCCGACCATCCCTTCAAGGACCTGTTCGACATCGACGCGATGCGCGTCGAGCTCGGCATGCTGGCGCGCGAGGTGCTGGAGCGGGGACAACCCGGCCGCGAGATCGAATTGCGCACGCAATTGGCGCGGCGGCTCAAGGCCGCCTATCAGCACGGCCACCAGGTGGCCGAGCGCTGGCTGATGGTGGAAGGTTCCGGCCGGCGCTGCGCCGAGCGGCTGTCGCGGCTGCAGGACGAGATCATCACGCTGGTGCACGAGCTGGCGGTGAAGACGCTCTACCCCTCCGACAACCCCTCCACCTCCGAGCGCATGGCGATCGTCGCCGTCGGCGGCTATGGCCGCGGGCTGATGGCGCCGGGCTCCGACACCGACATCCTGTTCCTGCTGCCCTACAAGCAGACCGCCTGGGGCGAGAGCGTCGCCGAGGCCATCCTCTATGTTCTCTGGGACATGGGGCTCAAGGTCGGCCATGCAACCCGCTCGGTCGATGAGTGCATCCGCCAGGCGCGCGGCGACATGACCATCCGCACCTCGCTGCTGGAGGCGCGGCTGCTGATCGGCGAGCGCAAGCTGTTCGACGAGCTGGTCGAGCGCTTCGACAGGGACGTGGTGCAGGGCACGGCGGTCGAATTCGTCGCCGCCAAGCTGAACGAGCGCGAGGAACGGCTGAAGCGCGCCGGCCAGTCACGCTATGTGGTCGAGCCCAATGTGAAGGACGGCAAGGGCGGCCTGCGCGACCTGCACACGCTGTTCTGGATCGCCAAATATGTCTACCGCGTGCATGAGACGCGCGAATTGGTGGCCAAGGGCGTGTTCACGCCTGAGGAAGCCAAGATTTTCCGCCGCTGCGAGAATTTTCTCTGGTCGGTGCGCTGCCACCTGCATTTTCTCACCGGCAAGGCGGAAGAGCGCCTGTCCTTCGACCTGCAGCGCGAAATGGCCGAGCGCCTCGGCTACCTCGCCCATCCCGGGCTGAAGGATGTCGAGCGTTTCATGAAGCACTATTTCCTGGTGGCGAAGGATGTCGGCGATCTCACCGCCATCGTCTCCGCCGCGCTGGAGGAGCGCCACGACAAGCCGGTGCCGCGTCTCGACCGGATGATCGCCCGGCTGCGCCGCTCGGGAAGGCGCACGCTGAAGGAAAGCGCCGATTTCATCGTCGACAATGACCGGATCAATGTCGCCGATGCCAGCGCCTTCGGCCGCGATCCGCTCAATCTGATCCGCATCTTCCATCTCGCCGGCAAGCACGGGCTGAACTTCCACCCCGACGCGATGCGCCTCGCCACGCGCTCGCTCAAGCTGATCGACCACACGCTGCGCGAGAGCCCGGAGGCCAACCGGCTGTTCGTCGAGATCCTGTGCTCGAAAGAGACGCCGGAGATCGTGCTGCGGCGGATGAACGAAACCGGCGTGCTCGGCCGCTTCATCCCGGAATTCGGCCGCATCGTCGCGATGATGCAGTTCAACATGTATCATTCCTACACGGTGGACGAGCATCTCATCCGCTCCATCGGCGCGCTCTCGCACATCGAGCGCGGCGACCGGCCCGATTACGGCCTCGCCAACGAGCTGATGCCGACGATCAAGAACCGCCAGCTGCTCTATATCGCGGTGCTGCTGCACGATATCGCCAAGGGCCGGCCGGAGGACCATTCCATCGCCGGCGCCCGTGTCGCCCGCCGCCTGTGCCCGCGCTTCGGCCTCAGCCCGGTCGACACCGACACGGTGGCCTGGCTGATCGAACAGCACCTCACCATGTCGACCATCGCCCAGTCGCGCGACCTCTCCGACCGCAAGACGATCGAGAATTTCGCCGCCGTGGTGCAGAATCTGGAACGGATGAAGCTGCTGCTCATCCTCACCACCGCCGACATCCGCGCCGTCGGGCCCGGGGTGTGGAACAACTGGAAGTCGCAGCTGCTGCGCACGCTCTATCACGAGACCGAGCCGGTCATCACCGGCGGCTTCTCGGAGAGCAACCGCAATCTGCGCGTCGCCCGCGCCCAGGCCGAGCTGCGCACCGCCCTCACCGAGTGGGATGCCGCCGCGCTCGACGCCTATATGGGCCGCCACTACCCCACCTACTGGCTGCAGACCGACCGCACGCACCAGATGGAGCATGCGCGCTTCATCCGCGAGACCGAGGAGCGGGGCAAGGCGCTGGCCACCCGCGCCAAGACCGACCCCAAGCGCGGCATCACCGAGCTGACCGTGTTCGCGCCCGACCATCCCAAGCTGCTGGCGGTGATCGCCGGCGCCTGCGCCAGCGCCGGGGCGCACATTGTGGACGCCCAGATCAGCACCACCACCGACGGGCGGGCGCTCGACACCATCTCGCTGACCCGCGCCTTCGAGCAGGACGAGGACGAGGTGCGCCGCGCCGACCGCATCGCCGGCGCGATCGAGAAGGCGCTGGCCGGCGAGATCAAGCTCCCCGAGGTGGTAGCCCGCCGCATCCCGAAGCGCCCGCGCGCCTTCACCGTGGAACCCGAGGTCACGCTCAACAATTCCTGGTCGAACCGCCACACCGTGATCGAGGTCTCCGGGCTCGACCGGCCCGGCCTGCTCTACGGGCTCACCCAGACGCTCTCGCGGCTCAACCTCAACATCGCCTCGGCCCATATCGCCACCTTCGGCGAGCGGGCGGTGGACGTGTTCTACGTCACCGACCTCATGGGGGCGAAGATCATGGGCGCCGCCCGCCACTCCGCCATCCGCCGCGCTTTGCTCCAGGTGCTCGACGCCGATGACGAGGCCAATGCGGCGTGAGGCGCTTGTAGACCGAGCTGCAGTCTAAAATCGTCCATTGGCTAATGGAGCCGACTCGTGCGTATCATCAACTGCCTTTCAGGAGTTTTGCTCATAGTTATGCTCGCCACTTTCTTGCTGATTTGGCCATCAATCCTGACAACTATTACACGCGAGGATTTTATGTCGGACAGCAATGCAGCTTGGGTACAGGCAATAGCCGCAGCTATAACCATTATGGGGGCCACTGGCTATGCCGTTTTTGGAATGATAAAGGCGAGCTTCGCGGACAACAGAGAAAGACATCTTACATTCAGAATTGCTTGTGACGTTTTTTCAGATAGCGCCAAATATCTTTACGACATACACGACTTAGGAAACCATAGGTCTGAGTCACTTAAGGCACCGTCATTGATATTTCAGGCCAATGCTGAAATACTTCAGCAGATGGCGTTTCGTCCATTACCTGATGGAGATCATGCGAACCTCGTATTCGAGCTTCGCACATGTAGCTACCGAATGCTTTCCGGCATCATAGCTCTTCAAGCCCATCCGAGCAGCGCGCCACCCCTTGCCCAGATATCAGACGCTCTGAAGGAGGCAAAAAAGCTCATAGCGGGCCCACTATTCATAAAGTCGGAGCAGCGCACTCCAAAGATCAAAATTGCTTGATTTGAACCGCCCCTAGATTCCTGGACGCCTTCTTCCCTAAATTTTGAGGCAAGGAGGCCCCAATGGGCAAGGCGAACTTCACCGAGGACTTCAAGCGCGACGCGGTCCTTCAGATCACCGAGCGGGGCTATCCGGTTGCGGAGGTGGCGGCGCGACTGGGGATCAGCAAGTACTCGCTCTACGAGTGGAGGAAACGGTACGGCAAGCCTGCCGCCGTGGCCCGCGATGACGATCAGGCTGCGGAGGTCCGCCGGCTGAAGCGCGAGTTGCAACGCGTTACGGAGGAGCGCGACATCCTAAAAAAAGCAGCCGCGTACTTCGCCAAGGATGCAAAGTGAAGTACGCGTTCATCGCTGAGCATCGCCTGCTGTTTTCGATCCGTGCCATGTGTCGGTGCCTGCGTGTCCAGCCCAGTGGCTTCTACGCCTGGCTGAAGGATCCGCTGAGCAAGCGCGCGCAGGAAGACCACCGACAGACCGAGCTGATCCGCGCGGCATGGAGCGAGAGCGGCAAGGTCTATGGCTACCGAAAGCTCCACGATGACTTGGCGGACATGGGCGAGAGCTGCTGTCCCAACCGAGTTGCGCGGCTGACGCGGCTTGCCGGCATCCGAGCGCAGATCGGCTACAAGCGCCGCCCCGGCCACTATGGAGGCAAGCCATCCCTGGCGGTCGACAACACGCTCGATCGCCGGTTTGACGCGGAGGCGCCGGACAAGGCCTGGGTGACCGACATCACCTACATCCGCACCCACGAAGGCTTCGCCTATCTGGCGGTCGTGATCGACCTCTTCTCCCGCCGCGTCGTCGGCTGGTCCATGCAGGCCCGGCAGACGACCAACGTCGTGCTTCAGGCGCTGCTGGCCGCCGTCTGGCGACGCAAGCCGAAGGGCCGTGTGCTGGTGCATTCGGACCAGGGGAGCCAGTTCACCAGCATGGAATGGGCGTCGTTCCTGAAGCACCACGACCTGGAGCCATCCATGAGCCGGCGCGGCAACTGCCATGACAACGCCGTGGCCGAGAGCTTCTTCAACCTGCTCAAGCGCGAGCGTATCCGCCGCAAGGTCTACCGCACGCGCGACGAGGCACGCGGGGACGTGTTCGATTACATCGAGATGTTCTACAACCCCACCCGCAAGCACGCACGCAATGGGATGCTGTCCCCAATCGAGTTCGAACGGCAGCACAAAGCCAAAGCCGAGGGCGTCTAGAAAACGCGGGGCGGTTCAATTGCCGCGATTTTGGACGGCGAACGCGCTTTTAGCTTGTCGCTTCAGGAGGCATGAGCCCCCCTGCCGTTTTGTATGCATCGGTGAGCTGTCGTGCAAGAAGGGCTGAAAGAAGCGCCTCCATGGTCGTCAAATCTAGGCGGCCCTGCGCCCACGCTGCGTCGGCGTCGTCGAGAGCCCTAAAGTAAGGGCGCTTCTCGCCAACAATTTGGTCAGGAATCGTCGGCAGCCCCGGAAGAATATTACCTGTCTTTATACAAAGGATGACATAGGACACCATCCGTGATGTCCGCCCATTTCCATCGGAAAAAGGGTGTATCCAGTTCAATCGCCACATCAAATACGACGCGAGATGAATGGCGGTGGCTTCATCCCAATGATCATTAACAAATTCACACATGTCCTCCACCAACGCACTCACCTCGTGGGCTGCTGGCGGGTTGTGTTGGCTATTACTGATGTCCACAGACCCCGGACGATAATTACCCGCATATTCGCTGATGTCAGCGAGAGCCTCTCTCTGCAAGGCTTGGATCATCGACGGACGAAGCCGAAAGCTTTTGTCTGTTTCGAGCGCCTGCGCGATCAAACGAAGTGCGAAGTCGTATTGCTTTAGCCCGTTTCTGGCCTCAGCCTTAGCAATTTCAATTGGATCGCTGAGAATTCTGGCGCCAGCGGCGATGCTATGCCGCTGGCCTGTTTCATCGCTCACCAGATTGTTCTTTCGCGAGCTTGTCTGCCTGCTGGTTAACCATTTCACGAGTGATGTCAGCATTCTCAAACGCGGTGTTCCCATACGCGAAGCTGCGGCGCTGCTCCTCGCGATGCTCCTCAGAAACATGCATCCGCTTGGCCGCTTCTAAAAGTTGGGTCAGTTCATGTGTCATTCTAATTCCCTGCGTCATTTTCAGAATCTCAATTCGGACGGGCGAGATTCGCAAATGTCGAGTTGCATGATGCCACATATTGGCTTTCGAGAGTGTTGCGAAAATGGTCGGCGGGATCACAAATTGCGTTGCCGAAATTATATCCACGAAATAAATGTGAAATAAGGATTAATTTCGATTACCAATGGGCAGGCGCCGTCCGGGGGCGGGGGCGTCGCGAGGCCTGCGCTTGGTGACCCGTGCATCCGAGTTTCTGTTTTTTGGGCGTGGAGGTCGATGGGTGGCTCTTCAAAAAAACGGCCCAGCCACCTCGAAGGACCGAGTGTTGCCGCGGGATAAAGGACCATCCCCCGCCTCACTCTCTCCCCTTAACCCCCGCTTAAAAGCCCTGATTTAGAGTTCGTTTACCGGCTCAATCAGGTGCCCTCGGGGGCGGAGGTTCATGTTCGGACGACGCGGCGACAGGGAGAGACGCGAGCCGGTGCTGGGCACGCCCGGCTTCGACGGCGACCTGCGCCTGAATGCCGACGACCGCCCGACCCTCCCGACCGCCCCGCTGGAGCGCGAGCGCGCCCCGCGCAAGGCCGTCCCCAAGCCGACCGCCAAGCCGCTCGCCAAGCCCCGTCCGCCGGCTCAGTCCAGCCGCCGCAGCCGGCACGACGACTGGTCCGACGCGGAAGAGGCCGATTACGAGGACGAGCCGCGCATGGCCCGCAACAGCCGCAGCCGCGACCGGGACCGCGATGACCGACGCAACCGCGACACCGGGCGTGGCGGCGGGCGCCGCCGCACGCAAAGGCGCGGCCTGTTCGGCCGGCTGGTCTATTGGGGCGTCGTGCTCGGCCTGTGGGGGGTGATCGGGCTCGCCGGGCTCATCTTCTACGAGGCGAGCCAGCTGCCGCCGATCCAGAATCTGGCCATTCCCGACCGCCCGCCCACCGTCATCATCCAGGGCGCGGACGGGCAGGCGATCGCCACGCGCGGCGAGATGGGCGGCACCAATGTGCCGCTGCGGGCGCTGCCGCCCTATCTGCCGCAGGCTTTTGTCGCCATCGAGGACCGGCGCTTCTACTCGCATTTCGGCCTCGATCCGCTGGGCCTCGCCCGTGCGGTGGTGGTCAATATCACCCAGGGCCGGGTGCGCGAGGGTGGCTCGACCCTGACCCAGCAGCTGGCCAAGAACCTGTTCCTCAACCAGGAGCGCACCCTGTCGCGCAAAGTGCAGGAGCTGATCCTCTCGCTGTGGCTGGAGGCCAAATATTCCAAGAACGAGATCCTCGAACTCTATATGAACCGCGTCTATTTCGGCGCTGGCGCCTATGGGGTGGAAGCCGCCGCGCAGCGCTATTTCGGCGTGTCGGCGCGCCAGGTCACGCTCTCGCAGGCCGCCATGCTCGCCGGGTTGGTCAAATCGCCCTCGGCGCTCGCCCCCACCCGCAATCTGGAGGGCGCGCAGGCCCGGGCGGAAGTGGTGCTGGGCGCGATGCAGGAGGCCGGCTTCATCACCCCGGAGATGCGCCAGACGGCGCTGGCCCGCCCCGCCACCGTCGCCAAGGCGCAGGGGCCGGATTCCTATGGCTATGTCGCCGACTGGGTGCTGGAGCAGGTGAAGACGCTGGTCGGCCCGGTGACGCAGGACCTGATCGTGCAGACCACGCTCGACCCCGCCCTGCAGAGCGCCGCCGACAAGGCGCTGAAGGACGCGCTGGCGAAGTCCGGCAAAAAGCTCGGCGTCGAGCAGGGCGCGCTTGTGGTGATGGACACCGGAGGCGGGGTGCGGGCGCTGGTCGGCGGCCGCTCCTATGAGGAGAGCCAGTACAACCGCGCCGTCACCGCGCGGCGGCAGCCCGGTTCCTCGTTCAAGCCCTTCGTCTATCTCACCGCCATGGAGCGCGGCCTGACGCCAGAGACCGTGCGCGCCGACGCGCCGATCCAGCTCAAGGGCTGGAAGCCGGAGAATTTCTCCAAGGAATATCGCGGCGCGGTGGACCTCAAGACCGCGCTGGCGCTCTCGCTCAACACCGTCTCGGTGCGGCTGGCGCTGGAAGTGGGGCCGGACGAGGTAGTGAAGACGGCCCATCGCCTCGGCATCAACTCCAAACTGGAACCCAACGCCTCGATCGCGCTCGGCACCTCGGAAGTCTCGGTGCTGGAGATGGCGAGCGCCTATGCGCCCTTCGCCAATGGCGGCGTCGGCGTCACCCCGCACATCATCGAGCGGGTGCGCGACAAGAGCGGGACCCTGCTCTACGCCTATGCCGAAGCGGGGCGCGGAATGGTGATGGCGCCGCCGCATGTGGCGATGATGAACCGCATGCTGCAGGACGTGCTCACCATCGGCACCGCCCGCCGCGCCGATTTGCCGGGCTGGCCGGCCGCCGGCAAGACCGGCACCAGCCAGGATTACCGCGACGCCTGGTTCGTCGGCTATACCGGCCGCTTCGTCACCAGCGTCTGGCTGGGCAATGACGATTCCTCGCCGACGAAGAAAGCCGGTGGCTCCGGCCTGCCGGTGGATATCTGGAGCCAGGTGATGAAGGTGGCGCACAAGGACCAGCCAATCATCGCCCTGCCCGGCACAGAGATTGCCGCCCCCGTGGCCGGCGGCCAGCTGCCGCCCGGCCAGCTCCCGCCCGGCGACGTGCCGGAGGAGCCGGTGGTCACCGGCGGCCCGCAACGCGCCCCGGCCGCCCCGCGCCCGAGCCTCGACAATTGGCTGCTCGACAAACTGTTCGGCAGTGGCTGAGACGCGCCACAGGCCACGCCCCCTGCCGGATGATCGGTTACTCCACCCCGTAGCGGTGCAGGCCGGCGCCGTGCTTCTTGAGCCAGGCCTCGGCGGCGTGGCGTTCGGGAAACAGCGCGTCCACCGTCGCCCAGAAGCGCGGCCCGTGGTTCATCTCGCGGCGGTGCGCCACCTCATGGGCGGCGAGATAATCCAGCACCGAGGGCGGGGCGAGGATGAGCCGCCACGAGAAGGAAAGCGCACCGGCACTGGAGCAGGAGCCCCAGCGGCTCGCCGTGTCGCGCAGGGTGACGCGGGCGAGGCTGACGCCCAGCGCGCGAGCATGGCGCTGGGCCGCCTCGACCAGGTCGCGCCGCGCCTCGCGCTTGAGGAAATCGCCCACCCGTCGCGCCACATGCGCGCCATCGCCGGCGACAAAGAGCACGGCCTCGCCGTTCTCGCTGCCGGTCCACACCGTGCCGCGCGCGGCGGGCCGATGAACGATGCGGTGCGGGGTGCCGCGCAGCGGCAGCACCGCGCCGGGGGCGAAGAGCACGGCCTGCGGCAGGCGGGCGAGGCGCACCTCCACCCAGCCGGCATGGCGGCGGGCAAAGTCCAGCGCCTCCGGCAGCGTGCCGCGGGCGGGAAGGGTCAGCATCACGTCGCGCGTCGCCGCCCGGACCCGCAGCGTGTAGCGCCGGGCGCGCGGGTTGCGGCGGAGCTGGACGACGACCTCCTCGGCCGTCAGCCGCAGCGTGAAATGGCCGGGCTCAGGCGCGGCAGGGGTCTTGCGTCGGGCGGAGGTGAGGGCGCGGAAGAGCATGAAACGACCGGGCCGGGAAAGTTGGTCCCAATTATGGCACCGGCTGGCACGCAGGCGCCAGCCTCCTCCTGCACCCGCCCGTCAGGCGATGCGGGCGCGCGTCAACGCGCGAGGCGGCGCCGGTTGCGGTCCTGCACCGGCTGGTAGGCGATGCGGGCGTGATAGGCGCAATAGGGCAGGCCGGTCTTGGAGCGGCTGCCGCAATAATGGAAGTCGCCCTTGCCGGGGTCGCCCACCGGCCAGCGGCAGGTGAATTCGGTCAGGTCGAGAATGGTGCATCCCCCGCCCATCGGGATCACCTTGGCGACCGGGTCGGCTGCGACCTCGGGCTCGGGCTGAGCCACCGTCTCGACAACAGGCGCCAGCGCCGTGTTGCCCTGCACCATCGGCCGCATGACCTGGGTGGTGGCAGTGGGACGCGGCTTGCGCGGGCGGGGCGCCGGCGAGGCGGCAGCCTTGGCGCGGCCGGAAAGGCCAAGCCGATGCACCTTGCCGATGACCGCGTTACGGGTCACGCCGCCGAGTTCCGCCGCGATCTGGCTCGCCGAGAGTCCTTCCGACCAGAGTTTCTTGAGCAGCTCGACGCGCTCGTCCGTCCAGTTCATTGCATGGCCTCCTTCGTGCCGACCGGGAGGCGGAATCCCTCACCCCTTCGGCAAGTCAACTTGCCGAAGCCAACGCCCGCAAACGCCACCAGGGAATTGCCGCCGCACGAGATGTCGTATCTCACTGGGGGGAGGCTACAATATGCGCGGACTCGGGGCGAGTAGGTTCAGGACCGAAACGATCGTTTTCCCCAGCTAGAGTCCGCGCTGCAACACTCACAAGCGAAGCGGAGTCGCATCAAGCACTTGGCAGCGCCCTGGTCGCGGGCGCCGGGGCAACGTCTATCATTCCAGCGCGCACCAGCCATGCGTGAGCCTGGGAACTCAACGGGTTTCCCACCGGTTTGGACGATAGGCGCGACCGTCCCCTTTTGCGTTGGCGAGGGGGGCGGGGGGCGTGTCCCGCTCTCAGTGGAGATGTCGATGAAACCGCGTGCCGAGAAACCGCGTGCCCAAAGGCCGCGTGCCCAAAGGCCGCTTGCCCAGAGGCCGCTTGCCGGCGCCCTTTCCTGCCTCACCCTTGTTGGCGCCCTGTCGCTGCCCGCCGCGGCCGGGCCCGCCTCGCCCTATGCCACGCCCCGCGCGTGGCGGAGGCTGCTGCCGGCACGCGCGCCATTCCCGTCGCCCAAGGCTGCGGCCCTGGTGCCTGGCGCGGGCCGTGGGGCGGCTGCCGCGATACGCCCTATACCGGCCCGCTGCCTGGCGGGGGCTATGCCGGCCCGCCCGGCGCGCCGGTCTATTACGGCAATGGCTGCCCGCCCGGCTTCTGGCGCGGGCCCTGGGGCCATTGCCGCGACACGCCCTATCACGGGCCGCTGCCCGGTGGCGGCTGGAAGCCCTGATCGCACGCGCTGACGGAGATTGACCATGGCCCACCCCTTCTCTCTGGCGACGCTCGCCGCCGGGCTCGCCCTCGCCACCGCCGCGCAGGCGCAGAGCCCCGCCCCCGAGCCCCCGCCGCTCTCGACCGAAGCCGCCCAGCCGCTGGTCGACCTCTACACGGAGGAAGACGCGCAGGCGGCGCTCGACGCCCGGCTGATCGCCCTCAAGACCGTTCTGCGCCTCACCCCGGAACAGGAGAAGCTCTGGCCGCCGGTGGAAGCGGCACTCCGGCAGGCGGCGAAGAACGCGGCCGGCCGCGCGGCGGACCGCGCCGAGGCGGAACCGGCGCAGGACTTCCTCGACGTGCTGGAGCGCCTCGCCGGAGCGGAAGCCGCCCGTGCCGCCGACCTCAAATCGATCGTCACCGCCGCGCGGCCGCTGGTCGCCGCGCTCAGCGTCGGGCAGAAGCGCCGGACCCCCGCCTTTCTCGGCATGACCGACCATGCGGGCCGCCCGCAGCCGACGCTGGAATTGTGGATCTTCGAGGCCGAGCAGGAATAGCACCCGCCGCCCGCGAGGCCCGACGGCAATTCACGTCCGCCGGGCTGGCCCAATATTGACCACACGCCCCCAATCGATAGAATTGCCGCCATCGGGTGCCGCCCCCGCAAGGGCGGCACGTTTCGTTTTGGGGCAGGCGCACACCCTTCGGGGGCGCCGCAAGCTTGAGAGAGGGAGGGGCGCGGTGATCACCCCCATCCTGCCGACCTATAACCGTGTCGACCTCGTCTTCGAGCGGGGCGAAGGCGCCTGGCTGTTCACCAAGGACGGCGAGCGCTATCTCGACTTCACCGCCGGCATCGCGGTGAACGTGCTCGGCCATGCTCATCCCCATCTCGTGGCGGCGCTGACCGAGCAGGCCGGCAAGCTCTGGCACCTGTCCAATCTGTTCCGCATCGAAGGCGGCGAGCGCCTGGCCGCGCGCCTTGTCGCGGCGACCTTCGCCGACACGATGTTCTTCACCAATTCCGGGGCGGAGGCGCTGGAATGCGCCATCAAGATGGCGCGCAAGTACCACTCCGCAAACGGCCGGCCCGAGCGCGCCCGCATCATCACCTTCGAGGGTGCCTTCCACGGCCGCACGCTCGCCACCATCGCCGCCGGCGGCAACCCGAAATATCTGGAGGGCTTCGGCCCGGCCATGCCCGGCTTCGACCAGGTGCCGTTCGGCGATCTCGACGCGGTGAAGGCGGCCATCACCCCCGAGACCGGCGCCATCCTCATCGAGCCGGTGCAGGGCGAGGGCGGCGTGCGCGCCGTTTCCTGGAGCTTCCTGCGCGAATTGCGCGCGCTGTGCGACGAACACGGAATGCTGCTCCTCCTCGACGAGGTGCAGTGCGGCGTCGGGCGCACCGGCAAGTTCTTCGCCCATGAATGGGCCGGCATCACGCCCGATATCATGGCGGTGGCCAAGGGCATTGGCGGCGGCTTCCCGGTCGGCGCCTGCCTCGCCACGCAGGAGGCGGCCAAGGGCATGACGGCGGGCACGCATGGCTCGACCTATGGCGGCAACCCGCTGGCCATGAGCGTCGCCAATGCCGTGCTCGACGTGGTTCTGGAAGACGGCTTCTTCGAGCGCGTGCTCGCCACCTCCACAAGGCTGCGCCAGCGCCTGGCCGAGCTGAAGGACCGCCATCCCTTGGTGATCGCGGAAGTGCGCGGCGAGGGGCTGCTGCTCGGCCTGCGCACCGTGGTGCCGAACACCGACCTCATCGCCGCGATGCGCGCCGAGGGCATGCTCGCCCCCTCGGCAGCCGACAATGTCGTGCGCCTGCTGCCGCCGCTGACCATCGGCGACGCCGAGATCGACGCCGCCTTCCAGAAGCTCGACGCCGCCTGCGCGCGGATCGAGCAGGGCCTGACGGCCGATACCGCAAAGGGAGCGGCCGCATGAACGCGATGAACCCGGGCGCCGTGAAGCATTTCCTCGACCTCGACCAGTTGCCGGCCGGGGACCTGCGCGCGGTGATGGAACTGTCGAAGGATCTCAAGAGCCGCAAGCGCGAAGTGGCGCTGGAGAAGCCCTTCGCCGGCAAAGTTCTGGCGATGGTGTTCGACCAGCCCTCCACCCGCACCCGCATTTCCTTCGACCTCGCCATGCGCCAGCTCGGCGGCGAGACCCTCATGCTGACCGGCGCGGAAATGCAGCTCGGGCGCGGCGAGACCATCGCCGACACCGCCCGCGTGCTCTCGCGCTATGTCGACGCGATCATGATCCGCATTCTCGACCATGCCGCGCTGGCGGAACTCGCCGAGCACGCCACCGTGCCCGTCATCAACGGGCTGACGCGCGACTCCCATCCCTGCCAGGTGATGGCTGACGTGCTGACCTTCGAGGAGCATCGCGGCCCGATCACGGGTCGCACCGTCGCCTGGACCGGCGACGCCAATAATGTGCTGGTGTCCTGGGTGCAGGCCGCGCAGCGCTTTGACTTCGCGCTGAACGTCGCCACCCCGCCGGAGCTTTCTCCGCGCCCAGCGCTGGTGAACTGGGTGCGCGAGACCGGCGCCAGGGTGAGCTTCGGCCACGCCGCCGAGGCGGCGGTGGAGGGCGCGGATTGCGTCGTCACCGACACCTGGGTGTCGATGGGCGATGCCGAGGCCGAGCGCCGGCACAATCTGCTCAAGCCCTATCAGGTCAATGGCGCGCTGATGCGGCGTGCGGCGCCGGACGCGCTGTTCATGCACTGCCTGCCGGCCCATCGCGGCGAGGAAGTCACCGACGAGGTGATGGACGGCCCGCAATCGGTGGTGTTCGACGAGGCGGAGAACCGGCTGCACGCGCAGAAGGGCATTCTCGCCTGGTGCCTGGAAGGCACCGCCGTCTGAGCCGGCACACGGTGCCCGCCCCGCCCGCCGGCCGGCGCGGGGCGCGCCGCGCGTCCTGCGGCGCGGCCCCTCGCAGAGTTCCCCTCGCGCTCCTATATGGGCGGGCGACATGACAACACATTCCGCTTCCCCCTCCCCCGCCCCCCGTGGGCCCGATCCGCGCGCGGTCGATGACCGCGTCACCCCGTTCCACATCGACGGGCTCGATGTGCGCGGGCGCGTCGTGCGTCTGGGCAGCAGCCTCGACGCCGTGCTCGCCCATCATGACTATCCCGCCGCCGTCAAGCGCCTGCTCGGCGAGGCGGTGGCGCTTACCGTGCTGCTCGGCTCGACGCTGAAGATCCAGGGCCGCTTCATCCTGCAGACCCGCACCGACGGGCCGGTCGACCTGCTGGTGGTGGATTTCACCGCCCCGCAGGATGTGCGCGCCTATGCCCGCTTCGATCTGGAGCGGCTGCAGGCGATGCAGGCGGGCCTGCCCGCCGGCGCCGGCTTCGACAGCGGCGCGCTGCTCGGCCATGGCCATCTCGCCATGACCATCGACCAGGGGCTGAGCGTCAACCGCTACCAGGGTGTCGTCGCGCTGGAAGGCGGCGGGCTGGAAGCGGCCGCGCACCAGTATTTCACCCAGTCGGAGCAGATCCCCACCCGCGTGCGCCTCGCCGTGGCGGAGGAGATGCGCCCGGGCGGGGCGCCGTCCTCCTGGCGCGCCGGCGGGCTGATGGTGCAGTTCCTGCCCACCGAGGGTGGGCGGGTGCGCCCGGTCGACCTGCATCCCGGCGATGCCCCGGAAGGCACCGATCTTCCCGAGACGGAGGAGGACGATGCCTGGGTCGAGGCGCTGTCGCTGGTCGGCACGGTGGAGGATGTCGAGCTGGTCGATGCCGATCTTTCCAGCGAGCGGCTGCTGTTCCGGCTGTTTCACGAGCGCGGCGTGCGGGTGTTCGAGACCGAGAACGTGGTCGCCAAATGCTCCTGCTCGCGCGACCGGGTGATGAACGTGCTCGCCAGCTTCACGCCGGAAGAGCGCACCAGCCTGGTCGAAAACGACAAGATCGCCGTCACCTGCGAGTTCTGCGGCCGCACCTACGACTTCAAGGCCGAGGAGATCGTCGACGTCGCTGACGATGCCTCCCCCGACAGCGACGCCGCCGCGCAGGGCTGAAGCGCCCGGCCCCTCCCGCACAACGTCATCCCCGGGCCCGGCCCGGGGATCCACGGCTTGACCGTCAGATGCGGCCCTGCGTGCCGGCGAGTGCCGTCCCCTACCCCACGCACTCCGCGATGAGCCCGGCGAGGAACCGCTCGCAGGCGCGCAGCTGGCTGACCTCGATATATTCGTCCGGCTTGTGCGCCTGGTCGATCGAGCCCGGCCCGCAGATGATGGTGGGGATGCCCTGCGCCTGGAAATGCCCGCCCTCGGTGCCATAGGCGACCGTATAGGTGCGGTTCTGGCCGGCGAGGCGCAGCGCCAGCAGCTCCGCCTCCGAGCCGGTCTGCGGCGCCAGCGGCGGCACCTTGTAGATGAAATCGGTGGTGATCGCCGCGTCCGGCGCGGTCTCCAGCAGGCCGGGCAGAACCTTTTCGCGGCCGAAGCGCTCGAAGCGCTCCAGCAGCGCCTCCTCGTCGAAGCCCGGCAGGCCGCGCACATTCCAGCGGATGGCGCATTGGCGCGGCACGATGTTGCCGGCGGTGCCGCCATTCACCACTGTCACCTGCACGGTGGAGCTTGGCGGGTCGAAGCGGCCGGAGGGGTCGCCGGCCTCGATCAGCTCGGCGCGGATGCGGTCGAGTTCGCCGATCAGCGCGGCGGCGGCGAAGATGGCGTTGGCGCCCAGCTGCGGCATGGAGGAATGCGCCTCCCGGCCGGTCACGGTGGTGACATAGGCGAGGCCGGATTTGTGCGCGTCCACCACCCGCATCGAGGTCGGCTCGCCGACGATGCACGCGCGCGGAAGCGGCAGGTCGACCCCCAGCCGGCGCACCGCCGGCACCACGCCGGTGCAGCCGATCTCCTCGTCATAGGACACCAGAAGATGGATCGGCGTCGCCAGCCGCGCCGCCACCATCTGCGGCACCATGGCGAGGCAGCAGGCCAGGAATCCCTTCATATCGCAGGCGCCACGCCCATACACCCGGTCGCCGTCGGGCGTCAGGGTGAAGGGGTCGGTGCTCCAGGGCTGCCCGTCCACCGGCACCACGTCGGAATGGCCGGAAAGGCACACGCCGCCCATGCCGGCCGGGCCGATGGTGGCGAACAGGCTGGCCTTGTCGCCGGCCTCGCTCGGCACGATCACGCTCTCGACGCCAAAGGCGGCGAGGTAGTCGCGCACGAAGGCGATGAGGTCGAGATTGGAATTGCGGCTCGTCGTGTCGAAAGCGACCAGATAGGCCAGAAGTTCCTCGGTCGTCGTACGTACGGCCAGCATGGAGAATCCCCGTCGCGATTAAGCGCTCATCATAAAGGGTTATGCTGCGCCGCCAAACTAGCGCCGCCAGAAACTCGGCAGGAAGAGCACGAGAACGGTGAACAGTTCCAGCCGCCCCACCAGCATGCCGAGCGACAGCAGCCAGATCACGCTGTCCGGCAGGCCGGCGAAGTTCTGCGCCGGGCCCACCACCGGGCCGAGGCCGGGGCCGACATTCGCCAGGGCGGTGATCGAGGCGGAGAACGAGGTGATGAGGTCGAAGCCCAGCACGTTGATGGCGATGCCGATCAGCAGGAAGGTGGCGAGATAGAGAAAGGCGAAGGACAGCACCGAGGCGACCACATCGTCACCGATCGGCTTGCCGCCATAGAGCACGGGAAACACCCCGTTGGGATAGATGACGCGCCTGAGATGCTGCTTCAGCGCCGAGCCGAGAATGGCGATACGAAAGCTCTTCATGCCGCCGGCGGTGGAGCCGGTGCAGGCCCCCAGAAACAGCACGACGAAATACAGCGCCTCGGTCGGCGGCCCCCAATTGGTGAAATCGTCCGCCACGAAGCCGGTGGTGGACATGATCGACACCACGTTGAACAGCGCGTTGCGCAGCGCCGTCTCGCCCTCGTTTATGCCTCCCCACACCTGCTGCACGGTGGAAATGATGGTGAACAGGGCCACCAGCGACAGGAACAGCCGCACCTCCGGATTGGCGAACAGCCGGCTGAAATCGCCGGCCAGCACGCGCACATACAGTACGAAGGGCAGCGAGCCCGACAGCATGAAGAAGATGGCGGCATATTCGATCGCCGGGCTGTTGAAATAGCCGATCGAAGCGTCGTGGGTGGAAAAGCCGCCGGTGGAAATGGTCGCCATCGCATGGGCGACGGCGTCGAACACGCTCATGCCGCAAAAGGCATAGGTGAGCGCGCAGGCGAAGGTGAGGAAGAGATAGGAGGCGAGGATGCCCTTGGCCATCTGCGCCGCGCGCGGCAGCATCTTTTCCGACTTGTCGGAGGATTCGGCGCGGAACAGCTGCATGCCGCCGATCTGCATCATCGGCAGCAGCGCGATCGCCATGACGATGATGCCGATGCCGCCATACCAGTGCAGGAAGGCGCGCCAGATCAGCAGGCCGGGCGGGCGCTTGTCGAGGCCGCCAATCACCGTCGCGCCGGTCGTGGTCAGCCCGCTCATCGCCTCGAAATAGGCGTCGGCCAGCGACAGGTCGGTTTCCGCCCACATGAACGGGATCGCGGCGAAGGCGGAGAGCAGCACCCAGCTCAACGTGGTGAGCACAAAAGCCTGGCGCAGCGACAGCCGCTCCACCTCGCCCGAGCGGCCGGCCAGCCACAGCGACAGGCCGACGAACACGGTGATGACAGAGGAGGCGGTATAGGCAAGGAAATCGCCGCGGCCGGCGACGAGGTCGACCAGCGCCGGAATCATCATCATCGTGCCGAGGATGGCGAGCAGGACGCCGAGAATTGCGGCGATCGGGCGAAAGTCGATCACGGGATCAGGAGACCGTTCGGCGCGGCGGGAAGCTCACGGCGTGGAAGCTGCCGCCACCATAGCTGCTTCGCCGCAGGGCCGGAAGCGCCATGCGTGCGCCGCCACCCGCTTAGTTGAGCGTGCGGGCCTCGCCCGGCACATCGAGCGAGAAGGCCGGCACCTCGGCCTCGAAGCTCTCGCCGGCCGTCGTCACCAGGCTGTAGCTGCCTTCCATGATGCCGGTGGAGGTCGGCAGCGGCACGCCGCTGGTGTACTCGAAATGCCCGCCGGGCGGCAGCACCGGCTGTTCGCCCACCACCCCGGCCCCGCGCACTTCCTGCACCCGGCCGAGCGCATCGGTGATGATCCAGTGGCGGGATTTGAGCTGCACCGTATCGACGCCGAGATTGAGAATCTCGACCGTGTAGGCCCAGAAATACTGGCCACGCTCGGGATCGGAGCGCTCGGGTGCGAAGCGCGGCGTCACCGTCACCTGCACGCCTTTCGTCGTCGCCCGATACATGCCCGCTCCCCTGCGCCTCCCGAATCGCTCAAGTCCCACTACTGAAAGGCTTTTGCCCGGAGAGGGCAAGGCGGCGGCGCTTCACGCCTGCGTTTGTGCACCGCCGCCCGATACCCCAGCTCACACCGCCTTCAGCGCGCGGGTGATGTCGTCGGTGAGGTCGTCGACATGCTCCAGCCCGACCGAGAGCCGCACCATGCCGTCGAAAATGCCCATCTCGGCCCGTGCCTCGGGGCTGAAGCGCTGGTGCGTCGTGGTGGCGGGGTGGGTGACAAGGCTCTTGGCATCGCCGAGATTGTTGGAGATCCGCGCCAGTTTCAGCCCGTTGAGGAAGCGGAAGGCGCCCGCCTTGCCGCCCTCGACCTCGAAGGTCACCAGCGTGCCGCCGCCCCGCATCTGGCGGATCGCCAGCTCATACTGCTTGTGGTCGGCGCGGTAGGGATAGATCACCCGCGTGATGCCGGGCAGCTCGGCCATCCGGTCCGCCAGCAGCGCCGCGCTGGCCTGCGAGCGCTCGACCCGCAGCGGCAGGGTTTCCAGCCCCTTCAGCATCACCCAGGCGTTGAACGGCGAGATCGACGGGCCGGTCTGGCGCAGGAAGGTCTGGAGATGGTCGTTGAGGAATTTTTCCGAGCACAGCACCACGCCGGCGAGGCACCGCCCCTGGCCGTCAATATGCTTGGTGGCGGAATAGACCACCACATCGGCGCCCAGCGCCAGCGGGCTCTGCAGCATCGGCGTGGCGAACACATTGTCGACGATCAGGCAGGCGCCCGCCGCCTTGGAGATTTCCGCTACGGCGGCGATGTCGACCAGTTCCAGCGTCGGGTTGGTCGGGCTCTCCAGGAACAACACCCGGGTTTCCGGCCGCACCGCCGCCTTCCAGGCCGCAAGGTCAGTGCCGTCGACCAGCGTGGTGGCGATGCCGAAGCGCGGCAGCAATTCCTCGATCACATAGCGGCAGGAGCCGAACAGCGCCCGCGCCGCCACCACATGGTCGCCGCTTCTCAGCTGGCACAGCAGCGAGGCGGTGACGGCCGCCATGCCCGACGCGGTGCCGCGCGCCACTTCCGCGCCTTCCAGCAGCGCGAGGCGGGTCTCGAACATCGCCGCCGTCGGGTTGGAATAGCGGGTGTAGATAAAGCCAGGGTCCTCGCCCTTGAAGCGGGCTTCGGCCTGCTCGGCGCTCTCATAGACATAGCCCTGGGTGAGGTAGAGCGCCTCCGCCGTCTCGCCGAAGGGCGAACGCAGGATGCCCCCCTGCACGAGGCGGGTCTCGGGCCGCAGCTGGGCGATGTCGGCGGGGGAAAGCTTGGCGGGCGGAAGATTGGGTGTCTCGGTCATCTGCGGCTCCGGTATCTCATATTAAACCGGGTCGCTCGCGCGTCGTGTCGCGCGGCCCCGGCCTGTTTAGCAACCTTGTTTAGCGTGGCGGCAAGCCGGCCGGCTCAAATGACCACGTCGTGCTTTTCGCTTACTCCCAGGCCAGAGGTGCCGTCAAGCGGAGTTCACGACAGCAGGCTTGGCGCGAACGGGCCTGTCCGGTAAAGCCAACGGCACGAGTGAACAGCCATCATCAGCGGAGCGGCGCGCGTGGCCGAGAACGGCATGACAGTTTCGGGCACGGCGACATCCGGGCTGGCCGGCGCGGGCATCCTGCCCGGCCACGCCATCGAGGCGCTGGCCGCGCGCGGCGCCATCCGCACGTCCCGCCCCTTCGATGCCGACCAGGTGCAGCCCGCCAGCCTTGATCTGCGGCTCGGCCCGGTCGCCTGGCGCATCCGCGCCAGCTTCCTGCCCGGCCCGAACGAGACGGTGGCCGAGCGCCTCACCCGGCTCGGCCTGCACCAGCTCGACCTCACCGGCGGCGAGGTGCTGGAAACGGGCTGCGTCTATCTGGTCGAGCTGGAGGAGGCTCTGGCGCTGCCCGCCGACATCGCCGCTTCCGCCAACCCGAAAAGCTCCACCGGCCGGCTCGACGTGTTCACCCGCGTCATCGCCGATCGTTCGCGCGCCTTTGACATCGTGCCCGCCGGCTACGCCGGCAAGCTCTATCTGGAAATCAGCCCGCGGACCTTCCCGATCCTGGTGCGGCAGGGCTCGCGCCTGTCGCAGATCCGCTTCCGGCGCGGCGACGCGCGGCTCGACGAAGAGGGGATCGCCGCGCTCAACGCCGCCGAGCGGCTGGTCGACAGCCCGCTCGCCGATGTCGCCGGCGGCGGCATCGCGGTCAGTGTCGATCTCTCCGGCGAGGGCTTTGGCGGCCTGCTCGGCTTCCGCGCCAAGCGCCATACCGGGGTGATCGACGTCGACCGCCGCGCCGCCTGCGAGGTCGAGGATTTCTGGGAGCCGCTGGTCACGCGCGGCCGGCGCGAACTGGTGCTGGACCCCGATGCCTTCTACATCCTCGCCTCCAAGGAAGCCGTGCATGTGCCCCCCAGCCATGCGGCGGAGATGGTGCCGTTCGACCCGCTGGTCGGCGAGTTCCGCGTGCATTATGCCGGCTTCTTCGACCCCGGCTTCGGCCATGACGCCGCCGGCGGGCGAGGCGCCCGCGCCGTGCTGGAAGTGCGCTCGCGCGAGGTTCCGTTCATTCTGGAAGACGGGCAGATCGTCGGCCGGCTGGTCTATGAGAACATGCTGGAGCGCCCGCGCACCCTCTATGGCGAGGGCCTCGGCTCGAATTACCAGGCGCAGGGGCTGAAGCTCTCCAAGCATTTCAAGGCCTGGACGCGGGACTGAGGCGCCGGGCCTGTCACAACGGCACAGCAGTAGGAACGTCATGGCCGGGCTTGGCCCGGCCATCCACGACTTGCCTCGTTCAACAAGCCGAAGTCATGGATCCCCGGGCCAAGCCCGGGGATGACGGTGTGAGAGCGGCGGGACGCCTCCCCTCAACCTCACCCCGCCGGCGGGTCGCGCCCTTCCACGAAGGCCCGCAGCAGATGGTGCGCGATCGCCATGCGCGGCGGGGCCACCAGCCCGTCCGGGTGGGTGCGGGTGAGCAGCAGCCGCGCCTCGTCGCGCGAGAACCAGCGCGCGCCCTCCAGCTCGTTCGGGTCGATGACGATCTCGCGTGACGCCGCCACGGCATGGAAGCCGGTCATGACCGACATCGGGAACGGCCAGGGCTGCGAGCAGAGATAGCGCACCGCGCCGGTGGCGATGCCCGCCTCCTCCAGCGTTTCGCGCCGCACCGCGTCCTCGAAGGTCTCGCCCGGCTCGACGAAGCCGGCGAGGCAGGACCACATGCCGGGCGCGAAGCGGGCGGAGCGGCCGAGCAGGCAGTCGTCGCCATCCACCGTGAGCATGATGACGACCGGATCGGTGCGCGGAAAATGCTGCGCGCCACAGGCCGGGCAGTCGCGCCGCCAGCCGGCCTCCGCCATGCCGAGCCGCCCGCCGCAATTGGAGCAGAAGCTGCGGCGCGCGTGCCAGGCCAGCATCGCCTTGGCGGTGGCGAGCTGGCCGGTCTCCTCCACGCTGGCGAGTTCGCGCACGGCGATGGCGCGCAGATCGATCACCAGCAGGTCGGGCCGCGCCTCCGGCCGCTCGGTCAGCGCGCCGAGCGCGGCGGCGGGCAGCGGCAGCACGAGATGCGGCACGTCGCCATCCAGCCCCAGCAGGCACGCCTCGCCCAGCCGCCCGCCCAGCGCCACCGCCTCAGCGAGCGGAAACAGCGCGGTGCAGGAACCCGGCCCTTCCTCCATGCCGGCGATGAAACCCGGCAGGCGGCGCAGGACGACGCTCTCGCCGGAAATCAGGCAGGCGCGGGCGCGGGGGTCGGCGAGGAAGCTCTCCATCTCGCCGCGCCGCAGGCCGGCCCGGTCGAGCCGCGCGCCGGTATAGCCAAGATGCGGCCACAGGCCGAGCGAGGTGTCGTCGGTGGAGGCCAGGTCTGTCGTGACGATCTCGCTCATGCCGCCAGCGCCTCGCGCAGCTGGCCCACCAGCCGCATCGCCTGCGGCGCGGCATAGCTCTGGCGCTCGCCCCCCGCGCCCCACACCGCGCCGGGCCAGGCGGCATCCCGCTCGAAGCGGGCGATGACATGGATGTGCAGCTGGCGCACCATATTGCCGAGCGCGGCAATGTTCAGCTTGTCGCATTCCGTCAAGGACTTGAGCGCCCGGCTCACCGCGTCGATCTCGCCCCAAAGCGTGGCGCGGGCGGCGTCGTCAAGGTCGATCAACTCGGCCAGCCTGGGGCGACGCGGCACCAGGATCACCCAGGGAAAACGCGCATCGTCCATCAGCCGCACGGTGGCGAGGGTGAGGTCGAGCACCGGGAAGCTGTCGCCCGCAAGGCGCGGATCGAGGACGAAGGTCGAGGCATCGCTCATGCTGGCGCACGCTCCCATGCCCGGCCGGACTGCGGGCGCGGGAAAGCTATAGCGCCGCACGGGACGCCTTTCCATCGCGGCCCGGCTGCAAACGGGGCAGATCGGCTTCCCGCAGCGGGCATTTGTCGGCCGCGACGCATTGTCCTAGAGAGAAGGCCGCGCCCCCGTAGAGCGCGCCCCGAAGAAGCAGCGTGCCATGACCCTCTCCGTGCCGGTCGATTCCCTTCGCCGCACCGCCCTGCCGGTGCTGGTGGCGCTCAGCGCCGCGCATTTCCTCAACGACATGATCCAGTCGCTGATCCCGGCGATCTACCCGCTGATCAAGGACGCCTATGCGCTGGACTTCGCCCAGATCGGCGTCATCACCCTCACCTTCCAGATTTCCGCCTCGCTGCTGCAGCCGCTGATCGGCCTGTATACTGACCGCCACCCCATGCCCTATTCGACGATTGTGGGCATGGCGTTCACCCTTGTCGGCCTCATCGGCCTCGCCCATGCCGGCACCTACCCGCTATTGCTGGTCGCGGCGGCCTTTGTCGGCATCGGCTCGTCGATCTTCCACCCCGAGGCGACCCGCATGGCGCGCAAGGCGTCGGGCGGGCGGCACGGCTTCGCGCAGGGGCTGTTCCAGGTCGGCGGACAGACCGGCGGCGCTATCGGCCCGCTGCTCGCGGCCTTCATCATCGTGCCGAACGGCCAGTCCAGCCTCGCCTGGTTCTGCGCCGCCGCGCTCATCGCCATGCCGCTGCTGTTCTGGACCGCGCGCCACCGCGCGCTGGCCGTGCCGGTGCGTCCGGCCGGACACCGAGCCGAGCCGGAGGTGGCGCACAAGCCGTTCCGCGAGGTCGCCTTTCCGCTGGCGATCCTGATCGTGCTGCTGTGCTCGAAGACTGCCTATACCGCGAGCTTCACCTCCTTCTACACCTTCTATCTGATCGAGCGTTTCGGCGTGTCGGTGCAGGCCTCGCAGCTGATGCTGTTCCTGTTCCTCGTCTCCTCGGCGGCGGGGGTGCTGTTCGGCGGCATGCTGGGCGACCGTATCGGGCGCAACAAGATCATCTGGTTCTCCATTCTCGGCGCCCTGCCCTTCACCCTGGCGCTGCCCTATGCCGGGCTCGCCGGCACGGCTGTCCTCACCGTCCTCATCAACCTCATCATGTCGAGCGCCTTCGCCGCCATACTGGTCTACGCCATCGACCTGATGCCGCACCGCATCGGCCTCGTCGGCGGCTTCTTCTACGGGCTGGTGTTCGGCCTTGGCGGGCTGGCGGCGGCGGCGCTGGGGATCTTCGCCGACCGCTACGGCATCGATGCGGTCTATCAGATCTGCGCCTTCCTGCCGGCCTTCGGCCTGCTCGCCTTCCTGCTGCCGAGCCTGCGCGGCGCGCGGGTCTCGTAAGGCACCCGGACCCCGCCTAAGGGATTTTCCGCTTGAACCGGCGGGCATGGCGCGGCCTGATGGCGGCATCGCCGTCCGTTCAGGAGCTGCGCAATGCCCTCCCGCCTCGCCCGCCTGTTCTGCCTCTCCCTCGCCGGCCTTGTCGCCGCCGGACCGGCGCTTGCCTGCACGCGGCTGGTCTATCTCGGGCCGGAGTCCAACATCGTCACCGCCCGCTCGATGGACTGGAAGACCGACATCCTCACCAATCTCTGGATCTTTCCGCGCGGCGCCACCCGCAACGGCGAGGCCGGGCCGAACTCGGTGTCCTGGACCTCGAAATATGGCAGCGTCATCGCCTCCGGCTTCGACATCTCCACCGCCGACGGCGTGAACGAGGCCGGGCTGGCGGCCAATGTGCTGTGGCTCACCGAGGCGGCCTATCCCGCCTATGACGGCAAGGCCCCCGCCCTCTCCATCGCCCTGTGGGCGCAGTACATGCTCGACAATTTCGCCACCGTCGCCGAGGCGGTGGCGGCGCTGGAAAAGCAGCCCTTCGTGGTGCGCACCGCCAATCTGCCGGATGGCGAGACGCTGGCGACGCTGCATCTCTCGCTCTCCGATCCCACCGGCGACAGCGCCATCGTGGAGTATCTCGACGGGCGGCAGGTGATCCATCACGGCCGGCAGTATCAGGTGATGACCAACTCGCCGAGTTTCGACCAGCAACTGGCGCTGGCAAGCTACTGGCAGGAGATTGGCGGCGCCATGCTGCCGGGCACCAACCGCGCCGCCGACCGCTTCGTGCGCGCCTCCTATTATGTCGGGGCGGTGGCGCAGCAGCCCGAGCCGGACAAGGCGGTGGCCGCCGCCATCAGCATCATCCGCAACGTTTCCGTGCCCTATGGGCTGACCTCCGTGGATGCGCCCTATGTCTCCTCCACCCGCTGGCGCTCGGCGGTGGACCACAAGCGGCGCATTTACTTCTTCGAATCCGCGCTGACGCCCAACACCTTCTGGGTCGACCTGAAGCAGATCGACTTTTCCCCCGCGACCGGCAAGGTGAAGAAGCTGGAGCTCGGCCCCAGCCAGGACATCACCTATGACGGCGATGCCGCCAAGGACTTCAAGGAGGCAGCGCCGCTGCGCTTCATGGGGGTAGAGTAGCGGGTGAGTCGGCCCCGCGCCGGCGCCCCGCCACCCAGCATAAGCACGGCCCCCATGAGCGAACTGCGCAGCCTCTACCCGCCGATCGAACCTTTCGCGACCGGCATGCTCGATGTCGGCAACGGCCATTCCATCTATTGGGAGCGCGCGGGGACCCCGGGCGGCAAGCCCGCCGTGTTCCTGCATGGCGGCCCGGGCGGCGGCATTTCGCCCGCCCATCGCTCGCTGTTCGACCCCGCCCGCTATGAGGTGATCCTGTTCGACCAGCGCGGCTGTGGGCGCTCCACCCCCTATGCCGAGCTGGAACACAACACGACCTGGGATCTCGTCGCCGACATCGAGCGGCTGCGCGAGACCTTCGGCTTCGAGAAGTGGCAGGTCTTCGGCGGCTCCTGGGGCTCGACGCTGGCGCTGGCTTATGCCGAAACCCATCCCGAGCGCGTCAGCGAGCTCATCCTGCGCGGCGTCTACACCCTCACCCAGGCCGAGCTCGACTGGTATTACCGCTTCGGCGTCTCCGAGATGTTCCCCGACAAATGGGAGCGGTTCCTCAGCGTGCTGAAGACCGAGGAAGAGCGCGCCGACCCGGTGACGGCCTATCGCGCCTTGCTCACCGGCACGGACGAGACGGCCAAGCTGGAAGCCGCCAAGGCGTGGTCGACCTGGGAAGGCGAGACCATCACGCTGCTGCCGGATGCCGGCTATTCCGCCGCCTTCAGCGATGGGCATTTCGCCCTCGCCTTCGCCCGCATCGAGAACCACTATTTCGTGCACAAGGCGTGGCTGCGCGAGCGCCAGCTGCTCGACGACGCCCACAGGCTGAAGGGCATTCCCGGCGTGATCGTGCATGGGCGCTACGACATGCCCTGCCCGGCGCGCTATGCGTGGGAACTCTCCAAAATCTGGACCGATGCCGAGCTGCATCTGATCGAGGGCGCCGGCCACGCCTATTCCGAGCCCGGCATTCTCGACCGGCTCATCCGCGCCACGGACACATTCGCGGGCTAGAGCACGCGCCGATCCGCCTGCATCGCAAGCGGATCGGATGATGCGTTCTCTCTCTTCGAGTGAGAGGGCGAGGCTATCCGCGCCAGAGAGGTTCCGATGATCACATTGTCCCGCCGCGCTCTGCTCGCCTCCACCCTGCTGCCGCTCAGTGCCGCGCTGGCGCCGGCCCGCGCGCAAAGCGCGCCGGATTTCGGCAAGGTCGCGCCGCCCATCTTCAGCGCGCTGGCCAAGACGAACGACATTCCCGGCCTTGTCGTCGGCATCACCCGCAATGGCGTGCACGAAATCCTCGCCATCGGCCAGACCGCCCGCAAGGACGGGCAGCCGGTGGACGGCAGCACGCTGTTCGAGCTGGGATCGGTGAGCAAGACCTTCCTCGTGACGCTGGCCGCGCTGGCGGCGGAGCGCGGGCAGCTCGATCTCAACGCGCCGCTGGAAAAGGTGGCGCAGCGGCTCACCGGCACGGCCTTCGGCGCTCTCACACCGCTCGATCTCGCCACCCATGCCACGGGTGGCATGCCGCTGCAGCTTCCCGACAGCATCCGCAACGAGAAGGAACTGGTCGAATGGCTCGCCGCCTGGAAGCCGGCCGCGCCGCCGGCGACGCGCCGGGCCTATTCCAATATCAGCATCGGCGTGCTCGGCCTCGTCACCGCCACCGCGCTCGGCACCAGCTTCACCCGCGCGGCGCAGCGTGACCTGTTCCCCCTGCTCGGGCTGAACAGCACCTATATCGACGTGCCCGAGGACGCCATGGCGCGCTATGCCATGGGCACCACCAAGGACAACAAGCCCGCCCGCCTCACCCCGTCGCTGCTGGGCCCGGAAGCCTATGGCGTGAAATCCACCGCGCTCGACATGCTCACTTTCCTCGACGCCAATATGGCCGTCGGCACGGTGGCGCCTGATATGGCGCGGGCCCTGGCCCTCACCCATACCGGCTATTTCGAGACCAAGAGCTATGTGCAGGAAATGGTCTGGGAGCGTTATCCCTGGCCGGTCGGGCGCGAGCGCGTGCTCGCCGGCAATGCGCAGGACATGGCGATGAAGCCGCAACCCATCACCCGGCTCGACCCGCCCTCCCCGCCCGCGCCGGCGAGCTTCATCAACAAGACCGGCTCGACCAATGGCTTCGGCAGCTATGTGGTGATGCTGCCGGCGGAAAAGCTCGGAATCGTCGTGCTCGCCAACCGGAACTATCCGAACGAGGACCGGGTGAAGGCGGTCTACGCGCTGGTGGAAGGGCTGCTCGGCGGGGCGGGCTGACACCCTAGAGTGCGATCCGATCAGATTGAACCAATCTGATCGGTAAATCGCCCTCTAACTCTAAGATAGAGAACGCGTTATCCGATCAGCTTGCGATGCAAGCTGATCGGCGCGTGCTCTAGCCCTGCACCTGGCTCAGGCCGCCTTCGGTGGAGCGCCGCTCAGCCTTATGAAGGGCACGCCCGCCAGCAGCACGCCGACGCCGACCAGCGCGCCATAGCCGGTATAGGCGATGCTGGCATACAGCAGATAGGCGCAGGTGAGGCAGAATAGCGCCGGGGTCCACGGGTAGAGCGGCGCGCGGAAGCGCTCGGTCCGGCGGCTCTCGCGCTGGCGGAGAATGAAGAACGACACCCCGACCAGCAGCAGGAAGAACCAGAACACCGGCGCGGTATATTCCACCATGGCCTGGAAGCCGACGCGGGTGCTGGCGCCGAACACGACCAGCGCCAGCGCGATGGCGCTCTGGGCGATGATGGCGTTCACCGGCATGTTGCTGCGCTCTTCCCACAGGCCGATGCGACCCAGAAGCGGCAGTTCACGACCGAGCGAATAATAAAGCCGCGCGCCGGTGAAGATGGTGGCGTTCATCGTGCTCAGCGCCGCGAAGCACACCAGCAGCGCCACCGCCAGCGAGGCGCCGGGCCCGAAGAGCTGGTGCAGCGTGTCGGCCGCCACCACGTCGCTGGCGCGCAGGCCGTCAAGCCCCAGCACGTTCAGATAAGCCAGATTGATGAGTAAATACAACGCAGTAATGATCGCCACGCTCGTCACCAGCACGCGCGGCATGTTCCGGCGCACATTCTTCATCTCGCCCGAGAGATAGGCCACCTCGTTCCAGCCGCCATAGGTCAGCAGGATCAGCACCATCGCCAGCCCGAACGCGCCGCTGGCCGAGCCGGCCTCCGGCGGCGGGGCGAGTGTCGGGGCGCGGCCCAGTGCCAGGCCGAAGCCGGCGACAAGGACGATGGCGAGGATGATGAGGACGGTGAAGACGATCTGCAGCGTGCGGCTCTGCTTCGAGCCGGTCAGGTTGATGGCGGTGAAAACGACGATCGCCCCGGCGGCATAGAGCGCCGGCCCCCAGGGCCCGAGCGGCAGGATTCCCTGCGCGTAATCGCCGAACACGAAGGCCACCGCCGCGATGGCGCCGGTCTGGATCACGGTGAGCCGGGCCCAGGCGAACAGCAGCGCCACCGGCCGCCCGAGCGCCCGGCGCAGATAATGATACTCGCCCCCGGCATGGGGATAGGCCGAGCCGAGTTCGGCATAGACGAACGCGCCGATCAGCGTGACGGCGCCGCCGATCAGCCAGAAGGCGACAAAGGCCCATTCGCTCGACACGTTGAGGGCGACGATCTGCGGGGTGCGGAAAATGCCGATGCCCACCACGATGCCGACCAGCATGGCGATGCCATCCAGCGCCGACAGGCTCGACTTCGGGGTGCCCTGCGGCCCGCCCTGCGCCGCCAAGGCGGGGTCGGCAGTCACGGCGGAATCGCGCGCAATCGCGAGGGGCTTCACGGAGCACACTCCAGTTTTTCAGGTGGGGATAGCGGCGCCGGGCCGTCGGAAGGCGCGCGCCAGGCCGAGGCACGCCGAAACGAGGCGCGCCGGGACAAGGCGCGCCAGAACAGCCGGGCGGCGCGGGAGCCGCCGCCCGGGAGCGTTCGAGGGCCGGCCTTAGCCGCGGATGGCGGTCCAGTTGCGTACCGGGCCGTCCGAGGCGGTGCCCGAGAGGCTGTTGCCGACCACCGCGCCGACATAGTCGATGCCGCCGGCGGTGAAGCGCAGTTCCTTGCCGACGACGCGGCCATTCTCGATCGGCGTGCCGCCGAGGTCGCCATTGACCTTCTGATAGGTCTGGGTCAGCCGCAGGGGCTGCTCGCCGAGGCGCCAGTCGCCCGCCACCTTGGCCGGCACGATCCACATCAGTGCCGTGCACCACTGGCTGCATTCGTCGCCGAGCCGGTCGATCCGGTCGGCCTCCCAGTCGCCCATGGCGAAACTGTTGGAGACCACGCGGGTGCCGGGCTCAAGTTCGAGAATCTGCGGGCGCAGCCGCTCGTTCAGTTCGGGCAGCAGGAACAGGGTGAGCACCTGCGCCTTGGAGAAGTCGGTCTCGAAGATGTCGGCCTGCTCGAAGGTCGCGCGGTCGGCGACGCCGGCCGCCTCGGCCCGGCGCTTGGCCAGCGTCACCATCTCGGGATTATATTCGATGCCATGGGCGCGCAGGCCGCGCTTCGCCGCCGCGATCACGGTGCGCCCGTCGCCGGAGCCGAGATCGATCAGGTAGTCCTGGGGGGTGACGGCCGCCATGTCGAGCATGCGCTCGACCAGGCTGTCGGGCGTCGGTACCCACACCACGTCCTTGCCGGGCTGGCCGGATTTGGGATCATAGCCCTCCGCCGCCGGGGCGATGATATCGGGCGGGGCTGCGGCCGGCGGCGGGGCGATGGCGGGGGGCGTCGGGCTGACCGAGGGTGCCGTCTGCGCCAGCGCGGGTGCGGCCAGCGCGAGGGCCCCGGCGGCGAACACCGTGGCAAAGCCGCCGGCCCGCACCGACGAACGCCGCGCCCGCCGTCGCACGCCCTGGGATGGAGCGTCTCTCTCGACAAGAGAGACCGGTTTTGAATGATAACAATCAGATGAATGCGCGTCGAATGCCCGTAGCAACTTACCTCTCCTTCGGTTGATACTTGCTCGATCGACCTGTGTTATGACTTTCCTCTTGGTAACAGTCGCGCCTCATCCGGGCCACTCAATTAACGTTGACGCTTTTTAGCTCACAACGGTTTGAGCAAGGGGTTTCCGCAGCGCGGCGCCGCCCTAACCGCGCTGCCAGGCGCGCCGGTCGAAACCGCGCCGCTGGACGCGCGGTCGGAAAGGCCGAATGCGACGACCAGCGCCCGGCCAGAGTGCGTGGAGGATTGCGACATTGACCGCCGGCATGCGCCTTAGCGCAAAGCGCGGGGGATCAAAGGCAAGGGGCACCAGCCAGAGAACCCGCCTGGCGCGCCGCGCCGTCCGCCTCGGCCAGACGCTTCGCATAGGGCTGGCAGTTTGCGGCCGCCTCGCGGCGCAGGAGGGATGATCGCCCGTCCAGAAAGCGATCGATCAGGTCCAGCCGGTCTGGCACGAGTTCCGGCGTCCACCAGATGGGATGCGTCAGTAATTGCATCGCAGCCCTGGCGCGGAAAGCCTCTCTATCGAGCGGATGACCAAACCTGAAAGCTCCCTGGCTATCACTGCAATACGCAACATCTGAAAAGAACTTTGGCTGATACGTATGCTGACGACCCGCTAGACAATTCGACATCGCCAAAAGCGAATTGGCCGGCCGATGAAAACTTATCGAGGTGACGGGCCGCGAGACGATGCTTTCAAGAATGACGCACTCCCAATGCGCGGCAGCCTGCAGAACATCGGCTCGATCTTCGTAACGGGCAGCATCGAAATGAAGCCCTATCTCGTGCCCGAGATCGCGGATCTTCTCCACTATTTCGAGATCTGAATGGGAACAAATATTGTAGAACTCCGTCCTCAAAAGAACGAAATAATGAGCTGATACCCCTTCCGCCTCGATGAGCGCTATGTCGAGAGCCTTGCTAAGTGAAAAATCAATATCGTGACGAATGATGACATGAGTCTGAGTCGGATCAAATTCGCCATAACTAACTGCTCTATATCCGGCATTCAGGAATTCTTGAATCAGAAGCGAATAATCAGTCCATGTGAAACCGCGTGGCAGAACGGAATTAGGACTGGCCACTGAAGGCTCCTACAGTCTCTTGATGAGGCGGGCCGGCACTCCTGCGACAACGGTATTCGGCTCCACCGACTTTGTCACGGCCGCACCAAGACCGACGACCGCGCCCGCACCAATCTCAAGTTTCTGCAAGATCGCCGCATTGGGCGCGACCCACGCACGATCTCCAATCGTTACGCTTCCGCTGATCTCGCTACAGGCGATGATCTGACAGTTTCGGCCAATGCGAACATTATGGGCGACATGGACCAGATTGTCGATCATCGTGTAGTCGCCAATAGTCGTCGGCTCAATGGTTCCCGATGCAACAGCCGTGAAGTTTCCGATCTGGACAAAATCGCCGACAACGACGCCTCCGAGATGGGGCATCCTGAAAAGATTGCCATTCGTATCCGTCTCAACACCGAAACCGTCCTCACCGAGAACGGCATGAGAAAATATAACGCAATTTCTTCCTATTGTAACGTTTCTCGAAAAGACAACATGCCGGTGAATGACACTACCGGGCCCAACAACGCAATCCGGCCCAATAATGCTATACTCACCTATCGTTGCGGTTTCATCAATTCTAGCGGATGGATGTATGATCGACGTCGGATGAATACCCGAAAAAGAAGAGGCGACAAAAAATTCGGCCGCAACCTGCGCAAAGGCCAGCCGAGGATTGTCTACCAGAATTAGCAAACCTTCCGAATCCGGCACCACCGAAGAGCCCGCCGGCGCGAGAAGCACGGAGCCGCGGGGAACGAGCCCACTGGCGGCCTCGCTCGGCGCTGTCTTTGTAAAAGCAATCCCGCCTTCAACCAGCGCATTTGACGTACAAACACGCCGTACCGAGAATTCTCCCGCCTCTCCAATCAGCGTAGCGCCAAATTTCCGCATACAAAATTCAGCGATTTTTTTCGACGACGCGACTTTTGTCATGTCCTGACCTCATCGGTTCTCCATCAGGCCCGCGTGCATCGCAGCAAAAACTGATGAGTCATCACCAAACCTGGCGTCAAATCGCGCCTATACGCCACCTTCATACCATCGCCTTTGCGCGAGATAAACGATGCGGGCGGAGAGAACGGCTTCGCGCTCGCGCGCGTAATCATTGAGATCTGTGGTCCGCCCGCCCGCGCTGTCCCACCCCTTGCATCCCCCGCGCATCTGGACGATATAAGCGGCGGGAGGTTGGCGGTGGACGAGCCACTCGCCAACCGGGTCAGGTCCGGAAGGAAGCAGCCCCAACGAGCCCGGATCGGGTCTCTGTCCAGCCTCCCACCCTTCTCCCCCCCCCCCCCGGCGATTAGGTTCGCCGCATGCGGGCATATCGGGACTAGGAGACGCTCAGACCTTCCGGCTGCCCCCCCATTTTTCCGACTACCTAACCGTCTATGCCGAAACGCTCACATTTGAACGGGCGCGGTTTGCATGTATTGATATGATGACAGGAAATGAGGACGTGACACGGCCGAGGCGTCCAACGGAGTCACGCTGAAGAGACACAGTCCCGCCTTTCGCCGATGCCGATTTTGCAAGCCGACTTTCGGGGAAGTTGATGATATCGGAAGATGATTTTGACATTGCCGGCGACACTGCGCCCGACCTAGCGTTTGTGCGCCTTGAAAGAAAATTCCGGACCGCTTACACGCAAAACATTAGCCAATCAGAAAGCAGCTCTTCGTACAACTTTTACACGCTTGAGTATATTAATCACACAATAGCCGCCGCGACAGCTCTTGAAATTGATTTGCTTAGATATTTTAGGATAGAAAATATAAAAGAATCGGATATTTTCGACAACTATCGATCCATAAGGCAGATTGTCGATGAATTTTCTGTTCAGGTTCAAATAAAATACGCACGAGAAAAATCATATAATAAGACCTTACTTAACGATAATGAAAAAACCAAATTAAGATCGTACGTTAATAAAATTAAAGAAATAATTGATAAATCAAATTTAATTAATTCAAAAAAAGAGAGACTTTTTAATAGAATAAATGAATTCCTTGACGAACTGGACAAAGACAGAACCTCGCTTCAGAGATTTACTGACATAGTACTCACGCTCTGCACTACGGCAGCGGACGCGGCCGAAGAACTCGAACCTACATGGAAATGGGTTCGACTAGCAGGTGAAGTTCTAGGCGCTCGAAAGGAGAAAGAGACCGAAAAATTGCCTCCTCCGCCAAAAAGAATCGAACCCCCGCGACCAAAGTCCTTGGAGCATAAAGACTCCGATGTAGACGATGAGATCCCATTCTAACGCAAATGGGGGCTCTTTTTCCGGCCAAGCCCTACTCGCCCCCGCACTGGGCGTGATCGCTGGGCACGCCCTGGCGGATCGTCAGCCCGCAAGCCTTCGGCACCACCCAGCCCGGCACCTTCATCATCACCGGCTACAAGAGCGGCTATTTCTGGGGCGAGGGGCTGCGGCCCGATGGCACCGCCTTCACCTTGCTCGGCTCGAGCACGCCGGAAGGGCGGGTGCTGTTCAACACCCTCACCGATGGCGAACTCGGCAGCCTCTATGGCGGCATCGAGGGCGACGCATCGAGCGCGCAGATGCTGCTCGGCACCTATGATTCCTCCGCCGTGTTCACCGGCGATATCACCGTGACCTCGCTCGTGCGCCCCTATGCGCAGACCGTGGCGGCGACCGGCACCACCGCCGCGGTCGGTGCCGCCCGCACGCTCTACGCCGTCGCCGGCACCACGAACGGCCTGTTCGGGGCGATGGCGCCGGTCACGCTCACGCTCAACGAACTTGAGGGCCCGGCCCTGTCGGGCGCGATCAGCCAGACCCTGCCGGTGCTGGCCGGCGCCGCCACCGAGGCGACCGCGAACGTCCAGCGCATGCTGGGGCAGGTCGTGACCGAGCGCCTCGACGCCCCCGACCGCTCGGACAGCAGCACCCGCGCCTGGGTGCGGCCGCTCGGCGGCGGCGGCCAGCAGGGCGCGATCGGCGGCGTGCCCGGTTACAGCTTCGGCGGCGGCGCCGCTTTCGGCGTCGACCGGAGCTTTGACGGGCAAGGCCGCGCCGGCGCGCTCTTCGCCTTCACCTCCACCAGCGTCACCGCCGACACCGACGCCGCGCGGGCCAATCTCGCCTCCGGCTCGGCCAATCTGCGCTCCTACCTTCTCGGTGCCTATGGCAGCACTGCGCTGGCCGGCGGGCGCAACCTCGCGGTGGAGGGCCAGACCACTCGCAAGCTGTTCGTCTCCGGCGAGCTGGCGCTGCGCCACGCGCTGACCGAAATACCGGGCGCCGACCTCTCGCCCTGGCTGTTCACCGCCGGGGTGGGGCTCGTCGCTGCGGGTTCCGATACCCTCAGCTTCGATACCCCCTACGATGTTGAGGCGAGCCCGTCCGCCTATCTCAACCAGACCGGCTCGGTCGCGGTGACGTGGCGGCTGTAGCGCACCGGAAGCACGGGCGCACCGGATGGAGCGCCGCCGCGCCTTCCCTCCCGTCCCCGGAAATTTGCCCGTCCCGTCATTGCGCCGTTGTGCCCTGCCCCGCCGGCGATGCTATGAAGGGGCCATGAGCGCCGACACCCCCGACATGTCCGACCCGACTGATATGGCCGATGACGGGCCGGGCTTCGACCTCGGCCCGGCGCCGAGCGTGCCGGCCGTGCCGCCCGCCGCGCCGGTGACGCCCTATCGCGTGCTCGCCCGCAAATACCGGCCGCAGACCTTCGCCGATCTGATCGGCCAGGAGGCGATGGTCCGCACGCTGAGCAACGCCTTCACCTCGGGGCGCATCGCGCAGGCCTATATCCTCACCGGGGTGCGCGGCGTCGGCAAGACCACCACCGCCCGCATCCTCGCCCGCGCGCTCAACTACGAGCCGGCCGACGGCCCCGTCGGCGGCGGGCAGCCGACGCTGGACATGCCGGTGCTCGGCCGCCACTGCCGCGACATCATCGAGAGCCGCCATGTCGACGTGCAGGAGATGGACGCCGCGTCCAATACCGGCATCGGCGACATTCGCGAGATCATCGAGGCGGCGCGCTACAAGCCGGTACTGGCGCGCTACAAGGTCTTCATCATCGACGAAGTGCACATGCTCTCCACGGCGGCCTTCAACGGGCTGCTGAAGACGCTGGAAGAGCCGCCCGAGCATGTGAAGTTCATCTTCGCCACCACGGAAATCCGCAAGGTGCCGGTCACGGTGCTCTCGCGCACCCAGCGCTTCGATCTGCGCCGGGTCGAGGCCGGCGTGCTGGCGCGCCACCTGCACGGCATCTGCACGGCGGAGGGCGTGAACATCGACGCCGAGGCGCTGAGCCTCATCGCCCGCGCGGCGGAAGGCTCGGTGCGCGACGCGCTCTCGCTGCTCGACCAGGCGATCGCCCATTCCGGCGGCCAGGCAACGGGCGGCATGGTGCATGGCGAGCAGGTGCGGGCGCTGCTCGGCCTCGCCGATCGCGGCCGCGTCATCGACCTGTTCGAGGCGCTGATGAAGGGCGACATCGCCCAGGCGCTGACCGAACTGCGCGAGCAATATGATTCCGGCGCCGACCCGGCGGTGGTGATCGCAGATCTCGCCGAATTCACCCATCTCGTCACCCGGATGAAGATCCTGCCCGAGACCGGCGACGACGCCGCTCTGGTGGAAGCCGAGCGCACGCGCGGGCGGGATTTCGCCCGCGGCCTGTCGATGCGGGTGCTCGCGCGCGCCTGGCAGATGCTGACCAAGGGCCTCACCGAGGTGCAGCAGGCGGCCAAGCCGATGCAGGCGGCGGAAATGGTGCTGGTGCGCCTCGCCTATGCCAGCGACCTGCCGACCCCGGACGAGGCGCTGCGCCGCCTGCGCGACGGCGCGCCCGAACCGGCCGCCCGGCCTTCCGGTGGTGGCGGCGGAATGGGCGGCGGTTCAGCAATGAGCTCTGGTGGCGGCTCGGCGATGGCGGCGACCGCCCCGCGCAGCTATGCCGCCCCTGTCTCTGCCCCGGTCTCCGCTCCCTCGGCCGCCCCCAGCGCGGCGAGCCATCTTTCGGTGGCCTCCCGCAGCGCCCCGCGCCCGGCCGCGCCGACGCCTTCCCCCGCGCCCGCCCCTGTCGCCAGCCTCGCCGTGGCGACCTTCGAGGATCTGGTCGCGCTCGCCGCCGCCCGGCGCGACCTCAAGCTCAAATTCGCGCTGGAAAACCATCTGCGCCTGGTCGACTTCGAGGATGGAAGGCTGGAAGTGGCGCTGGCCCCCGGCGGCTCGCCCAATCTGATCCAGGAACTGCAGTCGAAGATTTCCGAATGGACGGGAAAGCGCTGGCTGGTCGCCCTGTCGCGCGAGGAGGGCGAGCCCACTCTGGCCGAGAAGGCCGCCGCCCAGCGCCATGCGATGATGACCGGCGTGCGCGCCGACCCCTTGGTGGCGGCGGCGCTGGCCCGTTTTCCCGGCGCCTCGATCGTCGATGTGCGTTCGCTCGCAACCGAAGAGCCTGCCGGCGACTTCACCACCGATACCAACGACGCCGATCTGATGGCCGCCCGCGATGACGGGCCGGGCGCGGACGACGAGATCGAGTTCTGACACAGGAGTCCCGGATGAAAGACCTTCTCGGCATCATGTCCAAGGTGAAGGAGATGCAGTCCAAGATGGAGCAGCTCCAGGCGGAGCTGGAAGCCATCGAGGTCGAAGGCGCGGCCGGCGGCGGCATGGTCACGGTGCGCCTCTCCGCCAAGGGCGCGCTGAAGGCGATCCATGTCGACCCCAGCCTGCTCAACCCGGATGAGGCGGAAATCCTGGAAGACCTGATCGTCGCCGCCCATGCCGATGCCCGCGCCAAGGGCGACCGCATCGTGCAGGAAAAGACCCAGGCGATCACCGCCGGCCTGCCGATCCCTCCCGGCATGAAGCTGTTCTGAGAGACGGACGCCGGGCGCCGCGCGGCGTCCATGCGCGTCATCCCGGCCGAGCCAAGCGCGCGCCGGGATCGTCTCCCGCCTCACCGGCACGCGATCCCGGATCGGCCCTTTGGGCCGCCCGGGATGACGGGGGGTGGCCCGCGCGCTACCTGTCCATCAGGCCTTCCACGACGCCCATCACCGCGGCCGCGATGGCGTCCACCTGCGCGGTCAGCGGGCCGCTGATCCGGCCATAGAGCGCGAACACGGCCGGCTGCACCACGCAGCCCAGCGCCATGGCGCTGGCCAGTGTGACGCGCTCGGGCGGCACGCCGGCGCCGCGCAGCATCTGCGCCACCGCCTCCACCACATTCGCCTCCGGCGCGTCCGGCACCCGGCCCAGATGCTCGTGCTGGTGGATGAGCAGATAGGCGAACAGCGCCGGCTCGGCATCGAACAGGCCGCAGGCCAGCCCCACCATCGCCCGCAGCTTTGCCGGCAGCTCCGGCTCGTCCGCGTCGATGGCGCAGATCTCGGCCGCCAACGCCCCGTAGCGGGTGAGGAACAGCTCGCGGGCCAGCTTCTCCTTCGAGGGGAAATGCCGGTACAGCGCCCCCTCGCTCACCCCGACCCCCAGCGCGATATCGCGCACCGAGGTGCCGGCCACGCCCTTCTGCGCGAACAGCTCCAGCGCGACCGCCTCGATCCGCGCGCGGGTATCCGCGCCGTCGCGGCCGCGCCGTGCGGGCGCCGCGCTCACGCACCCTCTCCCGGCCCGGCGCCGCGCGCGGCGAGCATTTCCAGCGCGATGGTGCGCGCCTTGGTGAAGTCCACCTTGCCGGAACCCAGCAGCGGCAGCGCGTCCATGCGCAGGATTTCGGCCGGGATCATCAGCTCGGTCACGCCGCGCTCGCGGCCATGCGCCTGCAACGCCGCGCGGGTGAGATCGGGCGCGGTGGTCATCAGGATGATGCGCTCGCCGCGCCGCGCATCCGGCACCGCCACCGCGACATGCTCGGCATCGGGGCGCAAGACGGCGACCATGGTGTCGATGGCGGCGAGCGAGATCATCTCGCCGGCGATCTTGGCGAAGCGCTTCACCCGGCCGCGAATGGCGACGAAGCCTTCGTCGTCAAAGGTGACGATGTCGCCGGTGTCGTACCAGCCCATCTCAGGCGGCTCGATCACGCCGGGCTTCTCGGCGCGGAGATAGCCGAGCATCACATTCGGCCCGCGCACCTGCAGCCGTCCGCCTTCCTCGATGCCGGCCATGGTCTCCAGCCGGTGGTGGACGCCGGGCACCATCCGCCCCACCGTGCCGACGCGGTTGAACATCGGCGTGTTCACCGCCAGCACCGGCGCGCATTCGGTGACGCCGTAGCCCTCAAGGATGCGGTGGCCAAACTTCTCCATCCACACCCGCCGCGTTTCCGCCTTCACCGGCTCGGCCCCCGCCACCACGAAGCGCAGCGAGCGGAAATCATAGGGGTTGGCGGTGCGGGCATAGCCCATGAGGAAGGTGTCGGTACCGACAATGGCGGTGGCGTTGGTGGCGTAGACCAGTTCCGGGATGATCCGGTAGTGCAGCGGCGAGGGGTAGAGATAAGTCTTCAGCCCGGACACCATCGGCAGCATCAGCCCGCCCGTCAGCCCGAAGGAATGGAAAACGGGGAGCACGTTGAACATGATGTCGGCGGGCGAGAAGTCGATCCGCGCCGCCACCTGCGCCACATTGGTGAGAATGTTGCGGTGGGAGAGCACGACGCCCTTCGGCGTACCCTCCGAGCCTGAGGTGAACAGCACGAAGGCCGGGTCGTCGGGATGGGCGGGCTTGGGCGCCGACAGCGGCAGCATCGCGCGGATCTTGTCCGGCGTGGTGACGGAAGCGCGGATATCCTCGCTCATCAGCACGCGCACATGCTTTTCCAGCTCCGCGACTTCCGCCTCCAGCCGCGCCTTCTCGATGAAGGCGCGCGAGGCGACCACCAGCTTCACCTCGGCCGCCTTGCAGGCGGTGACAAGGTTGGTGGCGCCGGCGGTGTAGTTCAGCATGACCGGCACGCGGCCATGCCGCGAGAGCCCCATCAGCACCACGGCGATGCCGGCGGCGTTGGGCAGCAGCACGCCGACCTTCTCGCTCGGGGCGGTTTCCTTCGCCAGCTTGTCGCCGAGGATCTTCGCCCCGAGAAGAAGCTTGCGATAGGACAGGATGGTGCCGAGCGGGTCTTCCAGCACGATGCGCTTCATGCCGAGCCGCACCGCCGCGTCCTCCACCGCCTGATAGACGGTGACATTGGTGTGGCTGGTCTCGAAGACGAGATCGCTCATCACGTCATACAGCGCCGCGCCCGCCGCGCGCCGGCGCCGGCGGCCGAACAGCTCCTTGTCGACCTTCAGCTTGCGCGGCGGCAGGATGGTGACGCGCACCTTGGGAAAAAGGCGCTTGCGGGTCTGGTGGCCGTCGAGGCGGGAGAAATAGGTCTGCTCCAGCCCCTCGATCCGCACCGGCACCACGGGCGCGTCCGCCTTGTCGGCGATCAGCGCCGAGCCGTCATAGATCTTCATGATCGAGCCGGTAACGGTGATGCGCCCCTCGGGGAAGATCACCAATTGCTCGCCCTGCTGCACCTGGCGAATGAGGTCGCGGGTCGCCATCGGCTTGGTCGGGTCGAGCGGGAAGGCACGCACAAGGCTGAGGAACGGCTTCACCCACCAGGCTTCGGCGATGGCGCGGTCGACGGCGAAGACCGGGTCATTGTCGAGCAGCGCCATGATCAGCGGCGCGTCGAGGAAGCTGACATGGTTGATGGCGATCACCGAGCCGGGGCCGGCGGCCTTCAGGTGCTCCGCCCCCGTCACCTCGACCCGGAACAGCACCCGGAACACCAGCTTGATCAGGTCGCGCAGCACCTGGCCCTGGAAGGCGCGGCCGGCGAGGATGGCGACGACAAGGCTCGCCACGCCGAGCAGGCCAAGCAGCGCCGGGGCACCGAAGCCGGCGAATTGCAGCCCGGCGACGATGACCGCGCCGGCGACCATGAAGGCGGCGTTGAGCACATTGTTGCCGGCGATCACCCGGGCGCGGCGGTCCTCGTCGGCGGCCGCCTGCACGAAGGCGAAGGTCGGCACCACGAAGGCGCCGCCGGCCGCCGCAAGGCCGATCAGGCCGATGGCGGCGTGCACGCCCGCGCCGGAGGTGAGGAACGCATACCAGCCGATCGGCTGCGCGGCGGGGGCGAGCGTGCCCATCATGAAGGCGAGATCGATGGCGAAGACGCCCATCAGCAGGCCGGCGGCCGGCACCAGCGCCAGCAGGATGCGGCCTTCCGACAGCTTGGCGGCGAGCGTCGAGCCGATGGCGACGCCGATGGTGAACAGCACGAGGAACAGCGTGACGACGCTTTCCAGCCCGCCAATGCTGTCCTTGACCAGCGTCGGCAGCAGCGAGAGCACCACGCCGCCGACCAGCCAGAACCAGGAGACGATCAGCGCCCCGCGCCAGATCGGCTTCTCGGCGCGGATGTCGGCCAGCAGCGTCATCGTGCTGCGCCAGATGTTGCGGTCGATCTTGAGGTCCGGCGCGCCCGGCAGCGTGTGCGGGATCGCCCGGGCGGAGAGCCAGGCAATCACCGCCAGCACGAAGGTGAAGCCGGCCACCGCCCATTCCCCGGTATGGGTGAAGGCCAGCGCCCCGCCCACCGTGCCGCCGAGAATGGCGGCGAAGGTCGCCATCTCGATCAGCGCATTGCCGGACACCAGCTCATCCTTGGCGAGGTGATCGGGCAGGATGCCGTATTTCACCGGCCCGAACAGCGCGCTCAGCGTTCCCATGAAGAACAGGCCGACGAACAGCAGGGGAATGGACTGGATGACAAAGCCGGCGCTGGCGATGAGCACGATCCAGATCTCGGCGAATTTCACCCGCCGGGCGATCAGCGACTTGTCGTAGCGGTCGGCCAGCTGGCCGCCGAGGGAGGAGAACAGGAAGAAGGGCAGAATGAACACGCCGCCCGCCAGCGTCACCAGCGCGCCGCCATTCACATGGGCGATGCCGTAGAGAATCAGCAGCGCCATCGCGTTCTTCACGAAATTGTCGTTGAAGGCCGCGAAAAACTGGCACCAGAACAGCGGCGCGAACCGCCGGGCCGTCATCAGCCGTGTGAACATGCTCGATCCCTCACCGCATTGTCAGTGAGCGATCACTTACATAAAGACGCGAAGGCGTCAACATGGCGCACAAGACCATCCTCCCCGTGGGCGTCCCCTGAGCGTCAGGACCGGGCTTGACCCGGCCATCCACGTCTTGTTCGGCGCGCGAGCGCGGAGGACATCATGGATCCCCGGGTCAAGCCCGGGGATGACGGCGTGGGGCGGCTAAACCAGCACGCCCGCCAGCGCTGCGGCGAGCAGCAGCCCGTCATGCACGCCAAGCTGCAGCCGGGACGGCGCACCGCTTGCGTGCAGCATCAGCGTGGTGGCGAGGCTCGCCAGCGCCCAGCCGGCGCCCACCGCGAGGAAGGCGAGGGAAATCGTCACCGCCTCGCTCGCCTGCGCCACCGTCAGCGCCGCCGCGATGCAGAGCGCGAGCGCCAGCAGCGCCAGCGGCGCCGCGCCGATCCACCGCGCCAGCGCCCCGCCCGCCAGCGCCGGCGCGTACATCGCCACCACATGCCAGGCGACGACGCCTGAGATCAGCGGCACCCCGACGCCGCAGCCGGCCAGCGACAGCGGCGCGCCGGCCATGGCGGAGGTCATCGCCGCCCAGGCCAGCGCCCCGATCAGCGTCGGCAGCATGAGCGCCCGCCAGGCCAGCGGCGCGGAGCGCTCCTGCGGCTGCGCCCTCGCCTCGACGGTGAGATCGGCATGGGAAAAGCGCGCCTCCGGCAGGGAGACGGCAAAGCCCAGCGCGCCGAGCTGGGCCAGCGCGGCGAGGATCAGCGTGCCGGCGAAGGTGTAGGGTGTGAGCGCCGCCTCGGCCGCGCCGGCCAGCAGCGGCCCGGCAAAGCCCGCCAGCGCGCCGGCGCCAAGGAGCCGCGCCACCATGCCCGCCCGCAGGCCGGATGCCGCGCCGAACGCCGCCGCGTGGCGGTAGAACATGCCAAAACCCTGCGCCGCGCCCAGCCAGGCCGCACCCAGCACCAGCATCGGGAAGGCGCCGAGCCTCATCGCATAGGCCGCCACCAGCCCGCCGGCGATGCCAAGGCTGGCGCCGAGCGCGAAGGCGGCGCGCCGGCCGAACGTGTCGAGCAGGAAGCTGGCCGGCAGGCTCGCCAGCGCTGCGCCGAGCAGGAACGCGCCGAGCGGCAGCGCGCCGAGTTCCGGGCGCGGCGCCAGCATCGCCCCGGCGAGCGGCAACGCGCCCAGCGTCAGCGCCTGCGCCAGCACCACGAGGGCGAAGCCGCCGGCCAGTCGCCCGATGCCGAGCGAACGGCGCAGCGCGCGCGGCGCATCCTCCGGGCAGGCGCAGCCGAGCCGGCCGGCGCGGGCCGCTTCCGTCTCAGAATCGAAATAATCGCTGGCGCTCATACGGGGCGGTCCCGCTGGCCGGTGCCCCCGTCGGGCGGCGCGCGCAGATCGTCATCGGAGAGCACGCGCACCGCCGCCCCCTCAATGTCGTCATACTGGCCGGACCTGAGCGTCCACAGGAAGGCGACCAGCCCAAGCAGGCCAAGGCTCAGCGCCGCCGGCACCAGATAAAGAAGCACGCTCATGCCGCCACCTCTTTCCCTTCCGGCGCGGCGCCCGTCGCCGCGCGCCCACCCTGCCGCGCCCGCAGGGCGTTGAGGGTGACGATGATGGAGGAACCGGACATGGCGAGCGCCGCCACCAGCGGGGTGACATAGCCGGCGACCGCCAGCGGCACGGCGATGAGATTGTAGACCACGGCGATCATCAAATTCTGCCGCATCAGATGCCGCGCCCGCCGCGCCACTTTCAGCGCGATGGCGACGGGCGCCAGTTTCTCGCCGAGGAACACCGCGTCGGCCTGCGCCCGCGTCACATCTGCGGCGCTGATCGGCGAGAGCGAGACATGGGCGCTGGCGAGCGAGGGCGCGTCATTGATGCCGTCGCCCACCATCAGCACGCCGTGCCCCTTCCCGCCATGCCCCTTGGCATCGAGGCTCTCCAGCACCGCGATCTTGTCGCCCGGCCGCATCTGCGCCCACCACTCCTTGATGCCGAGCTGCGCCGCCACCGGCGCCACCGCCGCGCGACGATCGCCCGAGAGCAGCACGATGGTGAGGCCGGCGTCGCGCAGTTCGTCGATCACCGCGCGCGCATCGCTGCGCAGCGCCTGGCGGATCTCAAGGACGGCGCAGGCCTCGCCCAGCCGCACCGCGACCAGCGAGGCATCGGGCGCCGCATCGGCCCGCGCCGCCGCCAGCGCCTCGCAGCCGCAAAAGGCCGGGCTGCCGAGCCGCGCCGACACCCCGTCGATCTCGGCCTCGACGCCGGCGCCCGGCACTTCGCGCACCTCGGCAAGTGGCAAAGCGTCGGGATGAGCGGCGGCGATCGCCCGCGCCAGCGGATGCGTGCTCGCCAGAGCGAGCCGCGCCGCCACGGCGAGCAGCGGGGCCGGCACGTGAGAGCTGTCGGAAAGGCTGGGATCGGGAAGGGTGAGCGTGCCTGTTTTGTCGAAGGCGACGGTGTCGATCTCGGCCAGCCGCTCGAAGGTATCGCCGGAATTGATGAGAACGCCGGCCCGCATCAGCGTGCCGGCCGCCACCACCTGCACCGCCGGCACGGCGAGCGCCAGCGCGCAGGGGCAGGTGATGATGAGCACCGCCACCGCGATCAGCACCGCCTGGTGCAGCGAGGCGCCGGCGATCAGCCAGCCGATCAGCGCCAGCAGCGCCGTGGTGTGCACCATCGGCGCGTAGAGCCGGGCGGCGCGGTCGGCGAGCCTGACATAGCGCCCCCGCGCGGTCGAAGCCTTGTCGAGCAGGCGCTCGATTTCGTCGAGAAACGTGTCCTCGCCCGCCGCAGTCGTGCGCAGCCGCAGCACGCCGTCATGAATGAGGCTGCCCGCATGCACCGTGCCGCCGACGCCCACTTGGCGCGGCAGCGTCTCGCCCGTCACCAGGCTCTCATCCACCGAGGCGGTGCCCGAGAGCACCATCCCGTCCACCGGCGCGCGCTCGCCCGCCCGCAGCATCACCTCGTCGCCCGGCTTCACCGCGGCGGCGGGCACGGTGACGAGCCTTCCATCCGCCTCGATGCGGTTGGCCGAGACCGCCTTCAGCGCGGCGAGATTGCCCGCCTCCGCCCGCGTGCGCCGGCGCATCGCGTGGTCGAGATAGCGGCCGGCGAGCAGGAAGAACAGCAGCATGACCGCCGAGTCGAAATAGGCGTGCTCGGCATGGTGCAGCGTCTCGTACACCGAGACACTGAGCGCCAGCAGCACGCCGAGCGTGATCGGCACGTCCATGTTGAGCGAGCGGGCCTTCAAGGCCCGCAGCGCGCTTTGGAAGAAGGGCTGGCCGGCATAGGCGGCGGCCGGCAGCGCGATCAGCGCCGAGAGCCAGTGGAAGAAGTCGCGCGTCTCCGGGGTGATGTCGGTGACATTGCCCGACCACACCGAGACCGAGAGCAGCATGATATTCATCGCCGCGAAGCCGGCGACGCCGAGGCAGCGCAGCAGATGGCGGGAGGTGGCGTTGTCGATCTCCTCCAGCCGGTCGGCCTCGAACGGCCAGGCGCGATAGCCCGCCTTCGCCAGCGCCTCCAGCACCCGCGCCGGGGCGGGTTCGGCCTTCGCCTCCCAGCCGATGGTGAGGCGGTGGGTGGTGTAGTTCAGCCGCGCCCGGGCGATGCCGGGCAGCGCCTCGCACCCGTCCTCGATCTCGTCGATGCAGGCGGCGCAGTCGATGCCCTCGACCGCGAACGCCATCTCCGCCTGCCCGGCCGGGTCGCGGCGCAGGAACAGCGAAAAATCCTGGGCGGGCGCTTGCGCCTGAACGTCCTGAACCGGCGCGCCCGGCCATGACGCGCCGGGGAGCGCGATGATTTTGGGGGCCAGGGTCTCGCTCGCCATCATCGCTACCGGATGATGACGCGGTTGGTGGAGCGGAACAGCCGCTCGCCGTCGCGGTTGAGTTCGATCACCAGCTCCCATTGCCCTGAGGCCACCGTGTCCGTGGCGCGCCACTGGCCCGCGCTCACGCGCACCGGGTCGAGCGGCACGTCGAGCCGGCGGTCGGTCGGGTGCTGCAGCGTCGCCACCAGGGCGACATCGGTCAGCGGGCGGCCTTCGGCATCGTGGGCGGCGACATCGAGCCGGCCGGGTTCGATATGGGCGTCGACCTGCCAGTGGCGGGCATCCTGCGCCGCCGCCGCCTCGCTCTCGGCACGGAAGGCGAGCCCGGCCTTGTAGGAGCTTTCCGTCTCCACCCCGCCAAAGCTCGTCACCGCCGCCCGCACCAGGAAGAAATTGGCGGTGAAGACGACGCCGAAGAAGCCGATGAAGCAGACAAGCACGGTGCGGCCGGTGATCGGCCTTCCCTTCCCCTCATCCGATGCGTTGCGGCGTGCGGCCATGATCGTCCTCCGGTCGGGGCTCAAGGACCCTTGAAATGGTCGGGCGCGGTGGTGGTCTCGCCGCCGATCACATCGGTGACGGAGAAGGTGACGGGCAGCGAGGCGCTGGCCGGCAGCTTGGCTGACGTGGAAACCAGCGCCCGCAGCTCATAGGTCTGGTCCGGCCCGACCTCGACCACGGGATGGCCGTTCTCGGTTTCCGAGATGCCGCCGACGACCTCCAACTGCGCTTCCGGCACCCCGTCCACCGCGATGGCGAAACGGCGCGGCAGCGACTGCTTGTTGACGATGCGCAGCGTGTAGGCATTGCGCAGCGATCCGTCCGAGAGGCGGACAAACAGCGGATTGCGGTCGTGGATGACCGAGACGCCCTCCGAGCCGCGCATCGCCAGCGTCGCCACCATGATGCCGCCGACGACGACGATCAGCCCGGCATAGAGCAGGGTGCGGGCGCGGAACACCTTCGCCACCGGCGCGAGCCCCTGCTGGCGGCGCTCGACATTCATCTCGGTGTCGTAGGCGATCAGCCCGGCCGGGCGGCCCACCTTGTTCATCACCGTGTCGCAGGCGTCGATGCACAGGCCGCACTGGATGCAGGCGAGCTGGCTGCCGAGGCGGATGTCGACGCCCGTCGGGCAGGCGGCGACGCATTGCTTGCAGTCGATGCAGTCGCCCGAGGGCACGCCGGCCGCCCGCAGCGCCTCGCTCTTCTTGAACGAGCCGCGCGGCTCGCCGCGATCATAGCGATAGGTGACGTTGAAGGCGTATTCGTCGGTCAGCGCCGCCTGGATGCGCGGCCAGGGGCACATATAGGTGCACACCTGCTCGCGCATATGGCCGGCGAGCACATAGGTGGTGAAGGTGAGGATGGCGATCCAGAGATAGGCGACCAGCGGCGCCGTGCCGGTGAAAAGCTCCCAGACCAGCGTCGGCGCATCGGCGAAATAGAGCACCCAGGCGCCACCCGTCCACCACGCCACCATCAGCCACAGCGTGTGCTTGGCGGCGGCCTCGAAGACGCGCTGGGTGCGCGAGGCGGTCTTCAGCTTCTCGCGCCGCTCGCGCGGGTCGCCTTCCACCATGCGCTCGATCGCCTGGAACAGGTCGGTCCACACGGTCTGCGGGCAGAGATAGCCGCACCACAGCCGCCCGGCCACCGCGTTCATCAGGAACAGCACCAGCGCGGCGAGGATCAAGAGGCCGGTGACGTAGTAGATTTCCTGCGGCCAGATCTCGATGAAAAAGAAATAGAACCGCCCATTGGCAAGATCGACCAGCACCGCCTGCGAGGGGGCATTGGGCCCACGGTCCCAGCGCAGGAAGGGCAGCAGGTAGTAGATGCCCAGCGTGACGATGAGCAGCGCCCATTTGATGCGGCGGAAGGTGCCATGCACGGCGATGGGGTAGATCTTGCGACGGGCCTCGTAGAGCGGGGCGTCGTCGTCATATTCCGGCTCTTCCAGCCGTTCCACCTTGGTCGCCATGTTCATGTCGGTCCCCGAAACGTGCGCCTCGCACCTCTGGCGGTTCGCGCCTGTCATGGAGGCTTTCTAAACCCGGCGGCAGGAACCGTTGATCCGGGGCTTGCCGGGCGGAAAAATGCTTATGCGGCGGGACGTCGCTGAGACGCCCCGCCGCATGGCCTCGCTCCGTCACGTGCAGGCGTTACTTCCCGCCCCCGAGCGCATGCACATAGACGGTGAGGGCCTTGATGGTGGTCGGGTCGAGCCGGCCGCCCCAGGCGGGCATGATGCCGGCGCGGCCATTGGTGATCGAGGCGATCACGGCGTCGCGGCCCGAGCCGTAGAGCCAGATGCCGTCGGTGAGGTTCGGGGCGCCGAGTTCGATATTGCCCTTGCCGTCGGCCCCATGGCAGGCGGCGCAATTGGCCTCGAACACCTCTTTGCCCTTGGCGAGATCGGGCGTGACCCCGGCCGGCACCGGCAGATTGGAGAGCGAGCGCACATAATCGGCCGCCGCCACGATTTCCGGGCGCGGCAGCATGGCGTCGCGGCCGAAGGCGGGCATGTCGCCGACATGTGCGTCGGCATCGGTGGAGCGGATGCCGTGCAGCAGGGTCTGCTGGATCTGCTCCAGCGAGCCGCCCCACATCCAGTCATCATCGTTCAGGTTGGGATAGCCGACCGAGCCGGCGGCCCCGGTGCCGTGGCACGGCGCGCAATTATCGCCGAAGGCCGCCCGGCCCTGGGCGCGGGCGAAGGACAGCAGTTCGGGGCTGGCCTCGATCTCGGCGAGCGAGGCATCCTGCAGCTTCTGCGCGAAGGCGCCACGCTGGGTGCGCAGATCGGCGAGCTGCACCTCGATGGCGTCGCGCGACTTCCAGCCGAGCACGCCGGAAGTGTAGCCGGAGACGAGCGGCCAGGCGGGATAGGCGATCCAGTAGACCACCGCCCAGACGATGCAGGCATAGAAGGTCCACAGCCACCAGCGCGGCAGCGGGTTATTCAGTTCGCGAATGCCGTCCCACTCGTGGCCGGTCGTCGACACGCCGGTGACGGCGTCCACGTTCTTCTGATGCTCGGCCATGGTCAATCCTCGCGCAGCGGCATGCGGGCGGCCTCTTCAAACTGCTTGCCGCGCCGGGGCGAAAGCGCATAGGCGAGCACGCAGAGGAAGATGCCGACGAAGTAGAGAAGCCCCCAGGTCTGGGCGAATTCGGCGAGGGCGCGATAGGTCTCGTTCATCCCGGCCTCCTCAGCGGATGTTTGCCTTGTCGTCGTAAAGCTTGAAGTCGACCATGGTGCCGAGCGCCTGCAGATAGGCGATCAGCGCATCCGCCTCGGAAACAACCTTGGGGTTGCCGTCGAAATCGCGCTGCTGGGCGCCGGGATAGCGCTCGGTCAGCCCGTCGCCATCGGCGTCGGGGGTGGCCTGCGTCTTCAGGTCGGCCAGCGCATCCGCGATCATCGCTTCCGAATAGGGCACGCCAAGCACGGCGTTGACCTTCATGTCGTCGGCGATCTCGTAGGTCTTGAGCGGGGTCTGCGCCAGGAAGGGGTAGCCGGGCATGATCGAGCCCGGCACCACCGAGCGCGGATCGGCGAGGTGCTGGCGCTGCCATTCGTCGGAATATTTGTTGCCGACGCGGGCGAGGTCCGGCCCGGTGCGCTTGGAGCCCCACTGGAACGGGCGGTCATACATGCTCTCGGCCGCCAGCGAGTAGTGGCCGTAGCGCTCCACCTCGTCGCGCAGCGGGCGGATCATCTGCGAGTGGCAGTTGTAGCAGCCCTCGCGGACATAGATGTTGCGGCCGGCCAGTTCCAGCGGCGACCAGGGTCGCACGCCGGAGACCTTCTCGATCGTGCTCTTGAGGTAGAACAGCGGCACGATCTCGACGAGGCCGCCAATGGCGACCACGAGCAGGATGCCGATCATCAGCCAGATCGAGTTCCGTTCGAGGAAGGCGTGCTTGGCCCAGAGGGATTTTTTCGGAGCGGCGGCTTCAGCCATGATCTTGCGTCCTCACTCAGCCGGCACGAGGGAAGGGTTGCGCGCGCCGGTGTCGGCCTCAGCCGTCTCCGGCTGCCGGATGGTCATGAAGATGTTGAACGCCATGATCAGCCCGCCGACGAGGAACAGCACGCCACCCAAAGCGCGGATGATGTAGAAGGGGTGCATCGCCTCGACGGTCTCGATGAAGGAGTATTCGAGGAAGCCGAGCGAGGTATAGGCGCGCCACATCAGGCCCTGCAGGATGCCCGCCACCCACATCGCCGAGATGTAGAAGACGATACCGATGGTCGAGATCCAGAAGTGCCAGTTGACCAGGCGCAGCGAATACAGCTCCCGCTTCTGCCAGAGCCACGGCACGAGGCAGTAAATGGCGCCGAAGGAGATGTAGGCGACCCAGCCCAGCGCACCGGAATGCACATGGCCGATGGTCCAGTCGGTGTAGTGGCTGAGCGAGTTGACCGACTTCACCGACATCAGCGGACCCTCGAAGGTCGACATGCCGTAGAAGGCGACCGAGACCACCATCATCCGCAGCACCGGGTCGGTGCGCAGCTTGTCCCAGGCGCCCGAGAGCGTCATCAGGCCGTTGATCATGCCGCCCCAGGAGGGCATCCACAGGATGATCGAGAAGGTCATGCCCAGCGTCTGCGCCCAGTCCGGCAGCGCCGTGTAGTGCAGATGATGCGGGCCGGCCCAGATATAGATGAAGATCAGCGCCCAGAAGTGGATGATCGACAGCCGGTAAGAATAGACCGGCCGGTCGGCCCGCTTGGGGATGAAGTAGTACATGATGGCGAGGAAGCCGGCGGTGAGGAAGAAGCCGACCGCGTTGTGGCCATACCACCACTGCACCATGGCATCCTGCACGCCCGACCAGACGATGTAGGATTTGGGCGAGAACACCGAGACCGGGATGCTGGCATTATTGCCGAGGTGCAGCATCGCGATGGTGACGATGAAGGCGAGGTAGAACCAGTTCGCCACATAGATGTGCGGCTCCTGCCGGCGCCAGAGCGTGGCGAGATAGACCAGCAGATACGTCACCCACACCACGGTCAGCCACAGGTCGGCGTACCATTCCGGCTCGGCATATTCCTTCGACTGGGTGATGCCCAGCAGATAGCCCGTGCCGGCGATGACGATGAAGAAATTATAGCCCAGCACCACGAACCACGGCGCGAGATAGCCGGCGAGGCGGGCGCGCGAGGTGCGCTGCACCACATAGAACGAGGTGCCGATCAGCACGTTGCCGCCAAAGGCGAAGATCACCGCCGAGGTGTGCAGCGGGCGCAGCCGGCCGAACGCCGTCCAGGGCAAATCGAGGTTCAGCCAGGGAAAGGCGAGCTGGAAGGCGATGATGACGCCAACCAGGAAGCCGGCAATGCCCCAGAACATCGCCGCGATCGTGGCGAACTTCACCGGGCCGAAATTGTAGTTCGGCTTGCCGTCAATCTCCCGCGCCGGCAGCGCCGCCGGGCGGTCGACATAGCGGTTGAGGATGACGAACACCGCCGCCAGGCTGGCGAAGGCGGAGAGATAGGCGTGGAAGGCATAGGCGGCATCGTGCGTCTTCGCCGCCACGGTGATGCACGACAGCGACAGGACCGCGAAGACGAAAGCGAGCCCGCCTTCGCCAAAGGTCATTTTCTTTCCGCTCTGGTCGACGCCGGGCTCGGTGGCACCCGAGCCGCGTCCCTCGCCAGCGGAGCTGTGTAGCTGCGTCATTCGACCCTCCACGTTCCGATCGGCCGATCTGGAACGACTCCATGATGTGGAGGGAGCTTTCGCGCCGCTGAGGGACGACAACCTTGATCCACATCAAGGCTAAGGGTCTTCACGGACGCGGGAGCGGCGGCGCAACGCCGCGCGCAGAGCCGCTCACCGACCGACCGCTCACCGGCCGGCCGCTCAACCCCGCGCGGCCGTCATCCCGGCCGGAGCGAAGCGGAGAGCCGGGACCGCGCTCCATGCGGAAAACGGTCCCGGATCAGCCTGCGGCCGTCCGGGATGACCATCGGGGGATATCCCTCGCCGGACCTGCGCCCTTGCAGCCTTTCGGCGATGGCGTCTAAGACAAGGCACGCCGCCGGCGCGGCGCGCCAGAAGACAGGGCCATTCATGATCCGCTTTTTCTTCCGCTTCGTCGGGCTGTGGGTTCTCGCCGGCGCCTTCGTCGCGCTGGTGCTGGACGGCGTGCGCTCCATCGCCTCGTCGGAAATCGTCACCACCCCGCTCGGCGTCACCTGGCTGGCGGTGAGCCCGGAGTCGCTGGCGCGCTTCCAGGCCTTCGTCGAGCGCAGCCTTTCCTTGACGGTGTGGGACTATCTCGTCGTGCCTGTCCTCGGCGCCCCGCTGTTCGCGGTGCTCGGCATCGCCGGCGCGCTGCTGCTGCTGATCGGGCGCCGGCCGGCCGTGGAAGGTCCGCGCGCCTGATGCCGCGCGCGTGAAGCGGCGCGCCCTCGCGCAAGGGCACGCCACCCCCCATATTGGCGCCAGTCCATGAAGGGATTTGCCCCATGTTCTTCTTCAAGAAGAGTGCCGACCTTCCCACCGCCGCGCAGGCGCTGCCCGGCCGCGCCCAGGAACTGCCCACTGCCGAAACCCATTTCGTCAACGGCCACGCCCTCAAGGGCCCCTACCCGCAAGGCTTCGAGACCGCCATTTTCGGCCTTGGCTGCTTCTGGGGCGCCGAGCGCAAGTTCTGGCAGACCCCCGGCGTCTATGTGACCGCCGTCGGCTATATCAACGGCATCACCCCGAACCCGACCTATGAGGAAACCTGCACCGGGCTCACCGGCCATGCCGAGGCGGTGCTGGTGGTGTTTGACCCGGCGAAGATCAGCTATGCCCAGCTGCTCAAGCTGTTCTGGGAGATCCACGACCCGACCCAGGGCATGCGCCAGGGCAATGATGTCGGCACCACCTACCGCTCCGGCCTCTATGTCACCTCGGCCGAGCAGCGGGCGCAGGCGGAAGCCAGCCTCGCCGCCTATGATGTGGCGCTGCAGGCCAAGGGTTTCCCGGCGATCACCACCGAGATCGTCGACGCCCCGCATTTCTATTTCGCCGAGGAGTACCACCAGCAGTACCTCGCCAAGAACCCGAACGGGTACTGCGCGCTCAGCGGCACCGGCGTCTCCTGCCCGATCGGCACCGGCGTCGCCGCTTGACCAAGACGGGTGCGGCGGGGCTTCCCGCCGCGCCCCCGCGTGTCGCGCAACGGGTGCCCTGTCTATTCTTGATCGCATCGCCCCGGCGTCTTCCCCCGCCCGGCACCTCCGCCGTAACGTTCGCGCCTCGCCTATTGAACGAGGAACGACCGTGACCTCATCTTCCCGCTCCCGCCTTTCCGCCCTGTTCGCCTTGCTGGTGCCGCTGACCGGCGGCGCCGCGCTGGCGCAGCAGCCGGCCCCGGACATGACGCCGAAGCTGCCTGCCGTGCTGCGCGATGCGCGCTATTGCGAGCTCGTGGCGGTGCACATCACCCGGGAAGGCCTCCTGGCCTCCGTGTTCAACACGCTCGGCTTCGACGACTGCCCGGCCGACAAATGGGACGCGCTCACGCGGCGCGAACTGCTCCGGCAGTTCGACACGCTCGCTGTCGTCATGAACGGCCCGCGCCATTTCATCATGGACGGCATCTCCGCCACCGGCGACACCAAGACCGGCGAGATCATCACGGTGGGCGGCATCGTCATGGCCAAGCGGGCCGAGGTGTCGCTCTCGCTGCACCAGGCGATGGGCCCGGCCTATACCGAGCAGACCATCGACCGCAACACCACCTATCGCTTCGACGCCGGCAAGCCGGTGTTCCAGCTCACCGCGCCTGACGGGGCGGTCTATGTCATGCAGTCCTACGCCCAGATCGTCGACCCGGCGATGAGCTATGCCGACCTCGCCGGCCTCGGCGCCAAGCTGAAGCCGCCCGCCGGCTGGAGCTACACCACGCGCACGCCGGACACGGACCTGCTGCTGGTCGCCAAGGGCACGGCCATCGTCATCCAGGACGAGCTGAAGAACACCTACCAGAAGGTGGTCGCGAACTGAGGCCGCGCGCGGCGGGGCGACGCGCTGGCGCGTCCCGCACGTGACGCGCCCCGCCCCCGCGTCAAGCCCCCTTGCCGCCATCGCGGCGCCGTGGCACCCCTCTCGCAGCCGCGAGAGGCGGTGTCAGGCTGGGGTGACGGACGCATGGAAAAAGTCATCGAACGCATCATTCTGCTCAGCCGCTGGATCATGGCGCCGTTCTATCTCGGGCTGGTGATCGCGCTGGCGGTGCTGCTCTACAAATTCGGCGTCGAACTGTTCCATTTCGTCACCCATGCCACGCAGTTCGACGAGAGCGACACCATTTTGGGCATTCTGGCGCTGGTCGACCTCACCTTCACCGGCAGCCTGGTCATCATCGTCATCTTCTCCGGCTATGAGAATTTCGTCGCCAAGATCGACGGCTCCGGCCATGCCGCCTGGCCGGAATGGATGACCAAGGTCGACTTTGCCGGCCTCAAGCAGAAGCTGCTGGCCTCCATCGTCGCCATCTCCGCCATCGCGCTGCTGAAAGCCTTCATGAATCTCGACCGTGGCGTCGACGAGAAGCAGTTGATGTGGCTGGTCATCATCCATGTCGTGTTCGTGCTGTCAGGCGTGGTGCTGGCCTGGACCGACCGGCTGTCGGAAAAGGCGCACTGACATTTTCCGCAATATTTTCGTTCATTGACTTTAATGGACGTGGATTTTGTGTGATAAGTCGCCAGTGCTTTTTCGGACGACCGCCGCGATGACCGATTCCGCCTCCCCCACTCCCGCCCCTGAGCGCCGCGCCCGCCCGGCGCCGGCGCGCATGGCGCCGCTCGCCCGTCTGCCGGTGTTCTTCGCGCTGGCCGGGCGCCGGGTGGTGCTGGCCGGCGGCTCGGAGGCGGCGGCGTGGAAGGCGGAACTGCTCTCCGCCGCCGGCGCGCGGGTGGAGGTGTTCGCCGTCGACCCCTGCGAGGACCTGCTGGCGCTGGCCGCCGCGCCGCCGGACGGCGCGCTCATTCTCATCGCCCGCGACTGGACCCCGGCCGACCTCGCCGGCGCCGCGCTCGCCATAGGCGCCATCGAGGAGGACGAGGAGTGCGCGCGCTTCGCGCAGGCCGCCCGTGCCGTCGGCGTGCCGGTCAATGTCGTGGACAAGCCGGCCTTCTGCGATTTCGCCTTCGGCGCCATCGTCAACCGCTCGCCGCTCGTGGTCGGCATCTCCACCGACGGCGCCGCCCCGGTGTTCGGCCAGGCGGTGCGGGCGAAGATCGAGGCGGTGATCCCGCAGGGCTTCAAGCGCTGGGCCGAGGCCGCGCGCAGCTGGCGCCCGGCGGTGTCCGCCCTCGCGCTTTCCTATCAGGGCCGCCGCAGCTTCTGGGAGCGCTTCACCCGCGCCGCGCTGGAGACGCCGGAGGACGAACCCTCCGAGGCGTTGCGCGAACAGTTTCTCGCCCGCGCCGAGATGGAGCGCACCGACACGCCGCGCGGCTCGGTCGCCCTGGTCGGCGCCGGCCCGGGCGACCCGGAACTGCTGACGCTGAAGGCGGTGCGCGTGCTGCAATCGGCCGATGTCGTGCTCTATGACGACCTCGTCGCCCCGGCGGTGCTGGATGTCGCCCGCCGCGAGGCGCGCAAGATGCTGGTCGGCAAGACCGGCTACAAGGCCTCCTGCAAGCAGGACGACATCAACGCGCTGATGGTCTCGCTGGCCAGGCAGGGCAAACGCGTCGTGCGGCTGAAGGGCGGCGACCCCATGGTGTTCGGCCGCGCCGGCGAGGAAATCACCGCCGCGCGCAATGCCGGCCTGCCGGTGGAAGTGGTGCCGGGCATCACGGCGGCGCAGGGGGCGGCGAGCCGGCTCACCACCTCGCTCACCCATCGCGACCATGCCCGCCGGCTGCAATTCGTCACCGCCCATGCGCGCGACGGCAAGTTGCCGCGCGATCTCGACTGGCAGGCGCTGGCCGACCCCGCCGCCACCACGGTGGTCTATATGCCCCAGCGCACCTGGGGCGAACTGGCGGCCAAGGCGATGGCGGCCGGGCTCGATCCGGCCACCCCGGCCATCGCCCTGTTCTCGGCCACGCGGCCGGAGGAGCGGCAGGTGCCGGCCACCGTCGCCACGCTGCAGGGCGCGCTGGAGCAGGCGGTGGCGGATGGCGCCAGCGGGCCCTGCCTCGTTCTGTTCGGCCACGCCATCGGCGAGGCGGCGGCGTTCGCGCGGCCGGAAGTGGCGGAGACGGCGCAGGCCGCGCGGGGATAACCCAAGAAGCGCACGACATCGGCCGCCTGCGTCCTTCGAGGCCCGGCTGCGCCCGGGCACCTCCGGATGACATGCCTTCCTCAAGGCCACGCATCGTCATGCTGAGGTGCGAGCGTCAGCGAGCCTCGAAGCACGCAGGCCCGGCACCCGGCAGGGCCGCCCCCGCGTCCCGGACAAGCCGCGCCCCGCGCGGCGCCGATCCGGGCCCCAGGAGAAACCCCGCGCAGCGCCTCGAATCCCTTAAAGAGTGCGGCAGAAGCGTTTCGCGCTGGGTCCCAGCGCGGCGCTTTGCCTTCAGCTCCGTGGGGCCGGGACACGGTGCAATCCGCTGGGGATGACGATCATTCAAATGCGCGCCGTCATTCCCGTGCCTGACCCGTGGATCCACATCTTGAGTGGGGAGCGGGCGAGTGGCCGCCTGCGTCCTTCGAGGCCCGGGCGGCGCCCGGGCACCTCAGGATGATGAATGCTGTGCTCTGCGAGAGCCGCCCCCCGTCATGCTGAGGTGCGAGCGCAAGCGAGCCTGGAAACACGCAGGCCCGGCACGCAGGCCCGCGCGGCGAAGACTTCAGCCGATCCGCGCTTCCAGCTTTTCGTAAAGCGGGTTCTCGGCGGCGAACACATAGTCGAGCGGGCCGACCGAGACCGTCGCGGCGCCCTGCTCGCGCAAAAACACCGCCAGCGGGTGCAGCGTGTCCGGCGGGCAGTGCAGCGTCACCATGCCGGAGGAGGTCGGCGCGCCGAAGGGCGCCACGGCGCGGAAGCGGCGCACCGCCTCCTGCACCACGCCGGCATCGCAGGCGGAAAAGCGGGTCTTCACCTCGCGCATGGTGGCGGCACGCTTGGCCGCCGTCACCCGGTCGAGCAGCGCCCGCGCCGCCGCCCGGGCGCCCGGGTTCCAGTCCGCGTGCAGCGAGGCGACCAGATTGGCCTCCGAGCGCAGCATCACCCCGTCATCGATCACCTTCAGCGCATTGGCCGCCAGCGTCGAGCCTGTGGTGGTGATGTCGACGATCAGCTCCGCCGTGCCCGCCGCCGGCGTGCCCTCGGTGGCCCCGAGGCTCTCGACGATGCGGTAATCGACAATGCCGTGCCGGGCGAAGAAGCCGCGCGTGAGGTTAAGATATTTCGTCGCCACCCGCACCCGCCGGCCGCGCGTGGCGTGAAAATGGGTCGCCACATCGTCGAGGTCGCGCATGGTGCGCACGTCGATCCAGGCCTGCGGCACCGCCACCACCACATTGGCGTGGCCAAAGCCCAGCCCTTCCACCAGCAGCACCTTGGAATCGGCGTCCGGGATGCTCTCGCGCACCAGATCCTCGCCGGTGACGCCGAGATGCACGGCGCCGGCGGCGAGCTGGCTGGCGATCTCGGAGGCGGAGAGATAGGCGACCTCCACCCCCTCCACCCCGGTCAGCGTGCCGCGATAGTCGCGCGACCCGCGCGACTGGGTCAGCGACATGCCGGCGCGGGCGAAGAAGCCGGTGGCGTTTTCCTGCAGCCGGCCCTTGGAGGGCACGGCGATGATCAGCGGCGCACTCATCTTGGTGCTCATCAGCGGGCCTCCACGGCGTCGAGGCGGCCGAGCCAGACGGCGAAGCCGACGGCGGGGATGGGTTCCCCGGCACCGAGCCGGCCGAGCAGCCCGTCATAGCGCCCGCCGGCGACCAAGGGCGCTCCCGCCCCGTTCTCGTGCAGCTCGAACACCATGCCGGAGTAATAATCCAGCGGCCGGCCGAAGGCGGTGGCGAAGGAGAGCCGGCCCGGCTCGATGCCCTGCGCGGCGATGAAATGGGTGCGGGTCTCGAAGGCGTCGAGCGCGCGGGAAAGCTCCAGCCCCGCCTCCTCAGCCAGCGCCCGCAGGCGCGCCGCCGCCTGGTCGGGCGTGCCGGCAATGGCGAGATAGCGCTCGATCACCATGACCTTCTCGGGCGACAGCCCCTCGCCGTCGCCGGGCGCCGCCTGTTCGAGAAAGCGCTCGGCGATTTCCGACACGCTGCGCCCGCCCACAGTGGAGATGCCGGCGATGGAGAGCAGGTCCGTCACCAGCGCCCGCGCCGCGTCGGGGTCGGAGCCCGCCAGCGCCGAGAGCACGCCGGCATGGGCGGTGACGCCGCCGGCCTCCGGCCGCTGCTTGAGCAGCGCGAGATCGGCGCCGAGATCGCCGGAGCGGGCGAAATCCTTGATGAGGCGCCGCCGCCAGACGGGGGGCAGGTTCAGCGCGTCGAGCAAAGTGGCGAACAGGCCGGCATCGCCGAGCCTTATCGTCGGGTCGATCACCCCCCACAGCGCCGCCGTCTCCAGCCCCAGCGCCAGAAGGTCGGCATCGGCGGCTTCGCGGTCCTGCCGGCCGAAGGATTCGACGCCCGCCTGCAGCAGTTCGCCGCCCGGCACGTCGGAGCGGAACACCGGGCCGAGATAGGCGAAATCGCGCATCTGCGCGGCGCCATCGGCGATGTAATGGCGGCACACCGGCAGGGTGAGGTCCGGCCGCAGGCACAGCTCGCGCCCTTCCGGGTCCATGGTGATGAACATGGTGCGCCGCATTTCCTCGCCCGAGAGGTCGAGAAAGGCATCGGCGGGCTGGAGCACCGGCGGCTCGACGCGCGCGAAGCCGGCACGCGCATAAAGCGCGAGCAGTTCCTCGGCGTGGCTTTGGTCGGCGGGCATGAGGCGGGTCCGGTCTGCGGGAAACGGGGCGGCTAGAAGCTGCGCGCTTCTAGCAAAGCCCTGCGCCCCGGTCCATGCGCGGGGCGCGACATGGTTTCCGGGCGGGAGTGTCCCGGACCAGCGACACCGCAGGCGGAGCGCCGATCCGGGACCCAGGAGAAGACCCGCCGCAGGCGGCCAAATGCCTTCGTATCGCGCACCGCCCGCCACCGGTTAGGGGGAAAGCCCCCCTCACCCCAGCGCGGCGCCGTGCGGGACGCCGTGATGGTCGAGCAGCTCGCGCACCTTTTCGACCAGCTCGCCCTCGGTGCAGGCGAACTGCGCCGGGCGGCTCTCGCGCCACTCGGCATTGTCGGTGATCGCGGCGGCGGCCTTGGCGCCCTCGATCAAATCCTTGATCTGCACCTGCCCGTTTGCCCGCTCATCCGAACCCTGAATGACCACGCAAGGGCTGTTGCGGCGGTCGGCATATTTGAACTGGTTGCCGAGATTCTTCGGGTTGCCGAGATACATCTCGGCGCGGATGCCGGCCTGCCGCAACGTGCCCACCAGCCCCATATAATGCGCCGTCTGGTCGCGATCCATCACCACCACCACGACAGGGCCGAATTCCGGCGCGGCGTCGGTGTTGAGATAAGACAGCGCGGAAGCGAGCCGCGAGACGCCGATGGAGAAACCCGTAGCCGGCACAGCTTCGCCCCGGAAGCGGCCGACCAGCCCATCATAGCGCCCGCCGCCGCCGACGGAGCCGAAGCGCACCGGGCGGCCCTTCTCGTCCTTCACCTCGAAAGTCAGCTCGGCCTCGAAGACCGGGCCGGTGTAATATTCGAGGCCACGGACGACGGAGGGGTCGATGCGGATGCGGTCAGTACGATAGCCTGCGAAGTAAGAAAGGTTTCCGATTTCTCGGAGTTCCTTGATCCCTTCCGCTGCCTTTGCATTTGAACCGAATGCGCGTTCGAGCATGTCGCACGTCTTGTAATTCACGTATGAGCCGGCCCAACCGGCACGTTCGTCATACAAGAACTGCCCACGCTCGTGCTCAGGCAACGTTGCCATCCACTCGTCGAATTGCTCGCGCGTTAGATACTCGCTGTCGCGTCCAGTCATCTGCGGCGACGCATTAATGAATTTGAGCACCAAGTCGACTTCGGAGGAGGCAAGCCCCGCGCCCTTGGTGAAATCGCCGCTCTTGGCCTCGGGGTTCTCCCAGCGGCCGGCGCCGAGCAGGTCGCGGACGCCTGAGATGCCCACCTTGTCGAACTTGTCGATGGCGCGCAGCACGGTGAGCCGCCGCCCAGCATTCTCATCCCCGCCAAGGCCGATCGCCTCCAGCACGCCGTCCAGCACCTTGCGGTTGTTCACCTTGATGACGAACTGGCCGGCAAGGCCCAGCGCCTCCAGCGTGTCGGCCATCATCATGCAGATCTCGGCATCCGCCGCCACCGTCGGGGCGCCCACCGTGTCGGCGTCGAACTGCATGAACTGGCGGAAGCGGCCGGGGCCGGGCTTCTCATTGCGAAACACCCAGCCGGCGCGGTAGCTGCGGAAGGGTTTTGGCAGCTTGTCGAAATTCTCCGCCACATGGCGGGCGAGCGGGGCGGTGAGGTCGTAGCGCAGCGACAGCCACTGCTCGTCATCGTCCTGGAAGGAGAACACGCCCTCATTCGGCCGGTCCTGGTCGGGCAGGAATTTTCCCAGCGCGTCGGTGTATTCGATGAAGGGGGTTTCCAGCGCCTCGAAGCCGTAGAGCTCATAGACCTTGCGGATGGTCTCTAGCATCGCCCGCGTCGGTACGAGTTCGCCCGGCCCGCGATCGGCAAAGCCGCGCGGCATGCGGGCGCGAAGCTTGGTGGGTTTGTCCTTGGCCATGGGCGCCGTCCTTCTCGAAGTACGGCGCGGGTTTAGAGGATGGGGCGCGTGGCGGCAATGCCGGTGCGGGAGACGGGCCTCAGTCGAACAGCTCCGCCACCGCCTCCTCGGCGATCGCGAAGCCGGTGGAGGCGCCGGTGCCGCTGGTCACCACCACGAGGCGGATATGGTCGTGCGGCCGGTCGATGAAGGCGAGCCGGTCCGGCGCCGAGGCATAGGTGCCGATCCAGCGTTCAGTGACCGGCGGCCGGCGGCCGAACAAGGCGGCGTATTCGTCGAGGATCAGCTCGTCGACGAAATCGGGCGCGAACGGGTCCGGCGTCGCGCCATAATGGTGGCTGTCGCCCACCACAAGCGAGCCATCGGCTGACTGCACCACGATGAGGTGCACGCCATGCGTGAGGTGCTCGGCCTGCTCGGCCTCCAGCACGCGCTTCAGCGCCTGCGCTTCGGGCAGTTCGGCATAGCCGAGATAGCGCCCCAGCGAGAGGTCGGTCATCACGGAGCCGGGCAGCATGCCCAGCGCCGGGTCGCTCACGCGCAGCATGTGCAGCTTGCAGCGGGTGACGCCATAGGCGGTGAAGCGGTCCTCGAACAGGGTGTGAAAATCGTCGCCCGGCGCCACCACGATCCGCGCGGCCGACACCGTGCCGGACGAGGTGACGACCCGGCCCGGCTCGACCGCTGTGACCGCGCTCTCGCGGCGGAATTCCACGCCCTCGCTGGCCAGCCAGGCGGCAAGGCGAGGGATGGCGTCGCGCGATTCCACCCGCATGTCGTGCGGGCTCCACAGCCCGCCGGAAAGCTCGCCCGTGAGCGCCGGCAGCCGCTCGCGCGTCGCCTCTGGCGTGAGCAGTTCGCAGCCCTCACCCATCTCAGTGGCGCGGAAGGCTTCCAGCACCGGCAGCGCCTCGGGGCGCCGCACCGCCACCAGCAGGCCGCGATGCACCACCTCGATGCCGGCCCGGGACGCTATTTCGGCCCAGATGTCGCGCGAGCGCATCGCCCGGCGCCAGCACTCGCCGCGCTGCTGGCCGGTGACGGTGACGAAGCCGAAATTGCGCACCGAAGCGCCATTGGCCTGCGCGTCGCGGTCGATGACGACCGTCTTCAGCCCGCGCCGCCGCGCCGCTATGGCGTGGCCGAGACCGACGACGCCCGCACCGACAATGGCGAGATCGAAACTGTCCGACATGAGAAAGGTCCGCGTGGAGGGGAGATCCGGGAAGCGGCCAAGCCTATAGCCGCTCTGGCCCGCCCGCGCCACGCGACCTTGTGCGCGCCCCCCGCCCCCGATGCCGCCCGATTTCAGTTCGCGGCGGCGGAATCGCGCAGCTTCAGGCCGAGTTCGGCGAGGTCGGCCCGCACCTTGCGGGCGACGCCGGCATCGGGAAAGAAGCGGCCTATCATGGTGTCCGGCTCGCTCGCCCAGCCCGGCGCGATCGCCACCAGCTTGGCGACATCGGCGCGCGCCTCGTCATCCTCGCCGGCGAGATGGCTGGCCAGCGCCCGCGCCAGCAGCCCCGGCGCGTAGCCCTCGCCCATCAGATGGTCCGCCGCCGCGGCCGCCGCCACCGCATCTCCGCGGAGATAGGCGGCGATGACGCGGTGATAATCCACCCAGGGCGGCATGCCCGGCGCCGCATGGGCGGCCTGCGCCAGCATCGCCTCGCCGCGCGCGCGCTCGCCCAGCGCCACGAGCCGGCCGCCGAAATCCGCCAATATGTCGACATCATAGGGGTTCAGTTCCAGCGCGCTCGCGCCCGCCGCCAGAGTGGCCGCGCGCTCGCCCCGGAAGAAATGCACATCCATCAGCACCCGGCGGGCGAAGGCGCTGGTCGGGGCCAGCTCCACCGCCTGCTCCACCGCCGCCAGCGCGCGGTTGAGCGCCGGAGTCGCGGCGCGTGGCGGGACGCCGGCGCGGATCTCGTCGAGATGCAGTTCCGCCAGCAGCGCGTAGCCGAGCGCGAAGGTGCGGTCGGCCGCCACGGCCTTTTCCAGGCAGTCGCGCGCCGCCTCATGGTCGGCCGGCAGATAGGAGCGCCAGTAGGAATAGGCGATCAGCACGCAGCCATAGGGCCCCGCGACCGCCGGCCCGCCGGCAGCGGTGACGCGGGCCCGCGCCCGCGCCTGGATCACCCCATAGGGCTCGGCGATGGCCGCCATGATGTCGCGCACCAGGCCGATTTCCAGCGCCGTGGCGTCGCCGCCGCGCCTGAGGCTGTCGAACTCCCGCGACCAGACGATCGTGCCGTCGCACAGGTCGGAGAGGCGCAGCAGCACGGAGAGCGTGCCGTCATCGTGGTTTTCCACCAGCCCGCCCAACGCGAAGGCGGAACTGGGCGAAGCCTCCTCGCCGGAACAGCGCAGCGCCGGGCGCGCATCCGGGCTCGCCAGCACGTCGAGCAGGTCGAAGCGGGCCAGCGCGTCGCGCACCCGCACCTCGATCGCCTCGGCGGTGAAATCGCCGCTGCCCGCCGCGCTGGCGCGGGCCGCCGTGTCGCCGGGCGGCAGCGCCGGGCCGCCGGTGGATTCGAACTCGCGCACCTCGATCATCGGTATGCCGAGCCGGTTGGCACGCTCCAGCGGCTCCCATTGCGACCCCGCCAGCACGCCCCGCAGCCCCAGCGGGTCGAGGCTGCCGAGCGCGAGGCCGGAGGCGACCAGGACCATGGCAACCAGAAGCACGCCGAGCGCGAGGCCGACGCCGATGCGCCGGCGCGGCGCGGCGACCGGCAGCGGGGCGGCAACCGGCGCGGCGGGCCGCTCGGCCGGATTTCCGCTGGAAAGGCCGTCCTGCGAAAGGTCGACGCCCGCCAGATCGGCCAGCGCTTCCGCCGCCTCGTCGGCGGGCGCGGGCGCCAGCGCCCCCGCCATCGCCCCTGCCGCCGGCCGTGGCAGGAAATGCGGCACATAGCTGCCGCGCGGAATGGCGATTTCGAGATCGTCGCCGGCACCGGCGCCGGCGTAATAGCGCTCCAGCGCCCGGCGCAGCCGCGTGGCCTCCACCCGCACGATCGGGTCGGCCTGCGGATCGAAGGAGGGGTCGCGCCCCAGCGCCTCGACGGCGATGGTGTAGCCCTTGATCGCCTCGCGGCGCCCATCGAGCGTCGCCTCGACGACGAAGCGCAGAATATTGGCGAGCTGCGGCGAGGAGCGCAGCTCATCGGAGGCGAGCACATGCGCCAGCGCGCGCCGCACCGCATCGGGGGAGGCCGCGTCGGCTCCGGGCGTCTCGACTGTCGTGCTCTCGGGCACCGCAACGTCCTATCCTGCGCCGTCCCGGGCTCCCCCGCCCCGGACCCGGCAGAAACGCCCTCTGTGGGAGGCGCGCCGCGCTCACACACACTGACGCAGCGTTCTCTATCTTAGAGTTAGAGGGCGATTTCCCGATCAGATCGGTTCAATCTGATCGGATCGCACTCCACCTCTGCCGTGCGTTGATGGCCGCGATGAGGCCATCGGGTCAAGCCGGCCAATGCGCTGGCGGCGCGGCAGAAAGGAAAGTGATCACATCATGATTATTTCTCGTGAGCGCATCCTGCTTACGTATTATACATGACTAAAAAAGCGCGGCTTGTCCCCTTCGCCGTATCAGCCGGAGTCATTCATGTCTGCTTACTCTTCCGCAGCCGCCAGCCCGAACGACCTTGAGGCGTTCTTCATGCCGTTCACGCCCAACCGGGCGTTCAAGGCGAAGCCGCGCCTGCTCTCGCGCTCCAAGGACATGCACTATTACACGCCGGAAGGGCGCGCGGTGCTCGATGCTACCGCCGGTCTGTGGTGCGCCAATGCGGGCCATAACCGCGACCCGATCGTCGAGGCGATCCAGCACCAGGCGGCGGAAATGGATTTCGCCCCGCCGTTCCAGTATGGCCACCCCAAGGCCTTCGCCGTCGCCGCCCGCATCGCCGCGCTGGCGCCGGGCGACCTCGACCATGTGTTCCTGTGCAATTCCGGCTCCGAGGCCGGCGACAGCGCGCTGAAGATCGCGCTCGCCTACCACGCCACCACAGGCAATGCGACGCGCACCCGCCTCATCGGCCGCGAGCGCGGCTATCACGGCGTCGGCTTCGGCGGCATCTCGGTCGGCGGCATGTCGCCCAACCGCAAGATGTTCGGCTCGCTGCTGCCGGGTGTCGACCACCTGCCGCACACCTATAACCGCGAGAAGCAGGCCTTTTCCAAGGGCGAGCCGGAGTGGGGCGCCGAGCGCGCCGACGCGCTGGAGAACCTCGTCGCCCTGCACGACGCCTCCACCATCGCCGCCGTTATCGTCGAGCCGATGGCCGGCTCCACCGGCGCCATTCCCGCCCCGGTCGGCTATCTCAAGCGCCTGCGCGAGCTCTGCGACAAGTATGGCATCCTGCTGATCTTCGACGAGGTCATCACCGGCTTCGGCCGCCTCGGCTATGCCTTCGCCGCCGAGCGCTACGGCGTGGTGCCCGACATGATCACCTTCGCCAAGGGCGTCACCTCGGGCGCGGTGCCGATGGGCGGCGTGCTGGTGCGCAAGCACATTTACGACGCCTTCGTGAAGAGCGACGCGCCCGTCATCGACCTGTTCCACGGCTACACCTATTCGGCGCACCCGCTGGCCTGCGCCGCCTCGCTCGCCACGCTCGACCTCTACCGCGAGGAAGGACTGTTCGAGCGGGTGCGCCAGATCGAGCCGATGTGGGCCGATGCCTTCCACTCGCTGCGCTCCAAGCCCGGCGTGCTCGACATCCGCACCGTCGGCCTCGTCGGCGCGGTGGACTTCGAATCGCGCGCCGACGGCGTCGGCCGCCGCGCCTATGAAGGCATGGAGCGTCTGTTCCACGACGAGGGCATGATGGTGCGCACCGCCGGCGACACCTTCGCCGTCAGCCCGCCGCTGATCGTCAGCGAGAGCCAGATGGGCGAGATCGTCGAGAAGATCGGCCGCACGCTCGACGCGATCTTCTGAGCGGGCCGGCCTTCCGCCTCCCTCATCCCCGGGCCTGTCCCGGGGATCCAGCGGCCCCGCCTTGCGCCGCTGAAAAGCCTGGGTGGCCGGGTCAAGCCCGGCCATGAGGGCACAGTGGGCAGCAGGCGTCTTTGGGGGGCGCCCGTTCCCGCGCACGGCAACAGGCTGTATAGCCCTGCGCCATGCCTGCGCCCCTCTCGCCCCTCCCCATCGATGACGCCCTGCCGGAACTGACCGCCGCCCTGCGCGCGGGCCCGTCCGCCGTGCTCGTGGCGCCGCCCGGCGCGGGCAAGACCACGCGGGTGCCCCTCGCCTTGCTCGGCGAGCCCTGGGTGGACGGGCGCAAGATCCTCGTGCTGGAGCCGCGCCGCCTCGCCGCCCGCGCCGCCGCCACCCGCATGGCACAGACGCTGGGCGAGGAAGCCGGGCAAACGGTCGGCTACCGCGCCCGCTTCGGCTCGAAAGTGGGGCGCACCACCCGCATCGAGGTCATCACCGAGGGCATCTTCACCCGCATGATGCTGGATGACCCGGAGCTTTCCGGCGTCGCCGCCGTGCTGTTCGACGAGTTTCACGAGCGCAGCCTCGACGCCGATCTCGGCCTCGCCCTCGCGCTCGACGCGCAGGGCGCGCTGCGCGAGGATTTGCGGATCCTCGTCATGTCGGCGACGCTGGACGGCGCCCGCGTCGCCCGCCTGCTGGACGGCGCGCCTGTGGTGGAAAGCCTCGGCCGCGCCTTCCCGGTGGAGACACGCTATGCCGGCCGGGTGCCGGGCGCGCCGGTCGAGCGGCAGATGGCGGAGCTCATCACCCGCGCGCTGCGCGAGGAGACCGGCTCGCTGCTCGCCTTCCTGCCCGGCGCGTCTGAGATCCGCCGCACCGAGCGGTTTTTGCGCGAGGCGATCCGGGACCCCGCCATCGACATCGCCCCGCTCTATGGCGCGCTGCCCCCCGCCGAGCAGGACCGCGCCATCGCCCCGGCGCCTCCCGGCCGGCGCAAAGTGGTGCTCGCCACTTCCATCGCGGAGACCAGCCTGACCATCGAGGGCGTGCGCGTCGTCATCGACAGCGGCCTCGCCCGGGTGCCGCGCTTCGAGCCCGGCGTCGGCCTCACCCGGCTGGAGACGGTGCGCGTGTCACGCGCCGCCGCCGACCAGCGGCGCGGCCGCGCCGGGCGCACCGAGCCGGGCGTGTGCCTGCGCCTGTGGCATGAGCCGGAGACGGCGAGCCTGCCGGCCTTCGCGACGCCGGAAATCCTCGCCGCCGATCTCTCCCGCCTCGTGCTCGACCTCGCGGTCTGGGGCGCGCGCGATCCCGCGACCCTCGCTTTTCTCGATCCACCCCCCGCCCCGGCGGTGACGGAGGCACGGGCGCTGCTCGGCGCGCTCGGCGCCTTCGCTACGGACGGGCAGGTGAGCCCGCTCGGCCGCGCCATGGCCCGGCTGCCGCTGGAGCCGCGCCTTGCCCGCATGGTGATCGAGGGCGCACGGCGCGGCGCCGGCGAAGAGGCCGCGCGCATCGCCGCCCTGGTCTCCGAGCGCGGGCTCGGCGGCGACGCGCCCGACCTCGCCCACCGGCTGATGGACTTTTCCCGGGATCGCTCCCGCCGCAGCGAGGAAGCCCGGCGGCTGGTCGAACGCTGGGCCGGCGAGGCGGAACGGCAGGTTTCGGGCACCCGGGCGAGCGGCGATACGCCCTCCCCCGCTGTGCTGCTGGCGCTGGCCTTCCCCGACCGGGTGGCGCGCGGGCGCGGCGACGGCCGCCGCTTCGTGCTGGCGAATGGGCGCGGCGCGGCGCTGGACCCCGCCTCCTCGCTCGCCCGCGCCCGCTTTCTCGCTATCGCCGAACTCACCGGCACGGCGGACGAAGCCCGCATCCTGCTCGCCACTGAGCTCACCGAAGCCGAGATCGAGGCGGAGTTCGGTGACGCCATCACCGAGGGCGTGGAAACCGCCTTCGATGCCGCCGCGGGCGCCTTGCGCGCCCGCCATGTGCGCCGGCTCGGCGCGCTTGTTCTGGCCGAGCGCACCGCCGCGCTGAAGCCGGGGGACGCCACCGCCCGGGCGCTAGCCCGCGCCGCCGCCGCGCGCGGGCTGGAGCGGCTCAACTGGTCCGAGGCGCAGCGGCAATGGCTTGATCGCGCCCGCTTCCTCCACGCCAGCGCGCCGGATCTCTGGCCGGACCTCGCCTGGCCGGCCCTTGCCGGAACGGCCGAGGACTGGCTGGCGCCTGTCCTGGGCGACATCACCGCGCTCGGCGCGCTCGATGCCGACCGCCTCGGCCGCGCATTGTCCGGCCTGCTGCCTTGGGAACAGGCGCGGCGGATGGAGGCCGAGGCACCGACCCATTATGAGGTGCCGACCGGCTCGCGCCTGCCGATCGACTACGCCACGGAGGGCGGCCCGACGCTGCATGTGCGGGTGCAGGAACTGTTCGGCCTGAAGACCCATCCCAGCATCGCCGCCGGGCGGGTGCCGCTGATCCTGTCGCTGCTCTCCCCGGCGCACCGGCCGATCCAGCTGACCCGCGACCTGCCCGCCTTCTGGGCCGGCTCCTGGCGCGATGTGCGGGCCGACATGCGCGGGCGCTATCCCCGCCACCCCTGGCCGGAAGACCCGGCGAAGGCCGAGCCGACGCGGCGGGCCAAGCCGCGCAGCTGAACGCCGGCTCGGAGAACCGGGGAGACCGCCTCCCTGCCGCCACCTCGTCATACCCGCCGGCACGCCGTCACCCCCCCGCACACCGTCATCCCCGGGCTTGGCCGGGGGATCCACGACTTCGGTCCGAAGGCGCGCCAGCGGGTATGACGCCCGACCGAGGGGCGCGGTCGTGAAGTATTAACCATCCCCCACCGGCAAACATTAACCACGCACCAAGAGGATGCGCGGCCTGCGCCGGCTTTAACGTGCGGTCAAGGTGTGGGGCGCAAGGTGTCCTCATAACAAGATCTGTCCCAAGACAGATGTCATGCGGATGTATTCAAGCAGAGACAGGTCCATGCGCGAAATGGTGGAACGGGAAATGGTCGGGCAGTCGATGGTATCGCGTCGCCGCACCGCCGTCGCACGCCGGCCCCACGGCACCGGCCTCGAATATGGCCTGATCGCCGCGGCGCTGGCCGTTGCCATCGTCACCGTCGTCGTCGGCGTCGGCACCCGCTATGGCGGGCTGCCGGCGTCCACGCCGGCGCTGTCGGTCGACATTGTGGTGCGCTGAGGTCTGAGCGTTCAGCCCAGCAGCGGCGCCCGGCGCCGGGGAACCACGGCGCGCTGCACCAGCAGCTTGTCGACGCGCCGTCCGTCCATGTCGACCACCTCGAAGCGCCAGCCCATCGTCTCGAATGTGGCGCCCTCCTGCGGCAGCGCCTTCAGTTCATGCAGCACCAGACCGGCGGCGGTGTGGAAGCCGGCATCCTGCGGGATGCGGATGCCCAGCACCTCGGAAAGCTCATCGAGCGGGGTCGAGCCGGCGACGAGATAGCTGCCATCCGCCCGCTCCACCACGTCGGGCTTGGCCTGACCGTCCTCGTCAAGCACCACGGTGCCGGCGATGGCGTCCAGCAGGTCGGCCGGGGTGAGGATGCCGACCATCGAGCCATATTCGTCGACAACCAGCGCCAGCGGTGATTCCGCGTGGCGCAGCGTCTTCATCGCGTCGAGCGCCCCGGCGGTCTCCACCATCACGGCGGCCGGCTTGACGAAGCGGCGCGGGTCGGGCGTCTCGCCATTGAGATAGGCTTCCAGCAGATCGCGAATGTCGATGACGCCCACCGCCTCCTCCGGCGTGCCCTCGCAGGCCGGCATGCGGGTGTGGCGCGTCTCGCGGATCGTCTGGCGCACCGCGTCGGGCTCGTCGGTAAGGTCGATCCAGTCGACATCGGTGCGCGGCGTCATCACCGCCCGCACCGGCCGGTCGGCGAGGCGCATCACCCCGGCGATCATCTTGCGCTCGTCCGGGTCGATCACGCCGGCGGTCTCCGCCTCCATCACGATGGCGCGGATTTCCTCGTCGGTCACATTGTTCTCGTCGCTGGTGCCGTGCTCGCCCAGCAGGCGCAGCACGACGCGCGAGGAAATGTCGAGCAGCCACACGGCGGGCGCACCGATGCGCGCCAGCATCACCATCCCAGGCGCGACCAGGCTGGCGAGCTTTTCCGGGCTGCGCAACGCCAGCCGCTTGGGGATCAGCTCGCCGATGATCAGCGAGACATAGGTGATCGCCGCCACCACGAGCGAATAGCCGAGGCCGCCGGCGAGACCGGGCGAGACGCCCTGCTGCTGCAGCCATTCACCCATCATCCCGCCCAGCGTGGCGCCGGAGAAGGCGCCGGCCAGAATGCCGATCAGGGTGATGCCGATCTGCACGGTGGAGAGGAAGCGGCCGGGGTCGGCGGCCAGCTGCAGCGCCATGCGGGCCCCGTGGGAGCCATTATCGGCCAGTGAGCGCAGACGCGCCGGGCGGGCGGACACGACGGAAAGCTCGGCCATGGCGAGCACGCCATTGATCAGGACGAGCAGGACGACGACGGCGATTTCAAAAAGGGGCATCGGCTCGGGGTTGGCAATCAGGGATTGACACTCTCTAGCATGATTGGCGCCATTCTCCATGGCGCTCAACGGCCGGAGGGCGCCGCGGCGTGTTTGACGCCCGTCGCGCGGGCGCCTAGAAGCGCCGGAACCCCTCCCCTGCCGCCGGTGGAACCGCTATGTCCTTCAACAGTTTCGGCCACCTCTTCCGCGTCACCACCTTTGGCGAGAGCCATGGGCCCGCCATTGGCGGGGTGATCGACGGCTGCCCGCCCGGCCTGCGCTTCCGGTTGGAGGAGGTGCAGGCCGCGCTCGACCGCCGCCGGCCCGGCCAGTCGCGCTTCACCACCCAGCGCCGCGAGCCGGACGAGGTGCGCATCCTCTCCGGCACGCTGGCGGAGGAGGACGGCACGCTCATTTCCACCGGCACGCCGATCGCCTTTCTGATCGAGAATGTCGACCAGCGCTCCAAGGATTATTCGGCGATTTCCGAGAGCTACCGCCCCGGCCATGCCGATTATGCCTATGACGTGAAATACGGCCTGCGCGACCATCGCGGCGGCGGGCGTTCCTCCGCGCGCGAGACGGCGGTGCGGGTCGCCGCCGGCGCCATCGCCGCCAAGGTGCTGCCTGATGTGACCATCACCGGCGCGCTGGTGCAGATGGGCGAGATCGGCATCGACCGCGCGAACTGGGACAGCGCCGAAATCGGCCGCAACCCGTTCTTCTGCCCGGACGCGCAGGCGGCCGCGCGCATGGCGGATTATCTCGACGGCATCCGCAAATCCGGCTCTTCGGTCGGCGCGGTGATCGAGGTGGTGGCCGAGGGCGTGCCGCCGGGCCTCGGGGCGCCGCTCTATGGCAAGCTCGACGCCGATCTGGCGGCAGCGCTGATGAGCATCAACGCGGTCAAGGGCGTCGAGATCGGCGAGGGCTTCGCCAGCGCGACCCTGACCGGCGAGGACAATGCCGACGAGATGCGGATGGGCAATGATGGCCGCCCGGTCTTCCTCGCCAACCATGCCGGCGGCGTGCTCGGCGGCATTTCCACGGGCCAGCCGGTGGTGGTGCGCTTCGCGGTGAAGCCGACCTCCTCCATCCTCACCCCGCGCCGCACGGTGACGCGCCATGGCGAGGATGCGGAGATCATCACCAAGGGCCGGCACGACCCCTGCGTCGGCATCCGCGCCGTCCCCGTGGGCGAGGCGATGGTCGCCTGCGTGCTGGCCGACCATTTCCTGCGCCAGCGCGGCCAGGTGGGCACCCCGCCGGTCTGGCCATTCCCGCGCTGAGCTTCGTCCTCCCGGCCGGAACGCCGCGAAGGGCCGCGCCAACACAATTCTATCCGCCCCCCCTGCCCCCGGCGCGATAATCCCCGTACCTCATCCCGACGAAGGGGGCGCAACCGGAGCGGCCGGCTCGCGCGGGGTGGGGGGCGGTGGCCGAGTGGCGGGGAGTAACGCACCCCAAGGCCCGGCGGCCCAAGCCATGCGTCCCCGGTCGGTCTTTCCACCGGCCACGGGGAGACGCGCGTCGACCCGTCCGCAAGGGCGTGCCGGCGCGTCACGCACCCCACAGGGGAGGATAGAAAGTGACAGTCCTCCCGGGCGCGCATGGAGCAAGCCTAGAAACACCGCGTTGCGGGGCGTCGGAGACGGCGCGTCGGACGGTTGACGACCTGCTTGCACCATCTTTCACACACGGTGCAGGCGACCGCCGGGGCTTCCGTCCCGGCGCCCCGCACGCCCCTTATCGAAGGGGCGGAAGGCGACGTGCCGGCCCGCTTCTCCGCGCCCGAACCGGCGACGGAGCGCTTCAGCCTGCCTGCGCGCCGGGCGGATTTCAGTATCGCTGAAACGATCTAGAATTTTCATTGCCAGTGAATATTCTCAGCCCTATCGTCGTGTCATGAAACTCGCGGACTGGCTCACCACAACAGGCACGACCAAGAGCGCTTTCGCGCGCGCCGTCGGCCTGTCACCGGCCAGCATCACCGCGCTGTGCAAGGACGAAACGGCCTGGATCTCGCGGGAGGCGGGCGGGCGCATCGCCGCCGCCACCGGCGGCGCGGTGACGCCGAACGATTTCCTCGGGCTCGCGAGCGTGGAGGCGATACTGATGACCGATAATCTGCAGGCCCGCGTCGAAGCGGCGATCGAAGCCTTTGCCCGTGGCGAGATGCTCGTCGTCACCGATGATGACGACCGCGAGAATGAGGGCGACCTCATCGTCGCCGCCCAGTTCGCCACGCCGGAAAAGCTGGCCTTCATCGTCCGCCACACGTCGGGCATCGTCTGCACCCCGCTCACCGCTGAGCACGCCAAGCGGCTGCGGCTCAACCCGATGGTGACGGACAACGACGCCCCGCACTCCACCGCCTTCACCATCTCGGTCGATTACCGCCACGGCACCACGACGGGCATCTCCGCCGAGGACCGCACCGCCACCGTGCGCGGCCTCGCCAACCCGAATGCCGGCGCGGTGGATTTCGTCCGCCCCGGCCACATTTTCCCGCTCATCGCGAGGGAAGGCGGCGTGCTCATGCGCTCGGGCCACACCGAGGCGGCGGTGGATCTGTGCCGGCTCGCCAATCTGGAGCCGGTCGGCGTCATCTGCGAACTGGTGAACGATGACGGCTCGGTGATGCGGGGACCGAAAGTCACGGAATTCGCCGCCACCCATAAGCTCACCCGGATCTCGGTGGCCGATCTCATCGCCTATCGCCAGCTGCGCGAGAAGCTGGTCAGCCGCACCGCCGAATTCGCCGCCCCGACGGCGGTGGGCGAGATGCACGCCATTTCCTATGTCACGCCCTTCGAGCCGGTGAACCACATCGCTCTCATCCACGGCAAGATCGGCGACGGCCGCGACGTGCTGGTGCGCCTGCACCGGGCCGACCCGATCGGCGACGTGTTCACCGGCGGCAAGGCCATCCGCGCCTCGCTGGAGCGCATCAAGGCGGAAGGGCGCGGCGTGCTGGTCTATCTGCGCGACGGCACCACGGGCGTGCCCGCCGTCACCATGGGCGGCGAGGACAAGATCGAGACCGCCAAGATACGCGACCAGAACTGGCGCGAGGTTGGCCTCGGGGCGCAGATCCTGCGCGATCTCGGTATTTCCTCGATCCGGCTGCTGGCGTCGCGCGCACGCACCTATGTCGGCGTCGCCGGCTTCGGCATCGAGATCACAGGCACCGAGACTCTGGACGTGTGACACGCGGGGAGCGTTCGCTACCCCGGTAGCGAACGCTCACGCGAACGGCATCGGGTCGAGGCGCCCGCCCACACTTTCGGCTCGTGCCCCCGCCCCCCTCATGTCACCATGGGCATGACGGTTCTCTGACACGTCGAGGTCCCGTCACCGACGGAGGTCGCGATGTCGCGCGTGCGTGCGTTTCTCGCCCTGATCGCCGCCCTGTGCAGCCTCACGGCCGCAGGCGTCGCCCGCGCCGATGACATTGTCGATGTCGAGCTGGTGCTGGCGGTCGACGTGTCCTATTCGATGGACCTCGACGAGCTCGCGCTGCAGCGCGAAGGCTATATGCAGGCCGTCACCTCGCCGGAATTCCTCAGTGCGCTGCGGCTCGGCCCCAATGGCCGGATCGCCATCGCCTATGTCGAATGGGCGGGCGCGGACGAGCAGAAGCTGGTGGTCGACTGGACGCTGGTGGGCAGCCCCAGCGAGGCACGCGCCTTCGCCGCCGCGATCGGCGCCGCACCGCTGCGCCGCGTCTACCGCACCTCGATTTCCAGCGCGATGAATTTCAGCGCCGACCTGATCGAGGGAAACGGCATTCGCGGCCTCCGGCGGGTGATCGACATATCCGGCGACGGCACCAATAATCAGGGCCCGCTGGTGGATGTGACGCGCGACGCCATCGCCGCGCGCGGCATCACCATCAACGGCCTGCCGCTGATGCTCAAGCAGGCGACCGGCTCGCTGCTGGATATTGGCGACCTCGACATTTATTACGAGGACTGCGTCATCGGCGGCCCCGGCGCCTTTGTCATTCCGGTGCGCGGGCCGCATGAATTCGCCCATGCCATCAAGACCAAGCTGGTGCTGGAAATCGCCGGCATCCGGCGGCCCGAGGCCGCGCTGATCCGCCCGGCCTCCAGCGCCGAGCCGCGCGTGTCCTGCTCCATCGGCGAACGCATGTGGATGGAGCGCTGGGGCAATTAGGGAGCGGGCCGGGCCGGCTTTCATCCAGCCGCCTTACCGGCGGAACACGCCCACCAGCTCGACATGGGCGGAATAAAGGAACTGGTCGACCGGGGTGACACGTTCCAGCCGGTAGCCGCCCTCGATCAGGATCTGGGCGTCGCGGGCGAAAGTGGTTGTGTCGCAGGACACGCCGATCACCAGCGGCACCGCGCTCGCCGCCAGCTGGCGCGCCTGCGCCTGCGCCCCCTGGCGCGGCGGGTCGAACACCGCGACATCCACGCTTTTCATTTCCTGCGCCAGCAGCGGGCGGCGGAACAGGTCGCGCACCTCACCCGTCACCGGCTTCAGCCCGGCCGCGCCGCGCACCGCCTTTGTGAGCGCCTCGATCGCGGGGGCGGAGGATTCATAGGCCGTCACCCGCACCCGCTCGCCAAGCCGCAACGCGAAGGTTCCGACACCCGAGAACAGGTCCACCGCCCGCGCCGCGCCTTTGGCGCCGTCCACCGCCTCCGTCACCAGCCGCACCAGCGCTGCTTCCCCCGCCGCAGTGGCCTGCAGGAACGAGCCGGGCGGCAGGGCGACGCGCGCGCGACCCATGGTGAGCAGGGGCGGCTCGCGCTGCAGCACCAGTTCGCCATGCCGGGTGAGGCGCGCCAACCCGTGCTCGCCGGCGATCTCAGCCAGGGCGACGACGCGGTTCGGCTTCAGCGGGCCGCTACCGCGCACATCCATGTCCAGCCCGGTTTCCGTCGCCGTCACCTGGATGTCGAGCGGCTTGGCGATCGGCACCAGTTCCTGCGCCACCGCCCAGGCCGCCTTGAGGGCGCCATCAAGGCCGGGCGCGAGAATGGGGCAGGCGTCGATCGCCACCACCGCATGGCTGCGCCGCCCGGCGAAGCCCACCGCCAGCACGTCCCGCCCTTTCGGTGCGCTGCCACCCGTGCCACGCGCGTGGAAGGTCGCCCGCCGGCGGCCCTCGCCATGGGCGTGAACCAACGGCGCGACCTCGGTCTCGATCCCGGCCCGGGCCAGCGTCTCGACAACGAGCGCGCGCTTCCAGGTCTCATAGGGCGCCGGCGCCCAATGCTGCAGCGCGCAGCCGCCGCACGGGCCGAAATGCGGACAGATCGGCTCGATGCGGTCCGGGCTCGGCGTGAGCACTGCGAGCAGTCGGGCCCGGTCATGCTCGCGCTCAACCTCAACCACCTCGCCGGGCAGGGTCAGCGGCACGAAGACCGGCCCCTCCGTCGTGTCGGCAACGCCGTCGCCCCGATGGCCGATCCACGCAATGTCGAGCTTGGTCATGCTCATTCGGACGTCACCTCTGTCATGATCCATAAGTTATAATGTATTTGCAAGAAAATCTAACTCTCTTCCCAACCAAAGAATTCAAAACCTATGCCAGCCGCAAGAATCTACGCTAATATAAGCGCGGCTGATTCCGTTTACTTAAATGGACAGTCTCGTTTACTTAACACATGCACATAATAATAAGTCTCTAAACAAACAAAAGGGGGAAAGAATGCCGCTTGTTTCCGCACTTGCCATCAGCGTTGGCGTCCTTGGGGGCCTCGCGACCTGGCTGTTTCTCGGGCCTCTCGCTGGCGGCCTGCAAATCTGGGCCGCCTTCATCGCCTGGGCCTGCTTCTTCCACTGCGGTGGCAAGGAAGCCGGACTCAAGGCGACCATCCTCGCCAACATCGCCGGCGCCGTCATGGCGTGGCTGACTCTGCTGGCGGTCAGCCGTGGCGGGCTCGGCGACACGCTTGGACTGCCCGTATGGGCCGGCATCTGCGTCGGCGTCGGCGTGCTGGTGATGATCCTGCTCGGCCATCTCCCGGCCTTCGCCGCCATTCCGGCGATGGTCTACGGCTTTGCCGCCATGGCCGCCTATACGCTGCTGACGGCGGACGGCCTCACCAACCTCACCGCCGCCAGCCTCGCCAACCCGCTGGTCACGATCGTGCTGTCGATGATCGTCGGCGCCGCGCTGGGCTATGTCTCGGAGAAGGTCGCGGGGATGCTGGTCGCCAGTGGCGGCCAGACGCGCCGCGCCTGACCGGCGCCGCTCCTGGGGTGAAGGCGCGGGCGGCATCACTCCGCCCGCGCCGCTACGAGAAGACTTTCCTCATTGCCGTCCCCGCCCAGCACGGGCGAGACGAGCCGATGCGTCACCCGCCAACCACGCTCCGCCAGGAGATATGCGATGCGCGCCGCCGCCTCCGCGCGGGCTTCAGCGTCCTTCACGATGCCGCCTCTCGACAGCAGGCTCCGCCCGACCTCGAATTGCGGCTTCACCAGTGCGACCAGATGCGCTTTTGCCGCCGCATGAGGTAGCAGCGCCGGCAGCACCTGGCTCAGCGAGATGAACGACACGTCCACGGTCAGGATACCGGCCGCCGGCACCTCGCCCGGCGCAAGGGTGCGAATGTCGGTCCCCTCGCGGGAGACAACGCGAGGATGGCCCCGCAGCCGGGGATGCAGCTGGTCGCGCCCGACATCGATAGCGTGCACCCGCAAAGCGCCGCGCGCCAACAGGACCTCGGTAAAGCCGCCGGTCGAAGCGCCGACATCCAGCGCCTCCAGCCCCTCGACGCTCAGCCCGGCGGCGTCAAGCGCCGCCTCCAGTTTCAGCCCGGCCCGTGACACCCATTCATAGGCCTCGCGGGCCGCGATGGCAGCGCTGGTGGAAATCGTCTCGGAGGGCTTGGCGACCCGCTTGCCGTCAGCCGTGACAAGGCCGGCCTCGATCGCCGCCTGGGCGCGGGCGCGGCTGTCGAACAAGCCACGCTCCACGAGCACCCGGTCGGCACGGTCGCGGCGGGAGGAAGAGGAGGGCAGCTTTGCAGCGGACGGTGGGCGCATCGCCGGTCGGCCGGCTCAGCCGCGCAGCAGGGCGAGCGCAGCTTCTTCATCGCGCCCGAGGGCATTGAAGACACCGCGCACGATGCCTTCGGCGTCGAGACCCGCCTCGTGCATCTGGCTGGAAGGCGAATCCTGCTCGATGAAACGGTCGGGAAGCGCGAGGGTGCGGATCTTGAGGCCGCGATCCAGCGCTCCCGCCTCGGCCAGCAGGGTCAGCACATGGCTGCCGAATCCGCCCACAGCGCCTTCTTCCACCACGACAAGCACCTCGTGCTCGCGGGCCAGCCGCAGCACCAGATCGCTGTCGATCGGCTTGGCGAAGCGCGCATCAGCAACTGTGGTCGACAGGCCAAAGCCGGCGAGCTGGTCGGCGGCGGCAAGGCAGGCGGCCAGCCGCGTGCCGAGCGAGAGCAGGGCGATCTTCGAACCCTCGCGCACGACCCGTCCACGGCCGATTTCCAGCGGCGTGCCGCGCGCAGGGCGCTCCACGCCCACGCCCTCGCCACGCGGGTAGCGGAAGGCTATCGGACCTTCATCGTAGGCGGCAGCGGTCGCCACCATGTGCATCAGTTCGGCCTCGTCGGCCGCCGCCATTACCACCATGCCCGGCAGTGTGGCGAGCATCGGCACGTCAAAGGCACCGACATGGGTGGCGCCGTCCGCTCCCACCAGACCGGCGCGGTCGATGGCGAAGCGCACCGGCAGGCGCTGGATCGCCACGTCATGGACGATCTGGTCATAAGCCCGCTGCAAGAAGGTCGAGTAGATGGCGCAAAACGGCTTGTAGCCCTCGGTCGCCAGCCCGGCCGCGAAGGTCACGGCATGCTGCTCGGCGATGCCGACATCGAAGGTGCGCTCGGGAAAGACCTCGCCGAACAGGTCGAGCCCGGTGCCAGCCGGCATGGCGGCGTTAATGGCGACGATCTTATCGTCGTGACGGGCTTCCTCGATCAGGCTCTCGGCGAAGACCCGCGTGAAGCTTGGGGCGTTGGACGCTGCCTTTTTCTGCGCGCCGGTGGCGACATCGAAGCGCTGGACACCGTGATATTTGTCGGCGGAAGCTTCCGCCGGCGGATAGCCCTTGCCCTTCTGGGTAACGACATGGACCAGCACCGGCCCGGTCTCGGCGTCTCGCACATTGCGCAGGATCGGCAGCAGGTGGCTGAGATTGTGGCCATCGATTGGCCCGACATAATAGAAACCGAGTTCCTCGAACAGCGTACCGCCGGTCCAGAAGCCGCGCGCAAATTCCTCTGCCCGCGCGGCCTGCCGCCCGAAGAACTTCGGCAGATTGCCGGCGAGCTGCTTGGCGGTCTCCCGCAGCGAGCGATAGGTCCGCCCGGACAGCAGCCGCGCCAGATAGGCCGACATGGCCCCCACCGGCGGGGCGATCGACATGTCGTTGTCGTTGAGGATGACGATGAGGCGCGAATCCATCGCCCCGGCATTGTTCATCGCCTCATAGGCCATGCCGGCAGACATGGCGCCGTCGCCGATCACGCACACTACATTGCGCTGGCCGCCGGCGAGGTCGCGCGCCACGGCCATACCGAGCCCCGCCGAGATCGAGGTGGAGGAATGGCCGGCGCCGAAGGGATCGTACTCACTCTCGGCCCGGTTGGTGAAGCCGGAAAGACCTCCACCCTGGCGCAGTGCGCGCATACGCTCGCGCCGCCCGGTGAGGATCTTGTGCGGGTAGCACTGGTGACCAACATCCCAGATCAGCCGGTCATTGGGCGTATCGAACACATGATGCAGTGCGACCGTCAGCTCGACCACGCCGAGCCCGGCGCCGAGGTGGCCACCGGTGACGGAAACCGCGTCGATCATCTCCTCGCGCAGTTCCGCCGCGATCTGCGGCAACTGCTCCTCCGGCAAGCGGCGCAGATCGGCCGGCTCGCGGACGGTATCGAGTAGCGGCGTCGAGGGACGGGTCAAGAACGGCTCCGAAAACACATTCGCCGGCGGCGCGCACACAGGGGCACGCGCCGCCGGGCGAAGTCCAACGGCATACACAAGGACAGCGGGGCGCGCAACGCACGCTCACGCGACCCGGACGCGACCTCCGGCGCCGTGACGGGGGCTCAACCGCATGTGGAGACCGCGTGTGCAGGCCGACGCGGCGTTGGCCTCGCGGCCCGGCTTCCTTTAAAAACGCGGCATGGACAGACGAGTCGCGACGTCGACGCAGAGGAACGACAGGCCGGGGGCACTCGCTGGCGCGGGAGAGGGCATCGTCGCCACCCACGTGGACGGGGGCGGCGCCAACACGCCGGCGAGGCCGCCCTTCCGGCGGCTGGTGCTGTTTTTTCCTGGCCATGACCCGACCGACATGGATTATCACCATGGCCGCTTCGCCAACCAGGCGGAACGGTTCGGCAAGCTGTGGTCGGTCGAGGTCGGCGTGACGCCACGGCTCGACGACGGTGCGCAGCCCTATGCCCGCTGGGAGGCCACCGCGCGCGGCCCGAACTGGTCGACACGCACCGAGTACCGCATCCTGCGCTGGGAGGACATCATCGGCGCGCTGGACGCACGGCCCGACCCGGTGCGCCTATGGCGCGGCTTTGGCGGGCTGTGGGACTTTTTGCGCGGCGGCGCGGCGCGGGGCTATTTTCGCGCCAGCCCGCGCTACGGCGCCTTCTTCTTTTTCCCTTATCTCATCTGCGCGCTGTTTCTGGCCGGCGGTGCGCTTATCGGGGGCCTCGCCTACTGGGCCGCCTTGCCCTTCCTGCCGGCCCCGCTGACCTGGATTGTCGCGCTCGCAGCCGGCACCGCAGCCTTCTTCGCTCTGTTTCGCCGGCCGGGACGCGACTGGCGACTGCATCAGGCGCTCGACGACTGGGATCTGGCGCGCGATTATCTGCACGATCGCACTCCCATCCTCGACGGCCGGCTCGACCGCTTCGCCGAGGTGCTGGGAGAGGCGGCCCGCGCCGGCGCGCATGACGAGATCATCCTGGTTGGGCATAGCCTGGGGGCGACGCTGATGCTCGGCGTGATCGACCGCGCGCTCGATCGCGATGCCGCGCTGGCGGATGGGCCGACGCGGATCAACCTGCTTACCTGCGGCGCCACCATCCCGAAGCTTGCCCTGCACGCCAAGGGCGGCAAGGTGCGCCGGCAGGCTGCCCGCATTGCGCAGACGCCTCGCCTCATCTGGGTCGAGTACCAAGCGCGGCACGATGCCATCAATTTCTACAAGTTTCACCCAGTTACGCTGCGCCGCGCCGGCTTCGAGCATGCCGAGCCCAGCCCGCCATTGCTGCGCAACGCCAACATCAAAGAAATGCTCACCCACGCCAAACTGAAGCGGCTGCGCTGGCACGCTATGCGGCTGCACTACCAGTTCCTGCTGGCGAATGAGCAGAAGGCGCCCTACGACTATTTCATGTTCGCCCTCGGCCCGCTTTCCTTCCCCGATCTTTCCTCCCGCGCGGAGGGGCCGGTGGGACGCTTTGCGGCGGATGGCTCCCTGATCGCCTGAACCAACGGACGCTTCATGACCCTTCTCGTCGCCGCCAAGATCGTGTGGGCCGCTGGCTGCATCGGCTGGTACGTCATCCGCCTGCCCTTCGAGCGCAAGGTGAAGCGCGAGCGCGTCATCGACGCCCGCGACCGGCTGCGCGAACTCGTGCTGCTCTCCTGCTCGACCCTGGGCCTCGGCATCGTCCCGCTGCTGTGGGCGACCTCTCCGGTGTTCGACGGCGCCAACTATCCCTATTCGCCGGTGCAGTTCGCGCTTGGCACCCTCACCTTCCTCTTCTCGCTCTGGCTGTTCCGCCGCACCCACCGCGATCTCGGCAAGAACTGGTCGGTGACGCTGGAGATCAAGGACGCGCACAAGCTCATCACCGGCGGCGTCTACCGCCATGTGCGCCACCCGATGTATTCGGCCTTCTTCCTGTGGGCGCTGGCACAGCTCATCCTGATCCCGAACTGGATCGCCGGCCCGGCCGGCCTCATCGGCTTCGGCATCCTCTATGCCTTCCGCATCGGCCGCGAAGAGAAGATGATGCTCGACACGTTCGGCGACGAATACCGCGCCTACAGCGCCCGCACGGCGCGGCTGATCCCGGGCCTGTACTGAGAGAACGAGGGGGCCACGCCATGCTGGAGCTTCGGCCGGGCTGCGAATGCTGCGACCGCGACCTGCCGCCGGGCTCGCGCGAAGCGCTGATCTGCACCTTCGAGTGCACCTTCTGCGCCGACTGCGCCGCGCAGGTGCTGGGGGGCATCTGCCCCAATTGCGCGGGCGAGCTGGTGCGGCGGCCGGTGCGGCCCGAGGCGGCGCTGGCCCGCCACCCGGCCTCGACGGTACGGGTGTTTAATCCGGCGTGCGGCAGCCGCCAGACGGGCTGATTGCCGAGCCGGCGAACCGCGTCCGCGCGAAACCCTCCCCGGCAGTCTCTGTACAGAACGCGGACCATTGGCACCCCGCGCAGGCGGTCCGTATGGCGCCTTTTGCAAAGGCCCAGCGCATCTGCTCGACCCGCTCCGCCGTCAAGGCGATCGCCCGGCCGGTGTCCAGCGGGCGACCAAGCAGCCCGGCAATCTCGGCCCGCGCCAGCGCATCGCGCCGGACGACGCTGGCATTGCGGCAATGATGTTCGGGCTCGGCCAGCATGGGGGCGCAGATATCATCCGGCCCCTCCACCAGTTCCACCGCCTCGCCTTCGTTCAGCCGGGCGACGAGGCGCCGGTAATGGGCAGTGAAGGCGGGGGTGTAGCCCTTGCCGACAAAGGTTAGCAGGCAGAGTAGGTGATGGGCGCGCAGCCGAACGGTCATGGGGCGAAGCCCGGCGCGTGGCGGCCCCGGCGCCTATTCGCCGTCCAGCGGCTGGGTGCCGGCGGGACGGCCATCGGCGCTGAGGGTGATCTTCTCGACCCGCGCCTCGGCGTCCTTCAGCAGGGCGTCGCAGCGGGCCTTGAGCGCCTCGCCGCGGGCATAGAGCGCGATGGATTCCTCCAGCGGCACGTTGCCACCCTCGAGCTTGGCGACGATGGTCTCCAGCTCGGCAAGTGCCTTCTCGAAGCTCAGAGCGTTCACGTCCGCCGCATCGACCATTGCGTCATTCCTCCGTGAGTCGGGGGCCCCTTATACAGGCAGAGGCCGCCGTTCTCATCCCCTCGCCGTCAGCCGCGCATCAGCGCCATGACATGGGCGGAAGCGGAACGCGCCAGCCCTTCGAGGTCGTAGCCGCCTTCCAGTACCGAGACTATTCGGCCGCCGCAATGCGTGTCGGCGATGTCCATCAGCTTCTTGGTTACCCAAGTATAGTCGTCTTCCAGCAGGTTGATATTGCCGAGCGGGTCGCGAGTATGGGCGTCGAAGCCGGCGGAAATGATCAGCAGTTCCGGCCCGAAGGCCTTCAGGCGCGGCAGGATGCGGCTCTCGAACGCCTGGCGGAAATGCTCACCATCATCGCCCGAGCGCAAAGGCGCATTGACGATGTTGTCAGTAGTGCCGCGTTCCCCGACCGCGCCGGTGCCGGGAAACAGCGGCATCTGGTGGGTGGAGGCATACATCACGCTCGGGTCCGAAAAGAAGATCTCCTGCGTGCCATTACCGTGATGCACGTCGAAATCGACGATGGCGACGCGGCCGATGCCGTGCATCTTCTGGGCGTGGCGGGCCGCAATGGCGACATTGTTGAACAGGCAGAAGCCCATGGGGGTGCGGGTTTCGGCGTGGTGACCGGGCGGGCGCATCGAGACAAAGGCATTGCCCACCTTGCCCGACAGCACCTCGTCAACGCCGAGCACCGCGCCGCCGACCCCACGCCAGATCGCCTCGCCGGTGCCGGGCGACATCACCGTGTCGCCATCAATCCGCACCATCCCCTCATCCGGCATCGCTTCTTCCAGCGCGGCCACGTAATCCTCTGGATGGACGCGCACGATATCCTCTCGCGCCGCCACCGGGGCCTGCTCGCGCGCCAGCGTGGCGAACTGCTCGCCCTCGAACACCCGGTTCAGCACCCGCACCCGGTCGGGGCGCTCGGGGTGGCCGGAGGGCGTGAGGTGCTCGAGGCAGGCGTCGTGCGCGATCAGCAATGTGGTCATGGCGTTCCTTTGGCAGATCCTTGGTCGTGCCGGTCATTGACTCTCACGGCCGGCAAGGGGTTAACGATAGGCCACGCCGCCGGAGGGGGCCAGACATGCATGGGGCGTTTTTTTTCCGCCTCCTTCCTCAACCCGCCCCGTGCGCGGCGTTGACCCGCCGGGCCGGAGCGCCTATCCGAGCGCGCCTGAGCGGGAGATGCAAGCGTGGCAACAAGCACGAGCGGGCAGCCAGCGTCGATGACGCCCGCGCCCCAGCGAACGACCCGGGTGCTGTCGTCGGACGCCGTCAGCATCTGTGAAGCCGCGCACCTGCTGCTGGCTGGCGGGCTGGTGGCGCTGCCGACGGAGACCGTCTACGGCCTCGGCTGCGACGCGACCGATCCCCTTGCCGTCGCCCATCTCTACGCTGCCAAGGGCCGGCCGAGCTTCAACCCGCTCATCGCCCATGTACCGAACCTCGCGGCAGCACGGCGCGTGGGCATCCTCACCCAGGCCGCCGAGAGACTGGCTGCCCGCTTCTGGCCCGGCCCGTTGACTTTGGTGGTGCCGGCCCTTGAGGGCGCCACCTGCGAGCTTGCCCGCGCCGGCCTCGGCAGTGTCGCTATCCGCGTGCCCGCCCATCCAGTGGCGCAGGCGGTGCTGGCGGTGGCCGGGAGGCCCATCGCCGCCCCCAGCGCAAACCGCTCCGGCCATGTCTCGCCCACCACGGCTGCCCATGTCCTGGCCGACCTCGACGGCCGCATCGACCTCATCCTTGATGCCGGCCCCTGCGCCATCGGGGTGGAATCAACCATTCTGGATTGCACCGGCGAGACGCCTGTTCTACTGCGCCCCGGCGGGCTGGCGCGGGAGGCGATCGAGGAGACGCTCGGCTCATCTCTGCTCGCCGCCCCGCTTGCCCCGGCGACATACGATCCCGAGGCCGCGCCGCTCGCCCCCGGAATGCTCGCCTCGCATTATGCCCCCTCGGTTCCCGTACGTCTTGACGTCACCGAGGTTCGGCCCGGCGAGGCGCTGCTGAGCTTCGCCGGCGCCCACCCGCCGGGCAGCGCGAGGGCAGCGCTGCTGCGCGACCTGAGCCCGGCGGGTGATCTGGTCGAGGCGGCTTCCCGCCTGTTCGCCCTGTTGCGGGAGCTGGATGCCGCAGGAGCCGAAGGCATCGCCGTGGTGCCGCTGCCTCGCCATGATCTCGGCGAGGCGATCGCCGACCGGCTGCGCCGGGCCGCCGCGCCCCGCCCCGATTAAACGACGGGAAAGCAGCGTCTCCCCTGCCGCAGGGGCATTAACGCTCGGGCAAGGTTAATGCGCGACAACTACAGGGCCGGACGCGCCCGCCCTTGCCTGTGGCGAAGCGGGCACGCAGGGCGGGTTTGGTTGCGTGATTGTGCGTGGGCGTCGGGTGAACATGCAAAATTCAGCGCGCGTTCGGAAGATGGGTAAGATCGGCGCCGCAGCGCTGGCGCTCTTTTTCGTCGGCTCATCGACCATCGGTCTGCAGGACGTGCGGAGCCGGCTGGCCGGCCAGCCCGGTGTCGCCGAACGCGCCCGCATCTCCATCCTCGGCGGGCCGGTGCATCTGCTGAAGGCCTCCACCTTCACCTGGCCCTCCCGTTCCGCCCTGCTGGTCCCTTCAGAAATCAGCACCCCCCCGCTCGCCGGCCTAGCCGTCGACATCAACCGCGCCACCAAAGCGGACCGGCTGGCGCTCACGCCGGTGACGCCACTCGATGCCGATCCGCTTGCCGTCTCCGGCGTGGCCACGCCCGCCAGCCTCGCCGGTTCCGGCAGCGGAACGATCGCCAGCGGCGCCGCCCCTGTCACTACGGGCGCCGGCACCGGCACGCAGGCAGGCGGCTTCGCCGGCACCGGAACCGATCCGCTGGAAGAAGAAGACGGGTCCGAACTCGCCGCGTCGGGGGACGGCCTTTACGCGGTCGAGGCTGGCGACCCAACGGGGGACCCCGCTCAGCTGGAGCCGGTGGCCGCGAGCCTCGATGCCGACGATACCGAGATCCGCGTGCCCGGCAATGGCGTGCTGGCGGCGGCACTGGATGACGCCGAGGCCGCGCCGGCCCCGACATTTGACGCTGACCCCTCCCTGCCGCTTTATCGCCAGAGCGCCTTCATCTTCGGGCTGGACGGTACGGCCCTGCCGCCGCAGCCTTTCCTGCACATGAGCGCCCTGCCGGGCGGTGACAGCGGCACCACGGAAGCGCAGAAAGCCGAAACCGATGCCCGGCGCGTCATGGATACTCCCTCACCAGCCGAGCGGCTGGGCCTCGCCGGCAAGCGGCGCGAGCGGGCGGAAAAATGCCTGGCCGAGGCGGTGTATTTTGAGAGCCGGGGCGAGCCTCGGCGCGGACAAGTAGCTGTGGCGCAGGTGGTGATGAACCGCGTCTTCTCTGGCTACTACCCCGCCGACATCTGCCGCGCCGTGTACCAGAATGCACACCGTCGGCTCGCCTGCCAATTCACCTTCGCCTGCGACAATGTCCGCGACGTGGTGACCGAGCCGGAACTGTGGAAGCAGGCGAAGGAAATCGCCGGCGACATGCTGGAAGGGCATGTCTGGGACGAAAAGGTCGGAAGGGCGACACACTACCACGCGCGTTCCGTCCGCCCGAACTGGATCCGCGAGATGCGCAAGCTCGACCGCATCGGCGAGCACACCTTCTACCGTCCCCGCCGCTGGACGAGTTGAGGCGCCCGGCAGGATAGCGGATGCACGCGGGGCCGCCTCAACTGCCGCAGGTCGCGCAATCGGCCACAACTGGCTGGCCGAGCCGTTGAGCCAGCATCATCGCCTGCTCGCGCGTCTCCGCCGCGTGCCAGCGGCCGTTGTGGCCCGAGGCAGCGGCGTGGATGCCGCGCCCATTGTTGCACATACAGCAAGTGCGCCGATGGACACGGACATATCGATGCGTCTGGTTCTCATACACCCAGAATTCAGCCATTCGTCGTCCCGCCCCCCCCCCGCCGCGACATTAACGGCAACATAGCACCGCGCAGCGGGCAAGAAAAAGCCCGGCTCAAGGCCGGGCTTCTATTATTACGAAGGTCGAACGCTCAGTTGAGCTTCGAGGTCACCTCGGCGACGGCCGCATCGAGCACCCGGTCTGCTGCGCTGCCGACGAGTTGGGTGGTCAGAAGAAGTTCCGAAGCCTTCACCGCCGCGTCGGCGGCTGCGGCCTTCACCTCAGCGAGCGCCTGCGCCTCAGCCTGGGCGATCTTCTGCTCGGCCATCTTGGTGCGACGGACGATGAGGTCCTCCAGCTTCTGCTTGGTTTCGGCGGCAAGGCGCTCCGCCTCGGCCTTGGCGGTTGTGATGATCGCCTCCGCCTCTTCCTCAGCCTCGCGCTGGCGCCGCTTGTACTCGGCGACGAGCTTCTGCGCCTCTTCCTTCAGTCGGCGAGCCTCTTCCAGCTCATGCCGGATGCGATCGCCGCGCGCGTCGAGCTTTGACAGGATGCCGGAAAAGGCCCCTGCCCGGGCGAGCAGGAGGAAGAAGATCACGAAGGCGACGGCGACCCAGAAAGTATCGCTACCCATGGTGCGCTCCTCAGCCCTTGATGGCGGTGTCGACCGCCTCTTCGACCGCACCCGACGTGGGCGTGGTGCCAATCAGCGTGTTAACTATGGTGCCGGCCGCCTCGACGGCGATGCCGCGGACATTGGCCATAGCCGCCGTCTTGGTGGCGGCGATCTGCACTTCGGCCGCAGCCAGCTTGACGTTCAGATCGGCCTCCAGCGACTTGCGGCGCGTCTCGGCTTCCGCCGCGAGCGTATCGCGCGTCTCGGTGGCGATGCCGTGAGCCTTGGTGCGGGCGCTGGCGAGGGCCTTTTCATAAGCCTCGGCCGCCGCCTCGCTCTCCGCCTTCAGCTTGCCTGCTTCCTCGATGTCGTCGGCAATGCGGTCATGCCGTTCTTCGAGAATGGTTGCAATGCGCGGCAGCGCCACGCGGCTCATCAGCAGGTAGAGCGCGGCGAACGCAATCACCAGCCAGAGCAGCTGCGAGGGGAAGGTGTGAACATCGAAGGGAGGGAAGTTGCTACCGTGAGCTTCTGCTGCAGGCACGGCAATCTCCACACCGCTAGCGGCCGGCAAGGTGCCGGGCGACGCCTGGGCGACTATGATACCGGCCGGACCGTGGGGCTCAGACATGGGTTTAGGCTTCCTCGATCACTGCTGATGTCGACTCATCCCGGCCGCGCGGGCCCACGTGGGGGCCGCGCGGCCGGGTGAGGCATCAGACCACGAAGAGGAGGACGAGGGCGACGACGAGCGAGAAGATGCCCAGACCTTCGGCAAGCGCCGCGCCGATGAAGGCGCGGGCGAACTGGCCATCGGCCGCCGACGGGTTGCGCAGGGCGCCTGCGAGGAAGTTGCCAAAGATGGTACCGACGCCGATGGCGGCGAGGCCCATGCCGAGCGTGGCGAGACCGGCGCCGAGGAACTTGGCGGCTTCCGCTTCCATGATCTTCTCCTGTTGGAATAGTCAGATTGGTTGGATGGCTGGATGAACTTCCCGCGACGCGCGGGTCAGTGACCGGGGTGGAGCGCGTCGTTGAGATAGATGCAGGTCAGCACCGCAAACACATAGGCCTGCAGGGCGGCGACCAGGAATTCGAGGGCCGTCAGCGCCACCACCATGAAGAGCGGCAGGACAGCACCGAACCACCCGACGACGCCCGAGGCCGTCATCATCACGATGAAGCCGGCGAACACCTTCATGGCGATATGGCCGGCCAGCATGTTGGCGAAGAGACGCAGCGAGAGGCTGATAGGACGCGAGAGGAACGAGATGACCTCAATCACGACCATGAAGGGAAGAAGAAAGGCCGGCACGCCCGAGGGCACGAACAGATGTAGAAAGTGGGTACCGTGGCGCACGAAGCCGTAGATGATGACCGTCAGGATGACCAGCAGCGCCAGCGCCGCGGTAACGATCAGGTGGCTGGTTACGGTAAAGGCATAAGGAATCATGCCCACCATGTTGGCGGTCAGCACGAAGATGAAGAGCGAGAAAACGAGGGGGAAGAACTTCATCCCTTCATTGCCCGCCGAGCCACGCACGGTGGAAGCGACGAATTCGTAGGAAAGCTCGGCCAGCGACTGCAGGCGCCCGGGAACCAGGGTACGGCCACGGGTGGCGAAGGTAAGGAAAAAGAACACCAGCGCCACGATGCCGAACATGAAGGCGGCAGAATTGGTAAAGGCGAGCTCAACGCCGCCAGGCTGCCCCAATTCCACGATCTTGATGATCTGGAACTGATGGATCGGATCGATCACACTGCCGCTGGCCATCGCCGGTCGCTGCCCTCAACACGCGGCGCCGCTGGCGCCCGCCCCCACCTAAAGCACCGCCGGAGCGGCACCGTCCTTTTATCTGGCGCCTGCCCGCGGGGCCGGCACCGAAATTCCCTATGCACCACCCTCGGGTGGGCTCTTGCGGCCGGTTTCCCCCGCCGCGCGCATCATGTTCACGATGCCCGCGCCAAAGCCCAGCAGCATGAAGACGATCATCCCCCACGGCGCGATGCCGAGAAAACGATCAATGGCCCAGCCAAGGCCGGCACCGACCAGCACACCCGCGACGAATTCGGCACCCAGCCGAAACGCCAGCGTCATGCCGGCTGAAGACGACGTCCGGTCCTGAGTGGCGGACGCCTTCTGTTCGGCTTGCCTCGCGGCCTGCACCTTGTCCAGCGCACTGCCAAGACCGCGAAGTCGGCCGGAGAGCTCAGCTTCGGACGGGTCCGGCTGGGCTGAGCCACCATGGTCGTCCGTGTTTTTTCGGTCGCCCATCATTAGCACTCAAGCCTGACCAGAGAAGGATTTCCCGACCCCGAAGACGGGCGCACCATAGTGTTCGCTCCTAGGGGTGTCAAGGATGTGAACACATCTTTTAAGTCACTGTAATAACTAGATAAAAGCAAAGTCAGGACGCTCTGTCGCAGGCGTTTCGATCGCATCCTGCACCAAGGGAAGGCGTCGGCGATGTTTTTGGCATGCCAGCATCACGCCTAAAGGGGCGCTCTGGCCCGCAGCGTGACGCTGCGCACGTCCGGTGCTGAAGCCCGAAGGCCTCCCAGCATGGCAGACACGTGCCCGTCAGCTCGCCTCAAGAAAGCGTTCGGCGGTGGCGAGATCGACCGAGACCAGTTTCGACACGCCGCGCTCGGCCATGGTGACGCCGAACAAACGGTTCATCCGGCTCATGGTGATCGGGTTGTGGGTGATGGTGACGAAGCGCGTCTCAGTGAGGCGGCGCATCTCGTCGAGCAGGTTGCAGAAGCGCTCGACATTGGAATCATCAAGCGGCGCATCCACTTCGTCCAGCACGCAGATCGGCGCCGGATTGGTCAGGAACACGGCGAAGATCAGCGCCATGGCCGTCAGCGCCTGCTCGCCGCCGGAGAGCAGGGAGAGCGATTGCGGCTTCTTGCCGGGCGGCTTGGCGATGATGTCGAGGCCGGCCTCAAGCGGGTCGTCCGAATCAGTCAGCACCAACTGCGCCTCGCCGCCGCCGAAGAGCGTGGTGAAGAGTTGGCGGAAATGCCCGTCGACGACATTGAAGCTCGCCTGCAGCCGCTCGCGCGCCTCGCGGTTGAGGCCATAAATACCGTGGCGTAGCCGCTTGATCGCCTCGGTTAGGTCGTCGCGTTCGCCGGTCAGCCCCTTCTGCTGGGTCTCGATCTCGATCAACTCGTCTTCGGCACGCAGATTGACCGCGCCGAGCCGCTCTCGGTCGGCCTTCAGTCGACCGAGTTGCTGGTCGAGTTCGACCAGAACCGGCAATTCCGCCTCGGGGGTGAAACCGGCAATCTCGCGCGCGCTCTGGGGTGGCCCATCGAGTACATCGCCGATCTCGCGCGCCAGATCCTCCCGGCGCTGGCGGGCCGCTTCCACCCGCGCCTCCGCCCGGGCGCTATCCTCGCGGGCGGCAGCCAGCGCGTCGAGCGTGGCGCGGGCGAGCTTGTCGCCCTCCACCTGCAGCGATTCCGCACTCGCCAGCCGGTCGGCCGCCTCGCGACGCGCGGCCTCCGCACGGGCGACCTCGTCGAGCAGCGCTCGCCGCCGGGCAGCGAAGCGCACCGGCGCGTCGTCGAGCTCGTCGCGTTCACTGGCGGCTTCTGAGAGGCGTGCCTGCAGCGCCGCCACGCGTTCACCCGTCCCGCCGGCCCGCGTTTCCCAGGAGGCGCGCTCGGCGGCGATGGTGGAGAGGCGCCGCACGCGCTGCTCGCGCTCGCGCACCAGCGCATCGGCCCTCACCCGGGTTTCCGCCAACACGGCGCGGTCCATGGCAACACGGGCACGGATTTCCGCCAGTTGCGCCTCGCCCTCGGCGGGCGGGGGCTGGTCGGCGACGTCGGCACGGGCTTCATCCAGCGCGATCGCGGCGATCTCGCGATCTTCATGAAGGCGGACAAGATTGGCGCCGAGGGCGGCGAGGCGGGCGGTCTGCTCGGCGGCGGCGCGCTCGGCACGGGCGAGCTCGTCGCGCGCGGTTTCCATGGCGCGCAGGCTGGCGCGGCGGGCCTCGCGGGCGGCGTTCTCCCGGGCGGCGGCGGCGCGCAGGGCGGCCTCGGAGGCCTCCAGATCGCGGCGATGGCGGGCCACCTCGGCACGGGCGCCTTCAAGCTGCGCCTCAACATCGGCAAGACGGTTACGCTCGGCGAGGCGCCGGGCTGCGGCGGTCGGGGCATCGGCGGCCGCGACAAGCCCATCCCAGCGCCACAGATCGCCCTCGCGGGAGACAAGGCGCTGGCCGCTCCTAAGCTGAGCGGCGAGACGCGGGCCGTCTGCGCGCGACACGACGCCGATCTGGTTGAGCCGGCGGGACAGCACCTTGGGCGCCACGACATGAGCGGCGAGCGGTTCGGCGCCTTCCGGCAGTGGCGCGTCGCCTTGGGGGGCGACCAGCGACCAGTGCACCGGCGCGGCAGCGTCGGACGGAGCGTCGAGATCGTCGCCGAGTGCCGCGCCCAACGCGGCCTCGAAACCGCGCGCCACCTCGATGAAGTCCAGCACCGGCGACCAACGGCGGGGCGTGCCGACATCGAGCAGCTTAGCCAGCGTGCGCGCCTCGGTGTCCAGCCGCTGGGCGGCCCGCTCGGCCTCGGCCAGAGGGCGGCGGGCCTGGTCGAGCGCGGCGCGGGCACTCGCATGGGCGTTCTCCGCCTCCTGTGCCGCCGCTTCGGCGGTATTGAAGGCCTCCTGCGCCAGTTCCGCCCGCTCCCGTCGATCGTCGAGCCTGGCGGCATCGACATTGGCTTCCAGCTGGCGCTTCTGGCCGGAGAGCTGCTCCACGTCGCGGTCGAGGCGCGACAGGCGCTCGCCCGCCTCGCGCAGGGCGCGCTCCAGCGCGCCGCGCCGGGCCGCGGCTTCGGCATTGGCAGCGGTCGCCTCGGCGAAGGCGCGCTCGGATTCGGCAAGCCGGCCCACCGCCTCACCATTGCGCCCCAACGCCTCGTCCTCCAGCTGGGCGGCCTGCCCCTGGGCGAACGACAGGTCCTCGGCTTCCTGCGCAAGACGCTCCAGCATCTCGCCGGCGTCCTTTTCCAGCGCCCGCTCACGCTCCATGTCGCCGCCCAGCTGGGTGAGGCGGCGGTCGAGCTCCTCGCGACGGGCACCGGCACGGGCCTCCTCGCGATCGAGCTCTCCGCGCGCCAGCGTCAGGCGCTGCAACGTGGCGGCGGCGACGGCATCGGCCTCGCGCAGGGCTGGGATTCCGTGGGCCGCTATGGCTGCGGCACGCGCGGCCTCGCCCTGCTGTAAGGTCCGGGCGGCCACTTCGCGCACGGCAAGATCGAGCGCACGGCTCGCTTCGCCGAGCCCGCCCTCCGCCTCCAGCCAGCGCAGCCAGAGCAGCGCCGCTTCGGCCTTGCGGATATCGGCGGAAAGCACCCGGTACCGGGCCGCCTGCCGCGACTGGCGGCGCAGCGCGTCGAGCTGGCCGGTAATCTGGCCGATGACGTCTTCGAGGCGGGTAAGATTGGTTTCGGCGGCCCGCAGACGCATTTCCGCCTCGTGCCGGCGGGCGTGCAGGCCGGCGACGCCGGCAGCCTCCTCCAGAAGGCGGCGCCGCGCCGTTGGTTTCGCGCCGACGATCTCTCCGATCTGCCCTTGCCGCACCATGGAGGGCGAGCGCGAGCCGGAGGAGGCGTCGGCGAACAGGATCTGCACGTCGCGCGCCCGCGCCTCGCGCCCGTTGATGCGGTAGGAGGACCCTGCCTCACGCTCGATGCGGCGAGAGATTTCCAGCAGATCGGCGTCGTTGAAGATGGCGGGGGCGGAACGGTCGGCGTTGTCGACCACCAGCACCACCTCGGCGGTGTTGCGCGCCGGCCGCGTGGTCGAGCCGCCGAAGATGACGTCGTCCATGCCTTCGGCGCGCATCGCCTTGTAGGAGCTTTCGCCCATGACCCAGCGCATGGCCTCGACAAGGTTCGACTTGCCGCAGCCATTCGGGCCCACAATGCCGGTGAGGCCGGGCTCGATCAGCATTTCGGTCGGCTCGACAAAGGTCTTGAAGCCGGTGAGACGCAGGCGGGTGAATTTCATGCCCCTAGGATGCCGCCCGGCTGACACAAGTTCAAGTGGTACGAATGCCGCGATCCACGAGATGTTGCGATTCGCGGCTCATTCTGCCGCCCGCGTGAATGGTGTCGCTGGCGGCGTTGCGCCAGTGCGGCTCACGTAGCCTGCCATCCCAGCCAGACACGCAGGCGCGCATTGACGACCAGCGCCGCCAGCGCGAAGGCGCAGCCCAGCGTGACGTCCACCACCCGGTCGGCGGCGGCGTATATAGGCACGGCCATCAGCGTGCCGACCAGTTGCAACAGCAGGATGATGAACGCCGCCATCGCCGCCATGCCGAGCGCGCCATGCACGCGCTGCCCGGGCCAGCGCACCAGCGCCGCGAGGGTGAGGCCGGCCATCAGCCCGGCCGGGGAGGTAATGAGCGCGCCATAGAGAAAGGCCGTGCCCGCACCGAGCACCGTGCCCAGCGCGAGGTCGACCATCATCCGGCGGCTGAAATTGGTGTCGTCGCGCAGCACGATCACCACAGAGAACACCGCCCAGTGCGGGTGCGGCAGTCCAAACAGGCGACCCACGAGAAAGGAAGCGGCCACTGCCACCGCTACGATGCCGGCAAAAAGCAGCCGCTCCCCTCGCGTTGCGCGCAGATGCGCGGCAATGGCCGCAAGCGTTGGCGCGGTGGAGGGCCGCCAAAGCCCGGTGGCGACATCCCACCCCACCGATACCAGCCAAGCATAAGCAGCGAACACCGCCACCACGGCAACGTCACCCGGCTGGAAGGGCACATCGAGCGCGGCAATCGCGGTGGCAAGGCAGAAGAAGCGCGCGGCAAAAGCGGCACTGGGATGCACCGCCTCCACCAGTGCATAGAGCGCGGCGGTGGCCACCAGCGCGATCGCCGTCAGCCAGAGATGACCGGCCACAACGGCACCTAGCAGCGCGCCCACCAGAACCACCAAGCCAGCCGTGGCGAAGAGCACCGCGCGCTGCCAGACAGCGCCGCCCGTGTCCAGGGTGAAGCCGAGAATGCAGGTAAGCAGCGCGTAGCCCACCCAGTAGTTCTGGTGCAGCGCCAGGCCCGCCACCATTGGCGCCATCACCGTGACGGTGAAACGCAGCGAGCGGGCGAGCAGCCCATCGCCATGCCAGCGCGGCAGGCCCCCTGCGATGGGACGGGACGGACCCGGTCGAGACGGCTTCGCGGGCGGGTCCACCGACGATCTCGATGAATGCAGATTTGGCGGCATCGCTTTACCCGGTCTTTACCCTGTCCGGCGGAGATTGTGGATACACGAGTTCCGTTGCGTCCGTTACGAGTAGGGTAGAGCGTTCATGAAGGTCGTTCGCAACGGGGAAGCCCTTAGGGCTCCCCGATCCGGCATTGCCCGTTCCGCTGGCCTGCCCTCCAACCTTCCCCTCGACAGCATTATACGCGGCGATTGCATCGCCGCCCTTTCGCGGCTTCCTGCCGCCTCGGTGGACCTCGTCTTCGCCGATCCGCCCTATAATCTCCAGCTTCAAGGCGAATTGAAGCGCCCCGACGACAGCCGGGTCGACGCGGTGGACGACGCTTGGGACAAGTTCGACAGCTTCGAGGCCTATGACGCTTTCACCCGCGCCTGGCTGCTGGCGGTGCGGCGGGTGCTCAAGCCCACCGGCACGCTGTGGGTGATCGGCTCCTATCACAACATCTTCCGCGTCGGCGCGATGCTGCAGGACCTCGATTTCTGGATCCTCAACGACATCGTCTGGCGCAAGACCAACCCGATGCCGAATTTCCGCGGCCGGCGCTTCACCAATGCCCATGAGACGCTGATCTGGGCGGCGCGCGAGCCGGAGGCGAAGGGCTACACCTTCAATTACGAGGCGCTGAAAGCGGCCAATGAGGATGTGCAGATGCGCTCCGACTGGCTGTTCCCGATCTGCTCTGGCCATGAAAGACTGAAGGATCAGGACGGCCACAAGGTGCATCCGACCCAGAAGCCGGAGGCTCTGCTGGCCCGTGTCATCCTTTCGGCCTCCAAGCCCGGCGACGTGATTCTCGACCCCTTCCTCGGCTCGGGCACCACGGCGGCGGTGGCCAAGCGGCTCGGCCGGCATTTCATCGGCATCGAACGCGACGCCACCTATGCCGACGCGGCCCAGGCCCGCATCGACGCGGTGGAACCGCTGCCCGATCTGGCTCTCATCCCCGCACCCACTGCGCGCGAGGCGCCGCGTATCGCCTTCAATTCGCTGGTTGAGCGCGGCCTGCTCACCCCCGGCACCCAGCTCACCGACGCCAAGGCTAAAGTGCGGGCGATGGTGCGGGCGGACGGCACGCTGTCGCTGGAAACCGCACCAGGCCTCGGCCAGATCGGATCCATCCACCGCGCCGGAGCTCTCGCCCAGGGGCTGGAGGCTTGCAATGGCTGGACCTACTGGCACATTGCCACGCGCGAAGGGCTGAAGCCGATCGACACGTTGCGCGCCGTGGTGCGCTCTGAAATGGCGATGGCGGCGGAGTAGCCCACCTTCCGCTCCGGCACCCGGGCATGAAAAAGGCCGCCCGAAGGGGCGGCCTCGTCATCATCGATGGGGACTGATCAGAGGTTGCCGGCCTTCTTGACCGAATCCTTGATCTCACCCTTGGCCTGCTGGGCCTCGCCCTTCAGCTCCTGGGCCTTGCCCTCGACCTGCATCTTGTCGGAGCCCGTGGCCTTGCCAACACCCTGCTTCACATTGCCCATGGCCTCGTTGCCCATGCCCTTGGCCTTGTCCATCGTGCTACCCATGGTCGTCATCTCCTGTTCTGATCCGCTCGGTTGCGGCTTGCAGGAATAACGAGCGAGGCAGCGGAAGGTTCATTCAGGACCGGCGAAAAACGGCTGGGCGTGGGCCAGCACCTTGCGCATGACGCTCGGAAACGCCTCGGCGTCGAAACCTCCCGGAAGTACCCAACGGTGCCCGGCTGGGGCCAGCGTATCGGCTGGCGCATCGGCTCGCCACAGCTGCAATTCCAGCGCGAAATGACTGAATACATGGGTAACGGTGGCATTGAGCGCCGTCCAGGTTGTGACCAGTGGGGCATGTGCGGCCGGATGGGCGCTGCCGCCGGCTTCCCACGGGGTGGAGGGAACCTCGCTCATCCCCCCGAGCAGCCCCTTGGGCGGACGCGAGCGCACCAGCACGGCGCCATCCACCCGCACCGCGAGGAAGGCGACGCCTTGGCGGGTCGGACGCGCTGCCTTCGCCGCCTTGACAGGATAGCGCTCCGGCGCACCCTCGGCGCGGGCGGCACAGGTGTTCTGCCACGGGCACAGGGAGCAGGCGGGCTTGCGCGGCGTGCAGATGGTGGCGCCAAGGTCCATCATCGCCTGGGCGAAATCGCCATAGCGGGCCTGCGGCAGCAGGGTGAGCGCCAGCGCGCGAAGCTTGCCACGCGCTTTAGGGAGCGGATCAGCCACCGCGAACAGCCGCGCCACCACCCGCTCCCAATTGCCATCCACCGGCGCGGCGCGGCGCTCGAAGGCGATGGCGGCGATGGCGGCGGCCGTATAGGGGCCGATGCCGGGCAAGGCGAGGAGCGCCACCTCATCGGCGGGAAACTGCCCGCCATGGCACTCGCTCACCGCCTTGGCGCAGGCGTGCAGATTGCGGGCGCGGGCGTAATAGCCAAGCCCCGCCCAGGCAGAGAGCACCTCCTCGAGTGGCGCGGCGGCCAGCGCCGCCACTTCCGGCCAGCGCCGCAGAAAGGTCTCGTAATAGGGTGCGACCGTGACCACCGTGGTCTGCTGCAGCATGATTTCCGATAGGAACACCCGGTAGGGGTCCTGGCGCATGCCCTGCGGCGCGCGCCAGGGCAGGCGTCTCTGGTGGCGATCATACCAGGCGAGCAGCGCGCCCGGATCGGGCGAAGCAGGCACGGCTTTGTCGACGGCTGGATTGGCGGCGGCAGGCATGCGATCCTCGGGCACAACGCCCGCACCGTGGCCGTATCGGCAGCGCCGGGCAAGACGAGATTATGATGGCCCCCCGTTCCCGCCCCCGCCCGCTCGCCGACCTGATCGACGCGACCATCGCCGAGAGCTGCCGCAAGCGCGGCCTCGCCTCCGTGGAGATCGTCACCCGCTGGGCCGACATTGTCGGCGAGGCGCTGGCCGCCCGCGCAATCCCGATCAAGCTCGCCTGGCCCTCACGACCGGACAGCGGCGAGCCCGGCGTGCTGCATGTGCGGGTCGAAGGCGGCTTCGCCATAGAATTGCAGCACGATGCGCCGATCGTCATCGACCGGGTGAACCGCTATTTCGGCTGGCGCTGCATCGGCCGGTTGGCGCTGAAGCAGGGGCCGGTGCCGCGCCCGCGCCCGCGCTTTCGCTTCACGGAGCCGGACGCTGCGGAATGCGGCGCTGCCCAGCAGCGTATAGCCACCATCACCGGCACGTTCGAAGATGACGGGCTGGCCACCGCCTTGGCGCGGCTCGGCGCGCTGGTGGCGCGCGAGACGCGCGGCAAGGTCAACGGCTGGAGCGCCGACGGCACCCGAGGGAATGAGCCGGGTTTCACGCAGCGGTGAGGCCCGGGGCGGCGGCGCCCCGTTGCCAGGACGCCGCGCGAGATGTAGGCGCTAGAGCAAGACGCAAGACGCGGACACAAGACACAGGCATTCAAGGCCGGCGGGAACGCCCGGCTGCTTCGGGAGACCAACAATGATCGACCGCCGTCGCTTCCTCGAAGGTGTTGGCGCCCTTGCCCTCACCCTTGCCGCCTTCAAGACGCTGGGCGGCAGCCTGATCGGCCGCGCCGAGGCGCAGACAGTCGACCCCGAGAAGCTGATGGCGCCCGGCGCCCTGCCCGACCAGGTGCTCGGCAAGGCGGATGCCCCTGTCACCATCGTGGAATATGCCTCGCTGACCTGCGGCCACTGCGCGCATTTCCACGAGACCACCTATCCGGTGATGAAAGAGAAATACATCGACACCGGCAAGGTGCGCTTCATCCTGCGTGAGTTTCCGCTCGACATCGTCGCCAAGGCGGCCTTCATGCTGGCGCGCTGCGGCGGCGAGGGCAAATATTACCCAATGACCGACACGCTGTTCGAGACCCAGAAGAACTGGGCTTTCTCGAACAATCCGGCGCAGGCGTTGCTCGCTATCGCCAAGCAGAGCGGCATGACCGAGGCCCAGTTCAACGCCTGCCTTAACGACACCGCTCTGGCTGGCCAGATCGACGAGGTCGCCAAGCGCGGCGCCACCGAATTCGGCATCGATTCCACCCCCACTTTCTTCATCAACGGCAAGAAGGTGTCGGGCGCGCTAAGCCCGGAGCAGTTGGATAAGGAACTGGCACCCCTGCTCGGCGCCAACTGACGACCATCCTTTTTCCGAGGGTTCCCGCGTGCCGGGAACCCTACATTGGATGTGCGCCCTGCTGCCGGCGTTCTGCCCCTCACTCCGGCAGCACGATGCGGCCGGCGGCGTCAAAGGGAAAGCCGGGATTGTGGGCGACCTCCCAGGGATGGCCATCGGGATCGGCGAAATAGCCGGAATAGCCGCCCCAGAAAGTCGGCTGCGCCGGGCGCAGCGCCCGCCCGCCGGCTGCCACGGCGCGGATCAGCGTGGTATCGACCTCCGACCGACTCGCCCGGTTGCAGGCCAGCGCGATACCGCCGAACGCCCCCGGGCGTCCGGCCAGCACGCCGGCATCGGCGGCAAGCTCAAGGCGCGGATAGAGTGAGAGAACCACGCCGCCGGCATCGAAGAAGGCAGCGCCCGTGGCCTCCGTCACCCGCCGCTCCAGCCCCAGTGCCTCATAGAAGGCGATCGCCCGCTTCAGATCGGCAACGCCTAGCGTCACTAGCGAGAGCCGCAGCGGAGGCATTGCGCGCGGCGACGCCTTTGACCCGGGCGTCGGAGCGCTCGCCGCAGTGCTGCCTTCCCTCTCGTCCCGTTCCGTGCCGCCCTGCCCGCTCATGCGCCTTCTCCGAACAACGACAATTGCTCGCCCTTCTGCGGCGGGCGGGTGAAATGGCGGGTGGTCAGGCGGATATGCCGCCGGTTGAGCCCGAGCCGCTCGCTGGCAATCTCGAAACGCCGCGCCAGCGTCCAGGCATAGGGACCGGTACCGGTCATGCGCTGGCCGAAAGTGGAATCGTACTCGCGCCCGCCATGCAGTTCCTTGAGCAGCGACAGCACATGGCGGTAGCGGTCGGGAAAATGGGTGAGCAGCCATTCGCGGAACAGGTCGCGGATCTCCAGCGGCACCCGCAGCATGACATAGCCGGCTTCCGAAGCGCCAGCCGCCACCGCCGCGTCGAGGATGCGCTCCAGTTCCGCATCGGTGACGACAGGAATGACTGGCGCCACAAGCACGGCGGTCGGCACGCCGGCCTCGGACAGGCGGCGCAGCGTGTCCAGCCGCCGCGACGGGGTCGCCGCGCGCGGCTCCATAATCCGCGCCAGCTTGGCGTCGAGAGTGGTGATCGACAGCGCCACCTTCACCAGCCCCTTCTCCGCCATAGGTGCGAGAATATCGAGGTCGCGCACCACCAGCGCTGACTTGGTAACGATGCCGACCGGATGGCCGAAATCGCGCAGCACTTCGAGGATGCGCCGGGTCAGGCGCCACTCCCGCTCGATCGGCTGGTAGCCGTCGGTGTTGATGCCGAGAGCAATGGTGCGCGGCTCATAGCCGGCCTTGGCGAGTTCCTTGGCCAGAAGCTCTGGCGCGTCCGGCTTGGCGAACAGCTTGGTCTCAAAGTCCAGCCCAGCTGAGAGGCCCTGATAGGCGTGGGTCGGCCGCGCGAAACAATAGACACAGCCATGCTCACAGCCCCGATAGGGGTTGATCGAGCGATCGAACCCGACATCGGGCGATTCGTTGCGATTGATGATGGTGCGTGGCTTTTCCACCGTCACGCTGGCGCGGAAGGGCGGCAGATCATCCAACCCCTGCCAGCCATCATCGAAGCGCTCGCGGCTGTGCGGCTCGAAGCGTCCGGCCGGATTGGAGAGAGCCCCGCGTCCGCGCCGGCGATTCTCCTCCACCATCCAGTCGGGCATGGGCGGAGGCGGCACCGCATCAATGTCCGACAGGCCGGTCAGGTCGCGGGCCGCCTCCGCCCGCTCCAGCGCGCGGGCGTCGCGGCGCTGCTGCGCCAGCCGTCCCAAATGCCGGGGAGCGGCAGGGCGCGCGGGCGCGCCGGAGGGCCGATCGGGAACTGTGCGTTGCATGGCGGATTCTCTCGGGCGGAGTTCTTCTCTAACGCAGCACTGAGAACATATCAAGAACATTGACCGAATTGCGACAGCCGGGCTGTACGGGCGCAGAACGGTGCGATAGGCAGGAAACCCTCTCTCCGTCAGGCCCGGGGCGCCTCCCCGGCCTTTTCAGACCCAGATCATCAAGGGTGGCCACGGCGTGATCTCGGTCGTCATTCCCACAGGCGCGGGCGCCAAGCGGCTGATTCCAACCCTCGCCTCGCTGGTGCCGGGCGCCGCCGCCGGGCTGGTCCGCGAGGTGCTGCTGGTTGATTCAGCCATGTCCGGCGATGTCGCCGAGATCGCGGACGCGGCGGGATGCGAATATCTCGCCGGCCCGGCCGATCCCGGCGCGCGGCTGCGCCAAGGTGCTGCGGCGGCACGGGCCTCCTGGCTGCTGTTTCTGGAACCGACAGGGCTCTTGCAGGAAGGCTGGGCGCGTGAGGTGCGCAACTTCACCGACCAGGTCGAACGAACCGGGACCAATGAGCGGCGGGCCGCCACCTTCCGGCTCGCGCTGGACGGTTTCGGTGTTTCGCCTCGGGTGAAGGAGGCGGCAGCGATGCTACGCCATGCCATCACCGGCAGGCCGCGCCCCGAACAGGGGTTGCTTCTGCACCGTCGCCTCTATGAGGCGCTAGGCGGCCACACCCCTGGGCCGAACGCCAATCGGCGCCTGCTGGCGCGGGTCGGGCGAAAGCGGCTGGTGCTGCTGCGCTCGCAGATCCTGCTGCCGGAGGAAGGCTGAGCTTCAGACGGCGTGCCGCCGGCCCCGAAATCAGACGGGCGCACGCAGCTTGCCGCGCTTGAGGTGTTCGTCGAGCCGGGGCAGAATCTCGACGAAATTGCAGGGCTTGTGGCGGATATCGAGTTGGTGGACGAGGATTTCGTCCCATCCGTCGCGGCAGGCGCCGGGCGAGCCGGGAAGACAGAATACATAGGTGGAATTGGCGACCCCGGCGGTGGCGCGGCTCTGCAGGGTCGAAGTGCCGATCTTGCCGAAGGACACCATGTGGAACACGGTCGAGAAGCCCTCCATGCGCTTCTCGAACAGCGGCTCCACCGCCTCGGGGGTCACGTCGCGGCCGGTGAAGCCGGTGCCACCGGTGGTGACGACGACATCCACCTGCGGATCGGCGATCCAGCCGGACACCTGCGCTCGAATCGCCTCGACATCATCCGGCACGATGGCACGGGCGGCGAGATGGTGGCCGGCTTGACTGATGCGCTCGACCAGCGTGTTGCCGGAGCGGTCATCCTCGGGCGTACGGGTGTCGGAAATGGTCAATACCGCGATGGAAAGCGGAACGAAGGCGATACCGGAACTCATGTCGGCCTCTCGGTTGGCGGCCCTCAGATGGCCCCCTTGAAGGTGTTGCACTGCGCCAGCGAGCCTTTATCGAGCCCGTTCCTGAACCACTTCACCCGCTGGGCGGAGGTGCCGTGAGTGAAGCTGTCAGGCACCACATAGCCCTGCTGCCGCTTCTGCAGGCGGTCGTCGCCGATGGCCGCGGCCGCGTTCATCGCCTCTTCGATATCGCCATCCTCAAGGATGCGCCACTGGGCATCGGCATGGTGTGCCCACACGCCAGCGAGGCAGTCGGCCATCAGTTCGACCCGCACCGAGAGTGCATTGGCTTCCGTGCGCGAGGCCTGGCGCTGGCGCGCCTGCACCTGTTCGAGCAGGCCGATCTGGTTCTCCACATGATGGCCGACCTCATGGGCGATGACATAGGCGGCGGCAAAATCGCCCGGCGCTTTGAAGCGCTTGTTCAGTTCGGTGAAAAAAGCAGTGTCGAGATAGATCTTCTGGTCGCGAGGGCAATAGAACGGGCCGGTAGCGGAATCGGCCGAGCCGCAGGCCGAGCGGGTGGCGCCGGAAAACAGCACCAGACCCGGTTGGCGATAGGCCGATCCCTGCCCCTTGAACAGCAGCGTCCACACATCCTCGGTCTGGGCGAGCACCACGGCGGCGAAATCGCCGAGCTTCTGGTCCTCGGCGCTGAGCGTGCGCGCCGGAGCGCTCTGGCGCTGCGGTGATGTCTGCTGGCTGGTGCCACTGCCATCACCGAGCAGAATTTCTGCGCCGCCGATCAGCACCGCCGGGTTGATGCCGGTGGCCCAGGCGATGAGGCCGACAATGATCAGCCCGCCAATGCCAAGGCCACCGCGCCCCATCCCGCCGCCGCCAGAACCTCCGCCGCGCCGGTCCTCGACATTGCCGCTCCGACGGAAACCCTCCCAACGCATCTTCAACTCCCCGGATGGCAGCGCCACGACGCGAGTGTGAAACACCCGTGCCGTGGCAGCAATGCGCCGGGAGGCATCCGGTTCCGCCAGTGGGTGGCGGAAGGTCAGGCGGATGTCCGCACCGGCGCGCGCAGAAAGTCGCGGGCCAGCGTCAGGTCGGCCTGAGAGAGCCCGTGCCCGGTCGGCAGGGTGCGGTGGTCCAACTCAGCCCCGGCAGCGCGCAGTTGGCTGGCGAGGCGGGCGGCGTTCTCTTCGGGCACGATGGGGTCCATCGCGCCGGACAGCAGCAGCACGGGCCGCCCAGCGAGGTCGGCCGGCGGCGGCACAGCCAGCGGCACCATGGCGCGCATCAGCACGGCACCGGCCAACACGTCAGGCTGCGTCAGCAGCAGCGCGGCGGCGATATTGGCGCCGTTGGAAAAGCCGACCGCAATCGGCGCGGCGAGGCGATAGGCCACGCGCGCCTCGGCGATGAAGTCGGCGAGTTCTACGGCGCGGGCGCGCACGTCATCCTCATCGAACACGCCTTCGCGCAGCCGGCGGAAGAAACGCGGCATGCCGCTCTCCAACACTTTTCCGCGCGGGGACAGCAGAGCCGCGTCCGGCGCGATCATGCCTCCGAGTGAGACAAGGTCGTTCTCGTCGCCGCCAGTGCCGTGCAGCAGCAGAAGCGGGGCGACACCCGCCTCGCGGGCGGGCTCATAGCGATGCACGAAGGAAAGCGCGGCGTCGGTCATGACTGCCTCCTCGTCGGTAAGGGAAGGGCGCCGCCCTGTCACGGGCGGCGCAATTGTTCATGCGATTTCTGGCAGCACGGCCTCGATCTGGCTGCGGCGGCTCTCCAGGAAGTCCGGCAGCTTCAGCGCCTCGCCGAGGCTCGCCGCCGGCTCGTCGGCCGCGAAGCCGGGGATGTCGGTGGCGATCTCAAACAGGACGTGGCCGGGCTCGCGGAAGTAGATGGACCGGAAATAGTTGCGGTCCTTCTGCTCCGTGGTGGCGATGCCGTGGTTCTCGTTCAGCTTCTTCACCATGGCGAACTCGGCCGCGTCGTCCGCCGCGCGGAAGGCGATGTGGTGCACCGAGCCGCCGCCCATGCGGGCCGGCAGGAAGCCGCCGGCCTCATGGATGTCGACGATCGCGCCGATCTCAGTTCCCTCGGCCTTGAAGCGCACCAGCGAACCCTCGCGGCCGATTTCGGCAAAGCCGAACACGTCGGTGAGGATCGCCCCGGTGGGCGCCGCCTGGGCGAGCAGCAGGTTCACGCTGTGAAAGCCGCGAATGGCGTTCTCGGCGGGAACGTCAGTGCCGAGCCAGGCGGGCTCGTTCTCCGTTCCGGCCACACCGACCAGCGCGAGGCGCATGCCGTGCGGGTCCTTGAAGGCCAGCACAGTCTCGCCGAAGCGCTTCACCGGTGCGCTGTGCGCCACGCCCATTTCGACGAAACGCTGCGTCCAGTAGCCGATGGAGCCCGCCGGAACGCGGAACGCGGTTTCCTGAGTCTCGCCGATGCCGAGCCTACCGGGGGCGACGTGGTCCCAGGGGAAGAAGGTGAGGATGGTGCCGGGCGAACCCACCTCGTCGCCATAATAGAAGTGATAGGTGCCGGGATCGTCGAAATTGACGGTCTTCTTCACCAGCCGGAGACCGAGCGTCCGAGTGTAGAAGTCGACATTGCGGCGCGCATTGCCGGCGATCGCCGTCACATGATGGATGCCATTGCGGTTCATGATCTTGCCCTCGTGTGAGCGCCACCTGCGCTCCTGTTGCGACAAGAGATAACCCGGCAACGACGCAATGCCAGACCTTATCAATTGCGTTGACGCAATCTCATCTGTGCTGCTATCGTCAGCTCCGCCGTCAGGCTGGATGACAGGAACAATTCCCGCGTCATCACAGCGATTTAAGCCGACGCATCAGCGAGGACCCGCATGGCCGAGCCGTTCAAAAACCTTGGCTGGGACGATTTCCGGCTGATCAAGGCGGTGGCCGATGCGCGCGGCCTGCCGGCGGCCGCCATGGCGATGAATGTCAACCATTCCACCGTGTTCCGCCGGCTCAAGCAGATCGAGGACCAGCTCGGCACGCTGCTGTTCGAGCGCCACCGCACCGGCTACGCCCTCACTCCCGCCGGCGAGGAGATGGTCGCGCTGGCGAACCGGCTGGACGAGGAGATCACCGCCGTCGGCCGCAAGCTGGCCGGACGGGAGCCGGCTCCCTCGGGTGAGCTGCGGGTGACGACCCCGGATTCGCTGCTCATTCACCTGCTTATGCCGATGCTCGCTACCTTCCGCGAGCGCTACCCGGAAGTGCGGCTCGACATCGTTCTCAGCAACCAGCCGCTGAACCTGTCCAAGCGCGACGCCGATGTCGCCATCCGCGCCACCGACAATCCCCCTGAGAACCTGGTCGGCCGGCGCGTCGCCCGCATCGCCTGGGCGCTGTATGGGCGCGCCGTGGATTTCCCGGAGCCGCGCGCCGTGACGCCGCAGCAATTGGAGGCCCGCAACTGGGTGTCGCTGGGCGACAGCCTCGGCTCCCTGAAGACAGTCAAATTTGTTCAGGAAAACGTCGCCGCCGACAAGGTCGCGTACAAGATCAACAGCGTGCTCGGCATCGCCGAGGCCGTGGAGGCGGGCATCGGCATCGGCCACCTGCCGTGCCTGATTGGCGATGCGCGCCCCTCGCTGGTGCGGCTCGGGCCGCCCAATAATGATTATGCCGCCGATTTGTGGCTGCTCACCCATCCGGACCTGCGCCATTCGCCGCGCGTGCGGGCCTTTCTCGACTTTCTCGCCGGCGAGATCGCCCGGCACCGGCGCTTCATCGAGGGGCAGATCGAGCTTCCCGATGAGAGCGGATCGGACAAGGGTGTGGCGGAAAAGGGGACGGAGGAAAAGCCTGGACCAAGCCCCGAGGCTACGGCTTGAGGCGCGCCAGAAGCCGGTCGCGCAGCCGGCTGAGATCGTCGGTCAGTTCGCGCAGCTCCTGCGAATCATGGTCGAGGCACACGCCCATCTCGGTGGGAACCCGCTGCGCCTCGCAGCGCAGCGCCCGGCCCTTGTCGGTGAGATAAACCCGCACCTGCCGCTCATCGGCCGCGTCGCGCACCCGGCGCACCAGCCCGGCGACTTCCAGCCGCTTGAGCAGGGGGGTCAGCGTGTTGGTCTCCAGAAGCACCCGATCGCCGATCTGGCCGACGGTCAAGCCTTCCTCGGACCACAACGTCACCATGGCGATATATTGCGGATAGGTCAGCCCCAGCCGGTCCAGCATCGGCTTGTAGACGCGGTTGAAGGCGTGGTTGGCCGAATAGACCGCGAAGCAGAGAAAATCCTTGAGCTTGAGCGTGTCGTCGGTGCTGGACATATTGAAACCATGCGTGCCTTTAGCCAGCACCGTGCGCCCGGCCGGCACCGCCGACAAGCGGGTTTTTGCGTAACGCCGGCCCATTTAACGGGTCGGCTGGGCCGGCCGGTTTGAAGATGGCGCCGGGGTCCTCTATAGCAGGCGCAGACGTCATGCGGGCGATGAGGTGCTTATGTCGGGTGGAGTTGCGACGACCAGGCCGGGCGGCCTGAGCGAGGCGCCCTCGATCGCCGATCTGAGCCCGACCGGCCGACGCTCGGCGCGGCTGCGGCTTCGCGCAGCCTGGATGTACTATGTCGAGGGCATGACTCAGAGCGCCATCGCCGAGGCGCTGGACATCGGCCGCGTCACCGTGGTCCGCCTGCTCGCCGATGCCCGCCAGCTCAACGAGGTGAAAATCTCGCTCTCGCGCGAGATCGCCGAACTGCCGCGACTGGAAATGGGGCTGCAGAAGACGTTCGGGCTGCGCGAGGCGGTGGTCGCTCCGGTCTCCGGCCCGTTCGCCGACGCCACCAGCGCAATCGGCGCGGCCACCGGGCTGTTCATCTCCGACCTCATCCGCTCCGACATGAAGATCGGCTTCGGCTGGGGTCGCACGCTGATGCGGGCGCTCGGCTTCATCGACGAGAAGACGGTGACGAACCTCTCCGTCATCTCGCTGCTAGGCGGCATCACCAAGGCCAAGCAGTACAACCCCTCCGAATTCGCCTGGCAGCTTTCCAGGCTATTCCAGGCTGATTGTCATCTGATCGCCGCCCCCGCCATCGTCGACAGCGTCGAGACAAAGCAGGCGCTGATCGAGCGCTGCGGCCTTGGCACGGTTTACGCCCTCGCCCGCGAGATGGACGCGGTGGTGCTGAGCGTCGGCGAGATGGAATCGGAAAGCACCTCGCTGCGCTTCGGCTTCTTCTCCGATGCCGACTGGGCCTCGCTGATCGCCGCTGGCGCAGTGGGCGACGTCGTCTACAACTTCATCGACATTGAGGGCCGCCCGGTCGACCATCCGATCAACTCCCGCGTCATGTCGATCCCGATCGAGACGCTGCAGGCCACCCCCGAGCGCATTCTCACCTCCGGCGGGCCGGGCAAGGCCAGGGCCGCGCTTGCCGCACTGCGCATGCTGCGCCCCACCGTCTTCATTACCGATGAGATCACCGCCGCCGCGGTACTGGAAGAGGCCGGCGCCACTTACTGAACGCGGAAGCGCGGGATGCAGGCGTGCGCGCTCTTTGCCTCGGAACAAATGTCGAGTACCGAAGAACAATGACGCATGCGCCGAAAGGCGTAGGCGCGCCTCAGGGAAGGGTTGGGCGTATGCTCGGTGCAACTATGCTCGGTGCAAGCGGGATCGCGCGGACGGGTATCGCCGCCGAACTGGAACAGTGGACCGCCAAGCACGGGCCGGTAACGATCGGCCTCGCTGGCGCCGGCCAGATGGGCACAGACCTCATCGTGCAGGCGGCCCTCATGCCGGGCGTCCGCATCGGCGCGGTGACGGAGTTGAACGCCCAGGCCGCCATCGACGCCGCGCTGATGGCCGGCCACCGGCGCGAGGACATCGTCAGCGCCTCGAACACGCCCGCCATCGACCGCGCCATTGAGGCCGGCCATTTCGTCATCACCGACGACTACCGCGCCATGTGCGCCTCCGGCCATATCGACGTGGTGATCGACGCCACCGGCAGCCCCAATATCGGTACGCTGGTGTCGTTGGAAGCGATCCGCAACGGCAAGCATGTGGTGCTGCTAAGCGTGGAGGCCGACATCACCATCGGCCGCTATCTCAAGCAGGAAGCGCGGGCCGCAGGTGTCGTTCTCACTGGGGCGGCGGGCGATGAGCCGGCCGCCACCATCGAGCTGATCGGCTTCGCCCAGGCGCTGGGTTTCGAGATCGTTTGCGCCGGCAAGGCCAAGAACAACGCCTTCAAGCCGGACGCCATCCCCGATGAGTTCGAGGCGGAGGCCAAGGCGCGCAAGATGAATCCGCGCATGCTGGTCGAGTTCGTCGACGGCTCCAAGACCATGGTGGAGATGACGGCACTGGCCAACGCCACCGGCTTGGTGCCCGATGTGCCAGGCATGCACGGGCCTCACGCCGACCGCGACGTGCTGGCGCAGGTGCTCTGCACTAAGGAGGATGGCGGCATCCTCTCGCGCTCCGGCGTGGTGGACTTCACCCTCGGCAAGGGCGTGGCGCCCGGCGTGTTCTGCATCGTCAAGCCCCGCCATGACCGGGTGAGCGAGCGCATGGCCGACCTCAAGGTCGGCCCCGGCCCCTGCTTCGCGCTGATCCGCCCGTTCCACCTCACCAGCCTCGAAGTGCCGCTCTCGGCCGTTCGGGCGGTGATGCACGGCACCCGCGACATGGAGGTGCTGGATCATCCTGTCGCCGAATGCACGGCGGTGGCCAAGCGCGACCTTCAGCCTGGCGCTCTGCTCGGCCGGATTGGCGAATATGATTATCGCGGCTACACGATGAGTTGGCGCGATGCCCGCGACAGCTTCGCTTTGCCGCTGGGGCTTGCCGAGCGCGCCCGGGTGCTGAAGCCGGTCAAGGCCGGCGAGCGGCTGACCTATGACAATTGCCTGCCGGACGAACAGCTCATCGTCACCCAGATCCGCCGACGCCTTGACCAGGCCGACGCGCAATTCCTGGCGGCGTAGCGGGACGTTTCGCAGAACCCACGTCATCCCCGACAGTGGGCAGAACCACGCCGGGCTTGGCCTCGTGAGAGGCCGGAGAAAGGGTTGCCGGCCGCTGCGTGCTTCGAGGCCGGCCTTTGGCCGGCACCTCAGCATGACGGGGCTTTACGTGCGGTGGCGGCGCGGGGCCGAACCAGAACGCCGGCATCTCGAGGCGTGAGCGCCGCGTACCGAAGGATGTCCCCTCAGGCGCTGCCGGGAGGGGAGTTGGCAAGGGTGGTGAAGCGGGCGTCGAGCAGACGTGCCTCAGCCTCGGCCAGCGCCTCGGCGAGCTGGCGCACCTGGGCGGGGTCGAGCACCAGCTGCAGCGCGGGCACCGGCTCGCCGGGCTTGGGCGCCTGTGTGCCGATCTCCAGGCGCAGGCCCACCTTGTCGGTGCCGAACAGCGCGGTGGTGAAGGCCAGCATCGGCCACACCTTCAGATGCCCCTTGTCGTCCTTCTCCCAATCGTCGAAGCGCTGCGCCATGGGTGTCTCCTTCGTGCGTGTTGCACCCGTCTAGCATTGATCGCACCCGACATGACAGGTCATGCGCTCCCTTCCCGGCCGTTCAATGGAAGTCGCGCGACTTCGGTAGCACCCGCACCTGGCGGGGATGGCCCTGACCGGAACGGCGGCCAGCGAGGAGGTGTCCTTCCCGCGAAGGCGCCCCCTTCTCGCCTCCGCCACGCACCCGTTCGTCCAGTCCGGGATCGGTCTGTGGCGATGGCATATGGCGCGGGTCCTCGAACAGGCGGGCGAGCTCGCCGGTGCGGTCGAACACCCGCTCGCCCATCACATGCACCACCCCTTCCTTGCTCTTCTGCACCCGCCCCTCGACCACAACGAGCCGCGCGCCCATCACCTCCGCCCGGTAGCGCTCGAACTGACGGGCCCAGAGCAGCACGTTGACGATGCCGGTCTCGTCTTCCAGCGTCATGAAGATGGCGTTGCCCTTGCCCGGCCGCTGGCGCACCAGCACCACGCCCGCCGCGCGCACCAGGGTTCCATCACGCGCGGCTGCCACCTCGGTGCTGGAGGCCACGCCCTCCGCGGCAAACACCTCCCGCAGCATGCCCATGGGGTGGCCCTTCAGCGACAGGCGCGTGGTCTGGTAATCGACGGCGATCTGCTCGGGCAGCGGCATGAGCGGCAGATGCGCGTCCTCATCGGTGCCGAGCTCGCGCGCCTCGACCACCGCGAACAGCGGCAGCGGCGCATCGTCCGGCAGCCGGTGCATGGCCCAGGCGGCCTCGCGCCGGTCGAGCCCCATGGAGCGGCAGGCATCGGCATCCGCCAGCTTGGCGAGCGCCGCCGCCGGTAGGCGTGAGCGATGGGCGAGCGTCTCGACGTCGTGCAGGAAGCCTCGCCCCCGCGCCGCCACCAGCTGCGTGCTCCACTCGTCCTTGAAGCCATCAAGCTGGCGCAAGCCGAGCCGCAAGGCCAGCGGCACGCCCGGCGCGTCACGCTCCAGCGTGTTGTCGTGGAAGCTGTAATTCACATCCGGCCCGCGGATTTCGACCCCGTGCTCGCGGGCGTCGCGCACGATCTGCGCCGGTGCGTAGAAGCCCATGGGCTGGGCGTTCAGCAGTGCCGCCGCGAAGATTGCGGGATAGCGGCATTTCAGGAAGGCGGAGATATAGACCAGCTTGGCGAAGGAGGCGGCGTGGCTTTCCGGGAAGCCATATTCGCCGAAGCCCTTGATCTGCTCGAAGCAGCGCGCGGCGAAAGCGGGATCGTAGCCGCGCGCGCTCATGCGCTCGACCAGCAGCTTCTGGAAGGTGCCGATAGTGCCGTTATGGCGGAACGTCGCCATGGCGCGCCGCAGATGGTTGGCCTCCTCCGACGTGAACTCGGCCGCGACCATGGCGAGCTTCATCGCCTGTTCCTGGAACAGCGGCACGCCGAGCGTGCGCGAGAGTACCTCGCGCAGTTCGTCGGGCCGGTGCGGCGGGGCCGGCGAGGGATAATCCTCTTTCTCCAGCCCGTCCCGCCGGCGCAGATAGGGATGCACCATGTCGCCCTGGATCGGCCCGGGCCGGACAATGGCGACCTGGATGACAAGATCGTAGAGTTCCCGTGGCTTCAGCCGAGGCAGCATGTTGATCTGCGCCCGGCTCTCCACCTGGAACACACCGATGGAATCGCCCCTGCACAGCATGTCGTAGACATCCGACTGCTCACGCGGCACCTCGGCAAGGCCCCAGTCGGTTTCCTCATGTGCACGCAGCAGGTCGAGCGACTTGCGGATGCACGTGAGCATGCCGAGCGCCAGCACATCGACCTTCAGCAGGCCGAGCGTGTCGATGTCGTCCTTGTCCCACTCGATGAAGGTGCGGTCCTTCATCGCCGCATTGCCGATGGGCACCGTCTCGTCGAGCCGGTTCTGGGTCAGCACGAAGCCCCCGACATGCTGGGAGAGGTGGCGGGGAAAGCCGAGCAGGCGCGTGGCAAGGCCGATCGCCCGCTCCACCAGCGGATTCGACGGGTCGAGCCCGGCCTCACGCGCCTGGCGTTGGTCAATCTCCTTACCCCAGCTGCCCCACACCGTGCCGGCAAGGCGGGCGGTGATGTCCTCGGTGAGGCCGAGCGCCTTACCGACATCGCGGATGGCACTCCTCGGACGATAGGAAATGACCGTGGCGACAATGCCGGCGCGGTGGCGGCCATAGCGGTCATAGATGTACTGAATCACCTCCTCGCGCCGTTCATGCTCAAAATCAACGTCGATGTCAGGCGGCTCGCCTCGATCCTTGGAGAGGAAGCGGGAGAACAGCAGACTACTGCTCGCCGGGTCCACGGCCGTGATGCCGAGAACGTAGCAGACGGCGGAATTGGCTGCCGAGCCGCGCCCCTGGCACAGAATGCGCTTCTTCTCGGCGAATTCGACAATGTCGCGGATGGTGAGGAAGTAAGAGGCATAGTTGAGCTCGCCTATGAGGCCGAGTTCCTCCCTCAGTTGGTTCACGACCTTCTCCGAGGCGCCCTCCGGATAGCGGACGACGACCCGCTGCCAGGTCAGTTCCTCCAGCCGGCTCTGCGGCGTATGACCGGGCGGCACCGGCTCCTCCGGATATTCATATTTCAGCTGGCCCAGCGAGAAATCGAGGCGGGCAAGGAAGTTGCGCGTTTCCTCCACCGCTTCGGGGGCGTCGCGGAACAGGCGCGCCATCTCCGCCGGGGCTTTGAGGTGCCGCTCAGCATTGGCCTCCAGAAGCCGCCCGGCGGCGTCAATGGTGACACCTTCACGGATGCAGGTGAGCACATCTTGCAAATCGCGCTCCTCAGGATGGTGAAACAGCACATCGTTGGTGGCGAGAATGGGTACGCCGGCTTGCGCGGCCAGCGTCTTAAGCGCCGCCAGCCGGCGGCGGTCGTTCCCTCGGCGCGCCATGGTGGCACCGAGCCAGACCGAGCCGGGCGCCGCCTCGTCGAGCGCCCCTAACGCCTGGGTGACGCCAGACAAATCCTTTGCCGGCAAATGTCTCGGCGGCATGAGGATGAGGGAGAGGCCGCGCGCATCGGCGAGCAGGTCACCGAGCCTGAGGATGCACGCCCCCTTGCCGCCGCGCAGATTGCCTGTCGTAAGCAGGCGGCAGAGCCGACCCCAACCGTCACGGTCCTGCGCATGGGCGACGATATCCGGCGTGCCGTCAGCAAAGACAAACCGCGCGCCCACCGCCAGGGTGAAGGGCGGCAGTTCCGGGCCAAGGCCGGCATCGGCCGCCGCCTCCGCCCATAGGCGAAGGAGACGGCTGGCCTCGTCTTCCTCTCCCTCGCGGGACTGTTTCCTCTCCTCTTTCGGTATTTTCCAGAACCCGGCAAAACGTTTCTTGATGTCCCTCAGCGCCGCATAGGCCCGCACCACGCCGGCCACGCTGTTGCGGTCGGCTATGCCGAGGCCGGCATGGCCGAGCAGCAGCGATTGCAGCACCAGCGTTTCCGCTGCCGAGGCACCGCGCAGGAAGGAGAAATTCGACGCGGCAACGAGTTCCGCGAAGAAGGGCGCGGGCGTGGATGGGGTCATTGCAGCCTCATGGAAAAAGCCCGTGCAGGAACCAGCGCGGCGCGCCGGCCCCCGCTTGCGCCTCGCGCTCATACAGGCCGGCGCGGAACAGCCAGAAGCGCCGACCTTCGCGGTTCTCCACCCGATAATAGTCGCGCGTCGGTGCCGCCCCCGGCTGCCGCCACCATTCCGGGGCGAGCCGCTCGGGTCCCTCGGCGTGGGCGACCTCATGCACCACGCGCCGCCAGCGGAAGCGCAGGGGGGCGCCGTCCGGCACCTCGGCCAGCGCCTCCACCGGCTGGGGCGGGTCGAACAGGGTCAGCGGGCGCGCCGGCGCCTCGGGCGACGGCGGGGGTGCCGGAAGAGAAGCGCCACCCGCCGGCACCAGCGCACTGGCGCGGTCGGGGTCGTGCGTATCGCGCTGCAGGAAACGCAGCACCCGCTCGCGGCCCAGCCGCACGCTAAGCCGGTCGATCAGCGCGGCCACCTCCTCTTCCTCCACCGCGCGGCCATCGAGGCTCACCTGCGCCGGGGTGAGTTTCTCCGCCCGCAGCACGCCGAGCCGCACGAGATCGAAGCCGAAGCCGGGGTCGAGCGGGTCGGCCAGCGCCTCGATCCGCTCACGCCAGAGCCGGGCCAGCGCCACACCATCGCGCAGAGGCCGCGCCGTCTCGATCTTCAGCCGCCGCACCGCCCCATCGGTGCGGAAGAAGCACGCCTCGAAGGCCCGCCCCCCTGCGCCGCGTGCCTCCAGCATCAAAGCGAGGTCGTCGATCAGCAGGGCCAGCGTCGCCTCGATATCGGCCGTGCGGGCGATGGGCTCGGCAAAGCGCCGCTCGGCGATGCATTCCGGCAGCGGGCGGCGTGGCACCAGACGCACATCCTCGCGCCCCAGCGTGCGCGCCAGTCGCGTCAGAAGCTCAGCGCCGAAGCGGGCCGCGAGCGGCGTGCCGGGGCGGGCGGCAAGGTCGCCGATGGTCTTGAGCCCGGCGCGGGAAAGGCCGGTGACGATCTGCGCACTCACACCGAGCCGGGCGACCGGCAGGCCGGCGACCGCCTGCGCCTCGCCGCCCGGCGGCACCACGCCGCCTTGACCTGAACGGGCCAGCGCCCGCGCGGCATCCGGCGTGCCGGCAATCACCGCGCGCGCGCTGACGCCATGGCGCTGGAGATGGGCGAGAAGGCGCGTGCGCAGTGCCGCCTCGCCGCCGAACAGATGCGCGCAGCCGGTGATGTCGAGCATCAGCCCGTCCGGCACTCCCTCCGGTGTGTCGAGCGCCACCAGCGGCGTCCAGCGATCGCAATCATCCGCCACCACCTCCAGAAAGGCGGCATCGGCGGCGGGGTCATAGTCGAGCACGGCGAGGCCGGGCACGCGGGCGCGCGCATCGGCCAGCGTCAAGCCGGGGACAAGGCCGGCCCGGCGCGCGGCACGGTCGAGCGCGGCAAGGCGCAGCGCGCCCTGCACCTTCTCGACGAAGACCCGAGGCGCGGGGGCGAAGGGGTCATTGATCTGCTGGTTGCCGCCCTGCGGATCGCCCTCCCCGTCTCGCGCCCGCCCCCCCTCAGCCGGTGCGACGCAGGGCGACGACCGCGCCCCGCCGCGCCTCCGGCGTAGCCGCTCGATCCGGTCGGCCGGCAGGAACGGGAACCACAGTGCGAGATAGCGTGTCGAGGTCGCGGAAGGTACAGGCCGCATGGTCCCACTCCAGTTTCCAGTCGCCGCCCTCCACCGGGCGCCCGCCCTCACCACCGCGATGCCGCAGCAGGGTAGCGCGGAAGGAAGGCCCCCCCGGCGCGTCGCTCTCCAGCGGGGTCGAGGCGGCGGGCGCCACCCGCCAGCGCGTCGCAACCGCCGTGGCGGCGGGCTGCGGGGTGCTATGCAGCAGGAAACTCGTCACCCCGGAGGCGGCGGCCCGCAACGCGAGACGGCGCGTCGCGGTGAGGTCGAGCGCCTTCGGCGTGCCCCATATCTCGATGATCAGCGCGCCAAGGCCGACGCAGCGCACGGCGTCGCCGGCCGCCCGCAGCGCCTCCGCTCCGTCGCGCGCCCGCACCAGGATGAGGCGCGCCGGGTCCAGGCCGAGCGCGGCGAGGCCCGGCGCGTCGAGCCGGCCGAACTCGGCCTCCGCCATGTCCTGGCGTACCCATAGAAGCGGGCGCCTCTCGCCCGCCGTGCCGCGGCGCTCGGCCCGCAGTGCCAGCGCCAGCGCGAAGCCGGTAGCGGCCGGCATGTCGGCGCTCGCCGCCGCCTGCACCTCATGCAGAGCGCCACGGGCAAGGCGCACGCCACCCACCTCGGGCTCGGCGGCACCGAGGCAGAAGGACTGTTCGACGCCGGGCAGACGCGCCGCCTCCAGCCCAGCGAGCATCTGCCTCAGCGCCGCCACATCGCGGATCGAATCCATGGGCGCGCGCTCTATGTGTTCATGGTTTGTTCCATCTAAATCGACTCCATCCGCGCCGAGAGTCAAGCCGTCTGTGAAAGACTCACACCTGCTTGGGGGGCTCCACCGGCCGCGCCGCGCGAAACGTCCACAGCGCGTTGCCGGCATAGTGCCAGAGCACCAGCAGCCCGGTGACGAGGATCTGCGCCGGCAGATAGGGCGCGGCAAGAGGGCCGGTGAGTAGCGCCATCAGCAGCGCGTTCAGCCCCAGCCCGATGCCGGCGACAGTGAAGAATTTCGCCAGAGCCTCGCGGTGCGGCTTCACCGAGCGGAACACCAGTCGCCGGCCGAGCTGATAGTTCACCAGCCCCCCGACCACGAAGCCGGCGCAGGAACTCGCCACCGGCCCGGTGACGCCGCCCTGCACAAGGGCGATGAGAACGGCGTATTGCGCCAGTGTGCCGACGCTGCCAAGGGCGGCGAAGAGCAGAATGTGGCGCCCCCGCGCGGCAAGTGCCGCCCACCGCATGGCCGCCTCGTTCATGGGGCGCCTCTCATGGCTTGGCCTCTGGCTTGGAGTCTCACGGCCTGGCCTTGGCGACCTGCGGCCCCGTTCCCTGCGGCGATCCGCCCCCGCTCTGCGCGACCTCCGGGGCGTCGAGGTCCGGCCCGTCATCGTCCCGGTCCGGCACCTCCACCGGCATGTGCCGCAGGCGCTGGTCCCGCACCGAGGCGAAGGCGAGGCCCAACCGGTTCACCGTCGCATAAGGCAAGCCCGGTGCCGCGTCGCAGCCGACATGGCGGGCGGTTAGGATGAAATCGGCGTCTTCCCAGTCCTCGACCGCCTCGAAGCGGGAGCCGAGATAGGTGAGCGCCTGCACGTCCTCGGCGCAGACCGAGACCTTATAGGGATGGGCCGGTGGCGCTTCGCGCTCCACGCCATGGCGTAGCGCCAGCGCCGCCTCGCGCAGGCTCGACGACCAGTAATCGCCCTCGAAGCGACCCCACGCGCCTGATGTGCCGCCGACGATCTGGTTGTAGGCGACATATTCATAGGGATGCAGGCGCCACAGCACCGAGGCGTTGAACAGGAACAGCCCCAGCGCCGCCAGGGCGAAGCCCGCCCCCGCAAGCCGCACCCGCTGGCTCAGCATGCGGAAGGCGCCGACCAGCCCGAGCGAGGCCAGCACCGTCACCGGCGGCAGCACGAAGAGGAAATGCCGAATGCCGTTGTAAAGCGGGGGATCCGTCAGCACCGCGACGGCGACCGGCACCAGGATCGCCAGCGCCAGCGGCACTGCGAGCAGCAGGTGCTGGGGCGACAGGCCGATCCACGCATGGGGCGCGCGCAGGCGATTCACCAAAGCCAAAACCGCCAGCACCAGCGCCGCCATCAGGCCAAGCAGCGTCACCTCCGGCAGCTTGATCAGCAGATATTCCGGCATATAGGTCGGCGGCAGCTGGTCGATCGGCAGCAGCTGACCGTTGAACAACGTCTTGAGGTCGAAGCTGAAATGGCTGAAGGCGCCCATCGCCTTGAACAGGTTGGTCGGCGGCAGCACCGACCACGGCCAGGTCGCGGCCATGAGAGCGAGCGCGGCGAGGCCGGCGATGCTGAGGCGCGGCAGTAGACGCAGCGGCAGGCGCATATCGCGCAGCAGCACCATCGCCGCCCCGATCGTCAGCACGAGATAGAGGACAGCGAACACCCCGCCCACCCGCAGCCCGAGCGCGCAGCCGACCGAAAGGCCGAGGCCGAGCACGGTGCGTCCGCGGGGCAGGGCCGGCAGCTCGCCCGCTAAGGCGGTGATGAAATACAGGCTCCACACCATGGCGGCGGCGAAGGGCACGTCCTTGGTGTGGGTGAACATCGCCCCGCCATACATGCCGGTGAAGGCCAGCAGTAGAACCGCCACCACTCCCGCGCCCTCGCCGCCGAGACGCCTTGCCAACCGCCAGGTGCCGATGAGGCCGACAAAGCCGAAGCCGGCGGAGAGCAGGTGGCGCCACTCATAGAGCGGTAGCGGCACATAGGGCTCGAGGCCGGCCGCGATCAGGTCGAACAATCCGCCATAGAGATAGAGGTTGATGTAGTGGAAGGCCCGGTCGTCGGTGAAACCGCTCGCATACCAGGCCAGCAGGAGCTGGCCGTAGGCGTGCTGAACCGGCTCGTCATTGCTGATTCCGTAGTCGCGAAAGGTGAGCACCATGAAGGCCGCCACCGCCGCAAAAACGGCGAGGCTGGCGAGGCGCACCAGCGGAAGGGAGCGCCAGCGCAGGGCCGAGGGCTGGGCTGCGCGAAGGCCGGACGAGGCGAGGCTCACGGGGCAAAGCCCTCGGGGACCAGTGCCGGCGCCTGCCGCATCTCAGCCTGCAGCGAGGCCGCCGGAAGCGCAGCGGGCGGCGCGAAACCGATCTCGTCGGCGATGAGGTAGAGCGGCCGGCGCTTCACCTCGGTGAAGATGCGCCCGACATATTCGCCGATGACGCCGAGACTGATAAGTTGCACGCCCGAAACGAACAGCATGCTGACCATGATGGTGGGGAAGCCGGGCGTCCGCACGCCAAACACCAGCGCCTCGCCCAGCAGATAAAGCCCGTACAGTCCCGACAGCCCGGCCAGCAGGACGCCCGCCAGCGACCAAACGCGCAGCGGCACCATGGAGAAGGAGGAAAGCCCGTCAATGGCGTAGCGCAGCAGGCGCAGCGTGTTGAATGAGCTCTCGCCGCCGGCGCGCTCGGCCACCTCGAAGTTGACCTGCTCCTGGCGGAAGCCGACCCAGCTGGTGATGCCCTTCATGAAGCGGTTGCGCTCGGGCAGGGCATTGATGGCATCGACCACGCGGCGGTCGAAAAGGCGAAAGTCGCCCGCCCCCTCCGGAATGTCGACCTCGCACAGCGCGTGGAAGAAATGATAGAAGCCGCGCGAAAATAACCGCCGCGCCAGCGGATCGGTGTGGCGCGACCGGCGCACCGCCGTCACCATCTGGGCGCCGCCGCGCCAGCGCTCGATCATCTCCGGGATGACCTCCGGCGGATGCTGCAGATCGGCATCCATCAGCACGACGATATCGCCAACCGCCGCCCGCAGGCCGGCCGCCATTGCCGATTCCTTGCCGAAATTGCGGGCGAAGCGCAGCGCCTTGATGTTGGGATCGCGCGTGCCGAGCGCTGTCAGAAGATCGAAACTGTCATCACGGCTGCCATCGTCGACAAAGACGAACTCCCGCCGCAGGCCGGGATAAGCGTCGAGCACCGTGCACAAACGGGCGTGCAGCGCCGCAAGGCAGCGCGCCTCATTATACACCGGCACCACGATCGAGATCAGGCTCGGCCATTTTTCAGAAGCTGTCGTCATGATTTCAAGCTGTTTTTACTTGATTTCAGCCACACGGGCAGGCGATGTTTACGTCAGGTAAGACACTCTTCCCTATAGTAAACGCACGACCAACTTTCGTGAAGCTTGCATTGACGTATGAGCCGATTGTGCTCTTTGTTTGTCGGGCAGACACAGAGGGAAACATCCTGAAAGCCATCGTCATCTGCGCCGACGACTACGGGCTGAGCGACGGCGTCAGCGCCGCCATCGAGGACTTGATCGCGCGCGGCCGGCTCTCGGCCACCGGCGCCATGACCGGGCTGCCGGGCTGGAAGCGGCGGGCCGCCGGCCTCAAGGCGCTGGTAGCCCACCATCCCGCCGATATCGGCCTGCATCTCACCCTCACCGGCCAGCGCCCCCTAACCCACGCGCGCGGACTGGCGCGGGGTGGCCGCCTACCGGAGATCGGGCCGCTGGTCCTGCGCGCGCTCGCCGGGGCGCTGCCGCGCGCAGCGCTGGAGGAGGAACTGCGCGCCCAGTTCGACGCCTTCGAGGACGAATGGGGAGCGCCGCCCGATTTCATCGACGGCCACCAGCATGCCCATGCGCTGCCGGGAATCCGCGAGATCGTCATCGCCGAGATGACGGCGCGCTATGGCGGGCGCCTGCCCTGGCTGCGCAACTGCACCGAGCCCGCCTCATGGGCCCGCCGGCGTCGGCTCGGCCTGCGCAAGGCGCTGGTCGTCGGCACCCTCTCCGCCGGCAGCGCGTCGCGGGCCGCGCAATCCGGCATCGCCTGTAATGACAGCTTTCGCGGCCTCTATGGCTTCACCTGCGACCCGCCCTACCGCGATGTATTCCGAGCCAGCCTTGCCGGGCCAGGGGAGCGCGTGCTGGTGCATTGCCATCCCGGTCATGTCGACGAGGAACTGCGCCGGCTCGACCCGCTGCTGGAGCCGCGCGCTCGCGAATACGCCTATCTCGGCTCGGACGAATGCCGGGAAGATCTTGAGCGCGCTGGCGTCCGGCCCGCTCGCTTCACGGAGACCGGACAGGGACCAGGATCAATCGCGGGCGCCTGACGCGGCTGGCGGCGCCTCGTCGGCCATGACGAGACGGCCTTCCTCGGCCTTGTAGTAGAATTGGCTGGCCACCATCCAGCCCTTGAGCGGGCGCAGCGGCGGGATGCAGGTCAGCAGCAACACAGGCAGGGTGGTGACGAGGTGGACCCAATAGGGCACCTGGAACGCCACCTCCAGCCACAGGCCGAAGATCACTGCCGGCACGCAGACAAAGCAGATGACGAAAAAGGCCGGGCCGTCCGCCGGATCGGCGAAGGAATAGTCGAGCCCGCAGACCTCGCAACGCGGCGCCAGCTTCAGGAACCCGTCAAACAGTTTCCCCTCGCCGCAGCGCGGGCAACAGGCACGCATGCCGCAGGTGAAGGGCGACAGCCGGGCATAGGGCCGGTCGGCGACCGGCACGGAAGGCAAGCGGGCGGACATGGCAGTTCTCCTGCGCGCCGACACTCGTGGGCGCACGCGCACGGACCTCGCACGCTACATTCAAGAGCTAGTCATAAAAGCATTCAATGTCAATAAAATGATGCATTGTATGCAAATTGACTGCAAATTGATACTTTCGCACGGCTCGTCGCGACACCGGGCAAAGCCGGTAATCGGAGCGGGTCATTAACCAATTGCGGGCATGTTTGCGGGGATAAACGCCACGGCGATTCGCCGAACACGAGTCCTGAAGTCGCATGAGTAACGTTGTTCCCTTCCCCGTCCGCGTCGCCCCCCCCGAGAGCGAGGACGCATTCGACATCGACCTCCTCACCGCCGTCGACGTCGCCATCCGTGATCTGCGCGACATCGCGTTTCGGCTGCGCGGCGATGCGAGCGGGCAAGAGCAGGCGCATGACTGCCTCGACATGCTGACCCGCGCGCTGGAAAACGCCCGCGCACAGGGCTGAGCCGGCTGAGGGCCGGCCCGCTCGCTCAGCCGATCAGCTGGTGCAGCAGGAACAGGCCAGCCTTGATGAAGGCCCAGATCACGCCCGAGACGACACCGAGCGAGGCGATGGCCACCGCCATGCCGGCGAGGATCCACACCCCGTCGCGCTCCAGAATGCCGAGCGCCAGGATGCAGATGGCCAGCGCCGGCAGCATGTTGCCGAGCGGGATCGGCAGTACCAGCACCACCGCCAGCACGAAACACATCACCCCGACGATGTTCTCCGCCGGCGGATGCGCCAGAACTCCCAGACGTGGGCGTAACAGCCTCTCCGCCCGCGCCAGCCAGGGGGTCGCCTTGGCGACGAAGGCGGCGAAGTCCTTGCGGGCGATGGAACGCCGGGCAATGATCGGCGGCAGCCAGGGCGACCAGCCGAGCGCGAGTTGGAGGGTGAGGAACACCAAAGGTGCGCCAAGCACCGAGGAAGTTCCGGGCGGGGTCGGCAGCGCGTTGGGCAGCGCGAAGATCAGCATCAGCGGCCCGAAGGCCCGCTCCTGCATAACCTTCAGCAGATCACCCACCGCGATGCGCTCGCGCGTTTCATCCGCCGCAATGCCGTTCAGCACCTCGGACAGGCGCAACGCCGCGTCCGGCCCGGCGTTCTGCGGGGCATCGGCACGTTCTTCGGTCGGCGGTGGGGACAGCACGGCGGGCGAAACTCCTCCCGGGGAACCTGGAGACCGGACGCGCGCCCCTGCCCGGCTGGATTACGGGACAAGGGGTGGACGCACCCAGATCAGGCCCGCGACGGGACCTCGTCTTCACATAGGGACGGAATGTGACAATGACCAGAAGCGACGGCCGGAAGCCGGGCTGGGCGTCGCCGCTCAGGTCCAGCTGAACAGGAACGCGCCGACGGCCACGAGCGTGATGACCACCACGGCGATCGAGTGCTTCATCGTCCAGTTATGCAGCGTCACGGCGTTTTCCCTCGTGAATGTCGTCCAGCTGTGGCGCCTCTGGCGGGCAACGTCAACATCATGTCAGTTGAAGATGACCGGCGAAGCCTCTAGGAAGGCGCCCCTTCCGGCGGGAGCCTGACGATGACATTTTGCGGCCTCGACTTCGGCACGTCCAACACCACGCTCGCCTTCTGGCGCAGCGGCGGCCCGGTGCTGGCGGCGCTAGAGGAGGACAAGACAACGGTGCCGAGCGCCGTGTTCTACGACCGGCAGGGCCACCTCAGCATCGGCCGCGCTGCCATGGCCCGCTATGTCGAAGGCGAGGATGGGCGGCTCATGCGCTCGCTCAAGGCGGTGCTGGGCAGCGCACTGATCGAGGAGAAAACCCAGATCGGCCGCCGCGCCATCGGCTTCCGCGACGTGATCGCCGACTATCTCCGAGTTGTGAAGGCCCGGGCAGAAGCCGATGCCGGCACGGGCCTGGCCAGCGTCGTTCTCGGCCGGCCGGTGTTCTTCGTCGACGACGACGCGCCCGCCAATCGCAAGGCCGAGGACACGCTGCGCGCCATCGCCGGCGATATCGGCTTTCGCGAGGTGTCCACCCAGTTCGAGCCCATCGCCGCCGCGCTTGACTATGAGCAGCAGGTGGCGGGCGAAGAAATCGCGCTGATCGCCGATATTGGCGGCGGCACCTCGGATTTTTCCATCGTCCGCCTCGGCGAGGGGCGAAGGGCGCGCCAGGACCGCGCCGACGACATCCTCGCCAATGACGGCGTGCGGATCGGCGGCACCGATTTCGACCGCACGCTGAGCCTCGGCACGCTGATGCCGCTGCTCGGCTATCGCAGCCCGATGAAGCGCCCCGGACGCGACGTGCCGAGCGGCTATTTCCACGAGTTGGCGACCTGGTCGAGCATCAACCGGCTCTACACGGCCAAGACGGTGCGCGAGCTCCACGAGGTTCGCCGCGAGGCGGCCGAGCCGCACCGGGTCGAGAGGCTGATCCGGGTGATCGAGGAGCAGCGGGGCCATACCCTCGCCATGGAGGCGGAAGCGGCCAAGATCGCCCTTGCCGAAGCGGAGGAGGCACTGGTCGACCTCGCCTGGCTGGAAGCGGGGCTGTCCGTGGGCCTGACGCCGGCCGATCTCGTCGCCCACACCAAGGGTCTCGCCGAGCGCATCTCCCGGCGGGTCGGCCTCTGCCTCGACCAGGCCGGGCTGAAGCCGGGCGACATCGATGCGCTGTTCCTCACCGGCGGATCCACGCGGCTCGCCCATGTGCGCGCGGCCATCCGCGCCACCGTGCCGCAGGCGCGGGCCATCGATGGCGACACTTTCGGCTCGGTCGGCACCGGTCTCGCCATCGAGGCCGCCCGCCGCTATGGCAGCCGCGACGCTGGCGATCTCAGCCGTGGCGCAGATGGAAGGACTTCGGCCGCGTGAGCATCTCGAAACCAATGCGCGAGAGCGAGGCGCCGCGCCCGGTCTCCTTCACCCCGGTCCAGGCGAGACCCGGATCGAGATAATCGCAGCGGTTCATGAACACCGTGCCGGTCTCGATCTCGCCGCCGAGGCGTTCGGCGGCCTCCAGGTCGGTGGTCCAGACCGACGCGGTGAGGCCGTACACGCTGTCATTCATCAGCGTCAGTGCTTCCTCGTCGCCCTTCACCTTCATGATGCCGACCACGGGGCCGAAGCTCTCGTCCCGCATCACCGACATGGAATGGTCGACCCCGGTCAGCACCTGTGGCGCGAGATAGGGCGTGCCCTCCTTGTTCGCGGGGAAGGCGGCGGGGTTGATATGGGCCGTCGCGCCCCGGTCGACCGCCTCGCGGATCTGGCCGCGGATGAGGTCGGCGAAGCGCTTCTGCGCCATCGGCCCGAGCGTGGTCGCCTCGTCGAGCGGATTGCCGAGTACATATTGGGACGTCAGTTCGACGAAGCCGGCGACGAAGCGGTCATAGAGGCTCTCATGCACATAGATCCGCTCGATGCCGCAGCAGCATTGGCCGGAATTGTAGAAGGCGCCATCCACCAGATTGGCGACGGCGAAATCGAGATCGGCATCGGCGCGCACATAGGCCGGGTCCTTGCCGCCGAGTTCCAGCCCCAGCGGGGTGAAAGTGCCCGCCGCCGCCCGCTCGATGGCCCGCCCGCCTTCCACCGAGCCGGTGAAGTTGACGAAGTCCACCGCCCCCGAGCCGATCAGCCGCGAGGTCTGGTCATGGGTCAGAACGAGATTGGCGAACAGGCCCTTCGGCAGGCCGGCGCGGTCCATCGCACTCTGGAACCGCTCGCCAACGAGGATGGTTTGCGCGGCATGCTTGAGCAGCACGGCATTGCCGGCGATCAGCGCCGGGGCGATGGTGTTCACCGCCGTGAGATAGGGGTAGTTCCACGGCGCCACCACCAGCACCAGGCCGAGTGGGTCGCGCTTGATGTAGCGGGTGAAGCCGGGGCGCGCATCGTGCGGGATGACCGGGGCCAGCGCCTCCTCCGCCATCTCGACGACATAACGCACCCGCTCCTCGAAGCCGCCGAACTCGCCGCCATAGCGCACCGGACGGCCCATCTGCTGGGCGAGCTCGGGCACGATCTCCTGGTTCATCGCCAGCATGGCGTCGAGGAAGCGCAGCACATGAGCGGAACGTTCGGCGATCGGCACCCGCCGCCAGGCACGCTGGGCGCCGCGGGCCTCGGCCACCGCCCGCGCGATCGCCCCCTCCGCCGCAGCCGGGCGGCGCGCCAGTTCCGAGCCGTCGATCGGCGAAATACAAACAATGTCGCTCATGTCACACCCGCACCGGCCCCGCACGGATGGCGTCCCGGGAGGGAGAAGATATAAGATACCGTCGATTCGTACAGGCCTTCAGCCCTTCGGGCTTTCGCGCGGGCTTTGTCCGTGCGGGTTGCAGAAGGGCAGCATTTCGCTTAATTCGACCGAATTCGGATTGAGCGGTCTTATTGTACCCCCTGACCGCTACCGAGATGCGTCACGATATCGGCGCCACATTTTCTCGATCCCCTCATGGCCATGGTCGGTATGCCGCGATGAAGCCGAACAAGTCGAGCGTGTCGCCGCTGGGGCCGCGCATCGTCGCCCGCCCCTCGCGTGGTGAACATGAGGACATGTTCGACCTCGCGCCGATCTCGCTGTGGCTGGAGGATTTCAGCGCCGTCCGAGAGCTGTTCGATCGCTGGCGTGCCGAGGGCGTGACCTCGCTGCGCGACCATTTGCGCGGCCACCCCGAGCGCGTGGCCGAGTGCTCGGCGCGCATCAAGGTGCTGCAGGTCAACCAGCGCACGCTCACCCTGTTCGAGGCCAGCAGCCTGTCCCACCTCGTCGCCAATCTCGACAAGGTCTTTCGCGACGACATGCTCGTCACCCATATTGAAGAATTGTCGCAGCTCTGGGACGGGCATACGAGCTTTTCCAGCCAGGCCGTCAACTACACCCTGACCGGCGAGCGGCTCGATATCCAGCTGAAGGGCATCGTCCTGCCGGGCTACGAGGAGAGCCTGGGCCGCGTCCTGCTCTCGGCCGAGGACGTGACCGCCCGCGAGACCGCCCGCCGCCAGGCTGCCAATGCGGAGCGCTACGCCAAGGGGCTGTTCCAGCACTCGCCGGTGTCTTTGTGGGTGGAGGACTTCTCCACCATCAAGCAGCTGATGGACGATCTGCGCTTTCGCGGCATCGAAGATTTCCGGGTGTTCACCGATGTGCACCCGGAATTCGTGCAGCGCTGCGTCAGCGAGATCCGGGTGATCGAGGTCAATCACCACACGTTGGAGATGTTTGGCGCCGGCAGCGTCGCCGAACTCACCGACAATGTGGTGGAGGTCTTCCGCGACGACATGCAGCGCCATTTCCGCGAGCAGCTCATCGAGCTGTGGAACGGCCGGCTCTTTCACACCCGCGAAGTGGTGAACTACACGCTGGGCGGCGAGTTGCTGCATGTGCATCTGCAATTCTCGGTCCTGCCTGGTCACGAGGACGACTGGTCGCTGGTGCAGGTGGCGCTCACCGACATCACCGCCCGCAAGAAGGCCGAAGCCTATCTGGAATATCTCGGCAAGCACGACGTGCTGACAAAGCTGTGCAACCGCACCTTCTATGTCGACGAGCTGAACCGGCTGGAACGGCGCGGGCCATTCCCGGTCACGGTGATCATGATCCACCTCAACGACCTGAAGAAGGTGAACGACCAACTCGGCCAGGCCGCCGGCGACATGCTGCTGCGCCGGGCCGGCGAAATCATCGCCAAGGCGGTGGACCCGCAGCACTGCGCCGCCCGCATTGCCGGCAACGAATTCGCCGTGCTGCTGCCGGGAACAGATGCGGAAGCAGGCCATGCGGTGATGGAGAATATTCGCGAGCTGGCGGTGCTCAACAACCAGTTCTATTCCGCCAGTACGCTCAGCCTGTCGCTCGGCCTCGCCACCAGCGCGCCGGGCGACCGGCTGGAATCGGTAGTCCGCCGGGCGGAGGCGGAAATGGTCGAGGACCGGCGCCCGGCCGATTCCGCGCTTTGAACCTGGCCCCCTGATGGGCGACCTGAACCAAACTCAGGCGCCGGCGCGTACGGTCAGGCCTTCCAGCTCGGCGAGATGAACGAAGCACAGCTTGTTGCCCTCGGGGTCGCGGCCATAGGCGCCGTAGTAGTCCGGGGCATAGTCCGGCCGCAGGCCCGGCGCGCCCTCGTCGAAGCCGCCATTCTCGATCAGCGCCCGCCAAGCCGCATCTACCGCCGCCGGCGAGGGCGCGGCGAAGCTTACCTGCGTGCCGTTACCCCACGTCGCCGGCAGGCCGTTGAACGGCAGCTGCACGAAGAATTGCGGCCAGCGGCGTCCCGGCATCAGCCACATGGAGCCGGGCGGCCCACCATCGGAGGGCTCATCGACCCGCTCAAGACCCAGCGGCGCCAGCACCGCGTCATAGAAGCCGGTCAGCCGGGCGAGATCGCGCGCGCCGAGGATGATGTGGCTGAACATCGAGGTCTCCTTGATCCTGCTCATGGTCCGGCCACGCCGGCGGCGCATGTTTCCCCACTCGGGGAGTAATGCGCAAGCCGGGGCGCGATTGGCCGGCAAAGCCGCGACAAAGGGTCGACACCGGCCCGAATGCGCAGTAAACGGAGCCCCGAGAATTACATCAGCTTCCAGTTTGTTTGGAAGTTTTCACTTGTATGGATTGTAAATGAGCAATCTCCACACCGAGCGCGTCCTGTCGGTGCACCACTGGACGGACAACCTGTTCACCTTCACCACCACGCGCGACCCGGCGCTGCGGTTCAAAAACGGCCAGTTCGTGATGATCGGACTGCAGGTAGACGGCAAGCCGCTGCTGCGCGCCTATTCCATCGCCAGCGCCAATTACGAGGAGACGCTGGAGTTCTTCTCGATCAAGGTGGCGAATGGCCCGCTGACCTCCCGCCTGCAGCACCTGAAGGTCGGCGACGAAGTGATTGTCGGGCGCAAGCCCACCGGCACGCTGCTGGTGGATTATCTCGTCCCCGGCCGCCGGCTCTATCTGCTGTCAACGGGCACGGGGCTGGCGCCCTTCATGAGCCTCATCAAGGACCCGGAGACCTACGAGGCTTACGAGAAGGTCATCCTCGTCCATGGCGTGCGGACGGTGGGCGAGCTCGCCTATCAGGACTTCATCGAGAACGAGCTGCCGGACAATGAGTTCTTCGGCGAGCTGGTGCACGAGAAGCTGGTCTATTACCCCACCGTGACGCGCGAACCCTATCGCAACCAGGGCCGCATCACCGATCTCATCACCTCGGGCAAGCTGTTCGCCGATCTCGGCCTGCCCCCGCTCGACAAGGAAGATGACCGCGTCATGCTCTGCGGCAGCCCGCAATTGCTCGACGATATGCGCGTCATTCTCAAGGAGAAGGCCTTCGAGGAAGGCTCGACCACGGAGCCGGGCGACTTCGTGATCGAAAAGGCCTTCGTCGAAAAGTGAGCCGCGGGCCGCCTCAGAAGCGGCCGCAATTCTCAGCGTACCCGCCGATCGGAATCCCAGCGATCCTTGTCGGCGCGCGCCGCCTCCTCCGGCGACAGAACGCGGTATTCGGCCTCGATGATCTCGGGGCCACCGCTGCGGCCGGTGCGCCGGCGCCCGCCGAACAGGCGGTAGGCCAGGCCGGCAATCACGATGATGGGGAAGACCACAAGGAACACGCTGGCCGCCACCAGCGCCAGCGCGGTGCCGAGCGCCAGCGCGACGGCGACGACGAGCGCCACCTGCCACCAGCTCACTTTTCGGACGGTGAAACGCATGCGATCGAACGGGTCGGTCGAACTCATCCTCTAGGTCTTTCCTCCTGACGCGGTCGCCCCGCGAAAAGGCGATATGGGGAGCCGGCACGCGGCATTCCAGCGCCGCGCGTGTAATTTCAATGACACGGCGCCCGGGGCCCGCTCCAATGGGAGGGCTGGGGCTGGTCCAGCCGGAACGGGGATCGTGATGCTACGCGACGCGGTGGAAGACGACATCACCGGCATTCTCGCCATCTACAACCATGCCATTGTGAACACAACCGCGATCTGGAACGACACCCCGGCCGACCTCGCCAACCGCCTCGCCTGGCTGCGCGACCGGCGCGGACGCGGCTACCCGGTGATTGTCGCCGCGCAGGCGGGCGAGATATTGGGCTATGCCAGTTTCGGCGATTTCCGCCCCTTCGAGGGGTTCCGCATCAGCGTCGAGCACTCGGTCTATGTGGCCGAGGCGGCGCGCGGGCGCGGGCTGGGGCGGGCGCTGGTGGAGGCACTGTTCGCCCCGGCGCGAGCCCTGGGCAAACAGGTGATGATCGGCGGCGTCACTGGCGGCAACGAGGCCTCGCTCGCCTTGCACGCCCGCCTCGGCTTCCGGGAGACCGGCCGCATGCCCGGCATCGGCACCAAGTTCGGCCGGCGTCTCGATCTGGTTTTCATGCAGAAAGAGCTGTACTGATCCATTGCACAACCTTTGCTTGTGTGGTGTCCTGTGACCATCTTTGGGCGGAGGACACGCCATGGGCTGGGGTTATGACTTACTGCTGCCGCTGATCATCGCCTTCGGCATTCCGGCCATCCTGATCTTTATCCGCAACAGCGTGCGGCAGAAGCGGGCCGGCGTTGCCAGGGAGATCAAGGAGGGGTTCGGCTTCGCGGACGACGCCACGCCCTCCTTCGAATTCGTGGAGGCGAAATATGCCGCCGACCCAAAGGACCGCGCCTGGCCGCGCCTGTTGATCGGCTCCATTCCCTTCTGCCTTGTGGCGATGCTCGGGCTGGAGATCATCTTCGCCAAGGCTGGCCCGGAAGGGGCGAAGCTTGGCAGGTGGATCGCCGCCAGCGCCCTGCTCGGCACCGATAGCACCAAAGCTGGGGAGGTTACGGCGCTGCTCGGCTTCGTCTTTGCCGGCGGCATCCTGTTCTCGCTCGGCTACCTCATGCGCGCGGTGATGAATTTCGAACTCGGTCCGCTCAGCTTCCTGCGGGCCACCACGCATATGCTGATGGCCGTCGTGACCGTCATCGTGCTTTGGCGGGCGGCGCCGGCGGGGCCCGACTGGATTCCCTCCGGCACGTTGTGGTTCCTCGCCGCCTTCCTATTCGGCTTCTTTCCAGATCTCGGCCTGCGCTACGCGATCAGCCGCGCGACATGGCTGCCTCTCAAGAGCGAGCGCACCGAGCTGCTCGAACGCGCGCGCGGCACGCCTCTGGAGGTGATCGACGGCATCGACGCCTGGACGCGATTCCGGCTCGACGAGATGATGATCATGGACGTGCAGAACCTCGCCACGGCCAATCCGATCATGCTCTATGTCGAGACGCCCTTCGGCCTCTACGAATGCATCGACTGGATCGCCCAGGCGCAACTCTGCATCATTGTCGGCCCGCACGCCTTCCTGGCGCTGCGCCAGCACAATATCCGCACCATCTTCGATCTGGAGCGCGCCACGGTGCGCGAGGGAGCGACGGCCAATCTGCGGTCAATGATCGCCGATATCCTCGAACGAAGCGCCCGCGACGAAGCGGCCGCAGCGGCGGCGGCGAAAAAGCCGGCACCGAGGACGGCGAGCGACGAGCCCGCGCCGGTCTCGGCGGCCAAGCCCCCGGTCGCGCTCGACGACGAGGACCGCCGCCACTTGTTCGAAACCATGCTGGACGATCTGCACGTCCACCGGCTGCGGCAGATCTGGGAGCGGGTGGCGGCGAAGCTGGGCACACCTTATCGCCGCCTGTCGCCCCTGCCCGGTCCCGCCGCAGACAGTCCCCCCGGAGTCGTTCCCGCCCTTGGAGCCCCTCCCAGTCCCGGAGTCGTTTCCGACCCCGGTGCCGGGCAGAAGGAACCCGCGGCAGTCGCCGCTCAGTAGCGGTAGTGGTCCGACTTGAAGGGGCCTTCCACCGTCACGCCGATATAGTCGGCCTGGTCGGGGCGCAGCTTGGTGAGGTTCACGCCGATCTTGGCGAGGTGCAGCATGGCGACTTTCTCGTCCAGCGACTTCGGCAGCACGTACACTTCCTTCTTGTACTTGCCGTCCTTGTTGTTGGCGTAAAGTTCGATCTGCGCCAGCGTCTGGTTGGTGAAGGAGGCCGACATCACGAAGGACGGGTGGCCCATGGCGTTGCCAAGGTTCACCAGACGGCCTTCCGACAGCAGGATCATGCGCTTGCCATCGGGGAACGTGATCTCATCGACCTGCGGCTTGATGTTGTCCCACTTCAGATTCTTCAGCGACGCGATCTGGATCTCGTTGTCGAAGTGGCCGATGTTGCAGACGATCGCCCGGTCCTTCATCGCGCGCATATGCTCGATGGTGATGATGTCCTTGTTGCCGGTGGCGGTGACGAAGATGTCGGCAATCGGCGCCGCCTCTTCCATGGTCACGACCTGGTAGCCTTCCATCGCCGCCTGCAGCGCGCAGATCGGGTCGACTTCAGAGACCATCACGCGGCAACCGGCCTGGCGCAGCGAAGCGGCAGAGCCCTTGCCGACATCGCCGAAGCCGGCGACCATGGCGACCTTGCCGGACATCATGACGTCAGTGCCCCGGCGGATGCCGTCGACCAGCGATTCACGGCAGCCATAGAGGTTGTCGAACTTCGACTTGGTGACGCTGTCATTGACGTTGATGGCGGGCCACAGCAGCGTGCCGGCCTTCTGCATGTCGTACAGGCGGTGCACGCCCGTGGTGGTCTCTTCCGATACGCCCTTTATGCTGTCGGCGATCGCCTTGAAATAGCCCTTGGGCTTCTCCTTGAGCTGCTTCTTCAGCAGCGCGAAGAACACTTCCTCTTCTTCCGAACCGGGAGCGTCGAGGAAGGCGGTGTCGCCGTTCTCGGCGCGCAGGCCGAGATGGACATACATGGTGGCGTCGCCGCCATCATCGAGGATCATGTTGGGGTAGCCACCGCCGTGCCAGTCGAACAGCTTGGCGGTGTAGTCCCAATATTCGGTCAGCGTCTCGCCCTTGATGGCGAACACCGGCACGCCGGCGGCGGCGATAGCGGCCGCCGCGTGGTCCTGCGTCGAGTAGATGTTGCACGACACCCAGCGCACATCGGCGCCGAGCGCGACCAGCGTCTCGATCAGCACGCCGGTCTGGATGGTCATGTGCAGCGAGCCGGCGATGCGCGCGCCCTTGAGCGGCTGCGACGGGCCGTATTCCTCGCGGGTGGCCATCAGGCCCGGCATTTCGGTCTCGGCGATCGAGAGTTCCTTGCGGCCGAACGGGGCGAGGCTGATGTCCTTGACGATGTAGTCGGTTGCGGCGGCCATGAGAGGCTCCTGTGCTGATCGTTTGGCCGGGTGATAGCAGCCCCGACCTGAAAATACAATAACGATATAAAGATATCTTTATGTGACGGTTTGGGGCGCCGTTTTCAGCACGGCGGCCGGCTCGCGCGCGGGGGACGCGGCACGGGAACCTTCGGACGTTACGCGCGGAGCCTTTCGCGAGCCTGCCTGACCCACGCACGGCGTCGCCGATGCCGGTACGTTCGGCGACTGCGCTATCGGCGCGCCACCAAGCGAGCCCGACGATCAGTTTAAGGGTTCGGGTGAGTTACTGAACCAGGGCAATGGCCTATTCGCCCTCGCCGAAGCGGTCGGACACCAGCGCTTCCAGCGCGTCGATCGCCGCCTGCGCCTCAGCGCCGCTGGCCTCTACAAGAATGGTGGTGCCGGGTGCCGCCGCCAGCATCATCAGCCCCATGATCGAGCTGCCGCCGACCGTCTCGCCGGCGCGGGTGACGCGCACATCGGCGTCGAAGCGCTCCACCGTCTGCACGAATTTGGCCGAAGCCCGGGCATGCAGGCCGCGCTTGTTGACGATGGCCAGCTCGCGCCGGAGAGCATCCGTGGTGGCGCTCATTTTCCGGCCAGTACGCGGCTGGCGATGTTGATGTATTTGCGCCCGGCCTCTTGGGCCTGCGCCACCGCCTCGCCCATCGGCACCTCGCCGCGCACGGTGGCGAGCTTGACCAGCATGGGGAGATTTATGCCGGCGACCACCTCGATATCCGGCGAGGTCATCACCGAGATGGCGAGATTGGACGGGGTGCCGCCGAACATGTCGGTGAGGATCACCACGCCGCCGCCGCTGTTCACTGCCGCGACCGCATCGACGATTTCCTGCCGGCGCCGTTCGATGTCATCGTCCGGGCCAATGGTGATCGTCTCGATATGGGACTGCGGTCCCATGACATGTTCGAGGGCGGCGCGGAATTCGCTGGCAAGGCGTCCGTGCGTTACGAGTACGAGACCTATCATCTTGCTCCGCCGCACGTCGGTCGACGCGACTGCAATGCTACTGCCGGAGGCCTTGATTTGGGATCGCCCGCCGCCCCCTTTGCGGGGCGCACATCATCGTTGCGCTGCACATGAATGGCAAGTACCGCTGGGGAAAATCCGCGCGAGCCCCCAGGCGGCCCGCTGCCGCACCGCGAGAACCTAGTCCGGCGCGGACTCGGTGAGGAGAAGCGCCAGCACCTGCTGCACGCCATCGCCGCCCGCGAACACCGGCAGGCGCTCGATTTCCAGCCCCTCGATCATCACCCGCCGCGCCGAGACCTCCGGCAGCCGGGCAGCGTCGGCGGCGCCGAGATCGACCACCAGATCGATCACGGCCTCGGCCACAAAGGGCAGACGCCGCAGGCCGAGCCCCCGCACTTCGATCAGCCCGGCAAGATTGTGCGGCGCGGCAGCGAATAGCCGCGCCCCCCGCCGCGACAGAAGCACCCGGTCATCGGCCACCAGTTCGGCCGGAGGCGCCAGCCCGCCGCGCCCGGCGAGGATGAGCGCGAAGGCAAGGTGCGACTTGCCCGCCCCCGAGTCGCCGCGGATCAGCACCCCCCGACCACCAATGCGGACGCAGGAGGCATGCACCGAGGGGGAAAGGGGGGCCGCCGCGCTGTCCTTCGCCTGCGTCATGGTTGCGTGCGCCTCAGCTCGCCGGCAGGCGGACAATGAAGCGGGCGCCGCCGGGCTTTGCCACCGGGGTTGAAGGCTCGCCATCCAGGCCCGCCACGGCGGCGGCCGTCACGGCAGCGGCGGTCATCTCGTCGGCGGACGCAGCGGCAGCGGCGCTCTTGGCCTTGGCGCGCGAGGCCCGCGGCTTCTTCGCCACCGGCGCCGCCGGTTCGGTTTCCGGTGGGCAGGCCTCGGCCGGACGGTTCTCGGCCCAGATGCGCCCACCATGGGCTTCGACGATCTGACGCGAGATCGACAGGCCAAGCCCGGAATTCTGGCCGAATCCCTGCTCTTCGGGCCGGTCGGTGTAGAAGCGCTCGAAGATGCGGCTCACTGCGTGCGGCGGAATGCCCGGCCCGTCATCGTCGACGATGATTTCCACCGTGTCGCGGTGGCGCCGGCAGGTCACTCGGACCTCGCCGCCCTTGGCCGAGAACGAGCGCGCATTGTCGATGAGGTTGTTGATCACCTGGCCGAGGCGGGAATCATGGCCGGGAATGACATAGGTGGCGTCCGTCCCCGGGCCCGGAGCCGGCTCGAAGGAAAGGCTCACCCGCACCCCATCGGCGCGCAGCACGTCATTGTGCACGCCGGTGACGGTGTTGAGCAGACGGACCAGGTCCATCGGCTCGGACTCCTGGCGCTGCAACTCGGCATCGAGCCGCGAAGCGTCCGAAATGTCGGTAATCAGGCGATCGAGGCGCTTCACATCGTGCTGGATCACCTCCAGCAGCCGACCACGCGAGACGTCGGACTTCGCCAGTGGCAGCGTCTCCACGGCGGAACGCAGCGAGGTGAGCGGGTTCTTCAACTCGTGCGAGACGTCGGCGGCGAAGCTCTCGATCGCCTCGATACGCGAATAGAGCGCGTCGGTCATGTCGCGCAGTGCGCCGGAGAGATGGCCGATCTCGTCGGAGCGGCTGGTGAAATCGGGAATCTCGACCCGCGAGCGGGTCCTCCGGCGCACCCGCTCGGCGGCATCCGCCAGCTTCCGCACCGGGCCAGCAATGGTGCTGGCGAGCAGCAGCGACAGCACCACCATCACCGCTATGGCCACAAGGAACACACGCACGATGACCAGCCGCTCGGCCGCCACCGCCTCGTCGATCTCGCCGCCCTGGGTGGAAAGCAGCAGCGCGCCGAGAATGGCGCGGAAACGCTGCACCGGCACGGCAACCGAGACGATGACCTGCCCGCGCTCATTGACCTGCACGGCGCTGGCCTTTTGCCCCTGCAGCGCCTCCATCACCGCCGGGTAGCCCTTGCCATTGTTGGGGCCGAGCTCCTTGTAGAGCGGCAGGTCGCCGCGCTCGAACCAGAACTTCATGCTGTTCCAGCCGCGCTCCATCCAGTTCGGCTTGGGCGTGGTCGGCGCGGCCATGTCGAAACGCAGGATTTCGCCGCGCGCATAGAGCGAGCGCGAATCGAGCAGCAGCGCTCCGTCGCGGTCATAGATACGGGCCCTTGTGCCAGTGGGCTCGACCAGGCGCTTGAGCACCGGAGCGACGCGCTCGGGATTGATCGGGAATTCGAGCGGGGCGAAGCCGTCCTCGCCGGGGCCGTAGCTCTCGCCCGCCCTCAACTCCAGCAGCCGCTCGGGGTCGATGGTGATGGCGTTGGTTTCGACCTGTGCTGAAGCGGCAATCGCGCCGGCGATGATCTCGCCCTGCACGATCAGGCTCTGCACCCGCGCGTCGATCAGTCCGGCGCGGAACTCCGAGAGGTAGAGAATACCCGATACCAGCACAAACATGCCGGCGAGGTTGAGCAGCACGATCCGGCGGGTGAGGCTGGAGAAGCTCTTGAAGGCGACGAAGTTGCGCGCACGGCGCAAGGCGCCGAGAAGCCCCGCCCGCTCGGGCGAGCGGGACGACCTGTCCGTCGGGTCCCCGTCCTCGACGGCCACCTGGCCGGCGCCGTTCCGGGTCAGTTCCGGATCGAGCAAGGACCCGCTACTCCTTGAAGCGGTAGCCGACGCCGTACAGCGTCTCAATCATCTCGAAATTGTCGTCCGTCACCTTGAACTTCTTGCGCAGCCGCTTGATGTGGCTGTCGATGGTGCGGTCGTCGACATAGACCTGATCGTCATAGGCGGCATCCATCAGCGCGTTGCGGCTCTTCACCACGCCGGGGCGGGTTGCCAGCGCCTGGAGAATGAGGAATTCGGTCACGGTAAGGGTGACGTTCTCGCCCTTCCAGGTGCAGGTGTGGCGCTCCGGGTCCATGCGCAGCAGGCCGCGCTCCAGCACCTTGGCGCTGTCGGTCTCGCGCGGCAGGCTGCCATCCTTGGGGGCGAAGCGGCGCAGCACCGCCTTCACCCGCTCCACCAGCAAGCGCTGGGAGAACGGCTTCTTGATGAAATCGTCGGCGCCCATCTTCAGGCCGAACAATTCGTCGATCTCGTCATCCTTGGAGGTGAGGAAGATCACCGGCATGTCGCTCTTCTGGCGCAGACGGCGCAGAAGCTCCATGCCGTCCATGCGCGGCATCTTGATGTCGAAGATGGCGAGGTCGGGCGGGTTGGTCTTGAAGCCGTCCAGGGCGGTGGCGCCGTCGGTGTACGTCTGGATGCGATAGCCCTCCGACTCCAGGGCGATGGATACGGAGGTAAGAATGTTGCGATCGTCGTCGACGAGAGCGATGGTCGGCATCTGCGCACTTTCCTGTTCGGCGGCGGTACACGAAGGGGTGAACCCCGCCGGCGTGGCCACAATGTGACACGCAAACTGATTCAGCGGAAATTAGCGCGTTTCGCGCCCGCCCGCCAATTATGGCGAAGCGCTTGACGACGGGAGCCGCGACGCACACCTCTTGGGCATATAGGGCGGAGCCTTTCCATATGTCACAGACCTCATCCCCATCAGACACATTCGACCCGGCGCGTGCCGTCAAGCGCCTCATCCGCGAAAGCCAGACCGCCGCTCTTGCCACTCTTGATGCCGATGGTGGCCCCTATGCCTCGCTGGTCCAGCTCGCCACCCTGCCCGATGGCTCGCCGCTGCTCCTGCTCTCCCAGCTCGCCCGCCACACCGCCAATCTCCAGCGCGACGCCCGCGTCTCGCTGCTGGTCGACGAGCACCGGCTGGGCGACGAGCTGCAGGGCGCCCGCGCGGGGCTGAAGGGGCGCATCGAGGCCATCAGCGATCCCGACACGCTGGCCACCGCGCGCCGCCGCTTCCTGGCGCGGCACCCGGATGCGGCCGGTTTCGCCGGCTTCAGCGATTTCGCCTTCTACCGTGTGGAGGTGGAAAGCGCCCATCTGGTCGCCGGCTTCGGGCGGATCAAGGATGTGGAGGGCGTCGCCCTGTCCACCCGCATCGACGATGCCGCCGGAGTGCTGGCCGCCGAGGAGGGCGCGGTGGCGCATATGAATGCCGACCATGCCGACGCTATCCAACTCTATGCGCTTCACCTCATTGGCACCGGCCCCGGCCACTGGAAGCTGGTCGGCCTCGATCCCGAGGGCTGCGACCTGATGGACGGGGCGCAGGTGCGCCGGCTCGACTTCGGCCACCGCGTTACCAATGCGCAGGAGATGCGCGCCGCACTGGTCGAGCGCGCCAATTCCGCCCGGGCGGCGGCGGTGTGAGAATTAACCTACCGGCGACAATCCCAGCTTTGGCCACATAATCGTCTCGGAAACTCGCGCAAAACGCCCCTTTGGCCTCCCATGGTCCGGCCTCCTGTCATGCGTAGGAGGAGCCGACCGTGAAGCAAACAGGCACGCAGAGCGACCATTCCCGCCTTGAGGGGCTCGCCCCCGCCGGCACCGGCCGGGTGTTCTGGAACCTCAGCATGGCGTCCCTGTGCGAGCGCGCCGTAGCGCGCGGGGAGGCACGACTTTCCGAGGCCGGCGCGCTGGTCGTCACCACCGCCCAGAGCGGCCTGGAGATCAGCGTCGCGCAGGTCGACGACACGGCGAGCGCGAACAGCGCAGCTCTGTCGGAGACCGTCTCGGGCGAGGTCCCTGTCCTCACGCGCGCGCAATTCGAAGCGCTGAAGACCGACCTGCTGGCCTATGTCGGCCGCCGCACCCTTTTCGGGCAGGATGTCTGCGTCGAGGCGGGGACGGGCCGGCCCCTCCTGCTGCGAGTCCTGTCCGATCAGGCCTGGCACGCGCTCTTCATCCGCCACCTCATGCGCCCCGGTGAGGCGGCGGACACCGACGACACCGCGCCGCGCCTCACCATTCTGTGCGCGCCGGGCTTTCGCCCCAACCCCGAAACCCATGGTGTGGCGGCGGATGGCGCCGTTGCGCTGGACCTCGCCAACGGGCTGGCGCTCGTCGCCGGCACGGCGCGCAGCGAGGCGATCCGCGCGGCTCTCACGCGCCTGATCGCTGGCCCGCTCGCGGATGCGGGCGTGCTGCGGCTCGACGGTGTCGCCACCATCGGTACGACCGGCACGGTTGCCCTTTTCCTCGGCACCGCCGGCGCCGGCAAGAGCTCGCTGGCAGGCGCCCTTGCACGGGGACAGGCGGAGGACGGCGCCCCGGGGCGCCTCGTCGATAGCGCGCTCGGCTGGAGCGAACAGGGTTTGGTCGCGCTGCAGACCGGCACCTCTATCCGCCCCGCCGATCTCGCCCACGCGGCAGAAGTGGAACGCGCCGCGCAGAGCTTTGGTGCCGTGCTGGAGAATGTCGCCCTCGATCCCGCCAGCCGCTCGCCCGACCTGACCGAGGCGGCCAGCACCCCCGCCTCCCGCGTCATCCTGCCCGCGCGTCCTACCGAAAGCTCCCCTCACCTGGGATCGCCCGCTCAGCTGTTCGTGCTGATGCAGGACGCCAGCGGCGTGCTCCCCGCCATCGCCCGGCTTAACCCGGCACAGGCGCTCAGCCATTGTCTTGCCGGCATGGACACCGCCCCGGCGCTGGCGGAACTTCACGGACCCCGCCTGCGCGATCTCCTGGCACGGCACGCGCCCGGCTGCTGGCTGGTCAACACCGGCTGGATCGGCGGAGCCGCCGGCGGGGGACGGCGCGTGCCGCTGGAGGCCAGCCGCCGCCTCGTCGATGCCGCCCAGGCGGGCGAGCTGGCCACCGGCGATTGGCGCACCGATCCGCATTTCGGTTTCGAGGTGCCGGCCGCGCTGGAAGGCGTCGACCCCCGCCTGCTCGATCCGGCGCGGGCTTTCGCCAGCCGGAGCGCGCATGACGGGGCCGCCCGCGCGCTGGCGGGACAGTTCGCCGCCCGCCTCGCCCAATGCGAGACGGCGTTGCGCGAGGAACCCGGAGACACGCAGCCAGGGATGCCTCTCGCGGCGGAATAGCGCCGACGCCGGCGCGTGCCGCCTACAGGAAATACAGCCAGGTCAGCAGCGCGAAGCAGGGCAGGAGGAAAAGGCCGGACCAAGCCATGTAGCCGAAGAAGCTCGGCATGGCGACGCCGCGGCTCTTGGCGATGGCCAGCACCATGAAATTGGGCGCATTGCCGATATAGGTCAGCGCGCCCATGAACACCGCGCCGGCCGAAATCGCCTCCAGCGTCACCGCATGGCGCGTCATCAGTTCCTGCGCGTCGCCCCCCGCAAGGTTGAAGAAGACGAGATAGGTCGGCGCATTGTCCAGGAATCCCGAGAGCAGGCCGGTCATCCAGAAATAGCCGGCATTCACCGGCCCACCGGCCTCATCCGTCACCAGCGCCACCAGCGGAGAGAGTGCGCCGTCAGCGCCCGCGCGCAGGATGGCGATGACGGGGATGATGGTGAGGAAGATCGCCGCGAACAGCTTGGCCACTTCGCGGATCGGCTCCCAGTCGAAGCCGTTGCGCTCACGGATGAAGGCCGGGGTGATCCAGATCGAAATGCCGGCCAGCGCCAGCAGGCTGAGGTCGCGGGCGATCGAGGGCAGCGGCACATGGGTGCCGAGAATGTTGAACTCGATGCCCGGCTTCCACAGCGCGCTCATCAGAATGGCGGCAATGACGCCGCCCAGCAGCGGCAGGTTGCACAGGCCGCGAAGGCCCAGGCGCTCGGTGTCGGGGGTCGGGTCAGACTTGCGCGGCAGCTTTGCCTCGCGCGCATAGAAGTAGCGATCGAGCAGGTAGAAGGCGCCGAGCAGCAGCGCCGCCACCAGCGCGGTGTCGTGGAACAAATGCTGCGTGGTCCAGAAGAAATCGACGCCCTTGAGGAAGCCGAGAAACAGCGGCGGATCGCCCAGCGGGGTGAGCGAGCCGCCGATGTTCGACACCAGGAAGATGAAAAACACCACGGTGTGCACGTTGAAGCGCCGCTCGTCATTAGCGCGCAGCAGCGGGCGGATCAGCACCATGGAGGCGCCGGTGGTGCCGATCAGGCTCGCCAGCACCGTGCCGATGGCGAGCAGCGCCGTGTTCACGCCCGGGCTGCCATGCAGATTGCCGGTGAGCAGGATGCCACCTGAAATGGTGAACAGCGCGAACAGCAGGATGATGAAGGGGATGTATTCCAGCAGCGCCGCATGTGCCACTTCATAGGTGGCGAGCCCGCCACCATAGGTGGCGATGAACGGAACCAGGAAGGCCAGCGCCCAGAACAGCGCCACCTTGCCATAATGGTGATGCCAGAAATGCCCGGCGAGCAGCGGAATGACAGCGATCGACAGCAGCATGCCGACAAAGGGCAGGCCCCAGGCGAGGGGCAGCTGCGCCCCGTCTATGCCCAGGCCCTCGGCGGCCTGGGCCGGCAGGGCCGCCCCCACCAGCAGGGCGGCAAGCAGGGCCAGGCCGCGAAAGGCACAGCCCCGAAAGAAAAGGCCCGCTGGCGAAAAGCGAGGCAGAGCAAGGCGCAGGACGGCACGCGCGGCGGCTTTCGTGGTCGTCATCAATCTCCCCCGGATCGGCGCTCCCCGCGCTGGAATCCGGTTAGCAACCCTCTGTCGGAGTGTCGAGCGAAACCGCAGCTTGGCGGCCTGATATTACCGACGGACGCGAGCGAAAGGCGTGCCCTTTGCGACAGGCGCCACGGTGCGCTAGACGGAGCAGCACAGTGGCCAGCCCGCCGACCTTGAGGATGCCATGCCCCGTGCCGTCGCCGGCCCCGAGATCGAACGCCTGATCCAGCTGCTCGCCCGCGTGCCTGGCCTCGGACCCCGTTCGGCCCGCCGGGCCACGCTCCACCTGATCAAGAAGCGCGAGCAGCTGATGAGCCCGCTCGCCAGCGCCTTCGAGGACGTGCTGGGCAAGATCTGCACCTGCCGGGTCTGCGGCAATATCGACGTGCGCGATCCCTGCTCGATCTGCTGCGACGACACCCGCGATCCCACCCTGCTGGTGGTCGTCGCCGATGTGGCAGATCTGTGGGCGTTGGAGCGGGCGGGCGCGCTGAACGCGCGCTACCATGTGCTGGGCGGCACGCTGTCGCCGCTCGACGGCATCGGCCCGGACGAGCTCAACCTGCCCGCGCTGGTCGAGCGCGTGCAGGGCGGCACGGTGACAGAAGTGCTACTCGCGCTTGGCGCCACGGTCGATGGGCAGACCACGGCCCACTACATCACCGAGCTTCTGCGCGAGGCACACGTCAAGGTCACGCGCCTCGCTCACGGCGTGCCGGTGGGGGGCGAACTGGATTATCTCGACGAGGGCACGCTCTCGGCGGCCATCCGGGCGCGCACCAGCACCTGAGCGCCGCCAGAACGGCGGGAATGACTAGGGCCTTGCCCCCAGCTCGCGGAAATGGCCGCGCGCCTGCAGATAGGCCAGCAGCGCCAGCCCCGGCAGGGCAGCGACCGAGGTGATGGCGAAGAACACGATCCAGCCTGTCTCCACCGCAATGAAGCCGGCCGAGGAGGCGAGGAAAGTCCGCCCCACCGCCGCCAGCGCGGTCAGCAGCGCGTATTGGGTGGCGGTGTGGGCGCGGTTGCCGCACAGCGCCGAGATATAGGCGACAAAAATCACGGTGCCGATGGCGCCGGCGAAGTTCTCGACCACGATGGTCGTCATCAGCGCCGGCACGTTCACGCCCATCCAGGCCTGCCAGGAAAAGGCGAGGTTGGAGAGCATCTGCAGGATTCCACCCACCCAGAGCGCGGTGGCAAGCGGCAGCGCCCGGGCGATCACCCCACCGGCGAAGCCGCCAAGCAGCGCCGCCGCGAAGCCCACTCCCTTGACCACCCCGGCATATGTCGCCTTGTCGAAGCCGATGCCGATGACGAAGGCGCCAGTCAGCGTGCCGGCGAAGGCATCGCAGAACTTGAACAGTACGACGAAGAGCAAGATGGCAACGGCGCTGTTGCGGATGAGGAACTCGCTGAAGGCGCCAACCGCCGTCTGCATCACCCGCTTGACCACCTTGCCCTCGCGGGGCGGCGCGTCGGCCGGCACGGATGGCTCCTTCGCCATCAGCGCGGCGAACAGCCCGACGCCGACCATGGCGGCGGCGGCCAGATAGCCCCACGCCCACACCTCGGCGCGCGGCACACCCAGCAGCTCGAACCACGCCACCAGCAGCACGACGCCAGCACCCGAAGCCAGCATGCCGACCCGATAGGCCGCGACATAGCCCGCCATGCCGGCGGCCTGCTCGCGTACTTCCAGGCTTTCGACGCGGAAGGCATCCACCACGATATCCTGCGTCGCGGAAGCCGTGGCCACCAGGAGCGCGCCGAACGCCACATGCCAGGGCGACAGCACCGGGTCCTGGAAGCCGAGCCAGGCGACGGCGAGAATCAGCAGCAGCTGGGTGAACACCAGCCAGCCGCGCCGCCGCCCAAGCCAGCGCCCCAGCAGCGGCACATCAAGCGCATCCACCAGCGGCGCCCAGATGAACTTGAAATTATACGGCACGCCGACCAGCGCGAAGAGGCCGATCGTGGTGAGGTTCACCTGCGCCTCGGCCATCCAGATGGTCAACGTGGCGCCCGAGAGCGCCAGCGGCAGGCCGGAGGAAAAGCCCAGCAGCACAACGATAAGTACGCGCCGGCGCAGATAGACCGCCAGACTGGCCAGCAGGCCGTCCTCGTCGCGGGTAGAGACGGTGCGGGAGGTGTCGGTCATGATCAGCGGTCTCGGAGGCGGGCTCGCGGGCGGCGCGATTCGGGGTGCGCGATTCGGGGCGCCCGCTATCTCTAAAGCGCTTTCGCCCGTGTTTGAATCGCAATACCCGCAAGCCCCTCCCACGGCAGCCGCGGCCCCTCCGTTCCGCCCGTCGAGCGCCCGCTGCGGCGGAGGGGTTCGGTGCTGGGCCGCCCGCCCCGGTTCGGCTCTTCCGTTGCTGAGCTCGGCGCGGGTTCTGACGTCCAGTGGACGGGACGACCGGGTGCGGCGGGGCGGACGGCGGGCCTTGGAGGCGCGCGGTCCGCTCCGCGTGAAGAGACAGGCGGATCGGCGCGCGGCCTACGGCTTGAGGCTGGCGTCGAGGGCTG